>CAVWER010000001.1:0-1376797 GCA_963754215.1 uncultured Alphaproteobacteria bacterium
AAGGCCAGGCCGGGTCATTCATCCGAGCTTCGCCATTCCAGCCGCCAAAGCCGTGATCGAGATCCTGCCCGCAGACCAGGCGGTCAGAGATCGAAGCGCCGGTCCGGCGGAAGCATATTGAGCGGAAGCACATGTCGTCGATGGTCCAGACATGGGTGACCTCGGTGTCGATCCGGGTGTCGGCCCGCATATGAAATAGGGATGCTGGCCAAGCCCGCACGGCATCGGCTCCTCGCCGTTGCGGCAGGTCAGTTGGAGCGACAGGCCGTCTCGTCGAGCGCGAAATCCTGCCGCGCTGATAATCCCACGGCCATTCGCCCGCCTCATGGTCGAACCAGGGCGGCCGCCCCGCCCGTGCTCGACCCGCCACGGAGCGAGCCACCCTTGGCCGTGGAGCGGGCTGGAGTCGCCGGCCATGTTGGGCCGGAGCCGCACCTCACGCCCGCGGAAGGTGAAACGGCCGCCCCTGATCCGGTTGACGAAGGGCACGAGCGGGAAGCTCGACGCCTCCAGCACATTTTCGCTGCGGCTGTTGCACTCGCGCAATATGGGCGTACGCGCATCCCGTCGGTAGACGAAATCCGAGAAATACTTCCGCCAATCGGAGCATTTAACTTCAGCCTCAAATTCCCCGCGGCGAGTTCGACAAGCGTTGGGTCGCCATAATGCACTTGCCTTTCGCAGATGTTCACAGGGGCGAAACTCCCTGGGGATAAACCTGGATTATCCATTGCGCCCCGAATTCGTGCGGGCGGTAATTAACGCCCCGGAGGCCGGGGAGGGTCATGAATGCGTAGACGCGTAAAAGAGATAGTGGACATCGGCGATCACGAATCGCTCGACGAGCTGATCCAGAAGCTCTGCGAAGTCCGGGACGGCCTGCCGCCGGAATCCGAAGCTGAATTGCGCCTTCGCGGCGACGAAGTGTTCGGCCGCCGCATCACCGTCTCCTACTTCCGCGAACAGAGCGCGGAAGAAGCCGAGTGCGAGAAGCGCTATGCCGAGGCGTCCAAGGAGGCCAAGGCGCGCGAGCTCGAACGAATCCAGGCCGAGCTCGGCGTGGTGTGCTACGCGGCGCCGGGCAAGCGGGGTAAGCTCAGGATCGTCGGTTAGGCCGGGCGAAAGCGCAGCGCGAGCCCGTTCATGCAGTAACGCAGGCCCGTGGGCCTCGGCCCGTCGTCGAAGACATGGCCGAGATGCCCGCCGCAGCGCGCGCACAGCACTTCCGTACGCGCGATGATCAAGCTGCGATCGGTGCGGATAACGACCGCGCGCGGCAGGGGGCGCCAGAAGCTCGGCCAGCCGGTGCCGCTTTCGAACTTGGTCGCCGAGCTGAACAGCGGAAGCGCACAACCCGCGCACAGGAACACACCATTGCGGTGCTCGCCCAGCAGCGGGCTGGTGAAAGCGCGCTCGGTCCCGGCTTCCCGCAGGATCGCATAGCGCTGCGGCCCGAGCAGCCGGCGACTCGGCCGGCGTACGCTGGAGGGGAAAGCGGGCGCCGGCGCTCGTCGGCCGGCCGAACACATAGAGCCCGACGCCGCGGCCCCGGCGAGGCCAAGAAAGGTTCTACGGTCGTTCATATCCGATTATGACCGCCTAACCGACACGCGATGAACGGCATGTTGCACAGCGCCGCCTCCCTTCCCGAAGAGATTTCATGCTGATTATCCTTCTTGCCTATCTGGGCGGCGTGCTGACCATTGTCAGCCCCTGCATCCTGCCGGTGCTGCCGTTCGTCTTCGCCCGCGCCGACCGCAGCTTTGCCCGCAGCACCCTGCCCTTGCTCGCCGGAATGGCGGTGACCTTCGCCGCGGTCGCGACGCTCGCAGCGGTCGGCGGCGGCTGCCGCTCGATCTGAAAACTGCGCGCGAGATCGTAAGTCAGGAAGCTAGGGCGCACCCTGCGTCGTGATCGCTGGCCTATTCGATGAATTGTTTGAGCAGGCATTCGCGCTCGCCGCCCCAGAGACGGCGTTCGAGCTTATGCGAGATTACGTGAACGATTTTCCAGTGTCGCGAATAACGGGAATCTCAAAGGCCCCTACTGTTTCGTCGGCGAGCGAAGCCTGAGGAACCCTCCCGCAACGTCCGGACAATTCCGCCTAAGACCTTGCGGAGATCAGAGTATGCAGACGAACGAGACGTCAAAGCTGGCGTACACAATAGCCGAAGCGTGTCACGCGGTCGGAATTGGTCGATCCAAGCTCTACGAACTGATTAGTCGGGGTCGCGTCGAAACTCGGAAGATTGGTTCGCGCGCCACATACCGGCGGAAAGCTTGCGCACACTCGCATCGAAGGGGGATGCATAGCGCCTTGGGCATGAAGTCGGCTTGGCGGAGCGGCGGCCCGGCGGGTGGCGTCCACCAAGCCAACGAAAAGAGGGAGGAGGGAATTCCCAAAACTCAATTTGGAAGAAATCCCCGATCCCCAAATTTTTCTTCGACGTCCAGTGGCCGCATTCAGTCGAACGACCCGTGGAGGCCGTCGAGCAAAGCGGATTCGGCGGAGCTAACTTTATTCGCGCAGACACATTAGGGACTGCCGACTTCTGCCCGCTCCAAGCAATTCCGCCATTCTTGGCGCCTTTTTTCTTCATTTTAGCCGGGCTCGGCTTTGCGAGGTCGGAGCTAGAGAAGTCCGTCTTCCGCCAGTTCAGGGAAAAGAGACATGACGATCCATGAGTTTTCCGAGAAATTCAAAATATCTCTCCAAGAAATCGCGAGCAATTTACAAGGCCGGTATTCTCTAATCGACGAGTCAGAGAATCCAATTGCTGAAGAGATGAGATACTCCCTGGCCCATAATCACCAACTCTCGACGCAGCATCTGCTGGCCTTAATCGACAATCCCAAGTTGGCTTGGCCGCTCGGCAGTTATCGAAAAAAGGCGCAGGCTTTAGTCACCCAACTGGAAAACCTCGACGGCGCCGCCGCACCCAGGGAAGTTTCGTCAAACATCCTCGAAGCGAGTGGAGGTGAACACCAAGCAGTCACCATGCTTATCGAATGGCTAAAGCAAATGCTGCCGGCCTGGTCGGTAGGACATCACTACGTCGCCGTTCGATTAGCCCTCGGCTGTGATCCGTTACGGCGCGCAATGATCACCAGGCGAATTCCGCGGGCACTGCAAATTTGTTGCCGACAGCAAAGTTTTTCGGGTTGGTGGAAACTGGAGAAGGACGGATCACGAAACAGGGTCCGGTATTGTCGCCCACGTATGAAGTTCGACCTTTGAATTTGACCTACGATGGTTCGTGAAACCTATCATATCGTCAACGCGATGCGACGCGCCGGGAACCACGGCCTCATTGGTCGCTGGAAAGACTCCGTCGCCGACTGGGCCGAAATAAATCGAGACAATGCCGACGCTGCGGCCGTCCGCGCCTGGCTCCCGTTTTGGCAAGTGCGGCCGTTTTATACGGCTGAAGAATTAGCGCCGTTGTGGCCAGCGCTTGCGATCGCGACTGGATATCCATCCACACTAGTCGACGAAAGTTGAGTTCCACTTCGCGATTATAACGGCGTTCGAAACAGGAGCCGTCTCCGGAAAAATTGGTGTGTGTCGCGAAGACACCCTCGGGCCAGGCCGCTCAGGTCCGCCTCTGAACCGAACCCCCGACCCGACCGGATTTGAGCAGGGGCCCCCTTCAAAGGCTTTCGCTTTAGGGGAGCTTTTATGGGAATAGGTGCCGACTGACGCGAATTATCAAGGAATATCAACGATAACTGGCGGAGCGGGAGTTCGCCATACCTATCGGCGGAGATAACGTCCGCCTGACCTTCTATCTTGCGTTGACCTTCAGATGGCCAACGTTCCCTCATTCGTTCCCGCGATCACCTGTTAACGAGTGTCCGCTTTCGACCCAAAACGGTCATTGGCCGCTCCGCCGTTGCATCCTGTTTACTGCCGCGCTTGAACCTCTAAGTGGTTCAGAGCAGACTGGCGTGTTCCACCTGGAGGCACCGTGTCCCGGATTTTTCTCAGCTATGCCCGAGACGACGTCGATACCGCCAGGCAACTGGCGGAGGGCATCTCTCAAGCAGGCCACGATGTATGGTGGGACCACAATCTTCACGGCGGCTCGCGGTTCGACACGGAGATCGATCGCGCGCTGAAGAACGCTGAAGCCGTCGTCGTGCTTTGGTCGGAGGCGTCCGTGGGCTCCGCCTGGGTAAAGGATGAAGCGGGCGAGGGTCGGGATTCCGGCCGGCTAGTTCCTGTCTCAATCGGTTCGGCCAAGCCGCCGCTCGGTTTCCGTCAGTTTCAGACAATCGATTTGGGCGCCTGGGACGGCCATGGACAGCCGCAGGCGCTCGACGAGCTGCTCGATGGTATCGGCCGCACTTGTGGATCGGACGCGCGGCAAGAGAAGCCTAGCGCGTCCGAGTCGGCCAAGCCCCGCATAACCGCGTCCATTTGCGTGCTACCGTTCGTGAACATGAGCGGTGAGCCTGAGCAGGAATATTTCAGTGATGGGATCAGCGAGGATATCACCACCGACCTGTCGAAAGTGTCGGCGCTCGAGGTAGTAGCCCGCAACACCGCCTTCAGCTTCAAGGGGCAGAACCCCAACGTCCAGGAGGTGGCGAAGCAGCTCGCCGTCAGCCACGTCCTCGAGGGCAGCGTCCGCAAGGCGGGCGGCCGAATCCGGATCAACGCCCAGCTCATCGACGGGATCACCGGCAAGCACCTGTGGGCAGATCGCTACGACCGCGACCTCACCGACATCTTCGAGATTCAGGACGAAATATCGAAAGCGATCGTGGATGCGCTCAAGGTCAAGCTGCTTCCGCAGGAAAAGACCGCAATTGAGAACCGCGGCACCTCAAGCGTCGATGCTTACAACTTATACCTTATGGCGCGGCAACAGTGGATCAACGGCTCGGTTGGGGACTTACGCCGCGACGAATCCATCATTCGCCTTTGTCGCCAAGCCACAGCCCTCGATCCTGAATACGCCCAAGCTTGGGCGCTCATGGCGCTCGCCCAAGTGGAACTCAAATTCGTTCATGGGCAGGATGAAGATGCCCTCGCGGCCGCCGAGCGGGCGCTGGAAATCGACCCGGCGCTGCCCGAAGCCCATTGCATCAAGGCCAGATATCTAGAGGAAGAGGGAAAGGCCGACGAGGCCGAGAAGCAGATCCGAACTGCACTCAAGCTCAATCCGGAATCGTGGGAAGTAAATCGCGAGGCGGCGCGAATGCTGTTCCGCCACGGTCATTTGCGCGAATCGATCCCATTTTTTGAAAAGGCCACGTCGCTGATGGACTCGGACTGGCACAACCCCACGCTGTTGGTCAGCATTTACGAGTCCCTCGGCGACGAGGCGCAAGCGCGCAGGGCAGCTCAAACCACCGTCGATCGGGCGCAGCGGGCGATTGCCAAGAATCCGGCGAATGGCACGGCCCTTGCCAGCGGCGCCGTAGCGTTAGGCGTTCTTGGCGAGAACGAGAGAGCTCGCGAGTGGATTGACCAAGCGCTTCTGCTTGATCCCGACAATTTGAACATGCTGTACAACGTTGGTTGCACCTTTGCTGCGCGGCGCGACACCGATGAAGCAATCGGCACGCTGCGGCCGTTTTACGAGCGAGTGACGAGCACTACCTGGATCCGCCACACCGAAGCCGATCCCGATCTGGAGCCAATCCGCGAGGACCTACGGTTCAAGGAGATGCTTGCCGCGGCCAAGAAGCGGCTCGGGATGGACGCCGGCGAGTAGGAGCGGGTCGGCACTACCGGCTGAATGTCCGCTTTCCACCCGCTTCAGCCGTCACCGTGGCCGAATCAAGCCTGGCTTAACAGCTGTGGAACCCCACTGTTCGGTTCGGGCACCGTGTCGCGCTGCGCCTCCATCGTCGATGGAGAGCTCATCGATATGCCCTAAGCCTTTGCGGTAATCGAGCACAGTCACAAACTTACATGACGCCTTCATCATCGCTGCTTCGGTTCGTTCTGGCAGCTGAAAGGCGACGAGATTGGGGTGGCGCGCTTCAAGCAAGCTCCAGGCGCGGTTTCGCTCTTCTAGATCCTTCACCTCAAACGCGTGGGCACCAGCATAGACCGCGGTCAGTTGATCAAGATCTTTCGGTTCTCCACCCACCGCGATCGACACGCGCATGTCGCGTCGAATGTTCGCGAGCTTCTGACTCGATCGGAAAATGAGAAAATAAAGAGTCAGACCATCGTTTGCGTAACCGACGATGGTCGTCTGCGGCCAACCATCGGCACGCAGCGTGGAAATTGCCATGGTGCTGTGCGAATTGAGTATCTCGATTGCGTTTTCTTGCATGAAGCCCTCCGGCTACTCGGCAGCAAGGCTTGGCTCGGGCGCCAATCCGACTGGAACGGACGCACGAGCCACTCTACGTTCACCACCAAATAACGCTCGAACCATGAACAGGCTGAATGCGACCACTCCGACGGTAAACACAAGATCGCCCGGCACCCTCGCCCATACCAGGGTCTGCATGACTGGGCTGTGGATTACCTCGGCGCTCCGCGCATAAGCGTAATCGTGCGTGAAGCTCTGGTAGGCCTGAAACAGCCCTTGGGGAAACAGCGACAGGAAGACCATCATCGCCAGCCCGAGGTTGAGGCACCAGAACGACGTCTTGAGCAGCTTGTCGCTCCACCGCGATGGATCGGACAGCCCGCGCATGCAGAACAGAGTAAGGCCGATGCCGAGCATCCCGTAAACCCCGAACAACGCCGCATGGGCGTGGGTCGCGGTCGTGTTCAACCCTTGCATGTAATAAAGCGCGAGCGGCGGATTGATAAAAAATCCAAACAACCCCGCGCCGACCAGATTCCACACCAATACGCTGGCGAAGAACGCGAACGGCCATTTGTAGACCGTCTGCCAGTCCTGCTGATGCTCGACCTTCGAGCGGTTATACGCCTCGAACCCGACGACCATCAGTGGCACCACCTCGAGCGCGGAAAACACAGCGCCGAGCGCGATCACCGACACCGGCGTCCCGCTGAAATAGAGGTGGTGGAACGTGCCGAGCACGCCGCCGCCGAGGAAGATGATCGTTGCCAGCAGGACCGAGGTCGCCGCAACAGACACGCGGACCAACCCCATCTTGACGAACAATGCGGCGACGATGGCGGTGGCGAACACTTCGAAAATGCCTTCGACCCACAAATGGACCACCCACCAGCGCCAATATTCCATGACCGAAATATGCGCGTGCTGGCCGTAGAGCAGCCCCGTGCCGAACAGCAGGCCGATCGAAATCGTGGCGATGACGACGAGGAACACCAGCGACCGCCCGCCCTTCTGCTGCAGCGCCGGCCATAGCCCGCGGAGCACCAGTGCGGTCCACAGCAGCAGGCCGATGAACAGATAGATCTGCCAGAAGCGGCCGAGATCGAGATATTCGTAGCCCTGGTGGCCGAACCAGAAGTTGAGCGTGCCGACGCCCATGTGGCGATTGATCGCCAGCCATTCGCCGGCGAACGAGCCGACGACGATCACCAGCAGGCTGAGGAACAGGAAATTGACGCCGAAGCGCTGGAACTTGGGCTCGCGTCCGCCGAGCAGCGGCGCGACATAGAGGCCGGTGGCGAGCCAGGCAGTTGCGATCCACAGCACCGCGAGCTGCGTGTGCCACGTGCGAGTGACTGCGTAAGGGAAATACTCCGCCATCGGCAGGCCGTAGAGCCCTTGGCCCTCGACCGCGTAATGCGCCGTTACAATGCCGAGCAGCACCTGGGCAAAGAACAAGGCAGTGACGACGAAGAAATATTTGGCGGTCGCGCGCATCGATGGCGTGATCGTGGCGTTGGCGAGCGCGTCTCCTTCGGCGAACCCTTCGGTCGGCTCGATGTCGCGCCGCCAGACGTCGAATTCGCGCGCATAATACCAGACCAACCCGCCGATCCCGCCCAGCAGGACGAAGATCGAAATGAACGTCCACAGGAAGATCGACCCGGTCGGCGTGTTGCCGACCAGAGGCTCGTGCGGCCAGTTGCTGGTGTAGGTGATGGTATCGCCGGGCCGATCGGTCGCGGTCGCCCACGCTGTCCAGAAGAAGAAGCCGGTCAGCGCATGCGCTTCGTCGGCCGACAGGACCGCATTTTGCGGCATTGCGTAAAGCTCGCGCAGATGCTGGTCGGCCGGGCGTGCGGTTGGTGAACAGGTCGCTCGTAATGCGCTGCCGTTGCCGTGATCGCGGCCGCCCGCTGGTCGCTGACCGTGATGATCGTGGTCTGCGGATCGTAGCTGTTGGTGCGCATCTCGCGCTTGAGGATCGCGCCGAACCGCGCCTGATCGGGTTCGGCGAGCGCGTCGAACGCCTTGGCGCCGGTGCCGGCGATTTCGTCGCGCAGCGCAACCGCTTCGCGATGCAGCCAGTCGGCGCTCCAGTCGGGCGCGACATAGCTGCCATGGCCCCAGATCGAGCCCTGCTGCATCCCGCCCATCGATTGCCACACGTTCTGGCCGCGCTGGATGTCCGCGCCCGTATAGAGACTGGCCGGACGCCGTCCGGACAGCGCCTGGGATCGGCGGCTTGGATGTGATAAATCTGGACGCCGAAGAAGAGCAGAGCGCCGAACATGATCGACCATGATCGCGGCAAAGATGATCCACAGCCTCCGGATCGAGAATTCGGAGCCATAGTCTGACATGTCGGGTCCCCCTGGACACGGGGAATTGTGAGGCGGCGACCGCTCGCACGGGGACCGCGCCCCCTAATTTATGTTATGCGCGCCTCGGAACGGTTTAACAACAATCCACCAGAACGCTTTGGGGAGACATTCGACGTCCGCTTTCCACCCATTGCGGACGTTAGACTCTAGATACGATCAGGAAAGGTTCGGGTCAGGAGCGGCTTCGTCGGAAGACCTTGTCCGCGTGGGCGCAGGATTGGCTAAGCGGCTTGCCTCGTCATTGTCGGGCTGGAACGGGTCAAGAAGACTGGCAACCGCTTCGCGCACGCCCTCACGATACCGCGTTGAGCGTTCGTTTGGCTCGTCGTAATTGACTCTGGAATCTGTCGGCTTGAAAGGCCTTCTCGCGAAGGATCGCCAGGGCGCTATCATTCGCATTGTAAGCGTTATGAAGAAGCATGCGAACGGCCCCGCGTAGCGCGGTGATCTCCGCTTGAAGGTCGATAATTCGGTCGGCGGTTTCCTTGTCCATGCTGCTGCAATACGGGCAAAGCTTCGCCCCCGCCAGCCGCCGCATGGTACGTTGTCGCCCCCCCGGTCTGTTCTGGTCGCCGCTCTAAATGGCTACAGCGTTTGAAACTTGCGCCTTGAGCTGCCGCTCACAAATAGGATTGTGGAACTTGATGCCGGACCCGCTTCGCCGCTGCCAGACCAGGATGCCAGGGGCGCAGATCGCTCCACAGTGAAACTCGACCTTCATCTGGAGGATCAAGGGTGCTGACGTTACGATCATAGCACCGCCGGTCGAAAGATTGCGCAAAAGTGCGTTGTGGCGCTTTCCGCCCAAGACAATAAAAACTGGCAATGAAATTGTCGTTCTGGGTGCCACACGTTTCTCAAGGGCGCGGAAGCCGAGCGACGTATCCAGGCGAATTGTCGCACCCCTATCGTTTTGCCAATTTTCGCCATTGCCGACGCCGTTCGGTTCGAGCTGTACGTAGGCTCGCCCGGGCAAAGCGTTCACTGTGCGAAATCCCATGACTTTTCGTCCGAGATTCCAGAGCTCTCGGGATACCCCCGCAACCGGATTTCCGACTTTAAGGATAGCAGCCGCGTCTCCATCCGCCCGAAAGTCGCTAACATCAATTATGTGCGTATCTGATACATCCAGTGAATAGAGCCTATAATAATGCATAAGATAAAAATCCCATGTTGTAATCAGCTTTACCGTGATAACAACATTTTATTGTTTGGATAAGTTTCACCAGGAATGATGGAGTGCCAAAACAGGACCTCTACGGTTCCTGTTTAACGGCGACAACTCCGTTTTCCACCCGAACCTGACATGGAGCCGCTGCGGCACCCCATCTGCCCAGGCCTCCTGAAACTAGCTCCATTGTGGATCAATTGGCGGCCAGTTGTTCACATGTTCCAGCCCAACGTCGCGACGTGAACTGCGCGACGCCCATAATCTCCACGCTCGACGAGGGCAGGAAGGATCAACGCAACCATTTGTTCGTGGCGGCGACCCTGTATTGTGATGCCGGCTCGGCGCCGGCACGCATCAGGAACATGTCGCAATCCGGCGCTCTCATCGAGACATCCGTGGTGCCCGACCCGGGCGGCGCGGTGATTCTCAAGCGGGGAAGCTCCAGGCCCGCGGTCACATCGCCTGGAAGGTCGAAGGAAAAGCCGGTATTGCCTTTTCGGCTAAGGTTAACGTTGGCGATTGGTTGTCGCGACACGTGCGTGGCCATCAGGAACAGGTTGACGACATCGTTTCGAGCCTAAGGTCCGACGGGCAAGCCGGCAGTGCTGCTGACGGAGCGAGAATGGCCAGCGACACATCGTTTGATGCAGAGCTGCGGGCGCTTCGGGCCGACCTCGTCCGGCTTGGTAAGTTCTCGTATCTAGCCGAACTGACAAGCACATTAGAGAATGCGTCTATTTGTGAACGACAGCAGCGCGTCCGAGACCAGCGAGAACTCGGCTCGACAAACCACTGCGTCGCTGAGCTCCGTGCCAACGACGCCGTTGCATCTACCGGCACTTTGAGCTCGAACAACTGGCCGCGCGCTAAGCGTCGACCTCTGCGCGGTCCAGCTCCTTTTCGACTTCCTTAATGTACGCGCCCGCGTCCTCCAGCGTATGGATATTTTTCACTCGGTTCATAATTTGCGTCTTGCGGTCGGGATGAAGACCCAGGTCGCGGATCGCCGCCGCCCGCAGAGTTTTCGCAATCATGCGTTTGGGATCGTCGATGATCGGAGCGGGTTCCGTCGAGCGGCCAATGAATGGCTCACCTCCTCCAGACGGCGGCTCTGGCGCGGAAATGTTGCTTACCACCACGTCGTCGAGTGTCGTCAACGTATCCGTACGTGGCTCGGACAATTGGGCCAGATGCCCGACACCGCACACCTTGCGGATGTCCCGACCATCTTTCGGATAGGATACACCGAACAAATCGCACACGGTGCGGATAACCGAGCAATGCTCCAATAGCCGATGCTCTATCAGCCCCTTTGGAACGAAGGGCGAGACCACCACCGCCGGTACGCGTGGACCGAGTTGATCGAACATGAAGCCGTGGTCGCTGCCCTTCTTGCCGGAAGGGCTCGTGGGCGGTGGCGCGACGTGATCATAAAAGCCGCCATGCTCGTCATAAGTTATGATTAGCATGCTGGATTCCCAGTAGCGCGAATTGCGGATCGCCTCGTACGTCTTCTTGATAAGACGCTCGCCTTCCGCGACGCTCCCGAAGGGGTGTTGAGAGTTGCCGGTGGTGAAGTCGTGGTGTTTGATATCGAGGTAACCATCGAAATACTTCGGCTCTATATGGATGAACTTGGCGTCGAAATCGTCGTCGCTCAAGTCGTCCACAAAATGCTCTTCGAATTCATGTGAATCGAATTTATTACTTACTCCCTCGATTTCGCCGACTACCGGGAAATGATCGCCGCGATAGATTTTGAAGTCTATGTCGGCTTCGTCGAGAACGTGGAAAATGGTTTCTCCAACGTCTTCTCCGCCCCAGGGGAGCGTGCTGTCGGTCAGCAGATCCTCGCCGGAGAATAACGTATCGCTGTGAGGAGATCTATCGTTTTCTCCACTATTCGCCGCACTTAAGAAATACCGGTTCGGCTCGGTCGGACCCGGCATTGAACTGAACCAGCGGTCGCAAACCGCAAACTCGCGCGCAAGCCGGGTGAGGATCGGCAAATCTTCGGAGTCGAAACACTGCATGACGTCACCGCCGCGGCCACCGAAACCTTCCTGCTTATCCATGCTCGAAACAAAACCAGTATTGTTGATGTCAGGATAAGGGCCGCCGCTGGGATAGGCGCTGCACTGACCGCATAATTGCTCCAAAACCGGGCCGAAGTCGTGGCCCGGCGCGGCGCCGACGTCGGGTGCTCCGCGCTGCGGGAAGAGTCGTTCGCCGTGGAAGGTGTTGAACCGGCTGGTGTCGAACTGAAGCTTGGTCACATTCGGATCCAAACCATCTGCGGTCGTCGGCTGTCCCGTCGCCGCGTCCGTTCCGGCGAGGCCGGCAAAACCGAGCAGGTGATCGAATGAGCGGTTCTCGAGCATCAGCACGAAAACGTGCTTGATGCGATCTTTCACGCGATGATCAGTGACGATTTCATTTCGGACTATCGTGTCGTGGCTAGAGCGGCGCCCGAAGTCAGCGAGTACGAACTTCGCTTCGGCGAACGCACCCTCGCCGACATTGTGGGCGACCCACACGCCATCGTCGCCGAAGCCAACGATTTCGGGCCTGCCGTCCGCATCTAGGTCCGCAAGCATGCGTGGATGGTTTTCGACCCGCCAGCCCTGATTGAATCCCAAATCAGCCAATACAAACTGCGGAGGTTGAAAGCTGCCGTCGCCGTTACCGACGCTTACCCAAACGCCGTCATCGCCGAAGCCCACGAGATCGGCCTTGCCCCACCCGGTCACGTCCGCCACCAGGCGCGGATGCTTTTCGGCGGTCCAACCTGAATTGGTTCCGAAGCCGTCGAGAACATATTGCGGCGGCTGAAAGTTGCCGTCGCCATTGCCAAGCGCCACCCAAACGCCAGCATCCCCGAAACCTATGATATCAGCGTGGCCGTCGCCGGTAATGTCTCTCACAAACCGGGCATGGGTTTCGACGCGCCAACCCTGATTATAGCCGAGATCATTGATAACGAATTTGGCTGACTGGAACGAGCCATCGCCATTGCCGAGGGCGACCCACACGCCATCATCGCCGAAACCGAGAATGTCGGCATGTCCGTCGCCCGTGAGATCAACCACGAAGCGTGGATGCTTGTCGACGCGCCATCCAGAACTTTGCGCGAGTTCTCCGGAAACAAGTGAGGGTGGATTGAACGAGCCGTCGCTTCTGTTCAGGGCGACCCATATTCCGTCCATACCAAATCCAATTATGTCGGGACGTCCGTCGCCAGTAAGGTCGGCTAAGAAACGCGGAAACTCTGAATTCCAACCCTGATTGAAGCCAAGCTCTTCAAAAACGAGGCGGAAATCACGGAAGGTTCCGTCACCAACGCCGAATGCTGTCCAGGGTCCGGCGTCTCCGAAACCGAGAATATCGGCTCTTCCGTCGCCATCGAGATCGACAACGAAACGCGGATGATCATTCGTCCGCCAACCTGCATTCGCTTCGAATGCGACAAGTCCGAACTTGGGCTCATCGAAGCCTTGGGACCCGCTCTTGAGCGACGACCAAATACAATCCGGACCAATGCCAACGATATCGGCCTGACCATCAGCATTGAGGTCAGCGAGAAACCGCGGGTGCTGCGATGTCCAATTGTAATTGGTGGTGCTCATAGTGGCCTCCTACTGCTCCAGAGAACGAGGAGCCGGTGGCCAATAACCTGTCAGCACGCCGGCATTGCGCCAGGCGTCGGTTCGGGAATTGAGATGGTCGGTTCGAGAATTGAAACCTCGGTCAACAAATTACCACACTGGCCGATGGCGGTCTATTGTTTGTATTGTTTGGAAGCCGTCGCGCGACCTCGCCAATCTACCCTCTCATGGCCGATTTTCGTATGCGGACGCGGCGTCAGCGACGTTATCAGGGGTGGTAGTTGCGGCGGCTCGCGGCATGCATCGGTGGCTCCCCTTTCCCGAGACAGGGAATCCTGCTTCTACGCCAACGCGCTGTGGTCGAGCGAGCATGGACGTGATACCTACGATGAATCCCGAGACTGGGGAGGTGTCAATGCGCCAAGGACCACAGCTAATTAGAGCCGTCTGCGACGAGGAACTCCGGTCAGTGCGCGGCGGATCCTTTCTAAACCGGCTCAAGAAGGCCGCAAAGTGGGTCAAAGACCATGTTGTGGTTGGACTGAAGTATATCGGCTACAAAAGGACGTTTTGATCGACCGCGCTTTGCAGCTGAACTGCGTCCGCCAACGGCGGGAAAATGACTGCGGTCTTGCCTCAATTGCAACGGTGGCGGCGCATCACAGGCGTGAGGTCGAATACGACGAGCTCACCGACAGCGTCACTCTCGACTGCGACGGCACGGACCTCCTCACTCTCACCCGTGTTGCCGAACGCCTTAACTTCCGGACGCAGGGCGTTATGACCCGGTACGACGGAATCCCCGCCTGCCACCTGCCTGCGATCGCCCATTTTCGTGGTAGCTTCGGATTCCGTCATTTCGTCGTGCTCCATCGCTGGAGCCCGGCCTTCGTCGTGATCGCTGATCCGGCCATCGGCATGCGGAAGTTCTCTCGTAAGAGTTTCTGTCGCCGCTGGACCGGGTACCTCCTGCTGATTTATCCATGGCAGTAGATAATTTTCACCAGTAACTCTCAAATTGGCCGCACCCGCTGCTCGCCTCACTGACATTGGCGGTAGCCTGATGCCCGTTTTCCACCCATTGCGGACCCCAGTCGCGGCTGGCATCCTTGCCTGGATGATTGATTGCCCCAGTGCTTACGTCGTCGACGGTGACACGCTTCGTTGTGGTCCCGAGCGCATACGATTGCTGGGGATCGATGCGCCGGAGATCGGATCCTGCCCACGATGGCGAGTTTGTACTCCTGGAGACGGGCAAGCATCCAAGCGGAGCCTGATTGCCGCTCTAAGGCTCGGCCCGGTTCGCTATCAGCCGGTCACGGTAGATAGGTTCGGCCGACAGGTCGCGGTGGTTTGCGGCGGACGACGGGGCGTGGCTGCTTTCCGTGTCGGATAACGGAGCCGGAATACCGGTCGGGGAGAAACGCGGAAAGCCGGGCCTCGGCACCGGGATCGTTGAGGCTCTGTCGAAGCAGCTCGAAGCGAGTGTGACCGTGGCGGACGCAAATCCCGGAACGCAAGTCGAGGTCCGACACGGCCAAACCTAATCCGGCAAAAGTCGCCGATGGCGGCGGCAGAGGCAATTCGATCCTTACCTTTGGAACCAACCGATAATTGCGACGACAGCGGCGGCGGCGCCCAGCAATAGTGCGATTGCAATGAAAATTGCCGCTGAATTTGAACGTCTGACATTTGCTTCGGTAGGCGGCACCGCATCGGGCTTACGGACAATTCTCCACCATCCGACAACCGCTACGCCGAGAAACAGGACTGCAAAGGCCGCGACAACATAGCTGGCATCACGCATCGAATGACAATGCGCCGCGAGCTGCGTGCAGACAAGTCGCCCGTCTCTGCGCGGCCCGAATTGGCGGCTTGTCACGGTGTCGAGTGTCGGCGGCTGGATTGTGTGGAAAGCGGCCGTTCAATTCCAGCCGGTCGGACTGGCACTCCGCGCCGAACCACCGCTTAGGCGGGGCCAATAACTTTGCCGCACTCGACACAGTGCTTCCGATCTGGAGAAAACGGAGGCTTGGGCATCAATCCGATGTATGCAGCGCAAAGCATGGAGGCGAATATGGGCAAGACGATGTTCAAGGTCGCGATCGTCAAACGGGGCAAGGAAGCCCTTTGGCGAGATTACTGGATTAACAGCGAGAAAAAGGGGACTGCCGATTCGGCTCCTTCTGGGTTGGGCTGTATTGAAGTTGTCGAAGCGACAAGCGCGGACGAGGCGGTCAAAATCGTTCAACGGAAGCATCCGGATTGCACCGTAATGCTTGCTGGCGGGGAACATCACGTTGCCTAAAGACCCATGCGGGCCCGCCGAATGCGGCCCCTCCGCAAGGGGTGTGAAGCGGTCACTCGCTCGTTCGTGCAGTGTCTTCACACGCACGTAGATTTAGCCACCTGGTTTGCGTCGTTCGTCGGCCTCGATCGTGCGGGCTTCGTCGTCCAATTCCTCGGCGATCTCTTCCAGCATAGCCGCATCGACCTGGTCGCGAGCGCTCTTCGCTAAGGCGCGGCAGTCGATGGCGCGATCACGGAACCGTTTTGCATGGCCGGGCATGGGGAAGACAGCGCTTTAGGAGAACACGTCGGCGCCGTCCTTAACCTGAATTGTTTGGGTCACGCGGCTTCTTCTTGGGGCCGCGCACCTGGTCAAGGCGCTTCGTTCAGGTCAGTGAAAGCTGTAAGTAGCTGTAGAACAAGACGAAACCGTCTGGGTGGCTATTTTCGGGGGCGCTCGCTCGTCATGGCAGTCTACAAGCTCTTTTGCTTCGACGGTGCGGGTAAGCTCTGGGTCGATGATTGGATCGAAGTCGCCACCGACGAAGAGGCTGTAGCGGCTGCGCGAGCTGTGAAGGACGCTGTCAAATGTGAAGTTTGGCGACAAAATCAGCTAGTCGCGACAATCCAAGACGGCCGGGCGCTGTATGGAGACCCCCGCTCTATTATTTAGGCTGACCATCGTGCTGCTTTCTAATGTCTGCTTTGGGTCGAAAGTGGGCGTTAGTGTTCTGGCATTTCGTCCGCTGGATAACGCGCGTTGACGATGCCCCAGACGATTCCGAGAAATAGGCTGGCCCAGGCCAGCATGGCGTACGGCGTTTGGAAGCCGGTCAAGACGATGGTCACGATGCCAAAGAAACCGAGGATGTAGAATCCTCGAGGCGATCCCTTTCCGGCGAGTTCGTAAGCAATCCAGTCTCCGCTTCGGGTAGCGCCCAATTCTTCCGCGGTCTTGAACTCGTTTCGCCGCCCCCTTGAGGCCAACAGTGCCAAGGCCAGGATACCGACGATAATCGCCAGGCAGTTGGCCAGCCAAACGGGCGCATCGATCCACGCGCCCAATAGCGCGGCACACAAAGTGAATGCCACGATCATTGGCGCCCGCTTCGAGAGCACATCGAGGAATGCCCCTACCCGCACCGGCGTGTGTATCGGCTGCGAGTTTGAGGTCCGCAATGGGTCAATAGTGTCCGTTTGGGGTGGAAACCGGACATTCCGGTGGTAGGCCATTCACATGACCTGGAAATTGATTCTCTTGGTTTCGCTGGGTTTCGTTTCATTTCCCGCAGAGGCGCGGGAGGCTGCCTCTTCTAGCGGAAAAGTCATCATCCGCTTCCGGCACCCCTATATGATCTGCGCGGGTGTCTGTCCCAACTACCAGTTGGAGATTCTCTCAAACGGTGATGCGGTGAGAGGCAATCCCGAACCCGACCCAACCGATCCGGACCATCTCTATTCGAACTCGGTAATCCGGTTTCATGTGCTCCCAGCAAATCTAAGGAGATTCCGATCTGAGCTCGATGCGGTTAGGCCTCGCGGGGAGCTTGCGCTTGACACCGTTTGCAAGGTGATACTGCTTCAGGATGGTTCGCCTGATCCGGCTGGCACGCCGACACCGCATGACATCGAGGTACAATGGATTGAACAAGGTCGCCGCGATCGGCTCACGGGATGCGCCGCTAACTGGTCATTGAGAGCCAAAGTGCAGAGCGCATTACGGACTCTTGGTGTTGATCCTTTTTCGGGGAGCCCAGCTCACTAGTCCAAGTGTCCGCAATGGGTCGAAAGCGGACATTCGCCAGCCTTCATGCTGATGGGGTAGCAAGTGAGGGAACGCGAAGGGGAATCGATCAATTCCCCTTAGAAGTCTGGCAGCCTCCGTCTCCGCCACCGACTTCGCCGAAATTCGCAGAGCGCGAGCAAATGTGTCGGGTTTGCGAAAATTAGTGGAAATTTCCGCCGTTTTTCCCATTTTGGGACGGACCCGTTCCTAACCTATTGGCGTCTCATCACAAATCTGCTTAGTTAACGAATCGTTAACGAGTCGCCGGGAAGCGATTCGCTGACTTCGGGGGGTTGTGAAGATGCCTACTCAGCTGACGGGCGGCGGGACCGCTACGTCCTTTACCAATACGCCTCAGGCGAAGGACGACACCTACCTTTATCTCGAGGACCTGCTGCGGGCGAACTCGACGCTCTACAACAGCTATACAAACACGATCTTACTTGACGTCATGTCGAATGATCTGGGCGGCGGAGCGAAAGCGCTGTTCTCAGTCTATGAGGGCGACGGCGACCTGCTCGACGACGATTTCGAGCTGCTCGTCAAGGATGTCGATGCGAGCGGCGCTTCGCCGTGGGAGCGCACGCAGGGCGACAACTGGGTGCGAATCAACAACGGCAAGATCGAGTTCCGAATTGCCAAGCCGGGCGACAACGATCCGGACCATGCGCTTTCCATCGATTCGCTGACCGACGGCCAGAATTTCGTCGACGAGTTCGTCTATGCCATCCGCCTCGGCAACGGTACGCTCAGCGAAGCGATCGTCAGGATCAACATTACCGGCGCGCAGGACAATGCGACGGTCGTGGCCGCGCCCGATGGGGACTATGGCGTAACCGAGGCGGGCGGCGTCGCCAACGGCACTCCGGGCGATCCCAGCGCCCATGGTCAGCTTCTCATCACCGACGCGGATCTGGGCGAAAACCATTTCCAGACGCCCGCGTCGCTCGACGGCACCTACGGCAAGTTCACGTTCGATCCGACGACCGGCGCCTGGACCTACCTGCTCGACAATAGCCGGCCGGCTACCGAGGGTCTGGATGACGGCGACGTCGTTTCCGATTCGCTCACTGTCACGTCGGCGGACGGGACCGCCTCGCACACCATTACGGTCACGATCAATGGTACGGATGATCAGCCGACCCTGGCGGCGGTCACCGCCGGCTCGCTCGCCGAGGTCGACCAGTCGAGCGCGACCACGCCGCTTGGCCTTAGCGGCGTGCTCAGCGGCACCGACGTCGACGGCGACACGCTGACCTACGGGGTCGTCGGCGGCACCCTCGCGGCCGGGGTCTCGACCCTCGCCAGCGCCTACGGCACGCTTAGCGTCAACACCGCCAGCGGGGCCTATAATTTCGTGCCCAACAGCGCCATCGAGGGGCTCGACGACGGCGAGACCGCGACCGTCAACTTCACCATGGCGGTCAGCGACGGCGACGGCCCGTCGGTCACCCAGACCTACACCATCACGCTCACCGGCGCCGACGACGCGCCGACCCTGGCGGCGGTCACCGCCGGCTCGCTCGCCGAGGTCGACCAGTCGAGCGCGACCACGCCGCTTGGCCTTAGCGGCGTGCTCAGCGGCACCGACGTCGACGGCGACACGCTGACCTACGGGGTCGTCGGCGGCACCCTCGCGGCCGGGGTCTCGACCCTCGCCAGCGCCTACGGCACGCTTAGCGTCAACACCGCCAGCGGGGCCTATAATTTCGTGCCCAACAGCGCCATCGAGGGGCTCGACGACGGCGAGACCGCGACCGTCAACTTCACCATGGCGGTCAGCGACGGCGACGGCCCGTCGGTCACCCAGACCTACACCATCACGCTCACCGGCGCCGACGACGCGCCGACCCTGGCGGCGGTCACCGCCGGCTCGCTCGCCGAGGTCGACCAGTCGAGCGCGACCACGCCGCTTGGCCTTAGCGGCGTGCTCAGCGGCACCGACGTCGACGGCGACACGCTGACCTACGGGGTCGTCGGCGGCACCCTCGCGGCCGGGGTCTCGACCCTCGCCAGCGCCTACGGCACGCTTAGCGTCAACACCGCCAGCGGGGCCTATAATTTCGTGCCCAACAGCGCCATCGAGGGGCTCGACGACGGCGAGACCGCGACCGTCAACTTCACCATGGCGGTCAGCGACGGCGACGGCCCGTCGGTCACCCAGACCTACACCATCACGCTCACCGGCGCCGACGACGCGCCGACCCTGGCGGCGGTCACCGCCGGCTCGCTCGCCGAGGTCGACCAGTCGAGCGCGACCACGCCGCTTGGCCTTAGCGGCGTGCTCAGCGGCACCGACGTCGACGGCGACACGCTGACCTACGGGGTCGTCGGCGGCACCCTCGCGGCCGGGGTCTCGACCCTCGCCAGCGCCTACGGCACGCTTAGCGTCAACACCGCCAGCGGGGCCTATAATTTCGTGCCCAACAGCGCCATCGAGGGGCTCGACGACGGCGAGACCGCGACCGTCAACTTCACCATGGCGGTCAGCGACGGCGACGGCCCGTCGGTCACCCAGACCTACACCATCACGCTCACCGGCGCCGACGACGCGCCGACCCTGGCGGCGGTCACCGCCGGCTCGCTCGCCGAGGTCGACCAGTCGAGCGCGACCACGCCGCTTGGCCTTAGCGGCGTGCTCAGCGGCACCGACGTCGACGGCGACACGCTGACCTACGGGGTCGTCGGCGGCACCCTCGCGGCCGGGGTCTCGACCCTCGCCAGCGCCTACGGCACGCTTAGCGTCAACACCGCCAGCGGGGCCTATAATTTCGTGCCCAACAGCGCCATCGAGGGGCTCGACGACGGCGAGACCGCGACCGTCAACTTCACCATGGCGGTCAGCGACGGCGACGGCCCGTCGGTCACCCAGACCTACACCATCACGCTCACCGGCGCCGACGACGCGCCGACCCTGGCGGCGGTCACCGCCGGCTCGCTCGCCGAGGTCGACCAGTCGAGCGCGACCACGCCGCTTGGCCTTAGCGGCGTGCTCAGCGGCACCGACGTCGACGGCGACACGCTGACCTACGGGGTCGTCGGCGGCACCCTCGCGGCCGGGGTCTCGACCCTCGCCAGCGCCTACGGCACGCTTAGCGTCAACACCGCCAGCGGGGCCTATAATTTCGTGCCCAACAGCGCCATCGAGGGGCTCGACGACGGCGAGACCGCGACCGTCAACTTCACCATGGCGGTCAGCGACGGCGACGGCCCGTCGGTCACCCAGACCTACACCATCACGCTCACCGGCGCCGACGACGCGCCGACCCTGGCGGCGGTCACCGCCGGCTCGCTCGCCGAGGTCGACCAGTCGAGCGCGACCACGCCGCTTGGCCTTAGCGGCGTGCTCAGCGGCACCGACGTCGACGGCGACACGCTGACCTACGGGGTCGTCGGCGGCACCCTCGCGGCCGGGGTCTCGACCCTCGCCAGCGCCTACGGCACGCTTAGCGTCAACACCGCCAGCGGGGCCTATAATTTCGTGCCCAACAGCGCCATCGAGGGGCTCGACGACGGCGAGACCGCGACCGTCAACTTCACCATGGCGGTCAGCGACGGCGACGGCCCGTCGGTCACCCAGACCTACACCATCACGCTCACCGGCGCCGACGACGCGCCGACCCTGGCGGCGGTCACCGCCGGCTCGCTCGCCGAGGTCGACCAGTCGAGCGCGACCACGCCGCTTGGCCTTAGCGGCGTGCTCAGCGGCACCGACGTCGACGGCGACACGCTGACCTACGGGGTCGTCGGCGGCACCCTCGCGGCCGGGGTCTCGACCCTCGCCAGCGCCTACGGCACGCTTAGCGTCAACACCGCCAGCGGGGCCTATAATTTCGTGCCCAACAGCGCCATCGAGGGGCTCGACGACGGCGAGACCGCGACCGTCAACTTCACCATGGCGGTCAGCGACGGCGACGGCCCGTCGGTCACCCAGACCTACACCATCACGCTCACCGGCGCCGACGACGCGCCGACCCTGGCGGCGGTCACCGCCGGCTCGCTCGCCGAGGTCGACCAGTCGAGCGCGACCACGCCGCTTGGCCTTAGCGGCGTGCTCAGCGGCACCGACGTCGACGGCGACACGCTGACCTACGGGGTCGTCGGCGGCACCCTCGCGGCCGGGGTCTCGACCCTCGCCAGCGCCTACGGCACGCTTAGCGTCAACACCGCCAGCGGGGCCTATAATTTCGTGCCCAACAGCGCCATCGAGGGGCTCGACGACGGCGAGACCGCGACCGTCAACTTCACCATGGCGGTCAGCGACGGCGACGGCCCGTCGGTCACCCAGACCTACACCATCACGCTCACCGGCGCCGACGACGCGCCGACCCTGGCGGCGGTCACCGCCGGCTCGCTCGCCGAGGTCGACCAGTCGAGCGCGACCACGCCGCTTGGCCTTAGCGGCGTGCTCAGCGGCACCGACGTCGACGGCGACACGCTGACCTACGGGGTCGTCGGCGGCACCCTCGCGGCCGGGGTCTCGACCCTCGCCAGCGCCTACGGCACGCTTAGCGTCAACACCGCCAGCGGGGCCTATAATTTCGTGCCCAACAGCGCCATCGAGGGGCTCGACGACGGCGAGACCGCGACCGTCAACTTCACCATGGCGGTCAGCGACGGCGACGGCCCGTCGGTCACCCAGACCTACACCATCACGCTCACCGGCGCCGACGACGCGCCGACCCTGGCGGCGGTCACCGCCGGCTCGCTCGCCGAGGTCGACCAGTCGAGCGCGACCACGCCGCTTGGCCTTAGCGGCGTGCTCAGCGGCACCGACGTCGACGGCGACACGCTGACCTACGGGGTCGTCGGCGGCACCCTCGCGGCCGGGGTCTCGACCCTCGCCAGCGCCTACGGCACGCTTAGCGTCAACACCGCCAGCGGGGCCTATAATTTCGTGCCCAACAGCGCCATCGAGGGGCTCGACGACGGCGAGACCGCGACCGTCAACTTCACCATGGCGGTCAGCGACGGCGACGGCCCGTCGGTCACCCAGACCTACACCATCACGCTCACCGGCGCCGACGACGCGCCGACCCTGGCGGCGGTCACCGCCGGCTCGCTCGCCGAGGTCGACCAGTCGAGCGCGACCACGCCGCTTGGCCTTAGCGGCGTGCTCAGCGGCACCGACGTCGACGGCGACACGCTGACCTACGGGGTCGTCGGCGGCACCCTCGCGGCCGGGGTCTCGACCCTCGCCAGCGCCTACGGCACGCTTAGCGTCAACACCGCCAGCGGGGCCTATAATTTCGTGCCCAACAGCGCCATCGAGGGGCTCGACGACGGCGAGACCGCGACCGTCAACTTCACCATGGCGGTCAGCGACGGCGACGGCCCGTCGGTCACCCAGACCTACACCATCACGCTCACCGGCGCCGACGACGCGCCGACCCTGGCGGCGGTGACGGCCGGATCCGTGGTGGAAGTTCCAAACAGCACCAGCACGACCGACAGCGGACTGACCGGCAATCTGGTCGGCGCAGACGTCGATGTCGAAACGCTCACCTATGGCATCGTCGGGGGAACGGTCTCCGCCGGTGTCGCGACCTTCGTCGGCACCTACGGTACGCTCACCGTGAATACGTTCACGGGCGCATACGCCTACACCAAGAACGCCGCCGCGATCGAGGCGCTGAACACGGGGCAGAATCCGTCCGACACATTCACTGTCACGGTGAGCGACGGGGATGGGCCGACGGTCAATCAGACCTATACGGTCAACATCACGGGTGCGGACGATGCGCTTGCGCAGAACGTCATCACCAACCTGGCGCTGGGCACTGGAATTGTCATCCCGGAATATGCCCTGCTGTACACTGGTGGATTTCGGTTCCGGTGATATCTCAGGTGTGTCCAGCCCCGTCGGCGGCACTGTTACGCACACACCCGGAACGGGAACTCTCGGGAATGTCACCTTCACCGACACAGCCCCCGCGGGAGGCTCGTTCGCCTACACGACAACGACGCCTGTCGCTACGACCACCGTGGCTGTGTCTCAGGATACCGTCGGGACGATCGACGGGACTTCCGGAAATGACATTCTGATCAGCGCAAACGGCGGAGCGACGCTGCAGGGCAACGGCGGCAATGACGTGTTGCTCGGCGGTAGCGGCAACGACACCTACGTATTCGGTTTGAACGATGGGAATGATGTCATCACCGACAGCGGCAGCGGCAATGACCAGATCATCATCACGACGAGCACACCGCTCAACAGCACCTCGATCAACACGCTGAATTTTGAGCAAACGAGCCTCAACCTAGCGATCAATGTTGGAAACACGCTCATCGTGGTGCGGGACCAATATGCCGGAACCGGCGAGGAGATCGAGTCGGTTACCTTCTCTAACGGCGGGACGATCTACGGGTACCAGCTGAACACGACTGGATACCGGCTGTCGACCGACACGACTTCGCCCCTAAGCGAAGGCGGTAATGAAGATATTATCGCATCGACCTCGGGTGGTCAGACCCTGAACGGCGGCGGTGCAAATGATCTGCTGTTCGGTAACGGCGGAAACGACACGATCAACGGCGACAAGGGCAATGACCTGATCATGGCCGGGGATGGGACGGACACCATCGATGGCGGCGACGACAACGATACGATCGTTGGCCAAGGTGGCGCGGACTCATTGACCGGCGGCTCCGGGACCGACACGTTCGTCCTGACCGACGCGGCGACCTTCGATACGATCACCGATTACGCCGCTGGCGAGATCATCGACATTACCACGCTGCTGACGACGGTCGGCTCGCTGAGCGGGTTTGTCCGGCTCACTGCCGCGGGCGATCTTCAGCTCGACGCCAATGGCGGCGGCGACAGCTTCGTTACGATCGCGCATATCAACACAGCAGCCGTCAACGCGACCGTCACCTATTCGACCGGCCCGGGCACAACCGCGACTGTTACAGTCGTTCGCGGCGCGCCACCGATCGGCATCGACCTCGACGGCGACGGGCAGGTCAGCTTCCTCGCCACGGACGCGGGAGCGACGTTCGATTATGGTGCCGGGCTCGTGCACACCGCCTGGGTCGCCGGCAACGACGGCATCCTGGTGCGCGACGCCAACCATGACGGGCAGGCGAGCGCGACCGAGATCGTGTTCGCGACCAGCGGCAGCGACCTCCAAGGACTCGCGGTCTACGACAGCAATCACGACGGCCAGTTGTCGAGCGCCGATGCGGCATTCGCCGACTTCGAAGTGTGGCAGGACGCGAACTCCAACGGCGTCGTCGACAACGGCGAGATGAACAGCCTGATGGCGCTTGGCATCACCAGTATTTCGCTGACCAGCGACGGCATCGGCTATTCGGCCGCGGGCGGCGACGTCAGCGTCGTCGGGACTGGCAGCTTCACCTGGGCGAACGGGTCGACCGGCGTGCTTGCCGATGCGGTGTTCGCGACCGGCGCGGCTGTGGCCCAGCAAGAGCAGAAGCAGGCATTGTCATCCGCCAACAGCAACGCCGCGCTGATCGGCGCGATCGCGGCCGCGGGCCTGGTCGCCGCCGAGCCTCTCGCCGCCGCGCAAACGCATTCCGAGGGCCACTTGGATGCCAATGGGCTGATAGGGGCGAGCCTGCACACGCAGGCGCTGGCTCCAACCGCGATCGACAAGGCGGGGATCAGCGGAGCCGGGGAGTTGCTGCAGAGCAATGATCAGGTGCAACCGCTGGTGAAATCCGGCAGCGACACGGCCCCTGCCAACAGCGAGGGTCAGGCCAAGACGCAACTCGACAGCTCGTCAGCGGCGCACGACCGAGCTCCGGCGGAATCGGACCATGGCACCGAAGCGCCGGTTCACAACGCGGTCGTCGCCCAGGTTCCGCTGGTCGCACAGGGGGTCGCGATGCCGTCAGCGGAAATGCTCAAGGGCGCGGCCAATACCGCCGGACCGATCCAGCATAATGCGGTCGTCGAACAGGTGCTCGCCGACGCGCTGAATGGCGGTGGCCAGGGCCCCGACATCGACTCGTTGCTGGGCTCGTTGAGTACAAACGGGAGCGGCACGCCGCATGGTCTCAGCATGCTCCACGGTCCGGTCGGCCTCGATCATTTGGCAGCGATGGTGCCCCAGCACTTCGCGATGGTCGAGCCGGTCATTCACCATGACGCGCCGCCGGTAGCCTGAACTGATCGCGACCCCGCGCTAACGCATGTCCAGCAGCGGCTCGGCGGCGGCGTAGCGACGCTGCTCGGGGAATACTGCGCTGCGACTGTCGACGTCGATCACCTGGCGCCGGATCTTGCTCGCGTTTGACGACGCCTTGGGCCAGGCGGGCAAGCGCCCGCCGTTCGGATTGCCGGTTTTGATGAAGTTGGCGAAGTAAGCGCTCATGGTTGCCGACACCTTCCGGTCGTCGTCGGTCCAAACGTAGAGCGGATTGGCATCGAGGTTGCCCAGCGCATATTCGATTTCGCCGCTATGCACCGCGCCCCACGGCGGCGGATTGCCCGAACTATCCGCAACGAAGCGCGGACGGACGCGCGTGAAATAGTAATAATAGGTTGGGACTCCGGTCCGTCGCTGCAGGTCGAACCATTTCCACGTCGACAACCCGAGGAAAGCATCGCTCGCAAGCGCGGTCGCCGCGGGCAGGACATCGGCGTCCGTCCGCGCGGGATAGAGCGCGAACACCGCGTCGGCCTTGTCGCCGAACGCGCGGGCGAGGCCGGCGCAATAATTGGCAAGGGTTGGAGCGCCGTCGCCGAATATTGCCGATCCCGAAGCCTCCTGTGAGTTAGAGCCCACCAGAAGCGGCACGCGCGCCGCCTTGCCGCTGCGGAAGGTCACCGCTGGCGGTTCGGTCAGGAAATAGCCGTCGATCACCGCGTCAAAGGGCATGTCCTTGGCGGCACCCTGCGCGGCGAGAAGCTTGTCCGCCGGCAAAGCTAGAAGCGCGGCAAGCGTCGGTGCGCCGATGCCTCGCGCAAAGGCTGCGCCCTTCGTCTCCACTTCGGCGAGCGGGCGCGGCGTCAACTTCAGCATCATCGCGCCGCTTTCCCCGATCGCCCCGGCAATGCTTCCGCGCGACAGAGGTGACGCCATCAGCGCGCTGACCGACAGCGATCCGGCGGACTCCCCGCCGACGGTGATACGGTTCGGGTTTCCTCCGAACGCCGCGATGTTGCGCTTGACCCAGGCGAGCGCCGCCGCCTGATCGAGCAGACCGTAATTGCCGGACGCGTGGCGGGGCGAGCCCGCGGTCAGTTCGGGATGGGAAAAGAAACCGAAGACGCCAAGCCGATAGTTGATCGTCACGACGACGATGCCGCGTCGTGCCAGCGCCGCGCCGTCATAGCGCTTCTCCGAACTGTCGCCGGCCATGAAGCCGCCGCCATAAACGTACACCAGCACCGGCAGTTTGCGGTGCGGCGATCCGCCCTGCGGGGCCGGCGTCCATACGTTCAGATAGAGACAGTCTTCGCTCGGCGGTGCCGATCTGAACATCATGTCGGAGAAGAGCGGCTGCTGCATGCAGCGTGGACCGAATTCGCTCGCCTGACGGATGCCGGACCAGCGCACCACAGGCTGCGGCTCACGCCAGCGCAGATTGGCCACCGGCGGGGCTGCAAACGGAACACCGCGGAAAATCCGGAGCGGGGTGGCACTGGTCTCGGCCACGCCTTGCAGCTTACCGCTGTCGATCGTGACGATCGGATCGCTTGCGGCCTGGTCCGCCGATCTGACTTTGTGTTCGTCAATCCATTCAACGGCATCGCGCATCGTCGCGACCCAATAAGTCTCGCGGTGAGCGGCCAACCATTCGACGAAACGGCGATGATCTTCCGCGGTCACCGAAAGATAATCGCCGCCGACCCCGTGGAACACATAGACCGCCAGCCCGCCGCCTTTTGCCGCCTTTTGCGCGAACTCGACCAACTGCGCGGTGCCGGCGGGACTGACGAACCCCCGGCCCGGCAGCCGCATCGGATCGAAGCTGGACGGATCGCGTCGCAGGTCATCGTCGGTTTCATCGACGCTGCGGGAATAGGTCACGAGTTTCGACCGGCGCAGCGGCTCCAGATAGTCTTTGCCGCCTGCGAGCGTTTGACCGCAAGGAACGGCAAAGCCATGCGCCTGCCGCCCGTCGAGGGCGGTCAGCAGCACATTTTGCTGGCTGACTTCCTGCAGCACGGACTCGGGCGTGTGTTGCCCCAGCTGCTGGCGCAGGGGCATTTCAAAGGTGCCCGCGAGACAAGGATGGTTCAACGTGTGGTTGGCCAATTCATGGCCGGACGCCGCGGCGGCTTTCCATCGTTCGACGTCGGCCTGACGCACTTTGCTGAGGAAAAATGTGCCTTTCAATCCCGCCGAATCGAGAGCGGGGATCGCGTGGTCGAGTTGCGAGGGCACGGCATCGTCGTAGGTGAGGACGATCGCTGCACGTGCTCCGTTGGGCCAAGCCATGCCGTGTCCCGCGGACGCCTGGGCAATCAGGATCGCCATTGCCGGGAGGTGCCACCGCATTTGGCCCAGCCTATGGTCAGCGGGCGGTAAGGACAATGCTGTTCGAACCAGGATCGCACCTGTGGCGCAGCGGGCGCACAATGCCGATTTCTCAGCCGCAGAACCAATCCGCGCTTGACAAAGTGAACGTTCACATTGCAGCATCGTGATAAGGGGGAAAGCATCCGCCAGAAGATGCGCCCGCCGAACTGGGGAGAGTGGCGGCATGTCTGCTTCGCGCAAGAATTTTATGTTCCGCTGGCTCGCCAGCGGCTCGACAATCGCTTTGATGGCACCGGGTGTCGCGCACGCGCAGACACCTCCGCCGGTCGACCAGGCCCAGCAGACCGAAGAACAGCGGCCCACGACCGCCAATGCCACGGCCGCCGACGCGCCAGCAAACGCTGTCAGGGGCGACGACATCGTCATCACCGGCATCCGCGCATCCCTGCGCAAGTCGATGGACATCAAGCGGAATGCACAGGGCGTCGTCGACGCCATCTCGGCCGAGGAGATGGGCAAGTTCCCCGACACCAACCTCGCCGAATCGCTGCAGCGCATCACCGGCGTGTCGATCGACCGGGCGAACGGCGAAGGCTCGTTCGTCACCGTCCGCGGCTTCGGTCCCGAATATAACCTCGTGCTGCTCAACGGGCGCGAAATGCCGACGTCGACGCTCGGCGACGGCGGCGGCCCGCCGTCTTCGCGTGCCTTCGATTTCGCCAACCTGGCGTCAGAAGGCATCGCCGCGGTCGAGGTTTACAAATCCGGCCGGGTCACGCTGCCGACGGGCGGCATCGGATCGACGATCAATATATTGACGCCGCGGCCGCTCGATCGGCCGGGAACGCGCGCAAGCCTGTCGGCCAGGGGCGTGCTCGACACATCGCGCAACGGCCACAACCCGATCACTCCCGAGATTTCCGGAATTTTCAGCGCCACCTTCCTCGATGGCCGCCTCGGATTCCTCGTCACCGGCGCCTATCAGCGGCGCAAGGCGAGCGTGAATCAGGCCAATGTCGGCTGGCGCGACGGATATCTTGGCTCGGAGAACAACTGGGGTTCGCTGCCGACGGCGACGATGGTCGTCAACGAAGTCACGGTTCCTGACCCGCGTTTCGCCAATATCATCAACCGGCCGGGGCCGACCGACGTCTATCAGGTCCAGCAGAACGCTTCCTACGACCTCAACGACATCGATCGTACGCGCATCAACGGGCAGGCGGTCCTGCAATTCCGGCCGGTGGACAATCTGACCGGCACGGTCGATTTCACGTTTTCGCAGAACACCGTCGAAATCCGCAACAGCAACGTCGGTGTGTGGTTCAACTTCAACAACGTCGCGAGCGAATGGACGGACGGCCCGGTCGCCGGGCCGATCTTCTATTCGGAGCACTTCACACGCCAGCGGGACGAATAAGGACCTCAGCTACAGCGGCTCGCTGACCGCCAACCGCAGCATCAACAAGTCGCTCGGCGGAAATCTTGCGTGGGATCCGTTCGACCAGCTTCATCTCGAGCTCGACGCGCATCACTCGACCGCGGAATCGAAACCGAACAACAAGTTCGGCACCAGCATTTCGGTCGGCAACGCCGTCTTCGGGATCCAGGACCAGACGGTCTTCTACGACAAGGATCTGCCGGTCATCAACGTGGTCATGTATCCGGGGATCGACGCGCTCGACCCGGCGAACATCCGAGCGACCGGTAACGCGTTCAGGACGGCCTATTTCAAGGATCGCATCAACCAGGCGCAGCTAAAGGGCAATTGGGACTTCGACAGCTCGTTCCTCGACAGCGTCGACTTCGGTGTGTCGTACGTCGATAACAAGGTCCGCTCGGCCTTCGGCTTCCTCCAGAACGACACCTGGGGCGGCGCCGGACCGCCGTCGGACATTCCCGACGATATTTTCTCGCTCGAGACACTGCCCGACAAATTCCCGGGCCTGTCGGGGCACAACGACCCGGCCATGATCCAGCAGTTCTTCACGTTCGATTTCGAGCAGATGGTGGACCTCATCAACGGCCTTTACGGGACCTGCACCCATCCGTTGACGGGAACGCCGACCGGCCAAGGCTGCCTGGCGAAGTTCAGCGTCGATCGGCGGACCAACGAGCGCACGCTCGCACCCTATATCCAGGCGAACATGAAGTTCGACCTGTTCCAGCGGCCTTCGCATATCCGCGCGGGCGTTCGGTACGAACGGACGAAGATCGATGCAACGGCGCTCGTCCCGGTTCCGAATGGAACGCAATGGGTCGCCGCGAACGAGTTCAATTTGAAGTTTGGCGGCGATAGCCAATTCACGACGCTCAAAGGCAAGTATCACGAGTGGCTGCCGGCGATCGATTTCGACATGGAGCCGATCAACAACGTCAAGCTTCGCGCATCCTACAGCCACACGATCACCCGCCCCGATTACGCGAGCATGCAGGGCGGACTCACGCTCGATTCGCTGTTCCGCGTCGGCGGCGGCACCGGCAGCCAGGGCAACCCCGGGCTATTGCCGTTCAAGTCGAAGAACATCGATCTGTCCGCGGAGTGGTATTACGGCAGGGACAGCTACCTGTCAGTCGGTTACTTCCGCAAAAACGTGTCGAACTTCATTTCGTCGACGCGTGTCGACCAGACGGCGTTCGGTCTGCACACGCCGGTCGGCGGACCGCGCTACCTTGCGGCGCTCGCGGCGCTCGGGTCGGGTGCGACGGCGGACCAGATCCGAGATTATATCCGGATCAACTTCCCCAGTACCGTCGTTCTTTCGCCGTCAGGGTGCACCCCGGGAGGATCCGGTTGTCAGGTACTTATTCAGAGCCTTGCCCGAAGATCCGCTGCTCAATTTCCAGATCACGACGCCGATCAACTCCGATCAGTCGGCGAAGATTCACGGCTGGGAGTTCAATATCCAGCACAACTTCTGGAACACCGGGTTCGGCGCGATCCTCAACTATACGATCGTCAACGGCAGCGCCAAGTTCGACAACACTCTGCCGGCCAGCGTGCCGCAATTCGCGTTGGTGGGCCTCAGCGACAGCGCCAATGCGGTCCTGTTCTACGACAAGCACGGAATCCAGGCGCGCCTCGCTTACAACTGGCGTGACAAGTTCCTCGCCGGAAGCGGACCCAACCCGACCTACGTCGAGGCCTACGGACAGCTCGACGGCAGCGCGAGCTATGAGTTCCTCAAGGGGTTCACGGTATTCGTCGAAGGCATCAACCTGAACAAAGCGAGCCGTCGTGGGCACCAGCGGCACAACAACAACGTGACCTTCGTGTCGCCGGGGTTCGCGCGATACTCGGCGGGCGTTCGCATCGCCTGGGGAGGTGGGGCCGCTCCGCCGCCGCCGCCGCCTCCGCCACCGCCACCTCCGCCGCCGCCTCCGCCAGCTACGCAGACGTGCCCGGACGGGTCGGTGATCCTGGCAACAGACGCGTGCCCGGCCCCGCCGCCGCCACCTCCGCCGCCACCGCCGGCTCCAGAACGCGGCGGCTGAGGTTTAACTGACCTCTCTCCCGTGCCAGACTGTCGACCGCCCCTCGGTCGGCAGTTTGACCGCGGAGGCGCAGAGGGAAGGTTGAGACACGTTTTATGACAAGGCCGGTCAAGCGGATCGTCATCGTTGGCGGCGGAACCGCCGGATGGCTTGCCGCGTGCCTGCTCGCGGCCAAGCTTCCCAAGGTCACCGCCGACGCCGCGTCGATCACCTTGATCGAGTCGCCCGACATTCCGACCATCGGGGTCGGCGAGGGCACCTGGCCGACGATGCGCGCGACGCTGTCCGCGATCGGCCTCGACGAGGAGGAATTCCTCGCCGCGTGCGATGGCTCGTTCAAGCAGGGTTCGCGCTTCGACCGCTGGGCGACCGGCGCGGAGGACGATTCTTATTACCACCCCTTCACCCCGCCGCCCGACGGCACGGCGGTCGATCTGGTCAGCGCCTGGCAGGCGGTCGCGCCCGGCGCGCCTTTTGCCTTTGCGGTCTGTCCGCAGCCGGCGATCTGCGCGGGCCAACTGGCGCCGAGGCAGCGGTCGATGGCGCCTTACAGCGGCGCGCTCAATTACGCCTATCACCTCGACGCCGCGAAGCTCGCGGCGCGGCTGTCGCGCCATGCGGTCGACGCGCCTCGGGGTCAAGCATTTGCGTGACCAGGTGGTCGCGATCGACAGCGGCGCGAACGGCGATATCGCGGCGGTGCGCACGCGCGGCGGCGAGCGGGTCGAGGGCGACCTGTTCGTCGACTGTTCGGGCCATGCCGCGTTGCTGATCGGCGGCCATTACGGGGCCGAATGGATCGACCGCGGCCAAGTGCTCGCCAACGACCGCGCGCTCGCCGTCCAGGTGCCGGTGGCGGAGAACTCGCCGATCCAGTCGCAGACCATCGGCACGGCGCATGAGGCCGGCTGGATCTGGGACATCGGACTGCCGAGCCGGCGCGGGGTCGGCTGCGTCTATGCCTCGCGGTTCCTCGACGACGACAAGGCCGAGGCCATCCTGCGCGACTATATCGCGCGCATCGCGCCCGACGTGCCCGCTCGACAGCCTGACCCCGCGGCGCCTCAGTTTCCCGACCGGTCACAGAGCCGAATTCTGGCGCGGCAATTGCCTCGCTGTCGGGCTCAGCGCCGGGTTCATCGAGCCGCTGGAAGCTTCGGCGATCGTGATGATCGAATTGTCGCTGAGTGCGCTCATCGACAATTTCCCCGCGAGCCGCGCGGCGATGGATGTGCATGCCGCGCGGTTCAACGAGTTGTTCCGCACGCGCTGGGACCGCGTCGTCGAATTCCTGAAGCTCCACTATCTGCTGAGCCGGCGCGACGAGCCTTATTGGCGGGCGCAGCGCGATCCGGCGACCGTACCGCCGCGGCTCGCCGAGCTGGTCGAGCTGTGGCGCGACCAGCCGCCGTCGAACTTACGATCTGCCGCTGATCGACGAGATTTTCCCGGCCGCGAGCTACCAATATGTCTGGTACGGGATGGGCGGGCGCGGCGCCGCCCCATCTGCCGCCGCCGACACCGGCGATGCGCGCGCAATTCGACCAGGTCCGCCAGCGCACGCGCAGCCTGTTGTCGGCGCTTCCATCCAACCGCGCACTGCTCGGTCCGCGCGTTGCGGCGGGCAAGCGTGAGAAGGTGGCCCAGCCGTGACCCGTCACGCGGTGCTCGACAGCAAGGATCATCGCGAGATCCGGATTCGCGCGGGCGCGTCGGCCGAGCTCGGCGACGCGGTCATGGCCTGCCTGACCGTGCCGAGCGAATTTCGGCGGGTGCAAAACGAATTCCCGATCCTGTTCCGGCGCGACCTCGACAGCGGCCGCTTCTCGGCGCTCGCGCTGTTCGGGTTCGAGAATGGCGAGAATCTGTTCCTCGAGGAGGGGCGCTGGGATGCGCGCTACCGCCCGCTGGCGCTGTCGATCCAGCCGTTCCTGGTCGGCAAGCCAGCGGACGGCGAGGGTCCGGCGCAGGTCCACGTCGACCTCGGCCACGCCCGCATCGCCGCCGACGGCGAGGAGGGCGTGCGCCCGTTCGACGACCACGGTCAGCCGACGCCCTACCTCGAGGCCGTGATCGCGGGCCTCGACGAGCTCGACCAGGGATATCGCGCAAGCGGCGACTTTTATGCGGCGCTCGAGCGCTATGAATTGCTCGAGCCCTTCTCGCTCGACATCGATCTTCGCGACGGCTCGAAGCACCGGCTGGTCGGCTATCATCTGATCGACGAGGAGAAATTGCGAGCGCTCGAACCCGGGCGCCTTGGCCGAGCTTCATTCGGCCGGATATCTGATGCCGATATTCATGGCGTTGGCTTCGCTTGCCAACCTGTCGGCGCTGATCGCGCGCAAGAACCGGAGGCTCGGCCATGGCTGACGCCGCCCCCGCGCCCGTCGCTACGCTGCGACCTGTGGCCGAGGAACAGGTCGCGGCGCGCGAGCTCGACGCTCTGCTCGCGGGCGCGCGCTCGCCATTCGTGGTGCGCGGGCTGATCGCCGACTGGCCGCTGGTCAAGGCGGGCCTCGACAGCGGCGCGGCGGCGCGCGCCTATCTGCTCGATCATCGCCGCGACCGGGCGTTCACGGTGAACATCGGGGCGCCCGGCGCGGGCGATCGGCTGTTCTACGGCGAAGCGATGGCGATGAACTTCCGCACCGGCCGCGCCGACCTTGCGGAAATCTTCGGCGGGATCGACGCCAACGAGAGCCGCCGCGACGCGCCCGCCATCTATCTCTCGTCGATCGACGTGAAGGATTATTTCGACGGGCTGCACGAGGCCAATCACGTCGACCTCGGCGCACGCGAGCCGATCGAAAGCATCTGGATCGGCACCCGCACGCGGATCGCGGCGCACAACGATTTTCCGCACAATCTCGCCTGCTGCGCGGTCGGGCGGCGCCGCTTCACTCTGTTTCCGCCCGACCAGTTCGCCAACCTCTATGTCGGGCCGCTCGACAACACCCCGGCGGGACGGCCGGTGAGCATGGTCGACCTGCGCGAGCCCGACTTCGAAAAATATCCGCGTTTCCGCGAAGCGCTGGCGAGCGCCCAGGTCGCCGAGCTCGACCCCGGGGACGCGATCTTCATCCCGTCGATGTGGTGGCACCATGTCGAGGCGCTCGAGCCGTTCAACGTGCTGGTGAACTACTGGTGGCGCGACACGCCGCGTTACCTCGCCCAGCCGCAGGATGCGCTCAATCACGCCTTGCTGGCGATCCGTGACCTGCCCCAGGAAGAAAAGGAATTGTGGCGGCAGATGTTCGATTATTACGTGTTCGGAGACGCCGCTGCGGCGGCCGCGCATCTCGCGGAGGGATCGCGCGGCATCCTCGATCCGCTGGACGCCGAGAGCGCCGGAAGAATCCGCGCCAACCTGCTCAGAAGCCTGTCGCGATGAGCGCCTGGCCGTGCCGCAAAATCGTCATCGCCGGCGGCGGGACCGCGGGCTGGATGGCGGCCGCAGCGATCGCCCGGCACGATGGGCAAGGCGGTCGACCTGACCCTGATCGAATCGGAGCTGATCGGGACCATCGGCGTCGGCGAGAGCACCATCCCGCCGCTGGTCACCTACAACCGCCTGCTCGGGATCAACGAAGCCGATTTCATGCGCGCCACCCAGGCGACCTTCAAGCTCGGCATCGGGTTCGAGAATTGGAAGGAGGTCGGGCACCGCTACTTCCACAGCTTCGGTGTGACCGGCAAGGACCATTGGAGCGCGGGCTTCCAGCACTTCTGGCTGAACGGGCTCGAGCGCGGCCACCACGAACTCTACGACGATTATTGCCTCGAGCTGTCGGCCGCCTACGCCGGCAAGTTCGCGCATTTGCCCGAAGACCGGATGAACTACGCCTATCAGCTCGATTCCTCGCTCTATGCGAAGTTCCTGCGCGCGATGGCGGAGGACGGACGGTGCGGTCCGGGTCGAGGGCAAGATCGCCGAGGTCGAGCTCGACGGGACCAGCGGCGCGATCGCCGCGCTGAAGCTCGAATCCGGGCAGCGCGTCGAAGGGGATTTGTTCGTCGACTGCACCGGCTTTCGCGCCCTGCTGATCGACTGGCGCGCTCAAAGTCGGGCTTCGAGGACTGGACGCATTGGCTCCCCTGCGACAGCGCGATCGCGATCCAGACCCGCGCGGTGCGCCCGCCCGTTCCCTACACGCTGGCGATGGCGCACGATTCCGGGTGGCAGTGGCGCATTCCGCTGCAGCATCGCGTCGGAAACGGGATCGTCTTTTGCAGCCGCTATCTCGACAAGGATGCGGCGCTGGAGCGGTTGCTCGGCAATATCGAAGGCGACACGCTGACCGAGCCCAACGTGCTGCGCTTCAAGGCGGGGGTCAGGCACCGGCAGTGGGTCAAGAACTGCATCGCGGTGGGGCTTTCGAGCGGGTTCATGGAACCGCTGGAATCGACCAGCATCCATTTGATCCAGCGTGCCGTGCTACGCCTCATCCGGATGCTTCCGCTCAACGAGGTCAGTGAGCGCGACGTGCTGGAATTCAACGACCAGATGCTGACCGACTATTTGCAGATCCGCGACTTCCTGGTCCTTCACTACAAGGCGACCGATCGCCGCGACAGCGAGTTCTGGCGCTATTGCGCCGAGCATGGAGATCCCCGACAGCCTGACCCAGAAGATCGAGCTGTTCCGCGAGACGGGCCGGGTGTTCCGACGCAACGAGGAATTGTTCGCCGAGAACAGTTGGGTCCAGGTGATGATGGGGCAAGGCATCGTGCCGAGATCCTATCACCCGATCGCGGCCAAGCTGAGCGACGCGGAGATGACCAAGCTGCTCTCGACCCTCCGCGACAATGTCGCGCAGACGGTTGCGGGGCTGCCCGACCATGAGGCCTATGTGGCCCGCTATTGTGGCGCGGTCAGCGCCAGCGCGGCCTAGGGCTGCGAGGGGGGGCATTGGCGGCGGACAATGCGCTATCCGGTGCACGAAGCGGACGCCGCCGCCAGGCGGTGACGATCAAGCATGTCGCCGCCGACGCGGATGTGTCGCTCCAGACCGTCAGCCGGGTCATCAACGACGACCCCAAGGTGAGCCCGCACATGAAGGCCCGGGTCGAGGCGTCGATCGAGAAGCTCGGCTACGTCCCGTCGATCGCAGCGCAGCGGATGAGCGGCTCGCGGTCCTACATCATTCTCGCGCTCAACGACCGCGATCGCACGATCGCCGACTGGATGGAGCGCCAGGGCGTCGACTGGGTCGACCAGATGCTGCTCGGTGGGATGCTGAAATGCGCCGAGCTCGGCTATCGGATGATGATCGAGCTGGTCGACACGCACAGCGACCATGTCGAGCGCGAGCTTAGCGCGACCATCGCCGCGCTGCAGCCGGACGGCGTGATCCTGACTCCGCCGCATTCCGACAATGCGCTGATCACCAACTTTCTGGCGGAGCACCGAATCCCGTTTGCGAGGATCGGTTCGGTCGCGCCAGGGCCCGGAATCCGGATGACCATGGACGACGAGCATGCGGCGCAGATGGCGACCGAGCATCTGGTCGAGCTCGGCCACCGGCGGATCGGGTTCATCAGCGGCTCGGACGAATATTCGCTCAGCCAGTGGCGCGTCGATGGCTGGCGCGCCGCGATGAAGGCCGCGGCACTGGGCACCGATGGCCTCCTTGCCAAGGGCGATTTCACCTTCGCGTCGGGAGAAGCTGCCACACGCGCTTTGCTCGGGCTTGCCGAGCCGCCGACGGCGATCATCGCCAGCAGCGACAAGATGTCGCTCGCGGCACTCGAAGTAGCGCGCGATCTTGGCCTCAGCGTGCCGGGCGACTTGTCGCTGATCAGCTTCGACGACACGCCGATCGCCCGCTTTGCGGTTCCGCCGCTGACGTCGGTCGACCAACCGATCGCGGCCACTGCCTCGCGCGCCGTCGAGCTGATCATCGACATGCAGCGCGGCAAAGAGCTTCCCGACGAGCCGGTAATCGTCCCCGCCGCGCTGATCGAACGACAGTCGACCGCTGCTTGCCGGGCGATCGCACATGCCAGCTGAGGGCGAAGGATGCTCTCGGCAGTCGCCGCGCTTTCTCTGGCTTTACGCGCTCGCCTGGGCGGGGGGCGCGATTGCCTATGTCCCCTTCCTGACAATTCTGCTTCCAATCCGAATCACGGCGGTCGCCGGCGACCAAAACATTCGCTGGCTTGCCTACATCACCTTCTCCGGCGCCATTGCGGCCAGCGCCGGCAACATCCTATTCGGTTCGCTGAGCGATCGCATCGGCACTCGCCGCGGCTGGATTGCAGCCGGCCTGGCGCTCAACGTCGGGCTGCTGTTGGCGATGACGCTGGTGGTCGCACCGCTCGCGGTTCTGGGCCTCATCCTGCTGTGGCAGCTGGCGCTCAACATGATGCTCGGCCCGCTTTCCGCCTGGGCGGCCGACTGCGTCCCGCGCGTTCAAATGGGCCTGCTCGGCGGCCTGCTCGCCTTTGCGCCGGCAATGGGTGCCCTCGCCGGGGTCCTCATCACCGTGCCGGACCTGGCCGGTCCGAATGTGCGTATCGCCCTGGTCTGCGCGCTGGTCGTTGCTTGCGTCGCACCAGTGCTGCTGTTCGGCCGGCCGCTGCGGGTGCCGTTCGCAGGCAATCCAGAAACGCCGACCAACCCCAGCGACAGCCAGCTGAAAAAGGCACGGCGCCCATTCGTTTCGATGTGGCTGGCGCGACTTCTCGTGCAAATCGCCGAGGCCGCGCTGTTCGCTTACCTTCTCATCTATTTCCGATCGGTCCAACCGGGCATAAGCGAAAGCTTCATTGCGCGGCTGTTCTGCGTCGTGCTGGTGGCCGCCGTTCCGATCGCGCTCTCCGCCGGGCGCTGGGCCGACCGGACGCAGCGGCCTTTCGTCCCTTTGGCGATCGCGGCGACGCTGTCGGGCAGCGGACTCGTCGTTCTCGCGCTCTCGGAAGATATCGACTGGGCAATCGGTGGCTACGTCCTGTTCGGCCTTGCAACTACCGTTTTCCTGTCGTTGCACAGCGGCCAAACCCTTCGCGTTCTCCCCACCCCCAGGCACCGTGGACGCGACCTTGGCGTCTTCAATCTGACGAACACCGTGCCGTCGCTGATCATGCCGTGGCTGACGCTCGCGTTGGTGCCGAGCTTCGGCTTCACCGGCCTTTTCGCGCTCCTGGCGCTGTTGGCTTTTGCCTCAGCAACGATCCTTTCCCTGCTCTCCCGCACTTAACAGCGAGGTTTTGACATGTCCGTGGCATCCAGATCGCGTTTCAAGCTTTTCCTTGGGTTTTCAGCTGCGCTGCTTTCGGCAGGCCCGCCGCTGCAAGCCGCTTCGCCACGAGACGCTGCGCCCGCGACCGATGCCGACGCGGCGCTCAATGCCCGCGTCCGCTCGATCGTCGAGGGCATGACGCTCGAGCAGAAGGTCGGCCAAATCACCCAGGCCGACATCCGCTCGATCACGCCCGAGGACGTGCGCAAATACTATATCGGCTCGGTCCTCAACGGCGGCGGTGCGTGGCCGGCGATGAACATGCATTCCAGCGTCGACGACTGGCTGAAACTGTCGGACGAATTCTACCGCGCCTCGATGTCGACAGACATGAAGGTGAAAGTGCCGGTGATCTGGGGCGTGGACGCGGTCCACGGGCATAACAATATCTACGGTGCAACGCTCTTCCCGCATAACATCGGGCTCGGCGCGGCGCGCGATCCGAAGCTCATGTACAGGATCGGCCGGGCGACCGCCGAGCAGGTGCGCGCCACCGGCCTCACCTGGACCTTCGCGCCAACCCTTGCTGTCGTCCAAAATCCACGCTGGGGCCGGACCTACGAAAGTTACAGTTCGGATCCGGCGCTGGTCCGCGCCTATGCTGGAGAGATGGTCCGCGGGTTGCAGGGACAGTTGGGCAGCCCGACGTCGGTGCTTGCGACCGCGAAACATTGGATCGGCGACGGCGGCACGTTCCACGGCAAGGACCAGGGCGAAACGCGCACCAGCGAAGCCAACCTCATGCGCACGCACGGGGCGGGATATTACGGCGCAATCGGCGCCGGCGTTCAGACAGTCATGATCAGCTATTCGAGCTTCACGGACACGGGGACCGGCAAGCAGTGGGGCAAGATGCATGGCAATGCCCATCTGATCGACGAGGTCCTGAAAAAGCGCCTCGGCTTCAAGGGGCTAGTCGTCAGCGACTGGAACGGCATGGAGCAGGTCCCCGGCTGCACCAAATCGCACTGCCCGCAGGCGATCAACGCCGGGATCGACCTCGCCATGGTCCCGGAGGAATGGAAGCAGTTCATCCCCGCGACCATAGAGGACATCCGCGCCGGCCGGATCCCGATGAGCCGGATCGACGACGCCGCGTCCCGGATCATCCGCGTCAAGCTGAAATCGGGCCTGTTCGACGGCTCGCCGGCGACAGGCACGCGCCCCGATGCAAGCGTGCTCAATTCCCCCGCGGTGCGCGACCTCGCCCGCGAAGCGGTGCGCAAGTCGCTGGTGCTGCTCAAGAACGACCGCGGGGTCCTGCCGCTTCAACGCACGGGCAAGGTCCTGCTCGTCGGGCACGGCGCGGACAGCCTGCCGATGCAATCGGGGGGCTGGTCGCTCACCTGGCAGGGCGACAAGACGACGACCGCCGACTATCCCAATGCCGACACATTGCTCGCGGCGATGCGCAAGGCGCTTGGAGCGGACCGCGTCGACTATAGCGCCGACGGACAAGGCATGGATGTCCGCCGCTACAGCGCGGTCGTCATGGTCGCCGCCGAAGCGCCCTATGCGGAAGGCGCCGGAGACGTCGTTTCCCCGCCCCGATGCGGCACACCGCCCGCTACCCGCAAGACCTGCAGGCGCTCGAGCGCGTTAGCGGCAAGGGCGTACCGGTGGTGACCGTGCTGTTCTCGGGGCGCCCGTTGCCGGTCAACGATCTCATCAATCGCTCGGACGCTTTCGTCGCCGCCTGGCTTCCGGGAACGGAGGGCCTCGGCGTTGCCGACATGCTGGTAACCGCACCCAATGGCCGCCGTGCCCATGACTTCACCGGCAAGCTGTCGTTCGACTGGCCTGCGGGCGACTGCCTTCCGCAAAAAGGCGGAGTTCAGTTCGCGCGCGGCTACGGACTATCGCTGGCCAGCGCCCGGAATCGCGGGCGCTTGCCCGAGGGCCGGCTGACCGCCGCGTGTCCCGCGAGTTCACGCTGACCGGCCGAGGGCGATGATGCTCCTAAGCGGTTTTCTGGTCATTGCGGCGCAGTCCGCATTCGCGGTGACCAACTCGACCTATTACGGTCCCGCGAAGCGCCCCGCCAACGCCCGGCTGGTGTGGCGCGACGAATTCGCGGGGTCGCGCCTCGACCTCGCGAAGTGGCGATATGACACGGCGCACAACAAGCAGGGCTGGTTCAACAAAGAGAAGCAATATTATTCGGCTGGCGGGGAATCTTCGCGTCGCCAATGGACGCCTCGTGATCGCGGCGCGCCATGAAACGCCAGCGTCCGCGGCGGATTGGGGCGGGCAGAATTACACATCGGGCAAGATCGTCTCGAAACGAGCCTGGACCTACGGCTTTTACGAGGTGCGCGCGAAGCTGCCCTGCGCCCGCGGCACATGGCCGGCGATCTGGATGCTTCCCGAGCATATGGAGAAATGGCCGGACGACGGCGAGATCGATATCATGGAGCAGGTCGGCGCCGAGCCGAACCTTATCTATGCATCGCTCCACACGAAGCTGTTCAACCACGCGATCAAGACGCAGCGCAGCGCCCAGCAACTCGTCCCGACGAGCTGCACCGCGTTCCACGTCTACCAGCTCGACTGGCGACCCGGCTCCATCACAATCGGCGTGGATGGCCGCGGCATCCTGCGGGTCCGCGACGACCAGCCCGGCGGCAAGGGCGCCTGGCCTTTCAATGTGCCGTTCCACATGATCCTCAACCTTGCAATCGGCGGCGACTGGGCGGGAGCCAAGGGAATCGACGACGCGGCTCTGCCGCAGCGGATGGAGGTGGACTACGTCCGCGTCTGGCAGGGTCGCTGAGGTGCGAGCGGCCGATCCGCGACCGCGGATCGGCTTATCTATTCAGCCGCGCTGCCGGATTCTTCCGCCGGAGGCTGTTCGGCGTCTTCAGCGCGCAGGTTCGTCGCGCTCATCTTGCCGGGCCGATCCTCCTGCAGATCGTAAGCTACGCGCTGATTCTCGCGCAGGGTTCCCATGCCGGCCTTTTCAACGGCGGTGATGTGCACGAACGCATCGGGGCCGCCATCGTCCGGCTGGATGAAACCAAAGCCCTTCATTTCATTGAACCACTTGACTGTGCCAACGGTCATTTGCTCGTTCCTTCTCTTGGACCACCGCACGGTCGGCGTGATCGCGAGGCCCTGCTTACATGATTAAGCGATTATTTGCAGTCCCCCATGCCCGCTCTACAGTTTTGAGCGCCGCGCCGTCAGCCTGCGCCGAGAGCCTTCAGGAATATGAAGTGCTGCCGGACTGCTGAGAAGACCCCGCCCAAATCATGGCACTGCAAGCCTTCCCGCTCGGCAAGAGCGCGGACGATCGGCCGCAGTCCGGCATAGTGGGTGTGCGCAACATTCGGGAATAGATGGTGCTCGATCTGGTGGTTCAGGCCGCCGGCAAACCAGGTCACGAGGCGTGAGCTGGTTGCGAAGTCCGCGGTCGTGCGGATCTGATGCAGGGCCCAATCGTCTCCAGCGCGAACGCCCCCGAATTCCATGCCCGGCGTGAGATGGGCAAGCTGGAATACGACCGCCAACATCCAGCTGAGGACGAGGTGGAAGACGATGAAAGCGGTAATCGACCACATCCATGGCAGGAGCAGAAAGGGCGGCAGAACGAACAGCGCCACGTAGAGGCCCTTGCAGATGAGCAGTTCGGCTTGCCCCCGCCTTCCCAAATCTACCGCGTGCGATTTGTTGAGCCGTCCGCTCGCCAGGCAGTGGAAGTCTTTCCAGAAAAGCCATTCGACGGTGTTCAAACTGTAGAAGAAGAGGGCTTTCACCTCTTGCTGGCGAAACCGGGATTCCCACGCACAGGCTGGCGACAGGCGCAGAACTCCGCGAGTCTCGAGATCGTCGTCCCAGCCGAACACGTTTGGTTGGCGGTGATGCAGCGTCTGATGCTTGTGCACCCACAGGTGCCGGGACGGGCCGAGCACCACGGAACAGAGCCGCGCGGCCCAGAGGTTTGCCACCGGGCGCCGGAAAAGCGTCCCATGGTTCGCGTCATGGAAGATCCCGAAACCCAGAGCCGAGGCTGCCAGAGCCATTGAGAGCGTCGCGAGCACCGCCACGGTAAAGCTCGGCGCGCAAAGCAAGGTCCCGTAGGACAGGCCAAACCAAACCAGAATCATCGCCGCCTTGCGCTGCAGTCGCGGATCGCCGACCGACGGCCGCCCGCGACTCTCTTCGGCAGCGAGATGCAGCTTGGCGGCTGCCTTCAAATCACGCCAGAAAGCGGACTTCGCGGAATAGCTCGGCATTGGGCCGATGGGTTCGGCCACCAGGCTCGATCGCATCGGTTCGCTCACCGTCGAAAGCTTCGCCGTTTGGGGGCCGATGACTGCCCCGGAATCTTCTCGCGAAAAACGATCCTGCCCTTGGTGAGATCATAGGGCGTCATTTCCACGTGGACGCGGTCGCCAACGATCGAGCGAATGCGATATCGCCGCATCTTCCCGGCGGTGTACGCGATGATCCGGCACTGATTGTCGAGCATCACCCCGAACCGCCCGTCGGGGAGACATCTCGTCAACGACACCTTCGATTGTGAGCAATGCTTCTTTCGCCATGAGCCCTGTTATCCTTATCGGGCGAGGCGCCCCTGAGCGGGCACTTCGTGGCTAGCTGGCGTTAAAGAAGGAGAGAGAGCGCGGATGCGCCTGCAACCGTCGATATCGGCTGATAGCTGCAGCCTTTTAGACTTGATTTAGATTAAAAGATATCCCGATTTAGGCTTCGGGTGATGCTTTGTTACCACTGTGGGCTCATCGGCCGGAACCGCTCGCGCCGGACGTTGGCAGCCATAATCCGTGCCTTGAGCTTCGACCGGATTTGTGCCGCCCCAAAGCCGCTCATGCACACCAGCCGGACGCCGCCGTCGGGAAGCGCCTCGAGCGATGAAATGGCGATGCTCTTGGCGGCGCAATGCTTGATCACTTCATCCTCGGTCATCGCGAGGTTGAGCGCGCGGCTCATTTACTTGCTCTTTTCGGGTCGGTGATTGGGTGAATGTCCACGGGCATGCTCCTGCGCCGCAAGCGGGAGCACAACGTCACTCTCAGTCATCGGCGCCTGCGGAGAGAATTGCCGGTGATGCGCCCATGGGTAGCACATGCGGCCGTCAAAGGCCCGCGAATTCCTTGGCTTCCGGGCCCGGCGACGCATCAGCCTGGTTTGCGGCCTGCAACTCAGCCCGCTCCGCCGCCTTCTCCGCGATAAGTTTGGCGCGCATCTTTTCGCTGCGTTCGCTGCGGGCGGCCATCTCGATCCAGCTCGCTTCCGAGCGAAGCCAGCGCTCGCGCACATTGTCGAGCGTCGCTGCGTCGGCGGTGGCGCGAGCCTCCGCGGCGCGTTCCAGGTAGAATAAGTGCTGAGCCGACATCTGATCTCCAACCTTTAAAAAAGGGGGGCGGATGCGCATGTCATCCGCCCCCTTCGTTCCCTCGCCGAAGCGACGGCCGCGAATTTACGCGTTCTGCAGGTTAACCGCGCTGGTCTTGCCGCGCTTGTCGTTCTCCAGCTCGTAGGACACGCGCTGCTCTTTTTCGAGCGTGGTCATTCCGGCGGCTTCGACGGCGCTGATATGGACGAAGGCATCGTTGCCCCCGGCTTCGTTGGTGATGAAGCCATAGCCCTTGGCGTTGTCGAAAAATTTCACTGTGCCGATTGGCATATCAATTTCCTTCATTGGTGAAGGACCGGAAAATCGGTCCCCTGCTGCTAGGAGAAGCGAGAGAAGGAAATAGGAGCCGCAAAGCGCCGAAGACCGTCAATGTGCGACTGTAGCCTGTCCTATATAGGTAGTCGGACGCGGATTAGTAGGTGCAAGCGGGATTCTTGGGTGGCGATTCCCCGGCGCACGCGGCCACACTCCGGCAAGCGTCCCGGACTGGCACGGCATCAATCCTGGCATGACATGAGGGTTAACGTCCTGTAAAAGACTGACCGTTCGAACTCGCTTGGGGGCGGGGTTGCTCACCCGAGGCGGCTATTTTCATGGACGGGGAAGACGTTTGTCCGGACGCGACATCTTTATTTCATACAGCCGCGAGGACCGGCCCGCGGCGCGGCATTTCGCCAAATGCTTCGCCGACGAAGGGTTCAGCGTGTGGTGGGATGCCACGCTTCAGGCCGGCGAGACCTTCGACGAGGTCATCGAGCGCGAGTTGAAGGCGGCCAAGGCCGTCGTCGTCCTGTGGTCGCCGCGCTCGGTCCAGTCGCGCTGGGTCCGCGCCGAGGCGACTCTGGCCGACCGCAGCGGCAAGCTGGTGCCCGCGATCATCGAGAAATGCGACCGGCCGATCATCTTCGAGCTGACCCACGCAGCTGACCTCGCCGACTGGAGCGGCGACACCAGCGACAGCCGCTGGCAGGCTTTCGCCGAGGATTTGCGCTCGGTCATCCAGAAGCACAGCGCCAAGGCCGCCCCATCCCCGGTCGCCGCATCCGCCGGGAGGCCGGCGGCAAGCTCGGCGCGCTCGTCGGCCGGAGCAATCAACGGTTTCGACAGGTCCCGCGCCGCGGCTTCGCGGGCGGGCTATGGCCAGGACCGCGGGTTCGTCGGCCGCGGCGGCTCGAGCAGGGTACCTGCCTATGACGAAAGCAACGACATCGACACCGACGATGCTACCCAATTCTACCGCTCGGCAGATTTCGAGGCATTCAAGGACGAGTTCCATTGCCTGGAGCTGACCGTCGGCGACAAGGTCGAAAAACGGTTCATCATCAACCCGCTTGGGGTCAAGATCGGCCGCACGGCTCCCGCCGACATCATCATTCCCGACCCGCGTGTTTCGCGCCTGCATTGCAAGGTCGAGCTCGCCGGCGACCAGCTTCGTGTCCACGACCTCAATTCGACCAACGGCACTTATATCGACAGCAAGCGCGTTCACGACGCGGCATTGCTCGACATCGGCTCGGTGCTGCAGGTGGGCAATGTCTCGCTGAAGCACGAAGTTCGCAGCGGCGCCAAGGCCTAGCGCCACGTCGAACGATCCACGATCAATGGCAAAGCAGCGCGGTTCCCTGCAATCGGTCCGGCGGGCCGCGCGAGGCCGGTCCCCGCGTGCGGGCAAGAGCGAGACGAGCCCGTTGACCGTGAACGTAGGAATTACCGGCCACCGCGCATCCTTGCTCACGACCAATCTGGTCGATGCCCTCGAACCGATCGTCGAAGAGGTCTTCCGAACGCTCTCGCGAAGCGGCGTCGGCGATCGAGGCGGATCCGGCCTTTCCGGATTCGCTCGACTTCCGGTTGCACACTCCGCTGGCCAGCGGCGCCGACCAGATCGCCGCCAAGTCGGCCCACGCCGTCGGCTATCACGTCAGCGCGATCCTGCCCTTCGTTGCCGAGGAATATCGCAACGACTTCGAAGGCCCCGAGCTGGACGAATTCGAAGGCGCACTCGATGCCGCGCACGAGATCGTCGCCTTGCCGGGTGCTCGCTCCGACCCGGTGGGCGCCTATGTTCACGTCGGAAAGGCGCTGATCGATGCGTCTGACATCATGGTCGCGATCTGGGACGGCGGCAAAGGCAATGGTCCGGGCGGCACCGCCCATGTGGTCGAGCTGGCGCTGGAGAGCTCGGTGCCGGTGATCCACATCGCGATCGACCGCGATGCGGAGAGCGTCACGACCCGGCTGCTGGTCGGCGGAAAGGCGCGGAGAGCCTGTGGTCCAGTCGCTGTCCGGGACCGATGCTTATTGCGCGCTGCTACAGGACACGCTCAAGGGCGCCGGCGCGACTCCGGCCTGGCTCAGACCGCGGCGGCGATCGCGCGGGCCAATTCCGGAAATGCCTAGCCGCCCGACTGCTTGACCAGGAACGACAGATAAGCGCGGGTCCGCTTTGCCGACGCGATGAGGCCGTCGGCCTCCCTGTCGGATTTGACCCCGCGCATCGAATTCTGGAGCGTGCGCCAGATAAGAATCGTAATTCTTGGCGAGCTTCGCATTGGCGCCTGCGCTCGGATTGCGCATCACTTGCCTCGCCATTCCGCGGCCATCGGCGACGATCGCATTGAACTGGGACACTTTCGCCGCTGACACGCCGCCGCCCGTGGATACGACTTCCGCGGGAAGTCTTGGTGGTCGGTGTGACCGTCCTGGTCGTCGGCGTCTTGGTCGTGGCGACGACTTCCTTCGGCGGCTTGGGCAGCTGGGCTTCCGGAGTTCGCCGGAGGGAAGCTTCCACCCGATAGGCGGATGGAATCACCGAGACGAATGTCTGCGAGCTGGCGAGTGCGTTTCGCGCGGCGTTGAGCGACTGGACAGGATCGGTGGCCTGGCCCGCGGTCGTGACCGCGGTTCGCAAATCGGCCAGCGAACCGCTGAGGCGCGAGGCGACGCTGCGCTGGTCGGCGGTACGCGCACCCGAGCCCATTGCCCAGCGGACGTCCGCCGACACCCGGCTGGCCCGCGCCTCGGCGTCGCGCAACAAGGCATTGGCAAAGTCGACGTTGGCGGCCGTCGCGGTCCGCTTCATTTCTTCGGCTTGCGCCTTCGCCGCCGCGGCCTGAGCCGGATTGGCGGAAAGCCTTTGCAATTGCGCGGACTGCGCAGTGAGCTTGTCGCCGGCCGCGACGAGGTCGTTGACAGCACTTGCGGGAGCGCCCGCAGTGCGCGCGTCATTGGCGAGCGTGGTCGCGGCCGAAGCGAGCTCGGCGACCTCGAGGTTGGTGACCTGCTGGGGGACGTACGCGCCGGCGGCGGCGTTGGTCGGGACAGTCTGCGTGCTTTCTCCGCCCCGCCCGAACATCGCCCAGCCGCCGACGACGGCGACCAGCAATGCGGCCGCTCCGCCCGCGATCAGCGCCGGCTTGGGCATCTTCGACGGAGTGGCTGGAGGTGTCTTGTCGGCTCGCCTTTGGAGTCTTCGGCGGCTTTGGGGGCTCGGCCGGGACCTCGTCCAATTTGGATTCGGGCGCTTTCTTCTTCGATTTCGGCGGCGCGGGTTCTTTCTTGAGCTTTTTGCTCGTGCCCGTTTCCTCCCCGGCGCGCTTGAACTGGACCTCGTTCGGATCGGCCGGAATCCGCGAATCGGCCAGTACCGCGGGTTCGAAATCGCCCTCCGGCGGAGCCACCGGCATGATTTCGTCGGCACTGACCTCGTTCGCAAAAAAGCGCGTCGCCTCATCGGCATCGTCGCTGGTCTTGGCGCTGCTTTCGCCCCACATCCCGAGCCATTCGGAAATGGTTTGCGGGCGATCGTCGGGCCGGACCTGCATCGCTGCATCGACCGCGGCCAGGAACTGCTTCCCGAACCCCGGCCAGCGGCCTTCGGCGAGCGGTTCGCCGAGCCCGCCATGGAGCCGTTCGAGCACTTCGGGCGGCTTTTCGCCGGTGATGCACTCATAAGCGACAACGCCGAGCGCATAGACGTCGGTCCACGGCCCCTGCGGATAGGTTTTCACATATTGTTCGAGCGCCGCGTAGGGCGGGGTGTGGAAGGTGACCTTGGTGCTGGTCGCCTCCCCGGTCTCGAACCGCGCCGAGCCGAAATCGATCAGGACCGGCCGGCCGTTCTCGTTGACGAGGATGTTGGGCGGCTTGATGTCGCGGTGGAGCACCCCGACGCGGTGGGCGCGGTCGAGGCCCTCGGCGACCGGACGGATGATCCCCGACAAAGCGGCCTCGTTGAAGCGGCGGCCCTGCTTGAGCATTTTCGAGAGCGAAGTTCCGTCCTCGAAGTCCATGACGATGTAGGCGGTGCCGTGAATCTCGAACAGGCTGCGGACGCTGACGATGTTGGGATGCCTGGTCGGGGTCGACAGGTTCCACAGCAGCTTGGCTTCCTCGACGAATTTCTTAAGGCCGAGCGCGTGGACCTCCTCGGCGTCGGAATCGATCGGGACGACGGTCGCCTCGGCATCGCGCTCGCTGATCGAGCTCGGGAAATATTCTTTGATCGCAACGAGCTCGCCGAAATAAATGCCCTTGGCTTTGTAGACGATGCCGAATCCGCCGACGCCGAGCACGTCCTCGAGCCGCCATTCGCGCAGCACCGTGCCGGCAGGTAATGCCTTGTTGCTGTAGGCCTTACTCATTTACGGACTCCCCGCGACATCCGTTATAGTCAAAAGTTAATCGCATGAAGCTGTGGCGATTGCTAGCCAGTCGCAGTGGATCGAGAGCGGGGGGTTCAAGAGGTGGCCTTCAATTGCGTGAGCCGGACCGATGTGGGCCTTCGCCGCAAGGTCAACGAGGATTCGATCATGGTCCGGACCGAGCGCGGCCTGTGGGCCGTCGCCGACGGAATGGGCGGGCACGAAGCCGGCGATGTCGCCAGCGCCAAGGTCGCCGACGCGCTTTTCGGGCTGCCGATCGTCTACGGCCTCGACGAGCTCGCGGAGACCGCGGTCGGCGCGCTCGAGCGGGTCAACGACGAGCTGATCGCGCTCGGCGGGGTCGGGCGCACGATCGGCAGCACGGTCGTCGGGCTTGCGATCGCGGGCGGCGAGTATCCGTTGCTTCTGGGCCGGCGACAGCCGCGCCTACCGGGTTCGCGGCCGGGAGATCGTCCAGCTGACCCGCGACCACAGCCTGGTCCAGGACCTGGTCGACGCGGGCATGCTTGGCCCCGAGGAAGCGGAAAACCACCCCAATTCGAACATCGTCACCCGCGCGGTCGGCGTGCAGGAGGCGCTCAAGGCCGAGATCGCGAGCGGGGATGCCCGGCCCGGGCGACATCTTCCTTCTCGCCAGCGACGGCCTCACCCGGATGGTCGGCGACATCGAGCTGCTCGACGAACTGACCGCCTGGTCGCCCGACGAAGCGGCCGACCGCCTGGTCGAGACGGTGCTCGAGCGCGGCGCCCCGGACAATGTCTCGCTGATCATCGTGTCGCTGATCGAACCCGACGCGCACCGCTCCGGCCGCTAGCCGCTAGACCCTCAGCGCGGCCGCCGCTTCGGCCTCGCGCTTGAGGTTGCGCGCGAGCTGGGCCTGGCCCTGGAGATATTGCGGCGGGACGTGGATGTCGCGGTAATCGAGCGCGGCGGCGGCGCGCAGCGTCCACATCGGGTCGATCAAATGCGGGCGGGCGAGCGCGACCAAATCGGCGCGGCCGGCGGCGAGGATCGAATTGGCATGGTCGGGCTCGTAGATGTTGCCCACCGCCATCGTCGCGAGCTTGCCCTCGTTGCGGATCTTGTCGCTGAAGGGCGTCTGGAACATCCGGCCGTAGACCGGCTGCGCGTCGGTCCAGGTCTGGCCCGCCGACACGTCGATCAGATCCGCGCCCTCGCGCGCGAAGGCCTCGCCGATCTCGACCGCTTCGTCCGGGGTGACGCCCTGGTCTCCGGCCCAGTCGGTCGCGGAAATGCGCACCGACATCGGCCGGTCCGACGGCCACGCAGCGCGCATCGCCGCGAACACCTCCAGCGGATAAGCGCAGTCGATTTTCGAGCGACCCGCCATAGTCGTCGGTGCGCTTGTTCTGCAGCGGGGTGATGAAGCTCGACAGCAGATAGCCGTGGGCGGCGTGGAGCTCGACCATGTCGAACCCGCATTCGAGACCCATGCGCACCGCGGCGACGAACTGGTCGCGGACCAGGTCCATGTCGGCGCGGGTCATTGCCTTGGGGGTCTGGTTGGCCGGCGACCAGGGCAAGTCGCTGGCCGCCATCACCGGCCAATTGCCATCGTCCAAGCGGAACGTCGTTCCCCTCCCAGCCCAATTTGGTCGAGCCCTTGGCGCCCGAATGGCCGAGCTGGAGGCAGAGCTTCGCCTTGCTGTTCGAATGGACGAAATCGACGATCCGTTTCCACGCGGCGACGTGATCGGCGGTCCACATTCCGGTGCACCCCGGGCTGATCCGGCCTTCGGGCGACACGCAGGTCATCTCCGTGAACACGAGGCCCGCGCCGCCCAGGGCGCGCTCGCCCAGATGCACCAGATGGAAGTCGTTGGGCGTCCCGTCCACCGCCGAATACATCGCCATCGGCGAGACGGTGACGCGGTTCTCCAGCGTCAATTCGCGCAGCTTGAACGGGGCGAACATCGGCGCAGCGGACTTGCCCGGCACGCCGGCGCGTTCCCAGAACCAGCGCTCGACGCCTTCCAGCCATTCGCGGTCGCGCAAGCGCAGGTTTTCGTGGCTGATGCGCTGGCTTCGGGTGAGCAGCGAATAAGCGAATTGCAGCGGCTCGAAATGGAGGTAGCGATCGAGCGTCTCGAACCATTCGGTCGAGTTGCGCGCGCTGTTCTGGAGCTTGAGCACTTCGAGGTTCCGCTCGGCGAGATATTCGTCAAGCGCGGCTTCGAGACTGAGGCCGTCGCGGTTAAGGACGTCGGCGAGCTTGATCGCGTCCTCTAGCGCGAGCTTGGTCCCCGAGCCGATCGAGAAATGCGCGGTGTGCGCGGCGTCGCCGAGCAGGATCACATTGCCGCTCGACCAGCGCTCGCACTTGATGCGGCGGAAGTTGAGCCAGGCCGCCGAGCCGACGAGGTGCGAGGCGTTGGATTCAAGCCGATGCCCGTCGAGATATTTGGCGAACAGATTTTCGCACACTGCGAGCGCCTGGGCCTGGTCCATCGTGTCGAACCCGAAGTTGCGCCACACCTCTTCAGAACATTCGACGATGAAGGTCGAGCAATCGGGCGCGAAGCGATAGGCGTGGGCCCAGATCCAGCCGTGCTCGGTTTCTTCGAACGCGAAGGTGAAGGCGTCGAACACTTTCGACGTGCCGAGCCACACGAACTTGTTGGCGCGCACGTCGACATCGACTCCGAACGACTCGGCGTTCGCATCGCGGAAGCGGGAGTTCGCGCCGTCGGACGCGATGACGAGATCGTAAGCGCGCCACTTCGGGTCGGCCGGATCGCATTCGGCTTCGAACGTCAGCACGACCCCGAGTTCGCGGGCGCGGTCCTGCAGTATCTCCAGCAACCGCTTGCGCCCGATGCCGATGAAGCCGTGCCCCGACGAGGTGATGCACTCGCCCCGATAATGGACGTCGATATCGTCCCAATGCGCGAACTCATCGGCAATGATCCTGGCCGACGCGGGATCGTTGGCGGTCAAATTCTCGACCGTCTGGTCGGAGAAGACGACGCCCCAGCCGAAGGTCACTCCCGGCGAGTTGCGCTCGAATATCTCGACCTCGTGCGAGGGATCGCGAAGCTTCATCGAGATCGCGAAATAAAGGCCCGCCGGCCCGCCGCCGATGCAGGCGATCTTCACGCCGATCGCGAATCCACGCCGCGGATGAAGGCTCCGACGAGCGTGTCGAACTCGGCGGGGCGCTCGATATTGCCGAGGTGCCCGGCGCCTTCGATCGCCGCCTGCTGAGCGCCGGGGATCGCTTGGGCGAGCACATGGGAAAGGGCGGGCGGAGTCACTCGGTCCTGACTGCCGCAAATGACCAAAGTGGGCACTCGAATGGCGCTTGCCCGCTCGCTTTGCTCGGCGAGCCAAACTGCGCGAGCGCCGATTCGGTAGGCGTCGGGGTCGATGCCCGCCATGGTCTCGATCACTTCGCTGCGCACCTTCGGTTCGGCGGGCTGGGCGAGGAGGACGTCGACCCGGCCCTCGGCGAACGCGCGCATGTCGCTGCTGCCCGCGAGCGAGCGCTCGTAGATCATCCGTCCTTCGGGATGAACCGCGAACGAATCGGCGAGGACCAGCGAAGCGCAGCGCTCGGGCGCGGCGTCATGCATCGCGATGGCGACGACGCCGCCCAGCGACAGCCCGCAGATATGCGCGCGATAGACTCCGAGCTGGCTCATCGCGGCGAGGATCGCGGCGGCATAATCGTCGCGCGTAGTGTCTTCGGACGCGGGGTCGCTGTCGCCGTAGCCGGGATAGTCGAGCGCGATCGCGCGGCGCGCATGCCCGAAATGGACCAGCTGGCGAAGCCATACCGAGCGGTCCGATCCGACCCCGTGGAGGAAGACGATCGGGGTCTTCACGCCCTCGCCGGCTTCGTCGTAGCCGATCGCCTGTCCCTCGTTGATAGTCACCAGCGCCACGGCGCTATCTTGGCAGCGCTGCCGTTCGGGCGCTAGGCCTCACCAAATGACGCGGATGACGGTCAACGGCGAGCCGATCCATTACAAGCTCGATCCGGAGACGCCATTGCTGTGGGCGCTGCGCGACGCGTCCAACCTCACCGGCACCAAATATGGCTGCGACAGCAAAGATTGCGGCGCGTGCACGGTGATTGTCGACGGCAAGGCGGCGCTGAGCTGCGGCGTCACCATTCGCGAGCTCGAAGGGGCGCAGGTCACGACCATCGAGGGGCTGTCCGCCGACCGCTCGCACCCGGTGCAGCAGGCGTGGCTGGCCGAGCAGGTGACGATGTGCGGCTATTGCGAGCCGGGCTTCATCATGGCCATCGCCGCGCTGCTGAAGGCGAGTCCGAGCCCGAGCGCGGAGGCGATCGCGGCTTTGCCCAACATCTGCCGCTGCGGTGCTTACCCGCGGATCCGCCAGGCGATCGCCCGCGCCGTCAAGTCGGCGGCGGTTCAGCCACGGCAAGCTGCCAGTGAGGTGAACGGCCAATTCAGCCACACTTCATCCGACGAGGACCACTAAAGACCGTAACAAGCGAGTAACGATCGAAAGTGAGACCTCAAATGCGCAAATTCATGGCCCTTCTTCTTCTTGCCGGCGCGGCAGTGCCGTCAGCCGCCATGGCCAAACCGAACGACCGTTCGGACGAGGCCAAGTCCGAGCATTCCGACCGTCACCAGGCCCAGCAACAGCAGCAATCGAACGACAGCAACGGCCAGCGCGGCGACCGTTCGAGCGGCAATAACGGTCGCCAGAATTCCAACAGCTATGCGCGCTCGAACGGCGGCAACCAGGCGCCGGCGGCGGTCCAGGTCGACCGCGGCAACGGCGGCGGTGGTGGACAGCCGAACGAGGTGCGCCATCAGCGGTCCGGCTACCAGAACAACGGCGGTGGCCAGGACGCGGCCGCCCAGACCTACACCCGCAATTCGTCGGGGTCGGCAAGCAACTGGCGCTCACATGAACGCCGGCCGGTCGTCCAGGAGCAGGCCGACGCACAGCAGGGCTGGAGCGGGCGCAGCCGGGACTCGAGCGACTCGTTGCGCCAGTACGACCGGGCGCCCCCGCATGTGATGCGCTCGCGCGTCCCGGTAGTCAGCAACGTTCCGCGCCCGGGCACCCAGCCGCCGCTTCGGGCGACGCAATACAACCAGCGTCACCAAACCACCCGCTGGAACGGCAATTGGCGGAACGATCATCGCTACAATTGGCAGGACCGGCGCCGCCATAACCGCTCGCTGTTCCACCTCGGCGCCTATTTCGATCCGTTCGGCTGGGGCTATCAGCGCTTCTCGATCGGATGGCGCCTGTGGCCGAGCTATTTCAGCCAAAACTACTGGTTCAATCCGACCCAGTACGGCCTGCCTTACGCACCGCCGGGCTACCAGTGGGTGCGCTATTACGACGACGCGTTACTGGTCGATACGTGGAGCGGCCAGGTCGTCGACGTGATGTACAACTTCTTCTGGTAAGTTCGCCGAAACGAAAGTGATGGGCGTCGCGGGAGACCGCGGCGCCCCTTTTTAGGCGCCGAGCGCCTCGGCGATCAGGCGGCGGCTGTTGTCGATGCCGTAGAGCGCGATGAAGCTGCCCATGCGCGGGCCCTGGCTGGAGCCGAGCAGGGTTTCGTAAAGCGCCTGGAACCAGCCGCGCAGGCTTTCGAACGGGTGGCGCTTGCCGACTTCGAACACCTGCGTTCTGGATGTCCTCGGCCGTCGGCGTCGGCCGGCAGCTTCGCCAGCTCGGCGTCGAGGTCGCGCAGGGCCGTCGGCTTCCATCGCGTTCGGCGCGCGGCGCTTCAGCGTCGGGCGCGACGAAATCGCGCGCGTAATTGACCGCAAGGCCGATCAGCTCGTCGAGCTCGGGATCGCTTTCGGGCGACGTGCCGGGCGCATAGCGCTGGACGAACTTCCACGCCGTGTCCTTGTCGGCGACGCCGGGCAGGCTGACGAGGTTGAGCAGCAGGCCATAGGTCAGCGGCAGCGCCGCCGTCGGGCACCTTGCCGCCGTGGATGTGGTGGACCGGATTGCCGAGCTTCTGCTCGATCGGCTGGTCGGGATAATTGCCGCGGAACTGCCAATATTCGTCGACCGCGCGCGGGATGACGCCGATGTGCAGGCTCTTGGCCTGCTTCGGCTCGCGGTAGATGTAGAAGGCGAGGCTCTCCTCGCTGCCGTAGCGCAGCCATTCCTCGAGGCTGAGGCCATTGCCCTTCGACTTGGAGATCTTCTCGCCCTTCTCGTCGAGGAACATCTCGTAATTGAAGCCCTCGGGCGGGCGGCCGCCGAGGATGCGCGCGATCTTGCCCGACTGGATGACGCTGTCGATCAGATCCTTGCCGGACATTTCATAATCGACGCCGAGCGCGACCCAGCGCGCCGCCCAGTCGACCTTCCACTGCAGCTTGGCCAGGCCGCCGAAGCGCCGATTGCTTGATCGCGGCTGCCGTCCTCGTCGGTCGAAGGCGATCAGCCCGGCTTCGGCGTCGACCACCTCGACCGGGACCTGCAGCACGCGGCCGCTGGTCGGCGAGATCGGCAGCACCGGCGAATAGGTCTTGCGCCGCTCCTCGCGCAGGGTCGGCAGCATCACGCCCATGATCGCGTCCCAGCTTGCGCAGGACCTGGCGGATGACGTCGTCGAACCGGCCGCTGGTGTAGCAATCGGTCGCCGACAGGAATTCATAGTCGAAGCCGAAGCGGTCGAGGAAGTGCCGCAGCATCGCATTGTTGTGGTGCGGCGAAGCTCTCGTGCGTGCCGAACGGGTCGGGGATTTGGGTCAGCGGCTTGCCGAGATGTTCGGCCAGCATCTCCTGCGTTGGGGACATTGTCGGGCACCTTGCGCAGCCCGTCCATGTCGTCGCTGAACGCGATCAGCCGGGTCGGCGCGCCGCCGGTCAGCTCCTCATAGGCATGGCGGACGAAGGTCGTGCGCAGCACTTCGTTGAAGGTGCCGATGTGCGGCAGGCCCGACGGGCCGTAGCCGGTCTCGAAGATCATCGGCTCGCCGCCGGCTTGCCGTCCGGCCAGCGCTTCAGCAGCTTGCGCGCTTCCTCATAGGGCCAGGCCTTGGACTGCCATCGCGGCGGAGCGGAGTGTCGTCAGCGTCCAAACTCGTTGCTCTTCTGTTCTCGTCAGGCCAAGGTCGCGGGGATGGCCGCTCCTTTGCCTCTTCCCGCGCTGCACGCAACCCATGCCGGCATCTGGCTCGCGCGACGGCGACGGCGAGGTGCGCGAGGCGAGCCGGGGCGAGGCGATCGCCCGGGCGGCCGAGACGCCGCACATCATCCTCAACGCGCCGCTGGTCGGGCAGCGGCTCGGCTATCCCGATCTGTCGGGCCTCGACCTGCTCGAGCTGTTCGCCTTCATCCATCCGGCGCGGTTCGCGGTGCCGACGGTGGCGGGCCTGAGCCGCGCGCTCGGGCTCGAGCCGCCGGCGAGCGAGGCGGAGGCGGCGGCGCGCGCTGCAGCGCGATCGCCGAGCGCGCTGCTCGGCGATGCTCGACGATCCCGACTGGCCCGAGCGCGAAGGCGCGTGGACCGTCGAACGCCACGCTGCACCGGCTCGGCTGGGGCTGGGCGCCGCTGATCGGCGCGCGGCTCGAGCGGCCCGAGCGCGGCGAGCGCATGCTGTTCTCGCGGCTGAAGCAATGGGAGGAAGCGGCCGAGCGGCCGCCGCCGCGCACGGTCGTCGTCGATCCCGGCCGAGGCGCGGACGCAAGCTCGACCAGCTGACCGGCCGGGTCGAGCCGCGCGAAGGGCAGCGGGCGATGGCGCGAGGCCGTGACCGCGGTCTTCGCGCCCAAGCGCGCGAAGGACGCGCCCAACATGCTGCTCGCCGAGGCCGGCACCGGGATCGGCAAGACGCTCGGCCTATCTCGCGCCGGCCTCGCTGTGGGCCGAGCAGTCGCGGCGGCACGGTGTGGGTCTCGACCTTCACCAAGGCGCTGCAGCGCCAGCTCGACGCGCGAAGGGCCGCAAGCTGTTCGCCGACCCCGAGGAGCGCGCGCGCAGGATCGTCATCCGCAAGGGCCGCGAGAATTATCTCTGCCTGCTCAACCTCGAGGACGCGCTGCAGGGCGCGTTCGCCGGGCCGCGCCGCGATCCTCGCGCAGCTGGTCGGGCGCTGGGCGGCTTACACCAAGGACGGCGACATGGTCGGCGGCGACCTGCCCGGCTGGCTGCCGAGCCTGTTCCGCCGCGCCGGCGCCGACCGCGCTGACCGACCGGCGCGGCGAATGCGTCTATGCCGGCTGCCCGCATTACCGCCGCTGCTTCATCGAGCGCGCCGAGCGGGCGAGCCGCGAGGCCGACATCGTCATCGCCAACCACGCGCTGGTGATGGTCAACGCCGCGCGCGGCCGCGAGGATGCGCCCGGCCGGATCGTGTTCGACGAGGGCCATCATCTGTTCGACGCCGCCGATTCGACCTTCGCCGTCGCGTTCGGCGGGCAGGAAGCGATCGAGATGCGGCGCTGGATCGTCGGGCCGGAAGGCCGCTCGCGCGGGCGGCGGCGCGGGCTTGCGGCGCGGCTGATGGACGTCGCCTCCTACGACGAGGAAGGCGCGCGGGCGCTCGACGCGGCGGTCGAGGCGGCGAGGGCGCTGCCGTCGGACGGCTGGCTGCAGCGGCTGGTCGAAGGCGCGCCGTTCGGGCCGGTCGAGGCCTTGCTCGCCGAGGTGCGCGGCACGGTCTACGCGCGGGCCAAGGCGCAGGAGGCCGGCTACGGGCTCGAGACCGAGCTGGCCGAGCCGGACGGCGCTCTGGTGTCGAGCGCCGCCGCGGCGGTGGAGGCGCTCGGAAGCGCTGCACAAGCCGCTGGCGGCGCTGGCGCGGCGGCTCGAAGCGGTGCTCGAGGACGCGCCCGACTGGCTCGACGCGCAGGCGCGGGCGCGGGTCGAAGGCGCGATCCGCGGCCTGTCGTGGCGGCGCGAGACGCTGGCGGCCTGGATCGCGCTGCTCGGCGCGGATCGGCGGCGACGGCCGATCCCGAGTTCGTCGACTGGCTGGCGGTCGAGCGGGTCGAGGGGCGCGAATATGACGTCGCCATCCACCGCCACTGGCTCGACCCGACCAAGCCGCTGGCCGGCGGCGGTGCTCGAGCCGGCGCACGGCGTGCTGGTCACCTCGGCGACGTTGCGCGGCGGCGAGGGCTGGGCCGCGGCCGAGGCGCGCACCGGCGCGCTGCATCTGCCCGGCGCCGGCCGAGCATTTCGAGGCCGAGAGCCCGTTCGATTATGCCGGCTGCTCCGAAGTGCTGATCGTCACCGACGTCAAGCCGGGCGACATCGCCGCGCTGGCCGGCGCCTATGCGCGGCTGATCGAGGCGGCGCGGCGGCGGGACGCTCGGCCTGTTCACCGCGATCCAGCGGCTGAAGGCGGTGCATGCGCGGATCGCCGACCGGCTGGCGCGCGCCGGGCTGCCGCTGCTCGCCCAGCATGTCGACCCGATCGACGCCGGGCACGCTGGTCGACATCTTCCGCGACGATCCGCGCGCCTCGCTGCTCGGCACCGACGCCTTGCGCGACGGCGTCGACGTGCCCGGCGAATCGCTGCGGCTGGTGGTGATGGAGCGCGTGCCCTGGCCGCGGCCGACCGTGCTCCACGCCGCGCGGCGCATGGCCGGCGGCGGCAGCGCCTATGACGACCGCGTCGTCCGCGCGCGGCTGGCGCAGGCGTTCGGCCGGCTGATCCGCCGCGCAGGGCGACAGCGGCGCTGTTCGTGATCCTGTCGGCGGCGATGCCGTCGCGGCTGCTGACGGCTTTCCCGCCGGGCGTGCCGGTCCGCCGCGTGCCGCTCGACGAGGCGATCGCGCGGGTCGAGCGAGCGGCTCGGCCGACGAGCGCGCTCGCGCAGCGGTACCGGAGCTGGTCGCAATGAAGACGCCTGCACCCTGCTGCGCCACGCCAAGTCGAGCTGGGACGATCCGGTCGCTCGACGACTTCGACCGGCCGCTGAACGAGCGCGGGCTGGAAGGCGGCGCGGCGCGATCGGCGCGCGAGCTGCAGCGAGCGCGGAGCTCGCGTTCGACCTGCGTGCTCGCGAGCCCGGCCGCGCGGGTCCGCGAGACGCTCGACGGCGTGGCGGAGGGCTATGGCGCGCCGCTCGACGTCCGATTCGAGCGAGCGCATCTATCTGGCGCCGAGCGGACGACTTGATCGATCTCGTCCGCGGCGTCGCCGGACGATGTCGAGTCGGCTGCTGATCGTCGGCCACAATCCCGGCCTGGAGCGGCTGGTCGCTCGCACTGACGCGCGACGACGAGCGGGCTTGCGCGCAGCGAGTCGCCGACAAATTTCCGACCGCGGCGCTGGCGAGATCGAGCTTCCGGTCGAAGCACTGGAGCCGACGTGGAGCCCGGCAGCGGCGAGCTTGTCGACGCTGATCCTGCCCGAGCGAGCCTCGATTAGTGTTCGAGCGCGTCGGCGAGGCGGTTGCGCAGCGCGATCAGCCGGAACACGTCGACGCCGCGGCTCGCTGGCTCGGGTCCGATGGCGCGGCCGGGCGATCGCCGGCTCGTGGCCGCGGTCGCCACCGCGACGGCTTGGCGCGTCCTTGTCGCGAAGCAGCTTCTGGACGCCGCGGACGGTATAGCCTTCCTCGTTGAGCAGGCGGTGGATGCGCCGCGCCAGCTCGACGTCGGCGGGGCGGTAATAGCGGCGGTTGCCGGCGCGCTGCAGCGGCCTCAGCTGCGGGAACTTGGTTTCCCAATAGCGCAGGATGTGCTGGGCGACGCCGAGCTCCTGCGACAGCTCGCCGATCGTCCTGAAGGCGCCCGGGGCCTTTTCGCCGGTCGCCATCCGGTCAGCCTACTTCGCGATCCGGTCGCGCATGATCTGGCTGGCGCGGAAGGTCATCACCCGGCGCGGCGCGATCGGCACTTCGACGCCGGTCTTGGGATTGCGGCCGACGCGCTGGCCCTTGTCGCGCAGGATGAAGCTGCCGAAGCCGGAGATCTTCACGTTCTGCGCCCTCGGACAAGCGCATGGCACATGTGGTGGAGCACGCGCTCGACGATGCTCGGCCGATTCGGCGCGCGACAGGCCGAGCTTGCGATGAACGACGTCGGCCAGGTCGGCGCGGGTCAGCGTGCCGCTTGGCGTCCGCTTCATTGTTCATCCGCGCGATCCCGAGATCGGCCATCAGTCTTCTCCCGCCTTGAACGGCGTGCCCCCCGCCGCTTCGAATTACACTTCGTAACGGAAATCGCACCGTGTCGGCAATTCGACATTTGCCGAATATTCCGAATTTTTCAATACCTGAGCGCTGCCGCGCCCCATGTAAAGCCACCGCCCATCGCTTCCAGCACGACAAGGTCGCCGCGCTTGATTCGCCCGTCCTGGACGGCCGTGTCGAACGCCAGCGGAACCGACGCCGCCGACGTGTTGGCATGCGCGGTCGACGGTGACGACGACCTTTTCCGGCGGAAGGCCGAGCTTCCTCGCGGTCGCGTCGAGGATTCGCGCATTGGCCTGGTGCGGCACGACCCAGTCGACGTCGGCGGCGGTCAGGCCCGCGCCTCGGCCAGCACTTCGTTGAGCACGTCGGCGAGGTTGACGACCGCGTGGCGGAACACCTCGCGGCCCTTCATCCGCAGCTTGCCGACGGTGCCGGTGGTCGACGGCCCGCCGTCGACGAACAGCAGGTCGTTGTGGCGGCCGTCGGCGTGGAGCTTGGTCGCGAGGATGCCGCGCTCGCCTTCCTCGGCGCTCAGCACCAGCGCGCCGGCGCCGTCGCCGAACAGGACGCAGGTCGCGCGGTCTTCCCAGTCGAGGATCCGGCTGAAGGTCTCCGACGCCGATCACCAGCGCCTTGCTGGCGTTGCCCGAGCGCAGCATCGAATCGGCGACCGATCAGCGCGTAGAGGAAGCCGGTGCAGACCGCGTGGACGTCGAAGGCGATGCAATCGTCGATGCCGAGCGCCGCCTGGACCTTGGTCGCCGACGACGGGAAGGTCTGGTCGGGCGTCGCGGTGGCGAGCACGATCAGGTCGATGTCGGTCGCGTCGACGCCGGCATGCTCGAGCGCGCGGCGCGCGGCCTCGGTCGCGAGGGTCGCGGTGGTCTCGCCGTCGCCGGCGATGTAGCGGCTGCGGATTCCGGTGCGCTCGACGATCCACTCGTCGGACGTGTCGACGCGTCTCGGCCAGCTCCGCATTGTCGACCCGGCGCTTGGGCAGCGCCGAGCCGGTGCCGAGGACGACCGAACGCAGCGTCATTGCGCCGCCTCGTTGGCGAAGGCGTGGGCGCGGAAATTGTCGAGATCCTCGCCGATCTTGCGGGTGATGTCGTTGCGGACCATCTGCGCGGCGACGCCGATGGCGTTGGCGACGCCCTTGGGATTGGCGCCGCCGTGGCTCTTCACCACCAGGCCGTTGAGGCCGAGGAAGACCGCGCCATTGTGATTGTTGGGGTCGAGGTGGACCTTGAGCAGGTTGAGCGCCGGCTTCGACAGCGCGAAGCCGGCCTTCGAGCGAAGCGAGCTCTTGAAGGCGCGGCGCAGCAGGTCGGTGACGAAGCGCGCGGTGCCTTCGGCGGTCTTGAGCGCGATGTTGCCGGAGAAGCCGTCGGTCACGACGACGTCGACATCGCCGCGCGACAGCTGGTCGCCCTCGGTGAAGCCGTCGAACCGGAACGGCAGATAATCGGCCTCGCGCAGCAGCGCGGCGGCTTCCTTGAGCTCGTCGGTGCCCTTCAATTCCTCGGTGCCGATGTTGAGCAGCTTCACCCGCGGCTTGGCGATGCCGAGCACGCGTGCGCGCATAGGCCGAGCCCATCACCGCGAACTGGACCAGGTTCTGGGCGTCGCATTCGGTGTTGGCGCCGAGGTCGAGCATGACGCAGTCGGTCTCGCCGAGCGTCGGCAGCAGCGCGGCGAGCGCCGGCCGGTCGATCCCCGGCATGGTGCGCAGCGCGAGCTTGGCCATGGCCATCATCGCGCCGGTGTTGCCGCCGGACAGCGCGGCATCGGCCTGGCCCTCCTTCACCGCGTTGATCGCCATGCCCATCGAGGTGGTGCTGGCGCGGCGGATCGCCTGGCTCGGCTTTTCGCGTCGCGGCGATCGATTCGGGCGAATGGACGATGGTGACGCCCGATTCGAGGCCGGATTGCTGGCTCGAGCTCGGCGCGGATCAGCTGCTTCGTCGCCGATAGATCAGGAATTGCGAGCGACGGATCGCTTGCGCCGCGCGCGCGACGCGCCGGCGATCATCGCCGCCGGGCCGGTGTCGCCTCCCATGGCGTCGATCGCGATGCGCGGGCCTCAGTCCATTCGAGCGCCCCTCGTCCGGCTCGCCGCTCAGGCCTCGGTCGAGACGATCTCGCGGCCGTTATAGTGGCCGCAGGCCGAGCACAGGTTGTGCGGCAGCTTCAGTTCGCCGCAGTTCGGGCATTCCTGGAACTTGGTCGGGCTTCAGCGCATGATGGCTGCGGCGCATGTTGCGCTTGGAGGGCGATGTTTTTCTCTTAGGGACAGCCATTGCGGCACCTTTGAACATCAATAAAAATTGCGACGATCTGCGCCACTTCTCAGCAGTTCCGGGGGAGTCCCGCGGCGGCGGCCGGATCGTCGCGAACCGCCGCTCCTATAGCGGAACCCAAGCTCAAGCGCAAGTCAGGCGCGGCAAGCGCGGCGTCGCCGACGAAGGGATTGGTCGCGCCGCTCGTGGCCGAAGGTCGACATCGGCCCGTGGCCGGGGACGAAGGCGGTGTCGTCGCCCATCGGCCACAGCCGCTGGGTGATCGAGTCGATCAGCTGCTGCTGGTTGCCGCGCGGGAAGTCCCAGCGGCCGACCGAGCCCTGGAACAGGACGTCGCCGACGATCGCGAGCTTCGATGGCCGGATGGTGGAAGACGACGTGGCCGGGCGTGTGGCCGGGGCAGTGGCGGACGTCGAAGGTCAGCTCGCCGACGGTCACCTGGTCGCCGTCGACCAGCCAGCGGCCGGCGTCGAACGGCTGGCCGGTGATGCCGTAGCGCTGGCCGTCCTCGTGCGAGCCGGGCGATCCAGAACGGTCGTCCTCGTGCGGCCCCTCGATCGGCACGCCGAGCTCCTCGGCGAAGATCCCGGCCGACCCGCAATGGTCGATATGGCCGTGGGTCAGCAGGATCTTCTCGATCGTCACGCCGGCCTGCTCCGCGGCGGCCTTGAGCTTGGGCAGGTCGCCGCCGGGATCGACGAACGCGCCGCGCATCGTCTCGGTGCACCACAGCAGGGTGCAATTCTGCTGCAGCGGCGTGACCGGGATGATCGCCGCGCGAAGCGGCGGCTCGCTCATTGGGCGGGCGCCTCATCGACCGGGCGACAGCGCCGGCCGGCTCGTTCTTCATCGACGCTGCGACCGCCTCGGCCCGGCGCAGGGCCCGCAGTACATTGCCGCCGGCGAGCTTGGCGAGATTTGGCGTTAGGTGGACAGTCTTCATGCGCGGCGGTGTAGAAACAGGCATCCGGCCGCGCAATCGGCGCTTGTCCTTTGTCGCTCACCCGACAATGAAGGGCCGGATGAACGATCTTGAAGAAGTGATGCGTTTCGACCCCAACGAGGGAATCGCCGACCTCGACAGCCACCTCGACCGGCTCGAGGCTTCGGCCAACGAGCGCGGATACAAGTTCGACCGCCATGCCGCGCGCAACGAACTGCAGGCGGCCACATTCGGCAAGCGCCGCACGGCCACCGCGCGGCTGCTGCTGTCGCCGACCGGGGCAATGGCGATCGAGGTCAGGCTCGCCGACTAAGCGCCCGAACTGTGCGCCACGGCTGACTTGATCAAGGCGGTGAATGCCTCCTCATCGATGGTGTCGCCCTGGCGGAGGTCGATCGCGCGCCTGGTGCCGCCTTCGAGGCTGGCGTTGAACAACCTCTGCGGGTCTTCCAGCGACGCCCCCTTGGCGAAGGTCAGCTTGACCTTGTCCCGATAGGTTTCGCCGGTGCAGAGGATTCCATCGTGCGACCACACCGGAACGCCCGACATGGCATTCGACGGCTTCCTCCACTTCACATCCTCGACCACGTCGGGATCGGCCTTTTTGATCAGCGTCCGGACCCGGCCAAGGATTTCGCCGCGCCAGTCGTCCAGCGCGGCAATGCGCTCGTCGATCTCCTGGGATGCCGTCTTATCGTTCATTCAAATCCTCCAGGTTCAGGCCGCGATCGGGAAGCGCAGCATGCGATCGGATATGGGGACCAGCGCCGCGGCGTTAAGGCCGACATGACCGATGATTTCGGGGTGGTGGACGTCGAGCCCGCCGGTCAGCGACCCGTAGGCCGGCAAGATGATCTTGGTCGGCGAAACCACGAAGCAGCGGCGTGAGACGCTGCGGCCGCTGAAGTTCACGCCGCAGCTTGGGGTGAAAGTGGCCCGACATTTCCGGCCGCGGGTCATTGCGCACCGCCTCGTGCCGGAGGATGATCCCGCCGACCTCGGCTTCTTCCGCCAGCGTTCCGCCGCAATGGTCGGCAAAGCCGGGATCGTGGTTGCCGAGAATCCAGGTCCAATCGAGGCGGTCGGTGAGGCCGCTCAGCAGCGCCCGCGCGCTCGCTGGCAGCCGGTCGCAGCCGAAGCGGTCGTGGAAGCTGTCGCCCAGGCAATATAGGCGGCTCGCGCCCGAACGTTCGACGTCCAGCGCCAGCGCGGTTAGCGTCGCGTGCAAATCATAAGGCGGAAGGAATTGTCCGAGCTGCGCGAACCAGCTCGCTTTCTCGAGGTGGAGGTCGGCGACCAGAAGCGCGTCCTGAGCCGGCCAGAACAAGCGCACCGGCAGCTGTCGCGAGGAACGTTTCGCCGGCGAACGAAAAGGGAACCATGACCGATCCAATCTGCGGTCAAGGCTCCAGCGTCAACACATGATCGCGCAAGGATCGCGCATCGTGGAGCGCGTTGTGCGGCACCTTGCTGTTGGCCGCGGTGCTGAAACCGCTGAGCGGCTGAAGCCGGAAGTTGAGCGGCGGAACCTCGACCATCGTTCCCGGCCCGGTGAGCAGGAGCGCGTTGAAGAGCGCGATGTCCTCGGGCCAGTCGGCGACGATCAGCGGGGCATCGTCGCCCGACAGATAATGGGAGATCGTCCGCGCCGCATCCGCGCGGTTCATCCGCGGCGAAACCATGCTGTCGGGAACCGTGTCGAGATAGGGCAGGACATGACGTTCGACCCACGGCTCGAGCGCGCCCTCCCAATCGAGCGTCAGGTAAAGCTCCTCGCCCTCGTCAGGGACCAGGGCGAGGGACAGCAGCGCACCGCCCGTGCCGTTATATTCGGTGTCGAGGAAATAGCGCACCTTAGCGCTGGACGATGGTGCAATCGTCGGCCGGAAGCGCGCGCCCCTTGCGGCAACGCTTGGCCATCTGGCGCACCAGCCGGCCGCGCGCCTCCTCCTGCTTCCTCAGCTCGCGACCGCGCTTCTCGTCGCGCTCGGACTGGCTGGTCGTCGCGGCGTCGACTCCGGCGGATACGACCTTAACCGGCAGGGTCACGATATCGACCGCGGTGCTGGCGATGGTGCCGACGACGCAGCCGCCAAGCGTCAGCGGCAACAGGGGAATGAGGCGCTTCATCCTTTGAAGAATCGCAGATGCCGCGCCACGCCGCAATGCCAATCACAACGACATTGCCTCGTTGGCCAGCTCTTCGGCCTGCATCAGCAGCGTCTCGTCGGCCTCCGCCCCGGGCGGGAGCGACTGCGCGGCCGACGATGACCATGAACGGGATGGCCATCGGCGTGATCCGCTCGGTCTCGACGTGGAGCATCGTGGACGCGGCGCGGTCGACGAGGCGGACGAGGCGGCCGAGCTCGGTCATCCGCCGTCGGGCATCGTCCCACGCTGCCCGCAGCAGCAGGTGCTGCGGCTCGTAGCGGCGCAGCACGTCGTAGATGAGGTCGGTCGAGAAACTGACCTGGCGGCCCGACTTCTTCCTGCCCGGGTGGTGGCGCTCGACCAGCCCGCCGATCACCGCGACTTCGCGGAACGCGGTCTTGAGCAACAGCGAGCTCTCGACCCAGTCGGTGAACTCCTGCTCGAGGATGTCGGGCGAAAAGAGCGATTTCGGGTCGCGGATCGGTTCGAGCCCGTAGCAGGCGAGGCCGTAATCGTTGGCGACGAAGCCGAGCGGCTTCAGCCCCGCTTTTTCCATGCGCTTGGTCAGCAGCATGCCCAGCGACTGGTGCGCGTTCCAGCCCTCGAAGCTGTAGGCGACCATGAAATGCTGGCCCTCATGCGGGAAGGTTTCGACCAGCAATTGGTGCGGCTCGGGCAGGACCGACCGCTCGGACTGGACCTCGAGCCATTCGCGGACGTCGTCGGGAAAGCGCGACCAGTCGTTGCGGTCGGCGAGCATCTGGCGGACGCGGTTGGCGAGGTGGGTCGACATCGACATGCGCTGGCCGCCGTAGGTGACGATCTGCCCGCGCTTCGATGAGGCGTGGACGATGATGTCGGTATCCTTGAACTGCTCGACCTCGAGGCTGAGGCCGGCGAAGAAGAAGCGGTCCCCTGGCTCCAGCACCGACGCGAAGCCCTCCTCGACGGTGCCGAGCTTGCGGCCGTTCCTGAAGCGCACGGTCATCAGCGGCTGCTCGACGATCACTCCGGCGTTGAGGCGGTGCTGCTGGGCAACGCTCGGCTTGGCGATACGCCACAGCCCGCCTGTCTCGGGCACCAGCCGGCGGAAGCGGTCGTAGGCCTTGAGCGCATAGCCGCCGGTGGCGATGAAATTGAGGATTTCCTCGAACGTTTCCTGGCGGAGCCCGGCATAAGGCGCGGCCGAGTGGATCTCGGCAAGCAGCGCGTCCTGCTGGAACGGCTCTGCAACGGCCATTGCGAGGATGTGCTGCGCGAGGACGTCGAGCGCGCCGGGCCGGAAAACTTCGGGATCGAGCTCGCTGTCGTCGATCGCATCGAGCGCGGCGCGGGCTTCGAGATATTCGAAGCGGTTGCCGGGCACGACCATGCCCTTGCTCGGCTCGTCGAGCCGATGGTTGGCGCGGCCGATCCGCTGCAGCAGGCGCGAGCTTCCCTTGGGCGCGCCCATCTGGACCACGAGGTCGACGTCGCCCCAATCGATGCCGAGGTCGAGGCTGGCGGTCGCAACCAGCCCGCGCAGCTTGCCCGCGGCCATCGCCGCCTCGACCTTGCGCCGCGCTTCGACCGACAGGCTGCCGTGATGGATGCCGATCGGCAGGCCCTGGTCGTTCTCGTCCCACAGCTTCTGGAAAATAAGCTCGGCGAGCCCGCGCGTGTTGCAGAAGACGAGCGTCGTCTTGTGCTGCTCGATCAGCCGCATCACGTCGCCGATCGCATGGTAGCCCGAATGGCCGGCCCACGGGATCTTGTTCTCGGGGATCAGGATCGACAGGTCGGGATCGGCGCCAGGATCGCCGATGACGAGGTCGACGAGATCCATGTCGGCATCGGGCGCGAGCCACGAGCGGTAGGCGTCGGGGTCGCTGATCGTCGCCGACAGGCCGACCCGGCGAAGTCCCGGCGCGAGCGTCTGCAGCCTGCTCATCGACAGCGACAGCAGGTCGCCGCGCTTCTCCTTGGCGAAGCCGTGGAGCTCGTCGACGATGATCGTCCGGAGGCCCTCGAACATGGCCGCCGCGTCGGGATAGCTCAGCAGCAGGCTCAGCAATTCGGGGGTGGTCAGGAGCATTTGCGGGGGCTTGAGCCGCTGCCGCGCCTTGCGGTCGGACGGCGTATCGCCGGTGCGGGTTTCGACCCGGATGGGCAGGCCCATCTCCTCGAGCGGGCCGATGAGGTTGCGCTGGACGTCGACCGCGAGCGCTTTGAGCGGCGAGACGTAGAGCGTGTGAAGACCTTCGGCGGGAGTCTCGGCCAGCTCGCAAATGGCGGGCAGAAAACCGGCGAGCGTCTTGCCAGCGCCCGTCGCGGCGACCAGCAGCCCGCTCCGCCCGCGGCGCGCAAGCTCAAGCATCTCGAGCTGGTGCCGGCGCGGCCGCCAGCCTTTCAATTCAAACCAGTCCCGGACGACGGGGGGAAGCGCGGCGTCGATCAGAGGTCGTCGGTCCCCTCGCGCCGGCGCTGCTCTTCTTCCTTGTAAAGCCGGTCGGTCGCTTGCTCGGTTTTCTGCTCGGGGGCCGAGCTGCCGCGGTTCGAGCGGCCCCGCATCGCGAGCCAGATGAGGACGACCAGCAGGACCGCCGGCCCGAGAATCTCGATCACCCCCAATAAGGTTTGGTCCATGCAACTCTCCCGTTCGGGGGAACTCCCCGCGTTCTCGCTTATATAGTGCCCGATGGCCCGACTAGGTTCCTGGATCGAATCCCACCCCGAAGGGATTTACGTGCGCCCCGCCGACGCGTGGATCGACCCGTCGCAGCCAAAGCCCAGGGCGCTGATCACGCACGGCCATTCGGACCATGCGCGCGGCGGGCACGGGGCGGTGCTGGCGACTGCCGAGACGCTGGCGATCATGGAGGTTCGCTGCGGGCCGCAAAGCGGGCAGGCGCTCGCCTATGACGAGACCGTCCGGGTCGGCGAGGTCGACGTCCGCTTCGTCCCCGGCGGCCATGTGCTCGGCTCGGCGCAAATCGTGCTCGAGCACAAAAGCGAGCGCGTGGTGGTGTCGGGCGATTACAAGCGCCGGCCCGATCCGACCTGTGCGTGCTTCGTGCCGGTGCCGTGCGACATTTTCATCACCGAGGCGACCTTCGGCCTGCCGGTGTTCCGCCACCCCGACACCGGCAGCGAGATCGACCGTCTGCTCCATCGGCTGCATTCGGACCCGTCGCGGTGCGTGCTGGTCGGCGCCTATGCGCTGGGCAAGGCGCAGCGGATCATCGCCGAGCTGCGCGCTCGCGGCCACCACGACCCAATCTATTTCCACGGCGCGATCGAGCGGCTGAACCAACTCTACCAAAGCTTTGGCGTGAAACTAGGCGAGCTGCGGCCCGTCGCCGGAGCGGCCAAGGCGGAAATGGCGGGCCATGTCGTGATTGCGCCGCCCGGAGCGCTCAACGACCGCTGGTCCCGGCGCCTGCCCGATCCGGTGACCGCGATGGCCTCTGGCTGGATGCGCATCCGCCAGCGCGCCCGGCAGCGCAACGTCGAGCTTCCGCTGATCATCTCCGATCATGCCGACTGGGACGAGCTGACCATGACCATCCGCGAATTGGAGCCGACCGAAGTGTGGATCACCCACGGCCGCGAAGAAGCCCTGAAGCACTGGTGCACGACCCACCAGATCAAGGCGTGCGAGCTGAACCTGGTCGGCTACGAGGATGAAGACGACTAGCGGGCCATGGTCGCGATTTGCCCCAGAGCCTCCTGGGCGCGCTTGCGGTCGATCACCAGCGCGGCCGTGTGGGTGACGAGGTCGACCAGCACGAGGTCGCGGACGGTCGGCTCGCGCGGCTCGCGATGGTACATGGCGAATGTGCCCAGCACCTTGTCTTCGCCCGTCAGGATGGGGGTCGACCAGCACGCGCGCAGCCCGCATGACAGGGCGAACTCGGCATAGTCTTCCCACAGCGGATCGGTGGCGATGTCCGAAACGAAGATCGGTTGTCCGGTGAAGGCCGCAGTCCCGCATGAGCCCGCTTTTGGGCCGATTTCGGCACCGTCGATCGCCGCGCAATAGAGCTCCGGGAGACTCGGCGCCGCGCCATGGCGCAAGTGCTTCCCGTCAGGATCGAGCAACAGGATCGAGCCGAGGACGCCGGTGCGCGAGGTCGATTCGACGATTCCGATCAGTGCGCTCAGCGTCTCCTCGAGCGGGCTGTCGGCAACCGCGAGCTCGAGCACCCTGTTGTGCGCCTCGCGGATGGTTTCGTTGCGCTTGTCGCCGGTGACCTCATGGCCCGACACGAACACGCCCGCCGACTCGCCCTCGCTGCCCGGCACCGGCTGGAAGACGACGTCGACGAAAATCTCCTCCGGCCGTTGGCCGGGCCGCGCGACCTGCATCGCCATTTTGCGTGCGACCAGGGCCTCGCCGGTCAGCCCGGCGGTATCGAGCAACTGAGCGAATTCCTGGTCCACCAGTTCGGGCAGGCTTTGTGCAAGCGGCGTTCCGGCCAGGTCGCGCTCGCCGACGAGGTCGACGAACGCCGGGTTGACCATCGCGAAGCGGTGATCCCGGCCCTCGACCAGGGCCATGAACCCCGGAGCTTGCTCGAACATCTGCCGGAGACGCGCGCGCTCCCCAAGATCAGCGACAGCCTCTTTCAACACGTTGTCCCCATGTGGCAGCGGACGCGCTGCCAATCGCGCATATCCTTCATCGCGCCGTCATTATTGCTTTGCGCCCTCGCCCATTCGGACGCCGGCATGCAGACCTTCTTGGGGATCAGAGACCCGGTTTCGGTATACTTGCAGACGGGCTTGTCCGCGTCAGGAACGGCCTGCCCGGTGACGGTGATCGGCGGCTGGGCCGGCGGCGGCGGAGCCTGTTGAGCGACTGCAGCGCTGCTGGCCGCTGCGGCAATGATGAAACGGACGATACGCACGACGCTCCCTCCAACCGCGCGAGTTGAACATAGCCCAAGCGCGCGAGTCGCGCAGGCCTTTTCTGTGGTTGGCAGGATTGGCTCGACCGATGGCGGGAAAAGCTTAGTGAACCGCCCCGGCCCGCTTCACGCCTGATTTCGCCAGCTGATCGTCGATCTGGGCGACCAGCCGCTCGACTCCGGCCTGGTCCTTTGCCTCCGCCCGCGCGACCAGCACGTCCTGCGTGTTCGACGCGCGCAGCAGCCACCAGCCGCCGTCGGTGCTGACGCGCACGCCGTCGGTCGCGTCGACCTTCGCGCCGTCGGCGGAGAGGCGGCCGCGGACTTCCTCGACGATCGCGAACTTGCGGGCTTCGTCGACCGCGAAGCGCAGCTCGGGCGTCGCGACGCTCTTGGGCATCGCGTCCATGATCTCGGTCAGGCTCTTGCCGCTCGCGCTGACTGCCTCGATCAGCCGCACGGCCGCGTAAAGCGCGTCGTCGAAGCCGTACCAGCGGTGCGCGAAGAAGATGTGGCCGCTCATCTCGCCCGCGAGCGGCGCGCCGGTCTGCTTCATCTTCGACTTGATCAGGCTGTGGCCGGTCTTCCACATGAGCGGCTTGCCGCCGAGCGCAGCGATGCCGTCGAACAGCACCTGGCTCGCCTTGACGTCGGCGATGATGGTCGCTCCGGGCAGCTCCTTGAGCACCGACTCGGCCAGGATCAGCATCAGCTGGTCGCCCCAGATCACGCGGCCCAAGCCGTCGACCGCGCCGATCCGGTCGCCGTCGCCGTCGAAGGCGATTCCGAAATCGAGCTGCTCGCGCTCGACCAGCGCTTTGAGGTCGGCGAGATTGGCCTCGACCGTGGGATCGGGATGGTGGTTGGGGAAGGTGCCGTCCACCTGGCTGAAGATTACGTGATGATGGCCGGGCAGGCGGTCCACGAGCATGTCGAGGATCGGACCCGCGGCGCCGTTGCCAGCGTCCCAGCCGATACGCAGCGGCTTGCCCGAGAAGTCCTGCAGCAGCCGGTCGGCATAGGCCTCGCGGATGTCGACCTCCTCGATCGTCCCGCTGCCTTCGTGCCAGTGGCCCGAGGCGGCGCGCTCGCCGATCTCCTGGATCTCCGCGCCGAACACCGAGCGGCCCTTCAGCAGCAGCTTGAAGCCATTGTAGTCGGCAGGGTTGTGGCTGCCGGTGACCATGATGCCGCCATCGACGTCGAGATAATGGGTCGCGAAATAGAGCATAGGGGAGGGGCCCATGTCGATCTGCACGACGCTCATCCCGCCTTCGGTGAGGCCGCGGATCAGCTCGGCTTCGAGCATCCCGCTGTGGGTACGCCCGTCGCGGCCGACGGCGATTGTGCGCGCGCCTTCGCCATGCGCCTTGGAGGCGAAGGTCCGGCCGAGCGCGTAGGCATCGTCCTCGGTGAGCGTGTCGCCGACGATCCCGCGGATGTCATATTCGCGCAGGATGGTGGGGTTGAAATTGTGGTTCATTTCGCTGCCTTACGCAGCGGCGGCGGATTGGTTCAACCGGCGGCGGCGATCGGCTCGATGGCGCCGGGCTCGGGAATGCCGAGACCACCGATCATCTCGCGCAGCTCCTGCCGGGCGGTGATGTGGGCGATTCCCACTTCGCCGAGCTGCTGGAGGTCGAGCAGGGTCAGGCCCTTGGGGAACAGCTCGCGGTAGATCACGCGCTCGCCAAGGCCGGGGATGACCCGGAAGCCGACTCGGCGGGCGAGTTCGTCGAGCGCGGCGCCGACGCGCTTCAAATTGTGCAATTCGACGTGCTGGAGGCGGTTGCGCAGGACGACCCAGTCGACGCTCTTGCCGGTGGTCTTGGCACGCTCGGTGCGGCTGTTCCAGATCAGCTCGGCGTAGAAGCTCGGGCGGGTGATCTTGTAATTTTCCGGGTGGACCTGGCCGATGAGGTCGAGGTCGACGAAGCTGTCGTTCATCGGCGTGACCAGAGTGTCGGCCTTCAGGATCGCCGCGCGCGACACCGCGTCGTCGCGGCCGGGCGTATCGACGACGATGACGTCGGCATCGGCGCGACAGCCGCTCGATCGCGGCGGCGAGGCCCGTTTCGCTATGGTCCTCGAGCACTTCGTAGGCTGCCTTGGGTAGATCGGTCTCGAGCCGGCGCATGGTCGCGTCGCGGTTCTCGAGGTAGCGGGTCATGGTCCGCTGGCGGGCGTCGAGGTCGAGCGCGCCGACGCGGTGGCCCGACGCAGCGAGCGCGACGGCGGTGTGAACCGCGGTCGTCGACTTGCCGGTGCCGCCCTTTTCGTTGGCGAAGACGATGAAATGCGGCTGGGCCATGACTTGCTATTTTCCCCCGGCGCTTCGAAACGCCCCCGCGGAAAGTTTATCCGAGGGTTAACGCGCGTGCAAACCGTTCGTACGAGTGAAGAATTGACGCGGGCGCTTGGCGGGCTGAGCGGCACGGTCGCTTTGGTGCCGACCCTCGGCGCGCTCCACGCCGGCCATCTCGCGCTGATCGACGAGGCGAAGCGGCGCGCGGACAACGTCGTTGCGACGATCTTCGTCAATCCGACGCAGTTCAACGAGAAAAGCGACCTCGACCGTTATCCGCGGCGCGAGGAAGAAGACGCCAAGCTGCTCGCGGCGCGCGGTTGCGACCTGCTTTGGATCCCGAGGGTCGACGAAATCTATCCGCCGGGCTTTGCAACCACGAGTCCACGTTTCGGGTGTGACCGAACGCTGGGAGGGCGAGGTGCGGCCGGGGCATTTCGACGGGGTCGCGACGATCGTCGCCAAGCTGCTGCTGGCGGTGCGTCCGGATGTCGCCGTGTTTGGCGAGAAGGATTTTCAACAGCTCGCGGTGATCCGCCGCATGGCCGCCGACTTGGGCCTTGGCGTCGAGATCGTTGGAGCCGCGACGGTGCGCGACAGGGATGGCCTGGCGCTGTCCTCGCGCAATCAGTTCCTGTCGGCCGACGAGCGCGCGCTCGCGGTCGCCTTGCCGCTGGCGCTCGAGACCGCGAAAGCCGCGATTCTCGCAGGGACTCCAGTCGCCGAGGCGCTTCGATCCGCGAAACAGTCGCTGGTCGACGCCGGATTCTTGCGGGTCGATTATGTCGCGCTGGTCGACGCGGCGACCCTGGAGCCGCTCGACAAGCCGGAAAACGCGATGCGCCTGATCGCCGCGGCAACGATTGGAACCGCCCGGTTGATCGACAATATCCCAGTCGAAACGGACCAGTCTCACATCGCGTCTGAACCGCGTTAACCATTTCTTTGCCATCCTCGGATGAATTCTCCTGCAATAGGAATGAGGGGGAAGTCATGGGAGCGATCAGTCAGAAGAGTGCGGAATTCCTGATCCGCAGCCGGCTCGCGGATGCCGAAGCCGGCAATGTCGATGCGCTGTTCGAGCTTGGGATCACCTATTCGACGGGTCGCGGCGGTGCTCCGGTCGATCTCATCGAAGCCCACAAATGGTTCAACCTCGCGGCCCTGTCGGGCTGCACCCGCGGCCAGCAATGCCGCGCCGAGATCGCCTGCGAGATGACCGCCCGCGAAATCGCCGAGGCCCAGCGCCAGGCGCGCGCATGGCTCACCGCGACCGGCGATCAGCGCCGCGCCGCCTAACGAATCAGCACGGTCACCGCGCGGCGGTTGAGCGCGAGCGCTTGTGCGCTTGATCCCCCGACCGCGACTCGCTCCTTGCCCCAGCTGAGAGTCGTCAGCTGCGCCGCCGGCACTCCCAGCAAAACCAGATAATTGCGCACTTCTTCCGCGCGCCGGGCACCGACCGCGAGCGCGTGATCACGCGTGTCGCTGGAGTCGGCATGGCCCTCGATCCGGACCACGAGCTCGGGATGCTGGCGGAGCCATTGGGCCTGGGCCGCCAACGTGGCTGTCGCTTGCGGCGTCAGGCCCGTGCTGTCGCCGCCGAAATAAACCTTGTCGCTGCCGGTCCTGGCGAGGAAATCGGCGCGAAGGGCGTCGATGCCCAGCAGCACAGGCGCGGGCGGAGCGGGGCCGCGCGTCCGGAGGCCCGGGAGCTGAGCCGAGGCGGTAGTCGCGACTAGCGCAAGAGCGCCGAGCAGGAGCAATTGACGCATCAGTCGAGCGTCCCCGACCAGTCGGGATCGGAGGCATCCTGCGGCGTCGTGACCTGGCGAGGCTCGCCGCCCGACAGCGATATCCGAAAGAGCGCGGAGCGTCCGCCCGGCACCGCGCGCTGGAAGACCAGCTCCTGCCCGCTTGCCGCCCAGCTCGGCGCCTCGTCCGACGGGCCGGCGGTCAGCAGGCGCTCGCCGCTGCCGTCGGGCTTGATCACGCCGATACGCAGTCCGGCGCCAGGAACCCGGCGGACGAAGGCGATCCATTCGCCGTCGGGGCTCCACGCGGGCGCCGCATACCAGCCGCCGCCAAAGCTGATTCGGCGCTGCCCGCTGCCGTCGGCGTTCATCACATAGAGCTGCTGGGAACCCGCGCGGTCGCTTTCGAACACGATCCGGCTCGAATCCGGTGAAAAGCTCGCGTCGATGTCGATCCCCGGCGCGGTGGTCAGCCGCCGGGCTGCGCCGCCGCCTGCATCGACCACATAGACATCGGTGTTGGGCCCCGATTGCATTGCAAACAGCACCCGGCGGCCGTCGGGCGAGAAGCGCGGGGCGAAGGTCATCGCGTCGACCGCGACCAGCGGGCGCTGCTCGCCGGAATCCAGGTCGACGACCCGCACCCGGGGCTGTCCGCCGAAGTAACTGACGTAAGCGAGCCATTTCCGCTTTGGGCGAAAGCCGCGGGGTCAGGACGATCGATGTCGCCCGCGGTGACATAGGTCTGCGCGGTCCCGTCGCTGTCCATTACCGCGATGCGCTTGACCCTGGCGTCGCCCGCGCCGGTTTCGGCGACATAAGCGATCCGGGTGTCGAAGATGCCGGGCGCCCCGGTCGCGGCGGTGTAGGCGACGCCCGAGCATTTGTGCGCGGCCCGGCGCCACTCGTCGGGAGCGACCACGAACCCCTTGCGGCCAAGCTCGCGTCCGGTCTGCACGTCATAGGCGTAGCAGCCGAAAGTCAGCCGCCCGTCGGGCCGCGAGCGGACGAAGCCGGTCAGGAGCAGTTTGGCGCCCTTGGCGCGCCACTTGGAGAAGGTCGGGGCGGTGACCTCGGGGAAGGAATAATAATCCTTCTGGTCGGCGGGATCGCCACCAGCTCGGCGGTCGAGCGGAGGTCGGAGGCGATCAGCTCGCTCGCTTGCCAGGCCACCGCGAGCGGGCTTCCGGCCCCCGAAGCCTTCGTGTCGGGAGTGGTCAGCGGCGGAACCGCGATCACGGTCACCGGCTGCTGGCCGGAGGCCGGAGCCGCGAGGAAAGCGAGGCTGAGGAGCGAGAAGCGGCCGGCGAGAGAGCATGTCTAGCTAAATGATATCCTTGAACTTTGCGACCCATTCGCGCGGCTGCCGCCGCGGCCGACCTTCACCATCGAGGAACGCCGCAGTCACGCGCGCATCGGTGAGTTGTTCTTTCCCCCGCATGAACTCGTTGATGAATTCAGCACCGAGGCGGCGCGGACCTCCTCGACGGTACTGACCACGAGCAGATCGTCGCCCAGCCGGCCGGGCCGTCGATATTTGATGTCGACCTCGACCACCGCATAGGCGCTACCGGTCGCGCGAAGCTCGGCCGCCTGGTCGACCCCGACCGCGCGGATCATGTCCGATCGCGCCCGCTCCATGAACTTCAGATAATTTGCGTAATAGACGATGCCGTAGGCGTCGGTGTCCTCGAAATAGACGGTCAGCGCGAAGTGGTGCTCCGTGCCGACGAAGCCGCCGCGATAGGGTGTGTCGAGGTTCTCCGGCGTCATCGCCGGCCGCTCTAGCGAGCGCGGAACTCGGCGCGTAAACCCCGCTTAACTCGTATGTAACGCCAAGGTTACATGTCACCCACAGGTTACATCAGGAGTCGGGGAATGAACCAGCGCACGATTACCGAAAAGGCGGATCATCTCAGCAGGCGGCGGGCGCGAATGCTGCCGATGCTCGCCGTGTTCTATCTAATCCAGCAGACGACCTATTTCCGATCCACCGCCAACCCGCATCCGCGCGACGTCGACTATGTGTGGATTGGCGCTTGGGTCGTCCTGTCGCTGCTGATCCTGGCCGGGCTGACGACCAAGGGCTTTTGGCTCCAGCCGAGGGAAGTGCGCGAGCTGATTGACGACGAAAGCAGCCGCGCCAATCGGCTCGAGGGGCTGCGGCTCGGCTTCATCATCGCCGTTCTGACCGCGATCGCACTCTATTTGGTCGACGAATTCTCCCCGATGACGGCGCGCGAGGCGATCCACGTCATCCTGTCGCTCGGGCTAGGCGCGGCACTCCTGCGGTTCGGCATATTGGAGCGGCGCGCGCACCGGCCGGAGTGATTGGGGATGGCCGACCGGCTCGCCAACCGGATCAAGGAACGGCGCATCGAGCTCGGCCTCACCCAGGCGGAGCTTGCCGAGAAGGTCGGCGTGACGCGAAAGACCGTCAACACGGTCGAGAACAATGTGTTCACGCCGTCGGCGACTTTGGCGATCAAGCTCGCAGCTGCGCTCGGGCTCAGCGTCGAGCAGCTGTTCTGGATTGAGCGCTGATCGCGCCGACCTCGCGGACCAAATCGCCCTGCGCGACCGAGGTATCGGCAAGGTGCATGCCCCAGCCGGGCAGGAACATGCCGAGCAGCCCGACCTCGCCGCCGATCCGGTCGGTGCGCTTGTCGTTGGGATCGGCGTTGGTGCGGATCGACAGATAGCCGCGCGGCCCGTCGTTGACGCATTTGCCCGAAACCAGGCCCTGGGCATGCAGAAAGGGCGTCGGCGGCGGCCCTTCGCTGGACCAGTTGATCGGGCCGCCCGGCACGGGCTGGGTCGAGCGCGCGAACCAATAGCTGTCGAAAGGGACCCAGTCGCGCGAACCCGGCCGCGCCGGATTGACGCAGCCGACTGTCATTCCGGGCTTGTCTGAGTAACCGAAAATCGCGCCTGGCGGCGGGGCGTTCTTCTCGCGGAAGCTGACCCAGGAGATTACGCAGCCGGTCTCGCCCGGACGGCTGCAGAGCGGCGTCGATTTGAAGCTTCCGCCGACCAGCTTGCCTTCCGGCACCAGGACGTTGAAGCCGGCGATGATCGCGAGTTTCATCCGCGCGGCCTCGGGCTTGCCCTCGATCTCGCGCGCGATCAGCTGGATCAGCATCAGGCTGCCCTGGCTGTGGCCGATAAGGACGTACGGCCGGCCCTGGTTCTTCGTGGCGAGGTAGTTGCGCCATGCGGCGGCCACGTCGCCGTAGGCGAGCGCCAGCGGCTGGAGAATGTCGGCCCCGGCGGTGTAGGCGGCGATCGAGGCGACGGTCATCTGCCGGTAAATCGGCGCGAACGGCCGGCATACCGAGGCGAAGCGCGCGAACTGGACTTCCGCGGCCAGTTTCTCGGAGCGGTCGACAGTAAGGTCGCTGTTCATCCCCTGATCGCTGGAGACGGTGGGATAGACATAGAAACAGTCGATCGGCGGGTCCTTGGCGACGGCGCTCGGGACGCTCGCACCATAGCCATTGGGGTCGAGCGCGGTCGTTGGGATCGGGGTCGAGCAGGTGTCGGCGCGCCCGGGCAGGCACAGCCAGGTCGAATCTTTCGAATAGTCGGGTGCGGCTGCCGGAGCCTGGGCTGAAACGGGCGAGGCAAAGGCCAGCGTCATCCCAGCGAAAGCTGGGATCCATGAACGAAGGCGTTTGAGAGATTTGGAGAAACTCGTGTTCCTGGATCCCGGATCAAGTCCGGGATGACGAAAAAAACTCATTTGGACGTAGCTCCCTCGTCGAACAGGCCGGTTTGGCTGCCTTGCGGCACGGGCAGGCCCAGATGGGCGTAGCCGCGGCCGTTCAGCGCGCGCCCTCGTGCGGTGCGGGCGATGAGGCCGAGCTGAATGAGGAACGGTTCGATCACGTCCTCGATCGTGTCGCGCGGCTCGCTTAGGCCCGCGGCGAGCGTTTCGACGCCGACCGGGCCGCCGCCGTAGAGGTCGGCGATCATGGTCAGGTAGCGCCGGTCCATCGCGTCGAGCCCGAGCGCGTCGATCTCGAGCCGCGACAGTGCGCGATCAGCGACCGCCGCATCGATGGAGTTGGAACCCGACGCATGGGCGAAATCGCGCACGCGGCGAAGCAGCCGGCCCGCGATCCGCGGTGTCCCGCGCGAGCGCCGCGCGATCTCGCGCCCGCCATCGTCGGTCGAGTTCGACATTCGAGCAGCCGCGCCGCGCGGCGCACGACCTGCTCGAGCTCCTCGACGGTGTAGAAATTGAGCCGGATGGGAATTCCGAAGCGGTCGCGCAGCGGAGTGGTCAGGAGTCCCTGGCGCGTCGTCGCCCCGATCAGCGTGAAGCGCGGGAGGTCGATCCGCACCGATCGCGCCGACGGGCCTTCGCCGATCATCAGGTCGAGCGCGCGGTCCTCCATCGCCGGGTAGAGCACCTCCTCGACCGCGGGATTGAGGCGGTGGATCTCGTCGATGAACAGGACGTCGCCGTCCTCGAGGTTGGTCAGAAGCGCGGCGAGATCGCCCGACTTGGCGATCACCGGGCCCGAAGTGGCGCGGAAACCAACGCCCATCTCGCGCGCGAGGATTCCGGCGAGCGTGGTCTTGCCGAGGCCCGGCGGGCCGTGGAGCAAGACATGGTCGAGCGGCTCTCCGCGACTCTTCGCTGCGTGGACGAAGACGCGCAAGTTCTCGCGCGCGCCCTGCTGGCCGATGAACTCGTCGAGGCTCTTGGGCCGAAGCGCCAGGTCGGCGTCCTCGGCGCGTGCGTTCGGGCGTGGTGATTCGGGCGGGGTCAGTGGCCATCACTCGACGCGCAGGTCCGTTTTGACGTGATAGCCGGCAAGAACCGCCTTACCGCCCTGGACCCGGAAGACGAATTCCTCGGTGCCGCGCGCATTCTGGAACTGCGCGTCGCGGTTCAGGGCCACCATATTGCCGTCCGTTCCGTAATTGACCTTCCAACCCGTCGTCTTCCCCGACTTGTACGCGACCCGTCCTGCCGTAGATTCCGCCAAAGGTGCTGACGAACGCATCGCGGGAAATGCTGTTCTTCATCTCCGGCGCCGACCCATCGTATACCGTGGCGAATTGTCCGGCGCTGAAAGCCTGGTGCAGCGCGGCGACGCCTTGTTCGGCGGCAGTCATGTCCTTGCCGGCTGAGCAACCCGCAAGCGAAAAGGCAAGCAGTGCCATCCATGGTGCGCGCATCGTCCGTCCCCTATTTCGCGGCCTTCTTTAGAGCCAGCCGCACCAGCGCGTCGAGCGACGCCTCGGGGCCGAGCTCGTCCTGCGGCGGCATTGACCGCCGCGCTTGCTTCGGCGGGCTTGAAGCCGAGGTTGGCGAGCGCGGAAAGCGCGTCGGCGGCGGTTCCGGCCCGCGGCGTGGGCGCGCAGCTCCGCCAAGGCCCGCTGGCGCCGAGCTTGCCCTTCAATTCGTTGGCGATGCGCGCGGCGAGCTTGGGGCCGACGCCGTTGGCGCGGCCGATCATCGCTTTGTCCTCCTGCGCCACCGCGCGGGCGAGCTCGTCGGGCGAGAGCGCCGACAGGATCGCCATCGCGACGCGGCCGCCGACGCCCTGGACGCTGGTCAGCGCGCGGAAGGCGTCGCGCTCGCCGGCCGAGCCGAAACCGAACAGGGTCCAGGCGTCCTCGCGCACCTGAAGCTCGGTCAGGACGGTCACCTCGCCGCCGATCGGGCCGAGCGCGTCGAGGGTGCGGGCGCTCGCCAGCAGCTGGTAGCCCGACTCCGCCAACGTCGATCACCGCGCCGTCGGCGCCGGTTTCGGCGAGGGTTCCGGAAAGTCGGGCGATCATAGCCGTTCAGCCCCAACCCGTTCGCTGAGCTTGCGAAGCCGCTTCTTCAACTGCCTTAAAGGCAAGAGCAGCCCTTCGACACGCTCAGGACGAACGGTTCTGAGTTGCGTGCGTCGCCAGGTGATGCGCGTGGGTGATCGCGACCGCGAGCGCATCGGCGGCGTCGGGGCCGGCGATCTTCGCTCCGGGAAGCAGGCGCGCAACCATCGCGTGGACCTGCGCCTTGTCGGCGCCGCCGGTGCCGACGATGGCTTTCTTGACTAGCCGCGCGGCATATTCGCCGACCGCGATCCCGCCGCGCGCCGCGCACATCAACGCGACTCCGCGCGCCTGGCCGAGCTTGAGCGTCGATTGCGGGTTGGCGTTGACGAAGACTTCCTCGGCCGCCGCCGAGTCCGGGCGGTGTTCGGCGATCAGCGGTCTCGAGCTGCTCGGCAAGCCGCGCGAGCCGCTGCGGCAGCGGAGTTAGCGGGTCGGTCTTGATCTGCCCGTTGGCGACGTGGGTGAGGCGGTTGCCCTCGACTTCGATCAGCCCCCAGCCGGTGGTGCCGAGCCCGGGATCGAGGCCGAGGATTTTCAGGCGAGCCGCTCCAGCTCTTCGTCGGAAATGCTCTCATTGCCCCAGACGGTTTGCACGTCGTCGTCCTCGTCGAGCGCGTCCATCAGTCTCAGAAGCTGCTGTGCGTCGTCGCCGCCAACCTCGACCTCGGTCGACGGCCGCCAGGCCAGCTTCGCGCCTTCGGCTTCGCCGAGCATCGGCTCGAGCGCCTTGGGCGACCTCGTGGAGGGTCTCGACGCTGGTCCAGATGCGGTGGCCGTCCTCGTCGGATTCGACGTCGTCGGCGCCCGCCTCGATCGCCGCTTCGAGCACCTTGTCCGACATCGCCGGCGCTCGCCGGATATTCGATCAGGCCCGAGGCGCTCGAAGCCGTGGCTGACGCTTCCGCCGGCGCCGAGGTTGCCGCCATTCCTGGAGAAGATCGTGCGGACGTTGGTCGCGGTGCGGTTGCGGTTGTCGGTCAGCGCCTCGACGATCAGCGCCACGCCGCCCGGGCCGAAACCTTCGTAGCGGATTTCCTCATAGGTCTCGGCGTCGCCGGCCGACGCCTTGTCGATCGACCGCTGGATATTGTCCTTGGGCATCGACTGGGCGCGGGCGGCGATGATCGCGGCGCGCAGTCGCGCGTTCGCGTCGGGATCGGGCAGGCCCATCTTGGCCGCGACCGTAATTTCGCGGCTCAGCTTGGAGAACAGGGCCGAGCGCTTTTTGTCCTGCGCGCCCTTGCGGTACATAATGTTCTTGAATTTGGAATGGCCGGCCATGGCTGCTTCTCTTACGCGAGACCCAGCGCTGCGCGATAGGTGTCGAGCAGCGCGTCCTGCTCCTGGCGCGTATGCGTTTCCATTCTTCCTCAAGCGAACGATCATCCGCATGATCTTCGGTCGTAGCCGTTGGCCTTGGCCTCGGAATAGACGTCGCGGACGTCGTCCGCGATGCCCTTCTTCTCTTCCTCCAGGCGCTCGATGCGCTCGATGAACAGCCGCAGCTGATCGGCCGCGACGGTACCTTCCGCCATGTTTCCAAAACTCCGATGCAAGATGTTGAGCGGGAGGCTCTAGCGGCTTGAACCGTCATATCAAGCGGCTATGGCCGAGCGCTCGCTAGACGAAGGAAGGATCGAGTTGACCGAATCTCTCGCGCCCCGCTCGCGCAAGGTGAAAATCCTCGCGACACTCGGCCCGGCTTCGAGCGACGCGCGCATGATCCGCAAGCTGATGGTCGCCGGCGCCGACGCTTTCCGGATCAACATGAGCCACGGCGATCACAAGCAGAAGGCGAGGCTGGTCACCGCGATCCGCAAGCTGGAGAAGGATTTCGGGCGGCCGACGACCATCATGTTCGACCTCCAGGGCCCCAAGCTGCGCGTGGGTCACTTCGCCGGCGGCGGCGCATTGCTCGAGAAAGGCGCACGCTTCGTCTTCGATGACGACGAGCAGCCCGGCAACGCCCGCCGTGTCCTGCTGCCGCATCCAGAGCTGTTCCAGGCGGTCACTTCGGGCGCGCGAATCCTGATCGACGACGGCAAGGTGCGGCTCAAGGTGCTCGATGTCGAGGACGGCAGGATCGTCACCGAGGTCGAGGTCGGCGGCACGGTGTCGGACAACAAGGGGGTCAACGTCCCCGACGTCCTCCTCCCGATCCCCTCGCTGACCGAAAAGGACCGCGTCGACCTTGCGTTCGCGCTCGAGCAGAAGACCGACTGGATCGCTCTGTCGTTCGTCCAGCGGCCGGAGGACGTCGCCGAAGCCCGCTCGCTGATCGGCGAGCGCGCGTCGCTGATGGCCAAGATCGAGAAGCCGGCGGCGATCGACCGCCTGAACGACATCATCGCGCTCGCCGATGCGGTGATGGTCGCGCGCGGCGATCTGGGCGTCGAGCTTCCGCCCGAAGCGGTGCCGCCGCTGCAGAACAAGATCGTCGCCTGCGCGCGCCAGTTCGGAAAACCGGTGATCGTCGCCACGCAGATGCTCGAATCGATGATCTCATCGCCGACTCCGACCCGCGCCGAGGTCAGCGACGTCGCCACCGCGATCTACGACGGCGCCGATGCAGTGATGCTGTCGGCGGAAAGCGCGGCGGGCCAATATCCGGTCGAGGCGGTGACGATGATGGACCGCATCGCAAACAGCGTCGAACGTGACCCGAGCTATCCCGCGCGCATCCACTTCACCCAGACCAAGCTCGAGCCGACGACCGCCGATGCGCTTGCCAGCTCGGCGCGGCAGATCGCCATCACCGTCTCGGCGGCGGCGATGGTGTGCTACACCAGCTCGGGCGCGACCGCCCGGCGAATCGCGCGCGAGCGGCCCTCGGTCCCGCTGCTGGCGATGAGCGCGTCGATGATCACCTCGCGCCGGATGGGGCTGCTGTGGGGCGTCCACGCGGTGCACACGCGCGATGTCACCAGCTTCGAGGAGATGGTCGCCAAGGGCAAGCGCATGGCGCTTCGCCACCATCTCGCCGAAGGCGGCGAGCGGATCGTGCTGATGGCTGGAATTCCCTTCGCGACAGCGGGCTCGACCAACGTCCTTCACGTCGTGCGCCTGATCGGCGACGAGCTCGAGAAGCACGCCCATTCTTAGCAATGAGACCGACAAGCCGTGTCGGATCCGCGGTCGGCGGGGGCCGATTCGCGTCCTCGTGCATTGGTGAGTCCAATGAACGACAGTCTCGGCAGGACATTCGCCGGCTTCTTCCAGGCCGGCTTTGAATGCTCGTCGCACCGGCGGCGCGACGGCGTTCGGCTCGACCTCATTCGGGCCACCGGCCACGACAAGCACGTGCTGCAGGATTACCGGCAGCTGCGAAGCCTCGGTTTCGCAACGATCCGCGATGGCCTCCGCTGGCATCTGATCGAGACATCGCCGGGCAATTACGACTGGTCGAGCTGGCTTCCGGCGCTCGAGGCAGCCGAGCGGACCGGGGTCCAGATCATCTGGGACCTGTTCCACTACGGCTCCCCCGACCACGTCGACCAGGCCGCCGACGATTTCCCGGCGCGGTTCACGGACTTTGCGCTGGCCGCGATGGAGGTGCAGCGGTCGGTCAGCGGGCGCGCTCCGCTCATCTGCCCCATGAACGAGATCAACTTCCTGTCCTGGGCGGTTGACGACGGCTATTTCCCGCACGTCGGCCCGGACCAGCGCGGGTGGTTCAAGCGTCAGCTCGTCCGCTCCGCGATCATGGCGACAAAAGCGATAAAGCAGCGCTGGCCGGACACGACCGTCGTCTGGGCCGAGCCCTTGATCCACATCGCGCCTCACGACCGCCGCCGAGCGACGGTGCGCGCGGCCGAGCAGAACCTGCGAGGAATGTTCGAGGCTTATGACTGGATCATGGGCCTGGCCGAGCCGGAGCTGGGCGGCGACCGCTCGCTGGTCGACGTGGTCGGATGGAACTTCTACCCGCACAACCAATGGTATTATGAAGGCCCGACCATCCCTATGGGCCACCACGAATACCGGCCGCTCGGCGACATGCTCATCGAAATGACCGAGCGTTACAGGAAGCCGATATTCCTGTCGGAAACGGGCGCTGAGGGATCAGCAAAACCGTCGTGGCTCCATTATGTCTGCAACGAGGTCCGCGATGCGATGGGCCGCGGCGCCGACATCCGCGGTATCTGCTGGTACCCGATCACCGCTTACCCCGGCTGGGACAACTCACGGCACGCCGAGACCGGACTGCTTTCGACAATCGTGGCGGACGGTAGCCGTCACGTCGATGAGCCGCTGCTCGAGGAGTTCGAGGTTCAGCGCGAGCTGTTCGGAAACTTGAGACCTGGCCTTCGTTCGGTCGCCGGCGGCCGCCAGGACTAGGTAACCGGCGCGGCTTGGAGTTCGTCGGACGGTGTGCCGACGAAGGGCCAGCCTTCGCGCCACTTGATGCGATCGATGAGCAGGATCCGGCGGCTGTTGATCTCGTCCTCCTGCCGTTGACGCGGACGGTTTACGTCGATCGCATGATAGATGATCCAGACCTGGCCGGCCTTGTCGGTCACCAGGCAATTGTGCCCCGGCGCCAGCCAGCGCTCGCTTTTGTAGAGCATCAGGCTGTGCGGAACGCCGCGCGCCTCTTCCAGCGTCTCGAACGGTCCGGTCGGCTCCCGCGAGCGGGCGACCATCACGCCATATTCGGCGTCCGGTCCGCAGCAATTGTCCCCCGAATAAAACAGGTAAAAATGGTCCGCGTGATGGATGACCCAGGCGGCTTCGACCAACCGCGGGAAAGCGCCTTCGACCGGGTTTGGCCAGACGAGGTCGATCGGCGCGCTGTCCGGAGCGAAGGACATCCGGTCGGCGGCCAGTTCCTGCACCTTGATCGGCTGGAAGCCCGAGCCCCAATAGAGCCAGTGCTTTCCGGTCGCAGGGTCGTCGAACGCCATCGGGTCGATGAATTCGAAGCCCACGCCGAGCAGCAGCGGCACGCCCATGTCGACAAACGGCCCGGCGGGCGCTTGCGAAGTCGCGACCGCGAGGCAGTGCCCGCGCTCGGGGTCGTGACAGGCATCGTGGGTCGCCGAATAATACATGAAGTAGGTCGCGCCATCGTGGATCACGCTCGGCGCCCAGAAGTCCTGCGTCTCCCGCGCCCAGCTCGGCTTGTCGGGAAGCGCGTCGCCGAGATGCTCCCAATGGACGAGGTCGGACGACCGCGCGACCTGGATGTTTATCCATTCCCCGTCGCGCAGCGTCTGCGTCGCATAAGCGTAGTAATGGCCGTCGGCGGCCTGGATAACGGCCGGGTCGGGGAAGTCGGCGTCGAGGATCGGATTGACGTAAGTCCCCGCTAGGGGTGCGGGAACGTTCGCCGCTGCTTCATTGGGAGTCACGCAGCGGCAACGGCAGTCGCCGTTGCGGGTTCCCGCTTGTCGTCGATCCGCCGGAACGTGGCCAGCGCCTGCCCGACGATCTGGTCCATGTTGTAATAGCGATAGGTCGCGAGCCGTCCGACGAAGGTCACGTCGTCGGTCGCGTCGGCAAGCGCCTCATATTTTTTGTAGAGCGCCTGATTTTCGTCGCGCGGGACCGGGTAATAGGGATCGCCCTCGGCGCTCGGATATTCGTAGGTGAGCGTCGTTCGCGGGTGCTGCTGCCCGGTCAAATGCTTGTATTCGGTGATGCGAGTGTAGGGCACATCGGGATCGGGATAGTTCACCACCGCGACCGGTTGATGCTGTTCCTCGTCGAGCGTCTGATGATCGAACTTCAGCGACCGGTAAGGCAGCTTGCCGAAGCGGAAGTCGAAATATTCGTCGATCGGCCCGGTGTAGACGATGTGGTCGGCCTCGATCTCATCGCGAACGTCGCGGAAATCGACGCCGGTGCGAATCTCGATCAGCGGGCTGTCGAGCATCTTTTTGAACATCGCGGTGTAGCCGTTCGCGGGCATGGCCTGGAACGTGTCGGTGAAATAGCGGTCGTCGGTGTTGGTCCGGGTCGGGATCCGCGAGGTCACCTGCTTGTCGAGCTCGCTCGGATCGAGGCCCCATTGCTTGCGCGTGTAGCCGCGGAAGAACAGCTCGTAGAGCTCGCGGCCGACGGCGTTGATGACCACATCTTCGGATGTTTGGATATTGTCGACCGGCTCGGCGCGCGACGCGAGATAGTCCGCCGCTTCTTCGTCGGTCTGGAGGTGCAGGCCGAACAGCTGATTGAGCGTTGTTCGGTTGATCGGGATCGGCACCTGCCGGCCGCGAACCTGCGCCAGGACCCGATGCTCGTACGGCCGCCACCCAGTGAACTGCGACAGATAGTCGACCACCTGCTCGCTGTTGGTGTGGAAAATGTGCGGGCCGTATTTGTGGTAGAGAATCCCCGCCTCGTTCGGCTCGTCATAGGCATTGCCCCCGATATGCGGCCGCCTGTCGATCAGCAGCACCGTCGCGCCGTGCTGACTCGCCAGGCGCTCAGCAAGGACGGAGCCGGCGTAACCGGCTCCGACGATCAGATAATCATAGCGTTTGCGGCCGTTCATTCGGCGGCCACGAGCAGCGCCGGAGCGGTGGTCGCGGCCGGCGTTCCGAGCAACTCGGCGACCAGGCCCGCCATCCTTGCCTGCACCGTGTCCCAGCTGGTCGCCGAGAGCATCAAATCCGCCTCCGACAGCCACTCATACGGGTTGGCCGCAAGCTCGAGCGCCGCTTCGCACGCGGCGACGAATTCCTCCGCGCTCGACGCGATCTTGACGCCTTCGAGGTCGCCATAGGTGCGAACCACGTCCCTGACCGGGGTCGATACCACGGGCTTGCCCCCGGCGAGATATTCGGGAGTCTTGGTAGGCGAGATGAACTGGGTCGATTCGTTCATCGCGAACGGCATCAGCGCGACGTCCCAGCCCGACAGATAGGCGGGCAGCTCGTCATAGGTCTTGCCGCCCAAATAGTGGATATTGGGGCGCTTCGGCAGCTCGTCCTCGGAAATCTTCACCACCGGACCGACCATCACGAACGACCAGTTCGGCCGCGCCTTGGCGACCTCGGCCAGAAGCCCGGTGTCGAAGCGCTCGTCGATCACGCCATAAAATCCAAGCCGCGGCCGCGGCAGGTCTTCCTGATCGGCCGGATCGAACAGCCGCGAGCGCGCCTTGGCGAAATGCGCGCGGTCGACCGAGGATGCAAAGCAATGGACGTTGGGGTGGCGGTCCTTTTTCGCCTCGAACAGGCTCGTTCCGCCGGTGAAGACGATGTCCGCCTTGTCGAGCAGCTCCTGCTCGAGCTCGAGCAGTTTCGCTGGCGCGAAGCGGAACTTCGACAGCTCGTCCATCGCGTCATAGACGACAACGTCGGCGTCGAGATGCCGCGAGAAGGGCAGCATCATCGGCGTATAATACCAGGCGACCAGGCCGCCGCGGATCGTTGCGGCATGTGCTTCGAGCAGGCGCTCGAGCACGGCCTCGCGGGCATCGTCGGGCATGCCTTCGGGCAGATGCGGGACGACGACGTGGACGTTTGGAAATTGCTCGGCTTCGCGGACCTTGAGGTAAGCGGTTTCGCGCGGGCCGATGTCCATCGGCTCTTCCCAATAGATGACATTCATTTCGCGCGCGAAGCGGCTCATGAGATGCTGCGGACGCTGGAACACGAAGTTCCACCGCAAGTGCGAAAAGCAGATGAGTGTGTTGGGCTGCGGATCCGGCGCCGAAGGCTCGGTTTCGAATTCCACTGGCATCCCGACGCGCGTCAGCATTTTCCCTTTAACCTCCGTGTTGTGTGTTGCTCCCGGATGAACGGATTGGGAGGGATTAGGGTTCCGCAAAGCGGCCCTCATTAACCTGATTTAACGCGATTGTGCACTGCACCATTCGCCAGCCCGCCCGATTGACCGGATGAGCCGCTCGTGGAAGGACTGCGGGAGCCTGACCTAGATGGGGACGATCCGCCGAATGGCAACCACGATCGAAGAGCTCGAGAAGCGCCGCGAGGCCGCGCGGCAGGGGGGCGGCGCCAAGCGCATCGCGGCGCAGCATGCCAAGGGCCGGCTGACCGCGCGCGAGCGGCTCAGCGTCCTGCTCGATCCAGGATCGTTCGAAGAATATGACATGTTCGTCGAGCATAACGCGACCGACTTCGGCATGGACCAGCAGAAGATCCCGGGCGACGGCGTGGTCACCGGTTCGGGCACGATCAACGGCCGGCTGGTCTACGTTTTCGCGCAGGATTTCACGGTGTTCGGCGGCTCGCTGAGCGAACGCCACGCGGAGAAGATCTGCAAGGTCATGGACATGGCGATGAAGGTCGGCGCGCCGGTGATCGGCCTCAACGACAGCGGCGGCGCGCGCATCCAGGAGGGAGTCGCGTCAGCTCGCCGGCTATGCCGAAGTGTTCCAGCGCAACGTGCTCGCCAGCGGTGTTATCCCGCAGATCAGCCTGATCATGGGCCCGTGCGCGGGCGGCGCGGTCTATTCGCCGGCGATGACCGACTTCATCTTCATGGTGAAGGATTCAAGCTACATGTTCGTCACCGGGCCCGGAGGTGGTGAAGACGGTCACCAACGAGGTCGTGACCCAGGACGAACTGGGCGGCGCGGTCACCCACACCACCAAGTCGGGGGTCGCCGACGTCGCGTTCGAGAACGACATCGACGCACTGCTCGCGACGCGCGAGTTCTTCGATTTCCTGCCGCTCAGCAACCGCCACGATGTGCCCGAGCGGCCGTGCGAGGACCCGGCCGACCGCATCGAGGACAGCCTCGACACGCTCGTCCCGCCGAGCGCGGCGACGCCCTACGACATGCACGAGCTGATCCGGAAGGTCGCCGACGAGGGCGACTTCTTCGAGCTGATGCCGGCGCACGCGGCGAACATCATCACCGGCTTCTGCCGCATCGAGGGCCGCACGGTCGGCGTAGTCGCCAACCAGCCGATGGTGCTGGCGGGCGTGCTCGACATCGACTCATCGAAGAAGGCCGCGCGGTTCGTGCGCTTCTGCGACGCGTTCGACATCCCGATCCTGACCTTCGTCGACGTGCCCGGCTTCCTGCCCGGCGTCGCGCAGGAGCATGACGGGATCATCAAGCACGGCGCCAAGCTGCTGTTCGCTTATGCCGAGGCGACGGTGCCCAAGATCACGGTCATCACGCGCAAGGCCTATGGCGGCGCCTACGACGTCATGGCGTCCAAGCATTTGCGCGGCGACCTCAACTACGCCTGGCCGACCGCCGAGATCGCGGTGATGGGCGCCAAGGGCGCGGTCGAGATCATCTTCCGCGGCAAGACCGCGAAGGAGATCGCCGAGCACACCGCCGAATATGAGGAGCGCTTCGCCAACCCGTTCGTGGCCGCGAGCATGGGCTTCATCGACGAGGTGATCATGCCGCATTCGACGCGGCGGCGCGTGGCGATGGGGCTAAGGAAGCTGCGGAACAAGCAACTCGAAAATCCGTGGAAGAAGCACGACAATATTCCGCTATGACGTACGCATCTAGGCATCTTGGTTTGCGTTACTTTTCGTCGTTCTATTCGGCGCATTGGGTGTGCATCATTTTATCAAAGCCCGGCGCGCATTGCAGACAGGTGTCATCGAAGGGCTGATGCTCGGATACGGCGGCAAGCGTTACAGCCGAGAAGATGATCCGGCTGCATTTGCGGTCAACGATCTGGACTGGCTTTGTAGCTGCCGCCATCGGTGCAATCGTGCGTCCTCTGGGGCACGTTATTGATCATGATCCACGATCATGGTTGCGTTTGGAATGACCGCTGGCCGTGAGCACCTACACCGCTACGATCCGCTGGGCCCGCACCGGCGACGGCGACTTCGCCAAGGGCCAGTACAGCCGCGCGCACGAATGGGCGTTCGACGGCGGCCCTGTGATGCCGGCGAGCGCGAGCCCGCACGTCGTCCCCGCGCGCTGGTCGGACCCCGCGGGTGTCGATCCCGAAGAGGCGTTCGTCGCCTCGCTGTCGTCGTGCCACATGCTGTTCTTCCTCGACTTCGCGCGGCGCGCGGGGTTCGTGGTCGACGCCTATGTCGACGAAGCCGAAGGCATGATCGAGAAGCGCGGCGACGGGAAGATGTGCGATGACGCGCGTGACCTTGCGCCCGCGCGTCACCTGGGCCGGCGGCCCGCCCGACGAAGCTGCTCTCGCCGACCTTCACCACCGCGCGCACGAAGCCTGCTTCATCGCCAACAGCGTGACGACGGACGTGACGGTCGAGCACTAATCCGACCGCGAGCGCAGCGCTGCGGTCCTTTTTCACACGAAGGCACGAAGGACACGATGAACACGAAGGGGTCGCGCCCTTCTTCGTGATCTTCGTGATCTTCGTGCCTTCGTGTGAACCGATTATCTGGATTGCGTCGTCGCTTCGCTGCTCGCAATGACGGCGCCAGGAGTGAGCATATGAAACTCGGCCGCCTCAACCATGTCGGCGTGGCGACGCCTTCGATCGAGCGGAGCCTCGAGCTCTACCGCACCATGTTCGGCGCCGAGCCGCATGGGCCGGCGTTCGACCTTCCGGCGCAAGGTGTTCGCGTGTGCTTCGTCGACACGCCCAACAGCCAGATCGAGCTGATCGAGCCGCTTGGAGCGAGACTTCTCCCATCGTGAAGTTCCTCGAGAAGAACCCGCTCGGCGGGCAGCACCACGTCTGCTTCGAAGTGCCCGACATCCACGCCGCCAAGGCCGAGTTCGAGGCCAAGGGCGCGCGGGTGCTCGGCGAGCCGCGGATCGGCGCGCACGGGACGCTGGTGTTTTTCGTCCACCCGAAGGACATGGGCGGCGTGCTCACCGAGATCATGGAAACGCCGAAGCACTAGCGCCGCATGTGCAATCTCTACACCCAGTCGAAATCGGTCGACGAGGTCGCGCGCCTGTTCACCGAGATGCAGATGCCGCTGCGCTTTCCCGACGGGATTCCGAACCTCGAGCCGCGCGAGATCGCGATCACCGATCCCGGCCCGATCGTGCGCGCGAGCGATGGCGGCGGGTTCGACCTGGTCGTTCGGCGCTGGAGCTGGCCCGGCCCGGGCGGCAAGCCGGTCTTCAATTTCCGCTCCGACGGCCGCGAGTTCGGCAGCGGGCGCTGCCTGATCGTCGCCGATGGCTTTTTCGAGTTCACCAAGCCCGACGACCTCAAGGCGAAGCGCAAGCACAAATGGCTGTTCACGCTGCAGGGTGCGCCGACGTTCGCGATCGCGGGCCTGTGGCGCAAGGACGAGGCGGTGGGCGAGGCCTTCACCATGCTGACCACCGCGCCGGGCGAAGACATTCAACCCTACCACAACCGCCAGGTCGTGGTTCTGCCGCCCGCCGATTTCGCGCGCTGGCTCGACCCGCAAATTCCGGCACGCGAGGTGCTGAAACCGCTGCCCGCGGGAAGCCTCAGCGTCGAGCAGATTTGCTGAGACGACTGTTCTCCTACGAAGGCAGGAGCCCAGGCGGCGCTACCGCGCCGATTTTCGTTTTGGACTGGACCCCGGCCTTCGCCGGGGTACACGGTGCGGCATATGTCATCTGACAAGCGAGCAGAGTGGGAAAAGATCGCCGGGAAGGAGATCGCGCGGACGCGACCTGGGTCGCGAGACGGTCGAGGGCATCTGGCTCCAGAACGTGTTACGGGCCCGAGGACGCCGAGGGCATCGACAGCGGATATCCGGGCATGGCGCCCTTCACCCGCGGCCCCTATGCGACGATGTACGCCGGCCGCCCGTGGACCATCCGCCAGTACGCCGGCTTCTCGACCGCCGAAGAATTCCAACGCTTTCTACCGCCGCAACCTCGCGGCTGGGCAAAAGGGCTTAAGCGTCGCCTTCGACCTCGCCACCCACCGCGGCTACGACAGCGACAATCCGCGTGTCGCCGGCGATGTCGGCATGGCGGGCGTGGCGATCGACACGGTCGAGGACATGAAGCTGCTGTTCGACGGCATCCCGCTCGGCGAGATGTCGGTCAGCGATGACCATGAACGGCGCGGTACTTCCGGTCATGGCCTTCTTCATCGTCGCCGGCGAGGAGCAAGGCGTCCCGCACGACAAGCTGACGGGCACGATCCAGAACGACATTCTGAAGGAGTTCGCGGTCCGCAATACCTACATCTACCCGCCCGAGCCGAGCATGCGGATCGTCAGCGACATCATCGCTTATTGCGCCGCGGAGATGCCCAAGTTCAACTCGATCTCGATCTCGGGCTATCACATGCACGAGGCCGGGGCGACGGCAGTGCAGGAGCTTGCCTATACCCTCGCCGACGGCATGGAATATGTCCGCGCGGCGATCGCGAGCGGGCTCGACATCGACGATTTCGCGCATCAGCTGAGCTTCTTCTGGGGCATCGGCATGAACCTGTTCATGGAGGTCGCCAAGCTGCGCGCTGCGCGCACTTTGTGGCACCGGATCATGACGCAGCTGGGCGCGCAAAAAGAGAAGTCCAAGCGGCTCCGCGCGCACTGCCAGACCAGCGGAGTTAGCCTGACCGAGCAGGACGCCTACAACAACATCGTTCGCACCACGATCGAGGCGCTTGCCGCGGTGCTCGGCGGTACGCAGTCGCTGCACACCAACAGCTTCGACGAGGCGATCGCGCTGCCTACCGATTTCAGCGCGCGCATCGCCCGCAACACGCAGCTGATCCTCGCCGAGGAAAGCGGGGTGACCGCGGTCGCCGACCCCTCGGGCGGAAGCTGGTACGTCGAGAAACTGACCCGCGAGCTCGAGGAGAAAGCCTGGGCGCTGATCGAGGAGGTCGAGGCGCATGGCGGCATGACCAAGGCGGTCGCCGAGGGCCTGCCCAAGCACCGCATCGAGGAAGCCGCCGCTGCGCGCGCGGCCAAGGTCGATACGGGCGAGACGGTGATCGTCGGCGTCAACCGCTACCGGCTGGCGGAAGAGGAAGAGCACGACATTCTCGAGGTCGACAATGCCAAGGTGCGCGCGGGCCAGATCGCCCGGATAGAGAAGGTGCGGGCGTCGAGAAATGAGGCGCGCGTCAGAGCGGCGCTCGATGCGTTGGAAAATGCAGCCCGCCAACCCCCCGCTCAGGACGAGCGGAATTTATTGACGTTGGCGGTCGAAGCCGCCCGCGCCCGCGCCACGCTCGGTGAAATCTCCGACGCGCTGGAACGCGCGTTCGGGCGCTACGGCACGGTGCCCGAGCCGGTGCGCGGCATCTACGGCAAGGCGCGGCGCGACGGGCGGTGGAAGCTTGCGGAAGAAGGCACGCAAATCCGTTGCCGAACGCCTCGGCCGCAAGCCGCGGATCATGGTCGCCAAGATGGGCCAGGACGGCCACGACCGCGGCGCCAACCTGGTCTCGTCGGCCTTCACCGATCTCGGCTTCGAAGTGATCCCCGGGCCCTTGTTCCAGACGCCGCGCGAGACCGCGAAAATGGCGGTCGACCATGACGTCGACGTGGTCGGCGCGAGCTCGCTCGCCGCGGGGCACCGAACGCTCATTCCCGAGATGATCGAGGCGCTGAAGGACATGGGCCGCGCCGACATCAAGGTGGTCGCGGGCGGAGTCATCCCGCCGCAGGATTATGCCGCGCTCCGCGCCGCGGGGGTGCAGGCGATCTTCGGCCCCGGCACCAACCTCGCCGACGCCGCCGACGAAGTGCTGCGCCTGCTCGGCCACAACCGCCCGCCACTCGACGAGGCGGCCGAATGACGCCCGGACAAGAATTGGTCATCAAAACGATTATCGGCGCTGTGATGTTGTCGGCGCTGAGCACCGCCACCTACCTAGTTGCTATCGCGGTTCTGTGGTTGTCACCGAAGGACTACGCGGTCTCGGCTGCGATCGCGGCGGCATTCTTTCTTGCCGGATTCATCTTCGTAGCGTCGTGGATGAATTGTCAAGTCGGCCAGTGGTGGAATAGCTAGTGTTCAAGAAATTCCTGATCGCGGCCGCTTCATGCTCGGTCGCATTCGCTAGCGACGTCGGTGCCTGCGCCATGCATCCTCCGCCGATGCCGCTGTCGCAGTTGCGCCAGGCGAGCGGCGCGATCGTCCTCGGCCGGCTCGACTATGGCTTCCAGCCTTTCGCGGGCACCAACGGCAGGGCCGTCTACACGGTCGGCCAGATCATTCCTGCGAGAGTCCTGAAGGGCCCGCGCAACGTGCGCTTCCGGATCAACCACGAGCATATGAACACCGCGTGCCAGACCTGGGGCTGGGAGCCGCCGAGGAAGCCCGTGCGGCAATATGACGGCACTTTCTATCTGTTCGCGAACAAGGACGGCACTTACTCGATCGCGCGCTACGAGGCGGCAGGCCGCTGATGTTCAAGAAAATCCTGATCGCCAATCGCGGGGAGATTGCGTGCCGGGTGATCCGCACCGCGCGGCGCATGGGGATCAAGACGGTCGCGGTCTATTCCGACGCTGACGCGCGCGCGCCGCATGTGAAGATGGCCGACGAGGCGTGCGGCTGGGCCCGCCGCCCGCGTCCGAATCCTATCTCAAGGCCGAGCTGATCATCGACGCGTGCAAGGCGACCGGCGCGGAGGCGGTGCACCCGGGCTACGGCTTCCTGTCCGAACGCGAGAGTTTCGCCAGGGCGCTCGCCAAGAACAAGATCGTCTTCATCGGCCCGCCACCCAAGGCGATCGCGGCGATGGGCGACAAGATCGAATTCGAAGAAGCTGGCGCAGAAGGCGGGCGTGAACATCGTCCCCGGCTTCCTCGACGACATCGCCACCACCGACGAGGCGGTGAAGATCGCCAAGGACATCGGCTTTCCGGTGATGATGAAGGCTTCGGCCGGCGGCGGCGGCAAGGGCATGCGCCTCGCCTGGAACGAGAAGGACGTGCGCGAGGGCTTCGAAGTCCGTGAAGCGCGAGGGCCTCGCCAGCTTCGGCGACGACCGCGTGTTCATCGAGAAGTTCATCGAAGCCCCGCGCCATATCGAGATCCAGGTGCTCGGCGACCAGCATGGCAACATCGTCTATCTGAACGAGCGCGAATGTTCGATCCAGCGGCGCAACCAGAAGGTGGTGGAGGAAGCGCCGTCGCCGTTCGTCTCGCCCGAAATGCGCAAGGCGATGGGCGAGCAGGCGGTGGCTCTGGCGCGGGCGGTGGGCTATTATTCGGCGGGCACGGTCGAACTGATCGTCAACGGCGCCGATCCGTCAGGCAAGAGCTTCTACTTCCTCGAGATGAACACGCGCCTGCAGGTCGAGCATCCGGTAACCGAGGAGGTGACGGGGCTGGACCTGGTCGAGCAGATGATCCGCGTCGCGGCCGGCGAGAAGCTGGCATTCGCCCAAGAGGATGTGCGGCTAGACGGCTGGTCGGTCGAAACTCGCGTCTATGCCGAGGACCCGTACCGGCATTTCCTGCCGAGCACGGGGCGGTTGGTGCGATACTGGCCTCCCAAACAAACCGTTGGTCCTGAGCGAAGCGCGAAGCGCGTAGTCGAAGGGCGTCAGGCACAAACGTTAGAGAAGCCCCCTTCGACTTCGCTCAGGACGAACGAGGTTGGGGCTGGCACATCCGGCGAAGTGCGCGTCCGTGTCGACGACGGGGTCGTCGACGGAGGCGAGGTCAGCATGTTCTATGACCCGATGATCGCCAAGCTGATCACCTGGGCGCCAACGCGCGAGGCGGCGATCGACGCGCAAATCGACGCGCTCGACCAGTTCGTGGTCGACGGCATTTCGGACAATGTCGATTTCCTCTCCGCGCTGATGCAGCACCCGCGCTTTCGCAAAGGCGATCTCGCGACCGACTTCATCGCCGACGAATATCCGGATGGGTTCGACGGCGCGCCCGCGGACGCACAGCTGATCGAGGATTTGACCGCCATCGTCGGAATGGTGGCGGTGATCACCGACGAGCGCGCGGCCGAGATCGACGGTCAACTCGGCCCGCCGATCCATGTGCTGCGCGAGCGCGTGGTCCGGATCGCGGGCGAAGAGCACGAGGTGCGGATCAAGCCGTACCAGGGCGGAACGCTCGCAGTGACCGACGAAGGCGATCTGATGGACATCATCGGGCGCTGTGTGCCGGGGCAGCGGCTGTTGTCGGTGACCGTCGATGGCCGTCACCGCATCGTCCAGGTCCGCCGCGCCGGACGCGACTGGCAGCTGCAGACGCGCGGGCGCACGCACAAGGTGCAGGTGCTGAGCCCGCACGTCGCCGAATTGTCGAAGCACATGCTCGACAAGCCCGCGCCCGATTTGTCGCGGCTGCTGCTGGCGCCGATGCCGGGGCTTCTGACCCGGCTCGACGTCGCGGTCGGCGACAAGGTCGAGCCGGGCCAGCCGGTCGCGGTGATGGAAGCGATGAAGATGGAAAATATCCTCCGCGCACCCAAGGCGGCGACGGTCAAGGCGACCCCGGCCAAGGCGGGCGACAGCCTCGCGGTCGATCAGGTCATCGTGGAGTTCGAATGAGCTCGCTCTGCCGGGGGGCAGAGCGAGCGCAATTCGACAGTTATTTGACCAACACGCCTTGGCCCAGTTCGCCCGTTTCGATGTCGACCGGATATTCTGCGCCATTCCAACAAAAGCCTTCAGCTCGTTGTTGAAGTAGACATTCGTGAACGGCTGTCGTTCACCTTCAAAAGCGCCTGACTCAATTTGCCACACGATCTCACCCGTTGCTGTGAGACGGAACACGTTTCTATTCACCTCGTCTTCCGTGTGAGTCCTATCGGCCAACACATCAAACAGGACGATGGAGCCGCCGTCTGCAAGCGGCAGTCGCACTTTGGGTTCTTTGTTGGGTATCATCGTTCCCTCAGCTCACTCCGCCTGAGCTTGCCCGTTGCCGTCTTGGGCAGCGCGTCGACGAACTCGATCAGCCTCGGATATTTGTAGGGCGCGATCTGCTCCTTGACGAAGGCCTGCAGCTTTTCGGCAAGCTCGTCGCTCGGCTCGGCGAAGTCGGCGAGGACGATGAACGCCTTCACCTTCTGCCCGCGCTCGGGGCAGGGGACGCCGATCACCGCGCATTCGGCGACCGCGGGGTGCGACAGCAACGCATTCTCCACTTCCGGCGCGCCGATATTATAGCCCGAGCTCACGATCATGTCGTCGCTGCGCGCGAGGTACCAATAATATCCGTCGGCGTCGCGGCGGTAGGTGTCGCCGGTGACATTCCAGCCGTTCTCGACATAGTCGCCCTGGCGCGGGTCATCGAGGTAGCGGCAGCCGGTCGGGCCTTTGATCGCGAGGCGGCCGACGCCTTCGTCCAGCGGATTGCCGTCGGCGTCAAGCACGGTCGCTTCATATCCCGGCACCGCCTTCCCGGTTGAGCCCGGGCGGATTTCGTCGCCCGCGGCAGAGACGAAGATGTGCATCATCTCGGTCGAGCCGATCCCGTCGGTGATGGCGATTCCCGTCCGCTCGTGCCACGCGCGCCAGATCGCCTCGGGCAAATGCTCGCCCGCTGAGATGCAATAGCGGAGAGTCCTTAGGGCCTGGCTCAATCCACTTCCCCGCTTGTCCCGAGCGTAGTCGAGGGACGTGTCTCGACTTCGCTCGACACCAACGGATTTGGGTTGGGCCTCGGTCGCAAGCATTGCCTTGTAGGCGGTCGGCGCGGTGCCGAGGTGGGTCACGCCGTGCTTGGCGATCGCTTCGAGCAACTTCTCCGGACCGCCCTGCTCGATGGTTGCGCTCGCCGCTCCGAAGCGCAGCGGGAACATCGGCGTGATGCCGAGGCCGAAGGTGAAGGCCATTGGCGCGCTGGTCAGGAATATGTCGCCGGGCTTGGGGCCGATCAGGTGCCTGGCGAAGCTGTCGCAGGGCGCGAGAATGTCGCGATGAAACTGGACGCAGCCTTTGGGCACTCCGGTGGTGCCGCTGGTGAAGGCGATTAGCGCCGGGTCGTCGCGGTTGGTGTCGGCGGGCGGCAGCGGCTGCAAGGACGCGGTGCGCGTTTCGAGCTCGCCCTTCCCGTAGTCGCCGTCATATTTGACGATGTGCTTGACGAAATGTGCCTGCTCGACGGCCTGGCGGAAGTCGCCGATGAAACGGCTGTCGACGATCGCGTGGCTGATTTGCGCACGCTCGATCACCGTCGCAAGCTCGCCGGGGCGGAGCAGCGGCATGGTCGCGACCACCACGCCGCCGGCCTTGAGCACGCCGAGCCACGCAGCGAAGATGGTGTACCCGTTGGCCCCCCGCAGCAGCACGCGGTTGCCGGGGATCAGGCCATGCTCCTCGACCAGCAGGCGGGCGATCCGCCCGCTGAGCGCGTCGAGGTCAGCATGGGTCCAACGGCCGTGGTCGTTGACGACCACCAGCGCGTCGGGCGCGCCGCCTTTCAGCAATTCCGCCGCGGCGTTCAGCCGCTCGGGGTATTGGAGTTCGGGCAGGTCGAAGCGGAATTCGGGCAACAGCTCCGGGGGCGGGAGCCGGTCTTCAACGAACGTATCGCGCATCATTCCGGGACGACGGCCGTCGCCTCGATCTCGACCAAAGCAGCGCTTTCGAGCAGGCCTTTGACCTCGACCAGCGCCATCGCGGGATAGTTCGCGCCCATGATCTCGCGCCACGCGGCGCCGATCTCGTCGCGCGAATGGAGGTAGTCGTGACGGTCGGTCACGTAGCAGGTCATGCGCACGATATGCTCGGGCCCGGCGCCGTCCTCGGCGAGGATCGCGAGGGTGTTCTTGAGCGCCCGCGCGAATTGCCCATGGAGCGTGTAGTCGGGAAAGCTTTCATGCTCGTCCCAGCCGACGATCCCGGCAGTGAAGATCATCCGCCCCTGCGCGGAAATGCCGTTCGAATAGCCCTTGGGCCGCGGCCAGCCGGGCGGTTGCAGGACCTTCATGACTGGGCCTCCTTGAGCAGGCTCTTGGCGATAATCTGACGCTGCACCTCGCTCGCGCCTTCGTAGATGCGAAGCGCGCGGATGTCGCGGTACAGCTCCTCGACCTTGACGCCCTTGGTGACGCCGGCGCCGCCATGCATCTGCACCGCAGCATCGACGACCCGTTGCGCGGCTTCGGTCGCGTGGAGCTTGGCCATGGCCGCGGCGCGGCGGTTGTCGGTGCCGCCGACGTCCTGCTGCCACGCCGCGCGGTAGATCAGAAGCGCGGAGGCATCGACCGCGAGCGCCATGTCGGCAAGCTTCGCCTGGGTGACCGCATTGTCGGCAAGCGTGCCGCCGCCGAGACGGCGGTTCGCCGCGAACTTCACCGCCTCGTCGAGCGCGCGCCGCGCAAACCCCAGCGCCGCCGCGCCCACCGTCACGCGGAACAGGTTCAGTGTCTCCATGCCGATGCGGAAGCCCTCGCCGGGCTCGCCGACGATCGAATCGGCGGGGATCCGGACATTGTCGTAGGTGAGGCGCGCGAGTGGGTGCGGCGCGATCACTTCGATCCGCTCGGCGACCGTGACGGCGTCCGCCGGAACGATGAAAGCGGAAAGGCCGCGCGAGCCTTCGCCTTCGCCGGTGCGCGCGAAGGTCAGGTAGAAATCGGCGATCCCGCCGTTGGAGATGAGCGTCTTTTCGCCGACCAGCACCCATTCGTTGCCGTCGCGCATCGCCGAGGTCGACATATTGGCCGCGTCTGATCCGCATTCGGGCTCGGTCATGGCAAAGGCGGCGATCGCCTCGCCCGACGCCACCCTCGGCAGCCAGTCGCGCTTCTGCTCGATCGTCCCGAACAGCGAAATCGCGCCCGAACCGAGGCCCTGCATGGCGAAGACGAAATCGCCGAGACCCGAATGGTAAGCGAGGGTCTCGCGGGCAATGGCGAGGCTGCGAACGTCGGGCCGATGCTCGCCGTCCGCAACGCTCAGCTTGAGGAAACCCGCCGCACCGAGCTCGCGCACGAGGGCGCGGCACTCGCCGTCGAGATCGTCGGCGTAGCGGCCGGTAAGATTGGCCGCGCACCAGACTTCGAGCTCGCGCGTAAGCTCGCGATGGCGCTCCTCGAAAAAGGGCCAGGCGAGGACGCCGGCGTCGATCATCAGTCGCCCCGGAACACCGGTTGGTGCTTGCCCTTGAAGGCCTGGTAGGCGCGCTTGAAATCGTTGGTCTGCATGCACTCGGCCTGGGCCTCGGCTTCCATGTCGAGCGCGGTTTCGATGCTCACCGCCCATTCGGCGTCGAGCTGGCGCTTGGTCACTGCGTGGGCGAAGGTCGGGCCGTCCGCGAGCTCGCGCGCGAGAGCCTGCGCTTCGGCGAGCACGTCGTCCGATAGGCGATTGAAGAAGCCCCACGCTTCGCCTTCCTGCGCGCTCATGTTGCGTCCGGTAAACAGCAGCTCGGCGGCGCGGCCGTGGCCGATGATTCGCGGCAGGATCGCGCACGCACCCATGTCCGCGCCCGACAGGCCGACGCGGGTGAACAGGAAGGCCGTGCTTGAATTGCGCGCGCTCAGGCGAAGGTCGCTGGCCATGGCGAGGATCGCCCCGGCACCGGCACACGTCCCTTCGACCGCGGCAACGATCGGCTGGGGGCAGGCGCGCATGTTGCGCACCAGGTCGCCAGTCATCCGAGTGAACTGGACGAGGCCGCTCTCGTCCATCTTGGTCAGCGGCCCGATGATGTCATGGACGTCGCCGCCCGAGCTGAAGTTGCCGCCGGCGCCGGCGATCACGATGCATTTGACCTGCGGGGTGTGGGCGAGCTCGCCGAACGTGTCGCGAAGCTCGGCATAGCTGTCGAAGGTGAGCGGGTTTTTGCGCTCGGGCCGGTTGAGGGTGACCGTCGCGACTCCGTCGTCGAACGCCCACAGGAAATGGGTCGGCTCAAGTGTCTGGGGGTCGAGGCTCATGCGCTGGTCCCTCCGTCGATGGTCACCGCCGCGCCGTTCACGTCGCGGCTCTGCGGCAGGCACAGGGTCAGGATCATGGTCCCGATCCCGTCGGGATCTACCAGCCGCCCGCTCGCATTCATGTTGGTGATCGCGCTGCGCGAATCCTGCTCGCTGCGGCCGGTGATTTCAGACACGCGGGCAATCGACTGCTCGGTCATCGGAGTGTCGACATACCCCGGGCAGACCGCGTTCACGGTGAGGTTGCTTTTGGCATATTCGGCGGCGAGCGAGCGCATCAACCCGAGCAGCCCGTGCTTGGAGGCAGCATAATGCGCCGCGTAGGGAACTCCGCGGAGCGAAGCGACCGAGGCGACGAACACCAGCCGGCCGTTTTGGCTCGCCATCAGGTCGGGCAAAGCCGCCTGCGCGCAGTCGAATGCGGCGGTGAGATTGACCGCGATGATTCGGTCCCAGCTCTCGCGGGTCATCTTGTGAAACGGCGCGCTCTCGGCGATTCCGGCATTGACGATCAGTATCTCGATCGGGCCGTTGGCGGCGCGGGCCTCGTCGAAGGCCGCGCCGATCCGGTCGCGGTCGGTGACGTCGCACTGGATTGCGGTGCCGCCGAGGCTCTCCGCCAGCGCCTTCAGGGGTTCGATCCGCCGCCCGAGCAGCGAGACCTTGGCCCCGGCGGCATTGAGGTGGGTCGCTGCGGAAGCGCCGATCCCGGTTCCTCCACCGGTGACCAGTGCGTGGCGGCCTTCGAGCCAGTTGTTATCGGCCATGGCTTCCCTTCTCATTCGAGCATTGGCCGAACGGCTTTGGCGTGGCAAGGCGCGCGCGTGAAGCTCGCCATCCTCGAGACTGGCCGCCCGCCCGGCGACCTCGCCGAGCGGTTCGGCGACTATCCGGCGATGTTCGAGCGGCTGCTGGGCGACGGCTTCGAGACAGAATCATTCGACGTGCGGGCCGGACAATTTCCGGGTGGAGGCCATGACGCAATACTGATCACCGGCTCGCCCGCCGGCGTCTACGATGGCCTCCCCTGGATCGAACCGCTTTCCGCGTTCATCCGCTCTGCGAAAAAAAGCAGGATGGTCGGCATCTGCTTCGGTCATCAGCTAATGGCCGAGGCGCTCGGCGGACACGTCGAGAAGTCAAAGAAGGGGTGGGGCGCAGGGCTTCAGCGTTACGAGCTGATGGACTGGCAGGCCTGGATGGATGGCGATGACACGATCGATGTGCCTGCCTCGCATCAGGACCAGGTCGTGCTCCGACCGCCGAACACGGAAATCACCGCTCAATCGTCGTTCACGCCCTTTGCCGGGCTCGCCTGGACCGATCGGCCGGCCATCAGCTTCCAGTTCCACCCGGAATTCTCGCCGGCCTTCGCCAAGGCGCTGATCGAGCAGCGGTACGACATCGTGCCCGATCCCGACGCAGCCATTGCTTCACTCGACGCGCCGAATGACAATGAGCGCGTGGGCGAGTGGATACGCCGTTTTCTGAGCTTCCAGTCCGAACGGAGAAATTGAATGAAGACCCGCGCCGCAGTGGCATTCGCGGCCAAGCAGCCGCTCGAGATCGTCGAGGTCGACCTCGATGGCCCCAGGGCGGGCGAGGTGCTGGTGGAGATCATGGCCACCGGCATCTGCCACACCGACGCCTACACATTGGACGGTCTCGATAGCGAAGGGCTGTTTCCGTCGATCCTTGGCCATGAAGGCGCCGGCGTGGTGCGCGAGGTCGGGGAGGGGGTCACCAGCGTGAAGCCGGGCGATCACGTGATCCCGCTCTACACGCCCGAATGCCGCGAGTGTAAGTCGTGCCTTTCGGGCAAGACCAACCTGTGCACCAAGATCCGCGCCACCCAGGGCAAGGGCGTGATGCCCGACGGCACCAGCCGCTTTTCCTACCAGGGCGAGACCATCTTCCATTACATGGGCTGCTCGACCTTCTCGAACTTCACCGTGCTGCCCGAGATCGCGGTGGCGAAGATCCGCGAGGACGCCCCGTTCAAGACGGCTTGCTACATCGGTTGCGGGGTCACGACCGGCGTCGGCGCGGTCGTCAAGACCGCCAAGGTCGAGCCGGGGGCGAACGTCGTGGTGTTCGGGCTGGGCGGCATCGGGCTCAACGTCATCCAGGGTGCGAAGCTGGTCGGCGCGAACAGGATCGTCGGCGTCGACATCAACCCGGCGCGCGAGGACTGGGGCCGCAAGTTCGGGATGACCGATTTCATCGATGCGCGGGACAAGGACCGGCAGGCGATCATCGATGAGGTGCTCGCGCTGACCGATGGCGGCGCCGATTATACCTTCGACGCGACCGGCAACACCGAAGTGATGCGTACCGCGCTCGAATGCTGCCACCGCGGCTGGGGCACCAGCGTCGTCATCGGGGTCGCGGAATCGGGCAAGGAGATTGCGACCCGGCCGTTCCAGTTGATCACCGGCCGCAACTGGCGCGGCACCGCGTTCGGCGGCGCCAAGGGCCGCACCGACGTCCCCAAAATCGTCGACTGGTACATGGACGGGAAGATCGCGATCGACCCGATGATCACCCACACGCTGACGCTCGACGAGATCAACAAGGGCTTCGATCTGATGCACGCGGGGGAGAGCATCCGCAGCGTGGTGATCTATTGAGGAGGGCGAGAGAATGTTCAGCCATGTGATGGTCGGGTCCAACGACCTCGACCGCGCGAAACAATTCTACGACGGGCTGTTCGGCAAGGAAGCCAAGCGCGACGATAAGGGCCGGCTCGCTTACGGGCGGCGCGGCGCGGTGTTCATGGTCACCGACCCGATCGATGGCCAGCCCGCGACCCGTGGGAACGGCTCGACCGTCGGCTTCGGCTTTGAGACGCCCGAGGAAGTCGACGCCTGGCATGCGGCGGGTATCGCGGCCGGCGGAACCCCGATCGAGGACCCGCCGGGCTGGCGCGAGAATGCATTCGGCAAGCTCTATCTTGCGTATCTTCGCGATCCCGACGGCAACAAGCTGTGCGGCCTGCACCGGCCGGAGCAATGAGCTTGGAAATCGTTTCAGAAAACAAGGCGCACGGCGGCCGGCAGCTGGTGGTCAAGCACCCGTCCGCTGCCACCCGCACCGTCATGATTTTCTCGATCTTCCTGCCGCCACAGGCGCAAAGCGGGCGCAAGCTCCCGGTCGTCTGGTATCTGTCGGGGCTTACCTGTACGCACGCCAACGTCACCGAGAAGGGCGAGTATCGCGCAGCCTGCGCCGAGCACGGCCTGATCTTCGTCGCCCCCGACACCAGTCCGCGCGGGCCCGAGGTTCCCGACGACCCCGAAGACCTGTGGGATTTCGGCCAGGGCGCGGGGTTCTATGTCGATGCGACCGAGCAGCCCTGGGACACACATTTCAACATGTGGACCTACCTCGCCGATGAGCTGCCGGCGCTGGTCGGGGCCGAATTCCCGGCCGACATGGGCGCGCAGGCGATCATGGGCCATTCGATGGGCGGACACGGCGCGTTGACGCTGGCGCTTGGCCTCCCGGATCGCTTCGGCAGCGTCTCGGCCTTCTCGCCGATCGTCGCGCCGAGCCAGGTGCCGTGGGGACAGAAGGCGCTTCGCCATTATCTCGGCGAGGATGGCACCACTTGGCGCAAGCATGATTCGGTCGCGCTGATCGAGGATGGTGCGCGTGTCGAAGAAATCCTCGTCGATGTCGGCACTGCGGACCCGTTCATCGAAAAGGAATTGCGCCCCGAGTTGCTTGAAGCCGCATGTGCTGACGCGGGGATCGCGCTGACGCTGCGCCGGCAGCCGGGGTACGATCACAGTTACTATTTCATCTCGACGTTCATGGCCGACCACATCGCCTGGCATGCGGAGAGATTGAACAGGGGATAGGCAATGACGCTCAGCCGCCGCGAATTCGTTCAATTGGCGGCGGCGATGGGGGCATCGCTGGCGTGGGGCGGGTCCGCCCGGGCGTCGCGCACTAAATGGGCCGAGCGGCGCGACATCTACCCCGAGGGCGTTGCTTCGGGCGATCCCGACCCCAACAGCGTGATCCTGTGGACCCGCCGCCCGTTCGCCGATGCCGCGCGCCACCTGCTTACGGTCGAAGTTGCGGAGGACGAAGGGTTCCGACGCGTAGTTGCGCAAGCGCCCGCACCGGTGTCGGCAGCATCAGATTGGACGAGCAGGGTGCTGGTCGGCGGCCTCAAGCCCGCGCACGTCTATTGGTACCGCTTCACCGATAGCGAAGGAAACGGCAGCCGCGTCGGACGCACCATCACTGCCCCACGCGCGGACGATCCGCGCCCGGTCAACTTCGCCTTCGTCAGCTGCCAGGACGTCAACGAAAGCAAGCTCAACGGCTACCGCCGTATGATCTTCGAGGACGAGCGGGCGCGGCCCGAGGACCAGCTCGATTTCGTCCTGCACCTTGGCGATTTCATCTACGAGGTCGTGCAATATCCAGAGGAAGGGAAGCCCCGCTTCGACCGGAAACTCTACGAAGTTGCGCGGATTCCGGACTCGCTGAAAGTTCGCAATTTCCATCTCCCGACGACGCTCGAGGGATACCGCGCAGTGTGGAAGGGCTTTCTCGCCGACCCCGACCTGCAGGACGCGCGTGCCCGCTGGCCGTTTGTGTGCATCTGGGACAATCACGAATTCTCGTGGCAGGGTTGGCAAAGCATCCTGAAAGCGCCCTCGATCGAGCAGCCCGGGCAGACCGTGAAGGTGGCTGCTAACCAGGCGTGGTTCGAGAATATCCCGGCGCGGGTCTCTGCGCCGAGCGGATCGCTCGACGAGTTCGGCTCGGTGCCCGTGAAGAACGTCAAGATCGAGAAGTTCGACGATGGCGGCCTAGGCCTCGAGCCGAACAACATCGCCGCGATCAACAGCCTGATCATCTACCGGGCGCTGCGCTATGGCCTCCACCTCGACCTCCTGCTCACCGACGAGCGCAGCTATCGCGGACCGAACCCGTTCGAAGAATCGTCAACCGATAAGTTAGCCGACTGGGCCGATTACGGGATGTTTCCCGACGACCTGCTCCAGGTGCTCGACGGCGGTCGCGCCTTCAATGGCGGCGATCCGCCGGCTGAGCTGGAATTCAATAGCGCGAAGGTGGACAATCCGAACAAGGACAAACCGCCGCAAACCATCCTCGGGTCGACGCAGAAGGCGTGGTTCAAGGACCGCTTGCGCAGCTCGGGCGCGACCTGGAAGATCTGGGGCAGTTCGCAATGCACCTTGGAGCAACGCGCCGATCCTGAAAATCTCCCGGCCGGGCTGACCAAGCAGAAATGGCCAGCGGGCCGGTTCGCCAACGTACAGGGCGGTGACTTCGGCAGCGCCTGGGTCGAGCGCAGCGAGATCTACGACCTGGTCCGTGACTCCAAGATCACCGGTTTCGCCATCGTTTCCGGCGACCTGCACAGCTTCTGGGCAGGTTATGCTTCCGCGCAGTTGCCACCCGGGAAATTTGAGCCCGTCGGGCTGAGCTTCACTGGCGGGTCCATGTCGAGCGTGGGCGGCGGCGAAGCGAACGAGTACGTGATCAAGAAAGACAATAAATTCCGGCCGCTCTACCTGGCCGACCGGCCGGGCGCGGCCAAGCCCGAGTCAACCTACAACATGATGCTGAAGCACGGAGTCCGTTCCTGCTTCGAATATGCCAAATCTTTCGATCGGGCGAAGGCGCGGGCGCTGTCCAATCCCGATGTGGCACCGCACCTCACTTTCGTGGATATTGGCGGGCATGGCTATGCGACGGTGCGGCTTACCGGTGACGAGATGCGGACCGAGTTCGTGTGCATTCCCCGACCGGTCACGCGCAGCGCGAGCCCCGACGGCGGTCCGCTTCGCTATCGCGTCGTCCACACCGCGCAGCTATGGCGCGCCGGTGAGCGGCCATTGCTCAAGCAACAGGTCATCGAGGGCGATCCGGGCTTGTCGATCTAGCGTCTGGCAGAGAGCTTGAACGCGGACTGGTATCATCAGGCCCTCTCGCTCGGGACGGCGCTCGCCTGCGGCCTGCTGATCGGCGTCGAGCGCGGCTGGAAGCTCAGGGAGCAGGAGCCCGGCTCTCGTGTCGCGGGTATCAGGACTTTTTCGATGCTCGGGCTGTGTACCGGGGTCGCCGGGCTGGTCGCAAGGCTCGGTCATCCGTTCGTCGCTGCCGCCATCGTGCTGGGCGCGGTCGCGCTGCTGGTCGCGGCCTACGCGCGCCAGCTCGAGACCCAGCACGACGCGACCAGCGCGGTCGCGGCGATGGTCACGGTCGCCATTGGCTTCCTTGCGGGGATCGGCGAGCCGGCGTTGGCGATCGCCAGCGCGGCGGTGGCGGTTGCCTTGCTTGCGCTTCGCACCGAGCTTCACGGCTTCGTCGACCGCCTCGACGAGGACGACGTCAAAGCGCTCGCCCGCTATGCAATCATCGCGGGTGCGATCCTGCCGTTCCTGCCCAGCGGCCAATATGGGCCGCTCGGGGCGTGGAATCCGCAGAAGCTGTGGCTGGTGGTCGTGCTCGTCACCGGCTTCTCGTTCCTCGGCTATGTCGCCAACCGCATCTTCGGCGAGCGCAACGGCACCATCGCCACCGCGGTGATTGGCGGCGCTGTACAGCTCGACCGCGGTCACCCAGGCGCTGGCGCAGCGGCTCGGCAGCGCGAAGCGCGCGGGGCGCGGAGCCGGCCGGGATCGCGCTGGCGAGCACGGTCATGTACCTGCGCGTCCCTTTCCTGGTCGCGATCCTGGCGACGCGCGCGCTGGACGAATTTGTGATCTTGCTGGCGCCCGCGTTCATCGTCAGCGCGATCGCCTCGTGGATCCTTTATCGGCGAGCCCCCAAAAGCAGCGACTCCGCTGCTCCCGGCAACCCGATCGCGATCCTGCCGGCGCTCGGCTTCCTCGCCTTCGTCGCTATTGCGGCGGTCGCGGCGCGGTGGGCCCAGGGCCGCTTCGGCGAGGGAGGCATTGCCGTCCTGTTGCTGATCGTCGGGAGCACCGACGTCGATACCGCGATCATTACCCTTGGCGGGCTCGACCCGAATGCGATCGGCGCGCCGCTCGCCGCGCTCGCGCTCGCCGGAACGGTTCTAGCCAATATGACCGTGAAGCTCGGCATCACGCTCGCCTATGCGCGGGGCAAGGGGCTGTCTGCGGCGCTGGCGCTGGGCGCGAGCATGGCGGCGCTGGTCGCGGCGATCGTGATCGGTTGGATGCGCTTGTAGGCGCGCTGTCACCACTGGTGACCCCAACGGGAATCGAACCCGTGTTTTCGCCGTGAAAGGGCGACGTCCTAGACCGCTAGACGATGGGGCCGCTTGGAAAGCGGCTCGCCGGTTAAGCGAGCGACCCGAACGGGTCAAGCAAGCGCGGCGTCCTCCAGGTGCATTTCGGCCGCATTGCCGCCAGTCCATTCGTCGCGCTTGATCGTTCCTGCGAGCCACCACTTCTGGTCGCCGGGTGAGGCGAGAAGCGCCTGGCCGAGATCGCTCTCCGCGCTTCTGAAGGCGATCCACTTGAAGCTTTTGCCGTCGTCGCCGCCCGCAATGCCGCGGACGTGGCCGTCGCCGACGATCCCGACCTTCACGAGCCGCGCCGGCCCGACCGCAACGCGCGGGCTCGGCCAGCCCGCGCCGTAGGGGCCCGCAGCGTCCAGCGCATCGCAAAGTCCGCCCGCCACTCCGCCGGGCGCAAGCAGGGCGTCGAGCATCAGCGCCCGGTCGCCGCGCGCCTTCTCGACGTCGGCGGCGAGCCGCTCGCTGATGAACTCCCGGAAGAGCCGAGCCCCCCGGCCGGCAAAGTCAGCCCTGCCGCCATCGCATGGCCCCCGCCCGCGCTCAGCAGCCCGCTTTCCTTGGCCGCGAGCACGCGCCGCGCCCAAATCGACTCCGCCGATCGAGCGGCCCGAACCCTTGCCGGTGCCGTCCTCGGTCTCGGCAATGACGATCGCCGGCCTTCCGAACCGCTCCTTGATGCGGCCGGCGACGATCCCGATCACGCCCTGGTGCCAGCCCGGGCTCATCACGGTCAGGACTGGATGCCCGTCCAGCCTCGAGGCTTGCAACGTGGCCTGGTCGGTGACGAGCATTTCGATCGCGCGGCGTTCCTCGTTGAGCCGGTCGAGCTCGACCGCAATGGTCCGGGCTTCCTCGGGGTCGGTCGAGGTCAGCAGGCGCACGCCAAGGTCCGACTTGCCGACGCGACCGCCGGCATTGATCCTGGGCCCGAGCGCAAAGCCGAGATCGCGGCACGACGGCGGTTTCACCAGCCGCGCCGCTTCGGCCAGCGCCGATAGGCCGATATTCTGCCGCGCCGCCATGACCTTGAGGCCCTGGGTGACGAACGCGCGGTTCAGTGTCTTGAGACGCGCCACGTCGGCTACGGTCCCGAGCGCAACCAGATCGAGCAGGTCGAGAATTTTCGGTTCGGCGACCGTTTCGAAGAAGCCGCGGGCGCGAAGCTCGCGGATCAGCGCAACTCCCAGCAGGAACGCCATGCCGACCGCGGCCAAATGGCCGTGCGCTGCTCCGTCCGCGCTCTCGTCGAGACGGTTGGGGTTGATCAGCGCGTGAGCGACCGGAAGCAGGCTGGCGCATTGGTGGTGATCGACGACGATCACGTCGAGCACCGCCGCGCGGGCTTCCTCGAGCGCTTCGTGAGCCTGCGCGCCGCAGTCCACGCAGATTGCGACCGACGCGCCGCGGGTCTTCAGTTCGACCAGCGCCTTTCCCGACGGGCCGTAGCCCTCCATCAGCCGGTCGGGGATATAGACGATCGGATCGGCCCCGAGACGGCGCAGAAGCAGTGTCAGAAGCGCCGCGCTGGTCGCACCATCGACGTCATAGTCGCCGAAGATCGCGACCGTCTCGCCGGCCTGGACCGCATCGGCGAGCCGCTTTGCGCCGACATCCATGTCCTTGAAGCACGAAGGATCGGGGAGGAAATCGCGAATCCTGGGATCGCGATGGCGAGCAAGGTCTTCACGCGCCACCCCGCGTGCGAGCAACAACTCGTCGACCAATGTGTCCATTCCCACCGACGGTTCGGCCGACCGGCGCCAGCGCCATGGCTGGCCGGTCAGCGATCTTTCGATGTCGAGAGCAAAGTCCACAGCCGCAACATTAGTCCTGACCGGCCGGCAATCCAGACCTTGGGAGCGATTTACCTGTTGGTCTTTCTCAAGCGCCCGGACTTGAACGGGGAGGCTGCTCCACTTCATCCGCCTGATCTGCGAGAAAATCGAAACGCACGCTGACCGCGCGCGATCCGACCAGGGTTTCGACCAGGAAGATCGCAAAGCCTGCGCCGATCGCGACCATCGAGGCGATGAACAGCAGCGCTACCACGGTCGCAAATTGAGCGCCCAGCAGGTTTGCGGTGAACAGCAGCACGATGACCGCGCACACCAGCAGCGCCGACAGGACCGACATGAAAATTCCCCAGCTGACCAGTCTCATGCGCTTGTCGAGCGCACGGAGCTCGGCGATCAGACGATTGCGCTCGGCGCCGCTGCTGCCACGGGCCAGCGGCTCGATGACGCGGGCGCGGTCGACCATGCGTGAGAGGCGCATGGCACAGACATTGAGGAAAGCGCCGATCCCGGCGAGCAGGAACACCGGTGCGACGGAGAGCTGGATAATCTGGGCGAGCTGGAGGTCGCCGGACCCGGATGCAGTGAGGGTCGGGAACATGGATCGACGTCAGCCGCTTGCCGCTTCGCGTTCGCAACTGGCGACCTCGAGCAGGAGCGACCCGGTGACCGCGAAGCTCGCCGCGAGCACCCAGGCGAAGCTCGCGATCAACTGCGGCGTTGGCCCGAAGATGCTGATGACGATGGTCGCGATCGACAGGCCCGCGATCAGCAGCACCGCGAGCAGGAAATCCATCCCCGCGGAAAGGCCCATCCAGGTCCGCACGGAGCCGTGCGAATGGCGGCTCGCATAGATGAGGATCATGCTGCGGATGAAGAGCCAGGCGATGACCACCGTCACGGTCGGAAAGAAATGGATCGTTGGCCTCAGGATGAACAACAGTCCGGCGAGCGCGGTCACCCCGCCCGCGGCCATGGCATAGGGTCTGACTCCGCGTCGCAGACTGCCGGCGGAAAGCTCGACCAGACCGGAGACGAGAAGCAGGCCGCCGATGATCGCGGAGCCTTTCAGGCGGTCCACCGCCGGCAGCAGCGCCGAGCCCACGCCAAGCAGAATGATCGCCACCCCGGCGGCGTCGATCAGCATCGCGCGGCTGTGGTCCGACAGGCCCTGTGGACCGTTGCTTGCCATGATCGGCCTCTAGCAAATTCTGTGGATGCTAACCACGCCGGGGCGCGGCCGGTTCCTAGCGCGCGGCGAGCATCTTCTTCACGCCGCGCGCGGCCTGGCGCAGCCGCTGCTCGTTTTCGACCAGCGCGATGCGGACGAATCCTTCGCCTTGCTCGCCGAAGCCGACTCCGGGCGCAACCGCTACATGGGCGTCGGTCAGCAGCTGCTTGGCGAAGGCCATCGAGCCCAAATTGTGGAAGCGCTCGGGGATCGGCGCCCAGGCGAACATCGAGGCTTGCGGCACCGGGATCGGCCAGCCGGCGCGGCCGAAGCTTTCGACCAGCACGTCGCGGCGGCGGCGATAGAGGTCGCGGTTGAACTGGACGATGTCCTGCGGCCCGTTGATGGCGGCGCAGGCGGCGGCCTGGACCGGTGTGAACGCGCCGTAATCGAGGTAGGACTTCACGCGAGCGAGCGCGTCGATCAGCCGCTCGTTGCCGACCGCGAAGCCGATCCGCCAGCCGGCCATCGAGTAGGTCTTGGACATCGACGTGAACTCGACCGCGACATCCTTCGCGCCCTCGACCTGGAGGATCGACGGGGTCGGCGTGTCGCCGAAATAGATTTCGGCATAGGCAAGGTCGGAGATGACGATCAGCTCGTGCTCGCGCGCGAAGGCGACCAGCCGCTCGTAGAAGGGCAGATCGGCGACGTAGGCGGTCGGGTTCGACGGATAGCCGATCACCAGCACCTTCGGGCCGCGGCACGGTGAAGCGCATCGCATTGGTCAGCCGCTCGAAGAATTCCTCGCCCGGAGCCGCCGGGATCGAGCGCACCGCGGCGCCGGCGATGATGAAGCCGAAGCTGTGGATCGGGTAGCTCGGGTTGGGCGCGAGCACGACGTCGCCCGGCGCGGTGATCGCCTGGGCGAGGTTGGCGAGGCCTTCCTTCGAGCCGAGGGTGACGATGACCTCGGTCTCGGGGTCGAGATCGACGTCGAAGCGGCGCTTGTAATAGGCCGCCTGCGCCTTCCGCAGCCCGGGAATGCCGCGGCTGGTCGAGTAGCGGTGGACGTGGGGCTTGCTCGCGACCTCGGCGAGCTTGTCGATGACATGCCTGGGCGGCGCGCCGTCGGGATTGCCCATGCCGAGATCGACCACGTCTTCGCCGCTGCGCGCGCGCCGCGGCCTTCATCGCATTCACCTCGGCGAAGACGTAGGGCGGCAGCCGCCGGATGCGGTAGAAGTCGCTGTCCATTGCTCGTCTCATGGCTCCGTTGCTGCAGTGCGGCAAGACTTTCGCAGCCCGCGGCAAGCTACATGAGCGCGATGGCGGACGAGACGAAAATGCGGGCGGGGCGATGCCGACCCTCGAAGACTGGCAGCACTGGACGCTGGTGATGGGCCGCGCCCAGCAGATGCTGATGGAATTCTGGGCCGAGCAGCCTGAAGAAGGACCAGCCGTTTCCGGCCTGGTCGCCGCCGCGCGTTCGGCTTTCGGCGAGCGCAGGCGCGGCGACGCGACCCGATGGCGCTGATGAGCGCCGGCGCGCAGGCCTGGGCCAAGGGGCTCGAGAGCCTGGGGCAAGATGCTCGGCGGGCGTGACCGCGGCGCCCGGCGGCGACGCGAACGGAGCGCAAGGACCGCCGCTTCGCCGCGCCCGAATGGCGCGAAAACCCGATCTTCGACACCATCCGCCAGACCTATTTGCGGATCTCCGACCAGCTGCTCGGAACGGTCGACGAGATCGAGGGCGTCGACGCGGAGACGCGCGAGAAGCTGCGCTTCGCGACGCGCAGCTTCGTCGACGCGATGAGCCCGTCGAACTTCGCGCTGACCAACCCGCAGGTGCTCAAGCGGACGCTCGAGACCCGCGGCGAGAATCTGCTCAAGGGCCTCGCCAACATGCTCAAGCGACATTGCGGCGGGGCAGCTGACGCAGACCAAGCCGGGCGCGTTCGAGGTCGGGCGCAACCTCGCGACGACGCCGGGCAAGGTGGTCAAGCAGACGCCGCTCTATCAGCTGATCCAGTACACGCCGACGACCGACGAGGTGCTGACGACGCCGGTCGTGATCTTCCCGCCGTGGATCAACCGCTTCTACATCCTCGACCTCACGCCCGAGAAAAGCTTCGTCAAATGGTGCGTCGACCAGGGCATCACGCTTGTTCATGGTCAGCTGGAAATCGGCCGACGAGAGCATCGCCGACGCGGCGCTCGACGATTATGTGCTCAACGGCCAGGTCGACGCGATCGACACCATCCGCGACCTGCTCGGCGTCGAGAGCGTCCACGCGATCGGCTATTGCGTCGCCGGCACGACGCTGGCGGCGACGCTCGCCTACCTCGCAGGCGCAAGGGCGAGGCGGACAAGGTCAAGTCGGCGACCTTCTTCACCGCCCAGGTCGATTTCACCGAGGCCGGCGACCTCAAGCTGTTCACTCGGCGACGAGACGATGGGGCTGCTCGACGCAGCTGACCGCGGAGAAGGGCTATCTCGACGGCCGCTACATGGCCGCGACCTTCAACCTGCTGCGCGGCCGCGACCTCATCTGGAGCTATGTCGTCAACAATTACCTGCTGGGCGAGGAGCCGGCGCCGTTCGACCTGCTGCACTGGAACAGCGACACCACCAACCTGCCGGCCGGCTGGCACCGCGACTATCTCGAGACGCTCTACAAGGGGAACAAGCTGGCCGAGAAGGGCGGGATCACGGTCGCCGGCACGCCGATCGACATCGATCGCGGTGAAGACGCCGACCTACGTCCAGGCCGGGCGCGAGGACCATATCGCGCCGCCGCAGAGCGTGTGGAAGATCATGGACCATTTCGCCGGGCCCGAAGCGGTTCGTGCTCGCCGGCTCGGGCCATATCGCCGGCGTGGTCAACCCGCCGGCCGCGCAGAAATACCAATATTGGGTCAACGACCGGCCGGCGGCGACGCTCGACGACGTTCATCGCGGGCGCGACGGAGCACAAGGGCAGCTGGTGGCCCGACTGGCTCGAATGGCTCAAGACGCAGGATCCGGAGACGGTGAAGGCCGAGGGCGCGCGCGTGCCCGGCAAGGGCAAGCTCAAGGCGATCGAGGACGCGCCGGGGAGCTATGTCAAAGCGCGCTGAGCCCTGCCGTCAGCAGTTTTCATACTTCCAGTGCCGGCGCTTGCCTTCGCCGAGCCATTCGATCGCGGTCGGCGATGCGCTTGTGCCGCGTGGCGTCCTGCTTCGCTTCCGCGATCCATTCGAAATAGTCGCGCTGCGCCGACGGCGGGAAGCCGTCGAGCGCCGCCTTGGCCTTCGGCGCCTTGGCCAGCGCGGCGGCGAATTCGGGATGCATCTCGGGCGGCGGCTTGGGCGCATGCTTGGTCTTGCGCGGCGCCGGGGCGCGCTTGGCGAGCTCGGCCGCCTCGCGGATCAGCCGGTCGAGCTCGGCGTCCGGCGGCAGGTCGTCGAGCGAGGTGAGCTTGCCGAACTGGCCCATCGCGTCGGCATTGGCCGCTTCGCCGCGCAAGCTCCTGCCCGCGCCAGAAGTTGAGCGCCACATGCGCTTTGAAGGCCGCGGTGATGAGCACGATCTTGCCGCCGAGCGTGTAGGCCGGCATGCTCCATTTCATCGTTTCCTCGACGTCGGGCAGGACGGCGTGGACGCGCTCGCGGACATGCTCGAGGATCGGCCGCGCGAACGGCTGCGCCTTGGCGATATAGGCGTCGATCCGCGGGTCGCGGCTCACAGGATTCCTCCGCCGAGCATCAGCCGGACGACGCCGATCACGATCACGAACAGGTTGAGGTTGCGGCCCGCGGTGCCGCGCGAGATCATGCCGACGCCGGCGCCGATGATCGCCAGCGGGATGATCAGCCAGTTGGCCCAGCCGAGCAGCGGGAGGAAGGCGACCACCGCGCAGATCAGCGCGACGAAGCCGATGATCAGCGAGACGAGGTTGAACATCGGCGCGCTCCTAGCATCATTCGGGCGGCTTGCGGCAGCCGCGGCGCGCGCAGCAGCGCGATGACGTAAAGCGCGAGCGCGATCCAGATCGCGGCGAAGGCGATCGCATGGGCGCGGCGTGAACGGCTCGCCGTAGAGCAGACCGCGATCAGGAACTGCAGCGTCGGCGCGAGGAACTGGAGCATGCCGAGCGTCGAATAAGGCAGGCGCTTGGCGCGCGGCGGTGAACAGCAGCAGCGGCGTCGTCGAGACGATGCCGGCGAGCAGCAGGAGGCCGGTCTCGCGTCGGCTCGTGCCGATCACCGGCTCGGCGCGCCGGTCGCCGTCCGCCAGCCGAGCCAGGCGATCGCGAGCGGGAACAAGAAGGCGGTCTCGATCGCCAAGGCCGGTGAGCGCGTCGGCCGGCACGATCTTTCCGCAGCAGCCCGTAGAGCGCGAAGCTGACGCACAGGGTGAGGCTGATCCACAACTGGCCGAGCGCGCCGGCGGCAAGCACCGAAATGCCGGCGGCGGCGATCGCGACCGCGGTCCATTGCAGCCGGGTCAGCCGCTCCTTGAGCACGAAGCGGCCGAGCAGGACGTTGGCGAGCGGGTTGAGATAATAGCCGAAGCTCGCGGCGAGGATGTGGCCGCTGGTCACGGCATAGACGTAGAGCAGCCAGTTGCCGCCGATCAGCAGCGCGGTGACGAGCGAGGATGCCGAGCGTCCGCGGCTGCGCGACGGCTGCGCGGACCTTGGCCCAGCCGCGCGACAGTGCGATCAGCAGCGCGAGGAACGGCAGCGACCAGAGCACCCGGTGCGCGACGATGTCGACCGGCGGACACGTCGGCGAGCGCCTTGAAGTAGATCGGCAGGACGCCCCACAGCGCATAGGCGGCGAGGCCGAAGCGCGAAGCCGCGTGCGCGTGCGGGTGTCGCGGCGTTGGGCGGTCGTGCGCGTTCATCTCGCGCGCGCCTAGCGGCGGTGAGCGCTGCAGTGAAAGCAGATGGTGAACGCCGCGTTGGTTGAAACCGTGGCGCGCGCGCTGTCAGTTGATGCGGCGGGCGAAGCGAAAGGTCGGTGCACGCGTGACGCAAGCTCGCAAGCTCGCCTGCGTCACGGCTGCGCTGCGCTGGCGCTTGCCTGGCTCGCGGGCTGCGCGACCAAGCCCAAGCTGCCGCCCGGGCGTCACGGCCGAGCGTCGAGGTCGGGCCGCCGCTGAAGTCCGAAGCGTGGAAGGCGGTCGCGACCGCCGCCGACGAGGACCGGCTCGCGCGGCTCGGCCTCGCCTGGCAGGAAGCGCTGGCCGAGGCCAAGCAAGACCAATCGCCGGCGACGTCCGCAAGCGAAGGCAAGCTGCTCGCTGCCGCGCGCCGGCGCTGCCGCGGCCGGCGCCGACCCCGGGAAGCTACAATTGCCGGCTGATCAAGCTCGGCAAGGCGACGGCCAAGGGCAAGCCGTACGAAAGCTTCAAGCCGTTCTTCTGCTACGTCGAGGTCGAGGGCGACCTGCTGACCATCGTCAAGCAGACCGGCAGCCAGCGCCCGGCCGGGCGGCTGTGGGAGGACGACGATCCCAACCGGCTGATCTTCCTCGGCAGCCTCGCGCTCGGCGACGAGGAGCAGCCGCTCGCCTATGGCGACGATCCCAAGCGCGACATGGCCGGCGTGCTCGAGCGGATCGCGCCGTTCCGATGGCGGCTGGTGATCCCGTGGCCGCAAAGCACGTCCAAGCTCGACGTGTTCGAGCTGACGCCGGTCGATTTCGCCAACAGCCGCAGGGATGAGCGAAGCCGGGTTGCTCGCCGACCCGGCGGAGGTGCGCGCGATCCTGGTCGCCTCCGCGCAGGCCGGGCGAGGCGATCAGCTATTCCGAAGTGCTCGGCGCTGCTCGGCCATCATTTCACGCGGCCCAAGATGCGCGCGTTGTGCAAGGTGCTGGCCTACGTCGACGACGAGGCGGAGGAGCGCGGCGAGCCCGAGCTCGCGGTGCTGGTCGTGCGCCAGTCGGACGGGCTGCCGGGGCAGGGCTGGTGGGTCGGCGGCGCGAAGAAGCACGGCTACACCGGCCTGTGGGAAGGGCCCGAAGGCGGCGAAGCTGATCCGCAAGCTGCAGCGGCAGGCGTTCGAGTATTGGGCGGGACGCGAGCGCCTAGCATTCGCTAATCGCGCGCGCCGTGAGCGAAGCGCGCACCTTCACCGTCAGCGAGGACGACGACGGCATCCGGCTCGACCGCTGGTTCAAGCGGCACATGCCCGACGTCAGCTTCAACATCGTCTCGCGCTGGGCGCGGACCGGGCAGCTGCGCCTCGACGGCAAGCGCGCGGCGCCCGGCGACCGGATCGAGGCCGGGCAGGAGATCCGCGTTCCGCCGGCCGAGGCCGACGCCGGCGCGGTCCGCGCGGCCGCAGCCGCAAGCGCGATCCGCTGACCGAGGACGAGGCGCAGTTCGTCCGCGACATGGTGATCTACGAGGACCCGCACGCGTTCGTGCTCAACAAGCCGCCGGGCCTCGCGACGCAGGGCGGGACCAAGACCACCCAGCATCTCGACCGGCTGCTCGACGGGCTCGCCGACGAGCGCGGGCGGCCCAAGCTCGTCCACCGGCTCGACAAGGACACGTCGGGCGCGCTGCTGGTGGCGCGGACGGCGCGCGCGGCCGGGCCATTTCGCCAAGGCCTTTTCGGGCCGGACCGCGCGCAAGGTCTATTGGGCGCTGGTCGTCGGCGTGCCCGACGCGCGACGAGGGCGATGATCGACGCGCCGCTCGCCAAGCAGCCGGGCACCGGCGGCGAGAAGATGCACATCGAGCGAGGAGCACGGGCTTCCGGCCAAGACCCGCTGGCGGATGATCGACCGCGCCGGCAACCGCGCCGCCTGGGTCGAGCTGCAGCCGCTGACCGGCCGCACCCACCAGCTGCGCGCGCACATGGCGGCGATCGGCCATCCGATCGTCGGCGACGCCAAATATGGCGGGCCCGAGGCGTTCCTGACCGGCGGGATCAGCCGCAAGCTCCACCTCCATGCGCGGCGCATCCGGATCGACGCGCCCGACGGCGGCAAGATCGACGTCACCGCCGAGTTGCCGGCGCATTTCGCCGAGAGCCTGGCGATGCTGGGGTTCGACGCTGCCGCTGGCGGACGCCGATGTCACCGTGAGCGCCAAGGCCGCGCCCGAAGCAAGCGGCGGCGGTCGCGGCGGCGGCCAAGGCGCGGCGGCGGGAGCGGCGCGGCGAGCGGCGCGCGCGCGGCTCGCAAACCAAGGCGAAGCGGCGGTGAGCGACGACGACGCGCTGTGGCGGCAGCCGGCTGCTGCTCTATACGCTGGTGCGCGCTGGGCGGCCTGGCGATCTTCTTCCTCGGCATCGCGATCATCTACACCGACCTGGTGCGCAGCCGGCGGCTGGCCGCAGGTCGGCGCGATCGTCGCGATCATGGGCGTGATCGACGCCGTGTTCGCGCCGCGGCTGCTCAAGAGCGCCTGGGACGAGCAGGACCGCGAGCAGCAGTGAAGCGCTTCTGGAAGGCCGTCGACGGTCGAGCCGCGAGGGCGACGGCTGGGGCGATCCAGCTCGACGGCCGGCCGGTGAAGACGCCGGCGCGGGCGCCGCTGCGTGGTGCCGACGCGAGGCGCTGGCCGACGCGATCGCCGACGAATGGCGCGAGGTCGAGCGAGCGAGATCGATCCGCGCGCCATGCCGCTGACCGGCCTCGCCAATGCCGCGATCGATCGCGTCGCGCCCGACCGGCGGCGTTCGCGGCCGGCCTGGCGCGCTACGCCGAGGCCGACCTCGCCTGCTATCGCGCCGAAGGGCCGCGCGCGCTGGTCGAGCGCCAGGCGGAAGCGTGGGACCCGCTGCTCGGCTGGGCGCGGCGGCGCTTCGACGTCGACTTCGCGACCACGTCCGGGCGTGATCCACGTCGCCGCAGCCGCCAGCGACGGTCGAGCGGCTCGGCCATGCCGTCGCGGCGCTCGATCCATTCCGGCTCGCCGGCCTGTCGCCGCTGGTGACGATCGGCGGCTCGCTGGTGGCGGCGCTGGCGGTGCTCGAGAAGGCGATCACGCCCGGAGCAGGCGTGGGACGCGGTCAGCATCGACGAGCGCTGGCAGCTCGAGCAATGGGGCGCGGACGCCGAGGCCGAGGCGGCGCTGGAGAACCGCCGCCGCGACTTCCTCGCCGCGGCGCGGTTCCTGGAGCTGCTCGACGCCTAGTGCTCCGGCCCGATCAGGTCGCGGACGAACGACACCAGGCCGGTCTGGCGCGCGCGCTTGAGCCGCTCGGCGGCGACGATCGCGCGGACCTCGCGCGAGGCATTCGTCCATGTCGTCGTTGACCAGCACATATTCATATTCCGCCCAGTGGCTGATCTCGCCGCCGGCGCGGCGCATCCGGTCGGCGATCACTTCGTCGCTGTCGGTGCCGCGGCTCGTGCAGGCGCCGCTCGAGCTCGGCCATCGACGGCGGCAGGATGAAGATGCGTGACGAGATCGCTCGCCGAAATCGCGGCTCGAGCTGCTGCGTGCCCTGCCAGTCGATGTCGAACAGGATGTCGCGGCCGTCGCGAGCGCGTCCTTCACCGGCGCCTTGGGCGTGCCGTAGCGATAGCCGAACACATGGCGCCCATTCGACGAACTCGCCGGCCTCGATCATCCGCGTCGAACTCGGCGTCGTCGACGAAATGATAATCGACATCGTCGACCTCGCCCGGGCGCATTGGGCCGGGTCGTCGCCGAGACCGACATGGTGACTTCGTCGTCGGCGTCGAGCAGCATCCGCGAGATCGTCGATTTGCCCGCGCCCGAAGGCGAGGAGAGGACGATCAGGAGGCCGCGGCGCTGGCGGCCGGACTGGTCGGGCGATCGGTCCATGGCCGCTCTTGCTTCGGGCGAGCCGTGCCCGTCAAGCGGCGGGATGATGCAGTGCACAAAATTTCTCTTGAAATGGTGCGGCGCAATGCTTATTGTGCACTGCAGCATAATTCGAGAGGAATATCCAATGGCAGACGAAACCAAGGTTGAGGCGCAGGCCGCCGCCGAGGCTCCGGCCAAGGTCGCCGAGGCGGTCGCCGAGACCGCGGCGACGGTCGCCAAGGAGAGCGCCAAGACGGCCAAGCGCACCCGCGCTGCGACCGCTCGCCGCGCGAAGCGCGAAGCCGTTGCCGCTCGCCAAGGCCGCGACGCGCCGCGCCAAGATTGTCCACGCCGCAAGACCCGCACCGCCGCCCGCAAGACCGTCCGGCGCGCGCCAAGCAAAGGATCGAAACCATGACCAACAACAATTTCTTCAACGGCTTCGACGCCGTCCCGGCGTTCGCGCCGTTCCAGACGATGTTCGCCGACGCCAACGAGCGCAGCCAGGAGCTCGTCAAGCGCAGCCAGAAGGTCGCCGAAGAGCTCGCCGACCTCGCCCGCGCCAACGTCGAGGCGGTGGTCGAGGCCGGCCGCGTCGCCGCCGAGGGCGCCCGCTCGATCGGCCAGGACGTCGTCGCCACGCAGCCGCGACGGCTTCGAGCAGGCCGCCGACGCGATCCGTTCGCTCGCCGAAGCCAAGTCGCCGACCGAATATCTGCAGCTGCAGGGCGAGTTCGCCCGCGCTTCGTTCGACCGCATGGTCGCCGAGAGCTCGAAGCTGACCGAATCGATGGTCAAGCTCGCCGGCGAGGCGTTCCAGCCGCTGTCGAACCGCGCCACGGCCAATGCCGAGCGCTTCAACACCCTCGTTGCCTGACCCTCTCCCCTCCTAAGTCAGGCAACGACTGTCGGCGGCCGCTCCCCTCAACGGGGCGGCCGCCATTTTTTTATGCCGATGGCTGCTACAGCCGCCTTGCCGCGTTTCCGCGGCTTGCCATATTTTAGAGCGCGATGATGCGTATGCACTGGATCAATGATGGCCGAACGGCCCCGATGGCGACGACGGCCTCGACGAGATCGAGACCGGCGTCGCGACGCGCACCCGGCCCAAGACCAAGAAGCCGTCCAACTACAAAGTGCTGATGCTCAACGACGACTACACGCCGATGGAGTTCGTCGTGCTCGTCCTGCAGCACTTCTTCTCGATGGGCATCGAGGATGCGACGCGGGTGATGCTCCAGGTCCACCAGCAGGGCGTCGCGGTGTGCGGCGTGTTCACCTACGAGGTCGCCGAGACCAAGGTCACCCAGGTGATCGACTTCGCGCGCGAGAACCAGCACCCGCTGCAGTGCACGCTGGAGAAGGCCTGAGCCGCCGCTGCTTGTCACGCTGCCGTCACGCGCTAAAGCGCGCGCGCGTGGACAGCATCTGGATCAAGGGCGGCAACCGCCTCAAGGGCGAAATCCCGATCAGCGGCGCGAAGAACGCGGCGCTGACGCTGATGCCCTGCGCGCTGCTGACCGACGAGAAGCTGACGCTGACCAACCTGCCGCGGCTCGCCGACGTCGACACGCTTCGGCCATCTGCTCAACCAGCTCGGCGTCTCGACCAGCGTCGCCGGGCGTCAAGAAGGGCGAGTATCGGGCGCCGGATGACGCTCCAGGCGGACGAGATCGCCTCGACCGTCGCGCCCTACGACATGGTCCGCAAGATGCGCGCCTCGGTGCTGGTGCTCGGGCCGATGCTGGCGCGCGCTGGGCGAGGCGACGGTGTCGCTGCCCGGCGGCTGCGCGATCGGCGACCGGCCGATCGACCTGCACCTGAAGGCGCTCGAATGCATGGGCGCGGAGATCGAGCTCGCCGCCGGCTATGTGAAGGCGAGCGCGCCCAAGGGCCGGCTGCCCGGCGGCGACTTCAGCTTCCCGGTGGTCTCGGTCGGCGCGACCGAGAATGCGCTGATGGCGGCGGTGCTCGCCAAGGGCAAAACGCAGCTGTTCAATGCCGCGCGCGAGCCCGAGATCGTCGACCTCTGCAATCTGCTGGTCGCGATGGGCGCGAAGATCGAGGGCATCGGCTCGGCGCACCTGATCATCGACGGCGTCGAGGCGCTTCACGGCACGACCTATGAGGTGATGCCCGACCGCATCGAGGCCGGCAGCTATGCCTGCGCGGCGGGGATCACCGGCGGCTCGCTCGACCTGATCGGCGCGCGGCCCGACGACATGCAGGCGACCCTCAACGCGCTCGCCCAGGCCGGCCTGATCGATCGAGTTCCACGACCGCGGCATCAAGGTCAGCGCCAACGGCGCGCTGAAGCCGCTGGCGCTGTCGACCGCGCCGTTCCCGGGCTTCGCGACCGACATGCAGGCGCAGTTCATGGCGATGCTGGCGCTCGCGCGAGGGCGACAGCTTCCTCGAGGAGACGATCTTCGAGAACCGCTACATGCACGTGCCCGAGCTTCGCCGGATGGGCGCCGACGTCGACATCCACGGCCGCTCGGCGATCGTCCACGGGGTCGAGGCGCTGACCGGCGCGAGCGTGATGGCGACCGACCTGCGCGCGTCGATGAGCCTGGTGCTCGCCGGCCTCGCCGCCGAGGGCGAGACCGAGGTGCTGCGCGTCTATCACCTCGACCGCGGCTACGAGCGGCTCGAGGAGAAGCTGTCGGCCGTCGGCGCGACGATCGAGCGGCGGAGCGCGGGCTAGAGCTTCTTGATGAAGCGGATGCTGGTCCGCTCGTAGCCCATGTGCCGGTAGAAGGCGTGGGCCTCGGCGCGGCGGTCGTTGCTGGTGACTTCGACCATCTGGCAGCCGCTTCTTGCGGCACCATTGCTCGGCGGCCTCGACCAGCATCCGGCCGATGCCCTGACCCTGCGCCTCCTTCGGCGACGACCAGGATCGGTGATCCGGCCGACCGGCGCGTCGCGGTGGACGGTCACCATCCGGTGGATGCCGACCAGGCCGACGACCTTCTTGTCGAGCGTCGCGACCAGCGGCGTCTCGCCCGCCTTCTTCAGCGCCGCGAGGTTCTTGCGGACCGCTTTCTCGTCGATCTCATGGCCGAGCAGCGTCGATCAGCTCGACCAGGCGCGCGGCATCGGCCGGCTTGGCGTCGCGGATCTTGAGCTTGGGCTTGGGCTTGGGCTTGCGGTTCGGGCGGCGGCTGCGGCGCTGGTTTCGGCTCGGCTTGGGCTCGGGCTCGCGGTCGTTGGCGGCCTCGCGCGCCAGCTTCTGTCGGCTTGCGCTTGCGCGGCAGCACCGCGACGTCGAGCGACGCGCCCCAGTCCTTCGCGCCGAGGTTGCGCAGGTAATGCTCGACCTCCTCGGGCTTGCCGATCGGGCCCTTGGCGTCCATCCCGAACACCGGCTTTGCCGTTCGCGTCGGTCAGCCCGACCTTGCCGAACCGGCGCTTGCCCGGCGTCCGCACGCGCGAGCGCACCAGCTTGAGCCCGCGGTTGCGCGCGGTCTCGGCGAGCGCGTCGAGGCGCTCGTCGCTCACAGCCTGTCGACCACGTGGAGGATCAGGCCGACCAGGCCGCCGACCAGCGTGCCGTTGATGCGGATATATTGGAGGTCGCGGCCGACCGCCGCCTCGAGCCGGGCGGTGACCGTGCGCGCATCCCAGCCGCGCACCGTCTCCGACACCAGCTTGACGATCGAGCTGCCGTAGCTCGCCGCCATGCCGACCGACGGCGCGGCGCGCGAACTGGTTGATCGCGGCGCGGATGCGCGGGTCCTTCTCGAGCGTCGCCGCCCATCGACTTGCAGGACTTCGCCGAGCTTGCCGGCCAGCACCGCGTCGGGGTTGCGCGCGGCGCGGATGATCGCCTCGCGGCCCTTCTGCCACAGGGTGTCGAGCCACAGGCTGACCGACTGGTTGTCGAGCAGCTGCTCCTTGATCGCCTCGACCCGCTCGCGCGTTTCGGGCCGGGTCTGGAGGTCGTTGGCGAGCTGGGCGAGCGCTTCCTCGATCTTGATCCGGACCGGATGCGCCGGGATCGGTCGACATCTCGACGGTCAGCTTCCGCAGGCCGTCGATGATCGCGTCGGCGAGCTTGGCGTCGAGCCCGGCGAGCTTGAGCACCCAATTGGCCTTCTTGTGCACCATCTCGCGGATCAGCGGCTCGTTGGCGTCGAGCGCGCGCGCGGTCCAGCGGATCGCCGCCTCGAGCATCGGCACGTGGCGGTCCTCGTTGATCGCCGAGGCAAGCGCGTGGCCGAGCAGCGGCGAGACCTCCATCTTGCGCAGCCGCGACGAGATCGCGCCCTTGACGATCCCGCCGAGGCGCTCGTCGTCGAGGCTTTCGAAAATGTCGGCGATCAGCCGCGACGCGCCGGCGCGGATGCGCGTCCCTTCGCCCGCCGGCGTCTGCAGGAAGCGGCCGGCCGCGCCGGCGACGTCGATGTTGCTGCATCCGCCGCGCGACGACCGACGGGATCAGGAAATTCTCCTTGAGGAAGTTGGCCAGCGCCTCGCCGATCCGGTCCTTGTTGCGCGGGATGATCGCGGTGTGCGGGATCGGCAGGCCGAGCGGGTGGCGGAACAGCGCCGTGACCGCGAACCAGTCGGCAAGGCCGCCGACCATCGCCGCTTCGGCGAACGCCTTGACGTAGCCGAGCCAGGGATAGTGCGGCTCGAACGCGCGGGCGGCGGCGAACACCGCGGCCATCACGACCAGCAGGCCGGTGGCGACGACCTTCATGCCCTGCGCGCCCGGGCTGCGCGGGGTTGAAGCGGGACAAGCGCGCCGTTGGTCATTCGGCCTCATGCCGGCTCAATAGCCGAGCCGGCGCCGAGGTTCATCAGTCGCGGTTCACTCCGCCGGAACGGGCTGGCCTGTCGCGATGCGCCTCGCTCGCCGATGAAGCCGGTGGAACAGCTTGCCGATCCGCGATTCGATCGAGATCGCGATCGAGAAATAGGCCGGCACCAGCAGCAGCGTCAGCAGCGTCGAGAAGATCAGGCCGCCGATCACGGTGATGCCCATCGGCGCGCGCCAGCTGTTGTCGCCGCTGATCGAGATCGCGGTCGGCAGCATGCCGGCGACCATCGCGACCGTGGTCATGACGATCGGCTGGGCGCGCTTGTGGCCGGCTTCCCAGATCGCCTCGTTCTTCGCCATGCCGTGGTTCATCATCTCGACCGCGAAATCGACCAGCAGGATCGAGTTCTTGGCGACGATCCCGAACAGCATCAGGATGCCGATCAGCACGAACAGCGAGACCGGCTGGCCGGCGATGTGCAGCGCGATCGCCGCGCCGAGCGGCGCGAGCAGCAGCGAGCCCATGTTGACGAACGGCGCGAGGAAGCGGCGGTAGAGCAGCACCAGCACCGCGAACACCAGCAGCACGCCGGAGATCAGCGCGATCGCGAAGTTGAACAGCAGCTCGGCCTGCCACTTCTGGTTGCCGAGGTTCATCTTCTGGACGCCCTGCGGCAGGTTCTTCACCGCCGGCAGCTCGTTGACCTTGGCCCAGACGTCGCCTTCGACGACGCCGGGCGCGAGGTCGGCGCCGATCGCCAGCCGGCGAAGCTGGTTCGAGCGCTGGATCGTCGTCGGACCGGATCCGAAGCCGATCTCGGCGACGGCCTTCAGCGGCACCGAGCCGCCGCTCGACGTCGGCACCGGCAGGTTCTCGAGCGTCGCGAGGTCGCGGCGCGCATTCTCCGACAGCGACACCTGTGATCGGCACCTGGCGGTCGGACAGCGAGAATTTGGCGCTGTTCTGCTCGATGTCGCCAAGCGTCGCGATGCGGATCGTCTGGCTCAGCGCCGCGGTCGTCACGCCGAGGTCGGCGGCGAGGTCGAAGCGCGGCTTGATGGTGATTTCGGGCTGCGCGAGCTGGCTGCCGACGCGCGGCGCGCGCAGGCCGGGGACGCGTCTCCATTTCCTTGGCGATCTGGTTGGCGACCGCGGTCAGCTGCACCGGATCGTCGCCGCCGAGGTAGAGCATGATGTCGCGCGCGTCGGCGTCGGGCCCGCCGCCGTTCTGGCTCTGGAAGCTGACGCGGGCGTCGGGGATCGCGGCGAGCGTCGGCGACAGCGTCGCGCTCGAACTCGGTGCTGGTGACCTTGCGGTCCTTCTTGAGGACGATGTTCACCCGGCCGGTGCCGACGTTGACGCGCTCGAACACGCGCTCGACGCTCGGGATCCTTGCGACACGATCGCCGCGACGCGGTCGGTCGCCGCTTCGGTCTGCTTGAGCGTGCTGCCCGGCGGCAGGGTGATGTTGACCCGCGAATAATCGTCGTTCTGCGGCGGGAAGAAGGACATGCGACAGGGTGCCGAACAGGACGATGCTGAGCAGCAAGCGTGACGATGCCGGCGCCGACCATCGCCATGCGGTGATCGTGCATGCGCGCATTCCAGCGCGCGGCGACGATCGCGTGCCATTCGGCGAAAGCCGCCGCTGCCGACCATGCTGGACGAGGAAGCCGATCAGCTTGCCGGCGCCGTAGGCGACGGCGCCGCCGACCAGCAGCGCGAGCACGAAGCTGATCGCGCCCGTGCCATGCCGAGCTTGCCGAGCAGCTTCATCGCGCCGCCGGTGCCGGCGACGAAGGCGGCGATGACCAGCAGCAGCAGCAGCGCAGCCGATGCGCGTAATAGCCGAACCTGCGCGCGGGCTTGGGCAGCCTGCGCGAGCAGCGCGTGCGGCCTTGGACGTGTCGAGGCTCCAGTTGAGGACCTTCAGATAGACGTCCATCCACTTCCACGCGGCGTGCGGCTGGACGCCGTGCGAGCGCAGGAAATAGGCGGCGATCAGCGGCGTGATCATGCGCGCGACGAACAGGCTCATCAGCACCGACAGGACGACGGTGAAGCCGAACGCCTTGAAATACTGGCCGGCGATGCCGGGCATCAGCGCGACCGGGAAGAACACGGCGACGATCGCCATGGTCGTCGCCAGCACGGCGAGGCCGATCTCGTCGGCCGCGTCGAGCGAGGCCTGATAGGCCGATTTGCCCATGCGCATGTGCCGGACGATGTTCTCGATCTCGACGATCGCGTCGTCGACCAGCACGCCGGCGACCAGGCCCATCGCCATCGTCGACATGAAGTTCAGCGTGATCCCCATCATGCTCATGAACGCAGAAGGCGGGGATCGCCGACAGCGGGATGGCGAGCGCGGAGATCAGCGGTCGCGCGGATGTCGCGGAGGAAGAGCAGGACGACGAGAACCGCGAGGATCGCGCCCTCGATCAGGCCTTCCATCGCCGAACGGTATTGCGCCTTGGTGTAGTCGACGGTGTTGAAGACCTCGGAGAAGTGGACCTTCGGGTTCTCCTTCTCGAGCTTCTTGCAGCTCCTTCCACGCCGGCGTCATAGGCGGTCACTTCGGACGAGCCCTTGGCGCGCTGGATCATGAAGGTGACGACCTGGCGGCCGTTCATCTTGGCGATCGAGCGCTGCTCGGAGTTGCTGTCCTTGACCTCGCCGAGGTCGGCGAGCTTGACGAAGCGGCCGCCGGGCAGCGAGATCTGCGTCTGCGAAAGCTCGTAGGCGTCCTGGGCGTTGCCGAGCACGCGCACCGACTGTTCGGAACCGGCGATCTCGGCGCGGCCGCCGGCGCCGTTCATGTTGCTCTGGCGAAGCTGCTGGTTGACCTGCGCGGCGGTGATGCCCTGCGCCTGAAGCGCGGCGGGATCGAGGATCACGCGGATGGTGCGGTCGACGCCGCCGACGCGCTCGACCGCGGCGATGCCCTCGGCAGGCCGAGCAGGCGCTTGGCGACCGTATTGTCGATGTACCAGCTCAGCTGCTCGAGCGTCATGTCGGTGGTCTGCGCGCCGACGTAGGAGATCGGCTCGTCCTCGGCGTCGACGCGCGTGACCTGCGGCTCGAGGATGCCGTCGGGCAGGTTGCTGCGGATCTGCGACGATCGCGTTGCGGACGTCGTTGACCGCGCGGTCGGTCGGCGTGCCGAGCTGGAACTGGACGAAGGTCGTGCTGTTGCCCTCGATGACCGTGCTGCTGATCTCGTCGACGCCGGTGACGCCGCGGATCGCGGATTCGACCCGCTGCGTGACCTGCGTTTCCATCTCGTTCGGCGCGGCGCCCGGCTGCGACACCGAGACGATCGCCGCCGGGAAATCGATGTCCGGCGCGTTGTTCACCTGCATCCGCGCGAACGCGATCAGGCCGGCGAGCATCAGCCCGACGAACAGGACGATCGGGCCGACCGGGTTGCGGATGCACCAGGACGAGATGTTGCGGAAATTCATGTGCGAACTACTTTCCTGGCGGGCCTCAGCGCGCCGCCTGCCGCCTGCGGATTCACCTTCTGGCCCGGGTTGAGGAACGGCCCGGCCGAAAGCACGACCGCTTCGTTGCCCGACAGCCCGTCGGCGATCGTCACGCCATTGTCGTCGACCGTTCCGATCTTGATGTCGCGCCGCTCGACCTCGTTCTTGGCGTTGATGATGTAGACGTAATTGCCCTTGTCGTCGCTGAGCACCGCGCTCTGCGGCAGCAGCGGCGCGGTCGTCGTGCCGGCGGTGATCCGCGCCTCGGCGAAGCCGCCCGGCCGGATCGCCGGATCGTAGGGAACGGCGATGCGCACATCGCCGAGCCGCGACTGCGGATCGATCATCGGCGCGACCTGCCAGACCGATGCCGGAGAAGCTGCGATCCGAGCCGACCGGGGTCACCTGCGCCGGCATGCCGACATGGACGAAGGCGAGGTCCTGCTGCGACAAGCTGCGCGCGCATTTCCATCTGGCCGCCCTCGGCGAGCCGGAACAGGGCGCCCGACGCCGGGGCTGACGATCTGGCCGACCTCGACGTTGCGCGCGAGGATCAGGCCGCTGGCCGGCGCGACGACGTTGAGCTGGCCGATCTCGGCGCGCGGTCGCGCCGAGCTGCGCCTGGGCCACCCGGACCTGCGCATAGGCCGCGTCGCGGGTCGCCTTCTTGCGAATCGATCTCGGCCTTGGACACGAAGCCGCGGCCCTGGAGCGCGAGGGCGCGCTCGTAATTGGACTGGGCGAGCGCGGCATTGGCGCGCGCCGACTTCGACCTGCGCGGCGAGCTGCGCCGCCTGCTGCGCCTGGACCGAGCGGTCGACGACCGCGAGCGACCTGGCCGGCGCGGACCCAGCTGCCGGCATCGACCAGCACGCGGACGACGCGGCCGCCCTGAGCCGGCGATGCCGACCGGCTGGTCGCGCTTGGCGCCGAGCGGGCCGCTGGCGGTGATCATCCGGCGCGACCTGGCTGCTGCCCGGGAACGATGACGGTCACGGTCGGGACCTGGCCCGCGCCGCCGCCGCCGGCCGCCTGCGTCCTTTGTCGGCGCCGCGGCCCATCATCAACGCGACGCGACCAGAGCGAGCAGCGCGAGCAGCACCGACGGCGCCGATGATCACCCAGCGCCGACGCGCGCGAGCGGTCGACCACGACCAGCGTGTCGGAGGTGTGGAACGAGGTTTCCCGGTTCATCATTCCCTGCCCAGTTTCGCGAATCTACAGTTGGCCTATGCCAGCTGTATTAGCCGAATAAGTCACCTAGCGCAACAGACGCCGTGCCGCCGCGCAATTGCCACTGCTTTTCGACTAACGGCGGCACTTGCGCCGCAAGCGCGCGTTGGCGCATGTGACGATGAAGGCCGCGTTGAACGACGGCCGCAATGCAAAGGGGAAAGCGGCATGATGGAGCAATTACGGGATCATCGGCTGGATCGTCATCGGCGGGATCGCCGGCGCGCATCGCCAAGCTGCTGATGCCGGGCCGCGACCCGGGCGGCTGCATCATCACCATCCTGCTCGGCATCGCCGGCGCGCTGCTCGCCGGCTGGCTCGGCCATGCGGTCGGCTGGTACAAGACCGGCGAGCAGGGCGCGGGCTTCATCGCCGCGATCGTCGGCGCCTTCATTCTCCTGCTCATCTACCGGCTGATCGCCGGCCGCCGCGCCTAGCCCAGCTGCCGTTCAGCAAGCAGCCATGGCGCGCGGCGCGACCGTTGCGCGCATGGAATGAACTGCCAGGGGAACAGACCATGAAACAGACCTTGATCGCGGCGCTGATGCTGGGCGCGGCCGCGCTTGCCGTGCCGCGCCGCGGCGCAGCAGGCGATCGATCACCCAGATCGATCGCCGGCACCCGGCTCGACATCAGCGCGACCGGCGAGGTCACGCGCGTGCCCGACGTCGCGATCATTCCGCCGGGCGTGGTGACCCGCTCGGCGACCGCGAGCGGCGCGATCCAGCAGAGCGGCGACGCGGATGGAGCGGGTGCGCGCGGCGCTGAAGCGCGCCGGGGTCGCCGACCGCGACATCCAGACCAGCAACATCAGCCTCAACCCCGAATATCGCTACGTCGAACAACCAGCCGCCGCAGCTGACCGGCTATACCGCCTCCAACCAGCTGAGCGTCCGGTTCCGCGACATTCGCCAACTGCGGGCAAGATCCTCGATGCGCTGGTCGCGCGAGGGCGCCAACCAGATCAACGGGCCCAACCTGACCATCGACAAGCCCGAAGCGGCGCTCGACGAGGCGCGCGCCAAGGCGGTCGCCGCGGGCCGCGCCCGGGCCGAGCTCTATGCGCGCTCGCTGGGCATGCGCGTGGTCCGCGTCGTGTCGGTGAGCGAAAGCGGCGGCTATGCGGTGCCGCCGCCGATGCCGATGGTGATGCAGGCGCGGGCCGCCGGCGATGCCGACACCAAGATCGATCCCGGGCGAGCAGAAGCTCCAGGTCAATCTGGCGATGACGTTCGAGCTTCAGTAACGGACATGAAAAAGGCCGCGCGGCGATGCCGCGCGGCCTTCGCATTCGCGTGAGATTGCGTGCGCCTAGCGGACCGTGCCCCGGCGAATCAGGTTGACGATCGCAAGCAGGATGACCGCGCCGAGCAGCGACATAAAGGAAGCTCTCGATCGGTGATGCCGTCATTGATGTTGCCTCGCCGAGGACGAGGCCGGCGATGACCGCGCCGACGATGCCGACGACGATGTTGAGGATGATGCCCTGCTGGGCGTCGGTGCGCATGATCAGGCTCGCAAGCCAGCCGACAGATGCCGCCGACGATCAGCCAGATGATGATACCCATGAGCATTCCCTCCTGTTTTCGTGGCCGCCCATCGAGACGCGGCGGCCATTCCGGCATCACAGACGCGTGATGCGCGCGTCGTTGTTCCGGAATTCGGAAGGGTCTGTCCAGTTTTATGGTTAACGGATTAGCGCGCGAAGCGGCGGGAAAGCTGGATCGGTTAGCGCGCCGTAACGAATCGCGCGATCAGTAGCGCTGCTGGCGCTCGTACTGGTCGCGATACTGCTTGATGCGCGTGACGCGCAGGCCCGGCATGCCGCTGCGGTCGACCGCGCGCTGCCAGCTGGTGAATTCCTCGAGGCTGAGGGTGTAGCGCTTGCAGGCTTCGTCGACCGTCAGCAGCCCGCCGGCGACCGCGGCGACGACCTCGGCCTTGCGGCGAACGACCCAGCGCGTCGTGTCGGCAGGCGGCAAGCGAGTCGAGCGTCAGCGGCTCGCCGAGCGGTCCGATGACCTGGGCCGGACGAATCTTCTGGTTCTCGAGCATCCTGTTTCACACCTGCTTAATCATTGACGCTGGCACTGGCTTAAGCCGCGCGCCGTTGAAAATATTCTGAAACGCGCTGGTTAACGCGCCGGTCAGTCCGCCTTACGTTCCCTTAACCCTGCAGCCTCGCTCCGCGAAGTCGCCGCCGAGCCGCTTCACCGCCTCGCGCCAGCCGTCGCTCGCCGAGAGGTAGCAAGCGATGGCATCCTGCCGCTCGACGCTCGCCGCCTCGACGTCGTCGCCGAGCAGCGCGAGCAGCTCGTTCGAGGCTGAGCGGCGCTGTCCGCCGTCGCGCGAAAGTCGCCCTCGTGACGCGCCAACAATGCCCCCCTCGGTGCCTTCTCCTCGCGCCTCGTCTAGGCGCGAGGAGTGAAATTCGGGTAAAGAGCGCGCAAGATGCTCCGATCAGCTTCGATCTTCAGCTCGGCCGCCCGCGGGCGAGGCCCGGATCGTCGTCGCCATGTCCGGCGGCGTCGACAGCTCGGTCACGGCCGCGCTCGCCGCGCAGACCGGCGCCGAGGTGATCGGCGTCACGCTCCAGCTCTACGATCATGGCGAGGCGGTGCGCCGCTCGGGCGCCTGCTGCGCCGGCCAGGACATCTACGACGCCAAGAAGGTCGCCGACCGGCTCGGCATCGCCCATTACGTGCTCGATTACGAAAGCCGCTTCCGCGACCGGCGTGATCGACCGCTTCGTCGACGAATATGCGCACGGCCGGACGCCGGTCCCGTGCGCGCTGTGCAACCAGGGCGTGAAGTTCATCGACCTGATCGCCTTCGCGCGCGAGCTCGGCGCCGATTGCCTCGCCACCGGCCATTATGTGCGGCGCGTCGTCAACGACGGCCGGGCCGAGCTGCACAAGGGCGCCGATCCGCGCCGCGACCAGAGCTATTTCCTCTACGGCACGACGCGCGAGCAGCTCGATTTCCTGCGCTTCCCGCTCGGCGACCTGCCCAAGGACGAGGTGCGGCGGATCGCCGCCGAGCTCGGGCTCGAGGTCGCGGCCAAGCCCGACAGCCAGGACATCTGCTTCGTTCCCGACGGCGATTATGCCGGCCTGGTCAAGCGGCTGCGGCCCGAGACCGAGGCGCCGGGCGAGATCGTCGACCTCGACGGCCGGGTGCTCGGCACGTCATCGCGGCGTCGTCCATTTCACCGTCGGCCAGCGCCGCGGGATCGAGATCGGCGGCCAGAGCGAGCCGCTCTACGTGGTCCGGATCGAGCCCGAGCAGCGGCGGATCGTGGTCGGGCCGCGGCGCGCGCTGGCGGTCGAGGCGATGCGCGTCGCGCGACTGGAACTGGCTCGGCGAGGAGCAGCGCGAGGTCGAGCGTCAAGGTGCGCTCGCTCGCGCCGCCGGTGCCGCGCGATGCGCGACGGCGAATGGCGTCCGCTTCGCCCAGCCCGAATATGGCGTCGCGCCGGGCCAGGCGGCGGTCGCTCTATGACGGCACGCGGCTGCTCGGCGGCGGCTGGATCGCCGAGACGGTGTCGGCCGGCAGAGCGCGGGTCCGGATGCCGCCGCCGCGTAGCGCGGGCATCCTGCTGTTCCGCCAGCGCGGGACGGCGAGACCGAAGTCCTGCTGATCAAGCCGGGCGGCCCGTTCTGGCGCAACAAGGACGCCGGCGCGTGGATGATCCCCAAGGGCATGGTCGAGCCGGGCGAGGCGGCGGCCGAGGCGGCGCTGCGCGAGTTCGAGGAAGAGACCGGGACGCAGCTGACCGCCGTGCCGTTTCCGCTCGCGACGGTCCGCCAGGCGGGCGGCAAGATGGTCGAGGCGTTCGCGCTCGAGGGCGATCTCGACCCGGCCGCAATCCGGTCGATCGAGTTCGAGATCGAATGGCCGCCGCGAAGCGGGCGCCGGCAAAGCTTCCCCGAAGTCGACGAAGCGCGCTGGATGACGCTGGACGAAGCGCGCGCGATGATGCTTCCGAGCCAGCTGCCGCTGCTCGACGCGCTGGAAGCGAAGCTCGAGCGGCTAGAGCTGGAACTGGCCGACGATCACCGTGTGGCAGTGGCCGCCGAGGACGACCCGGTCGCCCTCCAGCCGGCAGTGGAGCAGCCCGGTGCGCTTGCTCGCCTGGAGCGCGGTGAACTCGGTGCGGCCGAGCCGCTCGGCCCAGTAAGGCACCAGCGCGGCATGGGCCGAGCCGGTCACCGGATCCTCGTCGATCCCGAGATAGGGGACGAACACGCGGCTCGCGATGTCGTGTCGGTCGCCGCGCGCGGTGACGACCGCCATCCGGTGGATGCTTGTCGAGCGCCGCGAAGTCGGGCTCGACGGCGCGCACCGCGGCTTCGTCGGCGAGCTCGATGATCGCGGCGTCGTTGCAGCCGTCGGCGAGCCAGGCCGGGCTGTCCGGCAGGCCGAGCGCGCGCACAGCTCCGGCTCGCGCACCTCGGTCAGCGTGGCGGCCGGGCAGGTCGAGCTCGAGCAGGTCGTCGCGGCGGCTGACGGTCGAGCATGCCGGCGCGGGTCGCGAAGCGGACGCGGCTCGCCGGTGGATCAGGACGTGGCCGGCGGCGAGCGTCGCGTGGCCGCACAGCTCGACCTCGGCCGTCGGCGTGAACCAGCGCAGGTCGTAAGTCGGCGTCGTCGCTCTCGCTCGGGACGGTGAAGGCGGTCTCGCTGAGATTATTCTCGGCCGCGATCGCCTGCATCAGCGCGTCGTCGAGCCAGCGCTCGAGCGGCATGACCGCGGCCGGATTGCCGGTCAGCGGCCGCTCGGCGAAGGCGTCGACCTGGAAGAAGGGCAGGCTGGTCATGTCGCGCGCTCCGTGATGTCCTGCGGCAGCAGCGTCTCGCGGTCGGTCTGGCCCTCGGGATCGACGTGGATCAGGATCTCGGTGCCGGGGAAGCGCTCCTGCAGCTCCTCCTCGACGCGGTCGAGCCGGTCGTGCGCTTCCTGCACCGTCCAGTCGGCCGGCACCCAGACGTGGAACTGGACGAAGCGATGCGTGCCGCTGCTTGCGCGTGCGCAGGTCGTGAAGCCCGGCAAGCTCGGGATATTCGCTGCGCGGCGGCGAGAAAGCGCTGCGCGCTCGCTCCTCCGGCCATTCGCGGTCCATCAGCTGGTCGAGCGCCTCGCTCGACGCGCGCCACGCGCCCCACAGCAGCCACAAGCGCGATGGCGAGGCCGAACACGGCGTCGGCGCCGCGCGAGCCGCAGCGCCTGGTCGAGCACCAGCGCGACGATCACCGAGCCGTTGAGCATCAGGTCGGACTTGTAGTGGAGTTGTCGGTGCTTGATCGCGACCGAGCCGGTGCGGCGCGATGACGTGGCGCTGGTAGCCGAGCAGCGCGAAGGTCAGCGACCATCGCGACGAGCGAGACGCCGATGCCGAGCTCATCGCCTCGGCCGTCTGCGCGCCGTCGATCAGGCGCTCGACCGCGCGCCAGCCGATGCCGATCGCCGAGACGGTGATCAGGACGACCTGGACCAGCGCGGCCAGCGCCTCGGCCTTGCCGTGGCCGAAGCGATGGTCGTGGTCGGCCGGCGACCGCCGCGATGCGCACGCCGAGCAGCGACGACAGGCTGGCGATCAGGTCGAGGCCGGTGTCGGCGAGCGAGCCGAGCATCGCCATCGAGCCGGTCTGCAGCGCCGCCCAGGCCTTGAGCGACGAGCAGGATCAGCGCCATGCGCGACGCTGGCGAGCGCGGCGCGCGTCGGTCAGCCTGGCACGATGCTCGGCGGCGATCCGGCGCTTCGGTCATGGGTAGAGCAGCCCTTCGGTCCAGCCGTCGCCGTCGCGGGTGAACAGGCGCCGCTCGTGCAGCCGGTGCGGGCGGTCGGTCCAGAATTCGATCCGCTCGGGGACCACGCGGTAGCCGCCCCAGTGCGGCGGGCGCGGCACGTCCTGGCCTTCGAACCGCCGCTTCATCTCCTCGAAGCGCTGCTTCGAACGTCGCGCGGCTGTCGAGCGGGCGCGACTGGTCCGAGGCCCAGGCGCCGAGCTGCGAATCGCGCGCGCGGCGTGGCGAAATAGGCGTCGGCCTCGGCATCGGCGACGCGCTCGACCGCGCCTTCGATCCGGACCTGGCGGCGCAGCGACTTCCAGTGGAACAGCAGCGCCGCGCGCGGATTGGCGGCCAGCTGCTCGCCCTTGGCGCTCTGCTCGTTGGTGTAGAAGACGAAGCCGTCGGGCCCGTGGCCCTTGAGCAGCACCATCCGGACGCCGGGCTGGCCGCGCGCGTCGGCGGTCGCCAGCGCCATCGCTTCGGGGTCGTTGGGCTCGCTCGCCCGCGCCTCGGCGAACCAGTCGTCGAACAGTGCGAAGGGGTCGGTGGCCATGCCGCTGCGGCGCTTAGGCTTGGAGCCGCGCGCGCCGGCAACCCATCTGGTCAGGCGCGATACTGTTACGGCATGGGAGCGACATGGCACTGGACCTCTACCAACGCCTGGGAGTGAAGCGCGGCGCGAGCGAGGCCGAGATCAAGAAGGCCTATCGCAGCCTCGCCAAGCAGCTTCACCCCGACCGCAACAAGGACAATCCCAAGGCGGCCAAGCGCTTCGCCGAGGTGACCCAGGCCTATGACCTGCTGTCCGACAAGGACAAGCGCGCGCGCTACGACCGCGGCGAGATCGACGAGGACGGCAATCCCAAGATGCCGTTCGGCGTCGGGCTTCGGCGGCTATTCGCCGGGCGCCGGCGGCCGCAGCCCGGCGCGGGCCGGCGGCGGGTTCGAGAATTTCAACTTCGGCGGCGCCGACGCGGCCGACCTCAGCGACCTGTTCGAAGGGCTGTTCGGCGCGGCCGAGCGGCGCGCGGCGGCGGCGGCGGCGGGCCGTTCGGCGGCTTCCGCCAGCGCGCGCGGGCGCCGCAGAAGGGCGCCGACGTCGCCTATCGGCTGAAGGTCGCCGTTCGACGACGCGGTCGCGCTGAAGCCGCAGCGGATCACGCTGGCCGACGGCAAGACGATCGACCTCAAGCTGCCCAAGGGCGTCGAGGACGGCACCAGGATCCGCCTTGCCGGCAAGGGCCAGGAGGGGCCGGGCGGCCGCGGCGACGCGATCGTCACGATCGAGATCGCGCCGCACCGCTTCTACACCCGCGACGGCAACAACATCCGGCTCGAGCTGCCGGTCACGCTCAAGGAGGCGGTGCTCGGCGCCAAGGTGAAGGTGCCGACGCCCGAAGGGCCGGTGATGCTGACCATTCCCAAGGGCACGACCTCGGGCAAGGTGCTGCGCCTCAAGGGCCGCGGCTTCACCGGCCAAGGACGGCAAGCGCGGCGACCAGCTGGTCACGCGTCGAGATCGACGTGCCCGGCGGACGATGCCGAGCTGCAGCAATTCGCCGAGAGCTGGAACGGCGGCGGCAACCCGCGCGCCGGCCTCGGGGTTTAGCGCCGCCAGCTGAATGAGAGACATTTCCCCCCAATCGCCCGAAGCACGGCGCAAGCGGCTCGCGAGCATGCGCGCGGCCTTCGGCACCGAGGTCGAGGAGAAGCTCAAGCCCAGGCTGACGCCGTGGGAAGTGGTCAAGCGCGTCGCGATCGGCGTCTATAACGACGGCTTCATCCACGCCGGCAATCTCGCCTATCTGTCGATGCTCGCGCTGTTCCCGTTCTTCATCCTCGCCGCCGCGGTCGCGCATCTGCTCGGCCAGAGCCAGGACGCGCAGCTGACCGTCGCTCAACGTCCTCCGCCGGCTGCCGCCCGACGTCGCCGCGACGCTGCGCGAGCCGATCCACGAAGTGCTGACGGCGCGCACCGGGCCCTTGCTGTGGTTCGGCGCGATCGTCGGCCTGTGGACCGCGGCCAGCTTCATCGAGACCATCCGCGACATCCTGCGCCGCGCCTACGGCGTGAAATTCTGCGCGCCGTTCTGGGAATATCGGCTGGGCTCGATCCTGCTGATCCTCGGCGCGGTGCTGCTGCTGATGATCGCCTTCGCCGCGAGCGTCGCGCTGACGCTCGCTCCACCATGTGCTCGATCGACTGGTTCCCGTTCGCCGCAGGGCTTGGCGACGCACGCTCGGCATCTACCGGCTGGTGCCGGCGGCTGACCCTGTTCTTCACCTTCTACGTCCTGTTCTACGCGCTGACCCCGGCGCGCTACCGCAAGCACGGCTGCCGCAAATGGCCGGGCGCGCTGCTGATCACCGTCTGGTGGCTGGCGACGGTCGAGCTCCTGCCCAGCGTCGCTCGGCCTGTTCGGCGGCTACAGCCTGACCTACGGCAGCCTCGCCGGCGTGATGATCGCGCTGATCTTCTTCTTCGTCGTCGGCCTCGGCGTGGTCATCGGCGCCGAGCTCAACGCGGCGCTGGCGGAAAGCGGCGCCACCGCGCTAAAGGGCGAGGTCTATACCGGGCCGTACACCGACGAGCTCGAGGTCGAGGAGCCGCAGCCCGGCGAGGACGTCGAAGCCGGAGCTGGAAACAGGGGGACCGCAACTTTGACCGGATTGATGCAGGGCAAGCGCGGGCTGATCATGGGCCTCGCCAACGACCGCTCGCTGGCCTGGGGCATCGCCCGCGCGCTCGGCGAGCAGGGCGCCGAGCTGGCCTTCTCCTACCAGGGCGAGGCGCTCGAGAAGCGCGTGCGGCCGCTGGCCGAGCGAGCTCGGCTCCGACCTGCTGGTCGATTGCGACGTCGTCCGACATGGACGCGCTCGACCAGACCTTCGACGCGCTGAAGGAGCGCTGGGACGAGCTCGACTTCGTCGTCCACGCGATCGGCTTTTCCGACAAGAACGAGCTGCGCGGGAAGTTCGTCGACACGTCGATGGACAATTTCCTGATGACCATGAACATCTCGGTCTACAGCTTCGTCGCGGTCGCGCAGCGCGCGCGGGCGATGATGAGCCGCGGCGGATCGCTGCTGACGCTGACCTATTACGGCGCCGAGAAGGTCATCCCGCATTACAACGTGATGGGCGTCGCCAAGGCCGGCGCTGGAGACCAGCGTCAAATATCTCGCCGACGACCTCGGCCCCGAGGGCATCCGCGTCAACGCCATCTCCGCCGGGCCGATCAAGACGCTGGCGGCGAGCGGCATCGGCGACTTCCGCTACATCATGAAGTGGAACGAATATAATTCGCCGCTGCGCCGCAACGTGACGATCGAGGATGTCGGCGGCGCCGGGCTGTATCTGCTCAGCGACCTCGCGTAGCGGCGTCACCGGCGAAATCCACCACGTCGACGCCGGCTACAATGTCGTCGGCATGAAGGCCGAGGACGCGCCGGACATCGCGACGGTGTGATGGCGCGAGGTCGGCCGCGCACGTCCGCGTGACCGGCCACGTGCAGGGCGTGTTCTTCCGCGCCTGGGCGCAGCGAGCAGGCGCGCGCGCTCGGCGTCAGCGGCTGGGTGCGCAACTGCCCGCGACGGCTCGGTCGAGGCGCATCGTCGAGGGCGAGAGGACGCCGTCGAGCGAATGATCGAGCGGATGCGCCAGCGGCCCGTCCGGCGCGCAGGTCGAGGACGTCGACTGTCGAGGACGTGCCGAGCCCGAGAGCCTCGACGGTTTCGAGGTGCGGCACTAGCCCGCGAACGGATCGCGCACCAGGATCGTGTCGTCGCGCTCGGGCGAGGTCGAGACCAGCGCCACCGGGCAGCGGATCAGCTCCTCGATGCGGCGGACATATTTGATCGCCCGCGCCGGCAGGTCGGCCCAGCTGCGCGCGCCGCGCGTCGAGCCCGGCCAGCCCTCGATCTCCTCGTAGACCGGCTCGACCCGCGCCTGGTCGGCGGCGTGCGGCGGCAGATAGTCGAACGTCTTGCCGCCGATCCGGTAGCCGGTGCAGATCTTCACCGTCTCGAAGCCGTCGAGCACGTCGAGCTTGGTCAGCGCGATGCCGGTGACGCCGCTGACCGCGACCGCCTGGCGCACCAGCACCGCGTCGAACCAGCCGCAGCGGCGCTGGCGGCCGGTGACGGTGCCGAACTCGTGGCCGCGCTCGCCGAGCCGCTGGCCGATCTCATTGTCCTGCTCGGTCGGGAAGGGGCCGGAGCCGACGCGGGTGGTGTAGGCCTTGACGATGCCGAGCACGAAGCCGGCGCGCCGACGGGCCGATGCCGCTGCCCGACCCGGTCGTCCCGGCGACCGTGTTGGACGAGGTGACGAACGGATAGGTGCCGTGGTCGACGTCGAGCAGCACGCCCTGCGCGCCTTCGAACAGGATGCGGCTTGCCGCGCGCGCAGCGCCTCGTCGAGGTCGCGCCACACCGGCCGCGCGAACGGCAGGACGAAATCGGCGATCTCGGCGAGGTCGCGCAGCAGCCGCTCGCGGTCGACCGGCGGCTCGCCGAAGCCGGCGCGCAGCGCGTCGTGGTGCGCGCACAGGCGGTCGAGCAGCGGGCCGAGCTCGTCGAGATGGGCGAGGTCGCAGACGCGGATCGCGCGGCGGCCGACCTTGTCCTCATAGGCCGGGCCGATGCCGCGCCGCGTGGTGCCGATCTTGCCCGCGCCCGAGGCGTCCTCGCGCAGCGCGTCGAGGTCGCGGTGGATCGGCAGGATCAGCGGGCAGGTCTCGGCGATCATGCAGCACGTCGGGCGTGACCTCGACGCCCTGCTCGCGATCCGCTCGACCTCGGCCTTCAGCGCCCACGGGTCGAGCACGACGCCGTTGCCGATCACCGACGGCGTGCCGCGGACGATGCCGCGACGGAAGCAGCGACAGCTTGTAGGTCTGGTCGCCGACGACGAGCGTGTGGCCGGCGTTGTGGCCGCCCTGGAAGCGCACGACCATGTCGGCGCGGCTGGCCAGCCAGTCGACGATCTTGCCCTTGCCTTCGTCGCCCCACTGGGCGCCGATGACGGTGACGTTGCCCACTTGTTCCTTGCTTGCGCGGCCCGCGCGCTCTAGGGCGAAGGCGGCGCGTCCAGCGCGCATCGTTGAGGCGGAACAGACCGGCCGTCGCGCGTATTGCATTCCGTACGCGCCCGGCGCGGGCGACGGACAACAACAGGGGAGCAGCTATGAAGACCACCACCATTCTTGCATTGCTCTCGGCCTCGGCTCGCTCGCGGCTTGCAACAAGAGCCCGCAGAGCAGACCGCCGACAATATCGAGGCGAATGCCGACAATACGGCCGACATGATCGAAGCGAATGTCGACAATGCGCGGACACATGCAGGCGAATGCCGACAATACCGCCGACGCCGTCCGCAACGGGCGACAAAGGCCGACGCAGTCCGCAACGGCGCGACGACCAATAACGTCATGAATCAGTCGGCCGCTCGCACGCAGGTAGCGGCCAAGGGCGCTCCGTCGGGGCGCCCTTTTCTTGTCTAGAAGCTAGCGGCACGACTTCGCGCACGCCCGGCAGCTCGTGCAGCTGCCGCGCGACGTCGGGCGTGATCGGATCGTCGACCGCGACCAGCGCGACCGCTTCGCCGCCTGCCTCGCGGCGGCCGAGGTTGAAGGTCGCGATGTTGATCCGGTTCTCGCCGAGCGTGGTGCCGAGCGCGCCGATGAAGCCCGGCGCGTCGGTGTTGACGATGTAGATCATCTGGCCGGCGAGCTCGGCCTCGACCGGGATGCCGAAGATCTCGACCAGCCGCGGCGCGCGGTTGCCGAACAGGGTGCCGTCGACGCGCTGCGGCGCCATGCTCGGTGCCGACGCGTGACCGCGACCAGCGTGTGATAGTCGCCTTCGCGCTCGTTGCGGATTTCGCGCACGGCGAGCCCGCGCTCCTTCGCCAGATAGGGCGCGTTGACCATGTTCACCGTGTCCGACCAGGTGCGCATCAGCCCGGCCAGCACCGCGCCGGTGATCGGCTTGATGTTGAGCTCGGCGGCCGCGCCCTCGACCTCGACGTCGATCGAGCGGATCTCCGTCGCCGGCGATCTGCCCGACCAGCCGGCCGAGCTTCTCGGCCAGCGCCATGTAGGGCCTGCAGCCGCGGCGCTTCCTCGGCCGACAGCGACGGCACGTTGACCGCGTTGGTGATGCCGCCGAGCAGCAGGAAATCGCTCATCTGCTCGGCGACCTGGATCGCGACATTGACCTGCGCCTCGGTGGTCGAGGCGCCGAGGTGCGGGCGTGCAGATGAGGCCGCGGCGTGCCGAACAGCGGGATTGTCCTTGGCCGGCTCCTCGACGAACACGTCGAGCGCCGCGCCGGCGACATGGCCGCTGTCGAGCGCGTCCTTGAGCGCCGCCTCGTCGATCAGCCCGCCGCGCGCGCAATTGACGATGCGCACGCCCGGCTTGGTCTTGGCCAGCGCCTCGCGGCTGAGGATGCCGCGGGTCTGGTCGGTCAGCGGCGTGTGCAGGGTGATGAAGTCGGCGCGGGCGAGCAGCTCGTCGAGCTCGACCTTCTCGACGCCGAGCTCGACCGCCCGCTCGGGCGACAGGAACGGATCGTAGGCGACGACCTTCATCTTGAGGCCGATGCGCGCGGTCGGCGACGATCGAGCCGATATTGCCGCAGCCGATCAGGCCGAGCGTCTTGCCGGTCAGCTCGACGCCCATGAAGCGGTTCTTCTCCCACTTGCCGGCCTGGGTCGACTGGTCGGCCTGCGGGAATCTCGCGGGCGAGCGCGAACAGCATCGCGATCGCATGCTCGGCGGTGGTGATCGAATTGCCGAACGGCGTGTTCATGACGACGATGCCGCGCGCGCGTGGCGGCCGGGACGTCGATCGTGTCGACGCCGATGCCGGCGCGGCCGATCACCTTGAGCCGGGGCAGGGCGGCGTCCATCGCCGCGGCGTTGACCTTGGTCGAGCTGCGGACGGCGAGGCCGTCATAGTCGCCGATGATCGCCTGCGAGCTCGTCGGGCGACAGGCCGGGCTTCTCGTCGACCTCGATGCCGCGCTCGCGGAAGATCGCCGCGGCGCGCGGGTCCATCTTGTCGGCGATGAGGACTTTGCACTGGCTCGCTCACGTCGTCTGCCTCCCAGGCCCAGTCGAGCCACGGCCCGAGCGCCTCGATGTCGGCGGTGTCGACCGTCGCGCCGCACCAGATGCGCAGGCCCGGCGGCGCGTCGCGATAGGCGCCGATGTCGTAGGCCGCGTCCTCCGCTTCGAGCAGCTTGACGATCGCCTTCTGCCGCGCCTTGTTCGCCTCGGCGTCGGAGCGGTCGGCGAATTGCAGGCAGACCGAGGTGTTCGAGCGGATCGCCGGGTCGGCGGCGAGATGCTCGATCCAGTCGGCCGCTCTGCACCCAGCGGTCGAGCGCCGCGGCATTGGCGTCGGCGCGGGCGATCAGCGCCTCGAGGCCGCCGATCCGCTCCGCCCAGTCGAGCGCGAACAGCCAGTCCTCGACGCACAGCATCGAGGGCGTGTTGATCGTCTCGCCCTTGAAGATGCCGTCGATCAGCTTGCCGCCTTTGGTCAGGCGGAAGATCTTGGGCAGCGGCCGCGGCGCGGGCTCGCGCTCGAGCCGCTCGACCGCGCGCGGGCTGAGGACCAGCATGCCGTGCGCCGCCTCGCCGCCGAGCGCCTTCTGCCAGCTGAAGGTGCCGACATCGATCTTCGCCCAGTCGATGTCCTGCGCGAACGCCGCCGAGGTCGCGTCGCAGATGGTGAGGCCGGTGCGGTCGGCGGCGATCCAGTCGGCGTCGGGCACGCGGACGCCGCTGGTCGTGCCGTTCCAGGTGAAGACGACGTCGCTCGCCGGATCGATCCCGCCGAGGTCGGCAGATCTCGCCGTAATCGGCGGTGCGGATGTCGGCATCGAGCTTGAGCTGCTTGGCGACGTCGGTCACCCAGCCGGCGCCGAAGCTCTCCCACGCGAGCATGGTCACCGGGCGCGGGCCGAGCAGCGACCACATCGCCATCTCCATCGCGCCGGTGTCGGAGGCGGGGACGATGCCGAGCCGGTAGTCGGCGGGCAGGCCGCAGCAGCGCGTGCGTGCGCTCGATCGCTTCGTGCAGCCGCGCCTTGCCGAGCGCGCCGCGGTGCGAGCGGCCGAGCGCGCGAGGTGTCGAGCTTGTCGGGGCTCCAGCCCGGCGGCTTGGCGCAGGGGCCGGACGAGAAATGCGGACGCTGGGCTGGTGGCGGGTTTGGCCGCGCGCAGCGCGCGCGGCAGCGGCTTCAGTCAATGTCAACTCTCCTCGCAGAGAGCACGCGCCGCGTTGGGACGGCGTGGCCCGACGCCGGTTCTAAGCGCGAATGTGGCGGCGGCAAGGCGCGCGCGAAGAATTCGCATCCGAACGATCGGCTCGATGCTGCGCTGCACAACAGCTTGAATTTGCTCGAATCCGTGTCGCGAACGCGAATTCGAACGGTTCACCGCAGCGACGCGGACGACTCGTCCCGCCTAGCGGAACTGAAGGTTGAATTTGTTAACCATCCGCGAGTCAGTCTCCGCCTCGCCAGCGCGCGGTGGGCAATCCGCGTGGTCGGCTAGGGGCTGGGGAGCTCCTTGATCGATGGATTATCGGCGGCGCGCTTCGGCGCGTGCCGCTGGAGCTTTGGAGCGGGGATCAAATGACGCAAGTTCTGGCCGCGACGACGGCATTGTTTCGCGATCGCGACCTGTTCGTCCACGACGGCTCCAAGCTTCGCCGCTTCCGTGTTTCCGCTCCGCTTCAGGCGGTTCTCTTCGTCATCCTGCTCGGCCTCGTCGCCTGGGCCAGCTATGCCACCGCCAGCTTGCTCACCCGTCCGCACGGCGATCTCGCCAGCCTCTCCGCCGCGACCGAAGCCCGCGCCCGGCATGATCGAGCAGCGCCAGGCGCTGATCGAAGCCGCGCTCAGCCGGCCAGAAGATCGATCCCGCAGCTCGATCGCCGCCGCCGTCGCCGGCGGCCGGCTTGCCAACGACGGCCCGCTCGCCCGCGTCGAGCACGCAGCAGCTCGAGCAGGCGGCGCTCGTCGCCAAGGCGCTCGACGTCCGCTACCAGGTCACCGCCGCCGAGCTGAAGCGGCTCGGCATCAGCCCGGCCCGGGTCGGCAGCGACGACGGCGTCGGCGGCCCGTTCGAGAGCGCCGGCAACGCCACCTTCAAGGCGCTGTTCAACAGCTGGAAGAAGCTCGACCAGCTGCAGGACGGCGTGATCGCCGTCCCGTCCGACAAGCCGGTCAAGACCAACGTCGACGTTCACCAGCGGCTTCGGCGTCCGCTCCGATCCGTTCCATGCCGGCGCCGCAATGCACCCCGGCATCGACCTCGCCGGCTCCTACGGCACGCCGATCTACGCGACCGCCGACGGCACCGTGCTTCGCGCCGGCTGGAACAGCGGCGGCTACGGCAACCTCGTCGAGATCGACCACGGCCGCGGCATCACCACCCGCTACGGCCACATGTCGGCGATCCTCGTTCAGCGCCGGCGAGCACGTCACCCGCGGCCAGCAGATCGGCCGCATGGGCTCGACCGGCCGCTCGACCGGCAACCACCTTCACTATGAAGTCCGGATCGACGGCCGCGCGGTCAACCCGATCCCGTTCATGAAGTCGACCGATTATGTGCTCGCGATGCAGCGCCGCGCCGGTGCCGCGTCGATGGACGCAGTGGCGATCGGCGGCCCGGCGGCGGCCAAGTAAGCTTGCTTGCCGCAGCGCCGGCGCTCCCTATCTCGCTCGCGTGAGCGAGCCCAGATCATCCTGACCGAGAGCGCCGCCAAGCGCGTCGCGTGGATCGCCGAGCGCCAGCGCAAGCCCGCGATCCTGCGCCTGGCGGTCGACGGCGGCGGCTGCGCCGGCTTCACCTACAAGTTCGAGCTCGCCGAGGCGCCGAGGACGACGACGCGGTCGCCGAGACCGACGGCGTCAAGCTGGTCGTCGATCCGGTCAGCCTCGACCTGGTCGAGGGCTCGGCGGTCGATTTCGTCGAGGATCTCGGCGGCGCGGCGTTCAAGGTCACCAACCCCAACGCCGCAGTCGGGCTGCGGCTGCGGATCGAGCTTCTCGGTCTAGCCCGAGCCGCTAGGGCGGGCGCGATGAAGCTCGCCACCTACAACCTCAACGGCATCCGCGCGCGCCTGCCGCGCCTGCTCGAATGGCTCGAGCGCGAGCAGCCCGACGTCGTCTGCCTGCAGGAACTGAAATGCGCCGACGAAGCGCTGCCGATCGCCGACATCGAGGCGGCCGGCTACGGCGCCGTCTGGCACGGGCAGAAGGGCTTCAACGGCGTCGCGATCCTGGCCAAGGGCGACACGCCCGAGCTGCGCCGCGTCGGCCTTCCCGGCGATCCCGACGACACGCCACAGCCGCTATATCGAGGCCGAGGTCGACGGGCTCGTCGTCGGCTCGCTCTATCTGCCCAACGGCAATCCGGTCGGCACCGAGAAGTTCGACTACAAGCTCCGCTGGATGGAGCGGCTGCGGCGCGCATGCCGCCGAGCTGCTCGCGCGACGAGCGGCCGGCGGTGCTGTGCCGGCGACTGGAACGTCGTTCCCGAGGACCGCGACGTCTTCTCGGTCCGGGCGACGCCAGCACGACGCGCTGATGCAGCCCGAGACGCGCGCCGCGTGGCGCCGGATCGTCAACCAGGGCTGGACCGACGCGCTGCGCGCGTTCCATCCGAACGAGGAGAAGCTCTACACCTTCTGGGACTATACCGCCGGCTGCTGGCAGCGCGACCCGGCTTCCGCATCGACCATCTGCTGTGCTCGCCCGAGGCCGCCGACCGGCTGCAGGGCGCCGGCGTCGACAAATGGGCGCGGGGCGAGGAGAAGGCGTCGCGACCACGCGCCGACGTGGGTGGAGCTCAGCTAGGCTGCGTCGCTCCGCCTAGTGTCGATTTGGGTGGACACTAGCTCAGCGCAGCGTATCGACACGATCCAGTTCGTTTCCCGACGTGGCTCCGCCATCCGCCGAATAGGCCTGATCGAACGTGGGCTTCCCGCTCCGACATCTGGTGACGATGAACTGGGCAAGAACGGCGCAGCCATCGAGCGTGTCCGTGGCCATAGAACGAACCCCGGCGCCGTCCGTCGAAGCCGCCGTAACACCGGAGCGGTCAGCATGCCGTTGCGGAGGCTCGCGAATTGAGGCTCCATTGCCGGCGCTTGCGGTCTGTACAAGTCTCAGCGAGCCTACCTTCGATCATGCCGGCCGCTCCCGCGACCGACAGTTCGACGAAGTTCGCCCGGCCGCCGAGAAGCGGACGAACATCGCTGGTGCCCTGATATGCCGCCCAGTCTGGCGTCTTGCCGGAGAGCGGGTTGCGAACACGCGCTACGCTGGTGGTCCAAGTTCCGATTTCCCAATCGAAGTCGCGGTGCCCACTGCGATCGGCCGCACGAGCCTGCGCAATCGCGCCGCCGTCTATCCCGATTGCCAACCCGCTCCCCAAACCAAACCATTTAACCGCGTGGAACCTATCATGCCCGACTCTCCTCTAATTCGACCGCGTCGGTGAAGCAGAACTGAAGGCTCAAAGCGCCTTTTCGTAAATCCGGTAGCGGTGGTTGACCGCGGCGCCGGGCAGCTGGGCGATCGACAGCATCCCCTTGTTGTCCTCGAGGATCCAGCCGAACTCGCCGTGGGTCGCGCCATATTTCGCGACCGCGTCGCGGCGGGTGAACTCGATCATCATGAAGGCGAGCTGGCTCGCCAGGCGGCTGTGGTGGAGCTTCTTGGCGACGCCCATCAGCGGCACGCGCAGCCGCCGCGTGCGCGGCTTGCGCAGCCGCCACAGCAGCTTGATGAAGTTGAACGGGAACAGCTCGCCGTTGAGGTCCCTGATCAGCTCGTTGATGTCGGGGATGGTCAGCATGAACGCGACCGGCTCGCCGTCGACCTCGGCGATCGCGCACCAGCTCGTTGAAGATGATCGGCTTCAGCTTCTTGCCGGCATAGGCGATCTCGGCCTCGGTCAGCGGGACATAGCCCCAATTGTCCGACCAGGCGTCGTTGAGCAGGTTGAGGATCAGCCGCGCTTCCTCGTCGAACTTCGACTTGTCGACCTCGCGGATGCGGATGCGCGGGTTGCGCTCGCCCATCGCGATCAGCCGGTCGATCATCGGGTCGTCCCAATGGGCGATGTCGACCTCGTAGGTCAGCAGGTCCTTGGCCTTGGCGTAGCCCGCGGCCTCGATCCACGCCTTGATATTCGGGCCGGTGGTGGCCCATCATCGCCGTCGGCGGCTCGGCGAAGCCCTCGATCTCGAGCCCCGGCTCGTCCCAGATCGACAGGCTGATCGGGCCCAGCGCGCTGCGTCATGCCCTGCGCGCGCAGCCAGTCCTCGGCGGTCGCGATCAGCGCCGCCGCGGCTTCGCCGTCGAGCGCCTCGAACATGCCCCACTGGCCGGTGCCCTGGCCCATATGCTCCTGCACCAGATCGTCGACCTGCGCGCTGATCCGGCCGACGACCTTGCCGCCGCGCTCCGCCAGCCACAGCTGGGCGCGGGCATGCTCGAACCACGGGTTCTTGCCCGGCGTGATCAGGCCGTGGACCTCGTCCTTCAGCGGCGGGACCCAGGCGGGGTCGTCCTTGTAGACCTCCCAGGCGAAGTCGACGAAGGCCTTGCGGTCCTTCTTGGTCTCGACGGGGCGGATGGTGACGGGCGCGCTGCTCATGCGGCGCGGGCTAGCGGCTCGTTGGCGCCCAGCGCCAGTGAACCTCTACAATCGCCACGATCACGCCACTATCTCCTGTGCACAGGACGCTCTTCCGGAAAGATCATGACCGACACCGCGACCCTCGAGCGCAACGCGACCGACGCTGCCGCCGCAGCCGCGCGCGCCGGCGCGCGTCAAGGACGATGCGGCGATGCTCAAGGCCGCGGCGAACCTGACGCGCGACCTCAACGCGCCGAGCGCGGCGATCTACTGGGCCGACATGCTCGGCTCGGCGCTGCTCGGCTATGCGGCGCTGTTCGCGGCGATGTTCGCTGCGCTCGACGCTGGCTGGCGGTCGCTCGCCGGGCTCGTCGCGGTGCTCGCGCTCTATCGCGCCGGCTAGCTTCATCCACGAGCTGACGCACATCAAGAAGGGCGCGGTGAAGGGCTTCCGCTTCGTCTGGAACCTGATCGTCGGCGTGCCGCTGCTGGTGCCGCGCTTCATGTACGAAGGCGTCCACAACCAGCACCACGCCAAGACCTATTACGGGACGGCCGACGATCCCGAATATCTGCCGCTGGCGCTGATGCAGCCGTGGACCCTGCCGGTGTTCCTGATCGCCGCCGCGCTGGCGCCGATCGGCATGCTGATCCGCTTCGCGATCCTCGCGCCGCTGTCGCTGCTCTCGCCGAAGCTGCGGGCGGTCGTCGTCGGCCGCTATTCGGGCCTGCAGATCAACCCGAAGTTCGTCCGCCCGAAGCCCGAGGGCGAGTTCGCGCGCGACTGGGCGTGGCAGGAGGCCGCGTGCAGCGTCTGGGCGATCGCGCTGCTGGCGATGGTCGCGACCGGCATCATCCCGCTTGCGCGACTTCCTGATCTTCCTCGGCGTCGCCTCGGGCGTGATGTTCCTCAACCAGGTGCGCACCCTGGTCGCGCATCTGTGGGAGAATGACGGCGAGCCGATGAGCGTCACCGCGCAGTTCCTCGACAGCGTCAACGTGCCGCCGCCGGCGACCCTGCCGGTGTTCTGGGCGCCGGTCGGCCTGCGCTACCACGCGCTCCACCATTTGCTTCCGGGCTTGCCCTATCACGCGCTCGGCGAGGCGCACCGGCGGCTGTGCCGCGAGCTGGAAGCCGGCTCGGTCTATCACGCGTCCAGCCACCGCGGCCTGTCGCCGCTGGTTGTCCGGCTGGCCGCGAGCAGCTGGAAGGGCGGAGCTAGAAGCTAAGCCCCGGCGGTCGCCGGACCGCCGATCGTTCCGCTTTTGGGACGCTTGGACTTCGGGATCGAGGAGCCCGCGGCCGGGATCGCAGGGCCCTTGGACCCGCCGCGCTCGATCGGTTCGCCCGCGAGCAGCTTCTTGATCTCGTCGCCCGACAGTGTCTCAAATTCGAGCAGCGACTGCGCAAGCGTCTCGAGTTCCTCTCGATGCTCGGTAAGCACGGTCTTGGCACGATCGTAACCCTGCTCGACGACGCGCCGGATTTCCTTGTCGATCGCCTGAGCGGTCTCGTTCGACATGTTCTTCTGGCGATTGACCGAATAGCCGAGGAACACTTCCTCGTCGGCCTCGGCATATTGGAGCGGGCCGAGGGCGTCGGACATGCCCCAGCGGGTCACCATGTCGCGCGCGAGGCTGGTCGCGTAGCTGATATCGGAAGAGGCGCCCGAGCTCACCTTGTCGTAGCCGAAGATCAGCTCTTCGGCGACGCGGCCGCCCATCGAGACGGCGAGGTTCGCGTACATCTTGTCGCGGTGATAGCTGTAATTGTCGCGCTCGGGCAGGCGCATGACCATGCCCAGCGCGCGGCCGCGCGGAATGATGGTCGCCTTGTGGATCGGATCGGACGCGGGCTCGTGGAGCGCGACGATCGCGTGGCCGGCCTCATGATAGGCGGTCATGCGCTTCTCGTCCTCGGTCATGACCATGGACTTGCGCTCGGTGCCCATCAGCACCTTGTCCTTGGCTTCCTCGAACTCCTTCATCGCCACGAGGCGCTTGCCGCGGCGGGCGGCGAGAAGCGCCGCTTCGTTGACGAGGTTGGCAAGGTCGGCGCCGGAGAAGCCGGGCGTGCCGCGGGCGATGATCCGCGGGTCGACGTCGGGCGCCAGCGGCACCTTCTTCATGTGCACGCCGAGAATCTGCTCGCGCCCGTCGATGTCGGGACGCGGCACCATCACCTGGCGGTCGAAGCGGCCCGGGCGGAGCAAGGCCGGGTCGAGCACGTCTGGGCGGTTGGTGGCGGCGATGATGATGATGCCTTCGTTGGCCTCGAAGCCGTCCATCTCGACCAGTAGCTGGTTGAGCGTCTGTTCGCGCTCGTCGTTGCCGTTGCCGAGGCCGGCGCCGCGGTGGCGGCCGACGGCGTCGATCTCATCGATGAAGACAATGCACGGCGCCGACTTCTTGGCCTGGTCGAACATGTCGCGGACGCGGCTGGCGCCGACGCCGACGAACATCTCGACGAAGTCCGAGCCGGAAATCGAGAAGAACGGCACGCCCGCTTCGCCCGCGATCGCCCGCGCGAGCAGGGTCTTGCCGGTGCCGGGCGAGCCGACCAGCAGCGCGCCCTTGGGGATCTTGCCGCCCAGCCGCGCGAACTTGCCCGGGTCCTTCAGATATTCGACGATCTCCTGCAGCTCCTCGCGCGCCTCGTCGATTCCGGCGACGTCGGCGAAAGTTACGCGGCCCTGCTTTTCGGTCAGCATGCGCGCGCGGCTCTTGCCGAAGCCCATCGCGCCCGATCCAGCGCTTTTCTGCATCTGGCGAATCACGAAAAAGCCGACGCCGAGCATCAGCAGGAAGGGCAGCGAATTATAGAGCATGTAGAGCCAGATGCTGCCTTGCTCTTCGGCCTTGACCTGGACGGCCACGCCCTTCTGGATCATCTTGTCCGCGATTTGCGACCCGGCCGGGGCGACGGTGTGGAAGGCCGCCCCGCTGTCGAGCTTGCCGCTGATCGCCGAATTGCCGGTGGCGCTGGTGGCCATGGTCACCGACTTGACGCTGCCGTCGTCGACCTGGCGGACAAATTCGGAATAAGGCATCGCTTCGCCCGCGGTGGTGCGCGAACCGCCGTCAATCAGCTGCACGAACAGCACGAGCCCGAACAAGATGCCGACCCAGATGAGCAGGCTCTTGGTCCACGGGTTGCCGGGCTTCTTCTCTTTGTCGTCCATCGCTCTCTTTCGCGGGCAAAACGCCCTTTCGCCTAAAATAGGCGCGTCACGCACAATAACAATGTGCTCTTAGAGAGTGATGAACGGCTCGGTAGGGCGGTTGGTCGCCGCGATGCCTCTCAGGCCTGCTCGAGCGACTGTCCGCTGCGCCACTCGAATGCCGAGCTGTCGCCAACTGTATCGCCCAAGTCGCCCTGCTGCGAGGTTTTGAGTCGCTCGAGGAAAATTCCGGCAAGCTGCATTCTGCGATCTCGGGCGGCATCGGTGATGGCGCGGCTTGCGGCCTTCATTTCCTCGTTGGCGCGCCTGCGAAAAAAGCGATCGTTCGATTCCACGCGCCCCTCCCCGATAACGACCCCCGAGTCGTTGAACGCATTTTTAACAGCAGTTACCCACAGGTCGAGTCCGATATGGAGCCGGAATGAAGTTCCATTCGGCGCCTCCAGAACATTGGACTCCGCGCAGCGTCGCGGCCCCGCCGGAGCCGAGTTTTTCAAGCAGATTGTCGAGCTCGCGGCCGCGCAGGGGCTGGCCGGCGCCTTCTCGCGCGAGCGTTGCAATCGCGCGCTCGACTACTCGGCGGACGATCTCGCTCGGAGCGCCGCCAGGCCGGTACACAATTTGCCCGTCCGCCGCCGTGACTCCGCGGTCCCATTCCTGCTCGGCCGCCCAGTCGAGCGCCTCGTCGGCGCCGGCAAGGTGCCCGGCGCTGCGCGCGACCGCCTCGGGATCGAGCCAGCCGACCGCACTGATGTCGCGGCGGACGCGCACGCGTTCATATCGCGCATCCTGATTGCCGGGGTCGGCCGCAGGCTCGATGCCGGCCGCGGCGCAGACCAGCCCCAGTTCCGCCCGCCGCCAGCCGAGCAGCGGGCGCAGCAAGGGCAGGCGCGTGCCCGGAACCCGGCCGCTGGGCCGGATCGCCGCCAGGCCGCGGACTCCTGCGCCGCGGTTGAGGCGCATGACCAGAGTCTCCGTCTGGTCGTCGGCGTGATGGGCGGTCGCGAGCGCATCGAGCGATCGCTCGGCGAGCCACGCGGCGAGCAGCCGGTATCGTTCATCGCGAGCGCGCTCCTGGATCGCCGATGTGGGCTTTGCGGACCATTGCGCGGCGAGGGTTGCGTGCGGGACATCCAGCCGCTCGCAAACTCCCGCCACCATCTCCGCCTCGGCCGCGCTTTCGGGACGCAAAAGATGGTCGACCGTTGCCGCTTCGACCCGCCCTGGCCGCGCGGCGGCTGCAAGCAGCAATAGCGCCATGCTGTCCGGTCCGCCCGACACTGCAATGCCGATGCGCGCCTCGGGCGCGATCAGCGCGTCGAGGTCAGCGCGGAATCGTTCGATCAAAGCGGGCTCGGGGAGCCATGCCCGACCCTCTAGCACATCAGGAGCAGTGCGCCTGGGCTTCGGCCTCGGGAAGGAGCTTCTTGAGGTCGGGCCGGATGCCTGTCTTGTAGACCGACTCGAGCTCGGCATAAGCCTTGCACGCCTGGCCCGGCTGGCCGAGCTGCATCAGCGCCTGGCCGAGATAGAATAAGCTGTCGGGCGCGCGCTCGCCGCGCGGATTGCCGCGATAATTGGCGAGCAGCACCTGTGCCGCGCCGCGGGCGTCGCCCTTGGCGAGCAGCGCCCGGCCGACGAGGTTGTTGGCATAACTCGTGCGGCGATGCTTGGGATAGGCCGCCGTGAAGGCGCGAAGCGAAGTGATCGCGTCGTCGTTTCGGCCGTCCTCCCACAGATGGAAGCCCTCGGAATAGGCATCCTCCCCCGGATCGGCGGCCACGGTTGCGGCGGTGCTGGCGGGCTCGGCGACCGCAGGCGCAGCATCCGCCCGCGGCCTGGAGCCGGCTGGCTTGGCCGACGGGCCGCTGGCCGGCGGCGCGATGGTCGCCGCCGGGGCCGCCGTGGCCGCTTCATTCATCCGTTGCTCGAGCGCGCCCAGCCTTTGCTCCTGGTCGGAGCGCGTTTTGGCGGCGTCGGCCTCCATGCTCTGGAGGCGGTGGCCGTTCTCCTCGGACTGGCGGAGCAGGTCGCTCATTTGCCGTTCGAGTGAATCGAGCCGCTGATCGAGTGTCACGACCGCGGACTGGGTCGCCGCCGGCTCGTCCGAAAAGCCCGCGGTGTCGGCCGGGCGTCCCTTGGGAAAGACCTGGCGCTGCATCTGCTGGATCTGTCGCTCGAGGCGGTCGAGGCGCTGTTCGGGTGTCGGCGGTTGGCGCTGGGCCAGCGCGGGAGCCGGAATCAAGCGAAGCTCGCGTATGCGGCAAGCAGGCCGACTTGACGGAATATTTTCAACTGGAATTCCCCACGCTTGGCAATCGGGCGATTGTGCCCCGCCGCGGCTTTCGCTCGCATGAATCCTCGGTCAGCCGGTAGTGTTGGTCGGCAGCGCGGTCGGTGACGACTCGGGCGCAGGGGCTACCGAGACGGTGGAGGCGCTCGAGCGCCTGGGCCGCGTCCGGCTGGTGGCCGGCGGCCGAGCCGCCGGGTTCGGAGCGGCGGTCGCGGGCTGTGGCGCTGGCGCTTGCCCGCCTCGCATCAGGTCGGCGGGAAGCAGGCTGACATTGCTGACCGTCGTTGCCGGAGGGCCGACCGCCGGCGCCACCGAATTGCCGACCGTGATCCTGAGCGCTTCGGGCTTGCCGGTCTTGAGCACGGGCGCAGTGGCGGTCGGCGGGACTGTAAAGCTTTGGCCGGGCACCATCATCGCCGAGTACAGAATTGGGCCGCCCTTCTCGTTGATCTGAAGCCATACCGGCTCGGTCGCTGGCGACCGTGACCGACTGCGGAGCCGTGGGCGGCGCCCGGGGGGCGGCCTGGGGCGCCGCGGCGGGAGCTTCCGCGACGGCAGCGTTGGCATCGGGCTGGTCGAGTGAGCGCTTGTTGAGCCAGCTCATCACTAACACGATGAGTATCACCGCCGCGACCGCCCCGAAGACCAGCCATTTGGGCATGGTCCGCGCCGGATCGGCGGGCTCGAACACTTCGGCGGGTACGGCCGTCGCCGGACGGCTGCCGCCCATTTCCCTCCGCAGCTGGTCGGAGATTTCGGTGCGCTCGAGCCCGACGGCGGTCGCATAGCTTCGAGCGAAACCGATCGTGTAGGTTGGCGCCGGGAGCGCGGCCCAATTGCCGACTTCAAGGCTTTCGAGATGGCGCTGGGGAATTCGGGTCTGGGCCGCGATGTCCTCGAGGGACATCTTTTTTTCCTCGCGCGCGGCGCGCAAGCGCTCGCCCACCGAAGGAACTTCCGTTTCGACCAGCTCCTCGTCCATCAATTCGCCTTCAGCATCGCGTGGACATCCTGTTTGAAGGCTACGCGGCGAGTGTCAACCGCCGCTAGCCGATTGTCACCGAATGTCGCTTCGCCCAGTCGGTCAAAGCCTTGCGCATGTCCTTGGGCGGGCGAGCCAGGAGCTGGTCGAGACGGGCCCTCACCGCACCCGCATCGAGCGAGCGGACCATCGCCTTGACCGGCCCGACGCCTGCAGGGGTGATCGAGAAATTCTCCGCTCCGATACCGACCAGCGCCATCGCCTCGAGCGGCCGGCCGGCCATTTCCCCGCAGATGCGCACTGGCACGTTCGCCGGCCGGGCCGCGTCGAGCACACGCTTGAGGAAGCGCAAAATCGCGGGGCTCAGCCAGTCATAACGCTGCGCCAGCCGCGGTTCGGACCGGTCGGCGGCGAACAGGAACTGAGTAAGATCGTTGGTTCCGATCGACAGAAAATCGATTCGCGGAAGCAGCTGGTCGAGCATCTCGGCCAGGCTCGGAACTTCGAGCATCGCCCCATATTCGACTTTTGCGGGAAGCTTGCGGTGGGCCTTGCGCGCCCATTCGATCTGCTCTTCGAACAAGGCGCGTGCTTCCTCATATTCCCACGGCTCGGAGATCATCGGGAACATCACGCGTAGGACCTTGCCCCCCGACGCCTCGATCAACGCCCGCGCCTGCGCCTTCATCAAGGTCGAGCGCTCGAGTGACAGCCGCAGCGCGCGCCAGCCCATTGCCGGATTCTCGGCTTCGTCGTGGACGTCGGTGAGGTAGGGCAGGGCCTTGTCGCCCCCGATGTCGACCGTGCGGAACACGACCGGCCGCTTTCCGGCCGATTCGAGCACCTTGGTGTAGAGCCGATGCTGGCGTTCGCGGCCGGGAAGGGTCGCGGAAACGAGGAACTGGAATTCGGTTCGGAACAGCCCGATGCCGTCGGCGCCGGTCATGGCCAGCGCCGAAGCGTCTTCGGCGAGGCCGGCATTGACCATCACGCTAACCTTGAGCCCATCCAAGGTGACCGCGGGCAGCGTCTTGGTCGCCGCAAATTCAGCGCTTCGCCGCTTGCTCAAGGTCATGCGGTGCTCGAAGCTCGCCTGCAGCGGCCGGTTGGGCCGGATGATGATGCTGCCGTTGTCGCCATCGACCAGGATCGTCTCGCCGTCGTCGACGCTGTGGCGGATGTCGTTGAGCCGGCCGATGACCGGCACGCCAATGGCGCGGGCGACGATCGTCATGTGCGAGGTCAGCGAGCCTTCCTCGAGCAGAACGGCTTTCAAGCGCCGGCGGTCGTATTCGAGCAGCTCGGCAGGCCCAAGGTTGCGGGCGATGAGCACCGTGTCGTGGGTCAACCCGATCTGCGCCGCGGTTCCCATGCGGCCCGAGACGATGCGCAGCAGGCGGTTCGACAGGTCTTCGAGATCGTGCATCCGTTCCTGCAGCAGCGGATCGTCGATTTCGCGCATCCGTGCCCGCATCCGCTGCTGAACTCGCTCGATCGCCGCTTCGGCGGTGAGGCCGCTGTCGATCGCCTCGTTGATGCGCCGCGACCAGCCCTCGTCGTAAGCGAACATGCGGTAGGTCTCGAGGATCTCCTGATGCTCGCCGGTGGTCCCGAACTCGGCCTCGCGGGCCATGGTGTCGATCTGGTCGCGCATCCGGCGGAAGGCCGAATAGACTCGGTCGCGCTCGGCCTCGGTGTCCTCGGCAACGGTATGCTCGACCACCACCCGCGGCTCGTGGAACACCGCCTGGCCCTTCGCCATGCCGGCGACCAGCTTGAGCCCCGACAGGCGCAGCGGTCCGGCGCTGCGCAGCCGGCCGCGGCGCGCGCCGTCGACCATCCGCGCCCCGGCGATCATCTCCGAAAGCACCATCGCGACCGTCTGCAGCGCTTCGATCTCGACGTCCTCGTAGCGGCGCGGGTCGGCGTGCTGGACGGCAAGCACGCCGATCGGGCTTTCGAGCCGGACGATCGGCACGCCGGCAAAGCTGTGGAATCGCTCCTCGCCCGTTTCGGGCCGGTAGGCGAAGGCCGGGTGCTCGGCGGCTTCGGCGAGGTTGAGGATCCGGCCTTCGGCGGCGATGGTCCCGACCAGGCCCTCGCCCATCCTCAATTTGGTGACGTGGACCGCTTCTTTGCGAGGCCGTGGGTCGCGAACAGCTCGAGCTTGTTGTCGCGCAGCAGATAGATCGAGCAGACCTCGCTTTCCATCTTGCCGGCGATCAGGTCGACGACGCGGTCGAGCTTGGCCTGGACCGAGCCGCGCGCGGCCATCACCTCGTGCAGGCCGGTCAGGATCTCGCGGGCTGAGACGGCGGCGGAGGCGGGCATGGCCCCGCGCTAGCAGAGGCTCGGCGCCGATGCCACGCGGGAGAGACGCGCCAAAACGCGCCTCCCCCGTTCACGGCCGACAAAAGTTTGATATGCAAGGCGGTATGGAAACCCGCTTCGCGAATACGGTGTTGCCGGCGGTCGGGAGCCGGGTGACGACAAGGAATGCGTTCAGCGCTGAGGATTTGCGCGATCCAGACTTCTGGCGCGCGAAATTTCCGCAGCTCGATCTATCGTCTGAAGTCGATGCCGATCGTCACGCGGCGGAGATGCCGTACAGTGCGGAGGATCGCGCGCTGGACAGCCAACGGATGCTCGAGGATGGATACGTCCAAGGTTCTCATCCGGCGCTCGAGACACTTGGTCCGAGGCTCGCGGAAGCGGCGCGTCACTGCGTCTCGCTCGGCCTGCCGCCGGTGTTCCTGTTCCTGTTCAACGACGTCTGGCGCTGTTTCTACGCGCTGGCGCCCGCGATCTCTCCCTTCCTCGGTTCGCCGCTTTGCGCTCTGCCCGACTTCTGGCTGTGGCACATCGACCCGAAGAGCGGAGACGCCGGCTGGACCCCGCATGTCGACAAGGGCCCGCGCTCGCTTACCCCCGATGGTCGGCCGCGGTCGGTCACCGTGTGGATTCCGTTGAGCAAGGCCACGCCGCTCAACAGCTGCATCTATGTCCTTCCCGCCTCGCGCGATCCGGAATATCGCTCGCCGCAACGCCGGGGGGGCATCGACGTTAGCCAGGTTCGGGCACTGCCCGTTGGCCCCGGCGAGTGGCTGTGCTGGAACCAGGCGATCCTCCACTGGGGCAGCGCGAGCAGCCGCTTTGCCGACGAGCCTCGGATCAGCATGGCCCTGGAGTTTCAGACAGGCGCAATCCCGCCCTTCAACGAACCGTTGATCCGGGATCCCGAAACGCTGGATTTCGAAGCCAAGCTGCAGCTCGTCGCCAAGCAGATCCTTCAATATCGCCACATGTACGCGCTCGATCCGGCGGTCGAGACGCTCGCCCAGTCCCTGCTGCCACGTTGAGGTGGCGGCGGGCGTAGCCGGGATGGATACCGCTTGGCGGCGGGATCAGCAGGCAGCGAGAGGCAGGAGATTGCAGATGGCCGACAACTCGCGGCGCACCGATCCGTACAGAAACTTCAACTTTCGATTAATCTTGGGCGCTGCGATCGCCGGAGTTGCCGCGATCGGGCTTGCCGGCAAGCTCGTGCTGGGCCGTCGAAAGAAACCTCGCAAGCCACCGGTAGAAGTCGACAGCGGTGCCCGCCCCATCGAAGCCGTCGGCACGTCGACCGCGGGGTTCGTCGGGACCACGCCGACAAACCGCCGCCGGCCTGCACGCGCCAAGCGAAGTCCCCGCAAGCGCAGCTAATTGTCGATGCGGTGCGGCCGTGCTGGGCCGCACCACGATATCGATGTCAGAGCGCGAGGAGCTCTTCCGCTTCGGCTGGGAAGCGCTCGCTGACCATCTCCTCGCTCATCGCCCACAGCGCCTTGGCGCGCTCGGGGTCGAGTGCGTAAGGCCGCACGCCCTCGCTGAGCCGGCTGAGCGGCGCTTCGGTGACGATGGTTGCGACATGGCAGTTTTCGCAATAGCGCCCTCCGACTTCATCACCCGAAGCGACTACGCTTGCCCACACTGACGTCGCGGCGCCTTGAGGGATGGTCTTGAACTCGAACGGCGGCTTGCCCTCCTTGGCGAGCTCGGCATTCAAGCTTGCGACCAGGTTGGGTAGCGCATCGGCATCCATGTGCCGGGCGAGCTCGGTCTGGATGCCCCCGGGATGGACCGCTGTCGCGCGAACGCCGCGATGCTTGAGGCGGTGGTCGAGCTCGACCGCGAACAGGATGTTGGCGGTCTTCGAACGGCCGTAGGCGACGAACGGATCGTAGGGCGTGCGCTCGAAGTTGGGGTCGTCGAGGTCGACGTCGGAAAAGCGGTGGCCCGACGAGGCGAGGTTCACCACGCGGCCGCCGTCTTTGATCAGCGGCTCAATGCGGTTGATCAGCACGAAGTGGCCGAGATGGTTGGTGCCGAATTGGGTCTCGAACCCGTCGGCGGTATGGCCGAACGGCGTCGCCATCACGCCGGCATTGGCGATCACGAGATCGAACTTGCGGCCGTCAGCGATCAGCTGGTCGGCGCCGGCGCGGACGCTCTTGAGGCTGGCGAGGTCGATTTCGACCATCTCGACAGGCCAGGCGCCTGCATCGCGCAGCGCACGCTCGGCCTTGGCGAGGTCGCGCGCAGTCCCGATGACTTTGGCGCCATGCGCCTTCAGGGCGCGGGCGGTCTCGACTCCGAGCCCGGCCGACACGCCGGTCACAAGCGCGCGCTTGCCGGAGAGGTCGATGCCCTCGAGCACTTCGTCGGTCGTGGATTTTGCTCCAAAAACTTTCGTCACATTCGTCTCCATGGGGGGTCGGTTGCTGGGAAACGCCTCGGCTTCACCGCCGCCCGGGGTTGCGGACCGGCGAATGAATTACTAGAACTGGAGGACGCCTCCGCTTAAATACGGAGGCCACCTCCGTTTATCAAGAGACTTTTTTCGTGCCGGCTGAAATTTTGTCCGCCCCATCGCGCAAGCCGCGCGCCGACGCCGAGCGCAATCGCTTGCGCCTGCTCGAGGCCGCCCGCGCTGCGTTCAGCAAAGGGGGAACGACGGTCAGCCTGGAAGAAATTGCGCGCCAGGCCGGGGTCGGCATCGGCACGCTCTACCGCCATTTTCCGACCCGCGACGCCTTGATCGCCGAGGTCTATCGAAACGAGGTACAGAAGCTATGTGACCGCGCCCGCGAGCTCGCCGGCGGCCGGCCGCCGATCGAGGCGCTGCGCTCCTGGCTGCTCCTTTTCGTCGATTATCTCGCGACCAAGCTGATCCTGGTCGAGGCGTTCCGCTCGATGGTCGGCGACACCTCGCGCCTCACCGCCCACTCGGGCGACCTGTTGACCCAGGCCATTACCCTGCTGGTGAATTGGGCGGTCGACAGCGGCGACATTGCCAAGGGCAGCATCGACCCGATCGATCTGCTGCGAGCGCTCATCGGTGTCTCCATGGCGGGCGCCGGCCCCAATTGGCACGATGCGGCGAAGCGGATGGTCGACGTCCTGCTGAGCGGGCTTACCGCGCGCTAGCCGCGGCTTTCGAGCGCCGCCGCGGCCTCGTCGACCAGCTCGGCGATGATTGCCGCGACCGGTTCCTCGCGATTGACCATACCGACCGACTGCCCGGCCATCACCGAGCCCGAATTCGACGTCGCCGTCGATCACCGCCCGCTTGAGCGCGCCAGCCCAATAATGCTCGATCTGGAGCTGGGCCTCGGCCATCGCGATCGCGCCATCGTCGAGCTTCTGCGCGACCTCGCGCTGCTTGGCGGCGAAATTGACCATTTCCTGGTTCTTGAGCGCGCGCACCGGGATCACGGGCAGGCGCGGGTCGATCTGGACCGACGGAATGGCATCGCGCGCCGAAGCGCGGATGAAGGCCTTCTTGAAGTTGGGATGGGCAATGCACTCCTCGGCGCAGACGAAGCGCGTGCCGAGTTGGACCCCGACCGCACCCATTTCGAGATAGGCGGCGATCGCCTCGCCGCGGCCTATCCCGCCGGCGACGAACACTGGAATGTCCCTCGCCACGTTGGGCAGGATCTCCTGCGCCAGGACCGACGTCGACACCGGGCCGATATGGCCTCCGGCCTCCATGCCCTCGATAACCAGCGCATCGACGCCCGAACGCATCAATTTCTTCGCCAGCGATAGGGCGGGCGAGAAGGCCGTCAGCTTCGCTCCGCTGCCTTTGATCCGGTCGATCGCACCGGCCGGCGGCAGCCCGCCGGCGAGGACGACATGGGTCACGCGGTGATTCGCGCAAACGTCGATCAACTCCGACAACTGCGGGTGCATGGTGATCAGGTTGACGCCGAACGGACGATCGGTCCGAGTCTTGGTTTCCGCGATCTCGGTGTCGAGCAACTCGGGGCCCATCGCCCCGCAAGCGATCACTCCGAATCCACCGGCGTTGGAGATCGCCGAGACCAAGTGGCGCTCCGAGATCCAGCTCATCGCGCCGCCCATGATCGCGACGTCGCAGCCGAGGAACTCGGTGCCGCGGTGCATCAGTTCCTTGAGCCGCGCGTGGCCGACGCTCGAATGGACCGCGCGCGCCTCGGCGATCAGCCCTTCGCCGCTCACGCCGGCTGGCTTTCCGATTCGAGCGGCGCGTCGAGGCCGAAGGCGGTGTGAAGCACGCGCACCGCAAGATCGAGCTGGTCTTCGGCAATCAGCGCGCTGACCTTGATCTCCGAAGCCGAGACCGCGAGCAGGTTGATGTCCCGCTCGGCGAGCACCGCGAACATCTTGGCGGCAAGCTGCGGATTGGACCGAATCCCGATCCCGACGATGCTGACCTTGGCCACGCGGTCGTCGTGGATCAGCTCGCCGTATCCGATCGTGCCGCGCAGATGTTCGATCACGGCCAGCGCCTGCGCCAGGCTCGCGCGCGGAACAGTGAAGGTGAGGTCGGACGAGCCCGCGTTGGGAGTCGCTGCGTGGACGATCATGTCGATCGCGATTCCGGCCTCGGCCAGCGGACCGATCACCGAGGCGACCGTTCCGGGCTGGTCGGGAACTCCGGTCAGGGTCAGCCGCGCCTCGTTCTTGTCGGCCGCGATCCCGGCGATCTGGTTTCTTTCCATGTCGGCTCCTGAAAGTTCGGCGACCACTCGAGTGCCCGGCGCGTCCTCGAATGCCGACAGCACGCGCAGCGGAAGATTCTCGCGCATCGCCAGCCCGACCGAACGCGTCTGAAGCACCTTTGCGCCGACACCCGCAAGCTCGAGCATCTCCTCATAGGTGATCGCGTCGAGCTTGCGCGCACGCGGCACGATCCGCGGGTCGGTGGTATAGACGCCCTCGACATCGGTGTAGATGTCGCAGCGGTCAGCCTTAACGCCCGCGGCGATCGCGACCGCGCTGGTGTCCGACCCGCCCCGACCCAGAGTCGCCAGCCGGCCATCGGTCGAGACACCCTGGAAGCCCGGGATGACGGCGATGGTGCCGCTGCTCAAAGCCTCGTCGAGCATCGCGTTCTCGACCGCTTCGACCCGGGCATTGCCGTGGACACCCGACGCCTTGACGAGCTGCCAGCCCATGAAGCTGCGCGCGTTCAGCCCCATGTTCTGCAGGGTCATCGCGAGCAGGCCCGCGGTCACTTGCTCGCCGCTGGCGACGACCACGTCATATTCCTTGGGGTCGTGGAGCGCGGCCGCCTCGCGACACAATTGCACCAGCCGGTCGGTCTCGCCGGCCATCGCCGAAACGACCACGAGGACCTGGTTTCCCTCCTCGGCCTCGCGCCGGACCCGCGCCGCGACGCTTAGGATGCGCTCTATCCCCGCCATCGACGTGCCGCCGAATTTCATCACGATACGGGGCATCTGGCTCCTTGGGTCGAGGGTCGCGGACTGTTAGGAGGCGCGCATGGCGGAAACAAGCATGAGCGAAGGCTTGGCCGGAGCGACATCGAGCATCGTACCCGAAGAGGCCGAGCGCTTCGGTAAGCTCGCCGCCGACTGGTGGGATCCCGATGGCGCCTCAGCGATGCTTCACAAGCTGGGTCCGGTGCGGCTCAAATACATCCGCGACCGGATCGACCAGCATTGGCAGATCGACGAATGCAGCCGCCGGCCGCTGGAAGGGAAAACCGCGCTCGACGTCGGCTGCGGCGCGGGGCTGCTGGCCGAGCCGCTGGCGCGGCTGGGCGCAGCGGTCACCGGCATCGATGCCGCGCCGGAGGTCATCGCCGTCGCCCGAGACCATGCGACCAAGATGGGGCTTGAGATCGATTATCGTGTTGCTGCAGTCGAGAAGACCGAGGGGCAGTTCGATCTCGTCACCTCGATGGAAGTGATCGAGCATGTCGCGGATCCCGGGACGTTCACGAAGTCGCTCGCCAAACACCTCGCCCCCGATGGCCTGCTGATCCTGTCGACTCCCAATGCGACGGCGTGGTCGCGCCTGATGATGATCACATTGGGCGAGGGGCTTGGGCGGATCCCCCGGGGTACGCACGATTTCGACAAGTTCATCGCGCCCGAGCGAATGAAGCTCCTGCTCGCAGACGCCGGGCTGAAGTGCCTCGACGTGGAAGGCATCGCCTGGTCGCCGACCCGCGGGCTCCACCTCAGCGATGACGTGCGGCTGAATTATCTCGTTGCCGCCGTGCGCGCCTAGCTTTCGTTTCGACGCGCTAAAGCAACGTCCGGCGTATAACCGGCATTAACCATGTGGTCCCCGCGCCGATCGCGCCTAAGCCTTTGAACGGGATTCGTTTTTTCCCGTTTTCTCATGCCGGTGGGGGCTAAGCATTGCGTTCACTATTCAAATTCTCGTCGCGAGGAGTTCGCGATCGATTTGGGTACGGCCAACACGGTCGTTTACGTGAGTGGCGCGGGCATCGTCACCAGCGAGCCGTCGGTAGTGACGATGGAGACGATCAACGGCGTGCAGAAAGTCCGCGCGGTCGGCGACGACGCCAAGCTCATGATGGGCAAGACGCCGGATAATTTGCGCACCGTCCGCCCGCTTCGAAACGGCGTGATCGCCGACCTCGAAGTCGCCGAGGAAATGATCAAGCACTTCATCAACAAGGCGCATGGGGGGCCAAGCCGCTTCTCGCGCGGTCCCGAGGTCGTGATCTGCATTCCCTCCGGCGCGACGTCGGTCGAACGGCGCGCCATCCGCGACGCCGTCAGCAATGCGGGCGCAGACACGGTTTCGCTGATCGAGGAGCCAATGGCGGCGGCGATCGGTGCGGGGCTGCCGGTGGCGGATCCGATCGGGTCGATGGTCGTCGATATCGGCGGCGGCACGACCGAGGTTGGCGTGATCTCCCTTCAGGGCCTCGCGTTCAGCCGTTCCGCGCGGATCGGCGGCGACCGGATGGACGAAGCGATCGCGTCTTATGTGCGCCGCAACTTCAACCTGCTGATCGGCGAAGGGACCGCCGAGCGGGTGAAGCTGGAAATTGGATCGGCGGTGCGGCCGTGGGACGGGACTGGACTCACCACCTACGTTCGGGGGCGCGACGTCAGCCGCGGCGTTCCGTGTCGAGATTCAGCTCAGCCAGGCGCAGGTCGCGGATGCGGTGACCGAACCGGTCAGCCAGATCGTCGAAGTCGTCCGGACCGCCCTCGAGCACACCCAGCCGGAGATCGCCGCCGACGTGATCGATCAGGGCATCACCATGACCGGCGGCGGCTCGCTGCTGCGCGACATCTGCACCGTTCTTCAGGATGCGACCGGGCTGCCCGTGCACGTCGCGGACAATCCGATGAGCTGTGTCGCGCTCGGCGCCGGCCGGACCCTGGAAGAGCCAATCTATCGTGGAGCACTGATCGCCGCCTGACCGTCGCGCCGCGACACAAAAGCGCGGAACTTGACGATGAGCCGTGCATTTCTGTAGACGAACCGAGTAATCGGACGGCTGACGCTCGTCGAAAGCCTTTTTCACCGAATGCTCAGAAGTCGCTCATGACGGACAGCCGGGTCGTGCGGCAGATCCGGCCAGGCACGATACAGGGAGAAGGTCATGATTGGCGCAGGCGGCGAACGGACACCTGGGTTCAAGCTCCTCCTGACGATCCTCGTCGGCCTCGCTCTGACCATCCCCCTCTTCTCGGTCTGGCTCTTGGTTTACGACCGCCAGACACAATCGACCGAAGCGACCGAATCGATCACCGCCGGCTGGGGCGGTCCGCAGGCGATGACCGGGCCGGTGCTGGTGATACCGTATCGCGCGACGGCCACCGAAACCGTGATTGAAAACGGCAAGAGCGTGACCCGGACGAACCAGGTCTCCCGCGAGCTAACTCTTGCACCCGAGGTTATCCGGCTGTCGACCGACGTCCGGCCCGAAGTGCGCAAGCGCTCGATCTACGAAGCGGTGGTCTACGACGCGCAGGTCGGCGGCAAGGCGCGCTTCGCCTTCCCGCCGGACCTCGGGCGAACCGGGGTCGAGCCTTCCCAGATGGACCTCGCGCGGGCGGAGCTGCGCTTCGGTCTCAGTGACCCGCGCGGGCTCGGCGCCAATCCAAGCGTCGCCGTCGGCGGGCGGCCGCTTCGGCTTCAGCCCGGCGGCGGCAGCAGCGGCGGCCGTGGATTCTTCGCCTGGGTCGATGCGACCGGCCTTACAGCGCAGCCGATCGTCGTCGATTTCAACTACGGCTTCCGCGGCAATGCCGCGCTCAGCCTCGCTCCGCAGGCCGGCGACACGCGCTGGACAGTGCACTCGGTCTGGCCGAGCCCGAGCTTCGGCGGCGATTTCCTGCCGGCCGAGCGCAAGGTCACCGACAAGGGCTTCGACGCGACCTATCAAGTCGGTAATCTGGCGCTTGGCCGGTCACTGGTCAGCACCGGCGATCCCGGTAGCACGCCAAGCGCGCCGGCGCCCACCCGCGACGGCGCAAGCGAATCGGGCTCGCTCCAGACTGCCCAGATCAACCTGATCCAGCCGGTCGACCTTTATTCGCAGGTCAACCGGGCGACCAAATACGGCTTTCTGTTCATCGGCTTCACCTTCCTCGCATTGCTGATGTTCGACGTCATCGGCGGCGTTCGCGTGTCGGTGGTCGAATATTTGCTGATGGGCGCGGCGCTGGTGCTGTTCTTCGTGCTCCTGCTCGCTTTCGCCGAAGTGATCGGCTTCACCCTCGCCTACGTGCTTGCCTCGGCGGCGATCGCCGGGCTGAACACGGCCTATTCCGCCGCGGTCCTCGGCAGCTGGCGGCGGGCGGCGTTCATCGGAGCGCTTCTCGTCGGGCTCTACGCCGTCCTCTACATCCTGCTGAGCCTCGAGGCCTTTTCGCTGCTGATCGGCTCGCTGCTGCTGTTCGCCGCGCTCGCCGGAGTGATGTACGCAACGCGCAGCATCGACTGGAGCGCCAAGCGGGAAGAAGCGCAAGCAACGTGACGATGTAATTGTTTGCCGCTAGTCGGCGGCCAATGACTGACTGAATACCGCCAAAACGCATCTTCCCGACGTCCAAGGTCGACGCCCATGCCGCAAGCCATGTGCCGTCGACTCCGCAGACCGAAAGCGAGGCCTACAAGCTCGCGTTCCAGGATACCGACTTCCTGCTTCGCGAGGATCTTCGACCGGTCCGTTTCCAGCTCGAGCTCCTGAAGCCCGAACTGCTGCTCAACGAAGCGAACATCGGCTCGACCTTCGTCTTTTACGGCTCGGCCCGGATTCCGGCGCCGGACAAGGCTGACCGGCTGATCGACGCAGCGACGAACCCGGAGCAAGAGAAGATCGCGGAACGGCTCAAGGCCAAGTCGCATTATTACGACATCGCCTATGAGCTTGCGCGGCTCGCCAGCACCTGCGGCCGCGACGAGGAAGGCAAGCGCCATTTCGTGGTCTGCTCGGGGGGGGGGCCGTCGATTATGGAAGCGGCCAACCGGGGCGCGACCGACGAAGGGAAGGAATCGATCGGGCTCAACATCGTGCTTCCCCACGAGCAATTGCCCAACCCCTATGTCACCCCCGACCTCAGCTTCCAGTTCCATTATTTCGCGCTTCGCAAGATGCATTTCCTGCTGCGCGCACGAGCGGTCGCGGTGTTCCCCGGCGGTTACGGCACATTTGACGAAATGTTCGAGCTTTTGACGCTTATCCAGACCGGCAAGGTGCGGCCGCTGCCGATCCTGTTGTTCGGCCGCGATTACTGGAACCGGGTGGTCGATTTCAACGCGATGGTCGAGGAGGGCGTGATCGCGCCGCACGACCTCGATCTCCTCCACTGGAGTGAGGATGCGGCCGAGGCGTGGGACTTCGTCACCCGCTATTATGAGGAGAACGCGCGGCCGGTGCCGGTCCAGACCGGCCCGCCCGAGTGAGACGGCCTTAGGGCTTTTTCGCGCTCGCCGGCCCGGCGACGTTGACCGCCGCTTCGCCGCCGACGTTCTTGGGATTCTTGCCCGCCTGCTGCTCGGTCAGCACCGGCTCTTTCTCGGCCGTCTGCGGCCCGGTGCCCGGCTTGGCCGCGGACGCGTCCTTGACTTCGGCTGGGGCGGTCGGAAGCGCCAGTGCGTGGTCGCTGTGCTGGTTGAGGAACGCGATCACATTGGCGCGGTCCCGCGGGTTGCTGAGGCCGGCGAAGGTCATTTTGGTGCCGGGCGCGAACGCCTTGGGGCTGCTGAGCCACTGGCTGAGATTGTCCCAGTTCCAGGTTCCGCCCTTCTTGGCGAGGCCTTCGGAGAAAGCGAAACCCCGGCCCTGACCGATCGCTTCGCCGAGCACGCCCCACAGATTGGGACCGAGCTGGTTGGGCCCGCCTTTCTCGGCATTGTGACAAGCGGCGCATTTCTTGAACACGTCCGCGCCCTTGGCCGGATCGGCCTTGGCCAGGAACACCTCGATCGGCTGCTCGGCCGCGGCGCCGGCTTCGCCTTCCTGCTCGACCCCGGCGATCGGGTAGCCCATCTTTTCCGGGCGCTCGGTGTGGAAGAACTCGCCCGCGACGATCGACGAGCCGAGCGCGACAATGCCCGCAAACAGCACCCAGCCGGCGATGGTGTTGAAGCGATCGTCCATGAAGTTTTTGTCCCGGTTTTCGGAAGGCAAGTGGAGTTGGGCCGCCCTTTAGGGGGCGGTGCGAGCTTCATCAAGCACCGGCGCATCGGCCAGTGCGAGTTGGGCGGCGCGGCGATAGAGGCTCGGCAGTCCGGCCTCGCCCAGGCGGTCGAGTGGCTGCCACCAGCCCCCCGAAGGCGCCTCGCCGCGTCGCTCGATGCTAAGATCGAGCGCGAAATGCGTGAAGACGTGACGGACCGTGCCGAACGCGCTTGGCGAAGGGCGCGGCGGCCAGGCCGACCATTCGCTGCCGGGAAGCGCGGCCATTCCGCCGAGCAGGCCCCGTGGCGGCCGCCGGACCAGCCAGACATTGCCGTCGCGCTCGGTCCACCAGGCGGTGCCGTGACGAAGCGGGCGCGCCCGCTTCGCCCTGGCCTCGGGAAATGCTTCGGGCCTGCCGCTCGCGAGCGCGGCGCATTGGAAGCGGAGTGGGCAGGCGGGGCAGGCCGGCGCCTTCGGGCGGCAGATCGTGGCGCCAAGGTCCATCATCGCCTGCGCGAAATCGCCCGGACGGTCGCCGGGGGTCATCGCCAGCATGAGGCCGCGAATCTGGCGGGCCGACGGACTGAGCAGCGCATGAAGCCGCGCCACCACCCGCGCGATATTGGTGTCGACCACCGAGGCGCGCTCGCCAAATGCGATCGCAGCGATCGCGGCGGAGGTATAAGCGCCCAGGCCGGGCAGAGCGATCAGTTCCGCCGAGGTGCGGGGGAAGGCGCCGCGGCGCACGATCTCGCGGGCGCAGGCGATCAGATTGCGCGCCCGGGCGTAATAGCCGAGGCCCGCCCATTCGCCGAGGATGTCCTCGTCTCGCGCGGCCGCGAGCGCCTCGATCGACGGCCAGCGCGCAAGGAACCGCTCGAACCGTCCCGTGACCGCGGCTACGGTCGTCTGCTGGAGCATGATTTCGCTCAGCCACACGCGGTATGGGTCGGGGGCCGGTGCCCCCGGAGCCGCGCGCCACGGCAGGTCTCGGAAGTTATCCACATAATGTTGGCTGAGCAGCATTGCGGCATTGGCGGTCACCAAAGTGCTATGGCATGGTCGAGCCCCATGGCGAAGCGAAAGACCGCGAACGACGATGCGCCGCGAAGCTGCCGCGCGCGCTCCGCCGGTGAGCTGGTCGGCGACGTCGGTGGCCAGTCGTTTCGCCGCTTCGGTTTTGTGCAGAGCTCGATCGTCAGCCGCTGGAGCGACATCGTGGGCGCACGCTACGCCAGGGTCTCGTCGCCCGAATCGATTCGCTTTCCGACCGGCCGCAAGGGCGGCGGAGCGCTGACCCTGCTGGTCGACGGCGCACATGCGCCCTTGATCCAGCACCTGGCGCCATTGATCATCGAGCGGGTCAACCGCTTCTTCGGGTATTCGGCCGTCGACCGGGTCGTGTTCAGGCAGGGCAAGCCGCCCGTTGCGGCTGCAAAGACCGAGCGACCCGAGCTCAGGCCGATTCCGAAGGAACTCGGCGACGGCCTTCGCCAGATCGCCGACCCCGAGCTTCGCGCGTGCCTGGAGTCGCTTGCGGCGCGAATTGTCGCTACGAGCGGCCCGCCTTCGCTCGGCGATGCCGGCGCGGAGCCTTTACCCGAAATTGATCGGAGCGATTGAAGTCGATGAAAGTCCGCAACGTGATAGCCTGCGCAGTCGCGGTCCTCGCGCTCGCAGCTTGCAACAAGCAAAAGGCCGCGAGCTCGGCCGTCAAGAACGACAACGTCACAATCACCCAGGCGACGCCGCCTCCCGGCGGCAATTGGAGCGACGTGGTCAACGCAACCTCGGCCGGCTTCATGATGGGCAATCCCAATGCCAAGGTGAAGCTGGTCGAAATCGGCGCGCTGACCTGCCCGCACTGCCGTGAGTTCGAGGAGAAGGGCGGCCCGACGCTGGTCGACAAATATGTGAAATCGGGTCAGGTCAGCTGGGAATTCCGCACCTATTTGCTCCACGGGGCCGACATCTCGGCGGCGCTGATTGCGCGCTGCAATGGCGCGAAGAGCTACTTCCCGCTGGTGAAGGCATTCTACGCCGACCAGCCGACCTGGATGAGCAAGATCATCGCGACTCCGCAAGCGAAGCTGGACCAGCTGCAGAACCTGCCCAAGAACCAGCAGTTCGTGGTGCTGGCGCAGCTCGGCGGGCTGCAGGACTGGGCGGCGGCGCGCGGCGTGCCGCAAGCGAAGAGCAACCAGTGCCTCAGCGATTCGGGCAAGATCGATCAATTGGTCCAGCTGAGCAGCGACGTGCAGAACCAATATCCGGACTTCGAGGGCACGCCCTCGTTCGTCCTGAACGGAACGCTGCTGGACAAGACATTCACCTGGGACAAGCTTCAGCCACAGCTGGATGCAGCTCTGAAGTGATGAGGTTTGCGATCGCGCTCGCCGCCCTTGCCGCGCTGCCGCTCGGTCCGGCGGCAGTGGCGGCCAAGCCCGCGGCGAAGGTGGCGGCAACGCGCGACTGGTCGCGAACCGTCGCGGCCACTCCGCCAGGCGGCTACCGGATGGGTAATCCGGCCGCGCCCGTGAAGCTTATCGAATACGGCTCGCTTGCCTGTCCCCACTGCCGCCATTTCGAGGAGGCGGGCTATACGCCGCTCGTGGAGCGCTACGTCCGTACCGGCCGGGTGAGCTACGAATTTCGCACCTTCCTCATCAATGGCCCTGACGTTTCAATCACTCTGCTCGCCCGTTGCGCCGGGCCGGGCAAGTTCTTCGCCATGGCCCGGTACGTGTACGCAACGCAGCCGCGGTGGCAGCAAAAGATCGAGGAGCTGAGCGACGCGCAGAAGGCCGAGCTCGACAAGCTGACCGACCAGCAGCGGTTCATTCGTTTCGCCGAGATCGCCGGCATGCCCCAGATTGCGGCACGCTTCGGGGTAACCCCGGTCCGCGCTCGCCAGTGTCTCGCCGATCCCAAGGCTCTGCAGCGACTGCTCGACATCACCCGGGCGGCGCGGGACAGCGGGGTGCGCGGTACGCCGACATTCCTCATCAATGGCAAGATGACCGACGTTGCGACGTGGGAGGACCTCGAGCCGCTGATCCGGCAGGCCGGCGGCGGCGGATAAAGCCATGGCCAAGGGGAGGCTACAGGCTTGAAGATCCGGCGGCTCAAGCTCAGCGGCTTCAAGAGCTTCGTCGAATCGACCGAGCTCAGGGTCGAGCCCGGCCTGACCGGGGTCGTCGGACCCAACGGCTGCGGCAAATCGAACCTGCTCGAGGCAATCCGCTGGGTCATGGGCGAGGGCAGTCCCAAGTCGCTTCGCGGCGGCGGCATGGACGACGTGATCTTCGCCGGCACCGCGACCCGCCCGCAGCGCGATTTCGCCGAAGTGTCGGTGCTGCTCGACCGCGAATCGCATGAGGAAGCGGGGCCGGGTGAGAGCGAGGTCACCCGGCGGATCGAGCGCGGCGCCGGGTCCGCTTACCGCATCGACGGCCGCGACGTCCGCGCCAAGGACGTCTCTCTGCTGTTCGCCGACGCGGCGACCGGCGCGCATTCCCCGGCGCTGGTCAGCCAGGGCAAGGTCGGCTCGATCATCTCGGCCAAGCCGGTCGAGCGGCGCCTGCTGCTGGAGGAGGCGGCAGGCATTTCGGGGCTTCACGCGCGGCGCAAGGACGCCGAGCAGAAGCTTCGCGCAACCGAGGCCAATCTCACCCGGCTCGGCGAGATCCTCGGCGAGCAGGAGCAGCGTGCGGCACAGCTCAGGCGGCAGGCGCGCGCCGCCGAGCGCTACAAGAAACTGACCGCTGAAATCCGATCGCTCGAGGCGCGGCTGCTTCACGCGCGGTGGTTCGAGGCCGAGCAGGCGGCTGCCGCCGCGAACGCCGAAGCCCGCAGCGCGGAGGAGGAAGTCACCGCGATCCAGGCCGGGATGGCCGAGGCGCAGAAAGCGCAGGAGGATGCGGCGCAATCGCTCGCCGAGGGCAGGAATGAGCTCGCCGAGATCCGCGAGGCCGGGCATGAGCTGGCGCACCAGCTGGCGACTGCGCGCGCGCGCCGCGATACGGTGGCTCGCCGGCTGGCCGAGCTCGACCGGCTCGACGCTTCGCTGGGCACCGACATCGAGCGCGAGGAAGCGCTTCAGCGCGACGCTGCCGCGGCGATGGCCCAGCTCGAACAGGAGCGCGGTGCAATCGAGACGCGGCTTAGCGACAGTGAATCGCAGGCCGGTCGGATTTCGGCCGAGCTCACCGCCGCCGAAGCCGCGTCACGCGAAGCCGAAGCCGCGCTCGCCGAATTGCTTGCGCGCCAGGCGGCGATGCGCGCCGAGCGGCGGGTTGCCGACGCAGCGCTCGAAGCGGTGCAGGCCCAGCTCGAGCGCACCGCCCTGGAACAAGGCCGGATACGCCAGCAGCTCGACGCGCTTGGCGACGGCAGCGAGCATGGCAAGGCTCGCGACGAGGCGCAGGCAAAAGCGGCCGGCGCGGCCGCCGCTCTGGCTCAGGCCGAGGCGACTCGCGAGGAAGCCGAGCAAGGCCGCGCAAGCGCCTCGGACGCGCGCGATTCCGCCGAGAGCGGGCTTGCCGCGGCGCGGGCCGCTTTGTCCGCTGCCAAGTCCGAGCATGAGGCGCTGGCACGGGCGCTCGAGCATGGCGGCGGGACGGCGATCGCCAGCCTCGCGGCCAACCCCGGCTACGAGCGCGCGCTCGCCGCGGCGCTGGGAGAGGATGCCGACGCTGCGATCGGCGGCGAATCGCCGCGCCGCTGGGAAGGCAGCGAGGTCGCATCCAGCGACCCGGCGCTTCCGCCGCAATGCGATTGTCTTGCCGATCACGTCAAAGCGCCGTCCGAGCTGATGCGCCGGCTGAGGCAGGTCGCCGTGGTCGATGAAGACCGGGGCCAGCCGCTCGCGATCGGGCAGCGGCTGGTGACCCGCGAAGGCCGCCTGCGCCGCTGGGACGGCTTCGTCGCCACGGGCGGCGGCGCCGCGACCGCCGAACGGCTGGTTCGCGCCAATCGGCTTGCCGAGCTTGCAGGCGAGCTTCCCGGCCGCGAGCACGCGGTCGAGCAAGCGCTTGCCGGGCGCGATCAGGCGCTTGCTGAAATGACGCGCTTCCGGACGCTAGCGGACGAGGCGCGGACCCGTGCGCTTGCAAGCGAACGCGACGCGCGCGATGCGGCCCGTGCGGTCGACGTTGCGGCTTCATCGCTTGAGCGGGTCGAGGCCCAGCGCGCCGCGCTCGCCCAGCGCCAGGAGGATCTCGATCCTGTGCTGGAAGCGGCCCGCGATTCGGTTGCCGCCGCCGAGCGCGCGCTTGCCGCGCTTCCCGATACCGCCTGGCTCGAGCAGGAGATTGAAGGGGCACGCGGCACGGCCGCCGGCGATGCCGCGGCGGTCGCGGACAAGCGCGCCGAGGCCGCGACCAAAGCGCGCGAGACCGCCGCCGACCGCGAGCGCCACAGCAGCGCGGGGCGCGAGCAGGGCGAATGGTGCCGCCGCCACGGCGATGCCGAGCAAAGGCTGGCCGAAGCGCGGGAGCGGCAAGTTCAGCAGGCCGCCGAACGTGAAGCGCTGGAGAAGGAGCCGGCCGCGCTCGATCGCGAAATAGCCGGGCTGGAACGGTCCAACTCCGAAAGCCAGGCGCGGATCGGGGAAGCCTCGAGTGTCGAGCAGGAGGCCGAGCGCGCGCTCGCCGGGGCCGCGGCCGAAGTGAATTCGGCCGGCGAGCGCTTTGCCGGCGCCCGCGAGCGCCGCGCCGGCGCGCTCGCCCGCGCCGAGGCGCAGCAGGCGCGAAGCGCGGAATATGCGCGTACCTGCGCCGAGCGGTTCGAGTGTGTGCCCCAGCGCCTGCCCGAGCTGCTCGGTTTCGATCCCGATGAGGTTCGCTATCCGAATGAGCAATCCGCCGCGCTCGAGCGGCTGACCGCCGAGCGCGAGCGAATCGGGCCGGTCAATCTGGTCGCCGAGCAGGAGCTTGCCGAGCTCGACCAATCGCGCACCAAGGGCGCCGAGGAAGCCGAGGAGCTGACCCAGGCGATCCACCGGCTGCGCGGCTCGATCGGCAACCTCAATCGCGAGGGCCGCGTGCGTCTGCTCGAAGCCTATGAGCGGGTCGACACGCATTTCGGCCGGTTGTTCACGACCTTGTTCGACGGCGGGCAGGCGCATCTTGCTTTGATCGAAAGTGACGACCCGCTCGAGGCGGGCCTGGAGATCATGGCCCAGCCGCCGGCCAAGCGGCTGTCGACCCTGACCCTGCTGTCGGGCGGCGAGCAGGCGCTGACCGCGATCGCGCTGATCTTCGCCTTGTTCCTGACCAATCCGGCGCCGATCTGCGTGCTCGACGAAGTCGACGCGCCGCTCGACGACGCCAACGTCGAGCGCTTCTGCGACCTGCTCGACGCAATGACCCGCGAGACCGACACGCGCTATCTGATCGTCACCCACAATGCGGTGACGATGAGCCGGATGCACCGACTGTACGGCGTGACGATGATCGAAAAGGGCGTCAGCCGGCTGGTTTCGGTCGACCTCGGCGGCGCGGAGACGCTACTGGCCGCCGAGTGAGCGACCGCTTCGTTCCAACCCATCCGCCGCGGCGATCGAGGCCGGTCCATACCTTGCGCGGGCTGTTTCGGCGAGCGGGCGCGAACCGCCGTCTATGGCTGGTCGGATCTCGCGTTCGACGCCTGGCACATCAAGCGCAACGTGCTCGGCCACACCGTCCACATCGTCTTGAAGCCGGAGTGGATCGAACGCGTGTTGCTCGACAATGCGGCGAATTACGAGAAACCGAGGCTGGTCAAGCGCATCCTCGATCCGACCATCGGGCGCGGCCTGCTGAGCTCGGATGGCGAGTTGTGGCGGGCGCAGCGCAAAATCGTCGCCGCCAGCTTCACCCCGCCCGCGGTCGACGCCCTGGTTCCGGTCTTCGGCGAGGTCGGAATGTCGATGGCACAATCATGGGAAGCGGGCGTCCGCGACATGGTGGTCGAAGCGACGAGCGCGACGATGGCCGTCATCGCGCAGGCTTTATTCAGCGGCGACCCGCGGCTCACCAGCCGCGAAGCGATGGACCATATCACCGCTGCGATGGAGGGCGTCGGCGAGGCACGGATCCAGGTGCTGCTCGGCCTTCCGCTGATCCCGATCGGACCAAGCGGGCGACGTGGGCAACGCGGCATCAGGTTCCTCAGGAAGACGCTGGACGCAATCGTGCGCGAGCGGCTCGGCGGCGACGCGCCCGATGACTTCGTCACGGGAATGATCCGCGCGTTGCTCGACCGCTTTCCGCGCGACGAGGCGATCGAGCTGGCGGTCGACAATGCCGCGACCTTCTATCTCGCCGGCCATGAGACCACCGCCAACACGACCGCGTGGACGCTCTACCTGCTGTCGGAGCAGCCTGAGCTGCAGGCGCAGGCGGCGGCCGAGGCCACTGCAGGGCTGGCCGCGGGGATCGATGCCGATCTTCCCGACCGGCTTCCACTGCTGCGTTCGATCCTCGAAGAGAGCCTGCGGCTCTATCCGCCGGTGCCGCGCTTCGACCGCGAGGCGATCGCGGGGGATCGGCTCGGCGAGCATGAGATCCAGCCGGGCGATCTCGTATCGATCTGGCCGTGGATCATTCACCGGCATCGCAAGCTGTGGGACGAGCCCGATGTGTTCGATCCGCGGCGCTTCGCGGCCGGGGGCAAAGACGAGCGCCACCGGTTCCAGTACATTCCGTTCGGGGGCGGACCCAGAACCTGCGTCGGCGCGCGCCTGGCGATGGCCGAGGCGCTGACCATCCTCGCGCATCTGGCTCAACTGCTGGCGTTTCGCTCCAGTGACCGGGCGTCCAGTGCAGGTCTCGGGAATGGTGACGCTGCGGCCCAAAGGCGGGCTTGCCGCTGATGCTGACACGACCGATAAAGTGCTATTGCGAATGACTATCAATAACACTAGACCCTCAGGCAACTCTTGTCAGGGGCGTTTGTGGGCCGTTTCTTCTGTCTGTCGATTTCCTCCGCATTGCTGTGCGGTGCGGCTCCGGTGTTCGCCACCGACGCGGGCGCCGGCGCGGCGACAGAGACTGACGACCAGCGCGAGATCGTCGTCACCGGCGAGCGGCAGAAATCGGCCGCGGATGCGACCAGCACCGCCACCAAGACCAACACCGACATCAAGGACATCCCGCAGGCGCTGACCATCGTCTCGGAAAAGCAGATCGCGGATCAGCAGCTTCGGTCGGTCGCAGACTTGCTCAATTTCGTCCCCGGCGCCTCCTACGGCAGCGGTGAAGGCAACCGCGACCAGATCGTCCTGCGCGGCAATTCGAGCACCGCGGATTTCTTCGTCGACGGCGTGCGCGACGATGTTCAATATTTCCGCGACTTCTACAACGTCGACCGCGTCGAGGTGCTCAACGGCCCGAACGCAATGATCTTCGGTCGTGGCGGCGGCGGCGGAATCGTCAACCGGGTGCTCAAGCGCCCGAGCTTCGCCGCCCGCGCAGCGTCACCGCTTCGGGTGACGGCTGGGGCGGGCGCCGCTTCACCGCCGACCTCGACCAGCCGGTGTCGGGCACGGTCGCTTTGCGCCTCAACGGCCTTTTCGAGGACAGCGACAGCTTTCGCCGCCACGTCGATTTGAAGCGCTACGGAATCAACCCGACGGTCGCTCTGCTCGCCGGCCCTGACACGCGCATCGACCTGTCATACGAATATTTCCACGACCGCCGCACCGCCGATCGCGGCGTGCCGGCACGTGGCGACGAGCCAGTCAGAGGGCTTCTACGCGCACCTTCTTCGGCGATCCGCGCGTCAGTCATTCCAAGGCCGACGTGAATCTGGCAACGCTGGCCGTCGAACATGATTTCGGCGGCGGACTGACGCTGCAAGAACCGGACGATGTTCGGCGACTATGACAAATTCTACCAGAACATCTTCGCCAACAGCGCCGTTCTCGCGCCCACTGCGACGCTCCCCGAGCGGGTCAAGCTCGCCGGCTACAATAATCGCAACAATCGCCGAAACCTGTTCAGCCAGACCGATCTTGTGTGGGAGAACCGGCTCGCCGGCATCGACCAGACGATGCTGCTCGGTTTCGAGGTCGGTCGCGAAAAATCGCGGAACTTCCGCACGACCGCTACGATCTCAGGCGCCGGAATTCTTGCCGACGGTTCGGTGCCGCTGACGGATCCGACAGTGGTGAACGAGACGGTTGTTTTCGCCCCCATCGCCAGCGATGCGAACAACCGCGTCAAGGCGACTGTCGCGGCCGCATACTTCCAGGATCAAATCCGTCCGGCGAAATGGCTCGAAATCGTCGCCGGGATCCGCTTCGACAGCTTCAAGATCGACGTCGACGATCTACGCCCGATCGGCGGAGGGAAGTTCGGTCGCCGCGACAATCTGTGGTCGCCGCGGCTCGGCCTGATCCTGAAGCCGCTCGACCAGTTATCGCTCTACGCGAGCTACAGCCGGTCGTACCTGCCGCAGTCGGGCGACCAGTTCAGCGGCCTGACCGACATCACCGAGGGGCTGAAGCCCGAGCGCTTCGACAATTACGAGGTCGGCGCGAAGTGGAAATTCGTCGACGGCCTGCTCGCGACCGCCGCAGTTTACCGGCTCGACCGCAGCAATACGCGCGCCATCGATCCCAATGAACCGACCCGCACCGTCCTCACCGGTGCGCAGCGCAGCCGCGGCATCGAGCTCGGACTTGAGGGCCGCGTCAGCGGCCGCTGGCAAATCGCGGCCGGTTACACGCTGCAGAAGGCCCAGATCTCGAAGACCACGACTGCCGCGCCCAAGGGCCGCGAAGTGCCGCTGGTGCCGCGTCACAGCTTCTCGCTCTGGAACCGCTACGACGTGACCGACCGGGTGGGACTGGGGCTTGGTATAATCGTCAGGTCGAAGTCCTACGCGGCGATCAGCAATGCGGTGAAGCTGCCGGGTTACGCGCGGGTCGATGCCGCGCTCTTCTACAAGCTGCCGGGCGGGCTGGAGGCGCAGGTCAATCTCGAGAATTTCCTCGGCGCCCATTACTTCGCGACCGCCAACGCGGACAACAATATCGCGCCCGGAGCGCCGCGGACGATCAAAGCAAGCGTGAGCTATCGCTTCTAGCGGACCAGTTCTTCAGCCCGCGCCTTGATCAGCTTGAGGTCGCGTAGGAACAGCTTCTTACCCTCCCGTCGTGCCGCTTCATCGGGAGCGCGCAGAATGGAGCTCGGGTGGACCGTCACCCAACATTCGCTGCCGTCCGCAAGGGTCAGCGGTTCGCCTCGCACCTTGGAGATGGTCACGACCTTGCCGATCAGCGAGCGCGCCGCCGTTACGCCGAGCGCCACAGTCACCGGCGGCCTGATGAGCGCGCGCTCATGGTCGATCCACCAGCGGCAGGCGGTGATCTCGCCGGCGTCGGGCTTGTTGTGGATGCGCCGCTTGCCGCGAAGCACGAACTTGAAATGCTTCACCGCGTTGGTGACGTAGACCGCCGCTGCGGTCGATCTCCGCCGCCTCGAGCGCCCGGTCGAACAATTGTCCCGCGGGACCCACGAACGGGCGTCCGGCGAGATCCTCCTGGTCGCCCGGCTGTTCGCCGACGAAGAAGATCGCCGCATCGAGCGGGCCTTCGCCGAACACCGTTTGGGTCGCATGCTTGTAGAGGTCGCAGCGCGTGCAGCCGCGCGCCTCCTTGAGCAGCGCCTCCCACGCTGCCCGCGTGTTGCTTCTCGGCTCGATCGCCCGCTCGGCCTCAAGCGCGGCCTCCAGTCCATCGGTCGAGAGGTCCGTCATCATTTCTGCAAACGACCGACACCACTCGATGGTGCCGTCTTGCTGCATCCGTGGCCTGTCCCTACGTGCCGGCCATGAACCAGCTTTTCCTCCGCTCCGCCGCCTCGGTCCTCGCCTTCGCCACGATTGCCGCCGCCCCGCCCGCACCGGTCACCCCGATGACTCCGGACGTGGTCGCAAGCTACAATTCGGTCCTTCCCGAGGCCGATTACATCAAACGCACGGCGATGGTGCCGATGCGCGACGGGACCAAGCTCTACACGGTCATCGTCATGAAGAAGGGAACGGCCGGCGGGCCGATCCTGCTGTCGCGCACGCCTTACGACGCGCAAGAGCAGCATGGCCCGCGTCGCGAGCCAGCGCATCGTCGACATCCTCCGAAGTCATGGACAAGGAGTTCGTCGAGGACGGCTACATCCGCGTCTACCAGGACATTCGCGGCATGCATCGTTCGGAAGGGCAGTTCGTGATGAACCGCCCGATCGTCGGGCCCGCTGAACAACACCGGCATCGACGAGAGCACCGACGCTTACGACACCATCGACTGGCTGGTGAAGAACGTTCCGGAATCGAACGGCAAGGTCGGAATCATCGGTTCCTCCTACCTCGGCTTCACGACGCTCGATGGCGGAGATCAATCCGCATCCCGCGCTCAAGGCGGCGGTGCCGCAGAGCCCGATGGTCGACGGCTGGATGGGCGACGACTGGTTTCACAACGGCGCGTTCCGCGTCAGCGCGCTCGACTTCGCGGTCTCGCAGACCACGGCCAAGGGCGATGGCGGCGGCGATCGCGACTCGGCGCCGGCGACGATTACACGCGCTATCTCGAGGCCGGATCGATGGGGGATTATGCGCCGGTGCTGGGCATCGAGCATTATCCGTTCGTCCGGAAGCTGCTCCAGAACCCGGCCTACACCGACTTCTGGTCGCTGCAGGCGGTCGACAAATGGATGGCGGCGCGGCCGCTGACCGTGCCGACGATGCTCGAGGTCGGCCAGTGGGACCAGGAGGACAGCTACGGCGCGCCCGCGGTCTACCGCGCGCTCAAGGACAAAGATGAGGGCAGCGGCCTGCTTCACCTGGCGATCGGCCCGTGGCGGCACTCGGGCGCCAACCACTATGGCTACGACCTCGGCGCACTGACTTTCACCGGCGACACGGCGCGCGAATGGCGCGTGAAGTACGTGAAGCCGTTCTTCGATCATTATCTGAAGGGCGCGCCCGATCCGCACACGCCGCCCGTGCTGACCTACGCGACCGGCGTCAACAAATGGCAGGCAAGCCCGCGCTGGCCGATGGGCACGCCGACGCCGCTCTTTCTCGGTGCGGGCGGAATCGCCGGCTTCGAGCGCCCGCGAGCGCGGGCCACGACGATTATGTCACCGACCCGGCCAAGCCGGTGCCGTTCATCCCGCGCCCGATCGACATGGGCGACGCGACCAGTGGAAGCCGTGGCTGGTGCGCGACCAGCGCTTCGTCACCGACCGGCCCGACGTCGTCAGCTGGACGACCGCGCCGCTCGACAAGGCGGTGCACATCATGGGCGCGCCGCAGGTCGAGCTGTTCGCCTCGACCAGCGGCACGGACAGCGACTGGGTGGTGAAGCTGATCGACGTCTATCCCAACGAAACGCCCGAAGGCGCCGAGCCAGGGCGCGAAGCCGGACATGGCCGGCTACGAGCTGCCGATCGGCATCGAGATTTTCCGCGGCCGCTATGTCAAGAGCTTCGCCAAGCCGCGCGCCGCTCAAGGCCGGCAAGGTCGAGCATTATCGCTGGGCGCTGCCCAACGTCGAACCACGTGTTCCTGCCCGGCCACCGGATCATGGTGCAGGTCCAGTCGAGCCTGTTCCCGCTCTACGACCGCAACCCGCAGACCTACGTGCCGAACATCTTCTACGCGAGGCCCGGCGATTATCGGAAGGCGACGCAGAGCGTGTTCCACGGCGGCGCCACCGCCAGCGCGGTGCTATCTGCCGGTCGTGCCCTAGCTCAGCGCCTCGGCCTGCTCGCGCAGGCCGGTTCCGGACATGCGGTGGCCAAGGACGATCTTGAAGGCGACGAAGGCGATCAGGCCGAAGGCGGCGCTGGCGATATGGATCAGCCAGAAGGTGGTGGTCGGCAGGCTCGAGTAGAGGCCGCCGACGTAACCGACCATCTTGTTGGCAGCAAAAAAGGCCAGATAATAGAGCCCGATCACCGTCGCGGTGATCTGCTTGGGCGCGATCTTGGTGAACAGGGCGAGGCTGACCGGCAGGATGTGCGCGAAGCCGATGCTGTTCAAAAGATGGAACATGAACGGCCAGAACAGGCCGATCTTGCCTCCTTCAGGCTGAATCAAAGCGGCCATGAACAGGCACCCGGCGCCGGCGATTGTGAAGACGCCGCCGATGATCATCTTGGTGATCTCGTCGGGCTCGCGGCGCCTGAAGCTCCACCATTTCCAGAACAGCGCGACCGCGACGAGCATCGAGAAGCTGAGCGTCGCGTCGAGCGTGATCAGCCAGCTCGACGGCATCGTGTACTGCATGAACTGCAGGTTGAAGTGCTGGTCGCCCCAGACGAGGTAGGCGTTGAAGATCTCCTGATTGGTCAGCAGCGTAATCGCCATGACCGGGATGAGAATGCAGAGCGAAAGCACGCGGAATCTGTCCGCGCGATCGAGGTTTCTGGTCAGGAACCAATAGAGCGCGCCAATCATCACGAGCGCCGAGACTGTTCCGACGATCCAGTTGGAGAACAGGAATCCGGAGACCAGCAGCCAGACGATGACGAGCGCGGCGATGCCGATCGCTCCGGCGGTGACCCGGCCGATCAGCTGGTTGGGGCTTCGGTCAGCCACACCGAGGTCGGGCGGAAGCCACTTCCGGCCCGACAAATAGATGAAGAGGCCGAGCACCATCACGATCCCGGCGCAGCCGAAGCCGTAATGCCAGCCGACTTTCTGCCCGAGCGTGCCGGAAACCAGTGGCGCGACGATGACGCTAACGTTGATGAAGATGTAGAAGATCTGGAACGCCATCGCGCGGCGCAGATCGTTCTCGGCATAGAGCTCGCCGACCTGGGTTGCGATATTGCCCTTGAACAGGCCGACACCGACGATCAGCGCCAGAAGCGCGAACAGGAACGCGCCCTCGAAAGCCATCAGGAAATGCCCGAGCGCCATCACCAGCGCTCCCGCGATCAACGCGATCCGCCGTCCCGTCAGCTTGTCGGCGATGATCCCGCCGAGGATCGGCATGAGATAGACGAGCGAAGTATAGTCGCCGAAGATCGCCGATGAGAGCGGCTGGCCGTCGAGGCCGGGGTAATGCCAGGCCCGCAGCCAGGCGAGGCCGGTGACTTTCTCGATGTGCCCCGCCAGCAGCAGGTAATTGACCATGTAGAGCGTGAGCAGCGTCTGCATGGAGTAATAAGAGAAGCGCTCGCACGCCTCGGTGAAGCCGAGGAAGCCAAGGCCCTTCGGGTGGCCAAGGAAGGCGCGGTCGTGGCGGTCGCCCTGTTCGAAATCGGGGGTGGCGTCGGCGACGGTCAATTGTGCGTTCTCCCTTGCGGCGCCAGGCGCGCCCGCACCTCAGGCGACAAACGCGTTGCTCATTATTCCGGCGCAGTGCCTTCGTTGGCGTCCTGCTGGCGTTCGCGGCGGGCGCGGTCGATGACCTGGGTCAGGCAGCCCGTGTAGCCCCCCGGGCCGACCGGCGAGCAGCTGAACGTGCCGGTTTCGCCGACCGTCTCGAACGCCTTGGCCCGGTTGGCCCACGCCTCGCGGGTCTGCCGCGGCCCGCTCGGGCGCAGTTTCTCGGGAATTCGGTAACGCTCGGCCTCCGGCTTGCGCGCGCACACGACGACCTGGTCGTCGGTCGAGCGCGGACAGGGATCGTTGCCGTAGACGATGATCTCGGCGATCGCGTTCCCCTGGGCGGCCGCCGGGGCGGACATCAGCGCCAGCCCGGAGCCGAGTAAGGCGGTCGCGCCAAACGCGATTGCAATCCTAGTCATGACTAGCTCTATCCTTTCAATCGTCTCAGCGGACAAGGCCCGCTTTGAGTTCCTTCAGATTCGCTTCGACAGCTCGATCGCCGCCCTGCATCCGGCACGGATCGCCGCGGTTAGCAAGGGATAACCGAGCGCGTTGGTCGCCCCTGCCGCGCGAGCGCTGTCGCGGTGCTCGAGTTCTTCGGCGCGGAATGCCTCGATGTCCGCTGCGAATTCCGGGTCGTCATCGCCGAGCTCATCCAGCTGGGCCTTGTAATGGCGGTCGATCTCGGTCTCGACCGCGTCGGTGCAGGCCAGCGCGGCCTCCTCGGACATGAGGGCGGTGACTGCGCCCAGCGCGAATCCGGCCACGTTCCAAAACGGCTGGAGCGCGGTCGGGCGCACCTGCCGCTCGGCCATCAGGGCATTGAAGCGTGCCAGGTGCCGGTCTTCCTGCGCGGCCATGCGCGCGATCAGCTTGGCTTCGGGGCAGTTGCGGCGGAGCACGGCGAGCTGGCCCGCATAGATGCGGGTCGCGCCATATTCGCCCGCCTGGTCGACGCGAAGCATCGACGCGCGGTCGGGCCTGCGATCGCCGGGGCGCCAGCGGGCTCATCGGCGCGACCCCCTTAGCGTCAGGAAGGCGATCACTGCTGCTCCGCCGAGCGACAGGATCGCGTTCCACCCGGCCATCGAGATGCCGAGGAACGACCATTGCACCTCGTCGCAGCGGACCAGCGGCGCCGCGACGATCTGCCGAAGCAATTCCTCGTTGGACATGCCGCTGGAGGCGGTGGCGGTGCAGGTTGTGAAGCCCTCGAAGATCTTGAGCTCGACCCCGGCATGATAGACGCCGATCGCTCCCGATACGGCGATCGCGGCTGCTGCGAGCAGCGTCAGTGCGCGAGCGCGCGGAGCGTCCGCCGGAGCGGTAAACGCGAATGCGGCCAAAGCCACGGCGGCGATGTGCGGATAACGCTGCCACCAGCACATCTCGCACGGGGTCAGCCCGCCGAGATATTGCGATCCGAAGGCGCCGGCGAGCAGCGCCAGCGGCAACAGCAACGCGATCAACCGCGCAGCCGCCGGTCGCGGCAGCCGCCTCGAAGCGCCTGGGGCCTCAGCGACGGCTTCCGCCATCCGCGGCTTATTGTCCCTTCTTGGCGATCGACGACGCCGGCCGCACCGGACCGGCGATGCGCTTCAGCGTATTGAGCGCATAATCGAGCTGGAAGTCCTTGACGCCCTTCTTCTCGAGCTCGGCCGCGGTCGCAGTGAAGCGCGGGTCCTTGGTGTCGTCGCTCTCGAGCAATTTGTCGTCGACCTTGGCCTGATTGAGCAGGTGGCGGCGAAGGTCCGCCTCACGGGTCACCGGGCGGTCCTTGTAGTCGGGGTCGGACAATTGCGGGACAGCTGATGTCGGGATCGATCCCGCCTTCCTGCACCGAATGGCCCGACGGCGTGTAATAACGCGCGGTCGTCAGGCGCAGCGCCGTGCGGTCGCCGAGCATCGCGATCGACTGGACCGAGCCCTTGCCGAAGGTGCGCTCGCCCATGATCAGCGCGCGGCGGTGATCCTGCAGGGCGCCGGCGACGATCTCCGATGCCGAAGCGCTTCCGACGTCGGTCAGGACGATGATCGGAAGCCCGTGGGTCATGTCGCCCGGCTTGGCGTAGTAACGCTGGATGTCGTCCTTATCGCGGCCGCGCTGCGACACCACCTCGCCGCTGTCGAGGAAGGCATCGCTGACCTGGATCGCCTCGTCGAGCGAGCCGCCAGGGTTGGAGCGAAGATCGACGATATAGCCGAGCGTCTTGCCGCCGGTGGCCTTGTCGATCGCGGTGATCGCGGCCTCGGTCGCTTCGCCGGTGCCGGCGGCGAACTGGTTGATGTTGAGAATCCCGATGCCGTCCTTGATCTCCCATTTGACCGGACGGAGCTTGATCTCCTCGCGGACGATGGCGACGTCGAACGGCTTGTCGCGGCCCTTGCGCACGATCGTCAGCTTGATCCCACTGCCGGGCTTGCCGCGCATCTTCTCGACCGCTTCGTCGAGCGTGTAGCCGTAGATAAGCTCGCCATTGATGTGCGTGATGTAGTCGCCGGCCTTGATGCCGGCCTTCCATGCCGGCGTATCCTCGGTAGGAGCGATCACCTTGATCGTCCCGTCCTCCATTCCAACCGACAGGCCGAGCCCGCCGTAGCTGCCGTCGATCAGGGTTTTCAGCGCATCGTAGTCGGCGCCTTCGGCATATGAGGAGTGCGGATCGAGCGCGGAGAGCATCCCATCGATCGCGCCCTTGATCAAAGTGTGATCGTCGACCGGCACGACATAGTGCTGCTTGACCTGCTGATAGACGCTCATGAACTTTTCGAGCTCCTGGTAATTGGTCGTGTCCGCGGCAGCGAAGGAGCTGGCGGTCACGGGGACCAGGGCGAGCGCGCCGACCAGCGCGAGCGGGGGCAGGAATTTGCGGATCTGGGTCATGTCATTCGTCCAGTTTGAGCGGGGCACGCGTTTAGCCGCCTTTGGCGGCATTTGACAGGGTTCCAGATGAACCTGCGATGAGAGCGGGGGACACCCGGCGCCCATTTTGGGACAGTTCGACGCCGATCGGACCCAAAGCGCGGCCGAGCGGCTCGCCGATGCGCACTCTGGTTCCAGCCTTGAGCGGTGTCGCAACATTGACGATCAGGCTCATCCAGCCGCCGCCGTGATCGATGATCACGATTCCGTCGTGACTTCGATAGGGACCGGCAAACCGCACCACGCCCGAGGCGGGGACCGCGAGCGCGGCGCCGCGCGGGGTCGCGAGCGTCAGACCGCGCGAGCGGACGCCGCTGTCGTTGACCGCGCCAAGCCCATCGGTGACCACGGCGGCCGCCGGAAGCTGGTAGGCGAATGAAGCCGGGGAATTGCCTCGCTCGCTCCGCACGGGCCGGGGCGGGGCCGGATCACTCATCGCCAGCTCCGACGCCAGCGCCCAGGCGGAGCGGTTGCCGGCCTCGGCGCTGCGCAGCTTCTCGACGTCCTCGCCCGAGACGATCGCGACGTCGCCGCTGGACAGTGCCTGTCCTCCGGCAGCCGTCGCCGCGGCGAGCGCCTGGCGCTCGAGTGCCGCAAATTGCGTCCGCCTCGCCGCCAGCTGCTCGCGGCTGCGCACGAGCTCCTCGCGCGCGGCGATCGCAGCCCGCTCCAGCCTCTCGCCCTCGGCAAGTTCGGCCGACAGCGCTGCGGTTCGCCGGCGGATGACCGGCAAGGTCGAATCGAGCAGCACGCGAACCTTGACGAATTCGTCATTGCCGCCCTCGCCGCCGGCCAGTGCAAGCAGAGGCGGTCGGCGCGACATCATCGCCAGTCCAGCGAGCAGGGACGCGACCGGCTGCTGCTGCTGCAACAGCCTTGCTCGCCTGGCCGCGGCCGCCGCCGCGACGATTTTGAGCTCAGTGTCGGCGGCGGTGATCCGGGCTTCGCTCGCCTCGAGCGCCTGAGCGGCGGCGGCTTGCCGCGCCTGCAGTTTCGCCGCCTCGCCGCGGGCATTGGCGGCAATTTGCTCGAGCCGGCGCGTCTCCTCTTCCGCCGAGGCCTGCTCCGCGCGCGCCTTGGCGAGCGCGGAGTCCAGCGGCGGCGCCGGCTGAACGGCCGGCGCGCTCGTCGCGAGCAGCAACGGAGCAAGGACAAGCACGGGCGCAAGGCGGGCCATGACTCTAACCATCGCGATGATAGGGGTGGTTCGCAAGGATCGAGGTCGCGCGGAACAGTTGCTCCGCGAGCATCGCCCGGACCAGCAGGTGCGGCCAGGTCGTGGCGCCGAACGACAGGAGCAGGTCGGCGCTTCGCCTTTGCGCCTCGTCGTGGCCGTCGGCGGCGCCGATCAGGAAGCGCGCCTCGCGCTTACCCGAATCGCGCCAGGCTTCGAGCGTCCTGGCCAGCTGCGCCGATGACAATGACTGACCGCGTTCGTCGAGAACGGTGGTGACTCCGTTGGCGGCCGGAGCCGGGATTTTGCCGCCGCGATCGGGGAGCTCGGTGACCTTGGTCGGCCAGGCGATCCGTTTCAGATAGCGCTCGACCAGATCGGCCTCCGGTGAGCGGCCGATCTTGCCCCGGGCGACGATGTGCAAAAGCACTAGCGTGCGATCAGCGTGGATCCGAACGGCCAGGTCAGGACCTTGGCGAAACCGTCGTAAATCGTCCGCGCGGCCTCCGCGATGGTGCGCGGACGGTCGGAGCCGCCGCGAGTGAAGATCGCGATCGCGATGCGGCGGCCGTCGGGCAGGGTGATGAAACCGACGTCATCGGCCAGGCCGTTGAGCGTGCCGGTCTTGTGCTCGACCGGGGTTCCGTTCGGGAGCAGCGCCTTCATCCGGTTCTTGCCAGTCTCGCAGCGGCTCATCAGGTCGAGCAGATAATTGCGGCTCGCCGGCTTGATCAACTCGGCGCGGTAGATTCGTCCGAGCAGGTCGACCATCGCGTGCGGAGTGGCGGAATCGCGCCGGTCCCACAGGTCGCGCCGGTCGCCGAGCAACTGGGCGATGGTGCGGTCGACCCTCAGCCCGCTGACGCCATTGTCCTTGAGCCAGTCGTGAAGCGCGCTTGGACCGCCGAGGTCCTTCAAGAGGATGTCGGTCGCACGATTGTCACTGTGGATGATCATCCGCGCCATCAGCGAGCGGACGGGAACGCCGCTGATAGTATCGTCGAGCGAGCGCCGGCCATGGTCGACCTGCGCCAGATAGAGTGCCGCAACCCCGACCTTCACCGTGCTCGCCATCGGGAAGGGGACATCGCCGCGGATACTGATGCTCTCGCCGGTCTTGAGGTCGATCGCGGCGATTCCGACGTCCGCCGACTTGTTGGCGACGAGGTAGCTCAGCTGCTGCTCGAGGCCCGACATGCTGGGCGAAGTCGCGGCAGCAGCGGGCTGCGCGACGAACGCCAGAAGTGCCAGCAATAGAACCTTCGATCGCATATGCTGCCTCACCCGCGAGCTGCGCTCATACCCGAATCATCGCCAAACGCCCACATTCGTTCCAAATTGTAAAAATTTCTCACTTCGGGACGGAATATGTGAACGATTACGTCGTCCGCGTCTATCAGCACCCAATCGGCCGCGGTCAGGCCCTCCACGCGGACGACCTTTCCGAACCGCTCCTTGATCCTTTGGGCGAGCTTGGTCGCCATCGAGGCCACCTGGCGCGTCGAGCGCCCCGACGCGATCACCATATGGTCGGCGATGTTTGACTTGCCGGCGAGCGGGATGCTGACGACCTCGACAGCCTGGTCGTCGTCGAGCGACTGAAGAACGAGCGCGTGGAGGTCTTCGACGTCGGTGGGAGTGCGGCCGTTGGCGGCGGCGGTCTCAGCGGGACGTTCGGTCAAGGGGTCTCCTGGGCGACAAGGGCATTCCGAAACTGGTCCCCGAAACATGAATCGGGCCGGAACGAAGATGCCAGTTGGGGTCGAGCGCGCGGATCGCGGTGGCGGACGTCTGATCGGGTGGCAGGCGAAGCAGCAATATCGCCGGTAAACTCCACTCCGTCCAATGTTTCGCCTGGCTCGATGGATGGACAAACCGCCTGAGCCAGCCCATCGCGCGCGCCGCGTGGGCGCTGCGATCATAGCCGGGCCGCGAGATGACCGCAATCGGGACCCGCCCGGCAATTCCCCTCCAGTCGCGCCACAAGTGAAAATTTCGCAGGTTGTCCAAGCCCATCAGCCAGATGAAGTCATGATTGGGATAGCGGCGCTTTAGTTTGTCGAGTGTTTCGACGGTGTAGTGGGTGCCGACCCGGACCTCGAAGTCGCTTGGCCGGATGGGCGCGCCGCGCGCCGCCGTCCGCGCCGATTCGAGCCGTGCCTGGAAGGGCGCCATGTCCCTTGCGCCTTCCTTGAGCGGATTGCCGGGCGAAACCAGCCACCACACCTCGTCGAGGCCGAGCGCGCGTATTGCCGCAAGGCTGATGCGGCGGTGCCCGCGATGCGCGGGGTTGAACGAGCCGCCGAGGAGACCGATGCGGGCCATGACGCGCGACGGCTAGCACGCAGCCGCGGCACCGCATAATGTCGCGGTGCGTCAACGGGAGATCGCATGGGCGGGGAATTCGATGCATTGGGCGACGCGGTCACCGGCGCGCTCGTCGCCCGCGCCGCCGAGCCCGGCGCCGGCGAAATCGGGCCTGACGGACGCACGCGCGAAACCCATTGCCTCAATTGCAAGACCGAGCTGATCGGCGACTTCTGCCACGCCTGCGGACAACATGCCCACGTCCGCCGCACCTTGACCTCGCTGATCCACGACTTCCTGCAAGGCCTGCTCAATTTCGAGGGCAAGATCTGGCGCACGCTTCCGCTGCTCGCGTGGAAGCCCGGCGAGTTGACCCGCCGCTACATCGAGGGCCAGCGCGCGACCTTCGTCTCCCCGATCGCACTGTTCCTGTTCAGCGTCTTCCTGATGTTCGCCGCGGTCGAAACGACCAATGTCAGCAAAGGCCAGGCGCCGGAGGCGGTTCAGCAGGGCCTCGCGGAACAAATCAAGGCGGAGGGGCAGGAGCTTGCCAAGCTCGAGCACGATCGCACCGCTGAGGTGACGGCCGGACGTCCGACCCAGCAGATCGACAAGGCGATTGCCGATCTCCAAGCCGAACTGGCTGCCATGAATGCGGTCAAGGACAACAAGATTCCGGCTGCGCAATTCAAATTCGACGGCAACGATCAGGCGCCGCGATGGCTCAGCGAAAGCGTGGAGGCGGCCGCCAAGAACCCAGACCTTACCTTTAACAAGCTCCAGAACAACGCGTCGAAGTTCAGCTGGCTGATCATTCCGCTGTCCGTACCCTTCGTCTGGCTGCTGTTTCCCTTCAGCCGCCGCTTCAGGCCGTACGACCACACGGTGTTCGTCACTTACTCGCTCTGCTTCATGAGCCTGCTGGTCGTTGCGGGCATCCTGTTCCAGTCGGTCGGCCTGACCTCTCTGGCCGGGCTCCTCTGGCTGATCCCGCCCTTTCACATCTATCGCCAGCTCAAGGGCGCTTACGGCCTCAACCGATGGGGCGCGCTTTGGCGCACGACCTTGCTGACGATTTTCGCTTTGGTCGTGGTTTTCCTGTTCGCGGCCGTTATCGTCGGCCTCGAGTTTTTCGACTAGCCCCGGGGCGTTTCGACCTCGGCCAAAAACGCATCGATCGCTGCGACCGCTTCGGGCTCGCTCAGCTCTGGCGCATGGCCGACCCCGGGCACCACAGCCAGCTTCATGTTCGGCGCGGCGGCCTGCATCTTTTCCGCCGCTGCCGCCGACAGCAGGTCGCTCTTTGCGCCGCGGATGACCAACAGGGGCTTTTGCGCGAGCGCCGCGAACAGCGGCCACATATCGAATTGCGGGCGCCGGGCTTGGGGTGTTGAAGGGCAAAGCGATCGCCATGTCATAGTCGAAGACGATCTCGCCATTTTCCTCGCGGCAGTTGCGCCGCGCCATCCGCACCCAGTCGTCGTGCGTGTAATTCTCGAACGCCTGGACGTTGTTCGCGCGATCGTCTCGGCCGCTTCGTCCCAAGTCTTGAAGCGCTGGCCGCTGCCGACATAGGATCTTGATGCGATCGACGCCGGCGTCGCCGATCTCCGGGCCGATGTCGTTGAGGATTGCGGCGGCGATCCGCCCCGGGGCCATGACGGCCATCAGCATCGTCACGAGGCCGCCGAGCGATGTCCCGACGAAAATCGCCTGCGGGATGGCGAGCTGGTCCAACAGCTCGATCACGTCATGGGCGTAGGTCGGCGGGACATAGCGCGCTGGGATGGGGTCGTATTCGCTAAGTCCGCGGCCGCGGAACTCGAGTGCGAGGACGCGGAAGCGGGGCGAATAGCGCTCGGCCAGCCCGGCGAAGTCGCGGGCGTTGCGGGTGAGACCCGGCAGGCACAGCAGCGGCGGCTTGCCCGCGTCTCCCGGATAATCGCGAAAATGGAGTTTCAGCCCGTCACGAACGGTGAAGTATCGATCTTCATAGCGCCTTTGCCGCGGCAATATCGTTCATGCGCCAAGACCCTTGCGCAGCAGCCGGTTGGTCACCTCGGCGATGTGCTTTGCATCGGCGCTCGACCAGACCTCGAACTTCAATCCCAGGAACACGTTCGCTCCCATCGATGCCCATGCGAGGATATCGAGATCGCGGTCCGACAGATCCTGGGCGATCTCGCCCTTGTCGCGCGCTGCCATGAATCGTGCCGCGATGCGGGACGCCGTCGTTTCATAATGCTCGCGATAAGCGGCCGGTTCGACGAATTCCGCTTCGTCGATGATCCGATAGACGTCGCTGTGCTTGCGCGCGAAGTTGAGGAACGATTCGAGCGCGCGGCGCTCGCCGTCGAGCGCGTCGGTCGCGTCCTTGAACGCCGGGGCCACATGGTCCCGGACCTGCGCGGACATATCGTGCACGAGTGCCTGGAACACCGCCTCCTTGGAATCGAAGTAGGTGTAGAACGTGCCGAGCGCGACTCCGGCGCGCTGCGTGATCCCGACGATCGAACTGTCGGAAAATCCCCGTTCGCCGAACTCGTCGCGCGCCGCATCGAGAATTTTGCGCAACGTCCGTTCGCCGCGCGGCGTGCGCGGCGCCTTGCCGTCGCTGGCGGCGCTGTATTGGAGATCGTCGCCCACCCCGGCTCCCATAAGATTGCCCTACCGTTCTAGCCTGCAAATTCGCAAGTTGAAAGACGGTTCGACTTTCAATATGACATATTTCCAATCGCCGGCACAGCCTTGTCGCCGGCGAAGGGGAGAGAATCGACATGCGCGTTGAAATCGCACGCGCCGCTTTGCTCGGCACGGTTGCCGCGGCGGCCTTTTTCACGACTTCGGCTTTGGCCGCTCAGACCGCTGCCCAAACGACAGCGGAAACGGCCCGGCAGGCGCCGGTGCCCGAAGCCACCACCGCTGCCGACAACTCAGGCAAGGACGCCGCGACCGGCGAGATCGTCGTTACCGCCCGCCGTACCGAGGAGCGGTTGCAGCGCGTGCCGGCTTCGGTCTCGGCGTTCAATGAGCGGGCGCTGGACAGGATCCAGGCGCAGGACACGACCGGTCTCCAGGGCGCTGTGCCTAACCTCAACATCGTTCAGGGTCGCGGCTCCTCCAATGCGACGAACATCTTCATCCGCGGCATCGGCCAGCCCGATGCGCTGCAGACGTTCGACCCCGCCGTCGGAGTCTATGTCGACGACGTCTACCTGTCGCGCATTCGCGGCAACCAGCTCGACCTGCTCGACGTCGATCGCATCGAAGTTCTGCGCGGCCCGCAGGGCACGCTTTATGGCAAGAATACCATCGGCGGCGCGATCAAGTTCATCACTCGCCGCCCCGGGAATGTCTTTCGTGCCAATGGTTCGATTGCGGCAGGATCGTACGACCAGATCGACATCAAGGGCTCCCTCTCGGGACCGCTGGCTCCAGGCATTTCCGCCGGAGTGGCCGTGCTCCACGCCGAGCATGACGGATTCGTCCAGGACCGGCTCGACGACCGCGAATATAATGACAAGAACACCTTCGCGGCGCGGGGAGCTCTGGCGATCAATCCATCGCCGAACATCCGCATCGACCTCACCGCTGATTACGCGCGCGACGACGCCAAGCTGAACGTCGGACGTCCGGTCAACAACCTTACGACCTTTTCGGCAACGACGCTTGTTGTCACCGATCCCGTCGGCTCCGGCCGCTACCACTGGAAGGGCGAAACCACGCCCGGGCTGCCGAACACGACCAAGATGACGCATTATGGTTTCGCGGGAACCGCAGCCATCGACGTTACCGACTCGATCACGCTGAAATCGATCACCGCATACCGCAACCTCAAGACCCACGACTTCATCGACATCGACGCGACCCGCTATTCGGTCGGCGATGTATTCGTCGGTGTCCGCCAGCACCAGTTCAGCCAGGAGTTCCAGGCAACCTATACAGGCACCCGCCTCAACGCTGTGGCCGGTCTTTACTATCTGAAGGAAAGGGTCGGATCGCATCAGGAAGCTTATGCCGACGATCTCTTCGGGCCTTTGTTCGGCAACCCGACTTTCCTTCGCACCATCGACGATGACCTGACGCTGCACAGTTACGCCGCCTACGCCAACGCGAGCTACGAGGTCGTGCCCCACGTGCGCCTTTCGGGCGGCATCCGCTTCACCAAGGAGAAGAAGGATTATTTCAGGACCACAACGACGTTCCTGAACGGCGCCGTGTTCAACCCGCCGTTTGTCTTCGCGCCGCACGATAGCTGGAAAGATACGTCGCCGATGGCGAGCGTCGACTGGCAGGTGACTCCGTCGACGATGCTCTATGCGCGTGTTGCCAAGGGCTTCAAATCGGGCGGGTTCAACGGCCGCGCCAACAATCCCAGCGGTTCGGAGTCGACGACCTATGATCCGGAAACGGTGTGGTCCTATGAAGCGGGCTTCAAGACGACGATTGCCAATCAGCTTCGCGTGAACGGCGCAGTGTTCACGTCCAATTACAAGGACTTCCAAGCGCGCATCGCCGACACGGACACATCGACCTTCCCACCCACCCCGCTTCTTTCGGTGCTCAACGCGGGCAAGATGCGCATCAGCGGCGCTGAGCTCGAGGCCGCGTGGACGCCCACGAAGTCTCTGCTGATCGACGGACAGCTTGGTTATCTCAACGCCGAGTACAAGGAATTCGAAGACGCGCGCTTCACCAATTTCGGCGGTAGCCGCGCATTCCAGACTCCCGCCTTCGCTCCCAAATGGACACTTCGGCTTGGCGCTCAATATGCCTTCGACTTGGGTTCGGCCGGCGCGATCACCATCGGTGGGCAGACCCGCTACCGTTCGCGCCAGGCACTCGCCGTCGACAATACCTTCGTCAACACGGATACGAAGATCGAGGGGCTGTTCCAGGATGGCTATTGGGTCGAGGACGCCCGCATCGTCTGGGAGAATTCCTCGAAAAAGCTGGCGTTCGGCCTCTATGGCTACAACCTCACCAACAAGGCCTACAAGACTGACGCCCAGGAATTCTCCAGCGTGGGTGGCATCCGCACCGTCTATTACGGTGCGCCGCGCACAATCACCGTGCGTTTGACCGCCCGCTATTAGGCTCGGACGGCGGCGGGGCTTGTCGCTCCGTCGCCGCCGTGCGAGCGTTGACGCGATGACCGGTCCCAGCGCTTCAATGCGGCAGCCGCCTGCCGGCGCGATCCTCGCCCTTTTGCTTCTCGCCTACATCTTCAATTTCCTCGACCGTCAGATCCTCGGCATTCTCGCGCCGCCGATTCAGGCCGACCTCCAGCTAAGCGACACCGAGTTCGGGGCGTGATCAGCGGACTCGCCTTCGCGATCCTCTATGCAATCCTTGCTGTGCCCCTCGCTTATCTTGCCGACCGCACCAGCCGAAGCACGGTGATAGCCGCGGCGCTCGCCGCGTGGAGTGCTTTCACGGCGCTGTGCGGAATTGCCGGATCATTCTGGCAGCTGTTCCTTTTCCGAATGGGGGTTGCGATTGGCGAGGCCGGTGGAGTCGCGCCATCCTACGCTTTGCTCGCCGATTATTTTCCACCCGCGCGCCGGGCACGGGCCCTGGCAATCTACTCGCTGGGGGTCCCGCTCGGGCTGGCAGGAGGAACGCTGATTGGCGCGTACCTCGCTTCGTATATCGATTGGCGAGCGGCCTTCCTGGTGATGGGCGTTGCCGGTCATCCTCCTCGCGCCGATCGTCAAATATTTCGTCCGCGATCTCCCACGCTCGGCACCAGCGAGCGACGCTGTGCCGCTGATGCAGGTTTTTCCGCTGGTCGCCCGAAAGCCGACCTTCTGGCTGATGGCCTTCGCCGCCTCGATGAGCTCGCTGTGCGGCTATGGCCTCGCGCTGTGGACCCCGTCGGTATTGATCCGGAGCTACCATCTCAACCTCATCGAGACCGGGAATTTCTTCGCCTCGCTGCTGCTGATCGGCGGTTGCACCGGGGTGTTCATGGGCGGTTGGCTTGCTGATCGCCTCGGAGCGCTGGACCGCGGCTGGTACGCAAAGCTTCCCGCTATCGCCTGGCTGATCACCGCGCCGATGTTCGTCGCCGGTCTGCTCGCGCCAAGCCTGTGGATCGCCTGGCCGCTGCTGCTCATCCCCAACGCGCTCAATATCCTGTGGCTCGGGCCCGTGACGACGGCGGTTCAGCACCTGGTTCCCGCGCGGATGCGAGCGACCGCCTCGGCCAGCTTCCTGCTCATCAACAATCTCATCGGCCTCGGCGTCGGTCCGCTTGCTGATCGGAAGCATCTCGGACGCGCTCAAGGCTAGCTACGGCGCGGAATCGCTGCGCTACGCGGCGGTCGGCTGCACCGGTTTCTACTTGCTCGCGGCGTTGCTCATGCTGTTCGCGATAAAGCGGCTGCGCAAGCGACTGGGTCGACGACCAATCTTGACTTCCGGCGCTCATCTCCGCTTGAGGAGCCGGCGTCCGGCGGGCCTTGCGCTCGCCGTTGCTATTTAGGGGTTATGGCGGCTGCCCCAATGCAGCCGCCTGGCCGGGGATACCTCACACGGTCCCCTGACGAACGGAGAAGAACCATGCGCCATCGCGTTGGCCATCGTAAACTTCAGCGCACCTCGAGCCACCGCGCGGCCCTGTTCCGCAACATGGCGGCCGCGCTCATCAAGCACGAGCAGATCACCACCACGCTCGCCAAGGCGAAGGAGCTTCGGCCCTACGTCGAGAAGCTGGTCACGCTGGCCAAGCAGGGCGGGCTTCAGCAACCGCCGCCTCGCCCAGTCGCGGCTGATGGACGATGCGCAGCTGGCCAAGTTGTTCGACGTCATCGCGCCAGCGCTATGCCGAGCCGCAACGGCGGCTACACCCGCGTCATCAAGGCCGGCATCCGCGCGTCGGACGCGGCGCCGATCGCGATCATCGAGTTCGTCGACCGCGACGTCAGCGCCAAGGGCCAGGATTCCGGCCCGGTGATGACCGACGAGGAACAGTTCGAAGCCGCCTGACGGTTCGTCGAACAGTTGCTTGAAACCAAAGGCGCGGCTGCTACCTCGGCAGTCGCGCCTTTTTTTTTGGGGAGGGTTTTGATGCGTCGTAGTTTGTTCGTTGCTGCCTTGCTGACCAGCGCCTGTGCCGTGAATGCCGCACCGGCGCCTGCCGCGGCGCCTCCGGCGGCCTCCGGCGCGGCCCAGCCCGGATTTGCCTATCCGCGACGCCAAGCGCGTCGACGTCGTCGACAACCAGTTCGGCGTGCAGGTCGCCGATCCCTATCGCTGGCTCGAGAACGACGTCCGCAACGATCCGGAGGTCGAGGCCTGGGTCGACGGCGGAAAACCAGGTCACCGACCGCTTCCTCGCGACCCTTCCGCTCCGCGAGCGTTCAAGGAGCGGATGACCGCAGCTTTACGATTACGAGCGGTTCGGCGTGCCGGTGAAGAAGGGCGGCCGTTATTTCTACACCCACAACACGCGGCCTCCAGAACCAGTCGGTGCTGTTCGTCCGCGACGGCCTCGACGGGCGAAGGCGCGTCGCTGATCGATCCCAACGGCTGGTCGGCGGACGGCGCGACCGCGCTCGCCGAATGGACGCCGAGCGAGGACGGCAAGCTGCTTGCCTATTCGATCCAGGACGGCGGCACCGACTGGCGCACGGTCAAGGTGATCGACGTCGCCACCGGCAAGATCCTGCCCGACGAGATCAAGTGGCTGAAATACGCGGGCGACGTCAGCTGGGCGAAGGACGGCAAGCGGCTTCTACTACTCGCGCTTCCCGGCGCCTGCGGCGGGCCAGACCTTCCAGAACGCGACGCTCAACCACCGCGTCTATTTCCACAAGCTCGGCACGCCGCAGTCGGCCGACCGGCTGGTCTATGCGACGCCCGACCAATCCCGAGCTCAGCCATTACGCGCGAGGTCAGCGACGACGGCCGCTGGCTGGTCATCTCGACCAGCCGAGGCGGGCGACGAGAATGACGTTCACATCGTCGACCTGAGGAAGCCGGGCGCCAAGCCGCGCACGCTGTTCACCGGCCTCAAGAACCAGTGGAACTATCGTCGGCAACGAGGGCGACCGCTTCTTCTTCTCGACCGACAAGGACGCGCCCGCTGAAGCGGTCGTGGCGGTCGACGTCGGCCAAGCCGGCGATCGCGCCGGTGACGGTGATTCCCGAGGCGCAAGCAGACGCTCGACGGCGTCAGTCTGATCGGCGGCAAGCTGATCGCCTCCTACCTCGTCGACGCCAAGCGCGAGGTCGCGGGTCTACGGGCTCGACCGGCAAGCAGCTGTCGACGATCGACGCTTCCGGGCATCGGCACGGTCGTCCGGCTTCGGCGGCAAGGACGCCGACCCGGAGACCTTCTTCTCCTTCACCAGCTTCAACCGCCCGACGACCATCTACCGCTACGATGCGTCGACGCGGGCAGGCGAGCGAATGGGCGGCGCCGAAGCTGACCTTCGACCCCGGCACGATTATCCGTCGAGCAGCGCTTCTACACGTCGAAGGACGGCACGCGCGTGCCGATGTTCATCGTCCGCAAGAAGGGCAGCGACCGGGCCCGCGCCGACCCTGCTCTACGGCTATGGCGGGTTCAACATTTCGATGACGCCCGGCGTTCAGCCCGGCGAACATCGCCTGGGTCGAACAGGGCGGCGTCTATCGTCGTCGCCAACATCCGCGGCGGCGGCGAATATGGCAAGCCGTGGCACGACGCCGGCCGGCTTGCCGAACAAGCAGAACGTGTTCGACGATTTCATCGCCGCCGGCGAATATCTGAAGGCGAACGGCATCGCCGCGCCGCAACGGCCTGGCGATCGACGGCGGCTCGAACGGCGGCCTGCTGGTCGGCGCGGTGGTCAACCAGCGGCCCGACCTGTTCGACGCGGCGCGCCCGGCGGTCGGCGTGATGGACATGCTGCGCTTCGACCGGTTCACCGCCGGCCGCTACTGGGTCGACGATTACGGCTATCCCGACAAGGAAGCCGATTTCCGGACGCTGCTGGCCTATTCGCCCTATCACAACATCAAGGGCGGCAGGGCACTATCCGCCGATGCTCGGCGACCACCGCCGACACCGACGACCGCGTCGTCCCGGGCCACAGCTTCAAATATATCGCGGCGCTGCAGGCGACCGACGGCATCGGCACGCGCCGCACCTCATCCGGATCGAAACCCGCGCCGGCCACGGCTCGGGCAAGCCGACCACCAAGATCATCGAGGAATATTCCGACGTCTATGCCTTCCTCGGCCATTTCACCGGGCTGGACCTGGAGGCCAAGCCGAGCTGAGCCGCGCGCGCTCTCACTTAGGTGGCGGCTAACGCGTTAAGAACACTGAACAATTGGCAACAGCGCTGTTCACAATCGGTGCAGCGGCGCGAACGATACGAGCCGCAAATGGCTCGCCGCGCGTTGTGCCGGCGGGTCGTTTTGTGTTCGAGGAGAGGGGCCATGACGGCTTTGAAGATGATTTTGGCGGGCGGCGTTGCAGCTGCCGCGCTGGTGAGTGCGGCGCCCGCGTCCGCGCAATATTATCCGGGCAACGTACGGCTATGGCGGCGTACGGCAGGTAATGCTACGGCGGCTACGGCGGCTACGGCGCTATGGCGGTTATGGCGGCTAGGCACAACAGCCAGGCGGCGGTCAGCCAGTGCGCCGCGGCGGTCAGCCAGCGGCTCAACCGCGACCAGGGCGGCTACGGCGCCTACGGCGGCGGCTAGGCGGTTACGGTACGCGCTACGGTGGCGCGCGCGTTCTCGGGATCAGCCGGGTCGAGCCGAGCTCGAGTGGCGGGCTCACCATCCGCGGAGTCGCCAACAGTGGCCGCGCTGCCGGCTCCGCTTATGGTTATGGTTACAACGGCCAGGGCTACAACGGCCAGTGCCGGTCGACCTGACGTTCAGGTGCCGAACCGACTATCGCGGCTTTGTGGTCGACGTCGACATCGATCCGGCGCAGCCGAACTACCGCCAGAATTACGCGCCGACCCCTTACGGCAACTACGGCCAGAATTACGCACCGGCCCCTTACGGCAACGATTATTCGCAGTACGGCTATCGCCGCTACTAAGCTGTATCGTCATCACCAGGGTGCGCCGGGGTCGAGAGACTCCGGCGCATTTTTTTATGCGTTGACTCACGCGAGCGTTAATGACAGATATTTCTGTCATGACAGAAACTAATGACAATGCTGAGCCGCTACCGATGCCGGTCACCCGCTTCGTGCTCCATTGGGGCGACCTCGGCGGCCAGTGGGGGGTCAACCGCTCGGTCGCGCAGATCCACGCCTTGCTCTATCTGTCGGAGCAGCCGCTGACTGCCGAAGCGATCGCCGACAAGCTCGGCATGGCGCGCTCGAACGTCTCCAATTCGATCAAGGAATTGCTGATCTGGGGGCTGATCCACCGCGTGCCTTTGCTCGGCGATCGCCGCGACCATTTCGCCGCCGAGACCGACATTTGGGAAATCGTCACCCGCATCGCCAAGGGCCGCAAGGCACGCGAAGTCGATCCGGCGGAAGCCGCGCTTCGATTGTGCACCGATGAAGCGGCGCGCGACCCGACGGTGTCGCCCGTCGCCCGCGAGCGGCTCAAGGCGATGCTCGACTTCGTCACCACCATGTCGCGGTGGCACGACGAAATGCTCCACGTGCCCAAGTCGACCCTGATGGTGCTGATCAAAATGGGCGCGAAGGTCACTCGCTTCCTTGGGCGATCAAAGACGAAAGCCGCCTGAGTCGGCGGCTGGAAAGGGGGCCAGTGATGAGTGCGACGCTACTACGATTACCGGACCGCTCGCCGGCGAGCGATGCCAGTCTCCACGACCTTCGTTTTCGCGCGCTGCTGGGAAGCGAGGCGTGGGACGCGCTGCCGGCCGAGGTGCAGCGGCGCTTCTCGAAGCGGCTCACCGGCACCCAGGTCGCGCTCTATCGCGGCCTGGTTGTCGAAATGAAGATGTCCGCGCTCGGCTGGGCTCTCGCGCAGGTCTGCAGGCTGTTCGGTGCGCCGCTGCCGCTGAACGGTAATCCTGGCGGCGGCGCGCTGGTCAGTGTCAGTGAGGAATCGAGCAGCGGGGGTCAGTGCTGGACGAGAATTTACGCCCGGCCGGGGCACTTCCCGCAGGTGATCCACAGCGCCAAAAGGTTCTGCGGACCGACGGGCCTCGAGGAATATCTCGGTCGCGGGCTCGGCATGGCGCTTAGGGTCGAGGCGCTGGACGACGGGATTGCGTTCGTCAGCGACCATTATTTCCTGGCGGTGGCCGGGCGCCGGATCCGGCTTCCGCACTTTCTCACTCCGGGCGCTACGACCGTGACCCATCGCCAGGTCGCGGGCTCGAGCTTCGTCTTCGGGCTCGAGCTCGACCATCCGTGGGCGGGGACACTGATCAACCAGCAGATCCTGTTCGACGATGTCGAGTGAGTTCAACATCCTGATCGTCGGAGCGACCGGCGTGTTTGGCTCGCGCCTCGCGCGCCTCGCAGCTCTTGAGTCGGGAGTGCGCCTGACCCTCGCCGGCCGCAGGATCGACCCGCTGAACGTCTTGGCGCACGACCTGGGTTGTACGGCGCAATCGTTCGACCGCGACCGCGTCGAGGGAAGCCAGCTCGAAGGATTTGATGCCGTCATCGATTGCGCGGGACCGTTCCAGGGATCGCACACCCGCCTGATCGAGCAATGCATCGCCGCGCGCGTGATTTACATCGACCTGGCCGACGGGCGCGACTTCGTCTGCTCGATCGGCCGCTTCGATGCGGCCGCGAAGGGGGCGGGCATTGCCGTCACTACCGGCGCGAGCTCGATCCCCGCTTTGTCGCACGCGGTGCTCGACCGGCTGACCGAGGGCTGGCGGCGGATCCACGCCATCCGCATCGGCATCTTCCCGGGCAACCGTGCGCCGCGCGGCCGCTCAGTGGTCGAGGCGATCCTGTCCTATGTCGGCAAGCCGGTCCGGCTATTTACCGATGGCGAGTGGCGCGATCTGCCCGGCTGGGCGCTGGCGGGACGGGTCGATTGCGGCGGGGCGGGCAAGCGCTGGGCGAGCCTGTGCGACACGCCCGAACAGGAGCTGCTCGTCAGCCGCTACCGGCCGACCCGGTCCGCCGAATTCGTCGCCGGGCTCGAGCTGCCTTTCCTGCACCTCGGACTCTGGCTGCTATCTTTTCCGGTCCGCTGGGGATTGGTGGGCTCGCTTCGGCCGGCCGCGAGCGCGCTGCTATGGATCGCTGAGCGGTTGCGCCCGCTGGGCAGCGACCGCGGCGCGATGATCGTCGAGGTGGAAGGGCAGGGCGCCGGCGGCGAGCCGGTGAGCGCCAAATGGATGCTCGATGCGACAACGAACCTCGGCCCGCTCGTGCCGATCGTCGCGGCGCTCGCGCTGATCCGGCGCCTGCGTGACGGGTGGAAGCCGGAGCCGGGCGCTTACCCCTGCTCCGGCATTCTCGACCTCGACGAGCTCGCACCGATCCTTGGCGAGCTCGGGATCGCCCACTCGACCGTCCCGGTTCCGCGCGCTCTTCGCGCCGCGGCCTAGGCGTTGGCCGCGAGGCTTTGCGCAAGCTCCTCGAGCTGGCTGGCGGTCGTGCCCCAGCCGTCATGGAAGCCCATTTTCTCGTGGGTGTCTCGGTCGGCAGCGTCCTTGTGGAGAGCGACCGCCTTGTAGGCTGTCTGGCCGTTGCCGGCGTCGGCGAAGGTGATCACCGCGGTCATCGGGAAGGAATTCGCAGCCCTCGCCCGTCGCGTTGGGTCGGTATTCGGGGCCGAGCGCGCTGGTCCAGACCAACTTCTCGCGGTCGATCACCTCGAGCACGCAGCCCGGGGTGCCGTGGCCGGTGTCGAAGCCGTCGGGCCCGATCATGCGGAAGCGGAAGATCCCGCCAGGGCGAAGGTCGACCTCGATCTCGGTGATCTCGTAGGGCTTGGGGGAGAACCAGCGCTTCAAATGCTCCGGGTCGGTGTAGGCCTTCCAGACAAGGTCGATCGGGGCGTCGAGCGTGCGTTCCAGTACCAGGTCAAATTCGTTCGCCATGTTCATTTCTCCTTTTTCATCGTCTTCAGATAGTGTTCGAGGCGGTCGGCATGCGCTTCCCACTCGTTGCGGGTTCCGGTCAGCCATTGCTCGGCGTGAGTCAGCACTCCCGGCTCCAGCCGAACGGTCCGCACCCGGCCCGTCTTCTCGGACCGGACCAACCCGCTCGTTTCCAGCGCCCGCAGGTGCTGCAACACCGCGGGCAGGCTCATGCTCAACGGGTTCGCCAACTCCGACACCGAGGCCGGGCCGTGCGACAGCCGCGCCAGCATGGTTCGCCGCGTCGGGTCCGATAGCGCCGCGAAGGCATGGTCGAGGTGCGAATCATTAAGCATATGCTTAAGTATCGGATTGCGGCCCGACCCCGTCAAGACACTTAGGCATCTACTTAAGTTTATTCGTGGCTATACAAAACGGCCGGGGTGCTGGACCCCGGCCGATTCACTTGGCCAAGCGTAACCGAATGCCGGCCTAGAATTCGCCGACAACGCCGACGCGCGCACCGTTATTCTTGTGGCCTGCGAAGGATGCACCGACGCTCACCCCCACCACGGCTTCAGTGTTGAGGCGGTAGGTGAGCGAAACGCCGCCGGCATACTCGCCGCGGAAAGTCGCGCCGTTGACCGCGTAGCCGATCCCGCCGCGTTTGGATGGCATCGGTGCCTGCGCGATTGCCATCGCCGACGCAATGCCTTGTTTCATGTCACGGCGGTCGCTTGAGCGCAGGTCGAAGAGCGTCGCAATGTCGGCGCCGAGTCCGCCGACGGCAGAGTTGAGCTGACCCACATTGACCGCATCGGTGGCCGCGACGCCCTTGGCGACTCCGCCGATCGTGCGGCCGCCGACGTTCACTTGGCTGGCCGCGGTGGCGACGGTGCCCGTGCCCAATGCCACCGAATTGGCGAATCCTGCAGTGCTCGATCCCTGGCCGATCGCCACGGAATTGCTGCCCGAAGCGAGCGCACCATTGCCAAGCGCTGTCGAATTGGCGCCCGACGCATTGGCCAGATTACCGATCGCGGTTGACGCCGCGCCGGTCGCCTGAGCCTGATTGCCGACCGCGGCAGCCTGTGCTCCAGTGGCATTCGCTCTCCACCCGAATGCCTGCGAGCCAGCGCCTGACGCAACCGACTCGCCGCCGATCGCGGTGGAGTGGAAGCCGGTCGCGGTCGCCTTGTCGCCGAACGCGGCTGAATCCTCGTTCGTAGCCGTGGCGCGATTGCCGATCGCGACCGACTGCAGGCCGGTGGCGTTGGCGTGGATTCCGACCGCGACTGAACTCTCGCCCAAAGCTGCAGCTTCCTCGCCGACAGCTGTGGCCTCAGCGCCCGACGCAGTTGCGGCATTGCCGATCGCTGTCGCGTCTAGTCCTGCCGCCGCCGCGCCCACGCCGCACTCCGTGGATGCAGCGCCGGGGCCGACATTGCATTCGACCGTGGCGTCGGCATGGGCGGCCGATGCGAGCATAATGCCGGCCGAGTTGGCTGCGACGAGTAGTGAAAACCTGAACTTCGTAATCATGCAAATTCTCCTGGGTTGAATGCGAAACCGACGAGCCGTTGGCTCGGATTGGACGTGTTGGGGGCTGGCGCTCATTGGCCCAGCCACCATGCGGGCCGACTTCGCTTATGAGGGAGTTGTGCTGCGCTCGTGGGAGCGACCGGGGTTGGAGCGAAGTTTCAGGCCGCTTTGGCTTTCCCGGCCAGTGCTTGGACCTTCGCGGCCGTCAGCAATTCGCCGCCGACGCCCCAGTGACCCTGCTCGACTTCCGTGACGCGGACCCACGTAACGGGGCGGAGCGCTTCGCCTTCGACGGCGATCATCGCCTCGGTGACTTTCTTGATGAAATCCTGCTTTTCAGCGGTGGTGAAGACGTCCTTGATGACGTCGATGGTAACCAATGGCATGTGCACTTCCTTCCTTGTTCGACCGGTGGTTACCGGCGTCCAAGGAGCCATTCGGGCGGATGCCGTCGGCGCGATAGTTCAAGGGTTGAAGCAATCCGCTACAGATTTTAAAGCTCCCACCGCGCGAACCGCGAGCCCGGCCTGGGCCGTCGCGCCAGGACATTCGTTTCATGAATTACGGGCAATTTTGTCCCATCGCCAAGGCGACGGAGATTCTCGGTGAGCGCTGGACGATCCTCATCCTGCGCGAACTGTTGATGGGCGGGCGGCGCTTCTCCGACTTGCAACGCGGGCTCGGCGACATTTCGCCGGCCCTGCTGACCAGCCGTCTCAAGTCGCTGGAGGAGCAGGGCCTGGTCGCGCGCCGCCGGATTAGCGGGCAGCGCGGTCATGAATATTTCCCGACGCCCGCCGCCCAGGCGTTCCTGCCGGTCATCCTGTCGATCGGCGAGTGGGGCCTGTCGTGGGCGAGGCACTTGGTGGTCGAGGACGATTTCGACGTCGACTTCCTGATGTACTACCTCGAACGGAGCATCGATCCGGCCCAGTTGCCTGGCGATCAGACTGTGATCCGCTTCCAGTTCACCGATCTGACCGAGCAGCGCAACTGGTGGCTTCTGGTCGAAGGGGATGACGTCCAGATCTGCATCAACCCGCCCGCGCGCGACGTGGACGTCTATTTCACGACCACGGTGCGGACCATGCACGACGTGTGGATGGGCGATCGCACCTATCGCGAGGCGGAGAAATCGGACGATCTGGTGATCGAGGGAGAACCCGCGCTGACCCGCTACGTCAGCCGGTGGCTCCGCCCGAGCGCCTTCGTCGCAGCCGACCGAAAGCCGATCCCGCAATTCGCCAGCGCCGGCTGAGGCAGGGCCCAGGCGGGTCCGCGCTCAACCTTGCCTCTTGGACACGCGCTCCCTATCGGCCCGCCATGACGGTCCAGCCCACCCAGTCCATCCTCATCGTTGACTTCGGCAGCCAGGTGACTCAGCTGATCGCGCGGCGCGTGCGCGAGGCCGGGGTCTATTCCGAGATCGCGCCGTTCAACGCGGCACAAGAAGCGTTCGAGCGGTTGCAACCCGAGGGCGTGATCTTCTCGGGCGGTCCCGCGTCGGTCACCGAGGACAGCAGCCCGCGGGCGCCGCAGATCATGTTCGACAGCGGCGTGCCACTGCTCGCCATTTGCTACGGCCAGCAGGCGCTGCACCAGCAGCTCGGCGGAAAGGTGGTCACGTCCGACCAGAAGGAATTCGGCCGGGCGTTCATCGAGATCGTCGCGCCTTCGGCTTTGTTCGACGGATTGTGGCAAGTCGGCGAGAAGCACCAGGTGTGGATGAGCCACGGCGACCGCGTCGAGACGCTCGCCCCGGGGTTCAAGATCGTCGCCCGCTCGGAAGGAGCGCCCTACGCCATGGCCACCAACGAAGAAGCGAAGCGCTATTCACTGATGTTCCACCCGGAGGTCGTGCACACGCCCGACGGCGGCAAGCTACTCGCCAATTTCGTGCGCCACGTCTGCGGCTGCGCGGGCGACTGGACGATGGCCAGCTTCCGCGATGCCAAGATCGCCGATATCCGCGAGCAGGTCGGCAAAGGAAAAGTGATCTGCGGCCTGTCGGGCGGGGTCGACAGCGCAGTCGCCGCTGTGCTCATCCACGAAGCGATCGGCGAGCAGCTGACCTGCGTCTTCGTCGATCACGGGCTGATGCGGCAGGGCGAGGCCGAGCAAGTCGTCTCGCTGTTCCGCAACAGCTACAACATCCCGTTGGTCCACGTCGACGCGAGCCGCGACTTCCTCAAAGGGCTCGAGGGCGTCAGCGACCCCGAAGCGAAGCGGAAGTTCATCGGTTCGGAGTTCATCAACGTGTTCGAGGCCGAGGCGAAGAAGATCGGCGGCGCCGACTTTCTGGCCCAAGGCACGCTCTATCCCGACGTGATAGAGAGCGTCAGCTTCACCGGCGGTCCATCGGTGACGATCAAGAGCCACCACAATGTCGGCGGCCTGCCCGAGCGGATGAACATGCAGCTGGTCGAGCCGCTGCGCGAATTGTTCAAGGATGAGGTGCGCGCGCTCGGCCGCGAGCTGGGCCTCCCTGAGGCATTCGTCGCCCGGCACCCTTTCCCGGGGCCTGGGCTCGCAATCCGAATTCCGGGCGAGGTGATGCACGAGAAGTGCGAGATCCTGCGCAAGGCCGACGCCGTCTATCTCGAGGAGATTCGGAACGCCGGCCTGTATGACGCGATCTGGCAGGCGTTCGCGGTGCTGCTGCCGGTGCGCACGGTAGGCGTCATGGGCGATTACCGCACCTACGATTACGTCTGCGGGCTGCGCGCAGTCACGTCGGTCGATGGCATGACTGCCGACGTCTATCCGTTCGACGCCGCTTTTCTGAGCCGCGTCGCCACCCGCATCGTCAACGAGGTCCAGGGCATCAACCGTGTGGTCTACGATTATACGTCGAAGCCGCCCGGCACGATCGAGTGGGAATAGTGCAGGTCGCAGACTAGGTCGCGAACGGGGGAGGGGCGCGCGCCATGGAGATGTTCAACTATGTGATGGTGCTCGCCTCGGTGATCATCGGGCTCGGCATCGCGCATTTGCTTCAGGGAGTGGGCGGAATTGTCCAGCATCCGCGTCGTGAGAAGATCTACTGGGTCCACCTCCTGTGGGTCGTCGTCATCTTCCTTCGCGCGATATTTTGGTGGTGGTTCGAGTTCCGCCTGTCCGAGACCCCCGAATGGACCTTCACCCTTTATCTCTTCGTCCTCGGCTACGCCGTTCTGATCTATCTGTGGTGCGCTCTACTCTTCCCGCGCGACCTTGCAGGCTACGATGGCTTCAAGGATTATTATTACTCGCGCCGCTCCTGGTTTTTCGGGCTCCTTTTGGTCGGCCAGGCGGTCGACGTCGCAGACACGTTGCTCAAGGGCCTTGACCATTTCCGCTCGCTCGGGCCGTCTTATGTCGTCGCGATCGCGATCCTTTCTGTGCAGCTGCTGGTCGCCATGCGAACGCGCAGCGAACGCTATCACGCGGCGTTCGCAATCTTTGCGGTCCTCTATCTGATTGCCTACCCATTGTGGGCGTTCGGCACGGTCGGCTAGCGGGGGCGATTGGATGGGAGAAGGAAAGTGCACCGTTCACGAATCAACGGCATATTGATCGACTGCAACGTCGACGACATCCAGGCGGCCGCGCGCTTCTGGGCCGAAGCGCTCGGCCGCCCGATTGATCCCGATCATCCAGGCACGCGCGGCAATTACGTGATGCTCGAAACCCCGCCCGACCAGATCAGCATCCAGATCCAGCGCGTCGACCACGAAAGCCGGGTCCATATCGATATCGAAACCGACGACATTCCGGCCGAAGTCGCCCGGCTCGAGAAACTCGGGGCGACGGTTGACCAGCGTCTCGAACGCTGGGTGGTAATGCGCGCGCCGAGTGGTCAGCGCTTCTGCATCGTGCGTGTCCAGCGCGACGGCTTCACCAACGATGCGAATAGCTGGGAATAGGCGGCGCGGTTAACCGCTAAATTCGCGTTTACCGCTGGATTGACGGAGCGCGCGCCCTGCGCTGTTCAAGCGTCCGGATTTGCCGGAGTCGGGAGCTCAGGGTGCGCACCTTCACGAAATTGACGATTGCGGCGTTTGGCGGGGCCTTGCTCGCCAGCTGTTCGACCACCCCGAGCGTGGTCCGCGCGCCGCCTCGTCCCGCTCCGCTTGCCCGGGAGCTGCCCTACAAGTGGACGCAAGGCGCCGCGCCCAAAGCGCACGAGGACGCGGTCGCCCTGTTCGGCCCGCTCTACATGCGGCCGGGCGAATTCAAGTGGGCCGCCGACGTCCCTCAGGCCGGCGAGACCAAGGTCGTCATCGATACGCTGACCCAGCTCTTCTACGTTTACCGTGACGACAGGCTGATCGGCGTCGCCACGATTTCAAGCGGCAAGAGGGGACGCGCCACTCCGCTTGGTTTGTGGGCGGTGATGAACAAGAAGGTGAAGGGCTACAGCCGCAAATACGACAATGCGCCAATGCCCTTCATGCAGATGTACGACAGCGCCGGGATCGCGTTCCATGCCGGGCCCAACCCGGGGTATCCGGCGAGCCACGGCTGCGTACGGCTCCCGCTCAAATTTGCCGAGCGGCTCTACGGCCTGACCAACATCGGCACCAAGGTGATCATCGAAGGCTGATCATTCGACCCGGCTGCCGCCGCTGTCGTCGAGCGGCTTCACGTGGACGCTCTTGATGTTGACGAACTCGCGGATCCCATATTCGGAGCATTCGCGGCCGTAGCCCGAATGCTTGACCCCGCCGAACGGCATGCGCGAGTCGGAGCGGACGTTCTCGTTGACGAAGCTCATTCCGGCATCGAGCTCCTCGGCCGCAATCCGCCGGCCGCGATCGAGATCGCCCGTCAAAACACCCGAGCCGAGGCCGAACTCACTGGCATTGGCGATTCGGATCGCGTCGCGTTCATCCTCGGCAGCGATGATCGACGCGACCGGGCCGAACACTTCCTCGTCATGCGCCGGCTGGCCGGGATGGACGTTGGTCAGGACCGTCGCGGGATACCAGGCGCCGGGCCGGTCAGGAACATGACCGCCGAGCACCAGGCGCGCGCCTTTGCGCACGCTTTCGGTGACCTGGCGGTGGATTTCGTCGCGCGCGTGGACGCTCTGCATCGGCCCCAGCCTCGTGCCCTCGCGCCGCGGATCGGCCATCTCGAAAGTCCGCATTTCATTCACCAGTGCGTTCTCGAACTGCTCGAGAATCTTGCGCACGACGATGAACCGCTTGCCGGCGATGCAGCTTTGCCCGCCGTTGACCATGCGCGCGGTCGCCGCGATCTTGGCCGCCGCTTCGATGTCAACGTCCTCGAGGATGACGTAGGCGTCCGATCCACCGAGCTCGAGCACGCATTTCTTGAGCACTCCGCCGGCCGCGGTTGCGACGCTGCGGCCCGCGGGGACGCTTCCGGTCAGGGACACGGCCGCGACATTGTCGTCCTCGATCAGGGCTTTGACCTCGCTGCTCGGCAGGAGCAGCGTGCGAAACAGGTCGTGCGGGACGCCCGCCTGGTGGAACACGTCTTCGATCGCGAGCGCGGAGCCGGGTACGTTACTCGCGTGCTTAAGCAGCGCGCCGTTGCCGGCCATCAGCGCCGGCGCCGCAAAGCGGAAGACCTGCCAGAAGGGGAAATTCCACGGCATCACCGCAAGGACGACGCCGAGCGGATTGAACGTGACGAACGCCTCGGGCCCACCGATATCGACCGGCTGGCGGGCAAGATAGCGCTCGGCATTGTCGGCGAACCAGTCGCACTGGAAGGCGCATTTCTCGACCTCGGCCCGGCCGTCGTCGACGGTCTTGCCCATCTCCTCCGTCATCAGCCGTGCGAACTCGTCCGACCGCTCGCGCAGGATCGCGCCGGCCTTGTGAACGACCGCAGAGCGCTCGGCGAAGCTCGTCCGCCGCCAGGACTTGAACGCCTCATGCGCTTTGGCCGCGGCTTCGCGCGCGTCGCCGATGTTGTGCTCGTCATAGGCGAGGCCAGGTTCACCGGTCGCTGGGTTGACCGTCTGAACCTTTTCGCGCGGCGCGGTCCGGGTCAGCTCGTCCTGGTCGGTCACTAATTTCGCTTCCTTTCCTCAGCCTTCGGTCGTGCGGGTCGATTCGTAGAGGAACCAGGCGCGCCGCTCGGTCTCGTCGATCCACACCTCGATCAGGCTGGCCGTGGCCACGTCGTTATGCTCGTCGCACAGCTCGTGCGTCCGCCGCATCTCGCTGACCAGCTGCTTGTTGTCGCCGTGCAGCTCGGCGAGCATGTCGCGCGGCGTCACATAGGCCTCGTCATTGTCGAGCAGGCGCTGCAGGCGCTTGATTTCGCCGATCGAATGGATGGTCGAGCCGCCGATCTTCCGGCCGCGCTCGGCGATCGGGTCGGTCATCGCGAAAATCTGGTCCGACTGCTCGTCGAGCAGCAGATGATAGTCGCGGAAATGCGGCCCGCGACATGTGCCAATGGAAGTTCTTGGTCTTGAGATAGAGCGCGAAAACGTCGGCCAGCAGCGCGCTTGCAGCGCCGCCGAAATGTCGCGGACCGCGTCCGCCGACAGGTCGGTCGGCGTGCCCAGTTCTTCGTTGCGCAGGATCAGCGCTCGTCGCTGGTCATGTCATTCTCCTTCTTGTTCCGCGCCCCATATGGGGGCTTATGGGACCCAATCACGGGGTCATCTCCACAAATTGGTGCACACGAGAGCCTATACTCCCGCGAGTTATGAATTCGAACCGCCCGGCGACGCGGCCTGCGCCGTATCGTCTGCCGGCAGGGGCAATTGGAGCACGGCGATCAGGCCCGGGCCATTATCCTCCAGTTTGAACTCGCCGCCGTGCAGATGGGCGATCGCCGCGCGCAAGCGCGAGGCCAAGCCCGGCACCGCCCTCGGAGCGGCTGGAATTGAGCCGGCCGAAGCGCCGCATCGCTTCCGCGCGCCGATCCTCCGGGATGCCCGGCCCACGGTCGGCGACGGCGATGGTGAGCTGCTTTCCGTCCTGGTCGATGAGCAGCCGGATCTCGCCTCCGTCCGAACCGTAGCGAATCGCATTCTCGATGAGATTGCTGACCGCTTGGGCGATCAACTGGCGGTGGCCGAACATCCGCATCGGCGTGGAGGGCCGGTCGAAGCGGAACGCGACGCCACTGTCTTCAGCGACCGGTTCGTACATTTCGCACAATTCGGCGGCGAGCTCGTCGGCGTCGAACCAGCTGAATTGCTCGCGGCCGGTCATCGCGCGCGAGCGGCTGATCTCGAGCACGGTGGTGAGGATTCGCATCAGCGAATCCGCCTGGCGGATGATACTTGCCAGCGCCTGGTCGCGCCGCGCCGGATCGCTGGTTTCGGCGGCCGCCTGGGCGGCCGAGCGCAAGCGGCTCACCGGTGAACGCAGGTCGTGTGCCAGCGTGTCGGTGACGATCCGCACCTCCTGCATCAGGTTGGCGATGCGGTCGAGCATCTCGTTGATCTGCAGGCCGAGCCGGTCGAACGGGTCGTCGGCGCCCGAGAGGGGGATCCGGCGGGTGAGGTCGCTGCCGGTGATCCGACCAGTGACCGCGACGATGCTGCGGACTCGCTGGCCGACATATTGGGCAAGGATGAATCCGCAGATGAGGCCGAGCAGGAGCGCCAGAACGATCGCGATCAGCAGCGAGCGTTCGAGCGTGTTGCGAAGCGCAAGCCCCTGCGGCGATGCCCTTCCGCTGACCAGCCAGTCGCCCGTCGGCAGACGGTGGATCGCGAGCGCCGCCTCCTCCGGCGTGGTTGAATCCTCGAACCTCAGCAGGCCGCTGCGATAGCCCTCCCGAAGCGGCTGCTCCGAACGCGGGAGATTTGCGAGATTACCGGCGATCGGGCGACCATTGCGGTCGAACAGGCCGACCGCCGTTTCCGCATCCTCGCCATAATTGACCGTGTCGGCGATCGCGCCGCGAAGCGCAGGCATTCCGCCGGTGCGATAGACATCGGCCAGCACCGCGCCCTGCTCGATGACCTCGTGGCGCAAGGTGTTGGTCGTTGCGTCATGCGTGCGCAGGTAGATGAAGCCGAGCACGGCGAGATTCGACACCAGCGCGAGCAAGCCCGCGAGCAGCGCGATCCGCAATGTGGTGGTCAATTGGCTCAGGCCGCGAGCATATAGCCCGCGCCTCGCACCGTATGAAGCAGTGGCTTGTCGAATCCGTCCTCGAGCTTGCGCCGCAGGCGGCTGACGTGGACGTCGATGACGTTGGTGCCGGGGTCGAAGTGGTAATCCCAGACCTGCTCGAGAAGCATGGTGCGGGTGACGACCCGGCCTTCGTTGCGGGCAAAATATTCGAGCAGCAGATATTCGCGCGGCTTCAAATCGATCTTCTTGCCGCCGCGCTTCACGGTCCGCGATAGCGGCTCGATTTCGAGGTCGCCGACGGTCAGCCGGTGATCGGCGGGGTCGAGCCGCGCTTCGCGCCGCCGAAGCAGCGCGTTCACCCTGGCGAGCAGCTCGGCGAACGAGAAGGGCTTGACCAGATAATCGTCGGAGCCACTTTCGAGGCCCTCTATCCGGTCGCCGACCGAGGCCAGCGCCGACAGTACCAGAACCGGGGTTTCGATATGCGCGGCACGAAGCGCCCGGAGCACGGAAATCCCATCGAGGCCGGGAAGCATTCGATCGAGGATGATCAGATCGAAGCTGCCATCGGTTGCCCGGAACAGCCCGTCCTGGCCATTGATCGACTGCTCGACGCTATGGCCTTCCTGGCTCAGCCCGTTGGCAAGGTAGGCCGCAGTCTCGCGGTCATCCTCGACGAGCAGGATCTTGCGCCCCATTGTCTCTCCAAAGGCAGCTATTACGTCCAAAGCAACTGACCCATCAAGAACGCTTCCGCGCGGCGCGAAGGAGGGGAGTCTTGGAGGGACCATCGCACCGCGCGGACAGTTTGGACTCAGCCGGTCTTCTTGGCCGACTGGGCCGGTTTCTTCGCGGTCTTGGCCGCCATGGCATGCGAACGGGCCTTGTGCGTCTTGGCCCGCGCCTGCTTGGCTCCCTTGGTCGAAGCCGGCGTGACCTTGGTGGTGACGGTCGTCGTCGCCTTGGCGCCGCCGGCCTTGGTCGTCATCGTCTTGGTGGTCTTGGCCGTCGGTGCGGCGATGACCGGCGTCGCGATCAGGCCGATGGCTGCGAGCGTTGCGAATAGAGCTTTCATCGATAACTTCTCCTGTGTTTCCCGGCATGGGCCGGGCGGATTGGAGCGAATAACGGGCGCCGGCTCTCACGCTGCTGGATTCGGCGTGAATTGCAGTTCATCTTGGTCAGCCTTGTTCGCACCGCGCCGCACGCGCTAGGTCTGACTTTGCAATGATCGCCCAGAAGACCCGCTATGCGCTGCGCTCGCTCTTGTTTCTCGCCGAGGAGGCGGTTGGCGCTCCGGTTCAGCTCGCGCGGATCGCCGAAACGCAGCGGGTGCCGCCCAAATATCTCGAGCTGATCATGCTCGAGCTGAAGCGCGCCGGGCTGGTCAAGAGCGCGCGCGGACCAAAGGGCGGCTATCGGCTGTCGCGCCCCGCCGACCAGATTTCGTTCGGCGAGATCGTTCGCTCGATGGAAGGGCCGATCGCGCTCGTTTCCTGCGCGAGCGTCAATTATTATGCGCCGTGCGGCGACTGCCACGACGAGGCGACCTGCGCCATCCGCCGCGCCTTTTCCATCCTGCGCGACCAGAGCACCGCCGCCCTCGACGCCATTTCGCTTGCCCAGGGCGCGCAATGGGAAGAGCGCCTCGGCGGCGACAACTAGACTAACTGGGGATCATCCGATGAACGACCGTTTTGCCCCGCAACCGATCGCGCGCTGGTACATGATTGCTGCGATCGTCTCGCTGCTGCTGATGATCCTCCCGGCGGTTGGCGCGCTGATCCACTTGACCACGGATCCGGCGAGCCTGCCGCTCGACGATCGGGCCCAGTATGAAGCCGAGCCGCTGTGGATGGTCGCGGCATTTGGACTGACCGGGCTCGCCGGCGCGATCGGTGGGTTGATGCTGATCCTGCGCCGACGGTTGGCCGAGCAGCTGATGCTGGTCGCGATGGTCTGCGTTGCGGTCTGGTTCGCCGGCCTGTTCATCACTTCCCGGCTGCGCGATCTACTTTCGACCGACCAGATTGCCGTCGCCGCGGTCGTCGTGGCCGTCGTGTGGACGATCTACTGGTTCGCCCGCCATTCGCGGATGCGGGGCTGGCTGCGCTAGGGTCGCACCGCTAAAGGGCGGCACATGTCGACCTTCACCATCGATACTTCGACCAGCAGGGCAACCCCGTCGCCGGTGCCGGGTAAGCGCACGACCGCGCCGTCGATCCGCGCGCGCAAGTCGACGGCAAGACCGAGCAGCCGATCGTCATGCTGACCGCCTACACGATGCGCATGGCGCAACTGCTCGATCCGCACTGCGACATGCTGCTGGTCGGCGACAGCCTCGGGCAGGTGATCTATGGTCTGCCCTCGACCATCCCCGTGACGCTGGAGATGATGTGCGCGCATGGCGCCGCGGTCGTGCGCGGCAGCTGGCATGCCCTGGTCGCGGTCGACATGCCCTTCGGCAGCTACGAAGCCTCGCCGCAGCAGGCGTTCGCAATCCGCCTCGCGGATCATGAAGGAAACCGGCTGCGCCGCGGTCAAGCTCGAGGGCGGTGAGGCAATGGCCCCGACGATCGAGTTCCTCACCCAGCGTGGAATCCCGGTGATCGGGCATGTTGGTCTCACCCCGCAGGCGGTCAACGTGCTCGGCGGTTATGGCGCGCGCGGAAAGGACGAGCGGGAGGCGGACAAGATTGAGCGCGATGCCCTGGCCGTGGACCGGGCCGGCGCCTTCTGCATCGTTGTCGAAGGAGTGATGGAAGAAATCGCTTCGCGGCTGGTCGGTCAGCTCGGCGCCCCGGTAATCGGCATCGGCGCTTCGGCCGACTGCGACGGGCAGGTGCTGGTGACCGAGGACATGCTCGGCCTGTTCGAACGCACGCCGCGGTTCGTGAAGCGCTATGCTGATCTCGCCAGCGAGATAGGGGCGGCGGCGGCGAAATATGCGGAGGAGGTTCGCTCGCGCGCTTTCCCCGGATCGGACCAAACCTACCGGCCGAAGGCCTAATCGGGCATTAATATCCTTGCCTGAGTTGGTATATTGATGCCTGATCAGCCTTTGCGTTTCTTCCATCAGGCGCTAGACGAAGCGCCGCCAGCTTCCGTTCATCACGGGTGGGGAAGGAAGCGTTCGGCACCTGGCTCATCCATTCCCGATTGAGGCGAGAATTGGCGCAACCCCCGGATATCAGCGACACCTTCCTGCGCGAGGTCGACGAAAATCTGCGCCGCGACCAGATGGCCGAGTTCGCCAGGAAATATTCGGGCGTGATGATCGCCGTCCTCGTCCTGTTCCTCGCTGCCGCGGGCGGCTTCATCTACTGGCAGAATTACAAGCAGGCGCAGTCCGAAAAGCAGGTCGAGCAGCTGGCCCAGACGTTCAAGGACATCGGCACCGGCAAGATCGCCGCCGCGCCCGCGGAGCTCGATCCCTTGACCGACAGCCATAGCAAGGCCGTTCGCGCCACCGCCTTATTCGCCCGCGCCGCGGTCGCCCTTCAGCAAAACGACACCAAGCTCGCCACCGCGACTTATACGAAGATCGCAAGCGCCAACGATCTTCCGCAGCCCTATCGCGATGCCGCACTGATCCGGCAGACCGCGCTCGAGTTCGATTCGCTGAAGCCCGACGAGGTCATCGCCCGCATGCGGCCGCTGGCCCAGCCCGGCAATCCGTGGTTCGGAAGCGCCGGCGAGATGACCGCGATGGCGCTGATCAAGCAGGGCAAGAATGCCGAGGCTGGACAGCTGTTCGGCAAAATGGCCCGCGACAAACAGGTCCCCGAAAGCCTTCGTGCGCGGTTCGTCCAGATCGCCAGCACGCTCGGCGTCGATGCCAGCGGCGCGATGCCGCAGGCGCCAGCTCAATAGGAACCATGATGACCAAAGCGACGAGTTTCCGGGTTGCCGTGATGATTGCTGCCGCTTTCGCGGCCAGCGGCTGCGGCATTTTCAAGAAGGGCCCGGCCAAGACGCCGGTCCTGGGACAGCGTATCCCGGTCCTGACGGCCGAAGCCGATGTCGTCGTCGACCCCGCGGTTTCGGCAATCCCGATGACCCTCCCGGCGCCGGTCGCCAACACCCAGTGGGCGCAATCGGGCGGCAACGCCTCCAAGTCGATGGGCCAGCTTGCGCTCGGTACCTCGCTCGCACGGGCCTTTACCGTCCAGGGCGGGCGCGGCAGCAGCCTGACCGCGCGCCTCGCGGCAGCTCCGGTCGTCGCCGACGGCCGCGTCTACACCATCGACACCCTAGGGACGGTGCGCGCCTTCAACGCGCAGAATGGCGGCCAATATTGGGCCAGCCAGACGCCCAACGACAGGGGCAATGAGGCCTCGCTCTACGGCGGCGGGATCGCCTACGACAACGGCTTCATCTACGCGACCAACGGCCTTGGCTATGTCTCCAAGCTCGACGTTCGAAGTGGCGGAATCGTGTGGAAGGTCCGGCCCGGCGGGCCGCTGCGCGGCGCCCCCACGGTTGCGAACGACACCGTCTATGCGATGAGCCAGGACAATCAGATCTACTCGCTCAAGGAAAGCGACGGAACGACCAACTGGTCGCAGGCCGCCTCGCTCGAGATCGCCGGCGTGTTCGGCACCGCTTCGCCGGCCATCGGCCAGGGCACCGTCGTTGCCGGCTTCTCGTCGGGCGAGCTCAACGCCTACCGCTACGAAAACGGCCGCCAGGTGTGGCAGGACGCGCTCCAGCGGACCAGCATCACCACCAGCGTCTCCACGCTTTCGGACATCGACGCCGACCCGGTGATCGACAATGGGCAGGTGTTCGCGCTCGGCCAGGGCGGCCGAATGGTCGCGCTCGAGCTTAACACCGGCCAGCGCATGTGGGAGCTCAATATCGCCGGAATCTCCACTCCGTGGCTGGCAGGCGACTGGCTGTTCGTGGTCACCGACGACAGCAAGTTGATCTGCATTCAGCGCTCGAACGGTCATATCCGCTGGATCAACCAGCTGCCGGCGTTCGAGAAGGTGAAGGCCAAGAAGGGACAGATCGACTATTCCGGACCCGTGCTCGCGGGCGGACGGCTGATCGTGGTCGGGTCCAACGGGGCGATGATCTTCATCGATCCGGCAACCGGTTCATTCCAGAGCCAGACCACTGTGGGCGCGCGGATGAGCCTTTCGCCCGTCGTCGCCAATTCGACGCTCTACATCTTTGACGACGACGGCCGGCTGAACGCCTTCAGGTAGGCACTCCCTACAGGCGGGCAGGGGCGCTGCTATCGCGCCCTCATGCCTCTCCCCACCGTCGCGATCGTCGGCCGGCCCAACGTCGGCAAATCGACGCTCTTCAACCGCCTCGTCGGCAAGCGCCTGGCGCTGGTCGACGACCGGCCCGGAGTCACGCGCGACCGGCGCGAAGGGGACGCCGACCTTGCCGGGCTGACGTTCCGGGTGATCGACACCGCCGGGTTCGAGGACGAGGACCCGGCCAGCCTGCCCGGACGCATGCGCAAGCAGACCGAGGCCGCGGTGCGCGATGCCGACGCGGCACTGTTCATGATCGACGCGCGCGAGGGGCTGACTCCGCTGGACGAAGAGATCGGGCGCTGGCTTCGGGTCTCGACTACGCCCGTGATCGTCGTCGCCAACAAGGCCGAAGGGCGGGCCGGTCAAAGCGGGGCGCTTGAAGCGTACCGGCTCGGGCTGGGCGAGCCGATCGTGCTCAGCGCCGAGCACGGCGAGGGCATCGCGGACCTGTTCGAGGCGCTGCGGCCGCATGTCGAGCACGAGCATTTCGTGGCCGAGGACGAAGACCTGTGAATGCGCGCCGCTCAGCCTGGCGATCGTCGGCCGGCCCAACGCGGGCAAATCCACCCTGGTCAACCGGATGCTTGGCGAGGAGCGGATGATCACCGGGCCTGAAGCCGGGATTACGCGCGATTCGATCAGCATCGAGTGGGAGTGGAACGGTAAGGCCGTGCGCCTGGTCGACACCGCGGGTCTCAGGAAACGCGCCAAGGTCGAGGACAAGCTCGAGCGCCTGTCCGCTGCCGACACTAAACGCGCGATCGATTATGCCCAGGTAGTCGTCTTGCTGCTGGACGCAACGCGGGGCCTTGAGGCGCAGGACCTCCGCATCGCCGCCCAGGTGATCGAGGAGGGCCGCGCGCTGATCGTCGCGCTCAACAAATGGGACGTCGCGGAGGGCGCCTCGGCCCTGTTCAACGGCGTCAAAGCCGCGCTCGACGAAGGCCTGGCGCAGCTTCGGGACGTGCCGCTGCTGACGCTCTCGGGCAAGACCGGCAAGGGCATCGACACCCTGCTCGAAGTCGCGTTCGGGCTGCGCGAGGCGTGGAGCCGGCGAATCCCGACCGGCGAGCTCAACCGCTGGTTCGAGGCCGCGCTCGAAGCCAATCCCCCGCCCGCGCCCAAGGGCAAGAGGATCAAGCTCAGATACATCACCCAGGTGAAGAGCCGGCCGCCGACCTTCGTCGTGTTCGGCAACCGCACCGACGAGCTGCCGGAAAGCTACCGCCGCTATCTGGTCAACGCACTCCGGCGCGACCTCAAGCTCGAGGCCGTGCCGATGCGCCTCGATTTCCGCGGCCGGAGCAATCCCTTCGATCGCGGCCGCTGAGCCGGCGCTAAGTCAAATTTTACCCTTTTGAAGCTAGTCCAGCGCATTGTGGGATCATGCCCGAGTTCATCGGGTAGGGGATTTGATTTGAGCGACGACGAGAAGCCGAACATCCTCGATTGGGCGCTATTCGAGAAGAATCGCGCCGAGCTGGGACCCGGATTCATCCGGATCCTGAGCTATTTCCGCGAGGACGGCGCCAAGTCGGTCGCCGAGATCGAATATGCAATGCGCGAGCAGAACACGACTGCGCTGGTGCTGCCCGCGCACACCATCAAGGGCGAGGCGCGCCAGCTTGGCGCCGAACCGCTCGCGGCGATGGCCGAGCTGATCGAGAGCACCGCCCGGCTGTGCGTCGAGACCCACCGCTTTCCTGACGAGCTTGTGCCCCAAGTCGTCGAGCTTCGCCGGCTGTTCAATGAGACGGTCGAGCTGTTCGAGAAGGAAACCAATCCGCTGGTAACCCGCGCGGGTCCAGGCGGATTCGGCCGCAAGGCCAGCAACCAGGGCTTCGGCCGGATCTGACGCCAAGCGTCATCCCGGACTTGATCCGGGATCCATGACCATTGCGGGTGTTCCGTTCTCTAAGGTCATGTTCGTGGATGCTGAACCAAGTTCAGCATGACGGGATGAAGCTTACTCTTCCGTCGCCTCGCTCTGGAGCTGCACGTAATTCTCTAGGCCCATCCGCTTGATCATCTCGAACTGGGTCTCGAGCGTATCGACGTGGTGTTCCTCACTATCCAGAATTTCTGAAAACAGGTCGCGGCTGACATAGTCCTTGACCTTTTCGCAGTGGGCGATCGCGCCCTTGAGCTGACCGAGCGCTTCCATCTCGAGCTCCAAATCCGCGCGCAGAACCTCTTCGACATTCTCGCCGATATGAAGCCGTCCGAGCATCTGGAAGTTGGGCAGCCCGTCGAGCAACAGGATGCGCTCGGCGAGCCGGTCGGCATGCTTCATCTCGTCGATCGATTCCGACCGCTCGAAATCGGCCAGCTTATGGACGCCCCAATTGTCGAGCAGGCGGTAATGCAGCCAATATTGGTTGGTCGCGGTGAGCTCATTCTTGAGCGCTTCATTGAGCAGCTCGAGGACCTTTGGATCGCCCTTCATTACCGCCTCCCGCCTGTTGCGAAGGCCGATGCGCTGTCAGCAAGCGGGGGTCAAGTCAGGCGACGATGCGCAACGGCGGCCGCTTGTCGAGCTCGTCGTCGATCACGTCCTGCGCATAATCGAGGCAGCAGCCGCACTGCACCTCGCAGCCGAGGCAGGCGTAAGCGCGCTCGGGCGTGCGCGCCCCCTTCGCCGCGGCGTTGCGGACTTCATGCTCGGTCAGACGATTGCAGACGCATACGATCATGTCGCGTCATATAACGCTATTGCGACTTACTCGCAACTACTACGTCATCGGCGCAGATAGCGGCGCGCGATGAAGGCGGTGGGCAGGCCGACGAGGACGATATGGGCGAACAGCTGCGTCGCGATCGAGATCGGCTTGAGCGGCAGCGGCCCGCCGAAACGCAGCGGCACGATCAGCCAGTTCATCACGAAATAAAGGAGGAGGCCGTAGGCAAGGCCAGCCAGGGCGGGCCGGTCGAGCAGCGAAGGCCGCGCCCGAGCCGCGAGGACGAAGACCGTCACCATCGCCGCCATCAGCGCGAAATGGACAACAAGTCCGAGCACCGCCCCGGCGGTTCCCATCTCGGTCGCGGCGGGGAAGGGCCCGGACGCAACGAACCGCAGCATGTTTCCGATCTGCCGCCCGAACGCGACCGTCAGGATCATCGCGAACAGCATGTCGAGCGTTCCGCAAATGGCGGTCCCGATGGCGATGGGTTTGAGCATGGCCCCCCCCTCCTCTGCGTCATTGCGAGGAACGAAGTGATGAAGCAATCCAGCGCGAACAAGAAACTGGATTGCTTCGCTCTGCTCGCAATGGCGGCCTAGGCCAGCGCGGCGTCGGCGCCCATCAGCCTGGGGAAGAAGCCCTCATGCGCGGCGCGCAGGTCGGCGAGGGGGACAGAGCCAGTCTCTTTCCACATGATCGCCTCGCCGCCGGTGAATCCGATCAGCTCGCACGCGATATTGGCCTCGTGCACCATTTGCTGCAGCTTTTGGGCGTCATTGGTCGTGACGATGTATTGGCCTTGATCCTCCGCAAACCAAACTTCTTGATCCAGATTTTCCGTGTTCCAAAGTGAATACACGAGGTCAGCGCCCACGTTGCCCGCTAAAGCCATTTCAACGACAGCGATGATGATACCGCCATCGGAAACATCGTGTACGGCAGTGGCGAGACCTGCGGCGATCAGAGACCGAACCAGTTCGGCGTTCTCTCGCTCATATTCCAACGTGACGGTAGGCGCGGCGCCATCACGGCGACCGTGAATTTCACTGAGCCAAAGTGATTGTCCCAGGTGGCCATCAAGGATGCCTAGACGAAAGATCGCTTCGCCCTCGCCCTTGAACCCAATCGTCGCCGACTTTTCCCAATCGTCGAGCAAGCCAACCGCGCCGATCGCCGGCGTCGGGAGGATCGCGCTGCCGCTACCCGTGGCCTTGCTTTCGTTGTAGAGCGACACGTTGCCGCTGACGATCGGCATGTCGAGCGCGATGCAGGCCTCGCTCATGCCCTGGAGGCAGCCGACGATCTGGGCCATGATCTCAGGCCGCTGCGGGTTGCCGAAGTTGAGGCAGTTGGTGATCGCCAGCGGCTTCGCGCCGACCGCGCAGAGGTTGCGGTACGCCTCGGCGACCGCTTGCTTCCCGCCTTCGACCGGATCCGCGTAGCAATAACGCGGCGTGCAGTCGGTGGTCATCGCCAGCGCCTTTTTGGCGCCGTGGACACGAACCACCGCCGCGTCGCCGCCCGACAGCTGGACCGTGTCGGCGCCGACCTGGCTGTCATATTGCTCCCAGATCCAGCGACGGCTGGCGATGTTGGGCGACGCCATCAGCTTCAATAAATCGGCCGCGATGTCGGTGCTTTCGGGAACATCGCCGAGCGGCTTCACCTGCGCCCACGCCTTATACTCGTCCTGGCTCATGTGCGGCCGGTCGTAGAGCGGTGCTTCGTCGGCCAGCGGATCGAGCGGGATGTCGGCGACGGTCTCGCCGTTCCAAACCAGCTCCATCCGCCCGGTGTCGGTGACCTCCCCGATCACGGCGAAGTCCAGCTCCCATTTGCGGAAGATCGCCTCGGCCTCGCCCTCGCGGCCGGGCTTCAGCACCATCAGCATCCGCTCCTGCGATTCCGACAGCATCATCTCGTAGGGCGTCATGCCGGTTTCGCGGCACGGCACCTGGTTCATGTCGAGCCGGATGCCGACGCCGCCCTTGCTCGCCATCTCGACCGACGAAGAGGTTAGCCCCGCGGCGCCCATGTCCTGGATGGCGACGATCGCGTCCGACGCCATCAGTTCAAGGCACGCCTCGATGAGGAGCTTCTCAGTGAACGGGTCGCCGACCTGGACCGTCGGGCGCTTTTCCTCGCTGTCCTCGGAGAAATCGGCGCTGGCCATGGTCGCGCCGTGGATTCCGTCACGGCCGGTCTTGGAGCCGACATAGACCACCGAATTGCCGATCCCGGCGGCGGCCGAATAGAAAATCTTGTCGGTCTTGGCGACGCCGACCGTCATGGCGTTGACCAGGATGTTGCCGTCATAGGCCGCGTCGAAATTGACCTCGCCGCCGACGGTCGGGACCCCGACGCAATTGCCGTAGCCGCCGATGCCCGCGACCACGCCCGCGACTAGATGCCGCGTCTTGGGATGGTCTGGCGAACCGAAGCGCAGCGCGTTCAGGTTCGCGATCGGCCGCGCGCCCATGGTGAAGACGTCGCGCAATATCCCGCCGACGCCCGTCGCCGCGCCCTGATAGGGCTCGATGTAAGACGGGTGGTTGTGGCTCTCCATCTTGAAGATCGCCGCGTCGCCGTCGCCGATGTCGATCACCCCGGCATTTTCACCGGGGCCGCAGATCACCCACGGCGCCTCGGTCGGCAGCTTCTTCAAATGAATGCGCGACGATTTGTAGCTGCAATGCTCCGACCACATGACCGAGAAGATGCCGAGCTCGACCAGGTTCGGCTCGCGCCCGAGCGCCTTCAGGATGCGCGCATATTCCTCGTCGCTAAGGCCGTGCTCGGCGATCATTTCGGGCGTGATGGCAGGAACTTCGAGGACGTCCATGCGCGGCGCCTTAGCCGCCGGGCCAAGCGGGGGCTAGGGCGCGGCCAGTGACCTTGGCGCAACTCCGGCAACAGCGGTAAAGAGAGTTCGCCGGGGGGCTCAATTCAAGGAGCACGGCAATGACCAAACCAATTCCCGACGGATATCGCAGCGTGAACGTCATCCTGACAGTCGACGACGCAGCCAAGGCGATCGATTTCTATAAGCAGGCATTCGGCGCGACGGAGATTTCCCGGCTTCCGATGGGCGACAAGATCGGCCACGCCGAGCTGCAGATCGGCGACACCCGCATCATGCTCAATGACGAATTCCCCGAAGGCGACAACCTCGGACCCAAAGCTCGCGGCGGGACTGCGGTTGGGCTGTTCATCTATACGCCGGATGTCGATTCGGCCTTCAAGAAGGCGATCGCGGCCGGCGGTACCGAGAAGATGGCGGTCGAAAACCAGTTCTGGGGCGATCGGATGGGCACGTTGACCGACCCGTTCGGCCATAAGTGGAGCATCGCCACCCACGTCGAGGACGTCCCGCCCGAGCAGTTCGCGGAGCGGATGGCGCAGAGCATGAAGCAGAAGCAGCAACAGCCCGAAACGGTCTGAACTAGACTTCGTGCCTCAGGAACTTCTCGCCTGAGAAAATGAAGATCTGCGGGCGTCCGTCGATGAAATCCGCGAAGGACGCCCGCTCGGGCGACCAGCTCTCCTGGCCGAGGCGCCAGAGGTTGTCGCCGATCGGGACCAGCGGTGTTTCTGTGCCCAGCCACAGCCGGCCACCGCGCTCGACGACCCGCGCGGCGCCGATCCACGGGCTGTCGTTGACATAGCGGCCGGCGAGCCTCTCGAGGGCCGGGTCCGATACGGGCTGGGCCGCGCCCGATCCCTCGCGGACGAACGTATTGGGACCCCAGCTGACAGCGGTGAAGGCGCCGCCGGTCCGCTCGAACTTCAACGAATAGCGCCTGAAACGCGAATGCGTGGTGCGGAAGGAATAGCCGCCCCACGGCTGCAGAACCGCCGACTCGCCGCCCTCGGCCACCAGTGTCAACGGCTCACCGGGAGCGATCTGGAAAGCGCCGGCCGGTCCCGAATAGCGGCCGACATAGCTGGCGGGGTTGGGCAGCGGTACGATGAGCGACGGCGGCACGGGGAGCGGCCGGCCCGAAGTTGCGTTGGTCAGCGCATCGACCGCAAAGCTGGTGAGCAGCCGCGGCCGATATTCGAGGAAGGCTCCGACCGTGGCGCAGGCGAAGGCGCCTACGCCGCTCGCCAAATCGAGATGGAAGGAGGATGAAAAGCTGACCACCCCGCCGGTATGATGGAGGTAGGACCGGGCGCCGTTGGCGACGCGCATCAGGCCGTTGCCGTAGGACATCCCCGGTGTGTCGCTGGCGACGAAGTGCGACGTAAGTGCCTGGCCCTGCTGCGGGGACAGGCCAAGGCCGCCACGGCCCTGCGCGGCTTTGGCGAGCGTGCGCATGAAGCGGTTCATGTCGTCCGCGGTCGAGGCGACAGATGCGCCAGCCGTGACCATGTCGACCCAGGCGGCCGGGGCCAGCGGGGCGCCGCGCGCGAACGGAATCGTCGGGTCGGCGGCTTCATAGCCCTGGGCATAACGAAGCCGGTCCGCGGCGATGATCGCGCCGCGCGTCCGGCGCATGTCAAGCGGCGTGAAGATTCGCTCCTCGAGCAATCGATCGAGCGGCTTGCCGCCGACTTGTTCGGCAATCTTGCCGAGGATGTCGTAGCCGGTGTTCGAATAATGCCAATGCTCGCCTGGCCGGTAGGCGGTCCACAGCCCGCCGTCGGGAAAGGTCGGGGCGTCGGCGGGCAGGCCGGCGACATGGTCGAGCAGATGCTGGACGGTGATCACATTGCCGGCCGGCAACGGGATTCCAGGCAGCAAGGCGCCGACCCGGTCGGTCAGCGCAAATCGGCCCTCGGCAGCGAACTGGTGGAGCAGCGCCGCGGCCATGACCTTGCTGATCGAGCCGATCTGGAATAGCGTATCGTCCCTGATCGGAAGCCTCGCTTCGCGATTGGCGAAGCCGAAGCTGAGGACGCGGCTGAAGCCGTCGGGCATGGTCAGGCCAAGCGTCATCCCGGGAAGTGTGAAACGGCGCATATGCGCTTCGGCAAAAGCGCTGATCGCGTCCATCGCCGGGCCCTGCGCGGCGGGCTGCTGCGCGAAGGCCCGGACCGGAAGCTGGAGCGCAACCGAAGCACTCAGCGCGCCGGCGGCAAAGCCGCGTCTGGTGAGATTCATTCCGGGAAATTACCTCTGCAGCCCGCGTTGATCGAAGGCCGCAGAGGGAGAGTCAAGCCGCGGCTAGACGTTGCAGGTCTGCGTGCCATGTCCCGCACGCTCGAGGGTGACCGAGGATCCGGCGGCCGTTCCGGTCAACGAAATCCCGTTGCCGCTCAGCGCCTTGCCGGGCTCCGCGGCCACGACCTGGGTCGGCGATCCGGTCGGGTCCGTGCGGACATTGGCGGTCTTGTTGTCGGACAGCCAGTCGACGAACACGACGCTGTTGTCGCCGCAGCGGTAGGTCTTGCTGGCGGCAATCGACGGCGGAAGCACGATGGGCGCGTTGGAAACGACATTGTTGACGTCGGGGGCGACGGTCTGATTTTCCTTGTTGCAGCCGGCTAACGCGGCGGCCGCGACGAGAGTGATGACGATTGTGTTGCGGGTCATAATGTCCAGCGACTTGGTCAGCTTACGGGAAACCGTCAAGTCCGGCCGCTTGCATTGTGTCGATACGGGCCATAGCTTCGTCGAAGCGATGCCCTATCAGGCCGGAAGCAGCGCGCAGCGCATCCGCATCGGGCTCACCGGGCTCGCATTCGCCTTCCTGCTCGTCCTGCTGGGCTCGATCATCAGCCGTTCGAGCACCAGCGATAGTGCCAACAACGCTGCCCAGCAGGCAAGCTCGAACGAACCTAGCGAGCCACTCGCCGAGCTGGGCCTGGCGCCCGGCGCGTCCGCCAACAACACCGCCAACGCAGCAAAATGACAAGCGCGCGGATGCGCGCTCTGATGTTCGCGCTGCTGGTCGTGAGTGTTGCAGCTGGCTTGGCTTATGCCTTTTCCCGGCGGCAACCCGAGCGCTTGGCGCCGCGGGCGAGCGCGGATCGCCCCACGCTCCTTCTCCTGACCAGCCTCCCGCTCGTGTTCGGCGAGCAATTCTCGATCGAGGGCGGCGGTTCGCCCGCCCTGAAGGCGCTCGAAACTCGCTACCGTGTGGTCCCAATCAGCGTCGTCCGGCGAGGCGGAGCTGGCGAAGGGCAGGCTCCTGCTGATGGCGCACCCGCGCGCCCAGCCTGCCGAAGATCTCGTCGCGCTGGATAAATGGGTGCGCGACGGCGGACGCGTCTTGCTGCTCGCCGATCCGATGCTCGAATGGCCGAGCGACCGCCCGCTCGGCGACCCGTTTCGTCCGCCGCCGATGTTCGCGGACACCGGGCTGCTTGCCCATTGGGGCCTGAGGCTCGACGCGCCCGACGAGCGTGGGCCGAAGCGTGCCCGGCTCGGCGGCTACGGCATCTTGACCGAATCGCCGGGGTCGCTGTCGGGCGGCTGTGAAATCAGCGCCGATCGGCTCATCGCGCATTGCCGGGTTGGGAGGGGCCGGGCGACGATCGTCGCCGACGCGGATTTCCTCAACGTCGAGAAGCTGGGCGGACCGGCCCGGGACAACCTCGACGCCTTGCTAAGCGAACTTGCGCGGCTCGAGCGAAAGTGATTCTTTCCGAGTCGCGGAATCACAGACTTATCCACAGACCCGCCCACGCGAACAGTTCGGGAACGGCTGAGGACGCGAGGCCTGCAGAAACCGCAGAAATCCCGGATTTCGCGCCAAATCCCATGAAAACCCATAAAATCCCATTGTATCCCGCACGGCGTTGAGTTACCAACACAGGCTGTAGCGCGGGGGGCAAACCCTTTTGATTCGAACCCGGACGCGGTGCGCACGCGATGGCGTGTGTCCGCGAACGATTGCTCGCGCGCGAACGGGGAGTGAACGTGGCGCTTGAGCATCTGTTTCAGGGCAGCGCTTTGAACGCGGTCGACGCCAAGGGCCGCGTATCGATTCCCGCATTCCTGCGCAGCGTCGTCGAGCGCCGGGGCGACGCGCGAACCATCGTCCTTGCCAAGCACGAATCATTCGCCTGCCTCAGCGCCTACGACCCCGCTTACGCCGCGCTAAAGCACAGCAAGCTCGAGCGCCTTCTCGAGAAAGAAGAAACAAGCCCCGACGCAGCGCTCGAATATCAGCAGCGCAACCTGATGGCCTTCGCGGCGACCGAGGAGGTCCCCTACGACAGCTCCGGCCGTATCCTGTTCCCGCCGATGATGCGCTTGAAGGGCCAGATCGGCGACCTCGCGCTGTTCCTCGGCGCCGGCGAGACTTTCCAGATCTGGAATCCCAAGCTGCTTCTCGCCGACAAGCGCATTCCCGACGATTTGAAGGACATCGCCCGCTTTCGCCTTGAAGAAAGGGGCGCGTCGGCATGACCGGCACCGGCAACAGACAGGCCCCACATGTGCCGGTGCTGGTCGACCAGGTGATCGCCGCACTCGCCTTGCGCGAAGGCGACACCGCGGTCGACGGTACGTTCGGAGCTGGCGGGTACACGCGCGCCATGCTCGGGGCGGGGGCGGGGCGGGTGATTGCGTTCGATCGCGACCCCGATGCGATCGACCAAGGCCGTTCGCTCGTCCCGGACCCCCGCCTCACCCTTGTCAACGAACGCTTCAGCCAGATGGACCGAGTGCTGGCTGAGCGCGGCATCGGGCAAGTCGACGCCATCGCCCTCGATATCGGCGTCTCCTCGATGCAACTCGATCGGGCGGACCGCGGCTTTTCCTTCTCGGCCGACGGTCCGCTCGACATGCGCATGAGCAAGTCCGGGCTGACCGCGGCCGAGTTCCTGAACCAGGCCGACGAGGCGGAGATCGTCCGCATCCTCAAGGATTATGGCGAGGAGCCGCGAGCCCGCGCCATCGCCCGAGCGATCGTCGCTGCTCGTCCGCTCGAGCGGACCAGCGAGCTGGCCGCGATCGTTCGCCGCGCCGCCGGCTTCCGCCCGGGCCAGAAGGCCGACCCGGCGACCCGCACCTTCCAGGCCGTCCGAATCCATCTCAACGCCGAGCTCGACGAGCTCGAGCAGGGCCTCGAAGCGGCCGAGCGCGCGCTCGGCCCCGGCGGACGCCTCGCCGTGGTCACCTTTCACAGCCTCGAGGACCGGATCGTGAAGCGCTTCTTCCGCGAACGCAGCGGGGGAACGCCGGCCGGTTCGCGCCACCGTCCCGCGCTTGTCGATCCGCACGAGCCGACGTTCGAGCGGGTGGCCAGGCCGGAATCCCCGACGGAGCGCGAGCTGGCCGCGAACCCGCGCTCGCGCTCGGCCCGGCTGAGGAGCGCGGTGCGGACCGCCGCCCCGCCGTGGAAGGGAGCAGTGCAATGAGTGGACGCAGCTTCCGTTCGGTCTTCATGGTCGCCAGCTGTGCCGGAGCCGCGCTCGGCTGCTACCTCGTCTCGCTTCGCGTCGCCTCCGAGCGCGCGGCGGTCGAGAGCGTCGAATCGCGGATTGTCATGACGCAGCGCGACATCCGCCTGCTCCAGACCGAGATCGGCACCCGCGGCCGGCTCGCCCAACTCGAACGGTGGAACGTCAAGGTCTTGGCGCTGTCGGCCCCTTCAGCCGATCAGTTCCTGAACGGCAGCTTCGAACTCGCCCGGCTCGTCCGGCCGCAGCGCCAGGTCGATTTCCAGGCGCCCGTGGTGCTCGCCACCGCGCCGGCACCAGAGCGCAGGCCCGCGCCGATCGGGCAGGAATTGGTCGACGAGGCCGGCGGTGTCGCCTCCGCCAACCCAACGAAGCTCTTGCATGACGCAAGCCTGAAAACGGAGACGCGCGAGGCTCCGGCAAGCGCGGCCGCTGCACCCCAGCGCGCCGCAAACACGTCCGCGGACAGGCCGGTTGCGGCGGTTAGGCCGACCAACAAAATGCCTGTGGACAAGCCGGGCCTCGCGGCCGCCAAACCCAAGAAATCCGTGGATAAGCTGGCTTCGAACGCGGTCAAGCCGGTGACAAAACCTGTCCGGCTTGCGAACACCGATCCGCTCGCACCGCTCGGCACCAGGCCCACCAGCAAAGCAGCCAAGGACTCCGGCTCGCCTCAATGAACGCACCATCGCCCGCTCTCGTCGCGCACCGGCCCGAGCGGCTCCGATTGGTCGGCCAGCGGCGGCAAATTCTCGCCGTCATGCACCAGCGCCTCATGTTCGGGATGCTGGTCTTTGCCGGCATCGTCGCTTTGGTCGCGCTTCGCATCCTGTGGCTGGCGGCGTTCGGCGATCATGCCGGGCGCAAGGTCGGTCTCACCAGCCTGATCCCCGAACGGGGCGATATCGTCGATCGCGACGGCCAGCCGCTCGCCCGCACCATCGACGCCTGGACCATCTCGGTCCATCCCGGCAACATCATCGGCGACAAGCTCGCAATCGCTCGCCGCCTCGCTTCGCTGATGCCCGAGCGGACCGAGGACCAGTATTTCGCGCTGCTCAAGTCGCGCATGCCATTTTTCTATCTTCGCCGGCGCGCGTCCCCGGCATTGGTCGAAGCGGTCAACGCACTCGGCGAGCCCGGCCTCGCGATCGAGCGCGAGCCCGATCGGCTGTACCCGCAGACCAGCCTTGCCGCGCACGTCATCGGCTACACCGACATCGACGGTCACGGCGTCGCCGGAATGGAGCGCGCGTTCGACCAGCGGCTGGCCGATTACGCGACCCGCGGCGAGCCGCTGGTGCTGTCGATCGACAGCCGCGTGCAGCAGGCGCTCGAGCATGAGCTGATAACTGCCATGACCACCTATTCGGCCATCGGCGCGGCCGGCGTGGTGATGGACATCCACACCGGCGAAGTGCTGGCGATGACTTCGCTTCCGCAAGTCAACCCCAATGCCGCCGGCCAGGCCCCGCCCGAGGCGCGGTTCAACCGCGCGACGCTGGGCGTTTACGAGATGGGCTCGACTTTCAAGCCGTTCACCGTCGCGATGGCGATGGACAGCGGGATCATCAAAAGCTTCGGGCAGGTCTACAATTGCCCGCACGAGCTTCACGTCTACGGTCACGTCATCCATGATACCCACCCGTACGGTCGGGCTTGCACCGTCGCCGAGATCATGAAGGAAAGCTCGAATATCGGAACCGCCCAGATCGCCGACCAGCTCGGCGCTGCCCGGCAGAAGGCCTTCCTCAAGAAGATGGGATTCCTCGATCCTGTCGCGATCGAATTGAAAGAGCGTGGCCGGACCCTGACCCCGGGATCGCGCTGGGGGCCGTTCGAGACCATGACCGTCGGCTTCGGCCATGCCGTTGCGGTCACCCCGCTGCACCTCGCCTCCGGCTATGCGACGCTCTTCAACGGCGGGATTTATCGCCCGGCGACGCTGCTCAAGGTCGACCCGAAGCATCCGCTAGCGCCCGGCCGCAGGGTGTTCACCGAGGACACGAGCTACAAGATGCGTGCGCTGCTGCGCCTGGTGGTCACGCAGGGCACCGGGAGGAAGGCCGATGCGCCGGGCTATCGCGTCGGGGGCAAGACGGGCACCGGCGAGAAAATTGTCGGTGGCCATTACACCAGCGCCGCGGTCGTCACGAGCTTTGCCGGAGTGTTCCCGATCGACGAGCCTCGCTATGTAATGGTGATGATGCTCGACGATCCCAAAGCGACCGCCGAAACCTTCGGCTTCCACACCGCGGCCTGGAATATCGGCCCGGCGTTCGCGGTCGCGGTTGCAAGGATCGCTCCGATGCTCGGCGTCAGGCCCGACAAGAACCGCGAACCGGACATGTCGTCGGTACTGCCGTTCGTCCACGACACGCATCCGGCGGAATAACCATCGTGCGCCTTCGCGACATTGCGGAAGTCGACAGCGATTCCGAAGTGACGGGCTTTGCCATCGACCATCGCAAGGTCGCGGCGGGGAGCGTGTTCGGCGCGTTCAAGGGCGCGGTGTTCAACGGCGAAGATTTCATCCCCGCCGCCATCGACCGCGACGCCGTCGCCGTCGTCGCCAGGCCCGAAGCGAAGGTCGAACGGGTGCCGCACCTCGCCGACCCCCAGCCCCGGCGGTTGTTCGCCGATCTCGCCGGCAAATATTTCGCGCCTTACCCCGACACCGTCGTCGCGGTGACCGGGACCAACGGCAAAACCTCGACGGTTGAGATGACCCGCCAGATCTGGCGAATGACCGGCCACCGCTCGGCCTCGATCGGGACCCTCGGGGTCACCACCTCGGACGACCAGGTCAAGACCGGCCTGACCACGCCCGACATCGTCACCTTCCTCAACAACATGGCCGGGCTCGAGCGGATGGGCACGACCCATGTCGCCTACGAGGCATCGAGCCACGGGCTCGACCAGCATCGGTGCGAGGGGGTCCCGCTCGCCGCAGCGGCCTTCACCAATTTCTCCCGCGATCACCTCGACTACCACGGCTCGATGGACGTCTATTTCGAAGCCAAGATGCGGCTGTTCGAGGAGCTTCTTCCGCCCGGTTCGCCGGCGGTCGTATGGACGGACGATCCCAAGTCCGAAGAGGTGATCGAGCGCGCGCAGCTCAGCGGCCACAAGGTCCTGACCGTGGGCCGACATGGCGAGACGATCCGCCTCGCCGACCAGTCTCCAACCCCGCTTGGCCAGGCGCTCCTGCTCGAGCACGACGGGCGCAGCCTCAAACTCTCACTGCCGCTGATCGGCGCCTACCAGGCCGCGAACGTGCTGGTCGCGGCCGGACTCGTGATGGCGACCGGTATCGGCTTCGATCGGGCTTTTTCGGCGATGCAGCGTCTCTCGACGGTCCGCGGCAGGCTCGAGCGCGCGGTGATCAGCCGCTCCGGCGTGCCGGTCTATGTCGATTACGCCCACACCCCCGATGCGCTCGAAGCCGCGATCTCCGCGCTCCGGCCGCATGTTGAGGGGCGGCTGATCGTCGTATTTGGCGCAGGCGGCGACCGCGACCAGGGCAAGCGGCCGGAGATGGGCGCGGTCGCGACTCGATTGGCCGACCTGGTCATCGTCACCGACGACAATCCGCGGAGTGAGGATCCGGCGAAGATCCGCGCCGCGATTATGGCCGATGCGCCCGGCGCAACCGAGGTCGGCGGCCGCCGCGAGGCGATCGCCGAGGCGATCCGCATCGCCACGGCCGGCGACATCATCCTGATTGCCGGCAAAGGTCACGAGACCGGCCAGATCGTCGGCGACCGAGTGCTTCCGTTCGACGATGCGCTGGTCGCCCGGGAGTATGCGGCGTGAGCGCGCTGTGGACGAGTGAGGAGATCGCGGCGGCCACCAGTGGCACCTCCAACGCGGCCTTTGAGGTCACCGGCGTCACCTTCGACAGCCGCGAAGTGCGGCCCGGCGACCTGTTCGTCGCCATGCCCGGTACGGTCCACGATGGCCATGCGTTCGTCGATCAGGCATTCGCTTCCGGCGCGGCGGGCGCGATAGTATCGCAGCCCGCCGCTGGCCCGCACGTCATCGTCGAGGATGTGTTTGAAGCGCTCCAGGCGCTCGGCCGGGCGGCGCGCGAACGCAGCTGCGCGAAGGTCATCGGGGTCACCGGCTCGGTCGGCAAGACCAGCGTCAAGGAAGCGCTCTACGCCGCGCTCGACCGCTTCCGCCCGGGCCGGGTCCATCGCTCGGTCAAGAGCTACAACAACCACACCGGGGTGCCGCTGAGCCTGGCCCGGATGCCGCGTGATGCCGAATATGCGATCCTCGAAATGGGCATGAACAATGCCGGTGAGATCGCGGCTTTGACCGCGCTTGTGCGGCCCCATGTCGCGCTGATCACCCAGATCGCACCCGCGCATATCGAAAATCTCGGCTCCGAAGCTGCGATCGCCGACGCCAAGGCGGAAGTGTTCGCCGGCCTCGAGCCCGAAGGAGTCGCGATCCTACCCAACGACACGCCGCATCGCGACCGCCTGGTCAAGGCCGCGCGGCGGCATGCAGAGCAAATCATCACCTTCGGCGGCGGCGATGCCGACGTCCACGCGGTGCATGCCGTGATCGCGGAGAGCGGCGCCAGTCTGATCAGCGCGGCGCTTCTGGAGCGTGAGCTGACCTTCACCATCGCGCAGCGCGGCGAGCATTGGGTGACCAACGCGCTTGCCGTGCTGGCAACCGTCGAGGCGCTGGGTGCGGACGTCGCGGTGGCCGGGCTCGCGCTCGCCGACATGGCGGGTCTCAAAGGCCGCGGCGAGCGCCATACGCTCGAGCTCCCCGGCGGCGAGGCGCTGCTGATCGACGAGAGCTACAATGCCAATCCGGCCTCGATGGCTGCGACCCTCAAGAGCCTCGGCGGCGAAAAGCAGGCGACGCGGCGGATCGCGGTTCTCGGGCCGATGCGCGAGCTCGGGACGCACAGCGCCGAGCTTCATGCTGGCCTCGCGCCGGCGGTGCTCGACGCCCATGTCGATGAGCTGATCCTGATCGGAGAGGAGATGCGCCCGCTCGCCGAGCAGGTGGTCGGCAAGGTCTCGCTCGATTTCGTGGACACGGTGGAGGAAGCGACCAACGAGCTTCTGCACCGCGTTCGCCCCGGCGACGCCGTGCTGGTCAAGGCCTCGAACTCGGTGGGGCTTGCCAAGCTGGTCGAACGCGTGGTGGAGGCCCAGCCATGCTCTACCTGATCGCCGAACAGCTCGGATTCCCCGGGGTTCTCAACCTCATCCGCTACATCAGCTTCCGCGCCGGGGCGGCCAGCGCGACCGCGCTGGTGATTGGCCTGCTGCTCGGCCCCTGGTTCATCTCCTACCTGCGTGCCAGCCAGGGCAGGGGCCAGCCGATCCGCGCCGACGGACCGCAGAGCCATCTCGCCAAGCGCGGCACGCCGACGATGGGCGGTCTCCTCATCCTGATCTCGGTGTCGGTTTCGGTCCTGCTGTGGATGGACCTGACCAACCCCTATGTCTGGGCGTGCCTGCTGGTGACCTGCGGCTTTGGCGTGATCGGCTGGCTCGACGACTATGACAAGGTCAAGAAGGCACACCACAAAGGCCTGTCGGGCAGGGTCCGGCTGTTGTTCGAATTCGCGATCGCCGGCTTTGCCACCTGGCTGATCGTCCGCGCCGGGAGCACCAACCTGTACCTCCCGTTCGTCCAGGGCCCGGTCGCGAACCTTGGCTGGTTCTACATCGTCTTCGGCGCGTTCGTGATCGTCGCCTTCGGCAATGCGGTGAACCTTACCGACGGGCTCGACGGGCTCGCGACCATGCCGGTGATCATCGCGGCGCTCGCCTTCCTTCTCATCGCCTACCTCGTCGGCAACGCGAGATTCGCGACCTATCTCGGGATCCCGCACATCCTTGGCGTCGGCGACCTCACCGTGCTGTGCCTGGCGATCGTCGGGGCCGGGCTCGCCTTCCTGTGGTTCAACGCCCCGCCCGCCGCGGTCTTCATGGGCGACACCGGCAGCCTCGCGCTCGGCGGCGCGCTCGGCGCGGTGGCCGTCGCCTGTCACCACGAGTTCGTCCTCGTCATCATCGGCGGCCTGTTCGTGGTCGAGGCGCTATCGGTGGTGATCCAGGTCGCGGTCTACAAACGCACCGGCAAGCGGGTCTTCCTGATGGCCCCGATCCACCACCATTTCGAGCATCTCGGCTGGTCCGAGCCGACGGTGGTGATCCGCTTCTGGATCATCAGCTTCGTGCTCGCGCTCGCCGGCCTCGCGACGCTGAAGCTGCGGTGATTACGGCCAAGGCCTTCGCCGGCAAGCATTACGCCGTTTACGGCCTCGCGCGCTCGGGGCTGGCGACGGTCGAGGCCTTGCTCGCCAGCGGCGCAAAGGTGACGGCGTGGGACGATAACTTGCTTCCCGGCGAAGGCCGGGACCCAGGGCAGCGGGAACCGCTGCACAGCAGCGGCCTGGACCCCGGCCTCCGCCGGGGAACAGAAATCGCGAACCTCAATGAAATCGACCTCACCCAATTCGACAGTCTCATCGTCACCCCTGGCCTCCCGCTCAACCGCCATCCGATCGCGCAGCGCGCCCGTGACGCGGGCGTCGAGATCATCGGCGACATCGAGCTGTTCGCCCGCGCCCGGCCCGAGCTTCCGCCGCACAAGGTTGTCGGGATCACCGGCACCAACGGCAAGTCGACCACCACCGCGCTCATCCACCACATCCTCCGGACCGCGGGCGTGCCGAGCGCGATGGGCGGAAACATCGGCCTGCCGATCCTCGCCCAGGACCCGCTCCCGGAGGGCGGCGTCTATGTGCTCGAGCTCTCGAGCTACCAGCTCGACCTCACCCAGAGTCTCGACTGCGACGTCGCGGTCCTGCTCAACGTCACGCCCGATCATCTCGACCGCTACGAGAGCTTCGAAGCCTACGTCGCTTCCAAGGTCCGGTTGTTTGAAATGCAAACTCCCGGAACACATGCGCCCGGCCATTTGGCGGTCATTGGCGTGGATGCAATTACAGTAGCGGGAGCTGTGCCGCGTCTAAGTCGCGTGGTCATTACAGACGATCCCAGCCTCTTGTCTGAAGTGAAAGAGGGCGATCAATTGGGTTGGCCGGCTCTTCAGGGTCCGCACAATTTCGAGAATGCCGCTGCAGCGATCGCGGTTTGTCACCACCTCGGTTTGGATAGCGAAGAGATCCAACAGGGCCTCCGCACCTACCCTGGCCTGCGGCACCGGATGGACCGCATCCGCGAGAAGGGTGGCGTCGTCTTCGTCAACGACAGCAAGGCGACCAACCCCGCGTCGACCGCGCCCGCGCTCGCCGCGTTCGACCGCATTCGCTGGATCTGCGGCGGGCAGGCGAAGACCGACAATCTCGACGAATGCGCGCCGCACTTCGATCATGTCCGCAAGGCCTATACCATTGGCGAAGCGGGCGAATTGTTCGCTTCGCTCTTGTCGCCGCACATGGCTGTGGCAGAGTGCGAAACGCTCGAGCACGCGGTGGGCGAAGCGGCGGCGGAGGCGGAAAGCGGGGACACGGTCCTGCTCTCTCCGGCCTGCGCCAGCTTCGACCAATTCCGCGACTTCGAGGATCGCGGCGACCAATTCCGCGAGCTGGTGGGGGCATTATGATCAAGGGCATCTCGGGCCAGATCAAGGCCAAGGCGGCGCTGATGGATCCCGGCCATTACGGCCGTTCGGACACCAGCGCGATCGGCCGCTGGTTCTGGGAAATCGACAAGGTCCTGCTGCTCCTGCTCGCGGTGCTCATCGGCATCGGCCTGATCGCGGTCGCGGCCGCGTCGCCCGCGGCCTCGCACCGGTACTCGGGCGGCACCGTCCGGTTCGGTGAGCTCTACTATTTCTATCGTCAGCTTGCCTGGATCGCGGTCGGCATTCCGGTGATGATCGGCATTTCGATGATGAGCCGTGAGCGCGCGCGGCGCCTGTCGCTGTTCGGCGCGGCGTTCTTCCTCGTGCTTTTGATCTTCGTCCCGGTGCTCGGTCCCGAAGTGAACGGCGCCAGGCGCTGGATCAGCTTGGGGGTCAGCCAGATCCAGCCGTCGGAATTCCTCAAGCCCTTCTTCGTCGTCGCCATGGCCTGGCTGCTGACCCTGCGCGACAGCGACAAGTCGCTGCCGGTTTACTGGATCTCCGCCGCAGTCACCGGCGGCATAGCCTTCCTGCTGATGAAGCAGCCGGATTTCGGCAGCACGATCATCTTCGGCGCGGTATGGCTTGCGATGCTCGCGCTCGCCGGGGTCCGCCTGCGCACGCTCGGAATCCTCGCCGCCGCGGCGCTGGCCGGGATCGTGCTCGCTTACTTCTTCTACGATGTCGCAACGGCGCGCATCGATGAATTCCTGTTCAACACCGGCGACACCTTCCAGACCGACAATGCGATGCGCACGCTGACCGCCGGCGGCCTGTTCGGCATGGGTCCGGGCGGGGGCACGCGCAAGTTCGGCCTGCCCGAGCCCCACACCGATTACATCTTCTCGGTGATCGGCGAGGAGTTCGGCCTCATCGCCTGCCTCGCCATTGCCGCGCTCTATCTGGGCATCGTCGCCCGGGTGCTGATCAAGCTGCTCGATGAGGATTCGAGCTTCGCGATCCTCGCCGCGGCGGGCCTCGCGGTCCAGTTCGGGCTGCAGGCTCTGATCAACATGATGGTCAACGTCCAGCTCGCGCCGTCCAAGGGCATGACCCTGCCGTTCATCAGCTATGGCGGGTCGTCGATGCTGGCCTTGTCGATCGGCATGGGCTTGCTGCTCGCCTTCACGCGCCGGAACCCGTATCTCACGCGTTCACCCTATGTCGTGAAATGGAGCGGGGAGTCGCTGACTGCATGAACTTCGTTTTGGCTGCCGGAGGCACGGGCGGCCATATGGTCCCGGCCCACGCGCTCGCCGCGGAGCTCAAGAGCCGCGGTCATGGAGTGCTGCTGATTACCGATGAGCGCGGGGCGCGTTTCCCCGGGCTGTTCGAGGACGTGCCGGTGCATATCCTGCCCGCCGGACGCTTGGGCGGCGGCCCGATCGGATGGCTCAAGGCCTTGCGTTCGGTGATCCGCGGCCGCGGCCAGGCCAAAAGCCTGTACCGCGAGCATCGGCCCGACGCGGTGGTCGGCTTCGGCGGCTATCCGGCTTTCCCGTCGCTGCTCGCGGCCTCGGCGATGCGCATCCCGACCGTGCTTCACGAGCAGAATGCGGTGCTCGGTCGGGTCAACCGCCTGCTCGCGGGCGAAGCGCAGGCCATCGGCACCGCCTATGAAAAGGTCGAGCGGCTCAAGAGCGCCTATCGCGACAAGTCCGTGCTGGTCGGCAATCCCGTGCGCGAGGAAGTCGCGCGCCTGGGCGAGTTGCCGTTCCCGCCGTTCGACGAGGTCGCGCCCTTGAAAATCCTGGTCACCGGCGGAAGCCAGGGGGCGACGGTGCTCGGCGAGGTCGTGCCCGAAGGCCTCGGCCTGCTCCAGCCTTCGCTGCGCCGGCGGCTGCAGGTCGTCCAGCAATGCCGCCCCGATGACATCGAGCGCGTCCGCAACCGCTATGCCGAGCTCGGCATTCCGGCTGAGCTGATGACCTATATCGAGGACATGCCCGACAAGCTCGCCGACGCCCATCTGGTGATCGGCCGCGCGGGCGCTTCGACCATCGCCGAGTTGACCGCCGCCGGGCGGCCGGCGATCCTGATTCCGTTCCCGGCCGCGACCGACGACCACCAGACCGCCAATGCGCGCGAGATGACCGCGGCGGGCGGGGCGCGCACCATTCAGCAGACCGGCTTCGCGCCGCACGTGCTCGCCCGCCAGATCGAGGCGATGGCGGCTGACCCGGTCGCGCTCAACAATGCTGCCGAGCGGGCGCTGTCGGTCGGTCGGCCCCACGCTGCGCGCGATCTCGCCGATTTGGTCGAGCGGATCGCCAACGGTCTTGCCCCGACGCTGGTGGGCCCCGAGCTCACGCCCCGCGTGCGCACCGAATTCGCCGGTGGAGTCCCCGCATGACGGCGAGTTTTTTGCCAGGACGCCACCAATGTTGAAGGCGATGGGCACCGACATCGGCACCATCCACTTCGTCGGCATCGGCGGCATCGGCATGTCGGGCATCGCCGAAGTCATGCACCGACTTGGCTACAAGGTTCAGGGCTCGGACGTCACCGAAAGCTACGTTGTCGAGAAGCTGCGCAAGGCGGGAATATCGATCGCGATCGGCCATTCGGCGGACAATCTCGGCGATGCCGCGGTGGTCGTCTGTTCGTCCGCCATCAAGGACGGCAATCCGGAGATGGACGCGGCCGCCGAGCGGCGCCTGCCGCGCGTCAAGCGCGCCGAGATGCTCGCCGAGCTGATGCGCATGCAAAAGACGGTCGCGGTCGCCGGCACCCACGGCAAGACCACCACGACCTCGATGATCGCCGCGCTGCTCGACACCGGCGGGCTCGACCCGACGGTGATCAACGGCGGCATCATCAACCGCTACGGCTCCAACGCCAGGCTCGGTAAAGGCGATTGGTGGGTGATCGAGGCCGACGAGAGCGACGGCAGTTTCCTCAGGCTCGACGGGACCATTGCGGTCGTCACCAACATCGATCCCGAGCACCTCGAACATTACGGCGATTTCGACTCGGTCAGGGACGCGTTCGTCGAATTCATCGAGAATGTGCCGTTCTACGGACTTGCCGTGCTGTGCGTCGACGATTCCGACGTCCAGTCGGTCCTGTCGCGAATCCGCGACCGGCGCGTGGTCACCTACGGTTTCTCGGCGCTGGCCGACATGCGCGCCGATAATGTCGTCCCGGTGCCCGGCGGAAGCCGCTTCGACGCGGTGATCCTTGGACGCGACGGGGAGCGACGGACGATCGGCAACGTCCACGTCCCGATCCCCGGCCGCCACAACGTCCAGAACGCGCTCGCCGCCATCGCCGTCGCGCTCGAGCTCGGGATCAGCGAGGCCGACGTCGTCGCCGGCTTCGCGCGGTTCGACGGCGTCAAGCGCCGCTTCAGCAAGGTCGGCGAGGTCGACGGCGCGATCATCATCGACGATTACGGCCATCATCCGGTCGAAATCCGCGCCGTGCTGTCGGCGGCGCGCGAAGGCGCCGAGGGGCGGGTGATCGCGGTCGTGCAGCCGCATCGCTACACCCGGCTCGAGGCGCTGATGGAAGACTTCCAGAAGGCCTTCAATGACGCCGACATCGTGTTCGTCGCGCCGGTCTATCCGGCCGGCGAGGAGCCAATCGAAGGCGTCGATTCCGCCGCGCTGGTCGAGGGCCTCCGTGCGGGCGGCCACCGCATGGTCCAGACCGTCGCCGACGCCAAGGACCTCGCACGCGCGCTGCGCGACGTCGCGGCCGAGGGCGACATGGTCATTTGCATGGGCGCGGGCGACATCACCAAATGGGCCGCAAGCCTGGCCGACAAGATCCGCTCGGCGAGGACGAGCAAATGAGCGACCTCGCGACCATGCCCAGGGTCCGCGGGAAGCTGACGCCCAACGCCCCGCTCGCGCCGCTTGTATGGTTCAAGAGCGGCGGTAACGCGCAATGGCTGTTCGAACCGAAGGACGAGCAAGACCTTACCGATTTCCTGCGCGACCTCGATCCCGATGTGCCGGTGATGGCGCTGGGCCTGGGGTCGAACATGATCGTACGCGACGGCGGAGTGCCCGGCGTCGTCGTCCGACTCGGCAAACCGTTCGCGAAGATCGACCGGGTCGATTCCGTCACGCTCCGCTGCGGCGGCGGAGCCAGCGGAATCCTGGTCTCGTCGAGCGCACGCGACGCCGGCATCGCGGGCCTCGAATTCCTGCGCGGGATCCCCGGCACCGTCGGCGGCTTCGTCCGGATGAACGGCGGCGCCTATGGCCGCGAGGTCGCGGACGTACTGGTGTCGGCCAAGGTCGCGCTGCGCGCCGGCGAGGTCGAGGAATGGCCGCTCGACCGGCTCGGTTACACCTATCGGCACAGCGATATCCCATGCGGCGCGGTGGTCATCGAAGCCACGCTGCGCGGCGATCCCCGGCGATCCGGCGAAGATCGGCGAGGAGATGGACCGGATCGCAGCCGCGCGCGAGGAATCGCAGCCGCTGCGCAGCCGCACCGGCGGCTCGACCTTCAAGAATCCGCCCGGCCACAAGGCCTGGGCCCTGGTCGATGCGGCGGGCTGCCGCGGACTTGCGCTCGGCGACGCGCAAGTCTCGGAGAAACATTGCAACTTCCTGCTTAATCTCGGCGACGCGACGAGCGCGGAAATCGAGGCTTTGGGCGAGGAGGTGCGGCGCCGGGTGATGACCAAGACCAACATCATGCTCGAATGGGAGATCGAGCGGGTCGGAAGCGAATGAACAATCCCCCCTCGTCATGCCAGCGAAGGCTGGCATCCATGTCTTCGAAACCAGGCGCCGTGACCTGACGTGGACCCCAGCCTCCGCTGGTGTGACGGTGGAATGATGGACCGTTCCTCCACGTCGTCGTCCTCATGGGCGGCTGGTCGAGCGAGCGCGAGGTCTCCCTGACCAGCGGCAAGGGCGTCGCGGACGCGTTGCGGGAGCGCGGCTGGACCAACGTCACCGAGCTCGACATGGACCGCGACGTCGCCGTGCGTCTCGCCGAGCTCAAGCCCGACGTCGTCTTCAACGCGCTCCACGGCACTCCGGGCGAAGACGGCACGGTCCAGGGCATGATGGACCTGATGGGCATCAAATATACCCACAGCGGGCTCGAGACCTCGGTCATCGCGATCGACAAGGAGCTGACCAAGATGGTGCTCGTCCCGCACGGCATCCGGATGCCGGCGGGCAAGGTGATCGAGAGCGAGAGCGTCTACCGCGAGGACCCGCTCGAACGCGCCCTACGTGCTCAAGCCGGTCAACGAAGGCTCGTCCGTCGGGGTCGCGATCGTCACTTCGGACGGCAATTACGGCGACCCCATCGGCCGCGACGTCCCCGGACCGTGGCACGACTTTGAACATCTGCTCGCCGAGCCGTTCATCAAGGGCCGCGAGCTCACGGTCGCGGTGCTGGGCGACGAGGCGCTGGCGGTGACCGAGCTCAAGCCCAAGGCCGGTTTCTACGATTATGCGGCCAAATATACCGACGGCCTGACCGAGCATATCTGCCCCGCGCAAGTGCCCGAGCCGGTCGCCGCCGCGATGCTGGACATGGCCGCGCGGGCGCACCGCTTGCTCGGCTGCAAGGGCGCTTCGCGCTCGGATTTCCGCTGGGACGAGAGCGAGGGCGAGGCGGGCGTCTATCTGCTCGAAGTCAACACCCAGCCCGGAATGACTCCCTTGAGCCTGGTGCCCGAACAGGCGAAGTTCCGTGGCATCGAATATGGCGAGCTGGTCGAGCGGCTGATCGAGGAGGCGTTGAGATGAGCGCGGCGCACGTCCGTCGCGGAGGTGGGAACCGGGCGAAGCCGCGCAAGGCGGCGCCCAGGGTCGTGCCCAAGCGGATCGCCAAGCGGCTGCCGGTGGACCATGCCCGCGCCAATCGGCTCGCCGGCCTGACCTTCCTCGCCTTCTTGCTCGCGATCGGAGTAGTCGCGCTAGTCGCGCTCGACATTCCCGCCAAGGCCCAGCGCTCGGCGGGGACCGCGGTCGGCCGTGCCGGCTTCGTGGTCAGCGGCTACCAGATCGTCGGCCTCAACCACCTCGACCGCGCGCGCATCGACGAGGTCGTAAACGACGAGCTTCACCGCGCTGCGCAGGAGGCGGGCACGGCCAAGGCGCCGCAGCCCCTGGTCGACGTCGCCGCCATTCGCGCGCGGTTGCTGGGCTTCGGCTGGATCAAGGATGCGCGGGTCTCGCGCCGCTTGCCCGACACGCTGGTGATCGACATCGTCGAGCGCAAGCCGGCCGCGCTTTGGCAGAACCAGGGGCAGCTCGCGTTGATCGATGCCGAAGGCGTGGTGCTCGACCGTGTGCCGATCACCAGGATGCCCGATCTGCCTTTGCTGATCGGCCCCGGCGCGAACCGCCATGCGCTGGATCTCGCCAGGCTGATGGCCGAGACCCCGACGCTTCAGCCGCAGCTGACGTCGGCGACCTGGGTCGGCGGCCGCCGCTGGGACCTCAATTTTCAGTCCGGTGAGACGGTTGCCCTTCCGGAAGGCGGCGATGCTGCCCGGACTGCGCTGCTGCATTTCGCCAGGAACGACAAGGAGAGCGGGCTTCTGGGTCACGGGATCGTCCGGTTCGACCTTCGCAACTGGGCGCGCGAGCACAAGATGACCGTGCAATTGCCGCACCAGCCGGGCGCGGCCGCCACGCCCGCGCGTCAGGAGGGCTAGTCCGCTCTGTGGCTCAGCCTTCCGAACAGCAGTTGATCGCCGCGCTCGACATCGGCTCGTCCAAGGTCAGTGCGCTGATCGTCACCACCGATGACGACGGCCGCCTGACCGTGCTGGGCACCGGTCAGCGGGAGAGCCGCGGGGTCAAGCGCGGCTACATCACCGACATGGCCGCAAGCGAATTCTCGGTCCGCGAAGCGGTCGAGCTTGCCGAGCGGATGTCCGGCGTGACCGTGGACGACGTGTGGGCAAGTTATGGTGCGGGCGGGCTGGTCAGCGACGTCGCCAACGTCGAGGTCGAATTGGGCGGCCACCAGGTCGAGCAGTCCGACATCAATGAGCTGCTCGATGCCGGCAGAAGCGCGATAGACGGCAACGGTCAGGTCGTCCTCCACGCACACCCCGCGCTCTACACCATCGACCGGGCGCAGGGCGTCCGACAACCCATCGGGCTTTATGCCAATCGCCTCGGTGTCGACATCCACGTCGTCGCGGCCGATCACGCGCCGCTGCGCAACATCGATACGGTGATCCGTTCCGCGCACCTCGGCGTCAAGGCGATCGTTGCTTCTCCAATCGCTGCCGCTTTGGCCTGCCTCAGCGAGGAGGAGCGCGAGCTCGGCGTGGCCCTGGTCGAGCTCGGCGCCGACGTGACCAACGTCTCGGTGCATTTCGGCGGGATGCTGGTCGGGTTGCGATCGATCCCATTGGGTGCGCACGACATCACCAACGACATCGCCTGCGCGTTCGGGGTCCAGCGCCGGGACGCCGAACGGCTCAAATGCTTCTACGGTTCGGCCATGACGAGCCCGCGCGACAACCATGAGATCATCGAGGCGGTCCAGATCGGCGCCGAACCCGGAGCCGACGCGATGAAGCTCACCCGCGCACAGCTGATGATGGTCATCCGCCAGCGGGTCGAGGAACTGACCAATGCGGTCGAGGCGGCGCTCAAGGAGCTCGGCTTCACCGGCCCGGTCGGACGCCAGGTGGTGCTGACCGGCGGCGGCGCCGAGCTCAAGAACATTCCCGACTACATGCAGGGCGTGCTCGGGCGCGCGGTACGGATGGGGCGCCCCAAGCAGTTGACCGGCCTGCCCGATGCGCACAGCGGCCCCGCCTTCTCGACCTTGGTCGGGCTGGCTTTGCTTGCCGCCTCGGGCACCGGCGACATCCGCGACATCATGGTCCCGGTCACTCAGCGCAGGGGATCTGGCGGGATGATCGGCCGGTTGATCTCCGCGATGAAGGGCGGGTTCTAGCCGCCCACGCGGCATGCTACGCCCCTTAGCGAGAGTGAAAATGGCGACCATTGCTAGAAGCGGCCGGAATGCCGGCGGGACACTCGTCTTCCTTCTCGGCGCAGCGGTGTTCCTCAACTACGTCGACCGCGGGGCGATCGGCATCGCGTCGCCGCTGATGAAGGGCGAGCTCGGCCTTTCGGAAGAAACCTACGGCATCGCCTTCTCCGCCTTCTTCTGGATCTACGCCCCGGTTCAACTCTTCGCCGGCTGGCTGTGCGATCGCTTCTCCGTCTACAAATTGATGGCCGGCGGGATCCTGTTGTGGGCCGCCAGCACCTTCCTCATGGGCTTCGCCGGTGGCTTCGCCTCGCTCCTTGTCCTGCGCATCATGCTCGGCATCGGCGAAAGCATTTCCTTCCCCGGCAGCTCGAAGATCATTGCCCGGCATGTCCCGCCCGAGCGGCGCGGGATCGCCAATGCCGCCGTCGCCGCCGGCATCGCCATCGGCCCGGCGGTCGGTACGCTCGCCGGCGGCCTGATCCTCGGGCAGTGGGGCTGGCGCGCGATCTTTTTCATCTTCGGGGTCGCGACCCTGTTGTGGGTGCTGCCGTGGCAGCAAACGGTTCGCGAGTTGCCCACCACCGGCCACCACGACGACGGAGCCCGCGTGCCGGTCGCGCAGTTGCTGGCGAAATGGCCGTTGTGGTCGATGTCGATCGTCCACGCGCTTGGCAATTACTGCTTCTATTTCCTGCTCGCCTGGCTCCCCTTGTTCCTGACCAAGTCGCGCGGCTTCTCGATTGGCGAGATGACCCTGCTGGCGACGCTCGGTTACGCGGTCCAGGGTGCTTGCGCGCTCGGCTACGGCCATTTCTCCGACTGGTGGACCCGTTCGGGCCGGTCCGAAGCCGCCTGCCGCCGGTGGATGATGGTCGCCAGCCAGCTGCTCGCCGCCGCCGCGATCCTCGGCCTGGCCTTCGCCCACAGCGCGGTGCTGATCGGCCTGTTGCTGTGCGTCGCCGGCGCGGCCACCGCGGCACTGTCGCTCAACCTTTACTGCGTCGCGCAGATGTTCTCGGGCCCGCGCGCGGCCGGAACCTGGGTCGGCGTGCAGAACGCGATCGGCAATCTATCGGGCATCGTCGGCCCGATCGTCACCGGAATCGTCGTCCACCGCGCGGGCTACAACAGCGCGTTCGTGCTGACGGCTGCCGTCGCCGCGCTGGGCGCCCTGTGGTGGGCGTTCGGAGTCCCGAAGATCGAGCAGGTCGAGCTAGACTGACCGCGCTGCGTTGCGGAACAGGCCTGCCGATCCGAGGAACAAGGCCGCGAAAACGCTCGTCCCGGCGAGCTCGAGCCAGTGGCTTACGTTCGGCTCGTCGGTGGGCCCCGTCACCGCTATTGCGAAGGCGACGCCCATGGACGCCGCCGTGGCAACCATGGCGATCGCCATCCCGTTCGGCCGGAACCGCGCGACCGCCGAGCCGGCAATCCCGATCAGCAGCGCGGCGAAGAACCACATGTTCGCGGGATTGCCCTCGCTGCCGACGATACCGACCGCGAGGTTCGCCCAGATCGTGAGGAACATTCCGACAAGCGCCAGCAAGGCGCCACCGCGGTAAGACCAGTTACGAGTCATCCGAACCGCCAGCTCGAGCGGGATTCCGACCATCAGGAGCATCACTCCGAAGGCAACAAAGTCGCTCAATGTCCAGGTGACGTCCCTGGTGAACTGCATCGCGATGAACGGCAGGGCGAGGAGCGCAGCCGCGCCGCCCCAGCCGATCGCCCGCCAGGGAATGCCTCCGCCTGGATTATCCGGTCTGCTTGCCATTACCCTGTCTCCATGCATTGATTGAGGAGTCGAGCCTGCCTCCGATGGCGGTGAGCGTCATGAGCAACGGCTGAGGAAACCCTGAAAAGTGACGCCAGGCAGCTTCCGTTTCGATCGTTTTGCCCTCGATCCGGCCGATCGCCAGCTCCGCCGTGACGACGCACCGGTCGAGCTCAACGCCCGTTATTTCGACGCCCTCGCCCTCCTTGTCGGTGAAGCTGGGCGGCTGGTCCCCAAGGACCGCTTCCTCGGTGAGGTCTGGCGCGGCGTCCCGGTCACCGACGAGGCGCTGACCCAATGCATCAAGACCCTGCGCCGGCAGCTCGATGACGATGCGTCCAACCCGCGCTTCATCGAAACCGTGCCCAAGCACGGCTATCGCTTCATCGCGCCGGTCGAGCGCGTCGAAGACGCCCGCCGGCCGGCGCGATCGCGGTTCGACTGGCGCGAGTTCGTCCTGCTCGGCGCCGCGGGGACGATCGGCGGCGGCGTCGCGGGCTTTTTCGGCGGGCTGTTCTACGGCTTTGCCGGAGCGTCGCAGCCGCTTCAGCCCGGAATGGGTGCGATCTCGGTCCTTCTCGTGCTTCTGTGCCTGACCATCCTGGTGGCGCTGATCGGCGGCGCCGGGGTCGCCTTCGGAATCGCCGCGGCGGGAGCCGCGCGCGCCCGTTACTGGCTGGTCGTCGGCGGAGCGGTCGGCGGCCTCCTCGTCGGCGCGATCGTCAAGCTCCTCGGCCTTGATGCATTCACCTTGCTGGTCGGACGCTCGCCGGGCGACATTACGGGTCCGTTCGAAGGCCTGGTCCTCGGCGGCGCGGTCGGGCTCGGCGCATGGTTCGCGAGCCGCTTCTCGACGCTTAGGCAGGGCGCTGTTGCTGCGGCGCTTGCCGGCGCCGTCGGAGGCCTGCTCATTGCCTTGCTCGGCGGGCGGATGATGGGCGGAAGCCTCGACCTGCTCGCCCGCCAATTCCCCGGATCGCGCCTTCGCCTCGATCATATCGGCGCATTGTTCGGGGAGCAGGGCTTCGGCCCAGTGAGCCAGGCCGTGACCAGCGCGCTCGAAGGCGCGCTGTTCGCCGGATGCGTTGTCGCCGCGATGGTTCTCGCGCGGCGGAGCATGAAACCCGTCCGCGATTGACCGCCGCGCGTCACTGGTGAGCGGGAGAAATTCTCAGAACCAGAAGCTGACGACCCCGCACAGCAGCACCACGAGGCCAGTTGCGAAGACCCGGTCGGCAAGGCGCTCATAGGAATTGTTGGACTTGCTGATCGCCCGATGAGACGCGGCGCAGCTGCCAAGGAACAGCATTGCGGCGGCGAAGGACAGCTCATCCGCAATGGATTCCGCCGCTTTCCCGGTAATGTGAACCGCCGTCACGACCAGCAGCGCAACCCCCAGAAGCGTCGCGGCTGAATTGATGATGTAGTGTGACCTCATGGCGGCCCTCGCGCTATTTCAGCAGCGCGGGAGCTAACGCGTGCACCGCCACGATGTCCATCATGGACTCAAACCGGCCGCGGCAGGTCCCGAGCGTGAACTTTTGTGAACTAGCGACCGGCGTCCCTCGTTACGGCCTGTGGATAAGTGCGCCTTTCGGGGTACACTCATCCCCAGTTTTTTGGTCCGCGTTAACTTTTTCGCTTGGCTTGCGACTCGCGATGATTCAAAGATTCACCGATAAGGTTCAACGCCTTGCCTTGGTTGAGGGGGATTAGGTCATGAGCATCGATTTCGTCCGGCCGGAAGTCGACGAGCTTCGCCCGCGGATCAGCGTCATCGGAGTGGGCGGCGCCGGCGGCAACGCCATCGCCAACATGATGATGGCCGACGTCCAGGGCGTCGACTTCATCGTCGCCAATACCGATGCCCAGGCGCTCAATTCCTCGACCGCCGACCGTCGAATCCAGCTCGGGCTCAAGATCACCCAGGGGCTCGGCGCGGGATCGCGGCCCGAAATCGGCCGGGCCGCCGCCGAAGAGACGCTCGACGAGATCGAGCGCGCACTGGAAGGCGCGCACATGTGCTTCATCGCCGCCGGCATGGGCGGAGGCACCGGCACCGGCGCCGCTCCGGTCATCGCCAAGGCCGCCCGCGACAAGGGCATCCTGACCGTCGGGGTGGTCACCAAGCCGTTCGCGTTCGAGGGCGCACGCCGCGGCCGCGCCGCGGATTCCGGAATCCACGAGCTTCAGCAGCACGTCGATACCCTGATCGTCATTCCCAACCAGAACCTGTTCCGCCTCGCCAATTCGGAGACGACCTTCAAGGAAGCCTTCGAGATGGCCGACGAGGTGCTCCAGCAGGGCGTCCGCGGAATCACCGACCTGATGGTCATGCCCGGCCTCATCAACCTCGACTTTGCCGACGTCCGCTCGGTGATGAGCGAGATGGGCAAGGCGATGATGGGCACCGGCGAGGCCGAGGGCGACAATCGCGCCATCGAAGCGGCCGAAAAGGCCATTTCCAATCCGCTGCTCGACGGCGTCAGCATGCAGGGCGCCAAGGGCGTGATCATCTCGATCACCGGCGGCGAGGACATGCGCCTGATGGAGGTCGACGAGGCGGCCAGCCATATCAAGGATCTGGTCGATCCCGACGCCAACATCATCTGGGGATCGGCGTTCAACAATGGCCTTGGCGGCAAGATCCGCGTGTCGGTCGTCGCCACCGGAATCGACGTCGAAGCCGGCGCTTTGCCGCAGCCGGGCAAGGTGTTCGCCTTCCCCGCCACGCGGACCGCTGCTCCGGCTACCAAGCCGGCAAGCGAGGAAACTGCTCGGCCACGGCCGAAGACGAGGCCCCGCTCGAGCTCGGTTCGGACGAAGACACCGAAGAGCTGGTGCTCGACAGCGACGACATCCTCACCAGCCCGGTCGGCGCTCCGCCTATCGCTCCGCCCGAGGACGAGGAGCCAGCCGCAAGCGACACGCCGGAGGCGACGGCCGCCGGCGGCACCTTGTTCGAGCGCATGTCGAACATCGCGCGCGGCGCGCCCAAGGCCCAGCTCGACGAGGACGAGGCCGAGGGGCCGGGCTTCAAGAGCGAGCCGATCGACATCCCGCGTTTCCTAAATCGCCAGAACAACCAATAGCAGTCAGGAATCGAAGTTCGAGCGGGGCGGCTCCCGGTCGGGGCCGCCCTATCTTTTTGTGAATATCCGACGCGATTCGGCCCGCTCACCCCCCTGCCGGCACGGTTCACCGTAAAGCCTCTAGGCAGAAAGGTTCCGGCAAGATTCTCTGCCCAACGGGGAGGATGATGCGGGGACGGATGCCGGCACGATTGAGGATTCTTTGCGTGCTTGGCAGCGTTGCGGCTGTGGCTGCGGCGCAGCCGGCGCTTGCCCAGGTCCCGTATGGCTACGCTCAGCCCGAAAGCCCCGCCGCGGCGCTCGCCCGCCACGTCCGCACCCTCGCTGCCGAGCCCCAAGGACTTCGGCGCTTTGGTCGGGGCGGGCAAAGCCGCGCTCGCCCTTGGCGACGCCCAGGCCGCGGCCGGCTTTTTCGCCCGTGCCGACGAGGTCAATCCGCGCAGTCCATTGCCGCAGGCGGGGATGGGCGCAGTGTCGGTCGCCAATGGCGAAGCCGCAGGCCGCGATGCCTTATTTCACCCGCGCTCATGCAGCTCGGAGCGCCGGCCGCGACTCGATCGCCTGCGATCGCGGTCTGGCCTATGATCTGCTGGGCCAGCAGGCCAAGGCCCAGGCCGATTACCGCGCCGCGCTCAACGGCCCCGACGCGGACGAAGCGCGGCGCCGGCTCGCGCTCAGCCTCGCGATCGGCGGCGACAAGGCCGGCGCGCTCCAGACGCTGACGCCGCTGTTCGCCAAGCGCGACCCGGCCGCGGGCCGGGTCCGCGCGTTCGTGCTGGCGCTCGGACGGCAATTCGAACGGCGCGATGGTGGCGATCGATGCCGCGATGCCGGGCAGCTGGTCGCGTGTCGCGCCGTTCCTGCAGCGTCTGCCCGCGCTCCGCCCGGACCAGAAAGCCGCGGCGGTGAACCTCGGCATTTTCCCCGATCCCAATGGTTCGACGCTGGCGTCGGCGTCGGCGCCGGCCGTGGCGCGCTATTCGGCCGGCTCGGTGACGAGTTCGTCGGTAACCACGGATCGCCTCGCCGGGATCGACGATCTCCTGCGCGGACCGCCGCCGGCATCGCCGCAACCGACGTGGCAACCTGCGCCTCCGCCCGCTGCGCCGCCCGTGCAAGTCGCCTACGCTGCGCCGGTCAAACGCCCCCAAGCCCGCAACCGTTCAGCCGCGCTCGAGCAAGATCTGGCTGCAGCTGGCGAGCGGGTCGAACGCCGCGGCGCTGCCGTCGCAGTTCCAGCGCATCAAGTCGCGCAGCCGCGACCTGTTCGACGGGATCAAGGGCTATGTCGCTCGAAGCCCCGATCGCGCCCGCCTCGTGATCGGGCCGTTCCGCGGCACCTCCGACGCACAGATTTTCGCCGAGGACCTCGAGTCCGTCGGCGTCAACTCCTTTCGCTGGACCAATTCCGAATCCGATCAGATTGTGCCACTCGGCACGGAATGAGACTCCTACGAGGCGCTGGGCGCCGCCAGACCCACGACGTCGCGCGGCCGACTTCATGACGAAAGCGATGTCAGCGCCGCGCGGGCCCGCGCGACATCTTTCAGCGCGACCGCGACCGGATCGTCCATTCGATCGCCTTCCGCCGCCTGCGCCACAAGACCCAGGTCTTCGTCGCGCCCGACGGCGACCATTTCCGGGTCCGGCTCACCCACAGCATCGAAGTCGCCCAGATCGGCCGGACGATCGCCCGGGCGCTCGGGCTCAACGAGGATCTGACCGAGGCGCTGTGCCTCGCCCACGATCTCGGCCACCCGCCGTTCGGCCACGCCGGCGAGGATGCGCTGGCGAGCGCGCTCGCCGACGTTGGCGGGTTCGACCACAACGCCCATACCATCCGCGTCGTCACCCGGCTGGAGACGCCTTATCCGGGCTTCGACGGGCTCAACCTCAGCTGGGAGGAGCTCGAGGGTCTCGCCAAGCACAACGGACCGGTGATCGACCCGACCTGGGCGATGGCCGAGGCCAATGCCGAATGGGACCTCGAGCTCGCCAGCTGGCCCGGTCTGGAGGCGCAAGTCGCGGCGATCGCGGACGACATCGCCTACGACAATCACGACGTCGACGACGGCCTGCGGGCCGGGCTGCTCGATCTCGACGAGCTGATCGAATTGCCGATCGCGGCAAGGCTATGGCGCGAGATCGGCGAGCGGCATCCGGGCATATCGCAGGACAAACGGCAGCGCGCGCTGGTCCGCGACATGATCGGTCACATGGTCGGCGACGTGCTCGCCGAGGCCGCGCGCCGTGTCGGTGAGGCGGGGGTCGCGGCGGTCGAGGAGGTTCGCGCTGCGGGCAGGGCGCTTGTCGGGTTTTCGGACGAGACCGCGGCCGAGGAACGTGAACTGAAGCAGTTCCTCTATAGCCGCCTCTACGGCTCGCCCGAGCTCGAACGGGTTCGCGTGCAGGCGCAGCGCGTCGTCTCGGATCTGGCCGCGACCTATCGCGCCGACCCGGCGCTGTTGCCGCAGCAGTGGCAGCGCGGCGGCGACAAGGTCGAGCGCATCCGTACCATTGGCGATTTCATCGCCGGGATGACCGACCGCTTCGCTATCGCCCGTCACGAGGAGCTGGTCGGGCCAGTCAGCCTTCCGCGCGACCGCTTCTAGGCGGTTGGCTAAAGTTCACCTGCGCTCCACCGGGCGTTCAGGAAGGGCGGTCCAGGGAGGCATGATGCACGCCAGGCTGAGCCACCGAGTCCACAAGCTGTTCGGGCGCGTGCCGCTGGTCCGGGCGATCGGCCATTGGCGCAGCGACCGCCGGTTCCGCCGCTGGCGGGCGCGAAACCCGGGCGCGACCTACGCTGATTACTATGCCGCATCGGTTTCGCGCAGAATGCGTCAGGGCCGGGCCCATTACACGCTCGGCCCGCGCGGCTGGACCCCGGGCCATGGCCCGGCAGTCGATTGGGACGCGAACTCGTTCGCCGAGCGCGGGATGAGGCTGTGGCACCAGATCCGTGCCTTCGGGCTGGAGCCGGACATGCGCTGCGTCGATTACGGGTGCGGCAGCCTCAGGCTCGGCCAGCACGCGATCCGTTACCTCGATCCGGACAATTATTGGGGTATCGACGTCGTCGGAACGTTCATCGAGGAGGGGGTCAAGCTTATCGGCCCCGACTTGGTCCGGGAAAAACGGCCCCGCTTTGGCGTCATCGACGACTTCATGCTGGCCGAGATCGGCCGCTGGGAGCCCGACTTCATTTTCTCCAATGCCGTGCTCCAGCACGTTCCGCCGGACGAGCTGGGAGTCTTTTTCAAGCGGCTGGCGAAAATGATGGCGCCCACGACGCGCGCCTACGTCTTGTTCATTTCCGCGGACCGGCAGCAGCGCGTGAAGTCGATGAACTGGGCCTATCCGGCCGACCATCTGCTGGGGGTCATCGCCAGGGCCGGCCTCAGCGCGAAGGCAGGGACCGTCGATCCCGGCGTTCGCTGCGTAGATGGCCGCGACCGTGAGGTGCTGGAAATCCGCCGGTCGAGCTAGGATATTCTTAACCGGTCCCGCGGATTGTGCGGCGTCATGGCAAGTGAGCGTTGCATCCGGTCGGGTTTTCCAGCGATGGCACTGTTGTTCGGCGCCGCCATGGCTCCGGCGACCAGCACGGCATTCGCGGGAGCGCCCCGGGAGCCTCTCATCGTCACCGAAGTGCCGGATCCCGATCCGAATTTCGTGCCTCCGCGCGAACCCAGGCCCAAGAAGCGGCCTGCGAAGGCGCGCAAGGCCGCAAAACCGACAGTGAATCAGGTGATGGAGGATCTCGGCCGGGTCACGGGCCAGCTCGAGCTGCTCGGCGAACAGATTCGGCAAACGCACCGCGGCACGCAGACGGATGCTTGCGCGACCGCCCAAGATCAATCGGACTGCAGCCGATGAGGTCCCGGCGAGGGTGACGTGCGGCTGAGGCTGCGCTAGAGGCGCACGCTTTCCAGCGCCGGTGGACTCCAGTTTGAGCCTTTACGCCCAATATGCCGCGCTCCTCGACGGAGTGCTTGACGATCTCGTTGCCGAGGGCGTGTTGCCCGACGGGCTGGAGCGCCGCGGCGTGACGGTCGAGCCGCCGCGCGATCCCGCGCATGGCGACCTTGCGATCAATGCGGCGATGGTGCTCGCCAAAGGTGCCGGGACCAATCCGCGCGCGCTTGCGGAAGCGATCAAGATGAAGCTCGAGGCGCTCCCGCCGGTGACTTCGGTCGAGATCGCCGGGCCGGGGTTCATCAATCTGAGGCTGATGCCCGATGCCTGGCGGGACGAGCTCAGGACCATCCTAAGCGAAGGCGAGGCTTATGGCCTCTCCACCATCGGCGACAACGAGCGGGTCAATGTCGAATATGTGTCGGCCAACCCGACCGGGCCGCTGCACATGGGCCATTGCCGCGGCGCGGTAGTCGGCGACAGCCTCGCCCGGCTGCTCGAAGCGACCGGCTTTAGGGTGACCAAGGAATATTATGTCAACGATGCCGGCAAACAGGTCGATCAACTCGGCAAGTCGGTTTACCTTAGATACCTGCAGGCTCTTGGTTTTACCGGCGACTTCACCATCGAGCAGTTTCCTTGGCTCGAATCAGTCTTTCATGATTGGGACGATCAGGGAGAGAACAGGCTCTATCCCGGCGACTATCTCGTTCCCGTTGCGGTGGCATTAGCGGCAGAGTTTGGAGACAAATATGTCAGCGAGCCAATCCAAGAATGGCTGCCGATTTTCCGCGATCAGGCGATCAAGGCGATGGTCGACCTCATCCGCTACGATCTCGGCCTGCTCGATATCCACCATGACAAGTTCGCCTCGGAGGCGGAACTGCAGCGCACCGGCGCGGTCGACAAGGCGATGCAGGTGATGCGCGACAAGGGCCTCGTCTACCAGGGCGTGCTGGAGCGGCCCAAGAGCCTCGACGAGAAAGACGAGTGGGAACCCGTAGAGCTGACCTTGTTCCGGTCGAACCAGTTCGGCGACGACCAGGACCGGCCGCTGAAGAAATCGGACGGCAGCTGGACCTATTTCGGGACCGATGCGGCCTATCACTGGCAAAAAGCGCAGCAGGCCGATCATTTGGTCAACATCTGGGGCGCCGACCATTCCGGGACGGTCAAGCGAGTCCAGGCGGCGGTGAAGGCGCTGACCGACGGCAAGGTCGATCTCGACGTCAAGATCATCCAGATGGTCCGCCTGTTCCGCGGCGGCGAGCCGGTGAAGATGTCCAAGCGGGCGGGCGATTTCGTCACCCTTCGCGAAGTCGTCGAAGAGGTCGGCAAGGACGTCGTTCGGTTCATCATGCTGACTCGCCGGGCCGACGCTCCGCTCGACTTCGACTTCATGAAGGTGGTCGAGGCGTCGAAGGACAATCCCGTGTTCTACGTCCAATATGCGCACGCGCGGATTAGTTCGCTCACGCGCAAGGCGGCGGACTCGGGAGTCGACCTCGGATCGGATGCCGATTTGTCGCTGCTCGATGAAGAGGAGCTCGCGCTGGTCAAGCGGGCGGCACAATATTCGCGGGTGCTAGAGAGCGCCGCTTTGGCGCACGAACCGCACCGCGTCGCCTTCTTCCTCTATGATCTCGCGGCCGAGTTCCATGCGCTGTGGAACCGCGGCAACGATGACCCCGGCCGCCGCTTCCTCATTGAAAATAATCCACAACTTTCTCGTGCCCGGCTGGAACTCGCGCTCGGCATCGGGCAAATCATTCGCAGCGGCCTGGGGTTGATGGGCGTGGCCGCGACTGAGGAGATGCGCTGACATGACCGATAGCCGGGTGGCGCCCGGCCTGGACCGGCTGCCGTGGCTTCCTGACGAACCTGCGCGAGCCCCGAAACGCTCGGGCCTGCTCGTCGCCTGGGCGATCGCGGCGACGATACTGGTCGCCGCGGCCGCCTATTGGCTCGGCGTGCACAGCGAAACGCCGCAGCAGTTCGAGGTGCCGAGCCAGCCTCAGACCGTTCCGCTGCCCGAAGCCGTTCCCCTGGTCCCAGGCACCGGCGAAGTTCGCCCGGTGCCGGCCCCCGAGGTCGAGCGCGTGGTCGCGCCGCCGATTCCGGTGATCGAGGAACCAGCGCCGGCGCCCATCGTGCGATCGGTTCGCGTTCGACGTGTCCACGCAAACCCTGCGCCGGCAAAGGCTGCTGAGGAGTCTCCGCCGCAAGCTTCGGTCGAAGTGCACCGCGAGAGTCCGCCAGCCGCAAAGCCGGCGCCGCTGCGGCCGTGGCCGGTGCGCGAGGTCGACGGCGCGTCCGGCCGGCTGGTGCGGGTCGGGACCTTCGCCACCGTGCGCAAGGCGAAGAAAGGCTGGTGGGCGATCGTGCGGATGAACCCGGCGCTCAAGCGTCTGCCGGCGCTGGTCGTCCCGGTGCAGTCGCAGCGCAACGGACGGGTCTATTACCGGCTGCAGATGGGCACTACTTCGCAGGCCCATTCGACGGTGCTGTGCCAGCGCATGCGCATGATCGGGCAAGGCTGCGTGGTCATCGGATTGAATTCCGCGGGGCAGGAGATCGCGCTGTGAGCGATCAGCGCTATGATGAGGGCCAGCTCCCCTGGCTCCAGGCGGTCGAAGATGAGGATGAGCCGCGCGGGGTGTCGGCGCGCAAGATGTTCGCGGCGCTGCTGGTCGTGCTGCTTGCGGCCGCGCTGGTCGCCGCGACATTCTTCTGGATTGGCCGCCGCGACGCCCAGATGACCGGCCCGCCCGAACTGATCGAGGCGCCGGCGGGGCCATACAAGGTCAAGCCGCCCAATCCCGGAGGGCTCGACGTCGCCGGCGAGAGCGAAACCGCGTTCGAGACCAGCGCGGGCGAGGACAAGGACGCCCAGCTCGACATGAGCAAGGCGCCGCCCGCGCCGCCAAAAGAAGTGCCCAAGAAGCTTCCCCCCAACGAGACCAAGGAACCGCTGCCCGCCGAGCCTTCACCCGCGCCCAGGCCGGCAGGTCCGGCTGGAAGCGTGATCCAGCTCGGAGCGTTCCAGAATACGGCCCAGGCCGAGCGCGCATGGGCGGCACTAAAGATGCGCTTCCCGACCGTCGGCGCAATGAACAAGCTGATCATTCCGTTCCCGGGCGGGATCCGGCTTCGCGCCTCGGCTGGCACTTCGGCCGAAGCGAAGCAGGCATGCCAGGCGCTCAAGGCCGCGGGCGAGAATTGCTTCGTGGCTCAGTAGGACGATGCAGGCGGCGATTTACGGGCTCGAGGGAATTGAGCTCACCGATCGGGAACGTGGCTTCTTCCGTGACGCCGAGCCCGCGGGATTCATCCTGTTCCGCCGCAATTGCGAGACGCCCAGGCAGTTGCTTGCGCTGACCGACTCGCTTCGCGAGCTCGCCGGCCGATCGGATCTGCCGATCCTCATAGATCAGGAAGGCGGCAGGGTAGCGCGGATGCGTCCGCCGGAATGGCCGGCTTTCCCGGCCGCCGAGCGGTTCGCGCAGCTTTACGTCCTCGCCCCTTCCTCGGCGATCGAAGCGGTGCGGTCGAATGCCCGGGCGATCGCGCTGACGCTTCGCGAATGCGGGATCAACGTCAACGCGTTGCCGCTGCTCGATGTCCGCCAGGAGGGCGCCAGCGACATCATCGGCGACCGGGCGCTGGGCGCCGAGCCGATGCAGGTCGCGGCGCTCGGCCGCGCGGTGCTCGACGGCATGGCGTCTGCCGGAGTGGTCGGGATCATCAAGCATATGCCGGGGCACGGCCGGGCACTGGTCGACAGCCACAAGGACTTGCCGGTCGTCCCGGCGAGCGCGGGCGACCTGGAAACCGACCTCGAGCCGTTCGAGAGGCTGTCCTGGGCGCCGATGGGGATGACCGCGCACGTCGTCTACGATGCCTGGGACCCGCAGCGGCCGGCGAGCCTGTCTCCAACCGTGATCGGGGAGATCATCCGCGGCCGTATCGGCTTCGACGGATTGCTGATGAGCGACGACATCGGGATGGAAGCGCTGGCCGGCAACTTCGGCAGCCGCGCCTCGGGCGTCGTGGCGGCCGGATGCGACGTGGCGCTCCATTGCTCGGGCAAAATGGAGGAAATGCTCGCGGTTGCGGGCGCGGTTCCGGCGATGAGCGCCGAGGGCGAAGCCCGGCTCTCCCGCGCGATGGCGACGACCATGATCGATTATGACGGCGGCGAGGATTTCGCCGAGAGCGTCGCCAAGCGCGACGCGCTCCTGGCGCTGGTCTAGGCTGTGCCGGTGGACGACGACGCCGATTTCGATACCCCGCCGATCCACCAGTCGGATGAGCTGACGCTCGCGCTCGACGGGTGGGAGGGGCCGCTCGACCTGCTGCTCAACCTTGCCCGGGCGCAGAAGGTCGACCTCGCCCAGATTTCGATCCTCCAGCTGGTCGAGCAATATCTCGCCTACCTCGCCCAGGTGCGGGCGCTGAAGCTCGAGATCGCTGCCGATTATCTGGTGATGGCCGCGTGGCTCGCTTACCTCAAATCCTGCCTGCTGCTGCCCAAGGATGCCGAGGCGGATCCCAGCCCCGAGGAAATCGCCCTCCGGCTGCAGATGCGCCTCCAGCGCCTCGATGCGATGCGCGAGGCCGGCGCGCGGCTGCTCGGCCGCGACCGCGTCGGGCGCGACGTGTTCCTGCGTGGGAGCCCTGAAGGGCTGCGGCTGGTGCGCAAATCGGCCTGGCAGGCGCGCGATTTCGACCTGTTCGCAGCCTATGGAGCGACCCGCGCCCGGACGGCCCCGGCAATGCACGTGGTTCACGCCCGTTCGGTAATGACGCTCGAGGAGGCGCTCGAACGGGTCGGGCGGATGATTGGCGCGGCCCTCGATTGGACATTCCTCGAGACCTTCCTGCCCACGACCCAGGACCCGCAGTTCCGCCGCTCCGCGCTGGCATCGAGCTTTGTCGCGGCGCTCGAGCTCGCGCGCCGCGGCCGCCTCGACCTCGACCAGCAGGAACCATTCGCTCCGATCAGGCTCAGGGCCGCCTGATGGACGAGTTCACCCGCTCCGTCGAAGCGACCCTGTTCGCGTCCGCCACGCCGCTCAGCGTCGATGAGATCGCCGAGCACGTCGGCGAGGGCCCGGTCGAAATGGCGCTGGGCCAGCTCGCAGCGCACTATGAAGGCCGCGGGATCGAGCTGGTCGAGCGCGGCGAGCGTTGGCATTTCCAGACCGCGCCCGACCTCGCCCATCTGCTCCGCCGGACGCGCGAGGAGCCACGGCGGTTGTCGCGCGCGGCGACCGAGACGCTGGCGATCATTGCCTATCACGAACCAGTCAGCCGCGCCGAGATCGAGGCCTTGCGCGGCGTCCAGATCTCCAAGGGCACGCTCGACGTGCTGATGGATGCGGGCTGGGTTCGTCCGGCCGGCCGCCGCGAGGGGCCGGGCCGGCCGCTGCTTTATGCAACGACGAGCGAGTTTCTGAGCCACTTCGGCCTGGGCTCGAGGCGCGATTTGCCGGGGATCGACGACCTCAAGGCCGCCGGCCTGCTCGACCCGATCGACGAGGCGGTGTTCCAGCTTCAACTGGAAAGCGAGGAGGAGGAGGGCTAGATACCCTTCTCAAAGGAGTTTCCCCATGGGTGGTTTCAGCATTTGGCATATCCTGATCCTCGCGGTCATCCTGTTGCTCTTGTTCGGCGGGAACCGCTTCTCGGCGATGATGGGCGACGTTGCCAAAGGCCTTAAAAGCTTCAAGCAAGGCATGGCCGACGACGAGGAGGAGAAGCGCCAGCGTTACGACGAGCAGCGGCGCTCCGAGCCGCCGCGCCTGCCCCGCGATCAGGATCCGATCGACGTGACCGCCCGGCCTGCCGAGCCTGTTTCTCCGCCGCCGCCGCCGCGCGACGACGAAACCCGCTGACCTTTCCAGTCACCGAAGCGTAAAGGGCCGGCATGTTCGGCGTCGATTCCACCGAGCTCGCGGTCGTCGCGATCCTCGCTCTCATCTTCATCGGTCCCAAGGACCTGCCGAAGGTGCTTCGGACGGTCGGCTATTGGGTTGGCCGGGTGCGCGGGATGGCGCGCCATTTCACCTCGGGAATCGAGAATATGATGCGCGAGGCCGAGCTCGAGGAGATGGAGAAGAAGTGGCGCGAGGAGAATGAGCGGATCATGCAGCTCCATCCGGCCGAAGCGCATTATCCCGAACCCGAGCAGCCGTCCTCCGATCCGATGCTTCCGCTCGGCGACGAGCCGCTGAAGCCCGAGGACCTCCCGCCCGAAAAGCGGCCGCTGCCGTGAAGGACATCGACGAGACCAAGCAGCCGTTGCTCGAACATTTGATCGAGCTTCGCCGGCGGCTGCTGTGGTGCCTGGTGACGCTCGTCCTGACCTTCTTCATCTGCTTCGCATTCGCCAGGGACATCTTCGCGGTGCTCGTCCAGCCGCTGCTCAAGGCGGGCCAGGGCAAGCTCATCTACACCGACGTTTTCGAGGCGTTTTTCGTCCAGGTGAAGGTCGGCTTGTTCGCGGCGCTGATGATCAGCTTCCCCGTGCTCGCGACGCAATTGTGGCGGTTCGTCGCGCCCGGCATGTACGCGAAGGAAAAGAAGGCGTTCCTGCCGTTCCTGCTGATGACCCCGCTCTTCTTCGGGGCCGGCGCCTGCTTTGCCTATTTCGTGGCGATGCCGTGGGCGCTCCACTTCCTCTTGAGCTTCCAGGGCAATGTCGGTGGCGTCACCCAGGAAGCGTTGCCCGGGGTCGGCAATTATCTCAATTTCTGCATGCGGTTCATCTTCGGCTTCGGCGCCGCCTTCCTCCTCCCGATCCTGCTGATGATCCTGGAGCGCGCGGGAATCGTCACCCGCGAGCAGCTGGCAAGGTCTCGCCGCTATGCGATCGTCGGCGCGGCCGCGGTCTCGGCGGTCCTGACTCCGCCCGATGTGGTGTCGATGTTGATGCTGCTGGTGCCGCTCTACGGCCTCTACGAATTCGCCATCCTCGCCATCCGGCTGACCCATTGGCGCGCGGCTCGCCGCGCGGCCCGGTCAGCAGAGATGGAAGGGGAGCCCCAGACAGAAGGGGGCCCGGAAGCGCCACCGGGGGGGGGGAGGGTTGGCGGTTCCGGGCCCATTTAAACGGATAGCGAGAGCGGGGGGGCAAAAGGTCACTATCCAAAGTGCAGAACGCACCTTGTTCGAAATCGGTTCCGAGCCTCGGCAAGATTTTTTTGGCGCCGCCGTAACGATCCCGCCACGCTATTGGATCGGCGGAAAGGCAGGCAGATCAACGCTGTACCGCCCCAGCTTGCGATCGAGGGTGGAACGCAGCTGCTTCGCCAACCCCCCGACGATGCGTTCGAACTGGGCTTTTGTGGGCTCATCGGCTTCGTCGGGAACGAGGATCGGGCTGCCCAGGGTCAGGCGCGCGGTGAGCTCGCTCGTTCGGCGCAGCGAAATCTCGATCGGATCCTTGGGGCAGGTCAGCATCGCGCATTCGACAATCTCGGTGATCAGGAACGCCACCGCGACGGCGACATCCTGAGTCGTGAAGATTGTGTCGAGATCGAGCTCGATCAGCAGCCCTCGCGCGGGTTCCGGCGCTCCGGCGCGGAGCTCGGCGGCCAGCTCGGAAAGCAACGGCCGAAGCGCGATCCCGCGATTCTCCTCCATCTCGGCGAAATGGTTGCGGTGGACGATCGACAGCGCGGCGACGCGGCGGCTGATGCTGTCATATGCGGCGCGGGCTTCGGCGGCCTCCGCGCTGCGGCCGTGGATGTTGAGCAGCGACGCCACCACCTGCAGGTTGTTCTTGACCCGGTGATGCACCTCACGGACGAGCCGTCGCTGCCCCTCCAGCGCGCCGGCCATTTCGCGCTCGGATTCATCGACCCGGGTCACTGCCCGCCCAAACGCGTCGCGCAGCCCCTGGATCTCGGTCGAGGGCCCAAGCTTTTGCGGCAGATTGAGCTGATGGCCCGGCTCGTAGCGTATGACCGCGCGCTGGAGCTGACGGAGCGGCCGGATCAGAAGCCGGGTCACCAACAGCCAGGTAATGAGCGCCGCCATGACCCACATCAACACCGGGAGCAGCAACAGCAGCCGGTCGAGCGTCGTGATTCGCTGGGGCGCGGTGCCGATGCGCGCGATCAGATTTCCGTTGCCGATCGGAAATTCGCTCATCCTCATGTTGAGGTCCGGACCAGGCGGCGGCCCAATCACCCGAAGGACGCGATCGCCGTCGCGCAGGATCATCGACTCGATGGCTCCTCCCGACTCGCGAGCCGCATTGCGCAGCTCTTCGAGGCGCAGCTCTCCGGTCGCCATTCCGCCGTTCACGCCGGTCCGGAAGACGATCGCATTGGCGTCGGGCGCGATCCGAATCCCAATGTCGCCCGGTGCGACGACCGGAAGCACGCCGGTGTCGCCGATGTCGCCGATTTTGCACAACGGCTGTCCGGTCGCCGTCTCGAGCTCGAAGCGCTGAGCGACGGCGGGAGCGATGGCGAGCGACCGTTGGGCGCGCTCGCACGGATTGCCGGCGCCGGCAGCGAGCGCACCGTTCGCGGCGATTCTAAGCGACAAAGCGTTGCGGGCGACCAAGCTCTCTATCGCCTTCGTCGCGGCCCGCGCCTGATCCTCGCTGCGGCCGCGAAGCGCGTCATTCGCCTGCCGGATTCCTGATTCGCTGAGCCAAGTCAGCGCGATCCCGATCGGCAGAAGCGCGATGCTAAGGATGAGGAGTAATTTAGCGGCCGTCGGCAGCCGGCCGAAACGATCGGCGACCGTCACCGCGCAGCGCTCGTCTTGATAGGCTTAGCTGAGCTTGCCGAGCAAATGGGCGAATTCGTCGGGGACGGATTCGCGAAGGGTGTCGTCATAAACCGTCCGAAGCGCCCGGCCGATGTCGGAGGCTTTGTGCTTCTTGGCCTTCCGATCGGAATCCCGCGGCTTGCTCGAACGCACGCGATGCCCAGCGCCTTCCAACTCACCGCGTTGTTTGCCACTCAACCTCTCGTCCCCCTCGCGCGGGTCTACGCGCCTCATAATCAACTCGCTTTCACGCGCAACGGGCCAGGCGCCTGTGTGCCAAATCCGGATACACTGCGCGGGCCCGCCGAATGCGATGCGCAAGACCTCGCTGTCAGTGACCCGCTTCGGAGTGGGAAACCAAATCGGCTGTGCTTGGTTCCACACTAGCCTGACTTCTCTTTGGGGGGTGCAACAGGGCAACACAGGGCCCTTGCGGGCTTGCAACAATACAGGCGCGCCGCCAAAGACGCGCAAATCGTCGTTTCGAGGGAGAGCCTTCACTCATGTCGCTTGGCCAGGAACTCGCTCCGCATTTGCCATTCCTGCGCCGTTATGCGCGCGCCCTCACGGGCAGCCAGACGCATGGCGACGCATTCGTTCGGGCAACGCTCGAAGCCATCGTCGCCAAGCCCGACGAATTTCCACGCGATGTCGATCCGCGGCTCGGGCTGTACAAGACCTTCCACGCCATCTGGTCGACCGCCAACATTGAAGAAGGCGAGGAGCCGTCCGACGGTATCGCTGGTCCCGAAGGGATTGCCCATGCGCGGCTGTCGCGGATTACTCCGCTTTCGCGCCAGGCGCTTCTGCTGACCTCGCTCGAGGGCTTCTCGTCGGAGGACACGGCCTATCTGATCGGATCCCGCCCCAACGACGTCGACTCGCTGGTCGCCGAGGCGCTCGAGGAAATCGAGCGCCAGACGCTCGCCGACGTGCTGATCATCGAGGACGAGCCGATCATCGCAATGGACATTGAAACGATCGTCCGCGACCTTGGCCACAATGTCACCGGTGTCGCCGTGACCCGCGACGAGGCGGTTGCCCAGGCACGGCAGAACCCCCCGGGCCTGGTCCTCGCCGACATCCAGCTCGCCGACGATTCGAGCGGCATCGATGCGGTCAAGGACATCCTCGCCGAATTCTCGGTCCCGGTGATCTTCATTACCGCCTTCCCCGAGCGGCTGCTGACCGGGACCCGGCCCGAGCCTACCTTCCTGATCACCAAGCCGTTCCAGCGATCGACGGTCAAAGCTGCGATAGCGCAGGCGTTGTTCTTCGACGCGGCGACGGTGCCCGCCGCCTGAACTCTGCTCTCGCCGGAACATGGCGGTGAAAGCCGCGTTGGCGTCCGGAACGGAAATTTCGCAGAGCAAAGAATGTCCGATCGGGACCGAAAGCAAGCACCAATCACTGAAACCACGACCGAAGCCCGGGCTGGATCGACCCCGCACGTAACCCGTTATGTGTTGTCGGTCGGACTGATCCTTGTTGTGGTGATTTTTGCGATCATCGTCTTGGTTGGCCGCTCTTGAGCACCTAGCTTAGCTGCAATCGCCGTTCATTGTTCAGTCACTCGGCTTGCCCCTATTCGGGGCGACCGCAACGGGTGGGGTAAGGCTTGGCCGAAGATCGTAAACAGGAGCTGCGGTCGGACCCTTCGTTGGAACCCGTCCCGCTTGCCGATCCCGAGTTCAAGGAGCAGCTCGCGGCGGTTATCCCGCACCTTCGCGCGTTCGGCCGCTCGCTCTCGGGAAGCCGCGACCTGGCCGACGATCTGGTTCAGGAAACGCTTCTCAAGGCCTGGGCCGCGCGCAAACGCTTCCAGGCCGGGACCAACATGCGCGCCTGGACCTTCATCATCTTGAGGAACCTGTTCCTCAGCCAGATGCGCCGTGCCCGCTTCAAGGGCGAATGGGACGAGATCACCGCATCGAAAATCCTCGCCGCCCCGGCGAGCCAGGACCGCCACATCGAGCTTGCCGACATGCAGCGCGCACTGATGCATCTGCCCCAGCCCCAGCGCGAAGCGTTGATCCTCGTCGGAGCTGGCGGCTTCGCCTACGAGGAGGCGGCCGAGATCTGCGGCTGCGCGGTCGGAACGATCAAGAGCCGCGTCGCCCGCGGCCGCGTCGCGCTCGAGCAGTTGATGTCGAGCGGTAAGTTGCCTTCGCGCCGCCAGCACAAGACCGACCCCGACCGGTCCGCGCTTCAGACGATCATGGGTGAGGTCGACGAGCTCAGCCGCGACCACGGTTGATTCGCAGCGGTCAGTTCAATCGGCGCAGAAGCTCGTCGAAATCGCGGTCGCACGGTTCCGCCGCCGCAGCTTCGAATGCTCGGCGCAGCGCTGCCATAATCCCGGCGTGCGCGGGCGGAAAATCGACATGGATGACCCGTCGGTCCATCGTCGTCACATCCGTCGCGGTTGTATCTCCATGTCTGACCATCTCTCGCAAAGATAACGTCCGACCGGCGCGGCAGTTTCGTGCGGGCGCGTTTTCGGGCAGTGGCCCCGTAACGATGGTTTCGGACAAACAGAGCGAAGCGAGGCTCGATGCGATCGGGCGGGCGGAACGCTTTTCGCCGTTCCTGCGCGAGGCGTTGCTCGCCATGCGGGAGGTCGCCGAGCTCTTCCGGCAGGAGGGCGCAAATGCGGCTGCGGCCGCCGCTTTGGCATCTGCAAATGCGGTCGAAGATCTCGAGTACCAGCTCAGGCGGCAGCGCCATGGCCTGGCACTGGCGACCGCGCTCGGCGACCTGTCGGGTGAGCTTTCACTCGAGGCAGTGACGGGGCTGCTGTCCGACTTCGCCGATCGCGCGATCGGCCTTTCGCTGGAAGCCGCCATACAAGAACGCATGCCGGGCGCCGATCCGAACGGGTTCGCGGTCATTGCCATGGGCAAGCTCGGCAGTCGTGAGCTCAACTATTCCTCCGACGTCGACCTGCTGCTTCTGTTCGATCCCGCGACCCTCCCGCGCCAGGCTCGCGACGATGCCGGGAGAGGCTGCGGTGCGCATCGGCCGGCGGGTCATCGAGCTGCTGCAAAAGCGCACCGCCGCCGGCTATGTCGCCCGCGTCGACCTCAGGCTTCGCCCGTCGCCGGAAGTCACGCCGATCGTCCTCCCGGTGAACGCTGCCATCTCGCACTACAAATCCTCGGCTTTGCCGTGGGAGCGCGCCGCGTTCATCCGGGCCCGCGCCTGTGCCGGCGACATCGCTCTTGGCGAGCGATTCCTGAAAGCGATCGAGCCATTCGTTTGGCGCCGCTCGCTCGATTTCGGGGTGATCGAGGACGTGCGGCAGATATCGGCGCGGATCCGCGACCATTTCGCGCAAAACGCGCAGATCGGACCGGGCTACGACCTCAAGCGCGGCCGCGGGGGGATTCGCGAAGTCGAATTCTTCGTCCAGATCCAGCAGATGATCCACGGCGGACGCGACCCGTCGGTTCGCTTGCCGGCGACGCTCGACGCGACCGAGGCGCTGCTTGCGGCGGGGCGGCTCGATCAAGGCACGGCCGACGATCTCGCCGACGCCTACCGGGTGCTGCGGACGATCGAACACCGGGTGCAGATGGTCGAGGATGCGCAAACCCACTTCCTTCCGCGCGATCCCGATGCGCTCGACAATGTCGCGCACCTGCACGGGCTGGCGACCGGCGCCGAGCTGCTCGAATTGGTCACTCCCCGCGTCGAGCGGGCCGGCGCGATCTTCGACAGCCTCGAGCATGACGAGCGCGGGCGATTGTCGAACGATCCGGATATCTTGCGTGCCGAACTTGTCGGAATTGGGCTTCACCGATCCCGAGGGCGCGGCGCGCCACGTCGCGCAATGGCGCTCGGGCAAGGCGCGTTCGCTTGCGCTCGCCTGCCGCGCAGCATGCGTTCGAAGCGATGTTGCCGGCGCTCATGCGCGCGATCGCGGCCGGAGCCGACCCGGAGCGCGCGCTCAACCGGCTGAGCGACATCGTCGAGCGGCTGTCGAGCGGCGTCAATCTGTTCCGGTTGCTCGAAGCGCGTCCACCGCTTGCCGACTTGCTCGCCAAGGTGCTCGCCCACGCGCCGGCGCTGGCGGACCAGCTCGCCCGGCGGCCCGAGCTGTTCGAGGGCCTGTTCGATGCGTCCAGCTTCCAAATGCCGCCCGAGGCTGCGGAATTCGCCGAGATCCTCGGGCGCGCGATGCAGGGCCAGCCGTATGACGAGGCGCTCGACCGGGTCCGGCGCCTGGTCAACGAGCGGCGTTTCGCGCTCGGCGTGCAGCTGATCGACCGCCGGCGCGATCCGCTCGAAGTGACGGAAGGCTATGCGCGCGTCGCAGAGGGCACGCTGGTGGCGCTGGCCGGCGCGGCCGCCGAGGAATTCGAGACGGCGCACGGCCGGTTTCCCGACGGCGAGCTGGTCATTCTCGGGCTCGGGCGGTTCGGCGGGCATGCGCTCACGCACGCGTCGGACCTCGACCTCATCTATCTTCATACCGCCGAGCAGGGCGGCATGTCCGACGGACCCAAGCCGCTCGGTCCCAATAATTACTTCAACCGGCTCGCCAATCGAGTCACTGCGGCGCTGAGCGTCCCGACGGCGGCGGGTCCGCTGTACGACGTCGATACCCGCCTTCGGCCGGAGGGCGCGACGGGCATGCTCATCGTCTCGCTCGATGCGTTCGAGGAGTATCAGCGCAGGACCGCATGGACGTGGGAGCATATGGCGCTGTGCCGCGCGCGGCCGGTGTACGGATCGGCCGCCGCGCGCGAGCGCGCCGCAGCGATCATCGGCGAAATTCTTCGGCTGCCGCGCACCCGGGCGACGGTCGTGGCGGACGCTGCGAAAATGCGCGCAGAGATCGAGCGCCACAAGCCGCCGCAAAGCGCGATCGACGTGAAGCTCGGCCCGGGCGGCCTGGTCGACCTCGAATTCGCGGTGCACGTGCTCCAGCTGACGACTCACGTCGGCATCGACACCCGGCTCGAAAACGCGCTCGCAAGCGCTCGAAGCCGAGTCTTGGTGCAGGCAAATATTGTCGAGGCGCTAAAGTTGCTTTCGCGCATGCTGGTGATGATGCGGCTGGTTGCGCCGGGCGACATCAAGCCGACGCCAGACACCTGGCAGCTGGTCGCCGAAGCGTGCGGCGCCGGTAGCTGGAACGAGCTTCTTGCCGAACACGACGCCGCGCGGCACAGCATCGCGGAGCTCTGGAACGGCATCAAGAAAGAGGCATCATGACGATCGGCGAAGGCGACAAGGCACCATCGATGACGGTCACGGCGAGCGACGGGAGCAGCATCGACCTCGCCTCACCGGGGCAGCCGCTGGTGCTCTATTTCTATCCCAAGGACGACACGTCGGGCTGCACCCGCGAGGCGCAGGATTTCACCGCGCTCGCGCCCGAGTTCGCGAAAGCCGGGGTGCAAGGTGATCGGGGTGTCGCGCGACCCGATGAAGAAGCACGAAAAGTTCATCGGCAAATACGGCCTCGCGGTGCCGCTCGGCATCGGACGAGGACGGCCGCATCTCCGACGCGTTCGGCACCTGGGTCGAAAAGTCGATGTACGGCCGCAAATATATGGGAATGGAGCGCGCGACCTTCCTGATCGGCGCCGACGGCCGGGTGCTGCAAGAGCATGGCGCAAGGTCAAGGTCCCCGGCCACGCCGCAGAGGTGCTGGCGGCGGCGCGCAGCGCGGCCTAGCCCGCCAGCGCCCTGAAGATCATCTCCCAGTGCAGCACGTCGTCGTACAACGCGCGCGACCGGTAGGCGCTCGTCGAGGCCGTGGGCAGCGCTCGTCGTCGGGTGAGATGCCCCAGCTGCCGTCGACGTCGTAAACCGGGATTCCCTTGGCGCGGAAGAATGAACCGTCGCTGGCTCCGGTCGACATCACCGGAAAGACGTGCATCGCCGGCCCGTGGAAGCGCTGGATCGCGGCCGTGACGGCCTTGAGCACGTCGGGCCGCAGCGGCGACGCGGGCGTCGGCCTTCCGATGAAGCTCGGATCGGGCTTCACCTCGATCTTCGGGCCCGGCGAGCTGCTGCGAGCTCGGCCTGGACCTGGCTCGGCTGCACGCCGGGGAAGATGCGGCAATTGACCGTGGCCTGCGCCGTCTGCGGAAGCGCGTTGTCGGCGTGGCCCGCCTGGAGCATGGTCGCGACGCAGCGTGTGCGCGTGCAGGCCGACTTCGAGCGGATTGGCCTCGATTGCATCGGCGGCCGCGGCATCGTTGGGATTGGCCAGCCAGGCGCGGATCTGCTGTCCCAGCGGGCTGTTTCCCTCCTGCCTCGCGCGTTCTTCGAAATAGCCGCGCGTGGTGTCGTTGAGCATCGGCGTGAAGCGATGCGCCTGAAGCGCCTTCAGGGCGTCGGCAAGCTCGTAGATCGCATTGTCGGGACGCGGCCGCGAGCTGTGCCCGCCGGGGTTGTGGGCGGTGAAGAAATAGGTCTGGAAGGTCTTCTCGGCGGTCGAGATGCCGCAACCCAAGCGGCCGGAAGTCGCGGTCGTAGGCCGCGCAGCCGCCGTCGGCGTTCAGCCCGAACTCGGCATCGGTGAGGTTGCGCCAGTCCGACGCGCCGAGCGTCGCACCCTTGCCATTGGTTTCCTCATCGCCGCTGTAGAAAAAGATGATGTCGCGGTTGGGTTTGAAGCCCTGGCGTCATCAGCTTGACCGCCGCCATGGTCGTGGCGACGTCGCCGTTTTTCATGTCGCTGGTGCCGCGGCCGTAGAAATAGCCGCCTTCCTCGCGGAACACGAAGGGGTCGTACTTCCAGTCTTCGCGCTTGGCCTCGACCACGTCCATGTGGCCGAGGATCAGCATCGGCTTTCTGGTCGCGCGCGGCGAGCGCCAGCGGACGATCAGCGCCGCCGTCTTGTCGCCCGGAAGCGCCTCATAGGGCATGATGTGGATGTCGGCCTCGGGGATTCCCGCGGCCCTGAACTGGTCGGCGAGCAGCTTGGCCATCCGCTGCATCTCGCCGCGGTGATGGACCGTCGGGATCTCGATCGCCTGCTTGAATACGTCGCGGGTTTTCGCCTGCCACGCCTTGGGCAACTGGCTCGGAACGGTCCGCGGATCGGTCGCAGCGACGGCGGCGGCGGCCGTGAAGGCAAGCAAAAGCCCGAGCATGATGCGCATGACTATTTCTCTCCCGGATTGCGTGACGCTACGCGCCTGCTCCGCTCGTCAAGCGGCGCGCCGTGCCCTTCGGCCAGATATTCGGCGCTTCGCATCTCTTCGAGCCGGCTGACGGTGCGCTGGAACTCGAAGCTGCCGTCGCCTTGCGGGGTAGAGCCCTGCCGGCTCGGCGTCGGCCGCGGCGAGCAGTTTGACCTTATGCTCGTAGAGTGCGTCGATCAGCGTGACGAACCGCGCCGCTTCGGTGCGCCTGTCCGGGTCCCATCACCGGAATGCCGACGATGATCACGGTGTGATAGCGCTGGGCGATGGCGAGATAATCGGCCGCTCCGCGCGGCTCGCCGCACAGCCGCTTGAACGAGAACACCGCGACGCCCTTGAGGCTCTTGGGTACGTGCAGCGTCCGCCCGCCGCCGACAGTCGATGTCTTCGGACGGCACCTTGGCGCGGTCTTCGACGGGATAGTCGGTCAGCTGGAAGAACGCCTGCTGCAACGCGGCGGTCGCCTCCGGCCCGTTGGGAACGTGCCACACCTCGACGCCCTCTAGGCGTTCGAGCCGGTAGTCGGTCGGGCCGTCGACCGGGACGACCAGCATTTCCGCTCGATCAGCGCGATGAACGGCAGGAACAGCTCGCGGTTGAGCCCGTCCTTGTAGAGGTCGCCGGGCGGCCGGTTCGACGTGGTCACGACCTTCACTCCGCGCTCGAGCAATTTTTCGAACAGGCGCGAAAGGATCATCGCATCGGCCGGATTGGTGACCTGCATTTCGTCGAACGCGAGCAGCCGCGCTTCGTCCGCGATCTCCTCCGCGACGGCCTCGATCGGGTCGCCTTCCTCGCCTTGCCGGATGCGCCGCAGCCGGGCGTCGGTTTCGAGCATGAAGGCGTGGAAGTGAACCCGCCGCTTGGGTTCGATGTCGATGTGCGCGAAGGCGAGGTCCATCAGCATCGACTTGCCGCGCCCGACCCCGCCCCACAGATAGACTCCGGCCGGGCCTTCCCGGCCGGGTCTCAGCAGGCGCGACAGGATTCCGGACCGCTCCCGCAGACTGCCGGCGAGCCGGTCGAGCGCGGCCACGGCGCGCGCCTGGGCCGGATCGGGCTTCAGTTCGTGGGCGGCAATCAGTTGGTCATACGCGGCCCGAACCGGGCCAATCATCGCGCCGATGGTCCGTTAGGCCTGTTCACTCGCTTGAGGGTGCCGGTGAAACTGTAGCAGGGCTCGCCGTCCTGCCGGACCACGCCCTGGAGGAAGGCGTGGCCGCGGGTCTGGCGGACCAGCTCGACATGCGCGTCGAGCGGCTTGCCCGCCTGGCCGCGGGCGAGGAAATGGGTGGTGAGGTCGAGCGTGACGTAATGGCCGCGCTCCATCCCCGCGCACAGGCCGCCGGCGAACATCGACATGTCGATGAAGCTCATGATCGCGCCGCCGTGGATCGATCCGCCCATGTTCATATGGTCATCGGTCGGGAACATGCGCGCGATCCCGCGGCCCGGCCCGTCAGGCTTGAACAGCAGGCGTCCGGTCGCGGCAGCGAAGCTCGAGCGCGGGAAATCGCCCCAGCTGAACCAGCCGGGATTGTCGGGATCGGGCGTCGCGCCGCGGGGGACGCCGACGTCTTCCAGCCCTTCGCCCTGGTAGGATTCGTCGCTCACGCGGCCCGTTCGGCGACCAGCTTCTTGGTCTCGGCGATCGCTTTGGCCGGATTGAGGCCCTTGGGGCAGACGCTCGCGCAATTCATGATCGTGTGGCAGCGGTACAGGCGGAACGGATCCTCCAGCCCGTCGAGCCGTTCGCCGGTCGCCTCGTCGCGGCTGTCGGCCAGCCAGCGATAGGCCTGGAGCAGGATCGCGGGTCCGAGGAAGCTGATCGGCGTTCCACCAATAGCTTGGGCAGCTGGTCGTGCAGCAGAAGCACAGGATGCATTCGTAGAGGCCGTCGAGCTTGGCCCGGTCCGCGGGCGACTGCAGCCGCTCCTTGCCCGAAGGCGGCGGGGTCGCGCTCTTCAGCCACGGCTGGATCAGCGCATATTGGGCGTAGGCATGGGTGAGGTCGGGGACGAGGTCCTTGACCACCGCCAAGGCCGGCAGCGGGGTGATCTGCACCTCGCCCTTCAACTCGCCGATCGGGGTGGTGCAGGCGAGCCCGTTGCGACCGTCCATGTTCATCGCGCAGGAGCCGCAAATGCCCTCGCGGCACGAGCGGCGGAAGGTCAGCGTCGAGTCGACCTCGTTCTTGATCCGGATCAGCGCGTCGAGGACCATCGGCCCGGTCTTGTCGAGGTCGATGGTATAGAGGTCGAAGCGCGGATTGGCGCCGGTGTCGGGATCGTAGCGGTAGATCTTGAAGGTCTTGGGACGCTTGCCCTCTTCGGCCTTGTAGGTGCGGCCCTTGACGATCTTGCTGTTCCTGGGAAGCGTGAACTCGGCCAAGCTTTTGCTCCTTGCTTGGCCGAGCCGCTAGCACGGCGGCGATGCCTTTTCCAAGCTCCCGCTAGCGGTAGAGCAGTGCGCTCACTACGCTCTCGATCACCCGGGTGCGCGGATCGACGCCGTAGATATAGCCGTCGCCGTAATAATAGCGGTTGTTCCGATCGAGGCCGTACTGCCGCCGAAGGTCGTACGGGATCTGGTTGTAGCTCCACGCATTGCCGTAGCCGAGCGGGAAGCGCTGGCCGGTGCGGTACAGCTTGCGCGCCTGGCCGGGCGGCATGCAGCCGTTGTTCTTCTTGGCCAGGCCGGGCGGGCAGCCGCCGCGCCCATAGCCGTAAAGCGCGCCCTGGCCGTGCTTGTCGTAGCCGTAGGCGTGATTGTTGCCGTGTCCGTGACCGTTGCCGGGCTTGGCCAAGACGGGGCCGGCAAAGCCGAGCGCCGCCGCGCCGGCGAGAAGAACGAGGTGCTTCATGATGTCCTCCGATCGTAATGCTCGCGACTTCAACGTCCGCTGAGCGGAAAGGTTACCGGACTGAACAGAGGAACGGCAGTAAGCGCGTGCCCGTTGATGGACCGGAAAGGAGAGCGACCATGCTCGGAAAAGCCGACGCAACGCCGATGATCGCGGTCAAGGACCTCGATCGGGCACGCAAATTCTACGAGGACAAGCTGGGCCTCGAGACCAAGGACGAATGGGGCGGCGAAGGGCTGACGATGAAGAGTGGCGACACGCTGATCAACGTCTACAAGTCCGAGTTCGCCGGGACCAACAAGGCCACCGCGCTAACCTTCGAAGTCGACGACGCCGAAAAGGAAGTCCGCGACCTCAAGGAAAAAGGCATTTTCTTCGAACATTATGAGATGCCGGGGCTTACGCAGCAGGGCGACCTGCACGTGGCGGAGAGCTTCAAGACCGCCTGGTTCAAGGATCCTGACGGCAACATCCTGAGCCTTGTCGAGGCCAGCGCATGAACGAAAGGGCCGCCGGTCACCCGGCGGCCCATTTTTTAAATAATTTCAAGTCATTAGTGGGCGAGCGTGTCGATCACCCTGGTGACTGCATAGGTCGTCGGATCGACCACGTAGACGTAGCCGTCGCTGTAGACATAGCGCCCGTTCGAATCGAGCTTGTAGTAAGTGATGACCGGCTGCGGCACATCGGCAACCGGCGTGTAGGCATAGGTTTGGCCGAACACATACCCGACCTTGTACGGCGGCGTGCCCTTGACGCGCTTCGTCGAGACGCAAACGCCGTCGCTCCATTTCGTACAGACGTAGTTCTTGTCCTTGGCGATCGCGGGCGCGGCCGAAAATGCCACCGCGGCGCCCGTGAGGGCGAGTAGAATCTTGCGCATGAGTACCTCCTTGGGATTGCCGAACCAACGAGCGCGGCTGGAGCCAGTTGCGGCGTTCATCGTGGACCACGCACAGCTCGCTGGGGCCGAAACGAAAGGGCCGCCGGTATCCGCCGACGGCCCTCTTTTGGCAGCCCAGTCTTACGCGATTAGCGCGTGAGAGCGTCGATGATGCGCTCGACCGCGTAGGTCCGCGGATTGACCACGTAAATGTAATTATCCTGATAAACGTACCGATAATTGGGGCTTAGGTCGTAGCGGCTGACGTAGGTGCGCGGCAGCGCCCGGTACGAGGTGTACGAATAGCGGGGGCCGAAGCGGTAGCCGCTGTTCCACCGCGCGTGCCGCGCGCTCGAAACGCGATAGCCGCGATTGTCCCAGCGCACGCAATGGCCGTGACGCCACTTCGCGCAAACCCTGGCGTGATGGCGGTTGCCGTGGTTGCTATATCGGTCGGCCATTGCCGGGGTCGCGCTCAGCGCAACCGCAGCGGCGCCAAAGGCGAGAAATACCTTCGTCATGATCATCTCCATCGTAGGGTTGTGGGGTGCGAACGAACTGCCCGGGAGACGGTTGCGGCGTTCATCTGGGGGCAATGCGATTGTTATCGGCGCCAAAGGGAGGCCGTCGGTTGCGGCTCCCAGGGCATGCCGCTAAGCGGACGCCGCGCTCCCACAAGCGGCGACTGCTTGAGAACGCCGCCGTAACAACAGAAAGGTTCGAACCAGCCCCATGGCTCGGAAGAAGATCGCGCTGATCGGCGCCGGAATGATCGGGGGCACGCTCGCCCACCTCGCCGCGATGCGCGAGCTTGGCGACATCGTCCTGTTCGACGTGGTCGAAGGGATTCCAGACGGGAAAGCCCTCGACATATCGCAGGCAGGGCCAATCGACGGGTTCGACGCCAAGCTCAAAGGCACGTCCGATTACGCCGACATCGCCGGCGCCGACCTGTGCATCGTCACCGCGGGCGTGCCGCGCAAGCCGGGCATGAGCCGGGACGATTTGCTCGGCATTAATCTGAAGGTGATGAAGGCGGTCGGCGAGGGCATCAAGGCGCACGCCGCGAGCGCCTTCGTCATCTGCATCACCAACCCGCTCGACGCGATGGTCTGGGCGCTGCGCGAATTCTCGGGCCTGCCGCACAACATGGTGGTCGGAATGGCCGGCGTGCTCGACAGCGCGCGCTTTCGCACGTTTCTGGCCGAGGAATTCGGCGTCAGCGTCGAGGACGTGACCGCCTTCGTGCTCGGCGGCCACGGCGACACGATGGTCCCGATCGTCGAATATTCGACCGTCGCCGGCATCCCGATCCCCGACCTCGTCAAGATGGGCTGGACCACGCAGGAACGCGTCGACGAGATCGTCAAGCGCACCCGCGGCGGCGGCGGCGAGATCGTCGCGCTGCTGAAGACCGGCTCGGCGTTTTACGCACCCGCTACGGCCGCGATCGCGATGGCCGAGAGCTTCCTCAAGGACAAGAAACGCGTCTTGCCCTGCGCGGCGCATCTGACCGGCCAGTATGGCGTCGACGACCTCTATGTGGGGGTTCCGTGCGTGCTCGGCGCCGGCGGCGTCGAGCGGATCGTCGAGATCGCGCTCAACGCGGAAGCCCAGAAGAATTTCAATGTCAGCGTCGATGCGGTCAAAGAGCTGCTCGTCGCCTGCAAACAGATCGACGGAAGCCTGGCGTGAGCATCCTCGTCGACCGCAACACCAAGGTCATCACCCAGGGCATGACCGGGGAGACCGGCACGTTCCACACCCGCCAAGCGCTCGATTACGGCACGCAGATGGTCGGCGGCGTCACGCCGGGGAAGGGCGGTACCGAGCACCTCGGCCTGCCGGTGTTCGACACGGTCCGCGAGGCGGTCGAGGCGACCGGCGCCACTGCGTCCGTGATCTACGTCCCGCCGCCCTTCGCCGCGGACTTCGATCCTCGAGGCGATCGATGCCGAAGTGCCGCTGATCGTCACTATTACCGAGGGTATCCCGGTGCTCGACATGGTCCGGGTCAAGCGCGCGCTGACCGCTTCCAAATCTCGGCTGATCGGGCCCAATTGCCCGGGCGTTCTGACTCCGGACGAGTGCAAGATCGGGATCATGCCGGCCAACATCTTCAAGAAGGGCAGCGTCGGGATCGTCAGCCGCTCGGGCACGCTCACCTATGAGGCGGTGTTCCAGACCACCAACGAGGGCCTCGGTCAGTCGACCGCGGTCGGTATCGGCGGCGATCCGGTCAAGGGCACCGAATTCGTCGACATCCTCGAGATGTTCCTGGCCGACGATGAAACACGCTCGATCGTCATGATCGGCGAGATCGGGGGCAGCGCCGAGGAGGACGCCGCGCAGTTCCTCGCTGACGAAGCGAAACGCGGCCGTCGCAAACCGGTGGTAGGGTTCATCGCGGGGCGGACCGCGCCGCCGGGCCGCCGCATGGGCCATGCCGGAGCGATCATCTCGGGCGGCAAGGGCGATGCGATGAGCAAGATCGCGGCGATGGAGGCGGCTGGAATAACCGTCTCTCCGAGCCCATCTGAATTGGGCAGGACCCTCAAGGAGTTATTGGCGACAGCCTAGTTCCCCGGCGAAGGCCGGGGCCCAGGAGCCGGAGGCTGGGAGACGAAGGAGAATGGATAAGGCCGGTTACGTCTACATCATGGCCAACCGGAAGAATGGGACGATTTACATCGGTGTCACAAGCGATCTCGCAAAACGCGTCTATGAGCATCGCGAGGGCCTCGTCGCTGGGTTCACCAAACGATACCGGTGCAAACGGCTCGTGTGGTTCGAAACGTTCGATGACATTCAGCAAGCCCGGCAGTTCGAGCTGCAGATGAAGGAGTGGAAGCGGGCTTGGAAGATCAAGAGGATTGAGGAAGAGAATTTTGACTGGGTCGATCTTTATCCGAGTTTGTTTGAACCCGGCTGCGCCGGGCCTGGGCCCCGGCCTTCGCCGGGGAGCGAAGTAGCGTGAACGACACGGTCGGATTCATCGAACGCGATCCCGGCCCGAGCTGGGAACGGCCGAACTGGCCGCTTAGCGAGCTCGACGACCTCAACCTCGGGCTCGACCCCACGCAGGCGACCATCGAGACGGTCAAGCAGGCCGTGGCGGAGAAGGCCGCGGCCGCGGGCGCAGCCCCCGACGAGGTCCGCCGCGCGGCCGAGGATTCGATCCGCGCGATGATGCTGATCCGCACCTATCGCGTGCGCGGGCACCTTGCCGCCGATCTCGACCCGCTCGGCCTGATCCGGCGCGAAGTCCCGGCCGACCTCACGCCGACATACCACGGCTTCGAGGCCGACGACCTCGACCGGCCGATCTGGATCTGCGGCGTGCTCGGGTTCGAACAGGCCAGCGTGCGCGAGATCACCAGCGTGCTCCAGGACACCTACTGCGGCCACATCGGCTTTGAATACATGCACATCAACGAGGTCGAGGAGCGGCGCTTCATCCAGGAGCGGATCGAGAGCGCCGACGACACGGTCCAGTTCACGCCCGAAGGCAAGCAGTCGATCCTGACCAAGGTGATTCACGCCGAGCAGTGGGAAAAATTCCTCGCCAAAAAGTATGTCGGGACCAAGCGCTTCGGGCTCGACGGCGGCGAGAGCGCGGTCCCGGCGCTCGAAGCGGTGATCAAATATGGCGGCCAGTACGGCGTCGAGGAAATCGATATCGGAATGGCTCACCGCGGACGGCTGAACATCCTGTCCAACGTCATGGGCAAGCCGGCCAAGGCGATCTTCAACGAATTCGCCGGCGGCGCGACCAACCCGGCCGATGTCGGCGGCTCGGGCGACGTCAAATACCATCTTGGCACCTCGTCGGACCGCGAGTTCGACGGCAACACGGTGCATTTGTCGCTTCTTCCCAACCCGTCGCACCTGGAGGCGGTCGATCCGGTAGTCCTCGGCAAAGCCCGCGCGTCGCAGACGCTCAAGGGCGACCACGAAGGCGATACGGTGCTTCCGATCCTGCTCCACGGCGACGCCGCCTTCGCCGCCCAGGGCGTGGTGTGGGAGTGCCTGAGCTTTTCAGGCCTGCCCGGTTACGCGACCGGCGGGACCATCCATTTCATCATCAACAACCAGGTCGGTTTCACCACCAGCCCGCAGTTCGCGCGCTCCTCGCCTTACCCGTCCGACGTCGCCAAGGGCATCCAGGCGCCGATCCTTCACGTCAACGGCGACGACCCCGAAGCGGTCACCTTCTGCTGCAAGCTGGCAATCGAGTTCCGCCAGGAATTCAATCGCGACATCGTCATCGACATGTGGTGCTATCGCCGCTTCGGCCACAACGAAGGCGACGAGCCGAGCTTCACCCAGCCGCTGATGTACGCGGCGATCAAGACCCATCCGCCGATCAGCGAGATCTATGGGCGCCACCTCATCGATGAGGGCGTGGTCGACCAGGCATGGATCGACCGCGAGACGGAGGCCTATCTCGACCACCTCGAGGAAGAGTTTCAGGCGGCGGTTTCCTACCTTCCAAGCAAGGCTGACTGGTTCGAAGGCCGCTGGGCGGGCCTCGGCCGTCCCGACGAGCCCGTGCTCGGGCGCCGCAACATTCCAACGGCGATCAGCGAAGAGGAGCTGCAACGGCTGGGCAAGGTGCTGACCACGGTCCCCGAGTGGCTGCACATTCACAAGACGCTTCAGCGCATCCTCGATGCCAGGAAGCCCATGTTCGAGACCGGCGAGGGCTTCGACTGGGCGACCGCCGAAGCACTCGCGTTCGGGAGTCTTGTCGCGGAAAAGCACGGCGTTCGTCTGTCCGGCCAGGACAGCGGCCGCGGCACCTTCAGCCAGCGCCACGCGGTGTGGGTCGATCAGCAGACCGGCGAGAAATATATCCCGCTGACGACGATCGAAGGCGGCCGGTTCGAGGTCCGTGACAGCCCGCTGTCCGAGTTCGGCGTGCTCGGTTTCGAATATGGCTATTCGCTCGCGGACCCGCGCTGCCTCGTGCTGTGGGAAGCGCAATTCGGCGACTTCGCCAACGGTGCCGAAGTCATCATCGACCAGTTCGTTGCCGGCGGCGAAGCCAAATGGCTGCGCGCGAGCGGGCTCGTGCTGTTGCTTCCGCACGGCTACGAGGGCCAGGGTCCGGAGCACAGTTCGGCGCGGCTCGAGCGCTTTCTCCAGCTCTGTGCCGAGGACAATTTACAGGTCGCCAACTGCACGACGCCGGCCAATTATTTTCACATATTGCGGCGGCAGATGCGGCGCGATTTCAGGAAGCCGCTGATCCTGATGACTCCCAAGTCGCTGCTCAGGAACAAGCTCGCCGTTTCGAAGTCCAGCGACTTCATCGGCGACAGCCACTTCCGGCGCATCCTCTCCGACTTGAACCCGCCGGGGGACCGCACGACCAAGCGGCTCGTGCTCTGCTCGGGCAAGCTCGCCTACGAACTGATGGAAGCGCGCGACGCGGCCGGGGACCGGACGACCGAGATCGTGCGGATCGAGCAGCTTTACCCGTTCCCGTCCGAGCCTCTGACGAGGCGCTTGAAGGCAATGCCATGCCTCGAGCAACTGATCTGGGCGCAGGAGGAGCCGAAGAACCACGGCGCCTGGTCCTTCGTCGAAGACCTGCTCGAACAGTGCCTCGCCGATGCGGGTTTCACTGGCATGCGCGCGACTTATGCCGGGCGAGACGCGGGCGCTTCGCCGGCGACCGGCCTCGCCAAGCGCCACCGGGCCGAGCAGGCGGCGCTGATCGCGGCGGCGCTCGGCCAACCCTCGACAAGCGGCGATGCTCCGGCCAGTGAGCGGCCCGGCGCGGTCGCCGCAGAATAAGGAAAAACAGTGGCCACTGACGTTGAGGTCCCCGCGCTCGGGGAATCGATCACCGAGGGAACGCTCGCCAACTGGCTCAAGAAGCCCGGCGACGCGGTTGCGGCGGACGAGGGTATAGCCGAGCTCGAGACCGACAAGGTCAGCGTCGAGGTAACCTCGCCGGTCGCCGGCGTGCTCGCCGAACAGCTGGTCAAGGCGGGCGACACGGTCGCGGTCGGCGCGGTGATCGCCCGGGTCGACGAGAGCGGGAAGGCGGCCCGGCGGCTCCAGCTCCAGCTCCAGCCGGAGGCCGCTGCGGTCGCGACGACCAACCCTGCCGGCGCGGGCGAGACTCCGGCGCTGCGCGGCGACGAGACCGCGCCCGTCGCGGAGCAGGATGACGATCACGTCACGACCTTGTCTCCGGCGGTGCGCCGCGCGGTGCTCGAATATCACGTCGATCCGAGCAGCATTAAGGGCACCGGCAAGGACGGCCGGCTGACCAAGGATGACGTGATCGCCGCGGCCGAGGCGCTGAAATCCGGTTCCCCTGCGCAACCCAGTACCCCGGCGCAGGCCGGGGCCCAGGCGCCGGAGGCGAAAGCGCCGGCTCCCGAAGCAAAGGCTCCGCCTCCTGGACCCCGGCCGTCGCCGGGGAACATCGGGGAACGCAAGGAAGAACGCGTCAAGATGACGCGGCTGCGCCGGACCGTCGCCCGCCGTCTCAAGGAAGCGCAGAACACGGCGGCGATGCTGACGACGTTCAACGACGTCGACATGAGCGCCGTGATCGAGGCGCGCAGCCGCTACAAGGATCTGTTCGAGAAAAAGCACGGCATCCGGCTCGGCTTCATGGGCTTTTTCGTCAAAGCCTGCGCGCTAGCGGCCAAGGACGTGCCCGCGGTCAATGGAAGCATCGAGGGAGACGAGATCGTCTATCACGATTATCTCGACGTCTCGATCGCGGTGTCCGCGCCCAAGGGCCTGGTCGTGCCGGTCGTCCGCAACGCCGACCGGATGAGCTTCGCCGAAATCGAAAAGGCGATCGCCGACTTCGGCAAGCGTGCCAAGGACGGGACGCTGACCATCGACGAGATGACAGGCGGGACCTTCACCATCTCCAACGGCGGCGTGTTCGGTTCGCTTCTGTCGACGCCGATCATCAATCCCCCCCAGTCGGCAGTGCTGGGCATGCACCGGATCGAGGAGCGGCCGGTGGCGAAGGACGGCCAGGTCGTCATTCGGCCGATGATGTATCTCGCGCTTAGCTACGACCACCGACTGGTCGACGGACGCGAGGCGGTGACCTTCCTCGTCCGGGTCAAGGAAGCGATCGAGGATCCGACGCGGATTCTGATCGACCTCTAAGGATATTGAATGGCTGACAATTACGATTTCGACGTCCTTGTGATCGGGAGCGGCCCCGGCGGCTACGTCGCCGCGATCCGCGCCGCGCAGCTTGGGCTCAAGACCGCCTGCGCCGAGAGCCGCGAGACCTTGGGGGGCACCTGCCTCAACGTCGGCTGCATCCCGTCCAAGGCCTTGCTCCATGCCTCCGAACTGTTCGAGGAAGCGGCGCACGGCATGCTCGCCAAATGGGGCGTCAAGCCGGGCAAGGTCGAGCTCGATCTCGACACCATGCACGGCAGTCGCAAGGAAGCGGTGAAGGGCCTGACGCAGGGCGTCGAGTTCCTGTTCAAAAAGAACAAGGTCGAATGGCTCAAGGGCCACGCGAGCTTCGAAAGCGCCGACACCGTCAAGGTCGGCGACCGCACCGTGCGCGCCAAGAACATCGTGATCGCGACCGGATCGTCGGTCACTCCGCTGCCGGGGATCGAGGTCGATCAGCAGCGGATCGTCGATTTCGACCGGCGCGCTGGAGCTTCCGGCGGTGCCCAAACGCCTGGTGGTGATCGGCGGCGGAGTTATCGGGCTCGAATTGGGATCGGTGTGGCGGCGGCTCGGCTCTGAGGTCACGGTCGTCGAATTCCTCGACCAGATCCTGCCCGGCTTCGACGGCGACGTGCGCAAGGAAGCGAACAAGATCTTCAAGAAGCAGGGGATCGAGTTCCGCCTGTCGTCGAAGGTCACCGGTGCGACCCGCAAGCCTGTCCCGAGCGGAGCCGAGGGGGGTGACACCGTCACGCTGACTGTCGAACCGGCGAAAGGCGGCGCGGCGGAGACGCTGGAGGCCGACGTCGTCCTCGTCTCGATCGGCCGGCGCCCGAACACCGAAGGGCTCGCGCTCGACAAGGCCGGGCTTGAGGTCAACCAGCGCGGTCAGGTCGACACCGAGCACGACTTCCGCACCAAGGTGTCTGGCATCTGGGCGATCGGCGACGTGATCAAGGGCCCGATGCTCGCCCACAAGGCCGAGGACGAGGGTATCGCGGTCGCGGAGAATATCGCCGGCCAGACCGGGATCGTGAACGAGGATGTGATCCCGACCGTCGTCTATACCATGCCCGAGATTGCGGGCGTCGGCCTGACCGAAGAGCAGGCGAAGGAGCATGGCGAGGTCAAGGTGGGCAAATTCCCGATGCTCGCCAACAGCCGCGCCAAGACCAACCGCGAGCCCGACGGTTTCGTCAAGGTGATCGCCGACGCGAAAACCGACCGAGTGCTCGGCGTGTGGATGATCAACGCCGTCGCCGGGACGATGATCGGCCAGGCGGCCCAGGCGATGGAGTTCGGCGCCACGTCCGAGGACATCGCCTACACCTGCAACGCCCACCCAACGCACAACGAGGCGCTGAAGGAAGCGGCAATGGCGGTCACCGGAAAACCGATCCATATCTGACGCGCGCAAATCGTCACTCCGGATTGGATCCCGGGCTTGCCTAACTTTTTGAGATTGCCAAAGAAAAAGGCGGGTCCCGGCTCAAGGCCGTGGATGACGATACTGTCCACCGCCAGGCGGATCAGGACAGCCATTTCTCCACCATCGCGAGCCAGCTCACGTCGCGGCCGGTCAATGCGGGCGCAGGCGCGACGGCCGGACATTCGAGGCAGCGCGCCTGGATGCTGGGACCGGCGAGAAGCGTGCGCACTTCGGCGATCGCCGATGCGAGTTGCTGCTCAGGCCGAGACGCGAGCATCCCGAACGCATCCTCCGAGGTCGAGCCGTCGTCGCCGTCCATCGCAAAGGCTTCGAGGAGCTGGTCGCGGAAGCTCTTGGGCTGATCGAGATAGCGGACGCCGCGGTCGTTCTTGTCGAGATGCGCGAGATCGCCCGCCTTGGCGATCGCCTCGCTCATTCCGCCGAACCCGTCGACCAGCCCGAGCTGGCGCGCGGTGCCGCCGTCCCACACCCGGCCCTGGGCGATCTTGTCCACGTCCGCGGGCGACTTGTGGCGCGAGGCGGCGACGATCCCGAGGAACCGCCGGTAGGTCAATTCGACGCCGGTCTGGATGAGCCGGCTGGCTTCGGGCGAGGGGCCTTTGAGCAGGTCGGGCTCGCCCGACAGCGGCGTGGTCTTTACTCCGTCGGCGCCGACACCGAGCTTCTGCAATGTGCCCTGGAAGCTCGGCAGGACCCCGAACACGCCGATCGAGCCGGTGATGGTCGAGGGCTCGGCGTAGATGAAGTCGGCCGGGGTCGAGACCCAATAGCCGCCCGATGCGGCAACGCTGCCCATCGACACCACGACCGGAAGCTTCGCCTCCTTGGCCTGGATCAGCGCCTGGCGGATTCGCTCGGAAGCGAGCACCGATCCGCCCGGGCTGTCGACCCGAACCACCAGCGCCTTCAAATTCTTGGCGCGGATCCCGTTTTCGATCGCAAGGGCGATGGAATCGCCGCCGGCGGTTCCCAGCGGCGCCTTCCCGTCGACGATTGTCCCGGCGATGGTGACGACCCCGATCGGGCCCTTGGGCTTTTGGTCGAGAACGTCGGCGACGTAAGACGACAGCTTGATGCGCTTGTAGCCGCCCTGATTGTCCTTGGCATTGTCGGTGCCGCCGAGCGCGGCGAGCCTCTGCTCGTAAGCGCGGCGGTCGCCTAGGCGGTCGACCAGATTGGCGCTGAGCGCGGCCTTGGCCATGTCGCCGCCGGCCGCGTCGACTGCCCCGGGCATGTCCTTGAGGAACAGATCGATATTCGCCTTGGGCCGCGCCTGGTGGACGCTTTGGCGCCAGGTCTCGAGCATCGCCTGGCCGAGCGCCTGGTAATTCTCGCGCGCCTCGGGCGACATGTCGTTGCGGATGAACGGCTCGACCGCCGACTTGTAGGTCCCGACGCGATAGACGTTGGCGGTCACGCCAAGCTTGTCGAGCAGTCCCTTGAAGTAGAGGTTCGTTCCGCCCGGGCCCGACAGCGCGACCGCGCCCAGCGGATTGAGCCACACCTCCGAGGTCGCCGAGGCAAGCTCGTAGCTGTCATCGGTATAGCCGACCGCATAAGCGACCACCGGCTTGCCCGCCGAGCGGACTTCGCGGATCGCTTCGGCGAGGTCGCTGATGGCGGTGTGGCCGCCGCCCTGGAAGCCGTCGAGGTCGAGCGCGACCGCCTTCACCCGGCTGTCGGTCTTGGCTTTGTCGAGCACCTGGATCAGCTGGCGAAGCGCGAACTGGTGCTGGCGGTTGCCGTTGGCGATCTCGGAGAATTGGACCTTGGCCGGCTGTTCGACCAGCGCACCATTGAGGTCGAGCGCAAGCACGCCGTCCTTGACCGGTGCCGGACGGGCCGAGAGCGCGCCATAGAGCGCGCCGAAGAACAGCAACATGAAGATGAGGACGAACGCGTCCTTGATCCCGACCAGTAACTTCCAGATTGCGCGAACGAATTTCATTTCAAAGGTCCCGAGTATTGTGTCGGCACCGCTAGCCGACGAGCGCGCGAGGGGCCAAACCTTTTCGACGGGCGTCCTTGCAGCTACCCGCCAAAGCCGTGGATTCCCCGGCGAACATTTCAACCGCGCCCGCCGCGGGCGAATGGCGCGCTGAGGTCAAGGCGACGCTCGCGCTCGCCTGGCCCCTGATCCTCGCCAACCTGACGCAGCAGCTCATCCAGGCGACCGACATCCTGCTCATGGGGCGGCTCGGCGCGACCCAGCTCGCCGCGGCGACTCTGGCGCTCAATCTCACCTTCACCTTCAACCTGTTCCTGCTGGGGTTGATCGTCGCTTCGTCGCCGATGATGGCGACCGCGCTTGGGCAAAGGTCCAATGCGGTTCGCGACGTGCGCCGCACCTTCCGCGCCGGCCTGTGGCTGCTGATCGTCACGCTTCCGCCTTACTGGCTGCTGCTGTGGCACGTCGGGGCCCTGATGCGCGCGTTTGGCATTTCGGAGGTGCTGGCGAGCCAGGGTCAGACTTTCCTGCGCGCCTACATGTGGTGCACCGCGCCCTGGCTTCTGTTTCAGCTGCTGCGCAATTTCGTCTCGGCGCTCGAGCGGCCGCGCATCGTGTTGTGGCTGAGCATTGCCGGAATCGGCGTCAACGCGCTGCTCAGCTGGTCGCTGATCTTCGGCCATTTCGGACTGCCTGCCTTCGGGCTGATGGGCGGCGGCCTCGGAAGCACGCTGACCTGGCTCGCGATGTGCGGCGCGCTGATTGCGGTGACGGCGCGCGATCGCAGGTTCCGCCGTTTCCATCTGTTCGGCCACTGGTGGCGGTTCGACCGCCAGCGGACGATGGCGATGGTCGCCCTGGGATTGCCCATCGGCATTACCATGGCGCTGGAGATGGGGGTGTTCGCGCTGGCCGCCTATTTCATGGGCTGGATCGGCGCTCCGGCGGTCGCGGCCCATGCCGTGGCCCTGCAGCTTGCCGCGCTGACCTTCATGGTGCCGCTGGGTCTTGGCCAGGCGGCGACGGTACGGGTCGGGCTCGCGCTCGGACGCGGCGACAAGTCCGGAATCACCCGCGCCGGATGGACCGCCTGGATCCTGGGCGTCGGCTTCATGGGCACCATGGCGCTGGGCATGTGGCTGGCGCCGCGCGAGCTGGTGACGCTGTTCCTCACGGACGTGCCCGCGAACGCCGCCACCATCGCCCTCGCGGTCAGCTTCCTCCGGGTCGCGGCGGCGTTCCAGCTGGTCGACGGCGCCCAGGTGATCGGTGCCGGCATGCTGCGCGGCCTGCATGACACGCGCTGGCCGCTGATCTTCGCGCTGGTCGGCTATTGGGTCGTCGGCCTCGGCATTGGCGCCTGGCTCGCCTTTGCCCGCGACTGGCAGGGCATCGGCATCTGGATCGGCCTTGCCGCGGGCCTGGCAGCGGTCGCGGTCCTGATGCTCGCGCGCTGGCTGATGCGCGAACGGCTCGGCCTCACCGCTATCAAGCACGGCTGACCCATAATCCCTTGCCTGCCCCGTTGACGGATGAACGGCGCACAACCATATGCGCTTCATCGCTGGCACTCTCACTGTAGGAGTGCCAGTGCCGTTTTGCATCAACCATTGAAAAGAGGGTTAGAACCGATGGGTTTCAGGCCACTTCATGATCGCGTCCTCGTCCGCCGGGTCGAAGCCGAGGAGAAAACCAAGGGCGGGATCATCATTCCCGACACCGCCAAGGAAAAGCCGCAGGAAGGCGAAGTCGTCGCCGTCGGCGGCGGCACCCGCGCCGAGGACGGCAAGGTCACGCCGCTCGACGTCAAGGCGGGCGACCGGATCCTGTTCGGCAAATGGTCGGGCACCGAAGTCGTCCTCGAAGGCGAAGACCTGATCATCATGAAGGAAAGCGACATTCTGGGCGTTGTTGGCTGACGCCAACGGGCTCGGGATTGTCGCCTTACCTTCCGTCCACGCACTCAACAGATTGAAAGGGTAGCCAAATGGCAGCCAAGGAAGTGAAATTCAGCCGCGACGCACGCGAGCGCATCATGCGCGGCGTCGACATCCTCGCCGATGCGGTGAAGGTGACTCTGGGCCCCAAGGGCCGCAATGTCGTTATTGAGAAGAGCTTCGGTGCTCCGCGCATCACCAAGGACGGCGTCACCGTCGCCAAGGAGATCGAGCTTAAGGACAAGTTCGAGAACATGGGCGCGCAGATGGTCCGCGAGGTCGCCTCGAAGACCAACGACATCGCCGGCGACGGCACCACCACCGCAACCGTCCTCGCCCAGGCGATCGTCCGCGAAGGCATGAAGTCGGTCGCGGCCGGAATGAACCCGATGGACCTCAAGCGCGGCATCGACATCGCCGTCGGCAAGGTCGTCGCGGACCTCAAGAAGCGGTCCAAGGACGTCGCCGGATCGTCCGAGATCGCCCAAGTCGGCAGCATTGCCGCCAACGGCGACAAGGAAGTCGGCGAGAAGATCGCCGAGGCGATGGAAAAGGTCGGCAAGGAAGGCGTGATCACGGTCGAGGAGGCCAAGGGCCTCGAGTTCGAGCTCGACGTGGTCGAGGGCATGCAGTTCGACCGCGGCTATCTGTCGCCTTACTTCATCACCAACCCCGAGAAGATGACGGTCGAGCTTCAGGACCCCTACATCCTGATCCACGAGAAGAAGTTGTCGAACCTCCAGGCGATGCTTCCGATCCTTGAAGCGGTGGTCCAGAGCGGCCGTCCGCTGCTGATCATCGCCGAAGACATCGAGGGCGAGGCGCTGGCCACCCTGGTCGTCAACAAGCTGCGCGGCGGCCTCAAGGTCGCGGCAGTCAAGGCACCGGGCTTCGGCGATCGCCGCAAGGCGATGCTCGAGGATATCGCGATCCTCACCGCCGGTGAGATGATCAGCGAGGACCTCGGCATCAAGCTCGAGAATGTGACTGTCGACATGCTCGGCCAGGCCAAGCGGGTAACGATCGACAAGGACACGACGACGATCGTCGACGGCGCCGGCAAGCGCGAGGCGATCGAAGCTCGCGTCGGCGCGATCCGCCAGCAGATCGAGACCACCACCTCCGACTACGACCGCGAGAAGCTGCAGGAGCGGCTTGCCAAGCTGGCCGGCGGCGTTGCCGTGATCAAGGTCGGCGGCGCCTCCGAAGATTGAGGTCAAGGAGCGCAAGGACCGCGTCGACGACGCGCTTCATGCGACCCGCGCCGCGGTCGAGGAAGGGATCGTTCCGGGCGGCGGCACCGCGCTGCTCTATGCGACCAAAGCGCTCGAGGGCCTCAAGGGCGAGAATGACGACCAGACCCGCGGCCTCGACATCATCCGCAAGGCGCTCCAGGCGCCGGTGCGGCAGATCGCCGAGAACGCCGGGTACGACGGCGCCGTGGTCGCCGGCAAGCTGATCGACGGAAACGACCCGACGCTCGGCTTCAACGCTCAGACCGAGGTCTATGAGAATCTGGTCAAGGCCGGCGTGATCGACCCGACCAAGGTCGTCCGCGCGGCGCTCCAGGACGCGGCGAGCGTTGCCGGCCTGCTCATCACCACCGAGGCGACGATCGCCGAGGCGCCGGACGACAGGCCGGCTCCGGCGATGGCCGGCGGCGGCATGGGCGGAATGGGCGGAATGGACTTCTAAACCGCCTGGTTCAGTCCGAATGATTTGAAGGGCCGGTGGAGCGATCCGCCGGCCCTTCTTCGTTGGCCGCCAGATTGTTGAGCATGGCCTCGGCCTCGTTGAGCTGGTTGGCCTGTTCGGCGCTCGGCGCCGGAGGCCGCTGGTCGCGGCACGAGCAGAGGATCAGGGCGGCCAGAAGCACCAGTTTCGTCATTGCGAGCGTAGCGAAGCAATCCAGCTCATGTTCCTGGATTGCCGCGTCGCTCCGCTCCTCGCAATGACGACACACAAAAAAAGGGCCGCCCGGTGGGGCGACCCCTTTAAATTGCTCGTGTAAGCGTCGGCTTACTGGGCGTTGGTCGCGTTAGCTGCGGAATTGTCGGCAACGTTCGACGCGTTGACGTCGGCGTTGAGCGCCACGTCGGCATTCGCCGTCGCGTCATTGCTGGCGGCGTTCACGTCGGTGACGGCCGCATTCTCGACGTTGGTTTCAACGGCGTTGTTCGCAGCTTCCTGCTTGTTGCACGCGGCGAGGCCGAGCGCGAGGACCGCAACGGTCAGGGCAACAGTCTTCATGATCGTTCCACTCCCATTAAAGGTGCCGCCATCGGCACCGTCTCGGCCTGTCGCTGAAATCGCTCGGGCCAGCGCGCGCCAATACCGGCAATGTCTACTCCAACACAAGGGATTATTTCAGCGAAAGTGATTTGACGATATAAAGGTATCTTTATATCCTTAACTCATGGCTTTGGGGTTCCCGCTCGCCGATCGTTTCCAGGCGCTTGCCGACCCGACCCGGCTGCGCATCGTCGCGCTGCTGAGGTTGATCGAGCTATCCGTGGGCGAGCTGGCGCAGGTGCTGGGGCAAAGCCAGCCCCGGGTTTCGCGCCACTTGAAGATCCTCGCCGATGCCGGAGTGCTCGAGCGCCGCAAGGAGGGCAGCTGGGTGTTCCTCACTTTGTCCGATCCTGAGCGTACCGAGGCGATGTTCGCACTCATCGACGCCTGGGCCGACCCGGCGACCTGCGCTTTGTTCGATTCCGACGCGGCCCGCACCGACGCCATCCGCGCCGACCGCGCCGAGGCCGCCAACCGCTATTTCACCGCTTATGCGAACGTCTGGGACCAGATTCGCTCGCTTCACGTCGCCGAAAGCGAGGTCGAGCGCGCGATCGGCCGCGCGCTGGGCAAGCGCCCGCTTGGCCGGCTGGTCGATGTCGGCACCGGTACCGGACGGATGATCGAGCTGTTTGGCCCCCGCGCGGCGCAGGCGATCGGCATCGACCGCTCATCGGAGATGCTGCGCCTGGCACGGGTCAAGCTCGAAGCCGCGGGCATCGCCTCGAGCCTCAGGCAGGGCGACATGTATGCGCTGCCGCTCGCCGATGAGAGCGCCGATCATGTGATCATCCACCAGGTGCTTCATTATGCCCATTCGCCGGCGGCAGCGATCGCCGAGGCGGCGCGGGTGCTCGCTCCGGGCGGCAATCTGCTGGTGGTCGATTTCGCTGCCCACGACCGCGAGGAATTGCGCGCGACCGACGCGCATATCCGCCTCGGGTTTCGACGATTCGGCGATGGAAGGGTGGTTTGCCGCCTCGGGCCTCGGAGGTCGACCATGTCCAGCATCTGAAGGGCGGCGAGCTGACCGTAACCCTGTGGCGCGGCGCAAAGCGCCCGTGCGCCAGCGGAGGGCGGCATGAACGCCCTCGATCAGCTCGATCACCATCAGCCTCTGTTCGCCGAGGCGCGCGGCGACATCCAGGTGAGCTTCGAATTCTTCCCGCCCAAGACCGATACCAATGGCCGAGACGCTGTGGGCCTCGATCCAGACCCTTGCACCGCTGCGGCCGCGCTTCGTTTCGGTCACCTACGGCGCCGGCGGCTCGACCCGCGAGCGCACCCACGCGACGGTCGAGCGGATCCTGAAGGAGACGGCCCTGACGCCCGCGGCGCACCTGACCTGCGTCGGCGCGACGCGGGAGGAAGTCGATGCGTGGCCCGCGACTATTGGGAGCTAGGCGTTCGCAACATCGTCGCGCTGCGCGGCGACCCGCCGGAGCCCGGCGGCGCCTACGCACCGCATCCGGGCGGCTACGCCAATGCCGCCGAGCTGGTCGCGGGCCTCAAGGCGATCGCTCCGTTCGACATTTCGGTCGCCGCCTATCCGGAAATCCATCCGGACTCCGGCGACCGCAAATCCGATCTCGATAATCTCAAGCGCAAGGTCGATGCCGGCGCGGACCGCGCGATCACGCAATTCTTCTTCTCCCCGGAATGCTTCCTGCGCTTTCAGGACGAAGTTGCGGCGGCCGGAATGAAGATCGAGCTCGTGCCGGGAATCCTGCCGGTGTCGAACGTCGCCACGACCCGGCGCTTCGCCCAAACCTGCGGAGCGGACATTCCCGACTGGCTCGATACGCTGTTCGAGGGCCTCGACGATTTGCCGGCGGCGCGGCAGCTGATCGCGGCGACCGTCGCCGCCGAGCTTGCCGGCCAGCTCTATGCCGGCGGGGTCCGCCACTTCCATTTCTACACGCTCAACCGGGCCGAGCTCAGCTATGCGATCTGCCATCTGCTCGGCGTGAGGGCCCGGGGGAAATCGCGCCGTGAGCGCCGGCGAAACCCTCCGCGACGAAGCTGCCAAGCGCATCCTCATCAAGGACGGCGCCTACGGCACCCTCATCCAGGCCGAACGCCTGAAGAGCGAGGATTATTGCGCTGGGCTCGACCTCATGAAGGACCAGCGCGGCAACAACGATCTGCTCAACGTCACCCGGCCCGATCTGGTGCGCAAGATCTGCGAGAGCTTCGCCGATGCCGGCGCCGACATCCTCGCCACCAACACGTTCAACGCCAATGCGATCAGCCAGGCGGATTATGGCGCCGAGCATTTGGTCAGCGACATCAACCGCGCCGCGGCAGAAATCACGCGCGAGGTCGCCGACCGCTACAGCGCGCGTGACGGCAAGCCGCGCTGGGTTGCCGGCGCGCTCGGCCCGACCAACAAGACTCTGTCGCTCTCGCCCGACGTCAACGATCCGGCCTTCCGCGAAGTGGACTTCGACCAGGTCAAGGCGGTCTATCGCGAGCAGATCGACGCGCTGGCCGCGGGCGGAGTCGACTTCGTCCTGATCGAGACGATCTTCGACACGCTCAACGCCAAGGCGGCGATCGTCGCCGCGCTCGAAGCCGGGCAGGCGCTCGGCCGCGAGCTTCCGCTGATGATCTCGATGACCCTTACCGACCTTAGCGGCCGCAACCTTTCGGGCCATACGGTCGAGGCGTTCTGGGCCTCGGTGCGCCATGCCCGGCCGGTGACCATCGGCCTCAACTGTTCGTTCGGCGCGGCCCAATTGAGACCGCATTTGGCGTCGCTGGCCGCGGTCGCCGACACCTTGGTGATGGCTTATCCGAACGCGGGCCTTCCCAACGAGCTCGGCGAATATGACGAGGCCGCGGAAGAAACCGCCGCCCAGGTCCGCGAATGGATCGACAGCGGTCTGGTGAACATCGTCGGCGGATGCTGCGGCACGACTCCCCAGCATATCGCCGCGATTGCCGGGGCAGCGCGCGATTGCACGCCGCGTGCCGTCCCGGCCGCCCGCGACGAGACCCTTCTCGCCGGGCTCGAGCCGATGGTGATCGCCGGGTGACCGATCGATCGGGAGCCACCCCAGCGCCGTTTGTGTCGAGCGAAGTCGAGACACGTCCCTCGACTACGCTCGGGACCAACGGGGAGGAGGCGAGAGCAGGCGCGGGCGCGCGCTTCGTCAACGTCGGCGAGCGCACCAACGTCACCGGCTCGGCCAAATTCAAGAAGCTGATCCTCGCCGGCGATTATGATGCCGCGGTCGAGGTCGCGCGCGAGCAGGTCGAAAACGGCGCGCAGATCATCGACGTCAACATGGACGAGGCCCTGCTCGACAGCGAGCGGGCGATGACCAACTTCCTCAAGCGCATCGGCGCCGAGCCCGACATCGCGCGGGTGCCGGTAATGGTCGACAGCTCGAAGTGGAGCGTGATCGAGGCCGGGCTCAAATGCGTGTCGGGCAAGCCGATCGTCAATTCGATCAGCCTCAAGGAAGGCGAGGGGCCCTTCCTCGAGCTTGCCCGCAAATGCCGCGCTTACGGCGCCGCAATCGTGGTGATGGCGTTCGACGAGCAGGGCCAGGCCGACAGCGCGGCGCGCAAGGTCGCGATCTGCGAGCGCGCTTACGCGCTGCTGACCGAAGACGGCACCGAGCCGCACGACATCATCTTCGATCCCAATATCTTCGCCGTCGCCACCGGCATCGACGAGCACCGCCGCTACGCGCTCGACTTCATCGAGGCCGCGCGCGAGATTCGCGCCCGCTGCCCGGGCACGCACATCTCTGGCGGCCTGTCGAACCTCAGTTTCTCGTTCCGCGGCAACGAGCCGGTGCGGCGCGCGATGCACAGCGTGTTCCTCTATCACGCGATCCCGGCCGGCATGGACATGGGCATCGTCAATGCCGGCCAGCTCGAAGTCTACGACGCGATCGATCCCGAACTTCGCGACGCCTGCGAGGACGTGATCCTCGACCGGCGCGAGGATGCGACCGATCGGCTGGTCACGCTCGCGGAGAAGTTTCGCGGCACCGACGTCGAAGCGGAGAAAGCGCTGGCCGAATGGCGTTCGCTGCCGGTCACCGAGCGTCTGTCCTATGCTCTGGTCAAAGGCATCGACGCGCATATCGTCGACGACACCGAAGAAGCCCGTCAGCAATTCGTCCGCCCGATCGAGGTGATCGAAGGCCCGCTGATGGACGGAATGAACGTCGTCGGCGACCTGTTCGGGTCGGGCAAGATGTTCCTCCCCCAGGTGGTCAAGTCGGCGCGCGTAATGAAGAAGGCCGTCGCTCACCTGATTCCGTTCATCGAGGCGGAGAAGGAGAAATCCGGCGCGACCAGGGGCAAGGGCCGGATCGTCATGGCCACCGTCAAGGGCGACGTCCACGACATCGGCAAGAACATCGTCGGCGTGGTGCTGCAGTGCAACGGCTTCGAGGTCATCGACCTCGGCGTCATGGTGCCGTGGCAGGACATTTTGAAAGCCGCGAACGACAATCAGGCGGACATGATCGGCCTTTCGGGCCTGATCACCCCCTCGCTCGACGAGATGGTGACGGTCGCCGGCGAGATGCAGCGGCTCGGCCTCGCGACTCCGCTGCTGATTGGCGGCGCAACCACCAGCAAGGCGCATACGGCGCTTCGAATCGACCCGGCCTACGAAGGGGCGGTGATCCATGTGCTCGACGCCAGCCGCGCGGTCGGGGTCGCCTCGTCGCTGATGTCCGACACCCAGCGCGAGCCGCTGATCGCCAACACCGCCGATGACTACGACAAGCTCAGGAAGTCGCGCGAGCGCAGCGGCCACAGCGAGCTTGCGACCCTCGCCGAAGCGCGCGCCAACGCCTTCCCGTTCGACTCCGAGGGCCAGGCCCCGCCGCCGCAATTCCCCGGCCTTCACCATATCGGCGACTGGGCGCTCAAGGATTTGAAAGCCTCGATCGACTGGACGCCCTTCTTCCGCGCGTGGGAGCTGGCCGGCAATTACCCCGCGATCCTCGACGATCCGGTGGTCGGCGAGAGCGCCCGCAGCCTGTTCGACGACGCCCAGGAGATGCTCGACAAGATCATCGCCGAGCGCTGGGTCACGCCGCGCGCCACGGTCGGCCTGTGGCGCTGCAAGCGGGAAGGGGACGATGTTCTCGTCCTCGCCGGCAACGACTGGACCCGTCTGCCCTTCCTTCGCCAGCAAGTGAAGAAGCGGGAGGGGCGCCCCAACATGTGCCTCGCCGACTTCATCAATCCCGAGGGCGAAGACACGATCGGCGGCTTCGCAGTCGGGATCCATGGGCTCGAGCCGCACCTCGAGCGGTTCAAGGCCGGCCACGACGATTATTCCGACATCCTGTTGAAGGCGCTGGCCGACCGCTTGGCCGAGAGCTTTGCCGAGGTGCTCCATGCGGAGGTGCGCCAGCGCCTGTGGAACTATGCCGAGGAGCATTTGTCCAACGAGCAGCTGATCCGCGAGAAATATCACGGCATCCGCCCTGCGCCCGGCTATCCGGCGTGTCCCGACCACAGCCTCAAGCCGATCCTGTTCGACATGCTCGGCGGCAATCCCGGCGAGGTCACGCTGACCGAGAATTTCGCCATGCTTCCAACGTCCGCAGTGTCGGGTTTTTATTTCGGCCATCGCGACAGCCAGTATTTCGGAGTCGCGCGCATCGGCCGCGACCAGCTCGAGGATTATGCCGCGCGGCGCGGAGTTCCCGTGGCAGAGGCTGAGCGCTGGCTCCGCCCGAATTTGGAATAACCATCATCCCGGACTTGATCCGAGATCCATAAACGCATCGGCTCGAGTTCATTGATCCTGACTTTCGTCAGGATGACGGTATGAGCGCTTCCATGCTCCGCCGCCTCCTGATCTTTTTCGCGCTCCTTCTCGCCCCAGCGCTGGCGAACGCGCGCGGAATCGAGCCGCAGCTCGTCGCCGAGGGCCCGGCGCCGCCGGGCGGCGAGGTCGAGCTTGCGATCCACATGCGCCCGGTCGCGGGCTGGCACGGCTATTGGCTGAACCCCGGCGACGCCGGCCTGCCGATGGACGTCAAATGGCAGCTACCCAAGGGCTTTTCGGCGGGTCCGCTGCGCTACCCGGTGCCGACGCGGCTCGAGATCGCCGGCCTCATGAACTACGTCTACGAGCGCGATTATGCCGTGCTCGTGCGGCTGAAGGTGCCGGCGGACGCGCGCGGCACGATTCCGATCCGCGCCGACGCCCATTGGCTCGCCTGCACCGACAAAGTCTGCGTTCCCGAGCAGGGCGAATTCGCGCTCGACCTGCCGGTCGGTACCGGAACCCCGGAGCGCGCCCAGTTCGACGAATGGCGGCGTTTGCTTCCGCGGCCGCTGGCCACCCTTGCGGCGTTCCAGTCCTACGCCGAAATCTACCGGGTCGCGATCCCCTTGCCGCGCAGCGTCACCGTCCGCGACCCTTATGTTTTCCCGATCGATGACGGGATCGTCGAATATGCTGCGCCGCAGAAATTCTTCCGCGACGGGGACCGGCTGGTCGTGCACCTCAAGAGCAAACCCGGCGACCCGCGGGAGCTTCGCGGCGTGCTCGCGCTCGGCGACGGGCGCGGGCTTGAGTTCCGCGCCGTACGGCGGCCGGTCGGAAGCAGCGGCACGCCGCTCGGCGAGGCCCCGCCGGGCGCGATGTTCTGGGCCGTCCTCGGAGCGCTGGCGGGTGGAATCCTCCTCAACCTAATGCCGTGCGTGTTCCCGATCCTCGCCTTGAAGACCCTGCATCTTTCGCGCGCCGGAGAGTCGGCGGGCGAGGCGCGCCGCGACGCGCTCGCTTATGCGGCGGGCGCGGTGATTGGGACCGGCGCGCTCGGCGCGGCTCTGCTCGCCATTCGCGCGGCAGGGGTGGAAGCCGGCTGGGCGTTCCAACTGCAGGACCCGCGTACGATCATGCTGCTGCTCCTGCTCGCGGTCGCGATCACCGCCAACCTGCTCGGCGTCTTCGAACTTCCGGTGCTGGGCGGCCGAGCACGGCCGGCGGGCAGCTTCGGCACCGGAGCGCTCGCCGCGTTCATCGCGACTCCGTGCGCCGGACCGTTCCTGGGCGTGGCGCTCGGGACCGCGCTGCTGCTCCCGCTCGCCGGATCGGTGCTGGTGTTCGCCGCGCTGGGCTTAGGCCTGGCGATTCCGTTCCTGCTGATCGCCTTCATTCCCGCGCTGCGGAACAAGCTGCCCAAGCCCGGGCCGTGGATGAAACGCCTCCAGCGCTTCCTCGCGATTCCGATGGCTGCGAGCGTGGTTGCGGCCCTGTGGCTTCTCTACCGGCTGAGCGGTCAAGATGGCCTGATCGCAGCGGCGGCCTGGTCGGCTTTGCTCCTCGCAATCCTCCTCGCATTCGGCTTCGCGCAGCGCCGCGGTCGCAACGTCGGCATTGCCATCGCGGCATTCGTGCTGATGTTCGCGATTTTGGCAGTCTTCACCGTCCCGCGTCCGGCATCGACCGGAGTGAATCGGATTGCCGGTGCCGAACCGTGGAGCGAAGCGCGCACCGCGAGCTACGTCGCGCAGGGCCGTCCCGTGTTTGCCTATTTCACCGCTGACTGGTGCCTGACCTGCAAGGCGAACGAGGCCGCGGCGATCGATCGCACCGAGGTCCGCGATGCGTTCAGGAAGGCCGGCGTCAAGGTGCTTGCCGGCGACTGGACCAACGGCGACCCCGCGATTACCCGTTTCCTCGAAAGCCGCGGCCGCGCCGGAGTGCCGTTCTATCTTTGGTATGCGCCGGGCAGGCCGCCCGAGGAATTGCCCCAGATCTTGACGCCGTCGGAGCTCATTTCCCGCGCTCAAAACTCCCCTCCCTGCAAGGGAGGGGCCGGGGGTGGGTGCTTCTGGAGCGGCTCGATGCCGCGGAAGAAGCGCGCTCATGGGCATCGAGCCCATTCGTCCGCACCCACCCCGAACCCCTCCCTCACAGGGAGGGGAGGTGCCTATTTCCCGCGCTCGGTCGGCGAAGCGTTAGGCGCTCGCGCCCACACCTTCTTTCCCGCGACCCAGGTTTCCAGCACTTCCGTCCGCGCAAGGGCCTGCGCGTCGATCTTGGTCGGGTCGCGGTCGACGATGATGAAATCGGCCCATTTGCCCGGCTCGAGTCCGCCGATCCTGTCCTCCGCGAAGCCGGCATAGGCCGATCCGCGCGTGTAGGCCGCGAGCGCCTGCTCGAAGGTCAGCCGCTCGCTCGGAATCCAGCCGCCCGGCGGCTGTCCCTGCATGTCCTGCCGGCTGATCGCCGCGGCGAGGCCGGGGAAGGGGTTGGGCGATTCGACCGGAAAGTCGGTACCGAAAGCCAGTCGCGCGCCGGATTTCAGGACCGACTGCCACGCATAGGCGCCCGCCAACCGGTTCGGCCCAAGGCGCTTCACGGCCATCAGCCGGTCGCTGGTCTGGTGCGTGGGCTGCATCGAGGCGATGATCCCGGCCGGGGCGAGGCGCGAAATGTCGGCCGGGTCGGCGATCTGGAAATGCTCGATCCGCCAGCGGCGGTCGCCCGGATATTTGCGGTGCAATTGCTCATAGACCGAGATGACCTGTGCATTGGCGGCGTCGCCGATGGCGTGAGTCGCGATCTGGAAGCCGCGCGCGGCGCCCGCATCGGCCATCTCCAAATATTCGGCGTCCGAATGCCGCGGTAGACCGCGAGTGTCGGGCTTGTCCGAATAAGGCTGCTTCAGCCACGCACCCCGAGAGCCGAGCGCGCCGTCGGCGAACAGCTTGACGCCGACCAGGCGCAGGCGGTCGCCGTACAGCCATTGCGTTGGCGCCAACTTCGCCTCCGCCGCCTCGGGTGCGTTCATGTAACCCATCAGGCGGACCTTTAGCCGCCCTGCCTCGCCGGCGCGGCGGAACGCGCGCCAATCGTCCATCGAGGTGCTCATGGATCCGACCGCGGTAACTCCGAACGACAGCAGTTGCTGTTGCGACAGATCTAGCGCTTCGTCTTCGTCGCCGGCTGTTTGCGCCGGGATCGCCTCCTCGATCAGGCTCCGCGCCTTATCGACGAACAGCCCGGTCGGGTTTCCGCTTGTGTCGCGTTCGATGTTGCCGCCGGCAACATCGCGCGTCGCAGCGGTCACGCCGGCCGCGCGCAGCGCCGCGCTGTTGACGACGATCGCGTGGCCGTCGACGCGCTCGAGCACTACCGGGCGATCGGAAACCACCGCGTCGATGTCGGCGGCGGTCGGAAAACTTTTGTCCGGCCACATTTCCTGGTTCCAGCCGAAGCCGATGATCCATCTCTTGTCGGGATGCACGGGGGCGTAGGCGCGAAGCCGCTGCTGCACGTCGGAGAGCGAGTTCGACCCGGTCAACTGAAGGGTCATTGCGGCGGTGCCGAGCGCGGTCACATGCCCGTGCGCGTCGATCAGGCCAGGGAGGACAGTCCGGCCCTGCGCATCGACGACGTCTGTGTCGCGGAGCTTGAACATCTCGCCGTGCAGCAGATGTTTCACCCTGCCGTCACTACCGATCAGGATGCCGGTGAAGCGCTCGAGCTTGCCGCTCGCATCGACCTGGATGCCATTGAGGTTGTTGACGAGCGTATCGGCGTTGGCCGCGGTGGCGATCAGCGCTGCGGCGAGAGCGAGGAGTGGTTTGTGCATGGGCAGCCGCATAGCATTGTTCGCGCCGCGTTGAAGGGCTAGGTCACGCGCGAGAGATGCTTCAGACTACTCCCATGCAGCCCCCGACCATCGACGACATCCGCGCCGCCGCGAAGCGCATCAAGGGCGCGGTCATCCGCACCCCGATGCTGGTCAGCAGGACTTTGTCCGAGTTCATCGGCGCCGAGGTCTGGCTCAAGTTCGAGAACCTTCAGTTCACCGCCGCCTACAAGGAGCGCGGCGCGCTCAACAAATTGCTCCAGCTGACCGAAGACGAGCGCGCGCGCGGGGTCATCGCCGCCTCGGCCGGCAACCACGCCCAGGCCGTCGCCTATCACGCCAAGCGCCTCGGCATCCCCGCGGTCATCGTCATGCCCTCGACCACTCCGACGGTGAAGGTCACCCAGACCGAAGGCCACGGCGCGACGGTCGTGCTTTACGGCGACATGTTCGACGACGCTTATTCGCGGGCGCGTGAGCTCGCGCTCGAGAAGGGCTATTGCTTCGTCCACCCGTTCGACGACCCGCAGGTGATCGCGGGGGCGGGGACGGTCGCGCTCGAAATGCTCGAGGACGCGCCCGACCTCGACGCCATCGTCGTGCCCATCGGCGGCGGCGGCCTGATGTCGGGGGTGTCGATCGCGGCGCGCTCGGTGAAGCCAGACGTCGAGCTGATCGGGGTCGAAGCCGAGCTCTACCCGTCGATGAAATGCGCGATCGAGGGCGTGCACCTCCCGCTCGGCGGCGACACGCTCGCCGAAGGAATCGCGGTCAAGCATCCGGGCGCGCTCACCTCGCGCATCCTCGCCGATTTCGCGACCGACGTCGTGCTGGTTTCCGAACGTGACCTCGAGCGTGCGGTGGCGATGCTCGCCGGGATCGAAAAGAGCGTGGTCGAAGGCGCGGGCGCCGCGGGCCTCGCCGCGATGCTCGCCGACCCCGACCGCTTCAAGGGCAAGAAAGTCGCGACGATCTTGTGCGGCGGCAATATCGACACGCATCTGCTCGCCAACGTCCTCGTCCGCGATCTCGTCCGCCAAGGGCGAATCGCCCGTCTTCACGTCGCCGCGCACGATCAGCCCGGAGCGCTCGCCGCGATCACCGCCAAGGTTTACGAAGCGGGCGTCAACGTCATCGAGATCAACCACAGCCGGATTTTCACTGCGCTGCCGGCCAAGGACACGTTGATCGAGGTCGAATGCGAGGCCCGCGACGCATCCGCGATCGACGATGTCGTCGCGCGACTCGAAGCTGCCGGATTCAAGGTCGAGCGGGCGCAACTGGACTAGCCCCTCTCCCCTCGCGGGAGAGAGCGACTCGGCGGCAGCCGAGCGGGGTGAGGGTATTGCAACGTTCGACCCCTCACCCTCCAACCGCTTCGCGGCGGGTCCCTCCCTCTCCCGCAAGGGGAGAGGGGTATCAAATCGGCACACCGATCGACATTTACCCTCTTTCGCTCATCCAAAGTCTTTCCAAGCGCGTTTACCAGCCGCATAAAGGCGAGCGTAACCATCGAAGAGAGGCTGCGGGTTGAGCGCACCATTCCGCTTTCCCAAGTTCTTCGTCACCAACCCGAGCCCGTGCCCGTACCTTCCGGGCAAGGTCGAGCGGAAGGTGTTCACGGAGCTTAGCGGGCGCCACGCCAGCGAGCTCAACGAGGCGCTGGGCCGGATCGGCTTCCGCCGCAGCCAGTCGGTCGCCTATCGTCCGAGCTGCATCGACTGCTCCGCCTGCGTCTCGGTCCGGGTGCTCGCAGCCGAATTCCAGGCCAACGCCACCCAGCGCAAGATCATGCGCCGGCACTCCCACCTCGAAGTCACCGCCTGCAAGCCGTGGACGACCGAGGAGCAATATGCGCTGCTTCGCCGCTACCTCGCGGTTCGTCATCCCGGCGGCGGAATGGCCGAGATGGACGAAAGCGATTTCGCCGACATGGTCGAGCAGACCCCGGTCCGCACCTACATGATCGAATATCGCGAGCCGTCCCGGAACGGCCGGCCCGGCAAGCTCGTCGGCGCCTGTCTTTCCGACCAGCAGAGCGATGGCCTATCGATGATCTACAGTTTCTTCGACGTCGGGCCAGACGCACGCAAGGGGCTCGGCACCTACATCATCCTCGATCACGTCATTCGCGCGGCGCGAGCGGGCCTGCCCTACGTCTACCTCGGCTATTGGGTCGAAGGCTCGTCGCGCATGGCCTACAAGACCCAGTTCAGGCCGCTCGAGCGCCTCGGCCGCGACGGCTGGCGCCGCATCGACGAGATCGGCCCCGAGGCCCAGATCGAGCTCAACCTGCCCGGCCGGCCCGAACGCAAACGCCATCTGATCGACGCCTGAGGGTCTCGCTGATCGTCCGGTTTCGTTCCATTGCCGACATGCCCGTGTCAGCTTCAGGCAGATGAAAGTCATAGCTCTCGACGCTTCTGAATGGCGGTCAGCTGAAGACTTCCATTCTGCGCTGCTGCCGCAATTGGGCGCTCCCACTTGGCATGGGCGGAACCTTGACGCGCTCGAGGACAGCCTTCGCGGTGGCGTTAATCGGATAGAACCCCCTCTCAGGGTGGAGGTGGAGGGCGCCGACAGCTTGACCGAGCCAATGCGCCATTTCCTTTCTGAAGTGCAGTCCGTGTTCAGTGGCGTTAGCGCAGAGACGCAGCAGGAGATGGAGTTCCGTCTCATGTGACCACACGAAAAAAGGCGGAGCGCCGGAGCGCCCCGCCTTCCCTTGCCCCCTGGGTAAACTTTTACGCGACCGCGACTTGCGGCTCGGGCTCGGCGACCTCTTCGGGATCGCGCAGCACATAGCCGCGGCCCCATACGGTCTCGATGTAATTGGCGCCGCCGCAAGCAAGGCTGAGCTTCTTGCGCAGCTTGCAGATGAACACGTCGATGATCTTGAGTTCGGGCTCGTCCATCCCGCCGTAGAGATGGTTGAGGAACATTTCCTTGGTCAGGGTCGTGCCCTTGCGGAGCGAAAGCAACTCCAGCATCGCATATTCCTTGCCGGTCAGGTGCACGCGCGAGCCGTCGACTTCGACGGTCTTGGCGTCGAGGTTCACGGCCAGCTTGCCGGTGCGGATGACCGATTGCGAATGGCCCTTCGAGCGGCGCACGATCGCGTGGATGCGCGCGACCAGCTCGTCGCGGTGGAACGGCTTGGTCACATAATCGTCGGCGCCGAAGCCCAAAGCGCGGACTTTGCTGTCCATCTCGCCGATGCCCGACAGGATCAGCACCGGAGTGCCGACCTTTGCGGTGCGCAATTTCTTGAGCACGTCATATCCATGCATGTCCGGCAGATTGAGGTCGAGGCAGATGATGTCGTAATCGTAGAGCTTGCCCAGATCGAGGCCTTCCTCGCCAAGATCGGTGGTGTAGACGTTGAAGCCTTCGCTCCCCAGCATCAGCTCGATGCTCTTCGCGGTGGTCGGTTCGTCTTCGATCAGCAGCACGCGCATTGCTGTTTCCCCCGTTCACGGCTCAAGAGCGTAAAGAGCCCTTAAGAGCCTTGAAGCCCTCATTAACCATTCGGGGTCTGAAGGGAAAAGGTTAATATTGTGTAATTGCCCGGTTTCCTCGGCCTCGTTGTAAGCGAGTCACAAATTGCTCCACAGGACGATACCCCTTTCTGACTACGTTCTCTTCATCGACGCGGAGGCGATCGTGATCGACAAACCGGCCGGATTGCCGGTCGACACGCCGCGCCGCGGCGGCAATTCAATCGTGTCCAGGCTGGATGAGCTTCGGTTCAATTTCAGGCGTAAGCCGACGCCGATGCATCGGCTCGACCAGGACACCAGCGGCTGCCTGCTGCTTGCGCGCTCGCCCAAAAGCCGCGCCGAACTCCAGCACGCTTTCGAGGCGCGCCGCGTCGAGAAATATTATCTCGCGGTCGTCGCGGGCGAGATTGCTGACGGCGAGGGGACGATCGACCGGCCGCTCGCCAAGACCTCGAGCGCGGACGCCGGATGGCGAATGGTCGCGGATCCCTCCGGCCAGCAGGCGGTAACTCACTGGCGCAGGATCGCCGCGCGAGACGGCCAGACTTTGGTCGAGTTCCGGCCGGAGACCGGCCGCACGCACCAGATTCGCGCCCACGCGCGTGAGGCGTTCGGCCGGGGCATCGTCGGCGACCGGGTCTACGGCGTGCCGGGCGGGCCGATGCTGCTCCACGCATCGCGGATCGTGGTTCCCAGGGACGGTAAACCCGCGATCGACGTGACCGCGCCTTTGCCCGACCATTTCGCCGAGTGGTGCGATGTCGCCTGACGATTCCGCAGACAAGCCGTCCGGGGGACGAATTGGACCGGAATCGGTGATAATTCCGGAGGACGCGCTGAGTGAAACCTTCCTCGCCGCCACCGGGCCGGGCGGCCAGAACGTCAACAAGGTCGCGACCGCGGTCCAGCTTCGCGCCGACGTGTATCGGCTCGGCCTCGCGCCCGACGTCTACGAGCGGCTGAAGACCATTGCGGGCAGCCGGATGACCGGCAGCGGCGAGCTTTTGATCACCGCCCGGCGCTTCCGCACCCAGGACGCCAACCGCACCGACGCGCGGCGCCGTCTGGCGGAAATGATCGCCGCCGCCCATATCGTCCAGGCCAAGCGCAAGGCGACGCGGCCGAGCCGGGCGGCGAGGGCCGCGCGCGTCGACCGCAAGAAGCAGCGCAGCGCGGTCAAACAAGCGCGGGGAAAGGTGGATTTCGACTGATGTACGACTTCAAAATCGAAGCGGCCGACAAGGCGACGATGTATAGTGACCTCACGCTCGCGCTCGAGGGCCTCGTCGCCGGCGAGCCCGACCCAATCGCCAACATGGCCAATGCATCGGGCCTGATCTTCGAGACCTTACCCGACGTGAATTGGGTCGGCTTTTACCGCAACGTGGGCGGCGAGCTGGTGCTCGGGCCGTTCCAGGGCCGTCCGGCCTGCATCCGCATGACCTTCGACCAAGGGGTGTGCGGCGCCGCGGCCAGGACCCGGCAGGTCCAGCGGGTCGAGGACGTCCACGCCTTTCCCGGTCACATTGCCTGCGACAGCGCGTCGAACAGCGAAATCGTCGTCCCGCTGATCCGCGACGGCGAAGTGATCGGAGTGCTCGACATCGACAGCCCCAAGCCCGCGCGGTTCACGGAGGAGGACGAAGCCGGAGTGGTCAAGCTGGGCGAGATTCTATCGCGGGTGCTTTAGCTCAACTGCTCCAGCCGCTCGTCGCTGAGGCTCCCCGGGATCAGCATCACCGGGCACGGCAGCCTGCCCGCGTCATTACCGCAGAAATTCGCCACCAACGGTCCGGGGTTGCCGCTCGGCGCCGCGCCCAGCACCAGCGCGGCGACTTCCTCGCGTTCGCCGATATATTCGCGCACCGCTTTGACGGGCTCGCCCTGCTGCACGATGATCATCGCTTCGATTCCCGCCTCGTCGAGGATTTCGCCAATCGCCGCGCTGACCACGCCCTCGATGCGCAGGCGCTGCTCTTCCTCGATCGCCGCCTGGACTCCGCCGAACTGAACGAAGTCCTGCGGCTCGACAATTCCCAGTATTTCGATTCGGCCGTTGGTCTTGGCAGCGCGTCGAGCGGCGAAGCGAAGCGCCACGCGCGCTTCGGGGCTATCGTCGACCACGACCAGATATGTGCGTTTGAGCTCGTCTGCCCCCATCGAGAACAAGTGCTGCGTTAAACCCGGCACAAGTGCAAGCGGCAGGCTGGACTATTCGGCTTTCCCTTGACCCCAACCGCCGCATTGGCTTTGAGCGGCGGGCCTTCCGAGGACCATCCGATGCCCATCGAACTCAAGATGCCCGCGCTTTCCCCGACCATGGAGGAAGGGACGCTTGCCAAATGGCTGGTGAAGGAAGGGGACGACGTCAAATCGGGCGACATCCTCGCCGAGATCGAGACCGACAAGGCGACCATGGAGTTCGAGGCGGTCGACGAAGGCAAGATCGCCAAGATCCTCGTCCCCGAGGGCACCGACGGCGTGAAGGTCGGGGCGCCGATCGCGATCATGGCAGGCGAGGGGGAAGATGTCTCGACCGCCGCCAGCTCGGCCCCTCCCCCCTCTGCGGGGGAGGGACAGCCCGGCGCAGCTGGGCAGGGAGAGGGGGCGCCGAAGCCGGACGCGCCCGTCAGCAGCGCACCGCCACCAAAGGCCCCCGTCGAAACTCCGCCAGCGCCGGCGACTCCGGCCGCCCCCTCACCATCGAGCGCAGCGGCTGCTCCCCCAGAGCAGCCGACCGCTCGATCCTCTCCCGCGAGTGGAGAGGGAGAAAGGGTCAAGGCCTCGCCGCTCGCGCGCAAGCTCGCGCAAGCGCAGGGCATCGACCTCAAGACCATCCAGGGCAGCGGCCCCGGCGGGCGCATCGTCCGCGCCGACCTCGGCAAGGCTGCAGGCGGAGCCGCCGCGGCGCCGGCCGCTGCTGCTGCGGCAGCACCGATGGCAACGCACCTCGTCACCCCCGGCCCCTTCGAGGAAGGAATCCCGCACGAGGCGGTCAAGCTATCGAACGTCCGCAAGACCATCGCGCGGCGCCTGACCGAGTCCAAGCAGCAGATTCCGCACATCTACCTGACCGTCGACATCAACCTCGACGCGCTGCTCAGGCTCCGCTCCGAGCTCAACAAGGGCCTCGAGAGCCGCAACATCAAGCTCTCGGTCAACGACCTGATGATCAAGGCGCTGGCGATGGCGCTGATCGAGGTGCCCGAGTGCAACGTCAGCTTCGCCGGCGACACTCTTTTCAAATACAGCCGCGCCGACATTTCGGTCGCGGTGTCGATCCCGGGCGGGCTGATCACCCCGATCGTCGTCGATGCCGGCGGAAAGAGTGTGTCGGCGATCGCGACCGAGATCCACGACCTCGCCGCGCGCGCCAAAGAGGGCAAGCTTCAACCGAATGAATATCAGGGCGGCACTGCGTCCCTGAGCAACATGGGCATGTACGGGATCAAGAATTTCGAGGCGGTGATCAACCCGCCACAGGGCATGATCATGGCCATCGGCGCGGGCGAGAAGCGGCCCTACGTTATCAATGACTCGCTCCAGATCGCGACCGTGATGAGCGCGACCGGAAGCTTCGACCACCGCGCCATCGACGGCGCCGACGGCGCCCGGCTGATGCAGGCGTTCAAGCGCCTGGTCGAAAACCCGCTGGGGATGCTGGCTTGAGCCAAGGCGGCTTCAAGTCGCGCGGCTTCATCGCAGTCATTGCCGCGGCGCTCGGATCGTCCGTGCTCGGCTTCGCGATTCTCGTCATAACGAGTCAATTTTCACCGGCCGGAAGCAACAAGTGGCTGACCAACCCCGGTTACGTAGCGGCGACCGCGGCGATCGTGCTGATCTGGGCGCCCGCATTCGCGCTGATCCCCGCGGCTCTCCTCGGCTATTTTGTAGAGCGTCCCAAGGCCCGGGCGATGATCAAGCGCGGCCAGGGCGGACTCGTCCTCCAAGTCGCGTTGAGCGTGCTTGCGGCGGCGGCGCTCTCGCTCCTGCTCCGCATTGGCCTGCACCTGACCAATCCAATGTACCAATTGTGGGACCCAATAAGCCTGGCTGGCTTTTCCTTGATTGGGCTGTGCTCGGGCGTTGCGTGGTGGTTCCTGGTGATCGTGCCGCAGAGGCGGACATGACGGGTGAACCCCTCATTCGTGTCACCGCCATGCCTTCCGACACCAACCCTTATGGCGGCGTGTTCGGCGGCTGGCTGATGGGCCAGATGGGCCTCGCCTGCGGCTCCTTCGCCTCGCGGCGGACGAACGGCAAGGCAATCTTGGTCGCCGCCGACGCCATCAAATTCCCCGGCGCGATGGCGGTCGGCGACGAGCTCAGCGTCTATGTCGAGCTGCTGAAGGAAGGGCGCACATCGCTCCGCCTCAAGGCCGAAGCGATCGCTCGCCAGCGGGACGGCGACGGCGAAACCCTCGTCGCGGAAGGCGAATTCACCTTCGTCGCGCTCGACGAACAAGGAAAACCGCGGGGGATCGCGGAAGGAAAAGAAGAGAATGCCTGACACATACGACCTCATCGTCCTCGGCTCGGGGCCCGGCGGCTATGTCGCCGCGATCCGCGCCACGCAGCTCGGCCTCAAGACCGCGATCGTCGAGCGCGAGTTATTGGGCGGCATCTGCCTCAACTGGGGCTGCATTCCGACCAAGGCGCTGCTGCGCTCGGCGGAGATCTACCACTATCTCCAGCACGCCGACGCCTACGGCCTAAGCAACGAGAAACCGTCGTTCGACATCGCCAAGGTCGTCGCGCGCAGCCGCGCCGTCGCCAAGCAGCTCAACCAGGGCGTCACGCATTTGATGAAGAAGAACAAGATTACGGTGGTGATGGGCGAGGGGGCGCTCACCGCGAAGGACAAGCTTTCGGTAAAGGCCGCCGACGGCAAGACGACCGAGCTCCAGGCCAGGCACATCATCGTTGCCACCGGCGCCCGCGCCCGCGACCTGCCGTTCGCCAAGGCCGACGGCAAGCGCATCTGGACCTATCGCCACGCGATGACCCCGCCCGAAATGCCGACCGAGCTATTGGTCATCGGGTCGGGCGCGATCGGCATCGAGTTCGCGAGCTTCTATGCCGACCTCGGGGCCAGGGTGACGGTGGTCGAGATGCTCGACCGCGTCGTTCCGGTCGAGGACGACGAGGTCAGCGCCCAGCTCGCCAAGAGTCTGCAGAAGCAGGGCCTGACCATCCTCACCAGCGCGGGCGTCGAGAGCATCAAGGCCGACGCCAAGGGTGTCGCGGCGACCATCAAGACGAGCGACGGAAAAACCTCCGAGCAGCGCTTCAGCCATGTCATCGTCGCCGTCGGGATCGCGCCCAACACCGAGAATATCGGGCTCGAGCCACTCGGCGTGAAAACCACCAAGGGCCATATCGACACCGACCCCTACGGCCGCACCAACGTCGCCGGCCTGTGGGCGATCGGCGACGTGACCGCGCCGCCGTGGCTCGCGCACAAGGCCATGCACGAGGCGGTGACCACCGCCGAGGCGATCGCACAGGCGCTCGGCAACAAGGACGTGCATCCCCACGCCGCCGACCCGAAGAACATCCCGGGCTGCACCTACTGCCGCCCGCAGGTCGCGAGCGTGGGCCTGACCGAAGCCGCGGCCAAGGAGAAGGGCTACGAGGTGAAGGTCGGCAAGTTCCCCGCGATCGGCAACGGCAAGGCGATCGCGCTCGGCGAGGTCGAAGGCTTCGTTAAGACCGTGTTCGACGCAAAGACCGGGGAACTATTGGGCGCCCACATGATCGGCGCCGAGGTCACCGAGCTTATCCAGGGCTATACCGTTGGCAAGACCGCCGAGCTGATCGACGAGGATTTCATCCAGACCGTCTTCCCGCATCCGACGCTGAGCGAGATGATGCACGAAGCGGTCCTCGCCGCGGACGGCCGGGTGCTTCACATTTGAGCGCGATGCTCTTCGGCCTTGCCCTCGCAGCGGCGCAGGTACCGGCGGTCGATTACGCCGGCGATGCCAAAGCGCTCGATAAGATCATTGTCGAGAATTACGCGTATGAGGATCACTGGCCGGGCGGAGCTTTGCCGGACTCGCCGGCGCTCGCTGCCGAACGCGTCGCCGTGCGCGACCATGACAGCCTGCTTCACTATGCGGAGGACCGGATCGCGTCGCTGGCCGACCACCATGCGATCACCGGAAGCTCGTTCAAGGACAGCTGGGCGATCATTCCGACCTATGCCGACTTGTGGATCGTCAGGCGCGGCGCTTCGTATTTGATCAATTCGGTGAGGACCGACAGTCCCGCGGCCAAGGCCGGGATCCGCGCGGGCGACCGGCTGGAGGCCATTGCCGGCATTCCCGTCGCGGAGGCCGTGAGCAATTTCTGGAGTCCTTTGGGATTGCCAGTTTCCGATGAACGGGCCGATTATGCCGCGCGCGTTCTTGCGGCGGGCCGCCGCGACCGTCCGCGCGACCTGACGATTGCCCGGAACGGCGTCGCTCGGCGCGTCCCGCTGCCGAACCTCTACGCTAGCCAACCCGACTTGCCGCCAGTGACCGTTATTGGTGAAGGTCCCCGGACCGTGATCCGGATCAACAATTCGCTTGGCGACCAGGGGACGATCGCCGCGTTCGACAAGGCGATGGCGGCGCTTCCGCGGGCCGCTCCGGTGGTCGTCGACCTCACCGAAACGCCGAGCGGCGGCAACACCAGCGTCGCCCGCGCGATCATGAGCTGGTTCGTCGACCGGCCGCGAAACTACCAGATGCACCGGCTTCTCGCCGAGCAGCGCGAAACCGGGATCGCTCGCCAGTGGATCGAACAGGTCCTTCCGCGCCCGGGCAAGCATCACGCGACGCTGCCGCTGGTGCGCGTCGGCCGCTGGACCGGAAGCATGGGCGAGGGCATCGCGATCGGCTTTTCGGCCTTTGGCGCGCGGATCGAAGGCAGTCGCATGGCACAGCTCCAGGGGGCGGTGTACGACTTTGTTCTGCCGTCGAGCGGGCTGGTGGTGAAGCTGCCAGCCGAACGGCTCTACACGGTCAGCGGACAGCCGCGGGAGGCTTTTGTGCCCGCAAGGGCGAGCGTCCGATGAGCACGCCGACCGCCAGCACCCGGACGCTGGTCATTGCGCTCCTCGCCAATCTCGGGATCGCGGCGGCGAAATTCGCGGCCGCAGCAATCACTGGCTCCTCAGCGATGCTGACTGAGGGATTCCACAGCGTGGTCGATTCGACCAACCAGCTGCTGCTGATGTGGGGCCGCCGCCAGGCCAGGAAGCCGCCCGACAAATATCATCCGCTCGGTTACGGCCGGGAGCTCTATTTCTGGAGCTTCGTGGTCGCCGTGCTGGTGTTTTCGCTCGGCGCCGGCGTGTCGATCTACGAGGGCATCATCCACATCGCCCATCCGGAGGAGGCGGTGTCTCCGATCGTCGCCTACGTCGTCCTCCTTGTCGCCTTCGTGCTCGAAGGCTGGTCGACGCTCGAAGCGTTCAAGGAATTCAGGGAGGCGAAGGGCAAACTTGGCTGGTTCGAGGCGATCCGGCGGTCGAAGGACCCGCCCGCGTTCATCGTTCTGCTGGAAAATGGCGCCGCCATGGCCGGAATCGTCGCCGCCGCGGCGGGCGTGTTCCTCGCACATGTCACCCGCAACCCGTTTTACGACGGCGCCGCGTCGGTCGTGATCGGAGTCATCCTCGGCCTGACCGCGTTCCTGCTCGCTTATGAATCGAAGGGTCTGCTGATCGGCGAAGCGGCCGACCCCGAGATGGTCAGGGCGCTTCGCGAGATGGCCTGCGAAAAGAAGGGTATCGTCGGCGTCGGCCATGTGGTGACGCTCCATTTGGCGCCCGACCAGATCGCGGCGATGATCAACGTCGATTTCCAAAATTCCATCACTGCCGGCGAAGTCGAGCAGATCGTCCGAACCCTCGAGAACGAGGCGCACGCGCGCTGGCCGGAATTGCTGCGCCTGTTCATCCGGCCGATGGCCGGCGCGGCCGGGGAACGCAAGAAGAAGCCCACGAAGTGACGCGCGCGGTCGTCTATTTGCGCTCGTAGGTCGCGATCAGTTCGCCGCGGCCGATAGTGTGCCGCTGCGCCGTACTCTCCACCTCCTCGACCTTGGAATTGGCCGGTACGTCCAGCGCGTCGACATCGAGCGCGTAGAGCTTGAAGTGATAATGATGCGGCCCATGGCCCCTGGGTGGGCAGGGGCCGCCATAGCCCGGCTTGCCGAAGCCGTTGATCGCCTGCTTGCCGATCGACTGGCCCGCCGCGAGCGCGCGCGTGGCAGGCGGGATGTCGTAGGCGCCCCAGTGGCGGAACAGGCCGCTCGGCGCATCGGGATCGTCGACGATGAGCGCGAGGCTGCGGGTGCCGCGGGGCGGGTCGGACCACGCGAGCGGCGGCGACTGGTCGGCGCCGTCGCAGGTGTATTGAACGGGGATCGGCTGTCCCTCCTGGAAAGCGGTGCTGGTCAGGCCGAGCCTGGCGATGGTTGCATTCTCCACGGGTTCGCCTCCTTGCGCTTGATTGGCGGCGTCGTCCCTCGCGCCGCAGCTGGTGGCCGCGGCGAGCAGGAGGGTAGGTATTAACGATCGCCACATCATGGTGGGTCCGCTCCTTCGAACGACCGGCTTTAAGAGGCGGTTCCGCCCCGTTTTACCGATGTATAGTGGTTTCGGATTTGCTAGGGTCGCCCCGTGGCCCAGCCGCAACTCTGCCAGTTTCGCGTTTCTTCTTAATTCCCTCGCGGGCCGCGCACCGAGCCGTCGAAGGAGGAACGCATGGCGGAAACAGTGGAACGCAGATCGCTGAAGGACTGGTCGGGCTGGGACTATGTGCCCGGCATCGCCTTTCTGGTCATCGGCGTTTTGGCGCTTGCCGAACCGCCGCTCGCGAGCCTTGCGGCGAGCGTTTATCTGGGCGCGATGCTGTGCGTCGCCGGCGCTTTCATGCTTGCCGGCGGCATTGCCAGCATCGGTCATCGCGGCGGCTGGCTTTCGATCCTCCTTGGCATCCTCACCGTCCTTGTCGGCGTGCTGATCATCTACAACCCGGTCGTCGGTGCGATTTCGCTGACCTGGTTGATGGGCGCGTGGTTCCTGGTCGGCGGAATTTTCGAGCTTGCGCTAGCCTTCAGCATTCCGGCGGGCCGCGGATGGCTGATCCTGGTCGGGATCGTGAACATCGTGCTTGGGGCCTGGGTGGTGATGCTGAAATCCTCCGCAGGCCTTCGCCTTCCTCGGCTTCTTCGTCGGGATCAGCCTCATCTTCCGGGGCCTGTGGTCGCTGTTTTTCATGTCCGACGTTCATCGGGCGCAGCGCTTCATTGCACCGGGCCTGATATAGGCTACAGCGGCGCGGGGCGGCGGTTGACCCGTTCCCGCGCCCTCGCTATGTGCCCGCCCGTCCGAGCGTCCTGTGATTCACTAGTGCCGGACAAGAGCTGAACATTGCTCAAACATGCGCGTGGCCAGGCAGCCATCAGGCCGCTTGGTCGTCGCGCTTGTCCTGTTGGGCAAAGTAACCGCCGGGCTTTCCGGCAATGAAAGGTGAAGGCTTCATGCCGACGATTAACCAGCTGATCCGCAAGGGTCGCGAACCGCAGAAGGCCAAGTCCAAGGTCCCTGCGATGGAGCAGAACCCGCAAAAGCGCGGCGTCTGCACCCGGGTCTATACGACGACCCCGAAGAAGCCGAACTCGGCGCTTGCGGAAGGTGGCCAAGGTCCGCCTGACCAACCAGCGCGAAGTCATCAGCTACATCCCGGGCGAGGGCCATAACCTCCAGGAGCACAGCGTCGTGCTGATCCGCGGCGGCCGTGTTCGCGACCTTCCGGGCGTGCGCTATCACGTGCTTCGCGGCGTGCTCGATACCCAGGGTGTCAAGGACCGCCGCCAGTCCCGCTCGAAATACGGCGCCAAGCGCCCCAAATAGCCGAGCGAAGCGTAGAGCTACCCCGGCGAAGGCCGGGGTCCAGGTTAAGAAAAGAAGATGGATCCCGGATCAAGTCCGGGATGACGAATTGAAGAGGCAGTAAGCCCCGGACAGGTTCCGGAACCGGCTGAAGAGAGAAAGGAATAGTCCAATGGCTCGTCGTCGCCGCCCAGAGAAGCGCGAAATCCTCCCCGATCCGAAGTTCGGGGACGTCGTCCTTTCCAAGTTCATGAATTCGGTCATGCTCGACGGCAAGAAGTCGGTCGCCGAAGGCATCGTCTACGGCGCTCTCGAAAGCGTCGAGGCGCGGATGAAGAAGGATCCGCTGCAGGTGTTCCACGATGCGCTCAACAATGTGAAGCCGGGCATCGAGGTCCGCTCGCCGCCGCGTCGGCGGAGCGACCTATCAGGTGCCGGTCGAGGTCCGCATCGAGCGCGCCCAGGCGCTCGCCATCCGCTGGCTGATCACCGCGGCCCGCGCGCGGTCGGAAAAGACGATGTCGGCGCGCCTTTCGGGCGAGCTGATGGACGCGTCGCAGAACCGCGGCAACGCGGTCAAGAAGCGCGAAGACACGCACCGCATGGCCGAGGCCAACCGCGCCTTCAGCCACTACCGCTGGTAAGTTTCGTACCTATATCTGGGGAGGCCGGATCCGCCGGCTCCCCACATCGCTAAGGAATGACTGAAAATGGCCCGCAGCCATCCGCTCGAACGCTATCGCAACATCGGCATCATGGCCCACATCGATGCCGGCAAGACGACGACGACCGAGCGCATCCTCTATTACACCGGCAAGTCCTACAAGATCGGCGAGGTCCACGAGGGCACCGCGACCATGGACTGGATGGAGCAGGAGCAGGAGCGCGGGATCACCATCACGTCGGCGGCGACGACCTGTTTCTGGGCGGCCGACGAGGGCAAGGGCCCCGAGCACCGGATCAACATCATCGACACGCCCGGCCACGTCGACTTCACCATCGAGGTCGAGCGCTCGCTGCGCGTGCTCGACGGCGCGGTCGCCTGCTTCGACGGCGTCGCCGGCGTCGAGCCGCAGTCGGAGACCGTCTGGCGCCAGGCCGAGAAGTACAACGTTCCGCGGATGTGCTTCGTCAACAAGCTCGACCGCACCGGCGCCAATTTCGAGATGTGCGTCGGCATGATCAAGGACCGCCTCGGCGCGCGGCCGGCGGTGCTTTACCTGCCGATCGGCCTCGAGGGCCAGTTCAAGGGCCTCGTCGACCTGGTCGAGAACCGCGCCATCATCTGGCTCGAGGAGAGCCTCGGCGCGAAGTTCGACTACGAGGAGATTCCCGGCCGACCTCAAGGACGCCGCGGCCGAGGCGCGCACCCATCTCATCGAGATGGCGGTCGAGCAGGACGACGACGTGATGACCGCCTATCTCGAAGGCACCGAGCCCGACGTCGCGACACTCTGAAGAAGCTGATCCGCAAGGGCACGCTCAACTTCTCGTTCGTGCCGGTGCTGTGCGGCTCGGCGTTCAAGAACAAGGGCGTCCAGCCGCTTGCTCGACGCGGTCGTCGACTATCTGCCGTCGCCGCTCGACGTTCCGCCGATCGAGGGCATCAAGCCCGACAGCGACGATGACCGACACCCGCGAGGCCGTCGGACGATGCGCCGTTCTCGGCGCTGGCGTTCAAGATCATGAACGACCCGTTCGTCGGCACGCTGACCTTCGCGCGCATCTATTCGGGCAAGCTCGAGACCGCGTCGCAGGTCATGAACTCGGTCAAGGACAAGAAGGAAAAGGTCGGCCGCATGCTGCTGATGCATGCCAACGACCGCGAGGACATCCAGATCGGCCTACGCCGGCGACATCGTCGCGCTTGCGGGCCTCAAGGACACCACGACCGGCGACACGCTGTGCGCATCCGAACGCGCCGATCATCCTCGAGCGGATGGAATTCCCCGATCCGGTCATCGAGGTCGCGGTCGAGCCCAAGACCAAGGCCGACCAGGAGAAGATGGGCGTCGCGCTCAATCGCCTGGCGCGCGAGGACCCGTCGCTTCCGCGTCACCACCGACCATGAATCGGGCCAGACGATCATCAAGGGGATGGGCGAGCTCCACCTCGAGATCCTCGTCGACCGCATGAAGCGCGAGTTCAAGGTCGAGGCCAATGTCGGCGCTCCGCAGGTCGCCTATCGCGAATATCTCGCAAGCCGGTCGAGCTCGACCTACACCCACAAGAAGCAGTCGGGCGGCTCGGGTCAGTTCGGCGAGGTCAAGGTCGAACGTCGCTCCCGGCGAGCGCGGCTCGGGCTTCCAGTTCTTCGACGAGATCAAGGGCGGCAACGTCCCGCAAGGAATATATCCCGTCGGTCGAGAAGGGCATGCGCGAGACCGCCGAGACCGGCTCGCTGATCGGCTTCCCGATCATCGACTTCGAAGTCCACCTGCTCGACGGCAAGTACCACGACGTCGACTCCTCGGCGCTGGCGTTCGAGATCACCGGCCGCGGCGCGATGCGCGAAGCCGCCCACAAGGCCGGCATCAAGCTGCTCGAGCCGATCATGAAGGTCGAGGTGGTGACTCCGGAGGATTATCTCGGCGACGTCATCGGCGACCTCAACAGCCGTCGCGGCCAGGTCCAGGGCCAGGACAGCCGCGGCAACGCCCAGGTGGTCGAGGCGATCGTGCCGCTCGCCAACATGTTCGGCTACGTCAACCAGCTGCGTTCGTTCACGCAGGGGCGGGCGCAGTACACGATGCAGTTCTCGCACTACGAGGAAGTGCCGCAGAACGTCGCCGACGAGGTGAAGGCGAAGCTGGCGTAACCGCGAAATTGTAGTTATGGGCGCGTCCGCGAACCGGGCGGGCCGCCCGAATTTCCAGAAGAAGAAGAGGCGTAAAATGGCGAAGGCTAAATTCGAGCGGAATAAGCCGCACTGCAACATCGGCACCATCGGTCACGTCGACCATGGCAAGACGTCGCTGACCGCGGCGATCACCAAGGTGCTCGCCGAGACCGGCGGCGCGACGTACACGAGCTATGCCAACATCGACAAGGCTCCCGAGGAGCGCGAGCGCGGCATCACCATTTCGACCGCGCACGTCGAATATGAGACCGCCAAGCGCCACTATGCGCACGTCGATTGCCCGGGCCACGCCGACTATGTGAAGAACATGATCACCGGCGCCGCCCAGATGGACGGCGCGATCCTGGTCGTGTCGGCCGCCGACGGCCCGATGCCGCAGACCAAGGAGCACATCCTGCTCGCCAAGCAGGTCGGCGTTCCGACCATGGTCGTGTACCTGAACAAGGTCGACCAGGTCGACGATCCCGAGCTGCTCGAGCTGGTCGAGCTCGAAATCCGCGAGGAGCTTTCCAAGCGCGACTTCGACGGCGACAATATTCCGATCATCTCCGGTTCGGCGCTCGCCGCGCTCGAGGACAAGAACCCCGAGATCGGCAAGGAATCGATCCTCAAGCTGATGGAAGCGGTCGACAGCTGGATCCCGCAGCCCGAGCGTCCGCTCGACAAGCCGTTCCTGATGCCGATCGAGGACGTGTTCTCGATCTCGGGCCGCGGCACCGTCGTCACCGGCCGCGTCGAGACCGGGCATCGTCAAGGTTGGCGAGGAAGTCGAGATCGTCGGCATCCGCGACACCCAGAAGACCGTCGTCACCGGCGTCGAGATGTTCCGCAAGCTGCTCGACCAGGGCCAGGCCGGCGACAACATCGGCGCGCTTCTGCGCGGCATCGGCCGTGAGGACGTCGAGCGCGGCCAGGTGCTGTGCAAGCCCGGCTCGATCAAGCCGCACACCGACTTCTCGGCCGAGGTCTACGTCCTGTCGAAGGACGAGGGCGGCCGTCACACGCCGTTCTTCGCCAACTATCGTCCGCAATTCTACTTCCGGACGACCGACGTCACCGGCGAGGTCGTCCTCCCCGAGGGCACCGAGATGGTGATGCCGGGCGACAACGTGAATCTGGGCGTCAAGCTGATCGCCCCGATCGCCATGGACCCGGGCCTGCGCTTCGCGATCCGCGAAGGCGGCCGGACCGTCGGCGCAGGGGTTGTCGCCGAATCACGAAGTAATATAGGGCGCCAACCGCGCGATTCTGGATCAGGGTCGCGCGGTTCGCTTTTGAGTTTGTTTGATTAGCGCGAGCTTCGGCTCAAGCCGAGGCTCGTCGGCTCTTTCGCATCGGTAGGGACATGGAAACGCAGAACATCCGGATTCGCCTGAAGGCGTTCGATCATCGAGTGCTCGATCAGGCCACTGGCGACATCGCCGATACGGCGCGCCGGACGGGTGCTCTCATCCGCGGTCCCATTCCCTTGCCGACGCGCATCGAGAAGTTCACCGTCAACCGCTCGCCGCACGTCGACAAGAAGTCGCGCGAGCAGTTCGAGGTGAGGACCTACAAGCGGCTGCTCGATATCGTGCAGCCGACGCCGCAGACGGTCGATGCGTTGATGAAGCTCGATCTCGCCGCCGGCGTCGATGTGGAGATCAAGCTGGCCTAACGGCCGGCGCGCCCCGTTCGCGGGGCAAAATTGGGTGATACCGCCGGAGATTAGCTCCGGGCTGCGTCCCCGCCGCTCCCCTTCGAGGGAGCACTAGCCCAGGCGGGGCACGCAAATATTTGGATGGGCTGCACGCACTCGGGAATTGTCCCGCGTGCCTCTGTGTGAGGAGTTTGGTCATGCGCACCGGCGTGATCGCGAAGAAGGTCGGAATGACCCGCCTGTTCCAGGCGGACGGTCGGCACGTGCCGGTTACCGTCCTGCAGCTGGACGAGGTGCAGGTCGTCGGCCGCCGCGAGACGGACCGCGACGGCTATACCGCCGTCCAGCTCGGCGCGGGCAAGGCCAAGGCCAAGAACGTCGCCAAGCCGCAGCGCGCCGCCTTCGGCAAGGCCGAGGTCGAGCCCAAGGTCGAAGGTCGCCGAGTTCCGCGTCGCCGACGATGCGCTGCTCGACGTCGGCGCGCACATCAGCGCCGACCATTTCGTCGCCGGCCAGATGGTCGACGTCGCGCGGCGTGACCCAGGGCAAGGGCTTTGCCGGCGCGATGAAGCGCTGGGGCTTCAAGCGGTCTTCGCGCGACCCACGGCGTCTCGGTCTCGCACCGCTCGCACGGCTCGACCGGCAACCGCCAGGATCCGGGCCAGCGTGTTCAAGAACAAGAAGATGGCGGGCCACATGGGCGCCCGCAACCGCACCCAGCAGAACCTCGAGGTCGTCCGCACCGACCCGATCCGCGGCCTGCTGTTCATCAAGGGCTCGGTCCCGGGCCACAAGGGCAGCTGGCTGACCGTCAGCGACGCGATCAAGCTGCCGCGCCACGACGCCGCGCCTTATCCCGGCCGGGATCCTCGAGGAGCTGAAGGCTCGAGGACGTCGAGGTTCCCGACGGCCGGCCTGGTCGACGATGCCGCGGTCCACGAAATCCCGGCGCTGCCGAGCGACGAGGAAGTCGCGGCGATCGCCGCCGAGCAGGAAGCCGGCGCTGCCGCCGAAGCGCAAGCCAGCCGAGGCTGCCGAAGCTGAAGCCGCCGACGCGGCCCAGACCGCGGACAATGAAAAGGCCAGCGCGGCCGAGGACAGCGTCAAGCCTGCTCCCGACGCCGACGAAAGCAAGGAAGGCTAAGCGATGAAGGTCAAGGTTCAGACCCTCGACGCCAAGGCAAGGGCGGCGACATCGAGCTCAACGACGAGATTTTCGCCGTCGAGCCGCGCGCCGACATCCTCCACCGCGTCGTCACCTGGCAGCTCGACCAACCGCCGCGGCACCGGCCCGCGCGGCGCGCGAGCGCAGCGAGGTTGCCCGCACCGGCAAGAAGTTCGGCCAGCCAGAAGGGCGGCGGCACCGCTCGTCACGGCGACCGCCGCGCTCCGATCTTCATCGGCGGCGGCAAGGCCCACGGCCCGCGCGCCCGCGATATTCAGTCTCGAGCCTCAACAAGAAGGTCCGCGCAGCTCGGCCTCAAGATGGCGCTGTCGTCCAAGGCGATGGACGGGCCAGCTGGTCGTGCTCGACAATCTCGACGTCACCGAAGGCAAGACCCGCGAGCTGCGCGAGAAGCTCGGCAAGCTCGGCTTCGGCAAGACCGCGCTGGTGATCGACGGCGACGCGCTGAACGTCGGCTTCGCCCGCGCTTCGTCGAACCTCGGGAGCATCAACCTGATGCCGGCGGTCGGCGCCAACGTCTACGACATCATGCGCCACGACACTTTGGTCCTGACCCGCGCCGCGGTCGAGAAGCTGGAGGCCCGGTTCAATGGCTAAGAAGCCGCAAAAGGCGGCGCCCGACGCGCGCCACTACGACGTCGTGCTCGCGCCGCACATCACCGAGAAATCGACCATGCTGTCGGAAGCGAACGCGGTCGTGTTCAAGCGTCGCGTCCGGCGCCACCAAGCCCGAGATCAAGGCCGCGGTCGAGGCGCTGTTCGGCGTCACGGTCACGAGCGTCAACACGATCGTCACCAAGGGCAAGACCAAGCGCTGGAAGGGCAAGCCCTATCAGCGCTCGGACGTGAAGAAGGCGATCGTCACCCTGGCCGAGGGCCAGATCGATCGACATTACCGAAGGGGCTAAGGCGTAATGGCACTCAAGCAATATAAGCCGACCTCTCCGGCCCGCCGCGGCCTGATCCTGGTCGACAAGTCGGCGCTGTGGAAGGGCAAGCCGGTCAAGGCGCTGACCGAAGGCAAGCGCAAGACCGGCGGCCGCAACAACAAGGGCCATGTGACCTCGCGCGGGATCGCCGGCGGCCACAAGCAGAAGTATCGCATCATCGACTTCAAGCGCCGCACCTGGGACGTCGCCGGCGACCGTCGAGCGGCTCGAATACGACCCCAACCGCTCGGCGTTCATCGCGCTCGTCACCTACGAGGGCGGCGAGCAGGCCTACATCATCGCTCCGCAGCGCCTCGCTCCGGGCGACAAGGTGATCGCCGGCAAGAAGGTCGACGTGAAGCCCGGCAATGCGATGGAGATCGGCCAGATGCCGGTCGGCACCATCGTCCACAACGTCGAGATGAAGCCCGGCAAGGGCGGCCAGATCGCGCGCGCCGCGGGCACCTATGTCCAGGTCGTCGGCCGCGACCGCGGAATGGTCATCGTCAGGCTCAATTCAGGCGAGCAGCGCTACATCCGCTCGGACTGCATGGCGACCGTCGGCGCGGTGTCGAACCCCGACAACGCCAACCAGACCCTGGCCAAGGCCGGCCGCACGCGCTGGCTGGGCAAGCGCCCGCTGACCCGCGGCGTCGCCAAGAACCCGGTCGACCACCCGCACGGCGGCGGCGAAGGCCGCACCTCGGGCGGCCGCCATCCGGTCACCCCGTGGGGCAAGCCGACCAAGGGTGCCCGCACCCGTCACAACAAGGCGACCGACAAGTTCATCATCCGGTCGCGTCACGCGAAGAAGAAGGGTTAAGCCATGGCCCGTTCCGTCTGGAAAGGTCCGTTCGTCGAGCTTTCGCTGCTGAAGAAAGCGGAAGCCGCTCAGGACAAGAGCAAGCGCGCGCCGATCAAGACCTGGTCGCGCCGCTCGACCATCCTGCCGCAGTTCGTCGGCCTGACCTTCAATGTCTACAACGGCCGCAAGTTCGTGCCGGTGTCGGTCAATGAGGACATGGTCGGCATGAAGCTCGGCGAGTTCGCTCCGACGCGCACCTTCCACGGCCACGCGTCCGACAAGAAGGGCAAGCGCTGATGGGCAAGCAATCCGCATCCCCGCAAGGTCGGCGACAAGGAAGCGCTCGCGATCGGCAACACCATCCGCGGCTCGGCGCAGCAAGCTCAACCTGGTCGCCGGGCTGATCCGCGGCCGCAAGGTCGAGGAAGCGCTGAACATCCTGAAATTCTCGCCCAAGGCGATGGCCGAGGACGTGCGCAAGGTGCTCGCGTCGGCGGTCGCCAATGCCGAGAACAACCACAACCTCGACGTCGACGCTTTGGTCGTCGCCGAAGCGAGCGTCGGCAAGTCGATCTCGATGAAGCGCTTCGCGACCCGCGCCCGCGGCCGCTCGGCGCGCATCGTCAAGCCGTTCAGCCAGATCCGCGTCGTCGTTCGCGAGCAGGAAGAAGCGTAATGGGTCAGAAATCCTCTCCGATCGGGCTTCGCCTGCAGATCAACCGCACCTGGGACAGCCGCTGGTTCGCGGAAGGGCAGGACTATGGCCGGCTGCTGCTCGAGGACCTCAAGATCCGCAAGTACATCGTCGACAAGCTGCCCCAGGCGGCGATCTCGAAGGTGGTGATCGAGCGTCCGGCGAAGATTTGCCGGATCTCCATCTATGCCGCGCGCCCGGGCGTGATCATCGGCAAGAAGGGCGCGGACATCGAGAAGCTCAAGAAAGAGCTTCAGAAGATGACCGAGCTCCGAAGTCAGCCTCAACATCGTCGAGATCCGCAAGCCCGAGGTCGACGCCAAGCTCGTCGCCCAGGGCGTCGCCGACCAGCTCGAGCGCCGCATCGCGTTCCGCCGCGCGATGAAGCGCGCGGTCCAGTCGGCGCTGCGCCTCGGCGCCGAGGGCATCCGCATCACCTGCGCCGGCCGTCTCGGCGGGGCCGAGATCGCGCGCACCGAATGGTACCGCGAGGGCCGGGTGCCGCTGCACACGCTGCGCGGCAACGTCGATTATGCCGAAGCCACCGCGCACACCGCTTACGGCGTGTGCGGGGTCAAGGTGTGGGTCTTCAAGGGCGAGATCCTCGGCCACGACCCGCTCGCGCAGGACCGGCTGATGATGGAGGCCCAGACCTCCGGAGTCCGCCCGGCGCGCGAAGACCGCGGCAACCGGTAAGCGAGAGGAGTTAAGACCATGCTGCAACCCAAGCGCACCAAGTTCCGCAAGGCCTTCAAGGGCCGCATCCACGGCAACGCCAAGGGCGGGACCGAGCTCAACTTCGGCGCCTTCGGCCTCAAGGCCATGGAGCCGGAGCGGATCACCGCGCGCCAGATCGAGGCCGCGCGCCGCGCGATCACGCGTCACATCAAGCGCTCCGGCCGCTTGTGGATCCGCATCTTCCCGGACGTTCCGGTGAGCTCCAAGCCCGCCGAAGTCCGCATGGGCTCGGGCAAGGGCTCGCCCGAATTCTGGGTCGCCCGGGTCAAGCCGGGCCGCATCCTGTTCGAGCTCGACGGCGTCCCCGGCGCGCTCGCCAAGACCGCGTTCGAGCGCGCGGCCGAGAAGCTGCCGATCAAGACCAAGGTCGTCGCCCGCCTGGGCGAGAGCCTGGCCGAGGAGGAAAAGTAAGATGGCCGCGATCGACGATCTCAAGGTCAAGACCGACGACCAGCTGCAGCAGCAGCTGGCTCGACCTGAAGCGCGAGCAGTTCAACCTGCGCTTCCAGTCGGCGACCAACCAGCTCGAGAAGCCGAGCCGGGTGCGCGAGGTGCGCCGCACCATCGCCCGCATCAGGACGCTTCAGAACCAACGCGCCCGCGCCCAGGCGGCGACGCTCGGCGAAGGCATAAGGAGAGTATCGAGACATGCCCAAGCGCGTCCTCAGCGGCACCGTGGTGTCCGACAAGGCTGACAAGACGGTGGTGGTCCGTGTCGAGCGGCGGGTGAAGCACCCGCTGTACGGCAAGATCATCCGGCTTTCGAAGAAGTACCACGCGCACGACGAGGCCAACGTCTACCGCGCTCGGCGAGCAGGTGCGCATCGAGGAGTGCGCGCCGATCTCGAAGCTGAAGACGTGGGAGGTGATCGACCGCATCGGCGCGGCCAAGGCGGCCGCGGTCGAGATCGTCGAGACCGAAGCGCTGGCCCCGGCGTCCGAATCGCAGGCCGAGGACCGGCCGCCCAAGGCTGACAAGCCCCAGGCGGAAAAGAAGCCGGAGAAAGCGGAGAAAGCGGCCGAACCGGCCGAGGAGAAGGCTGCCGCGAAGCCGGCCAAGGCGCGCCAAGAAGCCGGCGAAGAAGGCCAAGTCAGAAGACTCCGGCTCGGACGCCTGAAGAGATATTGAGAGGATAAGGGTCGAACCATGATCCAGATGCAGTCCAATTTGGACGTCGCGGACAACAGCGGGGCCAAGCGCGTCCAGTGCATCAAGGTGCTGGGCGGCTCGAAGCGCCGCACCGCGGGCGTCGGCGACATCATCGTCGTTTCGCGTCAAGGAAGCGGCGCCGCGCGGCCGCGTGAAGAAGGGCGACGTCCACCGCGCGGTGATCGTCCGCACCGCCAAGGACATCCGCCGTCCCGACGGGTCGGTGATCCGCTTCGATTCCAACGCCGCGGTGCTGGTCAACAAGAACGAGGAGCCGATCGGCACCCGTATCTTCGGCCCGGTGGTGCGCGAGCTTCGCGCGCGCAAGCACATGAAGATCATCTCGCTCGCGCCGGAGGTGCTGTGATGGCGGCGCAGAAGATCAAGAAGGGCGACAAGGTCGTGGTCCTGTCCGGCAAGGACAAGGGCCGCACCGGCGAAGTCGTCAAGGCGATGCCCAAGGAGGGCAAGGTGATCGTGTCGGGGATCAACGTCCACGCGCGCCACCGCAAGCCGTCGCAGGTCAATCCGCAGGGCGGGATCGAGCGCAAGGAAGCGCCGATGCACGTGTCCAAGGTCGCGATCGCCGACCCCAAGACCGGCGAGCCGACGCGCGTCCGCTTTGAAACTCGCGACGGCAAGAAGGTCCGCGTGGCGGCCAAGTCGGGAGAGCTGATCCATGGCTGACAAGGAAAAGAAGGTCGAAGAGGCCGAGGTGCAGGAGACCGAGGAGCAGGCCGAGCAGGTCGAGCTGGTGCGGCGAGGCGGAGAAGGCCGAAGCCGAGGCGATCGAAGCACTGCCGAAGGTCGAAGAGGCCGAGGTGCCGAAGGCCGAGAAGGTCGCCGCCAAGCCCGCCAAGGTGCCGCGCCGGCTACAAGCCGCGGCTCAAGAGCGACTATGAGGAGCGCATCGTCCCGGCGATGACCGAGCAGTTCGGCTACAAGAACCGGCTCGAGGTCCCGCGGCTCGACAAGATCGTCATCAACATGGGCGTCGGCGAGGCGACCCAGGACAAGAAGAAGGTCGAGACCGCGGCGGCCGAAATGCAGGCGATCACCGGCCAGAAGCCGGTGATCACCAAGGCGAAGAAGTCGATCGCCCAGTTCAAGCTGCGCGAAGGCATGCCGATCGGCTGCAAGGTCACCTTGCGCCGCGACCGCATGTACGAGTTCCTCGACCGGCTGGTCACGGTCGCGCTTCCGCGCGTTCGCGACTTCCGCGGGCTCAATCCGCGCTCCTTCGACGGCCGCGGCAATTATGCGCTCGGCCTCAAGGAGCAGATCATCTTCCCCGAGATCAATTACGACCAGATCGACAAGGTCCGGGGCATGGACATCATCGTAACCACCACGGCGAAGACGGATGACGAGGCGCGCGAGTTGCTGCGCCTGTTCAATTTCCCCTTCCCGCAGGAAGAGCAGAAGGCGGCGGCTTAGTCATGGCGAAACTGAGTTCGATCAACAAGAACGAGCGCCGCAGGAAGCTCGTTCAGAAATATGCGGCGAAATACGCGAAGCTCAAAGCGATCGCGGACGATGAGTCGCGCGACGAGACCGAGCGCATGATCGCGCGCCTGAAAATGGCCGAGATCCCGCGCAACGGGAACCCGACGCGAATCCGCAACCGCTGCGAGCTGACCGGCCGCAGCCGCGCATATTACCGCAAGTTCCGCCTGTCGCGGATCATGCTTCGGGACTTGGCCAACAAGGGCCTGATTCCCGGCGTCGTAAAGTCGAGCTGGTAAGGAACTGGGATGGCGATGACCGATCCTCTGGGTGACATGCTCACCCGCATCCGCAACGGCCAGCAGGCGCGCAAGGATTCGATCCTGACGCCGGCGTCGAACCTGCGCGTTCGGGTGCTCGATGTGCTCCAGCGCGAGGGCTATATCCGCGGCTATGCCGAGGAAGAGCTGGCGGGCCAGCGCGGCCTGCGTATCGAGCTTAAATATTTCGAGGGCCAGCCAGCGATCCAGCATCTGGCCCGGGTCTCGAAGCCCGGCCGCCGGGTCTATTCCGGCGCGCGGGAGCTGCCGCGCATCCGCAACGGTCTGGGCACGATCATCGTGTCGACTCCGCGCGGAGTGCTGTCGGACGCCGAAGCGCGCGACCAGAATGTCGGCGGCGAAGTGCTGGCGGAGGTGTTCTGATGTCACGCATCGGTAAACGGCCGGTCGCTCTGCCTTCGGGCGTGAGCGCGACCGCCGAAGGCGAAACCCTGTCGGTGAAGGGCCCCAAGGGCAATCTGTCGCTGCAGATGCGCGACGAGATTCGCTACGACATCTCGGACGAGGGCATCCTCGTGCAGCCGGCCAATGCGACCAAGGAGGCACGCGCTTTCTGGGGCATGCAGCGCACGCTCGTGCAGAATCTCGTCACCGGAGTGACCGAGGGCTTCACCAAGACGCTCGAGATCACCGGCGTCGGCTACCGCGCCCAGGCCCAGGGCCGCAATCTGCGGCTCCAGCTCGGGTACAGCCACGACGTCAATTTCCCGGTTCCCGAAGGCATCGAAGTCAAGACTCCCGACCAGAACACGGTCGAGATCAGCGGCATCGACAAGCAGAAGGTCGGCCAGGTCGCGGCCGAGATCCGCCGCTGGCGCAAGCCCGAGCCGTACAAGGGCAAGGGCATCAAGTACCGCGGCGAGTATATCTTCCGCAAAGAAGGCAAGAAGAAGTAAGCCATGGCCAAACTCTCCCTCTTCGACCGCCGCCGCCGCCGTGTGCGCAGCGCCTTGCGCGCCCGCGCTTCCGGCAAGCCGCGGCTCAGTGTGCACCGCTCGGGCCGGCACATTTACGCGCAGGTCATCGACGATGCCGCGGGCAAGACGCTTGCCGCTGCCTCGACGCTCGACAAGGACCTTAAGGGCAAGACCGGAGCCACCCGTGACGGCGCCGCGGCCGTCGGCAAGACGCTCGCCGAGCGCGCCAAAAAGGCCGGCGTCAGCCAGGTCGTGTTCGATCGCGGCGGCTTCCTGTTCCATGGCCGGGTCAAGGCCCTCGCCGACGCTGCCCGCGAAGGCGGACTGGAGTTCTAAGAATGCAAGACGAGAAGCAGACCAACGAAGCCGGCACCGATCCGGTCGAGGCCGAAGCGGTCGCCGAAACGCAGCCCGCGCCGGCCGAGGAGCCTCAGGCCGAAGAGCAGGCGCCTCAGCCCGAAGCGCAGTCGCCTCAGGCGGAAGCGGTCGCCGAGGCCCAGCCGGCAGCGGCCGAGCAGCCTCCAGAGCAGCCGGTCCAACAGCAGCGCGGTCCGCGCGGCCGTGGGGGCGGTCGTGGCCGTGACGGCGGCGGACGTGGCGGGCGCGGGCGTCGCGACGATCGCCGCGGACGCGGCGGCGACGACGACGGCGAGGAGCTGATCGAAAAGCTCGTCCACATCAACCGCGTCTCCAAGACCGTGAAGGGCGGCAAGCGCTTCGGCTTTGCCGCGCTGGTCGTGGTCGGCGACGGCAAGGGCCGCGCAGGCTTCGGCCACGGCAAGGCGCGCGAAGTTCCCGAGGCGATCAGCAAGGCGACTGCTGCGGCGAAGAAGGCCATGGTCCGCGTGCCCCTGCGCGACGGGCGCACGTTGCACCATGACGGCCTCGGTCATTTCGGCGCCGGGCGGGTCACGGTCCGTTCGGCTCCGGCCGGCACAGGCATCATCGCCGGTGGCCCGATGCGCGCGGTGTTCGAGAGCCTCGGCGTTGCCGACGTCGTCACCAAGTCGGTCGGCACGTCCAATCCCTACAACATGATCCGCGCGACCTTCGAGGCGTTGAAGGAGCAGACCAGCCCACGCTCGGTCTCGCAGCGGCGCGGCAAGAAGGTCGCCGACCTCCTCGGTCGCGGTGGAGCGGGCGCGGCGGAAGCCGAGGCCCAGGCCGAAGCGGTGGTGGAGTAAGGCACGTGGCGAAGATCAAAATCACCCAGACCGGATCGCCGATCCGCCGCGACAAGACCCAGCGCGCGACGCTGGTCGGGCTCGGCCTCAACAAGCTGCGCAGGTCGGTCGAGGTCGAGGACACCCCCGAGGTGCGCGGCCAGGTCAAGAAGGTCCAGCATCTGGTGGCCGTCGACACGGCCTGACCAATCTCCTCAACTGCGCGACAAAAGCGAAAGCGAGTGCACGACATGAAACTCAACGAAATCAAAGACAATGAAGGCGCTCGCAAGGGCCGCATGCGCGTCGGACGCGGAATCGGTTCCGGTAAGGGCAAGACCGCTGGCCGCGGCCAGAAGGGCCAGAAGAGCCGGTCCGGCGTTTCCGTAAAGGGCTTCGAGGGCGGTCAGATGCCGCTCCACATGCGGCTGCCCAAGCGCGGCTTCAAGAACATCTTCGCGCGCGACTATGCCGAGGTGAACATCGGCGCGGTCCAAAAGGCGCTCGACGCCGGCAAGCTCGATGCCAAGGGCACGCTCGACCATGATGCGCTGAAGGGCGCTGGCCTCGCTCGCGGCGGCAAGGACGGCGTTCGTCTGCTCGGCAAGGGCGAGATCAAGGCCAAGCTCGCGTTCAAGGTCGCCGGCGTGTCGAAGGGCGCGCGCGAGGCGGTCGAAAAGGCTGGCGGCTCGATCGAGCTGATCGAGCGCAAGGACCCGGCCGAGCTCGCTGCCGCCAAGAAGGGCAAGGTTCGCGAGAAAAGGCTCGCGGACCGGGCGACCGCCAAGGCCGAAGCCTAAATCCAAGCCTCGCAATGACGGGAGTGCCGCCTATATGAGCGGCAGAGCCTAGGGGATTATCGAAGAATATGGCATCCGCAGCCGAACATCTTGCTTCAAGCATCAGCCTTGCGAATTTCTCCAAGGCAACCGAGCTCAAGAAGCGGCTGTGGTTCACGCTCGGCGCGCTGATCCTGTTCCGCCTGCTGTCGTTCGTTCCGGTTCCGGGGATCGACCCGGTGTCGATGCAGGCGCTTTACCAGACGCAGAGCGGCGGCATCCTCGACGTGTTCAACACCTTCTCGGGCGGCGCGCTCGAGCGGTTCAGCATCGTCGCTCTGGGCGTGATGCCATACATCACCGCCTCGATCGTCGTGCAGCTCGGCGCGACCCTCTACGGGCCGTGGCAGGCGCTCCGGAAAGAGGGCGAGACCGGGCGCAAGAAGCTCAATCAATACACCCGCTACCTGACCGTGATGATCACCCTGGTGCAGGGTTTCCTCGCGGTCCGCGGCCTCGAATCGCAGTCGGTCAGCCAGGGCATCCACGCGGTCGTCATGCCCGGCTTGCTGTTCGAGATCGCCGGCACTGTCAGCCTTGTCGGCGGCACCTTGTTCCTGATGTGGATCGGCGAGCAAATCACCAGCCGAGGGATCGGCAATGGTGTGTCCCTGATCATCATGGCGGGCATCGTCGCCCGGCTTCCGCAGGGCATCGCCCAGCTGCTCGAGGGTAGCCGCACCGGCTCCGTGAGCCCGGTCACATCGATCGGCATCGTCGTGCTGGCAGGGGCACTGATCCTCGCCATCTGCTTTATGGAACGCGCCCAGCGCCGGGTGCTCATCCAATACCCCAAGCGCCAGACCGCGCGCGGGATGCAGCAGGAGCGCTCGCACCTGCCGATCAAGCTCAACACCGCAGGCGTGATCCCGCCGATCTTTGCATCGTCGCTGCTGCTGATGCCGCTGACCGTGCTGCAGTGGGCCGGTTCGCGAAGCGCGAATTCCGAGGGCGGATCAAGCGACTGGCTGATCACGGTCAGCACCTACCTGCAGCACGGATCGACCGCCTACATGGCGCTGTACGGCCTGCTGATCGCCTTCTTCTGCTTCTTCTACACCGCGGTGCAGTTCAACAGCGAGGAAACCGCCGACAATCTCAAGCGCCACGGCGGCTTCATCCCCGGCATCCGTCCGGGCAAGGCGACTGAGCTTTACTTCGACTATCTGCTCAACCGCCTCACGGTCGTCGGGGCGATCTATCTGGTGGTGATCTGCCTCATCCCGGAAATCCTCTCGGCCCAGGCCGGGCTCACCTTCCGTCTCGGCGGCACCAGCCTGCTGATCGTCGTCAACGTGACCATGGATACGGTCAGCCAGATCCAGAGCCACTTGATCGCCCACCAATATGGCGACCTCATCAAGAAGGCGAAGCTCAAGACGACGCCGCGCCGGCGGTAAGCGGAGCCGGGCAGGGGAGCGCCGTAGATGCTGAACATCATTCTGTTGGGACCGCCGGGCGCGGGCAAGGGCACGCAGGCGGCGCGGCTGCAGGCGACTCGCGGGATGATCCAGATGTCGACCGGCGACATGCTTCGCGAGGCGCGCGCCAGCGGCTCGCCGATCGGCGAGAAGGTCAAGGCCATCATGGATGCCGGCGAGCTGGTCAGCGACGCGATCGTCACCGCGCTGATCGGCGAGCGGCTCGACGCCGCGGGCGGCAAGGGCGCGATCTTCGACGGCTTCCCGCGCACTCTGGCCCAGGCCGAAGCGCTCGACCTGCTGCTCGCCGAGCGCGGCCGCAAGCTCGATCATGTGATCGAGCTGGCCGTCGACGAGGACGAGCTGGTTCGCCGTATCGTCGGCCGCTTCACCTGCGCCAATTGCGGCGCGCCCTATCACGACGAACTTAAGCGGCCCCGGGTGGAGGGTGTGTGCGATGTCTGCGGGTCGACCGAATTCAAGCGCCGCCCGGACGATAACGAACAGACGGTTCGGACCCGGATGGCCGAATATCGGGCGAAGACCGCCCCGATCCTTCCCTTTTACGAGGAGCGGGGGCTGGTCCGCCGGGTCGACGGCATGGCGTCGGTCGACGAAGTCGCGGCTGCGATCGACGCGATACTCGACGGCTAGACTCCAACCGAGTTTCCCGTAACCGTTCGTCCCGAGCATAGTCGAGGGACGTGGCATTGCGTGTCTCGACTTCGCTCGACACAAGCGGAGGGTGAGGGATGCGCGGCTTCGTTTTCGGGATCTTCGTCTTATCGGCAACACCGGCCGCCGCGGAAGTCCTCAGCGCTTCCCCCAACGGGTTCGAGGTCCGCGAAAGCGTCCAGCTAGTTGTTCCCCCCGACCAGGCCTGGGACGCGTTCGAGCAGGTCGGAAGCTGGTGGAATCCGGCGCACACTTATTCGGGCAAGGCGGCGAACATGCGCATGGCGCTCAGCCTTGGCGCGTGCCTGTGCGAAACCTTCGAAGCGACCGGCGGCGGGATCGAGCATTTGCGCGTCGTCTATGCCGAGCCGAACAAGCGCGCGATCCTGACGGGGTCGCTTGGGCCGCTGCTGTACGAGGCCACTTCAGGCGTCATGGACCTCACGGTCGAGCGGATCGCCGCGGGGTCGCGCGTGACGATGAATTATCGGGTGAGCGGTTTCTACAAGGGCGGCGCCGACAAGCTCGCGCCGGTCGTCGACCAAGTCCTTGCCGACCAGCTGAAGCGCTACCGCGTCTACGCGACCGCGCGGCCGCACACGCGCTAGGCGCGCTCCAGGCTCACGAAGCGGAACGGCGGGTCTTCCGCTGGATGCTCCTCGCTCCACACCTCGCGCCATTCGCCCGTTCGGAGATCGTCGAGGAACGTATCGCCGTCGACGTCCGCGAGCACTTCGGTCAGCTCGATGCGCTGGGCCAGCGGCAGGAACAGCCGGAAGATTTCCGCCCCGCCGATCACCGAAACCTTCTCGCCGGCGAGCCGCAGCGCATCATCGACATCGCTCGCCACCTCGGCGCCCTCGGCGCTCCAGTTGGCGTCGCGCGTCAGCACGATGTGCCGGCGGCCAGGCAACACGCGCGGCAGGCTTTCGAACGTCTTTCGCCCCATGACCATCGCACTGCCCATGGTCAGCGCCTTGAATCGCTTGAGGTCGGCGGAGATGTGCCACGGCATGGTGCCGCCGCGACCGATGACGCCGTTCTGGGCGCGCGCAACGACGAGGATGATGGACGACCCGGCCATGCGCCTGCTTTGGCGGGAGTGCGCGGTCCTGCCAAGCGCGCTATTGCGCCGGCATGAGCGACAGCCTCTCGCAAATGATCGCCGCGGTCGAGCGGAGTCTCGGCGCGAAGGCGGTTGTCACCGACCCCAGTGAGATCGAGCCGTGGCTGACCGACTGGCGCGGACGCGTGCACGGGGAGGCGCGCGCGATCCTGGCGCCGAAATCGACCGAGGAAGTCGCCGGGATCGTCGCTCTGGCGGCCGAGCACCGCGTGCCGCTGGTCCCGCAGGGCGGCAATACCGGAATGGCCGCGGGGGCGACCCCGCCGCCGGACGGATCGGCGCTGATCCTGTCGCTGAGGCGGATGAACCGCCTGCGGTCGATCAGCGCCGAGAACCGGCTCGCCGTCGCCGAGGCCGGGATGATTCTTGCTGACTTGCATGAGCGCGCCAACGACGTCGGAATGCGTTTTCCGCTGACCCTCGGAGCGCGCGGAAGCGCGACCATCGGCGGCCTCACCTCGACCAATGCCGGCGGCACCCAGGTGCTGCGCTTCGGCACGATGCGCGCTTTGGTCGCGGGGGTCGAGGCGGTGCTGCCCGACGGCTCGGTCCACTCCGGCCTGTCGGCGCTCAAGAAAGACAATCGCGGCTACAGCCTCGATCAGTTGCTAATCGGCGCCGAAGGCACGCTCGGCGTGGTCACGGCGGTCGCCTTGCGGCTGGTTCCGGCGGTCGCGTCGCGCGCAGTGGCGTGGGCGGGGGTCGACCACTCCGGCCGATGCGCTGGCCCTGCTGCGCTTCCTCGAGGCGCGCACCAACGCCGTCGAAGGTTTCGAGCTGGTGTCGCAGGATTCGCTCGAGTTGGTGCTGAGGCACATCCCGGGCACCCGCGGTCCGCTCGCCGACGCGCACCCGTGGCATGTGCTGATCGAAGCGACCACCGCCGATCGCGCTACCGACATCGCCGCCGAGCTCCAGCGCTGCCTAGCCGAGGCGCTCGAAAAGGGCTTGATCGCCGACGCGGTGATTGCCGCCAATGAGGCGCAGGCCGAGGCCTTCTGGCGGATCCGCGAACTCGATCTCGGAGGCCGAGCGCGTCGATGGCCAGACCCTCGCCCACGACATCTCCGTGCCCGTCGCCGACATGCCGCGCTTCCTCACCGAGGCGGCCCGCGAGGTCGAGCGCGCCTTCCCCGGGGTCGTCGCCACAGGCTTCGGCCACCTCGGCGACGGCAACATTCACTTCCACGTCCGCGCCGCCGGCCACGCCGCGCCCGACTGGTACGATCGCGAGGGCGAGGCGATCACCCGAATGGTCGACGACCTCGTGACCGCCGCCGGCGGGTCGATCTCCGCCGAGCACGGCATCGGCCAGCTCAAGCGCGAGGAATTCGCCCGCCTCGCCCCGCCCGGTCGGATCCCCGCGCTCCAGGCGATCAAGCACGCGCTCGACCCGCTCGGCATCATGAACCCGGGGAAGCTGGTGCCCTAGTTGAAGGGGCACGGCGTCGTGTCCGCTTTCGACCCATTACGGACATTCGACTGGGCTTCTGGTATCCGCTGATGACGCTGTTTGGGGGAGCGATTCCGTGGCGTCGGATGTGGAGCGATTTACCGCTCATGATCAGGAATACCGCCGCGACGTCGGAACAGCGGGGGCCGTGTTCCTTGTTGTGAATGGTTTGATCGGATCAGGCATTTTTGCTCTGCCAGAACTGCTCCACAAGGCTGTTGGGACGTTCGCTCCGTGGCTTATGCTGGCCGGTGCCGTAGCAATCGCGAGCGTGTTCTTCTGCTTTGCCGAACTCGCGAGACTGACTGACCGCTCAGGAGGTCCGCAGCGATATGTGACTGATGCGTTCGGCCGCTTTCCAGGGTTTCAGGTCGGCTGGCTCTTTTATTTCGGCCGGATGGTCGCCCATGCAGCTAACGTCACCGTTTTGGTCGCCTACGCAGCTGCCTTTTGGCCAGTCCTCGGCGAGGGTGTGGCGCGTCCGTGCTCGATCATTCTCATCATTGGGTTGGTCACCGTGCTGAATGTCATCGGGATCAGACGCGCCGTGTCGGTGCTAGGGGCTTTAACGCTGTTCAAGCTTATACCGCTCGTGCTGCTCGTCGGTTTGGTGGTGATAGCGAACCCTTCGATGGCGCCAGTGTCCTTGCCTCATTTTTCAGCCATCGAAGGTGTGGCGCTTGCCGCCCTCTATGCTTTCATCGGCTGCGAGAATGCGGCCGTTCCAGCGGGAGAGATGAAGGATCCAAGAAACGCCGTTCCGCGCGCGCTCTTGATAAGCCTCGCCATCGTTGCCTTGATCTACTTCGGGCTTCAGTTTGCATATTCCAACTCGCCGGTTGCGGGGACCGGCTCCGATGCGCCGCTTGCCGCTCTTGGCGGATATTATGCAGGGAATATTGGATCGCTGTTGATTGCGGCGACTGTGATCGTGTCCGTGCTCGGCAACTCCTTAGCTGGTCACACTACCGCCAGTCGGATGACCGCGGCATTGTCCGACGATCGCCTCATCCCCGATTGGTTCGGACGTGTTTCACGTTGGGGGACGCCAGCGAACTCGATCGTCTTTTTCGGTGCGGGGGCTCTGGCATTCGCGCTGACGGGCACTTTCGTGTCGCTGGCGATCAGCGGCACGCTTGCGCGGCTTCTCGTTTACACCGCCTCGATCGGCGCACTCCCTAAACTTCGAAATCTAGCTCACCTCAAACCGGTGACGCCGTCTATTGGTGCCGCTGCCCTGGTCGGACTTTCCCTCTGTGTCTGGGCCATCATTCAGGCGACGAGTGAGCAGTGGACCCTCATCGCTGCATTCCTTCTTGCCGGCACCATCCTCTTCTTCATTGCGCGATACTCTCCAGCCCCTGCGCTAAACTCCTAATGTCCGCTTTCCACCCATTCCGGTCATTAGGCACAGGCCATGGCAACCGGCCGGTGCTGGCGAGCGGCGCTCCGATCAACCGGGGCTTTTCAAATATCTCTCTTTCGCCCTTGCGAATTCCGCCTTGGTCTGTGGTTTCACGAACACCAGGAAGACGTCCGGTCGCGCTTCGCGAATGCGCTCCTCGAGATCGGCAACGATCCGCTCGATCTCGGGCACGCGAAGCGCATCGTCGAACTCGAGGCTGAGCAAGACGGTGACCTGGTCGGGCGCGACCTGAACGGTGATCAGATTGTTCGGGCAGACGACGCCCGGCGTCGCTTGTGCAAGCTCGAAAACCGTTTCCCGAAGCTTCTCGTCGGCCGGCTCGCCGATCAGCAAATTCTTGGTCTGGCGCGCAAGCGCGATCGAAACCGCGGCAAGGACAATCCCGATGCCGATCGACGCCACGCCGTCGAAATATAGGAGGCCGAAACTGGTCGCCAGCCATGTGCCCAGAAGCGCGATGCAAATTCCTGTGATCGCCGCGCTGTCCTCCATCAGCACCATCGTCTGCGGCGGATCGCGGCTTTCGCGAATGGCGTGCCAGAACCCGCGTCCGTCGATGTTCGCGCGGAAGTTGCGATAGGCGTACGTCAACGTACTCCCCTCGAACAAAGCCGACAGTCCAAGCACGACATAAGAGACAGCGGGGTTCTCGATCGGCTCGGGGTGCCGGAGGTGCATGATGCCCTCGAATACGGACACGCAAGCGCCCGCGCCGAACAGCAGCAAAGCGACGATGAAGCTCCAGAAATAGAGCTCGCGGCCATAGCCGATGGGATGGAGCTCGTCGGGGCTCAGCCGTGATCGCCGGATGCCGTAGAACAACAGCAGCTGATTGGCGGAGTCGACGACGCTGTGAACGGTCTCGGACGCCATCGCGGCGGACCCGGTGACATATGCGGCGATGGCCTTTGTCGTCGCGACCAGCAAATTGCCGATCAGCGCCGCCACCACCGAACGCGTCCCCGCTGATGCCTCCCGCCGCACGTCAATTCCTAAAGCTCGCTATTCATTCAGCCGATCCAATCAGGCCAGGCCATTGCGGTGCCGGCAGTTAGTCAATCTGGCGCGCCCGGCAGGATTCGAACCCCCGCGGCCGGACGGCCGCACAAACTAGGACTCAGCAGGTTCGAACCCGGTCGGTACTCAAACTGGCGCGCCCGGCAGGATTCGAACCCCCGCGGCCGGATGGCCGCACAAACAAGGACTCAGCAGGTTCGAACCCGGTCGGTACTCAAACTGGCGCGCCCGGCAGGATTCGAACCTGCGACCTCAAGCTTAGAAGGCTCGTGCTCTATCCAGCTGAGCTACGGGCGCCCGCGCGGGAATTAGCGTGCCATCGCGGTCTGTGCCATTCATTTGCCGTTCAATCCGCGCGGCGGAAAGCGTAAGGCAGGGGGACATATGCGCCTGGTTCGGTCCATTTTCGCTCTCGCGCTGCTCGGTTCGGCCGCCGCCGCCCAGGCGACGACCGTCGTGATCTACGTCGAGCCGATGACCTTGGGCCGCTACGTCAAGGTGATGGACACGCCGGGCCCGGACCGGGTGCTTCTGTGCATGGCGCCGCCGGCGACCTCGGGCTGCACCGACGTCACCGCCCAGACGCACCGCTAGGACACGGTCTCCAGCAGCCCTTCGAACAGCCGTCTCCCGTCGGTGCATCCGTGCGCCGCTTCGACCGCGCGCTCGGGGTGCGGCATCAGCCCCAGCACATTGCCGGCGTCGTTGAGGATCCCCGCGATCCGCCGCGCCGAGCCGTTGACCTCGTCGAGATAGCGGAAGGCCACCCGGCCCTCGCCCTCGAGCCGGTCGAGGGTCGCCTCATCAGCCTGGTAATTGCCGTCGTGATGGGCGACCGGAAAGTGGATTGCCTCCCCCGCGTCATAAGCAGCGGTGAACAGGCTTTGGCTGTTCTCGACCTTGAGCGGCACCGGGCGGCAGACGAAGCTCAGGCCCGCATTGCGCATCAGCGCGCCGGGCAGCAGCCCCGCCTCGGTCAGCACCTGGAAGCCGTTGCAGATGCCGGCCACCGGCACACCGCGCGCCGCCGCATCGCTGACCGCGGCCATGATCGGCGATCGCGCGGCCATCGCGCCTGAACGCAAATAATCGCCGTAGGAAAAGCCGCCGGGCAAAGCCACGAAGTCGGTCCCCTCCGGCAAAGCGCTGTCCTTGTGCCACACCATGGCGGGCTTGCGGCCCGTGACCTGCTCGATCGCCACCGCCACGTCGCGGTCGCAGTTCGACCCCGGGAAAACGATGACCGCCGTCTTCATGCAGTTTCCAGCCGCTCGATGCGGAAATTCTCGATGACTGTGTTCGCCAGCAATTTCCGGCACATGTCCTCGATTTCGCCGTCGGTGGTGCCGTCGGCCAGGTCGAGCTCGATCAGCTTGCCGGCGCGGACGTCATTGACGCCGGCAAAGCCGAGCCCGTCGAGCGCATGGTGGATGGCCTTGCCCTGCGGATCGAGGACGCCCGGTTTCAGGGTGATGAAGACGCGCGCTTTCATGTCCGTGGCCTGTCCTGAAAGATTACGCGGGCCGCTATGGATGCAAGGTGAGAATGCGGCAAGCTTTACCCCCTGTTTACCTCGAGGGGAGCATCCTCGCCGGCGCCGGACCGTCGACTCCGGCGAAGGGAAGGGATCGTATGGTTGGGCTTGCGATTTCCATGTTCATCGCCCTGTTCATGTGGGGCGGGCATTATTTCGGGTGGGGCGATCCCGACGGGAAGGTCCAGCTCGCGCTCTTCACCTGTTTCGTCCTCGGCGTGGTCAGCGGCTACAAGATCAAGGATTGACGCTCAGTATCCGCTCAGCTCCGCCACCCGCGCGCGGTGGTAATAAACGTCGCCGAACAGCTCGCCCAGCACTGCCTCGCGTTTCATGTAGAGGCCGATGTCGTGCTCGTCGGTCATCCCGATCCCGCCGTGCATTTGCACGCCTTCGCGCACCGCCAGATTTGCCACGTCGGCGGCTTTGGCCTTGGTGGCGGAGACGTAGAGCTCGCCCCGCTCATCGCCTGAATCGAGCAGCTGCGCGGCCTTGAGCGCGGCGGCCCGCGCGATTTCGATCTCACCGTAAAGGTGCGCGGCGCGATGCTGGAGCGCCTGGAACTCGCCGATCGCTTTGCCGAATTGCTTGCGCTGGCGAAGATAATCGAAGGTCATCGCGGATGCCCCTGCAGCGACCCCGACCAGCTCGGCCGAGGCGCCGGCGCGGCCGGCGTTCAGCGCCTGGGCGAGCGGCGCCCAGCCGCCGTCGACCTCGCCGATCACCGCATCGGCGTCGAGCGTCACATTGTCGAAAGTCAGTCGCGCGGCCTTCGAACCATCGACCAGCGTCACGCTCTCGACCTCCGCCAAGCCTTTGGGGACCGCGAACAGGGTTATTCCCTCACGTTCGCCGGGAGAGCCGCCGGTGCGCGCGGCGGTAACGACCATGTCGGCGGCCGCGCCGTGCACCACGAATTGCTTGTGCCCATTGAGCAAGAAGCCATTGCCCTGCCGCTTCGCCTCCAGCGCGGTCCGCTCGGGCGCGTGGTGCGGGCCTTCGTCGATTGCGAGCGCGAGCACGGCCTCGCCCGACAGGATGCCGGGATACCACGCGTCCGCATGCGCCGTGCCTTCGATCGCGCGCGTGGCCACGACGGCGGTCGTCAGGAAGGGCGAAGGGGTGAGGTTGCGGCCGATCTCCTCGAGCACCAGCGCCGCCTCGGTCGCGCCAAGCCCCAACCCGCCATGGCTTTCGGGAATGATGATGCCATTGAGGCCAAGCTCGGCGAACTGCTTCCACAAATCCGTTCCGAACCCGTCGCTGCAGCCGGTGTCGCGCCAGTGGCGCAGCTGCTTGGCGATCGCCCCCTCCTCGCCGAGGAAGCTCGCCGCGGTTTCCTGCAGCATCTTCTGGTCGTCGGTCAGCAGCATCTCAGGCCCCGGGCAGCCGCAGGATGTGCTTGGCGATGATGTTCAGCTGGATTTCGCTCGTCCCGCCTTCGATCGAATTGCCCTTCGATCGCAGCCAGTCGCGCGGCGCCTTGCCACCGCTCGATCGCTCGCTGTCCCATTCGAGCGCGTCGGACCCGCCGGCCGCCATCACCAGCGCGTTGCGGCGCTTGTTGAGTTCGGTGCCCGCATATTTCATCATCGACGGGCTCGCCGGGTGCGCCTCGCCCGCCTTCCACATCGCGGTGAAGCGCTCGCTCATCGCCTGGAAGGCGAGCGCATCGACGTCGAACGCGGCGATCTCGGCGCGCAGCAGCGGGTCGGCGGGCCTGACCGCCGCCCCCAATGATCCGCCGCCCCCGAGCCCCATTCCGCTGATCATCTCGCGCTCGTGGCCCAGCAGATATTTGGCGACGTCCCAGCCCTTGTTGACCTCGCCGACGACCTGGTCCCTGGGCACTTTCACGTCGTCGAAGAAGGTCTCGCAGAACGGTGAATTGCCGCTGATCAGAAGGATCGGCCTGGTCGAGACGCCGGGCGTTTCCATGTCGAACAAAAGGAAGCTGATCCCGCCCTGCTTGGACTCGCTCGACGTCCGCACCAGGCAGAAGATCCAGTCGGCCTTGTCGGCATAGCTGGTCCACACCTTCTGGCCATTGACCAGCCAGTGATCGTCCTTGTCTTCCGCTTTGGTCTGCAATCCCGCGAGGTCGGACCCCGCGCCGGGTTCGCTATAGCCTTGGCACCAGCGGATTTCGCCGCGCGCGATCTGCGGAAGGTAATGTTTCTTCTGCTCCTCGGTCCCGAACTTGAGCAAAGCCGGCCCGAGCATCGAGATGCCGAAGCTATAGAGCGGTTGGCGAGCGCCGATCCGCGCCATTTCTTCCTTGAGGATGATCGCCTGCTCGGGCGTCAGTCCGCCGCCGCCATAGTCCTTTGGCCAGTCCGGCACGGTCCACCCGCGCTCGGCCATGACCTCGAGCCAGCGCTTTTGCGCGTCCGACTGGAAGGTCCAATTGCGCCCGCCCCAGCACATGTCGGCTTCCGACCGGATCGGCTCGCGCATTTCCGCCGGGCAATTGGCCTCGAGCCACGCGCGGGTATCAAAGCGGAAGGCGTCGAGATCGGTCATCGGACCATCATCCCGGCGGCTTGAGCTCGACTTCGCCCTTGCTCGGTTCGGTGAAGCCCCTGATGATTTGCAGCAGGCCTTCGGTCCCGAACAGCTGGTAGAGCGCGAACAGGCCGGTGGCGAGCGCGCCGCCGAAACGGAAGCTGAAGCGGTCGATGTCGCAGTTCTTCATGACGAGGTCGCCGCCCGAATAATGGAAGATCACGTTCCTGAAGACGCAGGTCTCGTACGAATTTCCGTCCAGCTCGACGGTTACGCCGTCGAACGTCTGATCCTTAAAGTCCACGCTTGCTCCTTCGATCGATCCACAGGTTCGCCTTTGGGCCGCTAGGCTATCGGCAAGCCGATGTCAGCAGTTGGTTCAACTCTGACAGGCGGGCTCTCAGACTTGCAACGCTGTCAGCAGCGGCTTAGCCACCGCGCCCGGAGGCCCACATGACCGACGTTCTCGACAAGCCGACCACCAGCCCGATCTCGACCCGCAAGCACGGCGACGTGCTGATCGTCCTTTCCAACAACCCACCGGTGAACGCGCTGTCGACCGCGGTTCGCCAGGGGCTGGTCGATGCGATCGCCGAGGCCGAGGCCGACGCCGCGGTCAACGCGATCGTCATCGCCTGCGAGGGCCAGACCTTCTTCGCCGGGGCCGACATCACCGAGTTCGGCAAGCCCCCGCAAATGCCGTGGCTGCCCGAGGTCGTCGACACGATCGAGAATTGCTCCAAACCGGTGGTCGCGGCGATTCATGGCACCGCGCTTGGCGGCGGGCTCGAGGTCGCGCTCGGCTGCCATTATCGCGTGGCCGATCCGACCGCGAAGCTCGGAACGCCCGAGGTCAAGCTCGGCCTGCTGCCCGGAGCGGGCGGGACGCAGCGGCTGCCGCGCGTCGCCGGAGTGCGCAAGGCGCTCGAAATGTGCGCAACGGGCAACCCGATCGGAGCGAAGGAGGCCTTCGCCTGCGGCCTCGTCGATCGGCTGATCGAGGGCGAGCTCGTCCCGCACGCGGTCGGTTATGCCGAGGAAGTGCGCGACGTTCGTCCGCTCCCCAAATCCTCGGAGCGGCAGGACAAGTTGAACGAATGCGCTCCTGCGATCTTCGACGAATTCCTCAAGGATAATGCACGGAAATTCCGGGGGTTCGACGCGCCCGAGGCGAACGTCCGGGCGGTGAAGGTCGCGTGCGAGAAGCCTTATTCCGAAGGCGTTATCGAAGAACGCAAATTGTTCATGGAGCTGATGGCCGGAACCCAGGCCCGCGCGCAGCAATATTTCTTCTTCGCCGAGCGCAAGGCGGCGAAGATCGACGGGCTGCCCGAGAACACCGAACCGCGGCCGATAAAGCGCGTCGGAGTGATCGGCGCCGGGACCATGGGCGGCGGCATCTCGATGAATTTCCTCAGCGCCGGAATCCCAGTGACGATCATCGAGATGGAGCAGGCCGCGCTCGACCGCGGCACCGGCGTGATGCGCAAGAATTACGAAGCGAGTGCGGCCAAGGGCAGGCTGACGCAGGAACAGGTCAGCGATGCGATGGGTCTTCTCAACCCGACGCTCGATTTTGCGGCGCTCGCCGACTGCGATTTGATCATCGAGGCCGTCTACGAGAACATGGACGTGAAGAAGGAGGTGTTCGGCCGGCTCGACAAGGTCGCCAAGCCGGGCGCGATTCTCGCCACCAACACCTCCTATCTCGACATCGACGAGATCGCGGCCAGCATTTCGCGCCCCGGCGACGTGGTCGGCATGCACTTCTTCTCGCCGGCCAATGTGATGAAGCTGCTGGAGGTTGTGCGCGGCGCCGGGACCGCGCCCGACGTGCTGCTGACCGTGATGCAATTGAGCAAACGCATCAGGAAGGTCGCGGTCGTCGCGGGCGTTTGCCACGGCTTCATCGGCAACCGAATGCTGATGCCGCGGCAGATCGAGGCGACCAAGCTGCTGCTGGAAGGTGCGAGCCCAGAGCAGATCGATAAGGTCCATGTCGATTTCGGAATGCCGATGGGCCCGTTCCAGATGGCCGACCTCGCCGGGGTCGACATCGGCTGGCACCGTGACCCCAACCGCATCGAGAATATCCGCGACGCGCTGTGTGCGATCGACCGCTGGGGCCAGAAGAAGGGCGCCGGCTTCTACGATTATGACGACAAGCGCCGGCCATCGCCTTCGCCGGTCGTCCAGCGGATCATCGAGGATTTCGCGAAAAAGCAGGGCGTCGAGCGCCGCACCATCACCGACGACGAGATCGTCGAGCGCACGCTCTACACCATGGTCAATGAGGGCGCGAAGATCCTTGAAGAAGGCATCGCCCAGCGCGCTTCGGACATCGATGTGGTGTGGGTCTACGGCTACGGCTGGCCGGTCTATCGCGGCGGGCCGATGTTCTGGGCCGACACCGTGGGCCTGGCAACCATCGTCGATGGCCTCAAGCGCCAGGAAGAGCGGATGAAGCCCGAGTTCAGCTTCTCGAAGCTGCTGCTTGAAAAGGCCGACAAGGGCGAGCGCTTTACGCGGTAACCGGCCGCGTTGAACCCTTTGGACCGCAATGTCGTTCTCCTGACTTACAGCCGGGAGACGAAAGATGGCAGACCGCGCGATCGAGGCACGCGAACAGCGGCCGCTCCGCCGATATTCGAATGTCGCCGTTGCTTTCCACTGGGTGACTGCAATTTTGGTGCTGTTCCAGATCTGGCTCGGCCTCAGCTTCGCCGACATGGCGCGCGGTCCAGAGAAGGCTAATCTGTTCACCTGGCACCGGACGATTGGCGCGCTGATCCTGCTCGTCGTGCTTGCCCGGCTGACCTATCGCCTGTTCAATCCGCCGCCGCCGTATCCGCCAGAACTGCCGCGCTGGGAGCGCATCGCCGGAACCTGGAACCATCGCCTGTTCTACCTGCTGCTGATCGCGATGCCGATCGGGGGCTTGCTGGCGGTATCCGCGCAGACCAAGGGCGCGACGATCAAGCTGCTCGGCGGCGTCGCAATCCCCAAGGTTCCGGGCATCTCGGAAGGCCTCGGCGAGATCGCCGCGACCATCCATGTCGCCGCAGCCTGGCTGCTCATCGCGCTGATAATCCTGCACGTCGCGGCGGCGCTGAAGCATCAATTCGTCGACCATAACCGGGCGTCGGGACGCATGCCCCCGTTCCGGGATCCGGTCGACGAGCCGGTGGTTATCGGGCAGGGCGGCGCTCGTCCGGGAGAAGGCTGAGCATCGCCAGCGCCATCGCTGCGAACTCCAGCACTGGTCGCGAACACCACCGCGCTGCCTTCGCGGTCCCACAGCAATCCCGCGCCGAGGCTCGCGAGCAGCGAGGCGATCCCGGTGACGAACCAGAAAGCGCCGAAACTGGTCGCGCGCAGGTTCTCGGGCGCGCTGTCAGCGATCATCCGCGCGAAAATCCCCTGGGTCAGGGCCATATGCGCGCCCCACAGGGTCACCCCGATGACCAGGCCGGCGTATCCGGCCGATTGGGCGAGCACCAGATTGCCGGCCACGAGCATTCCGATCCCGGTCATCAATATGATCCGCGGGCTCATCCGGTCGCTGAGTGCCCCGGCCGGGAAAGCGAGGGCGACATAGGCGAGGTTGAACAGCGCCAGCGTCAGCGGCGACATCGTCTCCGACAGGCCGATCTCGATCCCCTTGAGGATCAGGAAGCCTTCGGAAAATCGCGCGAGGCCGAACAGGAACCCGACCACCAGCAGCCGCTTGGTCTCGCGGTTGAGCTGGCGGAAGCCGGCGAACAAGGGCGAGCGAGTGAACGGCGCATGATGCTGTTCGGGTTCGCGCAAAGCGATCCAGGCGAGCAGGAACGATAAGGCGGCCGGGATGACCGCGACCCAGTACACCGCGCGGATATCGTTCATCAGCAGCGCCATCAGCGCGATCGCGGCGAGGGGAGCGAGCAGGGCGCCTACGGTGTCGAGCGCCTGCCTGAGCCCGAACGCGCGGCCGCGGATCGCGGGCGGAGTCTCGTCGGCGATCATCGCGTCGCGCGGGCTGCCCCTGATGCCTTTGCCGATGCGATCGGCGAAGCGGGCCGCCATCAGCGTGGCCGCGCCCGCCGCGAGCGGGAATAGGGGCTTGGACAGCGCAGCGAGGCCATAGCCCGCGATCACCCACGGCTTGCGCCTGCGGCTACGGTCCGACAGCCGGCCCGACGCCAGCTTGGCGAAGTTCGCGGTCGACTCGGCGATCCCGTCGATCGCCCCGAGCGCGGTCACCGGCAGCCCGAGCGTGATGGTGACGAACGCCGGCAGCAGCGCGTGATAAATCTCGCTCGACAGATCCATCAGCAGGCTGACGAAGCCGAGGATCCAGACATTCCGGGGAAGCGGCGGGCGTGTGCTCATCGACGAATGCGTAGCGCAATCTTGCGCGCCTCCAAACATTTGTTAAGCTGCAACCATGTTTGGGGGGTCGTCACCTGCGGCGCTTGCCGCCCGCTTCGGCACCGTCGCTCAGAACTGGGTCGCCGACGGCCCGGCCGAGCGTGCCGAGCGCGCCCGCCGCAAGCTCCTGGCCGCGATCGGCACCAACGAGCCGGCGACTCTCAATCAGGTCGCCGCCGCGGTCGGGCGCGGCGCTCCGGCGGTCAGCCGCTCGGTCGAAACCCTGGTCCGCGCCGGGCTGGTCGAGCGCGAGGCCGATTCGACCAACCGCCGCCGGCTTGCGCTTCGCCTCACCAATTCGGGCAGGGACCAGCTCGCCAACCACCCGCGCACCGGCTCGGGCCTCACGCTCAGGCTCGAGCGTCTGGCGCACAGCGAGCTGCGCGCGATCGAGCGCGCGCTCGAAATCCTCGAACGCTCGAATTAGCGTCTATTTCGAGCGCCTGCGGCGGGTTTCCCAGCCCTTCTTGGCGGCGGCGCTGCGGCTGCGGCTGCGGCCCGAACCGTCGTTCTTGCCGCCCTTGTCCTGCTTGTTGACCGTCGCCCAGGCCCGGCTTTCGGCTTCCTTCTTTGAAACGCCGCGCTTTTCGTAGCCTTCCTCGATATGCTGGGCTTTGCGATCCTGCTTGGCAGTGTACGCGCCACGGGGCATGACTCATCTCCTTGATTCAACCGCCCGCTAAAACGCTTGTGCGGCGGCGGTGTTGCCATGCTGCATTGCAACATAGGCCATTATTCACTATGTCGCGGGTCGAAATTTTCTCAGGAAATCGAAGATGAATTTGCGTAACGTGGCGATCATCGCCCACGTCGACCACGGCAAGACGACGCTCGTCGACCAGCTCTTCCGCCAGTCGGGGACCTTCCGCGACAACCAGCGCGTCGACGAGCGCGCGATGGATTCGACCGACCTCGAGAAAGAGCGCGGCATCACCATCCTCGCCAAGTGCACGTCCGTCGAGTGGGAGCATGACGGCGCAACGACGCACATCAACATCGTCGACACCCCCGGCCACGCCGATTTCGGCGCCGAGGTCGAGCGCATCCTCTCGATGGTCGACGGAGTCATCCTGCTCGTCGACGCCGCCGAAGGCCCGATGCCGCAGACCAAGTTCGTCACCGGCAAGGCGCTCGCGCTCGGCCTCAAGCCGATCGTCGTGGTCAACAAGATCGACCGCCCCGACGCCCGCCCCGCCGAAGTCCTCGACGAGGTGTTCGAACTGTTCCTCAACCTCGACGCCAATGACGAGCAGCTCGACTTCCCGACGCTCTACGCCAGCGGCCGCGCCGGTTACGCCGGGACCACCGACGACGTCCGCTCGGGCGACCTCACCCCGCTGTTCGAGACCATCGTCAGCCACGTTCCTGCGCCGCGCGTCGACGCCGGCCCGTTCCGCATGCTCGCCACTTTGCTCGACCGCGACCCGTTCCTCGGCCGCATCCTCACCGGCCGCATCGAGAGCGGCCGGCTCGACATGAACATGCCGATCAAGGCGCTCGACGTCGACGGCAAGCTCGTCGAGGAAGGCCGCGCGACCAAGATCTTCGCCTTCCGCGGGCTCGAGCGCGTGGCCGTCGAGAGCGCCGAGGCGGGCGACATCGTCGCCATCGCGGGCCTGGTCAACGCCACCGTTTCCAACACCATCGCCGACCCGTCGGTCAGCGCTCCGCTCCACGCCCGCCCGATCGACCCGCCGACGCTGGCGATGAGCTTCGGCGTCAACGACAGCCCCTATGCCGGGCGCGACGGCGACAAGGTCCAGAGCCGCGTCATCCGCGAGCGGCTCGAGCGCGAGGCCGAGGGCAATGTCGCGATCCGGCTGACGCTGGCCGCCGACAACGACAGTTTCGAGGTCGCCGGCCGCGGGGAACTACAACTCGGGGTCCTGATCGAGACATTACGCCGCGAAGGCTTCGAGCTGTCGATCAGCCGCCCCCGCGTCCTCTTCCGCGACGGCCAGGGCGGTCGCGAGGAGCCCTACGAAACCGTCGTCATCGACGTCGACGACGAATTCTCCGGCACCGTCATCGACAAGATGGCGCTGCGCAAGGGCGAGATGACCGACATGCGCCCCTCGGGCGGCGGCAAGACCCGCCTGACGTTCAGCGCGCCGAGCCGCGGCCTCATCGGCTATCACGGCGAGTTCCTCTCCGACACCCGCGGCACTGGCATCATGAACCGCCTGTTCGAGCGCTACGGCCCCTATAAAGGTCCAATCCAGGGAAGGCAGAACGGCGTCCTCATCTCGATGGAGCAGGGCAAGGCGGTCGCCTACGCGCTGAACGCGCTGGAGGATCGCGGGGTGCTGTTCGTCTCGCCCGGCGACGACCTCTACGAAGGCATGGTCATCGGCGAGAACGCCAAGCCCCAGGACCTCGAGGTCAACCCGCTCAAGTCCAAGCAGCTCACCAACTTCCGCGCCAGCGGCCCCAAGGACGAGGCCCTCCGCCTCACCCCGCCGCGCCGAATGAGCCTCGAGCAGGCGATCGCCTACATCCAGGACGACGAGCTGGTGGAGGTGACGCCCAAGGTGGTGCGGATTCGCAAGCGGTATCTCGACCCGCATGAAAGGAAGCGCGCTTCGAGAAAACTCGAAGCCGCCTAACGCTCCTCCCTGAGCTTGCTCGGGGAGGGGGACCATTCACCGCAGAGTGAATGGTGGAGGGGTTCCCCCGGCGCAGGCCGGGGCCCAGGGTGCTCGCCTGAACTCTCAGACCTATCGACCAGCAAGCAAGGCAAGCCGCATCAATAGCTTTCTCGCATCCCGGATTTTGGTAGCCGCGTCACCTTTCGGCAATCGCACCTTAAGTCCCTCGAGTGCCGGTTTGGTCAGAGTGGCCGAGCTGCCCTTATTGGAAGCGAGGCGCCCAACCACGCCGGCGCGATCAATTTTCGGCTCTCGATTGCCCCCGCAGTCCACTCTTAGACAGGATACGGGGGCGTGTGTGAAGTCCGTCCGGGAGGTTGGCGGTTTTGGGCGAATACGCTCACGAAATTGACCGTCTTTCCGAGCCAGCCCAGCCTAGCCAACGTGCCCCCTAAGGCAAGAAAACAAGGGCACCCTCTTGGACGATTCCCCGGATCGTCCAAATTCCCTTTCCTACAGCACCCCTTTTGTGGCTTATCCTGTCGGATGACGCCCAACTCCAATCAACCACCGCTTCCGCAATGGCCCGAGCCCGCCGTTACCGGTCTGGTCGCCGACGGCCCGATCGGAGTCGCAGACGACCGTAGGTCACTTCGCTCCGGTCCCCCGCCTGCGCAGGCGCCGAGAAGCTCACGTCGTCACTGCGAACATTCGGAACTTTCGCCTGCAGCCATGCCGGACATGGCGAAGATGAAAATCGCGCCAAAGGCCTGTCTTGAGCGTGTCGAAAGGCCTGTCTTGAGCGTGTCGAAAGGTCACAAAGTGGAAGAAGTGGAAGACCCCCCAAATCGACCCCCTCCTGTGACCTATGCCGCCGTCAGGCCGCGCCCTCACCGCCGCTTCGGCTTGGCCGCCCGCGCCTCGCGGTTCGATTTCTCGATCGCGGCGAGGAAGCTCGGCTCGTCGGCGGACGAGACGTCGGCGATGCGCCACCCTGCCCGGGTGCGGATGAGGCTGAAGCGGGTCGGCCGCGGCTTGTCCCCGCTGTCCCAGGCGATCGAGACCTGGACGCTCGCCTTGTCGCGTCCCTGTTGCTTCACTCCGCCGACGGTCGCGTGCATGCCCGACGGGTCCTGGCATTGGCACACCGGGTCGCCGTCGACGTATCCGACCTCGCCGTGGGCCAGCTTGCTGTCCTCGTTCATCGCGGCGATGAGCCGCGGGGCGAAGACGCGCGAGGGATGGTCGAACGGGTTGTAGTTCGCGTTGCGGTAGTTGGCGTAGAGATGTTCCATGAAGCGCTTCGGCGTGTCGGCCGGCTGGCCAGGGGCAGCTGCCGCCGCGGCGGCAAGCAGGATCCAGATCATTTCGTCCCTCCCATGTTGAGGATCACGTTCCATTCTTCGTCACGCACCGGCGACACCGACAGCCGCGACAGCCGCACCAGCTCCATCTTGGAGAGGCTCGGCTCGGCCTTGATTTGCTTGAGCGTCACCGGCCCGAACGGCCGCACCGGCTCGACCGCAACCGACACCCAGGCTGGGTCCCTGGGGTCGGGCTGGGGGCCGCGCGCGACGCGCATGATGCCGACGATCCGGCGCTCCTCGCCGCTGTGGTAGAAGAAGGCCTCGTCGCCCGTGGTCATCGCCCGCAAATGCTGGCGCGCGGTCGGGTTGCGCACGCCGTCCCATTCGGTGGCGCCATCGCGCACCAGATCGTCCCAGCTATAGCTTCTGGGCTCGGACTTCATCAGCCAATGGGCCATATCGGGACAGCTCCTCCCCGCAGCCCACTTACAACGGCGACGAGGCGAGCGAAAGCATCGGCGAACCGAGCCGCAAATCCGAGAAAACTGAACGAATTGAAAGAGTTCCTGCGTTCATCCCGGCTCAGGCTCAACTCACCGCTCAAGGGGTTGGGGTAAGCCCGAAGATAACATATCTGGGCTTCAGCAAGAGCGGGGGAGCCTTTGCGAGCGCTTTGAGCGCCGGGCTCCTTAAGGCAAGACGGACGACCCCTGAAGGCACGCGACGCGCGAACGGCGTCTCATGACGCCGCCGACGGGCAATCCGCACAGGCAAAAGGATTACAAGTTGGTGAAACTTCTCGGCGGCCGCGGCGCGTCCGCGGTCATTGGGCTGTTCATGCTTGGGCTCGTCTCGAGCCAGGCGGCTGCGCAAGATCTTCCGGCGATGACCGTCCCGGCGGTGATCAAGTCGGTGGGGGTCGATGCGACTGCCAGGCCGTTTGGTGCGGCTGTTCAGGCAGTGACGAGCGCGGTCAGGACCGCGGGCGGCGCGGTGCTCCAGGCTCAGCCGGCGCGTACCGTCAATCTCAAGCTCAGCGCCGACGTCGCCACCGAAGCCGCGTGGCTGCGCAATGCCGGCTGGCCGCTCTATGCGCTGGTCGATCGCTACGGCGCGGGCGCTCCGCTCAGCGACGACGCCAATTGCATCGCCACCGCGGTCTATTTCGAAGCGCGCGGCGAGTCCCTGGACGGGCAGCTCGCGGTCGCCAAGGTGATCATGAACCGTGCCGCGTCGGGCAAATATCCGGCCAGCTGGTGCGGCGTGGTCAAGCAACCCGCGCAATTCTCGTTCGTCCGCCACGGCGCGTTCCCGTGGGTCGATGTCCAGTCGGACGCGTGGCGCAAGGCGCAGGGCATTACCCGCCTCGCGGTGTCCAAGGCGGTGCCGTGCAGCCTGTCGGACGACGTGCTGTGGTATCACGCCAATTATGTGGCGCCGTCGTGGGGCCGCCGCCTGAACTTTGCGCAAAAGATCGGCCAGCACATCTTCTACCGCTCGTAATCAACTCGGCTCGCCGCAACGGCGGGCCGTTTCGGCGTTAATCCGTTTGGCTGGGGATTCGCACGCGACTCGAAGTGCGCAACCATCCAAGTCACGGAATTTCCGGCAGGAATTTCCGGACTCGGGGAGGGTGGGGGTGCTTAGAATCCTGATCGTGGAAGACGATTCGCAGCTGGCGGCTACGCTCAAATATCTGGTCGAGGACAATCCGCGCTACCGAGTTGTCGCAACCGCCGAGGACGCCGAGGGCGGAATCGCCGCGGCGGAAGAGCACGACCCCGATCTTGTCCTTCTCGACCTCCATCTCGCCCGCGGCACGACCGGTTTCTCGGTTGCCGCGCGGCTCAATGAGTTTGGCGTTCCGTGCCTGTTCGTCAGCGGCAAGGCGCCGCGTTTCCCGATGCCCGACCTCGCGCTCGGCTGCCTGATGAAGCCGTTCACGGCCGAAGATGTGCACCGCTCGCTGGCGATGGCCGAGGATCTGCTGCGCGGACGCGAGACGTATCGGCCGAAGCTTCCCGACAATCTCACCATCTACGAACCCCAGGACGAGGAGCCGTTGCGGCTGCCCGAGCCTGGATTCATTCCCTCGAAGCGATCGCTGCGGACGCGGCTCGAGCATTGGATCTCGAGCCACCACCACTAGACTTAAAGCTGCATGTAGCCCCGGCGCGGCTCGCGCGTCCCCAGCGACTCTTCAGTCAGCGGCGCGCCGGCGTCGATGAGCGCCTGGCGGCGGTGCCTGATCTCGGCGCTGCGCTGGACATCCTCGAACGGCAGCAGGGCGGCGATCGCCGGGTGGCCGAGCGTCCGCTTCACGAATGCTGCGGTGCGCGGCCAGCGCGCCTCGTCGACCTCAAACCCGGCATAAGCGCCATTGCGGAAGAAGGTCGCAATCGAAATGTCGGCGACCCCGAGCTCACCGAACAAATAGCCGTCGGCCGGAAGCTCGCCCTCGAGATAATCGAGTGTTCGCGGCAAATCCTCATCGAGGGTGCGCGCGATCCGCGCCTCGTCGCCCGGTTCGCCCCATACCGCGGGGCAGACAACCTTCTGGTAGAATAGACCCCAGATGAACAAATCGCCGAGCCGCGTGTCGGCAAACTCCTCGAACCAGCGGGCGCGGGCCCGGTCCCTGGGATCGAGCGGAAACAACGGACAGCGCGGATAGGCTTCGTCGACATAGGCGCAGATGACGGTCGAATCGCTGACGCTGAAATCGCCGTCGATCAAGATCGGGATTCGCCTGAGCGGGCTTAGCCGCTCGAACTCGTCACTCCCGAAGAAGGGCGTGATCGGGTCGATTTCGTAAGCGAGACCCTTAAGGTTGAGACAGGCGAGCACCTTTCGGACGTAGGGGCTCACGTAGCTGCCGATGATCCGCAGTGGCCGGTCCATCGGGCGGAAATGCAGCGGAAGGAAAATATCCGCAAGCCGTGCTGGACACGCTGCAATTGTAGCGCTACAAATGTAGCACACAACAACAAAGGAACTCCGGCCATGCGTTCACTCGTCCCGCTCTTCGCAGCCGCTCTCGCGGTCTCGGCGCCTGCACTTGCAGTCGAGCCGGTCGCGGTGCCCGCTTTCCGCGCTATCGAGCTTCACGGCGGCGGAATTGTCACGATCACGCCTGCTCGGGTGCAGCGGGTCACGCTGCTCGAAGGCAGCACGCAATTCACGCGCGTCCGGGTCGATCGCGAGGGCAAGCTTCGGATCGACGCGTGCAAAGAGCAATGCCCGAACGACTACCAGCTCCGTGTCCAGATCGAGACGCCGCGCATCATGGGCCTTGGAGTGAATGGCGGCGGTCAAATGACCACCGCCAACGGTTTTGCACGGCAGACTGAGATTGGTGTCGCCGTCAACGGTGGCGGCAAGATTGACGCGCGGTCCATCGATGCCGCTGCGGTCGGAGCTGCCGTCAATGGCGGCGGCCAGATCCTGGTGCGCTCGAACGGAACGCTCGGCGCTGCGGTCCGCGGCGGCGGAGAGATCGTTTATTGGGGTAACCCAAACGTCGCGACGTCGATCGCGGGCGGAGGCGCAGTGCGCAAGGGTGGCTAAGGAAGCTCCACCGCCTCGACGCGGTCGTGGCCGAACCTCAGGCCCACGGTGAGCAGGGCACGGAACGCATTGTAGCCGCCGGTTCCCGGGTGGAAAGCGTGAAAGAACAGCTGTGGCTTGCCGTCCAGCCCGGGCGCGACCGACGGGTGTCCGGGGGCGGTCCATTCGCGGGTCGATCTCAGAAGAGGCTCGCTTTGCTTTGCGTAGGGGCCGAGCGGGTGATCGGCGACCGCGACCCCGATCCCGTAGGCCGCGCTCGAGAAGTCATTGCCGGCGTAGAACATCCAGTACCGCCCGTTCTGTAGAATGACGAACGCCCCCTCGATGAGATGACCTTCCCAGCCGAGGTCGTTGGTGAGCACGATCCTGTCGTCGTCGACGAGCGAGCGGCCGTCGCCGGAAAGGCGCTGGCCGCGGATCGGCGTAGTCATCGCATCGACGATCGCCCCGGCCAGCCCGTAAGCTGCCAGCGCTTTCCTGACCCTGTCCCAATTGGCGAGCGCGGCCCCGATCAGCGGCTGCATGAGGAAGAAGCGCTCCATCGGTCGGCGCTGGTTGGCCCAGGGGACGATCGCCGCGGCGAAAGCGGCCGTCCGGCGGTCTTCGCTGCCCTCGAACAGCTCGTCGATGAGCTGCGGCTGGGCCCGGAGCAGCATCGCCAGCGGCCTTGGCCAGATGCTGTTCGTGTCGTCCTTCCAGAACAGATATTTGTCACCGTCGGCGTCGACCAGGATGTGCGAATCGATCACTCCGCCGCTCATCCGCGGTTGGCTCACGTCATACCCGAGCCCTGTGGTGTCGATCGGTTTGCCGGTGATCAATGGCTCGCCATTATCGATCCATGGACCGGTCGGCTCGTTGGACCGCGCAAGCCCGATGGCCAGCGCGTTCGATCGCTGGCGGGCGGTGAAGCAAAGCCAATATTCGCTGCCGACGGCCGCCATTTCCGGCGCCCAGAAGTCGGCGACGGAGCGGCCCGTGGCAGCCCAGCCCGGAGCTTGCCCTTCCGGAAAGACGAAGCCGCGCGGCTCCCAATGCCGGAGGTCGTCCGAATGGAGGATGGGGAAGGCGTCGGGCGCGTCGTTCGAGGTCGCGACGAGGAAATAGCCCCTGTCCGTCTTGAGCACGGCCGGGTCGCCGTAGCCGACCAGGATTTGCGCGTGGATGTTCTCGGTCAGCAGCGGCCGCCAATGGATCGTCGGCTCGGGATGCTCGGCAGGCTCGCCGAAGATATGCGGCAGGCGGGTGCCGAAGTCGCGCGACAATGCTGCGAAGAAGTCGGCGTATTGCTGCTGCTCGTTGCCCGGCAAGGTGTAGGTCCGCGCCTCCGGTGCGGCTACGCGGATGATCCTTCGCTCGCCGTCTTCGCTGGCATCGACTTCGAACCGGTCCATTAGCCGAGGCGGATAAGGAGCGGGCCGCGCGATGAGAACCCCTTCCGGCCCGACGGCGCCGCATCCTATGAGTCGGCGCGTGGCCCGGGCGGATCATGTCTTGGCGATCGACCAGGGAACGACCTCGACCCGCGCGATCCTGTTCGATGAGCTGGCGCGGCCTGTCGCCGTCGGCCCAGCGCGAGCTCAAGCAACATTATCCGCGCCCCGGCTGGGTCGAGCACGATCCGGAGGACATCTGGCGCGACACGCTCGCCGTCGCGCGCGAGGCAGCTTGCGCGGAGCGCGGTCGACGCCGGGCCGGGTCGCGGGCATCGGGATCACCAACCAGCGCGAGACAGCGGTGGTCTGGGACCGCTCGACCGGCGAGCCGATCCACCGCGCGATCGTGTGGCAGGACCGGCGCACCGCCGAGCCGCTGTGCCGAGCTCAAGGCCGACGGCGCCGAGCCGCTGGTCCGCGCCAGGACCGGACTTCTCCTCGACCCCTATTTCTCCGCGACCAAGATCGCCTGGATGCTCGACAATGTGCCTGGCGCCCGCGAGCGCGCCGAGCGCGGCGAGTTGGCGTTCGGGACCATCGACAGCTTCCTCTTGTGGCGGCTGACCGGCGGCGCGGTCCACGCCACCGACGTCACCAACGCCAGCCGGACCTTGCTGTTCGACATCCACGCAGCTGCGCTGGGATGCCGAGCTGTGCCGGCTGTTCGGCGTGCCCGAGGCGCTGCTTCCCGAGGTGCACGACAACAGCCACATCTTCGGAACGACCGCGTCTGGGATGTTCGACGTCCAAATCCCGATCGCCGGAATGGCGGGCGACCAGCAGGCGGCGCTGTTCGGCCAGGCCTGTTTCGAGCCCGGCATGGCCAAGTCGACCTACGGCACCGGCTGTTTCATGCTGCTCAACACGGGCGCGGAGGCGGTCGGATCACAGCAACCGGCTGCTGACCACGCCGGCGTACCGGCTCGGCGGCAAAACCACTTATGCGCTCGAAGGGTCGATCTTCGTTGCCGGAGCCGCGGTCAAATGGCTGCGCGACGGGATCGGCGTGATCGCCAGTGCGGCCGAAACCGAAGGGCTGGCCACTCAGGTGCCCGATAGATCACGGGGTCTATATGGTCCCGGCTTTCGTCGGGCTGGGCGCGCCCTATTGGGACCCCGACGCGCGCGGCGCGATTTTCGGACTGACGCTGGACGCGACCGTGGCGCATCTCACCCGCGCGGCGCTCGAGGCGGTCGCATACCAGAGCTTCGATCTCGCCGAAGCGATGGCCGCCGACGGTGCAGCCAAGCCGGCCGCGCTCAGGGTCGACGGCGGGATGACGGCGAATGCCTGGCTGTGCCAGTTCCTCGCCGACATTCTCCACTGCCCGGTGGAGCGCCCTGTCACGCTCGAAACGACCGCGCTTGGCGCAGCGTTTCACGCCGGGCTGGCGACCGGCTTGTGGAGCGATCTGGGCGCCCTCTCGAAGATCTGTGTGCAGCAGGATTCGTTCCTGCCGAGCATGGACGACGACCGCCGCGCGAAGCTGATCGCCGGCTGGAAAACAGCGGTCGAGCGGGCGCTGACGAAGTGACCTGCGGCGGATGCCCCGCGAGGATTCGAACCTCGATTGACGGATTCAGAGTCCGTAGTCTTACCATTAGACGACGGGGCAAAAAGCTGAGCGGCGCTAGGTAGAAAGGGGGCCTGTTTCCGTCAAGGCGGACGCGCCCGGGTTGCCCCGACACCCCAATTTGTGATTAAATCATGTCAAGTCAGCCGCGAAACCGCGCGGTGCAGGAAAACGGGCGTATTCAATGGCGCAGGATGTCGCCAGTGCGCCGGCTCTGCTCCAGGGCTACGATGAGCAGAGCGGGCCGTCGCAACCAAAACCTCCGCCGAGGCGCGAGAAACAGCGTCATACCTATGGCGCGATCGACCTTGGCACCAACAATTGCCGGCTTTTGATAGCCCGCCCGAGCGGCGGCGCGTTCACCGTCATCGACGCATTCTCGCGGATCGTCCGGCTCGGCGAGGGCTTGTCGCAGAGCGGCCGGCTTTCGGACGAGGCGATGGACCGCGCGGTCGCCGCTTTGTCGATCTGCGCCGACAAGCTCAGGCGACGCAATGTCTCGCTGTCGAGGTCGGTCGCGACCGAAGCCTGCCGCCGCGCCGAGAACGGCCCCGAGTTTGTCGATCGGGTGCACGACGTGACCGGGATCGCGCTCGACATCATCGAGCCGCACGAAGAGGCCCGGCTCGCGGTGCTCGGCTGCCACAAATTGCTCGAGCCCGGCGACGGGCCGGCATTGATCTTCGATATCGGTGGCGGATCGACCGAGCTGGTGCTGGTCGAGCAGAGTGACTCCGGACCCAAGATTCGCGCCTGGTGGAGCGCCCCGTGGGGTGTCGTGTCGCTGACCGAGAGCGAGGGCAAGGATGCGCTCGAAGGCTCCGACCGGCTCGCCGCTTACAAGCGCATGCGTGAGCGCGCGCGACACGCTTTCTCCCGCTTCGCCACGATGCTGCCGGAGAAGAAGGAGGGCATTCGCCTGCTCGGTACCAGCGGTACGGTTACCACCCTGGCCAGCGTCCACCTCGCTTTGCCGTCCTACGACCGGCGCGCGGTCGACGGCCTGCACGTGCCGATGGAAGCGATGCAGAAGATCAGCGCGATGATCGCCGGGATGGATTACAAGGAGCGCTCGGCGCTTCCGTGCATCGGCGCCGAGCGTGCCGATCTCGTCGTCGCCGGATGCGCGATCCTCGAAGCAATCATGGAAATCTGGCCGGCCAGGAACCTCGGAGTTGCGGACCGCGGCATCCGCGAAGGCATTTTGCGGTCGTTGATGGCTCGCGACGGCTGGCAATTGTGAGGCGCCTGAAGACCGCGAAGGGCCGCAAGATCTCATCGACACGCTGGCTCGAGCGCCAGCTCAACGACCCCTATGTTCGCCGCGCCAAGGCCGAGAATTACCGCAGCCGGGCAGCTTACAAGCTGATCGAGCTCGATGAGCGCTTCGGCTTGCTCAAGGGCGTCAAATCCGTCGTCGACCTCGGAATTGCGCCGGGCGGCTGGAGCCAGGTGGTTCGCCGGCGCGCGCCTCAGGCGAAGGTCGTCGGAATCGACCTGCTTCCCACCGAGGCGATCGAAGGAGTAACCTTGCTCCAGATGGATTTCATGGAAGAGGCCGCGCCCGATCGGCTGAAGGACGCGCTCGGCGGCCCAGTCGACCTCATTCTTTCGGACATGGCCGCGAACACGGTTGGCCATCCGCAAACCGATCATCTGCGCACCATGGCCCTGGTCGAAGCCGGCCTGGACTTTGCGGAAGGGGTGCTGAGGCCGGGAGGGGCGTTCGTTGCCAAGGTGCTTGCCGGAGGCGCGGACTCGGCGCTCGTCGCGCAGCTCAAGCGCCGATTTGCGACCGTGAAGCACGCAAAACCGCCGGCCAGCCGCAAGGATTCTTCCGAATGGTACGTCGTCGCCCAAGGCTTCAAGCCGTGACATGCGCCGGACCGTTCAGCGCCTGCGACGGGCGACGGCGCCCGGCAAACGCCGCGCAGAGTGTCAACGGTTAATCGACGAACGGCCGTAAAACTCCGATTTATTGACTCCTTGTTAACGCAGGCTCACAACACAGATGCTTTACAGAGCAGGGGGTAAATAATGTCCGCCGTTGCCGTTTCCACGAATCGCAAGATGCTTCTGACCACCGGTGTCGTAATCGCCGTGGGGATCGCCGCTTATGGCCTTGGCCGGATCTATCCGCCGCTTGGGCCGAGCGCCGGCACCGTCGCGCCGTCGCAGCGCTATGTCTCCAGCCAGGTAACCGATGCCGACGTGACGCTGGGCGACAGCTCGGTTGCCGAGCTGATGCAGACCGACGCGTTCCAGGTGCTGGTCAAGGATCCGAATTTCCGCAAGCTCGCCAACGATCCAGGCTTCGCCGCTCTGGCGAATAACCGGGCAGCGATGGCGGCGATCGCCGGCAATCCCGGCCAGTTCGCGGCCTTGGCGCGTGATCCGACGGCCTTCCATAATCTGGTGCAGCAGGCCTCGGCGCTGTCCGCGGCATCGCAGGCGAACCCTGCGGCCTATACGTCCGCGCTCGGCGTGATGGCGCAAAATTCCGCCGCTTTCGCGCAGCTGTCCAAGAACGACGGAGCGTTCGCTGCAATGGCCGGCGATCCGAAGGGCTTTGCTGCGCTGTCCGACCATTCGGCGGCGTTTGCCGCAATGGCGCAGAACGGCCTCGCCTTCTCCAAGTACAGCTCGAACCTCGCAGCGTTTAAGGATGCGGCGCTCAAGGGCAGCGACCCGGCGATGGCGACGAACCTTTCGGCGTTCCAGAAGCTGGCGAATGACGCCAAGGCGATGGAGCAGCTGGGCTCGGGCGGGGCTTTTGCGGCGCTCGGCGCCAACCGCGCGCAATTTGCGCAGCTGGCGGCCGATCGGGCATCCTTCGCGAACCTGCAGGTCGCTGCCGGGTTAATGGCGAAGAGTCCGTCGGGCTTCGCAAATCTCGCGACCAGCCGCGGCGCGCTGTCGGCGGCGGCGTCCGCGGCAGCCCAACTCGGAGCGAATTTGAACTCGGCGGGCGCTTTGAACGGAGCCGCGATTTCGGCGGTCGGCCTCAATGCCAAGACTGTTGGCCGGCCTGTCCGGAACCCCGGGGGCATTGGCCGCGCTGGCGGGCGATCCGAAGGGCTTTGCTGCGCTGTCCGACCATTCGGCGGCGTTTGCCGCGATGGCGCAGAACGGCCTCGCCTTCTCCAAGTACAGCTCGAACCTCGCAGCGTTTAAGGATGCGGCGCTCAAGGGCAGCGACCCGGCGATGGCGACCAACCTGTCGGCGTTCCAGAAGCTGGCGAACGACGCCAAGGCGATGGAGCAGCTGGGCTCGGGCGGGGCTTTCGCGGCGCTCGGCGCCAACCGCGCGCAGTTTGCGCAGCTGGCGGCTGACAAGGCCTCCTTCGCGAACCTGCAGGTCGCGGCCGGGCTGATGGCGAAGAACTCGTCGGCCTTCGCCAGCTTCGCGAAGAACGGCCCGGCCCTGGCGAATGCGGCCGTGGCGGCTGCGTCGTTCAACTCGGCTGCGCGGTTTGGCTGCGCTTCAGTCGTCGGGCAAGCTAAGTGCGGGAATGGCCTCCGCGCTGAACACTAACGGCGCCGCTCTTGCCGCCATTTCGGGTAACTCGGCGGCCTTCGCGTCCCTCGCCAACAACAAGGCGGCGCTGTCGGCCCTCGCGCAGAACGGCCCGGCGCTTGCGGCTTTGTCGAACAGCGCGGCCTTTAGGTCGCTTTCGGGCAATGCCGCGTTTACCTCTGCGTTGCAGAGCGGTAATTTCGCAAGTGCGATGCAAGGTGGATTTGCCGCGGGCCGGTAGTCGGCGTTTGGGGGGTTAATGAGGGGAACAGGGCGGCCGCAGCGCGCGGTGTCGAGCTGTCGTCGCGGCCTTCCTTCTTGGGAGCTCATCAGCGGCTCTGGCGCAACAAGCGCCGGAGCCGCAACCGCCTCAACAAGACACGACCACCGTCGTCGAGCCGACTCCCTCAACCCGAAGCGCCGCCACCCAAGGAGGACGTCAAGCCGGAGGGACCGGCGCACGTCCCGCCGGACGCGTCGGGCATCGACCTGACGACGCTCGAGACCAAGGACCTCGACCTGCTCTATTTCGACCCGGTCCAGACCTATCTGACGCCCTACATCGCGCCGGGCGTTCGAGAACGCGCTCGCGTTCCACAAGAAGCAAGTTCCACTGGAAGCCGTGGGAGCGGACGACGGTCCTGCTCAAGGACTTCAGCGACTACGGCAACGCCGGCGCGCGCGCCTCGCCGAACAACGCGGTGCTGCTCGACGTCGCGCCGCTGTCGCTGTCGATGGAGACCTTCACGCCCGGGCGAGCGCTTCTTCACCCTCGAACAACCACGAGCTGGCGCACGTCGCGCACGATGGACGTGTGGAACAAGCAGCGACGCCTTCTGGCGCCACTTCCTCCGCGGCAAGCCGATGCCGCTCCAGAAGCATCCGGAATCGATCCTCTACAATTTCCTGGCGACGCCGCGGAACAACACGCCGCGCTGGTACATGGAAGGCAGCGCGGTCTTCTTCGAAACCTGGATGGCGGGCGGGCTCGGCCGCGCCCAGGGCGGCTATGACGAGATGGTGTTCCGCGCCAAGGTCCGCGACAACGACAAATTCTTCTCGCCGCTCGGGCTCGAAACCGAAGGCATCGCGGTCGACTTCCAGGTCGGCGCCAACGACTATCTCTACGGCACCCGCTTCTTCTCCTACCTCGCGCTGACCTACGGCCCGGACAAGGTCGTCGAATGGCTGCGCCGGCGCGAGGGCAGCAAGGCCTTCTATGCCGCCAGTTCAAGCATGTGTTCGGCCGCCGGCTCGACGACGTGTGGAACGACTGGATCGCCTTCGAGCACGAGTATCCAGAAGGCGAATCTCGCCAAGCTCGCGCAATATCCGCTGACCGAGACGCAGCACGCTCAGCCCCAAGGGCCTCGGCTCGATGTCGCGCGGCTTCGTCGACGCGAAGACCAACAGCCTGATCGCCGCCTTCCGCTATCCCGGCACGATCGGCTTCATCGGCCGGATGGACCTCGCCACCGGCAAGCTGACCAAGCTCCAGGAAATCAAGGGCATGATGCTCTACAAGGTGACCAGCGTCGCCTTCGATCCCGACAGCCCGCACCGCTTATCTACACCGAGGACAATTACGCCTTCCGCGACCTCATCGCGGTCGACGTCGACACCGGCAAGAAGCGCATGCTGCTCACGGACGCGCGCATCGGCGACCTCGTCGTTCAACCCGCGCCGACAAGTCGCTGTGGGGCATCCGCCACCAGAACGGCTTCGTGACCATCGTCCGGATTCCGCCGCCCTACACCGGCTTCAACCAGATCCACACGTTCAAATACGGCGCAGATCCCGTTCGACCTCGACATCTCGCCCGACGGCGACGCTGATCTCGGCCTCCTACGGCGAGATCGACGGCAAGCAGACGGTCCGGGTGTGGAAGACGCGATCGACTGTCGCCGGACGGCGATGCCGAGTCGAGGTCGCGCGGCTGTCGCTGCCGCCGTCGATGCCGGAGGGTTTCACCTTCACGCCCGACGGCAAGGCGCTGTACGGCAACGTCCTATTACACCGGCGTCTCGAACGTCTTCCGCTTCGACATCGCGACCGGCAAATATGACGTCGTCACCAACGCCTCGACCGGCTTCTTCCGGCCGCATGCTGCAGCCCGACGGCTCGCTGCATCGTCTATGAATATACCGGCGAGGGGCTGCAGCCCGTCGCTTCCAGCCGCAGGTGCGCGAAGATCTCGGCACGGTCGAATTCCTCGGCACCCAGGTCGTCAACGACGCGCCCCGAGCTCAAGCAATGGGGCGTCGGCTCGCCGGCCAAGGTCCCGCTCGACGAGCTGATCACCGCGCGCGGCAAGTACAACGCGGCCAAGCGGATGAAGCTCGCCGCGCATCTATCCGATCGTCGAGGGCTACAAAGGCGCGGTCGTCGCCCGGCTATTATCTTCCACTTCGACGACCCGCTGCAGTTCCGCCAGATCAGCGCGAGCGTCAGCGTCTCGCCGTTCGACCAGATGCGCGACGAGCGAGCGGCTGCACGCCAACATCGAATATCAAGACGCTCAACTGGGAGTTCCAGTACTGGCACAACGGCGCCGACTTCTACGACCTGTTCGGGCCGGTCGAGCGCAGCCGCAAGGGCGATGCGTTCATCGCCGCATACAACAAGACGATCGATCTACGACCCGCCGCGCCAGCTCGACCTGTTCGGCTCCGGCGGCGGCCTATTTCGGGCTCGAAACGCTGCCGGGCGCGCAGAACATCGCCAGCCCGAAGAACATCGCGCTCGGTCGAGGTCGGGCGCGAAATACACCAACACCACGCAAGGCGCTGGGCGGCGTCGATCATGAAAAGGGCATCGCCGTGGCGCGCGCTCGCCGGACCTCGACTATGCCGACAGGCAAGGCCTTTCCCAAGCTCTACGGCGGGGTCGACTACGGCGTCCCGCTGCCGTCGCGCAACAGCTCGGTCTGGCTCTACGCCCATGCGGGCATCGCCTGGCGGCCAGCGCGCGCAGCCCGCTCGCGGCTTATCTATTTCGGCTCGTTCCGCAACAATTACGTCGATGACCGGCCGGAGAAGCGCTACCGCGAGATGGAGAGCTTCCCCGGCTTCGAGATCGACGAGATCGCCGCCCGCCGCTTCGCCAAGCTGACCGGCGAGGTCAACCTGCCGCCGATCCGCTTCGCCGAGGTCGGCACGCCGGCTTTCTACCTGAGCTACATCCGCCCGGCGGTCTTCGCCGGGGTCATGGCGACCAGCAGCGCCCGACGGCAGCAACCATCGCTACATGCGATGTCGGCGCCCAGCTCGACCTCAACTTCACCGTCGCGCTGCGGCTGCCGATGGTGTTCTCGGTCGGCGCCGCCGGCGGGCTTGGCACGACGGCCATTATCGCAAGACCGAATGGCTCGCCTCGCTGAAGATCATGTAGTCTAAGCGCTATGGTGTTTGCACAAGTCGCCCATTGGGGCCTCGCCCTGGTCCCCGTGCTCCTGCTTGCTGGCGGTTTTCGTCTGGCTCGACGCGTTCAAGCTGATGAGCTTGCGCGAGATCGTGCTGTCCTGCTGCTGCTCGGCGGCCTCGCCGCGCTCGCCGCCTATCCGATCAGCGGCCGGATCCTCGACACGCTGCCGATCGGCTTTTCGATCTACAGCCGCTTCGTCGCGCCGTGGATCGAGGAGGCGATCAAGGCGGTGGTCATCATCGGCCTCTTCCGCTTCAACCGCATCGGCTACAAGCTCGACGCGGTCATTTCCGGCTTCGCCATCGGCGCCGGCTTCTCGGTCGTCGAGAACATCATCTATCTGATGCGTCTTCCCCGATTACGGCGCCGGCACCTGGCTGGTGCGCGGCCTCGGCACCGCGGTCATGCACGGCACCACGCTCGCCATCCTCGCCGCGATCGCGCACGAGTTCGCCGAGCGCGAGACGCGCGAGGCCGCCGGCGACTTCGATTTCAATCTGCTGTGGTTCGTGCCCGGCTATCTCGTCGCGGTCGCGCTCCACACCGCCTTCAACCAGTTCCCCGACCGGCCGCTGCTCGCGATGATGGGCGCGATGGTCGTCGCGCCGCTCGCGCTCATGGCGATCTTCAGCTTCGGCACCGCCGAGGCGCAGCGCTGGCTCGCCGCCGAATGCGCCGAGCACCAGCGCGCAGCTCGAGGCGCTGCGCGCCGGCCGCTGGCCCGAGGGTCCAGCGGGACAGAAGATCGCCGCGCTCGCCGCAGCGGCTCGATGCCGAAGACTGCCAAGCGGCTCCGCCGCTATTGGGAGCTGCAGGCCTGGCTCGTCGCCGAAGCCGAGGAAACGATGATGGAGGAAGCGGCCGGCGACGCCGAGTTCGACCCGGCGCAGGTCCGCGCCGCCTTCGCCGAGCTCGACGGGCTGCAGCAAGGCGCTCGGGCGGAGCACCTTCACCGCGCTGAAGGCGCTGCTGCCGTTCAGCCGCAACGATTATTGGGAAGTCTCGGAGCTGCGCCAGCGGGTCGCGCGCGACAACTGAGTTTCAGCTCTTGTTGCGCCGGGCGTCGGCAATGGCCTTCTTGAGTGCATCGTAGCCGACGGCCGCATTCATCACCCGGTTGCCGATCACGAACAGAGGGGTTCCGGTCGCGCCTAATTGGCCCGCGAGCTGGAAGTTCCGGCGAAGTTCCGCTTCGGCCGCCGGGTCTTCCTTGGGGGCGGGTGCGATACCGGCAGCTTGAGACGCCAGTGCGAGCGTCTCGGCCCCCGGGCGGCCGGCGGCCCACAAGGCATCGTGGAACTGGTTGAAGCGGCCGAGCTTGGAGGCTTCGAGCGACAGGCGGGCGGCACTGACGCTGTCCGGACCGAGGATCGGAAGCTCGCGATAGACCACGCGCAAGCCCTTATCCTCCTTCACCAGCCGGTCGATGTGGGGGTTGCTCGCCTTGCAATAGGGGCAGGCGTAATCGAAGAATTCGACCAGCGTTACGTCGGGCTTGGCGGCGCCTCTCCAGGAACTGCCAAACGGAGTCTCGAGCGCGGTCCGATTGGAATCGAGAACCGGCTTATATTGCGCGTCGCGCAGCGAGTCGGCGGCATCGGCGAGGATCTGCGGATCGGCCAGCATGCCCTCGCGCACGATCCGACTGCTCAGCCATTGCGGCGCGGCGAAGATCATCAGCACGGCGGTGAGCAGCGAGCCGATCACGCCCCCCGCAACCGCCGCCGCGAATGACGACGGTCTTTTTGGGTCGCTCACGGCTTTTTCTCGTCCTTTTCCCGGTATCGTTTGTCTTTTTTCGCGAGCTCGGTGCGGGACACCATGGCGATATCCTGTGCGCGAAGCCAGTCCGGAGTGCCGGTCGGGATCGTCTTCATTGCCGTCTCGGCGCTTGCCAGGGCCATTTTCGGCTCCGCCTGAAGGTTGCTTCGTTCGGCGGTCGCAAGCGCGGCCCGTCCCATGTCGCCTTCGCGGTCGTAGATGATCCCGAGCTGATACCAGGCGAACGGATTATCGTTGTCGCGATTGACGGCGACCTTGAGGATTTGCTTGGCCTCGGTGAAGTTCTTCGGATCCTCCGTAGCGACCAGTGCGTGCCCCAGCATCGCTGCGATCAGCGGCGCGTCACCGGAGCGCTGGGTCGCTTCGCGAAGGATCGGAATCGCTTCGGCCGGCTTGCCGCCTTCGAGCAGGATCTGGCCTTTCAGCTCGAGGAAATAGGGGTCGTGCGCGTCGGTCGCGAGCAGCGCGTTCGCCTCCGCGATGGCTTTGTCCGGGTAGCCGCCGAGGTGATAGGCATAGGCGCGCGCATAATGCGCCGGCACGCTCTGATCGCGCTCGGGATATTTGATGACCGCCTGCTTGGGATCGGTATAGCCCAGGAGCTTCGCCTTGACCCGTTGGAAGCGTGCTTCCAGAGCCGGGTCGACCGGCTTGCCCCAGGCGGGATCGGCTTTCAGCTTCTGCTCGAGCGCCTGAATTCGTTCGGACGAAAGAGGGTGGTCGCGGTCGAAGCTGTCGGTGGAGTAGATTCCAATCCGGTATTCCTGGTTCTGGAGCTTGCCGAAAAAATCGAGCAGACCCTTGCCGCTGATCCCCGCCTTGCCGAGAAAACGCGACGCGGATGCATCGGCCGTCGCTTCCTGGGCGCGCGTGAAAGCCAAAAACTCCCCGAGTGCGGCGCGCTGGCCGGCCGCCAGGATTCCGATTCCAGCCTCGGGCGCGCCGGCGGCCATCGCCGCAGCTCCCAGAATCAGCGACAGGATGCTGATCCCGCCCGCTTGCTTCTGACCGCTGGCGCTGCGGATGGCATCTCCGGCAACGACGTGGCCGAGCTCATGCGCGACCACGCCCTGGACCTGGTTGACGTTGTCGGCGGCAAAGATCAGCCCCGACTGCAGATAGACCGTCTGGCCGGTCGCAACGAAGGCGTTGATTTCGGGATCGCCGAGCAGGATCACCTTGGCGCTCTGCGGGTCGAGCTTGGCGGCCTCGATCAGCGGCTTCGACATATCCCTGAACAACAGCTCGGTCTCGGTATCGCGCAGGATCTGCGGGCCGTCGTCCTCCTGCGCGGCCGCAGGCTGGACGGCCGCAAACGCAAGCAGCAGCGCCATCATGAACAGGCGCGCGAAGCGGGGCAGGGGCGCGTTCATCGCGTGCGCACTAGCATTTTTCGCCCTGAACCCGCGATGAAAGTTTCCGCACGCCGCCATGTCAGGGAGCATGGCGGACCGGGAACTGGCGCGGTTTGCCCTTAGCCGAAAGTCCGCTGCCACCAGCCGCTTCGGCGCTCCGAGCCGTCGTCGGGGGTCGCGGTATCGTTGTTCGCCGCGGGTACGGGCACCGGATCTGCCGTCGCCTCGGCTTTTGCTGCTTTCGAGCCCTTGCGGGGCCGCTTGGGCTTGGGGGCCTCGTCTTTGGCGGTTTCAGCAGGCGCAGCCTCGGCCGGGGCCGGCTCTGCTTCGGCCTTCTTGCGACGGCGCGGCTTTGGCTTCTCCTCGGCCTCGGCCTCGACTTCGGCGATCGGCGGCTCCTCTGCCACCGGCCGCTCGATCATCGGCGAGCTGTCGGCCGCGACTGTAGCCCCGTCGCCTCCCGCGCCTTTGCGCCCGCGCCGGCGCCGCCTCGGTCGGGCCTCCGCGGCAGTTTCTTCGACCTGCTCGGGCTGTTCGGCGGGCGTAGCAACGGCTTCGGCCTCCGGCCTGGGCTCGCGGGTAACAGCGCCTTCCTCGTCGCGCCTGCCGCGACCGCGGCCGCCGCGCCGCCGCCGCCGCCTGCGGCCCGGGCGATCGCCCTGCTCGGATGCGCGCTCCTGGTCTTCGCGATCCTCGATTTCCTCGGAATCCTCGGCGCCGACCAGGGCAGCCTCGATCTCCTCCTCCTCGTCCTCGTCTTCCTCGACGAGCGCGGGAGGCGGCGCCGCGCGCTCGCCCGGCACCGGCCGCGCCCCCGAGGCTTTCGACCGTCATGCGCGCGCCTTCGAACGTCTCGTCAATCACAATCTCGATCGAAACGCCGTAGCGCAGCTCGATGTCGGCCAGCTCGGCGCGCTTCTTGTTGAGCACATAGACCGCCGCCTCGCGCCCCGCGCGAAGCACGATCCTGTCGCCGCGGCCGCGCGCCGCTTCGTCCTCGATGATCCGCAAGGCCGCAAGTCCGGCCGAAGCGGCGGTGCGCATGAGGCCGGTCCCCTCGCAATGCGGGCAAGCCCGCGTGGAGGCCTCGAGCACGCCGGTGCGCAGCCGCTGGCGGCTCATCTCCATCAGCCCGAAGCTCGAGATCCGGCCGATCTGGATGCGCGCGCGGTCGTTCTTGACCGCGTCCTTCATCGCCTTCTCGACTTTCCGGTTGTGGCTTCCCTGCTCCATGTCGATGAAGTCGATTACGACCAGGCCGGCCATGTCGCGCAGCCGCAGCTGGCGTGCGATCTCGGCGGTTGCCTCGACGTTGGTGTTGTAGGCGGTCTGCTCGATATTGTGCTCGCGGGTAGACCGTCCGGAGTTGATGTCGATCGACACCAGGGCTTCGGTCGGATTGATCACGAGATAGCCGCCCGATTTCAGCTGGACGGTGGGCTGGTACATGGCGTTGAGCTGATCCTCGACCCCGTAGCGCTGGAATAGCGGGGTGGTCTCGGAGTGCTGCGACACCCGCTTGACGTGGCTGGGCATCAGCAGCTTCATGAAGCCGCGCGCGGCCTTATAGCCTTCTTCGCCCTCGACGATGACCTCGTCGATGTCGCGGTGATAAAGGTCGCGGATCGCGCGCTTGATGAGGTCGCTGTCGCGATAGATCAGCGCCGGCGCGGTGCTCTTGAGCGTCCGCTCGCGGATTTCATCCCAAAGGCGCGCGAGATAGTCGAAGTCGCGCTTGATCTCGACCTTGGTGCGGGACAGGCCGGCGGTGCGCACGATCAGGCCCATGGTCGAGGGCAGCTTCAGGTCCGTCATGATCGACTTGAGCCGCTTGCGGTCGGCGCCATTCGAAATCTTGCGAGAGATGCCGCCGCCGTGCGTGGTGTTGGGCATCAGCACGCAATAGCGACCGGCAAGGCTCAGATAGGTGGTCAGCGCCGCGCCTTTGTTGCCGCGCTCTTCCTTGACCACCTGGACCAGAAGCACCTGACGGCGCTGGATGACGTCCTGGATCTTATAGCGGCGGCGCAGGTTCTGGCGCCGCTTCCTCAGCTCGTCGGCGGCGGATTCGTCGACCGGGCTGCGGTTGGACTCGGCGCCGGCTTCGGCGGCTTCATCGTCATTGCCCTCAAGATCGTCCTCGGCCGGAGCTTCCTCCTCATCGACTGAGGCTTCGGGACCTGCATCGTCGAGCTCCTCCGAACGAAGCCGCTCTTCCTCTGCCGCATGCTCCGCTTCCTCGCGCAGCAGCGCGTCGCGATCGGCCTTGGGGATCTGGTAATAATCCGGGTGGATTTCGGAAAAGGCCAGGAAACCGTGGCGGTTGCCGCCATAGTCGATGAACGCCGCCTGGAGCGAGGGCTCCACGCGCGTAACCTTGGCTAGATAGATATTCCCTTTGAGCTGCTTGTGCTCAGCGGATTCGAAGTCAAATTCCTCGATCCGGTTCCCTTTGACGACCGCAACCCGGGTTTCCTCCGGGTGGCGCGCGTCGATCAGCATGCGCATGGACATTGAAAATTCTCCGGGCGCGCGACTGGAGCCGCGTGAAGCGGCGGCGCGCCATATTTGCGGCCAGGCCGGAGCGGATTGTGCCGCCGGCGATGGCGTGACTGGTGAAAAGTGCCTCTGCCGCACTGGCCATCCCGCGTCCTTCCGCGGGGAACACGCCCGCCGCCCTCAACGAGAGCGTGGCTTGGGCGTTCTGTGGCATCATGCTGGCTTCAACCTCGTGGCGCCGGGACCATTTCAATGGCCGCGACTAGTCTTCGGCCCCTGGGCCGAGAGCGAGCCGGTTAGCACCCCGCGCAGACCGCCGCAACAGCGCGGCGGCCGGAGTGCGGCCTCAAACGGGAATAAGTTCCTGTTAACCAAGTTCCCGTGATAGGTTGGCAACACAGTTGAGGGCGGGCGTACACGTGCTGGAAGGCTTGAACCACCGCAGGATTGCAATTGCCGGCGCGGCGATCATCGGCGTCGCCGTCGTCGGGGTGGCGATCGCGTCCGGCGTCAACCGCGGCGGGACTCCAGGCGACGATCGCGCACTTGCGGTTGGCGAGGGGCGGCAGGCCGGCCTCACGGTCGCGCTTCCGCCGGCGATTTCCGATCGTATTTATGGCGCCCCGCAGGCCGCCGGCCGCCCGATCGTGGTCATCGACGCCGGGCATGGCGGAAGCGACCCTGGCGCAATCAGCGTTTCGGGCGAGGTGAGCGAGAAGCAGCTCAGCCTCCAGCTTGCCGATGAGCTTCGCGACAAGCTCGTCGAGCGCGGCCGGGTGCGGGTCGCGATGACCCGCGAGGATGACCGCTATCTGTCGCTCGAGCAGCGCGCCGAGGTCGCCCGCAGGACCGGAGCGGGCCTGTTCGTCTCGCTGCACACGGACAGCGCTCCCAACCCCCTCGCGCGAGGCGCCAGCATTTATTCGCTGTCCGACGTCGCGTCGGACGCGGAGGCGGCGCGTTTCGCCGAATCGGAGAATCGCGGGGTCATCGCCGACCAAGCGGACGGCTCGGTCCGCTCGATGCTTTCCGATCTTGCGATGCGCGACCAGATGGGCGCTTCGGCCGATTTCGCGCTCAGGGTGAAGGCCAAGTCGGCGGGCCGGTTCGAGATGCGCCCCGAGCCGCACCGCTTCGCCGCTTTTCACGTGCTGAGGCGCGCGGACACGCCCGCTGTGCTATTCGAGGCAGGCTATATCTCCAATGCCGACGACGAGGTCCTGCTGCGCACTCCGGAACATCGTTCGGCGATCGTCCTTGCCCTCGCCCAGGCGATCGAGGCCGATGTCGCCGCGCGCTCGCGCCGCTGATCCCGTCTTTCCGACGCCAATCGAACAGGCTAGACGAGCGCCCGAATGAAGTTCGAGCGCCTGCCAATCCCCAACTGGAAGCTTCCCGACCTCGTCGCGTTCAACCGACAGGTCCACGAGCGAATCGACCCGTGGTGGGACCGTCGCTGGATTCGCCGAGTCACCTGGACCGGGCTGGCGCTGTTCGCCCTGTTCGCCGGCGTTTGGCTCTATTTCGCGACCGGCCTGCCATCGTCGGAGAAACTGCTCGCCTACGAACCGCCGCTGCCGACCAACGTGCGGGGTTATAACGGCGACCCGGTCCAGACGTTCGCCCGCGAGCGTCGGGTCGAGCTTTCCTATGACGAATTCCCGCCGATGCTGATCCAGGCGTACATCTCGGCCGAGGACAAGACCTTCTTTACCCACGGCGGGATCGATTATCCGGGGTTTGGCAAAGCGGTCTTCAACTACGCGCTGCACGTCGGAAGGGGCGGTCGAGTGCCGGGCGGCTCCACCATCACCCAGCAGGTGGCGAAATATCTGCTCAGGGATTCGAGCTACAATGTCGGGCGCAAGATTCGCGAGGCGATCCTCGCGTTTCGGCTCGAATCGACCTTGTCCAAGCAACAGATCCTCGAGCTTTACCTCAACTCGATCTTCCTCGGCCGCAACGCTTACGGCGTGCAGGCCGCATCGCGGGCCTATTTCGACAAGGACGTCAACGAGTTGACCTTGCCCGAAGCGGCCTACCTTGCCGTCCTTCCTCGCGCCCCCGCCAACTACGACCCGGTGCGCGCGACCCAGCGCGCCCTCGACCGACGCAACTATGTCCTGCGCGAGATGGCGCGCAACGGCTACATCACCAACGAGCAGCGCGATGCGGCCTCGACCGCACCGCTCGGCACAATCCGCTATGGCAGCAGCGAGAAGTTTCGCCAGCAGGGCGGCTACTTCATGGAGGAGGTCCGGCGCGAGATCATTAAGCAGTTCGGCGAAGGTCCCGACAAGGGCTCGAACAGCCTCTACGCGGGGGGGCTGTGGGTCCGCACCTCGATGGTCCCGACGATGCAGGATGCCGCCGCGCAATCGCTTCGCGACGGGCTGACCAAGTTTGACGGCGGCCGCGGCTGGCGCGACACCGAGCTCAGCGTCAACCTCGACAAGGGCGACTGGGCCGCCCAGCTCGACCGGGCTCCGGTCGGCGTCGGTTATCCCGACTGGAGCAAGGCGGTCGTGCTGTCGAAGAGCGGCGGCCAGGCGATGATCGGCTTCACCAATGGATCCACCGGATTCATTCCCGCGTCGGGCGCTTCGATGCCGGTCCGCGGAGTCGGCGGCAGCGCGTTCGATGCGCTTCGTCCGGGCATGATCGTCATCGTCAAGCAATTGGCCCCGGGGAGCTACGGCCTGCGCTCGATCCCGGAGATTTCCGGCGGCATGCTGGTCGAGGAGGTGCACACCGGCCGAGTGCTCGCGATGCAGGGCGGCTTCGACGTGGTCGGATCGAGCTACAACCGGGCGACCCAGGCGCTTCGGCAGCCCGGGTCCGCGTTCAAGCCGATCGTTTACACCACCGCGCTCGCCAACGGCATGACGCCGGCTTCGATCATCGTCGATGCGCCGTTTTGCGTGTGGCAGGGCGCGGGCCTGGGCAATAAATGCTTCGTCAATTTCGATCGCCGCTACGCCGGTCCGCACACTATGCGCTGGGGCGTCGAGCAGTCGCGCAACCTGATGACCGTGCGCGCGGCGTCGGAGACGGGGATGCTCAAGGTGATCGACACCGCGCAGCGGCTTGGGGTCGGGAAATACCCCAATTATTTGTCGATCGCGCTCGGCGCCGGCGACACCACGGTGCTGAGGCTGGTCAACGCTTATGCGACCCTCGCCAATCAGGGCCGCTCGGTTCGGCCGACGACGATCGATTTCGTCCAGGACCGCCACGGCAAGGTCATCTACCGGACCGACAACCGCTGCGCGGTCATGGGCAATTGCAATGCGCCCGACTGGGACGGGAAGGCGATGCCGCGGCCGCCAAGCCGGACCAAGCAGCTGGTCGATGCGATGGCCGCGTTCCAGATGGTTCACATCATGGAAGGCGTGGTCGAGCGCGGCACCGCGACCGTGCTCCGCGACCTCAACCGGCCGCTGTTCGGCAAGACCGGAACGACGTCGGGGCCGACCAACGTTTGGTTCGTCGGCGGCACGCCCGACATCGTTGCCGGCGTCTACATGGGCTACGACCAGCCACGCTCGATGGGCGGCTATGCCCAGGGAGGGCGGATCGCCGCGCCGATCTTCAAGGAATGGGCGCAAACCGCGCTCAAGGACCAGCCCAAGGTCCCGTTCGTCGCGCCTGCCGGAATCCGGTGGGTCCGCGTCGACCGCGCAACCGGAAAGCGCGTGTTCGGCCAGTTCCCGACCAAGGAAGACCCTAAATCCTCGGTGATCTGGGAGGCATTTCAGCCGCAAACCGAGCCCAGGCGCTCGTACCGCCGCTCGCAAGGCGAGGGTGGTGACGAAGCAGGTTCGCTGCAGGATCCTCAGGCCCAGGGGCAGAGGGGGCCGCCGAGGATCGCGGTTCGCCGCCCGCGGCCCGCCGCGCAAGCGCCCGCTCCTCAGCCGAACAGCTTGCCAACTCAGAACGCGCTCTAGTAGCAGGCTTCCGAGGATAATTTTCAATGCGCGCCGAAGCGCAGACCCATATCGACCAGATCAATGCGGCGACGGCGCTTCTGCGCCGGTTCCTCGACTGGGACCGGGCGATGAAGCGCCTCGACGAGCTCAATGCCAAGGTCGAGGACCCGTCGCTGTGGAACGATCCCAAGGCGGCGCAGGACGTGATGCGCGAGCGCCGCCGGCTCGACGAGGCGATCAACGCCACGCGCGCGATCGAGCGCGAGCTGGCCGACACCGCCGAACTGATCGAGTTGGCCGAGACCGAGGGCGACGAGGCTTTGGTCGAGGACGGCGTCAAGAGCCTCGCCGATCTTGCCGAGCGCGCCGAGCGCGACAAGGTCGCGGCGCTGCTCGCGGGCGAGGCCGATGCCAATAATGCCTATGTCGAGGTCAACGCCGGGGCCGGCGGGACCGAGAGCCAGGACTGGGCGGGGATGCTTCAACGGATGTACACGCGGTGGGGCGAGCGTCACGGGATGAAGGTCGATTTGATCGACCATCATTCCGGCGAACAGGCGGGGATCAAGTCGGCGACGATCCTGGTCAGGGGCGAAAACGCCTACGGCAATTTGAAGACCGAGAGCGGGGTCCACCGGCTCGTCCGGATCAGCCCGTACGACGCCAACGCTCGCCGGCACACCAGCTTCGCCAGCGTCTGGGTTTATCCCGAGGTCGACGAAGACATCGACATCCAGATCAACGAATCCGAGCTGCGCATCGATACCTACCGTGCCTCTGGCGCGGGCGGCCAGCACGTCAACACTACCGACAGCGCGGTCCGGATCACCCACGTGCCGACCGGAATCGTGGTCTCTTCCCAAAACGACCGCTCGCAGCACAAGAACCGCGCCCAGGCGATGAAACAATTGAAGGCCCGGCTGTACGAGGCCGAGCTGCAGAGGCGCGAGGCCGTGGCCGACGAAGCCAATGCGGCCAAGACCGACATCGGCTGGGGCCACCAGATCCGGTCGTACGTCCTGCAGCCCTACCAGCTGGTCAAGGATTTGCGGACGGGCATGACTTCGACCAGCCCGACCGACGTTCTCGATGGCGATCTCGATCGATTCATGGCCGCGGCCTTGTCGCAGCGGGTCACTGGCGAGACGGTCGAGGTCGAAGATGTGGAGTAATCCGCGCCCGGGCCGGCCCCTCTCCCCGATGATTAGGAGCGCCGCCGTGCTCGCGTTCGCGGTTTCCGCCTGCCGGGCGCAGCCGACCGAGCCGCACTTTCCCTCGGCCCAACGCGCGGTCGCTCCGATCGTCAACGACACCTTCTCGACCGAGGATGCGCGCGACCGCCTGGGCGAGGCCGAAGCGGTGATGGCGCTGGCCGGGGTCAAGGCCGGCATGCGGGTCGCCGATGTCGGCGCGGGGGAGGGTTATTATACCGTCCGCCTGGCGCCGCTGGTCGGACCGAAAGGAAGGGTGCTGGCCGAAGACATCGTTCCCGACACCCGCGACGCGCTGAGCGACCGCGTCCAGCGCGAGAAGCTCGACAATGTCGCGGTCAAGCTCGGCACTGCCGACAATCCGATGCTTCCGGCACAGTCATTCGACCGCGTCTTCCTCGTGCACATGTACCACGAAGTGCAGTCGCCTTACGCTTTCCTGTGGCACTTGCGGGACGGTGTGAAGCCCGACGGGCTGGTCATCGTGGTGGATTCAAACCGGCCGATCAAGCGCCACGGAATCTCGCCGGAGCAGCTCAAATGCGAATTCGCGGCGCTTGGAATGGACCCCGTGAAGTTCAGCGTCCTCACCGGAGGCGAGGCTTATTTCATGGCGTTCCGGCAGGCTCGTCCGCGTCCGGCCCCGGACAAGATTCAGCCGTGTCGCGCCATCTGAAATGCTCTCGATGACGACCTGGCTGATGAGCGCGTTGGTGCTGGCGAGCGGTTTGGCCGCCGCGCCGGCACAATCCGCGACAAGCTGCGTCATGTCGGCTGACGAGAAATCGTGGGTTGAGGGCGCGTTGAAGGCGTCCGACGACGTGATGTTGCGGCGCTTGCATCTTCCGCCCGATCCGCGACCGATCATCATCGTCTTCAACGATCGCTGCCGGTTCGAATCGAAGGCCGGGTCCGGCTGGGCCGGAACGCCCCACAGAGGCAAGATCCGGCTTCCCGACGGGACCGAGGCCGACGCCGTGATCACCTCGTTCGCATCGCGCGTCGGCATGAACGGCCAACGCTTTTTCGTAATGGCGCTCCCCTCGGTGTGGCGGACCGGCACGACCATCAAGTCGGACGACCGGCTCGGCCTGACCGGTGTGTTTCTCCATGAATTCTCGCACACCCGCCAGATGGACGTGTTGCAGCAGCGGTTCGAGGCCGCTGAGGCGATCTACAAAATGCCCGACGACTTCAACGACGACAGTATCCAGAAGCATTTCCAGAGCGATCCGGCCTACGCCGCGTCGATCGGGCAGGAAACCGATCTCCTTTATCGCGCCACGGCAGAGCCCGACTCCGCCAGAGCACGCGCGATGGCTCGGCAGGCGCTCGCGCTGATCGACGTGCGGCAAAGGCGCTGGTTCTCTGGGGCTGGTGCCAGGTTCAAGCCTTACGACGACCTGTTCCTGACGATGGAAGGGTTCGGGCAATGGGCCGCCTACGCCTGGCTTTCTAACCCCGGCGGCGGCGGCATGACGTCCGCCGCGGCGCAGGCCAAAATGCGCGGGAGCCGGCGCTGGTGGTCGCAGGAGGAGGGGCTCGCCTTGTTCCTGGTGATCGATCGCTTTTTGCCGGGTTGGGCGCAGCGCGCGTTTGGCAATCCCCCGTCGATGGGGATCGAAATGCTTCGCCAGGCGATCGAGAGTTCGCCCGCGAGCGGCCTACAATAAGCCTACCCGCCGGAAGCTGGTGCATTCGGTGCCGGCGAACACCAGATGATCGAGCAATGCGCAATCGAGCGCTTCGGCCGCCGAGGCCAGGCGCCGCGTTGCCCGGCAATCCGAATCGCTCGGGGTCGGATCGCCGCTCGGATGATTGTGCGCGAGGACGATTCCGGCGCTGCCATGCTCGGCGGCGTCGGCGATGATATTACGCAGCGGGAAGCGGGTTCCGGTCTCGTCGCCTTCGTGGCGCGTGAGATGCAGGCAGCGGGCCTGCTCGTCGACATGCGCGACCCACAGGAATTCACGCCGCGGGTCGCAGTCGGCGAGACAGCCCGCAAAGAAGGTCCGGGCCGCGGCGAGCCCGTCGAGCTTCAGAGGGAGTTCGGCACGCTGATACCGCATGCCCGCAACCTAGGTGACGGCCGATTCTCTGCCCAGTTGAACGCATCCGAAACGACGCCAAATTGGAGATAAATACGTTCGGGTGGACGGCGGCGGATCAGCGGTTAGGGTGATTTTGCCATGCGCCAGTATCTCGATCTCATGCAGCTGATCCTCGATCACGGGCGTGGCGCAGGCAGGACCGCACCGGCACCGGCACCCTGTCCTGGTTCGGGGCGCAGATGCGCTTCGACCTCGCCGACGGCTTCCCGCTGCTGACGACCAAGAAGCTGCACTTGACGCTCGATCATCGTCGAACTGCTGTGGTTCCTTCGCGGCGACACCAACATCCGCTGGCTGAAGGAGCGCAAGCGTCAGCATCTGGGACGAATGGGCCGACGAAGACGGCGATCTCGGCCCGGTCTATGGCAAGCAATGGCGCGACTGGGAGGCGCCGGACGGCCGCCACATCGACCAGATCGCGAACCTCGTCGAGCTGATCAGGCGCGATCCCTCCTCGCGGCGCCAGATCGTCACCGCCTGGAACCCGGGCGAGATCGAGCGGATGGCGCTCGCGCCGTGCCATTGCCTGTTCCAGACCCAGGTCGCCGCCGGCCGGCTCAACCTCCAGCTCTACCAGCGCAGCGCCGACCTCTTCCTCGGCGTGCCGTTCAACATCGCCTCCTATGCGCTTCTGACCCACATGCTGGCGCGCGAATGCGGGCTCGAGCCGGGCATGTTCGTGTGGACCGGCGGCGACTGCCACCTCTATTCCAACCATCTCGACCAGGCGCGGCTTCAGCTGACGCGCGAGCCGCGCGCGCTTGCCGCGCCTGGTCATCAAGGACCGCGGCCAAGGCCTGTTCGGCTATGAGCCCGACGATTTCGTGTTCGAAAATTACGATCCGCACCCGCACATCGCGGCGCCCGTCGCAGTCTGAGCGCGCTTCGCCGGTAACGCCGAACCGAATTCGGTATGGACCCGTTTCGAGAGCACGGCGTTGGTCGTTGCCTCAGACAAAGACAGGAGAAGAATCATGGTTCAGAAAGTGCTCACGGTCGCCCTGATCGGCGCCGCGCTGGCGACCGCGGCGTGCAACACCGTCCGCGGCGCCGCTCGCGACGTGAATTCGGTCGCCAATTGCACCGAAAACGCGATGAACGGCGGCACCTGCTAGCTGATCGTTCACCTATGGACAATCAGCCGTTCATAGGGTCATGATCGTTCCATGCGTTAAACGAAAGGGAGCGATCATGGTTCAGAAGTTTGCGATTGTCGTCCTGATTGGCGCGAGCGTGGCGCTCGCAGCGTGCAACACGGTTCGCGGCGCGGCGCGCAGACGTCAAGTCGGCCGCCAATTGCACCGAGAACGCGATTCACGGCGGCCGCTGCTAAGTCAGCCGACAGTCGGCCGACAAAAAAAGCCCCGCCGGATCGCGCCGGCGGGGCTTTTCTTTGCGTGCTCAGGTCCGGCCTAGCTCTTCAGATAATCGCCGGCGTCGGCGTCGAGTCCGTGGCCCGACGGCACGACCGATCGCCGAGCGGATCGCGCGTGGGTCGCCGCTTCCGGGCCCTGGGCCAGCTCGGCGGCATGCTCTTCGGCCGCGCTGTTCGGCAGGATCAGCGATTCCTGGAGCTTGCGCTGCGCGGCCCGAAGCGCGGTGTCGCGCGCCGATGCGGCGACGCGCAGGCGGTTCATGCCCGCGCCGGTGCCCGCCGGGATCAGCCGGCCGACGATGACATTCTCCTTGAGGCCCTTGAGCGTGTCGACCTTGCCCTGGACCGCGGCCTCGGTGAGCACCCGGGTCGTCTCCTGGAACGACGCCGCCGAGATGAAGCTGCGGGTCTGCAGGCTCGCCTTGGTGATGCCGAGCAGCACCGGCTTGCCTTCGGCCTTCTTCTGCTTCTTCTCGAGCCTGGCGTTGATCTCGTCCATCTCCTCGCGGTCGACCTGCTCGCCGGCCAGCAGGGTGGTGTCGCCGCCGTCGGTGATCTCGACCTTCTGCAGCATCTGGCGAACGATCACCTCGATGTGCTTGTCGTTGATCTTCACGCCCTGGAGCCGGTAGACCTCCTGGATCTCGCTGACGAGATATTCGGCCAGCGCCTCGACGCCGAGGACTTCCAGGATGTCGTGCGGATCGGGTGAACCGCCGACGAGATTGTCGCCGCGCTTCACGTAATCGCCTTCCTGGACCTCGATCATCTTCGACTTGGGCACCAGATACTCGACCGGCTCCGACCCGTCGTCGGGGACGATCGCGATCTTCCGCTTGGCCTTATAGTCGCGCATGAAGGTGACCTTGCCGCGAGACCTTGGCGATGATCGCATTCTCCTTGGGCTTGCGCGCCTCGAACAGCTCGGCGACGCGCGGCAGACCGCCGGTGATGTCGCGCGTCCGCGCCGCTTCGCGCGGCATGCGGGCGAGCACTTCGCCGGCCTCGACCTGCTGGCCGTCCTCGACCGCGACGATCGCGCCCGGCGCGAGGCGATAGACGCCCGCTTCCTTGGCGCCTTTGCCGGTCAGGGTCAGGCGCGGGTGCGAGCGTGTCCTTCTTCGACTTGGCATGTCGTCGGTGACCACGCGCTGGGTGATGCCGGTCGAATTCGTCGACCTGACTCGGTCATCGTCCGGTTCTCGATCAGGTCCTGGTACTTCACGGTACCGGCCTTCTCGGTGATCACCGGGCTGAACGACGGATCCCACTCGGCGATGCGGTCGCCGCGGCTGACGATATGGCCGCTCTCGCACAGCAGGTGCGCGCCGTAAGGCACGCGGTGGGTCGAAAGCTCGCGCCCGTCCATGTCGAGGATCGCGATCTCGCCCGAGCGCGACAGCGACAAGTGCCGGCCGCGCGGGTCGATGATCGTCGGCATGTCGCGGAACTCGATCGTGCCGTCGACCGGCGCTTCGAGGTTCGACTGCTCGTTGAGCTGCGCCGCGCCGCCGATGTGGAAGGTCCGCATCGTCAGCTGGGTGCCCGGCTCGCCGATCGACTGGGCGGCGATCACGCCGACCGCCTCGCCGATGTTGACCGGCGTACCGCGGGCAAGGTCGCGCCCGTAGCATTTGGCGCAAACGCCCTGCTTCGACGCGCAGATCAGCGGCGAGCGGATCTTCACGCCCTGCAGGCCGATCTCCTCGATCTTCAGCGACCATCGCCTCGTCGAGCAGCGTGCCCTCGGGGATGACGACTTCGCTCGGTCTTCGGATCGACGATGTCCTCGGCCGTGGTGCGGCCGAGCACGCGGTCGGCGAGCGAGGCGATGATCGCGCCGCCCTGGACGATCGCGCGCATCTCGAGCGCGCGGTCGGTGCCGCAATCCTCCTCGATGATCACGCGCGTCCTGCGACACGTCGACCAGGCGGCGGGTCAGATAACCCGAGTTCGCCGTCTTCAGCGCGGTGTCCGCGAGGCCCTTGCGGGCGCCGTGGGTCGAGTTGAAATATTCAAGGACGGTCAGGCCTTCCTTGAAGTTCGAGATGATCGGCGTCTCGATGATCTCGCCCGACGGCTTGGCCATCAGGCCGCGCATGCCGGCGAGCTGCTTGATCTGCGCCTGCGAACCACGGGCGCCCGAGTGGGCCATCATGTAGATCGAGTTGAGGTCCGCCTCGCGGCCGTCTGGCCAGCTTCGGCGTCGCCGAAATTTCCTTCATCATCGCGCGTCGCGACCTGGTCGCCGCAACGCGACCAGGCGTCGATCACCTTGTTGTACTTTTCCTGCTGGGTGATCAGGCCGTCCTGATACTGCTGCTCATAATCCTTCACGAGCGCGCGGGTCTCCTCGACCAGCTTCACCTTGGCGGCCGGGATGACCATGTCGTCCTTGCCGAACGAAATGCCGGCGCGTGAACGCGTGGCGGAAGCCGAGCGCCATGATCGCGTCGGCGAACAGCACCGTCTCCTTCTGGCCGGTGTGGCGATAGACGATGTCGATGACGTCGCCGATCTCCTTCTTGGTCAGCAGCCGGTTGACGGTCTCGAACGGCACCTTGTGGCTCTTCGGCAGGGTCTCGCCGAGCAGCATCCGGCCGGCGGTCGTCTCGAACCGCTTCATGTAGGTGTTGCCCTGCTTCGTCGGTCTGCGGGACGCGGCTGATGATCTTGGTGTGCAGCGTGACCGCGCCGGCGGCGAGCGCCTGGTGGACCTCGGCCATGTCGCTCAGCATCATGCCCTGGCCCGGCTCATCCTCCTTCTCGAGGCTGAGGTAATAGAGGCCGAGCACCATGTCCTGCGACGGAACGATGATCGGCTTGCCGTTGGCGGGCGAGAGGATGTTGTTGGTCGACATCATCAGCACGCGCGCTTCCAGCTGCGCCTCGAGGCTCAGCGGGACGTGCACGGCCATCTGGTCGCCGTCGAAGTCGGCGTTGAACGCGGCGCAGACCAGCGGGTGAAGCTGGATCGCCTTGCCCTCGATCAGCACCGGCTCGAACGCCTGGATGCCGAGGCGGTGGAGCGTCGGCGCGCGGTTCAGCAGCACCGGATGCTCGCGGATCACCTCGTCGAGGATGTCCCAGACTTCCTTGCGCTCTTTCTCGACCCACTTCTTGGCCTGCTTCAGGGTCATCGACAGACCCTTGGCGTCGAGGCGCGAGTAGATGAACGGCTTGAACAGCTCGAGCGCCATCTTCTTCGGCAGGCCGCACTGGTGGAGCTTGAGCTCCGGACCGGTGACGATGACCGAACGGCCCGAATAATCGACGCGCTTGCCGAGCAGGTTCTGGCGGAAGCGGCCCTGCTTGCCCTTGAGCATGTCGGTCAGCGACTTCAGCGGACGCTTGTTGGCGCCGGTGATGGTGCGGCCGCGGCGGCCGTTGTCGAACAAAGCGTCGACCGCTTCCTGAAGCATGCGCTTTTCGTTGCGGACGATGATGTCCGGCGCGCGCAGCTCCATCAGCCGCTTCAGGCGGTTGTTGCGGTTGATGACGCGGCGATAGAGGTCGTTGAGATCCGACGTCGCGAAGCGGCCGCCGTCGAGCGGCACCAGCGGGCGAAGCTCGGGCGGGATGACCGGAACGACTTCCAGGATCATCCACTCGGGCCGGTTGCCGGACTCGAGGAAGCTCTCGACGACCTTCAGGCGCTTGATGATCTTCTTGGGCTTCAGCTCCGACTTGGTCTCGGCCAGCTCCTTGAGCAGCGACTTCCTTCTCGCCCGCGAGGTCGAGGTCGATCAGCATGTGCTTGACCGCCTCGGCGCCGATCCCGGCGGAGAAGGCGTCCTCGCCATATTCGTCCTGCGCCGACGAGCAGCTCGTCCTCGGTCAGCAGCTGGTACTTCTCGAGCGCGGTCAGGCCCGGCTCGATCACGACATAGCTCTCGAAATAGAGGATCGCGCTCGAGCTGCTTCAGCTGCATGTCGAGCAGCAGGCCGATGCGGCTCGGCAGCGACTTCAGGAACCAGATGTGGGCGACCGGCGCGGCCAGCTCGATATGGCCCATGCGCTCGCGGCGGACCTTCGAGACGGTCACTTCGACGCCGCACTTCTCGCAGACGATGCCCTTGTACTTCATGCGCTTGTACTTGCCGCACAGGCATTCGTAATCCTTGATCGGGCCGAAGATGCGCGCGCAGAACAGGCCGTCACGCTCGGGCTTGAACGTGCGGTAGTTGATCGTCTCCGGCTTCTTGATCTCGCCGAACGACCAGCTGCGGATCTTGTCGGGCGACGCGATGCCGATGCGGATCTCGTCGAAGGTCTCCGGCTTGGCGATCGGGTTCGCGAAGTTGGTCAGTTCGTTCATTTTTAGCTCCTGACCCCTCCCGCGCGCGGGAGGGGTAGGGTGGATCTTCTGGTTATTCGGCGGCGATGGCGGTCGGCTGCTCGGCGTCGGGGTCGTCGATCGCTGTCGAGCTCGACGTTGAGGCCGAGCGAGCGCATTTCCTTGACCAGCACGTTGAAGCTCTCGGGAATGCCGGCCTCGAACGTGTCGTCGCCCTTGACGATCGCCTCGTAGACCTTGGTCCGGCCGATCACGTCGTCCGACTTCACCGTCAGCATCTCCTGCAGCGTGTAGGCGGCGCCGTAAGCCTGCAGCGCCCACACCTCCATTTCGCCGAAGCGCTGGCCGCCGAACTGCGCCTTGCCGCCCAGCGGCTGCTGGGTGACGAGGCTGTACGGGCCGATCGAGCGCGCGTGGATCTTGTCGTCCACGAGGTGGTGGAGCTTCAGCATGTAGATGTAGCCCACGGTCACCTTGCGGTCGAACGGATCGCCGGTGCGGCCGTCGAACAGGGTCGACCTGGCCCGACGTGTCGAGCCCGGCCTTCTCCAGCATCGCGCGTGACGTCCGGCTCGCGCGCGCCGTCGAACACCGGCGTGCCCATCGGGATGCCGGCGGTCAGGTTCGACGCCAGCTCCATCAGCGCGTCGTCGTCGCGGGCGTCGATCTCCTTGGCGTAGTCGTCGCCGTAGATGTCCTTGAGCTTGGCGCGGATCGCCTTGACGTCCTTGCCGGCGATGTCCTTGCCGCGCTCGTGCATGCCCTCGAGCATCTCCTGGATCTGCTGGCCGAGGCCGCGCGACGGCCCAGCCGAGGTGGGTCTCGAAGATCTGCCCGACGTTCATGCGGCTCGGCACGCCCAGCGGGTTGAGCACGATGTCGACCGTGCGTCCCGTCCTCGAGGAACGGCATGTCCTCGATCGGCAGGATGCGGCTGATCACGCCCTTGTTGCCGTGACGGCCGGCCATCTTGTCGCCCGGCTGAAGCTTGCGCTTCACCGCGACGAACACCTTGACCATCTTGAGCACGCCCGGCGGCAGCTCGTCGCCGCGCTCGAGCTTCTCGACGCGGTCCTCGAAGCGGCGGGTGATGACGTTCGCGGCCTCGTCATACTGGGCCTTCAGCGCCTCGATGTCGGCCTGGCGCTTGTCGTCCTTGACCGCGATCTTCCACCAGTCGTGGCGCTCGGCGCTCTCGAGCGTCGCATCGTCGAGGGTCGAGCCCTTCTTGATGCCCTTGGGAGCCGCGGTCGCGACCTGCTTCAGCAGCATTTCCTTGAGGCGCGAGAAGGTGGCGCGGTTGAGGATCCCGCGCTCGTCGTCGGCGTCCTTCTTGAGCCGCTCCTTCTCCTCGGTCTGGATGGCGCGCGTACGGTCGTCGATGTCGATGCCGTGGCGGTTGAACACGCGCACTTCGACCACCGTGCCCGGAAACGCCCGGCGGCAGGCGCAGCGACGTGTCGCGCACGTCCGACGCCTTTTCGCCGAAGATCGCGCGGAGCAGCTTCTCCTCCGGAGTCATCGGGCTTTCGCCCTTCGGCGTGATCTTGCCGACACAGGATGTCGCCCGGCTCGACCTCGGCGCCGATGTAGACGATGCCCGCCTCGTCGAGGTTGCGCAGCGCTTCCTCGCCGACGTTCGGGATGTCGCGGGTGATGTCCTCCGGCCCGAGCTTGGTGTCGCGGGCCATGACCTCGAACTCCTCGATGTGGATCGAGGTGAAGACGTCGTCCTTCACGATCCGCTCGGAGATCAGGATCGAATCCTCGTAATTGTAGCCGTTCCACGGCATGAACGCGACGAGCACGTTGCGGCCGAGCGCGAGCTCGCCGATACTCGGTCGACGGGCCGTCGGCGATGATCTCGCCGGCCTCGACCGTGTCACCGACCTTCACCAGCGGGCGCTGGTTGATGCAGGTGTTCTGGTTCGAGCGCTGGAACTTCATCAGCGTGTAGATGTCGACGCCGGATTCGCCCGGCTTGAGGTCGCCGGTGGCGCGAACGACGATGCGCGCGGCGTCGACCTGGTCGACGATGCCCGAGCGGCGGGCGGCGATCGCCGCGCCGGAATCGCGCGCGACCGTCTCTTCCATGCCGGTGCCGACCAGCGGCGCCTCGGCCTGGAGCAGCGGCACCGCCTGGCGCTGCATGTTCGATCCCATCAGCGCGCGGTTGGCGTCGTCGTTCTCGAGGAACGGAATGAGCGAGGCGGCGACCGACACCAGCTGCTTGGGGCTGACGTCCATCAGCGTGATCTGGTCGCGCGGAGCGATCAGGAACTCGCCGTTGCGGCGGGCCGAGATGATTTCCTCGGCGAAGGTGCCGTCCTTGGTTCAGCTCGGCGTTGGCCTGGGCGATCGTGTGCTTCGCCTCTTCCATCGCCGACAGATAGACGACCTCGGTCGTCACCTTGCCGTCGACGACCTTGCGGTACGGCGTCTCGATGAAGCCGTACTTGTTGACCCGGCTGAAGCTGGCGAGCGAGTTGATCAGGCCGATGTTCGGGCCTTCGGGAGTCTCGATCGGGCAGATCCGGCCATAGTGGGTCGGGTGGACGTCGCGGACTTCGAAGCCCGCGCGCTCGCGGGTGAGGCCGCCCGGCCCGAGCGCCGAGACGCGGCGCTTGTGGGTGACTTCGCGACAGCGGGTTGGTCTGGTCCATGAACTGCGACAGCTGCGACGAGCCGAAGAACTCGCGCACCGCGGCGACCGCCGGCTTGGCGTTGATGAGGTCGTTCGGCATGACCGTCGACACGTCGACGCTGCTCATGCGCTCCTTGACCGCGCGCTCCATGCGCAGCAGGCCGACGCGATACTGGTTCTCGAGCAGCTCGCCGACCGAGCGGACGCGGCGGTTGGCGAGGTTGTCGATGTCGTCGATCTCGCCCTTGCCGTCCTTGAGGTTCACCAGCTCCTGGACGACCGCGAGGATGTCTTCCTTGCGCAGCGTCGTGACCGTGTCCTCGGCGTCGAGGCCGAGGCGCATGTTGAGCTTGACCCGGCCGACGGCGCGAAAGGTCGTAGCGCTCGGGGTCGAAGAACAGGCCGTAGAACAAGGCGTCGGCGGTCTCGCGCGTCGGCGGCTCGCCGGGGCGCATGACGCGGTAGATGTCGGCCAGCGCGCTGTCGCCGTCCTCGCTCTTGTCGGCCTTGAGCGTGTTGCGGATCCACGGGCCGGTGTTGACGTAATCGATGTCGAGCAGCTCGAGCTTGTTGACCCCGGCCTCGTCGAGCTTGGCGAGGTTCTCGGGCGTGACCTCGTCGCCGGCCTCGATGTAGATCTCGCCGGTCTTCTCGTTGATCAGGTCGTAGGCCGAATAGCGGCCGAAGATTTCCTCGGTCGGGATGATGACGTTCTTGAGCCCGTCCTTGGCGGCCTGGTTGGCGCGGCGCGGCGTGATCTTCTCGTTGGCCTTGAAGACGATCTCGCCGGTGTCGGCGTCGACCACGTCGTGGTTCGGCTTCTGGCCGCGCCAGGCCTCGGCGGAGTAGGGGATCTGCCAGCCGTTCTTGCCGCGGCGCGTAGATGACGCGGTTGTAGAAGGTGTTGAGGATCTCCTCGCTGGTCATGCCGAGCGCATGGAGCAGCGCGGTGACCGGCAGCTTGCGCTTGCGGTCGATGCGGACGTTGACGATGTCCTTGGCGTCGAACTCGAAGTCGAGCCAGCTGCCGCGATAGGGGATGACCCGCGCGGCGAAGAGGATACTTGCCGCTGGCGTGGGTCTTGCCGCGGTCGTGGTCGAACAGCACGCCCGGGCGAGCGGTGCATCTGGCTGACGATGACGCGCTCGGTGCCGTTGATGATGAAGGTGCCGTTCATGGTCATGAGCGGCATGTCGCCCATGTAGACGTCCTGCTCCTTGATATCGATGACCGACTTGGCCTCGGTCTCGGGATCGATCTCGAAGGTGGTCAGGCGCAGGGTGACGCGCATCGGCGCGGCATAGGTCAGGCCGCGCTGGCGGCACTCGTCGGTGTCGTACTTGGGCGGCTCGAGCTCGTAATGGTCGAAGTCGAGGTGCGCGGTGCCGGCGAAGTCGACGATCGGGAACACCGAGCGAAGCGTCTTCTCGAGGCCCGAGACATAGCCGGTCTTGGGGTCCGAGCGGAGGAACTGCTCATAGCTCTCGCGCTGAACCTCGATGAGGTTCGGCATCTCGGAGATTTCGTGGATGTTGCCGAAGATCTTGCGGATGCGCCGCTGATTGGTCTTGGTCCCGCTCGAAGTCGTGACGGGGTGCGTCGATCGCTTTGGTGGCCATGTGCTTCCCTGCGCTGCGCGGAGCGCACGCCGAGCGCGCGCTCCGCTAGATGGTCGCCCGGCGTGGTGCCGGAACTGTCGTGGAGCGCCTGTCCCGCTACTCCTCCCCAATGCGTGTGGCCCGTGCGCCGTTCGGACCCTGTCCCGGAGAGGACGGGAAAAGCCCCGGGCGCACGTCACCGTGCGGCGGAGCCGTCTATTTGTTGGATAGGGCCGATATAGGGATTTAATCGCGCTTGAAAAGGGGGGAATTGATCATTCTGGCTTGAGGCATGCCGGCCGGGTCCGGAGCAGGCGATCGGCGGCCGATCGCGCCTGCTGATTCGCGTTCCTGGCCGAGCCTGGGATCATCGCGACGCGGCAGCCCGGGCGGCCGCGAATTCCGACGGTTTCGACCACCAGCTTCGTCGTTCGGGGGCGTTCCGGATTGGCCGATTCCAGGCGGTAGATGATCGCGAACGGCTTGCCCCCCGCGAGGCGCCATTCGACGGTCTTTCCGGGATAATCGAAAGTGTCTGCCCAAAGCGCGTCTTCGTCCTCGACGCCGGCATCGACGTCGTAGCGGTCGTCACCGTTCTGGACGAACAGCGCGACCCCGCGATGGCCGGAACATCGCCACTCGGTGGATTCCGGCGTTTCGCCGCGGTCGAGCTGAGTACAATGGTCGAGGTCGAGGCCAGTATATGCGGACGTGACCTTCGGCGCCGCCACAATGGGCGTCGCGGCGACTAGTAGGAAACCGGCAAGGATCGGACTGGTGCGCATGCGCCGAACCTAACCTAGGCTTGGCCGGACGACAAAGGGGCGACCCCGAAGAGCCGCCCCTTTCCGTATTGAATGGCATGAGAAGCCTTACTTCAGCTCGACGGTTCCGCCGGCTTCCTCAATCTGCTTCTTGATCTTCTCGGCCTCTTCCTTGTTGACGCCTTCCTTGATCGGCTTGGGAGCGCCTTCGACCAGCGCCTTCGCCTCGCCGAGACCAAGATTGGTGATCGCACGGACTTCCTTGATCACGTTGATCTTCTTGCCACCGTCGCCGGTGAGGATGACGTCGAATTCGGTCTTCTCTTCGGCGGCCGGAGCAGCGGGGCCGGCGGCAGCCGGAGCAGCGGCAACTGCCGCGGCGGCGGAAACGCCCCACTTCTCTTCAAGCGCCTTGGCGAGGTCGGCGGCCTCGAGGACGGTCAGTTCGGAAAGCTGGTCGACCAGCTTGGTGATGTCAGCCATGTTCTACTCCTTGGTGGGGCCGTGCCCCGGGTTTGTCGTGGTGATGAAAACTGTGCCTCAGGCGGCTTCCTTGGCCCCGTAGGCGGCGAAAATCCGGGCGAGCTGGGCGCCAGGCTCGGCGACCGTGCGCGCAATCTTGCTCGCCGGCGCCTGGATCAGGCCGACGATGGTCGCGCGAAGCTCGTCGAGCGACGGCAGCGCGGCCAGCGCCTTGATCCCGTTCACGTCGAGCAGGGTGTCGCCCATCGCACCGCCGACGATCTCAAGCCTGTCGTTGGTCTTGGCGAACTCCACGGCGACCTTTGCTGCCGCGACCGGGTCCCCCGAGGTCGCAAGCGCGGTCGGGCCTTTGAGGAGGTCCCCGATCGGCTTGTAGCGCGTGTCCTCGAGCGCGATGAGCGCAAGCCGGTTCTTGGCAACTTTGAACTGGGCGCCGGCGTCGCGCATCTTCAGCCGCAAGTCCGTGGACTGCGCGACGGTCAGCCCGAGATTGCGGGTGACCACGATCACGCTCGTCTCGGTGAAGACCCGCTTCAGCTCTCCGACCAGATCGGCTTTTTCCGAACGATCCATGCCAACTCCAAATATCGTTCGAGGCGTGCCCCGGACGAGGTTCAACAACAGCCCGGCCTTTGACCGAGCACGCGTGTCCGTGGGGAGTTGGATCGGTGGCGCTGCATACACAGCGCGCGTCGAAGCGGTTGATCGCTCCGATTAAGTCCTGTCCCCGTCTAGGCTGCAGATTAAGCCCTCGACTGGATCGGGGGCAGCAACTGTCTCGGACGGTTTGCATCGGGCAAGCCCGGTGCGAGGGCGCGCCTATAGCGAATTTCGCGGGTTGATCAACCCGTTCACCCGCGCGGCGGACAAAAGAAAACCGGCCCGGGCGAAATGCCCGGACCGGTTGTTCTTGCCGTCTTGCCTTTAGCGGCCGCGTTCCGGCGCCGGAGGCGGCGGCGGAGGCGGGGGCGGCGGCACCGGGCAGGCGTCGGTCGCCAGGATCACCGAGCCGTCCGGGCACGTCTGGGTCGCCGGCGGAGGCGGCGGCGGAGGCGGCGGGGGCGGAGGCGGCGGGGGCGGCGGAGGAGCGGCCGCGCCGAAGTTGTAGACCAGGCTCGCGAGCAGGCTATGCGAGCTGAAATGGTCGCTGACGTCGAAGAAGGTGACACCGCCGCTGGTTCCGGCGCCGACGGCAGGGAAGACGAACGAGTCGTTGAAGTTCAGCTTGCCGGTGCGGAAATAGCGGTACTTGAGGCCGAGATCGATATTGTCGCTGATCGGCATGTAGACGCCGGCGATCAGCTGCCATGCCATGGCATTGTCCTTATCGCCGAACTCCTTGACGCTGGCGTAGCCGATGCCGCCGCCGACATATCCGCCAATCCCGCCGTTGCCGCCGAGATCGAGCAAGCCGTTGATCATGCCCGAAAGCACGGTCGCGCGGCTGTTGATGTTGAAGTCGCTGTCGACGAACACGTTGCCCGAGCCGGTGTTGATCGCCGTCACGAACGCGTTGTCGATATCGATGCTCTTGATCTTCGAGTGCTTGTAGCCGAGCTCGCCTTCGAGCCGGAAGATCCCGAAATCGTAGCCGCCGATGACGTCGACGTCATAGCCGGTCTTCAGCTTGGCGCGCGCCACCCTGGATGAGAGCAGATCGACGCGGGTAACGGTGTTGGTCGTGAAGTCGACCGCACCGTCGATGTCCTGCTTCTGCGGGAAGAGGACACCGCCCTCGAGCCCGACATAGCCGCTGCCGTCGCGGGCGACGGCCGGTGAGGCGATTGCCGCGGCAGCGACTGCCGCGAGGAGATATTTATACATTCAGGATAACCCCTTTGCTTGGTTGTTGTTCGTATGCATGCCGCCAACCGCTCTCGTTCGACAAAGTTTCATTACGGTAACGGCCGGCGCCTTTCATAAGAAAAATGTTGCTTTTCCGCCACAGGTGGGGCGTTCACCCCCTCCGGCGAGCCGAAAGCAACGAGGCTGAAGAGTTCCCCAGCCTCGATACTTTTTCGTCAATTTTCGGAATGGGTTAGGCGCCCGCAATCTCGGTGAGGTCGATCTTGACGCCCGGGCCCATCGTCGAGCTGACGCTGACCTTCTGGACGAACTTGCCCTTAGCTCCGGACGGCTTCGCCTTCACAATGGCGTCGACAAACGCGGCGAAATTTTCCTTAAGGTCGCTTTCGGCGAAGCTCGCCTTGCCGATCCCGGCGTGGACGATGCCCGCTTTTTCGACCCGGAACTCGACCTGGCCGCCCTTGGCGTCCGTCACCGCCTTGGCGACGTCCATGGTGACCGTTCCGAGCTTGGGATTGGGCATCAGGCCCTTGGGACCAAGCACCTTACCCAGACGTCCGACGACGCCCATCATGTCGGGGGTCGCGATGACCCGGTCGAAATCGATCTGACCGCCCTGGATGGTCTCCATCAGGTCATCGGCTCCCACGACGTCCGCGCCGGCCTTCTTCGCTTCCTCGGCCTTGTCGCCTTTCGCGAACACCGCGACGCGGACATTCTTGCCGGTGCCCTTTGGCAAATTCACGACTCCGCGGACCATCTGGTCGGCGTGGCGCGGGTCGACGCCAAGGTTCAGCGCCACTTCGACGGTCTCGTCGAACTTGGCGGTCGCATTGGCTTTGACAATTCCGATGGCCTCTTCGACGGCGTAGAATTTGTTGCGGTCGATCTCGGCCAGCGCCTTCTGCCTCTTGCTGAGCTTGGTCATCGGTCTAGCCCTCCCGCACTTCGAGGCCCATCGCGCGGGCGCTGCCTTCGATGATCTTCGACGCGGCGTCGAGGTCGTTGGCGTTGAGGTCCTTCATCTTCACTTCCGCGATCTCGCGCAGCTGCGAGCGGCGGATCGTGCCCGCGCTGACCTTGCCGGTCTCCGCCGAGCCCTTCTGGATCCGCGCCGCTTTCTTCAGCAGGAAGGACGCGGGCGGGGTCTTGGTGGTGAAGGAAAAGCTGCGGTCCGCATAGACGGTGATCACCGTCGGGATCGGAGCGCCCTTCTCGAGCTCCTGCGTGGCGGCGTTGAACGCCTTGCAGAATTCCATGATGTTGACGCCGCGCTGGCCCAATGCCGGGCCGATCGGCGGCGACGGATTGGCGATGCCCGCGGGCACCTGCAGCTTGATGTAGCCGGTGATTTTCTTTGCCATGTCGCTCTCTTTTCAAGTTTAGCGGTTCAGACGACGAGCGCGTCGGCTCATCTCCCGCAGGCTCCAGTTTGTGCTGGAAGGCGGCGCCATTAGCCGAAGTGGGCCGAAGCCGCAACTCGTGGTAAAGGCACGCCCCGGGAGTCGCCATCAACAGGGAGGCTTGCAATGCGCAAACTGCTTATCCTCACCCTTTCGACCGTCCTCGCCGCCACTACAGCGACCGGAGTCCAGGCCAAGGGCCTCAAGTGGATGGCGGGCCCGCCCGGGCTTCCGGCCGGCTCGACCTTCGCGGTCGTCTCGGGCGATCCGGGCAAGGCCGGCATGTTCACCATCCAGGCTAGGCTGCCGGCCAATTACGTCATCCCGCCGCACAAGCACCCGACCGACGAGAAAGTCGGCGTCGTTTCGGGCGGCCCCTTCACCTACGGCATGGGCGACAAGATCGACCGCTCCGCGTCCGCTGCGATCGACAAGGGCTATCACGTCACCATGGGCGCCGCGATGAACCACTGGGGCTCGACCGGCGACAAGCCGACGACGATCTACGTGACGGCGATGGGTCCGTTCGCGATCACCTACGCCAACCCCAAGGACGACCCGCGGACGAAATAGGATTCGCCCAAAGGGCGGCAACGAAAAGGGCCGCCGATGCGGCCCTGGTTGGATCCTGGTTCGAGTTCAGGAGGGAATGAGTGAACGTAGCTGCAGCTACTTGACTCTCTCAACCTGCTCAAACTCCAGCTCAACAGGCGTAGCCCGCCCGAAAATCGACACGCTAACCTTCACCCGCGACCGGTCGAAATCCAGTTCTTCCACCAATCCGTTGAAGCTGGCGAACGGTCCGTCGAGCACCTTGACGCTGTCGCCGATCTCATAGTCGACGCTGATCTTCTGCTTGGGCGCGAGGGCGGCGGACTCGTCGCTGGTGTCGAGCATGCGCGCGGCCTGGGCGTCGGGGATTGGCTGGGGCTTGCCGTTGGGGCCAAGGAAGCCGGTCACCTTGGGCGTGTTCTTGACGAGGTGGTAGACCTCGTCGTTGAGCTCGAGCTTGGCGAGCACGTAGCCGGGCATGAACTTGCGCTCGGACTGAACCTTCTTGCCGCGCTTGATCTCGGTGATGGTCTCGGTCGGCACCTCGATCTGCTCGACGAACGGCGTCAGGCCGAGGCGGTTGGCTTCGCTCTGGATCGCGTCGCGGACCTTGTTCTCGAAACCGGAATAAGCGTGGATGATGTACCAGCGGGACATAGTGTTCGATTTGCCTTGGTTATGCCTTGGCCATCAGGCCGAGCAGGAATTTGACCAGCGTCGAGAAGAAGGCGTCGACACCGAAGAAGAATGTGGCGAGCAGCGTGGTCATGATTATCACCATGATCGCGGTCGTGACCGTTTCCTTGCGGCTCGGCCAATGGACTCGCTGGATCGCTTCAAGGCGGACCTGCCGCACAAATTCGCCGGGGGAGACTTTGGCCACGTTCGTTCTGCTCGCTTGCGGATAGAAAAGCGCCCCGCGGACCTTTCGGGCCGGCGGGGCTGAGCGTCACTTAGCGGCGGTCGCCTGAGTCTTCAAGGTTGCGAACGCGGTTTGCCGTGGTTACCTCGCGCGAGCGGCCCTTCGACGGGCTCAGGACAGGCATAGGAGTGTAGCTCAGCTGGTAGAGCATCGGTCTCCAAAACCGAGGGCCGGGGGTTCGAATCCCTCCACTCCTGCCAATCTCTCCCTTTCAGCCCCGTCACCCCGCTCAAGCTGCGCTTGAGTCGCCCTCTCCCCTGAAGGGGTGAGGGGTTAGTGGACGACGGGCAGGCCGATCCACGTGCCCTGCGGGCCGGTGAACACCTTCTGGGTCGCGGCGCGGTAATCCTGCGGCTTTGCGAAGAAGATGTTGGGGACGAAGGTCTGCGGGTTGCGATCGTAGAGCGGGAACCAGCTCGACTGGACCTGGACCATCAGACGGTGGCCGGGCTGAAGCGTGTAATTCACGCCCGGAAGCGAGAATTCGTAAGTGACCGGCTGGTTCGCGGGAACGGGCGTCGGCCTTGCCGGATCCTCGCGGTAGCGGCCGCGCATGACGTCCATCGCGATCGCCAGCTGATATCCGCCAAGCTCGGGCTTTTGCGGATATTGGTCGGGGTAGACGTCGATCAACTTGACTATCCAGTCGCTGTCGCTCCCGCTGGTCGAGGCGACGAGGTGGACCAGCGGAGTGCCCGCGAGCTTGAGCGGTTGGCTGAGGACGTCGGTTGAATAGGTCAGGACGTCCGGGCGCCCTTCGGCGAAGCGCTGATCGTCGAGGAGCCAGTAGCGCCAGGTCGAGCCCTGGGTCCACGGCGAGAGGTTCGGACGCGACCGGTAGGTCACCGGCTTGGCCGGGTCCGAGACGTATGAGTCCACGCCGCGTTCCCCTGATGCATCGAAGCCGAGCCTTGCGCCGGGAGCGAGATAGAGCGGTGTGAGGTTTGCCGGGCAGCCTCGCATGCACGCCGGCGGCCAGTCTGGCAGCCTGCGCCACTGGTTGGTCTGCGCCTCGAAGGCGGTGACTTTGGCGGTGTTCGCGGGCGGTCCGCCTTTAAGATATTGGTCGAGAAACGGCATCATCACGTTGCTGCGAAACCATTTGCCGGTGTCGCCGTTGAAATCGAGCGGGCCGAGCGTCATCGCCGGGCCGTTCGCCTGGCCGTGGTGCCACGGGCCGAGCACGAGATGCGCATTGTCGCTGCGCTTGACCGCTTCATAGACCGCCGGGGCGCCGTAAATATCCTCCTGGTCCCACAGGCTGTCGACCAGCAATGTCGGCACGGCGAGCGGACTGCGCGCGAGGATCCGGTCGACTGCCTGGCCCTGCCAATATTCGTCATAGGCCGGATGTTGAGTCAGGCGGACCCAGAACGGCAGCTGCTCCATGCCCATCGCCTGGCCGTAAGCCCCGGCCGAGCCGTAGCGCAGGAAGGAATTGTAATCGTCGTAACCGGCGGAAAACCAGTCCTCGTCGGACTTCTTGCTCGCGGTCTGGCCGTAGACGTAGCTGATCATCTCCTGCCGGAAGGCGCCGTTGTGGAACCAGTCGTCGCCCTTCCATACGTCGACCATCGGGTTGATCGGCACTGCGGCTTTGAGCGCCGGGTGCGGATTTACGAGGCTCATCAGCGTGGTGAAACCGTCGTAGCTGGTGCCGACGGTGCCGACGCGGCCGTTGGTCTCAGGCACATGCTTCACCAGCCAGTCGATGGTGTCGAAAGCGTCGGTCGAATGGTCGACCGGCGTGGAGTTGAGCGGTCCGCGCAGCGGCCGGTTCATCACATAATCGCCCTCCGACTTGTACTTGCCGCGGACGTCCTGGAAGGCGACGATATAGCCCGCCCGCACCAGCTCCGACGACAGCACGCCAAGGATGTTTTCGGGCAGCGGACCGAAGGTGCGGCCGGTCGCCTTGTCGGCCGAATAAGGCGTGCGATCGAGCATGATCGGCGCTCCGGCGGCGCCTTTGGGAATGATCAGCACGGTGTACAGCTTCACCCCGTCGCGCATCGGGATCATTGCTTCGCGCCGGACATAGAGGAAGTCGCCGCGCTGGACGTTGAAGCTCTTGGGGATGTCGCCGCCCTTGGGGACGGCGGGAACCACGCGCTCGAACTTGGACGGAATGTCGCCGCCGGGCTGGACCGCGGGCTCCACCTTGGCGGCAAGCGGCGCCGAAAAGGCGATGGCCGCGGCCAGAAGCAGGAATTTTCTGAAGATCGTGCGACTCCTTCGGGAGGGCGCTAATTGCACCACGGCACGCGCGCGACAAGTGACAGCAGCCGATCCACCATGCCCCCGGCATGGCGGCGTGCGGCAGCTTGTTGCGAGTCGCTTGCAATAAGTTCCGGCGCGGCTAACGGACGGAGCATGACCGATCAGAATCCGTTCGATATCGCGACCTGCATTGCCGCCGGTGACGACGGCACCAATTACGACCGGGTCTCGATTGTCCTCCACTGGGCGACGGCCTTTCTCGTCGTCGCGAACTTCGCGCTGGCGCAGACGTGGGACTGGTTCGCCAAGCCCGCGAAGGGCCTGATGGAAGACACGCACATGTCGTTCGGGGTGCTGCTTTTGCGGCGGTGATCGTCGCGCGGCTGGTGTGGCGGCTCATCGCCGGGCACCAGCTGTCGTCGCTCGAAGCAGGCTGGGTCCGGATCGCGTCCAAGGGAACGCATTACCTGCTCTACGTCTTGCTCATCGCCGAGGCGGGACTCGGCTTCGCCTTCCGCTGGGGTGCCGGCCGGCCGATGGAATTCTTCGGGCTCAGTATCCCGCCGCTGATCGGCGAGATCAGCAAGCCGCTGCGCCACACTTTGCGCGATCTGCACGATTGGAACGGTTGGGCGATCATCGTCGTTGCACTGCTTCACGCACTCGGCGCGCTCTATCATCACTATGTGTTGAAGGACCGCGTGCTCGAGCGGATGCTTCCGGGCGCGGCGCGCTGACGAAGGAGAAGCGAACATGCCCAATTTGACCGCCTGGTCGCCCCGCGTCCGGTCGATTCTGAGGATCATGACCGGCCTGCTGTTTGTCGAGCATGCGTTGTCCAAGTTTTTCGGCTTTCCAACGGCCTTTCCAGTGCCGGGCCCACTGCCGCCGCTGCTGTTGGCCGCAGGAACGATCGAGCTCGTCGCGGGCGTGCTGATTACCTTTGGCCTGTTTACGCGCACGGCGGCCTTCATCGCCTCGGGCGAGATGGCGATCGCTTATTTCATGCAGCATGCGCCCAAGAGCTTCTGGCCGCTCGCCAATGGAGGCGAGGGCGCGATCCTGTTTTGCTTCGCGTTCCTGTACCTTGTGTTCGCCGGTCCGGGCCCGTGGAGCGTCGATGCAATGTTGGGACGGAAAACGCCCGGCCCCGCGCGTTAAGCCCGAATTATTTCGGCGTTTCAGGCGGGCGCTCCATGATCGCGCTCGTTTGGCGAATTTGACGAAGATAGGCGTCGGCGATGCACGAATCCGAGCGGCATGCTCTGCGTTTGGCCGCCGAGCGGTCTCGCGCGGCAAGCAATAGCTGCTTCTTGTCGTCGCTGGCGTGGACCATCGACTGGCTGAAAAAGCCCGCGGACAGGCGATCGAGCGTCGCGAGCTGAGCGCTTTGAGCAGCTGCCGGGGGCGTCGGTGCAATTGCCTTTGGCGTTTCCGGCGCCGGGCGGCGAGTTTGCGCGATGGGTTTGCGGCGAACCGGCGCGTCGGCCGCGCTGGCTAGCGCGGGAGTTGAGGGCCGCGTCACCCGTGGCGCAGCGGCCAGCGGCTCCGGCTCTGGCTCAACCGGAAGCGCGACCGGAGCGACGGGATCCGGTGGGGGCGCGCTGCTCGCAGCGAGCTTCGCAAGCCGTTCGCTTTCGGGTTCCAGATGGGTCGGAGGCTTTTGGGGCGCGCTAACCACTACCGGGCGCGAGGGCTTGGAAGCGATGGGGCGCGAGCCGGGATCGGGCAGGTCGGGTCTGGGCCATGCCCAGACCGCCGCGACCAGGCCCAGCGCAAGCACCGCGGAGACGATGCTCGCGGCTCGCATCGGCGGCGGCCGCCGCGGCTCGTCATGGTCGACGGAATCGAGCCCCGCCGCCCTTCCGGCATCATAGGCCGCACGGTTGCCAGGGTCACGAAGCACAGCATAAGCGGCAGTGATCTCGCGTGCGCGGTCCTGCGCCGCCGGGTCGGGGTTGGTGTCCGGGTGATAGTGGCGCATCAGCGCGCGATAGGCAGCGCCAATCACGACGTCCTCCGCCGCCGGCGACACTCCCAAGATCGCGTAATAATCGGAGCTCACTGCACCATGCGCCCGTCTGGATTTCTTTCCGCGCACCTATTCCATCAGTGCGAGCGAAAGCTCAACTGTACGCGAAAGCCTATGATCGGAGGCTTAAGCGGCGATGTCGTAGGGCTGGATTTCGCCTGACAGATAGAGGTTGCGCGCCTTGGTCCGTGACAATTTGCCCGAGCTGGTGCGCGGCAGCGTACGCGGGGGGACCAGCTCGACCACCGGAATGATTCCGGCGATGGCCCGGACGCGCTCGCGGATGTCGTCGCGAAGCCGTCCGCGCTCGCTTGGGTCCGACACGCGGCAATGGACCAGCACGGCCGGGGTTTCCTCACCCGAAGGGCCGGTGATCGCGAACGCGGCGATGTCGCCCGACTTGAAGCCGGGCAGCTGCTCGACCGCCCATTCGATATCCTGCGGCCAATGGTTGCGGCCGTTGATGATGATCATGTCCTTGGCACGGCCGACGATGAACACGTAGCCGTCCGAAAGATAACCCATGTCGCCGGTATCGAGCCAACCGTCGGGCGAGAGGCATGCGCAAGTCGCTTCCTCGTCGCGGAAGTAGCTGTGCATCACCGACGTGCCGCGGGCGAACAGCCGGCCGATCCCTCGCTCGGGGAGGATCGAATCGTCGCCGCCGCGGATCTCGACCTCCATGCCGACGATCGGACGGCCGCAATTGACCACCGCGCGATAGCGGCGCGGCCGCTCGTCGCCGTCCGGCAGGCCGCCCGACAGCTCGTTCTCTTCGACCAGCTCGAGCCGGATGCCTTCGCCCGGCGGCATTAGGGAAACCGCAAGGGTCGCTTCGGCAAGGCCATAACTGGGGCAGAAAGCGGAGGCCGCGAAGCCAGCCTCGGCGAAGCAGTCGACAAACGCCTGCATGACGTCTGGGCGGATCATGTCCGCTCCATTGCCGGCGATGCGCCAGCGCGACAGGTCGAAGCGGTCCTCGGCGCGGGTCTGCGAGCTCATCCGGCGCGAGCAGATGTCGTAGCCGAAGGTCGGCGAATAGCTCAGCGTGGTGCCCGGATTGCGGGTGATGAGGTCGAGCCACGCCAGCGGCCGGCGGGCGAAATCCTCGGTCTTGAGGTAATCGACCGACATTTGCATCGCGACCGGCGACAGAAAGCAGCCGACCAGGCCCATGTCGTGATACCAGGGCAGCCAGGAAATCACCCGGTCGTTCTCCACTACTTCAAGCCCGAAGCCGTGGGAGTGGAGATTGCCGAGGAGGGCCCGGTGGGAGACCGCAACGCCATGCGGAAAGCGCGTCGAACCGCTCGAATATTGCAAATAAGCGATGTCGTCGGGTTGCGCTTGCGGAAGATCGTTTGAGTCTTGCTCGATCTCATCGATGCTTCGCCAGTCACGGGCATCGATGTCGCGTGTAGCCGCCGCAGCCAAAGCGAATTCGGCGAGCTCCGCGGGGAACAGCAGGAGCGCGGGGTCGCAGCTGTCGAGCTGGATCGCGAGCTGACTGACATAAGATTCGCGCCCACCGAAGCTGGTCGGCAGCGGAAGCGGAACCGGCCAGGCGCCGGCATAGACCGCGCCGAAGAAGCAGACGGCGAACTCGGGCCCGGTTTCGGCGATCAGGGCGATGCGGTCGCCCGGTTTGATTCCCAGCGACATCAGGCGCCGCGCATGGGCCAGCGCGTCGTCGCGCAGCTCCGAATAAGGATAAGCGTGGGTCAGAACGCCGCGGGCATCGTGGAAATTGAGCCCGCGCTGTCCCTTGGCGGCATAGTCGAGCGAATTGCCGAGAGTCGCGAAATCGGCCAGCCGTCGAGGCAGGTCGTCGCGGGTGGCGGTCGCCCCGGGCGGGGCTAGCTCGGTTTCCTGTCTGGCGCTGCGATGGAGCACGCCGTCCCTTCCTGATCGTTCAACACACTGTCACAGGCGCTCGGCGCCGCGGGACTGTTCCTGATGGTCGGCGAGTGTGGCACAAAAAGGGCGTGAAAGCCCGCCGCTCGCTTGTCCCCCTCGACGGCAAGAGCCTGCAACAACTGGCTTTGCGTTACGTCGGACGCTTCGCCACCACAAGGGCGAAGCTGCGCGCATACCTGATGCGCAAGGTTCGCGAACGGGGGTGGAACGGGGCCGACGCGCCCGATTTCGAGGGTCTCGCGGACCGTTTCGTTGCGCTCGGTTACATTGATGACGCCGCTTACGCGCTGGCCAAGTCGCGCGCGCTGACAGGCCGGGGTTTCGGCAAGCGCCGGGTGGTTCAGGCGCTGCAAGTGGCCGGAATTGGTGCAGAAGACGGAGAGGCGGCGCGCGGCCATGCCGACGTCGAGGCGGTCACCGCCGCCTTGCGCTTCGCCGAGAGGCGGCGGATCGGGCCGTTCGCGGCCGCGGCCCTCCGCGATCCCAAAGCGCGCCAGAAAGCGCTGGCGGCGATGATTCGCGCCGGACACGGTTTCGGCCTGGCCCGGGCGATCGTCGATCTTTCGCCGGGGAAGGAGATCGACCGTGAGGACCTCGCCGAACGGTTCCGAAACGATTCCATGTAAAGTCGGTTTGCCGACACTGCGGCTCATGTTAATGTGACCGGATGCAGCGGGTTGGTGCGTCCCTTGCCGGCGAACAGCCGCACATGGAAATGGAAGCCGAAGACAACTCCTCCGGAACCGAGCTGGGGCCGATCACAGGCCGGGTGAAATGGTTCGACGCGACGCGCGGGTTCGGCTTCATCGTCAGCGACGAGGTCGACGGTGACGTGTTGCTGCACTTCAGCGTGCTTCGCGAGCATGGGCGAAGGAGCCTCCCCGAGGGCGCGACGATCGAATGCATCCCGGTCAGGCTCGAGCGCGGGCTTCAGGCGAAAAGAGTCCTGTCGATCGATTTGAGCACCGGCTTGCAGCCTCCGCCGCGTTCGTCCATTCCACCGAGCGAGCGGGCCGACCGCAAGGCGCTTTCCGATGCGGCCGGCGAGTTCGAGCCGGTGGAGGTTAAATGGTTCAACCGAGTCAAGGGCTATGGCTTCGTCAACCGTTCCGAGGCGTTGGGCGGCGGGGACGTGTTCGTGCACATGGAAACTGTCCGCAGCGCTCATCTGGGAGAGCTTCTGCCGGGCCAGCAGCTGGAAGCGCGGATCGCCTCGAGCGACAAGGGCCTGACCGCCGTCGAATTGCGCGACGTTGGGCCGCTAGAATCCTAGCACTGGCCGCTGCCGCTGCCGTTCCGACCGCTTGCAGCGCCCATCCCGCCGCCCCGGCCGTGGTCGACGACGGCAGCCAGGCGGGGCTCGTGCAAAAGCCGCTGACGATCCATTCCGCCAGCGGCGTTCATCGCTTTACCGTCGAGGTTGCCGCAACGCCCGAGCAACAGGAGCGGGGCCTGATGTTCCGCCGCTCGCTGGCGCCCGATCGCGGGATGATCTTTCCTTACAATCCGCCGCAGCTGGTCGGATTCTGGATGCGAAACACGCTGATCCCGCTGGATATGGTGTTCATTCGCGCCGACGGCCGAATCGCCCGGGTCGCGACCGCGAAGCCGCTCGACGAGACCGTGGTCCCCGGGGGCGAGCCGGTCGTCGCCGTATTGGAGATCGCCGGCGGACGCGCGGCTCAGCTCGGCATCGTTGCCGGCGACCGAGTCGACTGGCGGCGCTGACTTGACCTTGCGCCATTAGACGCGACGGGGCACAGGCGCTTCGCCATGGGCATGCTCGCCAAAATCTTCACCTGGTGGAACGGCGCCACGATCGGCACGGCGCTGTGGACCCGGCGCTTCGGCGGCGAAGTCGGGCGCGACGAGTTCGACAACCTTTATTACCAGGACAAGAAGGACCCGGTGCGCCGCTGGGTCATCTATTCCGGCGACAATGATGGCAGCCGGGTGCCCCCGGACTGGCAATTATGGCTCAGGGGAACGATCGACGATCTGCCCGGCAAGGCGCTTCCGCCGGTCCGGAAGTTCCAGCAGAAGCCGACACCGAACCTGACCGGAACCATGGCCGCCTTTCGCCCCGACGGAGCGCTCGGCAGCGGCAAGGTGCGGCCGGCCTCGACCGGCGATTACCAACCCTGGATTCCAGAATAGACGTGGGCAAAAGAGCGTTCGCGATCCTGGCAGTCGTGGCTGTTGCGGCGTGCGGCAAGCAATCGGCCGAGGAAAATGCGTCGGCCCCGGTGATCAGCAATTCCGCGGCGCCGATCGGAGTCAACCAGCCGGGCGTCACTCCGATGGCGCAGCGCGTGGCGGTCCTCGCGATCCTCAACAAACGAAACAGCATCGTCCAGAATGTCTCCCTGCACCCGGGCCAGTCCGTCCGCTGGAAGGACGTGATCGTGCGGCTGCGCGCTTGCGAGACGAGCGCGCCGTGGGAAGAGGAAAAACTGACCGGCGCCTTTGTCCAGGTCGACGTTCAGCGGCCGGACAAGGCATGGCAGCGGGTTTTTTCGGGCTGGCTCTACCAGGAATCGCCGTCGCTCAATGTCGTTGAGCATCCGGTCTATGACGTAACTCCCAAGAGCTGCGAGATGACATATCCCGCAGGGCCGTCGGCGCCCGCGGCTCCGGTGACTTCGAGCAACCTGTCGAGCGCCCGGAAATCGGGCGGAGCGTCGGCGACGCGCGCCGAGAGCCCGGCACCGCCCCCGTCAGAACCGCCGGCGGCCCCGCCGAGCGCAACGGCCAATAACGCGACGTAGGTATCGCGCGGGACGCTGACCGCTCCAAGGGAGGCCAGATGTTCGGTCATGAACTGGCAGTCGAGCAAAGTGAAATTGCCGACCTTCATGCGGGCGACCAGCCAGGCGAGCGCGACCTTCGACGCGTCAGTGGCTGTGGAGAACATGCTTTCGCCGAAGAAAGCGCGGCCTAGTTTCACTCCGTAGAGCCCGCCGACCAGCTTGCCGCTGTCCCACACTTCGATCGAATGGGCGTGGCCGGCCCCGTGCAATGCCAGCATGGCATGTTCGAGCTCGGCGTTGATCCAGGTCTCCTCGCGCTCGGCGCAGGCCGCGATGACCGCGGCGAAATCCTCGTCGCAGGTGACCGAGAACCGGTCCGAGCGAATGGTCCGCCTGAGCGACCGCGAAACGTGGAATCCGTCGAGCGGGATGATTGCCCGGTTGCGCGGCTCGACCCAGAACAATTCGGGCGGCCGTGCGGCTGTCGGCCATTGGGAAGATGCCGCTGGCATAGCCCTCGAGCAAAAGGCGCGGATCGAGCCGGGTCACGTCCCGCCAGCCTACAGGATTTCCCGCACCACGTCCTGCGGACGGCACAGGCGGACGCCTTTTTCGGTCACGACGAGCGGGCGGTTGATGAGGATCGGGTGCGCGACCATCGCATCGAGCACCTCGTCATCGGTCACGTCGGGACGGGTCAGCCCGAGCTCGTCGGCCAGCGGCTCTTTCGTCCGAAGGCCCTCGCGCGGGCATTATTCCCGCCTGTCGATAAAGCTCTTCAAGCTCATCGCGGCTGGGCGGGTTGTGGAGATATTCGACGATCGTTACGTCGGCGTTCGAATCATGCAGGATGTCCAGTGTCTTTCGCGACGTTCCGCACATTGGGTTGTGATAAATTCTTGCTTTCATGACGGTCGAGTTCCCAGTGCTTAATCAGGCGGTTAAACAGCTGTTTAACCCGCAGTGGAGCGTTTCGGTCGCAACCATTGTCCCGCGTGCGGAACGATGACGCGCAATCGTCGTTCCTCCCGTCGTGACATGCAATGTGACCGGGGAGTCAGGGACCCGGTGCATAGTCCGGCAAGCTCAACAATCGGGAGAAAGATGATGCGTAAATCAATTTTGGCAATCGGATTGGCAAGTTCGGTCGCACTGACGGCCTGCGCCAGCAATCCGCAACGTCGCTGAAGGCGCGGGCGTCGGCGCCGTTGGCGGCGCCGCGGTCGGCGCCGTGGTTCCAGGCGTGAGCGTGATCGAAGGCGCCGCGGTGGGCGCGGCGATCGGCGGTCTCGCCGGCGCGATCTGGAGCGACCAGAACAACGACGGCTATGTCGACGGTTATGTCTACAACGGCCAATATTATGCCGGCACTCCGCAGGGCTATGATCCGACCCTGCATCGCGTCGCCACCGGCGCGCTTGGCGGCGCCGCTCTCGGCGCAGTCGCCGGGGCGGTGATCCCGGGCGTCAGCGTCCTTCAGGGCGCGGTCATCGGTGCTGCAGTCGGCGGTCTCGCCGGCGCGATCTGGGCCGACCGGGACAATGACGGCCGGGTGGACGGCTATGTCTACAACGGGCAATATTATGCCGGTGCACCGGCGACGACTGCCCCGACATATACGCCTCCTCCGCCTCCGACGCGGAGCGGCGAGCGCGGCTAAGCCTATTGGAGATCAAGTGATCAGTTTGCGTAACTCGTGCACCGGCGTCACGCCGGTGCACTTTTTTCAGGGACTGGCGAAGACCGCGGCGAGCCTTTCGCTCGCTGCGGCCTTTGTCATTGGACACGCTGCACCAGCGTCGGCAAAGCCGGCGGCGCCGTCTACGCAGGCGACTCCCGCTGGACAGCGTGGGCGCATTTCTACGCCGCTCGCCAGGGCGCTCCGTTGTGGCTCGAGTCCGGTTCGGGCGCCGCGGCGAATGCGTTGGTGGATCTGCTCGCGAGCGCCGAGCTCGATGGCTTGAACCCCGGATACTACGGGGTCGATTCGCTGCAAAAGGCGCTCAGCCAGGCGTCGAGCGGCGACCGCAAGGCCGTCGGCGCGCGCCGATGCGATGCTGAGCCAGGCCTTCGTCGCCTACGTCAACGACCTCAGGCGCGATCCGGGGCTCGGCATCCTCTATGTCGACGCGCAGCTGAAGCCGGCTCCGCCGCCGCCCCAGGGTCCTCCTCGACGAGGCCGCCAAGGCGCCTTCGCTCGAGGCCTATGTCCGCGACAATGGATTGGATGAACCCGGTCTACGGCGCAGCTGCGCCGCGCCTTGCCGACCAAATCCTATGCCGGCGATCATGAGCGCCAGCTGCTCGAGCTCAACCTCCAGCGTGCGCGCGCCTTACCGTCCGGCAAGGGCCGTTTCGTCGTCGTCAATGCGGCCGAGCAAAGGCTCTACGCGTGGGACAATCGCCAGGTCGTCGGATTCGATGGTCGTGGTGGTCGGCAAGCCCAAATATCCGACCCCGATGATGACCGCTTACATCCGCTTCGCCAGCCTCAACCCTTATTGGTTCGTTCCGCCCGACCTCGCCGTCCGAGCGGATCGCTCCCAACGTGCTCAAGCGCGGCCTCAAATATCTCGACGAGCTTGGCTATCAGGTGCTGTCCGACTGGGCGCCGAACGCGACCGTCATCGACCCCAGGACGATCGACTGGAAGGGCGGTCGCCGACGGCAAGGTCGAGGTCCTCATCCGCCAGTTGCCCGGCCCGCACAATTCGATGGGGCGGATGAAGTTCATGTTGCCCAACGATGTCGGTGTCTATCTCCACGACAATCCCGAGCGCGAATTGTTCAGCGAGGCGTCGCGCCTGTACAGCGGCGGCTGCGTCCGGCTCGAGGATGCGCCGCGGCTCGGCCAGTGGCTGTTCGGCCATGCGCTCGAGCCGGAAGGGCGCGGGGACCGAGGCGCCGGTGCCGCTCAATCCGCCGGTGCCGGTCTACATCACCTATCTGACGGCGATCCCGAACGGCTCGTCGATCGCTTATTTCGACGACGTCTACGGCCGCGACAAAGCGGCGCTCGCCAAGCTTCAGGGCAGCGCCGGCACGGTCGCCAGCGCCGGCCAGTAGCTTACGGCCTCCACCAATTGGGGAAAAAGGTCACGTCCTGGGCGACCGGCCGGCCTGAGGGGTCTCGCGCCGGGCTGAACCGCACGTAGCTCACGGTCAGCCGGCACATCAAAGCATCGATCGAACCGTCTCCGCTCGACCGCGCGACCCGGCAATTCGACACGCTCCCGTCGGGATTGACGCGGATGGTCACTCCGACGCTTCCGCTTTGAATCCCGGTTGCGGCGAGCCGGCGATATTCGCGGTCGGGAATCCTGGTGATGCGCCGCGCCGGGGTGAAGCGCGAATAGTCGCCATAGCCGCCGCCGCCCGGGCCGGTGCCCGAGCCGCCGGCGCCCGTGCCGCTGCCGGAAATTCCCGCGCCCGAACTTGGCGCCGCTGCCGATTCCGGCGACCTTTGCCGCGGGAACAGGCGACGGCAATGGCAGCTTGGGCGTCGGCGCAACAATCGGCGCTGCTTCGGCTTTCTTCGCCGGCTCGCCGGCCTCGCGCCTTGCTTGCTGGGGACGCGGCGCGGGCGGCGGGGGCTTTGCCGGCGGGGGCGGTGGCTCGCGGACGTCAAACGTCTTCAGCTGCTCGACGACCTGGCCCACCATGCGCACATTCAGGCCGCTCAAGATCAGGACGGCCAGGCCGACATGCACAGCGACGACCGCAGCGATCGCCTTGGCCTTGTCGGGCCGGTCTGCGGTTCCGGTGTAGCTCGACACGCGCGCATTCCTCCGCAGGAGCAAACGCGCAACGGGCGCCGAAGTTTGCCCGAAGCGGCGAGCAGCCCGAAACGATCACGTGTGAACGAAACTTAACGGAACGGGCTCGGGACGTGGCGTTGCCGAAACGCTAGAAGGAGGTCCCATGAAACTTGTTGCAGCCATCGGACTTGCGTCCGTCATCGCGCTCGCCGCCGCCGCCCCGGCACAGGCTCGAGACAATTGCGGCCGCGGTTTCCACCGAAATCACTACGGGCATTGCGTGCCGAACCGAGGCCAACGACAGGTATTTGTCGTCGGCCGGTTTTATCCGGGCCAGGGATATTGGTACAACAATCGTTGGTTCCAGCACCGCTACCGCTCCCAAAACCGTTGGCGTTATCGCTGATCGAGCCGCGCTATTCCGCCTTCTTCCTCGCCAGCCAGGCCTCGAGCCATTTGATTGTGTAGTCGCCCGCGAGGAAGTCGGGGTCGCGGACCAGCTCCTGGTGGAGCGGGATGGTGGTCTTCATGCCCTCGACGACATATTCCTCGAGCGCACGGCGGAGGCGCATGATGCAATCCTCGCGGGTTACGCCGTAGACGATCAGCTTGCCGATCATGCTGTCGTAATAGGGCGGGACCTTATAGCCGGTGTAGAGTCCGCTATCGACGCGCACGTGCATCCCGCCGGGCGCGACGTAATTCTTCACCAGGCCCGGGTGACGGCGCGAAGGTCTCGGGGTCCTCGGCGTTTATCCGGCATTCCATCGCATGGCCGTGGAGATGGACCTGGTCCTGCGTGCACGACAGGCCTTCGCCTGAAGCGACGCGGATCTGTTCGCGCACCAGGTCGATGTCGCTGATCATCTCGGTCACCGGATGCTCGACCTGGAGCCGGGTGTTCATCTCGATGAAGTAGAATTCGCCATTCTCGTAGAGGAACTCGATCGTGCCGGCGCCGCGATAGCCCATCTCGCTCATCGCCTTGCGCGACGACCTCGCCCATCCGGTGGCGCTCTTTCTTGGCTGAGTGCCGGAGACGGCGCTTCCTCGAGAACCTTCTGGTGGCGGCGCTGGAGCGAGCAGTCGCGCTCGCCGAGATGGATCGCATTGCCCTCGCCGTCGCCGAACACCTGGAATTCGATGTGGCGCGGGTCGGCGAGATATTTTTCCATGTAGACGGTGTCGTCGCCGAAGGCCGAGCGGGCTTCGGCCGCCGCCTGGCTCATCAGGCTGTCGAGCTGGTCTTCGCTCTCGACCACCTTCATCCCGCGCCCGCCGCCGCCGGATGCGGCCTTGATCAGGACCGGATAGCCGATCTCGCCGGCGAGCTTCTGCGCCTGCTTGACGCTGGTCGATCGGCGCCGTCGGAGCCGGGGACCAGCGGCAGGCCGAGCTTGGCCGCGGTGCGCTTGGCCTCGATCTTGTCGCCCATCAGCCGGATGTGCTCGGGCTTGGGGCCGACCCAGATGATGTTGTGGCTCTCGACGATCTCGGCGAACTGCGCATTCTCGCTCAGGAAGCCGTAGCCAGGGTGGATCGCGTCGGCGTGGACGACCTCGGCGGCCGAGATGATGTTGGGGATGTTCAGATAGGATTCGGCCGCCGGCGGCGGGCCGATGCACACGGTTTCGTCGGCAAGGCGCACGTGCATCGCGTCGGCATCGGCGGTCGAATGGACCGCGACCGTCTTGATGCCCATTTCGTGGCAGGCGCGGTGGATCCTGAGCGCGATCTCGCCGCGGTTGGCGATCAGCAGCTTGTGGATTTTCATGCGGCGCGCGGCCTCAGCCGATGATCACGAGCGGCTGATCGAACTCGACCGGCTGGGCGTCGCTGACGAAGATCTTCTTGACCACTCCGCCCGTCGGCGCGGTGATCGGGTTCATCACCTTCATCGCCTCGACGATCAGCAAGGTGTCGCCGGCCTTTACCGCATCGCCGACCTCGACGAACGGCGCCGCGCCCGGTTCGGCCGACATGAAGGCGGTGCCGACCATCGGCGACTTGACGGTGAAGCCGGCGACTTCCTCGGCTGCGCCGCGCTTCAGCCGGTTGCGCGGCGGAAGCGGCAGGAGCCGCGGCGGCCGGTGTCGCCGCCGCCGGGGCGCCGATGACCGGAGCGGGGTCGCGGCAGACCTTGATCCGGCGATCGCCGTCCGGCGACCTCGATCTCGGTCAGCGCGTTGTCGGTCAGCAGCTCGGCAAGCTCGCGCACCAGCGTCCGCATCGATGCGCATCGCGCCGCTGTCGCCGGACTCTGTCGAGCCCTTCGGTTCGGCCATGTTTTGTCCTTGGTCCTTAACGGGCATGTTCGGGGCAGCGCTCTGTCAGACGAGCGCGCCCCAGTCCACCCTCAACCGCCATGGACGGGTTTGCGCTGGCTGGGCTGCACTCCTATTTCGCGTCGCGATGGAAGCTCGACGCCAGCATCGCGATCCGGGTCAACGGCGAGCAGCGCCGAGTGCCGGCCGGGCTCAGCATTGCCGAAATGCTGAGCGAGCTGGGGCTCGATCCGCGCGGGTCGCGGTCGAGCGCAATCTCGAGATCGTCCCGCGCGCGATGTTCGGCGAGGTGCCGGTCGAGGACGGCGACGCGTATCGAGATCGTGCATTTCGTCGGAGGGGGTTGAGTGACCGCGCAGCAGGACATCAAGGCGGACACCTGGACCGTCGCCGGCCGCACCTTCACCTCGCGGCTGATCGTCGGCACCGGCAAGTACAAGAGCTTCGAGGAGAATGCCGCGGCGGTCGAGGCGTCGGGCGCGGAGATCGTCACGGTCGCGGTGCGGCGGGTGAACATCTCCGACCCCAGCCAGCCGATGCTGACCGATTTCATCGACCCGAAGAAGGTCACCTACCTGCCCAACACCGCCGGCTGCTTCACCGCCGAGGATGCGATCCGCACGCTGCGGCTGGCGCGCGAGGCGGGCGGCTGGAACCTGGTCAAGCTCGAGGTGCTGGGCGAGGCGAAGACGCTTTATCCCGACATGCGCGAGACGCTGCGAGCGACCGAGGTGCTGGTCAAAGAGGGCTTCGAGCCGATGGTCTATTGCGTCGACGATCCGATCGCCGCGAAGCAGCTCGAGGAAGCCGGCGCGGTCGCGATCATGCCGCTGGGCGCGCCGATCGGCTCGGGCCTCGGAATCCAGAACCGCGTGACGATCCGCCTGATCGTCGAAGGCGCGGGCGTGCCGGTGCTGGTCGATGCCGGGGTCGGCACGGCGAGCGACGCGGCGCAGGCGATGGAACTGGGCTGCGACGGCGTGCTGATGAACACCGCCATCGCCGAGGCCAAGGATCCGGTGCTGATGGCGCGGGCGATGAAGGCGGCGGTCGAGGCGGGGCGGCTCGCTTACCTCGCCGGCCGGATGCAGAAGCGCCGCTACGCCGATCCCAGCAGCCCGCTGGCGGGGCTTATTTAGTCGCGGTCACGATGTGCGCCGACATCGGCGCTTCGAAGCCCTGGGCGCCTTCGAACTGGCGCAGCGCCGCGCTCGACCGCTTCGAAGGTCCGGTCGAGCGCGTCCGGGCCATATTCTTCGAGTTCGAGCTCGACGCGCATCGGCGAGCCATAGCACAGCCCGCTGCGCGGCATCGTTCGGCCGACGGGCTGCGGCTCTCAGCTCGACCGTCTCGATTCTCGACGTTCGCTGAAGCCGGCGGCGGCCAGGTCGCGCTCGATCCATTCCGGCTCGTGGTAGCTGAACGGCCCGCGCTTCATGAACATCGGCGGGTTGGCCGGGAAACAGCTCGTTGCATGCTCTCGTGGGCAAGGTTGGAGAGGCGGTTCCGCTCGATCCGGTCCCAGATCGCGACCAGATAGTGACCGCCGTCGCGAAGCACCCGCCGCGCCTCCGCGTTGCCCTTGCACCTTGTCGGGATAGAACATGACGCCGAACTGGCAGACGACGAGGTCGAAGCTGGCGTCGTCGAACGGCAGGTCGAGCGCATCCGCTTGCCGGAATGCGACATTGCGCGGACGACACACGCGTCGCTGCGACATCGAGCATCGCCTGGTTGAGGTCGGTCGCGACGATCTCCGCGTCGGGCAGCGCGCGGGCCAGCGCTTCGGTGACGACGCCGGTTCCGGCCGCTGTTTCGAGGATTCGCCGCGGCCCGAATTCGGCGGCCCGTTGCGCCATGACTTGCGCATAGGGACGGAACAGCAGCGGGACCATATAGCGCTCGTAATTCGCCGGAACCGAGCCGGAGAAGCGGACGATCGATGTCTTTCATCGGAACGGCCTCCGTCCTTAGGGGTTTCACTCGATGTCCGGAGGTGGACCATGGCCACGACCATGACAGAATTCATGCCGCCGAGCGCGAGGCGATGGTCGAGCGGCAGCTGAAGCGCCGCGGGATCACGCGAGCCGCGCATCCTCGACGCCTTCCGCGCGGTGCCGCGCGAGGCGTTCGTCAGTCCGGAACATGCGCATCTCGCCTACGGCGACCACCCGCTGCCGATCGAGGCCGGGCAGACCATCTCGCAGCCCTACATCGTCGCGCTGATGATCCAGGCGGCGGACGATCAAGCCGGGCGACAACGTGCTCGAGGTCGGCGCCGGCTCGGGCTACGCGGCGGCGGTCATCAGCCGGATTGCCGGCCAGGGTCGATCGCGATCGAGCGCCAGCACGAGCTGGTCGAAGTCGCGCGCGAGCGGCTGCGAGCGCCTCGGCTACGACAATGTCGAGATCGTCGAGGGCGACGGCACCACGAGGCTGGCCGGACGAGGCGCCCTATCGACGCGATCCTCGCCGCGGCGAGCGGCAGCCATGTTCCGGAGGCGCTGATCGCCCAGCTCGCGCCTGGCGGCCGTCTGGTGATGCCGATCGGCGGTCCCGGCTGGGTGCAGGAACTGGTCAAGGTGACCAAGCAGGAGGACGGCATCCTCAAGCAGGAGAATCTCGGCGGGGTGCGGTTCGTGCCGCTGATCGGCGAGGAAGGCTGGAAGAATGCTTGACGCTGGGCTCGACCTGCTGCCGCGGCTGATCGCCGAGCCGCCGAGCCCTTGCCCGACATCGACGACCGGACGTTCGGCGCGTTCTTCGACCGCTTCGCCGACGCCCGCGTCGTGCTGCTTGGCGAGGCAAGCCACGGGACAAGCGAATTCTACCGCGCGCGGGCGGCGATATCGCGGCAGCTGATCGAGCATCATGGCTTCAATATCGTCGCGGTCGAGGCCGACTGGCCCGACGCGGCGACCATCGACCGTTATGTCCGCCATCGCCCGCCGCGCGAGGGCGAGATGCGCGCCTTCGAGCGCTTCCCGACGTGGATGTGGCGCAACGTCGAGGTCGACGCCTTCATCCGCTGGATGCGCGCGCACAACCAGGGCCGCGACTATGAGGAGATGGCCGGCTTCTACGGGCTCGACCTCTATAACCTCAGCGCCTCGATGCGTGCGGTGATCGACTTCCTCGAGGAGCAGGATCCCGAGCTCGCCCGGCTCGCGCACCGCCGTTACGGCTGCCTCGAACCATGGGCCGACAACCCCGCAGCCTACGGCCGCCATGCCCTGACGGAAGGCTATGCGCGCTGCGAGGTCGGGGTGGTCCGCATGCTCAAGCGACCTGCTGCAGCGCGACGTCGATTGCTTCGCCGAGGAGTGTGACGAATGGCTCGACGCGCGCGGCGAACGCCCGGCTCGTCAAGGATGCCGAGGCTTATTACCGGGTGATGTATTACGGTTCCGCCGAGAGCTGGAATTTGCGCGACACGCACATGTTCGACACGCTGAACATGATCCTCGACGCCAAGGGGCCGGACTCGAAGGCGGTCGTGTGGGCGCACAACAGCCACATCGGCAATGCCGCCTTCACCGACATGGGCATGCGAGCGCGGCGAGCTCAACATCGGCCAGCTGGCGAAGGAGAAGTTCGGCGAGAAGGCGCGGCTGATCGGCTTCGGCACGCACACCGGTACGGTCGCTGCCGCCGACGATTGGGACGAGCCGATGCAGGATCAAGCGCGTGCGGCCGTCACTCCCCGACAGCCACGAACGCATGTCGCCACGATAGCCGAAATCCCGCGCTTCCTGCTCGACCTGCGCGAAGGCGAGGCCGACCCGCGGCTTCGCGCAGAGCTGATGGAGCCGCGGCTCGAGCGGTTCATCGGCGTCATCTACCGGCCCGAAACCGAGCGCTGGAGCCACTACAGCGAAGCGATCCTGCCCAGGCAATTCGACGCCTGGGTGTGGTTCGACGAGACCACCGCGGTCACTCCGCTGCCGGGCGAGCAGCGGCCGGGCGAGCGAATGCACGAGGAAGAAACCTATCCGTTCGGGCTGTAACGGCGAAAAAGCACCACATCGGATAATAACCTGTGGATAAAATTGACGCTGCCGGTCGTTACACCTCCGGAGCAGACGATGCCGCACAGACGAAAAGTCAAAACGGGCAGTTTCGGGGCCCATTTCGACGAGGTGGTGAAGCACTTTCCCCACGCGCCGCTGCCGAGCGGCGGGCAGATGTCAACAGACGAGGCCCGCGCAATGCAAGAAAAGCGCGATATTCATGCGCTCTTGTTCGAGCGGGCGTGGCGGCTCGACCGGGAGCCTCACGACGAAGGCGCGCGCTAGGCGCGTTTCGCTTTCTCGCGCAGCCTTGCGATCGTCGTCGCGTTGGTGATCTGCTCGACGTCGGTCTTGCAGTGGATCAGGCGGATGCCCTTGCGCTTCAGCGCGTCCTCGAGCGCAGGGGCGAAATCCGCGGTCTTTTCGACCGTCTCGGCCCAGCCGCCATAGGCGCGGGCGAGCGCGGCGAAGTCGGGGTTCTTCAAGCCGGTCCCTGAGACGCGCTTCGGATAGTCCTTCTCCTGATGCATGCGGATCGTGCCGTAGCTGCCGTTGTCGACGAGGATAACGAGGAGGTCAGCGCCGTACTGCGCGGCGGTCGCCAACTCCTGACCGTTCATCAGGAAATCGCCGTCGCCTGCAACGCAGACCACCGGCCGATCCTTGAAGCGCAGCGCGGCCGCGACCGCGGCGGGCAGGCCATAGCCCATCGTGCCCGATGGTCGGCGCGAGCTGGGTCGGCATCGGCGCCGTAGCGCCAGTAGCGGTGCCACCAGCCGGAGAAATTGCCGGCGCCGTTGCAGATGATCGTGTTGTCGGGAAGCCGCTCGCGCATCGCGGCGACGCACGGGCCGAGGTCGAGCTTGACGCCTTTTCGCGGCTTCGGCTCGGACCATTCGAGCCATTCCTTGTGCGCTTCCTCGCCGCCGGAGAAGCGGACGAGGTCGGGGTCGCTCCACTCGTCGAGCATCTCGGCGAACTCGCCCATGTCGGCGCAGATCGGAAGGTCGGCGTGATAGACGCGGCCGAGTTCGTTGGGGTCGGGGTGGACGTGGACAAGCGTCTGGCCCGGATGGTCGGGGGTGATCAGCGTGTAGCCATCGGTGGTCGCCTCGCCGAGCCGCGGGCCGACGGCGAGGATCAGGTCGGCGTCGCGGACTGCGCTGCTGGAGCTTGGGGTTGGGGCCATAGCCGAGCTGGCCGGCATAGACCTGGCATGCGTTGCGGATGGCGTCTTGACGCCGAAACGCGGCGGCGACGGGGATTCCGTGGCGGAAGGCGAAGTTGGCGAAATGATGCGAGGCGCGCGGGCTCCAGTCTGCGCCGCCGACGATAGCAATCGGGTTGGTCGCGTCCTTCAGCAGTTCGAACAGGGCCTGGATCGCGCCGGGATCGGGCTCTTCGCGCGAGCGGCGGCACGCGCGGCCGGTCGAGCGTCTCGACCTCGTCGCGCAGCATGTCCTCGGGCAGCGCGAGCACGACCGGGCCCGGGCGTCCGGCCGTCGCGACGCGATAGGCCCGCGCGATATATTCGGGGATTCGCCGGGCATCGTCGATCCGCGCCGCCCATTTGGCGATCGGGCCGAAGAAGGCCGGGAAGTCGATCTCCTGGAAGCCCTCGCGGTCGCGGTCGCCGCGCGCGACATCGCCGACGAACAGGATCATCGGGGTCGAATCCTGGAAGGCGACATGGACTCCGCCGCTGGCGTTGGTCGCGCCCGGGCCGCGGGTGACGAAGGCGACGCCGGGCCGCCCGGTCATCTTGCCGTCGGCGTCGGCCATGTAGGCGACCCCGCCTTCCTGCCGGCAGACGACGAGGTCGATCTCCGGCGTGTCGTGCAGCGCATCGAGGACGGCGAGAAAGCTCTCGCCCGGAACCGTGAAGATGCGGTCGCAGCCCTGGATCTTGAGCTGGTCGACGAGGATGCGTCCGCCAGTTCGGGCGCCGGTGCGCTTGGTCATGGGCGGCGCTGTAGCGGCGACACGAGGGGCCCTTCAAGCGTGCTGGACAGCCGCAGAGGAAGGCGTAAGCCCATGCGCTCGATCCGAGGGGGAGAGCGAACATGCGGGCATGGCTGTGCGGGGTTGCGGCGCTGCTGACCGGGACTGGGGCCATTGCCGCGGCGCCGCCACCCTATGACGAACGGCCGGTGACGGTCACGACGGCAACGCAGGGCTGGGACTACGAACGGCGCATCGCCGAGATTCCGATGCGCGACGGCGTCAAGCTCCACACCGTGGTCCTGGTCCCCAAGGGCGCGGCCGGCGCGCCGATGCTGCTGACCCGCACGCCCTATGACGCGAACGCGCTGACCACCAACGTGAAGAGCGGGCATTTGGTCGCCGCGCTCGACGGGTATGATAATGCCGCCGACATCATCGCCGAGGGCGGCTACATCCGCGTCGTCCAGGACATCCGCGGCAAGTACGGCTCGCAGGGCACGTATGTGATGAACCGCCCGCTGGTCGGCAATCCGCTCAATCCGACCAAGGTCGACGATCAGCACCGACGCATACGACACGATCGATTGGCTGGTGAAGCATGTGCCGGAAAGCAACGGCCGCGTCGGCATTATCGGCATCAGCTACGACGGCTACGAGCCGTTGGTGGCGCTGGTGAATCCGCACCCGGCGCTGAAAGTCTCGGTGCCGATGAACCCGATGGTCGACGGTTGGCGCGGCGACGACTGGTTCCACAACGGCGCCTTCCGCCAGCTCGGCATGGATTACATTTTCGAGCAGGAAGCGACGCGCGACAACAGCCTGCCTTTCGCGTGGAACAGCTACGATCTCTACGACACCTTCCTGGCCGCCGGGTCGGCCGGCGAGCTCGGCCGCCAGCACGGCATGGACCAGGTCGGCTTCTGGCGGCAGATCACGCAACACCCGGCATACGACAGCTTCTGGCAGAGCCAGGCGATGGACCGGATCCTTGCCGGCCAGCCGCTCAAGGTTCCGGTGATGCTGGTCGACAGCCTGTGGGACGCCGAGGACATTTACGGCGCTCCGGCGGTCTATCGCGCGCTCGAACCCAAGGATTCGGGCAACGACATGGTCTATCTGTCGCTCGGGCCCTGGTATCACGGCCAGGGTATCGACCAGGGCCGCAACACCGGCGCGATCCAGTGGGACCAGGACGCATCCAAATGGTGGCGCCACCAGGTGCTTGCGCCCTTCCTTGCCCATTATCTGAAGGGCACTCCGATGGACGTGGCGCCCGTCACCGCCTTCCATGTCGGGCGCCAACCGGTGGCAGCGGTACAAGAGCTGGCCTGCCGCACAGGCGTCGCGGCGCCTGTACCTCAAGCCCGGGATGACGCTCGGCTTCGAGCCCGCGTCCGGAGCGCCGCAGACCGCCGATTACTGGTCGGATCCGTCGCATCCCGTCACCTACGTGCCGCGGCCGGCGCGGGCGTCGAGCTATGAGGACGATCACTGGAAGGCGTGGCTGACCACCGACCAGCGCAACGTCTCGTCACGGCCCGACGTGCTGACCTTCACCGGGCCGGTGCTCACGGCGCCGGTGACAGTCGCAGGCACGCCGGTGGTTCACCTGAACGCCTCGACCAGCGGGACCGACAGCGACTGGGTGGTCAAGTTGATCGACGTCTATCCGGACGAAGTGCCGATCGACCGCGCCATGAGCGGCTATCAGTTCCCGATCGCGATGGATATTTTCCGCGGCCGCTACCGCGAGTCGCTGTCGGATCCCAAGCCGCTCACGCCGGGCGCGCCGCTCGCCTTACACCTTCGATCTGCCGACGACCAACCATGTGTTCCTTCCGGGCCACCGGATCATGGTCCAGGTCCAGTCGAGCTGGTTCCCGCTGTACGACCGCAATCCGCAGACCTTCGTTCCCAACATCTTCTTCGCCAAGCCGCAGGATTATGTCGTGGCGCAGCAAAAGGTGGTCGTGGCGGGCGCGCAGGAGAGCTTCATCGAGCTTCCGGTCGGGCGTTAGATCAGGCCCAGTGCGGCCGCGGCTGGGCTGAAAAAACAACCATTTGTTCATTCTCGTCGCTCATGAATCTCCTCAGCGGGGAAGCATTCAGCATGAGTGAGTCGGTGAAACTGCCCGATGGCCAGACGGACCGCAGGCGCGTTCCGAGGGCCGCTTTGCGCCTCAACGCCACGATCCGCGAGCCGGGCCGAAGCCGGGCCGGCGTCAAGGTGATCGACATTTCCACCCATGGCTGCCGGATCGAGGCGATCTCCGGTGCATCGGTCGACAGTTGGGTGTTGCTGACCATTGCCGGGCTGGAAACCCAATATTCGCGGGTCGCCTGGAGCTGCCACGAATTTGCCGGTCTCGAATTCGCTACTCCGCTGGCGGACGCCGTGCTCGACCGCCTGCTTGGGGATCAGAACGAGCTGTCCGAGAAGTCGATCAGCGAATTGCGCGACATCGCGACCAGGACGCATCGGCTTGCAACCGCCAACGGTGAAGACGAATCACTTGAGCGATCTGTCGCGCAAATGCGCCGTCGACGCGGTGGTCGAGGGCCTCCGGTTGGGCGATTCCAGACGCGCCGCCGCCAAAGGCGGGGCGCGCTCGCGCTAAGCCGCGCCGGCCGATCCGTTCAGGATCGGTGCAATCCCGCCTTCATCCTGAATTCGCGCCGCAAGCGTCCCGCGCGGCAGGTCAGACTTCAGCGCCCAGGCGAGCACGGCTTCGAGCTGCGCGATCATCGCATCGTCGCACATCCCTTCGAACGCCAGCCGGACCACCGGCTTCATCGGTGAGCGAAGCTGGATCTTCAATCCGCGCGCCTCGACCAGCTTCAGATATTCCTCGGGGTTTTCCTCGGCATCGAGCGCGAAATCATAAGCCGCGCCGAGCCCCTCATAGAGTGCCGCGTTGCTGCGCAGCTTGGCCTGGCGCGCCTCGTCGGCCTTCGCCTGGATTTCTGCCAACATGCCGTGCATTGGTCTCTCCATTGGTCCGTCGAACTGCTCAGTTTGCACCGCTTCGCCAGGCTCCTCGAAGGCGACCTCCTCGAAGGCGACGGGCGGTTCGGTCGGCTCATAATCAGCGACAGGCGGTTCGATCACGTCTTCCTCCACAACAACAGTCTCGGCGGGCTTATCCTCCACAACAGGAGCCTCGACCGGCTCATCCTCGACAATGGGCGCCTCGACCGGCTCATCCTCGAGCAACAGCGGCCTCGATCGGCTCATCCTCGGCGACGGGCGGCTCGATCGGCTCGTCGGCTGCGAGCGGCGGCTGCCTGGTCTTCCTCTTCGAACGGAACGACCGGAATGACCGGCTCGGCCTGCGCGCTTCCACCATAGAAGCCGCCGACGCTGGCGAGGCTCTCGAACAGCTTGGCCGAAAAGCCGGCTTTCGCCTATCTTTTGCCGGCGCGGGCTCGGGCTCAGGCTCAGGCTCGGGCTCCACCTCCGCGACCGGCTCGGCCAATGCATGCTTCTCCGGCTTGATGCATTCCGGAATCGGGGGGTGTGCGGGCTCCTCGGCGACCTGAGGCGCAACTTCGACAGCCTCGGCCTCAACTTCGGCCATTTCAGGCTCAACTTCGGCAACTTCAGGCGTAACTTCGAGAGCCCCGGGCCCCGCCTCTGGTTCCTCTTCCACGCCGTCGGGCGATGGGTCGAGGCTGACGAAGCCGTAGACATAATCGATCCACGTTCCCGTGGCGCTGAACGGGAGCAAAGTGACCCAGCAGCGAACCTTGCCGTCCGGTCCCTCATATTCGTCTTCGAACGCAAAGGCCTCGCGGCACGCCGACACGATCGGGAGCCGCGTCGCGATGCACGCCAGTAGCGAGGGCGCCAGGGCCTCGCCGACCTTTTCGAATGTGGCGTCGCCCTTGATGGCCTGGCCGATGTGGCGGATGTCGGCATCTTCTCCCCCGCCGATCATCTCGAGCAGGACGCTGAACGGCCCCGCGTCGGAGATTTCGAGCGGGTCGAGGTCGCGAATCGGCGGGAACTGCCTGTCGCCGCGGATCGTCAGCCAGTAATTATAGACGCTCGCATGCTTGCGGCGCTCGGCCGGCGCGATCGTCTTCAGCGAGCTGAGCAGCGCTTCCGCGCTCGGATCCTCGGCCGCTTCGATATTTGTCACGGGCGCACCCATGGTTCCCCTCCGCCTCGACTCTTGCGGGCGTGAGTTTCGGCGCGTGGTTCTTAGAAAAGGTTAAAGGCGCGATGGGCGACGAAGATTCATTTGGCGATCACGCCTGATGGATCGCCTTCACGACCTGGTAGCTCTCGAGCCCTTCCTTGCCGCCTTCGCTTCCAAACCCTGAATCCTTGACCCCCCCAAACGGCGCGTCTGCGCCGCTGATCGCGAACGTATTGATCCCGACCATGCCACTTTCGACCAGGTCGCCGATCAGGTTCGCGCGGCGGCCGTTCTCGGTGAAGGCGAAGGCGGCGAGGCCGTAGGGCAGGCGGTTCGCCTGCTCGATCGCCTCGTCGAACGTGTCGAACGGACGCGACACCGCGACCGGGCCGAACGGCTCGTCGTTCATGATGTTCGCATCGTTGGGGACGTCGGCGAGCAAGGTCGGCTGAAAGAAAAATCCGCCGTTGCCCTTCTCGCCGCCGGCCATCACGCGGGCGCCCTTGGCTTTCGCGTCTTCGATCAGGGCTTCGACCGCGTCGGGGCGGCGCTTATTCGCCAGCGGGCCCATCTTGGTGTCTGCATCGAGGCCGCTGCCGACCTTCACCTTGGCGGCGCGCTCCGCGAAGCCCTTGAGGAAGGCGTCGTAGATCCCGCTCTGGACGTAGAAACGCGTCGGCGAGACGCACACCTGGCCCGCGTTCCGGAATTTCTGCGGAACGACCATGTCGAGCGTCTTTTCAAGGTCGCAATCGTCGAAGATCAGAACCGGCGCGTGGCCGCCCAATTCCAACGTCAGCCGGGTCATGCTGTCGGCGCACAGGCGCATCAGATGCTTGCCGACGTTGGTCGAGCCGGTGAAGCTGATCTTGCGGATGATGCGGCTGGCGATCAGCGTCTCGCTGACGAGCCCGCTGTCGCCGTGCACCAGCTGGGCAACGCCTGCCGGGATGCCGGCATCGGCGAGCGCGCGGAACATCTCGGTGCCGACGCCCGGAGTCTCGTGCGGCGGGCGCGAGATGACGGTGCAGCCGGCGGCAAGCGCCGCACTGACCTTCTTCGCCAATAAATAGAGCGGGAAGTTCCACGGCGTGAAGGTCGCGGTTGGGCCGACCGGCTGGCGGATCACCCGGCTGACCTGGCCGGCGGGGCGGACGAGCGTGCGGCCATAATCGCGCTTGGCGTCCTCGGCATACCAGTCGAACAGTTGGGCCGACGCCAGTGTTTCGAGCTTGGCCTCGTTGAGCGGCTTGCCCTGTTCCTGGGTCATGGTCGCTGCGATCAGGTCGGCGCGCTCGCGCATCAGCGCCGCGGTCTTGTGCAGGATCGCGCCGCGCTTCTCGACGTCCAGCGCGCGCCATTCCGGCCAGGCGCGCTCGGAGGCGGCGAGCGCCTCCTCGAGGTCGGCCTTGGTCGCGTAAGGCAAAGCCGCAATCGGCTGAGCGTCGGCCGGATTGATGACGTCGTGGCTGTCACGGCCTTCGCCCGATTTCCACACGCCGTCGATGAAGAGCTTGAGGTCGGTTTCATATCCCATGCGGCGCCAGATAGGCCTCGCTTGATGAGCCTGCAACTTGACTCATCCTCCCTGCGTCCGAAGGACGTGGGGAGGGGGACCATGCAGCGAAGACTGCATGGTGGAGGGGCCATGCGCGCAACCGGAAAATCGATGAGGACTGCTCGGCAGCAACGACGGCCTGATCCATGATTTTACCGCTGCACGCGACGAGAAGCGGGACGAGTACATGCGCGGTTTGGGGCTAAGGATTCTCGCATCCCCGCGTCCGAAATCATGGTGAATCCCTATTCCGTCGCCGATGGACTGCTCCGGCTGTGCGGCCCCTCCACCACTCAGCTGCGCTGAGCGGTCCCCCTCCCCACTGCTGCGCAACAGGGAGGATGTTGTCTCCGTCGCAACCGCTCGCTAGGCCTACTGACAAAGGAGAAAGCACCGATGACCAAGCAGGAGCTCGTTCAGCGCATGCAGGCAGGCCAGGCGTGGATCGCGGGCCGACGGGTCAAGATCGACTTCGGCGCTGACGAAGGCGTGGTGATGCTCGACGGGGCAGCTCAGCAGGTGACCGAGGAAGACGGCGCGGCCGACACCACGATCAAGAGTCGGCTGGGACGACTGGCAGCAGCTCGCGGCCGGCCAGATCGACGGTATGACCGCCTTCATGATGGGCAAGCTGAAGGTCGAGGGGGACATGTCCAACGCGATGCAGCTGCAAGGGGTGCTGGCGAAGCTGAAGGGCTAGGCGAAGCGAGCAGACGGTTCGTCGAACAAGCGTTGCCCGGCGACGGGCAGGCCGCGATGACGTCCCAGAAATAGGGGGACAGACGATGCGGTGCCTGTTGGCCTTTGGAATTGTACTGTTGCCGTGCGCGGCTGTTGCTCAGCAAGTTGCGCCTCCCTCCGCGACTTGCACGGATCCCGAGTTTCGCCAGCTGGATTTCTGGGTCGGGCGCTGGGACGTCTATCCGACCGGAAAGGACAAGCTTGTCGCCCACAGCCTGATCGAGAAGGTCTACGGCTGCGGCATCCGCGAGAACTGGATGCCGCTGGGCAAGCCTGGTGGCGGCAGCCTCAGCGTCTACGTCCCGGGCGAGAAGCACTGGGAGCAATTCTGGATCGATTTCGACCGGGACCCGCGCCTTTTTCACGGGAGGCTGGAACGGGTCGGCGATGGTGATCAGCGGCAAATGGGGCGGACCGCTCGTCCGCATGTCCTATAGCAAGAACGCCGATGGTTCGGTGCGCCAGTTCGGCGAGCAATCGACCGACGACGGCAAGAATTGGTCGCCGCAATTCGATTTCACCTATCGGCCATCGGCGAACGCGAACTAGGCTTCGCTTGACCGCCGCCGCCGCCTTTCTATTGGCGGCTCATGCAAAAGATTTACCCCAACGCTGAGGCCGCGCTCGACGGGCTGCTGTTCGACGGCATGACGATCGCCGCGGGCGGGTTCGGGCTGTGCGGAATCCCCGAGCGGCTGATCGACGCGATCGAGGCGAACGGCGTGAAGGACCTGACCATCGCGTCCAATAACGCGGGCATCGACAATGAGGGGCTCGGCAAGCTGCTTCGTACGCGCCAGGTGAAGAAGATGATCGCGTCCTACGTCGGCGAGAACAAGGAGTTCGAGCGGCAGTATCTGGCGGGCGAGCTCGAGGTCGAATTCTGCCCGCAGGGTACGCTCGCCGAGCGGATGCGCGCGGGCGGCGCGGGCATTCCCGGCTTCTACACCAGGACCGGAGTGGGCACCCAGGTTGCCGAGGGCAAGGAGGTCAAGAATTTCGACGGACGAGGACTATATACTCGAGCGCGGAATCCGTGCCGACCTGGCGATCGTCAAAGGCTGGAAGGCCGACGAGAGCGGCAACCTCATGTTCCGCAAGACCGCGCGCAACTTCAACTTTCCGGCCGCGACGTGCGGCAAGGTCTGCGTCGCCGAGGTCGAGGAGATTGTGCCCGTCGGAAGCCTCGACCCCGACTGCATCCATCTGCCCTCGATCTACGTGAACCGCCTGATCCTCGGCGCGCCCTATGACAAGAAGATCGAGTTCCGCACCGTGCGCCAGCGCGAGGTGGCATGAAACGCGGCCTGATCCTCTTGCTCGGCCTCGCCGTGGCGGTCCAGGCGCCGGCCCGGCCCGCGCCGCCGGTCGCTCCGGACACGCTCGCGGTCCCTGGAGCCATGCAGTGGCTGTACGGATCGGGTGAGGGCGCCTCGACCGGGATCCAGGCCTATCGTGCCTTTCGCGAATATGCCGTGGAGGCCGCCCGGCACCGGCCGAAATCGAGCGTCGTGCTCGCGGCCGGCGCGACTCTCGAGGCGCCGCGCTTCGTGCCGTGCGGGCGCAAGCCGCTGGCGGTGGTTCTCGACGTCGACGAAACCACATTGCTCAACACCGGCTACGAATATGACCAGGCGGCCGGAGTGCGCGGCTTTGACACGGCGCGCTGGGCCCGCTGGGAGCAGACCGGCGCCGACAAGGTCGCACCGATCCCGGGCGCGGTCACCGCGCTCAGCGCGATCCGCCGCGCCGGAATTCGCGTGATCTTCAACAGCAACCGAAGCGCTGCCACTGCGGCTTATTCCGAGGCGGCGCTGAACGGCGCCGGGGTCGGGCCTGCGCGCCACGGCGAGACGCTCTACCTGCAGGGCGACGTCGCGCCCGGCGGGGAGAAGGATCCCCGCCGCGCCGCGATCGCAGCGCATTATTGCGTCGTGGCAATGGCCGGCGACCAGTTCGGCGATTTCACCGACTTGCTCAACGCCAAGGCGCTTTCGGTGCCCGAACGCCGCCGGGCTGCCTCGGGCGGGCCAATCGCCCGATTGTGGGGCAACGGCTGGTTCATGCTGTCCAACCCGGTCTACGGCCCAGGCATCCGGGGCGCGTTCGACGAGGTCTTCCCCGCCGACAAGCGCTGGATCGACCCGCAGGGGCCCGGGGACATGGCCGGCATCGACACAGACCATCCGCGCCGTCTACGCAGTCATCTCCGGCCCGCCGGGGCAGAAGCGCGACTTCGATCGCATGCGCACGCCTGTTCGCGCCCGAACGCGCTGCTGCGGGTGATCGGGCCGAAGGGCGTGCGCGGCGGGACGCTCGAGGAGTATATCGTCAGGAACGGCCCGATCCTGGAGAAAGAAGGCTTCACCGAGCAGGAGCTGGGGCGGCGGGTCGAGCTCTACGGCAACCTCGCGACGGTCTGGTCGTCCTACGACGGGCGCACCGCGAGCGGCAGCTTCCACGAGCGCGGGATCAACAGCTTCCAGCTAGTCAAGGTCGACGGCAAATGGCTCGTCGCCTCGATCCTGTGGCAGGAGGAGTTGAAGGAATTCCCGCTGCCCCAAGACATGATCGTGAAGAGGTAAGCCGATGCCCTGGGCCCGCAACCAGATGGCCGCGCGCGCCGCCCAGGAGCTGCGCGACGGCTATTACGTCAATCTCGGCATCGGCATCCCGACGCTCGTCGCCAACAATATTCCCGCCGGGATGGCGGTCACGCTGCAGAGCGAGAACGGGATGCTCGGCATCGGGCCGTTCCCCTATGAAGGCGACGAAGATCCCGACCTGATCAACGCCGGCAAGCAGACGATCAGCGAGCTTCCGTCCTCGAGCTATTTCGACTCGCGCGCACAGCTTCGCGATGATCCGCGGCGGGCATATCGACCTTGCCGTGCTCGGCGCGATGGAGGTCAGCGAGAAAGGCGACATCGCCAACTGGATGGTCCCGGGCAAGATGATCAAGGGCATGGGCGGGGCGATGGACCTCGTCGCCGGGGTCAAGAAGATCATCGTCGTGATGGAGCACATATCCAAGAACGGCGACCCCAAGTTCATCCCCGAATGCACGCTGCCGCTGACCGGCAAGAACGTGGTCGACATGATCATCACCGACCTCGCCGTGTTCCAGCGCGCCGATCATGACAGCCCGTTCAGGCTGATCGAGCTCGCGCCCGGACGTTACGGCCGAGGAAGTGCGCGAAAAGACGACGGCGAAGTACGTGGAGTGATGCGTGTCCTCGTCGGAGCGTTGCTGCTGGTGGCAGCGGCACCGGGGATTGCCGCCGTGCCGATCGGTATCGCTCCGAGCGGCCATGCGACGGTGCCGGTGGTCAGCAGCCTTGGGATTCACGAGTTCGTCTTCGACACGGGCGCTGAGGGAAGCGCTGTTTATGAGCAGTTCAGCCGTGGGCATGGGCTGCAGCGGATCGGGGCGGAGAGCCTTCAGGGGCAGACGGGAGCGTCAGGCGCGGAGCTCGTAAAGCTTCCCCCGCTGAGTGTGGATGGGCATCGGAAAGCGAGGGTGCAGGCGATCGTGCTTCCGCCGCGCAGCGACGGAGTCCCGCTGGCCGGCATCATCGGACTCGATGTGTTCGGCGATAGCACGGTCGATTTCGATCTGAAGGCGAAACGCCTGAGCATCCGGCCGAGCGGAAATCGGTTGCCAGGCGGGCGCGGCCAGCCAGTCGCGGCCCGGCCCACCACCGGTGGGCTGCTGACCGTGCCGGTCCGGGTGAACGGCGTGTGGGCCACTGCCGTGATCGACACCGGAGCTCGCAAGACGCGCATCAATTGGAAGCTGGGTACCCTACTCGGTTTGCGCAGGGAGGACCTTGCGGCGGGCGACACGATCGCCGGCGCCACGAACCAGAATATCGAGACCAGTGCCGCGAACGTCCGAAGGGTCGAAGTTGGCGGGCGCACGCTAAGGCACCTCCCGGCCCTTGTCGCGGACCTGGCAGTGTTCGAAACGTTTGGCGTTGCCGATCGTCCAGCGGTGATTTTGGGCATGGATTGGCTGGCTGATACCAGGCTGATTATCGATTTCCCGCGTCGGCGCGTGTGGTTCGTGCCATCCGTGGCTGGAAAGTGACCTGGCGGCAGGCTGAGCAGGTCGCCCTCATCGCCACGCTATTGGCGCTGCTGCTGATGCTCTACGCCCAGGTTGATTTCTTCCTCCGCCACGTGGGCGGGTGAGCATTCCGCATTCTATTCGACGGACCTTTCGGACGATTCTGCGAACGGCGGGCACCGCTCGTGTGCGCGGGATGAAGCCCCTGTAGGCTTCGCTCGTCAAGCGCGAGGGAGGCGATCATGCGGGCATTGGCGTTGGTCGCGGCCGCGGTCCTCCTCGGCGGTGCCGCGCCTACGCCGAACGTCGCGATCTGGCGGCTCGATTGCGGCAGATTCCAGGTCAAGGATTATGACGGCCTTGGACCGCGCGAGCTAAGCAACGGCTGCTATCTGATCCGCCATTCCGGCCGCTACATGCTGTGGGACACGGGGCTGGACGAGGGATTGCTCGGGCATCCCGATGTCTCCGTCGAGCAGACCATCACGCTCGACGAGGGGCTGGTGCCGCAGCTGGCGCGTCTGGGGCTGAAACCGGCGCAAATCGCGGACGTCGGAATCAGCCATTATCATGGCGACCATTTGGGCCAGATCGGGCATTTTCGATCGGCAAGGCTTTTGATCGGCAAAGCCGATTTCGATGTGATCAAGGCGGACGCCGCGGGCGCGAAAATGCTCGCGCCGTGGATCGAAGGAGCATCGCGGGTGGTCCTGGCGACTGGCGATCGCGACGTCTTCGGCGATGGCACCGTCACCCTGATCTTTACGCCCGGCCACACGCCCGGGCACATGAGCCTGCTCGTTCGGCTTCCGGGCCGCGCGGTGCTGCTGTCGGGCGACGCCGCGCATTTGCGCGAGCAGTTAACCAGCCTCAAGCCGCCTGGAAATGCGACCGACAAGGCGCTTGCCGCCGCCTCGCTGAAGCGGCTGATTGCCGTCGCAGAGCGGGCCAGGGCGACGATCGTCATCCAGCATGAGCCGGGGGACGTGGCGTTGCTCCCGGGAGTGCCGGCAGCGCGCTAGGGCATTGCCGTTAATGGCGGTATGGCGCTGGCATGAGAGCCCTAGTTTCGCATGTCCCCGGCGGCCCCGAGACGCTGCGGCTCGACGAGCTGCCCGGTCCGGTGGCAGGACCGGGCGAACTGCTGGTCCGGGTGCGCGCCTGCGCGATCAACTATCCCGACGTGCTCATCATCGAAGACAAATATCAGCTGAGGCCGCCGCGCCCGTTCGCTCCGGGAAGCGAAATCGCGGGAGAAGTCGAGGCGGCCGGCGAGGGGGTCAGCGGCTGGTCGCCCGGCGATCGTATCATCGCAGCGACCGGCTTCGGCGGCCTGGCCGAAAAAGTCGTCATCCCCGCCGAACGGGCAATCCCGCTGCCGCCCGAGCGCAGCTTCGAGGAAGGGTCGGCGCTACTGCTGACCTACGCGACCGCTATCCATGCCTTGCTCGATCGCGGCCGGATCGAGGAAGGCGACACTTTGCTGGTGCTGGGCGCAGCGGGCGGGGTCGGGATCGCGGCGGTCGAGCTGGGCAAGGCGTTAGGCGCGCGAGTGGTCGCGGCCGTTTCGTCCGACGAGAAGGCGTCGGCGGCGATGAACGCCGGCGCCGATGCAGCTCTCGTCTACCCGCAAGGACCGTTCGATCGCGACGGCCAGAAGACGCTTGCCGCTCTGTTCAAGGATGCGGTCGGGCCCGATGGCGCCGACTTGATCTTCGATCCGGTCGGCGGCGATTACAGCGAGGCGGCGCTGCGCAGCATCGCCTGGCAGGGGCGGTTCCTCGTGGTCGGCTTCCCGGCCGGAATCCCGAGGCTGCCCCTCAACCTCACTTTGCTCAAAAGCTGCGATGTGTGCGGCGTGTTCTGGGGCGCGTTCGTCGCCCGCGATCCCGGGCGCAACGCCGAGCATATCGAGACATTGTTCCGGCTGTGGGGCGAAGGCAGGATCGCGCCCAGGATCAGCGCAACCTTCCCGCTCGAACGCGGCGGCGAGGCGATCGCCATGCTCGGCGACCGCCGCGCGATCGGCAAGGTCGTGGTTACGCTGGACTAACGGCGCCAGCCGCGGAACAGGTCGACCAGGGCCGCGATGAAGAAGCCGAGTGCGCCGATCATGAGGACCAGCGCGATGATGTGATATTTGGCGCGCTCGGTGGAGACGCCATTGGGCACGAAGGGCGCCGCGTCTCCCATCAGCTCGACGTCGCGCGCGACCCAGTAAAGGCCGAACCCGACGGCGATGAATATCAGCGGCTTGAATCTCACCGTGTCACTTCTTCGAGAGCTTTGAAGCGAGTTGCCAGACCCGCTTCTCCGTCAGGTCATCCCGTGCGCGGCTGGAATCGGCGACTGCGAGCCTGATGGCTGCTGAAGCAGAATCGCTTCGTCCTCACCGCTCTCGAAGCGCGCGAGCAATGCGTCGGGGTCGTAGTCCACTCCGACCGGATTGGCGGCATAGGCCGCCGTTGCCATCAGCGCCTTGGCCTCCTGGACCGTCCCGCAGTCAACCTGGAACTCCATCCGGTTGCCGTCCGGGTCGGTATAATAAAGGGACAGCGTCGTCCCGTGGTGCACCGGCCAATAGGGTATGATTCCGCTGGCCTTGAGCCGCTTGTAGGTACCGAGCAGGTCTCCGACGGTGCCATAAGTATAGGCTACGTGATTGACGCCGATCTCGCCGCGGTTGGCCTGCGCTGGACCGTCCGGTTTGAGCACGTCCAGATTGGCGAATGCAAAGCGGTGGTGCTCGTCGTCGTAAGTGAGGAAGGCCAGCGCGGGATTTTGGTAAACCACCTCGGCTTCGAACACGTCCTGGTACCAGGCAATCATCTCGTCGAATCGCCGCGTCATATAGACGACGTGTGCGAACTTCACCGGCTTCGCCATAGTTTGCCCCCTTTTTTAGTGCTGTTGGACCTAATGCTACAATGCAATTGCCGGACGTGGCGCAGGAGCGCCACGGACCGGTTTTTCTATCATTCGATCAATGTGCTGTCTTGGCCAACTTTCGTCTGGGGAGCTGAGCCGCTTCCCAGCGAAGCGGACATTCGGCCATCGCGCGTTGCGCAGCGCCTCTGCGCGCCCTATCTCGCGCTGCGATAGACAAGGGACAGGCATGACCACTTTCAACGACCGCGAACGCGCATTCGAAACCAAGTTCGCGCACGACGAGGAGATGCGCTTCAAGATCATCGCCCGGCGCAACCGGCTACTCGGCCATTGGGCGGCGCGGCAAATGGGCCTGTCCGAGGCAGAGGCCAATTCCTACGCGCGCGACGTTGTCCGCTCCGATTTCGAGGAAGCGGGCGAGCACGACGTCATCCGCAAGGTGCTGGGCGACCTGACCACGGCCGGAATCGACTGCGACGAAGCCAAGGTCGTCGATGCGCTGCGCAACAAGGAGATCGAAGCGCGGCGGCAGATCATCGAAGCGACCAACCTGTGAGGGGCAATGGAGACGACCAATGAGTGAACCCGCAAGCCGCGTCGCCGAGATCGTCAAGGCGGACGACATCGTGCTCTTCATGAAGGGCACGGCATTGTTCCCGCAATGCGGCTTCTCGAGCCGCGCGGTCGCGATCCTCGATCACCTCGGTGCGACCTATCAGACGGTCGATGTCCTCCAGGATCCGGAGATCCGTCAGGGAATCAAGGCCTACAGCGAGTGGCCGACCATCCCCCAGCTTTACGTGCACGGCGAGTTCGTCGGCGGATCCGATATCATGATGGAGATGTTCGAGAGCGGCGAATTGCAGGAGTTGCTTGCCGCCAAGGCCTGAAAAGAGGAAGGGACGGTGCGGCGGGGACCAGAGAACCCTTCCGAACCGTCCCTTCGTTTTGGCGTGGAACCAAGTGGACGCAATAAGAGTAGCAATGGGCGTGCCAAACTGAAAAAATGGCGCTATTCCGCTGTTTTTCGTGGAATGGCCAAAGGAGACCAGGGCGCGTGCGTAAAGTTTTCCGACAAGATACCGCGAGCAAAACGGCATTTGGCACTTTGCGCGCGCGGCGGTGTTGGATGGGCGCATGAGCCTCCACGATCCCGATCCCGGCCCCGATCCCCAGAGTGGCCCCTCCCGGCTGTTCTGCGACCTCACGCAGAGCTGGTCGGAGGTCGGCGGCGGGGTCCGCACCTATCTTCTGCACAAGCGCCGTCACATCCTCGATTCAACGCCGCATCGGCATTTGATGATCGTTCCCGGAGCGCGCGACGAAATCACCGTCGAAGGCCGCGCGATCACGGTGACGATCGCATCGCCGCACGTTCCCGGAAGTCCGCATTACCGGCTGATGCTGCGCAACGGCGCGGTCCGCTCGGCCCTCGCCCAATTCCCGCCTGACGTAATCGAATGCCAGGACGCCTATAATCTGCCATGGGCTGCGGTCGCCCATCGTAAGCGCTATCCCAACACGGCGCTTGTCGCCGCCTACATGACCGATTTTCCAACCGTCTATGTCGAGCGGCCCTTCTCCAAGTTTCTCGGCAGGGCATTCGGCGGCTTCTGCGCGCGCATCTGCTATTCCTATTGCGGCGCGCTCTACCGGCGCTTCGACGCGGTCTACGCGCTTGGCGAAAACGGCGGCGCGACCAAGCTGCGGGCGCTTGGCATCGATTATGTCGACGTGGTTCCCCTGGGAGTGGAAGTGGGCGAGTTCGCGGTGGAACGGCGAGACCCGCAGCTTCGAGCCGACCTTGGGCTCGAGGACGGCCAGCCGCTGCTCATCTACGTCGGACGTCTCGACGGCGAGAAGAAACCGCAGGTCGTGGCCGATGCGTTCCGAAGGCTCCCCGAAAGCCTCGGCGCGAAGCTCGCTTTGGTCGGCGAGGGCCCGCTGCGCGACGAGATTGCGGCCCTCGGCGACAACCGCATCGTGCTGCCGGGCTATCTGAAGGACCGGGCCGAGCTGGCCGGGTGGCTGGCGAGCGCCGACATTTACGTTTCTGCGATGGCGGACGAGACCTTCGGGGTGTCGATTATCGAAGCCCAGGCCTCCGGGCTCCCGGTCGTCGGCATCGCCGCCGGAGCGATGCTCGACCGGGTGAGCGACCACACCGGCCGGCTCGGCCCGGTCGGAGACTCCGCCGCGATGGCGTCCAACATCCTCTCGATCTGGAACGGCGACCGCCGCGCGATGGGCGAACGGGCGCGGACCCATGCGCTCCAGTTCAGTTGGGAGCACAGCATGGACGATCTGTTCGGCCGCGTTTACCCGGCCGCGCTCGCCCGCCGCGCCGAGCGGGTGCACGCGTCGCCGGCGATCTCCGGAGCGCCGCTGGTCGGCGCCTGACCTCGGGCGCTGCTGGCAAGACGGCCCGCGCCGTGGCAGGAGCGGTGAGGTGGATGCGCCTTATGCCAGACTGGAGCAGCTGGAGCCGGGCATCGCGCGCGTGCTCGCCCACAATCCCTCGGCGTTCACTTACTTCGGGACCCAGACCTATGTGCTCGGGACAGACGAAGTGGCGCTGGTCGACCCCGGCCCGGACCTGCCCGAACATCTCGATGCACTGGAGGCGGCGATTGGCGGCCGGCCGGTCGCGGCGATCATGTGCACGCACACCCACCGGGATCACAGCCCTGCGGCCCGGCCGCTGGCCGATCGGATCGGTGCTCCGATCGTCGGCTGCGCGCCGCTGGCCCTCGAAACGGTCGGCCCGCGCGCCGACGCGTCGTTCGACGGCGCCTATCGGCCCGACCGCGAGCTCGCGGATGGCGAGGCGCTCGAGGTCGACGGCAAGCCGGTCATCGCGGTCGCGACCCCGGGGCACACATCCAACCATTTGTGCTTCGCTTACGGCGATGCCTTGTTCACCGGCGATCATGTGATGGGCTGGTCGACCACGGTCGTCGTCCCGCCCGACGGCGACATGGCGGACTATATCGCAAGCCTGAGCAAGCTTCGGCAGCGCGGCGACCGCATCTATTATCCGGCGCACGGGCCGCCGGTCACGAATCCCGAGCAATATGTGCGCGGCCTGATCGGTCACCGGATGCAGCGCGAGAAGCAGATCCTGAAGCTCGTGGGCGAGCGGCCGCGCGACATTCCCGACATCGTCGCCAATGCCTATCCGGAGCTCGATCAGCGGCTCGTTCCCGCCGCCGGCGGGTCCGTATTCGCGCACTTGCTGGACCTCGAAAAGCGCACGCTCGTTGAACGCGAGGGAGACTTATGGACCGCCGCAAGCTGATTGGACTCGCTCGCGATCGCCGTTGCGCTGGTGCTCGGCGTGATGCTCGGAATGACGGGCGGACTGGTCGACCGCATCTTCGGCGGGCCGAATCCCAAGACCATCGCCAGCGCGAGCCTCGAATCGATGCGCGCGCAGAACCGCTTGATCGCCTTCGTCGCGCGCTACGTCTCGGTGACGAGCAGCAAGCAGTCGCGTCTGGGTGGGCTGGTCAACTCCGAACGAACCTTGGTCCTGCCCGGTGACGTCCGCTACGAGCTCGACTTGTCCAAACTCGAGCCCGACGACGTAACCTGGGATTCGTCGAACAGCACGCTTCGGGTGCAGCTCCCCGAAGTCGAGATCGCCGGACCCGACGTCGACCTGGGCGCCGCGCGCGAATATGGCGAAGGCGGTGTGCTCTCGGCGCTGACCAACGCCGACGAGACTCTCGACCAGGCCAATCGCGCCGCGGCGGTCGCTGATCTTCGCAAACAGGCGCAGGCCCCGGTTCCAATGCGGCTTGCCCGGCAGGCGGCGCGCCAGGCGGTCGAGCGGAGCTTTGCGATGCCGCTGCTGGCGGCCGGCTTCAAGGACGTGAAGGTCGTGGCCCGCTTTCCCACCGAGGGAACCGACGAAGCTTCCTACATGGACTTGTCGACCCCATATGAGGAAGCGATCAAGGAGGCCGAGCGCAGGCGCGCCCAGGGACAGAAATGACCGCACAGCCGCAAACCCTGAAGGGGCTAGACCTGCTGGCCGAGATCGAGCGCCTGAAGCGCGAGCGCAATGCCGTGATCCTCGCGCATTATTACCAGAAACCGGAAATTCAGGACCTCGCGGACTTCGTCGGCGACAGCCTCGATCTGTCGCGCAAGGCCGCGGCGACCGACGCCGAAGTCATCGCTTTCTGCGGCGTCCGCTTCATGGCCGAAACGGCGAAGATCCTCTCGCCCGAAAAGATCGTGGTCCTGCCCGACATGGACGCCGGCTGCTCGCTCGAGGACAGCTGTCCGCCCGATCAGTTCGCGGCGTTTCGCGCGGCCCATCCGGATCATATCGCGCTGACCTACATCAATTGCTCGGCAGCGGTGAAGGCGCTCAGCGACATCATCGTCACCTCATCCTCCGCCAAGGTCATCCTTGACCAGATTTCGGCCGACCAAAAGATCATCTTCGGGCCCGACCGTCACCTCGGTGGCTATCTCGCGCGCAAGACCGAACGCGAGATGCTGCTGTGGCCCGGCATCTGCATCGTCCACCAGGCGTTCAGCGAAACCGAATTGCTCAAGCTCAAGGCCGAGCACCCCGGAGCGCCGGTCGCGGCGCATCCCGAATGCCCGCCGCACATCATCGATCACGCCGACCATGTCGGGTCGACTAAGTCGATCCTCGACTTCGCTCTGACCAGCCCGGCCGACACCATCCTGGTCGCGACCGAGCCGCACATCATCCACCAGATGGAGAAGGCCGCGCCGGGCAAGACCTTCATCGGCGTCCCCGGCGGCGACGGCAATTGCAACTGCAACATGTGCCCGTACATGGCGCTGAACACGCTCGAGAAACTGTACGTCGCGCTGCGCGACCTCAAGCCCAGGATCGAGCTGTCGGACGAGGTCATGGCCAAGGCCCGGGTGCCGCTCGAACGGATGCTTGAAATGGCCGGACGGACGGTGGGCCAGGGCGACGTCGGCAAGCCTATTATCGACGACCCAGCGAAGATCGACCCGAGGATCGACGGCGATTAGGTTGCGAGTGTCTGCTTTGGGTGGAAGGCGGACGTTAGCACTTGGGCCCTTGGACGAGCTCAAGAGACTCATTGGGATATGCCACCGTATCGATCGTCGGTCGCGGAGTTCCGCGCTTCATCATCATCGAAATTTCCGAAGTCCCTGGACCCAAACGGGTCGACAGTGGGTGCGCGTTGAATACGAAGGCCGGACTAAACTCGACCCAAGCGTCTCCCTTCCCCATGTCGATCTCACCATCGCCCCGATCTTCGAACCGCTTTACACTCACTTGCTGAACTGGTCCGGGAATCAGAATGACGCCCACCATCCCATGCACCTTCAGCACCGGCACGTTTCCGGCATAGTAACATCCATCGGCAAGCGGCTTGGCTGGGGGCGGCTCAGTCCTGCTGCATGAAGCTGATAAGAGTGCTGCTTCGAGAACGAGCAAGGCCTTCAAAAATCGACGGCTCATGCTTCTGTCTAGCCCACACGTTAATGTCTGCAATGGGTCGAAAGCGGACATTCGGTAACCGCCGCTTCCCCGCTTGCTGACCCCCATCGGGACGCCCGAATTCGTTTCGGCGCGCTCGCCCCTCCGCTCATCTTTAATGCTGTTAGCGGTCAATCGTAACCTTCGGGCGACCCGCGTACGCATGGTGTCGGGGAGCAAGGGGGGAATTCTTGCACAGGACGTTCGCACTCGCTGCGACGCGGATTCGCGGCTGGTTTCCAGACCGCGAATTCATCATGCGATCCGAAGGCCGGGTCCGCTTCGTGCAGATCACGTCGCGCCTGCAAATGACGGTCGCGGCGGTTGTCGCGGGGCTGCTGCTGGCGTGGGTGCTGACCATGGCGTCGGTCGCGATCGGCTCGCTGCTCGAGCGTCACGACAGCCTGATGATGCTCAAGCGTGAGGCCAAGGTGACCAGCGCCGAAAGCCGCATCGCCGCTTACCGTAAGGACGTCGATTCGGTCGCCGAGGATCTCGCCAAGCGCCAGTCCTTCATCGAAAGTATGGTCAAGACCCACGTCGGCGATCTGCCCGCCGACGCCAGGCCGGGCGAAACCGTGTCCGACAGCAAGGCGGAGGCTTCCAAGACCGTTCGCAAGGTCAGCGCTTTGGTCCCCGAGGCCGCGTCGCTGGCGAAGGTCGAGGCAAGCCAGCTCGCGTTCGCCGAACGCCTGACCCGGCTCGCCGACCGCAAGTCGGCGGTCGCCGCGGCCACCTTGCGCACGCTCGGGCTCAGCCCCGAGCGCCTGCTGGTTTCGCTTGACGACCGCAGCGCCATGGGCGGCCCGCTGATCCGGTTCCAGCCGTCGGCCGACGGGGCGCTCGATCCGCGCTTCCGCCGCCTCGGGCTCAGCCTTGCACGGATGGAGGCGCTGCAGCGCGGGCTCGACGGAATACCCCAGGTCATTCCCGCGGCCTCGCGCTTCATTTCGTCGGGCTTTGGCTATCGCACCGACCCGCTCGACGGCGGCGCCGCGTTCCACGAAGGCCTCGATTTCAAGGCCGCGATGGGCTCGCCGATTTTCGCCGCCGCACGGGGGCAGATCGCCTTCGTCGGCCAGCGCACGGGTTACGGCAATGTCGTCGAGATCGACCATGGCAATGGGTTTCGGACGCGCTACGCCCACATGTCCGCGTTCCGCACGCGCGCCGGCGACCGGGTCAAAGCCGGCCAGTTGATCGGAGCCGTCGGCAGCACCGGCCGCTCGACCGGCCCGCATTTGCATTTCGAGGTCCGGCTTAACGACCAACCCGTAAATCCGCGTCCGTTTCTGGAGGTAGTGCCCAATGTTCTCAAAAAAGCCCAATTCGACGGATCGGCAGCCGGGTAGCGGCATGGCGACCGACGCGACTTTCTCAGTGCTTGGTCCCGACATCGCCATCACCGGCGATCTGATGGCCAAGGCGGATTTGCATCTGGACGGAAAGGTCGGGGGCGACATCAGCTGCGCCGCCTTGGTGCAAGGTGAAACCAGCGAAATCACCGGCGCGGTCGTCGCCCAAACCGCGCGCATCGCCGGAAAGATCAGGGGTTCGATCACGGCCGAAGTGCTGGTGATCCTGAGGTCGGCGCGGATCGAAGGCGATGTGAGCTACGGCGCGCTGACCATCGAGGAAGGCGCACAGGTGGATGGTAAGTTCACCCCGCGCGCGGTGGAGCCCAAGCTAATGCTCGCGGGCGGCTTCGAAGCGGGTTGACGATATTGGCGATCCCGAGCGTCAGCGCGCGAGGGCTGCAATCGCCGTTTTCCCCGTGCCGTTCAACCACGGTTGGAGCTTCAAGAACGGGACCTTGAAATCCTCGCCGCAGGCCTGCGCCACGTGCGGCAGGTCCGGCGTGAACGTGAAGCCCGTTCGCGTGAGCTCGGCATGCCAATATTCGTCGGTCCGGACGGCGTCGGTGCATTCTGCGTCGTCGGCCTTCCAGCCGCCCAGGACCATTGAGCGGAACGGTGGCCGCAAGCTGATCAGCGGCTCATAGCCTTCGACCGGCTGACGCTTGATCGCCTTGTCGTTGAACCAGTCGAAGACATTGACCTCGGCGCCGGTCGTCAGGTCGAACACCGTTGGAGTGTTGGAGGAATCGGGGTGCGCGCCGCCGCAGTCGCCGTCCCAATGGTGGATCACGACCAGCCAGCGGCGGCCGATCAGCCGCGGCTCGTAGCTCTCGCTGTTCGCCGCGCCGTAGGGCGAATTGTTAGCCGCCATTCGGATGCAGGCAAGCCAGCCGTCGGGCTCGCCGGCCAACGGTTCGCGCAACTTGGCGTTGATCCGGCGAACGGCGGGCGTGTCCCCGGCAAGGGCGAATGTCTCGACGGTGATGTCCTCACCGAAATGGCCGCGATGATCGAGGATCAGGCGGGTGTACTGGACGCCGTCCTTGACCGCGGGCTTGGTCACCGTTCGCAACCCTTCAAGGCGCGGTTTCTGAAAGATCATGCTTCCACAGGGCGTGTCGTCTTCCTTCAGCTTGGGAAGCGGGACGCGGGTCAGCGCGATGGGCAGCGTTCGTGCCGCTTGCGTCCAGTTGCCGGCGAGGCGGTCGGGCGCGGCCTTATCGAAGGTCCAGCGGGGACTCGCCGCGTCCCGTTCGTCTCCGCCTTCGACAAAGGTGAGCTTCTTGTCGTCGGGTTGCTGCAGCGGGATCGAAACCAGGTGATTGAGGTAATAATAGGCGCCGAACGCACCCCATTCGCGCTGATTGAAGCAGGCGCGGACCGGCTGCGCGCCGAGGGTGCCTTGCCAGACCCCTGCGAAGCCGGAACTGGACTGTGCGGCCGCGGGAGCGGCAAATAGTGCCGCCACCGAAACGATCCGTGCGAGCATGCGGTGCATAAGCCCTCCACCGGCGTCGCCTCAAAGGTAGGCGACGGGGCAATGACGGCGCAAGCGCCCGAAACGCCGCACCCTGGCTCGTCAACGGTTCGTCGTTACCGGATTGGCTAACGAAACCAGCCGTGATGACATTCGTTCTAGAGGGGAAACGAGAGGACGAATCCATGCGCACCATTACGAAAATCATCGCAGCCGCGGCCCTCACGGCGACTTCCGGGGTGCCGATCGCGGCACCGGCTGGGGCTCATCCGAGCCGCTACCGTCACCATCATTATCACGGCAGGACCGTCTACGCTTATCGCTCCTGCCGCTACTCGAGCGGGGCGACCGGCCTGGTCGCCGGCGGCGTCGGCGGAGCCTTGATCGGACGCAGCGTGATCGGCCACGGTGTGCTCGGCACCGTTGGCGGGGCAGTCGGCGGCGCCGTTGCCGGCCGCGCCATCGATCGGTCGATGACCGCGCGCCACCGCTGCCGCGTCCTCAGGTAGGGCCGACGCGGGCGTTGGAATGCCCGCTGAAGCCCATGGCTTTGGAAGGATTGGCCCCGGCGAGCGCCTGACCGCGATTGCCGCCGTTTCGGTCATTCAGTTCGGTCTTGCACTCGCGCTTTTGATTGGACTCCGGGTGCAGATCTCCCGCCCGGCCGACGTCGTCGAGCGATTGGTCGAAGTCGCCCTTCCCAAACCGCCTCCGCCGCCCGTGCCTATTCAGCAGCCGCAGCCTCGGACGAAGGCGGCGCGTCAGCCATCATCGGCGCCCAAGGCTGAGCCGGACAAGATTGGCGGATCGCGGGGCCCGCAACCCGCGCGGGTGCCGCCAACCGTTTCGCCGATCGTGACGATACAGCCCTCCGCGCCTCCATCTGGCGGCGGAACGGGAGCTGGACCGGCGCTCGGCAGCGGTTCGGGCGGGGGAGCCGGAGGCAATGGCTATGGCGATTCAGGCGAAGGCGAGGGGGGCACCGACCTCGAACAGATCGCCGGCGACATATCGCCGTCCGATTATCCGCGCCGCCTTCGCGAAAACGGGATTGGCGGGCGCGTCGAGTTCACCTTCACGGTCGGCACCAACGGCAGAGTGACCCGGTGCGCGGTCACGCGCTCCAGCGGCGTCCCCGAGCTCGACGCCTTGACTTGCCGGCTGGTCCAGCAGCGCTTTCGCTATCGCCCCAGCACCGACCGCTACGGACGGCCGATTTCCGATGAGGTCGAAGGCGAGCACATCTGGGTCGCCGGCCGCCGCTACTGACGGGCAACCACTTCCCCTTCGATCACCGCGGTATGGGCGTGGTGCTTGTCGAGATGCCGCTTGATGATCTTCAAGTTCTTGGTGTTCGAGCGAAATAGCAGCGTTGGAATGACCCCAATCACCGGCACCACTGAAGCCAGTCCCAGTACCCAGTTTAGCCCCACATTGCCTGTCATCCGCGCCATCTGCCACTTGGACATGCCGAGGTTCTTAGCTTCCCACACGATATATGCGCCCATCGCAGCCGCCGCGATGCTTCCGGCCACCGGCACGAGGTCGAGAATGACGTCGAGACCGACCGGCTGCCTGATCCCCGGGATCACAACCAGCCGCTCGAGCAATTTTTCCATCGCCTCGACCCGCTGGCGGACCGACGCCGCGTCGCGCCCGAGCCCGGGGAAGGGCCGGCGCCCGTCGGTCGGAATTGCCATCATGGTCCTCCGGCTACTCGCTCTTGCAGTCCGGTCAGCGTGTGACGGGCGTAGCGGTTCCCGGCGAAGCCCTGGATGCGGTTCGACACCAGCGACCAGCGCACCGGTCCCATGATCGGGATGAACAGCTGGGCGTCGTCGATCCGCGCCGCCGCCTGGGCGAGAAGCGCTGCCCGCTGGGCCGGAACAAGCGAGTTGCGTGCCGAGTCGAGCAGGGTGTCGGCCTCGGGGTCACAGACCCGGACATATTCGCAGCGGAACCTGCGCAGGAACCAGGCCGGCGAGGTCGAGGGAGCGACCGCGTCGATCAGCTCCAGGTCCGCCGAAGCGCGATTGGCGGCGCGTTCGACCTTTAATCCGAGGGCTCCCCAATCGGCGGCGAGGCGGCTCAGTAGCAGGTCCGCGCCCGGCCCTTGCGGAAGCAGGAGGCGCAGCGTCCGGCGGTCGGTCGCGCCGAAGATGCGCCGAGCCTCGACGATGAGGGCGGGCCGCCGCTGGGCCAGCGGGGTTGCCGCCCACGCCACCGGCTGGGGGTCGGGAACGCCCTCGAGCGCCGGTTCGAGCACGGTCGCGCGAGCCGTCAGCCCGGGAACGCCCAGCGCATCGATCAGGGACTCGCGGTCGATGCTCTGCGACAGCAGCCGGCGAACGTCGGGCTGGTCGAGTGCTTCGCCGGACGCGGACCGGAACGAGGCCGAACAGCCCCATTGCCGGATCGAAACGAAGGCTGTTGCGTGGCAGCTTGACCCGCTGGGCGTAGGGCAGGTCGGTGACGGTCCCACCCAGGACGAGGCCGGTCCTGGCGGCGGCGAACGAGGCGATTGCGGCCTGCGCCGCCGAGCCGTCGAGCAAGACTTCCTCGCGCCGGTTGACCTCTTCGTCAGGGGCAAGGACCTCGCGCACGAGCCTCAGCTGGCCGCTCGGGCCCGGCTCGGGTGCAAGCTTGTATGGCCCGGTCCCCATGCCGTTGCGGAGGATTCCGAACTCCGGCTGAGCAAGCAACGCGAGGAGGTTCGGCCGCGGCGCGTGCAGCCGGACCTCGATCACCCGGTCGGTCATCGCGACGATGTCCTCGACGGCCCCAAGCGTATCCTTGAGCGGGTTGTTGCTCGAGCTGGGAAGCGAGCGCTTGAGGATCCTGGCAACTTGCTGGGCGGTGACCTTGCGCCCGTTCGGCCAGTCGGTCGTGGCGAGCCGGAAAATATAGGAAAGCCCGTCGTCGCTTACGTTCCACCGTTCGGCCAAGCCCGCCACGACGTTGCCCCCCGCATCGAATCGGACGAGGCCTTGAGCGACGTTGCCGACCAGCACCGCGTCGGGCGGGGCGAGCGGACCAAGCGCGGGGTCGCGCAGCTTTGGCTTGCCGCCGATGACCACCACTTCAAGCGTGCCTTGCGGCGTCGGCCGGCAGGCACCGGGGATCAAAGCTCCGAACGCGAACAGCGCCAGGCAAACCGCGCGCCGAGGAGTGAACCGCCGCATCCGGCCCGTTTAACCGCAAGCCGCGGTTCAGCAAGCATCTGGATATATCGCACGAGCTGTATTACTGCGGTAAGGCAGTTGGCGAGTTCGCGCGAGGATCATGGTGGCTGACAGGGACGGGATCTGGAGCCGCGACGGAATGCCGGTCGAGGAGCTGCCCGATCCGTTCGCCCCCGAAACGCGGGCTCACGATTTCGACGAGGTCCAGGAGCCGGTTAAGCGCCGCCGCTGGCCGCTGATTCTCTATTCCTTCGCCGCTCTGCTGTTTGTCACCTTGCTGTGGCTGATCATCACTGCGCCTCTGTCGCGCGCGCTCGAGCCGCTCGACGATCCCGCCCTCCTGATGCTTTCGGACGATGGCCACGCGATCGCGCGGCGCGGCGCACTCAAGGAGGCGCCGGTCGACGTCGCCCGCCTGCGCCCCGAAACGGCGGCCGCGTTCGTCTCCATCGAGGACCGCCGCTTCTACCGCCACTGGGGCATCGACCCGCGCGGAATCGGCCGGGCCATGGTCGCCAACATGCAGGGCGGGGGCGTGCGGCAAGGGGGTTCGACCATTACGCAGCAACTCGCCAAGACAAACTTCCTGTCGGGGGACCGAACGCTCAAGCGCAAGGCCCAGGAGGTGATCATCGCCTTTTGGCTCGAAGCCTGGCTGACCAAGCAGGAAATCCTCTCGCGATATCTGTCGAGCGTCTATTTCGGCGATGGTGTCTACGGCTTGCGCGCCGCCGCCCACCATTATTTCGGCCGCGAGCCGGGCAATCTGACACTGGCGCAATCGGCGATGCTTGCTGGCATGGTCCAGGCCCCTTCACGGCTGGCGCCGACCCACAATCTGGCGCTGGCGCAAAAGCGCAGCCGGCTCGTGCTCGCGGCGATGGCCGACACCGGCGCGATCAGCCGCGCCCGCGCGGCTTCGGTCACTCCGGCCCGGCCGGTGGCGCAGGCCTCCAAGGTCCCAACCGGCACCTATTTTGCCGATTGGGTCGCGCCTTACGCGAACCAGGCGTTCGAAGCCGATTTCGGCGAGGTCCGGGTGCGGACAACTCTCGACCGCGGCCTCCAGCGGCTTGCGGTTCGGGCGGTAAGTCGGGCGGCGGTCGGCGATGCTCAGGTGGCGTTGGTGGCAATGAGGCCCGACGGCCGCGTGGTCGCGATGGTCGGCGGACGGAGCTACAAGGATTCGCCGTTCAACCGGGCCACACAGGCGCGCCGCCAGCCGGGCTCGGCATTCAAGCTGTTCGTCTACCTCGCGGCGCTGCGCGCCGGCTGGACCCCCGACAGCATGATCGAGGATGAGCCGATCACCATCGACGGCTGGACCCCGGTCAACAGCGACCGCATCTATCGCGGCGAGATCAGCCTGCGCGAGGCCTTTGCCCGGTCGAGCAATGCGGCGACCGTCCGCCTGTCGCAGAAAATCGACCGCGCCAACGTCATCCGCGCCGCCCGCGACCTTGGCATTTCAACCCCGCTGCCGGACAAGCCGAGCCTCGCGCTGGGCACCGCGGGGGTCAGCCTGCTCGAGCTGACCTCGGCCTATGCCGCGGTCGCGGGCGGGCGTTACCCGGTCGCGGCGCGCGGCCTCGCCGAGGGGCAGCAGCGCGAGGGGCTCGCGGACATGTTCCGGGGGCGCCGCGCGCTCGATTCACGCCGCGACCGCGCGCCGATGCTCGACCTGCTCTACGCTGCGGCGAACAGTGGCACCGGCCGCCGCGCCGCGCTCGCCGTTCCGACTTTCGGCAAAACCGGCACCACGCAGGAAAACCGCGACGCTCTGTTCGTCGGCTTTGCCGGCGATCTGGTGGTCGGCGTGTGGGTCGGGCGCGACGATAATGGTTCGCTGGGCAAGATCAGCGGCGGAACGGTCCCGGCGCAGATCTGGCGCAATTTCATGGTCTCCGCGCTCGCGATCGACCGTCACGCCGGGCCGCCGTTGCCCAGCGAATTTCATCTGCCCCAACGCCAGCCTCACCGCGAAAGCCCGCTCCCCGAAGACTGGAGCGACGGCACCAAGGAGCTGCGCGACGTCGCCAACCTTATCGGCGAGCTGTTCGACGACCGCTGAACAGGTCAACATTACAAAACATGCTTAACGCGTGGAAACCGGCCAATTTAAGCCTTTTTCAACCAGTCCGGCCCTAATTTCCTTGGCATCCTGAGCGGGAAGCGCCTGCGCAGGCCGGGAATTCTGCTTCCCCAAAGGACTTAAGGAGACCAGAGATGGCCAAGTTTCTGAACCTGATTAAAAACTCCAAGGGCGCGACGGCCATCGAATATGGCCTGATCGCCGCTCTGATCGCCGTTGCCGCTATCACTGCCATGACGACTGTCGGCAGCAAGCTGAGCACGACGTTCAACAACGTTGCGGGCTCGCTCTAAGCGATCTCCAGTAGACGGGCGGCGGTGCCGAAAGGCGCCGCCGCTTTCTTTTTGCCTCCTGCTCGACAATTCCTCGTCGATGACGGATGCTCGCCCGGCTCGGATTAGGGGATCGGGGGCCGATGAGCGGGCAAGTCCGGCTGGCAATAATCGCTGTGGTGGCCGCGGCCTGCGGAATCGTCGCCTGGGCCTGCGCCGACATGAGCGAGGGGCCGGCCTGGGCGCTGGCCAAGCCCGACTACGATCCCGGCGGAAGCGCCGCGATGCTGCTCCCGAGCAACGATACCCGCGTGAACCTGCTGCTGCTCCTCGCCGACCGCCGCGGCGCGACGGTCCGTGATCCCGGCGCGAAGGAGGACGGCCCGCCGCTGATCCTGTTCCCCTGGTATGTGATGGCCAATCGCGCCGATCCGCCCGGCGAAGCTTCCAACGACTATGTCGGCGGCTCGCGGTGCCAGACCAACGTCACGGGGACGGCGGCGTTCGTCGGGGCGGTGCGGGCGAGCGCGCAGGTCCTGGACGGCGAGAAACAGGTCCTGATTGCGGCCCGTGAAGCGCTCCAGCCTGGCGCCAAGCAGGTCGAACAATATATGCCCGATGTCGAATGCACTGGCGGATCGCTTCCCGAGGCGCAGCTGGCCACAATCCAGTCGCCTGGCGGACGGGCCTTCGCAAGCTATCTCAAGGGCGCCCAGCAATTTTATGCCGGCACCTTCGATCCTGCGATCGGCGAGTTCGGCAGCCTCTCGGGCGCGGCCGATCCGTGGATTCGCGAGACTGCGTCCTACATGGTCGCTCGTGCCCAGCTCAATCGCGCGATCCAGCGCTCGCTCAATGAATATGGCGACATGGCCGAGCTCGCGAAGCGCGACCGGGCCGGCGCTGCGGCGGCTGGGGCAGCCTTCGATGCCTATCTCAAAGCTTATCCGACCGGCCGCTATGCAAGTTCGGCTCGCGGATTGCTTCGGCGCGTCCATTGGCTCGAGGGCGATACCGGCGCGCTTGCGGGCGATTATGGGCGCCAGATCTCGGCGCGAGGGTTCGACGGAGCGGCGACCGCAGTCGATTTCGTAAACGAGCTCGACAACAAGCTGCCCTTGCCGACCAACAGCCCGAACGTGGTTCAGAATCCGGTGCTGCTCGCGGTCGTCGACCTCCACCGCATGCGTCAGCCGGAGGACGCGAGCGCGCGTTCATATTGCTGCGGCCCGCCGATCACCAAAGCGGAGATCGAGGGGCAAAGAGCCGCGTTCGGCAGCGATACCGAGCTCTACGATTACATTCGCGCCGCCGAAGCCTTCTTCGTCCGCAAACAGCCGCGCGAGGTCCTCCAGATCCTGCCCGACGCTGCCCACCAGGCGCGCTTCACTTACCTTCAGTTCAGCCGCCAGATGCTGCGCGGGCTCGCGCTCGATGCCGCCGGCGACCGCAACGCCCGCGGCTTCTGGCTGAGCCTGTTCGCGGGCTCCAGCCAGCCGTACCAGCGCCAGGCGCTCGAGCTTGCGCTCGCCATCCACGATGAGAAGGGCGGCCGGCTCGACCTGGTGTTCGCGCCGGGCTCGGAGGTCCGCCATCCGGTCATCCGCCAAATCCTGCTCGAGCATGTCGCCGGCCGCGACATCCTGCGCCAGCAGGCGAGCCGCGCCGGCGTGCCCAAGCTCGAAAGCGAGACCGCGCTCTACATGCTCTTGTCCAAGGAGCTTCGCCGCGGCTTCTACGGCGAGTTCATCGGCGACCTCCGCCTGCTTCCGGCGGATTCCGCGACCGACACCTATTACGGCGGCGGCACCAATTATGACGCGCGCTGGAATCCGACGCAGGAGCGGCCCCCGCTCGGCCTGTTTGGTGCCGCCGGAAAGCTCGGCGACGCGGGCTGTCCGGCGCTCGCGCAAACCGCCTCGCAGCTGGCTGCAAACCCCGGTGCTATCCGGCCCCGGCTGTGCCTTGCCGAATTCTTCCGCAACAACGGCTTCGACAATTTCAACGAGTGGGGAAGCTTCGACGAGCCTTTCGAAGGCACCGGCCTCGCCACCACCCGCCAACTGTTCCCGCGGCCGGCACCCTATTCGCGGCTCGAAATCTACAAGGCGGTGATCGCCGACCCGGCCGCCACCGCCGACGACAAGGCGTTCGCGCTCAACCGCGCGGTGCGCTGCTACGCCCCGAGCGGCAACAACAGCTGCAGTGGGACCGAGGTCGAGGTCGCGCAGCGCAAGGCCTGGTATTTGCGGCTCAAGCGCGATTACCCCCAGTCGCACTGGGCGACGAGCCTGAAAACTTATTGGTAGGCCTGCGCGTCCTCTTCGCCGCGGCGATCGCCCTCAGCGCCGCCAGCTGCAGCGACCCCGACCGCGTCGATCCACGCGATTACGATGCTTTCTGGCTGTGGCCCGGGGTATCGCCGCCGCCGGTGCTCGAGCGCGCCAGAACCATCTATCTGCTCGACGGCGAAATCCGCGACGGCCGTCCGGTGCACTACGTTTCTCTGCGCCCGCAGCCGCCGCGTTTGCCGGGCAAGCAGGTGTGGCTCGTTATCCGGACGGACACGCTCGCCTGGCCGGAGGCGCAGCGACGCCGCGATCGCCCGCCGCCTCGACCAGTGGCGCGCCGCTGGCAATGGCCTCGAGGGGCTGCAGGTCGATTTCGACGCCCGCACCAGGCATCTCGAGGATTATGCGGCGTTTCTGAAGCGTTTGCGGACACAGCTGCCGAGGCGCTTTCGGCTGTCAGTCACCGGGCTGCTCGACTGGAGCGCCAACGGCGACCCGCACGCACTCGCAACGCTTGCCGGCACCGTCGACGAAGTCGTTCTCCAGACCTATCAGGGCCGCGAGACCATCCCCGGCTACGAGGCCTATTTCCGGCGCCTCGACGGCTTCCCCATAACCTTCAAGGTCGGGCTGGTCGAAAATGGACGGTGGCGCGAGCCGCCGGCCCTCGCGCACAATCCGAAATTCAGTGGCTATGTCGTGTTCCTGCTCCAGCCGCGCCGGCGCAGCAGCTAGCCCAGGCGCTCCTCGACCAGGCGCACGGCCTCGGCGATCCCCTGGTCGATGTCGAAGTCGCTGGTGTCGAGCAGGATAGCGTCGGGCGCCTGCCTCAGCGGCGCGACCTCGCGGTTTGAATCGCGCTCGTCGCGGGCACGGATGTCGGCGAGCACATCGTCATAATGGGCGGGCATCCCGCGCTCGAGCAGCTCGCGCACGCGGCGCTGTGCCCGCACTTCGGGCGAGGCGGTGACGAACAGCTTCACCGTCGCGTCGGGCGCGATGATGGTGCCGATGTCGCGCCCGTCGAGCACTGCCCCGCCGGGCTGGCCGGCGAATTCCTGCTGGCGCTCGAGCAATGCCGTGCGAACCGACGGATAGGCCGAGATCGACGAGGCGATCCGCGACACGGGCTCGCTCCGAGCTCCTCGTCAGCGGGGTCAACGCTCAGCATGTCGCAGGCGCGCAGCGCCTCGAATTCGCTCGACGGATCGCCGCCCCAGCGCCACAGGTTGAGCGCGACCGCGCGGTAGAGCATTCCGGTGTCCATGTGCGGCAGGCGGTAATGCTTGGCGAGCGCGCGGGCGATCGTGCCCTTGCCGCTGGCGGCCGGTCCGTCGACCGCGATCACCAGATCGCCTGCCGGCGCGAGATCGGGTTCCTCGCGCGCCGCGTCGTTCGATGCTTTCCGCTTCGCCAAGGCGCGCGCTTTGACAGGGCCATATCGCTATGGCAAGGCGCCCCGCCGAACGCCGGGCGAACCCCGTGCCAAACGACATTTACTGGAGTTGAAACCGACATGGTTAAGCCCGAATGGGGCGCCAAACGCACTTGCCCCAAGTGCTCGACGCGATTTTACGACCTCGGCAAGGACGATCCGGTCCATTGCATCAATTGCGGGACCGATTTCGTTCCCGATCCGGTGCTGAAGTCGAAGCAGCCGATGGCCTTTGAAGTCGCCGCCCCCGTGGCCAAGGAGCCCGCGGAAGACACCGAGCTTGAAGCCGAAGAGCTGGCAATCGACGAGGACGCGGAAGTCAGCGCGGACGAGGAAGTCGACCTCAACACCGGCGACGACGACCTCGGAGTCGAAACCGCGGGTCAGGACGACGAAAGCTAGATTTTCGGTTTTGGGAATTCCCCCTTTTCCAGCGGGGGACACATCGCCTAAAGGCGGCAAGGACGTGGGGCCGTAGCTCAGCTGGGAGAGCGTCGCAATGGCATTGCGAAGGTCAGGGGTTCGATCCCCCTCGGCTCCACCAGTCCACGCGGATCCCGGCGCGAACCGAATTACTGTATTGACACTATAACACACCTCCTTTAATCCGCAGGCGGGCAACAGGAGGCCATTCATGTACTCTCAGCAAGAGCTTGACGATGCGGTCGCCGCCGGCGCGATCAGCGCCGAGGCGGCAGCTTCGCTGCGCGGCTATTTCGAGACCCAGCGCTCGACCGCGATTCCGGACGAAGAGCAATTCCGGCTGATCACCGGATTCAACGATATTTTCGTGTCGATCGCCGCGGCAATTCTGCTGTTCGCGGTCGGCTGGATCGGCCAGTGGCTGGGCCAGACTGCCGGCCTCATCATCGATCACGATGGACCCTCGCCAATTGCCCCGCTGTTCGTCGCCGTGACGGCCTGGGGGCTGGCGCTGTTTTTCACCGCCAAACGGCGGATGGCCCTGCCTTCGATCCTTTTGCTGCTCGCTTTCGTTGGCGGAGTCTTTGCCTTCGTGGGCTTCACCCTGGTGCTCGCGATCGGCCCCGACGCGTTCGACAACAACAATGTCATGAGCGGTATCGTCGGAGCGATTTCGGGCGCGATTGCCGCCGCCGCCGCCTGGATTCACTGGCGCACTTTCCGCGTTCCGATCACAATTGCCGCGGGCGCGGCGGCGGTCGCGGCGATCGCCGTCAGCCTGCTTTTCGCGGTGATCGGCCAGGACAATGAAAACGCCAAGAACATCATTCTCGGCTTCGTCCTGCTGCTCGGCATCGGCGTATTCCTGTTCGCGATGTGGTGGGACGGCTCCGACCGCGCCCGCCTCACCCGCCGGTCCGACGTCGCCTTCTGGCTTCATCTGCTGGCAGCGCCGATGATCGTGCACCCCATCTTCACCCTGCTCGGCTTGACCGGCGGTCATGCCAGCATCGGTGAGGGTCTTGCAGTGGTCGCGCTGTACATCGTCCTTGGGATCACCGCTTTGGCGATCGACCGGCGTGCGTTGCTCGTCTCTGCTTTGGCCTATGTGCTCTACGCGCTCCAGGCGCTGTTCCGCGAGTTCGGAGCGGTCGAGCTCAACATCGCGCTGACGGCGCTGATCATTGGTTCGGCGCTGCTGCTGCTCTCGGCCTACTGGCACCAGGCTCGTGCAGCGATCGTCCGGCCGTTGCCCGGGAGCCTTCGCGAGCGGCTTCCGTTGCTCGATCGGGCGGCCGCGGTCCCGGTTACCCAACCAGCCGCATAAAGCGGCGCTCGAGCGGGGCCAGCACGCCCGCCAGTTCGTGGCCCCGCTTGAGCACCTGGCCATGCTCGGTCACCAATGCGAACGCCCCTTGCTTCAGCCGGAGCGAGGGGCGTTTTTCGATCCGCACCTCGGGCCGCTCAGAATGACGCCGGAAGGCCGCGAAAACCGCGACGTCGGGATCGATCCTCAGCGCATAGTCGCGCCAGTGCCCGGCCGCGACCATGCGCCCATAGAGGTCGAGGATCCGCGACAGCTCGGTGCGGTCGAAAGTGGCGATTGGGCGCCGGTCCCAGGGACGCGGGAACGGCGCGATGACGCTCAAGCGCTTTTGGCCTTCGGCTGTGGCTGGCGCCGTGCCTTCAGCGTCGCGATCTCCTTGCGAAGCTCGCCGATTTCCTGCTCGAGCTCACCGATCCGCGCGCGCACCGGGTCGACGTCCTCGCCGAACGGCGTTCCGTAAGCGACAAAGCCCGGGCTGTAATGGATAGAATCGACGGGCACCGCCCGGGCGGGGATGCCGACCACCGTCGAACGCGGGGCGACGTCCTTGGTCACGACCGAATTAGCGCCGATCTTCGCGCCTTCGCCGACCTCGATCGGCCCAAGCACCTGCGCGCCCGAGCCGATCACAACGCCCGATCGAATCGTCGGGTGCCGCTTGCCGCCGACGCCCGTCGTCGGATTGGTGCCGCCGAGGGTCACGTGCTGGTAGATGGTGACGTCGTCGCCGATCTCGGCGCTTTCTCCGATCACGCTGAATCCGTGATCGAGGAAGAACCTTTTGCCGATCTTCGCGCCTGGATGGATGTCGATGCCGGTCAGGAATCGCGCGAAGTGATTGACCAGCCGCGCGATGAAATAGAGGTGCCCTTCCCACAGCCAGTGGGAAACGCGATACAGGCCGAGGGCCCATACGCCGGGATAGAACAGGACATCCCAACGCGAACGCGCCGCCGGGTCGCGGGATTTCACGGAGTCCAGATAATCAACCAACCCAGACTGCAAGCTTGATCACCTCTTGCTGACTTGAGCGTAATCTAGGTGCGGATTGCCGCAAATGCCAGCGCCCGCGAGCAGACCGGGGCCGCCTGACGCTTGCCGGACGCCCGCGCGTTGGGCAAATCGCAACCTTCAACAGGGTGGAGATTTATATCCTCTCGTCGATATTCGCCGACCCCGCGACATTGATCCCGTTCATCCTGATCGGCTTTGCCGCGCAGCTGGTCGATGGCGCGCTCGGCATGGCCTTCGGGCAGATTTCGAGCACTTTGCTGATCAGCATGGGCGTGCAGCCCAGGCTCGCGTCTGCCGGCGTCCACGCGGCCGAGACGTTCACCACCGCGGTCTCGGCGGCGAGCCACGTCGCGCACGGAAACGTCGACTGGTGGCTGTTCTTCAAGATCGTCATTCCCGGCGTGATCGGAGGCGTGCTCGGCGCCTACGTTTTGACCGAAGTACCGGGCGATACCGCCAAGCCGATCGTCCTCGCCTATTTAACCGCACTCGGCCTCTATCTCTTCTATCGTGGAGTGATGCATCGCCACACCGAGCGCCGGCCGAAGGTGATTTCGCCGCTGGGCCTCATTGGCGGGTTCCTCGATGCCGCGGGCGGCGGCGGCTGGGGCGCGATCGTCACGTCCAATCTCTTGGTCCAGGGCAGCAATCCGCGTCATACCATTGGGACCGTCAACACCGCGGAATTCTTCCTGACGGTGACAATCTCGGCGACGTTTCTCGCAACGCTCGGATGGGAGGCGTTCACCACTGCCACGCTCGGCCTGCTGATCGGCGGCGTCGCGGCAGCGCCGTTCGGCGCCCGGATCGCCAAGACGGTCAAGCCCGACACCTTGCTGACCTTTGTCGGAGCACTGGTAACCCTGACGAGCCTCTTCGGCCTCTATCGCGCAATCGTTCGGCTAGGCTGGCCTCAATCGTTTCAATCCATTAGAATGTGACGTTTAATCGGGAAATTCGATGAGCGCTCACTTTCCGACCCTCAAGCAACTGCAATATCTGGTCGCTTTGCGCCAGCACGCGCATTTCGGCAGGGCCGCGGAGGCCTGCTTCGTCACCCAGTCGACCTTGTCCGCCGGCCTGCGCGAGCTCGAATCGAGCATTGGCGTGACCTTGGTCGAGCGGACGCGGCGGGTCGTGCGCTTCACCGCCCTGGGCGAACGGATCGCCGACAAGGCCGTCCGCGTGCTGCGCGAGGCCGAGGAGCTCGCCGACATGGCCCATGCCGAAGGCCAGCCATTGCACGGCGAGCTGCGGATGGGCGTGATCCCGACGATCGCGCCGTTCCTGCTTCCGGCAATGCTTCCGCGGCTGCGCGAGCAATGGCCGAGCCTCAAGCTTTACCTCCGCGAGGAGCCCAGCCAGGCGGCGTGCGAGGCGCTGGGCCGCGGCCAGCTGGACTGCGTGTTGCTCGCCTTGCCCTTCGCCTGCGGCAATATCGGCAGCGCGCCCTTGTTCGACGACCGGCTGTTCGTCGCCTTTCCGCGCGGCGAGGCGCCGGCCGGGTCAATGGTTGAGGTCGATTCGATCGACGAGAGCAGGATGCTGCTGCTCGAGGACGGCCATTGCCTTAAGGACCACGCGCTCGCCGCCTGCAATCGCCCCGATTTGCGCGCTCAGGCGGCAATGATGGGCACTTCGCTTCACACCCTGGTGCAGATGGTCGACAACGGCCTTGGCGTGACCTTCGTCCCGTCGATGGCGATCGCGGCCGGAATCCTCGACGGGACCCGGGTCGATGCAAAGCCGCTGCGCTCGAATCACGGCTTCCGCCGGATCGCATTGATCTGGCGCCGCTCGAGCCCGCGCGAAAGCGAGTTCCAACTGCTTGCGGCGGCGCTGCGCGGGATCATGGGTGAGATTGCACCCGATGGAGCTGAAGTTTCGGCCGCCGCAGCGCTGGGGGCTGGGGAGGGCTGCGGCGGCCAGGCGGTTACTCTGCCGGAACCGGCTCCGCATTGAGCGGCCGGGTTTCGGTGGTCCTGCCCGATCTGGACTGACGCGCAAGGTCGAAGCGGTCGGCGTTCATGACCTTGGTCCACGCCGCGACGAAATCGCGAACGAACTTCTCCTCGTCGCCCGTTTCGGCATAGACCTCGGCGGTCGCGCGGAGCTGACTGTTCGAACCGAAAATGAGGTCGGTCCGGGTGGCGCGCCACTTCTCCTGCTTGCCGCCGCGGTCGCGCCCGATGAACTCTTCGTCGCCGCTCTCGTCGACCACTTCCCAGAAGGTGTCGTTGTCGAGCAAATTGACGAAGAAGTCGTTGGTCAGCTGGCCCTTGCGGATCGTGAAGACGCCGTGCGGCGCATCTTTGTAATTGGCGCCGAGCACGCGCAGGCCGCCCAGCAGCACCGTCATCTCCGGCGCTGACAGTCCGAGCAGCGAGGCGCGGTCGAGGAGCAACTCCTCGGTCTTCACCGAATGCTTGGTCTTCAGGTAATTGCGGAAGCCGTCGGCGGCCGGCTCCATTACTTCGAAGCTCTCGACATCGGTCCATTCCTGCGTCGCGTCGCCGCGCCCGCCGGTGAACGGGACTTCGACGTTGAAGCCCGCGTCTCTGGCGCCCTTCTCGACCGCCGCGGTGCCGGCCAGCACAATCGCGTCGGCCATCGACAGTCCGCCGCGTAGCTCGTCGATCTTGGCGAGGACGACATTAAGCTCGCCCGGCTCGTTGACCGCCCAGTCCTTTTGCGGAGCGAGGCGGAGGCGCGCGCCATTGGCGCCGCCGCGGAAGTCCGACTTGCGGAACGTCGAAGCCGAGGCCCAGGCGGCCTTGACCAGCTGGCCGATGGTCAAGCCGGATCCAAGGACCTTCGACTTGAACGCCGCGACATCGGCTTCGGACGGCTTGGTGCCGGCCGGCACCGGGTCCTGCCAGATCAAGTCTTCCGCCGGGACTTCAGGCCCCTGGTAGCGAACCTTCGGCCCCATGTCGCGATGGGTCAGCTTGAACCAGGCGCGCGCGAACGCGTCCTTGAACGCCGCGTGGTCGTTCCGGAACTTCTCCGAGATCACGCGGAATTCGGGGTCCATCTTGAGCGCCATGTCGGCGGTGGTCATCATCGTCGGGACGCGCTTGGATGGGTCGTGCGCCGCGGGCGCCAAGTCTTCGGGCTTCTGGTTGACCGGCTGCCATTGCTGCGCGCCCGCGGGCGAGCGCACCAGCTCGTAATCGTAGTCGAGTAGCAGCCGGAAGTAGTTCTCCGACCATTTCGTCGGCGTGTTCACCCACGCGCCCTCGATACCGCTAGTGATGGCATGCTCGCCAACGCCGCTTTCGAACGAGCTTGACCAGCCGAGGCCCTGGAGCGCGATGTCAGCGCCCTCTGGCGCGGCGCCGACCAGGCTCGCGTCGCCGGCCCCGTGCGCCTTGCCGAACGTGTGGCCGCCGGCGGTCAGGGCGACGGTCTCTTCATGGTTCATCGCCATCCGCTCGAACGTGATCTTGATGTCGCGCGCCGACTGCAGCGGATCGGGGTTGCCGCCGGGCCCTTCGGGATTGACGTAGATGAGGCCCATCTGGATCGCCGCCAGCGGATGCTCGAGCTCCATTTCGCGCTCGGGCTGGATGCGGGTTTCCTCCGCCTCGACCCATTTCTCTTCGGCGCCCCAATAGATGTCGCGCTCGGCCTCAAACACGTCGGGACGCCCGCCGCCGAAACCGAAGATCGGGCCGCCCATCGATTCGATCGCAACGTTGCCGGCGAGGATGAACAGGTCCGCCCAGCTGATGGTCTTCCCGTATTTCTGTTTGATCGGCCACAGCAGGCGCCGTGCCTTGTCGAGGTTGCCGTTGTCCGGCCAGCTGTTGAGCGGGGCAAAGCGCTGCTGACCGCTGTTGGCGCCGCCGCGCCCGTCGGCCGTGCGGTAGGTCCCGGCGGCGTGCCAGGCCATCCGGATGAAGAACGGACCGTAATGCCCGTAGTCCGCCGGCCACCACGGCTGGCTGTCGGCCATGAGCGCGGTGAGATCGTTCTTGAGCGCCCGGTAATCGAGTGTGTTGAACGCTTCGGCGTAGTTGAAGTCCGCGCCCATCGGGTCGGGCGAAACGCCGCCCTGGTGAAGGATGTCTACGGGCAAGGATTCGGGCCACCAGTCGCGGTTGGTGCGGCCGAGCAGCGAGCGCACGGTGGTCGGGCCGTCTACCGGACAGCCCATCGATTCGCCGGTCTTCGCGTCCATGATCCTTACCTCCATTTTAGGCGTTTGAGCCTGCCCTAGGCGCTGAGCCAGAGCGACGGAAACGATTAAACTCGGTCAGTGAGACGCGGAAAATCGATTAGTAGCGCGGTTCAATCCATATGCCTGAGGCCGGTGCGCAAATAATCGTAGCCGGTCACCAGCGTGAGCCCGGCCGCTACCCACAGGCAGAAGATCCCTACCTGGTGAACCCAGGGCTGGTCGGGCACCGCTCCGCCGAGAATCAGGGCGCCGAGCGCAATCAGCTGGAACGTCGTCTTCCACTTGGCGAGCGCGCTTACCGGCACCGACACCTGAAGACCGGCAAGATATTCGCGCAGGCCCGAGACGATGATCTCGCGCAGCAGGATTACCAGCGCGGGGATGATGTTGAGGCCGGCGATCTCCGGAACCGGGTTCGCCTTGCGGCTCGAGATCAGCATGATGATCACGGCCCCGATCATGATCTTGTCGGCGATCGGGTCTAGAAACTGGCCGAGTTTGGAGATGTTGCCCCAGGCGCGGGCAAGGTAGCCGTCGAAATAATCGGTGATCCCGACGATGCAGTAGAGGACGAAGGTGATCGCGTAGTCGAGCGGCGCCGGCCGCCACAGCAGGAACACCAGGATCGGCACCGCGAAGATGCGCGACAAGGTAAGGAGATTGGGCAGCGACAGCATTTACCGACAACGCGCGCTTATAGGGTTTGGCCTCGCGCGCAAAGCTGGCTACACCCTGCGGCATCGAGATGAGAGACGGCGCGCCTAGGTCGTGATTTAAAACGTCACGCACTTGCTGCGCGAGAGGCGGTTCCTGCCCCTGTTCTCGACCCAGTTCCTCGGCGCGTTCAACGACAGCCTGTTCAAACAGGCGGTCGTGCTGTTCGTCACCTATCAGCTCTATTCGAACCCGGCGAAGGAGTTTCAATTCAGCGCCATCGCGCAGGCGCTGTTCATGCTGCCGTTCTTCCTGTTCTCTGCGATCGCTGGACAGCTTGCCGACGACCACGACAAGTCGCGGTTGATCCGCATCATCAAGGCCGCGGAAATCGGCATCATGCTGCTTGGGGCGGCCGGAATCCTGCTCGCCAACATCCCGATCATGCTGGCCGCTGTGTTTGCGATGGGCGTCCACTCGACCTTTTTCGGGCCGATCAAATACGCGATCCTCCCCCAGCATTTGCGCAAGGACGAAGTGCTCGGCGGGACCGGGCTGGTCGAGGCCGGCACCTATATCGCGATCCTCCTTGGGACCATCCTTGCCGGCACGCTCGCCAGCTGGCCGGCAGCCGCCGCGCTGGCCGTCGTCCTATTCGCGGTGCTGGGCTATTCCGCGGGCCGCCAAGTGCCACCGGCGCCGCCTGCTGCGGAACGCATTCCGTTCGATCGGCACATCATCCGGGCGTCGGTGACGCTGGTCAACGCGACCATGCACATCCCGCGGCTGTTCCTGGCGATCCTGTCGATCAGCTTCTTCTGGACCATCGGAGCGGTGCTGATCATCATTTTCCCGCCGCTGGTGAAAAATGTGCTCGGCGCCAACGAGCAGGTCGCCAGCCTCTTCATCGGCATCTTCTCGGTCGGGATCGCGATCGGTTCGGTACTCATCAACCGGTTGCTGAAGAGCGAGGTTTCGGCGCGGTTTGCACCGGCGTCGGTGATCACGATGGGCGTCTTCGTGATGCTCCTGCGTTACGTCGCCGGATCGTGGGAAAAGCATATGGACAGGCATCTGACGACGCTCAGCAATTTCCTGATGCATCCAATGGCCGCGCTGATGATCGTCGCCTTGCTCGGCGTCGCCATCACCGGCGGCATGTTCGTTGTCCCGCTCTACGCTTTTTTGACCACCACCGTGCCCAAGACCCAGACCGCACGCACGGTCGCCGCCAACAACATCGTCAACTCGGGCGCGATGGTGGTCGGCTCGGGCCTGGCCTTTGGTATGAGCAGCTTGGGCGTCGGCCCGGTCAACCAGTTGCTGATGGTCGCTATTATGTGTCTGATCTCGGCCTGGCTCGGGTGGAAGCTCCACCAGGCTTGCGACTAGCAGCTGCACGCGGCCATTCCGGGGGAATGGCCGACCGAATGCCTATTTCAACTCCAACACCACCGGACCCGACACCGGATCGGTAACATTGCCGTCGTCGAGCTCCTCGAGCGTGTCGCGGAACGAGTTGAGCGTCGCGATCATGTTCGGCCGGGCGTCCGCCATGCTATCCATGTCGTCCCACTCGCCGATGATGCAGTAGGTTTGATCGCCGGTCTTGATGAGATTGGCGCTCCTCATCCCCGGCCAGCTTCGATCGACGTTCCGGTGGGCTTCGAGAAACTCCTGGTCGCGCCCCGGCTTAACCTTGAAACGGACGGCATTGAACGCAGTCATGGCCTTCCTCCTGCCGATGAATTGACAGTGGCTCATACTGCGGAGTTGCGACGGGTAAAAGCCGACCGCGCTTCAGGCGATCAGTACCGAGACGAACAGGAAGCCGGCGGCGACGGTCAAAGCGAACAGCCTGAGGTCGGCCGCAAGCGAATTGGGAGCATCGCGGCCGGCCGGAACGGCCGGCGCGTCGAACCTTTTCCCGAACAGGCGCGGGTCGGCCGCAATGGGTGGGCGCGATAGCAACATGGGCAAAGTCTTAACGGGGTTTTTACCATGTTCACAACCATTGCACGCGCGCTTGCGATCCCCCTGTCCCGCGGCGGGACGGAGCGCCTTTGAGCAGTATTACGCGGTGGTTTAGGCGGAGGCGGCGCTGAGCGGCGGCTCGTCGTGCCGCTCGGCCGGCGGGGTCAGCAATTCGACGGCGCGCTCGACCGGCATGGCCTTGCCGAAATACCAGCCCTGGCCGACCGCGCAGCCGAGGGTCAGCACAGCCTCGTACGCGGCCTCGTTCTCGATCCCCTCGACGCAGACCGGGACCGACAGCGCATTGGCGAGCGCCGTGACGGCGCGGATGATCGCCGCGCTTTCCTTGTTGCGGTGGATGTTGGTGACGAAGCTGCGGTCGATCTTGATCATGTCGAACGGCAGCGCGCGCAAGTTGGACAGCGACGAGAAGCCGGTTCCGAAATCGTCGAGCGCGAGCCGCACGCCCTGGTTCTTGAGGCTGGTCACGATCGAACGCGCGAGCTCGAGGTCGGTAAAGAGCGAGCTTTCGGTGATCTCGACCACCAGCCGCTCGGCCGGGAAGCCGGTTTCGGTGAGGATCCTGACGATCCGCTGCGCCAGCCAGCCGTCGGTCAGCTGGGTCGGCGAGATGTTGACCGAAACGGTGATCTCCGGGTCCCATGTCGAAGCCTGGCGCAGGGCCTCGCCGATGACCTGCTCGGAGAGCGCGCCGATCGCACCAATCTCCTCGGCGACGGAAATGAAGACGTCGGCGCCGATGATCCCGGACAGCGGATGGTTCCACCGCGCCAGCACTTCGAAGCCGTAGATCTTGCCGGTCGCGAGATCGATCTGCGGCTCGAAATAAGGAATGAACTGGCCGTGCTCGAGCCCGTAGCGGATTCCCTGCTCGATCTCGCCGTGAGCGATCAGTGCGCGCTCCATTCCGGCATCGAACCAGACCGGACGCGTCACCCGTCCGCTCTTGGCGTGGTCCATCGCGATGTCGGCTCTGCGGAGCAGGTCGGGGATTCGCGATTCGCCGGCGGCAGCCGAGGCGATTCCCGCAAAGGCGCTGACTTGGATCAGCCGCTCGTCGAGCAGGAACGGCCGGGTGACTGAGCGCAGGACCGCTTCGGCGGTGATCTCGGCGCTGGGCAACCTGTCCTCGGGGAGGGTGAAAGCGATCGCGAACTCATCGCCGCTCAAGCGAGCGACGACCGCATCGGGACCAAGCTCTTCGTTAAGCGATGCGGCAATGGCTCGCAGGAGCCGCTCGCCCATCTCATAGCCATGCTGATCGTTGACCGATTTGAAGCGATGCATCTGGACCGAGACGATGACCAGATTGTCGCCCCGTCCGCAGGCTTCCGAGCACAAGCCCTCGGCGCGGTCGGCAAAACCCTTGCGGTTCAACAATCCGGTTGCCGGATCGGTAATCGCGAGGACCGCGGCGCGGCGCTCGCCGTCGGCGCGAAGCTCGGCTTCGTGCTGCAGATCGACGTAGCGCCGCCAGCCGAACAGAATCAAAGCGACGTTCAACGCCATTGCGGTCAGGGCGATCTGTCCTTCGCGTCCGAAATCGGGCCCGGCGAAGCGCAGCGACTGGAATAGCGCGTTGCCGTTCCACACCAACAGGAGCACCGCCGCGATCAGGGTCGCAAGGACGAGGGCGTCGCGGCGTGCATTGAGCAGGCGCGAACGCGTCTGGACGCCACTGGTCGGCATGTCGACGGCGCTGGACACATCACCGGTTAACCCGGGAACGCTTAATAAATCATAGCACCGTAATGGACTTAATTGGTGCGGACGGTGGGACTCGAACCCACACGCCCTTGCGGGGCAGGAGATTTTAAGTCTCCAGCGTCTACCGGTTCCGCCACGTCCGCGCCGGAAGCGAAGGTCTCATAATTCGGCCGGGGCATCCTGCAGGTTCAAGCGTTCGCGCATTTCCTTGCCGGGCTTGAAGTAGGGCACGCGCTTGGCGTTCACCTCGACCGACTCGCCGGTGCGCGGGTTGCGGCCAATACGGGCATCGCGCTTGCGGGTCGAAAATGCGCCGAAGCCGCGAAGCTCGACGCGCCCGCCCTTGGCGAGTTGCTCGGTAATCGAATCGAATATCGCGCTGACGACGCTTTCGACCTCACGCTGAGTGAGGTCGGGGAAATCGCTGCACAACTTCTGCACCAGTTCAGAACGGATCATTGCCACCCCGCACCAAGGATTTCGGCCTGCCTCGCCCCTACCCGGCGGCCGCTTACCTTCCACGCTGTCAGGAAAGTTTCGCCCACGCAAGCCGGATTCGAGCGGCGTCCCACGAGGAAACGCCGCTCTTCCCGTTACTTCGCCTTGGCCGGCTTCTTCGCGGCTTTGGCCGGCTTGGCGGCTTTTTCCGCCTTTTCGGCCTTGTCCGCGGCCTTGTCGGCCTTGTCGGCCTTTTCCGCCGGCTCGGCATCTTTGGCGGAGGCTTCGGCCTTTTCCTTCAGCGCCGCACCCAGGATGTCGCCCAGCGATGCGCCCGAATCCGACGAGCCGTATTGCGCCACCGCCTGCTTCTCTTCGGAGATCTGAAGCGCCTTGATCGAGAAATTCGGCTTCTTCGAGCGATCGAAGCCGATCACCTGGGCGTCGAACTTCTGCCCGACCTGGAAGCGCTCGGGGCGCTGCTCGTCGCGGTCGCGGCCAAGATCGGTGCGCTTGACGAAGCCGGTCGCCCCGTCGTCGCCGACCTGGACGTCGAGCCCGCCGTCGCGAACGTCGCGGACGGTGACGGTCAGCGTGTCACCCTTGTTGACCCCGCCAGCGCCGGCCCCGCCGCGCGCCCGCGGCCCGGCCGAAGCGGAACCAGCCGCACCGGCACCGCCGGCCTGAAGCTGCTTCATGCCCAGCGAAATGCGTTCCTTCTCGACATCGACGTCGAGCACCTGGGCGGTCACCATCTCGCCCTTGCGGTGGAGCGCCAGCGCTTCCTCGCCCGACACGCCCCAGGCGATGTCCGACATATGGACCATGCCATCGACGTCGCCCTCGAGGCCGACGAACAGCCCGAACTCGGTCGCATTCTTGACTTCGCCCTCGACGGTGGAGCCGACAGGATGAGCCTGTGCGAACGCCTCCCACGGATTGGCCTGCGCCTGCTTGAGCCCGAGCGAAATCCGCCGCTTCTCCTCGTCGACCTCGAGGACCTTGACGTCGACTTCCTGCGACGTGGAGACGATCTTGCCCGGATGGACGTTCTTCTTGGTCCAGCTCATCTCGGAGACGTGGACCAGCCCCTCGATGCCCGGCTCCAATTCGACGAACGCGCCATATTCGGTGATGTTGGTGACCCGGCCGCGGAACGCGCCGCCGACCGGATATTTGGCCGCCGCGCCCTCCCACGGATCGCTTTCAAGCTGCTTCATGCCAAGCGAGATGCGCTGGGTTTCCTTGTTGATGCGGATGATCTGCACCTTCACCGTGTCGCCGATGCCGAGCACTTCGGACGGGTGATTGACGCGCTTGTAGGAAATGTCGGTGACGTGGAGCAGGCCGTCGATGCCGCCCAGATCGACGAACGCGCCGTAATCGGTGATGTTCTTGACCACGCCTTCGATGACCTGGCCCTCGGCGAGCGACTGGATGAGGCCGCTGCGCTGCTCGGCGCGGGTTTCCTCGAGGATCGCGCGGCGCGACACCACGATGTTGCCGCGGCGGCGGTCCATCTTCAAAATCTGGAACGGCTGCGGGATGTCCATCAGCGGTCCGACGTCGCGCACCGGCCGGATGTCGACCTGGCTGCCGGGCAGGAAGGCGACGGCGCCGCCGAGGTCGACGGTAAAGCCGCCCTTGACCCGGCCGAAGATCACGCCCTCGACGCGGTTGCCGGCCTCGAATTCCTTCTCGAGCTTGTCCCACGCGGCTTCGCGGCGCGCGCGGTCGCGCGACAGCATCGCTTCGCCGGCCGAATTCTCGACCCGGTCGACATAGACCTCGACTTCGTCGCCGACCTTCAATTCGGCCCGCTGGCCCGGCGCGGCGAACTCGCGCAGCGCCACCCGGCCTTCGGATTTCAGGCCGACGTCGATCACCGCCAGATCGTTCTCGATCGCGGTGACGATGCCTTTCACCACCTTGCCTTCGAAAGTCTCGTTCTCGCCGCCGAGGCTCTCGTTGAGCATCGTTTCGAAATCGTCGCGGGTGGGAAATGTCGTGGTCGCCATGAGGGGTGTAGTCTTTCGTAACAAATCGGGCCTGCCGCGTGGCCGCCACCATGGCGGGCCTTCACATGCGGACCTGGTCAAATGCACTGCCGTGACCGGCTCATCCGGGCGCGGCGCCCTTTGCGACCCGTTCCCATGCGAAAAAGCGCGTTCCGGGTGCCGGCCTCGCCGGTCAACCGTACGCGCTCGCCAAAGGACGGGCTGCCGCGAGTGCTAAAGAGAGCGCCCGCCGGACGGTGCGCGCATTAGCTTAGAGGGGCGGGGAGGGCAAGTCGAGCGCGATTGCTGTGGGGTTGAGTAGGAATTTTCCTATTGCGTATAGGGAACAAATAGGGAACATGGAGCCAGCTCGGAGTCGGTGTGATGCTTGTTCTCAACCCTGAAATCATGATCGCGCTGGCGGCGCTGATCAGCTCGGTCTCGGCGTTCGTCTGGGCCGTCCGGCGCAAGCCGTGACGGCGCGCGCTACCATTTCTGGTTGGTGCGCCTGGCGGCGCGCGGAGTAGGCGCGGGCGTCTCGGCGGCGGGCGGAGGCGTAGTCTCAGCCGCGGGCGGCGACGGAGTTCAGCCGCGGGCGTCTGCGGAGGGACCTCCTCGCCAGGCCCCCGGCCTGTCTGCGGGGGTCCCTTCATCTCGAGGAACGTGCGCACCGTGTCGGCCGAAACCGCGCGGCCGAACAGCCAGCCCTGCGCTTCGGAGCAGCCGAACTTCTTCAGCTCGCTGCGGATCTGCTCGGACTCGACGCCCTCGGCGGTGATCGGCACGTTGAGCGTGTGGCCGAGGCTGGCGATGGTGTCGACGATCGCCGCGGTCTGCTCGCTCTTGACCATGGTGGTGATGAAGCTCTTGTCGATCTTGATCCGGTCGACCGGCAAGCGTGTGTGAGCTGGGCGAGGCTCGCATAGCCGGTGCCGAAATCGTCGAGCGAAATGCTGATGCCGACGTTCTTGAGGCTCTGGATGATGGTCAGCACCTGCTCGCGGTCCTCGAGCAGCGAGCCTTCGGTGATCTCGATCTCGAGCCGGTGCGCCGGGAAGCCGGTGCGCGGCGAGCACCTTCATGATCTGCTCGGCAAGCGTCGGGTCGCGGAACTGGACCGGCGAGACGTTGACCGCGATCTTGAGGTGCGCCGGCCAGCCGCGCGCTTCCTTCAGCGCCTGCTCCATGACGCTGATGCGTCAGCGGGCCGATCAGCCCGGTCGCTTCGGCGATCTCGATGAAGGCTTCGGCCTCGAGGAAGCCGCGGGTCGGCGAGCGCCAGCGGGCGAGCGCCTCGAAGCCGACCAGCTCGCGCGGTCGAAGGTCGATCAGCGGCTGGAAGAAGGGGACGAACTCGCCGCGCCTGGATGCCGCGGCGGATGTCTTCCTCGAGCTTCAGCCGCTCGGTCAGCTCGCGCTCGAGCTCCTTGTCGAACCAGGCGAGGCAGTTCCGGCCGGCGCGCTTGGCCGCATAGAGCGCGACGTCGCTCTGGCGCAGCACATCCTCTTCGTTCTGCGAGCGGCCGATCGAGGCGAGGCCGATCGACGCCGAGACCATGGCCTGGGCGCCGCCGAGGAACACCGGCGTCGAGAGCTCGCGAGAGGATCGCCCGCGCGACCTTCTCCGCCGCAGCTGTCGCTGCCGCCATTCGAGAAGCACGGCGAATTCGTCGCCGCCGATCCGCGCGCAGCAGGCGCCGTCGGGCGACGCGCGCTTGATCGTGTCGGCGACAGCGTCTTGAGCAGCTGGTCGCCGGCGAGGTGGCCGTGGAGGTCGTTGACCCGCTTGAAATGGTCGAGGTCGAGCAGCAGCAGGACGCCCGGGCTCTTCGCCTCGAGCATGTCGTCGAGCGCGCGCATCAGCTCGCGGCGGTTGGCAAGGCCGGTGGCGGGGTCGGTGTTGGCGTTGCGTCTGCGCCAGCCGCTCGGCCTCTTCATAGGCGTCGAGCGCCTCCCTCAGGTCCTTCGAGCGCCGCCAGCCGAACAGGATGATCGCGATGTTGAGCAGGAAGGCGACGGTCAGCGTGCTGGTCGAATTCGGTCCGCGCGACGCCGGCCGAACGCCGCGGGCAGGAGCTGGCTGCCGAGCCCGACGAACAGGAATAGCGCCGCCATCGTCGCGCAGCTGGTGATCAGATGGCTGCTGGCGATCCTGACAGCCTTGCTTCTCGCGCCTTGCATCCAGTGTCCCACGTTCATGCGTTGCCCCACGTGAGGCTATATGACCAACATAAGTGAAGATACTGCTACCAAAGGCGAAGATTGCTCGGCACGCGGCGATGCCCGAGATTGGGAAAAGGTATGGATTCCGCAATCCTGGCCCCATCTGGCCTGATCCAGGACGCCCTTCTCGCAAAAGTTGGAAGGAGCAGTTCAATGTTCAGGACAATCAAGATTGTCGCGGTGATCGCGGCTCTCGGCGTCGGGAGCGGCGCGTATGCCGCGAGTGCCGCAAAGCCCCCGGCACCCAGGATTTCGATGGTGCAGGCGCGCGCAATGGCGCTCAAGCTCGCGCCCGGGAAGATCATCTCGAGCGAATATGAGAAGGAAGGCGGGATCTGGCGCTATTCCTTCGACATCCAGCAGCGCGGCAATGTGCAGGAAATCGGCATTGACGGGCGCACCGGCCGGGTGGTCGAGAACAAGTCGGAAGGCAAAGTCGACCACGACTGAGCAGCAAAGGCAGGCCTCGACATGAGGATCCTGATTGCCGAAGACGACCGTGAAACGGCCGAGTTCATTCGGCGCGGGTTGAGCGAGCTCGGCCATAATGCCGTTGCGTCGCCGGCAACGGGTCCGACGCGCTGCACATGCTGTCGACCGAGGAATTCGACGTTGCGGTCCTCGACCGCATGCTTCCGCGGCTCGACGGCCTGTCGGTCGTCCGGCGCGTGCGCGCCGCCGACATCGAGATGCCGGTGCTGTTGCTGACCGCGCTCGGCCGGATCGAGGACCGGGTCGACGGGCTCGACGCCGGAGCCGACGATTATCTGGTCAAGCCGTTCGCCTTTTCCGAGCTCGCGGCGCGCGTCAACGCGCTCGCCCGGCGCAGACCGCTGCAGGCCGCAGGCCGCCGCGCCTCGAGCATGGCCGGCATCACGATCGACCTGCTCAAGCGCCAGGTGTCGCGCGACGGCGATGCCGATCGCTGCTTCAGCCGCGCGAGTTCCGGATACTGGAAGAGCTGATGCGCGAGGAGGGCAAGGTCGTCACCCGCACCATGCTGCTCGAACGGGTCTGGAACTATCATTTCGACCCGCAGACCAACATCGTCGACACTCACATCAGCCGCCTTCGCTCGAAGCTCAACGAGGGCGGCAAGCCCGACGCTGATCGAAACCGTGCGCGGAGCCGGCTACCGGATGGCCGCGATGCGTAAGTGGCGATCGAGCGCCGCCTACCGAATCGCGTTCGCCAATTTCGGGATCTTCTCGATCGGCCTCGCGCTGCTCGGCGTGGTCGTGTTCTGGGCGATGCACGTCGCGTTCACCCGGCAGCTCGACGCGATGATCGGCGACGAAACCCAGACACTGATCGACGAATATCGCACGGGCGGCGACCGCGAGCTCAGAGAAGCGATCGCCGAGCGCGAAATGTCGCGCTCTCCCACCCGCATGGTCTACGCCGTTTTCGCGCCCGACGGGCGCAAGCTCTACGGGACGCTGCGAACCGCAGCGGCCGAGGCCGGGATTGCACGACATCCTGTTCATCGACCCGGGCGAAGGACCCGATCCGGCGCGGGCGCTCGCAGTCGACATCGCGCCGGAGCAGCGGCTGGTCGTCGCCGCCGACCGCGAATGGATCGAGCGGATCGACAAGACCGTGATCGAAGTGTTCGTGGCGGCATTCGTCGCCGCCTCGCTGATCGCCTTTGCCGGCGCGCTCATGTTCGGCGGCTATTTGAGGCGGCGGCTGCGCTCGATCAGCGGCACCGCCGAAGCGATCATCGGCGGCGACATTCGCGAACGAATGCCGGTCAGCGCCCGCCGCGACGAGTTCGACCAGCTCGCTTCGACGCTCAACCGCATGCTCGATCGAATCGAAGGACTGCTCGAAAACCTGCGCCAGGTCTCGAGCGACGTCGCCCACGACCTGCGCACACCTCTTGCCGCGCCTCCGCAACCGGCTCGAGCTGGGCGCGTCGCGCTCGACCGGAGGAAGCATCGACGCTGCTGTGCTCGAAGATGCGATCGTGCGGGTCGACGAAGTGTTATCGCTGTTCGCCGCGATCTTGCGCATCGCCGAAGTCGAAAGCGGCGAGACCCGGCGATTCTTCGCCCCGGTCGATCTTAGCGCGTTGGCCACTGAACTGGCGGAAAGCTTCGCCCCCGTCGTGCTCGACAGCGGCCGAACCCTGCTGTGGTCGATCGAGCCTGGCTTGACCATCGACGGCGACCGCGAGCTGCTTGTCGCAGGCCGGCATCAACCTGATCGAGAACGCTCAGCGCCACACGCCGGATGGAACGATCATCCGGCTCACGCTTGTGTCTGCGGGGCCGCGCGCTTGCCTCCAGGTCGTCGACAACGGCCCAGGCGTCGCCAAGGCTGACAGGGACAAGATCGTGAAGCGATTCGCGCGGCTGGACCGAAGCCGAAACACCAGCGGATACGGGCTCGGTCTCAACCTCGTCGCCGCGGTGGCGAAGCTTCATGGCGGGCGCCTGCTGTTGAAGGACGCCAATCCGGGATTGTCCGCAACGCTCGAACTGCCCCGGGCCGAGCGATCCAGTGTTACCGGCAAACCCGCGCGTGAAGAGAAGGATGGCGACCTCGATGAATGACCGTGAAATCTCCCGCGATGCGCTGTCCAAGGTGCCGGCGGTCACGCTCGGCTTCTGGATCATCAAGATCCTGGCGACGACGCTGGGCGAGACCGGCGGCGACAGCGTCACCATGAGCTGGCTCGGCGAGACCACGCGCTCACCCGGTGCCCGAACGGTTATCTGATCGGCACCGCGATCTTCGGGCTGTTGCTGGTCGCCCTGGTGTGGGCGCAGATCCGGGCGAAGACGCTTCAACCCGTGGCTCTACTGGGCGACGATCGTCGCTTCGACCACCTGCGGCACGACGCTCGCCGACTTCGCCGACCGTTCGCTCGGCATCGGCTATCCGGGCGGCTCGCTGCTGCTGCTCGCCTGCGTCCTTGCCTCGCTGTTCGCCTGGCACCGGAGCGCTGGGCACGCATCGACGTCAACAGCGTGTCGACCGCCGCGCGCCGAGACCTTCTATTGGATCACGATCACTTTCTCGCAGACGCTCGGAACCGCGCTCGGCGACTGGGTCGCGGACGCAGGGCTCGGCTATTCGGGCGGAGCGATCGTGTTCGGGGCTGCGCTTGCGGTGCTCGCTGTGCTCTATTTCGCCACCAGCATCAGCCGCGTCGGCCTGTTCTGGGCGGCGTTCATCCTGACCCGGCCGCTCGGCGCGACGGTCGGCGACTTTCTCGACAAGCCGATCGCCAAGGGCGGCCTCGAATTCAGCCGCCCGCTCGCCTCGGCGGTCCTCGTGGTGGTGATCATCGCTTTGATCCTGCTTCTCCCGCAACGGCCCGGGCGGCCACCCGGCGAATGGGAAGCCAGCCTGACCCTTCCCCGGGGCTGAACTTTCGGGCGCGATTGGATTATGCGGTTGCCGATGTTCGAAGGCTGGGACGAATTCTACTTTATGACCGGCTCGTCGGCGGCCGCGCTGATCGGCCTGCTGTTCGTCGTCGCCACGTTGACCGCGGGGCGCGACCGCTCGACCGTCGAGACTGGGGCAAAGCTGTTCACGACGCCGCTTGTTTGCCACTTTGGCGCGGTGCTCGTGCTCAGCGCCGCGGCGCTCGTGCCCTCGATTACGCCGATTCCCTATGCGCTGCTGAGCGGCGCGATCGCCGTGGTTGGGGCGGGATTCGGCGCTTGGATCGCGATCGGCATTTCCCGCGCCCCCTATGAAATCAAATTCGATTGGTTCGACATCTGGTGGTACGGCATTATCCCCGCGATCACCTATGCGCTGCTCGGCGTTACCGCGGTGGCGATCGCCGAAGGCGCGTCCTGGGCGCTGGTTATGCTCGCTGTCGTGCAGATGGCGCTGCTGCTCACCACGATCCATAATGCGTGGGACCTCGTCACCTATCTGGCACCGCGCGCGGAGCCGCCGGGCAAGAGTTAGCGCGGGGTTCCGGAATCGGGCGTCTCACCGGCCAGCTCGCGAGTCATTTCGATCATCGTGCGCCGGAACCCCGCTTTCTCGAACATGCGCTGGGCCCCAGCATTGCGCTCGGCGGTCGAAAGGACGGCCCGCGGCTCGCCACGTTCTGCAAGCACTGCCTGCGCCGCCTCGAGCAAGGCGCTGCCGATCCCCCGCCTGCGGTGATCCGGATCGACCACCAGGTCGTAAATCACGCCGGCGGCGCCGCGCAGCGCCATATAGTCGTTGCCCTCGACGCCGGCATAAGCATAGCCAACCACCGCGCCGTCTCGCTCCGCGACCAATACGAGCTTGTCTGGTTGTTCACTTTGCGAGCCTAGAAAGCGGCCATAAAGCTCCGCCATGTCCGGTCGTGGAGCAATGAAGCGTTTGGGGTCGAAATCGTGATGCTCGGTTACCAGCATTTCGCCGAGGCGGCCGACCGCAGCCATGTCGGCGGGTTGGAAGGGGCGGACACTGATGGGGACGGTCATGACCGGCGTTTTCGCAGCACCCACGGGTGCCCGCAATGGACAACAGCGACGACACTGGAGTTGCGCGAACGCATCATGTGGCCGCGAAAATGCATAGATACAGGCGGATCAAGGCGTTGCTGTCCCGTCAGGCCTTTGTCACTCTCGCGCGCGATGAGGTGGATTTTCGCAGCCGCCGCTCTCGGCCTGACCTCGGCCGCCGCTCCGGCGCGCCTCGAGCGGGCGCCGCTTTACGATCCGGTGATGCTCAATATCGGCTTCGTATGCCAGTGGCAGACGCGCTGCATGGGACAACAGAACGACGCGATGAAGCGGGCGCTCAAATTCGTCCGCAAAAAACAGCCGCCGACCTGGCGGATCCAGCTGTGCAACCGCAACGCAACGCGTAAACGCGACCGCGTCGATTGGATCGGCTTCGAAAATTGCATTCGCAACCAGGCGCTGCGCCCGCTTCCGCCGATGGCGCGCCGCGAGCGCAGCAGGCGATAATAGAGCGAGCGCGCCGATCGAAATGCGCGCTTTCGATGCCTTTTGCGGATACGGCAGATGCATCGAATGAGTTAAGCTTCCCAACCGAGGCAGGAGATTTCCACGTGGCCAGGAAAGCGACGTCAAAAGGTTCGAAAAAGGGCGGGTCGAAGAATTCGTCCGCGGGCGCCGGCGATGCATTCATCAAGCTGCTCCAAAGCCCGCTGGTCGCCGAGCTCGTGGCCGTTGCCGCCACGGCCGCGCTCGCTTCGCTGGCCGAAACAGGTGTCTCCAGCGGTGGCGGAACCGGCAAGCGCGCCGGCCGGGCAGTGAAGCGGGCCGGCAAGGCCGCGGCCAGCGCCATCGGGCGGCGGCTCGGCGACGAGGTCGACGAGATCAAGAAAGCGGCCAAAGCCGCTAAGCGCGGCGCAAAAGCGTAAGCCGGGCGCGGCCCACTTCGCGCACGGTTTCAGCGGTCAGGCCGCGAAGGATCGACCTCGTTCATCACGGCTGGTCTCGACGCTCAGCCAGCCGCCGGCCGCGAGCCAGCCCGCTTCGATGACGGCCCTGGCGACGGCGGTCCCGGAGCCTGGCGCATAAGGCGGGTCGGCGAAAATCAGGTCGAACGGTTTGGACCGGGGCAGGGCGAGCGCGGACCCGGTGAGGATAAGCGCGCGGTCGCGTGCCCCAAGCGCATCGGCGTTGTGGCTGAGTGGCTGCGGCGGCTTTCGGATCACTCTCGACAAAGATGGCCGCCGCCGCGCCGCGCGACAGGGCTTCGAAACCAAGCGCGCCGCTGCCTGCGAAAAGGTCGGCGACGCACAGGTCCTCAAAGGAGCCCAGCCGGCTGGCGAGCATCGAAAACAAGGATCTCGCGACGTTCGGTCGGCGGTTGGCCGGGTGTCCCTTCCCGGCGGCGCGGCCAGCGGTCGGCCACGCCACTCGCCGGCAATAATTCTCACTTGAGCGTCGCGCGGAACGTCCGCGAGCTCGGCCTTGTCGATCTCGTCGACCTGACCCGGCTCGAGGCCGGCCAGCGTGAACGGCCCGTATGCGGTTCGGATCAGGCGCGAAACCTGGAGGCCGAGATGCGCGAGGACCCGCCGAACCTCGCGGTTCTTGCCCTCGGTCAGGCTCATCTCGATCCAGCAATTGCGGCCGGTGCGGCGCTCGAGATTGGCGTCGATCGAGCCATAGTTCATGCCTTCGATCGTGATCCCCTCGGCCAGCGCTTCGAGCTGGTCCTGGGTCACGTCGCCGAAAGCGCGGGCGCGGTAGGTGCGCACGACGCCGGTTCGCGGGAGCTCGAGCTGGCGCTTCAGCTCGCCGTCGTTGGTCATCAGCAGCAGGCCTTCGGTCATGAAATCGAGCCGGCCGACCGGCATCACTCGCGACATGCCCGGCGGAAGCCGGTCGTAGATGGTCGGACGGCCCCTCGGGTCGCGCTCGGCGGTGATCGTGCCCTCGGGCTTGTAGAAGCGATACAGGCGCGTCGCCTTCGCCGGGCGGACCGGCCGTCCGTCGACGGTCAGCCCGGTGACGTCTTCGAGCAAGGTCGCCGGCGTGGTGATGGTTTCGCCGTCGAGCGCGATTCGCCCCTCGGCGATCATCCGCTCGATCTCGCGGCGCGAGGCGATGCCGGCTCGGGCGAGCAATTTTGCGATCCGTTGCGGTCCGTCATTGCGCGGCTGTCGCTCTGCAGGCACAATGCGACCTCGGCTGCGCCTCCGCGGCACCGGGTTTCGCTTCGTTCGTTGCGGAGGCCTAGTCATTTGTCGGGGTCTTCCATGTTGTTCGGCAGGCGCAAGCAAATCGTCAAGCGCATCCTCATCGTCGAGGACGAGCCGCTGACCGCGTTCGACAATGAGAACATGCTCGGCGACGCCGGGTACCACATTGTCGCGACGGTCGACGATTTTGATGAAGCGCTCGAAATTCTCGAGCGCGAGGAAGTCCATTTGATCCTAAGCGATGTCCGGCTGCGCAGCCAGCAAACGGGGATCGACCTCGCCCACGCGGCGAAGAGGCGGGGGATTCCGACCCTGTTCGCAACCGGCCACCCCTATCCCAACGCGGCAAGCGTTGCCGTGGGCTGCCTGATGAAGCCGTACAACGAGCGGCAGCTGACCAAGGCGATCGAATGCATCGACCGTCACTTGCAGGGCGAAACGGTCAAGTTGCCAAGAGGGCTTGAGCTGTTCATCCACGAAGATGGGTCGCAATAACCCCTTACTCCACTGCCGTTCATCACGGGGCTAGGCAGGTCGTGAAACCAAGCTAAGCTTGTTTTTCGGCAGTCGAGGAGGGGCAAGCGTGGCAGGTCAGCGACCCAAGGGTTGGAAGCTTCTCAAAGCGGCGCTGGCGACGCGCAAGGCCGCAACCATGCTCGCCTTCGGCTTTTCGTCGGGGCTTCCCTTCGCCCTGCTGATCGGAACGCTCAACGCCTGGCTGGGCGACGCCAAAATCAACCTTGCGACCATCGGCGTGCTTTCGTGGATCGGTCTTAGCTACGCGTTCAAGTTTCTGTGGTCCCCGCTGGTCGACCAACTGAAGCTGCCGCTGCTTGGAGAGCTGGGTCGGCGCAAGAGCTGGATCGTGCTCTGCCAGGCGTTCCTGATCCTGTCCTTCGTCGGGCTCGGAGCAACCGATCCCGCGACCAGCATCGGCTGGTTTGCGATCTTCGCGGTGATCGGCGCTTTCGCCTCGGCGACCCAGGATATCGCCGTCGATGCCTGGCGCATCGATGTCGCGGACGAAAAGACACCGGTCGAGCTGCTCTCGGCCGTCTATCAGTTCGGCTATCGTACCGCTTCGATCGTCGGCGGCGCTTTTGCCTTGTTCCTCGCCGCGCGGATCCCATGGGGCAGCGTTTATTTCGTGATGGCCGCGCTGGTGCTGGCGATCATGATCGTCGCCTTTACAGCGCCCGACACGCAGCGCCCGCCGCGCGACATCATCGAGCAGGGGCTCGAGCAGCCGGGCGAGATCAGCGTCTCGGTCAGGCTTGCCGCGTTGGTCGTCGTTGGCGTCTGCTGGCTTTGGGCGATCCTCTCGCTCGCTCATTTCATGATCTCGATGCTCGCCGCGCAGCAGGCGGGAACAAAGGCGCCCTCGGTTACCGACTTCACCGCCAACGTCGGTCCGTGGATCATCGTTGCGACGGTGTTCGTGCCGCTGTTCATCGCGGCCCTCGTCAATTGGCTGAAGGCCCACGGCCGCGGAGTCCAGAAGGAAGGCCATCCGGGTGCCATCGGCGGACGCGCCGTGATGAACCACATTTACGGCGCTTTGGTCCTGCCTCTTGCCGAACTGGCGGAACGCCTGCGCTGGGGCGTCCTCATCATCATCGGCTTCATCCTGACCTACGCGCTTTGCTACAATATCTGGTCGAGCTTCGCCTTCCCCTTCTATCTCGAATATCTCCACTACACGAAGGACCAGGTGGCATTCGCCTCCAAGGTGTTCGGCATCTTCATGACCATGATCGGGATCAGCCTGGGCGGGTATCTCTTCGGGCGTATCGGCCGCTTTCCGACGGTCCTGATCGGCGCCGCGGTCACTCCGCTCGGCAATCTGCTCTATGCCGATCTCGCCGAGGGCGGAGCCAATATCGATCGCTTTACGCACGCGCTGCGGCTGAATGTCTTGCTTGGCTGGTTCGGCGCCGACGACCGCATGGTCCGGCTGCTGGCTGCGATTTGCTATGAAAATATCGCGACCGGCATCGCGCTCACCGCCTTCGTCGCCTATCTTTCGGGCATCATCAGCAAGAAATTCACCGCGGTTCAGTACGCCTTGCTGTCGTCGCTGACCTTCCTGGTCGGTTCACTCGGACGCGGGTTCGCGGGCGAGAGCTTCGATAAATACGGCTATGCTTTGGTGTTCCGCTGGACCGCCGCCGCCGGTTTGATCGCAGTCGTCTTCGTGCTGCTCGAATGGTGGCGCGTCTCTGCCCAGGAACGCCGAGGCCGGATCGAAGCCGACACGGCTCCGAAGGTCGGCCAAACGTCGGGTGCCACCGCGAGCCAATGACAGGGCGATGCGCGAGCTGACCGCGCTGCGCACCTAGTCAGGGACTTCCCCATTCGCGGCGAGGGCTTCTCCGGCCAGATAGAGCGAGCCCGCGATCAACCTTGGCTCGGGAAGTCTGTCAGCGCTTCAGCCAATGACGATGCGGCGCGTCCGTCGAAGCGCTCGGCAAGCTCCTTGGGATCGTAATGCGGGTGGTCGGCGACCGGAACGAAGGTGAGCGAAAGCGCATGCGGAGCGAGCGCTCCGACGATCGCCTGCGCGTCCTTGTTCGCGAGAATTCCGAGGACGAGGTGCATCGGCCCGTGGCCCGACAGCGTGTCTGCAAGGGCGGACGCGGCCTCGCCATTGTGCGCGCCGTCAACCCATGTCGCCGCCTCGCCGGCCAGCGGTCCTGGGCGCAAGCGCTGGAATCGCGCCGGCCAAGTCGCGTCGGCAGGCATGCGCTTGAGAGCGGCCAGCGGTATTTCGAGCGCCGTTTGATGGCGCAGCATGGCCAGGGCCAACGCGCAATTGGCGATCTGATGCGGGCCTTCGAGCGCGGGCAAGGGCACTATCACCGCGCCTTGCCGGTCGCGATATTGCACGCGGTCGTGGGCGAGCGCGTAATGCCAGCGGCGGAAGGCCGGGTACAATTCTGCACCCGCCGCTTCGCCGGCTTCGGCGATCACCTCCGCGACGTCGACGGGATAGTCGAGGAAGACCAAAGGAACGCCGCGCTTGGCGATCCCGGCTTTTTCGCGTGTGATCGAAAGCAGGTCGTCGCCGAGGAACGATTGATGATCGATACCGAGGCCGGCGATTCCGCATACCGCCGGTTGCTCGACAATGTTGGTCGCATCGAGCCGGCCACCGAGACCGACCTCGAGAATGCAAGCGCCGGCCGGGGTTCGGGCGAAGGCGAGAAGCGCGAGCGCGGTCGCGACCTCGAAAAAGCTCGGCTCGATCTCCGAGCTGACGTCGAGCACCTCGTCGAGGAGCGCGGCAAGCCGATCGTCCTCGATGAGCCGACCCGTAATCCGGATTCGCTCGTTGAAGCGAACCAGGTGCGGGCTGGTGAAGACATGAACCTCGTGGCCGGCGGCTTCGAGCCCCGCTCGAAGGAAGGCGCAGACCGAGCCTTTGCCGTTCGTCCCGGCGACGTGGAACACCGGCGGAAGGCTGTCCTGCGGACGGCCGAGGCGGTCGAGCAGTTGGGCGATGCGTTCGAGGCCGAGCCGGTCGCCCGCGGGCGAAAGCTTGGAGAGCCGGTCGAGCTGGGCCTGGACGTGCGGGTTCGACGACCACGCGAAATCGGCCATCAGGCGGCCGCCTTCGACTCCGGCGCAAGGTAGGCGATCAGAAGCGCGAGCTTCTCCTTAAGGTCGCCGCGCGGAACGACCATGTCGATCATCCCGTGCTCGAGCAGATATTCGGCACGCTGGAAGCCCTCGGGCAATTTCTCGCGGATGGTCTGCTCGATCACCCGCTGACCGGCAAAACCGATCAGCGCGCCGGGCTCGGCGATCTGGACGTCGCCGAGCATCGCATAGGATGCGGTAACCCCGCCGGTCGTCGGGTCGGTCAGCACCACGATGTAGGGCAGGCCGGCTTCCTTCAGCTCGGCCAGAGCAACCGTGGTGCGGGGCATTTGCATCAGCGACAAAATGCCTTCCTGCATGCGCGCGCCGCCTGCTGCCGTGAACAATATGTAGGGCGATTTGTCCGCGATCGCGGCCTTTATTCCGGCGAGGAAGGCGGCGCCGACCGCAATCCCCATGGATCCCCCCATGAAGGCGAAATCCTGAACTCCGAGGATCACCGAACGGCCATCGATGTTGCCTCGCGCGTTGACCAGAGCGTCGCGCTCGTCGGTCGCCGCGCGAGCGGTCTTGAGCCTGTCCGGATACCGCTTGCTGTCCTTGAACCGCAGCGGATCCTCGCGCACTTCGGGGGCGGGCAGGATGTCGTAGGCGGCAGCATCGAACAATTGCTCGAACCGCTCCTGGGGGCCGATGCGGTCGTGGAAGTCGCAGCGCGGGCAGACGCTGTAATTTTCTTCCCATTCCTTGAGGAACACCATCGTTCCGCACTTGCCGCACTTGTGCCACAGGTTCTCGGCCGACTGCCGTTTGGGCAGGAACGGGATTCCGCTGCGGACTCGGCTCAGCCAGCTCATCTAGATTCTCGCTTCGGTTTGGGTGAGGCCGGCGGTGATGTCGGCTATCGCGCGCCCCGGATCAAGGGCGTCGGTGATCGGCCGGCCAATGACCAGGATCGACGCCCCGTCGTCGAGCGCCTCGCGCGGCGTGACCACCCGCTTCTGGTCGGCAGCGTCGGTGCCGGCAGGGCGGATTCCGGGGACGACGAAAAAGCCGTCCGGCCATGCCTCATGCGCGGCTGCGACTTCGCTTCCGGAACACACGATACCGTCGAGCCCCGAGACTCGCGCGCGAGGTCGGCGAGCCGCCGGACCTGGTCGGCCGGCGAGCCCTCGACCCCGGCCGCGGCGAGATCCCTCTGGTCGAGGCTGGTGAGGACCGTGACCGCAACGACTTTGGTTCTCGGCGGTGCCGCGGCCCTGGCGGCCTCCATCATCGCCCGTCCGCCGGATGCGTGGACGGTGAGGATTGCCGGCTCGAGATGGGCAAGGGCCTCGACTGCCTTGCCGACGGTATTGGGGATGTCGTGCAGCTTGAGGTCGAGGAAGATGGGCATCCGGTGTTCGGCGATGCGGAGCACTCCTTCGTCGCCATTGGCGCAGAAGAATTCGAGGCCCAGCTTCACTCCGCCCGCGAGACCGCACACCTGGCGCGCGATGGCCGCCGCCCGGTGAACGTCGGGCACGTCGATGGCGACGTAGACGGGGTTCATATCACGGGGTCGTCGACGGCCTGCGCGTGTGGGGCAGCGACCGGCGGCGCGTGCTGGCGCTCGAGCGCTTCGAAGCGCCGCTGCAACGACCACAGCCGGGCTCGAACAATAAGCCAGGTCGGCAGCCAGCCGAGCAGGAACGCGATGAGCAGCAGGACCGGCAGTTTGATGTCCGCCTGCAAGTTTGCCCACAGGTTCACGGTCACTGGGTGCCAGTTCCAGCTTGTGAACAGAACGGCCACGACCGCGACCAGCACCCAGAACAGCGTCTTTACGAATTGCATTCTTCTCGGCTCCCGGCGGGGCCCTTAGCACATTCGTCGCGTTGTTAAATCGTCTCGTCGCAGACGGCGGCCGGCGCCGTTGAGGCAACCCCACGCACTCGGCAGAGTTGGTGTGGGCGGGAGAAGCATTGGAAACTGCGCACAAAGTCGGTCTCGGCGTCTTCGGCCTGCTGATGGGCGCGTCGCTGCTCGCGATGCGGCCGCAGGCCGCGCAAGAGACTTCATCGACAAAAGCTACCGAAGCCCACCTGCGGCTGGCGTCAGTATCGACAGGAGCGCGCCGCGACGTCGATTATGCGCTGCTCGATTCCCGCCTGAACCAGTTGATGACCCGCCCCCAGATGGTCGGCCTTGCCGTCGGAGTGGTCGAAAATGGCCGCATCACTTTCCTGCGCGGCTACGGCGAGACGCTCGAAGGCTCCGGCGACCCGGTCACTCCGCAGACGGTGTTCCGCTGGGCGTCGGTGTCCAAGGGCGTTGCCGCGACCATGGTCGCCAAGCTCGCCGAGCAAGGCAAGATCGAGCTCCAGGCGCCGGTCGTGAACTATGCGCCGGATTTGAAGCTGCCCGCCGGCAACGAATATCGCGCGACCGTTGCGGATCTGCTCTCCCACCGCCTCGGTCTCTACCGCAACGCCTATGACAACAAGCTCGAGGAAGGCCAGGACCCAAGCCTGCTCCGCCAAAGCCTCGCGCAGCTCAACGCGACGTGCCCGCCGGGCACCTGCTGGTCGTACCAGAACGTCGCTTACGACGCGTCGAGCGAAATGGTCTCGCGGGTCACCGGCCTGCCTTACGAGCAAGCGGTGAAGCAATATCTGTTCAACCCCATCGGAATGAGCAGCGGCAGCGTCTCGCTCGCCGGGCTCGAGGGCAGCCGCAGCTGGGCCAGGCCGCATAGCGTCGGTGCACGCCCGCTGCCGATCGTCGATACCTATTACAAGGTGCCGGGCGCGGGCGGGATCAACAGCAACATCAAGGACATGAGCATGTGGATGCTCGCCCAGATGGGCGAGATGCCCGACGTGCTCGACGGCCGCCTGCTCGACACGATCCACGCGCCATACGTGGTCACCCCGACCGAACGCGGCCGGCTGAGGAAGTTCCTCGAGCGGCTCGGGACCGCATGGTACGGCTTTGGCTGGCGCAGCTACGATTATGCCGGGCACCGCATCGTCGGCCACCGCGGCGGGATCAACGGCTACCGCTCGCTGATCCTGTTCGACCCCCAGAGGAAGAGCGGCGTGGTGGCGCTGTGGAACAGCAACACCAGCGAGCCCGGCGGCCTCGAGTTCGAGGTCATGGACATGCTCTATCATCTGCCGTTCCGCGACTGGCTCGAGCTCAGCAAGCCCAGGGGCGCCCAGGCCGCGCCCGCGGCCGAGACCGAGCCTGAAGTGGGCAGCGGGGATTCAGGCCCGGGGCGAAAGCGGGCGAAGCGCTAGCGGCGGCGTCGCCTAGCGGCGTTACTAGGCCGGTTTCGGGTGGCGCGCAGTTGCGCTAAGCTGTCGCCATGAAACGGGGGTTACAGTGCTTGCTAGCGTGCGCGCTGTTTGCGGTTGCCGGGTGCACCAGCATCTCGGAGGTCAGCACGCCCGCGGGTCCGTCAGGTCTTGCGTGCGCTCCCGTCACAGCCGCAATCGTCGAGGCACAGTTCGGGCGCTTCACCGAATCCTGGGCCACCGGCGATGCGGAACGCGTGGCGGACTTGTTTGCGCCGGACGCAGTGCTGCTCGCCACAGTCAGCAACACGCCGCGCACCACCCACGCGGGCATTGCCGACTATTTCGAGCATTTCCTGTTGGGGAAGCCTGTGGCGCGGATCGATACGAGCGCGATCAGGCTGGGCTGCAACAGCGCCGCGCGGTTTGGCACCTGGACGATCGATCTCACCGATTCCTCGACAGGTGCCAAATCGGAGGTTCCGGCGCGCTATACCTTCATCTACAAGTTCGAGAGGGGGCAGTGGTGGATCGACCATCTCCACAGCTCGAAAATGCCTGAGACTACCCCCGGCCACTAAAACGATAGTCTTCTGAACCGGCCGCTTTCCACCCACTTCGGCCGGCACCGACCCCTAGCGGACACCAGCCTCCCCCGTTTTCGCTCACTCTCCCGCGTTGCAGTGCCAACTTTGCCAACTTCGCCAGTCCGCCCGGCGCCTCTAACCTTCGCGCCTCTCGACCTTTTCCTCGGTCTTCCTGAGCTCTCGCTGCTGGTCGAGATGCGCCTTGTAGCGGAAGCCCATGCCAAGAATTGACGTCGCCATTCCGGCAATCAGCACCGTGCCATGCCAGGCCGGGTCGCTTTCTTTCGGCCAGGCGACGGCTCCGAGCAGGAGGACGCTGAAGATCGAGACAAGGTAGCCGAAGCCCTTCCAGTCGAACCCCGAAACCAGGAATATTTTGTGAGCATCGTGACCCATCGATGGAGGAACATCCGCGGGCGGGCATTGGTTTCCGCCATGATAGTTGGAGGAGCGTACCCATGCCTGAGTCCACGCTGACGACGATGGCCGAAGTCAGCGTCTGAGGACTGTTCCGGGCGCCCTGCCATGGTAGACAGGGCGCCGATGAGCGCCGGCCCCCAGATCACCGCTTTTTTCCACGAGCCGACCAACACGGTCAGCTATCTCGTCGCCGACCCGTGCGACCGAGGTCGCCGCGGTCATCGACCCGGTGCTCGACTTCGATCTCGCCAGCGGCGAGGTCGGTACCGCTTCGGTCGGACGCACTTGCTGGCAGAGGCGGCCGAGCAGGGCCTCGATATCCGCTGGGTGCTCGAAACCCACGCCCATGCCGACCATCTTTCGGCTGCGAGCGTCATCAAGGCGCGCTCTGGCGCGGAGATCGCGATCGGGAATGGCATAAGCGAGGTCCGGCGCGCGTTCGCCGCGGCCTTTGGCGATTTCGGCGAGAGCGCCTTCGATCGGCTGCTCGGCCGACGGGGATCGACTGCCGCTCGGCGAGTTGGAAATCGAGGTGATGGCGACCCCGGGTCATACGCCGGCCTGCGTCACCTACCGGATCGGCGACGCGGCATTCGTCGGCGATACTATGTTCATGCCCGACTATGGCACCGCGCGGACCGATTTCCCGGGCGGCGATGCGCGCCAGCTGTATCGCTCGATGCAGCGCATCCTTGCCCTTCCGCGCGAGACGCGCCTGTTCATGTGCCACGATTACAAGGCGCCCGGACGCGACTGTATTCGCGTGGGAGACCACGGTCGGCGAGCAGATCGACCGCAACGTCCACATCGGCGGCGGCGTGTCCGAGGATGACTATGTGGCGATGCGCGAAGCGCGCGACGCGACCCTGTCGGTGCCCAAATTGCTCTATCCGTCGATCCAGGTGAACCTTCGCGCCGGTCAGCTGCCCCCGGCCGAGGCCGGCGGGCATGCACTTCCTGAAGATTCCGCTCAGCGTCCCGGACGGCTCTGTACTCTAGCGCAGGGCCACCATCGGTGCAGACGCATCGCGGCCATAGCGGTCGTCGATCAAGCTGAGCTGCCCGCCGTCGGCACGCGCGGTGAAATAGGTCACGTAGATCGGCACCGACTTGGGCAGGAGCAGATGCTGCTCGGGTTGCGCCGACGTCGCGACGGGCTGGCTCCCGACCAGCCAGCGGCCGAGACGCTGCGCGTCCTCGAGGCGGATGCAGCCGTTGCTAAGGTCGCGATCGTCCTGCGCGAACAGATCCTTGTTCGGAGTGTCGTGCAGATAGACGTCGTTGGCGTTGGCGAAGCCGAACTTTAGCTGGCCCATCGAATTGGCCGGCCCGGGGAGCTGCCGCACTCTGACGTTCGCACGTCCGTCCGCGACTGCCTTCCAATCGACCGTGTTGGGAGCGATCGGCTGGCCGGCCTCGCCGGGGCCGTCGAGGACCTCATAGCCGTGTGCTTTGAGGTAGGGCATGCCCTGCTGAAGAACGCGCGGCGCGATCAGCTTCTGGACCAGGTCCGGGGGCACGTTCCAATAGGGCTTGAGCGTCGCATAATAGATGACGCTGGCGAGCATCGGGGTCTGGCTCGTGGGCTTGCCGACGATCACCTTCATCGAATCGACGATGCTGCCGTTCTCGACCATCCACAGCCTGGCGCCCGCCGCGTCGACGACGACGTAGCGGCCGCTGGCGGGAAGGGCCCGGGCGCGTTCCAGGGTACCAAGGACGCGCGGATCGGTCGTTCCCGACGCAGAGCGCGGCATCGCGCAATTGTGCATAGAAGGGATTGACCGCCGAGACGTTGCGCAGATGCGCCTCGAGCGATGGCGCCGCGGCCGCGATCTGCAGGATTTCGCCGGGCGACTGGCTGCGCGGCGCCACCCACGCGTCGGCGTAGGTCATGCCGCGCGGCGGCCGGCGCACGGCCTGGACATATTGCACCCAGGCGGAGGACAACAGCTTGTCGGCGGCGAGCAGGGCAGATGCGGTCGGCCGGACGCTTGCGAAATCAGGGCCTGGGCGCGGCCGGCAAGCTCCGGCCCGGACGCCAGGCCGTCGATCGGCGCGCGCTGGAGGATCGAGATGAGCTGGCGAGCAGCCGGGCTGTTCGGGCCCGTCGCTCAGCCACAGGGGCGCTCCGCGGCGCGAGGTGTAGAAAGCATCGACGTCGGTGCCGGCGGCCGCTCCGAACATGCGGAACGGCGAGGGCGCCGTCGGGGTCGCCGCCGAAATCGGCGCAGCAGGGATCATCAGCGCGGCACAGGCTGCGCTGGCCAATATCCGTATTTTCACGGTCGACCTTTCTGCGGGCAGGCTGCCAAAACCAGCTTGGCGCCCGGGGGTTCAAAAAAGTGATTGAAGGACGTGGTAAACGTCCCAAGGCGGGTCATCGCCTCAGGCTCCGATGTAGACCGGCGTGCCGATGCCGGTGACGCCGTAGAGCTTCTTGGCGAACTGCGCGGGAAGGCGGATGCAGCCGTGGCTCGCCGGGCGGCCGGGGTTATATCCGGCGTGGAGCGCGACGCCGTACTGGTCGATGCGCTGCATCCACGGCATCGGCGCATTGTCGTACTTTTTCGACCGGTACATCGGCCGCTTGTCGAGCACCGAGAAAATGCCCGTCGGCGTGTCGCGTCCCTCGATGCCGGTCGAGGTGGTCGCGACGGCCATCAGCGTGTCGCCGCGATAGACGTAGGCGAGCTGTTCGGAGAGGCTGATCACGACCCGCTCCGGCCCTGCGCCTTCCGGGATGTCGCGCCACAGATATTGGCCGGGCTTCAGGGTCTTGAACCCGAATGCCTCGAACATGTCGTATTGCGCCTGGGCGGCGGCGTCGCTCGCCTCCATCCTGGCCTGGTAGGTTTCGAGAGCGAACGCCGGGGTCGATGCCGTTCCGAGGACGCATGTACTCGCCAGCGCCAGCGCGAGGGCTAGCCGCTTCATTTCACACCTGATTTTCTTGTTGACTTTTGATGGCGATAATGCATCGGCCCCGAGTTGGGTTCCTTCGACTTGCCTCGGAAACGACAATAAGAGTTGAGTTAATGCGGCTGCGCAGTGTGCCGACGAGCCGTGAGAACGCATTTGGCGAGCGGTCCGCGCGGGGATAGAGAATGCCCAATGCGAACGCGGATCATCGCGGCGGTAGCGGCGCTCGTCGGCTGGGCGGGACTGGCGCTTCAGCTCCTCCTGATCGTCCGCAATCTCGGGCCTGCGCTCGGAATTTGGCGGTTCGTCGGCTTCTTCACCATCCTGAGCAATTTGCTCGCGGCGGCGGTCGCGACAGCGATTGCGCTTGGCAGCACGGGCTGGCTCGCGGGCGCGAGAGCGAGGCTGATCGCCGCGACCTCGATCCTGATGGTCGGGATCGTCTATTCGGTGGCCCTAAGGGGGCTGTGGAGCCCGACCGGGCTGCAGAAGGTCGCCGACGTCGCGCTGCACGACATCGTGCCGCTGTTCTGGGCGTTAGTCTGGCTGACCGCGCCCCACCCCCGCCTGAAGTGGCGCGAGATCGGCTGGGCGCTCGCCTGGCCCCTCGGCTATTGTGTCTATGCGCTTGCGCGGGGAGCGGCCGACGGCTGGTACGCGTACTAGTTCCTCAATCCGACCAAGCAGAATCCTGCCCAGTTGATAATGAGCGTAGCGATCATGACCTGCGGGTTCGCCTTGATGGCCGCGGCGCTGATCGCAATCGACCGCTGGCGCGCCGGCCCAAAGTCAGACGTGCAGAAGCGGGATAATTCGCGGCTGGTCGACGAAGCTGGGCGCGAATCCTTCCCGGCTAGTGACCCGCCCAGCTGGACACTCGGCGAGGACCGTTAGTTGGCCCAAAGCCCTTCTGGCCCCGGCGTCATCGTCACCCAGAGCGGCCGAATCTTGAGCACGCTCAACTGGCTTCGAGCCGGGGTGCTGGGCGCTAATGACGGCATCGTTTCGACCGCGGCGCTCATCTTCGGCGTGGCCGGCGCATCAGCGAGCCATGCGACCATCATGCTCGCGGCGAGCGCCTCCGTCGCCGCCGGAGCCTTGTCTATGGCGGCCGGGGAATATGTCTCGGTGTCGACCCAGCGCGACATCGAGGTCGCCGCGCTGGCGCGCGAGCAGGCGGACCTCGAGAAGGATCCTGAGAAGCAATTACGATTGCTTGCGCGTCTATTCGAACAGCGCGGCGTGGAAGCCAAACTGGCGTCGGAAGTATCGCGGCAGATGAGCGCCAAGGACGCGTTGTCGGTCCACGCCAGGGCCGAGCTTGGGATCGATCCCGAAGCCGTGACCAATCCGTGGGCGGCGGCGTTCGCTTCGCTGGTCGCCTTCACGGTGGGCGGGCTGATCCCGATCGTCGCGATGGTGCTGTCGCCGCGCCACGCGGAAATCTGGATGACCGGCGTTGCGGTCGTTGTCGCGATGGCGCTGACCGGGGGGTATCGGCACGCCTCGGCCAGATTCCCGTCGGCCGATCCGTGATCCGCAACGTCGCCGGCGGGCTACTGGCGATGGCGGTCACCTTTGGCGTCGGCAAGGTCGTCGGGGCAGCGATCTAACGCTCAGTCCAGTCCCAGCTCGTGGCGCCAGGCGGGATCGAGCAGGTCCTGCTCTTCGGAATGCTTTTTGAAATACGCGGCGAAGAACGGGCAGATCGGGACCACCTTCAGCCCGCGCTCGCGCGCCGATTTGAGAGCAAAGCGGATCAGCACCGAGCCGATGCCCTGGCCTTCATGCCGCGGCGGCACTTCGGTGTGGGTGAAGACGATTTTGCCGGGGTCGAGATCATATTCGGCGATCGCGATGCTGCCATCGCCGAGATCGATCTCGAAGCGGTGCTTTTCGACATTGTCGCGGACGGCGTATGATGAAGGAGCGTCGGGCATTGCCAGCCGCGTATACGCCGCGTGCCGCCGACGCCAGCGAGCAGCAGGAAGGGTTTGCGCCATGCCGATCGAGCTGAAGCCCCCGCTGTCGAGCTACTTCGAAGCCGCAAACGCCCATGACGCGGCCGCGGCCGCTGCGCTGTTCGGCGAGGATGCGCTCGTCCGTGACGAAAATTCGGATCATCGCGGCCGCCACGCGATCCGCGGCTGGGCGCAGGGAACTTACGATCAATATGATGTGAGGCTGATCCCCCGCGAGGTGCGCCGCGAAGGGAGCGCGATCTTCGTCACTACGGGCGTCGTCGGGACGTTCCCCGGTTCCCCGATCGAGCTCAACTTCCGGTTTCTGGTGGACGGCGACCGGATCGAGGAGCTGAGGATCGGGTGATCACCCGGCATTGACGAAGCTGACGCTTATTGGCGCGATGAACCGGTGGTGCTCGTGTCCCACCACCAGCCCCGAACCATACACTGGCTGCCGACCGGTTCTGCTTCGACTTCGACGAACTTGGTTCCGGAGCTGGTGCCCGTGCCCAGCAGCGCACTTCGGCGCGCGGTGTCGCAATCCGCACCGCTGAAGCCGCGATAGACGGCGTTGGCGACGCCCGCGGGCCTGGCAAGCTGCTTTTTATATTCGAGCTGGGCAGCATCGGCCGCCGCCACCTGCGTTTGATGTTCGGCCAGGGCGCGCTCGGCGGCCAGCCGCTGCTCGGCCTTCTTGCGGGCGACCTCTGCCTGCGCTCGCTCATAGTCCTCGACTTGCTTTTGCCGGGCTTCCAGCTTCGCATTATATTCCGCCATTGCGACCGCATACTCTGCGTCCGCTTGAGCGTTGCTCTTCTTTGGCCGGACGGGGGCTTCGGCGATATCTGCCGCCGCGGTGTCCGAAGGCGAGGGCGACGGAGCCGGACCGCCATCTCGATCGGGCTCCGGCGTCGCATACGCCGATTCGACGGGATTGCCGGACCAATCCTGGACCCCCAGGACTCGGCCTTGATCGGACGCCAATCCTTGATCCGTCCGACATCGAGCCGGCCTTTCGCGCTTTCTTTCGCAAACCATGCGAACGCGTGATCCTTCTTCGTCGTGACCCAGCAAACGGAGTGGCTGTCGCCATTTGCTTCGGCGAACTTGCTGAACTGCCCAATGATGTTCTTTTCGGTGTAGCTCGAAGTTTCGCGAACCTGATCGGGTTGCGTGGCGAACTGCGCCTCCCACTCGGCGATCCCGTCGTAACCCCACGTGGGGTAGGAATCCCCGATGGCGTCACCCTTTAAGGTGAACAGCTGCGTGATCGGCAGCTTGCCCATATCGTCCTGATAAAAGCAGGCGAGATAGATGTTCGCCGATTGGGCAGCGGTGGCGAACGGAATCGCGGCGAGAGCCGTGAGAAACTTCAGACGCATGTATGATGATCCCCCTCTATAACCTGCGTCAGCTTTAGGGGTCGAAGATTACGGTGCAAGGTCGGAATTTCATCCGGCGCTGACGAAGCTGTCGAGCACCTTCTTGCGGCCGGAATGCTCGAAGTCGATCTCGAGCTTGTTGCCCTCGATCGCTGCGATGATGCCGTAGCCGAACTTGCCGTGGAACACGCGCTGGCCGAGCGACAGGTCGTCGCGGCCCTTGTTGCCGAGGCTGACGGCCGAGGCTCTCACTTCAAGCGGTGGCTGCGGCTCGGGATTGTAGGCGACGCGCGCTGCCCGTTGCCAGCCGGGGCCACGCGAGGGGCGGGCGACGTGGGCGAAGGGATCGGCGCGCTCGGACCATTGGGCGCGCCACAGGCTCTCGCCGCCGGTCATTGTCGTCTCTTCCTCTATGTGCGGCTTGGGCAACTCGGCGATGAAGCGGCTGGGAATCGAGCTCGTCCACTGGCCGTAGATTCGGCGATTGGCTGCGTGGAGGATGGCGCATTTACGCCGCGCGCGGGTGATCGCGACATAGGCCAGCCGGCGTTCCTCCTCGAGCGCCGCGAGCCCGCCTTCGTCCATCGCGCGCTGCGACGGGAACACGCCTTCCTCCCAGCCGGGCAGATAGACGATGTCGAACTCGAGGCCCTTGGCGGCGTGGATGGTCATGATGGTGACGCGCTCGCCCTGACGCGCCTCGTCATTGTCCATGACCAGGCTGACATGCTCGAGGAATGCCTGAAGCGTTTCATACTCCTCCATCGCGCGGGTGAGCTCGGCGAGGTTCTCGAGGCGGCCGGCGCTCTCCGCCGAGCGATCGGCCTGGAGCATCGCCGTGTAGCCGCTCTCGTCGAGCAGGATGCGGGCGAGCTCAGGGTGAGGGAGGGTGGCTGCCATCTGCCGCCAGCGGGCGATGTCGGCGACGAAATCGCCGAGCGAGCGGCGGGCTTGCGGGGTCAGCTCGTCGCTTTCGAGCAGCGCCGCGGCGGCGAGCAATAAAGGTTGCTGGATCGCGCGGGCGTGGCGGTGAATGGTCGCGATCGCCTTGTCGCCGAGGCCGCGTTTGGGCTGGTTGACGATGCGCTCGAACGCGAGGTCGTCGGCCGGCTGGACGATCAGGCGGAGATAGGCAATCGCGTCGCGGATCTCGGCGCGCTCGTAGAAGCGGAAGCCGCCGATGATTTGATAAGCGAGGCCGATGGCGATGAACCGCTCTTCGAACTCGCGGGTCTGGAATTGGGCGCGCACCAGGATGGCGACATCGTCGAGCGACTTGCCGGCCGCCTCGTACTGCTCGATCTCCTCGCCGACGCGGCGCGCTTCCTCCGGCCCATCCCAGACGCCGACGACGCGCACCTTTTCGCCCTCGCCGGCGTCGGTCCACAGGCTTTTGCCGAGGCGGCCGGCGTTGTGGGCGATGAGGCCGTCGGCGGCGGCGAGGATGTGCGAGGTCGAACGGTAGTTCTGCTCGAGCCGGATGATCCTGGCGCCAGGGAAGTCGTGCTCGAACTTGAGGATGTTCGCGACCTCCGCGCCGCGCCAGCTGTAGATCGACTGGTCGTCGTCGCCGACGCAGCACAGGTTGCGTTTGGGCTCGGCGAGAAGGCGCAGCCATTCGTACTGCGCCTGGTTGGTATCCTGATATTCGTCGACGAGGATGTAGCGGAACCGCTCGCGGTATTGGGAGAGCACGTCGCCGTGGGCGCGGAAGATCCGGAGCATGTGCAGCAAGAGGTCGCCGAAATCGCAGGCGTTGAGGGATTTGAGCCGCTCCTGAAAGGCGGCGTAGAGCTCGGCGCCGCGGCCGGCGGCAAAGGCTTCGGACTCGCCGGCATCGACTTGGCTCGGGGTCCAGCCGCGGTTCTTCCAGCGGTCGATGAGGCCAGCGAGCTGGCGCGCGGGCCAACGTTTCTCGTCGAGGTTGGCGGCGGCGATCAATTGCTTGAGCACGCGCAACTGATCGTCGGTGTCGAGAATCGTGAAGTTGGAATGGAGGCCGACGAGCTCGGCATGAGTGCGCAGCATGCGCGCCGCGACCGAATGGAAGGTGCCTAGCCAGGGCATTCCCTCGATCGCGCCGCCGCTGATCGCCGACACCCGCTCGCGCATTTCGCGGGCCGCCTTGTTGGTGAAGGTGACCGCGAGAATCTGGCTCGGCCAGGCTTTGCGAGTTGCGATCAGATGGGCGAGCCGGGCGGTCAGCGCCGCGGTCTTTCCAGTGCCCGCGCCGGCAAGCACCAGAATCGGCCCTTCGGTCGCCAGCACCGCCTCGCGCTGCGGCGGGTTGAGACCTTGCAGATACGCTGGTTCGGGGGCGAGGGCAGGCGATTCAGGCACTTGGCCGAAGTAAGCGGGGGGAACGGATCGGCAACCGCGGCGGGCCGCTCCCGAGTTGCGAATTGCGGATTGTGACAAGGTTCCAATTGTTGTTACCGATATCCCCGTTATCCACAGGCTTCTTCCCATATTTTTCGCTTTTGCGACTCGGACGAGATGTGCATGGTGACTTGGTGATCGGGACGGCGGTCCCGGCCTCTCCGGAGCTGGAAACGGCAAAGGCGCGGCAGGTGACCAAAGGTCCGATCTCTGCCGGCAGGCAATGCAGAAGCTCTTCGGAGCGGAAGCGGGGTCAGCCGGGAAGAGGCGCCGGAAGAGGTTTCTTCCTGTCGCGCGACGCGGCTCCAGCGGTTTTCGGATCGCGAAGAGCAAAGCGGGACGCGGTAGAGGTTTCCCCAAGAAGGGCCGCGGAACATCGGACGGTTTTGGCTTTCGGGCCAGGCCGGACAGACCGAAAGATTGGTGATCCTCCGGGTTGTCTTTCGAGTAGATCGGTCGGGCTCCTCGCAAGAGGGAGCAGTTTGATGGGAGGCGACGCCTGAGCTGGTGAGCCAGGATCGAAAACGGGTCCCCTGGGACCAGGTTACGAACACCGGCAGATCCTTCGCTCGGCGCAGTGGGGGCTGGCAGCAATGCCGGCCCCCATTTCTATTTGGCGCCCCCATTTCTATTTGGCGCGCCGATTGGCCGCGCTTATTGGGCGCATGGGCGCAGTTTTCCTTCCTTGGTAACGCGCGCCCTCTCTCTTCTCTCCACAGTGGCCGGGTGCGGCATCGCGGGCGACGCCGCACGGGCGCCGAACCCCGGTCGATCGACGGTGCTGAGACCAAAGCGCGTTTCGCGCGTTTGGGGTCTTGCGGCGGCGATCGGGCTGCCGGAGCGGGCACGAGAAGGAGACGAAGTCGTGCTTCGCCTGACGGCCGCATTGGCCCTTGCAACCCTGATTGCCCCTGCCGCCGTGGCCGCAACCAGCCCCGCTTTGTCGACGACCGCCTGGTGGGAGCGGGTCACCGTCACTTTCGCCGGCGACGGCAAGACCCAGTCCTGCCGCTACGAGGCCAGCAAGGCGCCGGCCGGGGCCAAGCAATGCCAGGTGGTCGGAAGCGAGGCGCTGGGCGTCCAGAACGTCTCGGCATCCAAGGGCGAAACCGCGACGATCACCTTCGAGCGGAGCTTCCATCCCGGCGTCGCGCCGCCGGCCGACAACAACCTGCAGACCGGCGACACCCTGCTCGGCCGCCAGGTGATGGCGCTGGCGATCGATCCGGGCGGCAAGGTCAGCGGCTGCAAGGTGGTCGCGACATCCGGCGACGTCACGCCCGAATATGGCTGCGAACAGGCGAGCACCGAAAAGTTCGAGGTCAATGCCGGACAGGCGGAATCAGCCGCGCGCCAGGGCTTTATGACGGTCCTCATCTACGGCCATTCGGAGCACGTCGCCTAAGCCGGAGCGTCACATACGCTTCGCTCTCGCAATTCTGGCGAATTGCTGACGCTTGCTCCGTGACGTCAGTCGGGTTCGCCGAGGGCGACCCGCTGGCCGGCTCTCGCGCTCTCTTCGCGCTGCTCCGGCGGCGCTGCGCGCCGGCGTTACTGCGCTCGGGCGCTCGAGTCTAGTTAACGACGATCACGTCCGACATGCCGAGCTGCTTGTGCATGAAGTGGCTGCAATGCGCCTTGTAGGTCCCGGCTGACGGAACCAGCGTGATGGTCCGCGTCTGGTGCGGCCCGAGCTCGATCTCGCCTTCGGGCGCGCTTCCGGCGACGATCCGCGAACTGGCGAAAAAGCGGCGGGCGGTGAAGTCGTGGCCGCTGCCCGAGCGGTTGACGAAGGTCAGGGTGACCGCGCGCCCGGCGGCGAGATGGATCGGCTTGGGCGCGAAATAGAAGCTGGCGACGTCGACCACCTGGGTCGCGGGCTGGGCCTGGGCCGAGGCCAGCGGAGCGAGCGCGAATGCGGCCGCGGTGGCGATACGAAGGGCAGACATGTTCACCTCCAATCCCCGCCGGCGTGAGTTAGCACCAATGCGTCGGGTCCGTTACGAGTTCCGGCAGCCGATTGGCGAGCGCCGCGAGCTCTGGACATGCTGATGTCCGCTTTGGGTGGAAAGCGGACGTTAGGAACCGGCCCAGCGTCAAGCTGCCGACGGCAAGCGCGATGCGAAAGATGCATGCGTAATTGATACTCTCAGCCCTGAAACGCCGCCGTCCAATTCCACACGTGCACCAAGTTGCGTGGCCAGCGCATCGACGATGGTCGTTCCCAACCCGGCCGGCACCGGAGGGTTATTCCCCGAGATCTTTCCGACCCCGTTGTCCGAAACCGTCAGTTTCCAGTCGGAACCATCCACTTCATAGGTGACGAAGATTTGCGCGTCGGCCTTGTTCGTGGGGAAAGCATATTTGATGGCATTGATGACGAGCTCGGTGACAATCAGCCCCAGGCTGACCGCGTTGGAGGAATCGACCGTCCCTTCATCGGTAGTTACCTTGACCATAATGGGCTGCTCCCCAATCATCGACGAGGCGAGAGCCCCGCAGAGCTTGGTCAGGTAAGTCCCGACATCGATCCGCTCGAGGCCGCCGGTCGCGTGGAGGTGAAGCTGGACCTCGGCTACCGACATGACCCGCTGATGGGCTTCCTTGAGATGCTGTCGGGTCTCCTCCGATGTGACGGTTCCTGCCTTCAACAGTAAGATGGCGGCAATGATCGAAAGGCTGTTGGCGACACGGTGCTCCATTTCCTGCAGCAGCACCTGCTTTTGGCGCAGCAACTCTTCGGTTCGCTCGAGCAGATCCTGCTTCTCATGCTCGATCGCCCGGCGAGCTGTGACGTCGCTGAAGGCCAGCAGGATCGTTGCGTTGGGGCTGTCGTCGTAAATGACCTTCCGAGCGTTCAGGAGCATCGATCTTTCGTCCGACACGCGGAAAATCATGCTCGACCTCGAAGCCATCCATTGAGGTCTTCTCGGGTATGATCGTCTCGAGCAGGACGCGGAGCGCCGGGATGTCCCATTGCCCATTGCCTAAATCGTAGAGCAGGCAATCCCGCGTTTGTTCGGGATTGACCTTGAAGGTCTCGCAAAACGAACGGCTGGCCGTCAGGACGTGAAACTTGTCGTCGAGCACGAGAAATGGCTCGGGAATCGTGTTGACGATGGCTTGCGCCAGTATCTGCGCGTCGTGGATATTCTCGGTGGAGGTCAGCATGGGTCGGCAGGCTTATCCGTTGGGTAGCAAAGCAGACCGACGCTCGCAGGTCTCTTCGTCGACGACAGCCCTAGGCCTTTCGCCGGCGAATGTCGCCCTCGTTGCTCCGCACGGCACCTGCAACGCACTGGCAACGCAATAGGCGGAGCCAATGTCCGTAATGAGTTGCTCACCGGCCGATCAGGGTGGAAAGCGGACATTCGCGAGATACGGGATTGTCTGCTCTTTTTCGGCTAACTCGCGTCGGACCCCTTGGGCCCTCGCGACTTTGAATGTGGGGCAGCACGGCACTATCCGGCCCCGCTGCCCCAACCCCACCTAACCGCGATAGCCGTTGCGGCCGATGCGAACGTTAGTCACCGCGCCGCGATAATCGACGTTGCAGCGGAAGCCGACTTCGCCATAGCCGCGGTTCTGGTAACCGTACTGGCCGCCATATTGGCCGCCGTAGCCCGAGCTCATCGTGCCGGTGACGCGAAGCCCATTGTTGCGGCGCTGAACGTCGGTGATCGAGGTGACGCGCATCGCCCCGCCACGGTTGTAGCCGTTGTTGCCGTAGCCCTGGTTGTTGCCGTAGCCCTGGTTGTAGCCGCCGCCATATTGCGTCTGGGCCTGGATCATCGCCGCGTTCGCGCACTGCGACACTGCCTGGCGGTCGGTCACATTGTAGCGGTTACCGAGCAACTGATCGATGATCTGGCCGACCGGGTTTTGGGCGTAACCCTGCTGGCCGTAGCCGTAGGCCTGCTGCTGATAGCCGGGATAGGCCTGCTGCGGGTAACCCTGCTGCGGGTAGGCGTAGGGCGCCTGGGCCGCGAGCGGAGCGGACAAGCCGCCGATCGCCGCCGCGGCGGCGAGAAATCTGGTGACGCTATGCATTGGGAATTCCCTTCGTCTCACGCGGGAAATGCCGGTGAGTTCAACACGTAGAACGCGTGTTATGCGAATAAGACGCATGAACAGGAGACAACAAGCCGTAACGGCCGAATAATTGATCGCGAACAGGCTGGGCTGCTCGATCTCGCCGGGCCTGCTCGCGGTTAGAAGCGGCGGTAGGTCGTGGTGTTGCGGTCGACGTGCATGCTGGTGACGATCCCGTCGTCATCGAGGTTGCAGCGGAACGACAGGTCGTTGTGGCTGGGATAGCGAATGGCATAGGCTTGGCCGCCGGTGCCGGCGCCCTGATAAGCCTGGCCGCCGTAGCTGCCGCGATAATCGACGCCGCTGTCGATCAGGCCCTTGACGCGCATTCCGTCCGAGCGGCGATTGGACGTCGGTGATCGCGCTCACGCGCATCGTCGTGGCGACGCCGGGATAGCCGGGAACGTCCGGCGCGCCCGGGCGATAGGCGCCGGCATAACCCGCATAGCCGCTGGCGCCGGCATAGCCGTTGACTCCATACTGCACGGCCGCCTCGGCCAACGCCGCGCTCGCGCACCGGGACACGGCGGCCCGGTCGCCGGTTGCCGGGTAGCTGCTGCCGAGCAGTGCTTCGATGACCGGCGCGATCGGGTTTTGCTCCGCCGCGGCGGGGGCAGACGCGCCGGCAATCGCGGCGACGGCTACGAGCAATGAATAGGTTTTCATGGGGAAATTCCCTTGGCTCTCGACCGGAAATGCCGGGGAGCTCGAAGTACAAACGCGTATTACGCCAATAAGACGCATGAACCAAAAACAAAAAGGCGTGGCCTTCACGTAAAGGCCGCGAAGGCGCCAAGAAAAAGCCCGACCGGATCGCTCCGGCCGGGCTCCCCCTTACGCAACACGACTGAAATTAGGCAGTTTGCAGGTTCAGTGCGCGGACCTGGTCGTTGGTCTTGCCCAATTCATAGGACAGGCGCTGGCCGATTGTCGGGGGCGTAGCCTTGTCCCAAGCAATTGCGCTCTTGTCGAAGCGGATGAGATCGGTGCCGACTTCCGGCGTGATCTCGCCGTGGCCCTGGACGCTGTCGAATGACTTCACGGTGCCGAATAGTTTCATGAGTAAGTTCCTTTCTGGGCACGCGCCGAAATTGACGGCATGCCGGCTAGGAGACGTCAAAGATGGGAAGAAGGTGCGGCTTAGCGCCCAAGACCGTCGATAGCGACTGGTAGCAAACTTATAACCGCCCGCCGCGTGGAACGTTGCAACCGCTGCTTGCCCCTTGGCTCCACTCGTCCCGCTTTGCGCCCACATGGGACTGTCTTTCGTGAGACGTATCCGCTTTCCTCATGACGGTCGATGCTAGCCGAAGCGGGTGGAAACCGAACACGGCCAATCGTGTAGCGGCATGCTTCTCTCCGCGTGGAGCTTCAGGCGCAGATCGGTCCTTTATGTTCGGCGATGCGAATTTCCAGAAGCCCCAACTTGCGTTGCAAGGTAGCCAGCACACCCGGGTCAACTCGGTCGCCGTCTCCGAGAAGGCTGATTTGGACGCTTAGATCATCTCTGGCCTCGTGCAGATCAATCAGGGCGCGGTCTGTCTTCACGCGGCCCGGCATTTCAAAATATCGCATATGTGCTCCGATGCTTTACCCTAGGCATATGGGGAGCCGGGGCATCAAAGCTTAGGGGTCAAAGCGGGACATCGCGTTTAATGTCCGCCTTGGGTCGATTCCGGACTCAGCTTTTTAACGCCAGACTTCCCCCGTCGGCCAGGCTTGCCATCCTTGTTCAGCCCGTTCGCTGGTCTGTCCTCGAAGTGCGCAAGAAAGAATATTAACCAATACGGTAAAAATAGCTTGACATCGTCACGCTGAATTCGGTACAACTTAGGAACAGTCGGAAATAGCGAGTCGGGTCACCCCAGCCGGGGTTTGGCCCGATTTCTTTTTGGAGTGACGGATTGGCTCGGAAGTTGGTGCTGGCCGGCGGCCATAAGCCTCAGATGCGCAAGGTCTCGCGGCGGAACTGGACGAGGGCCAAGGAGCGCGAGTTCCTGTCGGTCCTGGCCGAGACGTGCAACGTCAAGGAAGCGGCGAGGCAGGCGCGGGTTTGCGTCAGCTACGCCTACAAGAAGCGGGCGGCGGACGGCGGCTTTCGCGCGGGATGGATCGCGGCGATCGGGACGGCCTACCAGCGGCTCGAGCTGGTGCTGCTCGACCGGGCCTTCAACGGCACCGAGAAGGTCGTGAAGCGCAAGGACGGATCGGAAGAGCGCATGCTCGAATATTCGAACCAGCTGGGTTTGACGCTGCTCAAGATGCACCGCGACACGGCGGTCGAGGCGGAGACCGAGTTCACGCCCGAGAGTGGCGACGAAATCCGCGAGCGGCTGATCAAGAAACTGAAGCGGTTGAAGGCTCGGAATGACGCGAAGGATAAGGCAGACAGTACAGGAGATAGCACGGCAGGAGATGCGGCTGCTCGCCAATGCGAGTGAGGAGCAGCAGCGCAAGGTCTTTAAAAATGCGACAATAAGCCGGCTCGTCCACTTCGATATCCAATTCGAGAATTGGGCGAACGATGATCAATATCCGCCGGAGGGCGAGGGCTGGCGGGTGTGGCTGATGATGGCCGGGCGCGGGTTCGGGAAGACGCGGGCCGGGGCCGAATGGATCTTCGGCCTGGCCAACGCCAAGCCGGGCGCGAGGATCGCGCTGGTCGGCGCAACGATCGGCGACGCGCGAACGGTCATGGTCGAGGGCGTCAGCGGGCTGCTCGCCGTGGCCAAGGTGCGCCGGCGGAAGCTCAACTGGGAGCCGAGCCTGGGCCGGTTGCGATGGTTCAACGGGAGCGAGGCGCAATTGTTTTCGGGCGACAATGCCGACGGCCTGCAGGGGGCCGGAGCATGATTTCGCCTGGTGCGACGAGCTCGCCAAATGGCGGCAGGCCGAGGAGGCGTGGGTGAACCTGCAGTTCGGCCTGAGGCGCGGGCGGCGGCCGCGCGCGCTGGTGACGACGACGCCGCGGCCGATGGAGCTGCTGAAACGGATCGATCGGAGCCCGTCGACGATGACGACGGGCGGACGGACGGGCGACAATCTCAGCCTCGACGAGGAGGTCATCGACCTGCTGACCGCGACCTATGGCGGGACGCGGATCGGCGCCCAGGAGCTCGACGGCGAGTTGCTCGAGGATGTCGAGGGGGCGCTGTGGACGCGGGAGATGATCGAGAAGGCGAGGGTCGCCCCCTCTCCCCAACCCCTCTCCCGCGATGGGGAGAGGGGCTTCGATCGGATCGTGGTCGGGGTCGATCCGCCGGCGGGGGCGGCGAGGGGTCGGACGCGTGCGGGATCGTGGTCGCGGGATCGCGCGGCGAGGATCTGTCCGTGCTCGAGGATGCGAGCGTGCAGGGGCTGAGCCCCGAAGGCTGGGCCAACCGGGTCGCGGCGGCCGCGGCGCGGTGGAACACGGCGATGGTCGTCGCCGAAGCGAACAATGGCGGGGCGATGGTCGGGAGCGTGTTCGAAGGCCGCCGACCTGGGGCTGAAGGTGCGGCTGGTGCACGCGTCGAAAGGCAAATGCGCCAGGGCCGAGCCGATCGCGCTCAGGTTCGAAGCCGGGCAAGGCGTTTTTCGCGGGCCGGTTCCCCGAGCTCGAGGCACGAGCTCGCCGGAATGCAGGCCGGCGGCGGTTATGAAGGGCCGGGCCGGTCGCCCGACCGGGCCGACGCGATGGTGTGGGCGATGACGGCGCTGAGCGAGACGAGGAGCGGGGGTGCCGCGGGTGCGGAGGCTGTGATAGAGCCCTGAACGGGAAGGCGAAGGGGGAACGCCATGGCTGCAATCGCAGAACCGTATTGTTGCGACGTCGAGCGCTTGCCCGATGCGCTGTCGGGCACGCCGCGGGCGCATGCGATCGACCGGTGGATTTTCGTGTTCATGGCGGTGTGGTTCATCGCCATCGTGCTGGCCGGGTTCATCCCGGACTCGATCATGAAAGTCGGGATGGTCCAGGCCGGCTTGCGGCCGCCGTTCCCGATCGTGCTGCACATGCACGCCGTGCTGATGGGTTCGTTCCTGCTGCTGCTGTTGACGCAGACGGTGCTGATGGCGACCGGCAGGCGCGCGTTGCATATGCGGTTGGGGATCGTCGGGATTGTCCTGGCCGTCGCCCTGGTGACGGTCGGCTTCGTCCTTGCGCCGACGATGTATTACGAGACCTGGAATGCGCTGCAATCGGCACCGCCGGCCGCGCAGGCGAAGCTCCAGGAGGTGCTCTCGATCAAGGAGGACATCCTGCTGCTGCAGTTGCGGATCGGGATCCTGTTCCCGCTGTTCCTGGCGATCGGCATAAGAGCGAGAAGCGGGAATGCGGGGCTGCACAAACGGATGATGATCCTGGCGACCGTCATGGCGCTTCCGGCCGGGATCGACCGGATTCCGTGGCTGCCGAGCATGATGCCCGCGAGCCCGCTGCTAGTGGACTTTTACACGGTACTGGCAATTTCGCCGATGCTGGTTTGGGATGTGATCCGGAATCACAGCCTGCACCGCGCTTATTGGATCTGGTTCGCGGTGACGATCCCGTTTGCGGTGATCGTGAACCTGCTGTGGGACACGCCGGCCTGGCACGCGACGGCGAAGCAGATTATGGGCGTTTAGTCTGCGGCGTCAGACAATGATTCTTCAGGGCTTCTTCGGGAGCCCTTTTTTTTAGGAGCGGGCGAGCATGGGATGGTGGTTCGGGCGCAAATCTGCGCCGTCGGACATGCGGCCGTTTGTGCCGGCCTGGCTGACAACAGCCGAGGCGGAGGAGGGATTCGCTCGCTCCTATGACATGCAGTTCGACGAGGTTTATCGAAGAAACCCGGTCGGGCAGCGCGCGGTGCGGCTGGTCGCGGGGATGCTCGGCGCGCTGACGATCGACGGCGACGAGCGCGCGGTCGCGCTGGTCGACGCCGAGGCCTGCTCGAGAGCATGACGGCGAACCTGCTGCTGCACGGCAATGCCTATGTGCAGCTGATCGCCGACGACCGCGAAATGCCGATCGAGCTGTGCCAGCTGCGGCCCGAGCGGGTCAGCGTGGTCAGCGACGAGCGCGGCTGGCCGGTCGGCCTATCTCTATCGCGCGGCGGGGAGCACGGTGCGGATCGAGCGCGCCGATCGCGCTCGGCCGGCGGCAGCTGGCGCATATCAAGGCGCTGCACCCGCGCGACGACCATTACGGGATGGGCTGCCTCGAGGCGGCGATCGCCGCGGCCAGCGTGCACAATCGCGCGAGCCGCTGGAACAAGGCGCTGCTCGACAATGCGGCGCGGCCGTCGGGCGCGCTGAGCTATGAGCCGGCGGACGGGAGCGTGCTGTCGGCCGACCAGTTCAAGCGGCTGAAGGAGGAGCTGGCCGAGCGAGTTTTCGGGCAGCGGCAATGCCGGGCGGCCGCTGCTGCTCGAAGGCGGGCTCAAGTGGCAGGCGATGAGCCTGACGCCGGCGGACATGGATTTCGTCGCGCTGAAGGAAGGCGCGGCGCGCGACATCGCGCTGGCGTTCGGGGTGCCGCCGGTGCTGGTCGGGCTGCCGGGCGATGCGACCTACGCCAATGCGCGCGAGGCGGGGCGGGCGCTGTACCGCCAGACGATCCTGCCGATGGCGGCGCGGATCCTGGGCGGCTTGGGCGCGATGCTGGGCGACTGGCTGGGGCCGGTGACAGCTGGCGGTCGACACCGACCAGATGAGCGAGCTCGCCGAGGACCGGGCGAAACTGTGGGAGAGCGTCGGGGCAGCGGATTTCCTCAGCGACGAGGAGAAGCGCGACATGCTGGGATTTTGCGACATGAGTGAGCGGGCGATGAGCGCCGAGGCGCTGCTCGCCAGCCTGATGGCCCAGGCGGAGGGGCGCGGGGTCGACCTGATCACGCTGCGCGCTTTGGTCGAGGAATCGAGCCAGGCGGGGGCGCGGCGGGCGCTTGGCCTCGCTCGGGCTCGATGACCCGCGGGCGCGGCGCGACATGGACGAATTGCGCGAGCTGCTGTCGGCGTGGCGCGACGCCAAGCGCAGCGCGTGGCGCGCGATCGTGACCTGGGCGGTCGCGGCTGATGCTGGCGATGCTGCTGATCGGGATCGCCGTGCGGCTGCGGCTGACGGATTTGATGAGTGGTTAGGTTCGCAGGGTATGCGGCGATCTTCGGCCGGCCCGACCGCGGCGGGGACGTGGTGCGCAAGGGCGCGTTCGCGCGGGCGCTGAAAGCGGCGGGCGAGGTGCCGCTGCTGTGGCAGCACAGGGCGGGCGCGGTGGTCGGGCGGATCGAGCATTTGAGCGAGGACGAGCGCGGGTTGCGGGTGATTGCGGCGCTGGGCGATGCGCGGCTGGCGCGGCTGCTCGGAAGCGGGAAGGTGGATGGGCTGAGCTTCGGCTATCGTGTGCGCGAGGCGAAGAGCGCGGGGGCGCATCGCGAGCTGATCGAGCTCGACCTGGTCGAGGTCAGCCTGGTCGCGCATCCGATGCAGCCCAAGGCGCGGGTGCATGCGGTTGAATTGAAGGAGTAGTTGGACGAAGCTGCCAGTATGAGATCGCGCAATATCCTGTTTGCAGCAATCTTTGTCTTGCAGGCTTGCCAACGATTTCCAGAGAAGCCGGCAGAGGCATACCAGCATTGGACCGATCGGATGATCATCAGGCTCGGCTTGCAAAATGTGCATGTGCTTCCCTGCGAAGGCGCGAAGCAAATCGACGAGTGTTTCAAGATGCGGCCGCTGCGCCGCTGGAGCGGCGCGTGGATAACCAGCTTTGAGGCCTATCGCTTCTGTCCCGGTAAAAGCTTTTGCTCCTGGGATAAGGAGCCTCGATACGATCTCAGTTGGAGTTGTGAGGTTTTGAAAGATCGTTCGCAGATTCGGGTCAAGACTGAGACGGTATATGCCGTCGAGTTCATCGGACGACGGACCGAGTATCCGATTGCGTCTTTCGGGCGTGAGTACCCGATTGTCGTCGATCGCCTGATCTCGATGAAGGAGGTTGGAAAGGTGGACGGCGTCGAGCGGAGAATGGCGTTCTCCATCTCGGCGGAATGATGAAGTAAAGGTGATCCGGATCAAGTCCGGGATGACGAATGAGACACTGAGGGTCGCGGTTTTCGCGGCCCTTTTTGTTTGCGGATTTCACACGGGAGAAACGGGAATGGTGGAAGTGAAGGCGGATGCGCTCGAGGCAGTCGTTCGAGGCGATCGAGGAGGACGAGGACGGCGTCGCGGCGCTGAAGGCCGAGCTGGAACTGCTCGAAGGCGAAGATCGCGGCGGGAGCGATCGCGGCGCAGCGGCCGGCGCTGGACGGGGTCAAGTCGGCGGAGAGCGGCGAGCTTCGTCGACCAATATCTGCGCGCGCGGGATCGAGAGCGGGCTCGAGACCAAGGCGATCGGCAGCTCGACCGACGCGATCGGCGGCTATGCGGTGCCCGAGGAGATCGACCGGGTGATCGACGAGACGCTGGTCGCGATCTCGCCGATCCGGGCGATCGCCAATGTCGTGAAGGTCGGCAGCGCCGGCTATCGCAAGCTGGTCACGACCGGCGGAACGCCGTCGGGCTGGGTCGCGCTACGAGGCGGCGCGGCCGGAGACGGACACGCCGACCTTCACCGAGATCGTGCCGGCGGCGGGCGAGCTCTACGCCAATCCGGCGGCGTCGCAGCAGATGCTCGACGATGCGATGTTCGACGTCGAGAAGTGGCTGGCGCAGCGAGATCGCGACCGAGTTCGCGCGCGCCGAGGGCTTGGCGTTCGTCAAGGGCACGGGCACCAACCAGCCGCTGGGCTTCCTCGAGCTCGCCCAATGCGGCGACGGCGGACGGGGCGCGGCCGATGGGCACGCTGCAGTTCGATCGGCACCGGGCGTCGCCGGCGGCTTTCCCGGCGAGCAACCCGGCAGGACAAGCTGATCGACCTCGTCCAGACGCTGCGCTCGCCGTACCGCCAGGGCGCGGTGTTCGTGATGAACTCGGCGACCGCGGCGGCGATCCGCAAGTTCAAGACCGCCGACGGCGCGTTCATGTTGGCAGCCGGGCCTGGTCGGCGGGCAGCCGGCGACCTTGCTCGGCTATCCGGTGATCGAGGCCGAGGACATGCCCGACATCGCGGCGAACAGCCTGTCGATCGCGTTCGGCAACTTCAAGGCCGGCTATCTGATCGCCGAGCGCAACGCGACGACGATCCTGCGCGATCCCTATACGCACAAACGGCGGGATGGGCCGAGGTTTTCCGCATCGCGACTGCGACCAAGGCCGCCACGTTCCAGGGCACTATCGCGGCAACAAACTTCAGCGGGACGCACAGCGGCACGTCGAGCGGCACCAACACCGGGGACCAGACGATCACCCTGACCGGCAACGTCACCGGATCGGGCACAGGGTCGTTTGCCGCAACCATTGCCAACAGCGCCGTCACTTACGCGAAAATTCAGAATGTGGCCGCCTCGCGCCTGCTCGGCAATCCGACCGGCGGTGCGACGGCTGCATCGGAAATCAGCCTTGCTGGTGGACTGGCATTCTCAGGCACTACGCTAACGGCAGCGGGCGCGCTCACACCCACGAGCGTTGCCTCCACCGGAGCGATCAAGAGCTCGGGCATTGGGGGTGTCGGTTATGCGACAGGCGCCGGCGCGTCGGTAACGCAGCTAACCAGCAAATCCACCGCTCCGCCCGCGATCAACAAGGATTGCGGCCAGATCGTCACTCACAACGCGGCGCTCGCCGCCGCGGCATTGGTGTCATTCACAGTATCGAACAGCGAGGTCGCCGCCACCGACACGATCAATCTCAACCTTCAGTCTGGGAACGCGACCGCCGGCGCCTATCGCTATTGGATCGACAAGGTTTCCGGTGGCTCGTTTGTGGTCGCGCTCGAGAACCGCAGCGGCGGATCATTATCGGAAGCGCTGACGTTTAATTTTGCGGTCGTGAAGGCGGTGGCGGCGTGACCGGCAAACCACAGCAACGGGATCATAGCGGGCAGGGTATAGCGTGGCTCGACGTTGTGGAAGGGGATCAGGATTATTCCCAGATAGATCACCGGCACAGCGAGGACTCGGCTTCTTGGATCGTTGCTGAGCCTCCACATTCCGATCAGCGCCAGAAACAATATCGCCAGATTCAGTGTGAAGAAGAAGGCTTTGAGCGCGAACCATGCGATTGCGTGTCGATCGATCCGCATCTGAAGGGCGTCGGTCCGGGTGCCGATCCACAGCCTCGGGTAACGAACCGCCCAGGTCTTGATGACAGTCAAGGGCTCGGCGCGCATCTTCTCGATCGCCGCTTTGGTAAAGGGAGCATCGTCATGGCGCTGCCACGCCGCGAGCAAATCCGGATGCTTTTCGGGCCAGTTGGTCAGTCCGCCCAACATCCAGGCGGGGTTGGTTTCCCAAGTCCCGATCCACAGTGCGAAGCCACCCCTTCCTTCGCTGATCTTGCCGCCGTGGACGATTTGCCACGGGAGGACGATCAGGAAGGCGGTAAGGCAAGCGATCAGCGCGGGTTTGAACAGCTTCGTTCTAATGGCGAAAATCGGGATCAGCAGCGGCATCAGATAAAGCGTGTCGCGGGTCAGCGTGGCCAAACCCAGAAGCAGCCCAGCGAGCGCCGGTTCCCATTTGTGCCGCGGCCAGCACAGCAAAACCAGGGCCACCCAGACGAGCGCGCAAACAAGCGCTTCGGTGTAGATCTTAAGCTCGAAGATGATGAAGTACGGGCACGCGACAATCGCCAATGCAAGCCACAGCAATTTGGTCCGGGCATAGGTGAACAGGGCCACGCTTATGGTCAGGGCCATCTGGACGAGGATCACCGCCCACGGCCCCAGCGGAAACAAAAATGCCAAGAACAATGGGTAGCCCGGCGGCTCGAGCCCGAATCCATGCTGGGTTATGAACAGCGGTGCGTCTCCGCTCGTCAAAAGCGGATTTGGGTCGAACAGCGCCAGCATCAGCAGGCGCGCGAGAATCCCGATCACCAGAATCAGTTTCACTGCTTGGCTCCAGGAGAGCCTGATGAGATCAGCCACATGTAGAGGTTCGAGGGATTTCGCCACGTCCAGAACGGGCGGATCATCTCTTTGGCAATCCTCTTCGGCCCTGAGGGAATTCCGCCTGGAACGAACGAATACAAATGATGGAAAGATGGCCTTACTTCTTCGAGGTCCAGCCGCGAGGCGAGATCGAGAAGCGTCTCTCGGGTGAAGCTGTTGATGTGCTCCAATGGCTGGACCGGCATGATCTTGTCGTAGCGACTTTCCCCTGATGCCATCGCCGCGGCGATTTCTCGAGCGCGCGCGGAATTGGGGAGAGACAGCTTCATGACCCCATCGAGCGATGGGACAAGGCGCTCCAGAAGCGTCGCCGGTTCGGGGACGTGCTCTAATACCTGTTCAAGATTGATGACGTCGAAACGGTGAGGCGAAATCTCATCATCCGAGATCATGGTCACGCCTTGAGTGGCAATCCATGCCGCGCGCTCCGGTGCGAGTTCGGTCGCGTAGGCATCATGACCAAGTTTTGATGCGATGATTGGCCACAGGCCCCATCCCGTGCCGTAATCGAGGACCTTGAGCTTCGGCTTGTGGAGAAATGATGACAGAGCCATCAGTTCGTGACCGTCCCGAGACCCCTTCCAGTCCTTGATGTCGGCCTGGAATGTGGGGATTTCCTCAGGAGGATCGTGTCTTACCAGTTCGCTGTAGATGAAGCGCATCATATCCGCGTCGCCGATGTGGCGCTGGAAGATGAGACCGCAGCGGAGGCAGCAATCGAGCTGATAATCGCCGTCCAGTTTCCCCGGATCGAAATTGTAGAACTGCCGGATGAATTCACCCACTGCGCCTTCCGAGAAGCGACCTTTCAGCAGGGTCACAGCATTCGATGATCCAGCAGCCCCGCAGCTGGGACATGCTTCGCGCTCAATGAACCGCATCGCGGTCTAATCGCCGAACTTACGACATTGTTCAAATCGACCAGGCGCCCGCTTGGGAGCGTCGAAAATCGGAGTGCATCGAGAATGAGCATCGGCGGATTTACAGTGGGCGAGGCTGCCCTGGCGGAACAGCCGTCGGAACCTTCCAAGAAGACTCCGCCCAAGCGGCAAACCGTCGCCAAGGCCGATCCGGCCATTCAGCCGGAACCGCGCTGAGCCAGCAACCAATCCGGCCAACTAATCCAAAGGATTGCGATGACACTTCTTCTCAAGGATCCCGAGGCGACACTCGATTATTCGGTCGACTGGGGCGCCGAATATCTCGGGGACGACATCCTTGCGACTAGCGAGTGGTCGGTCCTTCCCGATGAAACGGGCGGAATCACGGTCGAAGGCAACACGTTCGACGCCAAGATCGCGACCGTCAAGGCGGCCGGCGGGCTGGCGGGACGGGTCTATCAGCTGATCAATCACGTGGTGATGGATTCGGGACGGACCGACAGCCGGTCGATTGTCCTCAGGGTGGAGAAACGCTGATGGCGAGCCCGGGAAGCGCGCGGCCGGCCGTCACGCTGAGCGAGGCGCAGGCCTATGTCCGGATCGAAACCGGCGAGGAAGAGGCGGTGGTCGCGAGCCCGGCGCTCGGTTCCTGCTACATAATCGCGGCCGGTGCTACCGGCGCATGGAGCGGCAAGCAGGACAATCTCGCCTGCTTCACCGCGGGCGGCTGGCGTCTCGTGGCGCCGGTGCCGGGCATGACCGCCTACGTGCGCAGCACATCCGTGTGGGCGGTTTACCGAAGCTCCGCGTGGGAACTGGGGGTGCTACGCGGTTCGGGCCTGAATATCGGCGGCCAGCAAGTGGTCGGAGCAAGAGGCACGGCGATTGCTGCGCCCGCAGGCGGAACGACCGTCGATGTCGAAGGCCGAGCCGCGATCAGCGCTATCCTGGCGGCGCTTCGCCTGCACGGACTGATCGTGCCATAGAATGGCGCCTGCTGCTATTGGCCCGACGCGATCCGCGTCGCCGACGCCCTGTCCCAGCCATAGATGTCGGTGAGATAGGTCAGCTTGCCGTCTTTCGGCTGCGCCGTGAGATAGGTGAGGATAATCGGCACGCCTTTGGGCATCTGCACCCGGATTTCGGGATCCGAACCAGGCGCGACGGGCTCACGCCCGAGTAGCCACCGCCCGAGCCGCGTCGCGTCTTCCACGCGAACGCATCCGTTGCTGAGGTTCCTGCTCTTCTGGCCGAACAGCACCTTGGCCGGGGTATCGTGGAGATAGATGTCCTGCGGGTTGGGGAAGGGGAATTTCAATATCCCCATGAAATTCTCCTTGCCCGGCTTCTGCCGAATGCGGAGACGCACCTTGCCCGCCTGGACAGCTTTCCAGTCGATCGTCTCGAACGGAATCGTCGCCGAACCCGTGCTCCAGTCGGCCATCACCTCATAGCCCTTCGAATTGAAGTATTTCGCGCCGCCGGCGAGGGTTTTGGGAGCGATCTTCTCGCGCACCAGATGGTCGGGCGCGTTCCAATAGGGATTGAAGGTGACGTAATACATCATGCTGGCGATGAGCGGCGTCGGCAGGTCGTTGGTGCCGACGATGACCTTCATCGAATCCACGGGCACGCCATTTTCGTACATCGTCAGCCGCTGAGACGCGGAATCGACGATCATGAACTTGCCGGTTGCCGGGATCGACCGCGCGCGGTCGAGGTTCGCGAGCAGCCGAGGATCGGGGGTCAGATTGCCGGTCGCCTGAGCTTCGGCCCAGGCGGCGTCGCGCAGCGGGCCGTAGACCGGATTTACCGCCGCGGTCGCCGTCACGTAGCGGATCAGCGACGGAGCCGCGGCCGCGGTGAGCAGAATCTGATCCGCGCGGCTGCCCTGCGGCTGCAGCACCGGATAGGCGTAATACATGCCGCCGGTCGGGCGCTTGATCGCCTGGACATATTCGACCCAGGCCGTTGAGAGGACGCGGTCGGCGGCCGCGATGTCCGCGGGCCTTCCGCTGCTCGCCTGCGCCGACGCCGCCTCGACCTGGGCGGCGAGTTGCGGGCCCGACGCGAGCCCGTCGAACGGCGCGCGCTTGAGGATCGCGACGAGCTGCGAAACGGCGGGATCGGCAGCTCCGCCCTTGAACCAGATCGTCGGCGTGTTCCAGCTGCTGTAGAAGGCGCTGACCGAGCTCGAGGTCGCCGGGGCGAACTGGGCGCCGGCCGGGGCGGCGCCAAGCAAGAGCGCGGCGCACAGGCCGGAAGCCAGCAATCGGGCGGTGTTCCTGATCATTTCCCCATTCGCTCCTGATAACCCAAGTTTTAAATGTAGCGCGGCTTATCGCCGATCCAAGCTGCATTTACCATGAACCCGCGCCCAAAGTCGGCGACTGTGGCAATCCTACATCGCTGATCGCACTACCTTGGTCTGCGGCCGTTTTCATCGCATAGCGCGATGAACAAATGGTGCCGCAGTAAAAGGGCAGGCGAATGGATATTCAGGGTATTTCGGCGGTCGTTACCGGCGCCGCTTCGGGGCTGGGCGAGGCCAGCGCACGGGAGCTCGCGCGGCGCGGTGCCAAAGTCGCGGTGTTCGATCGCGACATCGAGCGGGGCGAGAAGGTCGCGGCCGAAATCGGCGGCGTGTTCTGCGAGGTCGACGTCACCAGCGACGAGAAAGTGGCGGCGGCGTTCGCCAGGGCGCGCGCAGCCCATGGCCAGGAGCGCGTGCTGATCAACTGCGCCGGCGTCGCCAATGCCGCCAAGACCGTCGGCCGCGACAAGGAAACCAAGGCAGCGAGGCCCTACCCGATCGCGCAGTTCGAGCTTGCGATCCAGATCAATCTCATCGGCACCTTCCGCTGCATCGCCCACTCGGCGCTCGGGATGGTCGATCTCGAGCCCCTCGCCGACGGCGAGCGGGGCGCAATCGTCGACACCGCCTCGGTCGCCGCCGAGGACGGCCAGATCGGCCAGGCCGCTTATTCCGCGTCGAAGGGCGGGGTGCTGGCGATGGCGCTGCCGATCGCTCGCGACCTGATGAACGACGGGATCAGGGTCAACACCATCCTTCCCGGCGTGTTCAAGACGCCGATGGTCGCGATGATGCCGCCCAACGTGCAGGATGCGCTCGCGGCCCAGGTGCCGTTCCCCAAGCGTCTCGGAACCGCCGAGGAATATGCCCGCCTCGCCTGCTTCATGGTCGAAAACCCCTACATGAACGCCGCGGCGGTGCGGCTCGACGGCGGGATCCGGATGGCTCCGCGTTGACGAGCGACGATCCGCAGCTGCTCAATCAACTGGCCGACGCCGCGCGCGCAGCGGGCGAGGCAATCGTCACGATCGTCCGGCGCGGGTTCGAGGTCGAGACTAAACGCGACCGCTCGCCGGTGACCGAAGCCGATAGAGCGGCGGAGCTGATCATTCTCGCGGCGCTGGCCAAAGCGGCACCGGGCGTTCCCGTCATCGCCGAGGAAGAGGTCGCGGCAGGCCGAATCCCCGCGCATGATGGCACGTTCTTCCTCGTTGACCCCCTCGATGGCACCAAGGAGTTCGTGCGCGGAGGGGAAGATTATACGGTCAATATCGCGCTGATCGAGAACCGCTCGCCGCGCCTGGGCGTGGTATTCGCGCCCGCGACCGGCCGCCTGCATGGCGGCCTGATCGGGACCGGCGCCTGGGTTGACGACGGCCGCGGCCGGCGGCCGATCCGCTCCCGTCCCCGGCCCGCCGCGCCGGTAGCGGTGGCCTCCAAATCCCATTTCACGCAGGATACCGCCGACTATCTCGCGCAAGCGGTTGGCCTGTGCGATCACGTCAGCGTTGGATCGAGTCTCAAATTCTGCATCCTCGCGGAAGGCGAGGCCGACATTTATCCGCGCCTGTCACCGACCAGCGAATGGGACACGGCCGCCGGGCACGCGGTGCTGCTCGCCGCCGGAGGACGGATCGACGACGCCGACGGGGCCCCGCTCCAATATGGCAAGCGCACTTTCCTCAATCGGGCCTTTGTCGCGACCGGCGGCTGGGAGGCACCGCTGCTCTCACCCTTCCTCGAGCCGTTTGCTGGCGGCGGGGACCTGCCAGAGGGGACCTAGGCAGCGGGGTCGAAGTTGCGGTTTTCCGTAAGAAGATGACTTCCAATACGAACGCGTCTCCCGCTTCGGTGCCGCCGAGGGGCCCCGGCGGAGCGCTTCGACCTCCGCCCGAACCGCCTCGAGCCGGCAATAAAGGTCCTTGGCTTCAGCTGAATCGCCTTCCGACACGCCAATTCGCCACACGACTTTCTGCGCTTGAGCGATGGCTTCGGCGAGCTTGGCCAACCAGCGCGCTTCTTCGTCGTGCGAGAAATTGAAAGGCACTGGCTCATCGCTCCAAATCGAGGTGAGTCCCTGCACCTATGCACCCCATATTAGGCGGTGATTATCACTCGGTCCGTTTTGGAGCCGAAATAGCCTGACTTTTCTCCACTATGCGCGTTATCAAGGGATGCTCGGTCCCGCATTTCAGCCTGGGATTTGTCCAATGGACGTGCAATCGAGCGATCACGAGCAGCTTCTTTACAACGACCTTCCGCCGGTACTGATCGCCGCCGACAGCGCCTTGGCGCGCGAACGTGCGCAGCGCACCGTCCTCGCCTCCGGCTATAGGTCGCCCGAGGCGCTCTACGTTGACGAGGCGCCGGCACGCATCCAGCTCCAGGTCACGGCGTCCGCGCTCTGGATCGAGCTCGACGGCGAGTTCGGCGATCCGCTCGACCGCCTCCTCGACCAGGTGAGCGAGGATGTCGGGCACGGCCGCTATTCGGCGATCGTCTCGGCACCCGCCAGTTTGATCGACCCGCTGACCGCGAAGATCGGAAACGCTGACGTCGAGGTACTGATCGACGCCGGTGACAGCGAGCGGGCGGCGGCACTGTCGGTTGCCCTCGCACGCCGCGGTGACAGCTACGCGGTCAATGACGTCGCGTCGGACAAGAGCGCCGTCCGGCTCCGCCAGTTGAGCGACGAGGTTAGCCGGATCGCCGCGACTCTTGCTCGGCTGTCGACCGGGCCGACCCAGGCTTCGCGGCCGATCGAGGTTCCGAAAGAGGACGACGCGCCGGCAATTTCGGCCGAGACGGTGCGCGCGGTAATCCGCGCACGGCGGCTGCGTTCGCGCTATTTTTCGGAAGAGCTGTTCGCCGACCCCGCCTGGGACATGCTGCTCGACCTGCTCCAGGCCGAGATCGCGCATCTGAGGGTGCCGGTATCCAGCCTGTGCATCGCCGCTGCGGTTCCGGCGACGACTGCGCTTCGTTGGCTCAAGGCCATGACAAGCGAGGGGCTGTTCGTTCGCCGCGCCGACCCGCACGACGGACGGCGAGTGTTCGTCGAGCTGGCGCCGCAGACCAGCCAGACGCTTCGCCGTTATTTCGCCGACGCCGGCCAGGTCGCGGTAATCTAGCGCGCGCTTGCCGCCGCCGCGCCGCCGTGGCACCTCCACGGCAGGGCGGTTAGCTCAGTTGGTAGAGCATCTCGTTTACACCGAGAGGGTCGGCGGTTCGAGCCCGTCACCGCCCACCAATATTTGCTTTCCACGCGTTGCGCAGCGCGTTCAGCCAAGAGAAGTCTGGCGGCGACGGTAACGAATTGGCAAAGGTGCGCGCATGCCTGTGACCACCGTTGCCATGCTCACCGCGGGCGGGCTCGCACCCTGCCTCTCGTCCGCCGTCGGCGGTCTGATCGAGCGCTACACCGAGGTCGCGCCGGACGTGCGGATCATCGCCTACCGCAACGGCTACGCCGGGCTGCTCACCGGCAAGTCCGTCGAGGTGACCGACGCGGTCCGTGCGGCCGCCGGACGGCTTCACGCGTTCGGAGGCAGCCCGATCGGCAACAGCCGGGTCAAGCTCACCAACGTCGAGGATTGCGTCAGGCGAGGCCTGGTCCAGCCCGGGCAGAACCCGCTGCACGTGGCCGCCGAGCAATTGAGCCGCGACGGTGTCGACGTGCTTCACACGATCGGTGGCGACGACACCAACGGCACCGCCGCCGACCTCGCGGCCTATTTACGCAGCAACGGCCATGAGCTGACAGTGGTCGGGCTCCCCAAGACCATCGACAACGACATCGTGCCGATCCGGCAGTCGCTCGGCGCGTGGACCGCCGCCGAGCAGGGCGCGCTGTACGCCCGCAACATCATCGCCGAGCATTCCTCGAACCCGCGCATGCTCATCGTTCACGAGGTGATGGGCCGCAATTCCGGGTGGCTCACCGCGACCACGTCGCTCGCGCACCACCAATGGGTCCGCCAGGCAAAGTTCGCCGAGTGGCTGGAGAACACCGCCGCGACCTGGGACGTCCACGCTGTCTTCATCCCCGAACGGTCGTTCGACATCGCCCAGGAGGCCAAGCGGCTGCGGTCGATCATGGACGAGCAGGACTGCGTCAACCTGTTCATCTCCGAAGGTGCCGGCGTCAACGAGATCGTGGCCGCCATGGAGGCCGCGGGCGAAGCGGTGCCGCGCGACCCGTTCGGCCACGTCCAGCTCGACAAGATCAACCCGGGCCAGTGGTTCGCCAAGCAGTTTGCCGCCGCGCTCGGCGCCGAAAAGGTGCTGGTCCAGAAGAGCGGCTATTTCTCGCGCTCCGCCGCAGCGAACGGCGCCGACCTCGCGCTGATCCGTGCCTGCACGAATTACGCTGTGGACGCGGCGCTGCGGGGTGAGTCCGGGGTGGTGGGGCAGGATGAAGAACGCGGCGACGAGCTTCGGGCGATCGAGTTCGAGCGGATCGCGGGCGGCAAGCCGTTCGACGCGTCGGTGTCGTGGTTCACCGACCTGCTGCGTGACCTCGGTCAGGGCTGATCGGTATGAGACTAGCTCTGGCGCGCTTCATTGTTCCGTTGCTTCTCGCGCATCCGACTCCAGCCAATGCGCTTTCCGCCGACGATTGCCGATGGGTTGAGGGCCGCCTCTCGGCTTACAACGGCACACCCACATTCCGTATTTGGCCCAAGGGCACGAAGCGCCTGCTCGGCGTGGTCAGCCGTTCGGGGGCGTCCGACGGCGCCGACCTTCTGCCTCCCAAAGTGTCGAGAATGGGGCCGTCATTCGATCGCCACCTGTGGGGCAGCTTTCGCGTGTGTCCCAAGATGCCAGAGCGTGCGGGCTGGATGAGGATGGTCGTCGTAACCGACGCCCGACATCTCACTGCCAGGGAACGCTAAAGGCTCCGCACCAACTTCGTCGCCATCGCGATCCACGGCGGGTTGACCACCACCTGCTGGCGGCCGCCGGCGCCCGGCGGGAGCAGCTGCAGCTTGTCTTCGGTGCGGTCGATCAGGCGCCCGAACAGGAACCGGCCCGCAGGCCGCGGCACCAGCACGTCGCGGTTGAGGGCCCGGGCATAGTCATCGGGCGCGAGCGTGTCGCACCAGATCTCGTCGCCAGCGCGATAGTCGCCGAGGCTGGCGCCGACCAGGATCGCGATTTGCCCATCGTCGATTCGCGGCGGAACCACGATCGCCGCCCTGCGCGGCGCGACCGCGCCGCCTGGTCCGAGGATCGCCGCGACGTTGAGCTGGGCCGTGTCGCCGCCCTGGACCAGGTCCTGGGCTTCGACGCCGAGAGCCTTAGCGATCCGGTTGAGCCAGCCGACCGAAACGGTGCGGGTTCCGGTCTCCAGACGGCCGATCGTTTGCGGGGTCGTCTGCGGTTCGCAGGCGCGGGCGACGTCGTCGAGAGTCATGCCGCGGGCGCGGCGCACTTCACGGATTCGAGTGATCATTCCGAGCTCCCGCCTAACCAGAACGGTTTTTTCACTGTCCTACAGTTTTGCCGATGTGGCAAGCCTCGTCGTCAATTCGATGGGGAGAAGGTGATGAAGCCACAGCCGCGGCTGCTGCGCGAGCGCGCGATCGAAGGGGAGGAAACTTCCGGGAGCAAAGCGGTGCGGCCAATCCGGTCGGTCACCGTCAACCTGACCGAATCTCCATTAGGCTGGCTGCTTTCGCGCGGGCTCGTGACCCAGCGCCAATATGATGCCGGCGAGCGGCTTCGCGCCGACTGGGAGCGGAGCCAGCTTGCGCCGCGGGTGACCATGTCGTGGGATGCCGCCCCCGTGTCGCGCGGGCGCGGCGGGTCGGCGCTCGAGCCCGACCTTAGCGGGGCCCAGATCGATGCCCGCACCCGTTTCGACCACGCGATCGCCAGCGCCGGCCCGGGCCTGGCCGACATCCTCTGGCGCATCGTCTGCGCCGGCGAAGGCATGCGCGATGCCGAAACCGCACTCGGCTGGCCGGCGCGCGCGGGCAAGCTGGTGCTGACGTTCGCGCTCGACCGGGTCGCGGATTACTACCGAGTCCGCTAGCGCACCCGGCCCATGCCGGAGTGCGAAACGATAAGAGAAAAGCGCCGCGCCCCGGTGGGAGCGCGGCGCCCTGTGGGTTCAAAAAACTCTGGGCTCAGGCCCTATCGCTGCTGCCCTCGATGTCCAACTCGCTGTCCTGCCGCTCGCCGGTTTCCACGTTCTCGTTGAGGCCTTCTTTCGCGCCCTGACCCTGGCTTGCAAAGTCGGAGCGGTCGAGCGTTTCCGAAGAAGACTCGTCCGAGCCAGTAGCCTGTGAACCGATGAAGCCCTCGCCACCTTGGCTGGAGCTCCGTTCGCCGGTTTGCTGCGAGGCAAGGTCGCTCGGCTGCTGTCCCTGTTGGCCGGCGATCGGCTGCTGCTGATTCTGCTGACCCGTGGGCTGTTGGCTGCTGGTGGCTTCGGTCTCTTTGGTTTGTTCGTTGTCGCGTTCTTCAGCCATGGCGATATTCCTTACATCGCCCCCGCTGTGCTCTGCGCGGTAAACAGCGCGAGCCGCAAACCGTTCCCGAGGGTCGCACGAGCGTTGCGACGAGCCGCTTGTCGCATAAGGAAAAGGCCGCCAGTCGCTGGGACCGGCGGCCTTTGATTGCGTGATGACGCGGGTGCTCAGCCCGGTTGACCCGCGCCTTCGCCGCCGGCAGCCTCTGCATCGGCTGCGGGCGCGGGTTCGGCTTCCGCCTCGGCTACGGGCTGGGCCTCTGCTTCGGTCTCAGCCGCCGCTTCAGCATCAGGCTCGGCGGCTTCGTCAGTCTCACCCGGTTCCACGCCAGCGGCGAGATCGGCCCCAACCAGCGGCGCGGCTTCCTCTTCGAACATCTGCTGGAGCACGTCGACGCCCTGGGCCTGGAGATCGGCCTCCTCGGGCGAGCGGGCGACATTGACCTTGACGGTGACGGCGACCTCCGGGTGGAGCGCGATCTTCACCTCGTGCAGGCCGATGGCCTTGATCGGCCGGTCGAGCACAATCTGGCTCTTGCCGACCTTGGCGCCAACGCCCTCGAGTGCCTCGGCGATGTCGCGGGCGGAAACCGATCCATAGAGCTGGCCGGTGTTGGACGCCTGACGGATCAGCTGGACCGTCTTGCCGTCGACGCCCGTGGACGATTTCTCGGCATCCGCCTTGCGCTCGGCATTATCGGCCTCGATCCGCGCGCGATTGGCCTCGAACAATTTCTTGTTCGCCTCATTCGCGCGAAGCGCCTTCTTGTTGGGCAGCAGATAGTTGCGGGCGAAGCCGTTCTTGACGTTGACGACATCGCCGATGGCGCCGAGCTTTTCGACGCGTTCAAGCAGGATGACTTCCATGGCTCGAAGCCTCCTTATTTCACGATGTACGGAAGCAGGCCGATGTGGCGGGCGCGCTTGATCGCCCGGGCCAGCTCGCGCTGCTTGGTGGATGACACCGCTGTGATCCGCGACGGGACGATCTTGCCGCGCTCCGAGACGAAACCCTGGAGCAGCCGAACGTCCTTGTAATCGATCTTGGGCGCGTCCTTGCCCGAAAACGGGCAGGACTTGCGGCGGCGGAAGAATGCGCGGGCCATTATTCGACCTCCTCTTCACGAGGACGGAAGCTTGGGCGGTCGTCGCGGTCGCCGCGCGGTCCGCGCTCCTTGTCGCCGCGGCGCATCATCGCCGACGGGCCATTCTCGTGCTCGTCGACGCGGATGGTGAGGAAGCGGATGATGTCCTCATTGATGTTCGACTGGCGCTCGAGCTCGGCGATCGCGGCCGGCGGGCCGTCGACGTCGAGCATCACGTAATGCGCCTTGCGGTTCTTGGCGATGCGGTAGGCGAGGGAGCGAAGGCCCCAGGTTTCGGTCTTGACGACCTTCCCGCCATTGTCGTCGAGGATTTTGGTGGCGTTTTCCGCGAGCGCGTCGACCTGGGCCTGGGCGAGGTCCTGACGCGCGAGGAAAACATGCTCGTAGAGCGGCATGTAATTCGTCTCTCTTTTGGCCGATCGCTGACGGGCCCCGATGGCACGCCCCTCCGGCTGTCGTTCATTCAAAAATTACAGGCGCATGAGTCGCCCCACGCGCCAGCGCCGTGCCTATGGCGAAGGCCGCCGAAAAACGCAAGGGCGGCGCCGCCCGCGCGCCTCGGCCGGCGGCATATGCTTACGTTTAGAATAGATGAATTCTGAAACAATATTGGGAGCCGCGACGCCTGTTGTTTGTTTCCTTCCCGAAAGGAGCGACACCATGACTGCATTATCGATCAGGGCCGCGGCGGCTTCGCTTGCGGTCATCGCCGTCGCCGGCTGTACCACGACGGGCGTCGGAACCGGGCAATCGGCCAACGGGCGACTGGGCGCCACCTTCAGCTGGACCGAGACCGGCGGGACCCGCGGCTCCATGGTCGCGAGCCTGACCAACGGCCAGGTCTTCCAGGGTCAGTTCTTCCAGATCACGCAGGAAAGCCGGGTCACGGACTACGGCCCGCTGTGGAATGGTTGGGGACCCGGCTGGGGCTGGGGCGGCGGCTGGGGCGGCCGGCGTTGGGGCTATGGCTGGGGCGGCTGGGGTCCGTGGGGTCCGAATAACGAGACCATCACCCACTACACCGGCCAGGTGCTCGCGAACTTGCAGGGGCCTGGCGGCTTCATGCGCTGCCACTTCACTTTGGCCAGCCCGAGTTCCGGCATGGCGGGCGGCGGCGTGGGTCAATGCCAGCTTCCGGCCGGGACGGTGATCCAGGCTCAGTTCCCGCGGCGCTACTGACCCCGCCTGAGCCCGACGATTGGGCGCCGGATTGCGGTCCGGGCCCAAGTCGTGGCAAATCGGCGGGATGGCGACCAAGCTGCGCAGCATCACTCCGGAAGCGGATCCGCTCGACGGCATGAGCTTGCCCGGATGGCTCTATTACGACCCGGAATTCTTCGCGGCCGAGCGCAAGGCGTTCCTGCGCGCGGCTCCGCAAGTCGTTTGCCACGAGAGCGAGATCGCCGAGCCGGGCGAGTGGCGCAGCCTCGATTATCTCGGCGAGAGCGTGTTCGTCATCCGCGGCGACGACGGCCAGGTGCGCGCCTTCTCCAACGTCTGCCGGCATCGCGGCTCGCGGCTGGTCGACGGCACCGGCGGCTGCGCCAAGGTGCTGACCTGCCCCTATCACGCGTGGAGCTATGCGCGAGACGGGCGGCTGGTCGGGGTTCCCCACCGTAGCGAATATCCGGGACTAAGGACCGAGGACCACGGCCTGTTCCCGGTCGCGCTCGAGACCTGGCACGGCTTCCTGTTCGTGACCTTGGAGCCGGGAGCGCCGTCGGTCGCCGAGATGATGGCGCCCTACGCGCGACGAGGTCGCGCTGTACCGGTTCGAAGACCTTCGCGTGGTCGGCCGGGTGACGCTCCGTCCGCGGCCGCTCAACTGGAAGACGATCGCCGACAATTATTCCGATCACCTCCACATTCCGGTCGGCCATCCCGGCCTGTCTCGCCTGTTCGGCCGCAACTACCGGATCGAGGCGAAGGACCATGTCGACAGGATGGAGGGCGACCTGATCGACAAGCCGTCGGCCAATCCGATCGAGCGCGCCTATCAGCATTTCCTGCCCGCGGTCGATCACTTGCCGGCGTCGCACCAGCGCAAGTGGCTCTATTACAAGCTGTTCCCCAACGTCGCCTTCGACATCTACCCCGACCAGGTCGATTTCATGCAGTTCCTGCCGGTGAGCGCGACCGAGACGGTGATCCGCGAGATCAGCTACGCGCTCCCTGATGAGCGGCGCGAGATGAGGGCAGCGCGCTACCTCAACTGGCGGATCAACCGCCGCGTCAACGCCGAGGACACCGAACTGATCACGCGCGTCCAGCTTGGCATGCAGTCGCCGAGCTATGTTCCCGGGCCGCTGGGAACGAGCGAAGTGTGCCTGCGGAGCTTCGCGAAGAAGCTCAGGCGGATGATCCCGGAGGCGCGGCTGGAGCGGCCGCCGGCGCCTGGCTGGCTGCGCTCGAACTAGCGCGGCGCATCACCAGCCGAAGCGCATAGCCGATGGCCAGCAGGACCAGGCTCCAACCCGCGGCTTCCGCGCCTACGCCGTAGAAAGCGAACGCGACGAAAGATCAGTGCGACCACGGTCGCGGCGCGCTGGCCGAGCGCGCGGCTCTGCTTCCACGCCGCGAGCGCGCCGACGCCGTAAAGGACGAGGACTCCGGCGGTTGAAAGCAGGATGACGAAGGTGAACAGGCCCGCGGTGGCGCGGCTGCTGTTGGCGAGGATCAGCAGGATGGTCAGCGCCGCGCCGACCAGCTGGGCGACGACCGGGGTGTTGGCGCCGCGGGTGCGGGCCATGGCTCGGGGCAGGTCGCCGCGCAGCGCCATCGAATAGCCAAGCTCGCCGGTCGCCAGGATCAGGCAATTGAGGCAGCCGAACGCGCTGATCGCGATCGCGATCGCGGCGAAGAGTAGCGGGCGCGCGGCCCCACTGCGCCGAGATGGCGTCGGCATAAGGCGCGCCCGATCCGGCGATGACGTTGGCCGGGAGCAGCAACTGGATGCTGCTGCTCGACAACAGATACAACAGCGCGACGAACGTCGTTCCGCCCATGATCGCCAGCGGCAGCGTGCGCGACGGGTTGCGGACCTTGTCGACCGGCGTGGTCGCATTCTCGAACCCGGTCATGGCGAACAGGGTCAGCGCCGCGGCGGTGGCCACGTCAGGCACGTTGAGCGGGACCGGCGGCAGCGGCTGGAACGCGCCGCGGGCGCCATGGATGACCATGATCGCCATCACTGCAAGCAGCGGGAATAGCTTGATCGCCACGGTGACCAGCGCGAGCCCGCCTGCCGAGCGGACTCCGCTGGCATTGACCAGCGTCAGCACGACCACCGCGGTGATCGCCGCGGCGACAACGAACCACGGCCCGCCGAAGCCCGGGCTGATCCAGGACAATGCCGCGGCAAACGCGATCGCGAGCCCCGCATTGCCCGCCCAGTTGGAGCACCAGAACGACCAGGCGACCAGGTAGGCGACGGTCGGGCCGAACGCTTGTTCGATATGCGCCTGGATCCCGGCGCCCCCGGCGCGGGTCAGCTGCGCGAGCGAGAAGGCGATGCACAGGGCGCCGACGCTGCTGATCACCCAGCCGGCGATAGCGTTGATGCCCAGCGGCGCCAGCGCCACCGGCAGCAGGAAGATGCCCGCGCCGATCATCGATCCGACCACGATTGCGCTCGTCATCCAGATGCCGAGCTGATCTTCCGGTCGCGGTTCGACGGCGGTCGGACTTGCGGCAGCAATGCCGGTCGCATTCATCCTCGTCCCCCTCCGACCTTGGCAATCGCTTTGCCTCGGCCTAGTCGCCGCCGCGAGTTCATAGCTGAACAGGGGACAAATGCGCGCATTCCTTTTTCCGGGGCAGGGGAGCCAGGCGGTCGGCATGGGCGCCGCGCTCGTCGAGGCGAGCCGCACGGCGCGCGACGTGTTCGAAGAGGTCGAACGAGGCGCTCGGCCAAAATCTGTTCCGGCTGATGCGCGATGGGCCCGACGAGCGAGCTTCGGCTGACCGAAAATGCGCAGCCCGCGATCATGGCCCATTCGCTCGCGGTGTTCCGCGCGCTGACCAGGGACGGCGGCGTGGATCTGAGCGAAAGCCGCGAACTTCGTCGCCGGCCACAGCCTCGGCGAATATTCGGCGTTGTGCGCGGCCGGCTCGTTCGACCTCCCGACGACCGCGAGGCTGCTTAAGCTTCGCGGGCAGGCGATGCAGGCAGGCCGTGCCGGTCGGCGTCGGTGCGATGGCGGCGCTGCTCGGTGCCGACCTCGCGCTGGCGCAGAAGATCGCCGACGCGGCGGCCGAGGGCGAGGTGTGCACCGTCGCCAACGACAACGACCCGTCGCAGGTCGTGATCTCGGGCCACAAAGGCGCGATCGACCGCGCGATCGAGATTGCCAAGGACATGGGCGCCAAGCGCGCGGTGCTGCTGCCCGTCTCGGCGCCCTTCCACTGCCCGCTGATGCGGCCGGCGGCCGAGGCGATGGCGGACGCCTTGTCCTATGTCGTCGTCGAGCGCGCCGGCGGTGCCGTTGGTGCGCCAACGTCACCGCCGAGCCGACCAGCGATCCCGACACGATCCGCAACCAGCTGGTCGAGCAGGTTACCGGCATGGTCCGCTGGCGCGAAAGCGTCGCCAACATGGCCGAGGCGGGCGTCGAGGAGTTCGTCGAGCTTGGCGGCAAGGTGCTGGGCCCGATGGTCAAGCGCATCATCGCCCGACGCCAAGGTGACGAGCGTGGTGACGATCGAGGACATCGAAGCGCTGGCGAAGGAGATCGCGTAATGTTCGACCTTTCGGGAATGACCGCGCTGGTGACGGGCGCGAGCGGCGGGCTCGGGAGCGCGATCGCCAAGGCGCTGGCGGGGCAGGGCGCCCGGCTCGCGGTATCGGGCAGCAATGTCGAGAAGCTCGAGGCTTTCCGCGCCGGCGCTCGGCGGCGATCATGTCGCGCTGCCGTGCAACCTGTCCGACGGAGCCGCGGTCGATCAGCTCGTTCCGCAGGCGGTCGAGGCGCTGGCGGCAAGCTCGACATCCTCGTCAACAATGCCGGCGTGACCCGCGACAATCTCCTGATGCGGATGAAGGACGAGGAGTTCGAGGAAGTCATCCGGATCAACCTCGACGCCGCGTTCCGGCTCATGCGCGCCGCGGCCAGGCCGATGATGAAGGCGCGCTTCGGCCGGATCATCTCGATCACCTCGGTGGTCGGGTGTGACCGGCAATCCGGGGCAGGCGAATTATGTCGCCTCGAAGGCCGGGCTGATCGGGATGACCAAGGCGGTGGCGCAGGAACTCGCGAGCCGCGGCATCACCGTCAACGCAATTGCCCCCGGCTTTATGACTTCGGCGATGACCGATGCGCTCAACGACCAGCAGCGCGAGGCCATCCTGGCGCGCATCCCGGCGGGCGCGATGGGCAGCGGCGACGATATCGGCGCTGCGGCGGTCTACCTCGCGTCCAAGGAAGCCGGATACGTCACCGGGCAGACGCTTCACGTAAACGGCGGAATGGCGATGCCGTGACATGCCAGGCGCGGCCGCCAAAAGATCGGCCCGCCTTGCCGCGCCACAGGCTGGCGACGGCGATCAATATGCCGGCGATGACGTCTGACTGCGTAATGGCCGCCGTCTACCGGGGTGGCCGCAATCGATTGCCCCCGCGACAAGACGACGCCGGGCCATCGCACCCATGAAATGCGGCTCACCCAGAAATCCCCACAACGTGATCGCCGCAAGTCCGGCGTGATAGCTCGGGAAGGTGATGATCGCCTTCCATCTCGCGCAGGCGAAGTAAGCCGAAAGTCCCGTTGCGCAGGACCGTAAAAGGCAGCCTCGTGGGCATGGCCGGCCAACGGACGGACAGCTTGGAAATCGTCCGATCCGAAGGCCGAGTAGGGTGTAATTGCCGACGGCCGGAATGAAAGCGGAGATGAGGATGGCGACCATGCCGCATAGCGATCGCGGCGAGCATGACGGTCCGTTAGCTTCAATCAGACGCCGCGTGAACCCGAGAGCCAGAACGACAGCGATAACCTGCGGGATGAGCGATGCGTAAGCGAAACGGAGCGGCCTTAGCGAGCCAGCGCATGCACATCCACCCAGCGAACATAGGCAAGCCAGTCAAAGCCTATCGCATGATCCCACCTTAGCGAGCTGCACGTCCCATAATGCGCCGCCCTCGCGTGCGAGGAGGTAGGATAGGATCGAGCCGGCGGCGCTGAAGAGAATGACCTGGCTGAGCGAAACGCACATCGCCGCGAAATGCTCTGCGTGGCCGAACGCGGCGATAGAATTGTGCCGCGCAGATCGAGTCCTCCGCAGGCGACGGACAAGATTTCGGAAGCCGGCTGCTTCGATCGCCAGTGGCGCACGAATCATTGAACGCGGCGATGGACGAGCGAGTAACCCGAATAACAGAGCCCAGGCGGCGGCGTCGCCTCCACTGTTTTCAAGATCACGCACCGCAGCTCGCCCCCTGCTATAGAAATTCGGCGGCTACATCGCTAAGGTCGAGTGGTTAACGTCCTCCCAACGCCGTTCGCCTGAACCCCTTGTCGTCGGTCCTGCGCCACCCATATCGCCGATGGAAATCAACGTTTCGGCCGCTTGAAGCGGGCCGAGCAATTTGGGCTGGGAAGAGAGGATAGGCACTATGGCCAAGGTCATCGGCATCGACTTGGGCACCACCAACAGCTGCGTCGCTGTGATGGAAGGCGGCAAGCCCAAGGTCATCGAAAATGCGGAAGGCGCGCGCACGACGCCGTCGGTCGTCGCGTTCACCAAGGACGGCGAGCGCCTGATCGGCCAGCCGGCCAAGCGCCAGGCGGTGACCAACCCCGACAATACCATTTTCGCGGTCAAGCGCCTGATCGGCCGCCGCTTCGACGACCCGATCACCAAGAAGGACACCGAGCTGGTCCCCTACAAGATCGTCAAGGGCCCCAATGGCGACGCCTGGGTCCATGCCGGCGGCAAGGATTATCAGCCCCTCGCAGATTTCGCGCCTTCATCCTCCAGAAGATGAAGGAAACCGCCGAGGCCTATCTCGGCGAGACCGTCACCCAGGCGGTGATCACCGTCCCCGCTTACTTCAACGACGCCCAGCGCCAGGCGACCAAGGACGCCGGCCAGATCGCCGGCCTCGAAGTGCTGCGCATCATCAACGAGCCGACCGCGGCCGCGCTCGCCTACGGGCTCGAGAAGGAGGACGGCAAGACGATCGCCGTCTACGACCTTGGCGGCGGCACCTTCGACATCTCGATCGCTCGAGATCGGCGACGGCGTGTTCGAGGTGAAGTCGACCAACGGCGACACCTTCCTCGGCGGCGAGGATTTCGACGCCAAGATCGTCAATTATCTGGCCGACCACTTCAAGGAGAAGGAAGGGATCGACCTTCGCACCGACCGGCTCGCTCTGCAGCGGCTCAAGGAAGCCGCCGAGAAGGCCAAGATCGAGCTGTCGTCGGCCGCGACCACCGAGATCAACCAGCCGTTCATCACCGCGCGCATGGAAGGCGGGCACGACCACTCCGCTGCACCTCGTCGAGACGATCACCCGCGCCGACCTCGAAAAGCTGGTCGCCGACCTGATCAAGCGGACGCTCGAGCCGTGCAAGAAGGCGCTCAAGGACGCCGGGCTCGAGGCGAAGGACATCGCCGAAGTCGTGCTCGTCGGCGGCCAGACCCGCATGCCGCGCGTGCGCGAGCGGGTGAAGGAATTCTTCGGCAAGGAGCCGCACACCGGGGTCAATCCGGACGAGGTCGTGGCGATGGGCGCCGCGATCCAGGCCGGCGTACTGCAGGGCGACGTCAAGGACGTCCTCCTGCTCGACGTCACGCCGCTGTCGCTCGGCATCGAGACCCTGGGCGGCGTGTTCACCCGGATGATCGACCGCAACACCACCATCCCGACCAAGAAGAGCCAGGTCTTCTCGACCGCCGAGGACAATCAGAACGCGGTCACCATCCGCGTCTTCCAGGGCGAGCGCGAAATGGCCGCGGACAACAAGGTCCTCGGCCAGTTCGACCTGGTCGGAATTCCGCCCGCGCCGCGCGGCGTGCCGCAGATCGAGGTCACCTTCGACATCGACGCCAACGGCATCGTCAACGTCAGCGCCAAGGACAAGGGCACCGGCAAGGAGCAGCAGATCCGCATCCAGGCCTCGGGCGGCCTGGCCGACGCCGACATCGACAAGATGGTCAAGGAAGCCGAGCAGTTCGCCGACGAGGACAAGAAGCGCCGCGCCGCGGCCGAGGCGAAGAACAACGCCGAAAGCCTGATCCACGCGACCGAGCAGCAGCTCGCCGAATATGGCGACAAGGTCTCGCCCGAGATCAAGACCGAGATCGAGACAGCGCTCGCCGAGGCCAAGGCGGCGGTCGAGGGCGGCGATTCCGACCAGATGACCGAGAAGACCAACGCCTTGACCCAGGCGGCGATGAAGCTCGGCCAGGCGATGTACCAGGCGCAGCAGGCGGAGACCGAGGCCGCCGCTGGTCCGGATGCCGGGACTTCGGGCCCGATGGAAGAGCAGCCCGAGCAGGAAGAAGTCGTCGATGCGGAATTCTCTGAAGTCGACGACGAGCAGAAGGGCTGATGATGGCGCCGCCGCCGGTGTCAGGCGGTCGGTGCCCAGTATCGCGTAACGGGGGCTCCTGATGGTCGAGCAGGATTATTACGAATTGCTGGGATTGCAGCGCGGCGCCGACGAGGCCGCGATCAAGGCCGCCTATCGCCGTCTCGCCAAGGAATGCCATCCCGACCGGCATAACGGCTGCCCTGACCATGAAGCACGCTTCAAGTCGGTCAACGAGGCCTATGACGTGCTCAAGGACCCGCAAAAGCGGGCCGCGTACGACCGCTTCGGCAAGGCCGCGTTCCAGAATGGCGGCAACGGCGATCCGTTCGGGGAAGCCGGATTCACCGGTTTCTCGGACATTTTTTCGACCATTTTCGGAGAGTTCATGGATCCGCGCGGCGCGCGTGAGAATGCCGCGCGCGGCGCCGACCTGCGCTTCGACCTCGAGCTGAGCCTGGAGGAAGCATATTCCGGAGCGGAAAAGAGCATCACCATCGAAGCGCTGGCCCGATGCGAGCCATGCGCGGGCCGCGGCTGCACCAAGCCCGACGATTGCTCACGCACTTGCGCGACCTGCGGCGGAATGGGCAAGGTCCGCGCGCAGCAGGGCTTTTTCGTAGTCGAGCGCGGCTGCCCGACGTGCCGCGGCAGCGGCGAGGTGATCAGCGACCCCTGCGCCAACTGCCACGGCGAAGGCCGCGCGCTGACCCGGCGTACGCTGTCAGTGAAGGTCCCCGCCGGAGTCGACGAAGGCACGCGAATCCGTGTTTCGGGCGAAGGCGAGGCCGGCGTCCGCGGGGCTCCGGGAGGCGACCTCTACCTGTTCATCCACATGAAGCGTCACGCAATTTACGCTCGCGAAGGCACGACGCTTATCGCCGAATGCCCGGTGAGCTTTACGACCGCCGCGCTCGGCGGTTCGCTGACCCTGCCCGGGCTCGACGGCAATGAAGTCGAGATCAAGCTCCCGGCGGGCGTTCAGTCGGGCGAGCAATTGCGCCACCGCGGATCGGGGATGAGCGTGCTTAACGGCCGCGGGCGGGGCGACATGGTGGCGCGAATCCTGGTCGAAACGCCGACGCGCATGTCAGCCAAACAGAAAAAAATACTGGAAGAGTTCCGCGAGACAGAAACCGGTGATGAATGCCCCGCAGCAAAGGGGTTCTTCGGCCGGATTCGCGACGCGCTGGGAAGCTAGCTCTTCAGCCGGTCCATCGCGAGGCGCATCGCGAACGTTTGCGCGAACAATTCAGCCGCCGCGTGGACTTCGAGGTTGGCCTCGCGCCGGGTCCGGCAATCGCAGCGGAATTCGCCCGTTTCCCCATCGCTGTCGAACGCTACCCTTAGCGTCGCGCGGATGCCTTGACCGCGCAGGTCGTCGAGCGCTTCGGGCGTCGGGGAGCGCATCAGCGCCGAATGAGCCGAAGTTTCCTCGGGGTCGCGCGGGAAGATCGCGACCGGATCGGCGGCGTTGTCGGTGAAAATAGCCGGGCAATCCCGCGAAAAATCGCATGCTGAAGCGAAATTTCCACGGCTGCTCTCGGCGCTTTTATCTCCGCAAACCAGGGTCACGCGGTCGTAACCCGTAAGCGCGCGCATGCGCCGGGCCCCGCCGTCGAGCAGAGCCTGGCCCTTGCTGTCGCCAAGCCCCGAAATCAGTCCGCCAACCGTCCCGAACGCTTCGCCAAAGCCCGTGCCGGAGCTCGGCACCGCTTCGAGGATCACGCGTCCGTCGCTGATTTGGAAAGCGATGTCATGGAGGCCTGTTTCGTCTGTCAGGCGAACCCCGTAGGCGCGGGCGATCCCGGTCGTTCCGCTCAATCGTGAGAACAGGTTCCTGAGATCGTGCAGCGCCTGCGCATGGACGTATTCGCCGAGCGGCTCGCCGATGACGGTGACGTGCGACCGGTCAAGCAGCCGCTCGACGTTCTGCGACGCGCGAAGCACCAGCCAGTCGAGCGACAGCTCGAGCAAATAGCCGCCAGGCTGGATGTGCACGTTGTCGGCCGCGCGTGGTTCCGCGACAAAATCCGAGTGCATTTTCTCGACGCTGGTGACTTGATCGCCCATCCGGTTTTCCCGCGGCTATCATAACCGACAAATCGGCGTTCGCATCCGCTAATTGCTGAGCCGAAGCGTCAGGCGGTTGGGCCGAACACCCGCTCGAAGATCGCGTCGACGTGGGTTAGGTGGTGGCCGAGGTCGAAAAGTCTGGCCAGCTCGTCCGGCGCGATCCGCGCGGTGACCTCGGAATCGGCCTTGAGCAGATCGAGCAGCGAGACCTTTCCGTCCGCTTCCCACACCTTCATCGCGTTGCGCTGGACCAGGGCGTAGGCATCCTCGCGGCTCAGGCCGGCCTGGGTCAGCGCGAGCAGCACGCGCTGCGAATGGATGAGCCCGCCCATGCACTCGAGGTTCCGAAGCATCCGCTCGGGGTAGACGACGAGCTTGTCGATCAGCTGCGTGAGCCGAACGAGCGCGAAATCGAGCGTGACCGTGGCGTCGGGCCCGATGAAACGCTCCACTGACGAATGCGAGATGTCGCGCTCGTGCCACAAAGCGACGTCCTCCATTGCCGGCAAGGCATAGCTTCGGATCATCCGCGCGAGGCCGGTCAGGTTCTCGCTCAGCACCGGGTTGCGCTTGTGCGGCATCGCCGAGCTGCCCTTCTGCCCGGGCGAGAAATACTCCTCCACCTCGAGCACTTCGGTGCGCTGGAGGTGGCGGATCTCGGTCGCAAGGCGCTCGATCGACGAGGCGATCACGGCCAGGGTCGCGAAAAACATCGCGTGCCGGTCGCGGGGGATGACCTGGGTCGAGACCGGCTCGGGCGTCAGGCCAAGCTCGGCCGCGACGTGCGCTTCCACCTCGGGCGGAACGTTGGCGAAGGTGCCAACCGCGCCCGAGATCGCGCAGGTCGCGACCTGGTCGCGCGCGGCGACGAGCCGTTCCCGGTTGCGCTCGAACTCGGCAAAGGCCTGGGCGAGCTTGAGGCCAAAGGTGGTTGGCTCGGCGTGGATTCCGTGGCTGCGGCCGATGGTCGGCGTCAGCTTGTGCTCGAGCGAACGGCGCTTGAGCACGGCGAGCAGCTGGTCGATGTCCTTGAGCAGCAGGTCGGCGGCCTGCTTCAGCTGCACCGCCAGGGCGGTGTCGAGCACGTCGGAGCTGGTCAGCCCCTGGTGGACCCAGCGCCGCTCGTCACCGAGCTTCTCGCCGGCCCAGGTCAGGAAGGCGATCACGTCATGCTTGGTCACCGCCTCGATCGTGTGGATCGCCTCGACGTCGATCTGCCCAAGCGCGTCCGTGTCGTAGGCGGCGCGGATCTTGGCCGCGTCCCCGGCCGGGATCATCCCGATCTTGCCCATCGCCTCGGCCGCGAACACCTCGATCTGCCACCAGATGCGATAGCGGTTCTCGGCCGACCAGATGGCGGTCATTTCGGGGCGGGAATAGCGCGGGACCATGGCCGAGGCGGCTAGCAGAGCGGCCGGACAGCATCAAATCGGCTTGGCGCGGTGTTCCCTTCCGGTCCGCACCGGTTAGAGCTAATATCTTGAAATCATGAACAAGGCCGCAAAGGTTGCGCCCGACAAGCGCGCGCTCGTCGCCGAGGCCCTGCTTGCCGGCGATGGCCTTGACCAAATCCGGGAGCGCCTGATCGCTTCGGGAATGTCGGCCGCAGCGGCGGATTACGAATTGCGACGGGCCGAACGGGACCCGCTCTTCCAGGCCGCCGCGACCTTGAATCGGCGCCTCGCGAAGCGCGACTGGGCGCTCAGGATCTTCAGCCGGCTTTCGACCGTCCGCGCCGATGGTCTTGCCATTCCGACAGTGGACAAAATCGATCCGGCTCGTTTCTTCGAAGATTTTTACGCGGCCAATCGGCCGGTCGTGTTGACCGGCCTGGTCGATCACTGGCCGGCGCTGTCGAAATGGTCACTCGACTATCTCGCCGACAAGGTCGGCGACGCCGTTGTCGAGCTGCAGGGGCAGCGCAATGAGGCCGAGGATTATGAGATTGCCAAGGACCGCCACAAACGGATGCTGCCGATGCGCGCTGTCATCGACGCGATCCGCGAGGTCGGGGCCAGCAACGACTTCTACGTTACCGCCTATAATGACACGACCAACAAGCAGACCCTGGCCCCGCTGTGGGAGGACATTGGCGATCTTCCGATTCTCAGGTCGTCGGGCGATCGGGATGGATTCTTCTGGTTCGGTCCCAAGGGAACGCTGACTCCCTTCCACCACGATCTCACCAACAACCTGCTCGTGCAGGTGATGGGAAGGAAGCGGGTGCACATGGTGCCGTCGTGGGAAGTCGGACGGATGCGCAATAGCATCCACTGCTTCAGCAACCGCTCGCCGGCCGATTGGTCCGACGGCGACGATCTTCCGCCGCTCCTCGAATGCGTTATCGGACCCGGGGACGCTTTATTTTTGCCAATCGGCTGGTGGCATCACGTCGAGGCGCTGGATGTGTCGATCACCATGAGCTTCACCAATTTCGCGGCCGATAATGACTTCTACCTGGACTATCCGGTGGATAGCCGTTTCTAGGCGCAGCGTTGGATCGCCGGTGTCGGCTCGGCCCCGCTAGATCAACCCCATCGCGCGCATGCTGGTCCGGCCTGAAGCGCCGACGATGACGTGGTCGTGCACCGTCACCTTCATGTGCCGCCCGGCCTCGACCAGGTCGCGGGTCAGGCGGATGTCCTGCTGGCTCGGGCTCGGATCGCCGCTCGGATGGTTGTGGACGATGATGAGCGCGGTTGCACCGAGCGAAATGGCGCGGGCAATCACTTCGCGCACATGGACCGAGGCCTCGTCGACCGAGCCCCGCCACAGCGCTTCGTTGGCGAGCAGCATGTTCTTGGCGTTGAGGAACAGCACGCGCACTTCTTCGACCCGCGAATGCGCCATCGCCGCGTGGAGGTAATCGGTGAGCGCGTCCCAGCTCGACAGCAGCGGCCGAGCCTCGAGGCGTGTCTCGAGCAGGCGCAGCGCAGTCGCCTGGGCGATCTTGAGTGCGGCGATGGTCGGGTCGGTGAGGCCCTCGCGCCGCAAGGTGTCGGCGCTTGCCGAGAGTAGCGGTCCGATGCCGCCGAAATCGTGCAGAAGCCTTTTTGCCAGGGGCTTGGTGTCGACGCGCGGGATGGTCAAAGCGAGCAGATATTCGACCAGTTCATGATCGAGCAGGCCGCCGGCGCCGGAATCGAGCAACCGCTGCCTCAGGCGCGCGCGGTGCCCACTTGCGGCTGGCTTGTCGTCATTGTTGCTGGCGCGCCCGTGCATTCGCCGCTCCATTCGCGACCTGCCGAGCACCGACTTCAGTAGAACAGTGCCCGCCGGGCGTGCAAGGCGCGGTCATGCCGCATCTGGAACGGTCAAGCGCCGCATGGGTTAATTAGGCCCAATGGCGGAGCGGTCGATCGAGGATGCTCAAACGCATGCGAGCCGCGGCGAGGCGTTCGTCGACGAGCGGAATCGCTGGTGGCGGTTCGCAAGCTTCGTCTCTCTTGGGCTGATCGCCGCGCTGGTCGTGATCATCGCGGTGGTGTGGATTGAGCGCCGGCCGATCGCGACCCATTACCTCAAAGGCGAGTTCGAACGGCGCGGAGTCCAGGCTACCTATCATCTCGACCGGGTCGGCCTTCGCACCCAGGAAGTGCACGACCTCGTCATCGGCGATCCCAGGCGGCCGGACCTCATGGCCCGGCACGCGATCATCCAGATGCGGCTGAAGTGGGATGGAAGCTTCGAGGTGTTCCGAGTTTTCGCCCGCGGCGCGCAGCTGCGCGGACGGCTGGTCCACGGCAAGGTTAGCTGGGGCCAGATCGACAAGCTTCTTCCCCCGCCGTCGGGCAAGCCGTTCCAACTGCCCAACCTGGTCCTCGACGTCGCCGACAGCAGCATCAGCCTTGCAACTCCGTTCGGTCCGGTCGGCCTTGCGCTCCAGGGCCACGGCAATTTGTCGCGGCGGGTTCAGGGGCCGCCTGGCGGTGGTCAGCCCGCGCCTGGTCCCGGGTCGTTGCGCCGCCATGAACTTGCGGGCGAACGTCGCCGCGCTCGTCATCGCTCGCCGCCCGCGCGTCGAAGGTCCCATTGCTCTCGACCGCTTTACCTGCCCGGCAAGCAAGTTCGACATCGCATCCCCGCGCTTCGAGACCGCCACCAGCTTCAATGAATCGTTCACCAGCGTCGACGGCGGCGGGCGCATGGCGATCCCGGCGATGGTCGCAGGGCCCAACGGCCTCGCCAATTTTTCCGGCGAGCTCACCTACAAGGGCACGCTCGCTGAAGTGAACGGAACGGTGAAGCTGGCTGCGCAGAAGTCGCGGATGGCGACGATCTACGCTGACCGGACGCGGCTCGTCGGCGATTATCACCTCGGGTACCGGGCCGGCACGTTCGGTCTTGACGGCGACTATGCCGCGGACAGCGCCAAGCTCGACCCATCGATGCTCGCCGGGGTGACCCAGCCGCTCGAGGCAGCGGCCAAGACGCCGCTCGGACCGGTCGCCGGGGCGATCGGCAATGCGATTCTGCGCACCGCGGCCAATTTCAACGCCGCCGGCAAAATCCGCGTGGTCAATTTCCCCGGCGGCGGAGCGGCGCGCATCGAGACCGCGGACATCATCGGGCCGGGCGGAGCGCGGGCGCGCGTCTTCGGCGCCAGCGGCGTGACCTATTATTGGCCCTCGGGCGGCCTCAGGATCGACGGCGACATCGAGATGGCCGGTGGCGGGCTTCCCAGCGGGCGGGTGAGCCTGCGCCAGGCGCGGGCCGGCGATCCGATGCGCGGCGTGGCCGAATTCGCGCCCTACACCGCCGCCGGCTCACGGCTCGCGCTCGCCCCGATCCGTTTTGGGCCGGGACCCGGCGGATCGACCGCGCTCAGCACGCTCGCCCAGCTCGACGGGCCGTTCCCCGGCGGCAGGGTCCAGGCGCTGAGAGTCCCGATCGCCGGCCGGATCGGCCGCGGCGGAAGCTTCGCTTTCGGCACCTCGTGCGCGGTGGTCAGCTTCAATTACCTGCGAACGGGCGTGCTTCAACTCGGCCAGACCCGGCTGCCGATATGTCCGGTCGGACCGGCGATCATCTCCAAGCAACCGGGCGGTTCGGTCTTCGCCAGCGCGCGGTTCAGCGGGCCGGTGCTGAACGGACGTCTCGGCAACTCGCCGCTGCATCTTGCCGCTGCCGGCGGCCGGCTCGTGGGGCAGCGATTTGCGCTCGATCGCGTCGGCATGCGCCTCGGCAAGGCGGCCTCGCCGATCATCTTCGATGCCTCGACCCTGACCGGAAGCTTTGTCGGCAGCGGTATCAGCGGGGCGTTCCTGGGCGCGCGCTCGACGATCGGCAACGTCCCGCTGCTGATGAGCGAGGCGTCGGGCACGTGGCTGGTCCGTCACGGCGACCTCAGCGTCGACGCGAAGCTGCTGCTTTCAGATCGCGACGCGAACCCGCGTTTCTATCCGCTGAGGAGCGACAAGCTCCACTTCACGCTCGCCGGCGACTGGGTCCGCGCGGCCGGAACGCTCGTGCGCCCGGCGAGCGGCACGCGGGTGACGGGGGTCAATATCGAGCACCGCCTGTCCAGCGGAGCCGGGCACGCGACGCTCGACGTCCCGGGCCTGACCTTCGGGCCGAACCTGCAGCCCGACGACCTGACCCGCCTGACGCAGGGCGTGATCGCTTTGGTCAACGGCACGATCAGCGGGCAGGGCCGGATCGACTGGGTCGGCGAGAAGGTCACCTCGAGCGGCGATTTCACGACCGCGCACACCGACCTCGCCGCGCCGTTCGGGCCGGTCACCGGAATGAGCGGGACGATCCATTTCAACGACCTGCTCAACCTCACCACGCCGCCCGGGCAGGTGATGACGGTCGAGTCGATCAACCCCGGCATTCTCGTCGAGAACGGGGTGATCCATTACCAGCTGCTGCCGGGCCAACTGGTGAAGATCGAGCGCGGCGAGTGGCCGTTCATGGGCGGACGCCTGATCCTCGAGGAAACGGTGCTCAATTTCAGCAGGCCGACCGCCAAGCGCCTTACCTTCGACGTCGTTGGACTCGACGCCAAGACCTTCGTCGACAGCCTCGGCTTCAGGGAGATCGCGGCGACCGGCACGTTCGACGGCGTGCTGCCGATGATCTTCGACGAGGAAGGCGGGCGGATCGTCGGCGGGCGGCTCGATGCCCGGCCCCCGGGAGGAACCCTGTCCTACGTCGGCGTGATCAACCGCGCGAACATGGGGATGATGGCCAAGGTCGCTTTCGACGCGTTGAAGGACCTGCGCTTCCGCTCGATGATCGTCCGGCTCGACGGCGACCTTGCCGGCGAGTTCACGAGCCGTCTCACCATCGAGCAGCTAGGCCTCAGCGGCGAAAGCGGTCCGGCGAAAATCCTCCGCAATGCGTTCGCCAAGGTGCCGTTCCGATTCAACATCACCATTCGCGGCCCGTTTCGCTCGCTGATCCAGACGGCCAAGTCGTACCGTGACCCGCGCCAGCAGATCGACACGGTGCTTCCGCGGCCGCTCGAGGACATTCCCGGGATCGTCACCGAGGTGCGGCGCCGCGAGGAAGACAAGCAGCAGACCCAGACCCCGGTCGATGAGACCATCACCCCAACCCCACCAAGCGAGAGATGACCATGATCAAGCACCGCAGGATATTGCCGCCGCTCGCCGCCTTCCTGGCCGGCCTGCCGCTGTCGAGCTGCATCTCGGTCAAGACGCCCGACAAGCCGATCGAGATCAACCTCAACGTCAACATCAAGCAGGAGGTGCTGGTGCATCTCCAGCGCGACGTCGAGCAACTGATCAACCAGAACCCGCAGGCCTTTCCGCAAAAGCCGCCGAAGTGATCTTGCGCTTCGCTCTTGCCGCCATGTTGATGGCGCTCGCGCCCGCTGCGGCTGCACAGACGCCCGCGGTAGATGCGGCGCGCGCGGCCGGGCTGATCGGCGAGCGCTACGATGGCTTTCTCGGCATTGCGGGCCCAGTGTCGCCGGCGGTGCGCGGCCAGGTGGCTCGCATCAATATCCAGCGCCGCTCGCTGTACAGCAGCCTGGCCGCGAGGAAGGGCGTCAGCCCGCAGGACGTGGGCATCACCGCCGGGTGCGAGCTGCTGGCGCGGGTCGGGGTCGGCCAGGCCTATATGTGGCCCGACCGGACGTGGCGGCGGCGGGCGCCGGGCCAGGGCGCGCCGCTTCCGCCTTACTGCCGCTGATCCACGGCTTGCCGCGGTTGACTATCTAGCGCCCCGTTCATAAAGGAACCGCGCTTTGGCGGGCCCGTGTTCCGCCATGTTCCTCGCCTTCGCCTGCCCCCTTCGTCTGGCCGGGGCGACGCATAGGGGAGATGCATGGCAGAGGACGAGACCGGCGAGGTTCCGAAGCTTCCACCCGACGCACGGCTCGAATCGCTCGATAAGCGGCTCGAGCGCGTGCAGCAGGCGGAAGCGAAGCGGACCCAAAGGGCGCAGGCCAATCCGAGCGATCAGCTCTGGCAGCAGCTCTTCGGCCAACTGATCGGCGCCCCGGTTGGCGGGGCCGTGATCGGTTGGGGTCTGGACAAGCTTGCGGGGTTCCTCGGCTACCGGACTTTTCCGCTGTTCTTTCTGCTGATGCTGTTCTTCGGGTTCGGCGTCGGCGTGAGGAATATCATGCGACTTTCCAAGACCCGGACCACTCCGGGCCAAGAGTAGAGGCGAAGAGCAAGCGTGGCGGCCGAAGGCAAGATCGACCCGATGCACCAGTTCACGGTGGAGCCGCTGGTTCCGCTGCATATCGGTGGTTACGACGTCAGTTTCACCAACAGCTCGCTGTGGCTGATGATCGGGCTCGCCATCATCATTGGTTTCATGGCGATGGGAATGAGGCGCGAGCTGGTTCCCGGTCGCTGGCAGATGGCGGTCGAGGGCCTCACCGGCTTCATCGACGACATGGTCAAGGTGAACATCGGCCCCGAGGGCAAGAAGTACGTGCCCTACATCTTCTCATTGTTCACCTTCATTCTGGTCGCGAACTTTCTCGGGCTGGTGCCGCTGGCGATCATCCCGGGCCTCCATACGTTCACGACCACGAGCCAGTTCAGCATCACCTACCAGCTCGCGATCCTTAGTTTCTCGATCGTGCTGATCGTCGGCTTTTGGCGTCACGGTCTGCATTTCTTTTCTTTGTTCATTCCGCACGGCACGCCCAAGTTGATGATTCCCCTGATCTTTCTGGTTGAATTCATTTCCTTCATGGTGCGGCCGTTCAGCCTTGGGCTGCGACTGTTCGTCGCGATGATCGCCGGCCATATCCTGATGGAGGTGTTCGGCAACTTCATCGTCACCGGCTTCAACGGCGGCCCGATGGGATGGGGCGTCGGGGTCCTGAGCTTCGTGTTCGTCATCGGCGTTTACGCGATCGAGCTCCTGGTTTGCGCGATCCAGGCGTACGTCTTCGCGCTTCTGACGACGCTTTATCTCAACGACGCGATCAACCTTCACTAGAGTTCAAACAAAGGAGTTTTCACATGGATTTCGCTTCCGCTCAGGTCATCGGTGCCGGTCTTGCGGCAATTGGCGTCGGCGCTGCCGCCATCGGCGTCGGCAACGTGTTTGGCTCGTTCCTCGAGAGCGCGCTCCGCAATCCCGCGGCGGCGGACAGCCAGCAGGGCCGCCTGTTCATCGGCTTCGCGGCCGCCGAGCTGCTCGGCCTGATCGCGTTCGTCGTCGCGATCATCATCCTCTACGCGCGTTAATCGCTGACGGCGCAGGCAGAGACCATGCCTCAGATTACCCAGCTTTCCTCCATCATCTTTTCGCAGCTGTTCTGGCTGGCGATCGTGTTCGGGATCATTTTCTTCGGCATCGGCCGGGGGATGCTCCCGAAGATCCAGTCGACCGTGGACGCGCGCGAAAAGAAGATCGGCGAAGACCTCGAGCGCGCCCAGGCGGCGCGCGCCGAGGCCGAGGAGACCGAGGCAGCGTGGCGGGCTCGGATGGACCAGGCTCGCGCCGAGGCCGCCCGGCTTGCCCAGGAGGCGAAGCAGGATAGCGCAAAGGCGACCGAGGCGAGGGTCAAGAAGGCCGTCGACAAGATCGGTCTAAAGGTCGATGCGGCAAGCGCCAGGGTCCGCGAGGCCGTCGAAGCCGCCCGCGCCGAAATCGAGTCGGTCGCGGCCGAAGCGTCGCGGGAAATGGTCGAACGTCTGACCGGCATGAGCGTCGACAAGAAGGAAGCCGGAGACGCGGTGAAGGCTGAGCTCAATGTCTGAGCAGCACATTGTCGCAACGACCGAGCATCCCGCGCAGCACGAGGCCGAGCCGAGCTTTTACGGCATAACCCCGCCGATGTTCATCGCGCTCGCGATGCTGGTCGTGATTGGCGCCCTCATCTGGAAGAAGGTGCCGGCCGCCATCGGCAAGGCGCTGGACGACAAGATAAAGCTAATCCGCGACCAGCTCGCCGAGGCGGAATCGTTGCGCAAGGAAGCCGAAGCGCTGAAGGCCGAATATGCCAAGAGGGCCAAGTCGGCCGATAAGGACCGCGCCGCGCTGATCGAGCGCGCGAAGCATGAGGCCGAAGAGATCGTCGCCAAGGCCAAGGCCGACGCCGAGGCATTGATCGCACGCCGCACGCGCATGGCCGAAGACAAGATCGCGGCCGAAGAGCGCGCCGCGGTCGATCAGCTCCGTGCCGCCGCCGCCGAAGCGGCGACGAAGGCTGCCGCGCGCATTATCGCGGAGCGCCACGACGCCACGACCGACGGCAAGCTGGTCGACCAGGCGATCAGCGAGATCGGACGCCGCTAACCGTTCGCCTGCGAAGGCAGGGGTCCAGTCCGAAAAAGAAAAAAGTCTGGGCTCCTGCCTTCGCAGGAGAACAGTCATTACTGCTGGTGCTGGCCGCCGGGCTGGGTGACGCCTTCGAGCGCCTGCTCAGCGGTTTCATTGTCCGTCTCGCGGGCTAGATCGCCGAGACTGATGATGCCGCACAGCCTTTCCTCATTGTCGATTACCGGCAGCCGTCGAACCTGCGCCGCGCTCATCTTGCGTGCGACTTCCTCGATGTCGTCATCGGTCCGGGCGACGATCAGATCGTCGGTCATCAGCTCGCGCACCAAGGTGTCGGGGCCATTTCCCTTGGCGATCCCGCGCACGGCGATGTCGCGGTCGGTGATCATCCCAATCAGCTGGTCGCCGTCGACGACCGGGATCGAGCCCGCGTCCGCCAGCAGCATGAACTTCGCCGCGTCCTGGGCGGTCTGATCGGCTCTGACGGTCTCAACCTGGCTGGTCATACATTCGCTGACCTTCATCGTTTCTCTCCTCCTAAAAATCGCCGCACCAACGAATGGTGAAGGAGGGCCGTTCCGGCGCCTAGGGCAGGTTCTCGGTCAGGAGGTCGTAGGTCGCGACCAGCTCGTCCTTCTGGTTGAAGATCTCGACCGCCCAGCGGACCACTCCGGTGTCTTCGCTCTTCAGCGATTTCGAGCGGACGGTGAGCTCGACCCGCATCGAATCGCCGGGATAGAGCGGGGTCAGGAAGCGCAAATTCTCAAGGCCGGTATTGGCCAGCACCGGACCTGGATCGGGATCGACGAACAGGCCCGCGGCGAAGCTCAGGATCAGATAGCCGTGCGCGACCCGACCCTCGAACACCGGTGAGGCCTTCGCCGCTTCCTCGTCCATGTGGGCATAGAATTTGTCGCCGGTGAACTCAGCGAAATGCTCGATGTCCGCGATGGTGACGGTGCGGCTGCCGGTCTTGAGCGTATCACCGATGCGAAGCTCGCTCATCCGTTTGCGGAACGGATGCCCTTCCACGAAATGCTTTGGCGCGCCGGGAATGTATTGCTCGGTGATCGCTGCGATCATCGCCGGCGACGACTGGAGCGCGGTGCGCTGCATGTAATGCTTGACCCCGCGGATGCCGCCCATCTCCTCGCTGCCGCCGGCGCGGCCGGGACCGCCATGAACCAGCACCGGCAGCGGCGAGCCATGGCCGGTCGATTCGGCCGCGTTGGTGCGGTCGAGAACGAGCATCCGGCCATGATAGGCCGCCGCGCCCTGGACGAACTCGCGCGCGGCCTCGGGCGAGTGGGTGAACAGCGACAGCACGAGACTGCCCATGCCGCGATTGGCGAGCGCGATCGCGTCGTCCATGTCGCGGTAGGGCATGATCGTCGAAACCGGGCCGAACGGCTCGACATCGTGCACCGCAGAAGCCGCCCAGGGATCGTCGGCGCGCAGCAGTACCGGCGGCATGAACGCGCCGCCAGCAATCGGTGGCTCGGCCTTGGGATCGCCCGAGACGATCCGCGCACCGGCCGCTTCAAGCTCGGCGATGCGGGCGCGCACGTCCTCGCACTGGCCGACGCTGACCAGCGCGCCCATGCGCGTGTCCTCGGCGCGCGGATCGCCGACCTTGGTCCTGGCCAGCCGCTCGGTAAGCGCACTCTCGACGGCGTCGAGATATTGGGCAGGCGCCATGGCGCGGCGGATCGCGGTGCATTTCTGCCCCGCCTTGACCGTCATTTCGGTCGCGACTTCCTTGATGAAGAGGTCGAATTCGGGCGTTCCGGGCGCCGCGTCGGGGCCAAGCAACGAGGCGTTGAGGCTGTCCTGCTCCGCGACGAAGCGGACCGACTCGCGCATCACGACAGGATGCGTGCGGAGCTTGAGCGCGGTCGAGGCCGAGCCGGTGAAGCTGACCATGTCCTGCCCGGTCAGATGATTGAACAGGTCGCCGACCCCGCCGACGATCAACTGGATCGCGCCTTCCGGGAGGATGTTCGCCTCGACCATGATTCGGAACGCTGCCTCGCAGAGGTAGGCCGTCGCGGACGCCGGCTTCACGATCGCCGGAACGCCCGCAAGCAGGGTCGGCCCCAGCTTCTCGAGCATTCCCCACACCGGGAAGTTGAAGGCGTTGATGTGCACCGCGGCGCCCTGCAGCGGCGTGTAGATGTGCTGTCCGACGAAAGTGCCTTGCTTCGAAAGCCCTTCGAGCTGCCCGTCGAGCAGGACATGCGCGTCGGGCAGCTCGCGGCGGCCTTTCGAGGAGAAGGAGAGGATCGTCCCGGCGCCGCCCTCGATGTCGATCCAGCCGTCCTTGCGCGTCGCACCGGTCAAATAGTTGAGCTCGTAAAGCTCTTCCTTGCGGGCGAGCACCGCGAGGCCGAGCGCTTTGAGCATCCGTGCGCGCTCGTGGAAGGTGAGTTTGCGCAGCGCTGGGCCGCCGACGTCGCGGGCGTGGCGGAGCATGCCGCCGAAATCGAGGCCGCCCGAGCCGGTCATCGCTACCGGCGCCCCGTCGATCGCGCTCGGGAGTTCAGTCAGGGCGCCGTCGCCGGCGATCCAGCGGTCGCGTTCGTAATTTAGGAGCTTGAGAGTTTTCATCGCCGCCCCTTAGAGGAAGTCCGCGCAAAGCAGGAGAGGGCGATGATCGATCCGGTTCGGCCGATTGCGATCGAGGATATCGAGGCGGCGCGCGAGCGGATTGCCGGTACGGTGCTCCGCACTCCGCTGGTCAAGCTCGACCTCGGCGATGGTCGGGACATCCGCCTCAAGCTCGAGAATCTCCAGCCAACCAACGCCTACAAGATCCGCGGCGCGACGAATGCCGTCGCAAAGCTGTCGGATGACGAGCGAGCCAGGGGCGTGTGGACGATCAGCGCCGGCAATGCGGGACAGGGCGTTGCTTATGCGGCGCGGGCAGTACGGCATCCCGTGCACCGTGGTTGCGATCGAGACCGCGCCCCAGACCAAGCTCGATCGGATGCGCGCGCTCGGCGCGACAATCGTTCCGGTCTCCTACGACCGCGCCTGGGTCGCGGCGGAGACGCATGAGTTCCCCGGCCTCGAAAGCACGTTCATCCACCCGTTCGACAATCACGATTTCATCGCCGGCCACGGAACGATGGGGCTCGAAATCCTCGAGGACTGCCCCGAGGTGCACACCGTCATCGCCGCGATCGGCGGCGGCGGGCTGATCACCGGCGTCGGCAGCGCGATCAAGGCGCGGAAACCGGATGCGAAGGTGCTTGGCGCTGAACCGGAAACCGCGGCGCCTTACGCTCTGTCACTGCGCGAGGGCGGCCCGCGCAAATTCGCCGACTGGCAGGCGAGCTTCGTCGACGGAGCGGGCGGCAAGAGCGTCACCGAGCGCATGTGGCAGCGGATGCGGCCGGTGACCGACGGCGCGATTACCGTGACGCTCGACCAGACCCGCGATGCCATGCGCCTGATCGCCGAGAAATCGCGGACGATCGCCGAAGGGGCGGGCGCGCTGGCGCTGGCTGCGGCGCTGACCGGTCAGGCGGGCGAGGGGCCAATCGTGTGCGTGGTCTCGGGCGGCAATATCGACCTCGGACAAATTCGCCGGGACTGGTGACCGCCTAAAGCATCCTGATGTCGAAGCGGCGGGCGGTCGGGTGGCTGCTCGACAGGCCGCCGTCGACCACCAGCGCCTGGCCGTTGACGTAGCTCGACTTCGTCGGACGCGAGGAACAAGCGCCGCCTGGGCGATCTCGTCGGGCTCGCCGCCGCGCCGCAGCGGGTTGAGCTCGCCGATGCGGTGCGCCTGCGCCGCTGCTCGCGCGCCATGTCGTAGATCGGCTTGGTCATGCCGGTCTCGATCAGGCCGGGGCAGATGGCGTTGACGCGGACGCCGGTGCCCGACAGCTGCTGGGCGGCCGATCTGGACGAGGTTGATCACGCCCGCTTTGGACGCCGAATAGGCCGCGCCGCCGGCGCCCGAGCGGAGCCCGGCGACGCTCGCGGTGCAGATGATCGAGCCGCCGCCGCGCAGCTTGATCAGCGGCGCCGCATATTTGATCGCGAGGAACGGCCCGATCAGGTTGACCCGCAGGATCTCGGCCCAATCCTCCGCGCTCTGCTCGGAGATCGACGCGAAGCCGCCCGAAATGCCGGCATTGGCGAAGAAGATGTCGAGCCCGCCGTGCGTCTGCGACGACGTCGTTCGACCAGGCGCTCGACGTCCGCTTCGCTGCCCGCGTCCGCGCGAACGTCGGCGCCGTCGCCGACGTCGGCGCCGACGACCGTCGCGCCTTCGGCCCGGAACAGCTCGACGCGTCGCCTTGCCGATGCCCGACGCGGCGCCGGTGACGATCGCGATCTTGCCTGTCCAGCCTGCCCATCAGCCGCTCATAGCCACGGCTGACGACTATGCTGATAGTCGGCGCCGCATGGATTTCAGCCTTCAGCCCGCCGAGACCGAGTGGCGCGACCGCGTTCGCGCGTTCATGGACGAGCAGGTCCGGCCGCGTGCCGCCGACTATGACGCGCAGCAGCGCGAGGGCGAGCGCTGGAAGGTGCTGCCGGTGATCGAGGAGCTGAAGGCCAAGGCGCAGGGCCGAGGGCCTGTGGAACCTGTTCATGCCGCCGTCGCACGGCGCGCACGCCTGTCGACGACAGCTTCGAGTTCGAAGGGCCCGGGCTCACCAACCTCCAATATGCCTTCTGCGCCGAGGAGATGGGCCGCATCCTGTGGTCGTCGGAGGTGTTCAACTGCTCGGCGCCCGACACCGGCAACATGGAGGTGCTCCACCGCTACGGCACGCGCGAGCAGAAGGAGGAGTGGCTGAAGCCGCTGATGGACGGCGAGATCCGCTCGGCCTTCCTGATGACCGAGCCCGACGTCGCCTCGTCCGACGCGACCAACATCAAGTGCCAGCATCGCCATGCGCGGCAACGAATATGTCGTCAACGGCCGCAAATGGTGGTCGAGCGGGGCGGGCGATCCGCGCTGCAAGGTCGCGATCCTGATGGGCAAGACCGATCCCGGCGGCCGAGACCCACCAGCAGCAGTCGATGATCCTGGTGCCGCTGGACGCGCCGGGCGTGACGATCAAGCGCCACCTGCCGGTGTTCGGCTACGACGACGCGCCGCACGGCCACATGGAGATCGAGCTCGACGACGTGCGCGTGCCGCCGTCGAACATGCTGCTCGGCGAGGGCCGCGGGCTTCGAGATCGCGCAGGGGCGGCTCGGGCCGGGCCGCATCCACCATTGCATGCGCACGATCGGCGCGGCCGAGGAAGCGCTCGAGGCGATGGTCAAGCGGCTGCATGTCGCGGACCGCGTTCGGCAAGACGCTCGCCGAGCAGGGCGTGTGGGAGGAGCGCGTCGCCAACGCCCGGATCGACATCGAGATGACGCGGCTGCTGTGCCTCAAGGCCGCCGACATGATGGACCGCGCCGGCAACAAGGCCGCGCAGGGCGAGATCGCGATGATCAAGGTCGCCGCGCCGCTCATGGCGCTGAAGATCATCGACGACGCGATCCAGGCGTTCGGCGGCGCCGGCGTGTCCGAGGATGCCGGGCTGGCGCGGGCCTATGCGTCGATCCGCACGCTGCGGCTCGCCGACGGGCCCGGACGAGGTCCACCGCCGCGCGATCGCCCGGCTGGAGTATAAGAAGCACCGGTGAGCGAGCCGGCGATCGACGAGGCTGCGCTTGGGCGCTGGCTCGAGGCCAATGTCGAAGGCTTTATCGGGCCGTTCGAGCTGACCAAGTTCCCGTCCGGCCAGTCCAACCCGACCTACCGGATCAGCGCGGCGTCGGGCGAATATGTCCTTCGCCGCAAGCCGTTCGGGCAACTGCTGCCCTCGGCCCATGCGGTCGACCGCGAATATCGGCTGCTGGCGGCGCTTGCATCCGCTCGATTTCCCGGTGCCGCGGCCGCTGGCCTTGTGCGACGACCCGGACGTCATCGGCGCGATCTTCTACGTGATGGAGCTGGCGCACGGGCCGGCCCTACGCGAACGGCGCCCTGCCCGAATTCGACCCGCCGACGCGCCGGCCGATGTACGAGCAGCTGGTCGACACGCTCGCCGACCTGCACAACATCGATCCCGCGACCGCGGAGCTCGGCGATTTCGGCAAGCCGGGCAATTATTTCGAGCGCCAGGTCATGCGCTGGACGCGCCAGTATCGCGACTCGCGAGACCGACTATATCCCGCAGATGGAGCGGCTGATCTCGTTCCTGCCCGAGACCCTGCCCGAGCAGTCGCGGACCTCGATCGTCCACGGCGACTATCGCATCGACAATGTCGTGTTCGACGGCGACGGCACGCTGACCGCGGTGCTCGACTGGGAGCTGGCGACGCTCGGCGATCCGCTCGCCGATTTCTCCTACCTCGCGATGCAGTGGATGATGCCCGCCGACGGCGGCGCGGGGCTTGGCGGGCTCGATCTCGCCGCGCTCGGCATTCCCGGCCTCGACGAGATTGCCGAGCGCTATTCGGAGCGTTCGGGCGTGCCGGTCGGCGAACCGGCTCGACTGGTATTTCGCCTACAATCTGTTCCGCCTCACCGGCATCGTCCAGGGCATCAAGAAGCGCGTGCTCGACGGCACCGCGTCCCACGCCGAGGCCGCCGAGATGGCCGAGCGCGTCCCGATGCTGGCCGAGGCCGCGTGGGGCTTCGCCCAGAAAGCCGGGGCCTAGAGCCGGCCGAGCAGCAGCAGGATGACGACGATGATCAGGATCAGGCCGAGGAGTCCCGACGGGCCGTAGCCCCAGCCGCTGCTGTAGCCCCAGCGCGGCAATGCGCCGATCAGGAGCAGGATCACGAGGATAATCAGGATGGTGCCAAGCACACGCGCCTCCTTATCGGTTATTCGGCGGGCGTAACGGTCAAACCGCTGGAGAGTTGCAGGTCAGCGTCCGGTGAACTTTGGCGGCCGCTTCTCGAGGAAGGCCGCGACGCCTTCCCGGTAATCCTCGGTGAAGCCAAGTCGCCGCATTGCGCCAGCCTGGCGCTCGAGCTCCTCGTCGAGGCTGTACTGCCAGGACGAGCGGATCATGTCCTTGATCGCGGCAAGGCCGAGCGGCGGAAGCGCGGCGAGCTTGTTGGCGATCGCGTCGACTTCGCGTCGAGCGCGTCGTCATCGACGGCTTTCCAGATCAGGCCCCATTCGGCGGCTTTTTCCGCAGGCAACGGCTCGCCGGTGAGCGCGAGGCCGAGCGCGCGCGCCTGGCCGACGAGACGCGGCAGAACCCAGGTGCCGCCGCTGTCGGGGATGAGGCCGATCGCCGAGAAGCTCTGGATGAATTTAGCCGACTTGGCCGCGACCACGATGTCGCAGGCGAGCGCGATGTTCGCGCCGGCGCCGGCGGCGACTCCGTTGACCCGCGCGATGATCGGCTGCGGCAAAGACGTGAGCGTGCGGATCAGCGGGTTCCAGCTCTTCTCGACGGTCTCGCCGAGGTCGACGGTTTCGCCGGGCGCCACCGCGCGGTCGTTCAGATCCTGCCCGGCGCAGAAGCCGCGGCCCGCTCCGGTCAGCACGACCACGCGCGAGTCGCCGAGATTGGCGAGCGCGTCGCGCAGTTCCTCGTGCATCTGCCGCGGTGAAGCTGTTGAGGCGGTCGGGCCGGTTGAGCGTGATCCGGGCGACGGGGCCGTCCGCCTTGAAGTCGATGGTCTCGTAAGCCATGCATCCGCCTAGCCAAGGAGGGCGCGTGGACGCAAACGAACTCGCCGGCAAGGTTGCCCACCAGATGCTCGCTTCCGAGGGCACCGGCCCTGCATGGGGTATCGTCATCGAGGAGGCGCGGGCAGGCTATGCGCGGCTGTCGATGACGGTTCGCGCCGACATGCTCAACGGCCATCGGATCGTCCACGGCGGAATGGTCTTCGCGCTCGCCGACACCGCCTTCGCTTATGTCTGCAACGGCAGGAACGAGAAGGCTGTCGCGGCGCAGGCTTCGATCGTGTTCCTCGGCAGCGCGCAGGAAGGCGAGACGCTGATCGCCGAAGCCGAGGAAAGCGCGACAGCGGGCGCAGCGGCGTTACGCGCGTGACCGTGCGCACGGGCGAGGCCGGCCGATCGCCGAGTTCACCGGCTATTCGCGAACGCTCGGCGGAGCGGTGATCCCCGCGTAGCGCTTACCACGGCGGAACACCGACCGGTCCGCGCGGGATCTGCTTGCCGTTGAGGATCAATACGCCCTCGATCATAGATCCATAGAGATCGACCGGGCCGCTGATCGTAGTATGCCCCTGGTACCGGCCCTTGGTCGCCGCCCCCTTGGGCGACCTTTGGGCCATCACGCAGTCGCGATAGGTCGCACGCCAGCTCCACGGCAGCTCAGCCGAGGCGACGACTTTAAAGGTACAGCCGTCGAACAGCACATTGTCGCTCTCGGCGAGGTCCACGATCGGCCCGTTGCCGATAAAGACCTTGCCGGTTGGCGATAATTTCGGATCGTCGGTGAAGCGGCAGTGCGTAAAGCGGCAGGCGCGTGCCGGGTCGGCATGGGGAAACGGATGGACGACCGATCCGACGAAGGTGCAGTCGGCAAACGAGAACCGCGGCTTCAACGGCCAGGCCGACCATGTGGTGGTCCCGACGAATAGACAATCTGTAAACACGGCGCCTTCGCTGTCGCCGCTGTCCGCGAGCATGCCGACGCCGGCATTGTCGATGAACTTGCAGCGGGTGAAGCTAAGGTCGCGGATAGGCTGGGCTTCGGCCTCGATATCCACGCCCGCGCCGGGCGCGCTGTAGATGGCGCCGCGGCCGGTGTGGCTGAACTCGCAATCGGCGAAGTCGTAGCCGTGCCCGCCGGTCACGCTGAGGCCCTGGCGGCCGTTATGGCGCGAGACGAGATGGCTGAACCGGCTGCGCCCGGACCGGTGCGAGACGCCAATGATTATCGCGCCATCCTGGCCGTGGTGATGCGTGAACACATTCTCGATGGTTTCGTCGCCGAGATTGCCTTCGAGCAGCAGGCCGGTCGCCGGGACTTGCCAGCCGGTGTCGCCGAACGGCCCGCCGATGCGAAGCCGCTCGAGATTGCCGTCGAGCTCGACGTCGCGGATCGTGACCGGGCCGCGGCAATTCTGGACATGGATGAGGCCGCGATAAGGGCTGGCGAGATCGCTTCCCTTGAAGTTCGGCATGGCGCGGCGGACAGGCGCCCCGCTCACCGGGTCGAAGTTGCCGAAGCGCAGGCCCGCCTCGCAGCGCAGCCGGGCGCCATTACCGACGATCGTCAGTGGGCCCGCGAGGTCATGCAGATCGAGGATCGGCTCCGGTTCCCAGCCGAAGCGCGGCCCGCCGGGCTTCTGGCCGCCGACGATGTAGGTGCGTTTCGATGCAAGCGAGATGGTGCCGCCGCCGCGTCGGTTCACTTCGGCACTCAGTGCGGCGAATGCCCGGGTGTCGTTGGCGATCCCGTCCCCGCGCGCTCCGAAGTCCTCGGGACGAAGAACCGGGCCGCCCTGAAGCGCCTTCGACGAGATTGCCGTGGCCGCACTGGCCGCGAGAAAGGCGCGCCGATCGAACTGCATGGATCTCAAACAGCCAGCAAACGCTTGAACCTTCAATTAGCGTCGCGATTTGAACGTTGAGAGGGCAAGGGCTACATCGGAGCCATGTACACGACCGAGCTTCAGAAGACGGCGAAGATCGAGAATCTCGAGGACCCGGAGCTGCTCGAGGCGTTCGAGGCGCGGGTCGCGGCGGACGAATTCATCGAGCCCAAGGACTGGATGCCCGAGGCCTATCGGCGGACGCTGACGCGGCAGATCAGCCAGCATGCGCATCAGCGAAATCGTCGGCATGCTGCCCGAAGGCAATTGGATCACGCCGCGCCCCGTCGCTGCGGCGCAAGGCGATCCTGCTCGCCAAGGTCCAGGACGAGGCGGGCCACGGCCTCTATCTCTATTGCGCGGCGGAGACGCTCGGCACGAGCCGCGAGCAGATGATCGAGGCGCTTCACTCGGGCAAAGCCAAGTACAGCACGATCTTCAATTATCCGACGCTGACCTGGGCCGACATCGGCGCGATCGGCTGGCTGGTCGACGGCGCGGCGATCATGAACCAGGTGCCGCTGCAGCGGACCAGCTACGGGCCTTACGCGCGGGCGATGGTCCGCATCTGCAAGGAAGAGAGCTTCCACCAGCGCCAGGGCTACGAGATCATGATCGCGATGGCGAACGGCACGCCCGAGCAGAAGCGCATGGCGCAGGACGCGCTCAACCGCTGGTGGTGGCCGAGCCTGATGATGTTCGGGCCGCCCGACGAGGATTCGCCCAACACCGCGCAGTCGATGCGCTGGCGGATCAAGCGCGAGACCAATGACGAGCTGCGGCAGAAGTTCGTCGACATCACCGTGCCGCAGGCGGATTTCCTCGAGGCTCAAGGTTCCCGACCCGGAGCTCAAGTGGAACGAGAAGAAGGGCGGCTACGACTTCGGCGAGGTCGACTGGGAGGAATTCTACGCGGTCGTGCGCGGCGAAGGCCCGGTCGCGAAGGAACGGATGAAGGCGCGGCGCGACGCGTGGGACGACGGCGCCTGGGTGCGCGAAGCCGCGGCAGGCCCACGAGGCCAAGCGCCGGGAGCGGAAGGCGGCGTGAGCAGTGACTGGCCGCTGTGGGAAGTCTTCGTCCGCTGCCAAGGGCGGGCTGTCGCATCGCCACGTTGGCAGCGTTCATGCTCCTGACGCGGAGCTCGCGCTCGCGCCACGCCCGCGACACCTACACGCGGCGCATGGAAGGCGTGAGCCTGTGGGTGGTGCCGTCGGCCGAGATCGTCGCATCCGACCCTGACCAGGCGGGCGAGCTGTTCGAGCCGGCGGAGAGCAAAATCTACCGCCACCCGACCTTCTACGACATCCCCGACGAGGTGAAGCACATATGAGCATCGTCCTCCCCTCGATTTCGAGGGGAGGGGGACCGCCGAAGGAGGTGGAGGGGCCTTTTGCTTCGGTGCAGAACCCCTCCACCAGCTACGCTGGTCCCTCCCGGCAAATGCCGGGGAGGATGCGATGGTGACCGTCGCTGCTGACCCGCGCGAGGATTATCTCCTGCGCCTCGGCGACGATGCGCTCGATCCTCGGCCAGCGGCTCGGCGAATGGTGCGGCGCATGCGCCGGTGCTCGAAGTCGATCGTCAGCCTCGCCAATCTCGCGCTCGATCTGATCGGCCAGGCGACTCTTCTGCTCGGCGCCGCGGGCGATGCCGACCGGCTCGCCTTCCACCGCGACGTGCTCGATTTCAGGAATTGCCTGCTGGTCGAGCAGCCCAACGGCGATTTCGCGCAGACGATCGCGCGGCAGCTGCTCTTTTCGACCTGGCAGCACATGCTGCTCGCAGCGGCTGACCGAGTCGAGCGACCAGTTCCTCGCGCGAATTCGCCGCCAAGGCGGTCAAGGAGGTCGCCTACCATCGCGAGCTGGCGAGCGAGTGGACGATCCGGCTCGGCGACGGGACCGAGGAAAGCGCGCGGCGGATGGCCGAGGGGCTCGACTGGTGCTGGCGCTTCATTCCCGAGCTGTTCGAGGTCGACGAGACGCTGCAGGCGGCGATCGATCGCGGGCATCGCGCCCGATCCGCGCGACTTCGAGGAGGAATATCGCTCGGCGATCGCGGCGGTGCTGGCCGAAGCGCAACTGGAAGCGCCCGCGGACCAGCGCCCGATCCTCGGCGGCCGGCGCGGCCATCACAGCGAGCATCTCGGCCATATGCTCGCGGCGATGCAGTTCCTGCCGCGCACCTATCCCGACGCGACCTGGTAGGCGCCGAATGGCCGAGCATTTCCACGCCTTGCGCGTCGCCGAGGTCGTGCCGGAAACGGCTGAGGCAAATTCGATCCGCTTCGAGATCCCGCCCGAGCTGCGCGACCGCTTCGCCTTCAAGGCCGGGCCAGCATTTGACGCTTCGCACGACGATCGACGGCGAGGAAGTGCGGCGCAATTATTCGCTGTGCACCGCGCCCGACGAGCAGGACTGGATGGTGACCGTCAAGCGGATCGGCGGCGGCGTGTTTTCCAACTGGGTCGGCGACAATCTCAAGGCCGGTGACATGATCGACGTGATGCCGCCGCACGGCAGCTTCACGACCGAATTCGACGCGTCGAACAGCGCGCCATCTCGTCGGCGATCGCGGGCGGATCGGGAATCACGCCGGTGATGTCGCTGATCAGGACCGACGCTGAAATATGAGCCGGAGAGCCGCTTCACTCTGCTGTACGGCAACCGCGACAGCTGCTCGGTGATCTTCCTCGAGGCGCTCGCCGCGCTCAAGGACAAGCATCTCGGCCGGTTCGAAATCTACCATTTCCTCGACGCCGAGGAGCAGGACATCGAGCTGTTCAACGGCATGCTCGACCGCGCGCGCTGCGAGGAGGCGATCGGCGCATCTGGTCCCCGACGCTGCGGAGGTCGACGGCTGGTTCATCTGCGGCCCGGGCCCGATGATGGACGCTGCCGAGGGCGCCTTGCTCGACCGCAACATCCCGCAAGGAGCGAATCCATATCGAGCGCTTCACCGCCGACCGGCCGGCCGGCGAAGTGTCGCGCGAAATCGCCGAGCTCCAGACCAAGGCCGAAGGCGTGACCGTTTCGGTCACGCTCGACGGGCGCACGCGGCGCGTGCCCTTCACCGCCGGCAACATCCTCGACAGCGCGCGCGCATCGGGGCTGCCGGCGCCGTTCGCGTGCAAGGCCGGCGTGTGCGCGACCTGCCGCGCGAAGGTGACCAAGGGCAAGGTCGAAATGGCCGCGCGCTACGGCCTCACCGACGAGGAGGTCGCGGCCGGCTATGTGCTGACCTGCCAGTCGGTCCCGCTCGGCGACGGCGTCGCGGTGGATTACGATGCGTGACTTCGCTAATCGCGATCAAATGCTGACGCCGACCGATGCAAAGGCAAGGGGGCTTGCCGACCTTCCGCCCGTCAGCGAGCGATTCGCTGCTCGCGCTGATCGCTTTGGCCAACGCCGATCCGCGGCCGGACAAGATCGACGTCGGGGTCGGCGTGTTCCGCGACGGCGCGGGCAATACCCCGATCCTCAAGGTGATGAAGGAAGCCGAGCAGCGGCTCGTCGATACGCAGGTCACCAAGGCCTATCTCGGCAGTGCCGGCGACAAGCGCTTTGCCGAATTGCTCCGCCCGATCCTGCTCGGCGAGCATGCCGGCGACGAGCGGATCGTCGGACTCCAGACTCCCGGCGGCTGCGGCGCGCTCCGCCTTGGCTTCGAGCTGATCGCGGCCGCTAACTCCGCCGCGCGGGTGCTGGTCGGCACGCCAACCTGGCCCAATCATCCGCCGATCATCCGCGCGGTTGGGCTCGAGATGGTCGAATATGCCTATTACGAGCGCGGCCAGGCCGCGATCCGCTTCGAGGACATGCTCGAGGAGCTCAACAAGGCCGCCCCCGGCGACGTCGCTTTGCTTCACGGCTGCTGCCACAATCCGACCGGCGCGGACCTCGACGCGGTCCAGTGGGCGGAAGTCGCCGACGTGTGCCGCGAGCGCGGGCTGATTCCGCTGGTCGACATCGCCTATCAGGGCTTCGGCCGCGGCCTCGATGAGGATGCGGCCGGGCTGCGCGGCATCCTGTCATCGTGCGACGAAGTCATCGTCGCGCAGAGCTGCGACAAGAACTTCAGCGTCTACCGCGACCGCGTCGGCTGCCTGTTCGTGAAGACCGGCTCGGCCGAAGCGAGCGCACGGGCGATGGGCCACGTGTACCAATATGCGCGGGCGATGTGGTCGATGCCGCCCGATCACGGTGCAGCGGCGGTGCACATCATCCTCGAGGATCCCGAGCTGCGGACGCGCTGGCTGGTGGAGCTCGACGCGATGCGCGATCGGATCAACTCGGTGCGTACCCGGATCGCCGCCGCCGACCCGAGGCTCGGCTATCATCGGCCGCCAATTCGGGATGTTCTCGATGCTCCCGCTGTCGAAGGACCAGGTGCTGAAACTGCGCTCCGATCACGCGATCTACATGGCCGACAGCGGGCGCTTCAACGTAGTCGGCATGGGCGACGACCAGATCGACCGATTTACCGCCGCCGTGGTCGAGGCGCTGGACGCCTAAGGGCCATGGCTGACCGCGATCCGGGCAGAGTCTCGGCGGAAGTCGACTGGCGCGAGGTCGCAAGGCTGGTGCTGACCAGCCGCGAGATGGACCGGATCGAGGAAGAAGAGCTCGTTCCCGCCAAAAAGGTCCTCTACCAGTTTTCCGCGCGCGGCCACGATATGGCCCAGGTGCTGCTCGGGCTTCAGCTCAAGGACGGCGACGGGGCGTTCGGTTACTATCGCTCGCGGCCGCTGCTGCTCGCGCTGGGCGTTGCGCCCGCCGATGCGTTGGGTTCGGGCATGGGACTCGCTGGCGGCTATTCCGACGGCCGCGATATTGGCGCGGTGTTCAATTTCCCCAACCCTGGCGGCGCGCACGCGCTGCCGATGTGCGGCGGAGTGGGCGCGCAATATACGCCCGCCGCCGGCTGGGCGCAGGCGATCGCATATAAGCACAAGATCCTGGGCGAAGGGCCGGCGGATGCGATTTCGCTGGTCCTTGGCGGCGATGCCAGTTGCGCGACGGGTGGATTTTGGTCGGCGCTAACTATTGCAACGACGCAACAATTGCCGTTGCTCATCTATATCGAGGACAACGGCTACGGCATCTCGGTTCCGTCGGAATATCAGACACCTGGCAAGGATATCGCGGCGAATCTGGCGAGCTTCGAGGGGCTGACGATCTTCAACGGTGACGGCACCGACCCGGCCGAGGCGTCCAGGCTCGTCCACGACACTGTCACCCACGTGCGGACGAAGCGGGCCCCGGCACTGCTGCGGCTGACGGTCCCGCGGCTCGAAGGTCACAGCGCGCAGGACACCCAGACCTACAAGTCCGAGGCCGAGATTGCAGCGGAGTGGGCGCGCGATCCTTTGCCAAGGCTCAAGGCGCATGTCGCGAAGCTGCAGATTGGCGAGGGCGCCTGGGCCGACCTCGAGCGCGAGGCCGCGTGGCAGGTCGAAGCGGCGCGGGCCGAGGCCGAAGCGCGGGGCATTTCCTCACCCGATCGGGTCACTAGCCATGTCTTCTACGACGGCGAGCTGCAGCAGGTCGGCGGCTTGTGGAACAGCGGTTACGAGCCCCCGCCTTCGACTAATGAGCCCGCCGGGGCTGGCCAGCGGATCAACATGGTGACTGCAATCCGCCGGGTGCTCGACCAGGAGCTGGAGGCCAACCCGCGTGTGCTCGCGTTCGGCGAGGATGTTGGGCCCAAGGGCGGGGTTCATGCCGTCACGCTCGGACTTCAGGAGAAGTTTGGGTACGAGCGCGTGTTCGACACCTCGCTCAATGAGGAGGGCATCGTCGGCCGCGCGGTTGGCATGGCGCTCGCGGGCCTGATGCCCGTCCCGGAAATTCAGTTCCGCAAATATGCCGAGCCGGCGACCGAGCAGATCCACGATGCGGGGACGATGCGCTGGCGGACCAACAACCGCTTCGCCGCGCCGATGGTGCTGCGTGTGCCGGGCGGCTTCTTCAAGGTCGGCGACCCGTGGCACAGCATGACCAATGAGGTCGAATTCGTGCACAATCCCGGCTGGAAGGTCGCCGTGCCGTCTAATGCCGAAGATGCGGTCGGGCTGTTGCGCGGAAGCTTGCGCGGCAACGACCCGGTGATCTTCTTCGAGCACCGCGCGATGCTCGACGACGCCTGGGCCAGGCGCCCGTGGCCGGGCGACGATTATGTGCTGGAGTTCGGCCGGGCGAAAAAGACTCGCGAAGGCGATGCGATCACCATCGTCACCTGGGGTGCGATGGTTCCGCGCTGCGAGGCCGCGGCGGAAGGGGTCAGCGCCGACGTCATCGATCTGCGCACTTTGATGCCGTGGGACCGCGAGATGGTGCTCGAATGCGTGCGGCGGACTCGGCGCTGCCTGATCGTCCATGAGGATCTGCGCACCGGCGGCTTCGGGGCGGAGATCGCCGCGGTGGTCGCCGACGAAGCCTTCCTCGACCTCGATGCGCCGGTCGCGCGCGTGACCATGCCCGACATCCCGAGCCCGCATCATCCGAGCCTGCTCGAATGGGCGGTTCCATCGGTCGAGCGGATCCGCGCCGAGATCGACCGGCTGGTGGGGTTCTGACGTTGATCGACGTTATCGTCCCCGAGGAGCAGGAGGGCACCAAGGCCGTCGTCCGTGCGTGGCTCAAGGCGATTGGCGATCAGGTCGCCGAGAACGATCCGCTGGTCGAGCTGGAGACCGACAAGGTGACGCAGGAAGTGCCGGCGCCGGCGGCCGGCGTGCTCGCCGAGATCGTGCTCGACACCGACGCCGAGGCGGTGCCGGGGGCATTACTCGGAAGAATTGAGACCGAGGGTTCCCCGGCGAAGGCCGGGGCCCAGACCGAGCGCGAAGCGCGAGTTGTCGAAGGCGGTGCTGGAGCGCTTCGCGTGACTGGGCCCCTGCCTTCGCAGGGGAACCTAGAAACCCGCCTTTCGCCCTCGGTCCGCCGCGCGTGCCTGCAGCATGGCATTGACGCATCGCGAATCCACGGCACGGGCCGCAACGGCCGAGTGACTCGCGAGGATGTCGACCGCGCGGTTGCATCAGCAACCGTCGTTCGCGTCGGCGAGCCCGCGACCGCCCAGCCGCGGATCCCTCGACATCCCCCACGACCGGATGCGCCTGAAGATCGCCGAGAACATGGTCCGCGCGGTCACCGAAGCTCCGCACGTCACGGCCCTGTTCGAAGCGGATTTCTCCGCGGTCGCGGCGCACAAGGCCGCGCTGGCGAAACGCGGCGTCAAGCTCAGCTACACGGCCTACATCGTCAAGGCGGCCGCCGAAGCGATGGCGGCCGCGCCGGCGATCAACGGCCGCTGGGAAGAGGACCGGATCGCGATTTCGCCGACCATCGACATCGGCGTCGGCACGGCGCTCGGCGAGAAGGGCCTGGTCGTGCCGGTGGTGAAGGACGCCGGTTCGCTCGACCTCGAACAAATCGGCGCCAAGCTCGACGACCTCACCCGCCGCGCGCGCGACGGCAAGCTGACCGGCGCGGACGTTTCGGGCGGCAGCTTCACCATCTCCAACCACGGCGTTTCGGGCTCGCTGCTCGCTTCGCCGATCATCCTCCACCAGGGCCAGGCCGCGATCCTCGGCGTCGGCAAGCTTGAGAAACGCGTCGTGGTGCGCGAGGTCGACGGCGACGACGCGATCGTCATCCTGCCGATGGCCTATGTCACGCTGACCATCGACCACCGGGTCGTCGACGGCCACCAGACCAACGCCTGGCTGACGCGCTTCGTCGAAGTGCTGGAGAGCTGGCCCGCGGCCTAGATTTCCAGCAACGCGTAGGGCCGGCCGAACAGCGGCTGCACACGAACTGGGCGACGTTGTAGACCGGCGTCCCGCGCAGCGTCTGCCCTTCGTAGGTGCCGTGGTGGGCGTGGCCGTGGACGACCGCCTTCACATGATCGAAGCGGTCGATCGCGTCGGCCAGCCGCGCGGAGCCCAGATATTGGAAGATCTCGATCGGCTCGCCTTCGATCGTGTCCATCGATCGGCGAATAATGAAGCACGGCGACGCTGCGCTCGGTGCGCAGCGAGCGAAGCGCGTTCTCGAGCTTGCGCGCCTCGTTCATCGCCTCGTCGACGAACGCCTTGACGATCGGCTCGCCGAACGGCGCCAGCTCGCCGCGGCCGTAGCCGCCCATGAACCCTTTGACCCCGGCAAAGCCGACGCCCTCGATCTCGATCGCCTGCTCGTCGAGCACGGTCATCCCCGCTTCGTGCAGGATCTCGGCAGACCTTCTCCGGCTGGCCGCATTCGTAATCGTGGTTGCCGAGCACGCCGAGCACCGGGATCGTGCAGGACCTGATGTCCTCGGCGAGGATCTCCGCCTCGCTCGTCTTGCCGAAATTGGTGAGGTCGCCGCACAGCACGAGCACGTCCGCGGCGCCCGAAATCTCGGTGAACAGCTCGCGGTAGGGCGCGACGCTGTCCTCCATGCACGTGAAGGTCGCCGATCGCCGCGACGCGCAGCTTGCCGTTGCTACTCGCCATATTGTTCTTCGAGATTGCCGACGGCGTCCGAGAAGCCCCATTGATCGACGTCGATCGCATAGTCGCGCGGGCTGAGAAATGCGGCCGCGGCAGACCTTCTTGCCCGGACCCTTCATGTCGGCCTGGTCGTGCAGCCGCTCGAGCAGCTCGTCCATGAGCCATCGCGGAACCAGGTGGCGCTCGCTCGGATAGATGAAGCGGAAATTGAGCAGCGCGATCAGCAGCACTTCCCAATAGAGCTCCATGTGCGACAGCAGCTGCCGCCAGTCGATCTGCGTCGTGACTTCTTCAGGATCATGTGCGCGACGTCGGCGCCGTCGTAGCGGTGATGGTCCTGGACGAAGATCTTCGACCAGATGAACTGGGTCGGCGGGACGAGCTTGACCTTGGCGCCGAACAGCTCGCCTCCGGCGCGTCGACGAACCACTCGTCGGTGACGTGGGTGGTGACCGTCGGCATGTTGGTGATGATGTCGACGAACAGCTCGCCGCGGGTGACGCGATAGAGCCAGCGTTCATCGACAATCTCGACGTCGAACCCGTGCTCCTTGAAATAGTGGAGCATTTTCAGCGCGTCGCCGGCCTTGGCGAACACGTCGACGTCCTTGGTCGGCCGGTCGATGCCGGTGTAGCTGGCGAGCGCATAGGTGCCCGACACCAGGAACGGGATCCCGGACTCGGCCATCAGCTGCAGCACCTCCGAATAGAAGGCTTCGGCCTCGGGCGGCGGCCTGATCAGGGTCCCGTTGGGCTTGGTCGTCAGCTGGTCCATCCAGGCGCCTCAACGGGAGGCGGGGGAGGCAGGTTCCGTTACGGTGGCGCACCCGACAGGATTCGAACCTGTGACCTCTGCCTTCGGAGGGCAGCGCTCTATCCAGCTGAGCTACGGGTGCGTGGGCGCCGACTTAGCGACGGCGGCAATCAGCGGCAAGGCTAGTCGGAGCGCTGAACCTCGCGATAGCGGAAGCAGCCGACCAGATGATCGTTGACCATTCCGACCGCCTGCATGTGGGCATAGATGACGGTCGAGCCGACGAAGCTGAATCCGCGGGCCTTGAGGTCCTTGCTGAAGGCGTCGGACTGCGGCGACGTCGCCGGAACGTCGCCCGTTCCCTTTCGCCGATTCACCTGCGGGCGCCCGTCGACGAAGCGCCAGGCGTAAGCGTCGAAGCTTCCGAACTCGTCCTGGACGGCGAGGAAGTGGCGCGCATTCTTCACCGCGGCCGCGATCTTCATCCGGTTGCGGATGATCGCCGGGTCGAGCACCAGCTTTTCAATGCGCGCATCGGTGAAGCGCGCTACTTTCTCAGGATCGAAATCGGCGAAAGCGCGGCGATAGCCCTCGCGCTTGCGCAGCACGGTCGACCAGCTGAGGCCGGCCTGCGCGGCTTCGAGCACCAGGAATTCGAAATGCTTGCGGTCCTCGTGGACCGGCAGGCCCCATTCGCGATCGTGATATGCGACCATCAAGGGGTCCGCCCCGTTCACCCACTCGCAGCGCGTCCTGGCGTCGGTCATCGGGCTTCTCCGAGGAAAGCTTCGAGCGTCTCATGCAATTTCGTGCGGGCCGATCCGACGATCATCCCGACATGGCCCGAGTGAATGCCGACCGACTTGCCATTCGCCGCGGTGGCGGCCGGCGCGATCCGGTCATGACCGGCAAGCACGTTGAGCAGCGGCACGCTCGGCGCATCGGTCACGGTCTTGCCGCCAACTACCCACGCGCCGCTTCCGGCGACGTCGCGGCCGAACAGGTCCTCGATCAGCTCTCTTGCGGCCGGATAGGGCAGGGCCTCGCCTTCGTTCGCCCAGTCCTCGAGTACGATGAAGCGCCGTGCCTGCGGGCTGCCCGGCTCGAGTCGCCCGAATTCGGCGAATTTGCGCACCGTTCGCTCGGGATCGAGCGACCAGAACGCGGCCTGCAGCACCTCCATCGGCAGCGCCCCGAATTCGCGGCTCGCCGCCTGGGAATGACGCCACATGTCCTGGAGCGCGCCGCGCGAATGGTCCGGATAGAGCGCGAAGTTCCACGGGCTCGCCAAAGTGACGACGCGCTCGCTCGGCGCCGAGATTGGCCGCCGCGATCGCCATCGTGCCGCCGAGGCAATAGCCGACAAGCGCGGCCGGCTCGCTTATGCTGCGCAGCAAGGGCAGCAGCAAATGCTCGACATGGCCCGCGACGTCGAGCCCCGATCGCCCGGCCGCCGGCCCCCAGTCGAGCAGCAGGGCTTTCCGCCCCATCCGGGCGATTGCGTCCGCCAGCGACACCTGCGCGTCGAGATCAAGGATGTTGGGCGGATTGATCAGCGACGGGATCAGCAGCACCGGCGGGCCGTCGCCGCCGTGATCGCGCAGGGACGTTCCCCGCGCACGGGCGATTTCCGGCTTGGGCGCCGGCGGCTCGTCGCGCGGCGCGGCCTCATAAGCGCGAAGGCCGAGAAGCGCATCCCGCGCCAGTTCGCGGTCGTTTTCCGACACCTTGCGCAATAGCTCGAGGAAGAGAGGCAGGGGCCTCGGCGCACGCTCATGTTGCACCGCACTATGCTCCGGTAGTAGATCGCGGCCTGAGTTTCGGGAGCGGTCCATGGCTAAGTCCGGCGAAAAGGTGACGATCAAGAAGTACGCCAACCGGCGATTATATGACACCGAAAGCTCGACCTACATCACGCTTGACCGCCTGGCGCAAATGGTCCGCGAGGGGCGAGAGTTCGAAGTGGTCGATGCGAAGTCGGGCGACGACATCACGCGCCAGGTGCTGACGCAAATCATCGTCGACGAGGAAGCGCGCGGGAGCACCATGCTGCCGATCAATTTTCTAAAGCAGCTGATCGGCCTGTATGGCAATTCGATGCAGAATTTCGTGCCGCAATATCTCGAAGCGGCGATGGACGCGTTCCAGCGCAACCAGAGTGCGGTCAAGGACGCGCTGGGCGCCAACATGTTTGCCGATCTTGCCAAGCGCAACATGGCGATGTTCGAGGATGCAGCCCAGGCCTTCACCGGCAAACGCACTGCCGCCGACAAGCCGAGCAGCAGCGACATGGATCAGCTGCGCGCGGAGCTCGCCGCGCTCCAGGCCAAAGTCGACAAGCTGAGCCGCTGATAAACATGCGTTTCGTTGTGCTTGCGGCGCTCGCCGCGCTCGTTTCCGCATCGCCGCTTACCGCGCAGTCGGGTTCGTCCGCGACCGATCCGGCAAATATGACGCCGCTGTCCGGCAGCTGGACCTATTCTGCGAGGCCGGGCGAAACCGAAGCGGATTTCATCGGCTCCGACTCCCGCCCCCAGCTCGCGCTGAAATGCGCACGCCCGGCACGGCAGGTGTGGATCTCCAAACCGTCCGCCGGCCCGGTGACTCAATTGTCGCTGTGGACCAGCGAAATGACGCGCAACGTTTCGGCGACTTTCAATCCGTCGACCGGCCAAGTGACCGCGCTGCTCAATGCCTACGACCCGTTGCTCGATGCGCTCGCGTTGAGCCGCGCGCGCATCGCCGTCGGAGTACCGGGCGCGGCGCCGCTGGTGCTGCCGTCGTCGGGCGAAGTCACGAGAGTTGTCGAGGATTGCCGCGTCTGACGTCGCGCGAAGCTGAAGAGAATTGCCGAATGTTCACATCATTACAAGTCTTGCGCTCGCGCGAATAAAGACTCATCTTCGTCTCAGCTTCAACGCAGCGAAAGGAGGTGATCCGATGTCTCATGGTTCAGCAGGCAGGTCGGAGGAGGGTGTTCGTAACGCCTAAAGCTGATCGAACGGCCGTCACCTTCGGCCGCTGACCATGTCGAAGGGCATCGCTGCATTGCGGCGGTGCCCTTTACATTTGAATCACCCGGGCGCTTGGCGAGATAAGGGAACCGTAACAACGCTGAAGTGTCTTTTGCAGTGACAAAGGGAGATTAAGCGATGGCAAAATCCGCGAGAACCCGTTCGTCCAGTTCGTCCACGAAATCGTCCAGAAAGAGCACTGTCGACAAGATCGCCAAGGCCGCGATGAGCAAGGAAATGCTCGCCGCCGGACTGGCCGCGGCTGCTGCCGCAATCAGCGCCAGCCCCAAGGCGCGCCGCGCGATCCGCGACGCCGGCCTCGATGCCGCGGACACCGCGTCGCAAGCCGCGAGCAGCGTCGCGGCGAGTGCGACGAAGCTGGGCGCACTGATCGCCGAAGCGGTCGCCGATGCCGCCGAGCGGCTGATGACAGGCATGTCGGGCGGTGGCGCATCAACCGGTTCACGGTCTGGCGGCGCCCGGAAAACGAGCACTCGAAAGACCGCGGCGCGCAAGCCCGTAAAGCGCAAGACTGCAACCCGCAAAACGACCGCCCGCAAGCCGGCCGCGCGCAAGGCCGCCGGCGCTTCGGCGGCGAGCCGCGCGTCCGCTGCCAAGAAGCCTGCGCGTGCGTCGGCTGCGAGGAAACCGCGCAAAACCACCGCGCGCAAGATTGGCGCGCGCCGTTCGACGCGCGGCCGGAAGTCAACGACCGGGACGCCGCCGACCGGCGCAAGCTAGGCGGCGCGGTCCTCGAACTGGAGACGCGCCAGGCGCGCGTAAAGGCCCTCGCGGCGCGTGAGCGTCGCGTGCGTGCCTTCCTCGACAATTCGGCCATCGTCCATCACCACGATGCGATCGGCGGCGCGCACCGTAGCGAGGCGGTGCGCAATGACGATTGTCGTGCGGTCGGCCATCAGCCGGTCGAGCGCGTCCTGCACAAGGCGCTCGCTTTCTGCGTCCAATGCGGAAGTAGCTTCGTCGAGCAGCAGCAAGGGCGCGTCGCGCAGCAGGGCGCGGGCAATGGCGATGCGCTGGCGCTGACCGCCGGACAGCCGCGCTCCGCCTTCGCCCATGAACGTATCGAGGCCCTGCGGTAGCGCGTGCAGGAAATCCTCGGCATTGGCGTCGCGCGCTGCCTGCCACAATTGTTCCTCGGTCGCGTTCCAGTTTCCATAGCGCAGATTGTCGCGCGCCGAGGCGGCGAACATCACCGTGTCCTGCGGCACCATTGCGATGCGTTGGCGGACGTCGGCGGGATCCGCGTCGCGCAGGTCGACCCCGTCGAGCAGGACTTTGCCCTTTTGCGGATCGTAGAAGCGCTCGGCGAGCTGGAAGATCGTGGTCTTGCCGGCGCCGGACGGACCGACCACCGCGAGCCGCTCGCGCTGCTTCACCCGCAGGCTGAAATCGTTGAGCGCCGAGACTTCGAGCCGCGTCGGGTAGTGGAAGGTCACATGCTCGAACGCGAGCTCGCCGATCGGCGGCTCGGGCAGCGCAACGGGCCGGGCACGCGCCTTGATATCGGGCTCGGCCTCGAGCAATTCGGCCAGGCGTTCGGATGCGCCCGCGGCGCGCAGCAGGTCGCCGAAAACCTCGGACAAGGCTCCGAACGCCCCGCCCAGCAGCCCGCCGCACAGCACGAAGGCGGCGATTGTCCCGCCACTCATCCGTCCCGCGGCAACGTCGACCGCGCCCTGCCAGATCACCAGCACGATCGCGCCGATCAGGAGGAAGATCATGCAGGCGGTGAGGATCGCGCGCACGCCGATGCGGCGCTTGGCGGTCGCGAACACACGCTCGACCGCGTCGGCGAAACGCTGGGTCTCGCGGCCTTGCTGGCCGAACGCCTGAACGATCTTCATCGCACCCAGCACTTCGCTGGTGACCGTGCCGACCTCGGCGATCCGGGTCTGGTTACTCGTCGAAATCGAGCGCACCCGGCGCCCGAGAATGACGATCGGACCAAGCACGACCGGAATGCCGAGCAGCATCGAGCCTGCGAGCTTTGGCGCGAGCACGAACATGGTGGCGATACAGCCCACGCCAAGGACGATGTTGCGAAGCGCGACCGACACCGTGGTGCCCACCACCTGTTCGATGATCGTGGTGTCGACGGTGATCCGCGACGTGATCTCGGCCGGCCGGTTCTCCTCGAAGAATCCGGGCGACAGGCGCAGCAGGTTGCGGTGAACGGCGAGGCGGATGTCGGCGACGGTCCGTTCGCCCAGCCACGACACGAAATAGAAGCGGGTGGCAGTGGCGAGTGCCATCACCGCGACCACTCCCAGCAGGAGCCGAAACCAGGGGGCGATGCTTTGCGCATTGCCGGCGCCGGAGCCGAAGCCCTTGTCGATGACCAGCTTGAAGCCCCACGGGATCGCAACCGTGGCTCCAGCGGCAATCGCGAGCGCAATGGTCGCGATCACGATGTGGCCGGGGTAACGGATCGCAAAGCTCCACACCATGCGAAGGTTCTTGATCGACCTGCCCTTGGGCCGGTTGGGGGTAATGGCCATTGTCCGGAGGCCTAGCAGTGTGGCCGTTCGGCCTCAATTGCCGCGCGTTACCCGTTTGGGTCTTTCGCGCTGCAACATTGGCTTGCAACCGGTTACATTGAGGGCCACATGAGCTTTCCCCCCACCGAGAATGAGGTTCGATGCTTTACGACGCCTATGAAGTGCAGCGCTCGTTTCTCGCAGGTGCGAGCAAGCTTGCCGGAATGGGCGCCGGATGGCTCAACAACCCCTCGAACCCGTGGGGCTACACCTCCGCCGGACCGATCGTCGCCGCGAGCCTCGAGGTATTTTCGAGGGCTGCCGCACCGCATGGGAGGCCAAAGTTCGGACTGCGCTCGACGACCGTCGATGGAAAGCGCGTCGCAGTTCACGAAGAGGTCGTGCAGCGGCTGCCGTTCGGCCAGCTCAAGCATTTTGCGCGCGAAGGTATCGAGGCCGGGCCCGCGGTCCTGGTCGTCGCGCCGATGTCGGGCCACTACGCAACCCTGCTTCGCGGGACGGTCGAGCGCCTGCTCCCGGACTATGACGTCTACATCACCGACTGGCGCGACGCGAAGCTCGTTCGGCAAATGGCGGGCAGCTTCGATCTCGACGATTACATCGATTATCTGATCGGGTTCCTCGAGCTCATCGGAGAGCGCACGGGCAAGCGAGCGCATATGCTCGCCGTGTGCCAGCCCGCCGTGCCGGCCTTCGCCGCCACCGCGCTGATGGCCGAGGACAAGAACAAGTGGCGGCCCAAAACGCTGACCATGATGGGCGGGCCGATCGACACCCGCAAAGCGCCGACCGCGGTCAATACGCTCGCGACCAGACGGCCGCACACCTGGTTCCAGAACAATGTCATCGCGACCGTGCCGATGATCTATGCCGGCGCGGGGCGGAAAGTTTATCCGGGCTTCCTCCAGCTTGCGGGGTTCATGACCATGAACCTTGGCTCGCACCTCATCAGCCATTGGGAGATGTTCAAGCATCTGGTCGTCGGCGACGAGGAAGGCGCGGAGGCGACCCGCAAATTCTACGACGAATATCTTTCGGTCTGCGACATGACCGCCGAATTCTATCTGCAGACGGTCGACGTCGTGTTCCAGCGGCACCTCCTGCCCAAGGGGCAGCTGACCCACCGCGGCCGGCGCATCGATCCCAAAGCGATCCACGACACCGCCCTCCTCGCGATCGAGGGCGAGCGGGACGATATTTCGGGTGTCGGCCAGACCAAGGCGGCGCTCGATATCGCGGCCGGGCTGCCCAAGGCGAAGAAGCAATATTTCCTCGCCGAGGACGTCGGCCATTACGGCATCTTCAACGGCCGCAAGTGGCGCGAGCGGATTGCGCCAGTCGTCGAGAAGTTCATCGAAGCGAACGCCTGAGCGTTTTTCCGTTTAGAGCCGCTCCATCCGCAACCAGCGCGGGTCGCCGGCCCAGACGCGCTTCAGCGCGGCGTCCGTTGCGGTTGCTTCAGCCTTTAGCCCGGTCGCGCGATTCGTCGCGGCAAGCCCGTAGAGCACCCAGCCGTTGTTGGGCGATTGCACCAGCGCTTTGGTGAACGCCTCGCGCGCTTCGGCATAGTTGCCGGCCTTGTAGAGCGCGGCGCCAAGAGACTGGTTGACCGGATAATACCAGAAGGGCGGCTCCATATAGGGGATCTTGCCTTCCTGCACCGCAGCTTCGCGGTAGAGGCGAACCGCCTCGCGGTAATTCCCTCTCGCCATTGCAAAGCGTCCGCGCGCGACCGTTTCCGCGAGCCCAAGAAGCTGCGGCGCCGGAACACTCTGGTCGATCATCGCCTTGAAGTCCCCGCGGTCGCGAAGGCGCGCGAGCTGGCCGATCTCGCGCTCGAACCCAGCGCGATTGCGCTGCAACGCGTACGCAGTCGCCCGGGCATAATGGCGGATGCCGACGATATACGGCAGGCGGACGTCGGCCGGCGGCATCGCCAGGATCTGCGCCGGAGAGGCGAACTGGGCGGCGGTGAAAAAAGGCGCGGCATTGATCGCCTGGATCCATGCGATCTTCGCACTCGTGTTCGGGTCGAGGATTCTGTTCAGCCGCCGGGCCTCGCGGATCGCGGTCGGCATGTCGCCTGACATCTGCGCCGAGGTGACGATGAAGTGCACGTTGTGCGGATAATAGCCGTAGCGGTAGAGGCCTTTGTCGCCGGTGGCCTTGAGATAGGCCTCGTCGGCGCGAGCGGCGTCGATGTTGACGCGGATCGAATCCTTCCAGCGCCCAAGCCGGTAATAGATATGCGCCGGCATGTGGACGAGATGGCCGGCAGTGGGCGATAGCGGCGTGGCCAACCTATCGGCAGCCGCTTCGGCGAGCTTCGGATCGGGGCCATTTTCCATCAGGTGGATGTAGAGATGAGAGGCCTGGGGGTGCTCGGGGTTGCTGGCGAACACGCCTTCCACTAGCTGCACCACCTCCGCGATGCGTGGATTCGGCTTCTTGTCGGCCGTCCAATAGTCCCACGGCCGCGTGTCCATCGCCGATTCAGCAGCGATGAGGGCGATCGTGTCGTTTGAGGGATTTGCGCGGGCCGCGGCGAGCATTGCGTCGGCGTACGCGGCGTCGAGCGCGGCGCGGTTCGCGCTTGCATCGGGCGAATAGCGCTTGAGCATCGCTGCAGTCAGCGCGCGTTCCTCGGGCGTCGCCTTGTGCGCCAGCCAGTCGGCGTAGCGCGCGAGACCGACGGCCCGGGCATTGGCGGCGGGATTCATCGGCGCGTTGATGTTGGGGCCGTAGGCGAACGCTTCGCCCCAGAAGCAGAGGCCGCAGGCCGGATCGAGCCTTTGCGCTTCGCGGAAGGCCGCGATCGCGGCCGCGTGGTTGAAACCATAAGCAAAGCCGAGGCCCTGGTCGAAATAGCGCTGCGCCTGCGGGTTCGACGTGGTGATTGGGAAATGGACCTTGCCGAGCCCGTCGTAGAGCGGAACTGCGGCCACCTCGTTCTGCTGCACCGCCGCCGCCGAGGCCATGATCATCGCACGCATCGAATGCATGCCGCGCTGGCCCATTGACGCGCTGTGAAGCGAGCTTGGCGCTCCGGCGGGGTGATTATGTGCGGGACCGGCGCTCACCAGCGTCCCGGCGGCGAGAATGAGCGCTATTGGACGCGCAATTCGGCCCATGACCCCCTCCATCGAAGAGTTCGAACGAGACCGCCCAAATAGCAAATTTTGGGAACAGCCGTTAGCCGGCCGGATTCCGCATCTTCACGCCGCCGAGCATCGTCAGCGCGACCAGGCTCGCCAGCGCCGATACGCCGGCGGACACGAACATTGCCGCGTGGAATCCATCGAACAACGCCTGGCCCTCGCTCGCCAGGACCGCACCGAGCAAGGCGGTCGCGATCAGGCCGCCGGTGCGCGCAACCGCGCTGTTGAGGCCTGACGCCAAAGCGACGTGCTGCTCCTCGACCGAACCCAGGACCGATGAAGTCAGCGGAGCGACCGCGATCGTCATTCCGATCGCCATCACCAGGATGGTCGGGAACGGACCGGTCCAATAGCCGGTGTGCGGCTCCATCAGGTACGACAGCAGCATGCCTGCCGCGACCACCAGCGGCCCGATGGTCAGCGGTATCCGCGGGCCCAGCCGCGCGGCCAGTCCGCCCATCGTCGGCGATATGGTCGTCATCAGCACCGGCAGCGGGAGCATCGCCAGGCCCGCCTGGACCGGTGAATAGCCGCCGCTGGTGATCAGCACGTACGGGATAAGCAGCATGGCCGCCGCGAACGCCCCGTAGAGCAGGAACGTGAGCAGGTTCAGCCCCGAGAAGCACTGACTCTCGAACAGAGTGAGCGGCATCATCGCGCGGTGGCCGCGGCGATATTCGACCCACAGGAAGGCGGCGAGCATGATCGCGCCGCCGGCGAGCGCGATGAGCGTCCCGTTGGTGAAGTGCCGCGTAGCAGACCACAGAGTGAGCGCGTAAGTGAGCCCGCCTAGCCCGCCGGTCGCGAGCAGAGCGCCCGCGTAATCGGTGCGGCCGGCGCCGGGCTCGCGGCTCTCGGCGACGAACCGAAGCGCAAGCAGGATCGCGCCCAAAGCGAGCGGAAGGTTGATGTAGAAGATCGCCGGCCAGCCGACGGTGCCGACCAGCCAGCCGCCGATCAGCGGCGCGACCGCCGCCATCGCCGCGCCCGAGGCTGCCCAGATGCCGACCGCGCGGCCGCGTTTCTCGCCCTGGAACGCCGCATTCAGGAGTGCGAGGCTGTTGGGCAGAAGCAAAGCGGCGCCGACGCCTTGCGCGGCACGTGCGGCGAGCAGGATTGGAAGGCTCGGCGCCAGCGCGCAAACCAGCGAGGTGACCGCGAAAATGCTGGTGCCGATGACGAGCAGTCGTCGTCGTCCGAAATGATCGCCGAGCGCTCCGCCGAGCAGGAGCAGCGCCGACAGCGGCAGCAGATAGGCGTTGACGACCCACTGGACCTGCTGGGCGTCGGCCCCGTAGCTGGCGCGGATCGCGGGCAGCGCGACGCTGAGCACCGAGCCCTCGACGAACGACAGGCTCGACGCGAGGACGCAGGCGACGAGCGTCCAGGTTGGGTGGGATCCCGCCCTCACCGGCCGGCTCGAAGTCCGGTTCACTCCGCTTCCGTGATCGCCGCTTCGACCATCCTGGTCCAGATCTCCGGATCGCCCGCCGCCGCCATGCTCCGGTCGGGCTCGCGCATCGTGTGAAGCACCGCGAGCGCTTCACCGATATGGTCGGGCCACAGAACATCGACCTTGAGCGCCGCCGAGGGGTCGCTGCCGTTGGCGTTGCTGCTCAGCGCCTCGCCGGCAAGCACGCGGGCAATACGTTCGACGATCGGCTGGTCGGACACGGGCATATTTAACCTTCTCCCTGTTGGCCGCTTAACCCGCTCGCCGCCGTTTGGGTTCACCCGCGCTTCGGCTGCGATGCACCCTCGCGTACACTGATGCTCGATTGCTCCCAGCAATCTGCGCGTCAGAGTACCTCGAACAGCCCCGCCGCGCCCATGCCGCCGCCGACGCACATGGTGACGACGACATATTTCACGCCGCGGCGCTTGCCCTCGATCAGCGCATGGCCGGTCATCCGCGCCCCGCTCATGCCGTAGGGGTGGCCGATCGAGATCGAGCCGCCATCGACGTTCATCCGGTCCTCGGGGATGCCGAGCTGCTCGGCGCTGTAGAGCACCTGCACCGCGAACGCCTCGTTCAGCTCCCACAGGCCGATGTCGTCGACCTTCAGGTCGAAGCGCTTGAGCAGCTTGTTGACCGCATCGATCGGGCCGATGCCCATCTCGTCGGGTTCGGTGCCGGCGACCGCCATGCCGACGTAGCGGCCCATCGGCGCGATCCCGCGGCGTTCGGCTTCCTTCGCCTCCATCAGGATCGAGGCCGAGCTGCCGTCGGACAGCTGGCTGGCGTTGCCGGCGGTGATCGACGTGTCGGGGCCGAGCACCGGGTTGAGGCCCGAAAGGCCCTCGAGCGTCGTGTCGGCGCGATTGCCCTCGTCCTTGGCAGATCGTGACTTCCTTCTGCGAGACCTCGCCGGTGTCCTTGTCCTTGACCATCATCGTCGTGGTGACGGGGACGATCTCCTCATCGAACCGGCCCGCGGCCTGCGCGGCGGCGGTGCGCTGCTGGCTCTTCAGCGCATATTCGTCCTGCCGCTCGCGGCTGATGCCGTAGCGCCGGGCGACGGTCTCGGCGGTCTGCAGCATCGGCATGTAGACATGCTTGTGCATCGCGATCAGCGACGGATCGGGCGCGATGCGCATTTCCGGCGTCTGGACCAGCGAGATGCTGTCCTGTCCGCCGGCCGCGACCACGTCCATCTTGTCGATGATGATCTGCTTGGCGGCGGTGGCGATCGCCATCAGGCCCGACGAGCATTGGCGGTCGATGGTCATGCCCGACACGCTGACCGGGCAGCCGGCGCGCAGCGCGACCTGGCGGCCGATGTTGCCGAACTGCGTGCCCTGCGTAAGCACCGCGCCCCAGACGACATCGTCGATCTCGCCTGCGTCGATCCTGGCGCGCTCGATCGCGGCCTTGAGCGAGAAGCTGCCCAGCGTCGGCCCCGGCGTCGCATTGAACGCGCCCTTGTAGGCGCGCCCGATCGGGGTCCGGGCGGTCGAAACGATCACGGCGTCGCGAGCCATTCTAATCTCCTCAAACGAATATCAGGCCGAGCCAGATCGGCGGTCAGCGCGGGCTTGTCCTCGCCCTCGATCTCGACCGTGACAATGTGGCGCATCAGCATATTGCCCCGGCGCTTTCTCCTCGACCGAGTCAAGCGTGAAGCGGCCGCGCACCCGCTTGCCCGACTTGACCGGCGCGAGGAAGCGGACGCGGTCGAAGCCGTAATTGAGCGCCATTTTCACGCCCTCGGGGATCAGCATCGCGTCGGCCGCCATGCGCGACAGCAGCGACAGCGACAGGAAGCCGTGGGCGATCGTGCCGCCGAACGGCGTCTGCGCCGCCGCTGCGGGATCGACATGGATGAACTGATGGTCCTCGGTCGCGTCGGCGAAGGCGTCGATCCGCGCCTGGTCGACCGTCAGCCAGGCGGAAACGCCGACTTCCTGGCCGATCTTGCCGCGGATTTCGTCGAGGCTGGCGAGCGGCATCAGAAGGGCAAGCGGCGCGGTCGGCTGATCCGATGCCCGGACCAGCTCGAGCTTGTGCGGCGCCAGCGCCTCGATCAGCGAGCGGAGGATCGCCGAACGGTTGCGCGCCAGCCTGTCGTTGTCGAGCGCGCGAATCGTCATAGACGAGCTCGTAGGCGAGCGCTCCCGCGCCTGCGCCCGAGAGCACGCAGCGGACCAGCTTGCAGCCCTTCTGGCTGCCGACAGCCTGCGCCGCGGCCTCGGCGACCGCATCGACCGCGCCGGCGCTCGAGTTCTCGCCGCCGACAGCGAGATAGATGGTGACCCGCCGCGCCTTGGCCTGCGGCGAGATTGTGGATCTCGCGCTCGAGCAATTTGGTGTTGGCCATGATCAGCTGCTCGCCGGTCAGCGAGCGCAGCCGCGTCGTCTTGAGGCCGATCCGCTCGACCGTGCCGGTGCTGTTGTCGTAGCGGATCGTGTCGCCCTTCTTGAACGGCTTGTCGAACAGGATGGCGAGCGCGGCGAACAGGTCGGAGAAAATGCCCTGGGCGGCGAGGCCGATGGCGATTCCGCCGATGCCCAGGCCGGCGACCAGCGCGGTGACGTTCACGCCGAGATTGTCGAGGATCAGGATGCCGGCGATCGCGAACAAGGCGACGCTGATCAGCACGCGGATGATCGCCATCGCGTTGCCGAGCGATGCCCGCGCCATTCTCCTCGGCGACGCGGCGGCCGATCAGGCCGAGGATCAGCTCGCGGCCCCAGATCGCGCCCTGGAGCGCGAAGGCGATGGTGAAGGCGATGTCGATCAGATGCGTCGCCCGGTGCGGCAGGTCGGCGTAAGTTGGCGACGACGTCGGCCGCGGCGATAATCATGAACGCGACGCTGGTCTTGGCGAAGACGCGGCCGATCACCGTCCGCCAGCTCAGGCTGTTCGGGATCGCGGCGCAATTGCGCTTCGGCCGAGGCTGCGCAGGAGCAGCATGAGTGCGACCAGCGCGACGCCGACGAGGAGTCCGATCAGCAAGCCCGTCGCGGTTGGCTTCGAACCAGATGGCGAGAGCGATCCATTTCCATCGCCGGTGTCTTGGCGGCGAGGACGGTCGCGATCAAGCGGCGGCTGGTTTCGCCTCTTCGTTTCGCCGCTTCTTGCAGGAACGGGATCAACGCCGACCTCGCACGACGACAGCCATTTGCGCGCGCGCGGCCGCTCCATGCCGCCCAGCGGGTCGCGCGGGCGTTCCTTGACCGCCGCGATCAGGGCCGGATGGACATAGGCCTTGCGGCTCATCGCCACCGTATTGCCGAGCGCTTCGGCGACCGGCTCGATCATGGTGTTGACGCTGATCCGCGCGTTCTCGGCTTTATCGAGCATCTGTTCGAAAGCCAGGACGGTCGCGCCCCAGGTGCGGAAATGCTTGGCGGTGAAGTCGCCGCCGCTTGCTTCGCGGATATAGTCGTTGACGTCGCTCGAGGTGATCGTGGTGCGGGTTGCCGTCGCCGTTCACATATTGGAACAGCGCCTGGCCGGGCAGCTCCTGGAGCTGGCGCACGACGCGCCGCAGCGTGCGGTCGGTGATCGTCACTTCTTGCTCGACGCCGCTCTTGCCCTTGAAGCGCATCCTCACCTTGCGGCCATCGTCATGGACCTGGCGGCTGAGCAGCGTCGTCGCGCCGAAGCTCTTGTTTTCCTTGGCATATTCGCGGTTGCCGATGCGCAGGATAATCGTCGTCGAGCAAGCCGGACGACGGCGGCGAGCACCTTTTGCTTGCTCAGCGTGCGCGTCGCGGAGGTCCTTGTCGACCTTGCGCCGGATCTTCGGCAGCGCCTTGCCGAAATCGGCGAGGCCGGCGAACTTGCTCGCCTCGGCCCTGGCGCGAAAATCGGGGTGATAGCGATATTGCTTGCGTCCGCGGTCATCGATCCCCGTCGCCTGCAAATGGCCGTTGGGGTCCTTGCAGAACCAGGCGTCGTGATAGGCCGGTGGGAGCGCGATCGCGTTCAGTCGGTCGATGGTCGCGCGGTCGGTGACGCGCTTGTCCGCCGTCGAAATAGGCCCAGTAGCGGCCCATGCGCTTGCGCGTGTATCCCGGTTCGCTGTCGCTGCTGTGCCTCAACACGGCGTGTTCCGCTTCACTCGTTCCATCGACGCGCATAGACGAGCGGCGGGCGGGCGAGTTCCTGTTTGAGCAAGGAGAAGTCCCAATGCCGCTGATCCCCGAATTCGCGAATCCTCATCGTCGCAACCGACGGTTTCGAGGAGTGGGAGCTGTTCGGTCCGCGCGAAATCCTGCAGAAGCGCGGCGCCGAGGTCCGAGCTTGCATCGCTCAAGCGCGATCCGATCCAGGCCACGATCCACGACGACCCCGGCAAAACCATCCGTCCGGACCTCACGGTCGATGAGGCCAATGCCGACGATTTCGACGCGCTTGATCCTTCCCGGCGGGGTGCGCAATCCCGACACGTTGCGAATCAACGTCCGGGTGATCGAGCTGATCAAGGACTTCGACCGCCAAGGAAAGCCGATCGGCGCGATCTGCCACGGACCGTGGCTGCTGGTCGAAGCCGATTTGCTGCGCGGCCGCACCGCGACCAGCTGGCCCTCGATCCGCACCGACCTGCGCAATGCCGGCGCCAATGTCGTCGACGAGGCCGCGGTGACCGACGGCAATATCGTCACCAGCCGAAATCCGCAGGACGTCGAGGAGTTCACCCAGGCGCTGATCGACCTGGTCGAGGAGGCGCCCGAGGTCACGGAGATCCGCCAACCGCACGAGCAACCCGCCTAACCGACTGGCAAGGTTTGGCCGTTATGCTCGGCGGTCATGGACTTGCGCACGACCGAGCGGATCGAAGCGATAATCGACGGGGCGGCAGCGATGCTGTTCGCCGCGGCCGCGGCCTTTGCGGTCATGCGCGCAGTGGGAGCGCCTTCCCCGGCGCTTGCAGGGGCCGCGTTCGCGTTTCTCGGTGTGTTCATGGGGCTTCGCGCGATCCGGCCGGCCGATTTGACCTTTGCGATCGCCCGCTTCGATGTTCAGCCGGCGCCCGTCTCGGTGCTCGATGAGTTGGTCCTTCGCGATTCCGACCGGCTCGCCGCGAATTCCTCCGACGAACTGGTGCTCGACGACGCGCTTGCCGATCTCGACCCGGATTCGCGGGTCGTGCGGCTGTTCGATCCAGCGGCCATGCCCCCGGACTCGCAAGGGTTCGATCGGCAGTTCGGCGGCGCCATCGCGGTGCCGACACCACCTGACGCTTCCCAAGCGCTTCTGGAGGCGCTGACCAAGCTGCGTCATTCTTTGCGCTAGCTCATTGGGCGATCGTCAGCGCCTCGAGGTTGAGGGCGATGGCGCTTTCGTCCTCCTGACGCGGAGGTTCGACCAGGCCGATGTCGGCGACGATATGGCCCGGGATCGCGAACTCGGCGTCCTCCAGTCCCAGGATCAGCCGGTTCACGATGTCATCGCAATCGGGACCGACGAGCCGCAGGGCGATCAGGTGGCGCTCACCGACGAAAGTCAGCGACTGCCATTCGACCGAACGGAATTCCGTAAGCAAAATCCTATCGCGTGAATCCCCCACGCGGGCGAGCAGCGCGCGGAGCAAGCCCGCCGCTGCGGCCGACATCGGAATCCTCGTCATTGCGCCATTTCCAGATATGCCCGGACACGTTCGACGGTTCGTGGCCGGGGATCGCGACCGTTCCTCAAGTCGAAGACAAAGCGCGGATCGCCGACTGCTTCTCGTCCAAAACGGGTGGGAGCCAAATCACTCTGGCGGAGAAACCTTTCCACTTCTCTCAGCAAATGCACGGGCCATTCCTTATAGTCGTTTGACAACTCGGCGGCACGGTGTTTCCCAACGCATTTCCTACTTGTCTAGGCATTTACCTACCACTAAAGGCAAAACATGTTATCGGACCCGCGACTTGTCCTTGAACGCTTGTGCGTCGAGCGACGTGAGGACTTCGCCGGCCTGTCGCGGATGCTGGGGCGTAATCCGGCCTATATTCAGCAGTTTGTGCGCCGCGGTGTGCCCAAAAGGTTGAAGGAGGAAGAGCGCCGCAAGCTCGCCCGCTATTTCGCCATTTCCGAAACCTTGCTTGGCGGTCCGCCCGAGGATTCGCCCCCGACCGACGGGCTGGTCAGCGTCAAGCGCCACCCGGTGGCCGCCTCGGCCGGCCCCGGCTCGTTTGTCGCCGAGGAGCTCGGCCAGCCTTATTTCGCGTTCGACCAGAGGTGGCTGAAAGCTTTGACCTCGACCCCGTCCGGCAATTTGTCGGTGGTTCGGGTCGAGGGCGATTCCATGGCCCCGACGCTGAGCGCGGGGGACGACATTCTGGTCGACCTAGGCGATTCCGGCGATCGCCTGCGCGACGGTATCTATGTGCTTAGGATCGACGATGCGGTGGTTGTCAAACGGATTGCGCTTCATCCGGTCAGCCGCCGGCTGACGGTGCAGTCGGACAATCCGTCCTATCCGGACTGGCCCGATTGCGGGATCGACCAGATCAACCCGATCGGGCGGGTGATCTGGGCCGGCCGCAAGATCGTTTGACGATCAGCGGCGGCGGTCGACCAGCCAAAGCGCGACGGCCAACACAATTCCGATGCCGGTTCCAATGAGGACGCCTTTCATCGGGTTGCGGATCGCCAGCCCGACGAAGAATCCGCCAAGGATGCAAATGGTGAGGAAGCAGCCGCCAGCCAGCGGTCTACGGTTGGTCATGGCGGGGCACTGACACGAGCCTTGCGCCCGTGCCAGCGCTAAGTCGGGAAATCGAGACGATTGAAGAGAGCCTGGAATCGCGGATCGCTGCGAAGCGGATCGAGCAACGGATCGACCTTCATCCAGGTCAGTCCCGGATCGCGCACGATCCAGGCTTTCTCGAGCGCGCCGATGGCTTCGTCTTTCTTGCCCTGCTGCGTGAAAATCTCGGCGAACTGATAAAGGGCGCCCTCGCCCGCACGGTCGCGCAGCTCTGCGATGACTTGCTCCGCCAAAACCGTATCGCCCTGACGCGCCGCAAGCGCCCCCAGATAGGCTGGCGCGGCGGACATTCGGCGATCGCCAAGCGCGTCGAACTCGCGTCGGGCCTGCGCATTGTTTCCGAGCATCATCTGACAATAGGCATGGTAGCCGCGGGGCCAGGTCGCCGAGGGAGCCAGCTCGATGTGTCTTTGGACGACCTGGGCGGCTTCCGCGAAGCGCCGGCCATTGCCGAGGACGCTTGCTTTCATTCCGTACGACCGCGGGTTGAGTGGATCGATCGCAATGCCTCGATCGGCAATTTGCACCGCTTCTCCGCTCCGGCCAATTTCGGACAGGAAAATGGCATAGGTCGGCAGTGTCTTCGCGTCGTTGCCCGGAACCGTCAGCATCTTTTCGAACTGTGCCAAAGCGCTCCGCCGATGGAGTTGCTGGTCGAGTATTTCCGCCAATGCCCAATAGCCGAGCCGGGATTGCGGCGCGAGTTCGATAGCCTGTCGCGCGGTCTGCTCGGCCTGCCCGTAGTTTTGGCGATATTCGGCGGCGTTTCGTGAATACGTACCCGCTTTATTCGTCAGCATTTGTGCTTTGATCGCTACGGCATCGCCATATTTCGGGTCGAGCGCGAGCGCGGCATCGACCATCCCGATCGCCCGCTGCAGAGCCTCCTGCCCCTCGTTTTGCTCAACGTAGGCCTGGGCCTGCAGCAACAGGTCGTGCGCGTCGGGATTGTTTGTGCCGCCTTGCGCCAGACGCTTGCGATCCGCTCCGCCAAGCCGGATGCTGAGCGCGTCCGCGACGCGGTTCGCGATGTCGGTTTGGATCTGCAGCGCGTCGCCTGGCGCGCGATCGTAAATCTCAGACCAGCGTTCGGTCCCCCGATCGCCGTCCACGAGCTGCGCGGAGACGCGGATCATCGACGCGGAGCGGCGTACGCTCCCGGTCAGGATGTTCGGGACGCCAAGCTTCTGCGAGGCCGTTTTGGCATCCTCGTTACGCATGATCTCCGACGAGGTTCTCGCAACAACCTGAAGCCCCGCGATGCGCGACAGCGCGCTGCGCAGCTCTTCTGCGATCCCATCGGAGAAATAGGCCTGAGCAGGATCGCCGCTGAGGTTGGCGAACGGCAGGACGGCGATACTGTTGGCATGCGCCTCGCCCGGTCTCAAGAACAACCACGTCCCCGCGCCGGCCGCCGCGACAGCGGCGACTGTGCCGGTGGCAATGGCCGTGCGGCGGCTCATTCCGGTTTGCCGTTCCTGCGAGCGTTCCGATCGAGCGGCCTTGATTCCAAACCGCTTGCGAAGCGTCCCGAGCAACGCCTGATAGCGCTTGTCGGTCCGGTCCCCATCCCAGTTGGCCAGGTCGAGCGCCTGCATCTCGCCGAAGCCGAGCGGCGGATCGACCTTGTCGATGCGGACGGGAAGATAAGTCCCGCGCTTGAGCGCGCGCGTTGCTTCGTCGCGGACGAACTGGCCGTGCGGCCCAATCGAGCGCTTGCTCCATACCACGATCACGGCGCGGGCGGCTTCGAGATGCCTGAGGATCGTGTCGCGCCAGTCGTCGCCGCCGCCGATATGCGCGTCCCACCAGACCGATAGTCCGTCGGATTCCAGCGCCTCAGCGAGCCGCGCGACGCGGGGCCGGTCTTCCGCTTTGTAGGACAGGAACAAGTCCGTCACCCCAGCGCCCCCTTCGCAAAGGTCTTCTATGCTAATGAGGGCGCGGTGCAAACGCGCATCACTGATCACTTTATGGTCAACGCCGCGTTGACGACACTCGTCGGCAGTCGGGAAACACGAGCCGGGTTATGTCTGGCTCATGAGTTCTCCATTCATCCATGGCCGGACGGCTCTTGCCGATGCGTCGGAGCTGATCGAGCGCTTCGGCGACGATGCCGGCTTCGAGGCCGCGGCGCGCGCCGAGCAGAGCCGCGACGTCGGCAATGTGGTGCGTTTTTGCCACTGGCGGCACATCGAGCGGGTGATTGCGATGCTGTCGTGCGGCGAGGTCCGCGGCTCGATCCACTAAACGCGCCGATTTTCAATGCGATAGACTGCGGCCCGAAGCGGCCGTGAAGATGTGGATCATACTGGCGCCGTTCAGAACCGCTGTTTAAGGCTCGTGTGGATGAGTGGGCGGGGTTCAACGCGGAAGACGGCGCTTGCGTCTTGCGCGGCGGCGGTTCTCGCTTTCGCCGCCCATCCTGCATTCGCCCAGGCCGCCCCTCCGCCAAGCGATCCCACCGAGCTCGATCCGTCCGCGCCGCTCGACCCGCTGCCCGACCTGGGCGTGCCGTGGCCGGACATGAACGCGCCGGACGAGGTCAGGCCGCCGGAGGGACCGGCCGCGCCGCAGGCCGTTCAGGCGCACCCGGCTGACGAGACCGGCAAGCGCAAGTACACGGTCGCGATCGAGGGATTGAACGTTGTCGGCGACGTCGAGGAGATAGCGAAGGCGTTTCGCGCCCAGTCGGCGCTCGAGGCCGACCGCAAGCGCCTGGCGAACGCGGCGCAGATCGCGAGACGCTCGCGCGCCGACGCCGACCTGCTCGAGGAATTGCTTCGCAGCCGGGGCTATTATGACGCCGACGTCGAACCGAGCACGCAAGCCGCCGGTGACACGCTGCGCGTGGTGCTCGAGGCGGTGCCTGGCCAGCAATATCGGTTCGCCTCGGTCGAGCTCCCGGGGCTCGACGCCGCCGGTCCCGAAGCGGCGATGCTGCGCGATACGTTTGCGGTGAAGGCCGGCGATCCGGTCATTGCCGAAGACGTGATAGCCGGCGGCGCCGCACTCCGCGTCGCGCTCGGCGAAGAAGGCTATGCCAGCGCGACGATCGGCGAGCAGCAGGTCGATGTCGACCACCGCACGCATCTTGCCACCCTGGTGCTGCCGGTCGACCCGGGACCGGTCGCGCGGTTCGGAGCGATCCGGGTCAGCGGCCAGCCGCCGTTCAGCGCTCGCCATGTGTGGGTGATCGCCAGGTTCAAGCCGGGCCAGCCGTTCAAGCGGTCGAAGGTCGACGATCTCCGCCGCGGGCTCATTGCGACCGGGCTGGTCGCCAATGCCGACGTGCAGGTCGTTCCGACGGATGGCGGCCGGACGGTCGATGTCGCCGTGCGGCTCGAACCCGCGCCGGTGCACACCCTTGCCGGCGAGCTTGGCTACGGCACCGGCGAAGGCGCGCGCGTCGAGGCCAGCTGGCAGCACCGCAACCTGTTCAATCCCGAGGGTGCTTTGACCTTGCGCGGAGTGGCGGGAACCAGCGAGCAGCTCGCCGCGGTCCAGTTCCGGCGTAACAATTTCCTCCGGCGCGACCAGATTCTCAACCTGTCGGCCTCGGCCTCGCATCGCAAGTTCGACGCCTACGAAGCGCGCACCATCCAGCTTGCCGGCGGGATCGAGCGGCAGAGCAATTTCATCTGGCAGAAGAAATGGACCTGGACCGCGGGCGGGGAGCTGCTCGCGACCGACGAACGCGGCGTGTTCAGCACTGCCGGGCTCAAGGACACGCGCACCTTTTTCATCGCCGCGCTTCCGGCGAGCCTCGGCTATGACGGCAGCGATAGCCTGCTCGATCCGACAACGGGCTTTCGCCTGAGCGGGCGGATCAGCCCCGAAGCCTCCACCCACACCGGCCAGCAATTCTTTTATGCCCGGACGCAGCTCGACGCGTCGGTCTATCGGCCGATGTCGGACCGCGTGGTCGCGGCCGGGCGCGTGCGGCTGGGGACGATCGTCGGCGCAAGCCTGTTCGACATCGCGCCGTCGCGGCGATTCTATTCGGGCGGCGGCGGATCGGTGCGCGGCTACGGTTACCAGCGGCTGGGGCCGCAGGACATGGACGGCGACCCCATCGGCGGACGCGGGCTTGCCGAATTCGCGCTCGAAGCGCGCATTCGCCTGAAGCAGTTCGGCGGCAATTTCGGAGTGGTACCGTTTTTCGATGGTGGCTCGCTCAGCACCGGCTCGCTTCCCGATTTCAAGAACTGGCGCTTCGCGGTCGGACTGGGCGCGCGTTATTATTCGGCTTTCGGACCGATCCGGATCGACCTTGGCGTGCCGCTCAACCGCCAGCCAGGCGACGGGCTCGTGGCGGTGACGGTCTCGCTCGGGCAGGCATTCTAGCATGTCCGAGATCTCGGTCCCGGACGAATCCGCCCCCGCGCCACGCCGCCTGCGACGGGACTGGCCACGCCGGCTGCTCGACGAGCTGCTCGCTTTGTTCATCGCGCTGCTGTTGCTTCTCGCCGGCGGCCTGGTGCTGCTCGACACGGCGCCCGGGCACCGCTTCATCGTCGACCGCATCGCCGCCTTCGAGACGGCGTCGGGGCTCAAAGTCCGGATCGGCCGGATCGACGGCTCGGTGTTCGGCAAATCGCAACTCAAGAACGTCACCGTTTCCGACACGCGCGGAACCTTCCTGACGTCGCCCGAGATCGACCTCGACTGGTCGCCGGGCGCGTGGCTGTCGAACAAGCTGCACATCGACAGCGTGACCGCAGATCGTGTTACTCTGGTTCGGCTGCCCAAGCTGAAGCCGAGCGCCAGGCGCGGGAAGATCCTGCCCGGCTTCGACATCCATATTGGTGAGCTTGCGATCAAGCGGCTCGAGATCGGTCCTGGCGTCAGCGGGCAGGCGCGCAGCGGGACGTTGAGGGGCAAGGCCGACATCCGCTCCGGCCGCGCACTGATCGAGATCGCCGCGAGCCTCGACAATGGCGGCGATCGCATTGCGCTCAAGCTCGACGCCGAGCCCGACCGCGACAGGTTCGACATCGAAGCGCGCGTGATTTCGCCCGCCAACGGCGTCGTTCCCGCGCTGGCCGGCACGCGCCGCGCAATCGGCCTGTCGATCGGCGGCAACGGCAGCTGGACGCGGTGGCGCGGCAGAGCGGCGCTCGACCTGTCGGGCAAGCCGGCCGCGCGCCTTGCGCTCGGCGTCGATAGCGGGCGCTACCGGCTCACTGGAAAGTGGGACGCCGACCAGTTCCTCAGCGGCAAATTCCAACGGCTGACGGTGCCCATGGTCGACGTCAGCGGCGACGCGACGCTCAAGGACCGGATCCTCGACGGCCAGTTGATCGCCACCTCGTCGGAGCTTCGCGCGGTCGCCAGAGGCGCGATCAACCTCGCGGACAGCAGCTATCGCGGGATGGGCCTCGGCATCGACCTGCTCAAGCCGCCGGCATTGTTCCCCAACATGACCGGCAAGAACGTCCGCATGGTGTGGACGCTCGACGGGCCCTTCGCGACCGCCGATTATTCCTACCGGCTGAGCTCGCCCCACGTTCAGTTCGACGATACCGGGTTCGACCAGTTGCGCGCCGAGGGCCGCGGGAAGCTCACACCGTGGCCGATGCGGGTTCCGATCCGGCTCCAGGCTAAGGCGATCACCGGCATCGGCGACGTTGCCGGAGCAATGCTCGCCTATCCCAGGATCGAGGGCTGGCTGACGATCACGCCCAGGCTGGTGCGCGGCGAGGATTTGAAGCTGACCAGCGCCAAGTGGAACGGCAAGATATCGCTCCTGATCGACCTCGTGACCGGCCGTTTCGAGGTGACGCTTTCGGGCAGGATGCAGCGTTACCTGATCCCTGGCCTAGGGATCGTCGACGTGATCACCGACCTCAAGGTCGTACCGGGGCCGAACAACAAGGGCTCGCACGTTGTCGGCACGGCCAAGGCCTGGGTTCGCCGGCTCGACAACAGCTTCTTCCGCAACCTCACCGGCGGGTTGCCGTCGCTCACCACGAATCTCGAGCGGGGCAACGACAACATCGTGCATTTGAGCAATTTGCAGCTCTTCTCGCCCAAGCTCAGGCTATCAGGGGCGGGGCAGCGCTTCCGCGACGGCACCTTCCACATCGTCGCTTCCGGCCGCCAGGCGAAATACGGGCCGGTGAAGTTGATCCTCGACGGGCACATCGAGCGGCCGCGGCTCGACGTGCTGCTCGACCGGCCGAATGACAGCCTCGGTCTCCGCGCTGTTCGGCTCCTGCTGATGCCGTCGGCGGCGGGCTTCGATTATCGCGCGAACGGCGGTTCGCGGCTCGGCCCGTTCACCAGTAATGGGCGGATCCTGCTCCCGAACAACCGGCCAACAATAATCTCGATCGCCGCCCTCGACGCCGGCGGCGCGCATGCCAGCGGCGATTTGAGGTCGGATCCGGGCGGCTTCACCGGCCGGCTCACCCTGGCCAACGGGACGCTCGGCGGAACGCTCGATTTCTCGCCGGCCGGCCTGGCCCAGCGGATCGAGGCGCATCTGACCGCCAACGGAGCAAGCTTCCCTGGCGCCTTCGCGGTTCGAGCCGGACGCGCCGATGGCACGATCATCCTTGCCGACGAGCGCACCACGATCGACGGCGTGGTTGATGCCCGCGGCATCGAAGCGAGCGGGATCTCGCTCGCGAGGCTCACCGCCAATGCCAAGCTGGTCAACGGCTCGGGCCAGGTGCGCGCGGCGTTTGCCGGCCGCCGTGGCGCCGCCTTCGCTTTCTCGACCCTGGCCGAGGTCACGCCTGACACGATCAGGCTGACCGGCAGCGGGCGCATCGAGCGCCAGCCGCTGGTCCTCAATCAGGCGGCGGTGCTGACGCGGTCGGAAGACGGCTGGCAACTGGCGCCGACCCGTCTGAGCTTTGCCGGGGGGGCCGCTACCGTCGCCGGGCGCAGCGGATCGCGGCCCGAGGTTCACGCGGTGGTCCAGGGCATGCCGCTGGAGGCGCTGGACATCGCCTGGCCCAGCCTCGACCTCAGCGGCTCAGCGACCGGACGGCTCGACTATGCCTGGAAGGGCAATCGCAGTGGCCGGATCGACCTCAAGGTTCGCGGATTAAGCCGCGCCGGACTCGTGCTCGCGTCGAAGCCCATCGACCTCGGGATCGCCGCGGTGGTCGAGGGCAATAATGCCGCGATGCGCGCGGTCGCCGTAAGCAACGGAGCGGTGATCGGCCGGGCCCAGGCGCGGTTCGCGCCGATGGGCGGCGGGCCTCTGGTCGCCGAGCTGATGAACGCGCCCTTGTTCGCGCAGCTTCGCTACGTCGGACCGGCGGATACTTTGTGGCGCTTGTCGGGGACCGAGACGCTCGACCTCTCGGGCCCGATCGCGGTGGGGGCCGACATCGTCGGCAGGCTTGCCGACCCGGCTATTCGAGGCTCGCTCAGAACCCAGAGCGCACGTCTCGAAAGTCCGGTGACCGGAATGGTCATCGACCAGGTCCAGTCGCAGGCGCGCTTCTCGGGCCCGCAATTGATATTCACCCAGATTTCGGGGAAGACCGCGGGCGGCGGCACGGTCACGGGCTCCGGCTCGGTGACATTCAGCGGCGGACGCACCGGGCTCAACCTGTCGTTCCAGGCCAACCAGGCACTGCTGCTCAACCGCGACGATATCGCCGCGCGGGTCACCGGGCCGCTTCAGATCCGTTCCGACGGGCAAGGCGGGACGATTTCGGGTGACCTTAGGCTCAACCAGGGACGCTTCCAGCTCGGCCGGGCGAGCGCCGCGGCAAGCGTGCCGCAGCTTCAGGTCCGCGACCGCGGAGTCGAACCCGAGGACATCATAACGGCCCAGGACCTGCATCCGTGGAAGCTCGCGCTGAAGGTCGCTGGAGGCGACCTCCAGGTGATTGGTCTGGGCATCAACAGCCGCTGGACGACCGACCTCAACGTCGGCGGCTTCGCTGACGCGCCGCGCTTCACCGGCCGCGCCGACCTCATCCGCGGCGATTATGATTTCGCCGGTCGCAACTTCAAGCTCGACCACGGCGTGATCCGCTTCCTCGGGGAAAGTCCCCCAACCCGTTGCTCGACATTCAGGCGTCGGCGCAGGTCCAGGGGTTGGATGCCAGCGTCCGGGTGCGTGGAACCGGCCTCAAGCCCGAGATCACCTTCGCAAGCACGCCGCAATTGCCGCAGGACGAGCTCCTGTCGCGGATCCTGTTCGGGACCTCAATCACCAACCTGTCGGCGCCCGAGGCGCTGCAGCTGGCCTCGGCGGTCGCCGCGCTTCAGAGCGGATCAGGCAGCCTCGATCCGATCAACGCGCTGAGGAAGGCAGTGGGGCTCGACCGGCTGCGCATCGTCCCCGCCGACGTCGCGACCGGACAGAAGACCGCGGTCGCCGCGGGCAAATACATTACTCGCAAAATGTTCGTCGAAGTGGTGACCGACGGCCAGGGCTATTCGGCAACGCGGGTCGAATATCAGCTCACGCGGTGGCTCTCCCTGCTCTCGACCGTATCGACGGTCGGCCGCTCGGGCGCGAGCGTCCGCATCAGCAAGGATTATTGAGCCGCCACCGGCGCCGTGCCACAGATCGGCTCGCATGACGGGAGAGGGGCCTCGATGAAGAACTGGAACGTCCGCAAGGTTATCTCCGCACCTGAGTTGCTCCCCGAGGAACACCGGCTCGCGCGATCACTCTCATGGCCGCATCTCGTCGCGCTCGGCGTCGGCGCCATTGTCGGAACCGGCATCCTGACGCTGATCGGTGTCGGCGCCGGCAAGGCCGGACCCGCGGTGATCCTGTCCTTCGCGATTGCCGGTATCATCTGCGCCTGTGCCGCACTGGCCTATGCCGAGGTCGCGACAATGATCCCGCAGGCGGGATCGGCCTACACCTACAGCTATGCCGTTTTCGGTGAGCTGATCGCGTGGATGGTCGGCGTCGCCCTGATCCTGGAATATACTTTGGTGGTCAGCGCGGTTGCGGTCGGCTGGTCCGGCTATGCCGCGGGATTCCTGAAATCGGTCGGTCTTGGCTTGCCCGACGCTTTGGTCAACGGGCCCGAGCTCGGCGGGGTCATCAACCTCCCGGCGATCTTCATCATCTGGGTCGTCGCCGGCCTGCTGATTGCCGGAACCCGCGAAAGCGCGACGCTCAACGCCATCCTGGTCATCATCAAGATCGCCGCGCTGGCACTGTTTGTCGCGGTGGCACTGCCCGTGTTCAACGCGGCGCACTTCGAACCGTTCATGCCGTTCGGCTTCCCGCGCAGCGGCCCGTCGGGAAGCGAAGTCGGCGTAATGGCGGCCGCCGCGATCATCTTCTTTGCCTTTTACGGGTTCGACGCGATCGCAACGGCAGCGGAAGAAGCGAAGAACCCAAGCCGCGACCTTGCGATCGGCATCGTCGGGTCGATGGTCGTGTGCGTCTTCATCTACATGGTCGTGGCTGCGGCGGCGATTGGAGCGGTTGCCTACACCGGTTTCGCCAACAGCCCCGAGCCACTCGCCCTGATTCTGCGCGACATCGACCAGCCTTGGGCGGCGCGCGTGCTGGGGGCCTCGGCGGTGATCGCGCTTCCGACGGTCATTCTCGCGTTTTTCTACGGTCAGAGCCGGATCTTCTTCACGGTCGCGCGTGATGGGCTCCTTCCACGCACGCTGGCGCGGGTTTCGCGCCGGGGAACGCCGGTCCGGATCACGGTCTTCACCGCGATCGTGACGTCGATTTTCGGCGGGTTGATTCCGCTGACAGCAATCGCGGCACTCGCCAACGCCGGCACATTGGCGGCGTTCATCGCAGTATGTGCGGCAATGTTGGTATTGCGCCGCCGCGAGCCTGACCGCGAACGCAAATTCCGCGCTCCTGCCGCGTGGCCGGTCGGAATCTTCGGCATTCTCGGCTGCCTGTACCTGTTCATCAGCCTGCCTAACCGGACTCAGCTGTTCTTCCTGGCGGCCCAGGTGATCGGGCTGATCCTCTACGCGATCTATGGAAGCCGCGCGGCCGAGCGCGCCCGGACCGCAGGTGCGCATGGCAACATCTTCGAGTAGCCGCCTCAAGAGCATCGTTGGCGGCTCGGCCGGAAACCTTGTCGAATGGTACGACTGGTATGCCTATTCGGTCCTGACGATCTACTTTCGCGCCGGTGTTCTTCCCCAAGGAAGACCCGACTGCGCAGCTGCTGAGCGCGGCGGCGATCTTCGCGGTTGGCTTTCTGATGCGTCCGATCGGCGCCTGGCTGATGGGCATCTATTCCGACCGCCACGGGCGCAAGTCGGGCCTGGCCTTGTCGGTCGCTCTCATGGCCGGCGGGTCGCTGCTGATCGCTGCCGCGCCGACCTATGCCAGTGCCGGTCCAATTGCGCCCGCGGTCCTGGTGCTCGCGCGAATGCTCCAGGGCCTCTCGGTCGGCGGCGAATATGGCGCAAGCGCGACCTATTTATCGGAAATGGCGATGCGCAATCGCCGCGCGTTCTGGGCGAGCTTTCAGTATATCACGCTGATCGGCGGGCAGCTTCTCGCGCTCGCGGTTGTCGTTCTGCTCCAATTCACGATGTCCGAAGCGCACTTGCAGGAATGGGGATGGCGGGTTGCGTTCGGGGTCGGGGCGGTGCTGGCCTTCGCGGTCTATGTTCTGCGCACCCGGCTGGCCGAAACCAAATCGTTCACCGATCAGTCTGAGGATCGCCCCAAATCCTCGATGCTGAACCTGTGGCGGCAGCACCCCCGCGAGTTCCTGATCGTCGCGGCGATCAGCGGCGGCGGCTCGATCGCTTTCTATGCCTACACCACCTACATGCAGAAGTTCCTCGTCAACACGAGCGGCTTCTCGCGTTCGACGGCGACCGAAATCATGACCGTCGCGCTGATCGTCTTCATGCTGATTCAGCCCTTGTGGGGGCTTGCCGCGGATCGCTGGGGGCGCAAGCCGTCGCTTTACCTGTTCGGCTTCGGCGGAATGCTGGCATCGTTCCCCGTATTTACCGCGATCAGTCACGCGACGGCGCCGCTCACCGCTTTGGGATTGATCCTGGTCCTGCTCGTCCTCCTCGGCGCTTACACGGCGATCAGCGGCCTCATCAAAGCCGAGCTGTTCCCGCCGCATATTCGGACGCTGGGCGTTGCCCTGCCTTATGCGATCGGGAACACGGCCTTCGGCGGAACGGCCGAATATGTCGCGCTGTGGTTCAAGCAGTCGGGCGCCGAAAGCGGCTTCTACTGGTACCTGACCGCGATCCTCGGGCATGGCCACCATCGGCTTCCTGATGCTGCCCGAAACCAAGCGAACCAGCCTGATTACGGAAGACTAGGTCAGCGCTTCCAGAAGCCCTCGAGGTCTTGCCTCAGCTCGGACACCGACTTGCGGCCCCATTCGCCGGCCCAGGGCGAGTCCGCCGTGGTCCCGGCCTTGAGGTAGGACGGCGCCTCCCACCGCGCCGGCGCAACCTCGGGCTTGGCGCGACCCAGCAGGGTAAGGTCGAACGGCTGCAGGAACTTGAGGCCCGCCGAATCCCCGGCCACCCACGCGACGCTGGTTGAGATCGAGATGCCCTCGCCAACCTCGAGCAAAGGCTCGGAGCCGACCAGAAGCGTCGCGCTGCACTCGACCATCGCGCCGGTCTCGGAAATGTTGCGCAGCCGCACCGGGCTGCTCTGGAAATCGTGGTGGATCGTTCCCGACCAGATGAGCGGATGCCGGCCGTCGGTGCGCTGCTCGCCGGTCTCGAGCCTGGCCGGCTGGACGACTTCCCCCGCGCCCTCGAACTCGAGATCGGGAAAGGAGCGGGTGATGACGTCGCGAAGCACGGCTGCCTGCTGGTCGGCCGAGCAATCGAGCCGGGTCTCGTGGGCGAACTCGAGGCCGATCCGGCCGCCCTTGAGCCAGCGCACCGCGCATTCGACGGTGCCGTTCTCGCCCAGGTGAAGCTCGACCCGGTCCCACAAAGTCGGCTCGAAATCGGCCGCGACCATCGCTCCGCCACCCGACAGATTGACCAGCTGGACCGAGTGAGCGTGTCCGGCATGGGTCAGGGTCACCTGCTCGTCGGGAAGGCGGTGGCGGTCCTGGTCGCGGGTGTCGCCGCGGCGGGTCTCCTCGCGGATGACCGGGATACTGTTCAGCGTGTCGGCCTTCGCGCCCTTGGGCTTCTTGGCCTTGAGAACGGGCGATTCTTCGGCCGCTCCGTTCCCGAAAATCTTCGACCGGATATTCATCCCTGATGCTCCGAACGCTCGATGTGCGCGGGCATCATGCAATCAACAGGGTTACTTATTGGTGCATCAGGCCGAATAATACATGTCGAACTCGACCGGGCTGGGGGTCGTCTCCCAGCGCATCACTTCCTCCCACTTGAGCTCGGTGTAGGCGTTGATCTGGTCGTCGCTGAAAACGTCGCCGCGGGTCAGGAAGGCGCGGTCGTTCTCGAGCGACACCAAGGCCTCGCGCAGGCTGCCGCAAACGGTCGGGACATTGACCAGCTCCTGCGGCGGCAGGTCGTAGAGGTTCTTGTCCATCGGATCGCCAGGATGGATGCGGCTTTGGATGCCGTCGAGCCCGGCCATCAGCAGCGCCGAATAAGCGAGATAAGGATTGGCCAGAGCGTCGGGGAAGCGGAACTCGACGCGCTTGGCTTTCTCGCCCGCGCCATAGGGAATCCGGCACGAAGCCGAGCGGTTGCGGCTCGAATAAGCGAGCAGCACCGGCGCTTCGAAGCCCGGGACCAGCCGTTTGTAGCTGTTGGTCGTCGGGTTGGTGAAGGCGTTGAGCGCGCGCGCGTGCTTGATCACCCCGCCGATGAAGTAGAGCGCGGTTTCCGAAAGGCCGGCATAGCCGTTGCCGGCGAACAGGGGCTTGGCGCCTTTCCACAGCGACATGTGGGTGTGCATGCCCGCTGCCGTTATCCTGCGCGATCGGCTTGGGCATGAAGGTCGCGGTCTTGCCGTAGGCGTGGGCGACCATGTGGACGACATATTTGTAGATCTGCATCCGGTCGGCGGTCTCGACCAGCGTGCCGTAGGTCAGGCCGAGCTCGTGCTGCGAGGCGGCGACCTCGTGATGGTGCTTGTCCATCGGCAGGCCCATTTCGAGCATGGTCGCGACCATCTCGCCGCGGATGTCCATCGCGCTGTCGACCGGGGCGACGGGGAAATAGCCGCCCTTGGCGCGGGGCCGGTGCGCAAGGTTGCCGCCGTCATATTCGCGGCCGGTGTTGGTCGGCAGCTCGATGTCGTCGATGCGGAAGCCGCTCGCGTTGTAATTGTCCTCGAAGCGGACGTCGTCGAACATGAAGAACTCGGCTTCGGGCCCGACGTTGACGGTGTCGCCCGCGCCGCTGGCCTTGAGATAGGCTTCGGCGCGGGTCGCGGTGGAGCGCGGGTCGCGGCCGTAAAGCTCGCCGGTCGACGGCTCGACGACGTTGCAGAACAGGATCATCATCGGGGTCGCCGAGAACGGATCGACGTAGGCGGCGTCGAGGTCGGGCTTGAGGATCATGTCGGATTCGTTGATCGCCTTCCACCCGGCGATCGAGCTGCCGTCGAACATCAGGCCGTCGGTCAGGGCATCGTCGTCGATCACGCCCGAGGCCATGGTCAGATGCTGCCACTTGCCCTTGGGATCGGTGAAGCGGAGGTCGACCCAGTCGATCTCCTCGTCCTTGATCCGCGAAAGGATCGTGCCCGCGTCGGTTGGCTTGGCCATGGTCTGCTGCCTCTTACTCGTTCCCCGGCGTAGGCCGGGGTCCAGTCTTAAATCTGTGCCCGCAACGCAAAGCGCCTGGGTCCCGGCCTTCGCCGGGAAACAGCGTCGCGAATTCGAGCTTGGAGCCCGACAAATTCCCGAGGAACGGCGAAGAGTCAGGAGGGGCGTGAGGATTTCACCGCCTTTCAAAGCGAAGGGTTCACACGAAGGCACGAAGATCACGAAGAGCACGAAGAAGGGCTGCGACGCCTTTGCGTCCTTCGTGTCCTTCGTGGGCTTCGTGTGAATTAATGGACATTGCCGCTGCGCGGCCGCTCAAGAATAAGCGGATTCCGGATCAAGTCCGGGATGACAGTTTTGCTCGTCTCCATTTCCTACGAAGTTGACAGAGTTGACGCCATCACATGCGCGCGAGGTCTCGCTGACGGCGCCGGGCAGTTCGGCTTCGGCGACGAGGTCGTCGAGGTGGAAATCGAGGCTGCCGATCGCTTCATCGGGATCGGGCCCTTCGAAGTCCCAGCCCGGTGGATGCACGACCGGCGGGAAATCGGGAAGTTGAGCGTAGCGATGCGGGCGACGGTAGCGCAGCAGGAACATCGTCAGCCGGTCGTCGAAGTGGCGATATTCGCCGACCTGCTCACCCTGGTAGAAGATTGGTCGCGGCACGCCTTGGATCGCGCGTGACCAGGCGCCGTCCTCGACCAGCCGGATCGAGCAATCGAGCGCGGCGTCCCAGCCGGCTCGAAACGCGGCGGCGGCGGGACGCTGGTACAGCTCGTAGGCGGACTCGCGGCTCATCCCGACGGCCCGGCACGCGTGGGTCACGCATCCGCAAGCGGCGAGCGCCTTGAGGAACGCATCCTGCCGGGCGAGGGTCCAGCCGTCGTGGCGGGGAGAGACGTAGCGGGCGGGGAGGCTGGGTTGCGGTTGTGGTTCGTCAGACGCGTCATCCATGAACCATATTGGAACATAGGATGGGGGCTGTAGGAAAGTTCTTTCAAGCCTCAAGCTCGAGTGGGAACTCGTCGTAGGTGCGACCGTGTAATTCACGGCCCGCGGCCTTCTTGTTTTGGCCGCCCCACTGTTTGAAGAAAAAGGCGACATCGTCACGTCGGCACATGTCGTGCAGACGATCCACCCATTCTTCATTCAAGTCTCTCGACCCATTGCGGACGTCCGCGTTGCTCTTACGATGCGGGGGCGTGAGATTTGGTCTGGCGCTCTGCGCATTCATTTTGACGGCGACGCTTGCGCCGGCCGCGGGCGCCGCTCCCGTTTCCTTTAACAAGGCAACCGACCTCGTCGTGTTCGGGCGGGTCACGACCTTGAGCTATGAAGTTCTCGACGAGTTTGGGATCAACAGCGCAATCGTTGCGCGGCTGACGATTACGCGCGTGGTTCGCGGGCGCCCGCCGTCATCGGTGCTGACGATCAAATACATCACGCACTCAGACCTGGTGGCTGATCGCGAGTTTCGATTCCACCTGCGGCGCTCGAAGGAAGGGACTTGGCTCGTTTGCAACGACGGCGGCGGACCGGGCTACATTTGTCGATGATCAAATGCCTGCGGTTCGACGCAACCCCGACATAAGCGGCTATTCTTCCGAGGATTCTTCCGGACCTCGCCGTTCGGTCTGTCGGCGATCCTCCTCGCGGCGGTCGCCATTTCGCTTCGACTGCCTTTGATCGTTTCCCGTGCGACGATCTTCGCGCCGGCGATCCGGTTCCTGCCTGCGTTCGTCCATGATTCACTCCGATGCGATGCACCCCGACAGAGTAACGCTCGGGACCCGTTATCGCCCAACGTCCGCTTTCCGGCGGCCCGGCCGTAAATGTCGGGTTCACGGCATCGGGGGCAGGGGCGCCGCCGACGGGGGTCGTCGGCTGGCCCGTTCGCGGGAACCAGCGAACTCGAGGATGTTCGACCCATGACCAAATCTCTGTTTATCGCGGCGGCGGCCGCTTTGACGCTTGCTACGCAGGCTCCGGCGCAGGCTGCGCAGGGCGAAGGCGGCGGCCGGATGCAGCGCGACATGACTCGCCAGCAGACCCAGCAGATGACCGACATGATGTTCCAGCGGTTCGACCTCAACCGCGACGGGGTCCTGACCCGGCAGGAGGCCGAGCAGGGCGCGGCGCAGATGGGCGGAGGCGGCGAGGGCCGTGGCGGCGGCCGCGCCGAGCGGATGATCGCGCGCGTGTTCGGCGACCAGCAGTCGGTGACGCTGGCCCAGGCCGAAGCCCAGGCGCTGGCCCGGTTCGACGCCCAGGACCTCAACCACGACGGGGTCGTCAGCGCCGCCGAGCGCGACCAGGCGCGCGAGGCGCGGCGCGGGAATTAACCTTCCCTCCCTGTGAGGGAGGGATAAGAGGGTGGGTGCTTCTGGAGCGGCTCGATGCCGCGGAAGAAGCGCGCTCATGGGCATCGAGCCCATTCGTTCGCACCCACCCCTTAATCCCTCCCTTGGAGGGAGGGGAGGGGTAGGCGATTACGGTCCCGCAAATGAGCCGTCGTGTGCCATTCGATCAAACGCAGCGCGCGCGTGCTTTCCGCAGCGCTCCAACCAAACATGAGCGGAAGCTTTGGGGAATCCTGTCGCGGGTGCGGCCGAAATTCACGCGTCAGCTGCCAATCGGCCCGTACTTTGCCGATTTTGCGTGCAGGCAGGCCAAGCTGGTTATCGAACTCGACGGCAGCCAGCATGCGGAATTGGAGCGAGATGAGGCGCGCGATGCTTTCCTGAAAGAAGAAGGCTGGGCCATTCTTCGCATCTGGAACAATGAACTCGACGAGAACGCCGAGGGTGTGTTTCAGGCTATCATGAGTTGAGCTGCCGAGTGCCTCGGCGGCACCCACCCCCAACCCCTCCCTTCCAGGGAGGGGAGAGTGAGGCGGCGGCGCTTCGACTGAGCTAAAAGGCTCTTCGCTGGGCGTGGACCAGCATGCGCAGGAGCATCGCCACCGGGCGAGGGACGCCGACCTTGCCCTCGAGCCACAGGCTGACCGCGGAGCGCGAGACGCCGATCGCCTGGGCAAGGTCGTTCTGGGTGCGGTAGCCGAGGCTGCGCATCGAGCTTCGCAGTTCGTCCGGAGACATTGAGGCGAGGCGCTCGTCCAGCATCGGCTAGATCGCGTCGGAGCCGCGGTCGCCGGTGCGGATGCGGACGGCCTGCTCGACCGTCAGGACGAAGATCTTGCCGTCGCCGATGCGGCCGGTGCGCGCCGCATTCTCGATCGCCTCGATCACGTTCTCGACCATCGAATCCTCGACCACGACCTCGACCTTCACCTTGGGCAGGAAGTCGATCACATATTCGGCGCCGCGGTAGAGCTCGGTATGGCCCTTCTGGCGGCCGAAGCCCTTGACCTCGGCGACCGTGATCCCGCTGACCCCGACCTCGTGGAGGGCGTCCTTCACGTCGTCGAGCTTGAACGGCTTGATGATCGCCTCGATCTTCTTCACGGCGGCGCCTCGTTGATGCGGTGAGCAAAGTCGCTAATGCCCAATCGCTGCCGCATTTGGAAGGCAGGGCGCCGCGCAATATGAAAGCCATCATCCTTTCCGCCGGCCAGGGCTCGCGCCTCGGGCATCTGGTCGACGACCGGCCCAAGTGCCTGATCGATTTCAACGGCCGCACCCTGCTCGACCGCCAGCTCGACACGCTCGAGGCGAACGGCGTGCACGAAGCGGTGGTCGTCACCGGCTTCCACGACGAGCTGATCGAGGCGGCGATCGCGGCGCGTAGCGGCGGGCCCGAGGTGCGGACGGTCTACAACCCGTTCTACAAGGTCGCCGACAACACCGGCTCGCTGTACATGGCGCGCGAGGAGCTGGCGCGGCGACTGCCTGGTGTGGAACGGCGACACGCTCGTCTCGCGGGCGCTGATGGCGAGAGTGGTCGGCAATCGCGAGCCCGGCATTTGCGTCACCATCGACCGCAAGGACGAGGGCTACGACGACGACGACATGAAGGTCGTCGAGGAGGGCGGGCGGCTGAAGGCGATCGGCAAGCGCATCGCGCAGGGCGTCAACGCCGAATCGATCGGGCTGCTCGCGTTCCGCTCGGGCGGCGCGGAGCAGTTCCGCGAAGCGATCGAGCACGCGATGCGCACGCCCGAGGGCACGACCATCTGGTATCTGCGGGTCATCAACCACATCGCGCAAAGCGCCGACGTGTGGACGCTCGACATCAGCGGCGAGGAATGGGGCGAAGTCGACTTCCCGCCCGACGTCGAAGCCGCGCGCGAGCTGACCGCGCGGTGGGACGCGGCGGACAAGGCCGCGGCGGCTTGATGTCCGCTTTGCTGGATTAATGAATTGTCACGAGTTGGACCGGCGGCAGCGAGACGCCCGGCCGTACAGCGCCAATCGAATTCGCCCCGCACTTACGCCGCGATGGAGCTGGTGATGAACGTCAATCGAGTCCCGCCGCGCCTTGCGATGATGGCCGCGTTGCTTGGCATGGCGGCTTCGGCGCATGCGGCATCCGCGGCGCCAGTCAGGAACATCGTGCTGGTCCACGGCGCGTGGGTCGACGGGTCCGGCTGGAAACCGGTCTATGAGATTCTCACGAAGCGCGGATATCATGTGACCCTTGTCCAGGAGCCATTGACCTCGCTCGAGGACGACGTGGCGGCGACGCGGCGCGTCATCGCCCTTCAGACCGGTCCGGTCATCCTGGTCTCGCACAGCTACGGCGGCACGGTGATTACCGAGGCCGGCAACGATCCCAAGGTCGTTGGCCTGGTCTACATCGCGTCACACCAGCCGGACGCCGGAGAGAGCGAGGGCGCCAATGGGAAGCCCTATCCGACGCCGACCAGCCGGGCCAAAGCCATCCAGACGACGGCGGACGGCTTCACCTATCTGGACCCGGCGCAATTCCCGAAGCTGTTCGCCCCCGACCTGCCCCTCGAGCAGGCGCAATTCGAAGCGAGCGCGCAGATCCTGACGTCGGCCAAAGTGTTCGCCACGCCTGTCACCAGTCCGGCGTGGAGAGTGAAGCCGAGCTGGGCGCTGGTTGCCGGGGCGGACCAGATCATCAGCCCCGACCTCGAGCGCATGTACGCCAGGCGCGCCCATAGTACTTTGGTAGAGGTCCCGGGGGCCAGTCACTCGGTCTACGAGAGCCACCCGAAAGAAGTCGCCGCCCTGATCGAGGATGCGGCAGCCCATGCTTTGGACAAGCCCGCACCCTGATCCCATTCTCAATTCACGGAGACAGACATGCACAAGCTCATCACGTTCGCATTCATCGCAGCGCTTTCCGTCGCTCCCGCGGGCGCGGCCAGTCCGGCAGTTGCAAGCGTCAACCTCGCAAACTTCAGCTTCACGCCCAAGACGGTTACGCTGCAAGCTGGCGTGCCGACCGTCCTGCGGCTTCGGAACCTCAGCGGCGGAGGCCACAGCTTCTCAGCTCCGGAATTCTTTGCCGCTTCAAGGGTGCAGCCCGAATCGGCCGCGCTCGTGCAAAAAGGCCGGGTGGAGGTGCCAGCTAACTCGAGCGTGGACGTCGATGTCATTCCGGCCGCGGGTCAGTACCCGCTCAAATGCAGCCATCCACTGCATGCGGCCTTCGGCATGACGGGTGCGATCGTCGTTCGCTAGTCCGTCCGACATGTTAGCCCTTCTCGCCTTCGCGGCGGCGGCAAGCAGCTCTCCGAACATAGCGGGCGACTGGATCACCGCGGACCGCACGGCGGTCGTCCGGATCGGATCGTGCGGATCCCAGACTTGCGGGACCATAGTCCGCGTCCTGGCTCATGGCCCGGGCGTGCCGCAGACCGATGTGAACAACCCGAATCGCGCGCGACGGTCGCAGCCGCTGGTCGGCCTCAAAGTGCTCAGCGGTTTTAGCGCAACGTTTTCGTCCTGGGTCAACGGACGCGCCTACGACCCTCAAACCGGCCGCACGTACAACGCCAGACTTTCGCTTAATCCCGACGGGTCGCTCACCGTGACCGGGTGCGTGCTTTTCATCTGCAAGTCCCAGCGCTGGATGCGGGCGCGCTAAGCGTTTCCTGACCGAATACTTAAGGTCCGTCCATGGTCAGTTTCATTTCGAAACTGACTATGCGGCTAGCGATTGGATCCGCACCACCAACGCGAGAAAAAAGGAAAAACATCATGCGTATCGTTCCCGCATTCATTCTCGGCGCGGCTGCTCTGTCGGTTAGCGCCTGCGCTGCCGCTGACGGCGCCTATGGCTCAGGAGTTGCCTATGGCTACGGCGCGCCAAACGACTTCAATTGCTACAACAACGGCCTCTACGGCGACGCCTACAGCATCGGCAATTGCGGCTGGTACGATGGGTATTTCTATCCCGGCTTTGGTAGTTTCATGTTCGATCGCAACCACAACCGCCACCAGATGAATGGCGGACAGCGCGATCGCATCACCCGCCAGGCCCGCGGCCCCGGTGGCGCACCCCGAGTGGGCCTCGGCAGCAGCGGCGGCGTAGTCCCGCCGGGCGTTTCCCAGCCGCAGCAGATGCCGGGCAACGGCTCCGGTTTTCGCGGCGGCGGCGGGCACCGCTAGCTTTCGTAACTGTTACCCAGCGGGCGGCAGGAAGCGCGCGATCACCTCGCGCGCGAGCCGGGCCGGCCGCTGGGTCACGGCGTCGAGGCAGCACCAGCTGCTCTTGATTTCGCTCAGCACGTCCTCGCCGCGGCGCAATACGGTGGTGAACATCGCGCGCGCGCCCTCGACCTTCTCGGCGATCACTTCGGCGACGACAACGTCCTGGAGGAAGGTCGGCTTGAGGTAGGTGATCTCGTGCTTGAGCGCGACCCACAGGTGGCCCGCGACCGCGTCGGGCGGAGCGACGCTGCGCCAATAATCGACAACCGCGTCCTGCACCCACTTGAGGTACACGCGTTGTTGACGTGACCCATGTGGTCGATGTCGGCGGTTCGATCGCAACGGGTGGCGGAAGTAGCCATGATCCTCGAATCAAAGCGGATTCAGCCTCTCATTTGCTGACAGAGATGTCAATAATCGCGGTTAACACCGCGGCGCTTCAATAAGGCGGCCTGTCCAGGCCGCGGGGCTTTTCGTAAAAATCTCGCAGCCGTCCTCGGTGATCCCGATCGAATGTTCGAACTGGGCCGAGAGCGAGCGGTCGCGGGTGACCGCGGTCCAGCCGTCGTCGAGCAGCTTCACGTCGGCGCGGCCGATGTTGATCATCGGCTCGACGGTGAAGAACATGCCCGGCCGAAGCTCGGGGCCGGAGCCGGGCCGCCCGGCATGGACCACTTCGGGGCTGTCGTGGAACAGGCGACCGACGCCATGACCGCAGAAATCGCGCACGACGCTGTAGCGCAGGCCTTCGGCATGGCGTTGGATCGCATTGGCGATGTCGCCGAGATAATTGCCGGGCCGCGCCTGCTCGAGGCCGAGCGTCAGGCACTCGTAGGTGACGTCGACCAGCTTCCGCGCCTTCAGCGGCACGTCGCCGACCAGGTACATGCGGCTGGTGTCGCCGTGCCAGCCATCGAGGATCGGCGTGACGTCGATGTTGACGATGTCGCCGTCCTTGAGCGCCCGCTCGCCGGGAATGCCGTGGCACACGACATGGTTGATCGAGATGCAGCAGCTCTTGGTGTAGCCGCGGTAGCCGAGCGTCGCGGGGACCGCGCCGGCCTCGAGCGTCATCTTGTGGACGATGTCGTCGAGCTCCTGCGTCGTCACGCCCGGGCAGGACGTGCGGCACCAGCGCGTCGAGGATTTCGGCGGCGAGGCGGCCGGCGCGCCGCATGCCTTCGAACCCTTCCGGCCCGTGGAGCTTGATGACGCCGTTGCGGGCTTCGACCCGGTCGTCGTCGGAAACGGTGATGTATTGAGTCATCGGCTCCATATAGGGGGAGGAGGGTTGAAACGAAACCGTTTGGAGGTTGAGTGGCACCGGAAAAGACCTGGACCGCGGCGCTGGCGGTGATCGGCGACGAAATCCTCTCGGGCCGGACGCAGGACAAGAATGTCGCCCAGCTCGCGACATGGCTCAACGACCAGGGCATCCGGCTGGCCGAGGTGCGGATCGTGCCCGACGACCAGCAGCGCATCGTCGAGACCGTCAACGCGCTCCGCGCCGGCCACGATTATCTGTTCACGACCGGCGGGATCGGGCCGACCCACGACGACATCACCGTCGACGCGATCGCCGCGGCGTTCGGGGTGCCGGTCGTGATCCACCCGGATGGCGCGCAAGATCCTCGAGGATTATTACCGCGACCGGCCGGGCGGGCTGAACGAGGCTCGGCTGAGGATGGCGCGGGTGCCCGAGGGCGCGGAGCTGATTCCCAACCCAAGCTCGGGCGCGCCGGGAGTGAAGCTCGGCAACGTCTACATTCTCGCCGGAGTGCCCGCACATCGCCGCGAGCATGCTCGAGGCGCTGACCGGAAAGCTCGAGGGCGGGCGGCCGATGGTCTCGGTGACGGTGGGCGCGCGGGCGGCCGAAAGCGAGGTCGCCGACCTGCTGCGCGAGACCGAGGCGGCATATCCGGGCGTGGCGATCGGCAGCTATCCGTTTTTCAAGGACGGCCGCTACGGCGCGAATTTCGTCATCCGGTCGGACGATGGCGAACTAGCGCGGAGCTGCGGCGATGCGCTTGCCGAGCGGCTGCGCGAGGCGGGCTACGAACCGGTCGAAGGCGGGATCTGAATTTTCTCGGCTTCCTGAGGGATTAACTTGCCGTACAAAATGCGCCGACTAGGACCGCCGCTGTGAGCGGGGTCGCCATAAACCATTCGGATTGGCGGCGGCCGTCGCCGCGCCGGCGGGCGGTTGCGATCGGTCTTACCTTTGCCGCGGAGCTGCTGTTCCTGCTGCTCCTGCTGGGACTGAATCCAACCCTGACCGACAAGATCGTGCCGCGCTCGTCGCCGCTGACCATCGACCTGTCGCCGCCATCGCCCAAGCCGCGGGAAGCGTCGCCCAAGCCCAAGCCGAAGTCGCAGATGCAGCCGGCCGAGCCGGCCAAGGTCACGCCGCCGCCGAAGGTCCCTCCGCTGCCGCCGTCTCCACTCGTTGCGCTAAGCCGGGCCGACATGGCCGCGGCGGATATCTCCAACCTCGGTTCGCATGCGCCGGGCAGCGCCAACGCGGGCTCGGGGGCCGGGCCGGGCCAGGGCCCAGGCGGGGCGCGGCTCTACAAAGCCGAATGGTATCGCAGGCCGACCCGCGGCGAAATCGACTATTATCTGCCCAAGACCGTCGATCGCGGCAGCTGGGGTCAAATCGGATGCCGGACAGTCGCGCATTATCACGTCGAAGATTGCTATCTGATCGGCGAATTGCCGATCGGATCTGGATTGGCGCGCGCGATGCGCCAGGCATCGTGGCAGTTCCTCGTCCGGCCACCCAATATCGACGGCAAGCCGTTGGTCGGCAGCTGGGTGCGGATCCAGTTTGATTTCGACAACGACGGCGGGGATTAGGGCGAGCCGACCCTACGCGTTGACGGCGAATTTGCCGGAACCTAACTGGGGCTCGGCACCGCGGGTATGATGTAATGGTAGCCTGTCAGCTTCCCAAGCTGAACGCACGGGTTCGATTCCCGTTACCCGCTCCAAAGCCGACATGCCGGGGGCATGCCGACGCTTTGGAGCGCGCGAGCTGGCGAGCGGCGACAGCTTCCGATGCTCCTCAAGATGAAATCTCCGTAATGCGGGAACGCCTGGCGGGATTCGGCGTTGCTTAATATAAGTACGCTTACTATATCGAACTCATGGAAACTTTGCCCTTCGAGATCGGCGAGACCGCGCACGCGCTGCGCAAGGCGTTCGACCGCCTGGCGGTCGGGCTGGGAGTCACGCGCGCGCAGTGGAAGGTGCTGTTCAAGCTGACCCGGACGCCCGGCCTCCGCCAGGTCGAGCTCGCCGACATGCTCGATCTCGAGCCGATCACCTTGTGCCGGATCGTCGACCGCCTCGAGGAAGCGGGGCTGGTCGAGCGGACCCGCGATCCGGTGGATCGCCGCGCGTGGCGGCTTCACGTCACCGCGCAGGCGCGGCCGCTCATCGACAAACTCCAGGCCGTCGGCAGCCGAGCTCGTCGAGCAGGCGTTTGCCGGAATCGATCCCCAAGGACATCGAGAATACGCGCGCGGTGCTGGCGCGAGTGCGTGAGAACGCCGCCCGCGGCGCAGGGACCAAGAAGGCTTCGAACCAATGAACAAGATGCCGACCGAAACGATGACCGGCCCGGAGGCAGAGGTCGCGGAAACGCCCAAGATCAAGCGGAAGCGCCGCAAGATCGCCCCGAAGAGCCTGCTTCGCCCGCTGCTGCTGCTGGTGCCGGCGCTGCTGGTGATCGGCGGCGGCTATTACTGGCTGACCAGCGGCGGCGAGGTTTCGACCGACGACGCCCAGGTGAAGCAGGACATCGTGTCGGTCAGCGCGCAGGTCAACGGACCGATCGTCCAGGTGTTCGTCCGCGACGGCGCCAAGGTGAAGCGCGGCCAGCTGCTGTTCCGGATCGACCCCGCGCCTTACCGCGTCGCGCTCGAGCAGGCCGAGGGGCAGCTCGCCGCTGCGAGGCTGTCGACCACGCAGCTCAGGACCCAGGCTGCCGGCACCGGCGCCGACATCGTCGGGTCGCAGGCCAATCTCGAGATCAAGCAGAACGCGCTCGGGCGCCAGACCGCGCTGCTCAAGCAGGGCTTCACGACCCGCGCCGATTATGACGACGCCTACAACGAGGTTCGCACGGCCGAGAAGCAGCTCGCGGACGCCAAGGCGCGCTCGGCCAACGCGCAGGCCGCGATCGCGCCCGGCGAGCAGCCGTCGATCGCCCAGGCCCAGGCCGCGGTCGACAAGGCCCGGCTCGACCTGTCGCGGACGAACGTCGTCGCGCCGATGGACGGGGTGGTCGAGAATGCGGACAATCTCCAGGTCGGCCAGATGGCGGTGACCGGGCTTGGCATGCTCTCGCTGGTTCACAGCCAGAGCGCCTGGGTCGAGGCGAACTTCAAGGAGAAGGACGTCGGGCGAATGGTCCCAGGCCAGCGGGCGAGCATCGAGGTCGATGCCTATCCGGGCCGGAAGTTCGCGGCCCATGTCCAGAGCGTCGGCGCCGGGACGGGCAGCCAGTTCTCGCTGCTCCCGGCGCAGAACGCCAACGGCAATTGGGTCAAGGTGACCCAGCGCGTGCCGGTCCGGGTCGCGTTCAACAGCATGCCCGACAAGCCGATGATTTCCGGCCTGTCGACCACCGCGACCGTCTATTTCGACAAGACCAGCAAGAAGTAACCGCCGTGGCGAGCACGCTCGACAACAGCCCGACCCATGTGCTGCCGACGGGGCTAGCGCGTCATCGTCACCATCGGGGTGATGATGGCGGTGCTCCTGCAGGTGCTCGACACGACCATCGCCAATGTCGCTCTGCCGCATATGCAGGCGAGCCTCAGCGCGACGCAGGACAGCATCAACTGGGTGCTGACCAGCTACATCGTCGCCTCGGCGATCGCGCTTCCGATCAGCGGCTGGCTCGCCGACAAGGTCGGGCGCAAGCGCCTGCTGCTGATCTCGGTCGCCGTGTTCACCGTCGCATCGGTGCTGTGCGCGACCGCGACCTCGCTGACCGAGATGGTGGTGTTCCGGGCGCTCCAGGGCGTCGGCGGCGCATTCATCGTCCCGCTCGCCCAGGCGACTTTGTTCGACATCAACCCGCGCGACAAGCAGGGCCAGGCGATGGCCCTGTTCGGCGGCGGCGTGATGATCGGACCGATCCTCGGCCCGGTGCTCGGCGGCTGGCTGACCGACAATTACAACTGGCGCTGGGTGTTCCTCGTCAACCTGCCGGTCGGCATCCTGTGCTGGCTGCTGATGGCGCGATTCATGCCCAAGACCGAGACGCATCAGCGCAAGTTCGACATGTTCGGCTTCATCCTGCTCGGCCTGGCCCTCGTCGGGCTGCAGCTGTTCCTCGACCGCGGCGAGCAGAACGACTGGCTGTCGAGCTGGGAGATCCGGCTCGAGCTCGGCCTCGCGATCGCCGCCGGCTGGATGTTCATCGTGCACATGGTCACGTCCAGGCACTCCGTTGTTCGAGCGGTCGATGTTCGCCGACCGCAATTTCGCGACCGGGATGGTGTTCATGGCGGTCACCGGCGTGCTGCTGCTCGCCGGCCTCGCGCTGCTCCCGCCGCTATTGCAGAACCTCTACGGCTATTCGGTGCTTCAATCGGGCTTCCTGACCGCGCCGCGCGGGGTCGGGACGCTGATCTCGATGCTTCTTGCCGGCCGGCTGGTCGGAAGGATCGATTCGCGGCTCCTCGTCGGAATCGGGGTCTTCCTGATGGGCGCTTCGCTGTGGATGATGACCGGGTTCGCGATCGACCAGCCGTCGCGTCCGGTGATCGTCAGCGGGGTGGTTCAGGGCCTTGGCCTTGGCCTGATCTTCGTCCCGCTTCAGACGCTGGCGTTCGAGACGCTTGCACCGCGCCTCCGGACCACCGGCGCAGCGCTGCTCAACCTCGCCCGCAACATCGGTGGGTCGGTCGGCATCTCGATCGTCGGAACGCAGCTCGTGCGGATGACCCAGGTCGCGCATGCCGACCTCGCGCAGAGCATCACCCAGCACACCATCCCGACCGCCAACCCCGAAATCCTTCAGACCATCGCCCCGGTCGCCGGGCCCACCGCGCTCGCGGTGATCAATGCCGAAGTGACCCGGCAGGCACTTGTTCATCGCCTATCTCGACGATTTCAAGCTGATGATGATCGTCACCTTCGCGGTGCTGCCGCTGCTGCTGTTCATGAAGCGCGGCAACCGCGTCGGCACCGCCCGCCCGGCCCATGCGGCGATGGATTGATGGGGACGTTCGCGATCCGGGTGACGCCGCGCTCGGCCAAGCCCGGCATCGGCGGCTGGCGCGCCGGCGCGGACGGGCGCGAGGAGCTCGAAGTCCGCGTCGCCGCGGCACCGGCGGACGGTGCCGCCAACGAGGCGGTTATTCGGCTGCTGGCCAAGGCGCTTGGGACCAGCCGTTCCGAAGTGTCGATCATTTCGGGCGGGACCGGTCGTCACAAGCGGGTCGCGATCCCATTTGAGCTTGAAGAAGCGCGCCGCCGGTTGAGCGGTTCATAAAAAGGAGACAGGCCCATGTTCATGTTCGCCAAGCGCCGGCTCGGCCGCGACGGCCCCGAAGTTTCCGCCATCGGCCTCGGCTGCATGGGCATGAGCGAATTCTATGCCGGCGGAAGCGAGCAGGAATCGATCGCCACCATCCACCATGCGCTCGATCGCGGCGTCACGTTCCTCGACACCGCCGACATGTACGGCGTCGGCAAGAACGAGGAGCTGGTCGGACGCGCGATCCGCGACCGCCGCGACCAGGTGTTCCTCGCGACCAAGTTCGGCAACGTCCGAGGGCCGAACGGCGAGTTCCTCGGCGTCCGCGGCGACCCCGACTATGTCCGCTCGGCCTGCGAGGCGAGCCTGGAGCGGCTCGGCCTCGAGGTCGATCGACCTCTATTACCAGCACCGCGTCGATCCCAATGTGCCGATCGAGGATACGGTCGGGGCGATGGCGCGGCTGCAGCAGGAGGGGAAGGTCCGCTATCTCGGCCTCAGCGAAGCGGCGCCGCGGACGATCCGGGCGGCTCATGCCACTTCGCCGATCACCGCCGTCCAGACCGAGCTGTCGCTGTGGAGCCGCGATGCGGAGGCCGAAGTGCTGCCGACGGTGCGCGAGCTAGGCATCGGTTATGTCGCATATTCGCCGTTCGGCCGGGGGTTCCTGAGCGGCCGGTTCAAGTCGCCGGCGGATTTCCCCGAAGGCGACTTCCGCCACAATCATCCGCGCTTCCAGGGCGAGAATTTCCAAAAGAACATCGCACTGGTCCGCGAGGTCGAAGCGATGGCCGCAGACAAGGGCTGCAGCGCCGCCCAGCTCGCGCTTGCCTGGGTGCTGGCGCAGGGCGGGGACATCGTCCCGATCCCCGGCACCAAGCACGTCCGCTACCTCGACGAGAATATCGGCGCGCTCGACGCGGCGCTGAGCCAAGACGACCTTGATCGGCTCGACGCGATTCTCCCGCCCGGAGCCGCGGCCGGCCCGCGCTATCCTGAGCGCGGGATGGCGGGGGTCAACCTCTAGCTTCGACCCGCCGTTCGGCCATTCGTCGATCAGCCTCTGGCGCGGCGTCATCGGCCATGCCAATCCGCCTCCCAAGAGGGAGGGATGCTTCATGTTCGATCTGTCACGCCGGGATCTGCTGGTGTCCGGCGCCGCCGTCACCGCCGTTTCGGCCACCGCGCCTGCGCAGGCCGTCGCGCAAGCCGCGAGCGCCGCGACGCCGCAGACTGTCGCCTGGGACCTTCGCGATCTCTTTCCCAGCGATGCGGCGTGGGAAGCCGAGCGGCAGTCGCTGCTGAAGGCGATCCCGGCGCTCAAGGCCGATCAGGGCAAGCTCGGCCAAAGCGCGGCGGCGTTGAAGGCCGCGTTCCAGGCCGGGTCCGACGCTCAACCGCCGAGCCTCGCGCCTCTACACTTATGCGTCGCTGAAGGCCGACGAGGATCGCCGGGTCGCGGCCAACCAGGAACGCAAGCAGCAGGCGCAGGACGTGTTCACAGCGCTCGGCGAAGCCACGGCCTGGGTAAGTCCCGAGATCGTCGCCCTCGGCGCGCCGCGGGTGAACGCCCTGATCGCGGCCGACCCCGGGCTGAACAAGTTCGCATTCGGCCTGCACGACACCTTGCGCCAGGCGGCGCACACCCTGTCGCCGGACGAGGAGCAGCTGCTCGCCTCGGCGGGCACGCCGCTCGCCGGGCCGCAGGACATCCGCGACCAGCTCGCCGCGTCCGATATCCCGCGTCCCACCGTCAAGCTCAGCGACGGCAAGGAGACCCGGCTCGACGACCAGGGCTATACGCTTGTCCGCGGCGCGCCCAACCGCGCCGACCGCAAGCTGGTGTTCGACAAGTTCTGGGCCAGCTACAAGGCGTTCGAGAACTCGCTCGGCGCGTCGCTCGCGGCAAAGGCGAAGGGCGATTTGTTCCGGGCCAAGGCGCGGCATTACGACAGCGCGCTCCAGGCCGCGCTCGACGGCGCCAACATCCCCGAGCCTGTCTATCGCTCGCTGATTGCCGAGACGAACCGGGGGCTTCCCGTGCTCCACCGCTATTTCGAGCTTCGCCGGCGGATGCTCGGGCTGCCGGACATGGGCTATTGGGACATTTATCCGCCGCTGGTGAAATCCGACCGGACCTACAGCCTCGCGGAGATGCGCCAGCTGACGATCGATGCGATCAAGCCGCTGGGGCCGGACTATGTGCGCCTCTTCACGGACGTGAGCGCCAAGCGCTGGATGGATCCGCTGCCGCGGCACGGGCAAGGCGTCGGGCGCCTACATGGACCCGGGCGCCTACGACGTTCACCCCTATCTGCTGCTCAACCTCAGCGACAAATATGACGGGCTCACGACCTACGCCCACGAATGGGGCCACGCGATGCACAGCCTGCTCGCCAATGCGGCCCAGCCGTATCGAGCTGTCCAGCTATCCGACTTTCACCGCCGAGGTCGCCTCGACGGCGCACGAGCTGCTGCTCGCCAACATGATGGTCGAGCGGGCCAAGACAAAGGAAGAAAAGCTCTTCTACCTCGGCCAGATCATGGAGAATTATCGCGGGACATTCTTCCGCCAGTCGATGCTCGCCGAGTTCCAGCTGGGGGTCAACGACCTTGCCACCAAGGGCGAGGGACTGTCCGGCGAGAAGATGACCGCGCTCTATGGCGACATCCTCAAGCGCTATCACGGGCCGAAGGTGCAGATCGAGCCGGTCTATGCCAGCGAGTGGGCGTACATCCCGCATTTCTATTTCGGCTTCTATGTCTGGCAGTATGCGACCTCGATCACCGCGGCGAACTTCTTCGCGCAGAAAGTGATGCACGGCACGACCGCCGACCGCGACCGCTATCTCGGCGTGCTGCGCGCCGGCGGATCGGACTATGGCTACAACCTGCTCAAGGCGGGCGGGCTCGATATGGCGACGGCCGAGCCGTACCGGCTGATCGTCGACAGCTTCAGCAAAGTCCTGGACCAGGCCGAGGCGCTGCTGGCCTAGGCCGGGCCTTCGTCGATCAGGCTCATGCAGGTGACTCCGGCTTCGGCCTTCTGAAGCTCCGAGACATCGACTTCCGCCAGCTGGAATCCGCGGTCGCCGAGCAGGGCAGCGGTCCGGGGATTGCCCGCGGGCAGGATCAGCCGCGCGCCGACGCGCAGGCAATTGGCGGCGGCCGGTTCGATTTCATCGACCGCGAAGGGCTCGACTCCGGAGAACTGGCGCGGATCGACCGCCCGCTCGTTGTAAAGGAGCACCGGCATGCCGTGGATATCCGGCCCGGCGGCGGTCGCTCCGGTCTTGAGGTGCAGGCAGTCGCGCAGCTCGGCCTGCACGACGTCAAAGCCGATGCGGTGCTGCCGCTTGCCGGAGTGATTCAATTCCGTCGGCATCGGTCCGCGTCGACAGGCCGACGTAGAGCTTATGTCCGATGCGAAGCACGTCGCCGCCGTCGAGGAAGCCGGAGCCCAGACGATGGACCTCAAAATGCGGCTCGAGCCCGGCCGCGGTGGATTCGGTCTCGTCGGCCCGCGAGGCGATGCCCGGCCGGGTGATGATCGCGTGGCGGCCGAGCAGCAGCGCCGTGTCCTCGACGAAGACGGCGTCGGGATCCTCCGGAAGGTCGGGGAGCCGGACGACTTCGAAGCCCGCGTCCTTCAGGACCTGCTCGTAGGCGGCGTGCTGCGCGGCGGCTTTGGGATAGTCGATCGCGGTGCGTTCGAGATGCGTGAGCGCGCACTCGGGCAACCGCGGGCTGACGGCCCTCGTGAACGCGCGCGCCATCAGCGGTCGTCGCTGCGAATGACCTTGCCGCCCTTCATCACGAAACGCACCTGGCGCACCGCCGAAACGTCGCGGGTGGGGTCGCCGTCGACCGCGACCAGATCGGCAAGCAGACCGGGTTTCACTTCGCCGCGATCGGTCAGGCGGAAGATGCGGGCGTTGCGCGAGGTGGCCGAGATCAGCACCTCGGCGGCGGGCATTCCGGCGCGCTGCATCGCCTCCATCTCGAGCCAGTTCTGGCCGTGCGTGAAGACGCCGACATCGCCGCCCATGCAGATCGGCACGCCCGCGGAGAGCGCGGCCTTGAAGGCACGCCGGCCCTTCTGAACGGAGTCGGGCGCCGGCTCCTGTCCATTCCAGTGCTCGAAGTATCGGGCATAAGCTTCGGCAGCGGCGAGGGTCGGGCAGAGTGCTGTCCTCCTGGCCGCCATCGCCTTGAACACCTCGGCAGTCCCGCCGTAGCCATGTTCGATCGTATCGGCGCCGGCGCGGACGGCGCGCATCATCCCCTCCGCGGTCTGGGCATGGACGGCCACGAGCCGGCCGGCATCATGGGCCGTCGCAACGCCCGCATCCATCTCGGCCTGGGAAAGCGTCGGCCGGGACGGTTCGCCTCGCCCGTATCGATAGTCGGCATAGAGTTTGATCATGTCCGCGCCGCCAGCGATCTGTTCGCGAACCGCCCGCGACATCTCGTCGACCCCGCTGACTTCCTGCGCGCCCTGCGGAATTGGAACGCCTGGTTCGAACCCCTTGGGCCCGTAGGCACCACGCGCGACGATCGCCTTCGTCACGACGATAAGGCGCGGGCCGGGGACGATGCCCTGGTCGATAGCCTGCTTGAGCCCGACGTCGGCAAAGCCCGCGCCTTCGGTGCCGAGGTCGCGTTCGGTGGTGAAGCCGGCGCGCAGCGTCCGCTCAGCATGGACGACGGCGCGGGCGGTGCGCAGCGCGAGCGGTTCGTGCAGCACCTGATCGTCCCACAGGGCCTCATTGTACGGATGGAGGAAGAGGTGCGAATGGCCCTCGATCATCCCGGGCATGAGGGTCGTTCCGGGGAGCTCGATCACCCGCGCCCCGGCGGGTGCGGCGAGGTTGGGGCCAGCGGCCGTAATGCGGTCGCCGTCGACCAGCACCGACCAGCCTTGGTGCGGAGTGGCGTTCACTCCATCGAATACGCGCGCGGGACGCAGCAGGATCGGCTCGGCGAATGCGGACGACGCCGCAATCAGGAGAATGAGGGCGAACAACCGCCGAAGCATCGTCATTTCCCCTTGAGCACCCAGTCGAGCCCGTCGGCGACATGGCGCAGAAACCAGGGATCTGAATAGCTTTCCCTGGTGTGGCCCATGGCGGTGTAGAACACGCGCGCGCCGTCGACCTCGCGCGCCCAGCTCACCGGATTGGGGTTCACGTCCTTCTCGCCGATCGAACTTGGGTCGAGCGTGATGAGCAGTTTGGAGGTCGGATCGTAATCGTCGAAATAATACCATTCGTCGGTGCGGCGGATGGTGCCGGCGAGCCCGCGCACGGCCGGGTGCGCGCGGTCGATCACCGTGACCGTGCCGCTCGGCGTTCCCGCCGGATGGCGCGTGAAATGGCCGCCGATCAGCCTGCCGTACCAGGGCCAGTGATAATGCGAGTCCGCAGCGGCGTGGATGGCGACGATTCCGCCGCCGCGGCGCACGAATTGCTGGAGCGCGGCGCGGCGGTCGCCGACCAGCCACTCGGACCCCGGGTTCTTCGGGTCGGTCGTGCAGCTGAGCAGCACGATGGCGCGAAACTGGCGCAGCCGATCGGTGGAAAACACCGACGGGGTCTTCGCTCGCGACGACCCGCAGACCACGCTTCTTGGCGATTGCCGTGACCGCCTGAATGCCTGCCGGGATGGAATTCGTGCCGGAACCCGGATGTGCCGGAATAGATCAGGATCGCGCCGCGGTTCGGCTGTGCCTGGGCGACTGTCGCGAACAGCAGACCAAGGGCGAAAAGGATCAGGCGGCGCATGGACGCAGACTGTGCTTGCTATGCCGCTAAACGCAAGCCGCACCTACCATTCAACTAAACGGTAGACTATTTCCACCAACTCGCGCATATTCAACCACATGGTTGATAATCGACTCGACACGGTCTTCCACGCACTCGCCGATCCGACGCGGCGCGGGATGCTCGCCACCCTCGCGCTTGGCGAGAAGTCGGTGGGCGAGCTCGCGGAACCGTACAAGATGAGTTTTGCGGGAGCGTCGAAGCACGTGAAGGTGCTCGAGGGGGCCGGCTTGCTGTCCCGGCGCAAGACCGGCCGGACGCATTTGTGCAGCCTCCGGGCCGAACCGCTGGCCGAGGCCGAGCGTTGGCTGAAGCAATGGGAGGAGTTCTGGACCGTGCGCCTCGACCGCCTCCAGGCGCTGGTCGAAGCCGACAAGGAGAAACCCGAATGAGCACCACCACCGACGCCATCGTCACCGTCCGCCGCGATATCGCCGCGCCGCCCGCACGAGTGTTCGACGCCTGGCTCGGCCCGGCGGAAGCCGCGACCTTCCTGTTCGCGACTCCCCGCGGGACAATCGTCCGCTGCGACATCGACGCGCGCGTCGGCGGGCGTTTCCTGATCGTCGACCGCCGCGCCGAAGGCGAGGCCGAGCATCACGGTCAGTTCACCGAAATCCACCGGCCGCGCCGGCTCGCTTTTCTGTTCCGCGGTCCGCAAACCGAGGAAGGCGAATGGTCGAAGGTCACGGTCGATATCGCGCCGAGCGGGACCGGCTCGACCGTCACGCTGACCCACGAAATTCCCGAAAAATGGGCGTCCTATGCCGAACAGGTGCGCCATGGCTGGACGATGATCCTCGATACACTCGCCAAACGAATGGAGACGAACAATGACTGAAGTGATGACCGCGCCGCTCGAGCGCACCGCGCCCGACACGATCCGCCTGGAGCGGATGCTCGACGCGCCCGTCGACACGGTGTGGCGTTATCTGACCGAGGCGGAGCTTCGCAGCCAGTGGTTCATGGGCGGCACCGACGCCCGCGCGGACGGTGAGTTCGAGCTGCTCAACGACCATGACAATCTGTCCGACGACGACGTGCCTTATCCGGCCGATTATGCGCCCTATAAGGGGCGGACGTGGAGCGAGAAGGTCATGCGGTTCGAGCCGCCAAAGCTTCTTGCCACGACGTTCCAGGGCGGAAAGAACGGCACCGTCACCTATGAGCTGTTTCCCGAGGGCGATCGGACCCGGCTGGTGCTGACCCATAGCGGGATCGAGAGCCCGACCGGCGCGCAGGATTTCGGCGCCGGCTGGAACTCGCACCTGGCGGTGCTGCAGGAGAAGCTCGTCGGACGCAGCGTGCGCGACTTCTGGGCGCTTCACGCGAAGTCGCGCGCTGCGGTGTCGAAAGCGCTCGACCAGAGCTGATCTACAGCTGGAGCGAGGGCACCTTCGCCTTGAACGGTGCCAGCTCCAGCGCCTGCTGCTCGGCGCGGACGGCGGCCTCGTTCTGGCCGACATGGAGATTGCCGAGCGGCTCCGGCCCCGGAAAGGGCCGCGATCCTTGCGTGCCGAATAACCGGTCGTGGACGAACGCGCGCTTGCGAACGCTCGGCCAGACCCGGTCGCGAAGGAACCACTGGTCCCAGTTCGGGGTCTCCAGCAGGCCCGATTTGTAGCTCTCGATCAGCGGCTCGAGCGGGGGCAGGACCCCGCCGAGCCCGCCCCACATGCCGGCGAGGATCGGGTCGGTGTGGGTCCACCAGTCGCGCATCGCGTGGATCGCCTTGCCGCTGTCGAGCCATTCGCGAACCGCGGTCGCCTCGCGCGCGTTGACCAGGCTGTCGGCGTCGCGGACCAGATAGACTGCGACGCCCGGATCGTCGGCGACGAGGAAGCGGCGGGTGAGGCGGCGGCGTTGGCTCGGCTCGCCTTCCTCCATGACGATTTCGGCCCCCTCCGCCGCAAGCGCCTGGAGCAGATCGGCCGGAACCGATGAGTCGAGGTAAAATCGGCTGCGGAAATCCGGATAGAACAAAGGCGCGCGAAGCTGGTTGTGTAGCGCGCCGCGAAGATAGCGGGGATTGGCGCCCCACAGGCTGAAAGCGATGATCCGCTCGCCCTTCTTGCGCGGCTTGCCGAGCTTCAGCGGCGGGCTCGCGGCAGCCGCGATCCGCGTCTTTTCCTCAATCGACCGGCGGCCCCACTCGTCGCGCGGCGTCATCGTCGCCGGTCCGATGGCAGGCCGCGCACAGGCCATCGAAGGCGTTAGGGTCGTTGCCGCCGAGCTCGACATAATGTTCGAGCGTCGCCCGGGCCTCGGCCGGCGCCTTGGTCCGGTCCTGGAGCACGGCCAGGTTGAGCAGCAGATCGAGGTGGTCGGGATAGGCTTGCCGGCCGCCTTCGAGGATCTGGCGGGCGAGCGGAAGGTCGCCGACGATGAACAGATAATAGCCGGCCTGGAGCGCGAGCTCGGCGGTCGCCGGCTTCGCATGGTGGAGCGCGGTCAGGGTTGAGCCGATCGCCTCGGCCCGCTTCCCCGCTTCCCACTGTGCATGCGCCTCAGCGTTCCAGCCCTTCGGCAGCCCCATATACTCGCGATCCCCTCAATCTCGCCCGTTGCAGCCGTCACGCGGAGTGAATCCGCGTGACGTCGGACGGGTTCGGCCGGCTCGATGCCGCCCGCCCCGCCGGCCGGCAGCGCTAACTCTACGCGCTGCTCCGGCGGCGCTTCGCGCCGGCGTCGCTGCGCTCGGTTAGCGCTTCGCAGAACTGGAAGCTGCGGCGGGCCTTGGCGCGGCCGTACTTCTTGCGCTCGACGACGCGCGGATCGCGGGTCAGGAAGCCGGCCTGCTTGACCGTCGTGCGAAGCGCCGGCTCATAGCGGGTCAGCGCCTGCGCGATGCCGTGCTTGATCGCTCCGGCCTGGCCCGACAGCCCGCCGCCCTTGACCGTCGCTTCGATGTCATACTGGCCGCGGCGATCGGCGACGTCGAACGGCTGGTTGATCACGAGGCGCAGCGTCGGGCGCGCGAAATAGGTCTCCTGCTCGCGGCCGTTGATCACGATCCGGCCCGAGCCGGGCTTGAGCCAGACGCGCGCGACGGCGTCCTTGCGGCGGCCGGTCGCATAGGCGCGGCCGTATTTGTCGAGCTGCTGCTCGCGAAGCGGCGTTTCCACCTGCGGCGGAGGCGGCGGGGGCGCGGCTTCCTCGGCGGCCTCGACGGCCGGGGGAGGCGGAGCCGGGGTGGCGCCGAGCTGGTCGGCAATGGATTCACGGGTATCGGACATCAGGCGCCCACCTTGTTCTTGCGGTTCATCGCCGCGACATCGAGGATTTCAGGGTTCTGGCCACCGTGCGGATGCTCGGTGCCGTTGTAGAGGTGGAGATTCCGCATCTGCTGCCGGCCGAGCGGGCCGCGCGGGATCATCCGCTCGACGGCCTTTTCGATGATGCGCTCGGGGAAGCGTCCCTCGAGGATCTTTCCGGCCGGGACCTCTTTGAGGCCGCCGGGATAGCCGGTGTGCTTGTAATAGAGCTTCTGCTCGAGCTTGCGGCCGGTGAACTTCACCTTGTCGGCGTTGATCACGACGACATGGTCGCCGCAGTCGACGTGCGGGGTGAAGCTCGGCTTGTGCTTGCCGCGCAGCAGGTTGGCGATGATCGTCGCGGTGCGGCCGACAATCAGCCCGTCGGCATCGATCAGATGCCATTTTTTCTCCACCTCGGCCGGCTTGACCGACTTGGTGGTCTTCATCAGCGCCTTCATGGCGTTCGATCCTCTTGAAACGGAAACGCGCCGCCCACCGGGGGCAGCGCCGACGCAGCTATTCGTTGGCGAGCGTCAAAAAGTCAAGCAAAAGCGGGCATTTTCAGACGGGTAAAATAATACCCGCCTGTGATCCTGACGCTCCGGTAGCTGAGCCCGTTCGCCTTATCTTGCGCACGGCCAAACCCAAGGTTGCCTCGAATTGGGAGCGGCCCTAGTCGCTCGTCGTTCACCACATGAGGCAATCGCGCGGGAGCAGCTCAAGGTGCCGAGACGCGTCAAGGATTTCATCGAAATAAGCGATTATACGTCGCTCGAGACGCTCATCCGTTATCTCGAGACGGTGCGCGACAATCTGCCTCCAAACCACGAGGCGGAGCTTCAGATCCGCGGCGACGACGTCTTTGGCCGCCGGCTGACCATCACCTATTTTCGCGAGCAGACGCCCGAGGAGGCGGAGATCGAGGCGCGCTATGTGGGCGGCGGCGCGGACAATGCCGCGATCGAGGATCTGCAGCGCAGGCTCGACGAGGTCCCGTACCCGGCGCCCGCCGCCAAGCGCGGCTGAGCCTAGTCGCTCGGCGACTCCTCGCCCGGCCCCAGGCGCGCAACCAGGCGACCGCGTTCCCAGACTTCGGCCATTCCTTCGGGTGCCTGTTCGCGGGCGAGACGGGTCGCATGGCCGTCGTCGGTCGCGTCGAGCCAGTCGGCGCTCGTGATCTTCCCCGTCCCGTCGACGCGGTAAAGCCTGTAGCTAGGCACAACGCATACCCCCCGATCAGGGGATAATAGTTCCGTTAGCGGAACATATTCAATAGCTTAGAATTTGGCGCTCTGCATAGCGCACTAGCCGACGCTGTCCTCGACCCAATCGGCGTAGGCGCTGGTGATCTTGTCGATCGGCCAGGTGACGACGCACGGCACGTCATAGCTGTGAAGGCCTGCGATCCGGGCGATCAAGCCGTCGGCGCGCTCATTGGTCGTCTTGAAGATCGCGGCGACCTCGTCTGCGGTTTCGATCGCGCCCTGCCAGCGGTAGATCGAGCGCACCGGTCCGAGGATATTGATGCACGCCGCGAGCCGCTCCTCGACCGCGATCCGGCCGATGCGCTCGGCCTCCTCGGCATTGGCGAACACCGCATAGACGGAAACGACGCTCATCGCCGCCCGACTTCGCTCGCGCCCCACACCGTAGCGGCGACGAGCAATGCCCCCACTGCCTGATGGAGCGCGGCGAGCCCGATCGCGACCCCGCTCATCACGGTCGCGATTCCCGAGCAGGATCTGGGTTCCGAACGCCGCATGGATCGCGACCGAGGCCGGCCGCGAGATCGGCCGAACCTTGCGCGCGAAGACGATCAGCGCGCCGACCACCACCCACGCCCACCAGCGGTGGAGGAAGTGGATCAGATAAGGGTCGTTGGTCAGCGCCCACAGCGTGCCGCGGCTCCAGTCGACCCCTTCGGGGAAGAAGCGGCCCTGCATCAGCGGCCAGTCCGACGCGACTTGCCCGGCGTTGAGGCCGGCGACCCAGGCGCCGAGCATCACCTGGACGAACAGGATCGCGAGCGTGGCCGCCGCCGGCAGGGTGAAGCGCGACGGCCGGTCCTCGCCGGTCGCCGCAAGCCGCCGCAGATCGAGCGCGACCCAGATCAAGCGCGCCCATGATGGTCAGCGCGAGCAGCAGGTGCGCGGACAGTCGCAAATGGCTGACGTCGGTGCGCTGCGCGAGGCCGGACATGACCATGTACCAGCCGAGCACGCCCTGGGCCCCGCCGAGCACCGAGCAGGCCGGCGAGCTTCCAGCCGTAGCCCTTGGGAATCGCGCGCTTGCCACGCGAACCAGGCGAGCGGAACCGCGAAAACCAGCCCGATCAGCCGGCCCAGCAGGCGGTGCACGAACTCCCACCAGTAGATGTGCTGGAACTGGGCGAGCGTCATTCCGGCCGGGCCGTTGATCTCGCGATATTCCGGGATTTGCTTGTAGAGGTCGAACGCGCGCACCCAGTCGGCATGGGTCAGCGGCGGGATCGCCCCGGCGATCGGCTTCCACTCGGTAATCGACAGGCCGCTTTCGGTCAGCCGGGTGATCCCGCCAACCACGACCATCGCAAAGACCAGTGCGGCTACGACGAGCAGCAGGTTGGCGATCGCGCGCGGGCGGGACCGATGCGCCTGGGCGGCGGCGGGGGACGGCAAAGCGCTTTCCATGCGCGGCGCGCCTTCGCGCCGATTCGCTGCTTTGCCAAGGCTCTGTATTCGCTTAGCCTCGGGCAATGGATCGGGACGAGACCGTCGATTGCGGCGTGCACGGACGCCAGGCGATCAGTTTCGTGTGCACCCACATCGCCCACGGGCTGCTCGATGCGACGACGCCAGGCTTCGTTGTCGCGCCGAAGGACGATCATCCGCTGCCGCTTGGCTGGTGCGACGAGTGCGAGGCGATGGTCCAGCAACTCGGCGGCGACTGGAGTGACGAAGCGGCCGGCCGCGCCGAGTTCAAGCTGCTGTGCGCGCTATGTTATGTCGAGGCGAAGGGAATCGCGATTTCGGCGGGCCGGTTTCGCAACCTGAGCGGGCCGCGATTCGACCGCTGATTTTCGGCCCGATGATATATTGTAACTCCTCTGCATCCGGTCTATATGGTCGGCGCAATGCTGCAGCTGACAATTCCAAGTGGCCGGCTCGACCGGATCGCAATGGGGCTTTCGGGGCTGTGCCTGGTGCATTGCCTCGGGACCGCGATCCTGCTCGGTCTGCTCGCCTCGGCCGGAGGGTTACTCGGCTCGCCAATCATCCACGAGGTCGGCCTGACGTTTGCGATGATCCTCGGGTCGCTCGCGCTTGGTCGGGGAATCCTCGAGCACGGTTTCATGATGCCGAGCGCGGTCGGCGGGCTCGGCCTCGGCGTCATGGCCGGGGCGCTCAGCCTCCCACATGGGGGCAATGAGCCGATCTATACGGTCGCCGGCGTGATGATCCTCGCGCTCGGCCATCGCCTCAACGTAATGGCATCGGAATAAGGCTGCGCCGCTTGCTCGCTTTGGGCGGCGGTCCTATCTTCATGGAAGCGATGGCCAGACACGATCACCAGCTGCACCAAGGCGAGTCCCTGAGGACCGCCGCGCGCGATCAATTGACCGGCCAGGGCGAGCAATGGACGGACATGCGCGCGGCCGTGTTCGACGCGCTTGCGGGCTTCGACCAAGCCGGCCAGCGCCTATGACATCGCCGAAGCCGTTTCCCGCGACCAGGGGCGGCGGGTCGCCGCCAACAGCGTCTACCGGATCCTCGACCTGTTCGTCGGCGCCAACCTCGCCCGGCGGGTCGAAAGCGCCAATGCCTATGTCGCCAACCAGCATCCCGATTGCCTGCACGATTGCATCTTCCTGATTTGCGACACGTGCGGGCAGGCGGTTCACATCGACGACGACAGCCTGTCCGGCGGAGTCCGCGAGGCGGCCAAGAGCGCCGGCTTCTCCGCCCCGCGCCCGGTGATCGAGGTCCGCGGCACCTGCGGGGACTGCGACAGCGAATGAAGTAAGGGCGCCGCAGGCCGAAGCCGCGACGCCCTTTTCAATTCATCGTGACTTAGAGCCTGGCGCCGCCCGAGACGTCGATTACCTGGCCGGTGACCCAGCCGCTGTCCGGGCCTGCGAGAAAACCGGCGACCCCTGCGATATCGTCGGGCTGTCCAATCCGCTTCAGCGCCTGCATCGCCTTCGCCGCTTCCTTACCCTCATCGGTGCCGATGAAATCGATGGCCATGTCGGTGTCGATCGCTCCGGGAGCGATGGCGTTGACCCGGACGCCGCGCTCGCCGAGTTCGCCGGCGAGATAGCGGGTCAGCGTATCGATTGCGCCTTTGGTGATCGCATAAGCCGTCGCGCCGGGGAAATGGTTGTCGGCGACGATCGAGCTCAAGAATAAAACGCGCCCGCCCTCGGCTAGCGAATCCGCCAATGCGTTGGTGATCTGGTAGGGTGCGCGGACATTGACCGCGAACAGCCGATCGAGAACGGTCGGATCGCTGTCACCGAGCTTCCAATAATCGAGGATGCCGGCATTGTTGACGAGGACATCGAGCTTGCGGCCAGCAAGCCTTTTCTTGACGTCATCCACGAGACGATTGACCGAACTCGCATCTTCGAGGTTGGCGGCGATGGTTTCGGCCGAACCGCCGGCCTGCTCGATCTCGCCGACCAGCGCTTCGGCACTGTTCGACGAGCTGTTGTAATGAACGAAGACATGCGCGCCGTCCGCGGCGAGGCGCTTGGCGATGGCGCGGCCGATGCCGCGTGATGCGCCGGTGACGAGGGCAGTTTTGTTGGCAAGTTGCTTGGACATGGGAAACTCCTTCAAGGTTTCCGCTAAGTGGGCGTGTGTTCTTAATGGTTCAAGATATCCGAACAACGGAATTTTGGAAATCAGGAAATCTGTCCCTATATCAGCGGCATGACTCGCTTCACTCACCCGAATTTGAACGACGTCCCGCTGGCAAGCGTGCTGCACGCTTTGTCCGACCCGACGCGGCTGGCGATCGTTCGCCGCCTCAACGACGACCTCGGCGCGAAGGGCGAGGGCCTCGCCTGCAACTGCGCGGTTGCCGAGGAGCTGCCGCGCGCGACCATGTCGAATCACTTTACCGTCCTTCGGAGCTCGGGCCTGATCGAGAGCCGCAAGCGGGGGACGATGGTGATCAACTGCCTGCGGCGCGCGGAAATCGACGCCCGCTTCCCGGGATTGCTCGACGCGGTGCTCAGCGCCGAGATGGTCTGAGCATTTCCTGAGCAATCGCTGAAATCGTCGTGCAAGTAGGGCAGGTTGATGACTTACGTGGCTCGTCCGCGTAAGTGCCTCGGCCAATGAGCGATCGCCCCGAAACGCCGCTGCTCGACACCGTCAACGTGCCCGCCGACATCCGCGCGCTGACCAAGGAGCAGCTCCCGCAGCTTGCCGATGAGCTCCGTCAGGAGGTGATCTCGGCGGTGTCGGTGACCGGCGGGCATCTTGGCGCGGGGCTCGGCGTCGTCGAGCTCACCGTTGCGGCCCATTACGTGTTCGACACGCCCGATGACCGGCTGATCTGGGACGTCGGCCACCAGGCCTATCCGCACAAGATCGTCACCGGGCGGCGCGACCGCATCCGCACGCTTCGCCAGGGCGGCGGCCTCAGCGGCTTCACCCGGCGCAGCGAGAGCGAATACGACCCGTTCGGCGCTGCCCACAGCTCGACCTCGATCTCCTCGGCGCTCGGCTTCGCCATCGCCAACAAGCTGTCGGGATCGCCCGGCAAGGCAATCGCGGTGATCGGCGACGGTGCGCTCAGCGCCGGCATGGCCTATGAGGCGATGAACAATGCGGCCGCCGCGGGCAACCGGCTGGTCGTGATCCTCAACGACAACGACATGTCGATCGCGCCGCCGGTCGGCTCGCTCCGCAACAGCCTCGCCCGGCTGGTGTCGCTCGCAGCAAATATCTGACCCCGCGCGCGCTTCGCCCAGAAGCTCGCCCGGGCGATGCCGGATCCGCTTCACAGCGGCCTGCGACGAATGGAGGAATATACCCGCGGCTGGATGACCGGCGGGACGCTCTTCGAGGAGCTCGGCTTCTATTATGTCGGGCCGGTCGACGGGCATGACGTGCGCGCTTTGGTCGAGGTGCTGGAGAACGTCCGCGACGCCGACATCGGGCCAATGCTGGTCCACGTCGTCACCAAGAAGGGCAAGGGCTATGCGCCGGCCGAGAATTCGGCCGACAAATATCACGGCGTGGTCAAGTTCGACGTCGTTTCGGGGGTGCAGGCCAAGCCCGCGGCCGGGACGCCGAGCTATACGTCCGTGTTTGCGAAGGCGCTGAGCACGGAAATGGCGCGCGACGAGAAAGTCGTGGCGATCACCGCGGCGATGCCCTCGGGCACCGGGCTCGACAAGATCGAGGCGCAATTCCCCGACCGCACCTTCGACGTCGGCATCGCCGAGCAGCATGCGGTGACCTTCGCCGGCGGGCTTGCCGCGCAAGGGATGAGGCCGTTCGCGGTCATCTATTCGACCTTCCTCCAACGCGCGTACGACCAGGTCGTCCACGACATTGCGATCCAGAATTTGCCGGTGCGCTTTGCGATGGACCGCGGCGGGTCTGGTCGGTGCCGACGGGGCGACGCACGCCGGCAGCTTCGACCTCGCTTATCTGTGCACGCTTCCGAATTTCGTCGTGATGGCCGCGGCGGACGAGGTCGAGCTCTGCCACATGGTCCACACCATGGCGCTGCACGACAGCGGCCCGATCGCGGTGCGTTACCCGCGCGGCGAGGGACGGGGGCTGGCGCTTCCCGAGGTCCCGCAGGCGCTCGAGATCGGCAAGGGCCGCATCGTCCGTGAAGGCAAGACGGTCGCGATCCTGTCGCTCGGGACGCGGCTCGAGGAGGCGGAGAAAGCCTCTGATGAGCTTGAGGCCAGGGGCCTGTCGACCACTGTCGTCGACCTGCGCTTCGCCAAGCCGCTCGACGGCGAGCTGATCCGCAAGCTGATGACGACACACGAAGTGGTCGTGACGGTGGAGGAAGCCTCGATCGGCGGCCTCGGCGCGCACGTCCTGACGCTGGCCAGCGACGAGGGGCTGGTCGATGCCGGCCTGAAGATCCGCACTATGCGCCTGCCCGACCGCTTCCTCGAGCACGACAAGCCCGAGAAGCAATATGACGAAGCGCGGCTCAACGCGCCCCACATCGTCGAGACGGTGCTCAAGGCGCTGCGCATCAACAGCGCGGGAGTCGAAGAGGTGCGGGCGTGATACAGGGGCCGTCTGGTCAACTGCCCGACATTTTACCATTCAAAGACGGTGAAGCCTTCTTCGAATACCAGTGCCGCTACGGGGAAATCGAAATTCAACAGAAGAGGGGCGTCGTTGCCCTTGTGCTGGATGCCCGCTCACAGTTCGGAGCGACGGAAGCTGTCAAACAGAAACCTGACGGAACTCAATTAGCTGTCATTCGCGTCGCCGCACCTGATGGTGGTTTCACTACGATGGCGGAAACGCCCGGACCCGGGAGTGGCACCAAACTTACGCCTGGCGATGTAGTGATTTGGGTGCCACTCGAACGAAATGAAGATTTCCATCGAGCACTGGTCGATGCCAGAGCCGCTTGGATGGGCTTTATCGTCGCCGTCGTTGCGCCGGAGATCAACCTTCGCAGCGGTAGCTTTAAGATCCTGGAACAGTTTGCCTAGGCTTCCGACGTGAAAATCCGCGCAGACCAGCTGCTCGTCAGCCGCGGGCTGGCGGAGAGCCGGACCAAGGCGCAGGCGTTGATCATGGCGGGGGCGGTGTTCAGTGGGGAGCGGAAGCTCGCCAAGGCCGGCGGAGATGCTCGCCGAGGACGCGGTGCTGGAGGTTCGCGGCAAGGACCATCCGTGGGTGTCGCGCGGGGGGATCAAGCTTGCGCATGGGCTCGACCATTTCCGGTTCGACGTGGCTGGCGCGATCGCGCTTGACGTGGGCTCATCGACCGGCGGGTTTACCGACGTGCTGCTCTCGCGCGGTGCGGTGAAGGTCTATGCGGTCGATGTCGGCACCAACCAGTTGGCGTGGAAGCTGCGCCAGGACCCGCGGGTCGTCGTGCTAGAGCAGACCAACGCGCGCTATCTCACCGCTGCGCAGGTGCCCGAGCCGGTCGACGTCATCGTGTGCGATGCGAGCTTCATCGGGCTCGCCAAGGTGCTCGAAGCGCCGCTGAGACTCGCCAAACCCGGAGCCAAACTGGTCGCCTTGATCAAGCCGCAGTTCGAAGCGGGGCGCGAGGAAGTCGGCAAGGGCGGCGTCGTCCGCGACGAGGTAGTGCGGCGCCGCGTCTGCGATGCCGCAGCCGAATGGGTCGCGTCACAGGGCTGGGAGGCGATCGGCGTGATCGAGAGTCCGATCACCGGTCCCCAGGGCAATGTCGAATATCTTCTCGGCGCAACAAGGATTTAGGTGGGGAAATCGGGGATAGTTCCGTCGCACGGGGTGGCGGATTGGCGGGCAAGTCTCTATTTGGCCCGCGCAAAGGGAGACATCACATGCAGTCCGAGAACAAGATGTTCGACGACATGGTCAAGATGGTCAACGGTCTTGCCGGGACCGTCGCCGGAATGGGCCGTGAGGCCGAGGCCAGCGCGCGCGAGAAAATGCGCGAGTGGATGGCGGGCTCCGATTTCGTCGGCCGCGACGAATTCGAAGCGGTCAAGGCGATGGCGGCGGCGGCGCGCGACGAGAATGAGGCGCTGAAGGCGCGGGTGGCCACGCTCGAGGCCAGGCTCGGAGGTTCGCCGGCCCCCAAGACTTCGACGAGACGGAAGCCGGGAGCCAAGTCCTGAGCGACGAGGAAATCCACGAGGAGCGCGACGACGGCGCTCCGATCGAAATCCTCGAGCAATATTTCGAGGCGCGCGGCTGGGCGTGCGAGCGCACCGCCGAGGGCGAGATCGTGGCTTCGGCGACCGGCAGCTGGGCGCAATATGAGCTTCGCGGCGTGTGGCGGCCCGAGGACCAGGTTCTTCAGTTCCTCGCTTTCCCCGACATCAAAGTCGCGCCCGAAAAGCGGCTCGCGATCCACGAGGCGCTCGGCCTCATCAACGAGCAGCTTTGGCTCGGCCATTTCGAGATGTGGTCGGGATCGGGCCTCGTGGTGTTCCGCCATTCGACCATCCTGGACGCGCGCGAGAATGACGGGCTGAGTCTCGAACAAGCCGAAGCCATCGCCGAGGCCGCGGTCGAGGAATGCGAACGTTTCTATCCAGTCTTCCAGTTCGTCCTTTGGGGCGGCAAATCGCCGGGCGAGGCAATCGCCGCGGCACTCATCGATACGCACGGGGAAGCATGACCCAGGGACCGAATTTTCAAACGCCCAAGTGGCTTGATGGCGGCGGCGACGCCGTCGAACCGTTCGTCCGCAAAACGCTGACCCAGGGGCCGAGCCTTCCGGCGCCGACCTGGTTCATCGGTTGCGGCAATATGGGCGGCGCGATCGTCGCCGGCTGGCGCGGCGCGGGCATCGACCTGTCACAGGCTGTCGTGGTTCGTCCGAGCGGCAAAGCGGTCGAAGGCGTGCGCACGGTTGCGTCGCTGAGCGAAGCCGGCGCTCCGCCCAAGCTGATCGTGCTCGCGGTCAAGCCGCAGAAGCTCGACGAGGTCGCGCGCGAGCTCGAACCGTTAGTGACGCGCAGACGTCGTGCTGGTTTCGATCCTCGCAGGGGTGGAAGTCGCGAGCTTGCGCAAGCGCTTTCCGAACGCGGGGGCGATCGTCCGCGCGATGCCCAACCTGCCCGTCGAAATCCGCCGGGGCGTGGTCGCGCTCTACAGCGAGGACGCCGACGATGCGCTGAAGCAGCAGCTCGGCGACCTGTTCGTTGCGCTCGGCTGGGCGATGTGGACGTCGGACGAGGCGCGGCTGGCGGCGATCGGATCGGTTGCCGGCGCGGGCCCCGCTTATGCCGCCAGGTTTGTGCGCGCGCTTGCCAGGGCCGGGGAGCGCGGGGGCTCACTCCCGAGATCGCCTCGACAATCGCGCTCGAGACCGTGCTCGGCACGTCGTGGATGGCCGCGACGAGCGGGTGAGAGCATGGAGGCGGTGGTGAGGCGCGTCGCCAGCCCCAACGGCACGACCAAAGCGGGCCTGGCCGTCCTCGACAAGGCGCTGGACGACCTCGTCGAAGTGACGATCGACGCTGCCGCGCGGCGTGGCACCGAGCTTGCGGACGAGGCCCGGGTCGAGGCGAGCTAACTTGCCGACGCGGCCCGCCTCGCCTAGGCGCGGCGGCATGGCACTGCAGCAGGACGAGCGCACCTTCGACGACCGCGACGGCTGGATCTGGTTCGACGGCGAGCTGGTCCCGTGGCGCGACGCCAAGGTCCATGTTTTGACCCACGCGCTGCATTATGCCTCCTCGGTGTTCGAGGGGCAGCGCGCCTACAATGGCGAGATCTTCAAGCTGCGAGAGCATAGCGAGCGACTGCGCAGGAGTGCGCGACTGCTCGGCTTCGAGATTCCGTGGACGGCCGAGGAAATCGATGCCGCGTGCAATTCCGTGCTCAAGGCCAACGGCTTCACCACCGCGTACATGCGCCCCGTAGCCTGGCGCGGCGCGGAATCGATGGGCGTCGCCCCGGGCAACACCAGGCCGCACATGGCGATCGCCGCGTGGGAATGGGGCAAATATTACGAGCCGCGAAATTCCGAGAACGGGATTCGCCTCGACATCGCGCCGTGGCGGCGGCCCGCGCCCTACACCGCGCCGACGGAGTCCAAGGCTGCCGGCCTGTACATGATCTGCACCCTGTCCAAGCAACACGCCTCGGACCGCGGCTTTGACGACGCGCTGATGTTCGACTGGCGCGGCCGGGTCGCGGAAGCGACCGGCGCCAACGTTTTCTTCGTCGCCGACGGGGCGTTGCACACGCCGACGCCGGACTGCTTTCTCGACGGGATCACCCGCCGAACGGTGATGGAGCTGGCGCAGCGCCGCGGCATCGAGGTGGTGGAACGCGCGATCTGGCCCGAGGAGCTCGAGAGCTTCGAGCAAATGTTCCTGACCGGCACCGCAGTGGAGGTCACCCCGGTCAGGTCGGCCGGCCCGTGGAATTTCGAGGTCGGCGACATGACCCGCCAGCTGCCAGAAGGACTATGACGATCTGGTCCACGGGCGGCTGCCCAACGACTAGTCGAAGATCGACAGGTTCAGCGGCTCGCTCTTGCCGAACCAGATCACATGCTCGGTGTGATCGGCGAGATCGTCGCCCGTGCTGGTGTGCGCGAAAATGGTCAGCCCCTGGCGATTGAGCGCGATCCATTGCGCGAAATCGCCGAACGCTTCGGTCGGGACCGTCAGCTGGCAGCTTCCGCGCGGGTGCGGGCCGACCGGCTTCAGGTGGAAATGGCCGACTGCCACACCGAAACGCGCCTGCGCGGCGGCGGCGATCTGCCGGGCGAGCTCGACCTCTTCAGGGTCGTAATAGATGTGCGCATGGAAATCGCGGATGCTCGGCTCGGTCATGCCCGCCCTATAGCGCGCCGCCGGGAAACTCCCATCTCCCCTTCCAACCGGGCGCGTCCCGGGTATAAGCGCCGCTCTCCCGCATCCGCGGTCCGCCAACTGGGGCGTCGCCAAGTGGTAAGGCACCGGTTTTTGGTACCGGCATTCGCAGGTTCGAATCCTGCCGCCCCAGCCAGCCTTCGCTTGCTTCGGAAGCTACGGCTTGGCAAGCCAGCACCAACATTTGCGTGGGGACAAGATGATCAGTTCGAGCGTGCTTTCCGACCGCCGCGGGCTGTGGGCGTTCATCCTTGGCGTGATCCTGGTCACGGGCGGCGTGCTGCTCCATCTGCCGATGTTCCTGATGGGCCGGATGACCCATTACCAGCTCTACGGAATGCCGATGGGCAACGACATGATCGCCGGCATGGCGGCGATCATCATCGGGGTCGCGATCGCCGCTTACGGGCTCCTGCCGAAGAATATCTCCGGCCAGCTCGCCGCGAGCGCAGGATATCGTCGTTTCGCCGCCCGAGGACGCGCCGCTGACGCGCGCCCACTGGATGCTGATGGGCGTGCTGGTGATCGCGCTCATCATCGACATCATGAAGCCGGCCAGCCTCGGCTTCACCATTCCCGGGATGGTCAGCGAATATGGCGTGCCCAAGGCGACCGCCTCGCTGGTGCCGTTCTTCGCGCTGACCGGGACGGTGGTCGGCTCGATCGTGTGGGGCGTGATCGCCGACATCTACGGGCGCAAGGCGTCGATCCTGCTGTCGGCGGTGATGTTCGTCGGCACGTCGATCTGCGGCGCGATGCCCTCGCTCTACTGGAACATCGGCATGTGCTTCATGATGGGCGCGGCGGCCGGCGGAATGCTGCCGGTGACCTATGCGCTGCTCGCCGAAATGATGCCGAGCAAGCACCGCGGCTGGGCGCTCGTGCTGGTCGGCGGGCTGGGCGCGGTCGGCGGCTATTTCGCCGCGAGCGGCCTTTCGGCGCTTCTCCAGCCGACCTTCGGCTGGCGCATCATGTGGCTGCTCAACCTGCCGACGGGCCTGTCGCTGGTGCTGCTCGGGGCGCTGATTCCCGAAATCGGCCAAGTTCCTGCTCGCGCGCGGACGCCGGGAGGAGGCGAGGCGAGTGATGGAGCGCTTCGGCTCCAAGGCGCGGACCACCACGCATGCCGAAGAGGTCGCGCTCGCCAAGGGACCGTCGGTGGCCCTCACCGGCCGCGCCTTCTTCGGCAAGCTGGTCGCGCTGAGCCTCGCGGCGACTTGCTACGGCCTGATCAACTTCGGCCTGCTGCTGTGGCTGCCTGCCGACCTGGTCGCGAAGGGCTACAGCATGGAGCTGTCGAGCAAGCTGCTCGCCGAATCCGCGCTGATCGCCTTCCCGACCGTGTTCATCGTCGCCTATCTCTACAGCCGCTGGAGCACCAAATGGTCGGTCGTCGGATCGGTCGCGGTTTCGCTCGCCGGGCTCGTCCGGGGTGCTGTGGCTCGAGTTCACCGGGACGGGCAGCCCGGTCCTTCCGGTCGCGCTGCTGATCGTCGGCACCAACGCGCTGATCGCGATGCTGCTGCCCTATGCGGCGGAGAGCTTCCCGCTGCGCATCCGCGGCCGGACCACCGGCACGGTCGCGGCCTGCACCAAGGCGGGCGGGATGTTCGCGCAGTTGCTGGCGATCCTGGCGCTGGTCCCGGCGCTCGACGTCGTGTCGCTGATCATCATTGTGCCGACGATCGCCGCGCTGATCCTCGTCGCCCGGTTCGGAAAGGAAACGCGCGGCCGCGACCTGCGCGACCTCGACCCCGACGGCCGCACTTTCGCAGCGACCGGAGTATGACCGACCCGCCGGCCCGTGTGGGATTTGCGAGCCGAGCTGGGCGAGGGGCCGGTCTGGGACGAGCGCGACAAGGCGCTGTGGTTCACCGACATCAAGCGCCAGAAAATCCATCGCTACGATCCGGCGACGGGCGCGCGGCGAAGCTGGGATTCGCCCGAACAGGTAGGCTTCGTACTGCCCGCGCGAAGCGGCGGCTTTGCCGTCGGGCTTCAGAGCGGCCTCTATCGCTTCGTTCCCGAGACCAACGAATTCCACGGGATCGTCGAGGTCGAGCCCGACCTCCCGAACAACCGCCTCAACGACGGCGCCGTCGATCCGTCCGGCCGGCTGTGGTTCGGCACGATGGACAATGGAGAGCGCGAGAAGACCGGCGCTTTCTATTGCTTCGATGGCGGCGTGCTGAAGCGCACCAATTTCGACCGGCATCACCATCACCAACGGCCCCGCGATCTCGCCTGACGGACGCACGCTTTATTGGGTCGATACGCTCGGCGGGACGATGTCGGCGTGCGAGATCGGCGATGACGGCGAGCTCGGGGCGTCGCGTCTCGTTGCCAAAATTCCCCCCAAGGAAGGCCATCCCGACGGCCCAACCGTCGACAGCGAAGGCTGTATCTGGATCAGTCTTTATGCGGGCTGGGAGGCGCGGCGCTATTCGCCCGACGGCGAGCTGCTCAGGGCGGTCCGCTTTCCGGTCGCGAACATCACCAAGCTCGCGTTCGGCGGGCCCGGCCTGCGCACTGTCTTCGCGACGACCGCCCGGCAATTGCTCAAGCCCGACGCGCTCGAGGCCCAGCCGCTCGCCGGCGCCCTGTTTCAATTCGAGGCCGAGGTTCCGGGCGTTCCATGTCCGTTCGTCCGCTTATGAGGAGTGGCGCTTGAACCCGCTTTACGAGCAGATGCGGACCAGCGTGTTCGAGCGCATGTCGGCGCTCGCCGCGCAGCATGGCGCGGTGAACCTCGGCCAGGGCTTCCCCGATTTCGGCTGGCCGGAAGCAATCCTCGACGCCGCCGCGCGGGCGGTCAGGGAAGGCTCGAATCAATATGCGCCTTCGCGCGGGACTCCCGGCGCTGCGCGAGGCAGTCGCCGCGCATTACGGCCGCCATTACGGCCAGGCGCTGAGCGCCGAACAGGTGTGCGTGACCAGCGGCGCGACCGAAGCGCTGGGAGCCGCGATCCTCGCCACGATCAACCCCGGCGACGAAATGATCATCCTGACTCCCGCCTACGACAGTTATGCGCCGATGATCCGGCGCGGCGGGGGTATTCCGCGCGAAGTAGCCTTAAAGGCGCCGGCGTGGCGGATCGACCGCGCCGAGCTCGCAGCTGCGGTCGGGCCGAGGACCCGCGCGATCCTGTTCAACAATCCGCACAACCCCGCCGGACGCCTGTTCGGCGCCGAGGAGCTTGAAGCCGTCGCCTCGGTCGCGCGCGAGCACGACCTCATCGTCATCAGCGACGAGGTGTGGGAGCATATCGTGCTCGACGGGCAGCGATTCACTCCGTTTGCGACGCTGCCGAGCATGGCGGGGCGCGTCATCAAGATCGGATCGGCCGGCAAGATCTTCTCGCTCACCGGCTGGAAGGTCGGCTGGATGGTCGCGCCGTCCGAGCTTGCCGACGTTGTCGCACGTGCGCACCAGTTCCTGACTTTCTGCACCGCTCCCAACCTTCAGTCCGCGGTGGCTTTCGGGCTCAATGAAGGCGATGCGTGGATCGAGCCGATGAAGCAGCGCTTCGCGCGCGCCCGCGACAGGATGACGAAGGGGCTGCGCGCTGTCGGCTTTGCCGTGCTTCCGGCGGCCTCGACCTATTTCCTGTGCGTCGACCTGGCGGCAAGCGGGATCGGGCTCGACGACGAAAGCTTTGCGCTGGCCGCCGTGGAGAAGGCAGGCGTTGCAGTCGTCGCTTTGTCGGCATTCGCCGAGGACGACCCGCCGCGGCACCTCGTGCGGCTGTGCTTCGGCAAGAAGGACGAGACTATCGACGCCGGCGTCGTCGCCATGGCCAGGGCAAAGGCGCTGCTCGGATGAGCCCGGCAGAAGAAGCCTCCGGCCTGTTCGCGAAATTCGGGATCGAACCGGCAGGAGACCTGGTGAGCCGCTCGCCGATCGACGGCGCCGAGATCGGCCGGGTGGCAATCGGCGAGCCGGACGCGGCTTGCGCTGGGGCCGCCGCGGCCTTCCTCGACTGGCGCAGCGTCCCGGCGCCGCGCCGCGGCGAGCTGGTCCGGCTGCTCGGCGAGGAATTGCGCGCCGCCAAGGAGCCGCTTGCCAGGCTGGTCACGATCGAATGCGGCAAGATCCACGCCGAAAGCCTCGGCGAGGTCCAGGAGATGATCGACATCTGCGATTTCGCGGTCGGGCTGTCGCGCCAGCTTTATGGGCTGACCATCGCCAGCGAGCGCGCCGACCACCGGATGATGGAGCAATGGCATCCGCTCGGACCGGTGGTGGTGATCAGCGCTTTCAATTTTCCGGTCGCGGTCTGGGCGTGGAACGCTGCGCTCGCATTGGTGTGCGGCGATCCGGTGATCTGGAAGCCGAGCGAGAAGACTCCGCTGTGCGCCGAAGCGGTGATGGAATTGATGCGCCGCGCCCTACTCAGCTTCGGAGAGGCGCCCGACGGACTGGTTCAGCTCGTCCAGGGAAACCGCGAGATTGGTGAAGTGCTGGTCGATGACCCGCGCATCGCTTTGGTTTCCGCGACCGGATCGACGGCGATGGGCCGGGCGATCGGTCCGCGGGTCGCGCAGCGCTTCGGCCGGGTCCTGCTCGAGCTCGGCGGCAATAATGCGATGATCGTCTGCCCGAACGCAGACCTCGAACTGGCGGAGCGGGCGATCCTGTTCGCGGCCGCGGGGACAGCCGGTCAGCGTTGCACCACCCTGCGGCGTCTGATCGTCCACGACAGCGTCGCCGATCGCCTGGTCGAGCGGCTCAAGACCCTGTTCGCGAGCGCGAAAGTCGGCGACCCGCGCGAGCCTGGTACGCTGATCGGTCCGCTGATCGACGAGGGCGCATTCGAAGGAATGAAGACCGTGCTCGGCGACAGGATCGAGCGCGTTGATGCGGTGGCGGGCGGTTTCTACGTGCGCCCGGCGATCGTCGAAATTGCTGCGCACGAAGGGACCGTGCTTCAGGAGACCTTCGCGCCGATCCTCTATGTGATCCGCTACAGCGGCCTCGACCAGGCGATCGCAATCCACAACGCGGTGCCTCAGGGACTGTCCTCGTCGATCTTCACGACCGACTTGCGCGAGGCCGAGCGCTTCATCTCGGCGACAGGGTCCGACTGCGGCATCGCCAACGTCAATATCGGGCCGTCGGGCGCCGAGATCGGCGGCGCGTTCGGCGGCGAGAAGGAAACCGGGGGCGGGCGCGAAAGCGGCTCCGACAGCTGGCGCGCTTACATGCGGCGCCAGACCAACACCATCAACTACGGCTCAGATCTGCCGCTCGCCCAGGGCATCCGTTTCGACGTCGCCCCATAAAGCAAGCGGCGCTTCGGCGATCATCGCCGGCCAGCTGCGGCGGAATTTCTGCTTCCACGCTTTCAAGTCCTGCGGCTCCAGCGGCGGTGAGATGAGATAGCCCTGGACGAGGTCGCAGCCGAGCTCGCGGACAAGGCGTAATTGGTCGAGAGTCTCGACGCCCTCGGCCGTCGCGGTGAGCCCGAGCCCGTGGGCGAGGTCGGCGACCGATTGGATTATCAGCCGGCAGTCGCGCGAGCGCGCGGCGTCGGCGATGAACGACTGGTCGATCTTCACTTCGGTGAAGGGGAGCTGGCGAAGCTGCATCAGCGACGAATAACCGGTTCCGAAATCGTCGATCGCGAGCCCGATTCCCTTGATCCGGAAGCGGGTCAGCGTGTCCATCAGCTTGATCAGGGGCTGGGTTGCGCCCTCGGTCAGTTCGAGCACCAGCCGGTCGATCGGAACGTCGAGGGCCCGGCACATGCGTTCGACCAGATCGGGGAAATCGAGCTGCTCGAGGCTGAGCGCGGAGATGTTGAACGCGATCGAGGTGTCGATCCCCTGATCGCGCCATTCGAGCCATTGCCGCAAGGCGGTCCTCAGGCCCCATTGGGTGAGAGCGTCGATGAGGCCGTGCTGTTCGGCCAGCGGGATGAATCGCGACGGCTCGACCGTGCCGAGCTCGGGATCTTCCCACCGGACGAGCGCCTCGACCCGCTTCAGCGATCCGTCGCGCAGCGAGACCTTCGGCTGGTAGGCCATGTACAGCTGCTGCTTTTCGAGCGCGCGCTCGAGACTCGCTGAGCAATTGCGCATCGGCCTTGCGCATCAGCTCACCAGCGTCGCCTTCAATTGCTCGAGCATGGTTTCTAGCTCTTCGAAACGGACCGGTTTCTCGAGCGGCCCGGCCATCGAGAGGCCAAGGGCCTCGCCCAGCCGGAACGCGGATTCGAGGATCCGCCGGTCGAACCCGCTCACGATCAGCACCGGCGCCTTATAGTCCTGCTCGGCAAGGAAGCGCAGCAGCTCGACGCCGTCCATGCCAGGCATCCCCAGATCGAGCGCGACCATGTCCGGGCGGACGGCGAGGAATTCGTCGCGGAACTGCTTGTCCTCCGACGTGATGACCGGTTCAAAGCCCGCCTCGACCGCAGCGCTGGCGAGGAAGTCGGCCAATACCGGCTCGTCATCGATCAGCAGCAACCGCGGTTGCGGCATCTCATCTCCTTTCCCTCGCCCCGGCACCTGCGTCCGGTGCGCGTTTTCTCCTGGCAAGGTCAAGCAAGGAAACGCTCTTTTAACCACACTGTCCATAAAGTCCCAATTTGGAGCGTTTCGCATGCTCCGCTGGAGGCGTTGATGTTTGCATCGTTGATCCGAAGGAAGCCTGCGTTTGACGCCGACAGCGGGGCCGACGTCTTCGAATCGACCACCATTTCGCTCTCGACCGCCGTGCCGCGGCCGGTCGAGCGCAGGGCCGACGAGCGCCATTCGCCGATGCTTCGCGTCGGCAAGCTGACCAGCGCCGGCGCCTCGCAGCTGATCCGGATCAAGAACCTGTCCGCCGGCGGCCTGATGGCCATCGTCACCCATCCGCTGACTCCGGGCGACCATGCCGACATCGAGCTGTCCTCCCAAGGGATCGGTTCGACCGTGGTGTGGGTTCGCGGCGATCTGGTCGGCCTCAAGTTCGACCATAATGTCGACCTCGGCGAGCTTCTTGCCGGGCGCAAGCCGCGCCACGGCTTCCGCGCGCGCCCGCCTCGCCTCGAAGTGAAATGCAAGGCCTCGGTGAAGATCGGGAAGGTCTATTACACGGTCGACGTGCACGACATCTCGCTCGAAGGGATGAAGGTCGAGCCGATCCAGGAATATTGCGTCGGCAAGCAGGTCGTCGTCGTGATCGAGAGTCTTCGGCCAGCCAAGGGCGAGGTCCGCTGGTACTCGGACCGCAAGGCCGGAATCGTGTTCAACGAGCCGCTCAACTTCGACGAGCTCGCCGAGTGGGTCGGCAAGCGCCTCGAGCTCGCCAGCCTCAAGGCGTCTTACAAAGCCGGCTGACGCATCCTATTTCGCTCCTGAATCAGGAAGGAGCGGGTCACATGGCTCAAGAAATCGCGATTCTGGCGGGTGGGTGCTTCTGGTGCACCGAAGCGGTGTTCCTCGACCTCGTCGGAGTCCAGTCGGTGGAAAGCGGCTATACCGGCGGCCAGCTACCCAATCCCACCTACAAACAGGTTTGCGGCGGCGACACCGGCCATGCCGAGGCGATCCGCATCACCTTCGACAATGAGCAGCTGAGCTACGACGATCTCCTCGATATCTTCTTCGCGACCCACGATCCCACCCAGCTCAACCGGCAGGGCAATGACGTGGGCACGCAATATCGCTCGGCAATCTTCCCGCAGAATGCGGAGCAGGAGGCCAAGGCGCGGGGCGCGATCGAGCGCAACAACCCCGACCACGAGGGCCGCATCGTCACCACCATCGAACCGATGGGGGAATGGTATCCGGCCGAGGATTACCACCAGGATTATTGGAGCGGCGAGGGCCAGCGGAACCCCTATTGCCTCGCGGTGATTCCGCCCAAGCTTCAGAAATTGCGGAAGAGTTTCCAGAGTCGTGTCAAATCGGCAACAGCGCCGGCCTAATCCCGGGCTTGGTCCGCATTAGCGGCGAAAATGTCTTGGCCGCGTAACGGGAGCGTGCAAGCGACTGCGGCACGGCAGCCGGGGGGCTGCCGTTTCGCTAAAGGGATTTTCAAAAAATGCGTCTTGTTACGATCGGCAGCCTTGCTGCTGCCTGTGTGCTTCTTTCTGCCTGCGCGACGGTGACCCGCGGGACCCGCCAGACCTTCAAGATCGATTCGACTCCGACCGAGGCGAAGGTCGAGCTTTCGATCGGCGAAACCTGCATCACTCCGTGCGTGCTCAAGCTGAAGCGCCGTCCGGGCTTCACCGCCACTTTCACCAAGGAGGGCTTTGAGAGCCAGACCGTCAAAATTGACAGCGAGATCCATGGCGGCGGCGTTGCGGCCGGTGCGGGCAATTTGCTGCTCGGCGGGATCGTCGGCGGCATCGTCGATGGGACGAACGGGTCGCTCAACAGCCTCTCTCCGAACCCGCTGACGGTCACTTTGATCCCGGTGGTCGGCGCTCCGGCGGCAGCGGCGACTGCGGCTCCGGCCGAGCCTGCTCCGACGGGCGGCCAGTAAGCTTCCTCACCAGCTTAACAGGGGGAAGGGCGGTCTTCGGGCCGCCCTTTTTCTATGTCGCGGCCGCGGCGCGATTTAGCCGGTCGTTGATCGCGATGCCGAGACCGTCGCCTGGCACCGGCGCGACGGCGATGCGCGGCTTGGACGACGCGTCGGCCCGGTGAAGCAAGTCGAAAAGCCGCGCGGCGGCCGCGACCAAATCGCCCGATGGACTGAGGTTGGCGTCGCCCTCGGTCGACCCGAAGCCGATCAGATATTCGTCCGGTGCGGCAGTCTCGACGTTCAGCCGCAGCGGCTTGGCGGGGGAATAATGGCTGGCGAGCTGCCCGGGCGCCTCCACTGTCGAACCAGTGTCCATGGTTGCCGAGACTTCGATCGGACCCGGCCGAAGCAGCCGCAGCGCCCCGCCGGTCGCGGCGACGATGGTGGATTCCAGCCCGCGCTCGGTCGGACCCGAATCGACCACCAGCTCTATTCGCCCGCCGAGGCTCTTCAGCACGTGCTCGGCGCGGGTCGGGCTGAGTGAGCCGCTGGCGTTGGCTGAGGGCGCGGCGAGCGGACGCCCAGTCGTCTCGAGGAGCGCCTGCATCGCCGGATGAGCGGGAACGCGAATGCCGATCGTGGGCAGGCCTGCGGTCACGATCGACGCGATCTCGCCGTCCGGCTGCAGCGGAACGACCAATGTCAGCGGGCCGGGCCAATGCTGCTTCGCCAATTCGCGCGAAGCATCGTCAAACACACCGATGCGCTTCGCCGCCGCGAGATCGGGGACGTGAACAATCAATGGGTTGAAGGCGGGCCTCCCCTTGGCCTCGTAGATCCGCGCGACCGCTTCGGCGTTGGTTGCGTCAGCGGCCAGGCCGTAAACCGTCTCGGTCGCAACGGCGACCGGCTCGCCGGCGAGGACCAGGCGCGCCGCCTCGGCGATCGCTTCGTCGCTGAACGGAAGGATTTTGGTGTTCGTCATGCTGAACTCGTTTCAGCATCCATGAACACTGTCGTGGCCGGCTTTTCAAATGTCGTATTCATGGATCCTGACTTTCGTCAGGATGACGGCTAGGCGGTGGCGCGGTCGATCAGAGCGGCGGGATCGATGCCCAGCCGGTTCATGCGCGCGCGGATGGCGGGCCATTCCTCGTCGACGAAACGGGCGCGCTCGGAATCGCGCAGCCGCGCCCTTGCGCCGGGCGCGACGAACATGCCGACCCCGCGCTTGACGACGATCAGGCCCTCGTCCTGGAATCCCTGATAGGCCTTGGCCACAGTCAGCGGGTTGGCCTGCTCCTCTGCGGCCAGTGCCCGGACCGAGGGTAGCGGGTCGCCGTCGGAAAATTTGCCGGCAAGGATCGCATCGGCGATCGTCTCGCGCAGGCGGACGTAGACGGGTTTGTCGTGCTGGGTGCGAAGCGTCATGCTGTCATAATACAGCGGATCGCTGAAAATTCAATGGCGAAGGCGCTTTAGGCGTCGGGCGGGTGCCAGTTTCGCCACACCGTTGCCAAGGGCGGCCGCTCGCGTTCCTCGAGTTCGCGCTCGGCGTGGCCGATGAAGATGAACCCCGCGATCCGCTCGCCCGGGCCGCAGAAGGCGCGCCGCACGGCGTCCGAATAGGCGCGCCACCCCGTCACCCAGCCCGGAACATAACCGAGCGCAGCCGCCGTCAGCATCAAGTTCATACCGGCGGCGCCGCACGACAATTCCTGCTCCCACACCGGGATCTTGTGATCCGGCACCGGCGCCGAGACGAGCACGACGAGCGCGCCCTGATAGTGCGCGAAGTCGCGTTCCTTCTGATGCTTGGCCGGCGGCGCGTCGGGTTCCTGCTCGGCCAGCGCGCGCAGCAGCAGCGCTTCCAGGGCGTCGCGCTGATCGTCGGCGACGGTCACGAAACGCCAGGGCGTGAGCGTGCCGTGATCGGGCGCACGCGCCGCGATTGTCAGGATCCGCTCCATCTCGGCGGCCGTCGGTCCCGGGCCCGACGAGATCGCGCGGTTTCCCCGAGCGGCGCGTCTCGAGCAGCGAAAGCGGCGATGAGCGGTCGTTGAGCATCGGCCGTCCATCTAGGAGTGACGCCGTTCTGCAACAATGCGCTTCACACCATCGTTTTCGCCGTTAGGTTGCCGCGTCGCCTTTGTTCAGGGTGCTCTGGGGAGAGTTTCATGGTCGATACGCCGGCAATCGAAGAACCGGGCGCGCCCGACATCAGTCACGTAAATCCGGCCGACGAGGCGAACTGGTTCGGCCATCCGCGCCAGCTTGCGCGGCTGTTCACCACCGAGGCGATGGAACGCTTCGGCTATTACGGCATGCGGGCGCTGCTGACGCTTTATCTCGCGCAGCATTTCCTGTTTTCCGACCAGACGACCACCGGGCTCTACGGCGGCTTCACGGCGCTGGTCTATCTGACGCCGCTGATCGGCGGCCTGATGGCCGACCGTTTTCTGGGTTCGAAGCGCTCGGTGAAGTTCGGCGCGATCCTGATGAGCCTGGGTTACCTGACGCTGTGCTTCGGCGGGCAACCGGCCAAGCCTTATGCGATGATCGACGGCCAGCGCTACGAGGTCGTCCAACAGGGCACGTGGCGACGCGAGGAAGCAATTCATCGTCGACAATGGGGCGCAACTGCAAATCAAGGGCAATGAGGACAAGAGCGTCTCGCTCCTGGCGAGCCGATGGCACCGAGGCGCGCAAGATTGCGCCCGGTGGCTTCGAAGCTCAGGGCGAGCGCAATCCGTTCTACACGTTCCTGCTGCTGATCGGCCTGGCGCTGGTGGTCATCGGTAACGGCTTCTTCAAACCGAATATCTCGACCATGGTCGGCTCGCTCTACGCTGAGGGTGACCGCCGTCGCGATGCCGGGTTCACGATTTTCTACATGGGTATCAACCTCGGTTCGCTGTTCTCGCAGATCCTGTGTCCGCTGCTCGCGGTCGGGATGGGCAGCTGGGGCGGCCTTGGCTGGTGGGCAGGCTTCGGCCTTGCCGCGGCTGGCATGCTGGTGTCGTGGACTCTGATCCAGTTCGACGGCGGCAAGCTCGATGGCGTCGGCGATCGCCCCAAAGGCGCGCCGACCAACCGCGACTATGTCATCTACATCGGTGCGATCCTCGCGATTCCGGTTGCCTGGTTCCTGTTCAGCAATCTGATGAACAGCGCCGCCGCCGACCGAGGGAACCGGCATCGTCGGCTATGTCGCCAATCTGCCGATCATGGGCAAAATCATGTTCGGAACGTTCCTATCGTGGCGGTTCCCGGCATCCTTATCTGGTCGTTCCTGAAAGGAACCAAGGCCGAGTTCCAGATGATGATCGCGGCAATGGTGCTGATCACCTTCAACACCGTTTTCTGGACGCTGTTCGAGCAGGCCGGTTCGTCGCTGACGCTGTTCGCCGACCGCAACACCGACCTGAGCGTGTTCGGCCTGTTCAGTATCTCCGCCGGCCAAACCCAGTTTTTCAACGCCTTTTTCATCGTCGCGCTCGCGCCGCTGTTCTCGATGCTGTGGAACGCGCTGGCGCGGCGGGGCCTCGAACCGCCGATCCCGATCAAGTTCGGGCTGGCGCTGATGGGCGTCGGGGCGGGCTTCCTGTTCCTGGTGTGGGGCGCGCAATTCGCCGGGCCCGACTTCAAGGTCGGCTTGTGGTGGCTGGCCGGGCTCTATCTGATCCATTCGGTTGCCGAGCTGTGCATCTCGCCGGTCGGGCTTAGCATGATCACCAAGCTGTCGATCGCGCGGATCGTCGGCATGATGATGGGCGTTTGGTTCCTGTCGATCGCGGTGGCGCAATATGTCGCCGGCCTGGTCGCTCAGGTCGCATCGGTTGAAACGGTCGGCGGGCAGGTCACCAACTTGCAGGTCAGCCTCAACACCTACGTCGGCGTGTTCACCACCATCGGCTGGTCGCGATGGGCATCGGCGTCATCCTGCTGCTGCTCAGCTGGCCGCTCAAATATCTGATGCACGGGGTCAAATGATCCGTCGCCTGATCGTCGCCGGCGCGCTCGCGGCATTGACCGCCTGCGCGTCAAATCCGCCGCCCAAGGCAGCACCGATCAGGATCAACGAGGATCCGTACCCCTCGACCTACGAGCGCTACCCCGGCGCCCTCGACCGTCATTCGCCACGCGACCGTGCTCGATGGCGAGGGCAAGCGCTATCGACAATGGCACGGTCGTTTTCGGCGACGGGGTGATCAAGGCCGTCGGCGGGCCCGAGCTAGCGTCGCCGGCCGGCGCGCTCGAGATCGACGGCACCGGCAAGTTCGTCACGCCCGGGATCATCGACGTCCACAGCCATCTTGGGCGATTATCCTTCGCCAGGCGTGAGCTCGCTTTCCGACGGCAATGAGGCAACCTCGCCGGTGCGGCCCGGAAGTCTGGGCGGAACATAGCGTGTGGCCGCAGGACCCCGGTTTTTCGCGCGCTCTGGCCAATGGCGGAATAACGACGCTGCAGATCCTGCCGGGCTCGGCCAATTTGTTCGGCGGACGCTCGGCGGTGCTCAAGAACGTTCCGGCGCGAACGGTGCAGGGGATGAAATTCCCCGGCGCGCCTTACGGGCTCAAGATGGCGTGCGGCGAGAATCCCAAGCGGGTCTACGGTTCGAAGGGCAACATGCCGCAGACGCGCATGGGCAATATCGCCTTGACCCGCGCCACCTGGATCAAGGCCCAGGCGTACAAGCGCAAATGGGACAAATATTACCGGGTCGGCGGCGACATGCCCGAACGCGACCTGGCGATGGACACGCTGATGGGCGTGCTCGACGGCAAGATCCTCGTCCACAACCACTGCTATCGCGCCGACGAAATGGCGATCATGATCGATATGGCCCGGGAGTTCGGCTACAAGTCACCGCGTTCCACCATGCGGTCGAAGCCTATAAGATCGCCGACCTGCTCGCCGCCAACAACGTGTGCGCGGTGATGTGGGCCGACTGGTATGGCTTCAAGATGGAAAGCTACGACGCGGTCAAGGAGAACATCCCGCTGGTTCACAACGCGGGCGCGTGCGCGATCGTCCATTCCGACGACCCCAATTATATCCAGCGATTGAACCAGGAGGCCGCCAAGGCGCTTGCCGACGGCATCCGCGCCGGGATTCCCGGCCTGTCGGAAGCGGTCGCGTGGGAGTGGCTGAGCCGCAATCCGGCCAAGGCGCTTGGCATCCTCGACAAGACCGGCACTCTGACTCCGGGCAAGATGGCCGACGTGGTGCTGTGGAACGGCGATCCGTTCAGCGATTACACACGGCCCGAACGAGTGTGGATCGACGGCGCCGAACTATACGACGCGAACAGCCCCGGCAAGCGTCCGGTCAGCGACTTCGAGCTCGGCCAGCCGGGCGAGGGAGATGTGAAGTGATCCGCGGTCTCGTAGCCGCATTGCTGGTGGCGACTGCGGCCCCCGCGGCGGCGCAGACCTTTGCGATCGTCAACGGCACCGTTGCGCTCGGCGACGGGTCGGAACCCATCCAGGGCGGGACCGTGCTCGTCCGCAACGGCCGGATCGTCGCCGCCGGGGGGATGCGGTTCAAACTTCCGGCCGACACGCAGGTGATCGACGCCACCGGAAAGTGGGTTACGCCCGGAATCGTCGCCGGCTTCTCGCGCCTCGGCCTGGCCGAGGTCGATCTCACCGCCGCAGGCGATGAAGGAGGCGGCGCAACCGACACGTCGGGCAGCGCCGACGACACCACATCGAACGGTCCGTTCAACGCGGCGATCGAAGTCGTTCCCGCGCTCAACCCGCTCAACACGACCATTGCGGTCAACCGCGCCGACGGAGTCACGCGCGCGCTCGTCGCGCCGTCGGCCGGCCGCAGCATCTTTGCCGGGCAGGGCGCGGTTATCGACACCGGGGCCGACATGGACCCGGTGACCGCGCCGCGGAAATTCCAGTTCGTCGAGCTCGGCCAGACCGGCGCCGAAAAAGCCGGCGGCTCGCGCGCATCCTCCCACATCCTGTTCCGCAATGCCTTGCGCGAGGCCGCCGAGCTCCGCCGTTATGCAAGCCCGGTCCAGGCGGCCGGTGCAGGAGCGCCGAGCGAGCTCGACCGACCGATCGTCCGCAACCCCAACGAATCGCGCGTCTACGGACCCGACGCCCGCCGCAGCGAAGACGTGCTGCTGACCCGGTTCGACGCCGCGGCGCTGGTGCCGGTGCTTCAGGGGCGGCAATATCTCCTGGTCCATGTCGAACGGGCCAGCGACATCCTGCAGGTGCTCGCCCTCAAGCGCGACTTTCCCTTGCTCAGGATTGTCCTGGTCGGGGCAGCGGAGGGCTGGCTCGTCGCCGACCGGATCGCCCGCGCCCGCGTGCCGGTGATCGCGTCGGCGGTCGACGACCTCCCGGCGAGCTTCGAGCAGATCGCGGCAACCCAGTCGAACGTCGGCCGGATGCGTTTGGCCGGCGTCGACGTCTCGATCGGGATGATCGACGACAACGATACGCGCAACCTGTTCATGGAGCGCCAATATGCGGGCAACCTCGTCGGTCTGCAGAAGATCCCGGGCGCAACGGGTGTCAGCTGGGGCGAAGCGCTGGCGATGATCACCTCGAAACCCGCGCAGGCGATCGGGATGGGCGGCGAGATCGGCAGTCTCGCGGCGGGCCGGCGGGCCGATGTGGTCATCTGGTCGGGCGATCCGCTCGAGGGGACAAGCGCCGCCGAGCAAGTCTATATCGACGGCGTGCGCCAGCCATTGGAAACGCATCAGACGCGCCTGCTCCAGCGCTATCGCTACCTGCCCCGGCGCGACTTACCCGAGGCGTACCGGCGTTGACGCCCCAGGCCGGTCTTTTCTTCTCGTCCATCGCGTTTGTCGGACTGCATTTCCTGTTTTCGCATCCGCTGCGCGGTCCCCTGGTGCGGCGCATGGGCCCCGGCCCGTTCCAGGGCCTCTATTCGCTCATTGCGCTCGTCACGTTCGGCGCGATGATCCATTTCTACCGGGTCATCGGCCGCGAGCCGCAGCTGTGGACCGCCAATGACGCTTTGTGGCTTCTCGCCAGCATCCTCATGTGGATCGGCTCGATCCTGTTCGTCGGCTCGTTCGTCCGCAATCCGGCTTTGCCCGGCGCCCGGCTCGACCGCGGCCGCAAGCCGGAGGGCGTCTTTGCGATTACCCGTCACCCGATGATGTGGGGGTTCGCCAGCTGGGCGATCGTCCATTTGATCGTGGTCGGGACCGCCAAGGCGATGGTGTTCGATGGCGCAATCCTCCTGCTCGCGCTCGGCGGCTCGGTCGGGCAGGATTCGAAGAAAGCCAAGCTGATGGGCGAACGCTTCCACGAATGGGCGACGCGAACGGCGTTCATCCCGTTCGGCCGAGGCGTCGCTTATCCCGGAACGGCCGCGCTGATCGGCGGCACCTTGCTGTTCTTCATTGCCACCTGGGCCCACGGCGCAATCGGCGCGATGCCCGCGGGCTTCTGGCGCTGGATCGGCTAAACGCGCTAAAGCGCGGCCGATGACACGCAAGCTCTTCGGCACCGACGGCATTCGCGGGCTCACCAACAGCGAGCCGATGACCGCCGAGACTGCGCTGCGCGTCGGCCAGGCGGCGGGCGCGCACTTCCTGCGCGGCGATCATCGCCACCGTGTCGTTATCGGCAAGGACACGCGCCTTTCGGGCTACATGATGGAATCGGCGATGGTCGCGGGGTTCACCAGCGTCGGCATGGACGTCGTCCTGCTTGGCCCGATGCCGACCCCGGCGGTGGCGATGCTGACCCGCTCGATGCGCGCCGATCTGGGGGTGATGATCTCGGCCTCGCACAATCCGTTCGCCGACAACGGGATCAAATTGTTCGGGCCCGACGGATACAAGCTCAGCGACGAAGTCGAACAGGAGATCGAAAAGCGCATCGAGAAGGGGACCAAGCTCGCCAAATCGGCCGAGATCGGACGGGCGCGCAGGATCGACGATGCGCGCGGGCGCTACATCCAGTTCGCGAAGGATACCTTTCCCGAGCAGTTGCGGCTCGACGGGCTCAAGGTGGTTGTCGATTGCGCAAATGGCGCCGCATATCAGGTCGCGCCCGAGGCTTTGTGGGAGCTGGGCGCGGAGGTCGTTCCGCTCGGGGTCGCGCCCAATGGCCTCAACATCAATGAGAATTGCGGCTCGACCCATCCGGAGATGCTCCGGGAAACGGTGGTCGCGAGCGGCGCCGACATCGGCCTCGCGCTCGACGGCGATGCCGACCGGCTGATCGTCTCGGACGAAAAAGGTCAATTGGTCGATGGCGACCAGTTGATGGCGCTGATTGCGCTCGGGCTTCAGCGGCGGGGCGAGCTTCGTGGCAATGCGGTCGTGGCGACCGTGATGTCGAACCTCGGGCTCGAACGGAAGCTCGCGGACTCGAGCCTGAAGCTGATCCGGACCGTGGTCGGCGACCGCTATGTGCTCGAGGAGATGCGCCGCTCGGGATGCAATGTCGGCGGCGAGCAGTCGGGCCACATCATCCTGACCGATCACGCGACGACCGGCGACGGCCTGGTCGCCGGGCTCCAGGTGCTTGCCGCGCTGGTCGAGGCCAAAGCGCCAGCCAGCGAGCCTGTTGCGACAGTTCGAGCCGCTTCCGCAGCTGCTCAAGAACGTTCGCTTCAACGGCGGCACCGAGCCGCTCGAGGCCGACAGCGTGCGCAAGCGCATCGCCGCGGCCGAAGCCGAGCTCGAGGGCCGAGGCCGGCTTGTGATCCGCAAGTCGGGCACCGAGCCCCTGATCCGGGTGATGGCCGAAGGCGACGACCCCGCGCTGGTCGAGCGCGTGGTCGACGACATTTGCGAGGCGGTCCAGTCGGCCGCGTGAACACTTTCTTGGTGTTTGCGGGCCAAAGGCTGTTGTCGTGCGCATGGAGAATTTCGCTCCCCGGAGCGGGTCGAAGGCCGAAATCGATGAGCGCCATCGCCCGAATCCTGATCGTCGCCGGCTCGGACTCGGGCGGCGGCGCCGGGATTCAGGCCGACATCAAGACCGTCACCATGCTCGGCGGCCACGCGATGACCGCGGTTACCGCGGTGACGGCACAGAACACGCTGGGCGTGACCGCGGTGCACCCGGTCCCGGCCGAGATGATCCTCGCCCAGATCGACGCGGTGGTCGACGACATCGGGATCGACGCGGTCAAGATCGGGATGATCGGCGGCGCGTTCGCCGCCGAACAGATCGCCGACCGGCTCGAACGGCTGAGGGCCGCCCAGCCCGGGCTGCCCATCGTGTTCGATCCGGTGATGGCGGCAACCAGCGGTGCGGTCCTCGCCGACGACGCGACGGTCGCCGCGTTCGGCCGCCTGATGGACGTCGCGACGATCGCCACCCCCAATTTGCCCGAACTGGCGCGGCTGACCTCGGAGGAGGATCCGGTCGCGGCCGCGCTCCACCTCGTCGGGCAGCATGGCTGCGCCGTGCTGATCAAGGGCGGCCACGAGGAGGGCGACGCGCTCGCCGACGCGCTCATCGAGACCGACAACATGACCAGCTGGCAAGGCCAGCGGATCGACACCACCAGCACCCACGGCACCGGCTGCACGCTGGCGAGCGCGATCGCTTTCTTCCTCGCGACCGGTTGCTCGCTGACCGACTCGGTCGCCCGCGCGCGCGAGTTCGTCCGGGTCGCGCTGCTCGATGCGCCCAATCTCGGCCAGGGATCCGGACCGATCGGGCAGGGGCGAGTGCGCCTCGACGCCGGCGCCGGGCCGCGGCTCAACCAGATCACCGTTACCGGCACCAATTACGAGCGCTCGGTCGATTTCTACTCCCGCCTCGGCCTCAAGCAGATCGTCGGCAGCGAGGAGACGGGCTACGCGCGATTCGAGACCGAAGGCGGAGTCACGCTCTCGGTCCAGATCGACCCCGACGAGAAAATCATCGCCACCACCGCCATCTATCTCGAATGCTTCGACCTCGACGGCTTTGTCGAGCAGCTCGCGCGCAGCGGCGTGCCCTTCGAACATGGCCCCCGCGACCAGCCGTGGATGTGGCGCGAGGCACGGTTGCGCGATCCCGATGGTAACATCATCTTCCTCTACAAGGCGGGCGAAGCGCGGCGCTTCCCGCCGTGGCGGATCGAAGAATAGGGTTCACACGAAGCCACGAAGAGCACGAAGGCCACTAAGGGGTCGCGTACTTCATCGTGATCTTCGTGTTTCTTCGTGCCTTCGTGTGAAATCTAGAGTTTTCCACAGCTTCGGCGGATTAATGGTCTGGACCCCTGCCTTCGCAGGGGTACACAAGGCGACTCGATGCCGCGGCGTTGTTCCTTCAAGCTCGAGCTGGATTACCCGCAGCCGCTGGCCGGCGTCGACGAGGCTGGCTGCGCTCCCCTTGCGGGCCCGGTTGTGGCCGGAGCCTGCATCCTCAACCGCGACAGCTTCCCGCGCGGGAATCGACAATTCAAAGAATTTGCCGCTCGAAAAGCGCGAGGCGATCTACGCCCGGCTGGTCAAATGCGCGGCCTGGGGCGTCGGCATCGCCTCGGTCGAGGAGATCGACGCGATCAACATCTATTGGGCGCGGATGCTGGCGATGACCCGTGCGGTCGAGGCGCTGGGGCTGGAGCCGGCCTGGGTGCTGGTCGACGGCAATGCCACGCCGCGCTGGCAGCGGCCGTCGAAGGCGATCGTCGACGGCGACGCCAAGTGCCGCTCGATCGCCGCCGCCTCGATCATCGCCAAGGTCACTCGCGACCGGATGATGGTAGAATATGCGAACGACCTATCCGGGCTACGGCTGGGAGCATAATCGCGGCTACCCGACGCCCGATCATCGCCGCGCGATCAACGACCTTGGCCTGACGCCACTGCACCGCCGAAGCTTCGGCCTGGTGCGCGAAATCGAGGCGCGAAAGGCGCAGCCGGAGCTGGTTTTCGAAGAAATCGGGCCCGGCAAGTCCTTTGCGCCACACCCACCAGCGATAGAGTCCAGCGACCCATTGGTGACTCAACATCTTGTGGTTGAGACGCGTCCAGTCGCATAAGTGTAGCAGTTCGAGACGGTCCGTTAACACTTGAACGCTTGACCGCGAGTCCGCCCTGAACTCACCCTTCGCCGCTGAAATTCGGGGGCAGAAGGTCATGAATCTCATCGCCCGCTTTGCGGAAGGGCGCGCCTCGTTGCGGCCGAAGACGATCTCGCCGGCGAGAATCCTGCCGTTCAATGTCATCCTTCAGGGCGATTGCATCGCGGAGATGGCCAATCTCCCCGACAACTCGGTCGACATGATATTCGCCGACCCGCCCTACAACCTCCAGCTCGGCGGCGATTTGTTCAGGCCCGAAGGCGGCCGCGTCGATGCGGTCGATGACGATTGGGACAAGTTCGACAGCCTCGCCACCTACGACGAATTCAGCAGGGCGTGGCTCGGCGAGGCGCGGCGAATCCTGAAGGATGACGGCTCGATCTGGGTGATCGGCAGCTACCACAACATCTTCCGCATCGGCGCGCTGCTCCAGGACGCCGGCTACTGGATCCTCAACGACATCGTGTGGCGCAAGACCAACCCGATGCCCAACTTCCGCGGCACGCGCTTCACCAACGCGCACGAGACCCTGATCTGGTGCGCCAAGAGCGAGAACGCCCGCTACACCTTCAATTACCGCGCGATGAAGGCGCTCAACGACGATCTCCAGATGCGATCCGACTGGGTGCTTCCGATCTGTGGTGGACCCGAGCGGGAGAAAGGCGAGGACGGGCACAAGGCGCACCCGACCCAGAAACCGGAGTCGCTGCTGTATCGAATCCTGCTCGCCTGCACCAAGCCTGGCGACGTTGTGCTCGACCCGTTCTTCGGCACCGGGACCACCGGGGCGGTCGCGCGGCGCCTCGGGCGGAGGTGGATCGGGATCGAGCGCGAGGCGGCCTATGTCGACGTCGCGCGGGCCCGAATCGCCTCGACCCTGCCGCTCGACGAAAGCGCGATGCAGACCGTTCCCGACAAGCGCTCGGCGCCGCGCGTCGCATTCGGCCTGCTGGTCGAAAGCGGGCTGGTGCCCGCCGGGACCAGGCTGACCGACGCCAAGCGCCGCTGGACTGCGTTGGTTCGCGTCGACGGCTCAATCGCCTGCGCGCCGCATTCGGGCTCGATCCATCAGGTCGGCGCTGCGCTTCAAAATGCGCCGTCGTGCAACGGCTGGACCTTCTGGAACGTCGATCAGGGTGAAGCCATGCAACCCTTGGATGCGCTGAGGCAAAGGCATTTGCAGGATCTCTCCTAATCGTTCGTCCTGAGCGGAGGTCCGAAGGACCGTAGTCGAAGGGCGTTTTGCACTAGCGTCTTGCCAGCGCCCTTCGACTTCGCTCAGGACGAACGAACGATATGTCTCGCACGCTCATCCGCCCCACCGCCTTCGTCGATTCGCCGTTCGGACATGACGGCAAGGTCGCCCGGCTCGCCGGCGGGCTGAGCTGGTTCGCGGCGGTCGAGTTGTTGACCGTCGACGGGAACAAGCGAGCGTCTACCGAGCTCGTTCCGGTCGAGGGGGTCGAAAACCGGTTCGACGACGACATGGCCGTGCAATGGCAGGCGCTGACCGGGACGCGGGCGCCGATTCAGCTCGGCGAGCGTGTCATCCGGCTGGACCAGCCGCAGGTCATGGGCATCGTCAACGTCACGCCAGACAGCTTCTCCGACGGCGGGCAGTTCGCGGATTCCGCCGCCGCCGCTGCGGCGGGCGCGGACATGGCGGCCGAGGGCGCGGCGATCGTCGACGTCGGCGGCGAATCGACCCGGCCGGGCGCAAAACCCTTGTGGGAAGGCGACGAGATCGAGCGCGGCGATCCCGGTGATCCGTCAGCTTGCGGCGGGCGGCGTGGCGGTCTCCATCGACACCCGCAAGGCTGACGTCATGACGGCGGCGCTCGGGGCCGGCGCGCGGCTGGTCAACGACGTGTCGGCGCTGACCTAGGACGATCGCTCGGCCGCGAGTCATCGCGGCGGCGGGCGTGCCCGTCATCCTGATGCACCATCAGGGCGCTCCGGAAGTGATGCAGCAGGATCCCCGCTACGATGACGTCCTCGTCGAGGTCTATCAGTGGCTGGAGGAGCGGATTGCGGCCGCCGAGGCCGCCGGTATCGACCGCGCGCGCATCCTGATCGATCCCGGTTTCGGCTTCGGAAAGAGCGTCGCCCACAACCTCGAGCTGATGAACGGCCTCGCCTTGCTCCACTCGCTCGGTTGCCCGCTGGTCGTTGGAGCAAGCCGCAAGCGCACGATCGGCGCGCTGTCGAACGAGGCGCCGGCGGACAAGCGCGTCGGCGGAAGCATCGCCTTCGCGCTCAAGGCCGCCGAGCAGGGCGCGCAGATTTTGCGAGTGCATGATGTGTTCGAGACCGTGCAGGCGCTGCAAGGTGTGGCGTGGGCTTCGCGACCAGGCGCTGACTCCGCGAACCTGACCGCCGTCACATTGTGGAAAATTCACGCGCCGACCAAATGCCGCAACCCGGATGTGCGTACGGGGCTCCAGCTGCGTGCCGCAGCGTTCGGAGCAATCGATGGCGACCGTCGCCCCGCCGACCGGCCAAGCGCCCGCCCAGCAACCGCGCCTCCGGTCCAGGCTGAAGGACTTCGGGCGCGAGGTTACGTACAAGATTGCCGGTCTGCCGATCGCCGCCAGGGCAGCTATCGAGCGGAGCGAAGCCGGGCCCGACGCAGTCATCCGCCGCGCTTATGCGCGCCGTTTCTGGCGACCGCGGCGGAGTAACGAATTCGCTTCGCTGGCGCTGGCACTCTTCATCTGGCCGTTTGCGTTCATCGGCCTTGAGGCGGCCTTCCTTGCCAGGAACGGAGCGACCGTAGCCCGGCGCTCGAACCGGTCGATGTTCCGTCAGATGATCGACCAGGTTCGGCTCTACGTCATGGCCGGCGTGCTTCCGCCCTGGTATTATATCTTCGAGCTGCACGACCGGCCGTCGAGCGCCTACGCGCGCAATTTTATCTACAGATGGGAGAGCAAGGGTGGGGTCTTCCGCTTGTTCAAAGAGGGCGACCGCGCTCCGCGCTCGATCCTCAGCGACAAGGCCGCGTTCGCCGAACTTTGCGAACGCCACCAGGTCCGTACCGTGCCGGTGCTCGCGCTCGCCAGCGGCGGCCGGATCGACCGGCGCGTGGACGATGCGGAATTTAATCGCGACCTGTTCGTGAAGCCCAACGTCGGGCGCGGCGGCAAAGGCGCCGAGCGCTGGGATTATGTCGGACCGGGCTATCGCAATCCGGCGGGTGAAGAGATCGGCAGGGACGATCTGTTCGCGCGCCTGGCCAAAAAGTCGCTGAGCGAGCCGGTCATCGTCCAGCCGAGGATCGTCAACCATTCCGCCCTCGAACGGTTGAACAATGGCGCGCTCTCGACGGTCCGGATTCTCGACCTGTCTCGACGAATCCGGCCAGCCCGAAGTCGTCGGAGCGGCGATGCGGATGGCCATCGACGCCAATCATGTGGTGGACAATCTCCATGCCGGCGGGATCGCAGCGGCAGTGGACGTCGACTTCGGGACGCTCGGTCCGGCGAGCGACCTGGGCGCGGACGCTTCGTTCGGCTGGGTCGAGCGACATCCGGGGACCGGCGCTCAGATTATCGGCACGCAGCTACCGATGTGGGAGGATGTGAAAGGCTTCGCGGTCCGTGCGCACGGCGCGTTCGGCGATCGCATGGTCGTCGGCTGGGACATCGCAATCACCCCTGAGGGCCCGATGCTGATCGAGGGCAATGGCGCTCCCGATCTCGACATCATGCAGCGCTTCATCCGCCATGGGCTGATGGCTGCTCGCCTGGGCGTACTGCTCGCGTTTCATGTGTCTCAGCTGGGACTCGACCAGTTCCCATTGACCTGAGCGGTCAGGCGGCGGTGTCGATCCCGAGCTCGCCAAGCTTGCGATAGAGCGTCGAGCGGCCGATCCCGAGCCGGCGCGCGACCTCGGTCATGCGCCCGCGGTAATGGCCGATCGCGAGGCGGATGATGTCGGCTTCGATCTCTTCGAGCGGCCGGAGGTGCCCGTCGCCGGTGAACAGAGTAACCACCGGGGCCCCGGCGATCGCTTCGTCGCTGCGCGCCTTGCTGATGTCGGTGGCAAAATCGGTGCGCCGGCCGGAAAAGCGGGATTGCACCGCGATGTGCGGGAAGTGCTCGGCGGTGAGCGAGCTTCCTTCGCATTGAAGGCCCGCGCGCAGGAGGACGCTTGCAAGCTGGCGGACGTTGCCCGGCCAGCCATAGCGCATCAGCACGGCGAGCGCGTCATTGCCGATCGACAGCGGCCTCAGGCCAATCTGCTCGCAGCAACGGGTGAGCAGATGCCGCGCCAGCGACGGAATGTCGCCGCTCCGCTCGCGCAGCGGCGGCAAATTGACCGTGGTCGCGCTGATCCGCTCGGCCAGCCCGGCGTTGAAATCCTCGGGCAGCGGCCGGCTGCTCGTGGCGATGACCCGAACGTCGACCGACTGGCTGCCGTTGAGCCCGACCGGCCGCACCTCGCCGGTGGCGAGGACGCGGTCGAGCCGCTCCTGGGTCTCGGCGGGCAAAGCGGTTATCTCGTCGAGCAGCAGGGTGCCGCCGTCCGCCTCGACCATCTTGCCGATCTTGGGCGCGAACGCGCCTGGAAACGCGCCTTTTTCGTGGCCGAACAATTCGCTGTCGATGATGTTGGCCGGCACCGCCTTGCAGTCGACGGTGAGCAATGGTCCGCGGGCGCGCAGGCTGGCGGCGTGAATCCCGCGGGCGATCGTTTCCTTGCCGGTGCCCGGCTCGCCGACAATCAGGATCGGGAGCCGGTTGCGCGCGGCCTTGGCGGCAATCGCCAGCGAGGACCGGAATTCGGGCGAGGCTCCGACCAGTTGCTCGAGCTCCATCGCCGGAGCCAGCTTTTCCGACACCGGTGCGAGTTCTCCCGAGCCGCGGCGGCGGTCGGCATTGGCGGCGAGCGCCTCGAGCAGGCGTTCGGGGGCGACCGGGCGGACGAGGAAATCGGTGGCGCCGGCGCGCATCGCCTCGACCGCGTCGGACACCGTGTCCGCATGGCTAAGGACGATCACCGGAAGTTTGTCGCGTTGCCCGTGCAATGCGGCAATGAGGCCGGGCCCGCTCTCGCTATCCCAGGCGCCAATCAGGGCGGCCTGGACCTCGCGGCCGTGCGGCCCCTGAAGCAGGGCCGCGGCGGTCTCCGAATCGGCGGCGCCGACCGCGCTCCATCCGGCACGCGCAGCGATCGCGCCGATCAATCGGCGCTCGTCGGCGTCGCCCGCCAATAGCAACAGGGACCGGGTGCGCTCTTCGGCCATCCAACACTCCTTTGAGCGTCCAGCCTAACCGGCGAGGAGTAAAGGCGTGCTTAAGAGGCTTGGGCACGCTGCCGAGGCTTGTTATGGACGGTCCGCAGGCGAGGAGTGCAAAGAGGACAGGCATGGCCGACGAAGAATTCGCTTTTGACCGATCCGCCGAGCAAGGAAGCGGCGGTGCACGTTCGTGACTATTTGCGCTTCACCCATGTGCTGAAATGGTCGGCGCTTGGAGTGCTGGTGATTGCTTTCATCGTCCTTTTGATCCTTTGATACCACGTCGTTCGATGAAAATTGCGGTGCTTAAGGAGACGGCAGCCGGGGAGACCCGTTGCGCGGCGATTCCCGAGACCGTGAAAAAGCTGGTCGGGCTGGGTGCCGAGGTCGCCGTGGAGAGCGGAGCCGGGGAAGGCGCCGCGGTGAGCGACTCCGATTTCGAGGCCGCCGGAGCAAAGACCGGCAGCCGCGCCGACGTGCTCAAGAGCGCCGGGATCATCCTTGTCGTGACCGGGCCCGACCCAAAATCGCTCATGGGCGCTGAAAAAGGCGCGATCCTGATCGGAACGCTCGATCCCGCGCGGCGGCGCGACGGACATCGAGGCATATGCGGCCGCGGGATTCGAGGCGCTGGCAATGGAATGGCTTCCGCAAATCACCCGCGCGCAATCGATGGACATCCTCTCGTCGCAGTCGAACCTCGCGGGCTACAAGGCAGTCGTCGAGGCCGCGGACGCCTACGGCCGCGCGTTCCCGATGATGATGACCGCCGCGGGGACGGTCAGCCCGGCCAAGGTGTTCGTGATGGGCGTGGGGGTCGCCGGGCTGCAGGCGATCGCGACCGCCAAACGTCTGGGCGCACAGGTCAGTGCGACCGATGTGCGGTCGGCGACCAGGGAGCAGATCCTCTCGCTCGGGGCCAAGCCGATCTTCGTCGAGAACGTCGCCGGGATCGAAGGCGAAGGAGCGGGCGGCTACGCGACCGAGATGTCGGACGAATATAAAGCGGCGCAGGCCGAGCTGGTGTCCAGCCATCTCGCCAAGCAGGACATCGTCATCACCACCGCCCTGATCCCCGGCCGGCCGGCGCCGCGCCTGATCACCGATGCCCAGGTCGCTTCGATGCGTCCCGGAGGCGTGATCGTCGATATGGCCGCGGATGCCGGCGGAAATGTCGAGGGCACGGTGCCGGGCGAGCAGGTCGTGAAGCATGGTGTGACGATCATTGGAGCGACCAACCTCGCGCGCAGCCTCGCCGCCGACGCCTCGGCCCTGTACGCACGCAATCTGTTCAATTTCCTCAATGCCTTTTGGGATCAGGAGCAGGGCAAGCCGGTGCTTCCCGACGATGACGAGATCGTGAAGGGCATGCGGCTCACGCAGGGCGGCAAAATCGTCAACGAGCGGCTGACCGCCGCCTGATCGGGTGGCGAACAGTTCCGACATCCTGGTGATCGGCGGTGGGATCGCGGGCCTTTCGGCTGCCGCCGAGCTCGCCACGCATGCCAAGGTCACCGTGCTCGAAGCCGAGGCGCAGATCGGATTCCACTCGTCGGGCCGAAGCGCGACCATGCTTCATTACGCGCTCGGCGACCGTCTGGTGCGAGCGCTGACGCTCGCCAGCCGGCCGTTCTTCGAAATCTCCGCCCGAGCGTTTCAGCGACGTTCCGCTTGGCCGGCGGATGGCGGTGCTGGTCTATGCCCGCGATGCCGAGCTGGACGGGCTGGACGCGCTCGACGCGGAGATTTCCCTGTTTGCGCCGCTTGAGCGGCTCGACGCGCACGCAGTCCACAAACTGTGCCCGCTGCTGCGCGACGAGGCGCGGCACGGAATCGCCGACCGCAATGGAATCCGCCTCGATCCGCATGCTCTGCTCCAGGGCTTCCTGCGCCAATTGCGCGGGCGCGGGGGCGATTTGCACACGGGTCAGCGTCTCGATCGGGCCGAATGGCGCTCGGGCGCGTGGCAGGTGACCACCGAGGCAGGCGGCAGCTTTTCCGCGCCGATCCTGGTTAACGCTGCCGGTGCGTGGGGCGACGTCGTCGCGCAAAAGACGGGGGTTGGTCCGATCGGGCTTCAGCCCAGGCGCCGGACGATCATCACTTTCGACGCGCCGCCGGCGACTGGGCTCGATGACCTGCCGTTCGCCAAGACCGTCGGCGACGAGCTGTATTTCGCACCCGAAAGTCGGGGCGGCTGTTCGCCTCGCCGATGGACGAGGTCCCGAGCGAGCCGGTCGATGCCCAGCCGGACGAATATGAGGTGGCGCTCGCGGCCGCGCGGGTCGAGGAGCGGACGATCGTCAGGGTCGAGCGCATCCACAGCAAATGGGCCGGACTTCGCACCTTCACCCCCGACCGCCGCCCGGTCGCCGGTTTCGCGCCCGGCGCCGAGGGCTTCTTCTGGCTGGTCGGGCAGGGCGGGTTCGGGTTGCAGACCTCGCCCGTGATGGCGCGCATCGCCGCCGCGCTGATCGTCGGTGAGCCATGGCCGATTGTCGACGTCGAACCGGGCGAGTTGGGTCCCGGGCGCTTCGGTCATTCTCCGATCAGGTGAAGCGCGATTTCGCGCTGAGGCGTGCCGTGGCGGTGCTCGAAGAGGAAGACTCCCTGCCACGTGCCGAGAATCATCCGGCCGCGCTCCACCGGGATCGAGAGCTGGGTTGCGGTCAGCGCCGAGCGAAGGTGCGCCGGCATGTCGTCGGGTCCTTCGTCGTCATGCTCGTAAGGCCCGCCCTCGGGCGCAAGCCTCTCGAAATAGCGTTCGAGATCGCGCCGCGCCGCTGGGGCGGCATTTTCCTGCACCACCAGCGACGCCGAGGTATGGCGACAGAAAATCGTCAGCAGACCGTCGCTTATGCCTGTTTGCGACACCCACAAAGCCAGATTTTCGGTGATTTCGTTAAGGCCGGCGCAACTCGCGCGAATCGGGAGAATGGTGCTGGTCTGGCGCAACATGTCGCTCGACTAGCGGCGCAGTGCCGGCGATTCCAGCGCGGGCGAAAAGGACCCATCTGACGAAGACGCGCAAAAGCGCCCGCCGCAAGGCAGGCGCTTTCTAACGCTTTGAAATTACGGCCCGATACTTGAGCCGAACGGGTCTTAGCCGTTGCCGCCGGCAGTGTCCCAACCGTGGCCCATAATCCAACTCAGAAGGCCGCGAGCGGCTTTTGTCTTCTTCATTTCAAACTACCCCTTTGTTCGACTGCAATTCGGCAAATCGAGGGGGGATATTAACCCTAATCGATATGGTTAGCAAACAATTCACTATAAAACGGGCGCGCCGACTTAACGTCGCCGGCCCACGACTAGGGACGGACTGTCAGGAACTTAAGGTAAGTTAGAAAGCGCGCGTTTGAGCGAGATCAGGCCGCGCTGCGCTTCTGCTCGGCAGCGATGCGCTTGGTCAGGCTCTCGAGGCTCATCGGACGACCGATGGCGAAGCCCTGGGCGATGTCGCATTCCATCTCGATCAGCAGATCGAGGATCTCGCGCTGTTCGACCCCTTCGGCAACGACCTTACGGCCGAGCGAGTGGGCAAGGCCGATCGTCGACTGGACCATCAGCCGGTCGCTGCGGTTGTCGATCATGCCTTTGACGAAGCTTTGGTCGATCTTGATTTCGTTTGCCGGAACCTTCTTGAGATAGTCCAGGGTCGACAACCCCGTGCCATAATCGTCGATCGAGATGCGTACGCCGAGCTCGCGCAGCCGGGCGATCATATCGAGGCCCTCACCGCTGCCGGACAAGGCCGCCGTCTCGGTCAGCTCCAGCGTCAGAAGTTCGGGCTTGAGGCCGTGACGCGCAAGCAGCGCGGACACGCGCAGCGTGAAGCCGCGGTCGGTGAGCAGTCGCGCCGACAGATTGACCGCAATCTCGAACTCGCTCCGCTTGCGGTTGATCGCGGTCGCGGCGGCAATCGCCTTCTCGAGCACGAAATCGGTCAGCTTGCCGATGCGGTCGTGCTGCTCGGCCGCGGCGACGAATTCGGAAGCCGCGATCGGACCCTTTTCGGGATGGGTCCAGCGGGCGAGTGCTTCGGCGCCAATGATCTGCCGGGTCGCAAGGTCGAGCTTCGGCTGATAGGCGACCCAGACTTCGCCGCGGTCGATCGCATCGTCGAGCTGGCTGAGCATCGACAGCTTCCACGATGCATCCTGGAGGCTGTCGGGATCGTGGAACTTCCACTTGAGCCCGTCGTGCGCCGCCTCTTCGGCGGCGACCAGGGCGCTCGACAGGCGGTTGGAAAGCGAGCGGCTGCTTCCGACTTCGACCCCGAACGCGATGGTCAGGTCGATCGGCCGGCCGGCGACGCGGGCCGGGTTGCGGAACAGCGAATAAAGCGCGTCGAGGTGATTGCCGAACGGCGCGCGCGGCTCTTCGAACCAGGCGAAAACCCCGCCGTCGCCCTGGAATAGCGTCCGGTCGGGCGACCCGACCGACAGGCGCGAGACGATCTGCTCGACCAGCTGCCGCTCGGCATTGGCGGGTAGGGTCTCGGCGATTTCCTCATAGTTGAGCACTCGCGCGGCGATCAGCGCATGCTTGCGCCCATCGCGGTTGGCGCGGAGCGCATTGAGGTTGGGCAGGTTCGACACCGGATTGACCAGGCCGCGGACGCGGAACCTGCGCCAGCCGAGCGCGACCGCAACTGTCGGTCAGCACGAACAGGCCGGGCATGATATCGATGAAGATGAGCTGTGGTTCGAGGACATGGGGCAGGGCGAGCAGCAAGGCGGCGCTCGACCCCAGGATCGCGTAGCGTTCGAATGCGCGCTTGCGGGTCAAGGAAAGGGCCGCGGCGGCGAGACAGACCATCAGTGCGCTCAGCCAGCCAAGATCGACGGGACGGCCTTGCTTGAGCGTTTCCGCGCCGACCGCGTGAATGTAGACGCCGTAGCCGCGGCCGTATCCCGGAACGAAATACTTGTCGCCCAGCACGTCGGACGCGACGCCGATGAGGACGTCCTTGCCGGCAAGCTTGTCGGCGCCGACGCGGCCGCTCAGCACGTCGCCGGCCGAATAAGCGGGGATGCTGTTGAGGTCGACGGAATAGTCGAGCCGGAACTGCGTGCCCGCGTCACCCTGAACGTTCGCGAGCGCGGCGGCGAAAGAGGGGACGGTCTCGTGTCCAAAATCGGCGGCATAGGGAAGGCGCCAAACCGCATTCTCCCAGTCATACTCCACACTTGCGCTGCCAAGCTTCGCATGTTTCGCAAACTCGGGCAGAGGCCGCGAATTGACGGACTTTCCTTCCGACGGGCCAATCTTGGAACGGGCGAGAAGGGTGACTTTGCCAAAGCGCTGGATGGCTTCGGCAAAGGCCTGGTCGTTCGCCTTGTCCGAAGCGAAGGAAAAGTTGATGTCGTAGAAGATGCGGTCGACGTGCGCGGCCGACAGCCGGTCGACCAGCCTGGCCTGGTAGCGGCGCGGCCACGGCCAGTTGCCATATTGGTGAAGCGCCTGGTCATCGACCTTGATGACGACGATCTGGCCGCTGGCCGGGTGCTGGTGGAGGTTATTCCGCGAGGTGCGCAAGACACCTTCAAAAAACTCGCCGCCCGCGATCAGCCCGAAAATCAGGCCGGCGACAGCCGTCCACAGAAGCAGCTTCCACGGCTTGGGCTCAGACTTGTGACTGCTGCGCCTCGACACCAGCGCGATTTCCTTCCCACTCAGACGCGCCACACGCATGCGCGCGGAAAGGTTAGTAAATCGCTAACCGCATTGAGATTAACGGCCTCGGCGCCACTCGACAGCGCGGGAGTGAGCCGCCAGAAAGCCGCGGCCAGTCTGCCGCCGGAGGGCTCATGGACTTCATCTCGATCCTGTCGATTTTCGTGCTTGCCTGCTTCGTCGGCTATTATGTCGTGTGGTCGGTCACGCCGGCGCTGCACACGCCGCTGATGAGCGTGACCAACGCCATCTCCTCGGTGATCGTGGTCGGCGCGCTGATCGCGGCTGCCGCGGCCGGCAGCCCAGCGTCGAAATGGCTCGGCCTGGTCGCGGTCGCGCTTGCCAGCGTGAACATCTTCGGCGGCTTCGCCGTCACCCGCGGATGCTCGCGATGTACAAGAAGAGGGAGCGCAAGGATGCATGAGGCGGCGGCGACGCCCGCCTGGGTGCTTCTCGCTTATCTGGTCTCGGGGGTCTGCTTCATCCTCGCGCTGAGGGGCCTGTCGAGCCCCGAAAGCAGCCGCCGCGGCAATTACATCGGCATGGTCGGCATGGCGATCGCGGTCGTGACGACGCTGATCGCTCATTTGCCGCGCGATCCGATCACTCGCGTTTCGGCGAAAGTCCGCAGTTCGGCCCATTTTCTTTGACTGGCTTACGCTCGGCGAAATCCTCGGCGCAATCGCTGATCGGCGGCGGCGATCGGCCTCGTCACCGCGCGCAAGATCCAGATGACGGCGATGCCGCAGCTGGTCGCCGCGTTCCACAGCCTCGTCGGCATGGCGGCGGTGCTGGTCGGCGCGGCGGCGTTCCTCAATCCCGGAAGCGTTCGGCATCGCCGTGCGGATCACGCCGATCGCGACCCCGTCCTATCATCAGCATCTTTCCGGTCAGCCGGATCGAGATGGGCCTCGGCGTCGCCATCGGCGCGATCACCTTCTCGGGCTCGGTGATCGCCTTCCTGAAGCTCAACGGCAACATGTCGGGCAAGCCGATCCTGCTGCCGCTGCGGCACGTGATCAACCTCGGCACGCTCGCCGCGATCCTCGGCCTGATCGCCTATTTCACCCAGGACCAGTCGCCGTGGGTGTTCTTCACCGTCGCGGCGCTGAGCTTCGCGATCGGCTTCCTGCTGATCATCCCGATCGGCGGCGCCGACATGCCGGTCGTGATCTCGATGCTCAACAGCTATTCGGGCTGGGCCGCGGCGGCGATGGGCTTCACGCTGCACAACAGCGCGATGATCATCACCGGCGCGCTGGTCGGAAGCTCGGGCGCGATCCTCGTCCTACATCATGTGCCGGGCGATGAACCGCAGCTTCATCTCGGTCATCGCCGGCGGCTTCGGCGGCGACGCGGTCGCGGCGGCGGCGCGGCGGCGATCGACCGGCCGTACAAGCGCGGCTCGGCCGAGGACGCGGCGTTCCTGATGAAGCAGGCCGACCAGGTGATCATCGTCCCCGGCTACGGCATGGCGGTCAGCCAGGCGCAGCACGCGCTCAGGGAGATGGCCGACATGCTCAAGGCGGAGGGCGTGCGGGTCAAATATGCGATCCACCCGGTCGCCGGGCGAATGCCGGGCCACATGAACGTGCTGCTGGCCGAGGCCAACGTGCCCTATGACGAGGTGTTCGAGCTCGAGGACATCAACAGCGAGTTCGCCCAGACCGACGTCGCCTTCGTCATCGGCGCCAACGACGTCACCAACCCCGCCGCCAAGACCGACAAGAGCTCGCCGATCTACGGCATGCCGGTGCTCGACGTCGAGAAGGCGCGCACGGTGCTGTTCGTGAAGCGCTCGATGGGCGGGGTCGGCTATGCCGGCGTCGACAACGAGCTGTTCTACCGCGACAACACGATGATGCTGCTCGCCGACGCCAAGAAGATGGTCGAGGAGATCGTGAAGGCGCTCGGGCTGAACCAGCTCGCTCGCAAATCGCGATTAATTTTGCGGTAAATCAGCCGTTTACGGCTTGTCAGATGCCATGCATATGGCTGACAACCTTTGCCGCCGGAGCGGGGAAGGGGTGAAGACGTTGCGCAAGCTGGGGATCATCGGCGGGACGAGCTGGTCGTCGACCGCGCTTTATTACGAGCATATCAACCGCGGCGTCGCCCAGCGGCTCGGCGGCCTGCACAGCGCCGCGCTGGCGATCGAGAGCCTCGACCTCGCGCCGATCGCGGCGATGGAGCTGTCGGGCGACTGGGACGGCGTCGCCAAGCGTCACGCTCGACGCCGCCAAGCGGCTCGAGGCGAGCGGCGCCGAGGGCGTGCATCATCACCTCCAACACCGGCCACAAGGTCTATGACGCGGTCGCCGCCAACGTCGGCGTGCCGATGCTCCACATCGGCGATGCGACCGCCGACCGGCTGGTCGCCGACGGCCGCAAGCGGGTCGCGCTGCTCGGCACGCGCTTCACCATGACCGAGCCGCACGTCCGCAGCCGGCTCGAAGCGCGCGGGATCAGCCTCGTGCCGATCGATCCAGCGTGGATCGACGAAGTCGACCGGATCATCTTCGAGGAGCTCGCCGCCGGCCGCGTCGTCCGCGACAGCCAGCGCAAGCTCAAGACCCTGATCACCGAGCTCGCCAAGCAGAAGGTCCAGGCGGTCGTGCTCGGCTGCACCGAGCTGGTGCTGGCCGTCGACGTCCGCGCCAACGTCCTGCCGGTCTACGACACGACCGCGATCCACGCCCGCGCCGCGGTCGAATGGATGCTCGCCGAAGAGGAAGCAGGCGCGGGCGCTGCGGCGCTGACCTCTCGCGCTGGATTGCCGCGTAGCGCTTAATCTCGGCTCCTGCGTGAGCAAGGCCGACCGTCCCGACCATCCCGGCGCCGCCGAGCGCTTCAACGAGGATCAGGCGACCTATGCCGTGCGCGGCGCGGGCCAGCCCGACCTCGAGGCGGGCGTCGCGGCGATCCGCGAGGTGTGGAAGACGCTGCCGTCGCGGCCCGGCGTCTACCGCATGCAGGATGCGCGCGGCGACGTGCTCTACGTCGGCAAGGCGCGGGCGCTGAAGAACCGGGTCACCAACTACACCCAGGTCGCGCGGCTGCCGAAGCGGCTGCAGCGGATGGTCGCGCAGACGCGCTCGATGACCATCGTCACGACCCGCACCGAGGCCGAGGCGCTGCTGCTCGAGGCGCAGCTGATCAAGCGCTTCCGGCCCGCCCTACAACGTGCTTCTGCGCGACGACAAAAGCTTCCCGTTCATCCTGCTGCGCGAGGATCATGCCTTCCCGCGCATCCAGAAGCACCGCGGCGCGCGGCGCATCAAAGGGCGAATATTACGGCCCGTTCGCAAGCGCCGGATCGGTCACCCGAACGCTTAACGCGCTGCAGAAGCTGTTCCTGCTAAGAAGCTGTTCCGACAGCTTTTTCGAGAACCGGTCGCGGCCGTGCCTGCTCTACCAGATCAAGCGCTGCTCGGCGCCCTGCGTCGGGCGCATCGAGCGACGCAGGACTATGGCGAGCTGGTCGACGAGGCGAAGGAGTTCCTCGCCGGCAAGTCGACCGGCGTGCAGGCGCGGCTGTCGCAAGCAGATGGCGCAGGCCGCCGAGCAGCAGGATTATCGAGCTCGCCGCGGTCTATCGCGACCGGCTGCGCGCGCTGACCTACATCCAGGGCAGCCAGACGGTGCATGCCGAAGGGCTCGGCGACGCCGACGTGTTCGCGCTCGCGTGCAAGGCGGGCACGGTGTCGATCCAGGCCTTCTTCATCCGCGGCGGGCAGAATTGGGGCCATCGCGCCTTCTTCCCGGCGCATACCAACGACGTCCCGGAAGCCGAGGTGTTGTCGAGCTTTCTCGTCCAGTTCTACGAGGACATGCCGCCGCCGAGGCGGATCCTGGTCGACCGCGAGCTCGCCGACCGCGAGCTGCTCGAGGAGGCGCTGTCCGAGCGCGCCGAGCGCAAGGTCGCGATCGAGCAGCCGCAGCGCGGCGCGCGGCGCAAGCTGATCGACCAGGCGACGCGCAATGCCGAGGAGGCGCTCGACCGCCGCCTGGCCGAGACCACGACCCAGGGCAAGATCCTGCGCGAGCTGGCCGACACGTTCGAGCTGGCCGACGTGCCCAAGCGCATCGAGGTCTATGACAACAGCCACATCATGGGCACGAACGCGACCGGCGCGATGATCGTCGCCGGGCCCGAGGGCTTCCGCAAGAACAGCTACCGCAAGTTCAACATCAAGCGGCCCGAGACCCAGCCCGGCGACGATTTCGCGATGATGCGCGAGGTGCTCGAGCGGCGCTTCGCGCGGCTCGAGAAGGAGGACCCCGACCGCACCGAGCGGCGAATGGCCCGACCTGCTGCTGATCGACGGCGGCAAGGGCCAGCTGTCGGCGGTGTGCGAGGTGATGGAGGATGCCGGCGTCCACGACGTGCCGGTGGTCGCGGTGTCCAAGGGCCCGCGACCGCGATCGCCGGGCCGCGAGACTTTCCATCTGCCCGGCGGGCGCGAGCTGACGCTGCCGCCGAATTCGGCTTTGCTGTTCTATCTCCAGCGGCTTGCGCGACGAAGCGCACCGGTTCGCGATCGGCACGCACCGGGCCAAGCGCGCGAAGAGCCTGACCACCTCGACCCTCGACGAGGTCCCCGGCATCGGCCCCAACCGCAAGCGCGCGTTGCTGATGCACTTCGGCACGGCGCGCGCGGTCAAGGGCGCGGCGCTCGAGGATCTCGAGAAGGCGCCCGGGATCAGCAAGGCGATGGCGCGCCAGCTCTACGATTATTTCCATCCGCGCGGATGATGCGGATCGAGACCACGGCGATCGTCTGCGCGCTGCGCAGCCACGGCGAGCATGGCGCGGTGGTGCGGCTGATGACTCCCGAGCACGGGCTGCAGGCGGCCTATGTCCGCGGCGCGCGGGGGCGGCGGATGCGGCCGGTGCTGATGGCCGGCAATGTCGTCCAGGCGCAGCTGTCGGCGCGGACCGACACCCAGCTTCCGCAGGCGACGGTCGAGCTGGTCCACAGCCGCGGGCCGTTGCTGTCCGAGCCGCTGCCGGCGGCGGCGATCGAATGGGCGACGGTGCTGACCGCGACCGCGCTGCCCGAAGGCCAGCCTTATCCGCGCGCTCTATGCGGCGCTCGAAGGCCTGCTCGACGCGATCGAGGCGGCGCCGTCGGCGAGCGGCTGGGGCGCGGCGCTGGTCCGCTACGAGCTGCTGCTGCTCGCCGAGCTCGGCTTCGGGCTCGACCTCGATCGCTGCGCGGTGACCGGCGCGCAACGACGATCTCGTCGCGGTCAGCCCCAAGTCCGGGCGCGCGGTCAGCGCCGCCGAGGCCGAGCCCTATGCCGGCAAGCTGCTTGCCGCTGCCGCCGTTCGTCCGCGCAGGGCGGCCGCGCGACGCTGGCAGGAGATCGCGCAGGGCCTCGAGCTCACCGGCCATTTCCTGATGCGCGACGTGCTGACCGACCGCTCGCGGCCGATCGCCGAGGCGCGCGTCGCGGCTCGTCGAGCGGTTGCGCCGCGCCGGTGGTCTCGCCTAGGTGAAGGCGTGACCACCGACACGCTCGCCATGCTGTTCCCCAACGTCGCGGTGACCCGCGGGATCGCGGTGCGCGTCGCGGTCAGCTTCCTCGCCGAGCAGTCCGATCCGTCGACCAACCGCTGGTTCTGGTCCTATCATGTGCGGATCGAGAACGGCTCCGACGTCGCGGTGCAGCTGCTGTCGCGCAGCTGGACGATCGTCGACGGGCGCGGCACGGTCCACGAGGTGGTCGGGCGAAGGCGTGGTCGGCGAAATGCCGCTGATCGCGCCCGGCGCGAGCTTCGATTATGTCTCCGGCTGCCCGCTCGACACGCCCGACGGGTCGATGAGCGGAAGCTATCGCATGGTCGACGAGGACGGCAGCGCGTTCGACGTCGACATCCCGCGGTTCCAGCTGCTCAGCGCCTGAGCCCCATGGGTGCCGCGCCGCGCCGCGTCGTCCTCGCCGCGAACAGCGCGTGGAACATCGTCAATTTCCGTGCCGGCCTGATCCGCGGCGCTCGAGCGCGCGGGCTATGAGCCGGTGGTGGTCGCGCCGCTCGATGCCGCGGCCGAACCGCGGATGGCGGAGCTGCAGGTCGAGCGCGATCGGCGATCGGCATCGACCGCTCGGGGCTCAACCCGCTCGCCGACCTGCGGCTGCTGCGGCAACTATCGGCGGATCCTGAAGCGCCTGCGGCCGGCCGCGTTCCTCGGCTTCACGATCAAGCCGAAATCTACGGCTGCATCGCCGCCGCGCTCGCTCGGGATTCCGGCGATCGCCAACATCAGCGGGCTGGGCACGGCGTTCATCAGGCCGGGCCTGCTGCGTGCGCTCGTGACCCGGCTGTACCGGTTCGCGCTGAGCCGGGCGCGCGGTCGTGTTCTTCCAGAATCCCGACGACCGCGCAGTTGTTCGTCGAGCGCCGGCATGGTCCGGCCGGATCAGGCGCGGCTGCTGCCCGGCTCGGGGGTCGATCTCGACCGGTTTCGCGCCGGCGCCGCAGCCGTCCGGGCCCGCCGACCTTCCTGCTGATCGCCCGGCTGCTCGGCGACAAGGGCGTGCGCGAGTTCGTCGCGGCCGCGCGATCGCTTGCGCGGCGCAGATGCCCGATGCGCGCTTCCAGCTGCTCGGCCCGATCGACGAGGGCAACCGCACCGCCATCGCCCGAGCCGAGCTCGACGCGTGGGTCGCGCAAGGGCTGGTCGAATATCTCGGCGAGACCGACGACGTCCGCCCGTTCATCGCGGCGGCGACGCGCGGTGGTGCTGCCGTCCTATCGCGAGGGCTTGCCGCGCATCGCTGCTCGAGGCCGCGGCGATGGCCCGGCCGCTGATCGCGACCGACGTTCCCGGCTGCCGCGAGGTGGTCGAGGACGGCGTCAACGGCTTCCTGTGCCGAGTCCGGGACTCAGCATCGCTCGCCAAGGCCATGAAAAAGCTCGCTGAATTGCCGCGCGTCGCAGCGCTGGCGATGGGCGAGGCCGGCGCGGCGGAAGGTTCAGGAGCAGGTTTAGCGAAACCGTCGTAATCCGCGCCTATCTCGACGCGCTGGATACTCTAGCGGTCACCGGAGTTAAAGGCTCGGATGTTTGGACTGGCTCGATCGCAAGCGGCACTGGCCGAGCGGGCCGGCGGGCCAGCCGCGCCTATGTCGTCGGCGACATCCACGGCCGGCTCGACCTGCTCGACCAATTGCTCGACGCAGATCCACCGCGACATCGACGCAGCGCCGGCGCCGCGAAGGCGCTGCTCGTGTTCCTCGGCGACCTGATCGACCGCGGGCCGAGCTCGGCGCAGGTGGTCGAGCGGCTGCGCACCTATCGCCGCGACGGCGTCCGGCCGGTCTTCCTGCTCGGCAACCACGAGGAGGTGCTGCTGCGGATCCTCGCCGGCGAGGCGGAGCTGATCCCGAGCTGGCTGCAGGTTCGGCGGCGCCGCAATGCCTGCAAGAGCTATGGCGTCGACCCGCGAGCGATCGCCGTGCTCGGCGACGACGAGGCGCTGGCGATGCGATCCGCGCCGGCGATCCCGCGCGAGCATCGTCGAGTTCCTGCGGAGCTTCGCCGATACCTGCCGGTTCGGCGACTATCTGTTCGTCCACGCCGGCATCCGCCCGGGCGTCGCGCTCGACCAGCAGACGCCAGTCCGACCTGCGCTGGATCCGCGAGCCGTTCCTGCTCGACGACACGCGACCACGGCTTCGTCGTCGTCCACGGCCACACCATCAGCCCGAGGTCGAGGAGCGGCCCAACCGCATCGGCATCGACACCGGCGCCTATCGCACCGGCGTGCTGACCGCGCTTGGCGATCGAAGGAGCCGAGCGCTGGCTCCTCGACACGCGCCGGCTCGAGCTGCAGCTGTTCCGGCAACGCATTGATTTGGTCCGTTTTGGAGACTAGTCGTTCCACGCCGGGGAATATCCAATATGGGGGATTTGCGCGTTATTTCGCGAGGAGCGATCGTGCGTGTTGATCTGACCCCCAGTTCCGACGGATCCTGGTCCTCGCCGCTGCTTGCGGCTGATGGTCGCTGCTTGGCGCCTGCGCCGACACGCGCGGCGGGCCGATCCCGTACGACCGGCCGCTCGGCGCGCCCGACGCGCCGACGGTCGTGCCGCTCGAATCCGACTACAGGATCGCGCCGATGGACACGGTCAGCGTCAAGGTCTTCAAGATCCCAGGACCTGTCCGGCGATTATGACGTCGACCTGACCGGGCACATCTCGATGCCGCTGATCGGCGAGGTCGAGGCCGCCAACCTGACCACCGCCCAGCTCGACGAGCAGCTGACCCAGAAGCTCGGCGAGAAATATCTCGAGCATCCCGACGTCAGCGTCGGCGATCAAGGCGTCGACCAGGCGCTCGGTGACGGTCGACGGCGCGGTCAAGCAGGCCGGATCGTTCCCGATCGCCGGACCGACTTCGCTGATGCAGGCGGTCGCGCTGGCCGGCGGCACGACCGAGGACGCCAATGCGCGCCGGGTGGCGGTCTTCCGGACCATCGGCGGACAGCGCCAGGCCGCGGCGTTCGACCTGACGGCGATCCGCCGCGGCCAGGCCCAGGACCCGCAGATCTATCCCGGCGACATCGTCGTCGTCGACGGATCGTCGATCAAGGCGCTGCAGAAGCAGATCTTCCAGAGCATTCCGCTGCTTGTCGATCTTCAGGCCGTTCTAGATGCAGCGCGGACCGCAGCGAGGGACGAACGTGAACAACAACATCGCAGTCCCCAACGAACGGGCCGTGGCCGCTCGGCCCTATATCCGGCCGCCGCAGCCGCGCTCGGCCCGGGCAGCGCACCTATTCGGCGGCCAGCATCCTCGACTTTCCGACGCTCGTCCGGATCGTCCACCACTGGCGCTGGCTGGTCCTCGGCGCGGTCGCGCTCGGGCTTGCCGGCGGCGATCATCGTCGACCTTGCTGACGACGCCCGTCTATCGCGCCTGCGGTGACGCTCGAGGCCAATCCGCCGACCGTCGCGGTCAGCGACGAGCAATCGCGCGAGCGCGAAGCGACCGATCAACAATCCCTATGACTTCGTCGCGACCCAGGTCGGCCTGCTGTCGAGCAAGAGCGTCGCCGAGCGCACCGCGCAGGAGCTCAACCTCGCCAATAATCCGGACTTCGTCGCCGCAGGACCGGCGATGCGTCGCACGCGGCTCGCGATCGGCGACCGGCAAGGTCCAGGGCGGCCTCAAGGTCGATCGCGCCCGAAGAGGGCAAGCTGATCAAGTTCAGCTACGATTCGACATCGCCGCAGCTGGCCGCGCTGGTCGCCAACGGCATCGCCGACAGCTTCATCAACACGGCGCTCCAGCGCCGCTACGAAGCGTCGGCCTACGCCCGCAACTTCCTCGAGCGGCAGATCGCCAAGACCCGCGGCGACCTCGAGCGGTCGGAGCGCGCGCTGGTCGCCTATGCCCAGCAGCAGGGCATCATCAACACCGGCGAGACGAGCCGACGGCAAGCCGGCCGACGGCGACGCCAATTCGCTTCAGGGCGAATCGCTGATCGCGCTCAACAAGGCGCTGGCCGACGGCGACCGCGCGCCGGGTCGCGGCCGAGGGCGCCTATCGCCAGGCGCTCGCGACCGGCCCGACCAGCGACGTGACGGCAAGCACGCCAGGCGCTTCGCCAGCAGCGCGCGACGCTGCAGGCGGAATATCAGCAGAAGCGGACGTTCATGAAGCCGGAGCATCCGGAAATGCTGAGCCTGCAGGCGCAGATCGACGAGCTCGACAAGCAGATCGCCGCGCGAAAGCGCGCAAATGTCGTCGGGCCGCAACAATACGCTTGCTCGCCGATTATCGCGCGCGCGCTGTCGGCCGAGCAGGCGCTCCAGGCGCGGGTCGATCAGCTCAAGGGCGCGGTGCTCAACCTGCGCGGCCGCAGCATCCAGTACAACATCCTGCAGCGCGAGGTGGACACCAACCGCAGCCTCTATGACGCGCTTGCTCCAGCGCTACAAGGAGATCGGCGTCGCCGGCGGCATCGGCACGGCGCCGGTGTCGATCGTCGACCGCGCCGACGCCCCGGCGCTGCCGTACAAGCCGAACCTGCTGCTCAACCTGCTCGCTCGGGCTTGGCCGGCGGCCTGCTCGCCGGGATCGGCGCGGCGATCGGGCTCGAATTCGTCAACGACACGATCAAGACCCGCGAGGACGTCCGCAACAAGCTCGGCCTCGCCTGCCTCGGCGCGGTGCCCGAAGACGGCCGCGCAAGGACGCGTTCGTCGAGGAGCTGAAGAACCCGACGCTCGATCGTGTCGGAAGCCTATTCGGCGGTCGTCGCGGCGCTTCGCTTCAGCACCGAAGCGGGAATGCCCAAGACCCTGCTCGTCACCAGCACCCAGCCGGGCGAAGGCAAGTCGTCGACCGCGCTGGCGCTCGCCCAGAATTTCGCGCGGCGCGAGAAGAAGGTGCTGCTGATCGACGGCGATCTGCGCAAGCCGGCGTTCAAGGCCGCCGTCGGACAAGATCGGCCTGACCAAGCTGCTGACCAACGACGACCATGTCGACCAGCATGTCGTCGAGACCCAGCATCCGAACCTGTGGCTGCTGCCGAGCGGGCCGGTCCCGCCCAACCCCGCCGACCTGCTGTCGACCGGCCGCATCCGGACGATCATCGCCGAGGCGGCCGAGCGCTTCGACCTGGTCATCATCGACGCGCCCGCCGACGCTCGGGCTTGCCGATGCGCCGCTGCTCGCCGCGGCCGCCGGGCAACGTGATGTTCGTCGTCGAAAGCGGCAAGACCCGGACCCGGGCGGCGATCGAGGCGCTCAACCGGCTCGAAGCGACCGGCGCGCACATCCTCGGCGCGACGCTGACCAAGTCGACCGATTCGCCGGGCGGCTATGGCTACAGGCGCTACGGCTACGGCTACGGCTATGGCTACGGCCAGGCAAGGTCGACAAGCGGCGCGACCGAGATCCTGATGATCCCGCAGGGCGCCGACAGCTGAGCGCCGGGTCGAGGGCGGGGGTCAGGCTGATCGCACGGACAATCCTCGTCGTGGCGGCGGCGCTGCTGCTTGCGGCGCAAGTCGGTGCGGAACGCCGCCGTCGCGCAGTTCGCCGAACTGCAGCCGGCGCGCGCCGCGAAGGTCTGGCCGGGGCACCCGCAGGCCGAGCTCACGATCGGCCTGACCGAGATCGCGACCGCTTCGCGCCAGCACACGCCGGTCGCGCCCGCGACCTTTGCCCGGATCAACGATGCGGCGCGCAAGATGCCGCTCGCGCCCGAGCCGTTCCTGGTCCGCGGGGTCCAGGCGCAGCTCGCCGGCGACCGGCGCTGGCCGGGCAGGCGTTCCGCGCCGCCGAGCTGCGCGACGGCCGCGCGATCCCGGCGCGCTATTTCCTTGCCGACCATATATTTCCGCACCGGCGATGCGCGGCGGGCTTGCGCGAGATCGCGGCGCTCAGCCGGATGGTCGCCCAACGGCGTCAGCGAGCCTTGCGCCCTACGTCGCCAGCCTATTCGAAAGACCCGCGCAATTGGCCGGCGCTGAGGGCGCTGTTCAGGTCGGATCCGGCGCTCGCAGGACGCGAGCTTGTCGGCGCTTGTCCGCCGATCCGGCGCAACGCCGATCTGGTGCTTGCCCTCGGCGACGTCCGCGATCGCGCGGCCGCGGCAATGTGGCCGGACAAGCTCGTCGCCAGCCTGGTCGCGGCCCGGCAATATGGCAAAGCGCGCGCGATCTGGGCGCAGATCGCCGGGATCCGGGCCGGACAACGGCATCTTCGATCCCGGCGTTCGCGCAATCCAAGCGCGCCGCCGCCGTTCAACTGGGCGCTGACCTCATCGACCGTCGGCCTCGCCGAGCGGCGGCACGGCCTCCACGTGATCTATCTACGGCCAGGAGGATGGCCCGCTCGCCAGCCAGCTGCTGTTGCTCGCGCCCGGCGCCTATCGCCTGGCGATGCCGGTCACGGGCGACACCGGCCACGCGCGCTCGCTGGTCTGGACGCTGACCTGCGCCAATTCGAACGACGCCGCTCAGCCGGTTCGCGCTCGAACCCGCGGCGGCGGCGCGGGGCTGGGCCTTCTCGGTGCCGGCCGGCTGCCCGGCGCAAAGGCTCGAGCTTTCGGGCGTATCGTCCGACATGCCGCAGCAGGTCGACGTAACCATCGCCCAGGCTTCGACTGGAGCGCCAGGGTGGCTAGCCGGGCGCGCGAAGCGGCCGCGCCGCTCTATCTGCTTACTGTGCCTGCTGCTCGGCGGAAGCGTGCAGGGAATCTGGGCGAACATGCTGCTCCAGCTGCTCGGGCTCGGGCTGCTCGTCTGGGCGGCGCTGGCGCGGACGAGCGACCCGCTCGACCGGACCCAGAAGCGGCTCGTGGCCATCATCCTGCTCGGCCTTGCTGATCATCCTGCTCCAGCTCGTGCCGCTTCCGCCCGCCGTTTGGGAAAGGCTCGGCGGCCGCGCGCCGATCGCCGACGGCTTCCGGCTGCTCGGCGTTCGGCGCCGTGGCAGCCGCTGTCGCTGGCGCCTTACGACACGCTGGCGACGATGTTCGTGCTCATCCCGCCCTTGGCGCTGCTTGCCGCGACCTGGCGCCTCGGCACGCGCAATCGTGGCTGGCGGTGGCGCTGCTCGCCGGAACGCTCGCCGGGATCCTGCTCGGGGCGTTGCAGGTGGGCAGCGCGGACCCGGAAAATTCGCCCTGGTATCCCTATGCCTTTTCGAATTTCGGGGTCGCGACCGGCTTCTTCGCCAACGCCAACCACATGGCGATCCTGCTGGTCATCTCGCTGCCGTTCCTCACCGCATTGCTTGCCTCGGTCCGCGGCGGAAAGCGCAACGTCCAGCGCTAATCGGCGGCGATTGCGATGGTCGCCGGCGCCGCGCTGGTGATCGTCGTCGGGATCGCGCTCAATGGATCGCTTGCCGGCTACGGGCTCGCCGTTCCGGTGGCGATCGCCAGCGCCTTGCTGCTGATCCCGCGCAACAGCGCCGCGCGGCTGTGGGTCGCGATCGGCCTCGGGCGTGCTGCTGATCGCGGCGGTCGCCGCGCTGGCGCTCAGCCCGGTCGGCGGCACCGGACTCCGATCGAGCGCGACGACATCGGTCCAGTCGCGCCAGCAGATGACGAAGACCAGCGCCGCCGCCGCGGCCGACTTCATGCCGTTCGGGTCGGGGGTCGGCACGTTCGAGCGGGTCTATCAATTGTACGAAGATCACGACCGGTTCGATGTGACGGCGGTCGTCAATCATGCGCATGACGATTATCTCGAACTCGCGCTCGAAACCGGAATTCCGGGCGTCATCGTCCTGCTGCTGTTCTTCGCCTGGTGGGTGCGCGCGTCATGGCGCGCATGGACCGCGCCCGACGCCGATCCCTACGCCCGCGCGGCGGTCATCGCGTCGGCCGCGATCCTGATCCACAGCCTGGTCGATTTCCCGCTTCGCACCGCGGCGATCAGCAGCTGTTTCGCGCTGTGCCTCGCGCTGCTCGCCCAGCATCGCCGTGCTCCGGCGGCCGCGGCGAAGGACGGGTCCACGCTGTGGCCGACGCGCCACGTCGTGCTCGGCTGAGACCGGCGGCCAATTGCGATGATCGCGGCCGGGCCGCTCGCAGGCGGTGAGCGCCGGAATGATGGCCTGGTACGAGGCCAAGATGTTCATCGAGCATGCGGTTTTCTTCACCAGCGATGCGCTTCACGTGCTGGTCGGGATGGTCGCCTGGATCGTCGATCGCCGCGGTGTCGCGTCGGCCGCTGTCGGACTGGCGCCCGTGGCTGGCCGTGCTCGTCCTGCTCGTGCTCAACGAATGCGTCGACCTGTGGGTCGAGCGTTGGCCCGACCTTGCGATGCAATATGGCGAATCGGCCAAGGACCTGTTGCTGACGATGATCCTGCCGACCTTGGGGATGATCCTCGTGCGCTCGGCCCCGCGGTTGTTCAGCGCATCCGCCGGCCGAGCGAAGCGGCGGCGTCGCGGGCCTGGCGGGTGAATTCGCCGAGCCTGAAGCCAATTCCGCGCTTCAGTGCGAATTGCGTCAGGTGGATTCTCCAGGTTCCGAACCTGATGGAGGTCGGTTCGAGCGGGGGACCGGTGAGCTGAGCGTACGCGGCATCGGCGAGTCTTCGCGTCGGGCGGTCGCGCTCAAGCGTCTTGCGGAGGCCGGTATCGCTCAGCGTCCCGAACAACCGGTCGGCGAGCAGCAGCGCCTGCCCGGTCGCGCGTTCTGCTCCGAGCGCCTGCGACCATTCGTAGAGGCGCTCGATCGTCTCGCCGGACTGGCCATGGACCAGGCCGGCAAGGTCGCTGATCCATTTGAGCCTGAACCAGGCGCTCGAGGCGCCGTGAACGCACAGATAGGCGAACAGCTCGTCGCGGGCGAGCGTCGGAAGGCGGATCCCGGGCGCGATCGTCGACCGTCTCGGATGGCGAATTCGATATCGATGCAGGGGATAAGCCGCGAGTTGTCGGCGAGCCGGCTGTGGAGCTCGACGTGGAGACCATTCTCGGGCGCCCAAACCGATTCCTTGTGTCGCCTGTGCCAGCGACCGACGTCGGCCGGAGGTGGCGGGATCAGCTGCCGATATCCTCGGCGAGCGAGGAGCTCCCGCGCCGCGGACGACGTTTCGCGGCGCGACCAGCAGGTCGATATCCGAGCTCATCTTGAGCAGATGGGTGGCGATAGGCGAGCGCGGCTCCGGTCAGGCCTTTGACGAACAGCGCCGGCACCTCCGCGGCCTCGAAATCGTCGAGCAGGTCGCGGGACTCGGCTGCCGCCCGCAGGTTGGCGGCCGCGATTTTTTCGGTGTCGCGCGAGAGCGCCTCGGCGATTGCCGGCGGAGCCAGCCCGGCATCGTCGAGCGCCTTCCACGCGAGGCCCTGGACCCGATGAAAGCGGACCAGCGCGAGGAAACCCTGCCAGTCGAGACCAGCGCTCGGCCTTGGCGCAACAGATCCCCGATTGCCCGCGAAATTGTGGCGGCAGCATTCGACCGCCAACTGCAACTCGGGCGAAATCACGGATTCATCGGTCCTTTGGTCGCGCATAACGCCTTGCATAGTGGCCGAATTCGCACTTGGCGCGCTATGCTGCCCTGGTGCAGAGGTCCGGTGCCCCAGTGCTTGAGCGTTTTCGCCATCTTGGCCGTGAACGGCAATCCTTGCTGATCGAAGCAATATGCGAGCTCGCGCTCGCCTCGGCGTCGGTGGCATTGCTTCCGTTCAGGCGGGCAATCGTCCGCGGATCCATGCCGCTTTCCCCTGCGCGCCGCCGGCCTGCCACGATCGAGACGGTGGTCTGGGCGGTCGAAGCCGCTGCCCGGCGCATGCCGTGGCGGACCGTCTGCATCGAGCAGGGTCTCGCAGCCCAGCGGATGTTGCGCCGTCGCGGCATCGATGCCCGGCTGCATTATGGCGCCCGGAACGATCACTCGGCCGGTAAGCTTGAGGCGCACGTCTGGGTAACGGTCGATGAGGTCGTTGTGATTGGCGAGTCCGAGGCGCGCCGGTTCGTCGAAATCGCGGCCTATCCCTAAAGGAGGCCGGTGACCTTCCGCGATTATTCGGTGTTCGGCCTTCGGGTGCGGAGCGAGATCCCGCTGCCGGAGCTGTTCGAAGCGGCTACGGGCGATGCGGACGTGACGATCAGGCTCGGCCGGACCGGCGCGCCGACCGAGCTCGATGGCGGCCTCCATTCGGTCGCGGATGATCTGCTGTTCGTCGAGCCCAATATCGGTCGCTACCGGATCGCGGGCGGACGCGAGATCGTCGTCGAGGCCGAACCGGGCGTACCCGAGCGCAATGTCCGGCTGTTCCTGCTCGGATCGGCATTCGGAGCCCTGCTTCACCAGCGCGGCCTGTTGCCGCTCCACGCCAATGCGGTGGAGATCGCGGGCAAAGCGGTTGCCTTCATGGGGCCGTCGGGCGAAGGCAAGTCGACGCTTGCCGCCGCCTTACACGATCGCGGGCATCGCATCCTCGCCGACGACGTGTGCGTCATCGATCTTGAGGAGGGGCCGCAACCCCTCGTCCGGCCGGGCCTGCCGCGGCTGCGCTTGTGGAGGGACTCGATCGAGCAAAGCGGGCGCGATGCGGCGAACTACGATCGGTCTTATGCGGGCGACGAAACCTTCGAGAAATATGATGTGCCGCTCGCCCCGTCGTCATCGGTGACCGCGCCGGTCGAGCTTGCTGCCATCTATCTGCTCGCTCGCGACACGAAGTTCGAAATCTCGCCGCTTTCCGGCCTGCCCGCGGCAGAGGCGGTCTTTGCCAACACCTATCGCGGAGCGTTCGTGTCGACGGCCAAGCGCGAGCACAGTCACTGGACGGCCTGCGTCAGGCTGGTCCGAAGCGCCCCCGTCTATCTTTTCTCACGCCCTCGCGACCTCGACGCGCTCGGCGAGCAGTGTGCGAGAATCCTCGATCATGTCGCTGTGGAAAATGCCGGCCCATGACCGCGCCGGGCCGCGAGATCGAGGATGCGCTGTGCGCCGGCTGCGGCCTTTGCTGCGACGGGACCCTGCATCCCAGGGCCGATCTCGAACCAGGCGAGGCCCCTCTGCTCGGATCGGCCGGCCTGGAGCTGATCGACGGCGGGCGGACATTCCAGCTGCCATGTCCTCATTCCAAGAACGGTTGTTGCGCGGTCTTTTCGAACCGGCCGGCGGCCGTGTGCAGCAATTACGAATGCAAACTGCTTCGCAGCGCGAAGGATGGCGAGTTGACCGTCGAGGCGGCGAGGGACAAGGTGCACGCGGCCATGGCGCTGCGGGCGAAGGTCGCCGAACGCAATCCCGGCGCCGTGCTTGCCGAACATCGCGGAGCGCTTTGGAAACGTCTGCAGGAGGCCTTGCCTTCGCTAGACCCCGCCGCCCGGCGCAGCTCGTCTCAAGCCATTCTCGACATTGCGGTTTTCGAGGAATTCCTCGATCGCTGGTTCGGCAATAAGAAACCCAGGTTCGAGACCGAATCATCGAATTCGCGCAACGATGAACCGGATCGCCGCTGAGGCGTTGAAAGGGCTCTTTCCTGCTGGTAAGCGGGCTCGTTGGCAGAAGGGTGGAGTATATGTCTCAAGGCTCGGATCAGAAAAAGCGCATGGCGTGGACGACTCCTCAGGTCCGGCGGATTGAGGCCGGATCGGCTGAGACGACGAACAAAGGCACGGCGCCCGATGGCGGATCTTCGCCGAGCGGGAATAATTTCTCCTAAGCTCGTTTGCGTCCGAATCCCGAGTAAACAGGGTCGATCACAGCTCCTGTTGCTCTCAGTAAAATTGCAGTGACCTTCCTTGCCGGCTGCGTGAGGCTCGACGGTGCGCCGCCGCGCGGCGGCGCCTGCGCGGCGATCCTCAATGCCCAGACCGGCGACGGGAGCGTCGGGTCGCTGGGCCTGGCAGAGTTCGGAAGTGACGCCGCGCCGTTGACAGGCTCGAACGGCCGCTTGCTGTTCATCGGGGATGTGCGGCTCGACAATCGCGAGTCTTTAGCCGGCCAGCTGGGGCTGGCACCCCGCCCGGTGCGCGAAATGTCGGATGCCGAGCTGGCCTTTGCAGCGTGGCAGCGCTGGGGCGAAGAGTCGCTGGACCGTCTTCGCGGCGATTATGCGCTGGCGGCGTGGTCGGACCCGGATCGCACGCTCACCCTTGCCCGTGGACCGCTTTCGACCCGGCAAATCTTCTATCATTGCGGCCCCAACACGGTGGTGTTCGCGTCCGTCGCCCAGGCGCTGTTTGCCGCGGGCCTATTCCCCAAGGCGCTCAATTTGGACAATGCCGCGCGCTTTGTCGGCGGCGTCGCGTGGCCGGGGGATGGGACGTTCTTTGCCGGCGTCTCGCGCCTTCGCCAGGGAACGCTGGCACGCTTCACCCGCGCGGGCCCGCAGGTCGAGACGTATTGGCGGCCGCGGCGAAACCGGACGGAAACGCTGCGCGACGACGAATATGCGGAAGCGATGGTCGAGCTGCTCGACCGTGCGGTGACGGCGCAGCTTCGGCGCGACGGCGGTCTGGCCGCCGCGCATCTCAGCGCCGGGCGCGACAGCGGAGCAGTCGCGACTTCGGCTGCGATCGCGCTCGGCCACGCTGGCGAGCCGCTGCTTGCTTACACCGCGGCCCCGCGCGCGAGCTTCGGCGGTTCGGGGCTTCCAAACCGGATCGACGACGAAAGCGGGCTCGCCGCCGCAACCGCCGCGCTTTATCCCGACATGCGCCACATCGTGGTCCGGCCCGAGCGCGATCCCTTTGCCGAGGTCGAGGCACTACACCGCATTGCCGCAAGCCCGATCGCATCGCTGTCGAACTTCCAATGGGGCCGTGACGTTCAGCTCGCGGCGCGCGATTCAGGCGCCAGCGTGATGCTAGCGGCAACGGTCGGCAACCTGACGATCAGCGCCGGCGACGAATGGCATTTGCCGGCGCTGCTCGGCGAGGAAGGGCCGGGTGAGTGGTGGCGCAATGCGCGCCGGTTCGTCCACGCGTCGACCGATTATCTGCGCGTCCTCAATTGGACCTTCGGCGGGTCGCTCCCGCCGTGGCTTCACCGGGCCGGGGCGCGATTGTTCGGGGGCGGCGGGTCCAGCGACGCCGGCCTGCCGCTGCTACGCGAACCGTATCGGCGGAGGGCCCGGTCCGCGGTCCTTCGGCAAACCGACCGCCGCGGCCTGGGCGATCCGTTCGCGTTCCGCAGCCGGCTGCTGCTCGACCAGGACCCGAGCAACACCATGGCACTGCTGTGGGGCGTCGACGTCCGCGAGCCGGTCGCCGACCGAGACTTGATCGAATTCTGCTTCAGCATCCCGGCGCGCCTGCTGGTAGGGCCGCCGGGAACGCGTCCGCTGTGCGACCGCGCATTCGGCGCGCGGCTCGGCTGGCGCAGCGGAGAGGTCCGGCTTCGCGGCTACCAGGGCGCGGACTGGTATTGCTCGTTCACCGCGGACCGGGTTCGGACGGAGCTTGCGCGTCATCGCTCGCACGAAGTGGTCCGCGAGCTCATCGATCTCGACTATATCGATCGGATGTTGGCCGATTGGCCAGCCGAGTGGACCGACCTTCCGCTAATGATTCACTACCGCAACGACCTGCTCCGAGCGGTTTCGGCGGCGAATTTCATCGCGGTCAATTTCTAGGCTTGCTCGACCAGCCCCTGCGCTTTCATTTCGTCGAGCAGCGCCTGGAGCTCGGTCGAGCATTGCTCGGAACTCACGTCATAGTCCGCGACCAGCGAGTCGCGCAGCTCATCGAAGCTCTTGGGCTCGGCGAGGCTCCGCCACACCACGGTCGCGACTTCGTTGAAGCCGAAGCAATTGCCAGCCGCGGGCTCGAGCGCAACCAGCTCATTGCCGATGTCCGCTTCCAAAAGGTCGACCGCTCGTACGTATCGCGTCACTCGTGCTCTCCACTCGCTCCGAGCGCCATGCTCGGCAATCCCCCGGATTGCCTGTGCGTGGCGCTGGTGAGCCCAGCTGGATTCGAACCAGCGACCTACTGATTAAAAGTCAGTTGCTCTACCAACTGAGCTATGGGCCCACCTGGCGCGCGCGGTTAGCCGCGCGCGGCGCGGCGGGCAAGGCGATGGGCGAGGTGGCGGGCGGTGAGCGCGCCGCGGATCCGCCAGCTCGGGGCGATCGCGGCGAGCGGGCCGAGGACGAAGCCGCGGCTGGCCGAGCTGCGGGTGCGGGACGGTCGAGGCGGCGCGAGCGCCACTGGCCGCCGCTCCACAGAGCGATGTCGAGGTCGAGCACGCGCGGGCCCCAGCGCCGGCCGCGGCGGCGGCCGAACTCGCGCTCGATCGCCTTGAGGCGCGCGCAGCATCTCGGGCGGCTCGAGATCGCTTTCGACCAGCGCGACGGCATTGGCGAAATCGCGGCCGGCGCCGCCATGCGCCGGCGTTGAGGACGATCGGCGAGGCGTCGAACAGGCCGAACTCCTGATCGAGCCGGGCGATCGCGGCCTCGACCACGTGCGGCGGGCGGCCGTGAGCGGCCGTGCGGCCGGTTCGAGCCGATGGCGATGGCGTAGAGGTGGGTTGTTCCAGCCACAGGCTCGTTCGTCCTGAGCGGAGCGCGAAGCGCGCGGTCGAAGGGCGTTACGGCAGCGCAAATAAACGCCCTTCGACTTCCTCAGGACGAACTAGGATGAATGATGGCCAACCCGCCGACCTGTCGCCGATCCCCGAGGCCGAGGCGCCGCGCGACTGCCCGCTGTGCCCGCGGCTGGTCGCGTTCCGGCACGAATGCCGCGCCGAGCATCCCGACTGGTGGAACGCGCCGGTGCCGGCGTTCGGCGACCGCGAAGCCTGGCTGGCGATCGTCGGCCTCGCGCCCGGCAAGCACGGCGCCAACCGCACCGGGCGGCCGTTCACCGGCGATTATGCCGGCGAGCTGCTCTACGCGACGCTGCTCAAGTTCGGCCTGGCCGAGGGCGAATATCGCGCCGACCCCGGCGACGGGCTGCAGCTCAAGGGCGCGATCATCCTCAACGCGGTCAAATGCCTGCCGCCCGCGAACAAGCCCGAGCCGAGCGAGATCGCGACCTGCCGCCATTATCTCGAGGCGGGGCTGGCGACGCTGCCCAACGTTCGCGTGGTGATCGCGCTCGGCCAGATCGCCCACGTCGCCGCGGCGCGCGCGCTCGGCCTGCCGCCGTCATCGACCAAATTCGGCCACGGCGCCGAGAGCGATCGCGCCCGACGGCCGCATCCTGCTGTCGAGCTATCACTGCTCGCGCTACAACCAGAACACGCGGCGGCTCGACGCGGCGATGTTCGAAAGCGTGTTCGAGCGGGCGCTGCAGTTACGATGACCAATCAAATCGTCGCGTACGTTTTCGAATCTGAACTTCGGGGCTGGGCGCTCCGTTACCTTGTGTGCGCGCTCCGAGCTCAAGAGGTTCATGTCGTTCGCAACTTGACCGATTTTCTCCGGATATGTCCTCTTTCACGCATGGCCTTTGAAACTCTACCTGGTGTCTGGCAGCCGAATGCTTCCCGATTTCGTAATTTCTTCGAAACTGGTGCTACATTCGAATCGACGCCGCCGCCGCCGGCCCGTTCCGCGAATGTGAAACGCACGCAACCGAAGCTGTTCGCTCACTGACTGAAGCTTAAACGTCCTCGACCAGCCGCCCGTAAAGCTCGGGCCGGCGGTCGCGGAAGAAGCCGAAGGCGGCGCGGTGCTTCTTGGCCGCTGCGAGGTCGAGCGTCGCGACCAGCACGCCGGTCTCCTCCGCGCCGAACTCCGCGAGGATGTCGCCGCGCTCGTCGCAGATGAAGCTGTGGCCGTAGAAGCGCTGGCCGCCTTCGGTGCCGATGCGGTTGGCGGCGACGACCGGCACGACGTTCGACACCGCGTGGCCGATCATCGCCCGGCGCCACAGCCGCGAGGTGTCGAGGTCGGGGTCGTGCGGCTCGGTGCCGATCGCGGTCGGGTAGAACAGGATGTCGGCGCCCATCAGCATCATCGCCCGCGCGGTCTCCGGGTACCATTGGTCCCAGCACACGCCGACGCCGAGCGTCGAGAGATGCGGCCCGCCCCACACCTTGAAGCCGGTGTTGCCGGGGCGGAAGTAGAATTTCTCCTCGTAGCCGGGGCCGTCGGGGATGTGGCTCTTGCGATAGACGCCGGCGACCTTGCCGTCGGGGCCGACCATCGCGAGGCTGTTGTAATGATGCGGGCCGTCGGCCTCGAAGAAGCTGGTCGGGATCCAGATCTTCAGCTCGGCCGCGAGCTCCTGCATCGCCAGCACCGACGGATGCTCGGCGGTCGGCCGCGCGTTGGCGAACAGGCTCTCGTCCTCGACCCGGCAGAAATAGGGGCCTTCGAACAGCTCGGGCGGAAGCACGACCTCGGCGCCCTTGCCCGCGGCCTCGCGCACCAGCTCGGCGACCGCGCGGATGTTCGCGGCCGTGTCGTCGGTGAAGGCGAGCTGCAGCGCGGCGACGGTGAGCTGTCATGCGGGAGCCTTTAGCGAACTCCTCCCTGCCGGCAAAGCCGGTGGGGAAGGGGACCGCTCAGCGCAGCTGAGGGGTGGAGGGGTCGGCGCTAAACCCCTCCACTATTCACTCTGCGGTGAATGGTCCCCCTCCCCATCGCTGCGCGACAGGGAGGAGCGTTAGGCCGGAACCTGCTGGCTGATGCAGTGGAAGCTTCCGCCGCCGGTCAGGATGTGGTCGGCGCGCAGGCCGATTGCAACGCGGTCGGGGAACAGCGCCTGGACCACGTCGACCGCGGCGCGATCCATTGGCCGCGCCATATTGCGGGACCACGACCACCGCATTGCCGATGTAGAAGTTCATGTAGCTCGCCGGGATGATGTCGCCGTCCTCGCCGGTGATCCGGCCGGGCGAGGGCAGGGTGACGACGTCGAGCTTGGTCGAGCGCAGCCGCCGCGCGGCGTCGCTTGTAGACCGCTTCGTTGGGATCGTCCTTTGCCGCGGTTCGGAATCGCCACCCGCCCCGGCGCGACGAAGCGCGCGAGATTGTCGACATGGCCGTCGGTATGGTCGTTGAGCAGCCCCGAGCCGAGCCAGACCACGCGCTCGAAGCCGAGGTCGCTTCCAGGAGCCGCTGCTCGATCTCCTCGCGCGTCAGCGTGTTGCGGTTGGGGTTGAGCAGGCATTGCTCGGTGGTGAGCACCGTGCCCGAGCCGTCGCCGTCGATCGCGCCGCCTTCGAGGATCCAGTCGGCCTTGGCGAAGGGCAGGCCGGCGCGCCTGCGCCAGCCGCTCGCCGATAGTCCTGGTCGCCTTCGAGATCGTATTTGCCGCCCCAGCCGTTGAAGCCGAAGCCCTGCGCGCGGCGTTCCTTGCCGCTGCCGAGGACGATCGGCCCGGTGTCGCGCAGCCAGATGTCGCCGAACGGCTCGACGATGACCTCGGCGAACGGAGCGAGTTCGCGCGCCGCCTCGGCCGCGCCCTCGTGCGCCGCGACCAGCCACACCTTCTCGCCCTTGCCGCCGGCATGGACCGCCTCGGCGAAGGCCGCGACCTCGCGCTCGGCCGGCTTCAGATCGCCCAGCCACAGCTCGGGATCGCTCGGAAATCCGATCCACACCGCCTCGTGCGGCGCCCATTCGGGAGGGGGCGGGGTCGTCATGGGAAAGCGCGCCTACCAACAAAAAAGGCGACCCGCGAGGGCCGCCTCGTTTGTTGGCGCCTGTCTTGCGATCAGCGCGAATAGAATTCGATCACGAGGTTGGGCTCCATCCGCACCGGATAGGGCACCTCGTCGAGCTTCGGCACGCGGGTGAAGGTCGCCTTGCTGGTGCCGTCGGGCACGACGTAATCGGGGATGTCGCGCTCGGCGAGGCCCTGCGCTTCGATCACCAGCGCCATTTCCTGCGCCTTGGGGCCGAGCTCGAGGACGTCGCCGACGTTCACCCGGCGCGAGGCGATGTTGCACTTGATCGCCGTTGACCCGGATGTGGCCGTGGCTGACCAGCTGGCGCGCGGCCCAGATGGTCGGCGCGAACTTGGCGCGGTAGACGACCATGTCGAGCCGGCGCTCGAGCAGGCCGATCAGGTTCTGCGAGGCGTCGCCCTTCATGGCGCTGGCGTCGGAGTAGGTCCGCTTGAACTGCTTCTCGGTGATGTCGCCGTAATAGCCCTTGAGCTTCTGCTTGGCGCGCAGCTGGATGCCATAGTCGGACACCTTGCCCTTGCGGCGCTGGCCGTGCTGGCCGGGTCCATATTCGCGGCGGTTGACCGGGCTCTTGGGGCGTCCGAAGACGTTTTCGCCCATGCGGCGGTCGAGCTTGTATTTGGCGCTGGTGCGCTTGGTCACGTCATGTTCTCCAATTCGCGTTTGTCAAAGTTGCCCGGGACCGCACCGCCAGCACTTGCTGCTGACGCGATCACCGCTTCACCGGGCATGCGGGATCAATTGCGAGCGGCGCACCTAGGGGAGGGGCGCTTCGAGGTCAAGATAAGCGGCCGTTCTAATTTGGAGTGCGCGCCGGCGGCGGGATGGTGCGCATCCGGTCATTGCCGTCTGTTATTGATCTGCAGGATCTTCGCGCGCTGCTCACGTTCGACGAAATCGCGGTCGGACTTGCGCAAGCAGACTTCCTTCGACCGCAGGTGCGTTCCAACCTCGGACCCGATTGGATCCCTCGTGCAGATGATCGGATCGTCCTCTTTCGCAGCCAGAGCGCTGGGTCCGACATCGCGGCCAGCGCACGCAAGAAGCATGAGCACAGGACCTCTCCTCTCGAAGCGCGGGACTCATGCCATAGTTTCGTGTATTACGCCAATCAGCGCTGGCGCGTCGGTTCGACCAACGCCCGGATGATTCCACGAACGGCCTTGACCTCGCGTGACGACCATAGGGTCTTGGTGAAAATGGTGCGGATGGTGTTGCGCGTCGCCTGGGTTCGCGACGGCGGGTGGAAATAGCCCTTGGTCACGAGCGCTTCGTCGAGCTGGCGGATGAGCCCGTCCAGCTCGCCGTGCGGCGCGCGCGCCTCGGCGTCCTTCGCCGGTGGTTGCGCAAGGCTTGCGCCCCTGGACCATTCGTAAGCCAGCAGGATCACCGCCTGGGCGAGGTTGAGCGATGCGAAATCGGGGTTGATCGGAACCGTGACGATCGCGTCGGCGAGCGCCACTTCCTCGGTCTCGAGGCCCGAGCGCTCGGGCCCGAACAGGATCGCTGAACGCTCGCCCGAGGCGGCGATTCGCGCGGCCATTTGCGCCGGATCGATGACCGGCATGACGAGGTCGCGGCGGCGCACCGTCGAGGCGTAGACGAACACGCAATCGGCGACCGCAGCTTCGACCGTTTCGAACACCCGCGCCCGCTCGAGCACCACGTCGGCGCCGCTCGCCGCCGGCCCGGCGTCGGGGTTGGGCCAGCCGTCGCGCGGGTTCACCAGCCGCATTTCGGTCGAGCCCGAAATTGAGCATCGCCCGCGCCGACTTGCCGATATTCTGCCCGAGCTGCGGGCGGACGAGGACGATGATGGGCTTTTGAGCCTCGCTCACAGCAGTTTATCGCGGGCCGGGGGCGGCGCTTCCTCCTCCCGCACTTCACCCGCGATCTCGGCGAAATGGCCGGGTTCGCTGAAATCCTTATAGACGCTGGCGAAGCGGATGTAGGCGACATGGTCCAGCGCCTTGAGCCCGTCCATCACCGCCTCGCCGATCTCGGCTGCCTTGACCTCGTCGCCGCGGGTCTCGAGCTGGCGCTGGATCGAGCTGACCAGCCGGTCGATCTTCTCCGGCGCGATGTCGCGCTTGCGGCAGGCGATGGCGATCGAGCGGGCAAGCTTGTCGCGGTCGAATGGCTCGCGTTCGCCGGTCTTCTTGACCACGGACAGCTCGCGCAATTGGACCCGCTCGAAGGTGGTGAAGCGCGCGCCGCAGGCCTCGCACTGCCGCCGCCGGCGGATCGCTGCCCCGTCCTCGCTCGGACGGCTGTCCTTAACCTGGCTGTCTTCGTGCGCGCAAAATGGGCACCGCATTCCTTATCCCTGATAAATGGGGAAGCGCGCGCATAGTTCGCGGACGCGCTCGTTGACCTGGCGCTCGACCGCGCCATTGCCGTCCGGCCCGTTCCCGGCGAGTCCGTCGAGCACGTCGGCGACCATATCGGCGATATCCCTGAACTCGGCCTCGCCGAAGCCGCGCGTGGTCCCGGCCGGAGAGCCGACGCGGATTCCGCTGGTCTGAACTGGCGGCAGCGGATCGAACGGCACGCCGTTCTTGTTGCAGGTGATCCCGGCGCGCTCGAGGCTTTCGTCGGCGTCCTTGCCGGTGAGGCCGAGCGGCCTGAGGTCGACCAGCGCGAGGTGCGTGTCGGTGCCCCCGGCGACGAGGTCGGCCCCGCGCTCCTTCAGGCGACCGGCGAGCATTTTCGCATTGGCGATGACCGCTTTGGCATAGGCCTTGAACTCGGGCTGCAGCGCTTCGTGGAACGCGACCGCCTTCGCCGCGATGACGTGCATCAGCGGCCCGCCTTGCAAGCCGGGGAACACCGCCGAGTTGATCTTCTTGGCGATCACTTCGTCGTCGGTCAGGACCATCCCTCCGCGCGGCCCGCGCAGGGTCTTGTGGGTGGTGGTCGTCACGACGTGGGCGTAGCCGAACGGCGAGGGGTGCTCGCCGGCCGCGACCAGGCCCGCGAAATGCGCCATGTCGACCAGGAAAATCGCTCCCACTTCGTCGCAGATCGCGCGGAAGCGGGCGAAGTCGAAATGCCGCGGATAGGCAGAGCCGCCGGCGATGATCAGCTTGGGCTTGTGCTCCCGGGCCAGCTGCTCGACCTCGTCGAAATCGACCAGATGGTCGTCCTGGCGCACGCCATACTGGACCGCGTTGAACCATTTGCCCGACTGCGAGGGCGGGGCGCCGTGCGTAAGGTGGCCGCCCGCCGCGAGGCTCAGCCCCATGATCGTGTCGCCGGGCTTCAAGAGCGCCAGCAGGACCGCGCCATTGGCCTGCGCCCCCGAATGCGGCTGGACGTTGGCGAAACGCGCAGCCGAACAATTTCTTCGCCCGCTCGATCGCCAGCGTCTCGACCGTGTCCGACGGTCCGCAGCCCTGGTAATAGCGGCGCCCAGGATAGCCTTCGGCATATTTGTTGGTCAGCACCGAGCCTTGCGCCTCGAGCACTGCGCGGCTGACGATATTCTCCGAGGCGATCAGCTCGATCTGGGTCTGCTCGCGGTGGAGCTCCGCCTCGACGGCGTCCTCGACCGCGGGATCGGTCTCGCTGAGGCCGCTGGTGAAAAAGCCGCGCGGCACGCGGTAGTCGTGGTCCCGTTCAACGTCGGCAGCGCTGGCCATCAAGCAGTTTCCCGTTGCGAAGAAGGGTGGGCGAGTTGGTCGACCCGGCGCTGGTGGCGGCCGCCGAGAAAATCCGTCGACAGAAAGGCGCTGACGCAGGCCCTGGCCATTTCGACTCCGATCAGGCGCGCGCCGAGAGCGATCGCGTTGCAGTCATTATGCTGCCGCGCGAGCGTCGCGGACAGCGGCTCGGCGACCTGCGCGCAGCGGCAAGCGGGATTGCGGTTGGCCGCGATGGCGACGCCGATCGCGGATCCGCAAACTGTGATCCCGCGTTCGGCCCGGCCGTCGGCCAGGGCCTCGGCAAGCATCGCCCCGTAACGCGGGTAATCGACGCTTTCGTGGCTGTTGGTGCCGAGGTCGAGGATCTCGTGACCCTGCTCCGTGAGCCAGGCGCCCAGCTCGTCCTTGAGGTCGACGCCGGCATGGTCGGCGGTGAGGACTATGCGCATGGCGCCTTCCTAGCCTCCAAGCGCCGGCGGCGCCACCCGGGGACTTGCGAAGTAAATCCGCCCGATTACGCTGCATCGAGCAGGGGGAATGCAATGATTCGAAAGTGTTTTCTGGCGGCCGTTGGGGCGGCGGCAGCGCTTGCGGCGGCGCCCGTCCAGGCCCGGTGGGTCGAGGCACGGACCCAGCATTTCGTGCTTTACGCGAACCTTTCCGACGGTGAGGCGGCCGCCTATGCCGGGCAGCTCGAGCGGTTCGACCATCTGCTCAGGGAATTGACCAACCTTCCGGCCACCACCGAATCCGCGGGCGACCGGGTCACCGTTTATGTCGTTCCGCTCGCAATGGTGCAGGAGCTCGCCCATTCCAGCTCAATCGGCGGTTTCTACAACTCGGATGTCCAGAGCACGCTTGCGGTGATGCCCCTCACGGTCCCGACTGGGTGGGACGTCGGGCCCTTCCACGTGATGTTTCACGAATATACCCACCACATCCTCTTGAGTTCGACTGATGCGAGCTACCCGTCCTGGGTTCAGGAGGGGTTTGCGGAATTTTTCGGCACGGTCCGCTTCAGGTCGGATGGAAGCCTGGTCCTCGGGCAGCCGCCGCAAATGCGGGGCTGGGCGCTTCACCGCCAGGTCCAGATGACGCTCGAAGAGCTGCTCGTATCCGACGGCAAGAAGCTCGACGAACGGGACATGGAGGACAAATATGCTCGCGGCTGGCTGCTGACCCACTATCTGCTGTTGAGCAAGAAGCGCCCTGGCCAACTCGACAAATATTTGAAGCTGGTTGCCGCGGGAGTGCCGTCGATCGAAGCCGGGCGCCAGGCATTCGGGGAGCTGAGCAAGCTCGATGGCGAGATCAACGTATACAATCGCAACGGGAAGTTCGTCACCTACGTCATTCCGGCCAATTTCCCGATCGCAGCGCCGCGAATCCGGCCGCTCGGCGCCTGCGAGGCGGCGATCATGCCGACCCGAATCCGCTCCGCGGTCGGAGTGAGCGAGAAGACCGCGCCGAAGCTCGTTCTACCGGCGCGGGCCGCCGCCAAGGACTGTCCCGGCGATGCGTCCGTCCAGCGCGCGCTTGCCGAAGTCGAGTTCGACGCGAAGAACAATACCGAAGCCATGGCCGCGGCGGAGCATGCGCTCGCCGCCGAGCCCGGCAACGTCATGGCGATGGTCTACAAGGGCCGGGTCCTTGCGCGGCAATCGCGCTGGGACGAGGCGCGCGCCTTATTCATCAAGGCCAATCACGCCGAGCCCAATTACGCGCTGCCGCTGGTCCTTTATTATGACACCTACACGCGGGCTGGAGTTGCGCCTCCCAAGTCGGCGGTGAACGCGCTGATGCGAGCGATCGTGCTTTCGCCGCAGGATTCGAGCGTGCGGCTGCGCGTCGCCTATCAGCTGATCGGGGAGGGCGACCTGGCGCTGGCGCGCAAGGTCCTGGCCCCGGTCGCCTTTGCAGTGCACGGGACTGGCGACAACAAGGCGCTTGAAGTGCTCAAGCAGATCGATGCGAAGGCTCCGCCAGCAGCCGTCATGGCGCAAGCGAAGGCGGCGAAATGGAACGAGATCGGGAAGGAATAGCGTTCGCCGAGCGGCGGATCGGGGGACCAACCGATCTCTTCGAGTACGGCCGCGAATGGCCGCGTGACAAATTCTTAATGCGGCTCGCGCGGCGAATGCGCGTTACGCGAACCTATGATCGGCATGCATGTCATTGCCGTCCGCGCCGAGCGACTGGTCTATCGCGTCGCCGCTCTGCCGATCGCGTTTTGGGCCGCGATGCATTTCGACGACGGTCTGGTGAACCCCGTGCGTCAAGCCTTCGCCTGGCGGTATTGGCACCCCGAGGGCCTGTACGAATGGCTGGAGCTCGCGTTCGGTCTGACGGTCTCTCCGTTCGCGCTGGCAATCGCGATTTTGTGGTTCACCGCGCGCAACGGCCCATCGGTGCGCCGGCGCCGCCATAAGGGTCTGTGGGCCCAGGCGGCCGACCAGCTGCGACTTTATTGGCGCGCCGGGATTCTGGCACCCTGGTATTATATCTTCTCGCTCTACCGTGACGGCGACGTGGTCCGAGCGCGCAGCTTCCTGCAGCGGTCCGAGACCAAGTGGGGCGTGTTCTACCTGCTTCGGGTGAAGCATGCGTCGCCGCTCAGCGACAAGAAGAAGTTCGCCGACCGCTGTCTCGCACATGGCGTGCGGTGCGTGGACTATGTCGCCTATTTCGACGGCGGTGTGGCTGATCGGGCGGTGACGACCCTTCCCGACACCGACCTGTTCGTAAAACCGGCCAACGGCCGCGGCGGCAAAGGGGCCGAGCGATGGGATCGCGTCGCTCCGCGGGTCTACGCGGGCGCTCCCGACGCGCAGCTGGACGAGCATGCACTGGTCGACAGATTGAGAAAGCTTGGGCGAAGCCGGCCCATGCTCGTTCAGCGGCGCATGCTGCCGCACCCTTCGATCTCCGACCTCACGTCAGGCGCGTTGCCGACCGTCCGCGTGCTCACTTGCCTCAACGAAAACGGCGAAGCCGCGGTGATGGCCGCGGTGTTCCGGATGTCGATCGGCAGGAATCGGACCGTCGACAATATCCACGCCGGCGGACTCGCATGCGGCGTTTCGCTCGACCACGGCTTATTGGGGCCCGCGAGTAACCTGGGAATGGATGCCCGCCTTGGCTGGCTCGACCGACATCCCGACACCAATGCGCCGATCGCCGGCCGCACGCTGCCGTTGTGGGAAGAGGTCAAGGCACTGGCGGTTCGGGCCCATGCGGCATTCAATGACCGGGCGATCGTCGGCTGGGACATTGCGATCCTGCCCGACGGACCCGCCGTGGTCGAAGGAAACGGAAGCCCGGACATGGACCTCATGCAGCGTTTCATGGACCGCGGTTTCTGCAAGCATCGTTTCGCTGAGCTGCTCACGCACCATCTGCGCCAGCGCGGCTACGTTACTCAGGCGGCGAGCCGAATTTCTTCGCGGCTCAGGATTTCGACCAAAGCGCCGGTGAGCTCGTCCATCATCTCGGCCGTGTGGCACGGGCCGGGCGTGAAGCGCAGCCGCTCGGTGCCGCGCGGGACGGTCGGGAAATTGATCGGCTGAACATAGAGCCCGTATTCGGCGAGCAGGATGTCGCTGATGCGCTTGGCCTTGACCGGGCAGCCGATCAGCAGCGGGACGATATGCGTCACGCTCGCCATCAGCGGCAGGCCGGCGGCGGCAAATTTGCCCTTAAGTATTGCCGCGGCGGCCTGCTGCGCCTGGCGCGCCTCGCCCGAGCTTTTGAGGTGGCGGACGCTGGCAAGCGCGCCGGCGACCAACACCGGCGACAGCGACGTCGTGAAGATGAAGCCCGGCGCGTAGCTGCGGATGCAATCGATGATCGTCTTGTCGGCCGCGATATAGCCGCCCATCACGCCGAACGCCTTGCCCAGCGTGCCTTCGATGATGGACAGGCGATCGGCCACGCCGTCTCGCTCCGAGATGCCGCCGCCGCGTTCCCCGTACATGCCCACGGCATGGACCTCGTCGAGATAGGTGAGCGCATTATACTTGTCGGCAAGGTCGCAGATCGCTGCGATCGGGGCGATGTCGCCGTCCATCGAATAGACGCTCTCGAACGCGATCAGCTTGGGCGCGTCGGGATCCTCGGCCACGAGCAGCTCTTCGAGATGGTCGAGGTCGTTGTGGCGGAACAGGCGCTTCTCGCATCCGGAGCTCTTGATCCCCGCGATCATCGATGCGTGGTTCAATTCGTCGGAGAAGATCACGCAGTCGGGAAGCAATTTGCCAATCGTCGACAGCGCCGCTTCGTTCGACACGTAGCCCGAGGTGAACAGCAGCGCGCCCTGCTTGCCGTGAAGATCGGCGAGCTCGGCCTCGAGCTCGGTATGGTAATGGGTGTTGCCGCTGATGTTCCGGGTTCCGCCCGATCCGGCGCCGACATCGCGAAGTGCCTGCTCCATCGCCTCGATCACGACCGGGTGCTGGCCCATTCCGAGATAATCGTTGGAGCACCAGACGGTGATCGGCTTGGGACCGTTGCCGCCGAAGCAGCGCGCGTTCGGATATTGGCCGCGGGTGCGCAGGATATCGATGAACACGCGGTAGCGGCCTTCGTCGTGAAGGCGCTCGATCGCCAACTCGAAAATGCGATTGTAGTCCAAGCCCAATCCTCGCTTCGCGCGCCCTCTAACTCCCACTCCGGACGAAGGCCATTGAGAACGACTCGCAATTACGCCGCTCAGAAGGTGCGGACTTCGCCCATCCCGAACCTCTTGAGCGATGCTTTCGAAGGCTGCCGGACTTCGGAGGTGAAAACCATCAGACCTTCGGATGGGTGCGCCGGCCACGGCTGGCCGCGAGTCAAATGCGCGATCCGGCGGGCGATCCCCGGACCGCCATCGACGTAGGTAACTCCGGGGTAAGCGGCGTGGAGCGCCTCGGCGAGCAGCGGAAAATGCGTGCATGCCAACACGACCGTGTCGATCTTCGCGCCCTCTGCGGCATCGAACATCGGCTGGGCGGCCGCCTTGACCGCGTCAAGCGCGACCTCGTCGCCGCGAAGCGAGGCCTCGGCCAGTTCCACCAGTTCGGGCGAGCCGTGACGGATGATGGTGCAGTCGGATGCGAAGCGTTCGGCAAGGTCGTCAACATAGGGCTGGCGGACCGTAGCTTCGGTGCCGAGCACACCGATCACGCGGGTCCGCGACATCTCGGCAGCGGGCTTGATCGCCGGCACCGTGCCGACCACCGGCAGGTCGAGCACGGCGCGGGCATGGTCGAGCGCGATGGTCGATGCGGTGTTGCAGGCGATGACCGCGAGCCGCGGACGGAACTGCTCGACCAGCCGTCCGAGCAGCGCCGGAACGCGGGCCGCGAGGTCGGTTTCGCTGCGCTTGCCGTAAGGGAAGCCGGCGCTGTCGGCGGCATAAACGATCGGCGCGTTGGGCAGCAGCGCGCGCGTCGGCGCGAGTACCGACAGCCCACCGACGCCGGAATCGAAGAACAGGATGGGCGCGTCTGGGTCCACGGCTCGTCATTGCGAGAAGCGCAGCGACGAAGCAATCCAGCCTCGCGACACTGGATTGCTTCGCTCCGCTCGCAATGACGCTTGTTTGTGTTACGAACCCCGCATGACCCGGGAGATGCTTCTCGCTCTGGCGCTTGGTTATCTGCTCGGCTCGATCCCCTTTGGTTTTCTCCTGACCCGCCTCGCCGGCAAGGGCGACGTGCGCGACATCGGCTCGGGCAGCATCGGCGCGACCAACGTCCTGCGCACCGGCAGCAAGCCGCTGGCCGCGGCGACGCTCGTGCTGGACTGCCTTAAGGCGACCGCCGCGGTCTTGCTCGCCCAGCGCCTGCTCGGCCCTGAAACCGGCGCCGCGGCGGGGGCGGGCGCGCTGATCGGCCACATCTATCCGGTGTGGCTGAAGTTCCACGGCGGCAAGGGCGTCGCGACATTCCTCGGACTCCTGATCCCGCTGCTGTGGCAGGCCGCCATGGTTTTTGCGGTCGTTTGGCTGATCCTGCTTCTGACGACCCGAATCTCGTCGGTTGCAGGCATTGCGGCGGCCATCAGCGCGCCGGTCACCGCGTTCATTCTAAAAGACACTGCGCTATTCCCAATGCTGCTCGGTTTCGCGTTGCTGATCATCTGGAAGCACCGCGAGAATATCCTTCGCCTCCGGAAAGGAACCGAGCCACGAATAGGATCGAAGACCTCGTCGACCGCCTGAGGCTGGTCCGGTCGCCCGGCATCGGGCCGGTCACCTACCGCCAGCTGGTCGCGCGCTTTGGCACGGCCGGAGCCGCGCTCGCCGCCGTTCCGGACCTCGCGCGCAGGGGTGGCGGACCGGCGCCAAGACTGTTCGGCCGCGACGAGGCGGAGCGCGAAATCGCCACGGTCGAGAAATACGGCGCACGTTATCTTGCGCTCGGGCAGGGCCTCTATCCGCGCCTGCTGGCGCAGCTCGAGGACGCACCGCCGCTACTGACCGCCAAGGGCAACCTCGCTCTACTCGACCGGCCGGCAGTCGCCATCGTCGGCGCCCGCAACGCCTCGGCCGCGGCCTGCCGATTCGCGCGCGGCCTCGCTTACGATCTTGGCCAGCATGGCCTTGTCGTCGTGTCCGGCCTGGCCCGCGGGATCGACAGCGCCGCGCATGACGGTTCGCTCGACAGCGGCACGGTCGGCGTAGTCGCCGGCGGCATCGACATCTTCTACCCCCCCGAGAACGAAGCGCGGCAAACGGCGCTTTTCGAACGCGGGCTGGTGCTTGCCGAAATGCCGCCGCGGACCGAACCGAGAGCCCGGCATTTCCCCTACCGCAACCGGATTATCGCCGGACTCAGCGCGGGCGCGGTGATTGTCGAGGCGGCTCCGCGTTCGGGATCGCTGATTACTGCCCGGCTCGCGGCCGAGGCGGGGCGCGAGGTGATGGCGGTGCCCGGCTCGCCGCTCGACCCGCGGGCGCAGGGCTGCAATCAGCTCATTCGCGACGGGGCGACGCTGGTCCAAAACGCCGAGGATGTGGTCGAAGCGCTTGGCCCGCCCGAGGCACGGGTCCAATCTCCCCCGGCTCGTTTCGAGCCAGCGGCGGAAGAACCGGACGAGTCGCTGGGGAGCAATATCGAAGAGCTGCTCGGTCCCTCGCCGGTGCCGGTCGACGAGCTCATCCGCCTGTCCGGCGGATCGAGCGGCGCGGTCCAGATGGCGCTGCTCGAGCTTGATCTCGGCGGCCGCCTCGACCGCCACGCGGGGGGTAAGGTCAGCCTTCGATCCCGTTCAGCAGATTGACAGCTGTAATCGTTATGCCATGATACACTATCACATTCAGGGGAGAGTCCGATGCGACGGTTCGTTTTGATGAGCGGAGCCGCCGCGGCGGCAATCGGTGCGGCAATCGCATTGGGACCTTCGACAGCGGCGGGCGCGGCCGAGCCGCTGTGCCGCCGGGCGCCCGCACTTGCGCGGCTTCCAGTCGAGGTTGTCAGCCAACAGCAGCAGCAGTCCGACGACGGGGAAATCAGTGTGGCCGCGCGGTCGCGGGAACTGACCTCGCCGATGCCGGTCACTACGGTCGGCGAAGCTCCGCCAGCACCTCCGCCGCCGCCACCTCCGCCCCCACCGGCGGCGCGAGCCGAGCGCGATGATGGCGGCAGCAGTGAAGCGGTTGCCGTGACGGGCTCGCTGGCATAGCGAAATCGGCCAGGTCGAGCACGGACGTCGCGGCTGCGTCTCCACCGGCAATCGATGGGGAAAGCCGAATGTACCGGCCCCCAGAGAACGCGCCACCCGCCGGCCTGCTCACCGCCGGCGATCACGACGATCTGCTCAATCCCTTGCTCTACGCTCGCTACGTGACTCGAGCCGCACGCGACCTCGGACAGACTGTTTCCGGCCTGCCGCGGGTCGACACGCGCCGGGCGCTGACGATCTCGGTCGAGGACGAATCGGGGCGGCCCGTGCCGTTCGCCCGCGTCACCGTGTCGTGCGCCGACGGCAACCATCTCGACCTTGCGACGCTGGCCGACGGCCGCGTGGTGCTGTTCCCCGCGCTCGACCGGCTCGGGGACCGGGTCACGATCGAGGCTGGAGGCGTCCGCCGCGCGGTTGCGATCGATAAGGGCTCGGGCGGTCAGGAGCAGCAGCTGGTGATCGGCTCGGCCGCTCGCCCGGTGCGCAATTTCGACCTCATGATCGCGCTCGAATTCGACCGGCAGCATGGGCGACGAGATCGAGTTCCTGAAGTCCGAGCTCGGGTCGATCCTGGGCGACATCCAGCACGCGTACCCCGACCTCAACATCCGCGTCGGCCTCGTTTCCTATCGCGACATCGGCGACGATTACGTGACCCGGACCGACCCGCTCGACTCCGAACTTCAATATGATCGAAAAGCGGCTCGGGATCACGCGCGGCACCGGCGGCGGCGACATGCCCGAAGCCATGGACCAGGCGCTGATCCGCGCAGTCGACCAGAACTGGCGACCGGATGCGGTCAAGACGCTGCTCCTGGTCGCTGACGCCCCGCCGCACGACAACCTCCAGGGCCGGGCGTTCGCAGCTGCCGAAGCCGCCCGGGCCCGGCGAGTCCAGATCGTCCCGATCGCCGCGTCCGGAGTCGACGACCGCGCCGAATATTTCATGCGGGCTGTCGCCGCGGCAACCCAGTCGCGATATATCTTCCTCACCGACGACAGCGGGATCGGCAATCCGCATGCCGAGCCGGACGTCGACTGCTATGTTGTCACCCAGCTGGCGACCGCCGTGCGCCGGGTCCTTGCAAGCCAGATCAGTGGCGAGCGGCTCGAACCCAATCCGGGCGAGGTGGTCCGCGTCGTCGGGCGCTACGACCACGGCAAGTGCAAGCTTCCGCCGAACTTTTCGATGCAATGACGCCGAGCGCTTGACGCGGCGATTCGGGAGCCCCCACCTTTACGCGTATGCGTGAGGGACTCATTTTGAAGCTCGTCGTCGTCGAATCGCCGGCCAAGGCCAAAACCATCGAGAAGTATCTGGGGCCGGGCCACCGCGTGCTCGCGTCGTTCGGCCACGTGCGCGACCTGCCGCCCAAGGACGGCTCGGTCGATCCCGACCATGGCTTCGACATGCAATGGCAGGTCTCGCCCGACCGCTCGAAGCAGCTCAAGGCGATCGCCGACGAGGCGAAGAATGCCGACACGCTGATCCTCGCCACCGACCCCGACCGCGAGGGCGAGGCGATCAGCTGGCACGTCCAGGAAGTGCTGCGGCAGAAGAAGGCGCTGCCGGCGCACGTCGAGCGGGTGACGTTCAACGCGATCACCAACTCGGCGGTGACCGAGGCGATGAAGCATCCGCGCGGGCTCGATGAGGATCTGATCGACGCCTACCGGGCGCGCCGCGCGCTCGATTATCTGGTCGGCTTCACGCTGTCGCCGATCCTGTGGCGCAAGCTGCCGGGCGCCAAGTCGGCCGGGCCGGGTGCAGTCGGTCGCGCTGCGGCTGATCGTCGACCGCGAGCGCGAGATCGAGATCTTCAAGGCGCAGGAATATTGGTCGGTCAGCGCCACGCTTCGAAGCGGACGGCCAGCAGCTTCACCGCGCGGCTGGTCGCAGCTCGACGGCAACAAGATCGAGCGGCTGACGATCGGCAACAAGGGCGATGCCGACGCCGCCAAGGCGGTGGTCGAGGCGGGGCGCTTCACCGTCTCCTCGGTCGAGACCAAGCCCTTCTCGCGCAACCCGCCGCCGCCGTTCACCACCTCGACCCTGCAGCAGGAGGCGGCGCGCAAGCTCGGCTTCTCGGCGAGCCACACGATGCGCGTCGCGCAGGGCCTCTACGAGGACGGGCTCATCACCTACATGCGGACCGACGGCGTCGACATGGCGCCGGAGGCGATCAGCGCCGCGCGGCGCGCGATCGCCGACCCGCTACGACGCCGGCTACGTGCCCGACCAGCCGCGCCAGTACCAAAGCAAGATCAAGAACGCGCAGGAGGCGCACGAGGCGATCCGCCCGACCGATTTCGACCGGTCGCGCGCGGCGTCGGGCGACCATGCGCGGCTCTACGAGCTGGTCTACAATCGCGCGCTGGCGAGCCAGATGGCCTCGGCGCGGCTCGAGCGGACGACGGTCGAGCTGACCGACGGGGCGGGCCGGGCGATGCTCCGCGCGACCGGCCAGGTCGTGCTCTTCCCGGGCTTTCTCGCGCTCTACGAGGAAGGCCGCGACGAAAAGGCCGAGGACGAGGAAGGCGCGCGGATGCCGCGCGCTGCGCGAGGGCGACGCTCCGGCCAAGACCGGCGTCGAGGCGACGCAGCATTTCACCCAGCCGCCGCCGCGCTATTCCGAAGCGAGCCTGGTCAAGCGGCTCGAGGAGCTCGGCATCGGCCGCCCGTCGACCTATGCCTCGACCCTGCAGACGCTCAAGGACCGCGAATATGTCCGGCTCGAAAAGGGCCGCTTCATGCCCGAGGAGAGCGGGCGGCTGGTGACGGCGTTCCTCGAGCGCTTCTTCGAGCGCTACGTCAGCTACGATTACACCGCCGAGCTCGAGGAGGAGCTCGACGACGTCTCCGGCGGCCGGCTCGACTGGCAGAAATTGCTCGACGACTTCTGGCGCGACTTCAAGCCCAAGGCCGGCGAGGTCATGGAGCAGAAGCCGTCGCGAGATCACCGCCGCGCTCGACGAATTCCTCGCGCCCTGGCTGTATCCGCCGCGCGCCGACGGCAGCGACCCGCGGGTCTGCCCGCAATGCGGCAACGGCCGGCTGGGCCTGCGCGGCGGCAAGTTCGGCGCGTTCGTCGCCTGCTCCAACTATCCCGATTGCAAATACACGCAGAAGTTCGGCCAGGGCGGCGACCAGGCGCAAAGCGACGGCCCGACCGAGCTCGGCGACGGGATCCTGCTCAAGACCGGCCGGTTCGGGCCCTATGTCGAGCGCGGCGAGAAGCGCGCGTCGATTCCCGAAGGACGTGCCGCTGAGGATGTGACGCACGGAGGTCGCCGAGCGGCTGCTGTCGCTGCCGCGCGAGATCGGCCCGCACCCCGAGACCGGCAAGCCGATCACCGCCTCGATCGGCCGCTACGGCCCCTATCTCGCCCACGACGGCAAATATGCGAAGCTGGGCTCGACCGCCGAGGTGTTCGAGACCGGCATGAACGCCGCGGTCGCCAAGCTCGCCGATGCGGCCGTCGGGCGGCGGGCCGGCGAAGGCGGCGTCGCGCGAGCCGATCGCGGTGCTCGGCGCGCATCCGGCAAGCGGCAAGGAGATCAAGGTGATGGAGGGCCGCTACGGGCCCTACGTCAGCGACGGCACGACCCACGCGACCCTGCCCAAGGGCGCCGACCCGAAGGCGGTGACGCTCGACGAAGCCGTGCGCCTGATCGACGAGCGAGCCGCCAAGGGCCCGTCGCAAGAAGGGCGGCCGCAAGACCGGCGCGGAGGAAGTCGAATGATCGAAATCGAGCTGCAACGGTTGCCGCACGGCAAAGGTTTGCCGGCGCCGACCTACGCGACCGACGGCGCCGCCGGGCCTCGATGTCGTCGCCGCCGAGGACGTGACGCTCGCGCCCGGCCAGCGCCACGCGGTCGCGACCGGCTTCGCGATCGCCATTCCGCAGGGCTATGAAGTCCAGGTGCGTCCGCGCTCGGGCCTCGCGCTCAAGCACGGCATCACCTGCCTCAACACGCCCGGCACGATCGACCAGGATTATCGCGGCGAGGTGAAGGTGATCCTCGCCAACCTCGGCGCCGAGCCGTTCGAGGTCCGCCGCGGCGAGCGCATCGCCCAGCTGGTGCCCGCGCCGGTGCTCAAGGCGGAGTTCGTCGAGGTCGACGACGCTCGAGCGAGACCGGCGCGGGGGCCGGGGGCTTCGGCAGTCTCCGACCAGTGAGGCGTGCAGTGACCCTCTACCGACGACGAGCTCGAACGCTACGCGCGGCACATCGTCCTGCCGCAGGTCGGCGGGGTCGGGCAGCGACAAGCTCAAGGCGGCCAGCGTCGCGGTGATCGGCGCCGGCGGGATCGGCAGCGCGGTCATCCCGGCGCTGGCCGGCGCCGGCGTCGGGCGGCTGACGATCATCGACGATGATGTCGTCGAGCTCGCCAATCTCCACCGCCAGCCGCTGTTCCGCGAAGCGCGATGCCGGCCAGTCCAAGGCGGAGCTGGCGCTGCAGTTCGTGCAGCGGCTCAACCATTTCGTCGACGCGCAGCCGGTCCAGCAGCGGATCGACGCGGACAATGCCCACGAGCTGCTCGGCGGCCACGACCTGGTCATCGACGGCAGCGACAATTTCGCGACGCGGCTGGCGGTCAGCGACGCCTGCGTCGCGCTCGGCATTCCGCTGGTCTCGGCGGCCGCGGTGCAGTTCCAGGGGCAGGTCGGGCTGTTCCGCGCCCGGCCCTGCTATCGCTGCTTCGTCGGCGATGCGTTCGACGCCGAGGATTGCGACAATTGCGCGGAGCTGGGCGTGCTCGGCGCGCTGACCGCGACCGTCGGCAGCTTCGCCGCGCTGCTCGCGATCAATTTCATTCGTCGGCATCGGCGACGACCCGGCCGGCAAGGTCCATCTGTTCGACGGCGAGAAGCTCGGCTGGCGGACGATCCGCATCCCGCCCGATCCCGCGCTGCAGGGCCTGCGGCTCAGCCTAGCGCCTGCGCGATCCGCGCGATCAGGTGGCGCGCGACCTCGTCCTTCGCCGCTTCGGGCCAATCCTCGACGCCGTCGGCGGTGATCAGGTGGACGCGGTTGCGGTGCCCGCCCATCACGTCGCCCGACACGTCGTTGGCGACGATCCAGTCGGCGCTCTTGGCGTGCCGCTTGGCGATGGCTTGTTCGACCACGTCGCTCGGTCTCGGCGGCGAAGCCGACGAGCAGGCGCGGCCGCTGCGGCGCTCGCGCCGAGCTCGGCGAGGATGTCGCGGGTCGGCACGAACTCGAGCTTGGGCGGGCCGTCGCCTTTCTTGAGCTTGGTCGGCGACGGCTCGACCCGCCAGTCGGCGACCGCCGCGACCAGGATCGCGGCGTCGGCGGAAGTGCCGCCATGACGGCATCGGCCATCTGCTCGGCGGTCTCGACATCGATGCGGTCGACGCCCGGCGGCGTGTCCAGCGCGACCGGGCCGGCGACCAGCGTCACGCGCGCGCCGGCCTCGGCGGCGGCGGCGGCGATCGCGAAGCCCTGCCGGCCCGACGAGCGGTTGGCGATCACCCGCACCGGGTCGATCGGCTCGTGCGTCGGGCCGGCGGTGACGAGGATGTGCTTGCCGGCGAGCGTCACTTCAGCAAGGTCGCGGCGAGCCAGTCCATGATCGTCCTGCGGCTCGGGCAGGCGGCCCGGGCCGAATTCGCCGCACGCCATCTCGCCCTCGGCGGGCTCGATCACCGTGACGCCGTCGGCCTTCAGCTGCGCGACGTTGCGCTGGGTCGCGGCGTGCTGCCACATGCGCACGTTCATCGCCGGCGCGACGACCACCGGCTTGTCGGTGGCGAGCAGCAGGGTCGTCGCGAGGTCGTCGGCGATGCCCGCCGCCATCTTGGCCAGCAGGTCGGCGGTCGCCGGGCAGACGAGCACGAAATCGGCCGCGCGGCGACAGCTGGATATGGCCGATCTCGACCTCGTCCTTGAGGTCCCACAGCGAGCTGTGGACCTGGCTTTCGGCGAGCGTGCCGAGGCTCATCGCGGTGACGAAATGCTCGCCGCCCTTGGTCAGCACCGGGCGTCACCTCGTGCCCGGCCTTCTTGAGCAGCCGCACCAGCTCGAGCGACTTGTAGGCCGCGATCCCGCCGCCGACGATGAGGAGGACGCTGCGCCATGGCTCTAGCCTAGCACAAACATGCAGCAGCGCGCCGAGCGCGGCGCCGGCGATCGCCGGCCAGCGCATAGCCCCACCAGCTGCGGCTGCTCGATCACCGCGATCTCGGGCAGCGGCGGCGGCGGGCGGGGCGCGCGCCGCGCGGCGGATAATATTGGTCGATGCCGGTCGATCAGCTCGGGGATCTTCTTCAGCGCCCGGACGAGCTCGATGATCCGGTCGGCGTAATAGGCTTCGGGCCCGAGCTCGCGAGCGCATCCATTCCTTGAGGAACGGCTCGGCGGTCTCCCACATGTTGATGTCGGGATCGAGCGCGGTGGCGACGCCTTCGTTCATCACCATCGTCTTCTGCAGCAGCAGCAGGTGCGGCTGGGTCGGCATGTCGAAATCGCGGGTGATCGAGAACAGGCTCTCGAGCATCCGGCCGACCGAAATGTCCTTGACCGGAAGGCCGCGGATCGGCTCGCCGGCGGCGCGCAAGCGCGGTCGCGAACTCCTCGACATTGTGGTGCGGCGGGACATATTGCGCCTCGAAATGGATTTCGGCGACGCGGCGGTAATTGCCGGTGATCAGGCCGTAGAGGATCTCGGCCAGCCACATCCGCGCCCGGCGGTCGATCCGGCCCATGATCCCGAAATCGATCGCCGCGATCCGGCCGTCGGGCAGCGCGAACAGATTGCCCTGGTGGAGGTCGGCGTGGAAGAAGCCGTCGACCACCGCCTGGCGCAGGAAGGCGCGGACCAGGATCGCGGCGAGCGCCTTGCAGTCGTGGCCGGCGGCGATCAGCGCCTCGCGGTCGTTGAGCTTGATCCCGTCGAGCCATTCGAGCGTCAGCACCCGCCGCGCGGTGCGCCGCCAGTCGATCTCGGGGACGTGATAGCCGGGCTCGGCGACCATGTTCTCGCGCAGCTCGGAGGCCGAGGCCGCCTCGCGCTGCAGGTCGAGCTCGCGCGCGGTCCATTGCCGGAAGTGGGCGACGACCAGCCGCGGCCGCAGGCGCTCGGCCTCGCCGCCGTAGCGCTCGACATGCGCCGCCGCCCATTCGTAGGTCTCGATCGCCCTGGCGAACTCCTCCTCGATGCCCGGGCGCAGCACCTTGACCGCGACCTCGCGGCCTTCGGTGGTGACGGCGCGGTGGACCTGGGCGATCGAGGCGGCGCCGACCGGCACCTCGTCGAACTCGGCGAAGAGGCTCTCGAGCGGCGCGCCGAACGAGCTTTCGATCGTCCGCTTGATCGCCGCGAACGGCGCCGGCGGCAGGTCGTCCTGGAGCTGCGACAGGTTGTCCGCGGCGCGCTCGCCGACCAGGTCGGGCCGGGTCGACAGCGCCTGGCCGAGCTTGATCGCCGCCGGGCCGATCTCCTGCAGCGCCGTCGGCATAATCGGGCGTCGGCGGGATGCGCGCGCCGAAGCGGGCGATCCGCGCGAGCCGCCGCACCGGCGGCGGGGTCAGCGGGTCGTCGCTCGATGCCGCGTCAGCGCGCCGTGGCGCGCCAGCGTCCGGCCCCATTTCAGCAGCCGCCACAGATGGGTGACGCGAAGTGGTCAAATCTTCCAGCCCGAGTGGATGGTCGACCAGGCCGCCGAGCATCGGCTCGGCCGCGGCGCGGACGAAGCCGGCGTCGCCGATCATCGCGCGCGAACGCTCGGGCGTCGGGAAAGCGGCGGATGCATTCGACCAGATAGCGATAGCTGTCCTCGTCGTCGGCGACGGCCTTGCCGATCCGCGGGATGACGCTGTCGCGCATAGGCTTCGTAGAGCGTCGGCGAAGCCCGGCCAGTCGCTCGGTCGAGAATTCCAGGCAGAAGAAGCGCCCGCCGCGCTTCAGCACGCGGTGCGCCTCGCGCAAGCGCGGCGGGAATGTCGGTGACGTTCCGGATGCCGAACGCGATCGTGTAGGCGTCGAAGCTCGCTGTCGGCGAAGCTCAGCGTCTCGGCATTTTCGACTCTGCCAGACGAGGCCCTCGATGCCGCGCTGCTTCGGCGCGCTCCTTGCCGACCTCGAGCATGTCCGGGTTGATGTCGGCGACGGTCACCTGCGCGCCGCGCCGGGCCATGCGGAAGGCGACGTCGCCGGTGCCGCCGGCCATGTCGAGGATCGCCTCGCCGGGCCGCGGCTTCACCCGCGCGACGAAGCGGTCCTTCCACAGCCGGTGCATGCCGCCCGACATCAGGTCGTTCATCAGGTCGTAGCGGCGCGCGACCGAGCTGAAGACCGCGCCGACGCGCCGCGTCTTCTCCTCGGGGCTGACCAGCTCGTCGCCGAAATTGACCTTGTCCGTCATGCGGCTGCGCCTCTAGCGGGCGTTGGCGGCGCGCTCCGCCATATCGCGGCGCCATGCCCGAGCTTCCCGAAGTCGAGACCACCGTCCGCGGCCTTGACGCGCGTGCTCGAAGGCCGGCGGATCGCCAGCGTCGAGGCGCGGCGGCCGGACCTGCGCCGGGCGCTGCCGGTCGACCTCGGCCAGCGGCTGACCGGCGCGCGGGTCACCGGGCTTCGGCCGCCGCGCCAAATATGGGCTGATCGACACCGACCGCGGCGACACGCTGGTCTTCCATCTCGGCATGTCGGGCCACTGGCGGGTCGATCCGAGCGAGATCGGCAAGCACGACCATTTCCTGATCGAGACCGACGAGGGCGGCGGGTCGCGCTCAACGATCGCGCGCCGGTTCGGCTCGCTCGACCTCGTGCCGACCGACGAGCTCGATCGACTGGCCGCCGTTCGCGGCGCTCGGGCCCGAGCCGCTCGACCTCGACGCCCGAGGACCTGCAAGCGCCGGCTCGACGGGCCGCAAGGCGCGCGATCAAGCTGCTGCTGCTCGACCAGCGGATCGTCGCCGGCCTCGGCAACATCTACGTCTGCGAGGCGCTCTACCGCGCCGGGATCCACCCGGCGCGCGCCGGCGGGTCGGTGTCGCTCGAACGGCTGAAGCGCCTGGTGCCGGCGATCCGCGACGTGCTTGCCGAAGCGATCGCGGCCGGCGGCTCGACGCTTGCGCGATTTCGCCAGCGCCCGACGGCGAGCTCGGCTATTTCTCCAAGGCGTTCGCGGTCTACGATCGCGAGGGCAAGCCGTGCGGCTGCGGCGGGACGGTCAGGCGGATCGTCCAGGGCGGCCGCTCGACCTTCTATTGCCCGCGATGCCAGCGCTGTCAGCGTTGACCTCGGAGGCGCTTCGGGGTAGGGGAGCGCCGCTTCGGTGCGAGCCTGCTGGCCGCGCCGTTTTTCATTGAGTTAGAGGAAGACAATGGCGAACACGCCGCAAGCCAAGAAGCGCATCCGCCGCAACGCGAATCGCGCGACCGATCAACCATTCGCGAGTCAGCCGCATCCGGACCTTCATCAAGGAGGTCGAGTCGGCGATCGCCGCCGGCAAGAAGGAAGAAGCGGCCGAGGCTCTCAAAAAGGCACAGCCCGAGCTGTTCCGCGGAGTCGCCCGCGGCGTGATCCACAAGAACACCGCCGCCCGGAAATTTTCGCGCCTGTCAAAGAGGCTTGCGGCGCTCGGCTGAAAGCCGCGCTGAGCGAGCCCTTGTTCGAGGCCGTCGCGAAACCGGCGGCTCGATTGGCCCGTTTTTGGATCGTCAAAAAAACGTAGCAATTCCCGCGATTCGCGTGGCGGTTAACGGCGAAATAATTCCAAAATTGGCGGTTTTCTGCCGGTCCCCCGCAGTTTTCCCGCGTTTCCTATGTCAAGGGCCATTATTTCACTTTCGTGAAAAAACGGCACTTGCATGCAAAGCAATAGGCTCCCAGAAACACTCTTCCGGACGCGAATCCGCGTCGGGGGCAAGAGAGACGGGAAGCCGTAGACGCCGCGACTCGGAGGCGGGCGTGTGAGGCTCCTTTTATCTCACCAGGGGCCAGAATAGGGAGGCGCGGGCCAGTGCACGGCGGGAGTGCAAATTCGTCTGTTGAGCTTGCCGCCGCGCCGGTTGCAGCACCGCTCGAAGCAGCTTGGGACTCGATTCGCACCGGGCTTCGCCGCGATCTTGGCGCGCGCACCTTCGACGGCTGGCTGAAGCCGGCCGAGCTCGGCGAATTCGAGCCCGACGGCGGCGCGCTCGAATTGGTCATGCCGAGCCAGTTCATGGCCGATTGGGTGCGATCGCATTTCGGCGAGCGCCTGGCGCTCGCCTGGAAGACGGTGCTCCCGATCGTTCGCGACGTTCGGATCATCGCCGCCGCCGACGCGCCGCGGCCGGCGCCGCTGCTGATCCTCGAAGAAACACCGGCGCCGCGCCGAGCGCGACCCGCGATGCGCCCAATTTCGACCCGCGCTACCGGTTCGAGACTTTCATCGTCGGCAAGGCCAATGAGGTCGCGTGCACCGCCGCGCGGACGCTGGCGACCGCGCAGACAGGTCAGCTTCAACCCGCTGTTCATCCATGGCGGCACGGGCCGCGGCAAGACCCATTTGCTGCACGCCATCGGCCATGCCTTCACCGCCCACAACCGCGGCGCCCGCGTCGTCTCGATGTCGGCCGAGAAGTTCATGGTCGAGTTCATTCGCGCGCTGAAAGAGAATGACACGATCGGGTTCAAGCAGCGGCTGCGCAACGCCGACCTGCTGCTGATCGACGACGTCCAGTTCATCGCCGGCAAGGATTCGACGCAGGAAGAATTCTTCCACACGATGAACGAGATCATCACCGCCGGGCGGCGGCTGGTGATCACCTCGGACCGCGCGCCGCAGGACCTCGACGGGATCGCGCCGCGCATCCTGTCGCGCCTGTCGTGGGGCCTGGTCGCCGACATCAACCCGGCCGATTACGAGCTTCGCTTCAACATCATCATCGCCAAGCTCGAGGCGCTTCCGGGCGTCGAGATGCCGCGGCCGCGTAGTCGATTTCCTCGCCCGCCGCGTGACCAGCTCGATCCGCGAGCTCGAAGGCGCGCTCAACCGCATCGGCGCTTATGCGATGATGACCGGGCCGCGAGATCGACGTCGCCTTCGTCGAGGAAGTGCTGGCCAACGTCCTGCGCGCCAACCAGCGCCGCATCTCGATCGACGAGATCCAGACCCAGGTCGCCGAGCATTATCGCATCCGCAAGGCCGAGATGACCTCGGCCCGCCGGGCCCGCGAGGTCGCCCGGCCGCGCCAGGTGGCGATGTATCTGTCCAAGCAGCTGACGCCCAAGTCGCTGCCCGACATCGGCCGGCGCTTCGGCGGGCGCGATCACACGACGGTGATCCACGCCGTGCGCCAGATCGAGAAGCTGCGCGCCGCCGACGCCGAGCTCGACGCCGACATCCGGCTGCTGACGCGCCAGCTCGAAGGGTAGGCCGCAAGTCCAAGAGTTTCGGCTGCCCCGACAGCCGAAAGGAAAGACCCGGCCGAACGATCGGCCGGGCCTTCTTCTTTACCCTCGCTTAAAGCCCGAGCATCAGGCGCGCGGGCGCACCGGAATGGTGATCTTGACCGTCTCGCCGCTCTGGCCCGGGAATCCGGTGAACAGGGCCTCGACCAGATTCGGGACGAGCACGTCGAGCCGATTGGTCGCCGATCGCGCCTGGGCGCGTCCGTCGAACAGCGGCTGGTTGGTTCCCGACGCGCGGATGTGGAGGTCGACCTCGCTTTGATACTCGACCCAGCTGTCGATCCCGCCGCCGCCGTAGAGGAACGGGTCGTCCCAGCCGTAATAGAAAGGCGATCCGAACCCGAAGCGGCCGTAGCGCGGGTAAAAGAACGGGCTGTAGCCGAACCCGCCATAGCCGAAGCGGCTGCCGTAGAACGGGGTCCGATTCTACTCGGACCTGCCCACGATCGAGCGAATAGCCGAGCTGGACGACCATGTTCGCGCTCTGGCGCTGTGGCAGCGGGCTGATAGCCGCGCGCCTGGAGCTGCTGGGCAACGATCCCGGCATAGCGCTGGAATTCCAGTCCGCCGGTGGTCGCCATCCCGCCGATCGGCACGACCGTAAAGGTCTGGCCCTGCGGGCGCCGGCATCGCCTGGTAGCGGGAGACCTGGGTGTTGAGGCTCTGGGCACAAGCCGACAGGCCGAGCGCGGCCACGGCAAGAGCGGCGGCAACTCCAAAATTTCGGATACGCATCGGACTGGTCCTCGACTCGGGAAAACTCGTTACGGTCCCGATGTACTACCACCAACAGCAGTGAACGGTCGATGAAGCGTTGGTCTAGGGCGTCAGGCCGACAGCCTTGTAGGCGGCGGCGAGGGTCGGGGCGGCAAGCGCCGGCGGCCTCTTGTGCGCCTGCGGCCAGCAACCGGTCGAGCTCGGCGGGATCGGTGCGGAACTGCTCGAGCCGGGCGCGCAGCGGGGCAAGAAGCGCGATCAGCGCGTCGGCCAGCGCCGGCTTGAACGCGCCGAAGCCCTGGCCGGCGAATTGCGCCAAGCACCTGCTCGACGTCGTCTCGCCGGTCACCGCGGCATAGATGCCGACCAGGTTCTTCGCCTCGGGCCGGCCGTCCAGCCCGGCCGGGATCGTCCGGGCAGCGGCTCGGGATCGGTCTTGGCCTTGCGGATCTTCTGGGCGATCAGCTCGTCGCTGTCGGTGAGGTTGATCCGGCTCATGTCCGACGGGTCGGACTTGGACATTTTCGCTTTGCCGTCGCGCAGGCTCATCACCCGCGCCGCCGTGCCGCCGCCGATGTAGGGCTCGGGCGGAACGAACAGCTCGACGTCGAAATCGGTGTTGAACTTGATCGCGATGTCGCGGGTCAGCTCGACATGCTGCTTCTGGTCCTCGCCGACCGGGACATGGGTCGCCTGGTAGAGCAGGACGTCGGCGGCCTGGAGCACGGGATAGGCGAACAGGCCGACGCGACGAGCCCTCGCGGTTCTTGCCGGCCTTGTCCTTCCACTGCGTCATGCGGTTGAGCCAGCCCATGCGGGCGGTGCAGCCGAGGATCCAGGCAAGCTCGGCATGGGCCGGGACCGCGCTATGGGCGAAGAGGATCGACTTGGCCGGATCGATCCCGCTGGCGATCAGCGCCGCCGCCATTTCGCGGACGTTCGAGCGCAACTGCGGCGGGATCGACGTCGACCGTCAGCGCGTGGAGGTCGGCAAGGAAGAACAGGCATTCGGCCTCGTCCTGCATCCTCACCCAGCGCAGGATCGCGCCGAGCAAATTGCCGAGGTGAAGATCGCCGGTCGGCTGGATGCCGGAGACGACGCGCATCGCTGTCGAGGCATCAGCCGGCATCGGTATAGGGCCTCCTTCGCCGTGACCAGGGCGCGAAGCTCTTCCTTGTCGGTGCCGCCGAGGATCCAGACCAGCGGGAAATAGACCGCCATCCCGCCGCCGACGATGGCCGTCACGCCGGCCAGGCGATGCCCGACCGATCCGGCGAACCAGCCGCGCAAGCGCCATGCGGATGCCGATAAGCGCCGCGACCATGGCCGCGCCGGCAAGCAGTTGCCGAGCGATGCGCGACGCGAGCCATGCCTCGATCCGGAAATGGCCGCGGCGGTGGAGGATCACGTAGAGGATCAGGCAATTGAGCCAGGAGCAGATGCGCGATCGCCGACGCGAGGCCGGCAATGCCGAACGGCGGGATCAGGACGAAGTTGAGCACGATGTTGGCGACGAGCACGACGCACCGCGGTCTTGACCGGCGTCGCCGTGTCCTGCCGCGAATAAAAGCCCGGGGTCAGCACCTTGACCAGCACATAGGCGGGCAGGCCAAGCACGATGATCGCCAGCGTCATCGCGGTGATCGACGCGTCCTCGGCGGTGAACCGGCCGCCCTGGAACAGTGCCGAAACGAGCGGGCCGGCGCTGACCGCCAGCGCGAGCGCCGCGGGCAGGCACAGCAGCATCGCCAGCTCGGCCGCCTGGCCCTGGACCTTCGCCGCCTTGTCCGGCTCGCCGGCGCCGACATGGCGGCTGACCTGGGGCAGGATGGCCGTGCCGAGCGCCGCGCCGATCACGCCCAGCGGCAGCTGGTTCAGGCGGTCGGCATAGTTGAAATAGCTCATCGCGCCGGTGCCGATGCGGGCCAGGAAGAAAGTGTCGATGAAGGCGCTGATCTGATAGACGCCCGCGCCCAGCGTCGCCGGAATGACGACGCGGACGAACTGGCGCACGCCCGGGGTCATCCGCGGCCGCCGGAGCTTGAGGACGATCCCGGCGCGCGCGCAGGCCGCGATCAGCAGCGCCGAGCTGCAGCACTCCGCCGAGCGTGACCGCGATCGCCAGTGCGATAGCCGTCGTCGTGCCCGCCGACCGGCACGAAGATCAGCGCGCGACAGCATCGCCAGGTTGAGCAGCGCGGGCGCGAAGGCCGCCGCGGTGAACTTGCGCGAGCTGAATTGAGGATGCCCGAGAACAGCGAGACCAGGCTGATCAGGATCAGATAGGGGAAGGTGATCCTGGTCAGGAAGGTCGCAAGCGCCAGCTTTTCGCCGTGGTAGCCCGAGATCAGCGCAACGACGAACGGTCCCATGATGATCTCGAAGACGATCGTGAACAGGACGAGCGTCGGCACGAAGACCGCGAGCACTTCCTCGGAGAAATTCTTGGCCTCGGCTGTCGCCATCCTGGCCGTGGAGCCGCTGCGCAGTAAAGCGGAACGAACCCGGCCGAGAAGGCGCCTTCGCCGAACAGCCGGCGGAACGTGTTGGGCAGCCGGAAGGCGACGAAGAAGGCGTCGGCCTGCCAGCTCGCGCCCATCACGCGCGACATCAGCATCTCGCGAGCGAAGCCCGCGACCCGGCTGACAAGGGTCAGGCCGCCGATCGTGCCCGTCGCCTTGAGAAGGTTCATTGACGCTGGCCTGCTGCGGGTTCGCGACCGGTCAGGCGTTGGACCGTCGGTTCGGCCGGGCTCTCGCTGCCTGGTATCTCGCCCTGCTGCGCCTGCGCCGCTTCGAGCTGGGCGACATAGGCTGCGCCGAAGTCGATCGGGTCGAGCAGCAGCGGCGGGAAGCCGGAATTCTGTGACCGCCTCGGCAATGATCTGGCGGGCGAACGGGAACAGCAGGCGCGGCGCTTCGACCAGCAGGAACCGGGCCGAGCGCTTCCTCGGGGATGTTGCGCAGGCCGAACAGGCCGGCGTAGCTCAGATCGACGATGAAATGGACGCCGTTGTCCGATCTCGCGGTGACCTCGATCTTGATCGACGACCTCATGGACGTCGTCGCCGGCCTTGTCGGCGTTGAGGCTGAACTGGACGTCGAGGTTGCGGCTGGACATGCCACTGGAAGACCTGGGGCGCGCTCGGGTTCTCGACCGACAAGTCCTTGATATATTGCGCGAGCACGGCGAATTGGGGCTCGTCGCCGCCCTCGCCTGAGCCGTTGCCTGGCGTGGGTCGAATCCTGGTCCGCCATCGATGCCGTCCTTTTAGAGGCTATTGTGGTATATCGGGAGCCGCGTCGGGCCGCGGCGCGTTGCGATGGGGCGGTTAGCAGCCGCTCAATTGAGGCGCAATGGCGGGTTCATGCGTTCGCCGGTGTTGGATTATTCATCGCTCGCACACTATGTTGAATGAACTCGTTGAAGCAGTGGAACCAAAGGTTTGACCGTTATTGTAATCCTCGCCCTTGTCGCTCTGTCTCATCGGGCTTGCGCCTGTACAGCGTGCTCGGCGAGCGGACCGGGCATGAGCAGCAGCCGATCTTGAAGCCGGCCGACCCCGACGCGCGGGTCGAGCCGCGCGCGGCCCAGCCCTCGGTAGTTCCGCAGGCTCCGACGCGACGCCGCCGACATGGCCTTCCTGCCGACCGCCGGCCCGGGCGTGCGCGCGATCCTCGCCGCGGATCCGACCTTCGACGTCGCCCGCTTCCTCGAAGGCGCCAAGGCCGCCTACCGGCTGGTGCTGGAGGCATATTGGCGCGGCGAGCTGGACGCGGTCCGCGGCGCATGTCGACCAGCATGTCTACGACACGTTCGAAGCGGCGATCGAGCAGCGCAAGACCGACGGCCTCAAGCTCGACAATCGCCTGGTCGCGATCGAGCAGGCGGTGATTTCGCAAGCCTCGCTCGAGACGGCAGGTGGCGGTCGTCACCGTCCGCTTCGAGGCGGACATCGCCGCCGTCACCCGCAACGCCGAAGGCGCAGTGGTCGCCGGTTCGCTCAGCGACGCGGTGCAGACCCGCGACCTGTGGACGTTCCGCCGCGACATCGCGTCGCGCGACCCCAACTGGCTGCTGGTCGAAACCGACGAGGAAGAGTGAGGCTCGCCGCGACGCGCGCTCGCGCTCGCCACATTCGCATTCCTCGCCGCCTGCGCGACCAAGCCGCTGCCGCCAAGCCCGCCGCCAACTCCGGTCCCCGCGCCGGCACCGGCTCCAGCTCCCGCGCCGGTTCCGGTTCCGGCCCTCCGACCGGTCCAATCCCGCCCAACGCCCGCGCCGCCGGCGTCACGCTCGAGGCTCCGCGCACCCTTCCGCGCGACGAGGCGGCGCGCGCGCTCGCGGCTTTTCGTGCAAGCTGCCCGGTCGCTCGTCCGGCGCCAGGACAGTTCCGGGCTGACCGCGCCCGGCGACTGGACGGCGCTGTGCACCCAGGCCGCGTCGCTCGCCGACGAATATGCGCCGGGCTTTTTCTACTACAATTTCGACTGGGTCCGGGTCGGCGACGGCAGGGCTTTCGCCACCGGCTATTATGAGCCGGAAATCGAAGGATCGCGGACCCAGCTGCCCGGTTACGTTCCGGTCTACCGCGTCCCGCCCGACCTCATCCGCTGCACCAAGCCCGACGGCACCAGCGGGCGCGGGCGGATCGACGCAAACCGGCACCTGCGTGCTCTATTTCACCCGCGCCGAGATCGAGGACGGGGCGCTCGCCGGAAAGGGCCTCGAGGTCGCCTGGGCAGCCGACCCGGTCGAGCTGTTCTTCGTCGAGATCCAGGGCTCGGGTCGGATCCGCCTTCCCGACGGCAGCGTCATGCGGATCGGCTATGCCGGCCAGAACGGCCGCGACTATGTCGCGATCGGGCGGCATGCTGCGCGACCGCGGGATCCTTCCTCCGGGCGGCGCCAACATGCAGGCGATCAAGGATTGGATCCGCGCCAATCCCGACGCGGGCAAGGCGCTGATGCGCGAGAACTCGTCCTACATCTTCTTCCAGGAGCTGACCGGGCCGGGGCCGCTCGGCTCGCTGGGCGTCGCGATCACGCCGCGCGGCGACGGTTGCCGCCGATCCCAATTTCGTTCCGCTGGGCGCGCCGGTCTTCCTCAAGATGGACCGTCGCGAGGCCGACGGCTTGTGGGTCGCGCAGGACGTGGGCGGCGCGATCAAGGGACCCAACCGCTTCGACACCTTCTGGGGCGCGGGACGCGGAAGCAACCGCGACTCGCCGGCGGAATGTCGGCCTCGGGCCGGGCGCTGATCCTGTTGCCCAAGGGCGTGGCGGCGAGGGGCGGCGACCGTGCGTCCGCTCAGCCCTGAAGAGGCGCGAGCTGTGGGCCGAGGTCGCCGCGACCATCCGCCCGCTATCGCGAGAGCGCCTCAATCCGCCCCGGAACGGGGAGGCGGACCAGCCTCGAGCCGAAGGCGAAGGGTGGTGGCGGGCCCACGGTCGAGCCGCTTCCACAGCGGGCCGCCTCCACCGTCCGCTTCGCGGCCGATTTCCCTCCCCGTCCCGGGGAGGAATACCCTCGATGGTAGCTGGGACAAGCGACTCCGCTCAGGCGCGGCGCGTCCCGACCGGGTGCTCGATCTGCACGGAATGAACCTCGATTCGGCCTGGAACGCGATCGACCGGTGCGCTCGAGCAGGCGATCGCCGCCGGCGAGCGCGTCCTGCTGCTGGTTACCGGCCACCACCGTCCGGGCGCTCCGCCGGTCGAGCGCGGCAGGATCCGCGCCGCGGTCCACGACTGGCTCGCCGCCTCGCGCCATGCGCCGCAAAATCGCCGCCGTTCGCGGCGCTCACCGGCGTCACGGCGGCGGAGGCAGCCTGTATATCGTCCTCAAGCGCCGCTGACGCTTTCTTAACTGCTCTCATTTAACGCGAATTCGTCAGGCGGCACCGCCGCCGCGCGAGAGGCGCGAACTCGAATATGAAAGCTGGCACGGCGCAAAAGATCAGCAACGCGATCCTGTCGTGCACAGCGGGCTTTGCCGCCTTCGTGTTTTCGCTGATCGCCTTCGTGTTCATCACCGAGCTCGACGCGAAGATCGTCGCCTCGCTGGTTGCCGGCGTCTTTTGCCTCCTCGTCAGCTACGTCGCCTCGGAGCGGCCGAACAGCGAAAGCGCCCGCGCCCTTTCCGCGCTTGGCGACCGGCTGCTCGCGGTCGAGGACGGCGACCTCGTTTCCCCTGCGCCGGCGGCCGTCCGCATTTCGCATCCCAAGCTTGCCGCCGCCGTCGACAGCCTGTTCGCCGAAGTGCGCGCGTCGATCGAAAACGCCCACGCGCTCGGCATGTACGATCCGGTGACATCTCTCCCCAATCGCCTCCATTTCCGGTCGGAAGCCGACAAATTGCTCGGCGAAGCGGCCGGCGGGGCAAAATGCGCGATGCTGTTCGTCGATCTCGACCGCTTCAAGATGGTCAACGACAGCCTTGGCCACGCCCGCGGCGACCAGCTTTTGATCATGGTCGCGAACCGCCTGCGGGTGGTCGTCAACGCCGAGTTCTCCGGCAATGCGCGCACGCGCCCGCTGCTCGCGCGCCTCGCCGGCGACGAGTTCACCATGTTCTTCCCCGCGATCGCCTCCCCGGACGAGATCGAGCGGATTGCGCGCCGCGCCGTGCTCGCAATCTCCGAGCCGTTCGAGCTGTGCTCGCACAGCGTCGACATCGGCGCCTCGATCGGCGTCGCGATTTCGCCCGACCACGGGTCGAGCATCGAATCTTTGATGCGTGCCGCCGACATTGCGATGTACCGCGCCAAGTCGAACGGCGGCGGCCGCCATTGCCTGTTCGACGAGGTTCTCGCCGCCGAGCACCAGAGCAAGGTCGAGACCGAGAAGGCGCTGACCGAGGCGGTCATTCGAGGCGAGTTCGTGCTCGCCTTCCAGCCGCAGCTGAGCCTCACCACCGGCGAGGTCGTCGGCGCCGAAGCCCTGCTTCGCTGGAACCATCCGCGCGACGGCCTGCGCATGCCCGACACCTTCATTCCGATCGCCGAGAAGACCGGCGTCATTGCCGAGATCGGCGAATGGGTCGTGGCCGAGGTCGCATCGATCGTCGGCGGCTGGTGCCGCAGCGGCAGCGCTCGCCGGCTCGCTTTCAACGTCAGCCCGCGGCAGCTCGACCGCGCCGACTTCTTCGCCAGGCTGCGCCAAGCCTTCGCCGAGGCCCAGGTGCCGGTGTCGCTGATCGAGCTCGAATTCACCGAAAGCGCGGCAATGGAGGTCAGCGACGAGGTGCTCGCCGAGATCGCGGCTCTTCGCGCCGACGGCGCAACCATCGCGATCGACGATTTCGGCACCGGCTACTCGAACCTTGCCCGGCTTCGCTCGATGCCGCTCGACCGGGTCAAGCTCGACCCTTCGCTGATTGCCGACATCGAGCATTGCGAGAAGGCCCGGGTGGTCGTCCAGGCGGTGTTCCAGCTGATCAAAGGCGTCGAGTGCGAGATCGTCGCCGAAGCCGTCGAGACCGTCGCCCAGGCCGACATCCTTCGCGCAATGGGGTGCGACACGGTCCAGGGCTATGTCTTCGCGCCGCCGATGTTCGAAGGCGAATTCCTCGCCTGGACCGGCAACGCCGACCGCAGCGCGAAGTCGGTAGCTTAACAAGGTAACGTCCGCTTTCGACCCATTGCGGACATTATGCCGCGCGCTGTGGAGCGGTCCTTCTCAACACAAATCGAGCACCTTTAGCGCTCGGTCGATCCGTGCGGCGAGCGGCGTGTTCACGTTTTTTCTGCCGTGAGCGTCCCTTGGGCGGACAGGTTCGCTACTCGTGTTCGACCTCAAGAGTCGACGGGTCGATCGTGGCCCGGACCTCTGAAATCCTGTGCACAGGCAGTGTGGACTTGTCCGTGTATCGGCGAAGCGCTTGTTCGTTCGGGGCCTGGTAGACGCAATACAGGGCGTCTTTAGTCACATAGGTCTGAAGCCATCGGATTTCTGGAAACTGTTCCTCGAGCACGTTCAAACCCGCCTTCGAGGTCTGCTTAAGGTCGTCCATGTTTAACTGAGAAACTCCCGGCATGACCCGTTCAATGAGAAACTCGGGCATGAAACAGCCTCCCTGAGGGTTGCCAGCGATTCACTGTCATACGGTATCAAGGCGTCTATGTCCGCTTTCCACTCAAAGTGGACCCTAGCCAATCACCTTCCGAACAACCCGCTCATAAATCCGCGACAGCGCGTGGATGTCCTCGACTGCCGCGCTTTCTCCGACCTTGTGCATCGACGCGTTGGGCAGGCCGAAATCGACCACTGGACATAATGCGATCAGGAAACGGCCGTCTGATGTGCCGCCGCTGGTCGAAAGCTCGGGCTTTTGGCCGGTTTCCTCCTCGATCGCTTCGACGACGACGTCGAACAGCTTGCCGGGCGGAGTGAGGAACGCCTCGCCCGAAATGCGCGCGCGCACCTGCGAGCCCGGCGCTTCGCGCTCAGCGATTCCCTCGACCATCCTTACCAGGTCCGCCCCGCGCTGGCGGTCGTTGAAGCGGATGTTGAGCTGCGCGGTCGCCGAACCGGGGATGACGTTGCTTGCGCTGGTCGGGGTTGAGATCGCGGTGAACTCGAGGTTGGACGGCGGAAAGGCTTCGGTGCCGTCGTCGAGGTGGACCGCGTCGAGCGCGGCGATTGCTCGGGCGAGGGGAGGGATGGGGTTGGTCGCTCGGTGTGGGTAGGCGACATGGCCCTGCAGCCCCGGCACCTCGATCCACATGTTGACCGACCCGCGGCGGCCGATCTTGACCGTGTCGCCGAGCCGATCGACCGAGGTCGGCTCGCCGATGAGGATCATGTCGGGTTTGATCGATCGTTCGTTGAGCCAGTCGATGATCCGCGGCGTGCCGTAAGTTGCGTAGCCCTCCTCATCGCCGGTGATCAGCAGCGAGAGCGTTCCGCGAATGTCGCCGATCCGTGATAGCGCCGCGACATAGGCGGCGATCGCGCTCTTCATGTCGTTGGCGCCGCGGCCGACCAGCCGGCCATCGACTATCAGCGCTTCGAACGGATCGCCGCTCCAGCCTTCGCCCGCGGGGACGACGTCGAGGTGGCCGGCAAAGCCGAAGTGCGGCGCGCCCGATCCGCGAATCGCGACCATGTTCTCGGTCGGGCCGTCGGGCGGCTCGCCCATCGTCCAGCGGTGAATGTCGAACCCGAGCGGCTTCAGCGCCGCCTCGAGCACGTCGAACACCGCGCCGCGCGCGGGGGTGACGCTCGGGCAGCGGATCAGCTCGGAGGCGAGCGAGAGGGGATCGATCGGCGCGGCCATCCGCGGAATCCCTAGCAACCATTCAACCGCTGGCAAGCTGGCGCCCGCCATTTGCCGGTTCGTCGAAAATTCGTCGATTGGGGGCTTGCGTCAACGCTACAAATGTAGCACGCTACAAATGTAGCACGAGCTGGTGCTGCCGATTTGGACAGGGGTCATTGATGCTCGTGTTGCGTTCGTTCCGACATCTTCTTCTTGCCACCGCGGCGATCGGCGCCGCCGGTCCGGCGATCGCTCAGACGGCTCCGACCAGCGATCCGGCCGTGGTTCCGCCGCCGCCGATGCAGCCCGTCACCGCCACCGGCAAGCTGATCTACACGCCGGCCGACTTCGCGCGGTTCGCGCCCAAGACCGCCTACGACATGCTGATCCAGATACCGAGCTTCACCATCCGCGCCGCGAGCAATGACCGCGGGCTGGGGCAAGCGTCGGAGAATGTGCTGATCAACGGCGAGCGTATCAACAACAAGGACTATAGCGGCGGCGGCGGCGGCGCCGTCGACGAGTTGCACCGCGTCGCCATCAGCAACGTCGAGCGGATCGAGATCGTCGACGCCGCGAGCTTGGGGATCGCCGGCCTGTCGGGCCAGGTCGCCAACGTGATCCTGAAGGCCAAGAAGGGCTCGAGCGGGCAGTTCGAGTGGCGTCCCGACTTCCGCGCTCATTATTCCAAGCCCAATCTTTTCCGCGGGTCGGTCAGCTACACCGGCACGGCGGGCCCGGTGGATTACACCTTGTCGGTCAAGGACCAGGCCGGCCGCGGGGCGTTCGGCGGGCCGATCGTCATTTACGACCGCAACCGCGTCGTCACCGAGCGCCGCCACGAGGTCTTTCATTCCGAATCCGACCTCGTGACCGTCCAGACCAAGTTCAAACTCGACGGCCCCGGCTCGTCGGTCGGCAATCTGTCGCTCGGCTACACGCCATATTGGGCGCCGACGCATATCCGCGATCGGCGGGACCTGGTGACCGGCGTCGACCGCGCGCGGACCACCGTTCAGAAGCTCGACGGCTGGTATTATGACGTCAACGCGGACTACGAATTCGCGCTCGGTCCGGGCCGCCTGAAGCTGATCGGGCTCCAGCACCGCGACCACGAGCCGGTCGTCACCACGCAGGTCACGCGGTTCGACGACGGATCGGATCCCGATGGCGTCCGCTTCAGCCGCAACTCCATCATCCAGGAAACGATCGGCCGCGGCGAATATCATTGGAAGACCGGCAAGAACGACTGGCAGGTCACCTTCGAGCGGGCGTTCAATTCGCTCGACCAGAAGGGCGGCTTGTTCATTCTGCAACCGGGCGGCGAGTTCGAGGAAATCCCCTTCCCGGAAGGCACCGGCAAGGTGCAGGAGGTCCGCTACGAAAGCATTGCCACGCTGAGCCGGCCGCTCACCTCCAACCTCGACCTGCAGGTCGCGGCCGGCGCCGAGATCTCGCACCTCGACCGCACCGACGACGAGCTGCCGGCCCGCAAATTCTTCCGGCCGAAGGGGAGTGTCACGCTCGGCTGGCGCCCGGCCAAGGGATGGGACGCGAGCCTCAAGCTGCGCCGCAAGGTCGGGCAAATCAGCTTCTACGATTTCCTCGCGCAGCCCAAGCTCGCCGACGACCGCGAGAATGCCGGCAATCCCGACCTGGTGCCGCCGCAGAGCTGGGAGGCTGAAGGCGAGGTCGGCAAGGAGCTTGGATCCTGGGGCAAGACCCGACTTCGGGTCTGGGGCCATTCGGTCACCGACATCGTCGACGTCATTCCGCTCGCCAACCACACCGAAGGCATCGGCAATTTACCGCATGCTACCCGGTTCGGCTTCGAAAGCACGAGCACCATCAATTTCGATCCGATCGGGTGGAAGGGCGCCAAGATCGACGCGACGTTCGGTTACGAGAAAACGCGCGTCAAGGATCCGCTCACGGGACAGGAGAGGCCGATCAGCGGAGTGCAGAACCGCTGGATCAACCTCAGCTTGCGGCACGACATTCCGCACAGCCAGATCGCCTGGGGCGCGGAGGCGAGTTACAGCCACAATACCAAGAACTTTTTCCTGACCGAGGTCTTCCGCAGCTGGGAAGGCCCCAATTGGCTCGACCTCTACGTCGAGCACAAGGACGTCTTCGGCCTCACCGTCCGCGCCACCGTCGGCAACGTCCTCAATGCCCGGCACCGCTGGACCCGGTTCGTCTATGAAGACTGGCGCGATACCAGCCCGGTCAATTTCATCCAGAAGAACAATCAGCTGATCGGCCCGGTTTTCGCCTTCCAGGTCAAAGGCACCTTCTAGCGGACGCCGCGCCTCTGCTAATGATCCCCTTCGTTAGCGGAGGTGCGGCAATGCCGAAGATCGATCTCGAGACAATCGAGCAGACCAACCGGACCGGATACCCGCCGCCCTTCGACAAGGATGTCGCCGGGCGCTGGTACCGCCGTCTCGCGCCGGCCTCGGGCCTGACCGATTTCGGAGCCAGCCATGTCGTGCTCAAGCCCGGCGCCTGGTCGTCGCAGCGGCACTGGCACGACGGCGAGGACGAATTCCTGGTCATGCTCGCCGGCGAAGCGGTGCTGGTCGAGGATGGCGGCCGCACCTTATTGCGCGCCGGAGATTGCGCGGCCTGGCCCAAGGGCAGCACCAACGGCCACCATTTGCGCAACGAAAGCGGCGCCGACTGCGCCTTCATTGTCGTTGGCGGCGGCGCGAATACCGGCGGCGGCTACTCCGACATCGACATGATGTGGACCCCCGACGACCGCTACGTCCACAAGGACGGCACGCCCTATTAGCCCCTCTCCCCTTTGCGGGAGAGGGTCAACTCGCGCGCAGCGCGAGCGGGGAGAGGGGGCGTGGGGGTCTCGTACCTCACTCCCTCTCCCTCCCATTGCTGCGCAATGGGCCCCTCCCTCTCCCGCTATGGGGAGAGGGGCTATGATCAGGCCGCGGCTTCGTATTCCTCGATCACCCAGGGCTCGTCCTGGGCCTTGTCGATCCATTCGGCGACGTGCGGATGTGACAAGACGGCTTTCATGTACAAGGCGGCGAAATTGGGCACCGGCACGGCATAAGTGATGAAGCGCGTGACGACCGGCGCGTACATCATGTCCGCGGCGCACCATTCGCCGAACAGGAACTCGCCGGTGCCGCCGAAGCGGGCGCGCGCCTGCGCCCACAATTGCATGATCCGGTCGATCTCTTCCCTGACCTCGTCGCTGAGCTGGCGCGGCGGATAGCTCTTGCGCACGTTCATCGGCAGCTCGCGCCTCAAATTGGCGAAGCCCGAGTGCATCTCCGCTGACATCGAGCGGGCGACGGCGCGTGCCGTTTCGTCTTTCGGCCAATAGGTGTCACGGCCCACGCGGTCGGCGAGGAACTCGATGATCGCCAGGCTGTCCCAGACGACGCACTCGCCGTCCCACAAGATCGGCACCTTGCCCAGCGAGGGGGCGAATTCGTCGCCCTCACGACGCTTTTCCCATTCGGCGTCGAACAAGGGCACGACATATTCCTCGAACGGCTCGCCCGACTGCTTGACCGCCAGCCAGCCGCGCATCGACCAGCTCGAATAGGCGCGGTTACCGATGATCAGCTTGAGCAAGGTTACTCCCTAGGTCGTGGCCGCTTCGAGAATCGCCGTCCGCAATTCGGCGATCCCGCTACCCGTTTCGCTCGACGTCGTGAAGATGGCGGGGTGCGCGGCGGGATGCTTTGCCGCTTCGGCGGCGGTCTTTTCCAGGGTCGCGGCCAAGGCGGTCGGCTTAACTTTGTCAACCTTGGTCAGGACGAGGTGGTAGCTGAGCGCGGCGGCGTCGAGCATGTCCATCACCTCGCGGTCGACGTCCTTGAGCCCATGGCGGCTGTCGATCAGAACCAGGGCGCGCCTCAGCACCGCGCGGCCGCGCAGATAATCGTTCACCAGATAGCGCCAGCGCCTGACCAGGTCCTTGGGCGCGTCGGCGAAGCCATAGCCGGGCATGTCGATCAGCCGGATCTGCGGCGGCCGGCCGACGTCGAACACGTTGAGCTCCTGCGTCCGACCCGGTGTGTTCGACGTCCGCGCGAGGCTTTTGCGGTTGGTCAGCACATTCAAGAGCGAGCTCTTGCCCACGTTGGAGCGGCCGGCGAACGCGATCTCGGGCACGTCCGGGTCGGGCAGGAATTTGAGCTCGGGAGCCGACTTCAGGAAGTCGATCGGGCCCGCGAACAGCCTGCGTGCACGCTCGGCGAAGTCATCGTCAGCCTCGTCCATCAGTCGTGGACCGGGTGGGTGTCCGACAAATGCAGTCCGTACTTGCGGTACAGCCACCATTGCTGGGCGATGGTGAGCACGTTGCTGGTCACCCAATAGAGCTGAAGCCCGCTCGCGAACGGCGCCATGACGAACATCATCACCCACGGCATCAGCGCGAAAATCTGCTGCTGGGTCGGGTCCATCTGCTGCGGGTTGAGCTTGAACTGCAGCCACATCGTGACGCCGAGCAGGAATGCGAGCACCGATACGCCGAGGAAGGCCGGGAACCATGTCCAGCCGAAATGATGCGCCAGCGTGAGCAGGCTCGCCGGATCGGGCGCGGACAGGTCCTGAAGCCAGGCGACGAACGGCTTGTGGCGCATTTCGACACTGACCAGCAGCACCTTGTAAAGCGCGTAGAACACCGGGATCTGAAGCAGGATCGGAAGGCATCCGGCGGCAGGGTTGATCTTCTCCTCCTGGTAAAGCTTCAAAATCTCCTGCTGCTGCTTGGCCTTGTCGTCCTTGAACCGCTCCTGGATCGCTTTCATCTTTGGCTGCAGCTTGCGCATCGCGGCCATCGACTGAAACTGCTTCTGCGCGATCGGGAACATGATCGCCCGGACGATCAGCGTCAGGCAGATGATCGCCACTCCGAAATTGCCGACCGTTTTGAACAGGAACAGCAGCAGGTCGAAGATCGGGATCATGAACCAGTAGAACCAGCCCCAGTCGATCGCATAACTAAGCAGCGGTATGCCCTCGCTCTGATAGCGGTCGAGCAGCGCTTTCTGCTTGGCGCCGGCGAACAGGCGGGTTTCGGTCGATAGTGCCTGGCCCGCGGCGAGAACCGTCGGAGACAAAGCATAATCGGCCTGGTAGCCTCCGCCCGGCGAGTGGCGGAACTCGGCGGCCATGCTTCCCTTCGGAGCAAGCGCGGCAAGCCAATATTTGTCGGTAAAGCCGAGCCAACCCGAGACATTGCTGAACGCCTTGCTCCCCTCCTGGTCGAGGGTCTTCCAATTGACGTCGTAATCGGCCTTGCCGTTGAACACGCTGATTGGCCCGACATGCACCGTCCAGCTGTCCGGGTCGGGCGATTTGGACGACCGGCTGACAAGCCCGACGGGTCGAAGCACGACCGGCTTGGCCGAGGTGTTGATCGCGCGCTGCCTGACGGTGAAGAGATAGCCGTCGTCGACCGCGATCTGGATTTCGTAGCGAATCCCATCGGCGCCTTGCGTGGTCAGAGTGACGGGCTGGCCCGGGGTCAGGACCGGCCGGTCGGCGGTCCACATGGTATCGAGATTGGGCGCCGCGGCGCCCTGGCCGACCCAGCCGACCGAAGCGACATAGGAGCCCGGTGCGCCGAGCGGCGACAGCAGTCGTACCGGCGGCGAATTCTTGGCGATCGTTTGCCGCTCGCTTGACCAGCAGCAGGTCATCGATTTGCGCGCCCTTGAGGTTGAGCGAGCCTTGAAGCGAGGGTGTTTCGATCCGCACCCGCGGGGTCGAAGCGAGCACCGCCGTGCGGCTGCGCATCGCCGTGGGAGAGTTCGGGACGGGCTGGGCCTGCGGCTGCGGCAGCGGCTTGATCTTGCCGTTCTCGATCGTGGCCGACCGGCGGATTCGCAGGTCGGGAAATAATGGTTCGAGAACCAGCCCCAGCCGAGTAGCACGAGCGCGCTAAGGACCACCGCGAGGATCAAATTCTTGCTGTCGGTCAATTCATTTCCCTCACGGAACCGGGTCGTAACCCTGGCCGCCCCACGGATGGCAGCGGCAGATGCGTTTCAAGGCGAGCCAGCTGCCCTGTGCCGCCCCATAGCGTTGGATTGCGATGATCGCATAGGCCGAGCAGCTCGGCTGGTAGCGGCAGCTGGGGGGGAGGACCCGCGACGGGCCCTTCTGCCAACCGCGCGCAACCGCGATCAGAAGGCGGGCGATCATTTGCGGCGAAGCTCGTCGAGCGCCCCGGCGAGCTCGGAGCGGAGCAAGGCGTAATCCCGCTCGATCCCCCGGGCGCGGCCGATAATCACATGGTCGGAGCCGGGAAAGCCCCTGGTCGGCACGATTTCGCGGGCGAGCGCGCGGAAGCGCCGCTTCATGCGGTTGCGGACCACCGCACCGCCGATCTTCCGGGTGACCGTGAAGCCGACGCGGATCGCAGGGTCCGAATCGTCGCGGTCGCGGACGAGAAGCACGAATCCCGGCGTCGCCGCGCGCCTCCCGGCATTCGCGGCCAGAAAATCCGAGCGCTTCTTGATCGTGGTTAGGCGCTGAGCTTCTTGCGCCCGCGTCCGCGGCGCGCGTTCAGCACCTTGCGTCCGCCCGGCGTCGCCATGCGCGCGCGGAAGCCGTGCCGGCGCTTGCGGACGAGGTTGCTCGGCTGGAAAGTGCGCTTCATCGCTCATGCCTTAAGTCTAAGAAAAAGGGCCGCCGTAAAGGCAGCCGCTGTCTCGCGGGCCGATAGTCGAGGGGCTGGCGCAAGTCAATTGTCGGACTCGGCGCTGGGCGGCCTTTCGGCCTTGCGCAGCGCCTCCCGCCGAAGCGCGCTTCGGCGCCTCAGGCCCCAGTCGGCCCAGCGGCCGGCCTTGGGCTGCCAGCGCTTGAAGCGGACGTAATAGCGTTTGGCCCACATGCTGGTCTTGAGCACCAGCGCGAGGCCCGGAACGATGAAGAAGACGCCGCCGGGCCCCGGCAAGGGCGCGACGATGCAGCCGACGATGATGAGCGCGATTCCGAACGTGAACAGCGACCATTCGACGAACGGATGGTCCACGAATCTGCGCCATTGCTGCCGACTGATCATGTCGGCGAATGTGGTAGGACGGACAAGTTCGCGCAAGTCGCTTGCGGTTATGGTCCACGCCGGTCTAGCTTTGATCCGCCGAGCTAGGGGGGTTTCTGACCATCGCAGTGCGTCCGGGGCGTCGGGCCTGAAATGGCCGCGACCGTCGCCACCGTCGCTTATCTCGGCCTCGAAGCCCGTGCGGTCGAGGTTCAGGTCCAGCTGTCTTCCGGCATTCCCCGATTCACGATCGTGGGTTTGCCCGACAAGGCCGTGGCCGAGAGCCGCGAGCGGGTTCGCGCGGCGCTATCGTCGATCGGCCTGGCGCTGCCGCCCAAGGTCATCACGGTGAACTTGTCGCCGGCAGATCTGCCCAAGGAAGGCTCGCATTACGACCTGCCGATCGCGCTGTGCTTGCTGGCCGCTATCGGAGCGGCCGATGCCGAGACCCTGTCGCATTACGTCGCCGTCGGCGAGCTCAGCCTCGACGGGCGAATCGCGGTTTCGCCGGGAGTATTGCTCGCAGCGCTTCATGCCTCGGGGCTCGACAAGGGCCTGATCTGCCCCGCGGCGCAGGGCAGCGAAGCCTCATGGGCGGGCGAGCTTGAGGTGATTGCCGCCCCCGACCTGCTTGCCTTGCTTGCGCATCTGCGCGGCACGGCGATCCTCCCGCCGCCGCCGCAGGCCGAAGCCGAGGCGCCCGCGGGCGGCCCCGATCTCGCCCAGGTCAAGGGGCAGGAGGTCGCCAAGCGCGCGCTCGAGATCGCCGCGGCCGGTGGTCACAACCTGCTCAAGTGGAGACCTTCAAGACCCTCATTCATGTTCATCTAAAGGAGCAGCGGGCCGGACAGGCCCTCTCCGCAATTACGGTCGGCGGATGTCCACCAAGCACATCAGCAGCAGTCGAAAAAAGCAGGTGACACACCCCCAGTGAACTCCCTCAGGCGGCCCCTAGGGTTCCCCCCAGGCGTTGTATCAAAAGCCGCACGCCGTAGGGCCGCCAAGCGTTACCCCTGGGCGTCGCAATGTGCCGTTCGTTCAGCGCCCGAGCAACAGCGGAGTAACTCGTCGCGCCCTCCGCCAGGACCTCCGTTAGGACCTCCCTAAGGTTCTCCGCTCGCCGCTGCGCGTTGGCTTTTGCCGTCTCCATACCGACCCTCGCGCCGGGGAAACCGCTCCGCCTTAAGGCCTCGGCTCCGTTGGGATTTCCTAGCCTTACCCCACGCACCTTGGCGGCCTTGAGTGCAGCCTTGGTCCGCTGAGAGATCAGCCTTCGCTCCTCCTCTGCGATCACCGCCATGATGCCCACTGTGACGGCATTGGCGTCGGGCATATCAACCGCCACGAAGTCTGTCCGGCGTCTCTCAGGGTTAACAGGAAGGCCGCGTTACGGCTGAGCCGGTCCAGCTTAGCGATTACCAGGGTGGCGTTGGAAACCTTGGCGCGTTTGAGGGCGGCCTGGAGCTGTGGGCGGTCGCTCCGTGCGCCGCTCTCCACCTCTGTGAACTCGGCCAACAGGACCGCCTGTCGGCTCCTGAGGTAGTCCTCAACGGCGGCCTTCTGGGCTTCCAGGCCAAGCCCCGAGCGTCCTTGTTCGGAGGTGCTAACGCGGTAGTAGGCAACTGCTCGCACAGTCTGGGTCTCCCATGCTCAATCCATCTAACGAGTATTACATGGATTTAGCAGGTGGTTGAGCGAGAGGCAACGGACCGGGCCGCATGGTTGAGCGCGGGCATCTGGGGGGCCCGTCCCGAAAAATACCATGCCCCCAGCGCCGGGGTTGGCCCCGCTTGGCTAATACAGAGGCTTCCTCGGCTCCGCTGGAAGAACTCCGGCACGGGCCCCTTATGGGGGGGACGAGCAAGGAGATTTACGTACACCGGGCCTCGGAATTGTGAGCCATTTTCAGTCGGGAGGCGCCTAGATGATACGTTGTTACATAAGATGCCCCCAGGACCCCCTAGAATGCGCTCTCAGAGCCTTTTTGGTGTCTGAGGGTGCGATCCTACCTGACGACTCTGCGAGGCTCTCCTGAGGCGTTTTACCGGAGTCGTTCTCAATGTCCGTTTTCGACCCAAAGCGGACATTAGCTTCGATGGAGCGCACCTGAGTTAGGCCAAGCGTTTTTTATCGACAATAAGCCGAATAGACAGGCCTTCGGCCTTCCAGTCGCGAACGATCTCGCCACCTAATTGCCCTTGGACGGCCCCCTTGGCGAGAACGCTTCCAAAGCCCTCGCCGTCGGTGCGACGATCGATTGGTGGGCCGCCGCTTTCAATCCAGATGAGGATAAAGCGATCCCCCTCTTGCGAGCAGCTTATTTCGATCCGGCCCTCGGATGTGGAAAGGGCTCCGTATTTCGCCGCATTGGTGGCGAACTCGTGCAGCAACAGCGCAAAGCTGGTCAGGGACTCGCCGTCGATTGCGATGTCGGGTCCGGTGACGACCGCCCGCGATCCATCGTCGTCGGTGTCGTCATAAGGCGCCAGGATGGTCCGGATCAGCGCGTGCAGCGTAGTCGTCTTGCGGTTGCGGGTCGCGCCCGTTGACAAGGGAACGGTCAAGGCGTGCGCCTGCGCCAGCGCGTGCAAGCGTGATGAAACCGAGGATACAAGATCAGCGACCGTCCGCGCGGAGCGGGCACTCAGCAGCACCACACTGCCGGCGAGTGTGAAGAGGTTCTTCACACGGTGATCCATTTCGCGAATGAGGAGCAGCTGTTGTTCCTCGGCGCGTCGACGTGCGGTAATGTCGCGCGCAATCTTTGAAGCGCCGATGACTTCGCCGTCCCCGCCTCTGATTGGCGAGACCGACAGAGAAATATCGATCAGGCTACCGTCCTTGCGCCGCCGTATCGTTTCGTAGTGATCGATGCGTTCGCCATTCCGGATGCGGGCCAAGATGGTCGGTTCTTCGTCGGCCCGATCGGGCGGAATGAGCATGGTCACTGGGTTGCCGATTGCTTCGTCCGCGGTGTAGCCGAACAGACGCTCGGCACCCGAGTTCCAGCTGATGATCGTACCATTCAGGTCCTTGGCGAGGATCGCGTCGTCGGAAGACTCGACAATAGCGGCAAGCCTCTGTGCGATTTCGTCGGCAGAGAAGTTGGTGTGATCGGCTTTGTCCATGATCGGTACGCTACTCATTGACGCCTTCTTGCGGTTCCACAGGTGAAGAGGCGCTAAAATACTCGCCTTTGCAAGCAACCGCCGGTTAGGCTGCTAGTGAATGGCCGCTTTCCACCCGCTTCGGCCATCATCGACGCAAAGCAGACACTGGAGTCCAGATACGATCAGGAAAGGTCCGGGTCGGGAGCGACTTGGTCGGAGGGCCGTGCGCGCCCCGGCGCAGGATTGGCCAAGCGACTTGCCTCGTCATTGTCGGGCTGGAATGGGTCAAGAAGACTGGCAACAGCTTCGCGCACGCCATCACGATACCGTGTGGAGCGTTCGTTTGGCTCGTCGTAGTGACTCTGGAATCTGTCGGCTTGGAAGGCCTTCTCGCGAAGGACTGCGAGGGCGCTGTCATTCGCATTGTAAACGTTGTGAAGAAGCATGCGAACGGCCCCGCGCAGCGCGGTGATCTCCGCTTGCAGGTCGATGATTCTGTTGGCGGTTTCTTTGTCCATGCTGCTGTAATACGGGCAAAGCTGCGTCGCGGCCAGTCAAGCTCTAACGTCCGCTTTCCACCCACTTCGGCCACAGCCGACCCATTTGCAGACGTCAGGTAATCGCCAATAGGCGCGGAAGCGCGCTCGACCTTTGCCGCGATCCGGGTAGACTTGGGCGCGCTGGGGGAGGTGTGCGTGAACCGTCTTTATTATGGTGACAATCTGGAAGTGCTCCGGGACGTAGGAGCGTTCCCGGACGAGAGCATCGATCTAATTTACCTCGATCCGCCCTTCAATTCGAACGCCGGCTACAATGTTCTGTGGAGCACAGCAGGGGAAGCTGCCGACGCGAGCATCGAGGCATTCGACGACACTTGGACCTGGGGCAACAGTGCCAAGGATGCACTGCTCGATATCGCTGGCGGCACTAATCGTCAGCTGCAAGTGATGATGGACGCGATGCATAGGGCGATCGGGGAGAACCCGATGATGGCCTATCTCGCGATGATGGCTGTGCGGTTGGTGGAGCTCCACCGCGTGCTCAAGGATACAGGCAGCATCTATCTCCACTGCGATCCAACTGCGAGCCACTACCTCAAGCTCGTGCTTGATGCGGTGTTCGGGCCACAAAACTGGCTCAATGAGATCATCTGGCGCCGAACGGGATCACATAACAACGCCAAGAGGTTTGGCCCGATCCACGACGTTATCCATTTCTATCAGAAGTCCGCCGCCTATGCGCATCGGCCTGTGTTCAGGCCATACCTCAAGGGCCATGTCGACAGCTACTTTAAGCGCTCTGACGAACGTGGTCGGTATTGGACCAACTCGATCCATGGCGCTGGCACGCGGAATGGCAAGTTAGGACGCGCCTGGCGCGGCTATGATCCAACAGCTGCGGGTCGCCACTGGGCTGTTCCGAGCGAGTTGGTGACGGCACTCGGAATCGATCCCGATCTGCCGCAACATGAGAAACTGGATGCTTTGGCCGATTTCGGGGTGATTGATTTTCCGCCTCCGAGTGGCGGCGCGCTACCCACGTATCGACAATATCTAGATACCAGCCCCGGTATGCTCCTACAGGATTTGTGGACGTATCAACCTCACACAAGAGGAACGCTCTACGGCTCCAATGAAGCAATCGACGAGGATGTTCGTTGGTTAAGCGCGCGGGACAAGAAAGAGCGGCTGGGCTATCCGACACAGAAGCCCGTGGGCCTGCTAGAGCGCGTCATTAGGGCCTCATCTGACGCTGGTGATGTGGTGCTTGATCCGTTCTGCGGCTGTGGAACGGCGGTCGATGCGGCGCAGAAGCTGGGGCGGCAATGGATCGGCATTGACATCACCCACATCGCAATCGGCATGATCGAGGACCGGATGCGCTCGGGCTATCCGGGGATTGTGTTCGAGACGCATGGCGTACCCAAGGACCTCGACAGTGCGATCAAGCTGGCAAACGACGACAAGCACCAGTTCCAGCAATGGGCGTGCTGGCAGGTCGGCGGCTATCCGCGTGAGAAGAAGGGCGGCGACAAGGGCGTCGATGGTTGGTTCAATTATCTCGCCGAGGGCGGCAAGATCGAAAGCGGAGTGATCAGCGTCAAGGGCGGGGAGAATCTCAATCCGGGCATGGTTCGCGATCTGGGCCGGGTGATGGAGCGGGACAAGCACCGCTTCGGCCTGTTTATCACCGCCGCCATGCCGACCAAGGGCGTGCGCGACGAGATCGCGTCGCACCCCCTTATCGAAACTGAATTCGGTCGTTTCCCCGCGATGCAAGTGGTGACCATCGCTGAGCTCATCCACGGCCCCAAGCCGAAGCTGCCGCCACTGATCAGCCCGGTGAAGAAGGCGGCGCGTGTGGAAACGCGCGCGAGCCACCAGAAGGGCGCGCAGGGAGCGCTGCTGTGAGTGTGAAAAGCAGCTTTGGATTAGACCGACGACAGCACATGCCGCACCACCTCCACACCACTTATTAAGCCTCTTCGGCATTACGACCAGACTTACGGCCGGACGTCATGCGGCGGGCTCGGGTGATGGCCTCCGCCAGACGATCAAGATCTTCCGCTTCGAATTTTGCTTCCATGCGGGCGACCGCCTCGTTGAGGGCCCGGCTCTTCGCTGCCCGGACGCGCTGGGCGCGGAAATGAACTGCTGCCTTCCGCTGGGCGCTGTCGAAGGTGTCTTCGTGGAGGGCGAGTAGACGAGCGTGATCATGCCCAATGCTCTGAACCAGGTCGTCCTTGCGGGACAGCTTCTCACCGCGCCAGACGGGGTTCACACCGGGACCGTTGCCTACTCGACGCAGCTCCTGCTCAAGCTCCTTCACCTCGACCTGGCTGGCCTCGATCCGGTCGCGCAGCTTGGCGCCGTCAACGACTTGCTGGGCGAGAGCGCGGCTGTACGGGTCCGCCTCGCGGAGGCCGCCCGCAATGACAGTGGCCCGGTCAAGTTGCTGCTTCGGAGTGAGGCCGCTCATCGAGGCGATGAAGGCCTGGCGGGCGGCACTGAGGTCAGCATGATCCTGGGCGTCGAGTTCAATGGTGAGGTGTTCAGGGAAGTTCATTTTCTGTGTTCCTTTTTGGTTGTACTGGGGAGAGAAACGGGGCCGGGACTGCGTCGCCTCGGAAGGGACTGAACCTTGCAAGCAAGGGGACGACGCAAGCCCCAGCGCCCGGCGCACGCAAACCCAGCGGTTGCGGCGCTATTGGGGGGGAAACTTCGAGGAGCCTTCAGCGCTCCCTAGAGGGGCCTGAAGGGCCGTGGCGGCTGGAAAGACGGGGCCTCTATGGAGACCGGGGGTGGGGGACCCCCAACAGACCAGCCCGTCCTTGGGCAGCCTGAATGAGTGTTAGCGAAGCCTCGGAGGGAGCCTTAGCTCAACCTTCAGAGGATCAATAGAGGGGGGAGACTAGAGGGCCACCAACCTAAGGGAGCCCAATAGAGGGTAAGACTACGGGCCACCAATCTAGGGAGACCAATCGAGGGTAAGACTAAGGGCAACCAACCTAAGGAAACCCTCAAGGAAACCTTTAAGGGTCTTTTTGATATCCTTCTGATCGCGCCCGCGTATGTACGTGAGGGGGCCCATCCCCTTGCCCAGGCCCTCGACGGTGCGCGTACCCATAAACGACACCGCCAGCTTCTTCTCTCCAATCTAGTGTCGGGTAATAGGCACGGTGCGCGTACCCATAAACGACACCGCCAGCTTCTTCTCTCCACTCTAATGCGGGGTAATCGGCACCTCGGACCCTGTGCCACCCCAGCGCCCAAGAAAATCTAGAATGGCGGGCACCCCCTAAGGCCCACTAAATGGCGCATTTCAGCCATTAAACGGACCTTGAAGCCAACCATTTGGCACCCATTTATCCATCATTCTTAAGATGATGTCTTAAGAAAACAAAACTCTTGGTTCACGCCGCTTTCTCGTCCCGGAAACCATAATAATAGGGCACCTCGGCGTCCCCGTTGCCACTAGCGAAACAACAGCCGCTCGGTGCGATAATCCACGTCACCCGTCAAAGAGGACCTTTAAGGCCGCGTTCATTGGTCCCCTAGTCTCCCGTGGAACTCCTGGATCGCCTCGACCAGAGAGTGCGCGCGCGCCCGAACCAGCGCGCCGTCCACGCATCGCCGCTATTTCTATATGGTCTACAGTGCGGACCTGTTGGTGTCCAGCGCAGCGCCTAGTTGAGCGAGCCTCGCGGCAGCCTTGCGGCTGGAGCCGGTGAGGTCGAGGGCTTCCCTAGCTCGAACAGATGCAGCTCTAGCGCATCAATCTCTCTCTGGAGCTGCTCAGCTTGGCGATCTAGCTCCTGGTCTCGCGTCCCTGCGGGGATGCTGGCGGCTAGCTATGCGCCTTGCCCAGCACCGCCTCCTCCACCTGGTCCAGCGGGACGCTGTGGTACTGGCAACGCTTGCCGCGCTTGGCGCGGGTGCAAACCAGCTTGGGCTTGCCCGCCTTCTTGGCGTTACCCTTGTTCACGCGGGTCATAGCGGAGCCGCAAATGGGGCACGTAGCGAGCGCACCCAGGAGATTGGCGAGGGGCCGACCACCCCCCCGGCCCCTAGCGGCGGGTGCATGGCCGTCCTTAAGGTTCCTCACGGCCAACCAATCGGCCTCCTCAATGATAGCCGGGAAGGCTCCCGGTATGGGCTCCTCTAGCTCCCGGACCTTGCGGCCATCCTTGTGCCGTATCCTGCCGGGGACCAGCTCCCCGATCACGGCCCGATTGCGAAGCAACCTAGCGACCGCTGACCGGTGCCACTGACGGCCCCGGCCCAGAACGGGGACCTCCTCCCGATTGAGGGTCTGGGCGATCTTGTGCTCGCCTATGCCGTTGAGGGTCATCCGAAAGACCCGCCGCACTATGTCAGCCTTGGCCTCATCCACGGCCCACCAGGAGCCCTCAGGGCGGAGCTATGCGGGCCCCCTTCTGGTCAGCCTCTTGGCTTCTCCAGCGCGGACCTTCCGGCGCTTCTCCTCCCATGCGGCGGCGACCCTGCGGCCCTTGGTGAGGCTTTCCTCATGAGCCCGGATGGCTACCATTAAGGCCCCGGCGAGTGCCCACGGCTCTCTGGCTAGGCGCTCCTGGTCGTAGCGCTGGCCGTTGCCCAAGGTGACGATGGCGATCCCCTCCAGCACTAGCCCGGTGAATAGGTGCTGCGCCCTCAAGGGCTCCATGCGGGTGAGGCGGTCCAGGCTCTCCAGCAGTAGGACGGACCCGGGCTCGAGCAGCCCATGCTTCACCGCATCAATGAAGCTACCCAGGCCAGCCTCCGGGGCCAAGTTTCCGCCCTGGAAGGCAGAGACCCCTAGGTCCGCGATTGAGAGGCTCTCATCCAGTGCCAGCCCGTGCTGTTTGGCCCAGGCGCGGGCAGCTTCCACTTGGCGACGATAGCTGTCCCCTGCAGCTTGCTGGGGGTGGAGAAACGAGTGTAAGATCTACGCGGGACAGGGAAAGGGTGTAGATGTGAGGGTTTTTAAAAGAGGTTAGTTTAATTGCTGATGAGCGGCCCGCCGGGTGCGGGAAAGTCGCTGCTCGCCGCTTGCCTGCCCGGCATCCTCCCGCCGCTCCAGCCGTCGGAAGCGCTCGAAGTGTCGATGGTTGCTTCGGTCGCCGGCGAGCTTGCCGGGGGCAAGATCCGGCGCCAGCGCCCGTTCCGGGCGCCGCACCATAGCGCCTCGATGCCCGCTCTGGTCGGGGGAGGGCTGCGGGTCAGGCCAGGTGAGATCAGCCTCGCGCATCTTGGCGTCTTGTTTCTCGATGAGCTTCCCGAGTTCCAGCGCCCGGTGCTCGATTCGCTCCGCCAGCCGCTCGAGACCGGCAGCGTCAGCGTCGCCCGCGCCAATACGCATGTGACATTCCCGGCGCGGGTCCAGCTGATCGCCGCGATGAACCCATGCCGCTGCGGCCACCTCGGCGATCCTGCGCTCGCGTGCAGCCGGGCGCCGCGCTGTGCGGCCGATTATCAGGCCAAGGTGTCTGGCCCGTTCCTCGACCGGATCGATCTTCACGTCGAAGTCCCCGGAGTTTCGGCCGCGGACCTTACGCTTCCACCGCCGGCCGAGGGCAGCGGCGAAGTTGCCCGGCGGGTCGCCGCTGCACGCGCGGTCCAGTCGAACCGCTACAATGGCGCGGGCGTGCGAACCAATGCGGAGGCCGATGGCGAACTGCTCGACCGCGTGGCGACGCCCGACGAGCCGGGCAGGAAGCTGCTTGCCGACGCGGCGGCGGCGATGCGCTTGAGTGCCCGCGGCTTCCACCGTGTAATCCGGGTTGCGCGGACCATCGCCGACCTCGCCGGCGCCGATGAAGTCGGACGAATCCACGTCGCGGAGGCCCTGAGCTATCGCCGGCAGGCGCCCCGCAATTGAGCAATTGCGCCGCTGGATTTGTCCGTTAGCATCGCAAGGCTAGTTCCGGGGGGAAGTTCAGATGAAAGACCTGTCACCGATCGCCTGGGCGCTTCGCCCGCTCAAGAGGTACGCGGAATTCTCCGGGCGCTCGTCCCGTGCCGAATTCTGGTGGTTCTTCCTGTTTGTCATAGTGGTCTGGATGGCGATGTATTTCGTGCTGATTGGATCGGTGATGAGCGCCGGGATGTCGCAGGGCCAGCCATCGCCCGGCCTTGTCGGGACCGTCGGCGTCCTTGGCATTGTCTTGCTCCTGTTCTGGCTCGGGCTGCTGGTTCCTTCGATCGCGGTGTCCGTCCGGCGGCTTCACGATACCAACCACTCGGGCTGGTGGCTGGGCGGTTTCTATCTGGCCTACGCCGTTTATCTGGTGCTGCTCTTCGGCATTGTAGGCGCGGGGATGAGCGCGGCCATGGCCGGGGGAACGCCCGACCCGTCGCAGGTCTTTGGCCCAATGTTCGCCGTCACAATGGTCGTCGGCCTCGGGATGTTCGTTTATGCGGTCGTGCTTCTGGTCTTCTACTGCCAGCCAGGGACGTCGGGTGACAATCGCTTCGGCCCCGATCCCTATGGGCCCGCCAACCTCGAGGAAGTGTTTGGCTGATGCAGGAAGTCCGCGGCGCAGTGGGGGTTGTTCATTGGTTTCGCAACCATCGGTTTACCCTTCTTCGTCTATTCGGTCGTGAACTAGGCAAGCTCGAGGAAGTGTTCGGCCGATGAATGACATTTCACCTCTCGAATGGGCCGTAAGGCCGATCAAGAAATTCGCCGTTTTCACCGGCCGCGCGCCGCGCGCTGAATATTGGTGGTTCTATCTGGCGACCGTGATCGTTCAAATTCCGCTGACCATCGTCGATAAGACGATTGGCGAGTGGAGTCCGCTCTCTTCGCTGTTCAGCCTTGCCACCTTCATTCCCTGGCTGGCCGTGACGGTTCGGCGGTTGCACGACACCAATCGCAGCGGGTGGTGGCTGCTCGCGTTGCTCCTTCCGATATTCGTGGTGGGATTTGCGGCCGCTGCCGCGGTGGGAGCAACCTTAAGCGGTGGCACGGCTCCCGAGCCGACCGGTTCGATGCTGGTAATGATGATCGTTGCGGTCGTAGCGATGATCATAATTGGCATTACGATGTTCGTGTTCATGGTTTCCGAAGGGACGCATGGGCGGAACGATTACGGCGATGATCCGTATGGCCCGGACAGCCTCGAGGAAGTGTTCGCCTGAGCCATTGCCGCGTGGGGAAGCCGCCGCTAACTAGGCCGGCGCGTGCCCCTGTGGCGGAATGGTAGACGCGCTCAACTCAAAATCGAGTTCCTTCACCGGAGTGTCCGTTCAAGTCGGACCAGGGGCACCATCGCCAATGCGCCCGCCGGGCCGCAAAGCAGCTAAGGTGCGCGCGTGCTGATTTATTGGGCCTTGTTCGGCTTCTTCGCGGCCGGCGCACTCGCCGCCCGGCCGATGCGGCCCGGTGCGCCCGACCGCCAGCCGTTCCTGATCCTCGGAGCGATCCTGACGGCGGTTCTGATCGGGATGAGATATAGGGTTGGAGCGGACTGGCGGACATATGAGTTTATGTTCGATTTCGCCGCCAGGTCGTCCTCGCCCGCGTGCTGCAGCTTGGCGATCCCGGCTACGAAATCCTGAATTGGACCGTTCAGCAGCTCGGCGGTGAGATATGGATGGTCAATCTGGTATGCGCAGCGATCTTCACCTGGGGACTGATGCGCTTTTGCAGGGTGCAGACCGATCCGTGGCTCGCCTTTGCAATCGCGATCCCTTATCTCGTGATCGTCGTCGCCATGGGCTATACCCGTCAGGCGGTCGCGCTCGGGATCTTGATGGCCGGCCTGGCGGCCTTCCAGCGCGGGGCATCGCTCGTTCGCTTTGCCATTTATGTCGCGGTCGCCGCGCTGTTTCACAAGACCGCGGTGGTGGCCTTCCCGCTGGTCGCCCTGGCCAGCCCTCGCAACCGCTTCCTCAACCTGCTCATCGCGATCGCCGTCAGCATCGCCCTCTATGACATGTTCCTGGGCGATGCGATGGATCAGTTCATCAAGCACTACATCAAGACCGGCTATTCCTCGCAGGGGGCCGGCATCCGGGTCGCGATGAACCTCGTTGCCGCTCTGGCATTTTTGGTCCTCGGCCGCAGCATGCAATTTACCGAAACCGAAGGGAAACTGTGGCGCAACTTTTCGCTCGCTTCGGTCGGGTTTCTGATCCTGCTGTTCGTCCTTCCCTCATCGACCGCGGTCGACCGAATGTCGCTCTACATCATGCCGCTGCAGCTCGCGGTGCTCGTCGCGAATTCCCATCGCGATAAACACTTCAGTTGGCGGGCGCGCCGCGGTGCTCACTTATGTTGCACTGGTGCGAGTTCGTTTGGCTCAATTTCGCCCAGCACTCGCGTTATTGGGTGCCTTATCATTTCTACCCCTTCTAAGAGAGCATAAGTGAAAGGCATCATCCTCGCGGGCGGAAGCGGCAGCCGGCTCTATCCGGCGACGCTGGCCGTCTCCAAGCAGCTGCTGCCGGTGTTCGACAAGCCGATGATCTATTACCCGCTGGGCGTGCTGATGCTGGCCGGGATCCGGGACATATTGATCATTTCCACGCCCGAGGATCTTCCGCGGTTCGAGGCGTTGCTCGGCGACGGCGCCGCCTACGGCGTCCAGCTTGACCTATGCCGAGCAAGACAGCCCGCGCGGCCTTGCCGACGCCTTCATCATCGGCCGCGAGTTCGTCGGCGACAGTCCGGTCGCGCTGATCCTCGGCGACAACATATTCTACGGTGCCGGCCTGATCGAATTGCTTCGTCAGGCTGCCGCCCAGCACCAGCGGCGCGACGATTTTCGCTTATGCGGTCGAGGACCCCGAACGCTATGGCGTGGTGGCGTTCGACACGAGCGGACATGCCACCTCGATCGAGGAGAAGCCCGCAAATCCAACCTCGAACTGGGCGGTGACCGGCCTCTATTTCTACGACAATGACGTGCTCGAGATTGCGGCGGGACTTACGCCCTCGGCTCGCGGCGAGCTCGAGATCACCGACGTGAACCGGGCCTATCTCGAGCGCGGGGACTTGCGCGTCTCGCGTCTTGGCCGCGGCTTTGCCTGGCTCGACACCGGCACCCACGACAGCCTGCACGATGCCGGCTCTTACGTCCGGACGATCGAGAAGCGGCAGGGCATGAAGGTCATGTGCCTGGAGGAGATTGCGCTCGAGCTCGGCTATTTGACGCCTGACGACTTGCGCCGGCGGTCCGACCAACTGGGCAAGACCGAATATGCGGCCTATCTGCGCCGCCGCGCCGGCGAGCATGAGCGTGCTTGAAATTCGGCCGCTCGCATCTGGAGGGCCTGGTCGAGCTGCGGCCTCCGCGCTTCGGCGACGAGCGCGGCTTTTTCTCCGAAGTCTGGAGCCAGGACGCGTTGGCGGAGGCGGGCAATCGACGTTCGCTTCGTCCAGGACAATCATTCCTGCTCGGCGCGAGGCGTGCTTCGCGGGCTGCATTTCCAGCTGCCGCCGGCTGCCCAGGACAAGCTGGTCCGGGTGTCGCGGGGTGCGATATTCGATGTTGCCGTCGATATTCGCCGGACTCGCCGACCTTCGGCCGATGGGCGGGGGTGACTCTTTCCGCCGAGGAATGGAACCAGTTGTTGGTGCCCAAGGGCTTTGCGCACGGCTTCGTCGCACTCGAGGATCGGACCGAGGTGCTCTACAAGGTGAGCGCACCTTATGCCCCCGAGCTTGAGCGATCGATCCGCTTCGACGACCCCGCGATCGGCATCGAGTGGCCGCTTGAGCCGGACGCGTTGATCCTATCGGACAAGGACCGCGCGGCGCCGCTGCTTGCCGAGCTTGAGCCAGGCGCCTGAGGTGGCGGCGATCGAGCGAGTGCTGGTCACGGGTGGCGCCGGGTTCATCGGCAGCGCGGTCGTCCGGCTGCTTGTCGGCAAGGGCGTCGAGGTCATCAACGTCGACAAGCTCACTTATTCGGGCAACCTGGAATCCCTGCGCGAGGTCGAGGCGGCGTCCAACTATCGCTTCCACCAGGCCGACATCTGCGATTCCGCGGCAATCGCGGACATCCTCGCATCAGAACGCCCAGACGCTGTCATGCATCTCGCCGCCGAAAGCCACGTCGACCGCTCGATCGACGGGCCCGGAGTGTTCGTCGAGACCAATGTCGTCGGCACCTTCCGGCTGCTCAATGCGGCGCTCGAATATTGGCGCGGCCTTGAGGGCGAAGAGCGCGACCGCTTCCGCTTCCACCATGTCTCGACCGACGAGGTGTTCGGTGACCTGCCGCTCGGCTCAGGGGTGTTCACCGAGGACACGCCTTACGCGCCGTCGTCGCCTTATTCGGCGTCGAAGGCGGCCGCCGACCATTTCGTCCGGGCCTGGCACGAGACCTATGGCCTGCCGGTCGTGCTGTCGAACTGCTCGAACAATTACGGGCCCTACCATTTCCCCGAAAAACTGATCCCGCTGGTCATCCTCAACGCGCTCGAGGGGAGGCCGCTGCCGGTCTACGGCCGGGGCGAGAACGTGCGCGACTGGCTGCACGTCGAGGATCATGCGCGCGCGCTCGAGCTGGTCCTGACCCGCGGCAAGCTCGGCGAGAGCTATAATGTCGGCGGCCGCGCCGAGCGCAGCAATCTCGGCGTCGTCGAGACGATCTGCGACATCCTCGACGGACGACAGCGCTTGCCGGACGGCCGAAGCCGCCGTGATCTGATCGCGTTCGTCCCCGACCGGCCGGGCCACGACCTGCGCTACGCGATCGACCCGTCGAAGATCGAGCGCGAGCTTGGCTGGCGCATCGAGCAGAGCTTCGAAAGCGGCATCGCCGAGACCGTCGACTGGTACCTGGACAATGAATGGTGGTGGCGGCCGATCCGCGAAGGCCGCTACGGCGGCGATCGGCTCGGCGCGGGCTCGTGAAGGTCCTCGTCACGGGGCGCGACGGCCAGCTCGCTCAAAGTTTGAACGAGCGCGGGAGTGATCATCCGCAGCTGGAACTCTTGTTTGCGGCTCGTCCGGACACCGACCTTTCAATTCCCGGCTCGGTTGCGGCGGCCATCGCGGCGGCCCGGCCGGATGTGGTGATCAACGCCGCGGCCTACACTGACGTCGATCGGGCGGAAGACGAGCCCGAGCTCGCTCATCGGATCAACGCCGATGGCGCCGGCGAGGCGGCCCGGGCGGCGGCGGACATCGGCGCGCCGATCATCCAGCTTTCCACCGATTATGTGTTCGACGGCAAGAAGACCGAGCCCTACGTCGAGGCCGATCCGACCAATCCGCTAGAACGTCTATGGCGCGTCCAAGCTAGCGGGCGAGGAGCGCGTCCGGTCCGCCAACGCCCGGCACCTGATCCTGCGCACCTCCTGGGTCGTGAGCCCGTTCGGGCGCAACTTCGTCAAGACCATGATCGATGCCGCCCGCTCGCGTGACGTGTTGACCGTGGTCGACGACCAGCATGGACGTCCGACATCTGCGCTCGACCTGGCGGACGCGTTGTTCACGATCATCCATCAATGGAGCGTCGGAGGAGAGGGAGGGCTCGGCCGGACCTATCATATCGCTGGGACCGGTCAGGCCAGTTGGTTCGATCTGGCCGGCGAGATCATGAACGAGTCGCGACGATTGGGTGGACCGTCCGCGGAAATCCGGCCAATCCCGAGCTCGGATTGGAGTGTGCGCGCGCAACGACCGCTGAACTCGGTGCTAGACACCTCCCGCTTCGAGCAAGATTTCCACACCGCCCTCCCGTCCTGGAGGCGCTCGCTGCCGGCGATCGTCGGCCGGATTATTCAATCGACGTCATGAGCTTGACCGCTCGATTGCTGCGCCAAGCGATGGCGAAGCCGGCAAATCGCCGCGAGCGGGGCGAAGCGTTCGTCGTAGAAATCGAACAGCAGCCTATTGCCGCGCACGTTCAGCGTGTGCGGACCCTGCGCGTCTTCGAATCGCAGCTCTGAAATTGGGCTCTCGCGATATTCGTCCGGGGTTAGAGCATCGATCGCGAAGAGGATCAGGCCGTCGCCGTATCGGCCGCGGTTGTCCTGGCCGAACCTGAATAATCGTCCGTCGCGTTCGGCGATCAATCCGCCCATCCGGCCGCCTGCCGGCGACATGCAGATCGGGCTCATTGGATGCTCGGCCAGTTCCGACGTCAGATCATCGCCAACCCACAGTCGCAAGACCGATGCGCCTTCGCCAGCCAGGTTGGCGAAGAGATAGCAGCGACCCGACCGGTAAAACGGAGTCGGGTCGATGAGCCGGGCTCCCCGGCCGATCCCGACCTTCGCAATTGGGATGGCCAAATGCCGCTCGAGCCGAAAGACCGTGGCGTCGTCATGCTCGGACATTTCCGGAACCAGTTGCGTTTCACCGTTGAATTGAATCGCCGCGGGATAGCTGAAGTGCCGGCCTGACAGCAGGACCTGACGATTGTCGCCGACGATGTGGAGAATATCCCCCACCGCCGTATCGCTGCGCATCGCTTCGACAAGGACGCCATCGGCCGACGGATGAAAAAATGGATCGGCTGTGAAGCGATAGCCGTCGGGCATGGGCAGTGAAGTCCAGCTCGCGCGTCGCGGCAGCTCGCCCAGTGCTGCAAATTGCGGATGAGCATCCGCGGCGAATGCCACGCGCCATCGCTTTTCGATCGCCAGACCGTATCCGAAGCGACGAACCAGTGCAGCGAAACGCTGCAGCACGAAACGGGCGACCGTCATTGGGCCCGGCAGGGTTGTCACATGCTCGGCCGGAACCATCTCGAGGCGTTTCCCGGCAAGCAGAGTCTGCGCTGCTTGCGGAAGCAGCAAGGGCGATGTTCGATAGGCGTCTTCCATGGTTGCGCGATAGCTATGCGGTCGCGCCTTGGTTTCGGCGAACGCGAGCACCTCGCCCGCGTCGAGCCGGTTGGTGAGGCGTTGGACGACCTGGCCAACGACGGGCTCGCCGTTCAACAGTTCATAGAAGCCGGCGGGCCGGCCGCGGAATTTGCGCAGATCGCCATGATGGAAGGAGATGATGGGTATCGAAAACTCGGCATCCGGCGGGACCCGCAACAGCCCCATCCCGAATTTCGTGACAAAAAGGATTCCGTCGGCCTTCATTCGCTCCAGAAAATGGCTCGGGAGCCGCTGCCAACTCCCGTCATGCTCACAGGCGAAATCGATGATTTCCGAGCCGAGCGCGCTTGCCGGCAGCCTTCGCGTCGGCGGGGTTCGAAGCGCCGCCAGGTTGAGTGCGTAATATGGCCAGTGCCTGATCCGCCGCGTGGCCGCGCGCATGTTTGTGCAGTTATAGACAGTGATGTCGAATTGGCTTCGTATCCGAATGAGCGCATCGAATTGCCAGCGGGCAAGCCGGCCGCCGTCGATTATCACTCCACAACGCGGGCGCTCTTTGGCAAGCGGGTCGGCCATCGACGCTGCAATAGGCAAGACGTGCTTCGCGAACCAGAAACTCTAGCAAGATTGATCGCTTGTGCCTGAATCATCGAACAACATCGATCGGCGAACCGTTGCGGGCTTCGGCGAGGAATGGGCGGCTTTCGATCAAACCAGGCTCGATGCCGCGGAGCATCAGCGGCTCTTTGAGGCCTATTTTTCAGTCTTTCCGTTCGCCGACCTTCCGGCGGGCGCCGAGGGATTCGACCTCGGCTGCGGCACCGGTCGCTGGGCCGTCAAGATCGTCGACGTTGTTGGTCTCCTGCACTGCATCGACCCTTCGGAGCAGGCGCTCGCGGTCGCCCGCAGGCGACTTGGGAAAAATGCCAAGGTCCGGTTCCACCTCGCTGCTGCGGACTCGATTCCGCTGCCGGATGGAAGCCAGGACTTTGGCTATTCGTTAGGTGTCCTGCACCATGTCCCGGACACCAAGCGAGCTCTTGCTGACTGCGTCCGCAAGCTGAAGCCTGATGCTCCATTCCTGCTCTATCTCTATTACGCGCTGGATAACCGCCCCCGATGGTTCCGGCTGTTGTGGAGAACCAGCGACGTGCTTCGTAGGGGGATTGCGGCAATGCCATTCGGGGCAAGGAAGGCGGTGACGACTGCAATCGCCGGACTGGTCTACTGGCCACTCGCGCGGACGGCGGCGCTCGCCAAGCGGATCGGCTTCGACGCGGTCAATTTCCCGCTGCGCGCCTATGCCGACCGAAGCTTTTATTCGATGCGCACCGACGCCCTCGACCGGTTCGGGACGCGCCTGGAGCAGCGGTTCACTCGAAGCGAGATCGAGACGATGATGATCGAAGCCGGGCTCGAGAACATCCGGTTCCGCGAAGGGGTGCCCTATTGGACGGCCGTCGGCAGGCGGGCCGCCGCCTGACCGTCGTGCGCGTACTCGCTTTCACCAAATATGGCTCGCTCGCGGCAAGCACGCGCCAACGGTTCATGCAGTTCGAGCCGGCGCTCGCTGAAGCTGGAATCCAGGTCCAATATTCGCCGTTGCTAGACAACGCATATCTTCGTCGCCTGGTCGAAGGTCGCCGGGCGTCGCCGCTGTCCGTCGTTCGATGCTACGCGCGCAGGGCCGCCGACCTGCTGAAAGCGCGATCCTTCGACCTTGTCTGGGTCCATTGCGAATATTTCCCGTACCTGCCCGGGTTCGTCGAAGCGCTGGCGGCGCGCGTGGCCGGGAAGCCATTCATCTACGACTATGACGACGCCATTTTTCACATGTACGACGAAGCTCGCCGCCCGCTCGTCAACGGACTCCTTTCGGGCAAGTTGAAGCCGCTGTTGCGCCGCGCCGAAGCATGCCTGTGCGGCAACGAATATCTGAGATCCTACGCGGCGCGCTTCAACCCGCATGCGCTGGTTGTGCCCACCGTCGTCGACACGCACCTTTACCGGCCGATCGCCGGCGATCCCTCGCGCCTCGTGATCGGCTGGATCGGTTCGCCCTCGACGTGGTGCAATGTGAGGCCGCTGCTCCCGGTTTTACGCGAGGTGTGCGAGAGCAGAGGTGTGACCTTTCGCGCGGTCGGCGCCGGGATGGAGGCGGAAGAGGATCGGTTTCCGGGTCTCGAGCTGGTCGAGTGGAATGAGGCGACCGAAGTCGCCGAAGTGCAGGGATTCACGGTCGGCATCATGCCGCTGCTCGATCTCCCGTTTCAGCGCGGCAAGAGCGGATACAAGCTTATCCAATATATGGCCTGCGGTTTGCCGGTTGTCGCTTCGCCGGTTGGCGTCAACGCGGAGATCGTGCGCGACGGCGATAATGGCTTTCTCGCAACCGGTCCCGAGCAGTGGCTCCGAGCGCTGAACGCGCTGTTGGACGATTCCGAGTTGCGCGAGAGAATGGGCGCGCGGGGCCGCGAACGGGCCGTTACCGACTACTCGCTGGCAGTGCACGCGCCGCGAGTGGTGGAGATTATCAAGGCCGAGGCCGAGGCGCCGCGCGCGAAGGAATGAGGCGGCGATAGATGCGGTCGTAAGCGTCGATTCCGGTGCGAAGGTCGAACCAGCGGCGAGCCTTCTCGCGCCGTTCGTTGGGTGAGTTCGACAGGTTGGCGAGCACGTCGATGGCTGCGTCGTAGGCCCAGCTGTCGAAGGACTCGACGGCAACGCCTCCGCCCGTCTCGCGCAGGATCTCGGAAACGTCGCCGACCCCCACGTTGGCGGCGACCGGCAGTCCCATCGCCAGCATCTCGCCGAGCTTGGTCGGCGAGGCCGCTTTTTTCGACCATACCGGGCGCACGAACATGATCCCTGCGTCGGCGGCGGTGAGCAAAGCGGGGATCTCCTCGCGGGCGGCCGCGCGCACGTCGATTGCCTCATCGACGCGGCGCTCGCGGGCCGCGGCGCGGATCGCCTCTTCCCCGGATGGCGCGACGAACAGGAAGCGCGCTTGCGGATGACGCTCCCGATAATGGGCGAAGAAATCGAGCATCTCGCCCAGCAGGCAATTGGCGCCGATCGAGCCCAGGTGAACCAGGAGCTTCGCCTCGTCGGTCAGGCCCAGCCGGGCGCGGACCTCGCGGCGGGTTTCGGGCGAGGGGAGTGCGAACAGGTCGAAATCGGCGCAGCACGGGATCACCGTCACCGGCTTGCCGGCCGGGCGGATGCCGAGCGCGTCGAGGGCGCGGCGCCCTTCCTCGGACAGGGTCACGAGCTCGTCGGCCTCGGCGATCAGTGCGCGCTGCCGTTTCTTGAAGAAGCGGAAAATCGCCCGGTAGAGCCGCTTTCGTTGGTCCCACGCGCCGCCCTCTGCGCGCTCGTCGGGCCAGAAGGCGCGCATGTCGTAAAGCAAGGGCAGGGCGTGCCGCCGCTTGAGCGCGAGACCCGCGATCGCCGGAAGATCGGCGCGGCAATGGACGAAGTCGGCCGGGCGCTCACGGTGCAGGCGCTCGGCCTCGCGCTGGAGCGCGCGCAAATTGGCGATGCCCGAGGCGATCGGCGGCCGGCTGCGGTAGGGCAGGGGCCACCATTCGATCCCGGCCGCGCGGCAAATTGCGTCGGCGGCCGTCCAGCCGCCGGCGAATGCCGCGGGCTTCTCGAGGCTGACCAGGCGGATCCCGTGCCCGCGTCCACTGAGGCCAGCCAGATAGGGCAGCACCTGCGAGCGGCCGAGCGGGTCGGTCATCCCGTCAAACGACAGATACAATGCCTCGGCGCCCATGCCGGGGCCTTTTGGCGATCCGGGGCGTGTTTACAACGTCCCTCGGCGAAAACGCGTCGAGCGGCGACGGCAGCTTGGGCAAGGAAAAACGCGGGCCGGTTGCCCGGCCCGCGCGATCACTGGCGCATTTGGCGCTTAGTGAGTGAAGCTCTTCATCTTCTCAAAGACGATCTTGGCCTGGGGATCGCGCCAAATCTCCTGGATCACGCGATCCTGCTGGTCCTGGCCAAGGGTCCCGATGCGGTTGAACAGCAACGGGGCGATCGTCACAAGGTCCTCAGGCGGGGCCTCATTGAGAAGCGTGCGGAACTGACTGATGTTGGTTCCAGTCACCATTTTGAATCTCCCATGCGGGAAGACCCCGCAACTATGACAACGGTTTGCAGGGGGACCGGTTGTCGGGATTGGCCGTCCGTAACGACAGTCCGCCCCTTAACTTAGGTCAATCCCGATGGTTGCTGGCGGCGAGCGTGAAAGTCTCCGCGGTCGAACTCGTCGATTTGCTCTTCATAGGCCTCGGCCAGCTCCTCGTGCGCCTTGCGCGCCGCGTCGGAGGCCGCGACTTCGGCGCGGCTGCGCTCCACCTGCTGGCGGAAAAAGAGGTAGTTGAGGTCCGTGGGTCTCTCGCGCTCCATGAAGCGGTATCTGGCGAGCCCGAGTGAACAGCCAATGACCGGCGCGGCGCGGAAGGGCCGGGCGGACGCCGGCGGGCGACGAAAGGATCAGGCGGGCACGCCGTAGAGGTCGTGCTCGTCGGAATCCTCGATCCGGACGCTGACGATGTCGCCCGGCTGCGAGGCCGCCGGCGTCGCGGAGGTGGACTTCGCCGTCGATCTCGGGCGCGTCGGCCTTGGAGCGGCCGGTGGCGCCGACGCCGTGATGGTGCTCGGGATGCGGGGCGTCGAAGTGGCTCTTGTCGGGGAGGTCGAGCGGAGGAAGTTCGTCGACGCGGTCGATGAGCACGTCGATGGTCGAGCCGACCTTGGCGGCGAGTTTCTCGGCGCTGATCCGCGCGGAGAGGGCCATGATCGCTTCGTAGCGCTCCTGCTTGACGTCCTCGGGGACCGGATCGGGCAGGGCATTGGCGGCCGCGCCCTCGACCGGCTCGAACTTGAATGCTCCGACGCGGTCGAGCTGCGCTTCTTCGAGCCAGGACGAGCAGATACTGGAAGTCTTCCTCGGTCTCGCCGGGGAAGCCGACGACGAAGCTCGAGCGGATGGCGAGGTCCGGTGCTTGCTCGCGCCATGACCGGATGCGCTGCAGCACCTTGGCGTCGTTGGCGGGCCGGCGCATCGCGCGCAGCACCTTGGGGCTCGCGTGCTGGAACGGGATGTCGAGGTAGGGGAGGACCAGACCCTCGGCCATCAGCGGGATGACATTGTCGACGTGCGGGTAGGGGTAGACATAGTGGAGTCGAACCCATGCTCCGAGCTTGCCCATCTCGCGCGCGAGGTCGGTCATGTGGGCGCGGACTTCGGCTCACCCTTCCACGGCCATGCCTTGTGGCGAATGTCGACGCCGTAGGCCGAGGTGTCCTGGCTGATTACCAGCAATTCCTTTGTGCCGGCGGCGACGAGCTTTTCGGCTTCGCGCAGGATGGCGTCGGGGCGGCGGCTGACGAGGTCGCCGCGGATCGACGGGATGATGCAGAAGGCGCAGCGGTGGTTGCAGCCTTCGGAGATCTTCACATAGCTGTAGTGGCGCGGGGTGAGCTTGAGCCCGGCTTCGGGAACGAGGTCGATGAAGGCGTTGGGGATCGGCGGCGCGGCCTCGTGGACCGCCGCGACGACCTCCTCATATTGCTGCGGACCGGTGACCGCGAGCACCTGCGGGAAGCGGGCGCGGATGACGTCGGCTTCCTTGCCCATGCAGCCGGTGACGACGACGCGGCCGTTCTCGGCAATCGCCTCGCCGATCGCTTCCAGGCTCTCTTCCTTGGCGGAATCGAGGAAGCCGCAGGTGTTGACCAGCACCACGTCGGCGCCGGCATAATCGGGCGACATGTCGTAGCCGTCGGAGCGCAGCTTGGTCATGATCCGCTCGCTGTCGACCAAAGCCTTGGGACAGCCGAGCGAGACCAGCCCGACGCGCGGGGGCTTGGGGAGAGTGGTGACGTTCATCGGGAGGCGCGGGCCAATATAGGGATTTTGCGGCGAAAACTAGGCGGTTGAGCCATGCACGCTGGCAATCCCGGGTCCCGCTGTTATCGTACCGGCTCCGAAATCAAAAGGGGGAGAAGCAGATGAACATCTGGATTGGAATCCTGGCCGCGGCGGCTGCGGGCTTTGTCATCGGCGGCATCTGGTACGGGCCGCTGTTCGGCAAGATGTGGATGGCCGCGCGGGGTGTCTCTCCCGAGAGCGCCCAGGACGGCATGAACATGCCGCTGATTTTCGGCACGACCTTCCTGCTCAACTTGTGGATGGCTTTCATGCTCACCCACTTGTTCGGCACTTATGACGCCGAGGTCGATCCGCATCACAAATTGATGATCGCGGGCATCGCCGCGATCGGCTTCGTCATCCCGGCGATGGCCGTGAACTATCTGTTTTCGCGGCTGTCGCTGAGGCTGTTCGCGATCGATGCGGGCTATTGGCTGGTCAATTTCCTGGCCATGGGATGGATCCTGGGCTTGCTTCACTAGCCAACACGTCCAAGGATCGCTTGTTCATCGCGCGGCGTGGCGGCTAAGAGCCGCCGCGTTCCCGTTGACCAGGAGAAAGCATGCGTATCGCGATGATCGGCACCGGCTATGTCGGGCTCGTGTCGGGCGCCTGCTTCGCCGATTTCGGGCACCATGTGACCTGCGTCGACAAGGACGCGGCCAAGATCGACGGCCTCAACGCCGGGCGCGATGCCGATCTGGGAGCCGGGGCTCGAAGCGCTGGTCAAGGCCAATGCCGAGCGCGGCCGGCTCGACCTTCACCACCGACCTGGCCGACGGGAGTGGAAGGCGCCGAGGCGGTGTTCATCGCGGTCGGCACGCCGGCGCGGCGCGGCGACGGCCATGCCGATCTGACCTACGTGTTCGACGCGGTGCGCGAGCTCGCCAAGGTCGATCAAGCCGGGAACGGTCGTGGTGACCAAGTCGACCGTCCCGGTCGGGACCGGCGACAGGATCGAGGAGATCCTGCGCGAGGAGGGCGTCGAGGGCGTATCGGTCGCGTCCAACCCCGAATTCCTGCGCGAAGGCGCGGCGATCGCCGACTTCAAGCATCCCGACCGGATCGTCGTCGGCGCCGAGGACGAGCACGCGCAGCGAGGTGCTGCGCGAAATCTACCGGCCGCTGTTCCTCAACCGGGCGCCGATCCTGATCACCGGCCGGCGCACCGCCGAGCTCACCAAATATGCCGCCAACGCCTTCCTCGCGGTCAAGATCAGCTTCATCAACGAGATCGCCAATCTGTGCGAGGCGGTCGACGCCGACGTCCAGGACGTCGCCCGCGGGATCGGCCTCGACAATCGCATCGGGCCCAAGTTCCTTCACGCCGGCCCGGGCTATGGCGGAAGCTGCTTTCCCAAGGACACGCTGGCCCTGCTGCAGACCGCCGAGACGGCCGGCGTCGAGCAGCGGATCGTCCGCACCACGGTCGAGGTCAACGACGACGCGCAAGGCAAGCATGGTCGAGCGGGTCGAACGTGCGCTCGGCGGGGAGGTTGGAGGGCAAGCGGGTCGCGCGTGCTCGGCCTGGCGTTCAAGCCCAACACCGACGACATGCGCGACGCGCCGTCGATCCCGCTGATCCAGGGCCTGGTCGAGCGCGGCGCCGAGGTGATCGCCTTCGACCCGGTCGCGCGCCAGCAGGCGGAGCAGGTGCTGGCGGGAATCGAGCTTCGCCGACGACGCTCAGGCCGCGCGCCGAGGGCGCCGACGCGCTGGTGATCGTCACCGAATGGGACGAGTTCCGGGCGCTGGACCTCGAGCAGATGGCTCGCTCGATGCGCGGCAAGGTCCTGGTCGACCTGCGCAACGTCTACGACCGCGCGGAGGCCGAGGGGGCGGGCCTCACCTATTTCGGCGTCGGCCGCGGGCGCACGTTGCCTGCTTAGAATCATCCATTTCGGCGCAACTTGCATCCGAAACGGACTGACGCGCGTATAGGGTCGCTCAATGGCAAGCAGCAGCCTCCGGATCGTTGTCATCGGCCTCGGCTATGTCGGCCTGCCGCTGGCGGTCGCGCTGGCGCGGCAAGTTCGACGTCACCGGCTTCGACATCGACGCGGGCCGGATCGCCGAGCTTCGGGACGGCCGCGACCGGACCGCGCGAGGTCGAGGACCGAGGCGCTTGCGCAGAGCAGCGCTGACGCTGACCGACCGAGCCGAGGATTGCGCGCGGCGCCGACGTCTACATCGTCACCGTGCCGACGCCGGTCGACGCGAGCAACCGCCCGGACCTCGGCGCGGTGCATCGCCGCGACGCGGATGGTCGCCGGGCTGATCGATCCCGACGCGGCGGCCGACGATCGTCTACGAAAGCACGGTCTATCCCGGCGTCACCGAGGAGATTTGCGGGCCCGAGATCGAGCGCGTCGGCGGCCTCAAGCGCGGCCGCGACTTCCGCCTCGGCTACAGCCCCGAGCGGATCAATCCGGGCGACCGCGAGCACAGCATCGACAAGATCACCAAGGTCATCGCCGGCGAGGACGAGGAGGTCGTCGAGCAGCTCGCGCAAATCTACGGCGCGATCACCAGCGGCGGGGTGTTCCGCGCGGCGTCGATCAAGGCCGCCGAGGCGGCCAAGGCGATCGAGAACGCCCAGCGCGACATCAACATCGCCTTCATGAACGAGGTCGCGCAGATCTTCTCGCAAGATCGGCGTGTCGGTGTGGGACGTGCTCGACGCGGCGCGGACCAAGTGGAATTTCCTCGCCTTCGAGCCCGGCCTGGTCGGCGGCCACTGCATCGGCGTCGATCCCTATTATCTCAGCCATCTCGCCGAGCAGCTCGGCCACCACCCGCAGGTGATCCTCGCCGGCCGCGAGACCAACGACGGCATGGGCGCGTGGATCGCCGACGCGCTCCACGAGCGGCGGCGCAAGGCCGGCAACTGCGCTGGTGCTCGGCCTGACCTTCAAGGAGAATGTGCCCGACCTGCGCAACAGCCGCAGCTTCGACCTGGTCCGGCGGCTGCAGTGGCTGGGCCATGAGGTCGACGGTCGCCGACCCGCTGCGCCGACCCGGCGGAGGTCGAGCGCGAGCACGGCCTTGACGGTCGCGGACGCTCGACGGGCGCAATACGACCTGGTCGTCGGCGCCGTCGCGCACCGCGATTATCGCGAGCTGCCCGACGCGCGGATCGAAGCGCTGGTCGCGCCCGGCGGCACGCTCGCCGACTTCAAGGGCATGTGGCGCGACCGGACGCTCGATCCGGCGATCGACCGGTGGACGCTGTGAAGCACGATCGCCTGCGCCCCGCGAGCGCAGGTCTCGCTGCTGACCCGCAAGCGCTTCCAGTTCGCCGGCGCGCTGGTGCTCGCCGGGCTGGTGCCGTGGGTCGCGCGCGGCCCGCTGCTCCCGGGCGAGATGTTCGAACCGGCGATCACTGAATACGCTGATCGGCAATCTGATCGCGATCGTGCATCGCCTTCTGGATGCGGCTGTCGATCGAGACCTATCCCGGCATCCGCCGAAGCTATGTGATCTTCCCGGCGGCGCTGACCGGCCACGGCCTCGTCGTCGTCTGATTTCGTCCTCACCCGCTTTCCCTACGACCGCATCGGGCTGCTCGCCGGGCTTCCTGCTCCACGTCGTCTGGCTCTACCTGCTCTATGTCTATGCCGAGCGGAACATCCGGCGGCGGATCGCGGTGGTGCCGTTCGGCGCGGTCGGCCAGCTGACGCGAAATCGACGAGCGTCGACTGGTTGCCGCTGTCGCGCCCGCGGCTTCACGATGCGCGCGGCTGCCACGCGATCGTCGCCGATTTCGCCGCCGACCTGCCCGACGAATGGGAAGCGTTCCTCGCCGACGCCGCGCTCGCCGGCCGGATCGTCTACCAGGTCAAGCAGCTGTCGGAATCGCTGACCGGCCGGGTCGAGCTCGAGCATCTGTCGGAGAACAGCTTCGGCTCGCTGCTTCCGGCGCGCGGCTATTTCTATTTGAAGGCGCTGGTCGATTTCCTGTTCGCGCTGCTGGTGCTGCCGCTCGCGCTGCCGGTGATGGCGTGCGATCGCGGTCGCGATCCGCATCGACAGCAAGGGACCGGTGCTGTTCCGCCAGAAGCGCGTCGGCCACGCCGGCAAGCTGATCACCGTCTACAAGTTCCGGACCATGCGCCCGGTCGATGTCGAGGACGAGCGACGGGCGGCGATGACCAGCGACGACGACGAGCGCATCACCCGGGTCGGGCGGGTGCTGCGCAACCTCCGGCTCGACGAGCTGCCGCAGATCATCAACATCCTGAAGTGGCAGATGAGCTGGATCGGCCCGCGGCCCGAGGCCGAGGTGCTGTCGGTCTGGTACACCAGCGAGATGCCCTTCTACCGCTATCGCCACGTGGTGAAGCCGGGGATTTCGGGCTGGGCGCAGGTCAACCAGGGCCATGTCGCCGAGGTCGAGGAGGTCCACCGCAAGCTCCAGTACGACTTCTACTACATCAAATATTTCTCGCCCTGGCTCGACCTCCTGATCCTCTTCCGGACGATCAAGACGATGCTGACGGGGTGGGGCGCGCGGTAGGAGTCTCGCACGATTCCGCCCATTCCTTGCTCTTCTCGATGATGGTTAGCTCGCGCAGGAGCAGGTCGATGCTTCGCGTCAGCTCGGGCAGGAAGGTGATCTGGTGGCGCGCGCCGCGGTAGGATTCGACCATCAGCAAGGCGTCGATGAGGATCGGGACGACCAGGCTCTCGGGATCGTCGACCTCGGTCAGCCCGCGCAATTTCTCGAGCGCCTTGCGCCGCGCCTTGTCGGGATCGGCCAAGGCTTCGGTCCGCCCAATCACCCAAGACATTTCGCATTCACTCCTGTCGAAAGGGTCAGGATAGACCGCGGCGGCGGACAGGGAAGTTCAGGCGGGCTTGCCTGCGGGGCGGCTCGGCGCGGGCGCGGTCTCGCGCATCGTCAGGAACACCGGCAGCACGCACAGAGCGACCAGCGCGATCATCGCTCCGGGCGCCAGCGGCCAGCCGGTGCGCTCGATCAGCAGTTGCGCGAGCCACGGGGTCAGGCCGCCGAAGATCGCGGTCGCCATGGTCGCGCCGAGCGCAAGGCCGGTGACCCGGCCTTCGCCGGGGAATTGCTCGGCGGTCGCGACCGCGCCGACCGCGCTGACTCCGCCGGCGAGCGCGGCGAGGACCAGGGCGCCGAGCAAGCGCCTGGCCGTGCGAGCCGCTGGCCATCAGCGCGAACATGGTGGCCGGAAGGACGGCGTTGCCGAGGCTGAGCAGGACCAGCACCGGCTTGCGGCCGATGCGGTCGGACAGAGCGCCGATGAGCGGCGTGACCAGGATCACGACCACCGCGGCGGCGGTCGACAGCCACAGCGACGCGCTCTCGCTCAGCTTCCCGGCCGAGGTCAGGAAGGCGGGGACGTAGGTGATCCCGACATAATAAGTGATCGAGCCCAGCGCCGAGATGGCGAAGGCACGGGCGATTGCGCCTTGGTGATTGGCGAGGCTGTGGCGGAGCGGGCTGTCGCGGTACGGTGCCCTGCTGCCCGCTGGCGGTGGAATTCGGGCGATTCCTCCATCGTCGAGCGGGCGATCCACACGCTTCCCGCGAGCGCCGCGCCGAACAGGAAGGGGATTCGCCAGCCCCAGCTGGCAAGGTCGGCCTCGCTCATCGAGGCGACCGTCAGGGCCGAGACGCCGACCGCGAGCAAAGCGCCGACTTCGCTCGCTGCCGAGGCCGATCGAGGCGATCAGCCCGCGGCGGTGGGGCGGCGCGCCTTCGAGCAGATAGGCGACCACGCCGGTATATTCGCCGCCGACCGAGAAACCCATCACGCAGCGCAGCAGGAACAGCAGCGCTGCCGGCCGCGATTCCGACCTGCGAATAGGTCGGAAGCAAGGCGGTCGCGAGCATCGCCGCGGTCATCAGCGCGACCGACAGCAGCATCATGTGCCGGCGGCCCTGGCGGTCGCCGATATGGCCGAAGAACACCGCGCCCAGCGGCCGCATCAGATAGGCGATGGCGAAGCCGCCGAGCGTCGGTCAGCAGCGAAGCCGCGCCGCCGCCGAAGAACACCCGCGAAAGGACCGTCGCGAAATAGAGGTAGAGCGTGAAGTCGTACCATTCGACGATGGTCGAGAAAGCCGCGATCGCCAGCGAGGTGCGCGAGATTGGGCGATCCGGCGCAGCGCCGTTCAAGCTCACGCCCCGCCCAGAAGCCAGCCCATCAGCGCGAGCGCGATCGCGCAGACGAGAAAGCCGGCGAGTGCGCCGGACAGCGCGCGTCTCCACCCGGCGTCGGTGGAGCGCTTCATCCACAGCGTCTCCGCCCACACATAGGCGATGCTCGCCAATGCGGTGGAGAGGATGGCAATTATGTCGGCCCATTGCGGGTAACGAAGCACGATTGCGGCGAAGTTGAGGACCAGGACGAACGGCGCGGCAAGGAAGCATTGCGCACTGAATGGCGCACGCAGCGTGTCGCGATTGATGGGCTGGCGAGCGACCAGCGCCTCGACCGCCGCCATCACCACCGGAAAGAGGGCGAAGGCGACGATGCGCAGGATCACCAGGCCGCGGTCGTCGTCGATGAGGTCGGCGGCGCCGGAATGGCTGGCGATGACCTTGCTGTCGCCGACCATCGCCAGCTCGACGACATGCGCGATGATCACCGTCAGCAGCAGGAAGATCGGCGGGCGCAGGGTTTCGAGGAATTGCGAGTCCTCGTCCTTGTCCAGCTCATCCAGCGCATAACGCATTGTCCGCAGCGGATGGCGGAAGGAGCGCCACAGCGTCCGGGGATAGAAGAGGAGCCACAAGGTGACCTCGTAGAGCAGCTCGTCGAGCGACTTCAGGATGTGCAGAAAGGTCATGCTCGCGCCCCCCTTTGCCCCCGCAAACGCGCCGTTGGCGCAACCTTAGTCCAGCTGCGTGCGAGGACAAAGGCTGCTTGACGCTTTTGATTCGAGGGCCGAACCGTGATTTTCGTGGACGGCGGAGCGAGGGCCCCGATGAAGCTGCTGATCGGCGTAGTTGTGTTCTTCTGGCTGCTGAGCGGCCTCGTCGGCGCGTGGATGCTCGACGACCTCGACGGCGCGCACTGGCAGGCGATCGCCAAGGGCCCGATCACCCTTCACAAGGCTCTCGACGAGCATCCGGTGACCTATCCGAGCGGAGGGTCGTAGGGTCCGGCGCGCGCCTGCTCGCCAGCCGTTCCGACCCAGGCTAGAGGCGGGCCGAATCGCCAGCCGGAGCCGCCGCAATGACCCCGACCATCACCGCCTTTGAAAGCTCGCCCGACGGCGGCCGCGGCCTTGCCCGCGATTTTCCCGTTCGCTGGGCACTCGAGGAAGTCGGCCAGCCATACGACGTTCGGCTGGTGTCGTTCGCAGCGATGAAGGAGCCGGCGCATCTGGCGCTGCAGCCGTTCGGGCAGATCCCGACCTATGAAGACGGCGATTTGGCGCTGTTCGAGTCCGCCGCGATCATCCTCCACATCGCCGAGCGTCATCCGGGGCTGCTGCCCGAAGAGCCGAACGCCCGGGCGCGCGCGATCGCGTGGATGTTCGCGGCCAAGAGCACGGTCGAGCCGGTGATCGTCGAGGGCGAGGTCGCCAAGCTGCTGGAACGTGACAAGCCCTGGACGCAAGAGCGGCTGCCGATGATCGAGGATCGCATCCGCGGGCGCCTGAAGCTCCTTTCCGGACGACTCGGCGATGCCGATTGGCTCGACGGCGGGTTCAGCGCCGGCGACTTGCTCATGATCAACGTGCTGCGCCGGCCCGCGGGATCGGCGATCGTGCAGGAGTTTGCGAACCTTTCCGCTTATGTCGCCCGGGGCGAAGCGCGTCCGGCGTTCGAGCGGGCTTTCGGCGCGCAGCTGGCGGTATTCGAGGCGAGCCGGCAGCCGGCGCACTAGCGCCCGCTGCCGGGCACTGCGCGCTCTCTCGTGCTGCTCGACGATCGCTTCGCGATCCTCGCGCTGCCCTCGGGCGCTTGGCCTGTTTGCATTTCGTCAACATTTGGCGGGGATGATCGAAGGTGGCGTGGGCCGGTAGCTTGTAGGGGAGCACCGCTCATGAAGATGTTTGGGACAAAACTGCCGGAACCTACCGACGAGGATCGGGCCGCCGCGGCGCGCCTGAATGCCATCGCGGCCCGGCTTAGGGCAGGGACGTCGTCCGATTTCACCGACGCCGCGCCCGACCCGCTCGGCGAGGCGGAAGCGGCCGAGGAGCCCGAAGTGGTCCAAGAGCCGGAAGCGGCCACGGATTCGAGCGAACCGCACAGCGAAGAGTGACCAATCCTGCCTTGAAAATGTGGCTGGTCGCGCTGGCGCTCGGCGGCTGCGATGCCGGCCGCGATGCTGCCGCGCAAAGCGCGATCACGGTGAAGCTGCCCGCGGCGCGTCCGGCCGAGCCGGCGCCCGGGTTCTCGCTTGAGGGCTCGAAGACGGGGGACATCGAGCAGGGCTCGGGAGTCACGACCTAGCCTTCCCCACCGAGGGAGTGTTGGTCCGGCTCGCCTCCTTCGACTTCGCTCAGGACAGGCCCTTCGACTTCGCTCAGGACATGCCCTTCGACTTCGCTCAGGACATGCTTCAATTGGGCGAACAGCGCATCGCGCAGGGCCTCGTCCTCGGCGCGGTCGTCGTCCTCGTCCGTAGCGCTATTGGCGTCGAGCAGCGCGGCTTCCTCGGGCGTGCATTCGCGCTCGTAGCGTTCGGCGTCGTCGTCATCCTCGTCCCAGGGCCAGCTCTCGTAGCCGGCGAAGCCCGCGGGCGGCGGGAAATCGGTCAGCCAGACATTGTCGACCTCGTCCTTCCAGCAGCGGTCGGTAAGGTCGATGTCTTCGTCCCGCTCGTCTTCCTGACTGAGCGTAACCGGGGGGTCTTCCACTTCTTCCACTTCGTAACCTTTGATCTGCGCGAGCGCGGCGGAAATCGCGTCGGAGTCGGCGGTGCGCAGCGCATCGACCATCATCTCCCAGTCGAAGGGCTGGGTGCGAAGTGCCGGCGCGCTTCGACTTCGCTCAGCACGAACGGGCGTCAGGAGGCGCTCGCCGCGGTTGCTGACGGTCAGGCCGGTCTCGGCGAGGCGGTCGAGGCGCTTGAGGATGGCGAGGCCGAGGCGGTTGTCGATCACGTGGCGCTCGCCGACCAGCTCGCCGTCGCGCCAGATCTGCTCGACATTGCCCTCCATCGAGCGGGCGAGGAGGGTGTCGGCGAGCCGTTCGCGAGCGATGGTCAGCGACGCATCCCACGCGGCGGCGAAGAAGGGATTGCGGCGGCGCAGGGCGTAGGCGCCCGAAATGCCCATCCCGGCCTGGTCGCAGGCCTCGGCGACCACCGCGGTGTCGGCGAGCACCTCGCAGAACTTCGCCATCTTGTCGCCCGACCATCCGTCGTGGCGTGGCGTTGGGGTCGGGGTCGGGAGGGTTGAGGGTGGGGCGGCGTTCGGTTCGTATGAGTCGTGTTCCATGAACCATATAGGAACATAAATGATGGGATGTAGGAAAGTAAAAAACTCTTGTCTTTGGCGGCGGGTTTGCGAGTTTCGACGCGATGACCAAAGCTAGGCAAGCGTCGAAATCCAAAGCAGCTGAGAATCAGCACTACGTTCCGAAGTTCATACTCAGAAATTTTCTTCGCGATCCTGCGAAAGAACAGGTGAATGTTTTCAGTAAGCGATCTGGCCGCATGTTCACGCCATCGATCAATGGCATCATGGCGGAGAGACGCTTCCACGAGTTTGCAATTGGCGAGGACTATATCGCCAGCTTCGAAGAAGCGATGGGGCGCATCGAGAACTGGTTGGTTCCGACATACCAGTGCATCCTTGAGCGGCGGACGCTGGAGAAAACGCCGGACGAGCAAGCCACGCTCGAGCATCATGCAGTTGGTGCGCCGTAGCGGCTCTGGAAATAGGCACGATATCGCAGCCTCACTCTTGAACCAGGTCATGGTGGGCCGCATGTCGCCGGACGGAATGCGCCAGCAACTTGAGAAATTCGATGGAGCCGCCGCGCCGCTTTATGAACTGGTTGCTACCTTTGAAGCGGGCAGGCCCATGCCGCTTGAGCCCACAAACATGGATTTCAGTAATGCGCTCCAAATGCAATACGCGCGGGAATTTGTGGTCTGTCCAGATGGTGACTTCCACCTCGCCAAAAGATTTATGGCAGACAATCCTGAGCACCGAGGCGTGCGACTAGGTACACCGCGCAATGAACTTTGATGTCTTTGGACGTCAGGAGGAGGTGGTGCTGACCCACGACGCCATCCATTGCCGTAGCAAGCCCGACGCCGATCCCCGATCAAGTCCGGGATGACGGAGCGGAGCGCGGCGGCGGGTCCCCTCCACCATCCGCTGCGCGGACGGTCCCCCTCCCCGTCCCGGGGAGGAGCTAGTCAGGCGTCAATCGCATCGCCGTGGCCGCCATTGCGGTAAAGGTTCCGTGACCGGTAAGAGCGTGGTCATGACCTGGCGGCGCGTCTTTTTCCTGTTGCTGCTCGGCCTGCTGATCGGGCTGGTCGTCTTCTTCCGCCATTAAACGCGGCTTCGCCGAATTCATCTCAACTCCGGTTGCGCGCCCGGCGCCTTGTGTTAGCTTCCGCCCCCGGGGGCCAGCCGCATGCAATTCCGTCTTCCCAAGCCGATGCACGGCTGGCGCGCGTTTACCGGCGAGGTCGGGATCATCGTCGTCGGCGTGCTCATCGCGCTCGGGGCGCAGCAAGTGGTCGAAGGGGTCAATGAGCGCGACGATGTGGCGCAGCTTCGCGCGGCGCTTCGCGGCGAGCTGGCCGACGCGCGGGCGCGGTGGGAGCATATCCGGGCGCAGGACCGCTGCACTCTGCAGCGGCTCGACGCGCTCGACAAATGGGCGACCACCGCGCCGGGCGATGCGACGCTCCGCAATCCGTACCGGGTGTTCCTGTGGAACATGCATTCCAGCGCCTGGGACATCGCCAAGACGAGCCCGGCGGCGGCCCATTTCCCGATCAAGGAGCTGCTGACCTATTCGAGCCTTTACGCCGGGATCGACAACTGGCGGCAGTTCATCAACGAGGAAAACGCCAACATCCAAACGCTGAACGGCCTGCTCGTGACCGCCGACCAGCCGGAAAATCGCCGCCAGGTCCGGTTTTACCTGGCGAAGGCGCGGTCGTTCGTGGCCCGGCGCGCGCTCAATTACCCCTATTTCTTCGCGCGCTTCGACGAGCTCGGGATCAAGCCCGACACCAGCCAGCTGACCATCCGCGTCGACGATCACGCGCTATGCAAGCCGTTGGAAGGCTGAGCGTGCCCTTGCGCCGAGGGGGATCTGGTTCATGTTCAGGCTGATGAAGCTGAGGCCGCCGCACGGGTGGAGCGCGGTGGTGTGGGAGCTGGGGATCGTTACGCTCGGCGTGCTGATCGCGCTCGGCGCGCAGCAGTTCGTCGACGGCCTCCACTGGCGCAGCGAAATGCGCGACTTCCGCACGGCGCTGCGGGCCGAAATCAGCGACGACCTTGCAACCTACACCTACCGCAGGGACCAGAACCGGTGCATGGTAACCCGGCTCGACGAGCTTCAGCGCTGGCTCGACGGCTGGCGCGCGGGGCGGCCGCTGAAGCTCACGGGGCCGATCGCAATGCCGACCTCGCTGGTCGTGCGGACCACGGTCTGGGACAGCCGCGACCCCGAGACGGTCTCGCGCATGCCGCTTGACGAGAAGCTGGCCTATGGCGGCCTCTACACCGAGTTCGCGAACGCCGAGGTCCATCGCCTCGACGAGCGCGCGGCGTGGGTCGCGCTCGGCGATTACGACGGGGCGACCGGGCTCGACCACCAGGATTTGATGCGCCTGCAGGGGCTGATCAGCCGCGCGCGGCTGCGGCTGCGGCGGATCACGACCAATGCGGACCGGTTCATCAAGAAGGCCGCGACCCTGGGCATTCGGCCCGTGCCCAACCCGGAGTGGCCGGCGCCCGATATGGAGATCTGCCGCCCGATTTTGCCGCGCTAAGCGTCAATTGCAAGCACACTAGCCGTGCAGCCCCCGGCTACACGTCTATCGAGCTTTCATCGACCGCCGCGGCGCTGTTCTGGATGAACTCGAAGCGCGGCGCGGGGTCGCGGCCCATGAGGCGCTCGACGAGGTCCTTGACCGGCTGGCGGTCCTCGTTCTGCGCGGGGAGCGTGACCTCGATCAGCGAGCGCGTCGCCGGGCTCATGGTGGTTTCGCGAAGCTGGCCGGGGTTCATCTCGCCGAGGCCCTTGAAGCGCGACACCTCGACCTTTTTGCCCTTGAACTCGGTGGCTTCCAATTCGGCGCGGTGGGCGTCGTCGCGGGCGTAGAGCGTCTTGGCGCCCGAGGTCAGGCGATAGAGCGGCGGCTGGGCGAGGAACAGGTGCCCGCGGCGGATGAGCTCGGGCATTTCCTGGAAGAAGAAGGTCATCAGCAGGGTCGCGATGTGCGCGCCGTCGACGTCGGCGTCGGTCATGATGATGATGCGCTCGATAGCGCAGCGCGCCCTCGTCGAACTTGTCGCGGATGCCGCAGCCCAGAGCGAGCTGGAGGTCGGCGACTTCCTGGTTGGCGCGGATCTTGTCGGCGGTGGCGGAGGCGACGTTGAGGATCTTGCCGCGGATGGGGAGGATCGCCTGGGTCTTGCGGTCGCGCGCCTGCTTGGCCGAGCCGCCGGCGCTGTCGCCCTCGACGATGAACAATTCGGTGCCCTCGGGGTCGTCGCTGCTGCAGTCGGTGAGCTTGCCGGGGAGGCGGAGCTTGCGCGCGCTGGTCGCGGTCTTGCGCTGGACCTCGCGCTCGGCGCGGCGCTTGAGCCGCTCCTCCATCCGCTCGACGACGTGGCCGAGGAGGGCGCGGCCGCGGTCCATGTTGTCGGCGAGATAATGGTCGAAATGGTCGCGCACCGCGGCCTCGACGAAGCGCGCCGCCTCGAGGCTGGTCAGGCGGTCCTTGGTCTGGCTCTGGAAATGGGGGTTGCGGATGAAGACGCTCAGCATCAGCTCGATGCCGCTCATGACGTCGTCGGCGGTGATGTCCTTGGCGCGCTTGTTGCCGACGAGCTCGCCGAAGGCGCGGATGCCCTTGGTCAGCGCGGCGCGCAGGCCCGCCTCGTGGGTGCCGCCGTCGGGAGTCGGGATGGTGTTGCAATAATAGGATTCGCTGCCGTCGCTGTAGAGCGGCCAGGCGACCGCCCATTCGGCGCGACCCTGGCGAGTCGGGGAAATCCTGGCGGCCGGTGAAGGGCACGTTGGTGACGCAGGGCCGCTCGCCGAGCTGCTCGGCGAGATGGTCGGCAAGACCGCCGGGGAACTGGAACACGGCCTGCTCGGGCACGTCTGCCGAGGTCAGCGACGGATCGCAGCGCCAGCGAATCTCGATCCCCGCGAACAGATAGGCCTTGGAGCGGGCGAGCTTGTACAGCCGCTCGGGCGAGAAAGCCGCGTCGGCGCCGAAAATGTCGGGGTCGGGGGTGAAGGTGACGGTGGTGCCGCGGCTTGTTGGGAGCGGCGCCGACTTCGTCGAGCTCCGAGGTGGGGAGGCCTTTGGAGAAGGTCTGGCGGTAGAGCAGCTTGTCGCGCGCGACCTCGACGATGGTCTCGCTCGACAAGGCATTGACGACGCTGACCCCGACGCCGTGGAGGCCGCCCGAGGTCGAATAGGCCGATGCCCTCGAACTTCCCGCCCGAGTGGAGCGTGGTCATGATCACTTCGAGCGCCGACTTGCCGGGATATTTGGGGTGCTCCTCGACCGGGATGCCGCGGCCGTTGTCGAAGACGGTCAGACGGTTGCCCGGTACTCGAGCGTGACCTCGATGCGGCTGGCGTGGCCGGCGACCGCCTCGTCCATCGCATTGTCGATGACCTCGGCGGCGAGATGGTGGAGCGCGCGGGCGTCGGTCCCGCCGATGTACATGCCCGGCCGGCGCCGGACCGGCTCGAGCCCCTCGAGCACCTCGATCGAGGACGCGTCATAGCTGTCTGGCGCGGACGAGGAGGAAGACGAGAACAAATCGGCCATTTGGTCTAAGCTATAGGGCGCGGATTCTCGGCCTGCCAAGGGCGCGGCCCTGTCTTGTCCACAGCTCTTGAAATCGCTCGCCGGGCTCGGGCTCGCGCGCAGCTATTTTCGCGAGACGGAATGCGCGAACCGTCATCGCGGCTCGAGACCCATGGTCGCGAAATGCTCGAGACGGCGCGGGGCGATGATCAGGCCATCGACCCCCGGCGTGTCGAGGACGAAGCGCAAGGCGGCTTGCGCCATCGTCTGCCCGCGCGCCTCGCGCCGTTTGGCGCAGCCGCTCGATCGCGGCGAAGGATAATTCGTTCGAATAAGGCGCGCAGACCTCCGGCGCATGGGCAAAGCGGCTGTTGGGCGGGGGCTGCTCGCCGGGACGGTATTTGCCGGTGAGGAAGCCGCCGGCGAGCGGGCTGAACGCCGTGTAGCGAAGGCCACGCCCGGCGCAGTAAGGGATCAGCGCGTCGGCAGTCGGCGGTGGCGAGCAGATTATACTCGTTCTGGACATATTCGAAGCTCGCGGCGAGGCGGCTACCGGCGAGGCTCCGCACCGCCTTCACGTCGGACAGCGACGCGTTGGAGACGCCGAAGCGGTCGATCTTGCCTGCCTCGACGGCCCGCGTCATCGCCTCGAGCGTTTCTTCGAGCGGAGTGACGTGGTCGAACTCGTGGATGTAATAGAGGTCGATCCGGTCGATCCCCAGGCGGCGCAGCGACTGATCGAGGTGCGAGGCGATCTGGGTTCGGCTGAGCGGCGTTTCGCCGGGCGGGCAGCCGTTCGGATTGCCGACCTTGGTCGCGATCTGCGCGTCCTCGACGAAGGCAGCGTCCTGAGACCGCAGCCATTTGCCGAGGATGATCTCGCTCGCTCCGCCGCCATAGGTGTTGGCGGTGTCGAACCGGCGAAGGCCGAGGCGCCGCGCATGATCGAGCAACCGCAGGGCCTGATCTTCGCTGTCGCCGGCATTGCGTAGCTTCGGCGAGGAGCCGATGCCGCCGAAATTGCCGCAGCCGAAGACGATGCGGTCGAGGTCGTGGTGGCTAAGCATCCAGCCCCCTCTCCAAGCTTCGCTAAGCGGCGGAGCCGCCAAGCTCCGCTATCCTCCCCCGCGAGGGGGAGGAGCTGTCAGCGGACCCTCGGCCCGCCGAACGGAAGCGGCGGGGGCGGGCGGCGGTCGCGGCGCGGGAGCTGCGCCTGATAGGCGACCCCGCAATGCGCGACGCAATAAGGGAAGCCGGGGTTGGCCTGCTCGCCGCAGAAATGGAAATCGGGCTCGCCCGGATGGCCCATCGGCCATTTGCAGATGCGGTCGTTGAGATCGAGCAGCGAGGTCTTGTCGGCGACCTCGGGGCTCGGCTTGGCCGGGACCAGCCGGCGCGGCGGCGCGGGCGGGATCGGCGCCTGCTGGTCGCCCGGACCCTGGCGGACGAAGCCGCCGGGGCCGATCGAGCGATATTGCATCTCGGTGCCCGGGACGCGGGGTCGCGCCGGGCGCGAGCGGGACCAGGCGCGGGGCCGGGCCGCCGGCGCGGGCCGCGGGCGCATCGGCGCGCGGCTTGGCCGCCGCCGGAGCCGCGGCGGGCGCGGGCTTGCGCTCCTTCTCCTCGCCCGGCTTGACCGGCGAGGGGCGCTGCTCGAGCCCGAGGCGGTGGGCCTTGCCGATCACCGCGTTGCGGCTGACTCCGCCGAGCTCGTCGGCGATCTGGCTGGCGGTCGCGCCGTCGTGCCACATCTTTTTCAGTCGCTCGATGCGATCGTCGGTCCAGGACATACTAACCATTGCTCCAAATCCGTTCGGCACGCCGCCGCTTGCGGGCCCCGGCCTCAGCCGATAGGCGCCTTACCTAGTGAACGACCGCTCCAATAACGTCCAGAGTGCGCTGTCGATGCGCCACGCGCCGGGCGACCCGGTGCTGAAGGGCGTCAATTGGGGAGGCCTTGCGACCCTCTATATCAAGGAGGTGCGGCGGTTCTTCAAGGTCCAGACGCAGACCGTGTGGGCGCCCGCCATCACCACCCTCCTGTATCTCGCCATTTTCACCGTCGCTCTGGGCCGGAGCGGGCGGACCATCATGGGGGTTCCGTTCGCCGATTTCCTCGCGCCGGGCCTGATCGTCATGGCGATGATCCAGAATTCCTTCGCCAATTCGAGCTTCTCGCTGCTGGTCGGCAAGATCCAGGGCAACGATCGTCGATTATCTGATGCCGCCCCTGTCGACCGGCGAGCTGATCGTGGGGCTGGTCGGAGCGTCGGTCACGCGCGCGGTGCTGGTCGGGTTTGCGGTGTGGCTGGCGATGCTGCTGTGGCCCGGCGTCTCGGTCGATGTCGCGCCGCCCCGAGCTGGTGCTATGGTTCGGGCTGATGGGCTCGCTGATGCTCGCGTTCCTCGGCCTGCTGACCTCGATCTGGGCGGAAAAGTTCGACCATGCGGCGGCGGTGACCAACTTCGTCGTTACGCCCTTGTCGCTGCTTTCGGGCACTTTCTATTCGGTCCACCAGCTCGCGCCGGCGTTCCAGACGGTGAGCCACGCCAACCCCTTCTTCTACGTGATCTCGGGCTTCCGCGCGGGCTTCCTCGGGGTCAGCGATTCGCCGCTGCTGGTCGGCGGGATTGCGTTGCTGGTGATCAACATCGCGCTGTGGGCGTTGTGCTACGCGCTCCTCAAGAGCGGGTGGAAGATCAAGAACTGAAATTTCGCGAGGATCACGCGGGCTGATCAAATGTCCGCTTTCCACCCGCTTCGGCAATTCCGCAGTTAGCTGTCGCAATCCTTCAATGGGGAAGCGCCGGTCGTGTCGACGTGCGGCACCTCATGGATGCGCCACCGCTGCGAAAGCGCCTCCACCACAGCGTCTGATAACTTGTGAGCGGCGGTTGGGTCGTGGCCGTTCGAGAAGCCGATAACAATCTGCAATGGAGCTTCGTCGAAATTGGCCGCGCCGAAGCCGATCCCGTCAAGGCCTATTGCCCCAGCGTTCACGGCCGGATGCGCTACGGACCTGTTGGCCTGCCCCTCCGCGAGAGATTCTGCCTCGGCTTCTGTCTCTCTGCTGCGGTCGTAGAACGGAAGCTTGTTTGCGGAAGCAACGCCCCGAAGGACGGCTTTCATCGCTTCAATATCCTCCGGGTTTGCCAAACAAAACTGAACCATGCGGAAGGGTCGCTCGCCCCTTCCACACGCAGTCGCTCCCAGAAAGAGGACTACGGCGGCAAGCAGGGCTTTCATGTTGTAAGCCTGTGCGCAACCGAGGTGTCGCGCAAATGTCCGTTTTCCACTCGGTGCGCTTTCACTGCGGCATTTCGACATGGCCGCCGAAACCGAACCGCATGGCGGACAGGAGCTTGTCGGCGAAGCTCTGCTCGGTGCGGCTTCGGTAGCGGGCGAACAGCGCGGCGGTGAGGACGGTCGCGGGCACCGCTTCTTCCATCGCGGCGTCGACGGTCCATCGCCCTTCGCCGCTGTCGGCGACGCGGCCCGAGAACTGGTCGAGGTCGTGGTCGCCCGCGAGCTCGAGCGCGCACAGGTCGAGCAGCCAGGAGGAGATCACCGATCCGCGGCGCCACACCTCGGCGACATTCGGGAGGTCGACCGCGAAGCGCTCGTCTTCGGGAAGCTTGTCGGACGCGCGCCCTTTGAGGATGTCGAAGCCCTCGGCGTAGGCCTGCATCAGCCCATATTCGATCCCGTTGTGAACCATTTTGACGAAGTGCCCCGCGCCGGCGGGACCGGCATGGATGTAGCCGCGCTCGGCCCGGTCATCGAGCCCGTCGCGGCCCGGCGTGCGCTCCAGCGTCCCGAGGCCGGGCGCGAGCGTCGCGAAGATCGGATCGAGCATTCGCACGACCTCGTCGTCGCCGCCGATCATCAGGCAATAGCCGCGCTCGAGGCCCCACACGCCGCCGGACGTGCCGACGTCGACATAATGGACGCCGCGCTCGCGGCATTCACGCGCGCGCCGGACGTCGTCCTTGAAGAAGCTGTTGCCGCCGTCGATCACCACGTCGCTCAGCTGGGCGATCGAGCGCAAGGCGGCGATCGTGTCCTCGGTCGGTGCGCCCGCCGGCAGCATCACCCAGAAAATCCGCGGCGAAGCGAGGTGCGACGCCGCTTCCTCGAGCGACGCCGCGCCGATCGCGCCGTCGGCGACAAGCCGGCTGACGCTGTCGGGGTCGCGGTCGAAGCCGACGACCTCATGCCCGCCAGCCATCAGGCGGCGCGAGATGTTCGCTCCCATGCGGCCGAGGCCAATGACCGAAATGCGCATTCGCCGCAGCTCCTTTGAGAAATCAGGATTAGCCTGAATTGCCCATTAGCCGTGGCCGCGAAGGACGGCGAGCCGTGTTAAGCAAGTTGAACGAATGATAACGGGTGCGTTCAGACCCGCCTCAACCGGAACGGGGCAGAACTGCCGCATCAACCGCTCACAAGGAGAGCCACGATGCGTAAGGTTATTCTTTCTCTCGCCGCCGCCGGTTCGGCTCTCGCGTTCGCAACGCCCGCCGCCGCGCAATATTCCGGCCAGCCCTATGGCAACCCCTACGGCAATGCCTATGGCCGCAACAATTACGGCCAGGTCCGTGCGCTCCAGGCGCGGATCGACAACATCCAGCGCCAGATCGAGCGGCTTCGGACCCAGCGTCTGCTGTCGCGCGACGAGGTCAACGGCCTGCGCTCGGAATCGCGCGATCTCGAGCGGCGCCTGTACAGCCGCAGCCGCAACGGGCTGAATTTCGAGGAGCTGCGCACCATCGAAGTACGCATCGCGCGGCTCGAGCAGCACGTCCGCCGCGAGGTTCGCGACGACAATCGCTGGGGCAACCGCGGGAACGGCTACGACCGCGACCGCGACGGCCGCGACGACCGTTACGAAGACGATCGCGGCACCCGCCACGACTAAGTTAGTCCGCACATTCGGACCTGTAGGAAGGGCGCTCCTCAAAAGGGGGCGCCCTTTTCTTTTCGGGGGCGCTGGCTATAGGCGCGTCAGCGGCCCGGGGGCCGTTCCACATATCATTCCGCTAGAGGAGCCGCCGTCCATGGCCATCACGCCGCTCATGCCCGTCTATCCGCGCTCACCGGTTCGCCCGGTGCGAGGCGAGGGGGTCTATCTGTACGGCGAAGGCGGCGAGAAATACCTCGATTTCGCGGCTGGCATCGCGGTCAACATCCTCGGCCACGGGCATCCGCATCTGACCAAAGCGATTCAGGACCAGGCGGCGCGGCTGATGCACGTCTCCAACCTCTACGGCTCGCCGCAGGGCGAAGCGTTCGCGCAGCGGCTATGCGACCTGACCTTCGCCGACACGGTGTTCTTCACCAATTCGGGCGTCGAGGCGGTCGAATGCGCGATCAAGACCGCGCGCCGTTACCATTACGCCAAGGGCAACCCGCAAAAGCACGACCTCATCACTTTCTCGAACGCGTTCCACGGGCGGACGATGGCGACGATCAGCGCGACCGACCAGCCCAAGATGATCGACGGCTTCGCGCCGCTGCTCCCGGGCTTCAGGGTCGTGCCGTTCGACGATCTCGACGCGGCGCTTGCCGCGATCGACGAGAATACCGCGGGCTTCCTGATCGAGCCGATCCAGGGCGAGGGCGGAATCCGCCCCGCGAGCCGCGAGTTCCTCGCCGGGCTCCGCGCCGCCTGCGACGAGCGTGACCTCATGCTCGTGTACGACGAGGTCCAGTGCGGGGTTGCGCGGACCGGCCGGCTCTACGGCTACCAGCATTATGACGTGACGCCCGACATCATGGCGTCGGCCAAGGGCATTGGCGGAGGTTTTCCGATGGGCGCGTGCCTGGCGACCGAGAAAGCGGCCGCCGGCATGGTCATCGGCACCCACGGTTCGACTTATGGCGGCAACCCGCTGGCGATGGCCGCCGGACAGGCGGTGTTCGACATTGTCGCCGACGACGAATTCCTCGCCAACGTGCGGGCCAAGGGCGAGCGGCTGCGCTCGGCGCTCGAGCAGATGATCCCCAACCACGACCATCTGTTCGAAAGCGTTCGCGGGGTCGGCCTGATGCTCGGGGTCAAGATGAAGACCGACAGCCGGGCGTTCGTGAATTACCTCCGCACGCGGGGGCTGCTGACGGTCGCGGCCGGCGACAACGTGATGCGGGTCCTGCCGCCGCTGGTCATCGAGGAAGAGCATATCCGCGAGTTCGTCGACGCATTGTCGGCGGCGGCGGCGGACTATGAGGTGCCTGCGGAAGCGGCTTGAACCAGTGCCAAGCGGGAGCATCGTTCGTCCTGAGCGAAGTCGAAGGGCGTTAGCAGTACGTTGATGCATTTTTGGGTCTATCTTCTGCGCTGTAGCGACGGCTCCTATTACGCGGGACATTCGGACAATCTCGAGGGCCGGCTGTGGCAGCACGAGCAAGGCATCGGCTGCGATTGGACGAGGCGAAGGCGGCCAGTCGAGCTTGTCTGGTGCGAAGCCGTGCCGACCCGCGAGGAATCGCTTGCGTTTGAGCGCCGCATCAAGAGTTGGACGCGAGCGAAGAAGGAAGCGTTGATTGCGGGCGATTGGGACCGCATTAGCTGGCTTGCTCGGCCGCTTCATGAGCGCCCTTCGACTTCGCTCAGGACGAACGAAAGTTGAGACCTGCATGGCCTGTTGTTCCGTTCCACACCCCTTCCTATCTTTCCCCGCATGTCCGAAACCGAACTTCGTACCGACGTCGCGATCGGCGTTACGTTGCCGGCGCGCGACGCGCGGGGGCGGATTGCGCGGCTTGGGCCGGTGGTCGACGCGGTGCTTGCCAATCACGGCTATCCGCCGCTCATCGAGAAGCTGCTCGCCGAGGCGCTGACGCTGACCGCGCTGCTCGGCTCGTTGCTCAAGGACCGCCTGGGCCAGATGACGCTGCAGGCGCAGACGCAGGGCGGAATCGTCGACCTGATGGTGTGCGATTTCCGCGCGGGCGAGCTGCGCGGTTATGTCCGCTACGACCGCGAGCGGCTGGCCGACGCGTCGATGAAACCGGCGCTCAAGGAATTGTTCGGCGACGGCTATCTGGCGATCACCTTCGACCAGCCCAAGGCCGACGAGCGCTACCAGGGCATCGTCCCGCTCGAAGGCAAGAACCTGGCGGACGCGGCGCAGAGCTATTTCGCACAGTCCGAGCAAATCCCGAGCATCGTCCGGCTGGCCGCCCAAAAGCGCGACGGCCATTGGTCCGCGGGCGGGCTGCTGTTCCAGCATTTGCCCGAAGGCGAGGAGGGAAGGGACCGGATTCACACGCGTCTCGACCATCCCGACTGGCCGCATGTCGCGGTCCTCGCCGGATCGGTGAAGGCGGCGGAACTGACCGATCCCGGCCTGCCGCTCGACGACCTCATCTGGCGCCTGTTCCACGAGGAGGACGAGATCCGCACGCTTCCCGCGGTGCCGCTCAGCAAAGGCTGCCGCTGCGACCCGGATTATGTGCGATCGGTGATCGCCAAATTCCCTGCCGACGAGCGCGAAGCAATGGTCGGTGACGACGGCCTGATCCGGGTCGATTGCGCCTTCTGCTCGTCGAGCTTCGCGATCGAGCCGACCGAGCTGAACTGACCTATTTAATTATCCAGGATTTTACTGGCCGTGCTAGACGGCCGCCATGACTCGCTGGAAACAGCTGCTGATTCTCGCCGCTCCGGCCGCGGCGTTGGTGGTCGCGGGCGCCGCCCGGCCGAAGGCGCTGGAGGCAGTCAGCGGCGGCATGTGGGAAGTGAGCGGGATCCCGAACACCAAGCCGCTGCGCGAATGTATCGCCGATTCGATGATGCTCGCCCAGGTCGAGCATCGCGCGAAAAAATGCAGCCCGACGGTGATCAGCGACGGCGAGTCGCAGACGGTGATCGAATATAATTGCAGCGGGGGCGGCTTCGGACGGAGCAAGGTCACCGTGATCACCCCGCGCTCGCTGAGCATCGAGACCCAGGGGATCTCGGACAATTTCCCGTTCGGCTATAAAGTCGAAGCGCATCGCCTCGGCGACTGCGGCGGCGGCCAGGCGAGCAACCCGGCCCATTAAGGCGCCGTTTAACCATTGAGTCGTAAAGGGCTTGCGTGCCGGATTTGGCACGCTTTCCTCCCAATCGGGCTGTTGTCCGATACCTGGGCCGCCAGTTGCAAGACCGGCGGCCCTTCTTTTGTCGGCGGCGCGCGACTAGATCGCCGCCGTGCTTTACCTCGTCATCAAGGCCGCCTTGTCGGGCGTGATCGTCGCCGCGGTTTCGGAGATCGCGCGGCGTTATCCCGGCTGGGGAGGGCTGGTCGCGTCGCTGCCGCTGACTTCGCTGCTGGCGATGGTCTGGCTGTGGCGCGATTCCGGCGATGTTGGGCGAGTCGCCGACCTCTCGGTCAGCATCATCTGGTTCATCGTTCCGTCCATCCCGCTGTTCATCGTTCTTCCGCTGCTGTTGCGGTCGGGCGTCGGATTCTGGGCGAGCATGGCGCTGTGCGTGGTGGGAACGCTGGCGCTCTATGCCGTGATGTTCTGGGCCGCGCCGAAGCTGGGGCTGAAGCTGTGACCCGCGAGGCGGTCGTGCTTCTCTCGGGCGGGCTCGATTCGATGGTCTGCGCCGGCCTCGCGCGCGAGGCGGGTTTTTCGGTGATCGCATTGACCGTCGATTACGGCCAGCGGCACCGGATCGAGCTCGATTCGGCGCGCGCGATCGCGGCGGGGCTGGCCGACCGGCACATCGTCCTGCCGCTCGATCTCACCGCGTTCGGCGGGTCGGCGCTGACCGCCGACATCGCCGTCCCCAAGGAGGGCGTGGGCGACGGGCATTCCGGTCACTTACGTGCCGGCGCGCAACACGATCTTCCTGAGCCTCGCTCTCGGCCTCGCCGAGGCGAGCGGCGCGCGCGACATTTTCATCGGCGTCAACGCGCTCGATTATTCGGGCTATCCCGACTGCCGGCCCGAGTTCATCGCCGAGTTCGAAGCGCTGGCGAACCTGGCGACCAAGGCCGGGGTCGAGGGCGACCGCTTTCACATCCATGCGCCGCTGCTGCATTTGACCAAGGCCGAGATCGCCCGCGAGGCGCAGCGGCTCGGGCTCGATGCGGGCCTTAGCCACAGCTGCTACGACCCAATGCCCGACGGCCGCCACTGCGGGCAGTGCGATGCGTGCCGGCTGCGGGCCAAGGGCTTTGCCGAAGCCGGGCTCCAGGATCCGACGGAATACGCATGACCTACGCGGTCAAAGAGGCGTTTCTGACGCTGCAGGGCGAGGGCGCCCAGGCGGGCAGCCGTGCGGTGTTCCTGCGCTTTGCCGGTTGCAATCTGTGGTCGGGGCGCGAGCAGGACCGCGCCGCCGCGCAATGCAATTTCTGCGACACCGATTTCGTCGGCACCGACGGGGAGGGTGGCGGCAAGTTCTCCGAGGCTGGCGCGCTCGCGGCGAACGTCGCGCGCCTGTGGGGCCCGGACCGGGAGCGGCGGCTGGTCGTGGTCACCGGCGGCGAGCCGATGCTGCAGCTCGACCCGGCGCTGATCGATGCGCTTCACGGCGAGGGTTTCAAAATCGCCGTCGAGACCAACGGGACCTTGGCCGCCGCTGAAGGGATCGACTGGCTCACCGTCAGTCCCAAGGCGGGGACCGACGTCGTCCAGCGCTCGGGCGACGAGCTGAAATTGGTGTGGCCGCAGGACGGAATCGATCCGGCCGCAGCTCGAGGATTGGGACTTCGATCACTTCCTCGTCCAGCCCAAGGACTGCGAGCAGCGCGAGGCGGCCGTCGATGCCGCGATTGCGCTGGCGATGGAGCGTCCCAAATGGCGCCTGTCGCTGCAGGCGCACAAGGTCGTCGGGCTGCCCTAGCGATTCACTGAGTCGCCGTGTTGGCTGCGGCCGTTGTTGAATTTGTGGCAGGCGTCGCCGCAGGCGCCGCTTCGCTCGAAGGCCTTGCGGGTGGCGAGCGACGCTCGAGCCGACGAGCCGCTGTTGGAAGGTGCGCCCGCGTTGATGTCGCCTTCGTTGATGAAGTTGAGGTCGGCGGCCATGTTCGCATCTTCGCCGGTGACCGCGTCGATCGCGGTGACGTCGTTCGAGGCGGTGTTGCTCGGCGGTCAGGGTCTCGTCGACGTTGGTCGTGTTCCCGGCCTGGTCGGTCTTGCCGCAGGCGGCGAGGCCGAGCGCCGCGGCGGCGATTAGGATGACAGCGCGCATTCAATTCTCCCGCCCGTCAGGGGCCAAAAAAGAGGCTGCCGGCAAGTAACCGGCAGCCCCTTAAAATGCCAACGCCTCCACTTGGGAGGCGCTTCATTACATTGCGTTGTTGGTCGACGTCGTCGTCGTGTTCGTCGTCGTCGTCGCGTTCATGTCCGCAGGTTCATGGTCATGTTCGCGTCGGTGGCATTCATGTCAGTCGTCGCGTTCATGTCAGGCGCCGCATGTCATGTCGGTCGTGACATTCTCGTCGACGTTCATCGTGTTGTTGGCACTTTCGTTGCTGCTGCAAGCAGAAACCGCCAGGGCCGCACCAGCGACCAGGATAAGAGCACGCATTCAAGACTCCCTAATTATTGCGATCTGCAACGGTCGCCCGCTCCGCAAATCGCGCGGACAATAGTCTGAAGCGCAAGGTTCCATCAAGAGACTTTGCACGGCTCAACCAAGCCGTTGAGAAAACGCTGGAAGTTGCTCCTCAGTGCGTAATCAACCCGCTCCAGGGGCATTTGTTTCCCGAATTCGGCGAGGCTGGTGACGCCAAAATCGGCGATCCCGCACGGGATGATGCCGCCGAAATGATCGAGCTCGGGAGCGACGTTCAGCGCGAATCCGTGCAGGGTCACCCAGCGCTTCACGCGGACCCCAGAGCGCCGATTTTCGCCTCGCTGGCGCCGTCGCCGACCCAGATGCCGATGCGCCCCTCGGCGCGGTGCGCGTTAACGCCGAGCTGAGCCAGAGAGTCGATCATCCACTGTTCGAGCGAATGGACGAAGCGGCGGATGTCTTTCCCGCGCTTTTCAAGGTCGAGCATCACATAGCCGACGCGCTGGCCCGGGCCGTGGTAGGTGTAGCGGCCGCCGCGGCCGGCATCGAACACCGGCAGGCCGAGCGGGTTGATGAGCTCGGCCGGGTCGGCGCTGGTGCCCGCGGTGAACAAGGGCGGGTGCTCGAGCAGCCAGACGAGCTCGCGCGCTGCTCCCGCGCGGATCGCGGCGGCGCGCTGCTCCATCTCGGCGAGCGCGACGGCATAAGGCACGGGCGCTTCGCTCACGCGCCATTCGATGTCGCCAGGGACTTCCATGCTCGCCCCGAGATACGCATAAGGCTGGCGCAAGCAAAAGGGGACCCCGATGACCACATTGTCGATTTCGAAGGCATGGGACGAGACCAGGCGACGTCCTTGCCCGCGACGGCCGGCTGATCGGCGCCGTCGCCCTGGCCGCTGTGCTGCTGCCGCAGGCGATCGCCGGAGTTGATGCGCCCCGCCGCCCAATCTGTCGGGCGAGGCGCCGCCATCGTGGATGCCGGTGCTGGCCATGATCGTCGCGCTCGCCGGGCTGGTCGGCCAGATCGCGGTGATGCGGCTCGCGCTGGGTCCGGCGACCAGCGTCGCGCGAGGCGATCACCCACGGCCTCAAGCGCCTGCTTCCGGCGTTCGCGGCGATCCTGCTGTTCGTGGTCCCGCTGGTGCTCGTCCTGTCGATCGTCCTGGCCGCGACCGCCGGCCCGGCCAAGCTCGAGGCCATGCTCGCCGGCGGAACGCCCGACCCGGCCATCGCCCGGATCGATCCTGATCTTCGTCCTCGTCGTGTTCGCGGTCTCGGGTTCCGCTTCCAGATGATCCTGCCGGTGGCCACGGTCGAGGACGGCGGCCCGCTGCATATCATCCGCCGCAGCTGGGAGCTGAGCGCGGGGCAATTATTGGCGGCTGCTGGGCTTCCTGTCGCTGGTCGGGCGTGGTCGCCCTCGTCGTCCTGCTGACGGCGCAGATTGTCGGCGGCCTCTTCGCCCAGGCCGTGTTCGGCGAGGCCAAGCCGCTCACGCGTTTCGGCGCTGTTCGTCGCGCTGATGGTCGGGGTGGTGCAGACCGCGGTCGTGGTGATCGTCGCGACGATGATCGCGCGAATCTATGTTCAGCTTGGCCGGACGCGCCAAGAGCGGCACCTGAGGGGCGCAGTCCGCGGGCAGGATTCCCAGCAGCGCGCGGGTCGGGGAAACGCTCGATCGCGCGCTTGTACGGCGTGAAACCGGCGCGGACGTAGGCCGACAGCGCGGCCGGATGATCGAGCGAGCAGGTGTGGACGTGGACTCGGGTGACGCCGTCGCGCCAGGCGCGGCGGAGCGCTTCGGCGAGGAGCCAGCGGCCGTGGCCCTTGCCCGACAGCTCCGGGATGAGCCCGACGAACGCGAGCTCGCACTCGCCGCGGCTGGCGATAGTCGAGCTCGAGCATGCCGACGTCGCGCCCCGCTCTCGTCGACGACGGCAAACAGTTCGACCGCCGGATCGTGGATGATCGCGGCGAGCGACTCGTCGTCCATGACCAGCCGCGAGAACCACAGCCACGGCGCGCCGACCAGGCGGAACAGGCGTGCGATAATCGTCGAGGTCGGGCCGCGTCGATGTCGCGCAGAGCGAAAGCGGGCCGTGCGGGACCGGGATCCGCCGGCCGCTCGCGCATCTCGAGGAAAGTGACGACGCGCGGCGAGTTCACCGTCTCGCAGAGGTTCGTAGGTCAATCCCGTAGCTCATTTCCACCTCGCCAGCGGGGGCAGGCTCATCAGGATGGCGTCGATGTTGCCGCCGGTCTTGAGGCCGAACAATGTGCCGCGGTCGTAGAGCAGGTTGAACTCGACGTAGCGGCCGCGGAATTCGAGCAGGCGCTCCATGTCCGCCTCGTCGAACGGCGTGTCCATCCGCTTGCGCACAAGCTGCGGGGAAGATGTCGAGGAACGCTTCGCCGACATCGCGCGTGAAGGCGAAATGGGCGTCGAAATGGCCTTCGAGATGGTCGTAGAAGATGCCGCCGACGCCGCGCGCGACGCCGCGGTGGGGCAGCCAGAAATATTCGTCGGCCCATTTGGAAAAGCGCGGATAGAAGGTCGGGTCGTGGGCGGCGCAGGCGGCGCGCAGGCGGGCGTGGAACGCCTCGGTGTCCTCCTCGTAGGGGATCGCCGGGTTGAGGTCGGCGCCGCCGCCGAACCAGCGCCGCGTGGTGGTCAGGAAGCGCGTGTTCATGTGCACCGCGGGCACGTGCGGGTTGGCCATGTGCGCGACGAGGCTGATGCCGGTGGCGAAGAAGCGCGGGTCGTCCTCGGCGCCGGGGATGGACTTGGCGAATTCGGGCGCGAACGCGCCGCCGACGGTCGAGACGTTGACCCCGACTTTCTCGAACACCTTGCCGGTCATGTGGCCGCGAACGCCGCCGCCGCCGGGCTCGCCGCGTCGCGTCGGTCGCGGTCCCATGGCGTGAAGGCGAAGGCGGCGTCCGATGCCGGCTTCGCGCTCGATCGCCTCGAACGCGGCGCAGATCCGGTCGCGCAGGGCCTCGAACCAGTCGCGCGCGGCCTGTTGCTGATCGTCGAGGGGAAGCATCGCCCGCGCGTCATGTAGCGCCGGGCGTGTGCGATCATCTACAGCCGGTGCGATCGTCAGTGGCGGGGAGGGGACTGCCATGCTGATCGCGCTTCTGGTTCCGGTCTGCCTTGCGGCCCTGCTGTTCGGCTTCATCCTCGTCCGCTCGGCGATCGCGCGCCAGGCCGTGCCCAGCCTGGAAGCGATGGTGGTCGGCGCGATCGTCAATTTCTTCGACACGCTCGGGATCGGCTCGTTCGCGCCGACGACCGCCTGGCTCAAGTTCCGCCGGCTGGTGCCCGACCGGCTGATCCCGCAGACCATGCTGGTCGGACTGACGCCGCCGTCCATGGCCGAGGGGATCATTTTCCTCGTCCTGCTGGGCGTGCGGGTCGATCCGGTGCTGCTGGTCGGATGCGTCATCGCCTTGCTGATGGGCGGGCTGCTCGGCGCGCCGCTGGTCAACCGGACGCGGGTGTGGATCGTCCAGTCGGTGGTCGGTGTCGCGCTGGTGCTCGCGGCGATCGCTTATGCGATGACCAACCTCCACCTGATGCCGGGCGGCGGCACCGCCAGCGGCCTGCCGCTGACGCTGATGATCATCGCCATCGCCGCCAATTTCGTGTTCGGCGTGCTGCTCAATTTCGGGGTCGGCAATTATGCCCCGACCCTGGTGATGCTGAGCCTGATGGGGATGGACCCGCAGGCTGTGCTTCCCGATCATGGCCGGCGGCGCGGCGCTGACCGGCGCGGGCGCGAGCATCCGCCACATCAAGATCGGCCAGATCGACCTGCAGGATCGTCATGGGCCTCGCCATCGGCGGCATCCCGGCGGTGCTGGTCGCGGCCTTCCTGGTCAAGTCGATGCCGCTCGAGCTGCTGCGCTGGCTGGTGATCGTGGTCGTGCGTCTATGCCGCGGCGGTGATGTTCCGGGCGGCCTGGATCGGCCGCAGGGAGCATGACGCGGAAGGCGCGACCGCGGCGGTCAGCGAGACTTGATCGTCGAATGCGGCCTCACGCTCCGGTTGAAATCGAACGGATTCCCCGATCGGCGGCCAGCGGCATCATCGCGGCGGCTTCCCAGCGCTTGACCTTGCGGCCGGCCTGCCACAGCTCCATCGGCTGGTCCGGTGGTCCAGCCGTTGGCGACTTCGATCGCGGCGTTATCGCCGGCGGCAAGGAAATCGCGCCGGTGATCGATGTGGCCGCTGAAGCGGTCCATGTAATAAAGACGGTAGCCGTCCATACCCGCCACCCCCGTGTGACGACTCGTCTTTTAGCAGTTTTCCACAGGCTGTGGATAAATTCACAGGTTAGTCGCGCCCCCGGCACTTGCGCCCCTGACGGCCGCTCGCGTTCAGCCCCTTGGCAGCCTCAAAAGCGCCCGCTATCAGGCCCGCCAATCGCTCCGGACCGCCGGTTCGGGGCGGCGTCGCGCAAGTGCCGCTCCGGCACACGACTGACAATCGCGTCAAAGGGGAAGCATGGCCACCAAGGCCCGGTCCGCTGAGGGTTCACACGACACAGGCGGGGACGGCGTGCGCCGTCGCGACTTCCTCAATGTCGCCGCGGTGAGCTTCGCCGGCGTCGGCGCGGTCGCCGCGCTGGTTCCGCTGGTCGTCCAGATGAGCCCGTCGGCCGACGTGCTCGCGCTGGCCTCGGTCGAGGTCGACATCTCCAAGGTCGTTCCGGGGCAGGGGATCAAGGTCAGCTGGCGCAAGCAGCCGGTGTTCGTGCGCAACCTGACGCCCAAGGAAATCGCCGAGGCGAACGCGGTCCAGCTGAGCGAGCTGCGCGACCCGCAGACGCTGGCCGAGCGGACCAAGCCGGGCAAGGCCAACTGGCTGATCACGCTGGGCGTGTGCACGCATCTCGGCTGCGTCCCGCTGGGCATCGTGGCGGAAGAGAATCGCGGGCCCTACGGCGGCTATTTCTGCCCGTGCCACGGATCGGCCTACGACACCGCGGCGCGAATCCGGCAGGGGCCGGCGCCGCTCAACCTGCAGGTGCCGGACTATAAATTCACGTCGCCGACGACGGTCGAGATCGGCTGAGGGGGCAAGCGGACCAATGAGCTTTTCCTGGGCCAAGCCCTACGAACCCAAGCATCCGTTGATGCGCTGGCTCGACGAGCGCCTGCCGCTCCCGCGCCTCGTCTACGGCGCGACCGGCCCCGGCTATCCGGTGCCGCGCAACCTCAATTATTTCTGGAATTTCGGGGTCCTCGCCGGGATTTTCCTGACCATCCAGATCGTCACCGGCATCGTCCTTGCGATGCATTACGTGTCGACCGCCGACGGCGCGTTCAACTGGGTCAACAAGCTCATCATGCGCGACGTCAACGCCGGCTGGCTGCTGCGCTACGCGCATATGAACGGCGCCAGCTTCTTCTTCATCGTCACCTACATCCACATTTTCCGCGGGCTCTACTACGGCAGCTACAAGGCGCCGCGCGAGCTGGTGTGGATGCTCGGCCTGGTCATCTATCTGCTGATGATGGCGACCGGCTTCATGGGCTACGTCCTGCCGTGGGGCCAGATGAGCTATTGGGGCGCGCAGGTCATCACCGGCTTCTTCTCGGCCTTCCCGCTGGTCGGCGAGCCGATCCGGATGTGGCTGCTCGGCGGCTACGCGCCCGACCAGGCGGCGCTGACGCGCTTCTTCTCGCTCCATTATCTGCTGCCGTTCGTGATCGCCGGCGTGGTCATCCTCCACATCTGGGCGCTGCACATTCCGGGATCGGGCAACCCGACCGGGGTCGACGTCAAGGACGAGAAGGACACGCTGCCCTTCCACCCGTTCTACACGGCCAAGGACGGCTGGTTCGCCGGCGCCTTCCTGCTGTTCTACGCGCTGGTGACGTTCTTCGCGCCCAATTATCTCGGGCACCCGGACAATTACATTCCGGCCAACCCGCTGGCGACGCCGGCGCACATCGTTCCCGAATGGTATTTCTGGCCGTTCTACGCGATCCTTCGCTCGTTCACCGTGAACTTCATCCTGCCGCCAAATTGTGGGGCGTGCTGGCGATGTTCACCTCGATCCTGCTGCTGTTCTTCCTGCCGTGGCTCGACAAGTCGCCGGTGCGGTCGGGCAGCTACCGGCCGGTGTTCAAGCGCTTCTTCTGGCTGCTGGTGATCGACGTCGCTCGTCCTCGGCTATGTCGGCGGCGCGCCGATCAGCGCCGTTCCGCATGGCGCTCGGCCAGGCCGCCGCGGCTTATTATTTCCTCCACTTCCTGGTGATCCTGCCGCTGGTCTCGAAGTTCGAGAAGCCGCTGCCGCTGCCGTCGTCGATCTCGACCAGCGTGCTTCACGGCGAGGCCGCGGAGGCGGCGCCGGCGGGCCAGCGGGCCGCGGCCCGGCTCCGTGGCGACGGCCGGTTAAGGGGGCGGCAAAGAGATGCTGCTTCGCTCGATTTCCTACCTCGTCGGCCTGGCCTTCGCCGGCGTCCTGCTGATCTCGTTGTTCAGCGGTGCGGCGGACTATTTCAGCAACCCGCCGGCGCCGCTCGCGTCCGAACGAATTCCACCAGGAGCACAAGGCGCTGCGCCTCGCCAGCGACGGGCCGTTCGGCAAGTTCGACAAGGCCCAGCTGCAGCGCGGCTTCCAGGTCTATTCGGAGGTCTGCTCGGCCTGCCACAGCCTGAAGCTGGTCGCGTTCCGCGACCTGAAGGGGCTCGGCTACAACGAAGCCGAGATCAAGAAGATCGCGTCCGACTGGAAGACCCCGATGCCGTCGATCAATCCCGACACCGGCGAGCCGGCGACCCGCAAGGCGCTGCCGTCCGACAATTTCCCGCCGCCGTTCCCGAATGAGATCGCGGCGCGCGCGGCCAACAACAATGCGCTTCCGCCCGACCTGTCGCTGATCACCAAGGCGCGCGAGGGCGGGGCGGCCTACGTCTATTCGCTGCTGACCGGCTATCAGAACCAGCCGGCCGAGCTGCTCAAGGAGTTCCCCGACGCCAAGACGCCGCCCGAACCTCCACTACAATCCCTATTTCGCGAACCTCAACATCGCGATGCCGCCGCCGCTGCACCGGCGGGCAGGTGACCTATCGCCGACGGCACTCCCAACCGACGGTCGACCAGATGGCGAGGGACGTCGCGGCGTTCCTGGTGTGGACGGCCGAGCCGAAGCTCGCGAGCCGCCATGCGGCCGGGCTCGCGGTCGGCGATCTTCCTGCTGTTCGCGACGATCCTCGCGCTATCTCGCCTACCAGCAGATCTGGGCCGAGGCGAAGCGCAAGGTCCGGGTGACCGGGGCGCTCGACCCGAAGAACCAGGCCAAGAGCCGCCGCGCCAAGGGCAAGGCGGGTATCGCCGGCTAAGCGCTCAGTCTCAGCGAGCGCCGTTCACGCGTGCACGGGCGGATTCGCCCGGCCATCACTCCGTTGTTCTGGAGACTTGATCATGCGTATTTCACATCTTCGTCTCGCGGCGCTCGCAATGGTGAGCGGCATCGCTCTGGCGGCTGCGCCTATGGCTACGATCCCTATGGCTACGGCGGCGGTTACGGCGGCTACGGCGGCGTCTCGGTCGGCTACGGCTATCCCGGCTACGGCTACGGTTCCTATGGCGGCTACGGCGGCTACGGCGGCTATGGCGGGTACGGCAGTTATGGCGGCTACGGCTCGCCGTTCGGCTGGTACGGCGACTATTATTATCCCGGCACCGGCATCTATGTTTACGACCGCTATCGCAACCGCCACGCGCTGGAACGACAGCCAGCGCCGCTACTGGGGCGACCGCAACCGGCGTTGGCGCGACCATTCGACGTCGACGGGTACCACCACGACGACTCGGTCGCTCCGCGCGAGAATTGGAGCGGGTTCAACCGCAACCGCAACTCGTCCGGAACGACGACGCGGACCTATTCCCGCTCGCGGTCGGACGACGGCACGAGCACGCGGGGCAGCTGGCGTCAGCATACGAGCGAGAGCCGCAGCAGCGAAGACCGCAGTTCCAACAACCGCGGCAATCGTGATCGCGGCCGCGACGACTAAGCGGCTCTAGCCCCCGATGTCGTCCGGCTCGCCACGGGCGGCGCCGGATCAGGACGATCGAGGTGAAGCGTCATCACCGGGACGCCGTCCTGGTTGGTGACGGTGGTCTGCGTCCGGAACGAGCCGATGTCCGGGCGGCTGCGCGACGGCGTCTTGTCGACGATCTTGCCGCGCACGTGCAGCGTGTCGCCGGGATAGACCGGCTTCAGCCAGCGCAGCTCGTCGATCCCGGGCGAGCCGAGCCCGGCCTGCTCATGCTCGACGACGTGGCGGGCGATCACCGCCATGGTCATCGCGGAGGTGTGCCAGCCGCTCGCCGCGAGCCGCCCGAAATGGGTCTTGGCGGCGGCCTCGTCGGACAGATGGAAGGGCTGCGGGTCGTATTTGCGCGCGAACTCGAGCACTTCCTCGCGGGTCACCTCATAGGTGCCGAAATCGGTCTCGGCGCCGACCTCCAGATCTTCGAAATATATCATCGCGGGCGCATAGCGCGCGCCGCCGCTTGGCGCGAGCGCAAAGAGCGCGCTACCAATCGAGGCGTGGCAACCCAGGCACCCATCGAGCCGCTGGCATCCGCGCCTGATCGAGGCGGCGATGGCGCTCAACGAGAACCGGCTCGACGTCGCCGAGCGGCTGCTGAAGCCGCATCTCAAGGAAGATCCGTTCGACGTCGCCGCGATCCGCATGCTGGCCGAGCTGGCGGCGCGGATCGGGCGCTGGCGCGATGCCGAGAAGCTGCTCCGCCGCGCGCTCGAGATCGCGCCCGGATTCACCGCCGGCGCGGGCCAATCTCGCGCTGGTGCTCGGGCGGACTGGGCCGGCCGGCGGAAGCGCTCGAGCTGCTCGACGACATCTTCGCCGTCGAGCCCGAAGACGTCGGCGTCACTGAACCTCAAGGCGGCGACGCTCGGCCGGCTGGGCGATTTCGAGCGAGGCGATCGCGGCTCTACGAAGAGCGTGCTCGCAGAAGACGCCCGAACCAGCCGCGGGTGTGGCTGAGCTACGGCCACATGCTGAAGACGGTCGGCCGGCAGGCCGAAGGCGATCGCCGCCTATCGCAAGGCGATCGCGCATCAAGCCGACGCTGGGCGAGGCGTGGTGGAGCCTCGCCAACCTGAAGACGGTCAAGTTCGACGAAGCCGACGTCGCGGCGATGGAGCAGGCGCTGAAGCCGCCGGACCTGTCGCGACGAGGACCGCTTCCACCTCGATTTCGCGCTCGGCAAGGCGATGCACGATGCCGGCCGGACCGACGAGGCGTTCGCTCATTATCGCAAGGCCAATGCGCTGCGGCTGAAAGGCCAGCCTTATCGATTCGGCGAAGCTCACGCGCACGGTCGACCGCTGCATCGCGCGGTTCACGGCGGAGGCCTTCGCGGAGCGCGACGGGCGGGTGCGAGGCGCCCGACCCGATCTTCATCGTCGGCATGCCGCGCGCCGGATCGACGCTGGTCGAGCAGATCCTCAGCAGTCCACAGCCTGGTCGAAGGCACGGCCGAGCTGCCCGACATCCCGGCGCTCGTCGCGCAAGACCGGGGCCATATCCCGACGGCGTCGCTGAAGCTCGGCCGCGACGAGCGCGACGAGCTTGGGCAGGAATATCTGAAGCGCGCCGGCGTGCAGCGGCGGACCGACCGGCCGTTCTTCATCGACAAGCTGCCCAACAACTGGCTGTTCGTGCCCGTTCATCCAGCTGATCCTGCCGAACGCGAAGATCATCGACGCGCGGCGGCATCCGCTCGGCTGCTGCTTCTCCAACTTCCGCCAGCATTTCGCGCGCGGCCAGGACTTCACCTACGACCTTGACCGACGTCGGCCGTTATTATGCCGATTATGTGCGGCTGATGGCGCACATCGACGCGGTGCTGCCGGGCCGCGTCCACCGCGTGATCTACGAGCGGATGGTCGACGACACCGAGGCCGAAGTGCGCGCGCTGCTCGACTATTGCGGGCTCGGAGTTCGAGCCGGCGTGCCTCGAGTTCTACAAGACCGAGCGCGCGGTGCGCACCGCCAGCTCGGAGCAGGTCCGCCGGCCGATCTATCGCGACGCGACCGAGGAATGGCGGCGCCTACGAGCCGCATCTCGGGCCGCTCAAGGAGGCGCTGGGCCCGGTGCTCGATGCTTATCCGGACGCGCCCGCGTCCTTCATGCAACGGTAGCGCAACAATCGTCACGGCACTGTCAGCGACTGCCGTTGACAAGCCGCGCCGCCTCTGTCGCAATGCCCGACACATAGTCGCGATGGGGGCATTCGATGACGCATACCGGTTCCGCGCGCTTACCCTGGGGCTGCTCGCCTCGACCGCATTGGCGACACCGGCGCTGGCCCAGCCGACGCAGCCGCAGACGACCGGGCAATCGCCGGCGCCCGGGACCAACGCGACCGACGTCACCGCGCCGCCGCCGGCGGTCCAGCAGGCGCAGGACGGGCAGCGTGCCCGACCAGACCGAGATCATCATCACCGCGACCAAGCGCGAAGAGAATCTCCAGAACGTCCCGATCAGCGTCCAGGCGATCGGCACGCGGCGGCTCGACCAGCTCAACATCTCGAACTTCGAGGATTACACCAAGCAGCTGCCGTCGGTGTCGCTTCCTGACGACCCAGCCGGGCGTCACGACCGTCTACATGCGCGGCGTTTCGGCGGCGGGCGGGACCAACGCCGAGGGCAACCACTCGGGCCCGCTGCCGCAGGTCGGCACCTATCTCGACGAGCAGCCGGTGACGACGATCGGCGGAACGCTCGACATCCACATCTACGACATCGCGCGGATCGAAAGCCTGGCGGGGCCGCAGGGCACGCTCTACGGCGCATCGAGCGAAGCGGGCACGATCCGCATCATCACCAACAAGCCCGAGCTGGGCGTGACCAGCGGCCGGATCGACGGCGAGATCAACAGCGTCGCTCACGGCGGCATGGGCGGCAAGCTCGAGGGCATGATCAACCTGCCGATCGGGCCGACGCATCGCCTTCCGCGGCAGTCGCCTTCTACCAGCATGACGCCGGCTTCATCGACAACGTCTTCGGCTGCGCGGACCTATTGCGGCGACACGATCTATGACGAGGGCGACGATGCGGTCGCATCGGCTGCGTCCACAACGGGCTCGACTGTCAACCAACGCCGGCCTCGGAAAAGAAGAATTTCAACGACCAGGACCTGTACGGCGGACGGGCGGCGCTCAAGATCGACCTCGACGACAATTGGACCGTCACGCCGACCTTCATGTACCAGAAGCTCAAGACCAACGGCGTCTTCTTCTACGATCCCAAGCATCGGCGACCTGAAGATCGACCGCTTCCGCAAAGAGACGAGCAAGGACCGGTTCTGGCAGGCGGCGCTGACGATCCAGGGCAAGATCGCCAATTTCGACGTGACCTATGCCGGCGCCTACATGGACCGGCCGACATTCGGCATCAACGATTACGCCGACTACACCGACGCCTACGACCAACTCTACGAGAACGTCGGCGGGCTCGCTTATTATTTCTACTCTCCACGATGCCGCCGGGGCAATTCGTCAGCAACCCGCAGCAGTTCATCATCGGCACCAACCACTTCAAGAAGATGAGCCAGGAGCTGCGCTTCGCCTCGCCGGCGGACAAGCCGTTCCGGGTGATCGCCGGCGCCTTCTACCAGGTGCAGAAGAACTTCATCCACCAGGACTACAGGGTCGACGACCTGGCGCCCGAACTATCGGTCAACGGCTTTCCCGGGACGTTGTGGCTGACCCAGCAGAAGCGCAAGGACAAGGACTATGCGCTGTTCGGCGAGGCGAGCTTTGACGTCACGCCGCAGATCACGCTGACGGCGGGCGGCCGCTGTTACAAATATCGACAACACGCCTGATCGGCTTCTTCGGCTTCGGCCGGAATCCGGCGTACTGACAGGACGCAGACGGCAGTTCACGGCAAGCCGCCCAACGGCGCGGGCAGCTCGCAAGACCGGCGTCGACTCAATGCTTCACGGCAAGCGGCGAACGGCTGCGCGATGCGCAGCGAAGCTGGCAACCGACACGCCGCTGCTTGCCGCCGGTCGTGATCGGAAGCCCGTGCACCAACCTCGGCGTGTTCAAGAATGGCAAGCTCGAGCCGAAGCGCGCCAAGGACAGTGGCTTCACGCACCGCCTGAACGCGCAGTGGAAGCCGCAAGACGAATCTGATGTTCTACGCGACCTGGTCGCGGGGCTTCCGGCCGGGCGGCATCAACCGGCGCGTCGACGTTCCGCCCTACGATGCCGATTTCCTGACCAACTACGAGATCGGCTGGAAGACGACGTTCGGGCCGCTGCGGTGGAACGGCGCGATCTTTCACGAGAAGTGGAAGAAGTTCCAGTTCGCCTTCCTCGGCGCGAACAGCTTCACCGAGATCCACAACGGCAGGGACGCGCGGATCAACGGGCTCGAGACCGACGTGAGCTACGTTCGCGGCGGCCTGACGCTGAACGCGGCGGCGGCCTACACGGACGCGAAGACCAAGGGGAACATCTGCAACAAGTCCGGCGACCCAACGCCGGATTGTTCGGCGGTCTATCGACGGCCTGCAGGATTTCATCGTTGCGCCGAGCGGCACGCGGCTTCCGATCACGCCGAAGTTCAAGGCGACGGCGACGGCGCGTTACAGCTGGCCGGCGTTGGGCCGACGTCAAGGCGCACGTCCAGGGCGAGCGTCACCTATCGCGGGTCGGCGCCGTCGTCGCTGCGAACGCTGATCGAGCTCGTCCCGGCCGGCAGCGGCAATTTCCAGAACCCGAACGAGTTCCAGGGCAGGCTGCACGCGGCGACCCTGGTTGACCTGTTCGCGGGCTGGACTGGCCGAAATGGAACGTCGAGGCGTTCGCGACGAACCTGTTCGACAAGCGCATCGACATCAGCCGCGCAGACGGCTTGCGGAAGCTGCACGCGCGCGCTGGTCGTGCCGGGGCGGCCGCGGACGATCGGCCTTCGGGCAGGGATGAAGTTCTAGCGAGCGGCTGCCGGCCGCGCGTTCGAGCGCCGATGACCCGGTCCGCTTGCGGTCGCAATGGCGCTTCGTCGATCGCGCTCGCGGCGATCTGGCTGGCGATGCTGATGTGGGGCGGCGGGCCGCTCGACCGCGCCATCTACGAGGCGCTTTACGCCGGCGACCGGCCGGCGCTGCTCGCGATCGCGCGCGTCTTCACCGCGCTTGGCGAGCCGACGGTGCTGATCGGCGCCGGCTTCGTCTGCGCCGCGTGGCTGTGGTGTGCCGGGCATCGCGCATCTGCCGCTCGGTTCTGATCGCGATCACGATGCTCGGGCGCGGCTTGAGCGAGGCGCAGAAATATTGGATCGCGCGCGTGCGGCCCGACCTCGAGCCGCATCTGGTGGTGGTGAAGACCTCGTCCTTCCCGAGCGGCCATGCGACCAGCTCGATGATCTTCTACCTGACGCTCGCGCTCGTGCTGACCGCGGGTACGCGCTGGCAGCGCACCGGCCGCCGCCGGCGCGGTCCTGCTGTCGCTCGCTGATCGGCACCAGCCGGGTGATGCTCGGCGTCCACTGGCCGAGCGACGTGATCGGCGGCTGGGCGTTCGGGATGTTGTGGGTGCTGCTGACGCTGAGGCTCGCCGGACGGCTGATTCGAGGCGTAGGATGCGGCGCAGAAAGAGGGGAGGCGCAATGATCGATCAAGACCGTTCACGCTGGATCGCCGTCGGCCATCTTCGCGCTCATGGCGCTGCTCCACATCTACCGGCTGCATCACCCATTTCCAGGTGGTGCTCGGCAGCCATGTCATTCCGCAATGGGCGAGCTGTGGTCGGCGATCATCATCGCCGGTCTGAGCTGGATGCTCTGCCGCGAGGCGCGGCGGTACCGCCGGACTCTAGACGTTGAAGCGGAACAGCAGGACGTCGCCGTCCTGGACGACATATTCCTTGCCTTCGGAGCGCATCTTGCCCGCGTCCTTCGCGCCCGTTTCGCCGCCGAACTGCGATGAAATCGTCGTAGGCGATGGTCTCGGCGCGGATGAAGCCGCGCTCGAAGTCGGTGTGGATCTCGCCGGCCGCTTCGGGCGCCTTGGCGCCCTCGTGGACGGTCCAGGCGCGCGCTTCCTTCGGGCCCGGCGGTGAAGAAGGTGATCAGGCCGAGCAGCTCGTAGCCGGCGTGGATCATCCGGGTGAGGCCGGTTTCGTGCAGGCCGAGGTCGGCCAGGAATGCATCGCGCTCCTCGGCCGGCAGGGTCGCGATCTCGGCCTCGATCGCGGCGGAGATGACGACCGCCTTCGCGCCCTCGGCCGCGGCCTTGTCGAACACGCGCTGCGACAGCGCATTGCCGCGTCGCGGCGTCGCCTTCGTCGACGTTGCAGACGTAGAGCACCGGCTTGGCGGTCAGCAGCTGCGCCCGCTGCAGCGCCTTGGCTTCCTCGGCGTCCTTTGGTTTGACCAGCCGCGCCGGCTTCGACGCGCGCAGCAGCTCGAGCGCCTGGCCGAGCACGCAGGCCTCGATCTTCGCTTCCTTGTCGCCCTGCTGCGCCTTCTTGACGAGATTGGGGACGCGCCGCTCGAGGCTGTCGAGGTCGGCGAGCATCAGCTCGGTCTCGACCGTCTCGGCGTCGGCGATCGGGTCGACCCGGCCCTCGACGTGGGTGACGTCGCCGCCTTCGAAGCAGCGCAGGACATGGACGATCGCGTCGACCTCGCGGATGTTGGCGAGGAACTGGTTGCCGAGGCCTTCGCCCTTGGACGCGCCGCGGACCAGGCCGGCGATGTCGACGAACTCGATCTGGGTCTCGATCTCCTGCGCCGACTTGGCGATCTCGCGGATCTTGTCGAGGCGCGGGTCGGGCACCGCGACGCGGCCGACGTTGGGCTCGATCGTGCAGAACGGATAATTCGCCGCCTGCGCCGCGGCGGTCTCGGTCAAGGCATTGAAAAGCGTCGATTTGCCGACGTTCGGCAGGCCGACGATGCCGCAGCGGAAGCCCATGATTTTCTCGGAAGAGGTGAGGGGAAGTTGCGGCCCTTTAGGCGAAGTTGAAGCTGATGCTCAACCGCTCGCCCTTGCCGGTGCCGGGGAGCACTTCGTGGCGCAGCCAGCTTTCCCACATCAGCAGCAGGCCGGGCCGCGGCTCGACGGTGACGAAGGTCTCCGGCGCGCGGCGGCGCGGCCATCATCAGCGGCAGGCGCGGATCCTCGAAGCGGATCGCGCCCGAGCCTTCGGCACCTCGACGTAGAGCGTGCCGGAAATGATGCTGTGCGGGTGGATGTGTCCACTGTGCTGCCCACCGGCTTTCAACAGATTGACCCACAGGCTGTCGAGCTTCGGCTTGCGCGCGAGGTCGAACGCGCATTCGCGGGCGAAAGTCGACGGCGTGCCGGGTGAGCAGCTTGCGCGAGGTCGGCGAAGGCCGGATCGCGCTTCGGCAGATCGTTGAGCGAAGCGTAGCTGGTGTAGCCCGAATAGCGATGCTCGCGGCTCCAGCGACGCCCCGCCTGGTCGTCGCGCGCGAGGCTGCGGATCGAATGCGCGAGCTCGCCGAGCAGCGCATCGTCTCCGAGCTCCGCTTCGTACAGCTTGGTCACGAACAGGGTGCGGGCCATCATTCGACGTTAGAGGGCGCGTGGAGCGGACGGAAGGGCATGGGCCCGGCTCGCACATCCATCGACGCGCGGGTGCGCCTTGCAGAATATCGCATTGGTAAGCGGCTCGAACTGGCCATGGGCTGTCTGAGCGTGTCAGGGGAGTGATCGATCGATGGGTTCGACGGCCGCGTACTCCGGCTGACATTGGTGGCGGCCGCGATGGCGTGCGCTTCGAGCGCGGCACACGCGCCAGTCGCGATCCGACGAAAATGCGGTGACGCAGGCCGAGGACGCCTTCGGCTTCAGCGTCGGCCGCGAGAGCCTCGGCATCTACAATGCCGGCAATGCGCGGGGATTTTCGCCCACGGCCGCGGGCAACATCCGCATCGACGGCCTCTATTTCGACCAGATGTACAGCCTTGCCGGCACCGTCCTCGATTCGACCAGCATCAAGGTCGGACTGTCGGCCCAGGGCTATCCGTTCGCGGCGCCGAGCGGCATCGTCGATTTGTCGCTGCGCCGCCCAGGCGACAAGTCCGGCGCCTCGCTCGTCACCAATTTCGACAGTTTCGGACGCTGGGAGTCGAAGTCGACGGGTCGCTGCCGGTCAGCTCGACGCTTGCCTCGGCTACGGCCTCAACGGCACGCCACGTCGAATTTCCCGACGGGACCAGCAACTGGAACCACACCGAGAGCCTGATCGCGCGCTGGCGGCCCGCGGCGGGGATCGAGATCATGCCGTTCTGCGCGATCAACAACGACTATGACGACGAGGCCGGGACCTTCTACGTTCCGGCCGGACGATTCCTGCCCAAGCTGCCCAAGATCGCGGCACAATGAGGGCCCGGAGTGGGCCGATTATCGCTACACGGGCGTGAACGCGGCGTCCTTGCGTCGGCGCGGCTCGCGCAGAACTGGCTGCATCCGTCTCGGCGCTTTCCGGTCGATCAACGACGTGAAGCACGAGCTTCACCAACCTCCTTGCCGACGAGCAGCCCGACGGCAGCGGCGAGCGCATCCTGTTCGCCGACCCGCCTACCAAGGCGGCGTCGAACAGCGGCGAGCTGCGGCTGACCCACAGCATTCCCGACGGGCCGCGCCTTCACGTCATCAACCTCAGCCTGCGCGAGCGCGACGCCCGGCGCGAGTTCGGCGGATCGGACTTCATCGACTTCGGCCCGGGCCGGATCGGCGAGAAGGTGCCGGACCCGGAACCGGCGCAATTCCATTTCGACGAGGTCAGCCACGACCATGTCAAGCCAGACCACGGTCGGCGTGGCCTATGACGGCCGGTGGAAGAATGTCGGCGAGATCAGCTTCGGCATTTCCAAGGCGCGATTCCGCAAGGACACGGTCATTCCCGACGTTCCCGTGGCCGCGACCGCGCTCGAAGCCGCTGCTCTACAACGCGACCGCCGCGGCCAATTTCGAAGTCGGTGGCTCTCTATGCCGGCTATTCGCGCGGCCTGGAGGAGAGCGGGACGGCGCCGCCCAATGCCGCCAACCGCAACCAGCCGCTGCCGGTGATCCTGACCGAGCAGAAGGACGCCGGGGTGCGGTTCAACCTGACCAAGGGCGTGAAAGCGGTGGTCGGCGTGTTCGACCTCAGCCGGCCCTATTTCGGCTTCGATACCGCCAACGTCTTCAAGCAGGTCGGCACGGTGAGGAGCCGCGGCGCCGAATTCTCGATCTCGGGAAGCGTAACGCCGCGGCTCGACGTCGTCGCCGGGGGCGATGCTCCTCAAGCCCAAGGTGACGGCGGCCGAGACGGCCGGCGGGCAATATCGGCTCAAAGCCGGTCGGGCTGCCGACCCATCTGCTCATCGCCAACGCCAATTGGAAGACGCCGGCCAAGGGGCTCGAGCTCGACCTGGCGCTGGTTCACCGCGGGCGAACGCCGGCGACGACCGACAATGTGGTGTTCATCCCGGCGCGGGCGCGCGTCGATGTCGGCGGCCACTACCGTTTCAAGATCGCCAACCGCAGCTCGACCTTCCGGCTGCAGCTGGTCAACCTGTTCAACAACGCCGGCTACGGCCTTGCCGGATCGGGGGTCTATACGTCAAACCCCAGCCGCTACGTGCAGGGCTATCTGACGGTCGACTTCTAAGGCCGCTTTTTGCTTGCCAGGCCAAGCGCGGATGGCGCAGCCTTGGCCCCGTGGACAAGCAAGCAGGCACGACATCGCAGGCGAACATCCGGCAGCTGTTCGCAACGCCGCTGATCAGCCTCGTCGTCCCCGATGCCGACGCGCTGAACGAGGCGCTGCTCGGCGAAATTGCCGTCCGCCGCGCCGGCGAGGAAAGCGTCTCGCGAAGCAATGTCGCTGGCTGGCATTCGGCAAGCGATTTCTTCGCTCGGACCGAGCCGGCCCACGCCAGGCTCGCGGAGATGATCCGCGAGGCGACCTGGACCGCGACCCGGCTGACCGGAGCGGCCAACAAGTTCGCTGCGATCAACATGGCCCTCGACGGCTGGATCAACGTCAATCCCGGCGGCGCCTATAATTCGCCGCACGACCACCCGGGAGCCTATTGGTCGGGCTGCTATTATGTCCACGTGCCGGCCGGGGAGCCGCCCGAGGGCGCGATCGAATTCCTCGATCCGAGGACCGCGCCGGTCGGCAACGGAGTGGTCGGATCGGGCCAGTGGCCGGGCTATTTCCGGGTCATTCCGACGGCCGGCGAAATCCTTCTGTTCCCTTCGACGCTCCGCCATTGGGTGCATCCGCACAGCGCCAAGGAGGAGCGGGTGACGATCGCGTTCAACGCGCGCTTCTCGCCGGTCGCGGCGGTCCGCCGGCGCGCGCCATGACTCGCCGCTAGAGTGCTGATATTCAAGGCCGACGGGGATGTCGGATATTTTCATCTCATACGCCCGGCCCGACGAGCCGATGGCGAAGCGCGTTGCCGACGCGCTGACTGCAGCCGGCTATCGCGCGTGGCGCGACGACGAGCTTCCGGCGCACCGGCCCTATGCCGAGGTGATCGAGGAGCGGCTCAAGGGCGCCAAGGCGGTCGTGGTGCTGTGGTCGGCCGACGCGGCCAAGTCGCAATGGGTGCGGGCCGAAGCCGACTGGGCGCGAGCCGCTGGAACACTCGTCCAGGTTGTGCTTGACGGCACGATCCCGCCGATGCCGTTCAACCAGATCCAGTGCGCGGACCTCCATGATTGGGACGGAGGCAGCGGCAGTCCCGGCTGGGCGAAGCTCGCAAGCAGCATCGAGGCGCTGGCGGGTTCCCCGGCGCGAGCGAGCGGCGAGGAAAGTCGCCGGCCGTCGCGCGACAAGGCATCGGTGTGCGTGCTTCCGTTCCTCAACATGAGCGGCGATGCGGAGCAGGAATATTTCAGCGACGGCATCAGCGAGGACATCACCACCGATTTGTCGAAGGTCTCGGCGCTGGCGGTGACCGCCCGCAACACCGCCTTCATGTTCAAGGGCCAGTCGGTCAACGTCTATGAAATCGCCCACAAGCTCGACGTCGGCCATGTGCTCGAAGGCAGCGTGCGAAAGGCGGGGGGGCGAGTCCGGATCACCGCGCAGCTGATCGACGGCGAGACCGGCGACCACGTCTGGGCCGAGCGCTATGACCGCGACCTCACCGACATTTTCGCGATCCAGGACGAGATTTCCAAGGCCATCGTCGACGCGCTGAAAGTGAAATTGCTGCCTGCGGAAAAGAAGGCGATCGAGGATCGGGGAACGACAAACGCCGACGCGTACAATTTCTATCTCATGGCGCGGAAATACTGGATCACGGGTAATTGGGGAAATACCGCCCAGCTCGAGCTCGTCATCCGCATCTGCAAACGCGCACTTGAGCTCGACCCCGAATATGCGCGCGCCTGGGGCCTGATGGCCCTTGTTCAGTGCATCCTGCATTTCACCTTTGCGGTCGGTGACGACGACGGCACGGCAGCTGCAGACCGCGCTCTATCCATCGACCCCAATATCGCCGAAGCCTACTGCGTACGCGCTCGCCAACTGTATGAGAAGGGTGACTTCGGCGCTTCCGATGAAGCGTTTGCGCGAGCGCTTGAGATCGATCCGGACTCGTGGGAGGTGAATCGGGAGGCGGCGCGCATTTTCTATTTTCAGCGACGCTTTGCCGAGGCTGCGAAACACTATGAGAAAGCGGTCGCGATCGACGATTCCGACTATCACTCCTGGAACATGTTGGGCTCGGTTTATCCGGCGCTCGGCGATGACGCGGCCGCGGCCCGAGCCGCGAAAATGGCAATCGCCGGAGCGGAGCGCGCGCTTGCCCATGATCCGACCAACGGTGCGGCCCTGAGCACTGTGGTGACGGGCCTCGGTATTCTGCAACAGCGCGAACGTGTGGACGAATGGATGGACCGGGCCTTGCTGATCAGCCCGGACAATATCTTCATGCGCTACAATTTCGCGTGCACATTAGCGTTGCAGTTTCACGATGCCGAGGCAGCACTGGACCTGCTCGAACCCCTTTTCTCCAAGATCAGTGCATCCGCGTACAAGGCGTTTTCCACCGACCCTGATCTCGACAGTCTCCGCGATGATCCCAGATTCAAGCGGTTGATGGGTGAGGCGGCCGAGCGGCTGGACGCCGAACCGGCTACTCCTGCTGCAACCTCAGCGCCACCTCGCTCATGAAGCGGGCGTCGTCGCCTTCGGCGAGCCATTCGGCCTCGCCGGCGATCGCGGCGAGGACGTCTGAAAGAGGCTCCATCTCCGACTTGGCGTAGTTGCCGAGCACGTGCGGTGTGACGAGGTCTTTCCGGCCGGGGCCGGGGTGGCCGATGCCGATGCGCACGCGGCGGAATTCGGGGCCGAATACGGCGTCGATCGAGCGCAGGCCGTTATGACCGGCAAGGCCTCCGCCGACGCGAACCTTCACCTTGAACGGGGCGAGATCGAGCTCGTCATGGAAAACGGTGAGCGCGTCCAGATCGAGCTTGTAGAAATTGAGAGCCTGCTGAACCGCATCGCCGCTGTCGTTCATGAAGGTTTGCGGCTTCAGGAGCAGGATGCGGTTCGGGCCGATGCGGCCTTCCGCGACCAGGCTTCGGAATTTCTTCGTCCACGGCGAAAAATCATGCACCGCGGCAATGATGTCGGCGGCCATGAAGCCGACATTGTGCCGCTGCAGCGCATATTTGCCGCCGGGATTTCCGAGGCCGACCCAGAGTTGCATCGCGGCTCGCTAGCAGGAGCGGTGCGCAAACAAGAAACCGTTCGCCCTGAGCTTGTCCAAGGGCTGTCCTGCCTCTCAGGAAGAAAAGCAGTCCTTCGACAGGCTCAGGACGAACGGTGAATTGGTCGTTCGCTGGAAGCCTACTCTTCTTTCTCAGCGCCTTGCAGCGGCTTCGCCGCCTTCGCCTTCGGCACCTTCTTCGCCTTCAGCCAGCTCGGCTTCGGCAGCAGCAGCGGCCGCGGCGGCTTCTTCTTCCTCGTCCGCCTTCATTGCCGACGGGGCGACGATGGTGGCGACCGTGAAGTCCTCGTCCTCGTTGGCCGGGACGACGCCTTCGGGCAGGCTGACCTGCGAGATATGGATCGAATCGCCGATTTCGAGACCGTCGAGCGGGATATGGATCTCGTTCGGGATCTTCGAAGCGTCGCACACCAGCTCGAGCTCGTGCTGAACGACGTTCAAAACGCCGCCGCGCTTGAGGCCAGGCGATTCCTCTTCGTTGTCGAAGCGCACCGGCACTGCGACGGTGACCTTGGTGTGCTCGCCGATGCGCAGGAAATCGACGTGGATCGGCCGGCTCGAAACCGGGTGGAAGTCGACGGCCTTGGGCAGGGTCCGGTGCGGCTTGCCTTCGAAATCGATCATGATGACCGAGTTCATGAAGTGGCCGGTTTGAAGCATCTTGTAGAGCAGCTTCTCCTCGACGTGGATCGCAAGCGGCTCCTTCTTTTCGCCGTAAACCACGGCGGGTACCCGTCCGTCGCGGCGCAATGCCCGGGAGGCTCCCTTGCCAGCCCGGTCGCGCGCTTCGGCGGGCAGCGTCAGCTGTTCGCTCATTTTCGCTCGTTCCTTGATTAAAGTTGCGCCCCGCCACGCCTCCAGGGATGACCATGGCCGGGGAGGGCGCGCACTAGTGCACGGCCCTGAGAAAAGCAATCCTCCTCGGGACGGGGAGGGGGACCGTTCACCGAAGAGTGAATGGTGGAGGCGTGGTGCAGGTCTCCAAACCCCCTCCGTCAGCACTGCGTACTGCCACCTCCCCGCCAGCGGGGAGGATTAATTCACGCGCGAAGAGGTAACGCCGAGCTGAGCCAGGCGGACGAGGACGCTGTCCTTGCCGGCGAGATGGCCGGCACCGACCGCGACGAAAACCACGCCGGGTGTTTGCATGCGCGCCGCGATCCAGTCGGCCCAACGCGCGTTTCGCTCGGTGAACATCAGCCGGTAGGTGTCGGGCGAGGAACCGCGCAGCTGATCGAGCATGCGAACGAACACGCTCTGATCGCCGCGTTTCCACGCCGATTGCATCTCCGCCATGGTCGACGACAGGGCATTCATCGCCGCCGCATTGTCGACGGGCGTGCCGGCACGCGGCTCCGCCGTGGTTGCCGGCGGCGGCATGTGATTGAACATGGTGAGCTGGGAATCGAGCGTTTCGAGGCCCTCGAGCCGCTTGCCCTCGAGCTCGGCGGCGCGGCGCAGGACCATGTCGGCGCCATTGCCCACCTGCATGCCCTGCGAGCGCCCGGCGTCGATCGCGAGGCGCGTGGTGGCGAGGAACGAGGCGGTCGGAGCGACCGACAAGGTGACGACCGGAGTCCCGGCGCTCATCGAGAATGCGGGACGGGGCGCGGCGGGGGCCGGGTGATCCTCGGGGATCAGGGTTTCGAGCACCAGCTCGTCCGATGAATTGAACGCCGTCTTGACCGTTCGGCTGAGCCATTCCGAGCGTCCGTCGAGGGCGTGGAAGGTTCCGAAAATATAGACGGTGGTATCTTGATCGTGGACCACGAAGATCGCGGGCGCCGCCTCGGCGGGCGGCTGCGCCGGTGCCTGCGGCGCGGCGGCGGCTAGCGCGGCTGCGGCGAGCAGGACATCGACCATCCATCACCCTCCTTAAAAAAGGCGGTCCGGTCCTGGAAGCAGAGATGGCGGCGAGGGGAAATTATACACAAGGCAGCGAGACAGGCCCGCAACCCCCCTCAAACGCGCATCAAGGCCCCCCAGCCCGATACCCGGCGATTATGGTCTCCGAGGAGTTAATAAAAGTCTAGCGGAAACTGCTGTTTCGTGAAAAATTCTCGTTTCGGATCAACAACAAACAGCGGCCGCGGGATCATTGGACGCGTTGGACCTTGTAACCTTCGCGTTTGAGCAGCTCGAGCACCGAATTCGCTGCCCGCCAGGTGACCGGCGCCGACGGCGATCAGAACCGACCCGGGCTTGGCCATGCGCTGCTCGATCCAGCGGCTCCAATTGGCGTTGCGGCGATTGAGGAGCGCGGTCTTGAGCTCGGGCGAGGCGGCAAGGTCGCGGTTGAAGCTTCGCGCGATCGCGCGAACGTCGCCGCGCGACCAGGCGGCGAGCATTGCCTGAAAGGTCTCGCGCAGGTTTGCCCGATCCTCGATCGCGCCTTCGAGCAAAGCGCGCTGAGCGGATTCGGGCAAGGTGTCGAAAAAGCCGAGCTGCTCGCTGTTGGTTTCAAGCTCGCCGATCGGCTTGCCGGCGCTGGTGAAACTCGACCGAAGCGCCGTCTCGACGCCCTGGTCGCCCCTGAGGCCAAGGTCCTTGAACTGATTGCCGAGCAGCATGAACGCCGCCGTCCATGTCTCCATCCGGTCGAACGCCGAGCGCGGAACTCCGCTCTTGGCGATGGCCGCTTCGAGCGCCGGGACCTTGGCGGGCGGGACGCGCGTCGCGATCGGCGGGAGATTGTTCGAAAAGCCGAGCCTGGTCAGGATCCCGATCAGCTTCATCGGATCCTTGTCGTCGATGATGGTTTCGAGCACGAGCTCGTTCGAGCCCGCGACCGCCTGGTCGAACCTGGCCGTGCGCCAGCTGTATTTGTCGGGCAGCAGGTGGATGGTGCCGAACAGATAGACGGTAGTGTCGGCGTCCGACACACTCCACAGCGCCGGAGCGCCCTTCGCCTCGGCTGCCTGAGGCAGGAAGGCGAGGCTGGCCGCGGCAACGAACGCGCCGGCGATCCGGCGCAACATGGTCTTGAGCATCATCATCCTTTCACTGCCCTCTCGGCGGGCTGGCAGCTAAACCCATAAGCCTTAACGGCTACTTGCCCGCCACCATCGCATACGCCAAAGCCCTGCCTCATGCAGACGGGGGCCGCCGCTTGAGCCTGAGCTTCCAGGACCTGATCCTGACGCTCCACCAATATTGGGGCGCGCGCGGGTGCGTGATCCTGCAGCCCTATGACATGGAGATGGGGGCGGGGACTTTCCACCCGGCGACCGTGCTTCGCGCGCTCGGGCCCGACCCGTGGCGGTGCGCCTACGTCCAGCCGTGCCGCAGGCCGACCGACGGCCGCTACGGCGAGAACCCCAACCGGCTCGGCCATTATTACCAGTATCAGGTGGTGTTAAAGCCGAGCCCTAACGACCTCCAGGACCTTTATCTCGGTAGCCTCGCGGCGATCGGGATCGACCCCCTCAAGCACGACATCCGCTTCGTCGAGGACGATTGGGAGAGCCCGACGCTCGGCGCCTGGGGCCTCGGCTGGGAAGTGTGGTGCGACGGGATGGAGGTGACCCAGTTCACTTATTTCCAGCAGGTCGGCGGGTTCGAATGCCGGCCGGTTTCGGGCGAGCTGACCTACGGGCTCGAGCGGCTGGCGATGTACATCCAAAGCGTCGACAATGTGTTCGACCTCAAGTTCAACGATGAGGGCGTGACCTACGGCGACGTCTTCCTCGAGAATGAGAAGGAGCAATCGGCCTATAATTTCGAGGTCGCGAACACCGAGCGGCTGTTCGAGGGTTTCCGCGAAGCCGTCGCGGAATGCGAGCTGTGCATCGAAGCGAAGCTCCCGATCCCCGCCTATGAGCAGGCGATCAAGGCGAGTCACCTGTTCAACACGCTCCAGGCGCGCGGCGTAATCAGCGTCGCCGAGCGCCAGGCCTATATCGGCCGCGTGCGCGACCTCGCCAAGGCGGCGTGCGCGGCGTGGATGGAGAAGAATAGCCCCTCTCCCCTTGCGGGAGAGGGTGCCGAGCGGAGCGAGGCGGGTGAGGGGGCGTCGGGCCCAAGCGTCACGCCCCCTCACCCTCCCACCGCTTCGCGGCGGGCCCCTCCCTCTCCCGCGAGGGGAGAGAGACTATGAGCGACTTCCTTCTGGAACTCCTGTCCGAGGAGATTCCGGCGCGGATGCAGGCGAAGGCTCGCAACGACCTCGCGCGGCTGTTCGCCGAATGCACGAGCGAGGCGGGGCTGGCGACCGGCGCGGCCGATGTGCACTCTACGCCGCGGCGGCTGGTGCTGATCGCGCGCGACGTCGCCGAGGCGACCGAGGCGAGCCGCGAGGAAGTGAAGGGCCCGCGCGCGAACGCTCCGGCGCAGGCGCTCGAAGGATTTCTAAGGAAAACCGGCCTGACGCGCGACCAGCTCGAGGAGCGCGACGGCGTGCTGTTCGCGGTGATCGAGCGGGCCGGGCGCGGCGCGGCCGAGGTGCTCGCGGAGGCGGTCGAGCGCATCGTCGCCGACTTCCCCTGGCCCAAGTCGATGCGCTGGGGCGACGGCGACCTTAAATGGGTGCGGCCGCTCCACGGGATCGTCGCGATGCTCGGCGAGGACATCGTGCCGGTCGAGTCGGACGGGATCGTGAGTGGCGCTGCGACGGTGGGCCACCGCTTCCACCATCCCGGCGACATCACGGTCGGCGGAGCCGGCGATTACGTCGAGAAATTGCGCGCCTGCCACGTGATCGTCGACCAGGACGAGCGCGAGAAGCTGATCCGCGAGGGCGCGGAGAAGGCGGCCAAGGACGCGGGGCTGGCTTTGCTGCCCGACGAGGGGCTGGTGGTCGAAAATGCGGGGCTGACCGAGTGGCCGGTGCCCCTGGTCGGCCGGTTCGACGAGGATTATCTCGACGTCCCGCGCGAGGTGATCGTGCTCACCATGCGCACCAACCAGAGATATTTCGCCTGCACCGCCGCGGACGGCGGGCTTGCGCCGGCGTTCGTGTGCGTCGCCAACATCGCGGCGAAGGACGGCGGCGAAGCGACCGCAAAGGGGAATGCTCGCGTGCTCGCCGCGCGGCTCGCCGACGCGCGCTTCTTCTGGGAGCAGGACGTCAAGGTGCCGCTCGAGGAGCAGGCGAAGAAGCTCGCCGGGATCGTCTTCCACGACAAGCTCGGCACGGTCACGGACAAGGTCGAGCGGGTGGCGAAGCTTGCCCGCTGGCTGGTCGAGGAGGGGATCGTCAAAGCCGACGCCGACCAGGTCGAGCGTGCGGCGCGGCTTGCCAAGGCCGATCTCGTCACCGGGATGGTCGGCGAGTTTCCCGAACTGCAGGGCGTGGTCGGCGGCTATCTCGCCGAGGCACAGGGCGAGCCCAAGGCCGTCGCCGACGCCATCCGCGATCATTACAAGCCGGTCGGGCAGGGGGATGATGTGCCGACGGAGCCGGTGACGGTCGCGGTTAGCTTGGCCGACAAGTTGGATACGCTAGTTAGTTTCTTCTTTTACCGGGAGTTACCAACCGGATCGAAAGATCCATTCGCCCTCAGAAGAGGGGCACTCGGCGTAATTCGTTTGCTGATGGAAAACTCGATTAGACTGCAAGTGCTCACGGCCGCTGACTTCGTTGTTGGTCAATTGGCGGAGAGTTGGAAGCAACGTTCGAAGAAGGAATCGTCCGCGTTCGGTCGCGGGGTTCGAGATGACGCCAAACTGGGGCGGCATGACACACAATCGTTTGATCTGCTGGCGTTCTTCGCCGACCGCCTCAAGGTCCAGCAACGAGACGCTGGGGTTCGACACGACCTAATCGATGCGGTCTTTGCAGCTGGCGGAGAGGACGATCTGGTGCGGTTGCTGGCGCGGGTGAAGGCACTGCAGAGCTTTGTTGAGACCGAGGACGGGACCAACTTGCTCGTCGCCTACAAGCGGGCCGCGAATATTCTCAGGAAAGAGAAATGGGACGGACCGCAGGTGATGTCGTCACAAGACGAGCAGGGCATTCCGCAGACCGGCGAGGAGGACCCGCTGGTGCTGGTCGACGATCCCATCCTCAAGGACGCGATTGCCGAGATCGCGTCGGGGCACGCGGGGGCCGACCTGCCGCAGGAGAAAGCGCTGATCGCCGCGCTCGACAAGGCCGAGCCCAAGGCGGCGGCGGCTGTCGACAAGGAGGATTTCACCGGCGCGATGGCGGCGCTCGCGTCGCTGCGCAGGCCGATCGACGAGTTCTTCGACCATGTGACGGTCAACGACCCCGACGACGCCAAGCGCGAGCGGCGTTTGAACCTGCTGCTGCGCTTCCGCGACGCGGTCAACCGCGTGGCGGATTTCTCGAAGATCGAGGGGTAGTTATCCCTCCCTGCAAGGGAGGGGTTGGGGGTGGGTGCTGACGAACGGCCTCAATGGCCGAGAGGAAGCTTCTGAATTGGCATCGAGCCGCTTCATCCGCTACCCACCCCTCGATCCCCTCCCTTCCAGGGAGGGGAGGAACTAGAGGGGACGCTCCTCAGGGTCGTGCGGGTCCTTGACCGCCGCGCCGCGCAGGCTGTCGCGCTCGCGCCATTCCTTTTCGCGTTCGGCGAGGTCGCGCTCGACCCGGTCGCGTTCGGCCTTGATCCCTTCGCAGCGCGCGGCCTCTTCCTTGTAGCGGTGCTTCCATTTGCGCCGCCCGCCAGCCGTCATCCACATTCCGACGAGCAGGCCGAGCAGAAAGACGAGCGCTCCGATCACCCAAGTATTCGGGTCCGACGTGAAGTTCATTTCGAATCCCCAACAGCCATCGCCTTGCGGCTCTACGCTTGTGTGCGCCGCCGCGTTCCAAGCCGCAAGGGCAAGGTGTGGCCAAGCCGCAAGGGCAAGGTGTGGCCAGGCCGCAAGGGGGGTCTCCGGCGCCGCCTTCCGGGGGAAGGCGGCGGCGGGGACCTAGCCGTTGATGAAGCTGTCTTTGATCGAGCAGGCGGCCGGGCCGAGGATGACGATGAACAGGCACGGCAGAATGAACAGGATCAAAGGAATGGTCATGATCGCCGGAAGCCGGGCGGCCTTCTCTTCGGCGCGCATCATGCGCTCGTTGCGGAACTCGGCCGACAGCACGCGCAACGCCGAAGCGAGCGGGGTGCCGTATTTCTCGGTCTGGATCATGGTCGTGACCACGCCGCGGATCGCCTCTAGGTCGACTCGGCTGGCGAGGTTTTCGAACGCCTGGCGGCGCTCGTTGAGGAAGCCGAGCTCGATCGCGGTCAGGCCGAACTCGTCGCCCAGCTCCGGGTAGGCCTTGCCCAGCTCCCTCGCGACCCGGCCGAACGCCGCGTCGACGGTCAGGCCGGCCTCGGCGCAAATGACGAGCAGGTCGAGCGCGTCGGGCAGGCCCTTGCGGATCGCGTGGCTGCGCTTCTTGACCTTGTTCGAAAGCCACAGGTCGGGCGCCTTGTAGCTCAGGACCAGGACGCCGGCGACGGTGAAGTAGCGGCGCAGCGCCGACCACAAGGGGAAGAAGTCGAACACGTAGATGAGCAGGATCGCCGCGGTTCCAAGGACCAGCGGAAGGATGAAGCGCGCGAAAATGATGAAGAAGGCAAGGTCCTTGGTCCGGATGCCGGCCTGCATCAGCTTGAGCTGGGTCTTCTTCAGCTGGTCGTCCTGAAGCATCTTGAAGCTGGTCAGGATCCCGCGCACGCGATCGGCCGCTTCGTTGCGGTTGGTGAGCTTCTTGCGCTTGTTGGTCGAGGCGACGATGCCCGCCTTCAATTGCTCGCGGCGTTCGTTGAGCGCCTTCACGCGGCGCGCCATCGGGTCCTTGACCGTAGTCGCGGCGTAGACCGCGATCAGCACGGCGAAGGTCGCGACCGCGCTGAGCAAGGTCGCGATCCAAAGGACGTCGAAACCGAGAAGGGTGGGGCCTACGGGCTGCATTGTTCCTATTTCCCCATCAAATCTCGAAGTTGACCATCTTGGCCATGATGAACGCGCCGATGCTCATCCACACCAGGCCGCCCAGGCCCGCGACGATCAGCCGCTGGTCGACGAAGAAGCGGGCCCATGTAGCTCGGGTTGATGAACCACACGAGGCCGAAGACGATGAACGGCAGCGATCCGACGATCCACGCCGAGGCCTTGGATTCCGCGCTCATCGCGCGGATCTTAAGCTTCATCTGGGCGCGCTTGCGAAGCACGTCGGCGAGGTTGGACAGCGTTTCGGCAAGGTTGCCGCCGGTTTCACGCTGAATCGCCAAAGTGATGACAAAGAACTGGAACTCGGCCGTTCCGAGCCGGTCGGCGGTTTCCTGGAGACCGGCCTCCATGGTGCGGCCGATCTTCATCTTGTCGGCGACCATGCGGAACTCGATTCCCACCGGGCCCGGGATTTCGCTTGCGACGATGCCCAGGGTTTCGGTGATCGGCAGGCCAGAACGAAGGCCGCGGACCATCAGCTCGATCGCGTCGGGGAAGTTGGACGTGAACTTGCGCACGCGGCGGGCGATCATCTTGCCGATGACGAAATGCGGGCCGCCGATGCCCATGAACAGGCCGAAGGTCAGGCCGAGCAGGATCGGTGCGCCGCGCAGCAGCAGCACGACGAAGACCGCGAGTGCGATCCCGATGCAGATCATCGAATATTTGGCGAGGCTGATGTCGCGCCCGGTCATCTCCAGCCGCTTGCGCAGTAGCGCCGGCTTTGGGATCAGGGTCGAGGCAAAGCCCTCGATGCGGCTCGCGCGCTGCGCGAACAGCTTGCGGATCTGGGCCTGGGCGTTGCCGCTGATGACATCGCCGTGGCGTTCCTTGACGAGCTCGATGCGCCGCTTGAGCGCCTTCGACGCCGAGGGGCCGCGAACCGCGAACACCGCGAGCACCAGCGCACCGCCGCCGCCGATCAGGAGTAGCCACAGAAGCATCTTCGCTCTCGCCTCTCACTCGTGCGCGCCGGGCCGCGAGCGGCCCGGTCGCATATTGGTTACGCCTCAGCCGGCTTCGGCTTCGACAGCATCGACTTGAGCCCGCCGACCAGCGACTTGGCGCCCGCTGCGGCGGCGGCCGCGGCCTTCGATTCCGTGCCTGCACCTTCCTCGCTCGCATGGCTCAGGACCATGCCGGAGAGCTGGTTGAACGGCGCACTCATCTTGCCGCCGGCGACTTCGGCCATCGGCTTGCCGAGCTTGGCAGCCTGGGCCGCGAGCTTGCCGTCGACCGGGAAGGCGATGTCCACCTGCCGTTCGATCGACTGCTCGAAGTCCTTGCGGCTGATCTCCAGCGCGCCGCCCGAGGGCACGCGGTTGGCGACGACGACGACCTTGGTCTGCGGAGCGTTCGACTTGAGCCAGGCGAGGATCCGGATCGTGTCGCGGGTCGCGGCCAGCGTCAGCTCGGAAACGACCACCGCGACATGCGCGTCATGGACCAGGTGCGGATATTGGATCAGCATCTGGCGCGGCAGGTCGAGAACGGTCGATTCGAACGCGTTGCGCATCTCTTCCTGAAGCTGGAAGAACGCGGTCCCGTCGGTCACCAGAGGCTGGTGGATCGGGGCCTCGGCCGAAAGCACCGACAGGCGCTCGTTGGCGCGGACCATCGCGCGCTCGATGAACAGTCCGTCGATCCGGCTCGGGTTCTCGATCGCGTCGGTAAGGCCGCGGCCGGGCTCGAGGTCGAGCGCCAGGGCGCCGGTGCCGAAGTGCACGTCGAGGTCGAGCAGGGCCGTGGATGCGGCGCGCTTTCTCACCCATCAACCAGGCGAGCGAGGTCGCGATGGTCGAAGCGCCGACGCCGCCGCGGACGCCGATGACCGCGGCCATCACGTGGGGCTTGTCGACCGCCGCTTCGCCGCGCGGCCCCGAGATGATCGTCTGGGCGTGCGCGAACGTGTCGCGGAGGTGATCGACGGTGAACGGCTTGAGCAGATAGTCGTGGATGCCGCTGGCGACGAGGTCGCGGTAAAGGCGCACGTCGTTGACGGTGCCGGCAGCGATCACGATCGTGCCCGGCTCGCAGACTTCCGCGAGCGCGTTGATGTCGTTCAGCGGGTCGGCCGATTCGCTGAGATCCACGAACAGGATGTTCGGGCTCGCGGACACCGACAGCGACTGGACCGCGTTGCGGAGGCCGCCCTTGTTGACCTTCTCCGGCGACCAGCCGTGCTCGACCGCAACCGGGCGGAGCATGTCGGCGGTGGCATCGTCGCAGACGAAGGCGGTGAACGGATCGCGCAGCCCGGCCCGGGCCTGGAAAGGAGCGTTCATCACTTACTCGTCCTTCTTCTTGGTGCTGATGTCCTGCAGCCCCTTCTCGCCGGTCTGCGGAGCAGTCCGGTAGAAGGTGATGGCCTTGGTCGCGGACCGCACGTCGGTCGATGCCGCCGCTCTCGCGGCCGTGGATCAGATCCTCGGGATTGGCGACCATCGCCGCCAGGTTCGAGTTCACCCCGCAGCCGAAGTTGGACATCGACCGGTTGTTGTAATTGGGCTGCGACGGGAACGCTCCAGTTCGGGCATCCCGGAACCTCGGCGCGGCGTGCGGCTGACGACCACCCGGACCGAATTGCCCGGAGGACGACGCCGGCGGTGACCGGAGCGCCGGGAGTGACCAGCATCCCGTAACGGCCGGCAACCCGCGCGACCTGCGCCTGGGCGCGGTCGGCATAGGCGCCGTCGACATAGACGATGTCGCCGTAGCCGAGGTCGAGGCCGCTGGAACCAGCCGTTGAGGCGCGTCGCCCTCGCCCGGAGCGAGCGCGCCGCCGGGAGCCGAAGCGTCGAACACATAGTCGGCGCTGGTCGACGACCGGCACGTTGACCGCGGCGAGGCCGCGATCGGGCAGGTCGTGCGGCGTGTAGCTGCAGCCGGAAGCGGCAGCCGAGGCCAGAACCAGAATGGCGAGCTTGGTACGCATCGTGGCGTCCTTCCTGATGAGCGGCGGGTCACAGTTTGAATCCCGGAGTTGCGGCCGCCGCTCCGCCGGAGATGGCGGGAGCAGCCGACGGAACCACTGCCGGCCGGACCGCTGCGGCCCGTGAAGGTCTGGCCCTCGACGTTGAACTGCGCGTCCGTCGGAGCGCGGTAGCCGTCGGCCGGAGTCGCCAGCTGGCCGGAGACCGGCCTCACCAGATACGGCGTGACGATGATCACCAACTCGGTTTCGTCGCGCTGATAGCTGGTCGAGCGGAACAGCATGCCAAGGATCGGCAGGTCGCCGAGGAACGGCGCCTTGTCGATGTTGTTGCGGTTGCGGTTCTGCAGCAGGCCGGCGATCATGAACGACTGGCCGGAGCCGAGCTCGACGGTGGTTTCCGCGCGCCGGGTCGTCAGAGCCGGGACGAGGAAGCCGTTGAGCTTGACCGAGCCTGCGTCGCTCAGTTCGCTGACCTCGGGGCGGACGCGCATCGAGATGCGGCCGTCGGCAAGGACGATCGGAGTGAAGGCGAGGCCGACGCCATATTGCTTGTACTCGATCTGATCGAGCCGAGCGACTGCGAGATCGGAACCGGGAATTCGCCGCCGGCGAGGAAGCTTGCGGTCTCGCCCGACAGCGCGGTCAGGTTCGGCTCGGCGAGCGTGGTGACCAGGCCGTCGGTCTGGGCGAGGTCGAGCGACGCAGATGATGTCGAGCCCGAACAGCTTGCCGCTGGCAGCCAGCGTGGAGCCGATGGCGTTGCGGATGATGTCGCCAGTCGCCGGCAGGGTCGTTGCCCGGCGCGGGCACGAAGATTCCGCCGCCCTGGCCGATGCCGAACTTGAAGCCGCTGGTCGGATCGGGCGTCAGAAGATTGACGCCGATCTTCTTGAGCAGCGAGCGGTTGACCTCGGCGATCTTGACCTTGAGCGTCACCTGCAGCGGCGTTGCCGTGCGCAGCCGGTTGACGACCCCGTAAGTGGTGTCGTTGCCCAGATAGTTGGTGACCAGGCGCTCGGCGGTCTCGGCGTCGTCGGGCGAGGCCACGGTGCCGGTCAGGAGCACGAGGTTGTTCATCGGCGTCGCGACGACGTTCGCGTCGGGCATCGCCAGGTGAAGCATCTCGTCGATCGAGCTGATGTTCTTGCCGACCCGGACATTGGCCGCATAGACCACGCGCCCAGCCTTGCTGGTCGCATAGATCGTGGTTTCGCCGCGGGTCTTGCCGAAGATGTACAGCTGGCTCGCCGAGCGCACCTGGACATCCGCGATCGAGTCGTTGGCGACGAACACGTCGGTCATCGGCGTCGGAAAGCCGCACCATCGTGCCCGTGCCCTGGCTCAGGTTCAGCGTTTCCGCCGGCCTGGCCGAGTGGCTTGCAGCCGCCGCCGGGGTGGCTGCTCCGACCGCGCCGAGGCTCAGGGCCACGGCCGCCAGTGCGGTGCCGAGACGTGCCCGGCGAATGATTTTGAGACTATTCATGTTAGCGAGCTCCCACCGGAACGACGGTGACGTTATTGCCGCGAGCGACGCGCACGACCGGGCCGCCGGACGGATTGCCGCCGAACGCCATTCCGAGACCCTTGCCAAAGCTGTTCATCGCCTGCGCAGATTTGAGCGGCCCTGTCTTCGGGCCGGGCGGGAACGGTGCGGCGCTGGAAGCGCGACACGTCGCCGCCGGTCGTGAAGGTCGTATTGGTGTCCATCGGCCGATTGGCGACGGCCAGGAGCATCTGGCGCTCCTGCATCGGGTTGGTCCCGGCCGGCACCTTGACCTCGCCCGAAGCGACCGCGCGCTCGAGCTCGGCGGTATTGTCGGCGATCGAGCGCAGCGAGAGCGACAGCGTGCCCATGCTCTGGGCGACCGCGATCTTCTCGGCGATCCGCGGAGTGACTTCGAACGTGACGTTGGAGAAGGTCTTGACCTCGGTCTTGCCGTCTTCGTTCTTGTCGGTGATAGCGCTGGTCGGTCGCAAGCACGCGGACGTTGCGAACGATCGTCTCGGAAACCTTGAGCGAGGGACCTTCGCCGCCGCCTTTGACGTCCTGCGTCAGAACGATGTCGACATGGTCGCCCGGGAAGACGAAGCCGGCAACGCCGGTCGACGCATTCACAGGAACGGTGATTGCGCGCATGCCCGGGCCCGAGCGCAGCGGCGAGGAAGCCGCGGTCCTTGGGTCCGACGAGCGCGCCGCGGGTCAGCGGCTGGCCGGCGGTGACCTGGTAGCGAACCACGGTGCCGAGCAGCTTCTGCACGTCGGCGTCGGGCTGCCCTTCGGTATAATAAGCGGACTGCATCAGCTCCTTGGGCCAGGGCTGATAGCCCAGGCTTTCGGCGTCGATGATCGTGCCCACCGGCAAGCGCCTTCTTGGCCACGAGCACCTTCGGGCCCAGTCGGCACCGCTGGCGCCGCCTGAGCCTGCTGGGCTCCAGCTCCGGTGAACATGTTCTTGGCCATCACCGCGGTAATCACTGCAATGACCAGCGCTCCAACCAGAAGCGCAACTTTCTTCACATCCATGGCGCGATCGCCTCCCCTAGAAGGGCCCCCTTAACGCTGACACACATCAGGCAAATTGGTTAAGAAAGCGTTGGGTGAGAATGACGAGACCGCCAAAAGCGATGGCGACCCCATACGGAATTTCAGGCCGGCCCTCGCGCCGCTTGATGCGGTGGAGCACCATGACGCCGAGTGTCAGCACCCCTCCGGCAAGCGACATCAGGACCAGGAATTTGAGTGTCGACGCAGGCGAAAACCACAGCGCCAGCGCCGCTGCGAGCTTGACGTCGCCGCCGCCCATCATGCCCGCGTAAAAAGCGCATGGCGAGCAAAACGAACACGCCCGCGCCGGCGGCGAGCTGGATCGCCGACGTCGGGCCACATCGGCAGCGCGATCGACAGCCAATAGACCGGCGCGAGCAGCGCGACGGTCAGGTTCAGCCGATTCGAAATGGTGAAAGTGCGCACGTCGATCGACCGCCGCCACGACCAGGATCGCGGCGAGGCCGATCAGCAGGAATTCGAGTAAACGCGCCGTTGAACATGCCGACACCCCTAGACGGCGCGGCTTTCCAATTCGTAACCGCGGCAGCGATGAGTGATTTCGACGTGCTGATTGTCGGCGGCGGGATCGCCGGAGCGAGCCTCGGGGCCGAGATCGCCGGCAAGCGCGCGCACGCTGATCATCGAGGCCGAGGACCATTGCGGCTACCATTCGACCGGGCGGTCGGCGGCATTCTGGCTCGAAAGCTATGGCGGGGAGCAAGTGGCGCTGCTGACCTCCGCGTCGCGCGGATTCCTTGGCAAGCCCGCCCGTCGATTTTTCCGACCGCGGTTTCCTGCATCGAGCGCGGCGCGCTGCACATTGTCGGAAGGCGACTGGCCCGAAGTCCCGCCGAGCGTGACCGCCTGGCGGATCCCGCGCGACGAACTGGAGGCGATGGTTCCGGGCATCCGCGCCGCACTGGATCAAGGCGCTTGCTCGAGCCGGGATGCGCGGACATCGACGTCGCCGGGCTTCCATTCGGCCTTCCTGCGCAAGTTCCGGCGCGCGGGCGGCGCGGTCGCGACCGATTCGCGATTGATCGGCGGCGCGCAGGCCGAAGGGTCGTGGACGGTGCGGCTGGCCGACGGCTCGAGCGTCACGGCGCCAATCCTCGTCGATGCCGCGGGCGCCTGGGCCGACCGCGTCGCGCAAGCGTGCGGAGTCGGGCGACTCGGGATCGAGCCCAAGCGGCGGACGATGGTCCAGCTTCGAGTCGGGCGGGCGGGCCTCAAGGACCTGCCGCTGGTCGACGACTGCCGACGGCCGCTTCTACTTCAAGGGCGAAGGCGACCGGACGCGTCTGGCTCAGCCCGCACGACGAGATCGCGACCGATCCGTGCGACGCCGCGCCCGAGGAGATCGACATCGCTATCGCGATCGACCGGTTCGAGAGCGTGGTCGACTGGCCGGTCGAGGCGGTCGAGCGCAGATGGGCCGGCCTCAGAAGCTTCGCGCCCGACCGGCTGCCGGTCTACGGATTCGATCCGCGCGCGCGCGGGTTCTTCTGGTGCGCGGGGCAGGGCGGGTTCGGGCATCCAGACCGCGCCCGCGGCGGCAAGCTGGCGGCTGCCGTGCTGCTGGGCGAGGAGCCGGATGCGATGGTCGCGCAGATCGACCCGGCGATCTTCTCGCCGGCGCGATTTCGAGCCGCGCTCAAGCCGGTGGTGCGTGCGCTGGCTGTCGGCCTCGGCGCAGGCGAGCGCGTCGACCCGGTCGTTCTCGGGATGGCCGCTGTGGCCCTTGACCCAGTGCCATTCGACGCGGTGCGGCGCGCATCGGCGTCGACCAGCTCCTGCCACAGATCGGCGTTCTTGACCGGCTTCCTGTCCGAGGTGCGCCAGCCGTTCTGCCGCCATTTGTGGATCCAGCGGGTGATGCCGTCGCGGACGTAATTGCTGTCGGTGTAAAGCTGCGACGCGGCACGGGCTTCTTGAGCGCTTCGAGCCCGCGGATCGCGGCGAGCAGCTCCATCCGGTTGTTGGTCGTCAGCGGCTCGCCGCCCGACAATCTCGCGCTCCTTGTCGCCGGTGCGCAAAAGGACGCGCCCAGCCGCCCGGGCCCGGGATTGCCGCGGCACGCGCCGTCGGTGAACATCTCGACTTCGGGCAAGTCCACTTAGGCCACGAGCTCGCGCGGAAGCTTGAACGTCATGCGCTCGGGGGAATGGTCGGTTTCTTCCTCGGTGACCTCGAAGCGCTCGCGGAGCGCGTCGACGACCTCGCGCACCAGCAGCTCGGGCGCCGATGCGCCCGCGGTGATCCCCAGCGTGGCGGGCTGGCCGAGCCAATCCCAGTCGATGTCGCTCGCCCGCTCGATCAGCCGCGCCGGGGCGCCCATGCGCTCGGCCACTTCGGCCAGGCGCAGCGAATTGCTGCTGTTGGGGGCGCCGATCACCAGCATCCGGTCGCACTGACCGGCGATCGCCTTGACCGCCGCCTGGCGGTTGGAGGTCGCGTAGCAAATGTCCTCGCTTCGCGGCACGCGGATGTCCGGAAAGCGCGCCTTCAGCGCCTCGACGATCTCCGGCGGTGTCGTCGACCGACAAGGTCGTCTGGGTGAGGAACGCAAGATTGGCGGGATCGGGAACGGCGAGCCCGGCGACATCGTCGACGGTTTCGACCAGGGTCATCGAGCCTTCGGGCACCTGGCCGAAGGTGCCGATCACCTCGGGGTGGCCGGCGTGGCCGACGAAGATGATGTGGCGGCCTTCGGCGATCAGCCGCTCGGCCTGGCGATGGACCTTGGAGACGAGCGGGCAGGTCGCATCGACATAACTGAGGCCGCGGTCCAGAGCGGCGGCGGGCACGGACTTGGGCACGCCGTGGGCCGAGAACACCACCGGCCGGTCGTCGGGAACCTCGTCGAGCTCGTCGACGAACACCGCGCCGAGCTCGCGCAGGCGATCGACGACAAAGCGGTTGTGGACGATCTCGTGGCGGACGTAGACCGGCGCTCCGAACTGCTCGAGCGCCAGCTCGACGATCTGGATCGCGCGGTCGACGCCGGCGCAGAATCCGCGCGGCGCGGCGATCAGCACGTGAAGGGGAGGCAGTTCATCCAAGGTGCAGGCCATGTAAGGCATCGCTTGCAGCCGTAGAAGGGCCTTCCTATGAACGCGGACAAATCCCATCCCGATTTCGTAAGGACCGCCTAGTGAAGCTTCGCCTCGCCCTGCTGCTACCTGCAACCTTGCTCGGCGCGTGCAGCCAGACGGGCCAGCTCACCGCCGAGAACGGCGGCGGCATTTACGCGGTACGCAGCTCGTGCCCGATCGCCGGGATTCCGGCCGGAACCGGCGACGTGACCCTGTTCAACCCGTCCAGCAGCACCGATGCGCGTGCAATCGACGTGACCGCGACGATCACCGACGTGCGCAACAGCTGCGCGGATTCCGGCGATGACGTCGTTTCGACCCTGACCTTCACGGTCACCGCCCTGCGCCGCGACGCGGGACCGGCGCGGCAGCTGGTCCTGCCCTATTTCGACGTCGCCATGCAGGGCGGAAGCAAGGTGGTGGCCAAGCAGATCGGCCAGCTCGGCCTCAATTTCCCGGCCGGCGGACTGCAAGCCTGGACCCGCGCCCAGGCTACGGTCCGAGTCAATCGCGGCGTCGCCACCCTTCCGGAGGAGGTCCGCGCAGACCTTGACCCGTCCGCGCAAGGCCGGCGATCCCGGAGCCGCGATCGATCCGATGACCGATCCGGCGATCCGCACGGCGGTCGCCAACGCGACCTTCGAGCATCTGGTCGGCTTCCAGATGACCCAGGACCAGCTGCGCTACAACGCGACGCGTTGACTTGGGCATGCGACGGCGCGGCCAAGGCGGCCGCGTCACCTGCGGGAAACCGCCGGAAGGCCGCGCGGGAGAGCGTGACGCAAGAGTCGCCGCCGAAGGAGCAACCGCCCCCGGAATCTCTCAGGCCAAAGGACCGCGCGCGCCTGACAGTCTGGAAAGAGTCTCCGTGCGAAAAGCGGGCCGCCGAAGGGGCAAAGCTCTCAGGCGCAGCGACAGACGGGGGCGATGGCCGAACCGCTTTTCGAGGCGTTGGCTGTCGTCACCTGACCGGGAGCGCGCGATGAGCAACGAAGTCCACAGTGATCCGACAGGCTCGGCCGAGGCGCTCGAAAGGCTTGCGCTCGACCAATGGCACCGCTCGAAGGGCGCGCGCATGGTGCCGTTCGCGGGCTATGAGATGCCGGTCCAGTATGAAGGCATCATCGCCGAGCATTTGTGGACGCGCGAGAATGCCGGGCTGTTCGACGTCAGCCATATGGGCCAGCTGCTGATCCACGGCCACGGCGCCGACCGGGCGCTCGAAGCCTTGCTCCCGGCCGATCTCCAGACGCTCGGCGACATGAAGCTCAAATATTCGCTGCTGCTCGACGACAATGGCGGGATCATCGACGATCTGATGGCGACCCGGCGCGGCGAGGATTTCTACGTCGTCGTCAACGGCGCGACCAAGCACGGCGACATCCACGAGCTCGAGCTGCGGCTGCCGCGCGCAGTCGTCGTCGACCATATGAAGGAGCAGGCGCTGCTCGCCCTCCAGGGCCCGAAAGCGGCCGAGGTGCTCGAAGCGCTCGATCCCGGGCGTCGAGTGAGCTCAGCTTCATGGAGGGCCGGCGCCTTCCACGCTCGCGCTGGCGGCCATCCGTTGTGGATCAGCCGCTCGGGCTATACCGGCGAGGACGGGTTCGAAATCTCCGTCGCCGGGCAGCGCTGCCGAAGGCATCGCCGAGATGCTCGCGCTCAACGATGCGGTGAAGCCAATCGGCCTTGGCGCGCGCGATTCGCTTCGGCTCGAGGCCGGGCTGCCGCTCTACGGCCACGATCTCGACCGCGAGACCACCCCGGTGATGGCGGGCCTCAATTTCGCGATCAACAAGCGCCGCCGCGCCGAGGGCGGCTTCGCCGGCGCGATGCGGATCCTCGCCGAGCTTGACGAACGGTCCGGCGCAGAAGCGCGTCGGCTTCGACATCGAAGGGCCGCCAGCCGGTGCGCGAGGGCGCGCTGGTGCTCGACCGCGAGGCGCAATGAAGTCGGGCGGATCACCAGCGGCGGCTTCTCGCCCTCGCTGCAGCGGCCGATCGCCATGGGCTATGTCGCGGCGCCGCTGGCCGAGCCCGGAACCGCGCTCAAGCTCGAGCAGCGCGGCAAGTTGTTCCAGGCGCGCGTCGCCGCAATGCCGTTCGTCCCCCACCGCTATCACCGCAAGGGAGCCGCCTGATGACCATGTATTTCACCAAGGAGCACGAATGGATCCGGGTCGAGGGCGACGGCGCGCACCGTCGGCATCTCCAACCACGCGCAGGAGCAGCTCGGCGACATCGTCTTCGCCGAAGTGCCCGCCGCCGGGACGCGAGCTCGCCAAGGGCGATGAGGCCGCGGTGGTCGAATCGGTCAAGGCCGCCTCGGACGTCTATTCGCCGGTCAGCGGGCGAGGTGATCGAGGGCAATCCGGCGATCGCCGACGATCCGGCGATCGATCAACCGCGATCCCGAAGGCGAGGGCTGGTTCTTCAAGCTCGAGGCTGACCGATCCGGCCGAGCTCGACGGGCTGATGGACGAAGCCGGCCTACCGCGAATGGGTGAAAACGCTTTGAGCCCAGCCGCGATCTCGACCAGCCAATGGAATGCCGCCGATTACGCCAAGGTCGGCAGCGTTCGTCGCCGAGCTCGGCGGGGCCGCGCTCGACCTGCTCGACCCGCAGCCGGGCGAGCGGATCCTCGACGTCGGCTGCGGCGAGGGGACGCTGACGCGCAAGATCATGGCCCGCGGGGCCGAGGTGCTCGGGGTCGACAATTCGCCCGAGATGGTCCGCTTCGCGCGCGAGAAGGGCGTCGATGCGCGTGCTGATGGACGCCGCCGACATGCCGTTCGTGGCCGAATTCGACGCCGCTTTCTCCAACGCGGTGCTGCACTGGGTGCTGGAGAAGGAGCAGGCGGCGCGAGCGATCTTCCGTTCGCTGAAGCCCGGCGGGCGGTTCGCCGGCGAAATGGGCGGCGAGGGCAATCTCGTCGCGATGCGCGAGGCGCTCGACGACCGAGCTGGTGATCCGCGGCTACGTCCCGCCGGTCGAGGCGAGCAATTGGTACGCGTCGCCCGAGGAATTCGCCGCGGTCTACGAGGCCGCCGGCTTCCGCGAGATCGACGCGCGGCTGATCGAGCGGCCGACCGAGGTCGCCCACGGCTGCGCGGCCTGGGTGACGACCTTCCGCCGCGGCTGGCTCGACCGCGCCGGCGTGCCGGAGGACGAGCGGGCCGAGATCGCCGCAGCGGTCGCCGACCGGGTCGGGTCGAATGTCCTCGATTACGTCCGCCTGCGCTTCATCATGAGGAAGCCGGCCTGATGCGCTATCTTCCCCTCTCCGATGCCGACCGCGGCGAGATGCTGCAGGTGATCGGCGCGGACTCGGTCGACGATCTGTTCCGCGACGTGCCGGAAGAGCTGCGCTTGAAGGGGCCGATCGCGGGCCTGCCGCTGCACGCGTCCGAGCTCGCGGTCGAGCGGCACATGGCGGCGCTGTCGCGCAAGAACATGGTCGCGGGCGAGGTGCCCTTCTTCCTCGGCTGCGGCGCCTATCGCCACCACATTCCGGCGAGCGTCGATCACCTCATCCAGCGCGGCGAGTATCCTGACCAGCTACACGCCCTATCAGCCCGAAATCGCGCAGGGCACGCTGCAGATGCTGTTCGAGTTCCAGACCCAGGTCGCGCGGCTCTACGGCTGCGAGGTCGCCAATGCGTCGATGTACGACGGCTCGACCGCGATGCTGGGAAGCGATCGGCATGGCGCGCCGGATCACGCGGCGGACGCAGGACATTGATCTCGTCGGGGGTTCACCCGCATTATGTCAGCGTCGCCAAGACGATGGCGAAGTTCACCGGCGACATGCTCGACACGGCGCTGCCGGAGCTGAACGCTGCGACCGACGTCGACCGGCTGATCGCGGCGATCGACGAGAGGACGAGCGCGGTCGTCGTCCAATATCCCGACATCCTCGGGCGGATCGCCGACCTGACGCCGATCGCCGAAGCGGCGCATGCCGCGGGCGCGCTGCTGATCGCGGTCGTGACCGAGCCGGTCGCGCTCGGGCTGATCAAGTCGCCGGGCGAGATGGGCGCGGACATCGTCGTCGGCGAGGGCCAGTCGATCGGCGTCGGGCTGCAGTTCGGCGGGCCCTATGTCGGCCTGTTCGCGACGCCGCGAGAAGTATGTCCGCCAGATGCCCGGGCGGCTCGCCGGCGAGACCGTCGACGCCGAGGGCAAGCGCGGCTTCGTGCTGACCCTGTCGACCCGCGAGCAGCATATCCGGCGCGAGAAGGCGACTTCGAACATCTGCACCAACTCGGGGCTGTGCGCGCTCGCATTCTCGGTCCACATGACGCTGCTCGGCGAGAAGGGCCTGCGCCAGCTCGCGTCCCTGAATCACGCGCGCGCGTGCGAGGTGGCCGAGCGGCTGGCGGCGATCCCGGGCGTCGAACTGGTCAACGACAGCTTCTTCAACGAATTCACGCTGAAGCTGCCGGTCGAAGCGCGGCCGGCGGTGCATGCGATGGTCGAGCGCGGCGTGCTCGGCGGCGTGTCGCTCGGCCGGCTCTATCCGGGCGCCGAGGCGCTGCAGAACGGGCTGGTGATCGCGGTCACCGAGACCGTCACCGACGAGGACATCGACGGCCTTCGAAGCCGCGCTGAGGGAGACGGTGCGATGACCGTCAATCCTTCAGGCTGGCGTCCGTCCGCGCCCACGAACGAACCGGTCGAAACCCGGACGGTCACCGGCAACCGCGCGCTGATGCTCGAGGAGCCGTTGCTGTTCGAGATCGGCAGCGCCGAGCAGACGGGCGTCGATTTTGCCGACGTTCCGGCGACCAAGCGAGCGGCTAGGCGGCCTCGAGCGGTCGCGTCCGATCGGCCTGCCCGGCCTCAGCGAGCCCGAGGCGGTGCGCCATTACACGCGGCTGTCGCGGCAGAATTACGCGATCGACCTCGGGCTGTTCCCGCTCGGGTCGTGCACGATGAAGCACAACCCGCGCCTCAACGAGAAGGTGGCGCGGATGCCGGGCTTCGCCGACATCCACCCGCTGCAGCCGCAGGAGACGGTGCAGGGCGCGCTCGCAGGTGATCGAGCGAGCTCGCCTTCTGGCTGCTCGACCTGACCGGCATGCACGCCGTCGCGATGAGCCCCAAGGCCGGCGCGCACGGCGAGCTGTGCGGGCTGCTGTGCATCCGCGCGGCGCTGGAAGCGCGCGGCGACAAGCGCGCAGGTCGTGCTGGTGCCGGAGAGCGCGCACGGCACCAATCCGGCGACCGCGGCCTTCGCCGGCTATCGGGTCGAGAATATCCCGGCGAACGCGGCCGGCCGGGTCGACCTCGACGCGCTGAAGGCGCGGCTGGGGCCGGACGTCGCGGCGGTGATGATCACCAACCCCAACACCTGCGGGCTGTTCGAGCCCGACATGATCGCGATTTCCGAGGCGGTCCACGCCGCGGGCGCGTTCGTTTATTGCGACGGCGCCAATTTCAACGCGATCGTCGGCAAGGTCCGCCCCGGCGACCTCGGCATCGACGCGATGCACATCAATCTGCACAAGACCTTCTCGACCCCGCACGGCGGCGGCGGGCCGGGCTCGGGCCCGGTGGTGCTGTCGGAGGCGCTCGCGCCGTTCGCGCCGCTGCCGTTCGTCGCAGAATGCACCGGACGGGCCGCTTCAAGCTGGTCGAGGAGGAACATGCCGCCGACGAGCATCCCGCGACGCTTCGGCCGGATGGTCGCCTTCCACGGCCAGATGGGCATGTTCACGCGGGCGCTCGCCTACATCCTGAGCCACGGCGCCGACGGCCTGCAAGCAGGTCGCCGAGGACGCGGTGCTCAACGCCAATTACATCCTGCGCAGCCTCGAGGACGTGCTCGACGCGCCGTTCGCGGCAAGCGGGCCGTGCATGCACGAGGCGATCTTCTCCGACAAAGGCTTCGCCGGCGGGCCTCAGCACGATCGATCTCGCCAAGGCGCTGATCGACGAGGGCTTCCACCCGATGACCATGTATTTCCCGCTGGTCGTCCACGGCGCGATGCTGGTCGAGCCGACCGAGACCGAATCCAAGGCCGGCCTCGACCAGTTCATCGCCGCGATGCGCTCGATCGCGCGAGCGGGCCAAGGCCGGCGACCAGAGCGCTCAAGGCGGCGCCGATCTATGCGCCGCGGCGGCGGCTCGACGAGACGCTGGCGGCGCGCAAGCCGGTGCTGGTCTATCGCGATCCGGAGCCGGCGCAGGCGGCGGAGTGACCGACGAACGCCGCTTCTACGAAGCGCCCGCGGCCGATGGTGCGCGCCGCTCGGCCCCGGCGGCGCTGCGCAACCGCGAGCCGATCGCCGAGGTCCTGGCCGAGTGGCTGCCGGCCGAGCGGGCTGGTGCTCGAGATCGCCAGCGGCACCGGCGAGCATGCGATCTATTTCGCCGAGGCGTTTCCCGATCTCGAGTGGCAGCCGAGCGATGCGCATCCCGATGCGCTGGCGTCGATCGCGGCGTGGCGCGACCGCAGCCGGCCTGCCCAACGTCCGCGCGCCGCTCGCCATCGACGCCAGCTGCGGCCGACTGGCCGATCGGCAAGGCCGACGCCCTGCTCAGCATCAACATGGTCCACATCAGCCCGTGGGCGTCGGCGCTGGGGCTGATCGCGGGCGCGGCGCGCGTGCTCCCGGCCGGCGCTCCGCTGATCCTCTATGGGCCGTGGCTCAAGGACGACATCGCGACCGCGCCCAGCAATCTGGCCTTCGACGCCGATCTTGAAGCGCCGCGATCCGGAGTGGGGACTGCGGCGGGTCGAGGACTTTGCAGCGGCGGCGAGCCAACACGGTCTTAGCCTGATCGAAACGCGGGCAATGCCAGCCAACAATTTGATGCTACTGTTGCGCTATGGAACGGCTGTTAAATGAAGCTTTACCCACCTTCTTTAGATGGAAGGGATGGATGAGAGCTTCATGAGCCAGAATCGGCGCTCGCGCCGTTCGCCGGTGCTGCTTGCCGCAAGCGTCGAGGTCGACGGCGTCGTCGTGCCGGTCAAGCTTCGCAATCTGTCGGAAGAAGGTGCGCTGATCGAAGGCGAGGAATTGCCGCCCGAGGATTCGGTCACCTTCTTCGAGCGCAACGATCTTCGCCTCAAAAGCCACGTCGTGTGGGTCCAGGGCCGGTATGCCGGAGTCGCCTTCGCGCGCCCGCTCAAGCAGGCCGAAGTGCTGCGCAACGTCCCTCAGCCGAAGCAGCCCGTCCATGGCGACTTCCGCCGACCGGGGCTGGCCTGCCGGCCGCTTTCGGACGAGGAACGGTCGATGGTCGAGCGTTGGATGACACAGTCGCCGAACGCGCTCGGCGACTAAGCTCTCAGCCGGTGGCGCGCAGCCGCTGGCGTTCACCTTGAAGCCAGGCGACGAGATCGGGCAACGCAATGACCCGGTTGAAAGCCACTCCATACGTACCCGAATCGGCCCAGCGCACCTTGCCAGCGCAGGGTGCGAGACCGGCCAGGCTGATGGTGACTTCGGCGCCGACCGCAATGGCGGCGGCGCATTCGACCTTCATCCCGCCCTGCGAGATGTTGACGGTCCTGGCGCGGTGGATCGTTCCGTCCTGGCGAAGCTGGGCGAGGCAGCCGACCTCGACCCGCGGCATGCGCGGACGCGGTCCTTCCACCGATGAGGAAAGCAAGGCAATGACGTCGACCGGCTGATCGAAGGTCACTCCAACGCAGCCGTCCTTGATCCATTTGGCGATGCCGCCGATCGGCTCATCGTGCTTTAGCTCGATCGAGATCGCAGTGCCGAGCGCGATGTCGCAATATGCGCGGATCAGCATTCCGCCGGCAGAGACGTTTTTGATCAGGCACAGCTCGCGGCGGTCGCCGATGAGCAGGGAACCTACCCGAAGGAGGGTCAAGTGCCGCTCGCCGGCGCGCCGCTCGGGCGGTCCCGGGGGCGAGTCGCGAAGCGAGTACAAGGTGGTTTCGACTGGGAGTTCGTCCAACATCAGCCTCGAGCTCTATCCTTCCGGCAAGCGCCGGCCCGTCCCCACGGAATCGAGATACTAGCCCAGCCTTACCGAATCCTTGCGTTGTCCTCCGCAACGGATGCTCTTGGCCGCAATGACAAATTGCCACCCATCCGGCGCAGGCGTAGACCATGCGGAGAAGGAGGGCGCTACGATGGCCTTACGGTTCCTCGGCATTGCCATGATCGCACTGGCGGCGAGCGCGGCAAGCTCCGCCCAGAATAGCGCCCCGGCCGCGCCGTCAGTATCGCCTCTGACGGGGATCGACCGGACCACCCAGACCGAGGACATTCGCTTCCGGCGAGACGACGGCGACCGCATGACGGTGCCGGTGCGGCTGTCGGGGACGGGCCCCTACCGCTTCCTGATCGACACCGGCGCGGACCGCACCGCAATCTCGACCGAGCTTGCAAGCCGCATGAATTATGCGCCCGGCCAGGCCGCCTCGCTGCACAGCATCGCGGGCGTGTCGCGGATCACCACCGCGGTGGTTCCCAGCCTGCAGCTGACGCGCAAGGAAGTCCGCAACATCCACGCGCCGCTGCTGAACGGCGTCTACATGGGCGCCGACGGAATCCTCGGGACCGATTCGCTGCGTTCCCAGCGGGTGCTGTTCGACTTCGTGGCGAACACCCTGTCGATCGTCCCGTCCGCGGTCCCGGATTTCCGCGCCGAGCCGGGAACGATTGTCGTCCAGGGCACCCGCCGCAACGGCCGGCTGGTGGTGACCGAGGCGACCGCCAACGGCAACAGGGTGATCGTGGTCATCGATACCGGGTCGCAGGTGACCATCGGCAATGAGGCGCTGCGCAGGGTCCTCATGCGCGACCGCATGCTGTCCGCTCCGCAACCGGTCGTGATCGAGTCGGTGACCGGTGACAAGGTGACCGGCGACTATACCTTCGTCCGCGAATTGCAGGTCGGCGGAGTGGGGCTCAAGAATCTCGCGGTCGTGTTCCTCGACGCCCACACCTTCAAACAGCTCAAGCTCGACAAGAAACCGGCCTTGCTCCTTGGAATGAACGCGATGCGCGCGTTCAAGAAGGTCTCGATCGATTTCGCCAGCCGCAGGCTAAGGGTGGTGGTTCCCGAGCACAGCGCGCTCGATATGCGCATTGCGTCCAATTAGCCGCGGTCGTTAGCCCTTGGCGTTAGCCGCTGGCGGGCCGGGGCAGGCGGCGATATGCTGCCCCGCGATGGATGCACGAACGAAAAAGGATCATGTGGTCGAGCGCGACGACGACGCGCGGCAGATCGCCGAGGCGATCACCGTCAAGCGCGACCGGCTGCTTGCATCACTGACCCTGATCGCCGGGGTCGGGCTGCTCGTCGCGGTGCCGTTCGCGCTCCGCTCCGGAGCGGAGTTCTTCATGCCGGTGACCGCTGCCCTGGTGGTCGCCATCGCGCTTGTGCCGCTGCTCGAATGGTTCGAGCGTCGCGGCGTGCCTTCGAAGCTCGCGGCTGGGCTGTGCCTGATCGTGTTCCTGTTGCTGGCAATGTTCGCGATCGGATCGATCGTCGTCCCGGCCACCGACTGGGTCGCCCAGGTGCCCTCGAAGATCGACAAGGTCCGCACCACGCTGGAGCCGGTCTTCGACCTCTACAAGAACCTCGACCGGTTCATCGACCGGACGCTCTCGCAGATCGCGATCACTCCGGACGGCGCCCGAGCCGTGCGGATCGAGACTCCCAATTCGATGCTCGGCCTGCTCACCAGCTCGGCGCCGCATTTGCTGATCCAGTTGTTCTTCGCGCTGCTAGTGATCTTCTTCTTCCTGTCCGGCTGGACCAGGATGCGCAAGAAGACGATCGTCAGCCGCGGCAGCTTCGAAGGGGCACTGACGACCGCGCGGGTGATCCAGCAGGTCGTCGATGCGACCTCGACCTATATCGGGACGATCACCCTCATCAACATCGGCCTGGGGACGCTGACGGCGCTTGCCTTATGGGCGCTTGGAATGCCTTCGCCGGTGATGTGGGGCGGAATCGTCGCGGTGGCGAATTACGTTCCCTATCTGGGGCCGATCGTCTGCGCGCTGCTGCTGTTCCTGGGCGGGCTGATGACCTATCCCGACGTGTGGGGCGCGCTGCTGCCGCCCGCGGCATTCATCAGCTTCCACCTGATCGAGGCGAACTTCTTCACTCCGATGGTGGTCGGGCACCGTCTGACGATCAGCCCGCTGTCGATCCTGGTCTCGCTGTCCTTCTGGGCGTGGATCTGGGGCACGACCGGGGCCTTGCTCGCGGTGCCGCTGCTGATCATCATGAAGACCGTCTTCTCGGCCGCGGGCACGCCCGACATCGCCGGATTCCTGTTCGAGCACGGAACGCTGACCCACGCCGGCGAGGCGGACGAGGAGGAAGAGGAGGAGCGGCGGGAAATGGGCCCCGCCATGGTTGACACTCCAAAGCCCCGCACTTAGGTGCCGCGCACGCCAAAAACGCGGGTGTAGCTCAGTCGGTTAGAGCGCCGGCCTGTCACGCCGGAGGTCGCGGGTTCGAGTCCCGTCACTCGCGCCACTTGCCATTAGAAAACTACGGCTGGGCGGTCGCGCCCGCGGCGCCCTCGCCGGCCGGCGCCTTGCTGCGCTGGCCGAGCGGCTTCTCATTGGCGGCGACGGCCTCGTCCGACAGCGACCAGCGCAAATTGTCCGACGCCTTGAACTTCTCGACATATTCATCGTGGGGCGCGGCTTCCGACGCCTTGCGCGCGGCGAGGTTGAAGCGGATCGCGACGCGCTTGTCGCCGCGCATCGAAGGAGTGAGCGGAAGCGCCTCGGCGCCGGGGATGTCGGCAATTGCCTGCGCGACTTCGCTGCCGGCCTGCCCAGCGGTCGCAACCTCCGCCGCAAGCGCCGCGTTGCGCAGCGCGGTCACGTTGGGTTCGCGGCCGGAATAAGACTTGGAAAAAGCGGTCGGAAGGCCCCAGCCACCGGCCCAGCGGTAAAAAATATGCGCTCCGACGACCGCGCTCTTGGCCAGGGTCGAAGCCCAGTAAGGCACCACATAATTGGCATGGTAGTGGGTGGCGTAGCCGACAGGCGCATAGACCGAGCCGGAGAGCGCGGCGGAAGCGATGCCATAAGCCCGGTTCCACCCCGCGAGGTCAGGGCGGCGATAGAGCGAACCGTCGCAGGTGAAGGTGAACTGGCAGCCGGTGGCCCGGGTCGATCCCTGATAGACGACGTCGCAGACGCTGCCGGGGAAAGCGGGGTGGCGGACGCGGTTGAGAACGACCTGGGCGACGGCACGCTCGCCGTTGTCATCCTGGTCGCCGGCCTCGTAATAGACCGCGCTTGCGAGGCATTCGAGCGCGCGTGAGCGGGCGGCTGAATCGCCTCTGAAGGCGAACGGCCGCGCGGCTGGGTTGGGACCGGCGGTGATCGGGATGGTTTCGTTGACCTGCAGCGCCTGCTCGGGCGCGATCTGGCGGACGAGCAGCGGCGGCGGCGCCGGGGGCGCGAGCTGGCCCCGGTCGGGCAGCTCGGGCGACGAATAGGCCGCTCCGCCCACCGCTAGCGCGGCGGCCAGCCCAAGCAGGCCGAACCCGACGATCTCGCGCGGATAGGAGCGCCACAGATCTGGCGAGCCCGTCGCGCGGGTTGGGGAGGGTCAGGGCCTGGGCCATCGAGAGTGATATAGTTGAATAATACAGCTGTTTCAAACGCTAGCGCCGCGGCGCGAACCAGTGCCCGCTCTCCATCCATCGGATCAAGGGTTTCAACGGGACGATCCAGATTATTCCCATGACGAGGTAGAATGGCGCCTGAACCAAGATAGGCCAGCCCGAAACGATCGGCGAAAAACTTGCGACGGACGCTGCCCAAACAGCGATGAGCAGCAGAATTAGCGCGATTCCGGCCAATTTTCGAAGCGATGGGGAAGGCTGGCGCGCCATAGGGATCGGCTATGAACGCTCAGCTCAGGGCTTGCGATCCTTGCGCATTTCCTCGGTCCGGGCGGCGCGTTCGGCCATCCGGGTCCACGCATCCTCGGCGCGCAGGCAGCGGTCGCGGACATTGTCGAGCGTCGCCGCATCCGCGTCGTCGCGCGCCTGCGCCGCGCGGGCGAGATAGAATTGAAGCTGGGTGGTCACCGGCATCTTTGCGGGCACCGGACGCCTGGGCGCCCGGTGCTCTTTCAATCAGGCAGGCTGAATGTTGACGGCTTTGGTCTTGCCGCGTTGGTCTTCCTGAAGCTCGTAGGTGAGGCGCTGGTTCTGCTGCAGAGTGCGCATTCCCGCCTTCTCGACCGCGGTGATGTGAACGAACGCATCATTCCCGCCGTCATCCGGATGGATGAAGCCGTAGCCTTTGGAATCGTTGAAAAACTTGACTGTGCCGACGGGCATGTCGTCATTCCTTCTTCTATGGCGGACCGCCAATCGGTTCGCCGGTGCTAGGAGAGGCGAAAAGAAGGAATGAGGTGCCGCAAAGCGCCTTGAGACCGTCAGTTGCGACCAGTAGCGCGGGCCATATAGAGCCGTCGGCCGCGCAATGTAACCCCGAGCCCTAGGCGCCGAACCATTCGACGCCCGCGGGAGAGGCGAAGGCGTCGAGCGGGATATCCCAGTCGTCGGCCGGAATGGTATCGGCGAGGCGCTGGATCGGCCATCCCACTCCGATCAGCCGGGCGCCGCTCTTCCTCAGACGGGAGAGCGCGCGGTCGTAATGGCCCTTGCCGCGGCCGAGCCGGGTGCCTCGGCCGTCGATCGCGATCAGCGGCACGAGAATGAGGTCGGGGTCGACGACGGGACCGGTGAGGCGGGGCTGCATCATCCCGAACGGGCCGGCGTCGAGCGGATCCCCGGCGCGGAAGCGGAACGGCTTGGCCGGATGGTCGAACGCCGGGAAGGCGACGATCGCCCCGACCGCGCGGGCTTCCTCCATCGCCAGCAGCGGGCTGATCTCGCTGCCGAGCGGGGCGTAGCCGCCGACCACGGCGGCGCCGGCGCAGAGCGAGGTCAGATGCTCGGCGAGGGCCTGTTCGAGCAAGGCGCGGTCGGCGTCGCTGAGCGTGCGCACGAAGGCCTTGCGGGCTTCGAGCGCGGCCGCACGCAGCGTCTCCTTCGACAGCGGCGGCATCTCAGGCCCCGAATGCGGCCCGGGCGGGAAGGGTGGTGACGGGACCACCAGTGGCCGTTTGCCGGAAATCCTCTGACGCCACAAACGTCAGGTGGGCGCCGTATGCATCGGACCAGGGTCCGGACAGGGACAGCTCCCTTTGGATTCATAAGCCTCAGGGATTTTCTAAGGCTCGTACCGGGCAGTACCCGTCCGCTTCCAGATAGGCTCAGGAGCCGGCTCTGCTCAAGGGCGTCGGCAATCAACTCGAGGCGAGCTGCGAGCGTTTCGGCGCGGCCGGCCAGCACAGGGTCCGGCGCCACCGGCGCCGCCGCTTGAGGATCCTCTTCGATCATCCGGTCGGCGAGCAGCAAGGCCGCGAACAGGAACTGGCGCGCTTCGGACAAGGTGCCGAGGCCGGCGAGGGCTTCGCGGCATTTTGCGTCGACGAGGCGCGCCGCAGTGCGTAAATTCTCCTCTTCGCCGTCCCGGCAGGCGACCTGATAGACGCGTCCGGCGATCGTCAGGTCGACCATCGAGGCCATCAGGCGGCCGCTTCCTTGATCAGCTGATCGAGCTCGGCGACGACCTCGCGCACCCGCGCCCGGAGCTCCTCGTCCCCGGCGGCTGTGGACGGCTTGCGCCCGGCCAGCGCCTGTTCGACCCGCTGCAAAGCATGCTCGGCGCGGTCGAGAGCGGTCGAAAGAGCCTCATCGTCCATGAGCGACCGCTACGAAACTTCACGAGTCCCGGCAAGCATTGACGGCTCACATTTCGGCTCGCAAAGGGCGCGCGTTGACCCAGAGTCCTGGGCGCGCCGAACCCCATATGCGGAGCCTCGATGCAGCCGACCCAACGCCGCCTCGCCAATGCCATTCGCGCTCTTGCGATGGACGCAGTCGAGGCCGCCAACAGCGGCCACCCAGGATTGCCGATGGGGATGGCGGATGCCGCCACGGCGCTGTTCACAAGGCATCTGAAGTTCGATGCGAGTGACCCCGCATGGCCCGACCGCGACCGGTTCATCTTGTCGGCCGGCCACGGATCGATGCTCCTCTACGCCTTGCTCTATCTGACCGGCTATGCGCGGCCGACGATCGAGGACATCAAGCGCTTCCGCCAGCTTGGCAGCCCCTGCGCCGGCCATCCGGAGAATTTCGAGCTTCCCGGGGTCGAGGTCGACCACCGGCCCACTCGGCCAGGGCTTTGGCATGTCGGTCGGGATGGCGATCGCCGAGCGGCATCTGAATGCCGTCTACGGCGACGAGCTGGTCGACCATCGCACGTTCGTCGTCGCGGGCGACGGCGATCTCATGGAGGGCGTCAATCACGAGGCGGTGGGCCTGGCCGGCCACTTGAAGCTCGGGCGGCTGATCGTGTTGTGGGACGACAACAACATCACCATCGACGGCTCGACCGAGCTGTCGCGCAACGAGGACGTGCTGGCGCGCTTCCAGGCCGCGAAGTGGCACACAATCGAGTGTGACGGGCTCGACGCCGGCAAGGTCAGCAAAGCGATCGAAAAGGCCATCGCCGACGAGCGGCCGAGCCTCATCCGGTGCAAGACCATCATCGGCTATGGCGCGCCCAACAAGCAGGGCACCGCCGCAACCCATGGCGCGGCGCTGGGCGCGGACGAGGTCGCCGCGGCGCGCAAGGAATTGGGCTGGGATTCGCCGCCGTTCGAAATCCCCGACGATGTGCTCACGGCCTGGCGCGCGGTCGGCAAGCGCGGCGCGCTGGGCCATGCGGAGTGGCAGCGGCGGCTCGAGGCGAGTGGCAAGAAGGACGAATTCCTCGCCCGCCAAGTGGGCAAGGTCAACGACGCATGGCTCAAGCCCTATCTCGACAAGCTGCTCGCCGACCTGAAGTCGGTGGCGACGCGCAAGGCGTCGGAAATGGCGCTGGAAGCGATCAATACCGCGATCCCGTCGACGATCGGCGGCTCGGCCGACCTCACCGGCTCGAACAATACGAAAACCAAGGAATTGGAGCCGCTTACGGCCGACAATTACGGCGGCCGCTATATCTATTACGGGATTCGCGAGTTCGGCATGGCCTCAGCGATGAATGGCATGGCGCTTCATGGCGGCGTGATCCCCTATGGCGGGACGTTCCTTGTGTTCACCGATTATGCGCGGCCGGCGATCCGCCTGTCGGCGCTTCAGAATGCCAGGGTCATTTACGTGATGACCCACGATTCGATCGGACTTGGCGAGGACGGGCCGACGCACCAGCCGATCGAGCATCTGCAGAGCCTGCGGGCGATGCCGCAGCTCGAAGTCTATCGCCCCGCGGACGCGGTCGAGACCGCGGAGTGCTGGGCGCTGGCGCTGGCGGGCGACGGGCCCTCGATCCTCGCGCTCACCCGGCAGAATTTGCGGCCGGTGCGGACCAGCGCGGCGAGCGAGAATCTGTGCGCGAAAGGCGCGTACCGGCTCAAAGCCGCTGCGGCACCGCGCAAGGCGATCCTGATCGCGACCGGGTCCGAGGTCGAGATCGCGCTCGACGTGGCGCAGCGGCTTGAAGAGCGGGGCATCGGCACCGACGTGGTGTCCATGCCGTGCACCGAGCGTTTCGACGCGCAGCCGCAGGAGTATCGCGAGGACATATTGCCCGACGTCTCCAACCGCGAGATCCTGCGCGTGTCGATCGAGGCCGGGGCGACCTTCGGCTGGGAGCGCTACACCGGTCTCCACGGCCTGAGGATCGGGATTGACCGCTTCGGAGTCTCGGCCCCGGCCAAGGACGCCTACGAATTTTTCGGTCTCACGCCGGACAAGATCACAGAGCGCGTGCTCGACCATTTGAAACAAAGGGAAATTGCATGACCAAGAGTCGCAATCAACGGGTTCGGGCGGATCGGCCGGCTGGTCGCGCGGGCGATCCTCGAGCGGCCCGACTGCGGGCTCGAGCTGGTCAGCGTCAACGACCTCGCCGACGCCAAGGCCAATGCCTGGCTGTTCAAGCACGACAGCGTGCACGGCAAGTTCCCGGGCGAGGTGAAGGCCGAGGGCAATGATATCGTCGTCGATGGCAAGCGCATCCACGTGACGGCGGAGAAGGACCCGGCGAAGCTGCCGCATTCCGCGCAGGGCGTAGAGCTTGTGCTCGAATGCACCGGCTTCTTCACCGACCGCGAGAGCGCGCAGAAACATATCGACGCCGGTGCGAAGCGGGTCTTGATTTCAGCGCCGGCCAAGGGCGTCGACCTGACCGTCGTCTACGGCGTCAACGACGACAAGCTGACGGCCGATATGACAATCGTCTCGAATGCGTCGTGCACCACCAATTGCCTGGCGCCGGTCGCCAAGGTGCTGAACGATGCGCTGGGCATCGAGCGCGGGCTGATGACCACCATCCACGCCTACACCAACGACCAGAAGATCCTCGACCAGATCCACACCGACCTGCGCCGGGCGCGGGCCGCGGCGATGTCGATGATCCCGACCACCACCGGCGCCGCGCGCGCCGTCGGCGAAGTGCTGCCCGAACTCAAGGGCAAGCTCGACGGCTCCGCGATCCGCGTTCCGGTGCCCGACGTCAGCATCGTCGACCTGACCTTCACGCCCGGCCGCGACACCCACCGCGACGAGGTCAACCAGATCCTCAAGGCCGCGTCGGAGACGCCGCGCCTCAAGGGCATCCTCGATTATACCGGCGAGCCTTTGGTCTCGATCGACCTCATGCACACCAGCGCAAGCTCGACCGTCGACAGCCTCGAGACCGCGGTAATCGACGGCAAGCTGGTGCGGGTGCTCAGCTGGTACGATAATGAATGGGGCTTCTCGAACCGCATGGTCGATACCGGCTGCGCGATGGCCGCGCTTGGCTGAAATGGGCCGCATCGCTGGCATTGCCCGTCATGACGAGCCGCTCGGCCCAGTGCAGGTGGTCGAGCGCGCCGAGTTGATCGAAGGGCAGGGCGTCGCCGGCGATTTCCGCGGCACGCGCAAGGCGGGCTCGATGGGACAGAACGGTGTCGTGCTGATCGAGGCCGGCGACTGGGCGACGGCGACCGCCGAGTGCGGCGCCGACGTCCCCTGGTCTGAGCGCCGCGGCAACCTGCTCGTCGATGGCCTCGACTTGCCGCAGCAGCCTGGCGCGCGGCTGCGCATCGGACGCGAAGTACTGGTCGAGATTACGCAGGAATGCGCGCCGTGCGAGCGGATGGAGGCGCTTCATCCCGGTCTGCGCGCCGCGCTGACCTCCGACTGGCGCGCCGGTGCCCGGGCACGCGTGCTTCGCGGCGGCGCGGTCGCTGTCGGCGATGAGATCCGGGTCGAGACGCCATGACTTTCAAGACCCTCGATGACCTCCCGGAGGATCTGACCGGCAAGCGCGTGCTCGTCCGCGTCGATTTGAACGTGCCGATGGACGGCGCGCGCGTGACCGACGACACGCGGCTCAAGGCCATGCTCCCGACCGTGCTCGAGCTTAGCGACCGCGGCGCGATCGTGCTCCTGCTGTCGCATCTGGGGCGGCCCAGGGGCGAGGTCCGGCCCGACATGTCGACCGCGCAGCTGGTGCTGCCGCTCCATCGCCTGACGGGCCGGTCGGTGCGCTTCATCGAGGATTGCGCCGGGCCGGAGGCGGAGCGGGCGGTCACGACGATGCTTCCGGGCAATATCGGGGTGCTCGAGAACACGCGCTTCCACGACGGCGAGGAGAAGAACGATCCCGAGCTGGCCAAGGCGATGGCCGCTCTGGGCGATTATTACGTCAACGACGCTTTCTCGGTCTCGCACCGGGCGCACGCGTCGACCGAAGGCATCACCCATTTCCTGCCGAGCTATGCCGGCCGCGCGCTGGAGGCGGAGCTAGACGGCGCTCGAACGCGCGCTCGGCAATCCCGAGCGGCCGGTCGCGGCGGTGGTCGGTGGGGCCAAGGTGTCGACCAAGCTCGCGGTGCTCGGGCATCTGGTGACCAGGGTCGACCATCTCATCATCGGCGGCGGGATGGCCAACACCTTCCTCGCCGCGCGCGGAGTGAATGTCGGCAAGAGCCTCGCCGAGCACGAGCTGACCGGGGAGGCCGAGGCGATCTTCGAGCGCGCCGAGCAAGCCGGGTGCACGATCCATCTGCCCTATGACGTGGTGGTGGCGAAGGAGTTCGCTCCCAATCCGCCGAGCGTCCGAACGTGCAACGTCCACGAAGTCGCGGCAGACGAGATGATCCTCGACGTCGGCCCGGCCGCGGTCGAGGCGCTCGCCGACGTGCTCAAGACCTGCCGGACGTTGGTGTGGAACGGGCCGCTCGGCGCGTTCGAAACGCCGCCGTTCGACGCGGCGACGGTGGCGCTGGCGCAGACGGCCGCAGCCTTGTCCAAGGAAGGCTCGCTGGTCTCGGTGGCGGGCGGCGGGGACACGGTCGCCGCGCTCAACCATGCCGGGGTCGCCGGCGACTTCACCTTCGTCTCGACCGCGGGCGGAGCGTTTCTCGAATGGATGGAAGGCCGCACGCTTCCGGGTATCGCGGCTCTCGAGCAGCAAGCAGGTGGCACAAAATGAACCAGTCTGAAATGATGCAGAAGATCAGGGACGGGAACGGCTTCATCGCCGCGCTCGACCAGTCGGGCGGATCGACGCCCAAGGCTCTCCAGGGCTACGGCTACCGCGGCGACGAATGGTCGAATGAAGAGGAGATGTTCGGCCTCATCCACCAGATGCGCACGCGGATCATCACCGCGCCGAGCTTCGGCAGCGGCAAGGTCATCGGCGCGATCCTGTTCGAGCGGACGATGGACGGGACCATCGACGGCAAGCCGGTGCCGCAGGTGCTGATCGAGCGCGGAATCGTGCCGTTCATCAAGATCGACAAGGGCCTCGAGGCCGAGGAAAACGGCGTCCAGATGATGAAGCCGATGCCCGAGCTGACCGGCCTGCTCGAGCGCGCGAAGCAGCTCGGGCGTGTTCGGGACCAAGGAGCGCTCGGTGATCAACGCGGCGAACGAAGCGGGGATCGCGTTGCTCGTCGTCCAGCAGTTCGAGGTCGCCAAGCAGGTCCTCGCTCATGGCCTGGTGCCGATCATCGAGCCCGAGGTGAACATCAAGAGCCCCGACCGCGCGACCAGCGATCGACTTGCTGCTGGCCGCCCTGCTCGAGGAGCTGGACGAGATTCCCGACGGGCAGCAGGTGATGCTGAAGCTGTCGATTCCGGCCGAAGCCGGGCTGTTCGAGCCGCTGGTCGAGCATCCAAAGGTGCTTCGCGTGGTCGCTCTGTCGGGCGGATTTTCGCGCGGCGAAGCTTGCCGCGAGCTGGCCCGCAATCCGGGCATGATCGCGAGCTTCAGCCGCGCGTTGCTGTCCGACCTTCGCGTCCAGCAGAGCGACGAGGAATTCGACCGCACGCTGGGGACGGCGATCGACGAGATTTACGAAGCCTCGACCGAGAAGGTGCCGGCCTGATCGTGGACGAAGACGAATTCGATCTCGTGCCGTTTCCGCCGCCCGCGCGGACCGGGCCGGCGAAGCTGTACCTGATCAGCCCGCAGGACGTCGGCGGCGCGTTCCCCGACCGCTTGAGGGCCGCGCTCGAGCCGGGCGTCGCGGCGTTCCAGCTGCGGGTCAAGGACATGGCCGAGCATGAGCTGGCGCGGCTCGCCGAGCCGCTGCAGCGCATTTGCGCCGACGCCGACGTCGCGTTCATCGTCAACGACAGCATGGCGCTGGCCAAGCGGCTCGGCGCCGACGGCGTGCACCTCGGCCAGTCCGACGGCGACATCCGCGAGGCGCGGGCGTTGCTCGGGCCGGCGGCGCAGATCGGCAAGACCTGCCACGACAGCCGCCACTTGGCGATGGAGGCGGGCGAGGCGGGCGCCGACTATGTCGCGTTCGGCGCATTCTATCCGACCACGACCAAGCCGTCGCATTACCGCCCGACGCCGGCGATCCTGAGCTGGTGGTCGGCGTTGTTCGAAATCCCCTGCGTCGCGATCGGCGGGATCACGCCCGACAATGCCAGGCCGCTGGTCGAGGCCGGCGCCGACTTCATCGCCGTGTGCCAGGCGGTGTGGGGCAAGGACGACCCCGCAGAAGCCGTGACGGCCTTCGAGGTCCGTCCTGGCTCGGAGACTGACAGCACAGGGAAACCATTCGTCGCTGCATCGTTGCAATGCCGAACCGTTGGCATCCGAGGAGAGTTGCATTGCGCGTATTGGTCCCGTTGATCGCGTTGACGGCTGTGGCGGCCGCTGCCGCGGCCCAGCAGCCCAAGGCCGTATCTCCGCCCACGGCGGCCGCCAAAGCGGGCAAGGCCTGGGTCCCGCCGGGAACGCCGGGGTCTCCGATCGACGGCGAGCTGTTCCACGCCCAGGTGCTGCTCGACGCCGCCGGCTTCTCGCCGGGCGTGATCGACGGCAAGGAGGGCACGTCGTTCAAGGAGGCGGTCGCGCGGCTTCCAGGAGGCCACGGGGTCGAGCCGACGGGCAAGCTCGACGGGCCGACCCGCGAGGCGCTGCTCAAGCTCGGCCGGCCCTCGACGGTCAAGGTCAAGCTCGGGCCCGACGACGTCCGCAGCACTTACGTCTATCCGCTGCCGAAGGACCCCGAGAAGCAGGACAAGCTCAAGTTCCTCGGCTATCGCAACATGCTCGAGAAGGTCGCCGAGCGCTATCACACGACGCCGGCCACGGTGGTCGCGCTCAACGGCCCGGACAGGCTGATCGGCCTCGGCCAGATGCTGCGCCTGCCCAACGTCGTGCCGGCCTCGCGCGATTATTCGGGACGCTACCCGACAGCGGCGCGGCTGATGACCCTGCTCAACGTCGATGGCCGCCAGCCGCAGGGCGAGCTACATCGTCGTCGACAAGAGCGAGGGCGTGCTCAAGGTCTATAGCGGCCCTGTCCCGGGCGAAGGCGAGGTGCCGAGCTACGGCCCGCTGGTCGCGCAATTCCCGGTGACGATGGGTTCGACCCATGATCCGCTGCCGATCGGCAAGTGGAAGGTGACGACTTACGCCTTCCTGCCGCCGTTCCACTATCAGCCGGACCTGTTCTGGGACGCCAAGGACAGGCCAAGGAGCACATGCTTGCCGCCGGGGCCGAACGGGCCGGTCGGGGTCGCCTGGCTCGACCTCAGCCAAGGAGCATTACGGAATCCACGGCACGCCCGAGCCGCAGACTATCGGCAGGACCGAAAGCCATGGCTGCATCCGCATGACCAATTGGGACGTGATGCGGCTGTCGCGGATATGATGAAGCCGGGCTTCCCGGCGATGTTCCAGGAATAGGACGCTTGCTGAAGATCGCGATCACCGCCGTTGTCACGGCGCTCGTGACCAGCGCCTTCTGGATCTGCGTCTATCAACATCGCCGATGCCGCGCGAGAGCCGAACGGCACGATCACGGCGGCCGGCGACGTCGCGACGGTCGAGCCGGCCGAGCGCGGCCGCCGGTCGCGATCGCCGAAGGGCGTCGAGGTCGGGCCCGCCGGGCTCGCCATCCCGGTCGCCGGCGTGAAGCCGGACCAGCTGACCGACACCTTCACCCAGGCGCGGGCCGGCGGCGCCGCGCCTGCACGACGCGATCGACATCATGGCGCCGGAGGGCACGCCGGTGATCGCCGCGGCGCCGGGCACGGTCGAGAAGCTGTTCTTCAGCAAGGGCGGCGGCGGGATCACCGATCTACGTCCGCTCGCCCGACCAGCGGTGGACCTATTATTACGCCCATCTGTCGGCCTATGCGCCCGGGCCTCGCCGAAGGCCAGCAGGTGCAGCGCGGCCAGGTCGATCGGCCGCGTCGGCCATACCGGCAATGCCAATGCCGCGGGCCCGCACCTCCATTTCGCGATCAACCGGATGGCGCCGGGCGAGAGATGGTGGCAGGGCACGCCGATCAATCCCTATCCGCTGCTTGCCGGGAAGAAGGCCAGCGGCTAGAGGCGCCGCCGCGCGGCTCTTTCCCACTCTCAGTCATATCAGGCAGGCGATCCATGAAGATCAGCGGCGTGGACATCCGTCCCGGCAACATCATCGAATATGAAGGCGGCATCTGGCGCGCGGTGAAGATCCAGCACACCCAGCCGGGCAAGGGCGGCGCCTACATGCAGGTCGAGATGAAGAACCTCATCGACGGCCGCAAGAACAACGTCCGCTTCCGCTCGCGCCGAGACGGTCGAGCGCGTCCGGCTCGACACCAAGGACTTCCAGTTCCTCTACCACGACGGCGACATGCTCGTGTTCATGGACAAGGACAATTACGAGCAGGTCTCGCTGCCCGAGGACCTGCTCGGCGACGCCGCGGCCTTCCTCCAGGACGGCATGGACGTGGTGCATGGAGCTGTACAACGAGCGGCCGATCTCGGTCCAGCTGCCCGACACGATCGAGGCGACGATCGTCGAGGCCGACGCGGTGGTGAAGGGCCAGACGGCAGCGTCCAGCTACAAGCCGGCGGTGCTCGACAATGGCGTCCGCGTGATGGTCCCGCCGCACATCAGCAGCGGCACGCGGATCGTCGTCGACGTCTACAGCCGAGACTATGTGCCAGCGCGCGCGGACTAAGCTAGACGATTGGTCGCCCATTCCGGCCTGATCACCGTCATGCAGCGCGCCGCGCGCAAGGCGGCGCCGCGCCTGCGCCGCGATTTCGGCGAGGTCGAGCAACTGCAGGTCAGCCGCAAGGGGCCGGCCGACTTCGTCTCGATGGCCGACAAGCGCGCCGAGCAGACCATCGTCGAGGAACTGCGCAACGCGCGGCCCGACTGGGGCATGCTGCTCGAGGAAGGCGGCGAGATCGAGGGCAATCCCGACAAGCCGCGCTGGATCGTCGATCCGCTCGACGGCACCACCAACTTCCTCCACGGCGTCCCGCATTTCTCGATCTCGATCGCGGTCGAGGAGAAGCGGCCCGGCGGCGGGACCGAGATCACCCAGGGCCTGGTCTACCAGCCGCTGACCGACGAGAGCTTCTGGGCGGAAAAGGGCCGGGGCGCCTGGCTCAACGACCGCCGCCTGCGCGTTTCGGCCCGCCGCGACCTCGTCCGATGCCTGATCGGCACCGGCATCCCCCACTTCGGCCGCGGCGATCCCGCGAGCTGGTCGCAAGATCTACGCCGCGGTCGCGCCCGAGGTTGTCGGGCATCCGCCGCTTCGGCTCGGCCGCGCTCGATCTCGCCTGGGTCGCGGCGGGGCGGTTGGACGGCTTCTGGGAAGACGATCTCGACATCTGGGACACCGCCGCCGGGCGTGCTGCTGGTCAGGGAAGCGGGCGGCTTCGTCACCGACTTATCGCGGGTCCGACCGCGTGTTCGAGCGGCGCGAATATCTCGCCGCGGCGGGCGCCATCCACAGCAAGCTGCACAAGCTGGTCGCGGGGGCGCTGCGCTAGCCGCTCGAGACGGTTGCCGCCTCGCAAGTCGGCTGTCCTAAAGCGCCGCCGAGTTTCGAGCCCCTGGAGTTTCCCTTGGCCAGCGTCGCCGCCGGCTATCTGCCGATCCTGCTGTTCCTGGTCGTCGCCCTGGCGCTGTCGGCGGGCTTCGTCGTGCTGCCGATGCTGGTCGTCGCGGCTGACCGGCACCCACAAGCCCGACCCGGCCAAGCTCAGCGAATATGAGTGCGGCTTCCCGGCCTTCGAGGACGCCGCGCGCCAGTTCGACGTGCGCTTCTACCTGGTCGCGATCCTGTTCATCGTGTTCGACCTCGAAGCGGCCTTCCTGTTCCCGTGGGCGGTCAGCCTCGATTTCACCGGCTGGACCGGCTGGGCGGCGATGATGATCTTCCTCGTCGAGCTCGCGCTTGGCCTCGCCTACGCCTGGAAGAAGGGCGCGCTCGAATGGGAGTGATGCTCGATCCCCGGCACGACCCGATGCCGACCGAGGAGGAGCTGGCGCGGCTGGCCGGCCTGGTCCCGGGCGAGATCGACCAGGAGAAGCTCGAGGAGCTGCGCCACGAGCTCGACGACAAGGGCTTCCTGGTCACCACGACCGAGGATCTGTTCACCTGGGCGCGGACCGGCTCCTTGTGGTGGATGACCTTCGGCCTGGCCTGCTGCGCGGTCGAGATGATCCATGTGAACATGCCGCGCTACGACCTTGAAAGATTTGGCGTTGCGCCGCGCGCGTCGCCCGCGCCAGTCGGACGTGATGATCGTCGCCGGGACGCTGTGCAACAAGATGGCCGCGCCGCTGCGCCGGGTCTACGACCAGATGTCCGAGCCGCGCTACGTCATCTCGATGGGCAGCTGCGCCAACGGCGGCGGCTATTATCATTACAGCTATTCGGTGGTGCGCGGCTGCGACCGCATCGTGCCGGTCGACATTTACGTCCCCGGCTGCCCGCCGACCGCCGAGGCCTTGCTCTACGGCATCCTCCAGCTGCAGCGGAAAATCCGCCGCGAAGGGACGATCGAGCGGTGAGCAGCTCGCCACTGCACGTTCCCCGGACCGCCTCGGACGAGGGGGTGATCGACGCCGCGAGGAAGGCGCTCGGCGACGCGCTGCTCGACGTGAAGGAGCATGTCGGCGAGATCACGCTGACCGTGAAGCGCGAGGAAATCGCCAATGTTCTGCAAGACGCTGCGCGACACGCCTGGCCTCGAATATCAGCAGCTGATGGAGATCGCCGGGGTCGATTATCCCGAGCGGCCCGAGCGGTTCGAGGTCGTCTATCAGCTGCTGTCGCTGACGAAGAACCGGCGCATCCGGGTCAAGGTCGCGACCGACGAGGCGACGCCGGTGCCGAGCGTCACCTCGCTGTGGCCGGTCGCCGGCTGGCTCGAGCGCGAGGTGTTCGACATGTACGGCGTCGGCTTCGCCGGCAATCCCGACCTCGGCGCATCCTCACCGACTACGGCTTCGAGGGCTATCCGCAGCGCAAGGACTTCCCGCTCACCGGCCATGTCGAGCTGCGCTATTCCGAAGCCGAGAAGCGCGTCGTCTACGAGCCGGTGTCGCTGCCGCAGGATTTCCGCACCTTCGACTTCCTGATGCCGTGGGAGGGCGCCCGAATATCGTGCTCCCCGGCGACGAGAAGGCGGTCGGCGGAGGCGCCCGGCGCGCCGTCGCCCGCGCCCGCGGCGAGCGGGCCGCTCCGACCGGCTGAAGCCGACGAAGAAGCCCGCGCCGAAAAGCCGAAGGACGAAGAAGCCGTGACCGACGCGCAGCGAACTGGCTCCTCCGCCCATCGCGGGGGAGGATAGCGGAGCTTGGCGGCTTGCCGCCTAGCGCAGCTTGGAGAGGGGAGCGAGCGCACAGCGCCGCGCGCTCGCCGGCGAGCGCACCCCTCACCCCGCTCGGCTTTGCGCAAGTCGCCCTCTCCCGCAAGGGGCGAGGGGCTATGACCGACACCCGCAGCCGCAAAGTCGAGGTCGAGCGTCGGCGGCGCGCGATGCCGCTCGACGAGCGCGCATCCCGGCGCCGACAAGCTCAACAATTACACCATCAACTTCGGCCCGCAGCACCCGGCCGCGCACGGCGTGCTGCGGCTGATCATGGAGCTGGACGGCGAGATCGTCGAGCGGGTCGACCCGCACATCGGCCTGCTCCACCGCGGCACCGAGAAACTGATCGAATACAAGACCTACGCCCAGGCGCTGCCTTACTTCGACCGCCTCGATTACGTGCTCGCCGATGTGCCATGGAGCACAGCTTCGTGCTCGCCATCGAGAAATTGATGGGGCTCGAGGTGCCGCTTCGCGCCCAGTACATCCGCGTGCTGATGGCGGAGCTGACCCGCATCTCCAACCACATGCTCCAACTCGGCAGCCACATCATGGACGTCGGCGCGATGACCCCGAACCTGTGGCTGTTCGAGGTCCGCGAGGACACGATGCAATTCTACGAGCGGGCGTCGGGCGCGCGGATGCACGCCAATTATTTCCGGCCCGGCGGGGTGCGCTACGATCTGCCGCCCAAGCTGCTCGCGGACATGGGCGACTGGCTCGATAACCGGCTGCAACTGTTCGAGGACGCGATTGCGCTGGTCGCCGACAACCGCATCTTCAAGCAGCGCAACGTCGATATCGCCGTGATGAGCCAGGAGGATTCGATCGCCTGGGGCTTTTCCGGGCCCGATGATCCGCGCCGCCGGGCTTCCGTGGGACCTGCGCAAGTCGCAGCCCTACGAGGTCTACGACCGGATGGATTTCGAGGTGCCGGTGGGCACCCGCAACGACTGCTACGACCGCTTCATGGTCCGGGTCGAGGAAGTGCGGCAGTCGGCGAAGATCATGCGCCAGTGCCTCGACCAGATGCCGTCAGGGCCGGTCGCGACGCGACGACCGCAAGGTGTTCCCGCCGCCGCGCGCCGAGATGAAGACCTCGATGGAGGCGCTGATCCACCACTTCAAGCTCTACACCGAAGGCTATCACGTGCCCGCGGGCGAGGTTTACGTCGCGACCGAGAGCCCCAAGGGCGAGTTCGGCGTCTATCTCGTCGCCGACGGCACCAACAAGCCCTACCGCTGCAAGATCCGCCCGACCGGCTTCAGCCACCTCCAGGCGATGGATTTCATGATGCGCGGCCACATGCTCGCCGACACCACCGCGGTGCTGAGCGCGCTCGACATCGTGTTCGGGGAGGTGGACCGGTGACCCTGTGGTCGAACTACGTAGCCTGGGCAGAACGGGACATGGCAGAAACGTGGCCCACGATGATCGGGTTCTCTACAATCGTTCCGTTCTTGCCGCTGCTGATCAATGTCGTGTTTGCATGGGTGTCCGTTTCCGAGCCAATCCGCCTAACGGTAGTTGGTCTAACGACACTTTGCTTCCTCGTGTTGTTTTCTGCGCAAGTGCGGGCAGCAATGGTCGTGTCAAAGCAGCGGTGGCAAGAGCGGCAAGCTGAAAGGCAAGATCGGTAATGGCCGGCCAGGGCTCCTTCGTCGACGACGCGGCCGAGCGCGCGCGCTGGGAAGGGTTCGCATGGACCGACGCCAACGCGAAGGCCGCGAAGGAGATCGTCGCGCGCTATCCCGAGGGGCGGCAGGCGTCGGCGGTGATCCCGTTGCTCGACCTCGCCCAGCGGCAGGTCGGGGCGGAGACGGGCACGCAGGGCTGGCTGCCGATCCCGGTGCAGGAGTTCGTCGGACGCGAGCTCGGCATGCCTCCGATCCGAGTGCTCGAGGTCGCGACCTTCTACACCATGTTCAACCTGGCGCCGGTCGGCCGCTTCCACGTCCAGGTGTGCGGGACGACGCCGTGCATGCTCGCCGGCTCGGACTATGTGTTCAAGGCCTGCAAGAAGCGCGGGCTCAAGAAGGGCGAGACGACCGCGGACGGGCTGTTCACCCTGAGCGAGGTCGAATGCCTCGGCGCCTGCGCCAACGCGCCGATGGTCCAGATCAACGACGACAATTACGAGGATTTGTCCGAGGCGAGCATGGGCGCGATCCTCGACGCGCTCGCCGCGGGGCAGACGCCCAAGCCCGGCCCGCAGGTCGATCGCCAGACCAGCTGCCCCGAGGGCGGCCCGACCACGCTCAAGAAGATGGCCGAGCGCAATTACGATTACCGGCCGCTGTGGACGGCGACCGCCGGGCCGGTCGGGGAGGGGGCGTGATGGGTATGGACGTGCGGCCTATAGCCCCTCTCCCCTTGCGGGAGAGGGTGCCGAGCGCAGCGAGGCGGGTGAGGGGGCGTGGACGAAGCGCGCCGCCCCCTCACCCTCCCACCGCTTCGCGGCGGGCCCCTCCCTCTCCCGCGGAGGGGAGAGGGGCTTGGAGATTTGTCCATGAAAGACGTGCTCAAGATCGTCCTGGCGATCGTCATCATCGTGGTGGCGTGGAAGATTCTGAAGGGGCTGATCGGGCTCTTGGTCGGCGTCGCGGTCGCGGGGCTCGTCGTCTATGGCGTCTACATGCTGGTCGACGGGGGCAGAAGCGGATCAAATGACCACTAGCGCCGCAATCATCCCGATTATCATCGCGGTCGTGCTCGCGTTCCTTGCGTTCAGGTTCGTCAAGGGCGTGATCAAGTTTGCGCTGCTGGCGATCATCATCATCGTTGCTTTGTGGTTCCTGGTTGGGTCGACCCACGGGATGGGCCTCGGAGGCCTTCGCTGATGGGCTACACCGGGCCGCTCGCGGACAAGGACCGCATCTTCACCAACCTCTACGGGTTCCAGTCGCCGTACCTGAAGGCGGCGCGAACAGCGCGGCGATTGGGACGACACCAAGGCGCTGATGGCGCTGGGCCAGGATGCGATCATCGACAAGGTCAAGGCGTCGGGGCTGCGCGGGCGCGGCGGCGCCGGCTTCCCGACCGGCATGAAGTGGAGCTTCATGCCCAAGGAGCCCAAGCCCGGGAAACCCAACTTCCTGGTGATCAACGCCGACGAATCCGAGCCCGGATCGTGCAAGGACCGCGAGATCATCCGCCACGACCCGCACAAACTGATCGAAGGTTCGCTGATCGCCGGCTTCGCGATGCGCGCACGCGCGGGCTACATCTATATCCGCGGCGAATTCATCCAGGAAACCAAGGTGTTGGAGCGCGCGGTTGCCGAGGCCTATGAGGCCGGACTGCTGGGCAAGAATGCGTGCGGATCGGGCTACGACTTCGACCTGTTCGTCCACCGCGGCGCCGGCGCCTACATCTGCGGCGAAGAGACCGCGATGCTCGAAAGCCTCGAGGGCAAGAAGGGCTGGCCGCGCCTCAAGCCGCCGTTCCCGGCGGGCGCGGGCCTCTACGGCTGCCCGACCACGGTCAACAATGTCGAAATGCTCGCGGTGGTGCCGACGATCCTGCGGCGCGGGCCGGAATGGTTGGCGAGCATCGGCAATCCGAAGAACGAAGGCACCAAGCTGTTCCAGCTGTCGGGGCACGTCAACACGCCGTGCACGGTCGAGGAATCGATGGGGATCCCCTTCCGCGAGCTGATCGAGCGGCACGGCGGCGGGATCCGCGGTGGCTGGGACAATCTGCTCGCGGTGATCCCGGGCGGATCGTCGGTGCAATTGGTCCCGGCCGAGCAGATCATGGACGCGCCGATGGACTTCGACGGCCTGAAGGCGCTCGGCTCTGGGCTCGGCACCGCGGCGGTGATCGTGATGGACAAATCGACCGACATCGTCCGCGCGATCAGCCGCATCAGCTATTTCTACAAGCACGAGAGCTGCGGCCAGTGCACCCCGTGCCGCGAGGGCACGGGCTGGATGTGGCGGATGATGGAGAAGCTGCGCACCGGCGACGCCGAGGTCGAGGACATCGACAAGCTGATCGACGTCACCAAGCAGGTCGAGGGCCACACCATCTGCGCGCTGGGCGACGCCGCGGCGTGGCCGATCCAGGGCCTGGTGCGCCACTTCCGCCCCGAGCTCGAACGCCGCATCGCCGAGCGGGCCGGGCGGACGATGCTGGAGGCGGCGGAATGACCATCGAGACACTCAGCCTCGCACTGCTTGCCCCGGCAAAGACGGGCGGGGGCGGATTCCACCTGTCGAGCCAGTTGCTCGTCATTGTCGGAATCGTGGTCGGCATCTGCGTGCTCGCGATCATCGGCTGGCGTGAGGGCGGTGCGCGCGCGTCGCGCACGGCGCGCGACGTCGAGCGAAATCGGGAGGTCGATGAGTGATCGCGATCCTTATCATCGCCGCCGTGGGTATCGCCGCGCTCGTCGTGTTGCTCGTTTCGCAAAGCGGCGGCCCGCGAGTGACGACGATCGAGCACCGCACCGACCACAAGAAGGACGGTGACGATGCCTAAGGTCACCGTCGACGGCGTAGAGCTCGAGGTTCCGCAGGGTGCGACCGTGCTCCAGGCGTGCGAGCTCGCGGGCAAGGAGATCCCGCGCTTCTGCTATCACGAGCGCCTGTCGATCGCGGGCAATTGCCGGATGTGCCTGGTCGAGGTCGCGCCCGGGCCGCCCAAGCCGCAGGCGAGCTGCGCGCTTCCGGCCGCCGACGGCCAGGCGATCCGCACCGACACGCCGATGGTCAAGAAGGCGCGCGAGGGGGTGATGGAGTTCCTGCTCATCAACCACCCGCTCGACTGCCCGATCTGCGACCAGGGCGGCGAATGCGACCTCCAGGACCAGGCGATGGCCTATGGCCGCGGCTTCACCCGCTACGAGGAGAACAAGCGGGCGATCGAAGACAAATATATGGGCCCGGTCATCAAGACCTCGATGACGCGGTGCATCCAGTGCACGCGCTGCATCCGCTTTTCCGACGAGGTCGCCGGCGTGCCCGAGATCGGCATGCTCTACCGCGGCGAGGACAGCCAGATCACCTCCTACCTCGAGCATGCGGTGAGCGGCGAGCTTTCCGGCAACCTCGCCGACGTGTGCCCGGTCGGGGCGCTGTTGCAGAAGCCGCAGAGCTTCGAGAGCCGGTCGTGGGAATTGCGGCGGGTGCCCGGGATCGACGTCATGGATGCGGTCGGCTCGAACATCCGCCTCGACGTCCGCCAGCGCCAGGTGATGCGCATCCTGCCGCGGGTCAACGAGGACGTGAACGAGGAGTGGATTCAGGACAAGACGCGCCATCATGTCGACGCGCTGGTGCGCAACCGGCTCGACCGGCCGTGGGTGCGCGAGCGCGGAAAGCTCAAGGAAGCGAGCTGGCAGGACGCGCTGGGGATTTTCGCCAAAAAGCTAAAGAAGGCGGGGAGCAAGGTCGCGGCGATCGCCGGCGACCTGCTCGACGCCGAGACGATGTATGCCGCGAAGAAGCTGCTCGAGCTGCGCGGATCGGGCCTGATCGAGGGGCGGCAGACGGGGCTGACCTACGACACGTCGAGCCTTAGCGCGGTCGCGTTCAATTCGACCATCGCGGGCATCGAGACCGCGGACGTGGTCCTGCTGGTCGGCTCGAACATCCGCTGGGAAGCGCCGCTGATCGCGACGCGGGTTCGCAAAATCGCGCGCAGGGGCGGCAAGGTGTTCGCCATCGGGCCGGAAGTCGATCTCGGCATGAAGATCGAATGGATCGGCAACGATCTCAAGCTGTTGAGCGACCTTCCGAAGGATGTTTCAGAGGCGTTCGCCAGGGCGGAGCGGCCTACCCTGATCGTCGGGCCGGGCGCGCTTGGCGCCGGAGCGCTCGGCGCGGCGCTGGCGCTGGTCAAGCCGCTGGGACTGATCCGCGATGGCTGGAACGGCTTCAACGTCCTCCACATCTCGGCCTCGCGCATGGCCTCGCTGATTCTCGGCTATGCACAGCCGGGCGGGATCGCCGACATCGAGGCCGCGGCGCCCGAGGTCGTGCTCCTGCTCGGCGCGGACGAAATGCCCGCCGAGCGATTCAAGGGCGCCTACAAGGTCTATATCGGTCACCACGGCGACGCCGGAGCGAAGCAGGCGGACCTGGTGCTCCCGGGCGCGGCCTATGCCGAGAAGCACGGCACCTACGTCAACACCGAAGGGCGGGTGCAGCGGGCCGAGCGCGCGCTGTTCGCGCCGGGCGAGGCGCGCGAAGATTGGGCGATCCTGCGCGCAGTCAGCGAGCTCGCGGGTTCGAAGCTGCCATTCGACACGTTCGACCAGTTGCGGGCGGCGATGATCGAGGACTTCCCGCAGCTCGGCCGCGAGGGGCTGATCGATCTCAAGTGGTCTCCGTCCAGGCTCGACGCCAAGGCGGAAGGCTCAGTCCGCTATCCGATCGGCGATTTCTTCCTTACCAACGCGATCTGCCGCGCGAGCCCGACGATGCAACGCTGCTCGGAGGAGCTGGTCCAGGGCGTCGTGTTCAAGGAGGCGGCGGAGTGAGGGGCGCGTACCTGAAATCAGCTCCTCCCCCCGGCGGGGGAGGATAGCGAAGCTTGGCGGCTTGCCGCCTAGCGCAGCTTGGAGAGGGGGAGCGGCGCCTTGCGCCGCGCGAAGCTGCGCTTCGCTACCCCTCTCTCCGCTCGCCTGCGGCGAGTCGCTCTCTCCCGCAAGGGGAGAGAGGCTATGACCGCGACCTTCCAACATTGGGGCATGGCCCACGACTGGGCGTGGTTCCTCGCGACGATCATCGGCATCCTCCTGATCGCCCTCCCGCTGATGCTGGCGGTGGCGATGATCATTTATGCCGAGCGCAAGATCTGGGCCGCGATCGCGCTTCGCCGCGGGCCCAACGTGGTCGGGCCGTGGGGTCTGCTGCAGAGCTTCGCCGACGGTTTGAAGGTGTTCCTCAAGGAAACGATCATCCCGACCAGCGCGAACAAGGGGCTGTTCCTGATCGCGCCGATCGTCACCTTCACCGTCGCGCTGATCGTGTGGGCGGTGATCCCGTTCCAGCCGGGCGTGGTGCTCGCCGACATCAACGTCGGCCTGCTCTACGTGCTCGCGGCGTCTTCGCTCGGGGTTTACGGCGTGATCGTCGCGGGCTGGGCGTCCAATTCCAAATATCCGTTCTTCTCGGCGCTTCGGGCCGCGGCGCAAATGGTGAGCTACGAAGTGTCGATCGGCTTCGTGCTGATCACCGTCGTGCTCTATGCCGACAGCTTCAACCTGACCGCGATCGTGCTCGCCCAGAAGGGCAATATCCTGGGCGTGCTCAATGGCTTCGGCTTCAATCCTCTGCTGTTCCCGATGGCGGTGGTGTTCCTCATCAGCTCGATGGCCGAGACGTTCCGCACGCCGTTCGACCTGGTCGAGGCGGAGAGCGAGCTCGTCGCGGGGCACCAGACCGAATATTCGTCGATGGCCTTCGCGCTCTTCTGGCTCGGCGAATATGCCAATGTCATCCTGATGTGCGCGCTCAACGCGCTGCTGTTCTGGGGCGGGTGGCTGCCGCCGGTCGACTGGGCGCCGCTCTATTGGATCCCCGGCTGGATGTGGCTGATCGGCAAGATGTGTTTCTTCTTCTTCGTCTTCGGCTGGGTGAAGGCGACGGTGCCGCGCTACCGCTATGATCAGCTGATGCGGCTCGGGTGGAAGATATTCCTGCCGCTGTCGATCCTGTTCGTCGTGCTCGTCTCGGGATGGCTGATGCTGACACGCTATGGAGGTGGGGCATGAAGCACTGGCTCAAATCCTTCACCTTGTGGGAGTTCGTGCAGGCGCACGCGCTGACGCTGCGCTATTTCTTCAAGCCCAAGGCGACGATCAACTACCCGTACGAGAAGAACCCGACCTCGCCCCGGTTCCGCGGCGAGCATGCGCTGCGCCGCTATCCTAACGGCGAGGAGCGCTGCATCGCGTGCAAATTGTGCGAGGCGATCTGCCCGGCGCTGGCGATCACCATCGAGTCCGAGCCGCGCGAGGACGGCAGCCGCCGCACCACGCGCTACGACATCGACATGGTCAAATGCATCTATTGCGGCCTCTGCCAGGAAGCCTGCCCGGTGGATGCGATCGTCGAAGGGCCGAACCTCGAATTCGCGACCGAAACGCGCGAGGAATTGCTCTACGACAAAGTGAAGCTGCTCGAGAACGGCGACAAGTGGGAGCAAGCGATCGCCGCCAATCTTGCCGCCGATGCACCGTATCGGTAGGCGGCGGCTGCGCTTGATTCCGCCCGTACCACAGCCGTTCGTGTCGAGCGTAGTCGAGACACGCCGCGCAACGACAACAACGTCCCTCGACTTCGCTCGGGACAAACGGGGACCTCAGTTCTGATCGCAATCCTCGCCTTTTATTTGTTCGCGACGCTCACGATCGTTCCGGCGATCGCGGTGATCTTCGCGCGCAACCCGGTGCACAGCGTGCTGTGGCTGATCCTCGCCTTCTTCAACGCGGCGGGGCTGATGCTGCTGGTCGGCGCCGAGTTCATCGCGATGCTGCTGGTCATCGTCTACGTCGGCGCGGTCGCGGTGCTGTTCCTGTTCGTGGTGATGATGCTCGACATCGACTTCGCCTCGCTCCGCTCGGGCTTTACGAAGAACCTGCCGTTCGGGATCATCATCGCGCTGGTTCTGCTGGCCGAGATCGTGATCGCGGTCAGCGCGTGGGAGGCGGGGCCGGCGCTTAGCGGCCGCCACGTCGCGGCGACCGGCCAGCCCAACATCGTCGCTCTGGGGCAGCTGCTCTACAGCCGTTACCTGTTACCGTTCGAAATCGCAGGGCTGATCCTGCTGGTGGCGATGGTCGGAGCGATCGTCCTCACTCATCGCCGGCGCAAGGACACGCGGCCGCAGCGGATTTCGCACCAGGTCCGCCGCCGCCCGCAGGACGCGACCCGGCTCACCCAGCCCGGGACAGGCGAGGGGGTGAAGCTGTGATCTCGCTCGCTCATTACCTGACTGTCGCGGCGATCCTGTTCACCGTCGGCGTGCTCGGCATCTTCCTCAACCGCCGCAACGTGATCCTGATGTTGATGGCGATCGAGCTGATCCTGCTCGCGGTGAACATCAATTTGGTCGCTTTCTCGGCCTATCTCGGCGACCTCACCGGCCAGGTGCTGGCGATGTTCGTGCTCACCGTCGCCGCGGCCGAGGCCGCGATCGGGCTTGCGATCCTGGTCATCTTCTTCCGCCGTCGCGGCTCGATTGCGGTCGATGACGTCAACCGGATGCACGGCTGATGGCGCCTTCGCTCAAATTCCACCCCTCCCTGCAAGGGAGGGGATTCAGGGGTGGGTTGCTGACGAGCGGGCTCAATGCCCGTGAGGAAGCGTCTTCCGCGGCATTGAGCCGCTTCAGCCGCACCCACCCCCAGCCCCTCCCTTGCAGGGAGGGGAGCCGCTGATGGCGCTGCAGCTGATCGTTTTCCTGCCCCTACTGGCGGCGCTGATCGCCGGGCTTGGCGGGCCGTGGATCGGCAAGACCGCGGCCAAGGCGGTGACGACCGGCGCCCTGTTCGTCGGGCTGGTGCTCAGCTGGCCGATCTTCTTCCAGTTCGTCGCCGGGACCGCGCAGCCGCAGGTGGTGCCGGTGTTCGAATGGTTCCGATCGGGCACCTTTACCGTCGAATGGTCGCTGCGGCTCGACGCGCTGACCGCAGTGATGCTGGTCGTGGTCACGAGCGTCTCGAGCCTCGTCCACCTCTACAGCTGGGGCTATATGGAGGAGGATCCGGGCCAGCCGCGGTTCTTCGCTTATCTGTCGCTGTTCAGCTTCGCGATGCTGATGCTGGTGACCGCCGACAATCTCGTCCAGATGTTCTTCGGCTGGGAAGGCGTCGGCCTCGCTTCGTACCTCCTGATCGGCTTTTGGTACCACAAGCCCTCGGCCAACGCCGCCGCACTGAAGGCGTTCGTCGTCAACCGCATCGGCGACTTCGGCTTTTCGCTCGGCATTTTCGGCACCTTCCTGGTGTTCGGGACCGTGTCGATCCCGGCGATCCTCGCCGCCGCGCCGCACTTCGCCGGGTCGACCATCGGTTTCGCAGGGATGCGGGTCGACACCATGACCCTGCTGTGCCTGCTGCTGTTCGTCGGCGCGATGGGCAAGTCGGCGCAGATCGGGCTCCACACCTGGCTCCCCGACGCGATGGAGGGCCCGACCCCGGTCAGCGCGCTGATCCATGCCGCGACCATGGTCACCGCGGGCGTGTTCATGGTCTGCCGCCTGTCGCCGATGTTCAACACGTCGGAAACCGCGATGCACGTCGTCACCTGGGTCGGGGCTGCGACCGCGATCTTCGCCGCGACCGTCGGCTGCGCGCAGAACGACATCAAGCGGGTGATCGCTTATTCGACCTGTTCGCAGCTGGGCTACATGTTCTTCGCCGCGGGCGTCGGCGCCTACGGGGCGGCGATGTTCCATCTGTTCACCCACGCCTTCTTCAAGGCCTTGCTGTTCCTCGGCGCGGGCATCGGTGATCCATGCGATGCACCACGAGCAGGACATGCGCTTCTACGGCGGGCTCAAGAAGGAAATCCCGTTCACTTTCTGGGTGATGGTCGCGGGAACCTTGGCGATCACCGGGGTCGGGCTCGGACCGATCGGTTTTGCCGGCTTCTGGTCGAAGGATGCGATCCTCGAGAGCGCGTGGGCAAGCGGAAGCGTGGCGGGTACCGTCGCCTTCGTGCTTGGCGCGCTCGCGGCGCTGCTGACCAGTTTCTACAGCTGGCGGCTGATCTTCCTGACCTTCTTCGGGCCGCCGCGCTGGGGCGCATCGGAGAATGTTCGGCACTCGCTCCATGGCGATCCCGATTCGCCCGACGCGGAACATGGCGACAGCGCTCACGACACGGGTCTGCCACCGGCCGGGACGGGCGGATACCATCCGCACGAAAGCCCGCTCTCGATGCTGATCCCGATCGGGTTGCTCGCGCTCGGCGCGGTGCTTGCGGGCCAGATCTGGCACGGCCTGTTCGTCGATGCCGAGCGCGCGCCGTTATTCTGGCGTCAGAGCGTCGCTTTCAGCCAGCATCTTGCCCACGCCGCGCATGGAGCGAGCCTGTGGGTCAAGCTGACCCCGACCATCGTCATGCTGATCGGCCTGTGGATCGCGTGGCACAATTACATCCGCCGTCCGGGCGCCGCGGGGCGCTTTGTCGCGACCTTCCCGGCGGTGCACCGATTCGTGCTCAACAAATGGTATTTCGACGAGCTCTACGATGTCCTGTTCGTGCGCCCGGCGCTGTGGCTCGGCCGGCTGTTCTGGAAGGGCGGCGACGTCGGGATCATCGATCGGTTCGGCCCCCACGGCGCGGCCTATGCCGTCGACATCGGCAACCGGTGGACCGCGCGCCTGCAGTCCGGTTACCTCTACAGCTACGCGCTGGTGATGTTGCTGGGCCTGATAGGCGCAGCCACCTGGGCGATCTGGTGGGCGAAGTGAGGGGGCGCGCACAATCAGCTCCTCCCCCCTGGCGGGGGAGGATAGCGAAGCTTGGCAGCTTGCTGCCTAGCGCAGCTTGGAGAGGGGGAGCGGCGCATTGCGCCGCGCGAAGCTGCGCTTCGCCACCCCTCTCTCCGCTCAGCTTCGCTGAGTCGCTCTCTCCCGCAAGGGGAGAGAGGCTGTGAGCTCGCTTCCCTTGCTTTCGATCTTGATCGCGGTGCCGCTGCTGGGGGGAGCGCTGTGCCTGTTCCTCAGCGCGAGCGCCGCGCGCTGGATCGCGCTGGTCGCGACGCTGATCGACTTCGGCTTAAGCATCTACATTTGGCAGAATTACGACCCGAGCGGTGCGCAATGGCAGTTCGTCGAGCGGATCGCGCTCGGCGGGTCGATCAACTGGGCGCTCGGGATCGACGGAATCGCGCTTACGCTCATCGCCTTGACCACCTTCCTGATGCCGATCTGCATCGGCGCATCGTGGCGCGCGATCGACAGGCGCGTCCCCGAATACATGGCCTATTTCCTGCTCATGGAGGCGCTGATCATCGGCGCCTTCGCGGCGCAGGACCTGTTCCTGTTCTACGTCTTCTTCGAAGGCGGCCTCATTCCGATGTACCTGATCATCGGCATCTGGGGCGGCGCCGAGCGCATCAAGGCGAGCTACAAATTCTTTCTCTACACCCTGTTCGGCTCGGTGCTGATGCTGATCGCCATGATCTACATGGCCGGCACGGCGAAAACGACGTCGATTCCGGCGCTGATGGCCTACAATTTCCCGCCGGGAGTGCAGACCTGGCTGTTCCTTGCCTTCCTCGCCAGTTTCGCGGTCAAGCTGCCGATGTGGCCGGTCCACACCTGGCTTCCCGACGCGCACGTCCAGGCCCCGACCGCCGGCTCGGTGATCCTCGCCGGCGTCCTCCTGAAGCTCGGCGGCTACGGCTTCATCCGATTCTCGCTGCCGATGTTCCCGCAAGGCTCGGCCGAGTTCGTGCCGCTGATGTTCGTGCTCAGCGGGATCGCGGTTGTCTACACCAGCCTGGTCGCCCTGGTGCAGACCGACATGAAGAAGCTGATCGCTTATTCGTCGGTCGCGCACATGGGCTTCGTCACCTTCGGGCTGTTCGCGATGAACCGGCAGGGGATCGAGGGCGCGATGATCGTGATGCTCAGCCACGGCCTGGTCTCGGGCGCGCTCTTCCTCGTCGTCGGGGTGGTCTACGACCGCCTGCATACCCGCGAGATCGACCGCTACGGCGGCCTCGCCAACAACATGCCCGGTTATGCTTTGCTGTTCATGGTCTTCACCATGGCCAGCGTCGGCCTGCCCGGCACCAGCGGTTTCGTCGGCGAGTTCTTAAGCTCGGTCGGGACCTACAAGGCCTCGACCTGGGGCGCGATCGCCGCGACCACCGGCATCATCCTCGGCGCGGCCTACATGCTGTGGCTCTACTGGCGGATATGCTTCGGCACGGCGCGCGACCCGGCCGCGGCGGTGATGCCCGATCTCGTCGGCGCGCGAGTGGTGGCTGCTCGCCCCGATCGCGGTGTTTGTGTTCTGGATGGGCATCTATCCCGAGACGTTCATGCGCCCGATCCGCAATGACGTCGGGCGGGTGCTCGTGCGGGTCGCAGAGGTTGCGCCCAGGGGCGATTCGGCGCTGACCCTCGGCAAGCCGGCCGCACATGCGGACGCGCATCGATGATCCGCTTCGCCGCTTTGCTTCCCGAGCTGATCCTGGCGATCGGCGGGACCGTCCTGATGATGGTCGCGGCCTTTGCAGGACGCCGCGGCTCGAGCCTCGTCAACTGGCTCGCGGTCGCGCTTCTGATCGCGGCCACGGCCGGGCTGATCGGCGCGCCGTCGCACGCCGGGCCGATCTACGACGGGATCATCGCCGCGGATCTGTTCGCTTCGTTCGGCAAGGCGATCATCTTCCCCGCGGCCGCGGTCGCGATCATCGCCGCCCACGGCTGGTTCGAGCGCGGCGCCGAGCACGCGTCCGAATATGCGGTCCTGATCATCTTCAGCGCGGTGGGGATGAGCGTGATGGTCTCCGCAACCAGCCTGATTTCGCTCTATGTCGGGCTCGAGCTCACCAGCCTCGCGAGCTATGTGCTGGCCGCTTACCGCCGCACCGACGACCGCTCGGCCGAGGCGGGCCTCAAATATTTCGTATTGGGGGCGCTGGCGAGCGGCATCCTGCTGTACGGAATTTCACTGCTGTACGGCTTCACCGGAACGATGAACTTCACCGGCCTGGCCGCGGCATTCGGCCGCGGGGCGCCTTCGCTGGGGCTGCTGTTCGGGCTCGTCTTCGTGCTCGCCGGACTCGCGTTCAAGATCAGCGCCGTTCCGTTCCACATGTGGACGCCCGACGTTTACGAAGGCGCGCCGACGCCGGTCACGGCTTTCTTCGCCTCCGCGCCGAAGGTCGCCGCCGTCTTGCTGTCGACGCGGCTCTGTCTCGTGGCGTTCGGACCGGCGACCGATGCATGGCGGCAGATCGTGATCGTCGCCGCGCTCGCCTCCATCCTGCTTGGCGCGGTCGCGGCCTACGGCCAGACCAACATCAAGCGGCTGCTCGCTTATTCCTCGATCAACAATGTCGGCTTCGCGCTGATCGGTCTCGCCGCGGGCGGGGCGCAGGGCGCGTCCTCGGTGCTGTTCTACATGGCGGTCTACGTCGTGATGACCTTGGGCGCGTTCCTGTGCGTGCTGTGGATGCGCGACGAGGCGGGCCGTCCGATCGAGGAAATCTACAGTCTGTCGGGACTGGCGCAGAGCCGGCCGGCGTTCGCTGCGGCGTTCGCGATCTTCATGTTCAGCCTGGCCGGAATCCCGCCCCTGTTCGGCTTCTGGCCCAAGCTGCTGGTGTTCCAGGCGGCGGTCGCCAGCGGCCTGACCGCGCTTGCCGTTGCCGGTATCCTCGGGACGGTCGTCGGGGCCTATTATTACCTGAGGATCGTCAAGGTGATGTACATGGACGAGCCGGCGGCGCCGTATAAGCGCGTGCGCGAGCCGGTGCAGGGCCTGCTGATCCTGCTCGCCGCAATCGCCGTCTCCCCATTGGGTTACCTGCTGATCGGCCCGCTTTCGGCGCTGACCGACAAGGCCGCGGGATCGCTTTTCTGACCCGCATCCGGATCGTCGAGCGGACCGGCTCGACCAATACCGACGTGCTTGACGACGCCGATGCGGATTGAGGGCGACTGGCTGGTCGCGCTCGAGCAGCAGGCAGGCAAGGGGCGCCAGGGCCGCAAGTGGGTGTCGGCGAAGGGCAATTTCTACGGCAGTACCCTGGTCCGGCTGCGGCCCGACGATCCGGCGCCGCAGACCCTGTCGCTGGCCGCCGGCCTCGCTTTGATCGAAGCGATCGACGGCACGATGGCCGCGCAGCCGCTGATGCTCAAATGGCCCAACGATCTGATGCTCGCGGGCAAGAAGCTCGGGGGGATATTGCTCGAACGGAGCGGTGACCGGATCGCGGTCGGCATCGGGGTCAATCTCGCCGCCTCGCCGAGCTTGCCCGACCGCGAAGCCGCGGACCTCGGGGGAGCGGTCTCGCCGCAGGCCTTCGCGCCGCTGATCGCGGGCAGCTTCGCCCGTCTGCTCGCGCTGTGGCGGTCGGCCGAGACCTCAGCGCTGGTCCGCGCCTGGCAGGAGCGGGCGCACCTTCCCGGCACCCGGCTCACGGTCCATGTCGGGAAGGACGACACGCTCGGCGGCCGCTTTGCGGGGCTCGAGATGGACGGCGCGCTGCGGCTGATGCTCGACGACGGCACGATCGAGGTCGTGCGGGCGGGCGACATAAACTTGGGTTGAATTTAAGCACGGCGTCATCGCGCCGACATTTGAGTTCTGCTACGGCCGTTTCGACCTCGCGACCGAGTCCAGGCGTTTTGAGAGACGCGCGAGTATTGCGCGCCCACCGGCCTTTCCACGAGACCCAGCACCGGTCCTGCCGGCCGGACTCTCCCCCGGAGTACCCCTCAAAATGACCCATATCACCACCAACGACGGCACCCAGATCTTCTACAAGGACTGGGGCCCGAAGGACGCGCAGCCGATCGTCTTCCACCACGGCTGGCCGCTCAGTTCCGACGACTGGGACAACCAGATGATGTTCTTCCTCGGCGAAGGGCTTTCGCGTGATCGCCCACGACCGCCGCGGCCACGGCCGCTCGACCCAGACCGACGGCGGCAACGACATGGACACCTATGCGGCCGACGTCGACGCGCTGGTGACCGAGCTCGGCCTCACCAACGCGATCCACATCGGCCATTCGACCGGCGGCGGCGAGGTCACCCGCTATGTCGCGCAGCATGGCAAGGGCCGCGTCGCCAAGGCGGTGCTGCTCGACGCCGTTCCGCCGGTGATGGTCAAGAAGGACTCGAACCCGGGCGGAACGCCGATCGAGGTGTTCGACGGCTTCCGCGCCGGCGCTCGCCGCCAACCGCGCGCAGCTCTATCTCGATATCCCGACCGGCCCCTTCTACGGCTTCAACCGGCCCGGCGCGAAAGTGTCCGAAGGGCTGATCCGCAACTGGTGGCGCCAGGGCATGATGGGCAGCGTCAAGGCCGGCTACGAGTGCATCAAGGCCTTCTCGGAGACCGACTTCACCGAGGATCTGAAGGCGATCGACGTGCCGGTGCTGGTGATCCACAGCGAGGACGACCAGATCGTGCCTTATGCGGATTCGGCGCCGCTGTCGGCCAAGCTGCTGAAGAACGGCACGCTCAAGACCTACAAGGACCTGCCGCACGGCTGCCATGCAACGCATCCGGACCTGATCAACGCGGACATGCTCGCCTTCATCCGCGGTGAGGACGTCGGGCCTGACCAAGAGGCTACGTCCTTCCAGGCGGCCGAGCCAGTTACTGCGTGACATTGAGCGGGGCCCGGTGACTAAGCCGGGCCCCGCCATTACATTGGGAATATGACCGACGCCCGCCAGCATCTGATTACGCGACGCGCGGGGCGCAGATGTTCCCGCGGCTCAGCGCCGAAGAGCTCGCGCGGCTCGTCGCGCTTCGGCGAGCCGTGCAGCTACCGCGCCGGCGACGTGGTGGCCCGGGTCGGCGACGGCGGTATCGGCCTGATCGTCGTGATGTCGGGCCAGGTCGAGGTCACCCAGAACGACAGCGGCCAGCGCGTCCACATCGTCACCCACGAGCGCGGCAATTTCATGGGCGAGCTCGCGCAGCTGTCGGGCCGGCCCTATCTGGTCGACGCGACGGCGCTGACCGACGTCGAGGCGATCGCCATTCCGCCCGAGCGGCTGCGGGCGCTGCTGATCGCCGAGGCCGATCTTGGCGAGCGCATCATGCGCGCGCTGATCCTGCGCCGGGTCGGCCTGATCGAAGCCGGCGCCGGCCCGATCATCGTCGGCCGACGAAGGCAATGCGCGACGTGCTTCGGCTGGTCAATTTCCTGCGCCGCAACGGCCATCCCTACCAGCAGCTCGATCCCGCCAACGACACGTGCGCGGCAGACCCTGGTCGAGCGCTTCCAGGTCGCGCCCGAGGAACTGCCGATCGTGCTCTGTCCGGGCGGCCAGCTGCTGCGCAATCCGAGCGAAGGCCAGCTCGCGCGCTGCGTCGGGCTGGTCGGACCCGATCGATCCCGACAAGCTCTACGATGTCGTGATCATCGGCGCCGGTCCCGCCGGCCTCGCCACCGCCGTCTATGCCGGCATCGGAAGGCCTGTCGGTGCTGGCGATCGACTGCCGCTCGTTCGGCGGCCAGGCCGGCGCCTCGGCGCGGATCGAGAATTACCTCGGCTTCCCGACCGGCATTTCCGGCATGGCGCTGATGGGCCGGGCCTTCAGCCAGGCGCAGAAGTTCGGGGTCGAGATGGCGATCCCCGACGAAGCGGTGAAGCTCGAATGCGGCAACGACCCGTGCCACGTCCAGCTCGCCACCGGCGAGCGCATCCAGGCGCGCTCGCGTCGTGCTCGCCACCGGCGCGCGCTACCGCCGGCTCGAGGTCGACCGGCTCGAGGAGTTCGAGGGCTCGTCGGTCCATTATTGGGCCTCGCCGCTCGAGGCCGATCTGTGCGCGGAGCAGGAGGTCGCGCTGGTCGGCGGCGGCAATTCGGCGGGCCAGGCGGCGGTTTTCCTCGCCGGCCGGGCGCGCAAGGTCACCCTGGTCGCGCGGCGGCCGCTCGACGAGACCATGTCGCAATATCTGGTCGAGCGGATCGAGAGCCTGCCCAATGTCGAGGTGGTGATCGGCTGCGAGATCGCGGCGCTGGAAGGCGCGCCGGGTGGTCTTGCCGGAGTTACGATCCGCCAGCGTTCGGATCGGAAGCGAGCGGCAAATCCCGCGTGCGCTTCCTGTTCTCGTTCATCGGCGCCGAGCCCAACACCGACTGGCTGCAGAGCTCGGGCATCAAGCTCGACAGCCGCGGGCTTCGTGCTCACCGGCGACGACGTCGGCGACGGGCGCCTGCCGCTCGAAACCAGCCGCCGCGGCGTGTTCGCGGTCGGCGACGTCCGCTGCGAGCTCGGTCAAGCGCGTCGCGGCCGCGGTCGGCGACGGCGCGCAGGTCGTCGCGGCGATCCACGCCTACCTCGCCAAGGCGCCGGTCCACGGCGTCGCTTCGGCGGAGCCCGTTCCGGTCGCCGCAACTGTTTCCTGAGGCGCTTTGCCGCCAGCCGCGCTTGGCCTAAGGGCCGCGCATGCTGCTCGCGATCGATGCCGGGAACACCAACCTGGTCTTTGCCCTGGTCAAGGCGGGCGAGATCCGGGCGCGGTGGCGCATCGCGACCGACCCGCGGCGCACAGCGGACGAATATGCGGTGTGGCTTCACCAGCTGCTCGAGCTCGAAGGCTATTCGAAGGCCGACGTCGAAGCGGTGATCATCGGCACCGTCGTGCCGCGTGCGCTTCACAATCTTGAAGTGCTGGCTTCCAAATATTTCCACGTCGAGCCGCTGGTCGCGGGACAGGGAGCTGCGGCCTGGCCGATCGTGCTCGACGTCGAGGAGCCGCAGAGCGTGGGCGCCGACCGCGCGCTCAACGTCATCGCGGCGCATGCCAAGCATGAGGGCGACCTCATCATCATCGATTTCGGCACGGCGACGACGTTCGATGTGGTCGATTCTACGGGCGCGTACAAAGGCGGGATCATCGCGCCCGGCATCAACCTGTCGATCGATGCGCTGGTCAATGCCGCCGCCATGCTGCCGCGGATCGCGATCGAGGCGCCCGAGGACGCCGGAGTGATCGGGCGGACGACCGAAAGCCAGATGCTGATCGGCATCTATTGGGGCTATGTGGCGTTGATCGAGGGGTTGGCCGAGCGCCTCAAGCGCGAAATCGGGCGGCCGGTGACCATCGTGGCGACCGGCGGCCTGGCCGATCTATTCGACGAGCACACGCAGGTGTTCGACGCGATCGAGCCCGACCTCACCATCCAAGGTCTCAGCCTTCTCTACGAGACGGCGAAAGGCTCGTGATGTCATTGCGAGGAGCGCAGCGACGCGGCAATCCAATTGCGATGCTGGATTGCTTCGCTGCGCTCGCAATGAGGGAGTGATCTGGTGATTCCGGGCGAGGAATTGCTGTTCTGCGCGCTCGGCGGCTCGGGCGAGATCGGCATGAACGTCAACCTTTACGGCTGCCGCGGCCAGTGGCTGATGGTCGACCTCGGACTGACCTTCGCCGATACCGATTATCCCGGGATCGAGCTGATCCTGCCCGATCTCGAGTTCATCGAGAAGCAGCAGGATCGCCTCGTCGGGATCGTTCTCACCCACGGCCACGAGGACCATATCGGTGCCCTGCCGTACCTTGCGGAAGAGCTGAAAGCTCCGCTCTACGCAACGCCGTTCACCGCCGGGCTGATCGCCGGGAAGCTCGAGGAAGAGGGGCTGACCGGCCTCGTCAAGCTCAACATCGTCGAACGCGGCGGCGAGATCGATCTGGGGCCGTTCAAGGTGCGCTTCGTCGCCCTTTCACACTCGATCCCCGAGGGCAACGGGCTGCTCATCGAAACGCCGTTCGGGCGCGTGTTCCATACCGGCGACTGGAAGATCGACGAGACGCCGGTGCTTGGCGAGGCGCCGAGCACCGAAGTGCTGACAAGGATCGGCGACGAGGGCGTGCTCGCCTTGGTGTGCGATTCGACCAACGTGTTCCAGCCCGAGCCGTCGGGATCGGAGGAGAGCGTTCACGCCGGCCTGCGCGCGCAGGTCGAGGCGGCGAAGGGACGGGTGCTGGTCACGACCTTCGCGTCCAACGCGGCGCGGCTGCAGACCATCGGCAAGGTCGCGATCGAAACCGGGAGGCGCGTGTGCGTTGCCGGCCGCTCGCTGGACCGGATCCTACGCGTCGCCCAGGCGACGGGGTATCTGCGCGATTTTCCGGCGCCCGTTTCGTTCGAGGAAGCGATGCGCCTGCCGCGCGAGGATGTGCTGGTCATCGCCACCGGCGGCCAGGGCGAGCCGCGCGCGGCACTCGGCCGGATCGCCTTCGGCAATCACGAGCTCAAGCTCACCGGCGACGATACCGTGATTTTCTCGTCCCGGATCATCCCCGGCAACGAAGTCGCCATCGGCAGGATCATGAACCGCCTGTCGGACCTTGGCGTGCGCATCGTCACCGAGCGGCAGGCCCACGTCCATGTGTCGGGCCATCCGGGGAGGCCGGAGCTCATCCAGATGTACGAGTGGGTGCGGCCGCAGATCGTGGTTCCGGTTCACGGCGAGGCGCGTCACCTTGCTGAGCATGCGCGGTTGGCGCTGTCGCACGGCGTGCCGAGCGCCGTGGTCCAGAAGAACGGCGACGTGATCCGCCTCGCGCCTGGCGAGGAGACCAAGATCGACGAGGTTCGCGTCGGCCGCTTGATCCTCGACGGCGACGTGATCCTGCCCGCCGATGGCGCGACCATCAACGAGCGGCGGCGAATCGCTTCGAGCGGTTTGATCACCGTGGCAGTGCCGGTCGGCGAGGACGGCAAGCTCGCCGGCGTGCCGCTGATCCGCCCATTCGGGGTTCCGGTCGAGGACGACCGCGACGATTTCATCGCCGATGCGACCGACGCCGCGACCAAGGCGTTCACTCCGGGGGACGAGGACAAGGTGCGCGAGGCGGTGCGGCTCGCGGTCAGGCGCTGCGCGACGCTGTGGACCGGCAAAAAGCCGCTGGTCGAAGTGATGCTGCTGCAAGTCGCCGAATAGGATCGCGGGGTGCAGCTCAGCTCGATCCTGGCGATCTATTTCCTGTTCTTTGCCTTCAGCGCGTTCCTGCTCTTGCCGTTCGGAGTGAGGACCGACGAAGAGGTCGGTAATCCGAGGCAACCGGGGCACGCGGAAAGCGCGCCGCACAAGTTCAGCCTGGCGCGGCATTTGCTCAAGGCGGCGGTGGTCGGGGCGGTGCTGTTCGCGGTCTATTACGCGAACTGGACCTACGGCTGGGTCACGCCCGGCGACCTCGATTTCTACAACCCGCCGGCCGCTCGCCGTTAAGCTCTAATCTTTTGGAAAGAGCAGCCTTTCCGGCCGCCGCTCGCGCGCATTCTTGAACAGCGAATAGGTCTGGGTGACCCATTCGGTCACGCCGCTGATCGAATTCCATGAAGCTGACCAGCTCGGGCGTCCTCTTCGCTTCGATCATCCGTACCGACGCCGAGGGATCGGGCCCCTCGAAATGGACGTAGAAGAGCGGCTCGCCGCGCTTCAGGATCAGGTCCTTGGACAGGTCATGCCACTCGAACGCCCATTGCAATGAGCGCGGCCAGATATCGATCGGGAAGCGGCCGTTGATCTGGACGCCGGGCCGCTCCGCCGCGCCGTAATGGAGGAACGGTGGGTACTGGTTGATGTAAACCGGATCGTCGGAAACGAAGACATAGGACGTCAGCATTTGAAGCACGGGCCGGTTTGGGTGACGCCATTCGGGCTGGGGCTGGAACACGACCATCCGCTGCAGCGCATCGGGCCGGATTGGGCTCTTGTCGAACAGCAGGTTCGTGATCCCGAGCTCGCCATTGGTGATCGACAGACGCAGGTGCAGGTCGATCGGCGAGTTGATGACGAAATAGCGCCGGTCGAAATCGAGCACGGCCGGGCATTGCGTGACCGATTTGGTCACCGGGTTCTTGGGCGCATCGCCGCCCATCCGCTTGGGCGCATCCCAGATGATGCTCGTCTTTTCGACGCTCAGCAGCCAGCCGACCGTATAGCCGCGGCTACCGGGGGTTTTCGTTTCTGGACTTGAGCCTTGGTCGTTGGCGGAAGGGGCAATCTTCGAAAACAATTTCATCATCAGGATCAGATCCGCGATCGTTTAATGGCTTCGGCCAGCGCCGCGTAGAGCTTGCCCATATCCGACGACATCAGGGTCACTGCAATTATTGCGCCGTCGCGCTCGGCAAGCACCCGCCGGAGCATCGCTTCGAAATCGTGGACGTAGCGGTTGACCGCGCGCTGGAACTCTACGTCCTCGTCGTAATAGGCGCGGATCGACCGGGTTTCGCTGCCGCCGAGCAGCTTGACCGCGCGGCGGGTGAAGATTCCGCGATTGCCCTTGAGGTACGAGTCCCACGCCTTGTCGTCGATCTCGTCGGACAGGATCTTGCCGACGTCGATCGCGGCCGAATTCATCGAATCGATCAGCAGCGACACGCGGCGGGCGAACGCCTCGCTGTCCTTGTCGCGCTGGTCCTTGCTGGTCGCTTCGACATGGGCCTCGAGCGCCGCCGCGCTCTGGCCAAGGTTCAGCATCTGCTGCGACAGCCGCGCCGAGGCCTCGCGCGCCGAATCGATGGCGCGGGCAGCGGTGGTTTCGACTTCGCGGAGCCGGTCCTCGATGCTTTCGCGGATCACCGTCTCGAGTGCCTGCCGGGTCTCCGCCGATAGATTTGCGGCGCTTTCCGGGATTACCGTCTCGATCGCCTCGCGGGCGCGCTCGGCGGCATGGGCGGCGGCTTCCTTGACCTGGACCAGGGCCGCGACCAGCGCGGGCCCGGTCTCGGCGCTGAGGCTGCCGGCCTCGCGCTGGGCCTGGACGATGACCGACGCCAGCTCGGAGATCTTCGACTGCGCGTCGCCAACTCCTTCGTCGACCGAGGCGAGCAAGGCCGCGAAGCGGTCCTGCTGCTCGCCGATCTGCGACGCGGTTTGCGAAATCCGTTGGTCGGCCTCGATCGCGGCATCGCGGACCCAGCCGATTTCGGGCTTGATCGCCACGGCGGCCTCGGCGAGCCGGTCGGCGCCGCCCTGGGCCTCGCCAATCGCCACTCCGACGCCTTCGCGGATATCGGCGGTGAGGCGGTCGATATGCTCGCGCAGCGCCGCAGTGCGGTCGGCCAGCGATCCGATCGCATCGTCCTGGGCGCCGGACTGGGCGGCGAGGGCGTCCAAGCTCGGTCCTGGCACGGGTCAGCGAAGTCAGGAAATGGTTCGCGCGTTCGTCGCCATTGGCGGCAAGCTCGGTGAAGCGCTGATCGATCAGCGCCCAGCCCGCGGTCGATCTCTGCGATCATCCGCTGCGAGGCGCGCTCCTGCTCGGACACGCGGCCCGACAGTTCGTCGAGCGACGAATTCGCGCGGCCGACGTGCGAAGCGAGCGCGCTCGCGGCCTCGATTCCGGCGGTGCCAATGCCAGCCGACGCTTGCTCGACAAGCGCGGCCACGGCCGCTGCCTGAGCGTCGATCCCGGTTCGGATTTCGTCCAGCGTAGTCGAGGTGCGGTCGAGCAACGCGTTGAGCGCGCCCGAGAAATTCGCTTCTGCTTCGCCGACCCGGGCGGCCGCGCCGACTCCGGCGGTATCGATCTCGGCCAGGCGTGCCGCGAGGCGGTCGGTCGCTTCGGCGATCATCCGGTCGGCCTCGCCGGTGCGTTCCGCGAGGATTGCCGACCTGCTCGCCCAGATGCGCGGTTTTGGTTGCCGACTCGCTGCCGACGGAGCGCAGCTGTTCGGCGACGGCTCGTGCCGTGGCTTCGGCGCGGGGGAGGTCGTCGAGAAGCACCGCGATGTCGGTTCGCGCGGCTTCGGCCGCCTGGTCCAGCGCCTGGCCGTGGCGGACGAGCCGTTCGCTGCTCGAATCGAACTCGCGAGTTACCCCGCCGAGCCGCCCCGTTGCCTCGTCGCCGAGACTCATCAACCGCTCGGCCATCGTGCCCAGCGCCTGGTGGCTGTCACCGATTCGCTGCGCGAGCACCTCCAGCAGCGCCTCCAGCGAGCGCGCTTCGGAGCGCATGGCGATGACCGAACGGGTGAATTTTTCGGCTTCCCTGCGGCGCGTGCGGCCGAACATCAGCCAGGCGAGGCCGAGCAATGCCAGCGGTCCCGCGGCGATCGCGACCCATTGCGCGACCGCGGGCGACGACAGCGGCTGACCGACGAGCACGCGGCCGGCCGACCACGCCGTGAAAGCGAGCCACAAGGCCGCCGCGAGGCTGAGCGCGATGCCGAGCACCTGGCGTCCGCCGGCGCCGCGCTCTTCGCTCTGTTGCTCGGTCCATCGTTCCTGGTCGAACGCCGGCTGCGCCGGCTGGAAGGCGATGTCTTCGACGGTCAGGTCGAGCGGTCCCATAGTGTCCAACGGTGACGGCATGGGGTCGGAGCGTTTTGCAAATGGGTTCATGGCAATGGCAGTTTATCATCTTTGATGGTGGGCGAAAGCGATTAGAGAGGATCGGCCCGCAAGGGGCTTGAAACGGGGAGGGCGAATGGCGCTCGGTGCGCTGCTCGGAGCCTATCACGAAGACGATTCGGGCGGCCTTCGCGCTCTGCTTCCGCTCGCCGGCCGGACCTTGCTCGAATATCAGGTGTCGCTGCGCGTCGGCCGCCGGTGCAGCGCCGATCGTGATCATCGTCGAACGCGTGCCCGCGGCGCTGCAGGATGCGATCGAACGGCTGCGGCTCGACGGGATCCCGATCTTCCCGGCAAGCGACGTCAATGAAGCGGTCACCCGGTTTGAGGCCGGCTCGCTGATCCTGCTCATCGGCGACGGGATCGCGCCGCCCGCCGACCTCGTTGCCGCGCTTGCCGAAGAGCCCGAGCCGGCGGTCGCGACTTTTCCCGACGACGAGACGCACGAGGCGTTCGAACGAATCGACGGCGAGGCGCGCTGGGCCGGAGTCGCTTTGGTCGATGCGAAGACGCTTGCATCGACCGCGACGATGCTCGGCGATTGGGATCTGCAATCGACTTTGCTCAGGAGGACGCTGCAGGAGGGTGCGCTTCGTCTTCCGGTCGCGCCGGACGGCGGCGAGCCGATCCTCGCCGACAGCTCCGAACAGCTCGAGGGTTTTCAGCGCGGCCTGGTCGCGGCTTCGCGCGGGACCCGCCGCGACTGGGCCAGCCGCTACGTCCTGCCGCCGGTCGAGGAATTCGCCACCGCCCAGCTGATGGAAACGGGTGTGCGTCCCGGCTGGCTGATCTGGGCGGCACTCGCACTGACGCTCGCCGGAGCGGCGGCATTTTCGAGGGGGTGGCTCGTCGCCGGGCTGGTGATGCTGGTGCTTTCGACGCCGCTCGACACGATCGCCGCGCGTCTGGCGACTCTGCGCCTGAGGCCGCTTCCGGCGCGGATGCTCAGCCGTGATTTGCTGTGGCCCGCCGCCGGGATCGCTTTGCTTGCGCTTGGCGTATGGGAATGGGGACACGGCACCGGCTGGGGCGCGGTAATGGCCGCGGTCGCCGCGGCGGCCTTCGCCCAGGCCGCGCGGACCGAAGCCGGAATGGGCGGCGAGATATGGGACGTGTGGCTGTTCTCGCGGCGCAACGCGATCCTCGCCGCGATCCCGTTCGCGGTGTTTGGCGCGTGGACACTCTATCTCATAACCATGTTCGTTTATGCGGCGGGCAGCTTCTTCGCCCTCCAGCATTTGCGTCGCCAATCGCCTCCTGAGTTGACGCGAAGTTAACGGAAATCGGATAACCCCGCCTGATGATGGCGGAGGAATGGCCAATCGCTGCCGCTGCGGCGGGAGCGGCGGACGCGCCCGCGCGCGGCGCCGGGCGGCGACCGCTTGCCTACCGTCCGCGTCGATTTCTTCCTCGATCCGGTGCAGCGCCTGACCGAGCAGGAGCGCGCGCTGATGACCGCGATGCTCCATTGCCTGATCGGCGACATCGCCGACGAGATTGCGGGCGGCCATACCGGCTGCTGGAAGCGCGGCGGCGAACGACGGCGCCAATCTCAATCTGATCGAGACGCTCTCGGGCGCCCGGCTGCTCGACCGCGCTGCCCTCGTCCGGCTGCTTCTGCGCCGCGCGGACGAGGAGCGGATCGCGACCGCGGCCCGGGCGCGCAGCGGGCGGCGCGAGGCGCGCGTCCTCCAGGGCCTGGTAAGCCATACCGACGGCGCGGTGTCGGCCGCGGCGATGGCGCTGATCCTTGGGCGCGGTAAGCGCCGCGACCGCTTCGGCCAGTGCCTGCATCCATTTCGACGATCTGCCGCCGGCCGAAGCAGTGGCGTTGGTCCATGCCGTGAGCGCGGCCATGCGCGGCGAGCTGGTCGCGGCCCTCGGCTCCGCCCAGGCCGATCGGTTGCTGGCTGCGGCCGCGGACCGACGTGCTCAGCTGCCACGACCCTGCAAGCAGCATCGAGGCGCTGACCGCCAAGCTCGTCGCGTTCCTGTCCCAGGAAGGCGAGCTCGAAGACGAATTGATCGTCGCCGCGGCGGTCGAAGGCGAGATGACTTTCGTCGCCCAGGCGCTGTCGCGCCGCAGCGGCCTCAGCGGCGAAGTCGCGATGGACGAATTCCTGTCGGGCGACGCCCGCCGGCTGATGGCCTTGTTCCGGATCGGCTCGGTCAGCCGGCAATCGGCGGCCAGCCTGCTCGCGGCGATCGGCGACCTTCTCGGGATCAACGATCCGGGCCGGGCGATCGACGCCTACAACCGGCTGAGCGAAGCCGAGGTCGAGGACGCGCGCAACTGGCTGGCGACCGATCCCGCCTATCGCTCCGCCGCCGCATCGCTGGGGAAGGGCCAATGGCTAGCGTCCCCAACGAACCGCGGCCGGTCCTCGGACGGCTCGACAAGGCCGGACGGCTGATCAGCGCCGATCCCGAGCTCGAGGCGCTGCAGCGCGAGGCCGGCGGCGACATCGGCAAGGCGCTGGCCTTGCCGCAGGTCGCCGCGGTTGCCGAGCTCGCGCGCCGGCTCGGCACCTCGGTTGCGCGCCCGGCGCTCGCGGCGTCGCTCGAGCATGACATCGACCTGTGGGTCCGCGCCACGCCCGAAGGGGACGAGGTCGCCTTGTCGCTCGAAGGCTGGACCGAGCGGGCGCCGGCCGGGCCGCGGCTGGCTTCGTTGCTCGGCGGGGGCGGCGAAACCGAAGCCGCGCAATCGCGCCGCGAATGGGCCGCCGACGAAGAGCTTCGGCTGATCATGATGTCGGGCGACCTTGCCGAACATCTCGGAATCGACCTCGCCGAAGCGGCCGGGCAGCCGCTGACCCGGGTGTTCCGGCTGGAGGAGGACGAAGCCGGAGAGATGCCGCTGATCAGCGCGCTCGCTTCGCGCCGCGCCTTCACCGGCCAGCGCGCGCGAAGCCGCGGCGACGATTCGCGCGAGGTCATATTAAGCGGCGAAGTCGTGACCGGCGCCGACGGCAGCTTTCGCCGGCTTTCGCGGGACCGCCGAGACCGGAGGCGTGGCGGTCGGAAGCGATCGTCCAGGCGCGGACCTCGGCATTCGACAATGCGCTCGACGAAGCGCTGCGCTCGCCGCTCGACCGGATCATCGAAAGCGCCGAGCGGATCGTCGAGCGCGCCGACGGCCCGCTGCGCAGCGATTATGCGAGCTACGGCAACGACATCGCGACCGCGGCAAGGCATTTGCTGTCGGTGATCCGCTCGATGAGCGAAGACCCGGCGCAGGGCCACCGCGCGATCGATCTCGCCGCGCTAGCCGCCGAAGCGGTGGTGATGCTCGAATCCGTCGGCCGAGGATCGCGGCGTGACCATCGATGCCGGTGCCGAGGAACCGCTTCCGGCGAGCGGCGAGGAGCGCGCGGTCATCCAGATCCTGGTCAATCTGATCGGCAACGCCGTGCGCCATTCGCCCGACAAGGGCACCGTCACTCTGGCATTCGCGCGGACTTCTGGGACGGCTTCGGTGACCGTGTCGGACCAGGGCCCCGGCATCGACCAGCGTTGACCAGCAGCGGATTTTCGAGCGCTTCGAGCGCGCTCACGCCAAGGAAGGCGGAACGGGTCTCGGCCTTGCCATTTCGCGCCGCCTCGCCCGATCGATGGGCGGCGACGTCACCCTCGAAAGCGCGCCGGGCGAAGGCGCGCGGTTCACGCTGACGCTTCCCAGCCCTTAGCGCTTGTCGACGGGCACGTATTCGCGCTGTTTCGCGCCCACGTAGAGCTGGCGCGGACGGCCGATCTTCTGTTCGGGATCGGCGATCATCTCATTCCACTGCGCGACCCATCCCACGGTTCGCGCCAGCGCGAATAGCGACGTGAACATGTCGGTCGGAAAGCCGATCGCGTTCAGGATCACGCCCGAATAGAAATCGACGTTGGGGTAGAGCTTCTTCTCGATGAAATAGTCGTCGCTAAGCGCGATCCGCTCGAGCTCCTTGGCGACGTCGAGGACGGGATCGGAGATGTTGAGTTCCTTCAGCACCTCGTCCGCGGTCGCCTTCATCACCTTCGCCCGCGGGTCGAAGTTCTTGTAGACGCGGTGGCCGAAGCCCATCAGCCGGAACGGGTCGTCCTTGTCCTTCGCGCGGGCGATATATTTCGGGATGTTGGCCGTCGTCCCGATCTCGCGCAGCATGTTCAAAGCGGCTTCGTTGGCGCCGCCGTGCGCCGGCCCCCACAGGCATGCGATTCCCGCCGCGATGCAGGCGAAGGGGTTGGCGCCGGACGAGCCGGCCAGGCGCACGGTCGAGGTCGAGGCGTTCTGCTCATGGTCGGCGTGGAGGATGAAGATGCGCCGCATCGCCCGCTCGATCACCGGATTGATCTGATAGGGCTCGGCCGGAACGCCGAAGGTCATCCTCAGGAAATTGCCGGTGTAGCTGAGGCTGTTGTCCGGATAGAGGAACGGCTGGCCGATCGAATATTTGTAAGCCATCGCGGCGATCGTCGGCATCTTGGCGATCAGGCGGTGCGACGCGATCATCCGCTGCTCGGGATCGGTGATGTCGGTGCTGTCGTGATAGAAAGCCGACAGCGCGCCGACCACCCCGCACATGATCGCCATCGGGTGGGCGTCGCGACGAAACCCGCGATAGAAGGTCATCAGCTGCTCGTGCAGCATCGTGTGGCGCGAGATGGTCCAGGTGAAATCGTCGAGCTCGGCCTTCTTGGGCAGCTCGCCGTGGAGCAATAGGTAAGAGACCTCCATGAAGGTCGACTGCTCGGCCAGCTGGTCGATCGGATAGCCGCGGTGGAGAAGGATGCCCTTCTCGCCGTCGATATAAGTGATCGCGCTCTCGCAGCTCGCCGTCGAGGTGAAGCCGGGGTCGTAGGTGAACACACCGGCCTGGTTGTAGAGCGTGCGGATATCGAAGACGTCGGGTCCGACCGTGCCTTCGAGCACCGGGAATTCGTAGTTTCCCCCCGGCAGGTTGAGGGTTGCGATCTTGTCGGTCATCAATTCGGCTCCACCATCTGGTCGGCGATGCGGCTCACGCTTTCGCCCTTACCCAGCAAAACCAGCACGTCAAAAATTCCCGGAGAGGTCGTTCGCCCGGTGAGCGCGGCGCGCAGCGGCTGGGCGAGCTTTCCGAGCTTCACGCCCTCGGCCTCGGCGACCGAGCGGATTGCCTCATCGGTCGAAGTCATGGGTCCAGTCGTCAAGCGCGCTCAGGGCGCGCATGGGCCGAGCGCAGCAGGGGACGGGTTTCCTCGCTGATCAGGGCCGAAGCAGCCTCGTCGAGGTCGAGGGGGCGCTGGGCGAACAGGAAGTGAGCGCCTTCGGCAAGCGCGTTCAAATCGTGCGCCCGCGCCTTGAGCTCGGGCATGGCACGGAGCAGCGTGGCTTTCTGATCGTCCGAGAGGTCAGCCGGGGCGCGACGAGCGCCGCCAGACGCGCGTCATCGGCCTCGCGGATATAATGGCCGTTGAGATTTTCGAGTTTCTTGAAGTCGAAGCGGGACGGCGACTTGCCGACATGATCGAGCCCGAACCACTCGGTCGCCTGCTCGCGGCTGATGATCTCGTCGTCGCCATGCCCCCAGCCGAGGCGAAGGAGGTAGTTGAACAGGGCTTCGGGCAGGATCCCGAGATCGTCGCGGTAGGAATCGACTCCGAGCGCGCCGTGACGCTTGGAGAGCTTGGCGCCGTCGGGGCCATGAATCAGCGGCACGTGGGCATAGGTCGGCTCCGGCCAGCCCATCGCGCGGATGATCACTAGCTGACGGAAAGCGTTGTTGAGATGGTCGTCGCCGCGGATCACGTGAGTGACCCCCATGTCGTGATCGTCGACCACCACCGCAAGCATGTAGGTCGGGGTGCCATCCGAGCGCAGAAGGATGAAATCGTCGAGTTCGCTGTTCTGGACCGTGACCCGGCCCTGAACCTGGTCCTCGATCACCGTCTCGCCTTCGCGCGGGGCCTTGAGACGGATGACCGACGGACCTTCACCCTCATCGCCGCGATCGCGCCAGGGACTGTCGATCCGGAACGGCCGCCGCTCCCTGGCGGCGAGCTCGCGCTGTGCGGCGAGCTCCTCCTGCGTCATCCAGCAGCGGTAGGCGGCGCCGCGCTCGAGCAATTTGTGCGCAACCTCGGCGTGGCGGGCCCAGAATTGCGACTGGTAATATTCGTGGCCGTCCCAATCGAGCCCGAGCCAGTGCATCCCGTCGAGGATCGCGTCGATCGCTTCCTTGGTCGAGCGGGCCCGGTCGGTGTCCTCGATCCTCAGCAGGAACTTGCCGCCGTGCCGCCGGGCGAACAGCCAGTTGAACAAGGCGGTGCGCGCGCCGCCGATATGAAGGAATCCGGTCGGCGATGGAGCGAAGCGGGTGACGATCGGCTTATTGCTTGCGCTGTTCAAATCATTCTCGCTTGCGCTAGGGCGCGCATTCCTCTCAATTCATGCTGCAGTGCAATGGACGAGCGCCCCTAACATAGCGGGTGCGCCTCTTCCACAGCGTGCTCGGAGCTATTGGGGGGCGTGGACATCAACGCTTGGAGAGCGGCTTGAGCGGCTGCTCGAGGCGGAGCGCGCGCAGCTTCCGCCGTGGCTGGTGGTCGGGTTCGGCACCGGCATCGCCGCGTGGTTCGCGCTCGGGCGGCCGCTCGACTGGGCCGCGTTCCTGTGTCTCGCCGCCGGTCTTGGCCTTGGCGGCTTTGCGCTCAGGCAAGAGCGAAGTGGACGAGCGCTCGGCTGGTTCGCGTGTGCCGCGGCGGTGGGTTGCGGCCTGGTCTGGGCGAGGGCCGAGTGGGTGGCGGCGCCGAGGCTCGATCGGCCAGTCATCGCGTCGCTCGAGGCCAGGATCGAACGGGTCGAGCCGATGGTCGCCAAGGGCACGGTCCGCCTGACCCTGGCGCCAGGCGACCCGGCGCTGCCGCCGCGGCTCCGGGTATCGGTCGATCAAGACAAGGCGCCGGAGGGGCTGGTCAAAGGCGCGGTCGTTCGGATGCGCGCGCGGCTGATGCCGCCGCCCCCGATGGCGGTGCCCGGGACCTATGACTTCGCCCGCGACGCGTGGTTCCGGGGGATCGGCGCGGTGGGCAAGTCATTGGGGCCGGTCGAGCTGGTCCGGCCCGGCCCGCGCGGCGGGCTCGATTCGGTTCGGCAAAGGCTGGCGCGGCATATTCACAGCCGGCTGGAGGGCGGCGAGGCGGGGATCGCCATCGCCTTTGTGACCGGCGACCAGAACGCCGTCAGCCAGGCGGATGCCGAGGCGATGCGGCGCAGTGGGCTCACGCATCTGCTGTCGGTCAGCGGACTGCACATCGCGGCCGTGGTTGCCGCGGCGATGTTCCTCAGCCTCAAGCTCCTGGCGCTGAGCGAGCGATTGGCGCTGCGCTTCAACCTCGTGCTGGTGTCCGCCGCCGTCGCAGCGGCTGCGGGCATCGGCTACACCCTGCTCACCGGCGCCCAGGTGCCGACCGTGCGAAGTTGCGTCGCAGCGCTGCTGATTCTTGCCGGGATCGCGCTCGGCCGCGATGCGCTGAGCATCAGGCTGATCGCCGTCGGTGCGCTAATCGTGCTGATGTTCCGGCCCGAAGCGCTCGCCGGCCCGAGCTTCCAGATGAGCTTCGCCTCGGTCACCGCAATCGTCGCTCTCCACTCGACCGCCTGGGCGCGGCGGCTGTTCCAGCGCCGCGACGAGGGCATATTCGTGCGAATTGGCCGTGGGGCCATGGGGCTGGTCCTGACCGGGCTTGCGGTCGAGTTCGCTCTCATTCCCTTCGCTTTGTTCCACTTCCACCGGGCCGGCCTCTACGGAGTCGGCGCCAACATCATCGCGATTCCGCTCACCACCTTCGTGATCATGCCGCTCGAAGCGGGTGCGTTGCTGCTCGACACGGTCGGGCTGGGCCAGCCCTTGTGGGCACTGAGCGAGCTGGCGATCTCCGCTCTTCTTCGCCTTGCGCATCTCGTCGCCGCCGCGCCCGGAGCGGTGGCGATGATGCCTTCGATGCCAACATGGGCATTCGGCGCCATCGTCGCCGGGCTGCTGTGGCTGTGCCTGTGGACTACGCACATGCGGCTCCTCGGACTGCTGCCAGTCGCGGCGGGTGCGCTCGCCGCATGGGCCGCGCCGACTCCGGACCTGCTGATCACGGGCGATGGGCGGCACCTGGTGGTAGTCGGCGACAATGATGTGCCGCTCCTGCTGCGCGAGCGGGCCGGCGATTATGTGCGCCAGTTGCTCGCGGAAGCTTCGGGCTTCGACGGCGACCCGCAGGACCTCGGCACGACCAATTCCAGCTTTTGCACGCGCAATTCCTGCATCGCGGCGATGAAAAAGGGCGGCAAGGAATGGCGGCTGCTCGCGATGCGCTCGGCGACGCGCATCGACTGGGCTCAGCTGACCCGGGCCTGCGGCGAGGCGGACATCGTGGTGTCCGACAGGCGGCTTCCGCGGGGATGCGCGCCCCGCTGGCTCAAGCTCGACGCTGCGGCCTTGCGGCGCACCGGCGGGCTGGCGGTCTATCTCGATTCCGAGCCGCGCGTCGAATTCGGTCGCCGATCGCGTTGCCTCGCACCCATGGGCGCAGGCGCAAGGCGCGTCAGGCCGTGCTCCACACCGCAAGCTCGCTCCCGCCCGGGTCGATGAAATGAAACCGGCGGCCGCCCGGAAATGAGAAGATAGGCTTGGCGATCGTCCCGCCGGCCTTGGTCACCGAATCGAACGCGGCTTCGAGATCGTCGACGCGGATCACCGGCAGCGGCGCCGAGAGCGCGTCGGACGGATCGCCCTGCAAGCCCACGTCGGTCGTGCCGTTGGCGGTCGCGGAATAGGTCGGTCCGTAATCGGTGAACTCCCATCCGAACGCCTTGGAATAGAATGCGCGAGTCAGCTCGTGCGCGGTCGCGCTCGGAAGCTCGACATAGTCGATCCGGGCCATTGGCTTACCTCTCAACCGTTTGTCCCGAGCGAAGTCGAGGGACGTTCTTTGGGTGGACGAGCATAATAAGAAAGCGCCGCCCAATCGGTTCGGATCAACGCTTCCTTCTTCGCTCTTGACCACGGCTTGATCCGATGTTCCGCGTCAAGAGCTTCGATCCGCGTCGGAAAGTCTTGGCACCACATCAATCTCACTGGTCTGCGGCGGGAAGAAATCACAATAGCCTCCGCGTCGGTGCTCGGTGATCCTGCGTTCGAGGTCGTCCGTGTGGCCGGTGTAATATCTGCTGTCAGCACAACGCAGTATGTAGGCCCAGAATGCCACGCTACGTCCCTCGACTTCGCTCGGGACAAACGGGAAGGGGGTGCATGCTTGCGATGTCTCAATAACGCCGGATCAAGCCTGCCAGCCGGCCCTGAATCTGGACCTGGTCGGGGTGGTAGCGCTGCGGCTCGTAACGCCGGTTGGCGGGATCGAGACGGATCATATTGCCTTCGCGCCGGAAGGTTTTGAGGGTCGCTTCCTCCTTATTGACCAAAGCGACCACGATCTCACCCTCGCGCGCCGTGTCGGCCTTGCGGATGAGCGCGAAATCGCCGTCGAGAATGCCTTCCTCGACCATCGAATCACCCGAAACCTCGAGCGCATAATGCTCACCCGGCCCGAGCAGGGCCGCGGGAACCGAGAAGGTCTCGGTGCCCTGCAGTGCTTCGATCGGCGTGCCCGCCGCGATCCGCCCGTGGAGCGGGATGTCGATCGTGTCGTTCGCGGGCGCGGGCCGCGCCGGCTGAAGCTGGGTGACGCTGGCCGCAGGCGCGTTGACCTCGGGCATCTTAACGACCTCGAGCGCCCGCGCGCGGTTCGGCAGCCGGCGGATGAAACCGCGCTCTTCGAGCGCCGAAATCAGCCGGTGAACGCCCGACTTGGACTTAAGCGCGAGCGCCTCGCGCATCTCGTCGAAGCTCGGCGAAATGCCAGTCTCTCCGAGACGCTGCTTGATGAAGATGAGCAGCTCGCGCTGCTTTGCGGTGAGCATCGGCCGTCACTCCCCTTATTCCTAGTGGAACGAACGGGGAACGTGTAGGCAACATTGAACGCTCCGTCAAGGGCTGGCGAAGCGAGCTCAGCTGCCGGCGGACGCAAGCCGCGTCTTGACCGCCTGGATCGCCTTGTCGTTGCGCTTGACCTTGAGGTCGGCGCGGATCGCAGCAATGAATTGCTGGGCGTAATCCTGCGAGGCGGCCCGCTGCAGCTCTTTTTGCATCTGCCCGATCAGGGCCGGCGCCGCCAACGCATTGCCGGGCACGACCTTGTCGACCTTGACCACGAAATAGCCGCGCCCCTCATCGTCCGCGACCGCCTTGGCGGCGCCCTCGTTGAGCGTGAACAGCATCCGGATCGGTGCACGAATCTTGCCACTTGCCTCGGCGAGCTGGATCCTCCGGGCGGCGACAGGGATGATCGCGGGCAGCGGGATTCCGGCTTGTTTGACTGCAGCGCTCAACGGCAGCTTGCCGGATGCCTTCGCGGCGATCGATTCGGCGAGCTTGCGCGCCCGGGCCATCGCCTGCTGGTCGACCCACTGCTTCGCCACCAGCTCGCGAATCGTGGCAAGCGGAGCGGGGGCGGCGGCGACCACCTGGGCCGGGGAAACCAGCGCAAAACCCGCCTCGCCGGGCAAAGTGACGATCTCGGGCGGGTCGTTGGGCGCGAGATCGAATGCTGGCTTGATGATGGGGGTGAGGTCGGGCGCCAGCTTGAAGGCCGGATTGGCGCGCGACTTCCCATCGCTCATGATGAGCGGCGTGGTTTCGACAGCCAGCTTGGCCTGGTTCGCGGCCTCGTCGAAATTCTGGCCGTCGTCGATCCCGTTCTGGATCCGGTTGTACAAATCCGCGAGTGCAGTCTTGCGCTTGGCGGCGATGAGCCTGGCGGCGATTTCGGAACGGGCCTGCTCGAGCGACTTGCCGCTCTGCGCGTTGATCTTGTCCACTTTCACTACGACCCAGCCGAAGTCCGACTGCACCGGACCGACGACCGCTCCCGAAGCCGCGGCGAAGGCGGCTGCAGCAGCCTTGTCGCCGGCGAGCGAGGCATAAGCCTGACGGCTCTGATTGGGCAGCGACGTCACGGCGGCATTCGCGCCCGCGGGCGCTGCCGCCGCGGCGAGCGTGCCGCCCGTTTTGGCGCGCGCGGCGATGGCGTTCGCGCTCGCCTGGTCGGGGACCACGGCCTGGCTCAGATTGCGCGTTTCCTTCGCTCCGAAGGCCGCCTTGTTGGCATTGTAATAGGCCGCGATCTCCTGGTCCGACGCGGCGACGGCCGCGACCTGGGCCGGACCGATGCGGGCGATGCGCACGGCGCGTTGCTCGGGGATCATGTAGCGGGCGCGGTTGGCGTTATAATAGGCCTGGAGGTCCGCATCGCTCGGCTTGAGGCCGGCCGAGAACGCGGTCACCGGGACGATCGCCGCTTCGCCCTCACGAGCTTCCAGGAGCATCGACGCATAGGGGGTCGCCATGCCGATCGGCACGCGGAGATCGGTCGCGATCGGGGTCAGCATCAGCCGCTGGAGCAAGCTGGCGGTGATGTACTGGCGGATCTGCGGATCGGTCAGCTGCTGCTGGGAGAGAAATTGGAGATAGGCCTGCTGGCTGAACTCGCCGTTCAGCCCCTTGGCGCCGGGAAGCTGGGATATTTCCGCGTCGACCAGCGGCTTGGAGACCCTGAAGCCATATTTGTCGGCGAAGGCGACCATCGCGCGTTCATCGATCAGCTGCTCCAGCAAGGGATCGAAATCGCGCGCGATGCTCGCATAATCGGCGTTGGGATCCTGTTGCTGCCGAATCTGCTGGAGCCGGCGTTGCATGGCATCGCTCATCTCTCGCTCGGTGACATCCTCGCCGCCCACATCGGCAAGCGTCGAGCTGCTCATTCCAAAGCCCATCTTGCCGGTGCCGAAATTGGAGATGTCGCCGGCCGCAAAGCCGGCGAGAATGCCGATCCCGATAAAGGCAATGACCCAGGTGCCGATCTTGGATTTGGATGCGCGGCGGAAAAAGGAGAGCATTTGCGTCCGGTCGATAGGTGGAAGAGACGGGTGCTTTAGGGGTGAGCCCCGCGCGCATCAAGGCGGCGGCTTCCGCTTCCCGGACGGTGACGCTAGGGCCGCCCTCGATGGTCCTCAGGAAACTCGTCGCCGGCAATTGGAAGATGCACGGGCTCGCTTCGGATATCGAGGAGATCAAGGCGATTGCCGCGGCGTCTCGTCAATATCCGGGGGTCGACGTCGCCTTGTGCCTGCCCGCGACCCTGATCGAGCGAGCCGTCCGCGCGGTGCCCGGTTTTCGAATTGGCGCGCAGGACGTCCACCAGGAGGATCATGGCGCGCATACCGGCGCCATCTCGGCGCTTATGCTGCGCGACGCCGGCGCCAGCCTCACGATTGTCGGTCACTCCGAGCGACGCGAGGCGCAGCGGGAAAGCGATACCGAAGTTCGCGCCAAGGCCGAGGCGGCGCTTGCGCGCGAGCTCGGCGTCATTCTGTGCGTCGGCGAGAGCGATGAAGTGCGCGCGGCTGACCAGGCGATCCAGACCGTTTGCGCCCAGCTCGAGGCTTCGCTGCCGAGCCAGGTGGATGATCGGGCCAAGCTCGCGATCGCCTACGAGCCGATCTGGGCGATCGGCACCGGCAAGGTCCCGACGACGGCAGAAATTGGCGAAATGCACTCGGCGCTGCGCGGGTGCCTGCTTGCGGCCTTCGGCGATGACGGTGCCCTAGTCCGAATCCTCTATGGCGGGTCGGTCAAGGCATCCAATGCGGCGGAAATCTTCAGCGTCGGCGACGTCGAGGGCGCACTGGTCGGCGGAGCGAGCCTCAAGGCCGCGGATTTCATTCCGATCGTCGCCGCGGCCGCGGCTTCCGTCACTTGAAGGGCGCGGAGTCCCTCGCTAAGTCGCCGCGGCCCCTTTCCAGAAAGCCTCCCGCATGTTCGCCTTCCTGCTGATCGTCCAAACCGTTGTCGCCTTGTCGCTGGTCGGAGTCATTCTCACCCAGCGCTCCGAAGGCGGCGGGCTGGGGGTCGGCGGAAGCTCGTCGGGATTTATGACGGCTCGAAGCGCGGCCGACTTCCTCACGCGGTCGACGTCGATCCTCGGCGGCACCTTCATCGTGCTCTCGATCGTCATGGCGGGGATCGCCGGAGTGACCCGCCAGCCGGTGAAGATCGACACCTCGCTGGCGAACAAGGTCACCCAAAGCGCGCCGGCAACGGCTCCAGCCCAGCCGCAGCAGCAGCCGGCAAACCAGACCGCTCCGGCGGTCCCGCTGGCGCAATAGCGCCACGCTTCGAAACTTTTTTACCGGCCCCGCTTGCTTAGGCAGGCCGAAGCCCCGTAAGCCTCGACTCCCATGGCGCGGTTCATTTTCGTTACCGGCGGCGTGGTCTCATCGCTCGGCAAAGGCTTGCTCTCGGCGTCCCTCGGGGCGCTGCTGCAGGCGCGCGGCTTCAAGGTCCGAATCCGCAAGTTCGACCCCTATCTGAACGTCGATCCGGGGACGATGTCGCCCTATCAGCACGGCGAAGTCTACGTCACCGACGACGGCGCCGAGACCGACCTCGATCTTGGCCATTACGAGCGCTTCACGGGCGTCTCGGCGAAACAGTCGGACAATGTGACGACCGGCCGCATCTACCGCGACATCATCGCCAAGGAACGGCGCGGCGACTATCTCGGCGCAACCGTCCAAGTGATCCCGCACGTCACCAACGCGATCAAGGAATTCGCGCTGGCCGAAACCGACGGCCTCGATTTCGTCATTTGCGAGATCGGCGGGACCGTCGGCGACATCGAGAGCCTGCCCTTCATCGAATCGATCCGGCAGCTGAGGAACGACCTTGGCCGCGACAATACGGTCAGCGTTCACACCACGCTGGTGCCGTGGATCGCGGCGGCGGGCGAGCTCAAGACCAAGCCGACCCAGCAGTCGGTCCGCGAGCTGTCGAGCCTCGGGGTCCAGCCCGAGGTGCTCCTGTGCCGCTGCGACCGGCCGTTGCCCGACGCCGAGCGGGAGAAGATCGCGCTGTTCTGCAACGTCCGGCCGTCGGCGGTCATCCCGGCGCTCGATGCGCGCAACATCTATGACGTTCCTCTGCAATATCATGCGGCGGGCCTCGACGACGAAGTGTTGCGCGCGTTCGGGATCACGGACGCGCCGCCGCCCGAGCTGGCGGTGTGGACCGACATCATGGACCGGATCGACCATTACGACAGCGAGGTCACGATCGGCGTCGTCGGCAAATATGTCGGCCTTCCCGACGCCTACAAAAGCCTGCGCGAGGCGCTCGTCCACGGCGGCATCGCCAACCGCGCCAAGGTCAATATCCAGTGGATCGACGCCGAGCTGTTCGAGCATCCCGAAGCCGACGTCGTGGCCGAGCTCGAGCCGCTCCACGGAATCCTCGTCCCCGGCGGGTTCGGCGAGCGCGGCAGCGAGGGCAAGATCTCATCGGTCACCTTCGCCCGCGAGCGCGAAATTCCGTTCTTCGGGATTTGCCTGGGAATGCAGATGGCCTGCATCGAGGGTGCCCGGAACCTCGCCGGAATCAGCGAAGCCTCTACGACCGAGTTCGGGGAGACTTCCGAGCCGGTGGTCGGGATGATCACCGAATGGATGAGCGAGGAGGGGCTTCAGCAGCGCGCCGCCGACGGCGACCTGGGCGGTACGATGCGGCTCGGCGCTTACCCCGCGGTGCTCGACGGCAACAGCGTCGTCCGCTCGATCTACGGCGAGGACCAGATCAGCGAGCGTCACCGCCACCGCTACGAAGTCAACATTCACTATCGCGATGCCTTGGAGAAAACCGGGCTGGTCTTCTCGGGAATGTCGCCCGACGGGCAGCTCCCCGAGATCGTCGAGCGGCCCGACCATCCGTGGTTCATCGGCGTCCAGTTCCATCCCGAGCTCAAGAGCCGCCCGTTCGAGCCGCATCCCTTGTTCGCCGGCTTTATCGAGGCGGCGCTGAGGCAGAGCAGGCTGGTCTAACAGCCGTAGGAACAGCCCCCAAGGTCACCCGTTACGGCTGCGTATCACCGCAACCGAAGGGACTTCGCATGCTTTGGACAATCGTCGTCATCCTGCTCATCCTTTGGGCACTCGGCTTTTTTGCGCTCCACGTTGGCGGCGGCCTGATCCACCTTCTGCTGGTGATCGCGGTGATCGTGATCATCGTGAACCTCGTCCGCGGCCGATCCGCCGTATAAGCGGTTTTTCGGGCGTTGCGGGGCGGCTTTGCGCACCCTAGATGCCTCACATGACGAACAGCGTTTCGACCCGTCTGGCCGTGCTCGGCTCGGGCCCCGCGGGCTATACCGCCGCGATTTACGCCGCGCGCGCCGGCCTGATGCCGGTGCTGGTCCAGGGGATTGTCCCGGGCGGGCAGCTCACCACCACTACCGACGTCGAGAATTACCCCGGTTTCCGCGACGTCATCCAGGGGCCGTGGCTGATGGAGGAGATGCAGGCCCAGGCCGAGCATGTCGGGACCAAGGTCGTGTGGGACCATATCAGCAAGGTCGACCTGTCGCTCGCGCCCGTTCCGGATGACCGGTGACGGCGGAACGCAATATTCGGCCGATGCGCTGGTGATCGCGACCGGCGCCCAGGCGAAGTGGCTCGGGCTTCCGTCGGAGGAGCATATGAAGGGCCGCGGCGCGTCGGCGTGCGCGACTTGCGACGGCTTCTTCTACCGCGGCAAGAAGGTCGCGGTGATCGGCGGCGGCAACACCGCGGTCGAGGAGGCTCTGTACCTCACCAACCACAGCCATGACGTCACCTTGATCCATCGCCGCGACACGCTCCGCGCCGAGAAGATTCTCCAGGACCGGCTGTTCGCGAACGAAAAGATCAAGTGTCATCTGGGACAGCGAGGTCGTCGAGTTCGTCGGCGGCGGCGAACCTGAGGCGCTGGTCGGACTAGACATCAAGAACAAGCGCACCGGAGAGGTCAGCCGGGTCGATTCCGAAGGCGCGTTCGTCGCCATCGGTCACACCCCGGCGACCGAGCTGTTCGCCGGCCAGCTCGAGCTCGACCCGGAAGGCTATATCGTAGGTCGAGAAGGGCACGACCCAGACCAGCGTCGCGGGCGTGTTCGCGTGCGGCGATGTGATGGACAAGATCTACCGCCAGGCGGTGACCGCCGCCGGCACCGGCTGCATGGCCGCGCTCGATGCCGAGAAATATCTCGCCGCGATGGAATATGAGGCGCTGGCGGCCGAGTAAGGCCTAGCCGACCGGAACCGGCCGCTTCTGGTCCTTGGCTCCGGGGACCGGCTCGGCAGCATCGTTGCCGAGCTTCACCACCCGATTGTTCTCGTCGACGTGAACAACGCGCGGCTTGAGCGCGCGCGCTTCGGCGTCGTCCATCAGCGCGTAGCTCATGATGATCACCAGGTCGCCGGCCTCCACGAGGTGCGCAGCTGCGCCGTTGACGGAGATCATCCCGCTGCCGCGCGGGGCGGGGATGACATAGGTTTCGAGCCGCGCGCCATTGGTGATGTCGGCGATCGTCACCTGCTCGCCCTCGAGCAAATCGGCGGCCTCCATCAGGTCGACGTCGATCGCGACCGAACCCACGTAATGCAGGTCGGCCTGGGTCACCGTCGCCCGGTGGATCTTCGACTTCATCATCACCCGCATCACGGCGAATGGCTCCTCATGTCCGCGCACCAAAGCGCGCGCCCTCTATCAGATTGGAAGTCTGACCGCATCATTCAATTGCTGCACTGCAATATGGCGTCGCGATACCAGCCCACTGGAATGCGCGTCCGAGGCGCTCTAATCAGCAGTATCCGATGAAGCCGATGGGGGCCATTCCGCCGTATTTCACGGCCAACGAAGCGGGGCAGCTGCTGATTGGCGGCGAGTCCGTGGAGGATCTCGTCGCCGAAGCGGGTGGCACGCCTTTGTTCGCTTATGACAATAATATCGTCGGCACCCAAATTGCTCGGCTGCGGGCTGCGATGCCCGACGGGCTTGCGCTTTATTATTCAGTAAGCGCAAACCCTTATGTCGAGCTGCTGAACTTTATTGGAAGGTATGTCGAAGGCTTCCGCGTCGTTTCGCGAGGCGAGCTGGACCTGCTGAAGCGTGCCCAGCTCGCAGGGATTCCGATGACGTTTGCCGGGCCCGGAAAGGGCGACGACGAGCTGGAAGCCGGAATCGAAGCCGGCGCGACGATCAGCGTCGAGAGCGAAGGCGAGGCGGGCCGGGCGATCCACGCCGCCGAGCGCGTCGGCATCCAGCCGAAGATCGCCGTCCGGGTAAACCCGCCGTTTGTAATCGAGGGCGGGCACTTCACCATGGGCGCAAGGCCCAGCCCTTTCGGTGTCGACGCGGAACTGGCCCCTGCTTTGGTCCAGGGACTAATTGAAGCGGGGGTCGACTGGCGCGGCCTGCATATGTTCACCGGTGCGCAGTGTCTCAATGCCGCGGCGCTTAGCGAAGCGCACAAGGCGATCATCACCTGCGCGGGCGAGATCGCGCGGGAAATCGATCTGCCCTTGCCCGAGCTCAATCTTGGCGGCGGCTTCGACGTGCCCTGCTACGGCGGGGAGGAGCAGCTGGATATCTTCCGCATGGCGGAATCGCTGCACGCGACTTTGTGCGATGGTCCTGAATTGCTCGCGACGACGCGGTTTTCGCTCGAGCTCGGCCGCTGGCTGGTCGGCGAAGCCGGGGTATACCTGGCTCGCGTTCTCGATCGCACCGAGAGCTGCGGCAAGACCTTCGTCACGATCGACGGCGGCGGTCATCACTTCCTGCGTGCGACCGGCTGTCTGCACGAACGCGGGCACGGAAATTTTCCGATGGCGGTCGCCAATCGCTTCGCGGCGCCTGCCGAAGAGGAGGTCACGGTCACCGGATGCCTCGCTACGCCGCATGACATCTTCGGGGACGAAGTGATGCTGCCGAGGGCCGAGCCTGGCGACCTGATCGCGATCTTCTGCGCCGGCGCCTACGGCCTCAGCGCGAGCCCGCAAGAGTGGGAAAGCCGCCCGCTGGCGAAGGAAGTGCTCGTTTGACCCGAAGGAGTCATCCGGACTTGATCCGGGATCCGGGTAGACCGCTTCGACGAAATAAAGGCCGTGGGGCGGGGCGTTGAGACCGAGCGCGGCGCGGTCGCGCGCCTCCAGCGCTCGCTTCATGTCCGCCGGCTGCCACTGGCCGCGGCCGACCAGCGCGAGGCAGCCGACCATCGAGCGCACCTGGTGGTGGAGGAAACTGCGGGCGGCGGCGTCGACATGGATCTCGTCGCCTTCACGCGTGACCTCGAGCCGGTCGAGGGTCTTGACCGGGCTGTCGGACTGGCACTGGGCCGATCGGAAGGTGGTGAAGTCGTGGCGCCCGACGAGGTGCGCCGCGCCCTCGCGCATTGCTTCGACATCGAGTGGAACGGCGACGTGCCAGACGCGCCCGAGGTCGAGGGCCGGCGGGGCGCGTCGATTGAGGATTCGGTAGAGGTACCGGCGGCCAACGCACGAAAACCGCGCATGCCAGTCGTCAGCGACCGGTATCGACTTCGAGTACCGAGATCGGGTGGGGTCGAACGAGCGCGTTGAGGCCCTCGCGCAGGCGGTGCGGGGTGAGCGGCTTGGTGACGTCGACGTGCGTTGCCATGGCGAGCGCGTGAACCCCGGCGTCGGTGCGGCCGGCGGCATGGACCGCCGAATGCTCGCCGGTCATGCGCTCAAGGGCGTCCTCGAGCGCCTGCTGGACCGACGGGCCATGATCCTGGCGCTGCCAGCCCATGAACGGCCCGCCGTCATATTCGAGCGTGAGCCGCCAGCGGGTCACTGCAGGATCGTGCCTTTCGGGATCGCGAAGCCACGGAGCAGGTCGCCCGGCGCCATGGCCGACCGGCCCGCGCGCTGAACCCGCAACGGCCGGACGTAGCCGTCACCAGCGGCGGCGGTCAGGCAATCGTCGAGTATCTCACCCGGCTTGCCCGAGGCATCGGTCCCGACCGCGGCTTCGAGAAGCTTGATCCGCTCGCCGCTTACTTCGAACCAGGCGCCGGGTGAGGGCGCGAAGGCGCGGACCTGACGCTCGATCTCCGCCGCCGGTTTGTTCCAGTCGATGCGCGCCTCGGCCTTGTCGATCTTCGCGGCGTAGGTGGCGCCGGCGATCGGCTGGGGCTCGGGCGGAGTCGGCTTGGCGATCCAGTCCAGCAGCGCCTGCGCGCCGAGTTGCGCCAGCTCCTGCGTGACTTCACCGGCATTCTTGCCACGGATGTCGAGCGTCAGGCGATGCAGCATCGGCCCGGTGTCCAGTCCCTCTTCCATTTTCATGATGGTCACGCCGGTGACGTCGTCCCCGGCGAGGATCGCCCGCTGGATCGGCGCGGCGCCGCGCCAGCGGGGCAGGAGCGAGGCGTGGACGTTGATGCAGCCGGCTTTGGGCGCCTCCAGGATCGGCGCTGGAAGGATGAGGCCATAAGCCGCGACCACGGCGAGATCGGCGTCGAGCCCGCGGAATCGCCCCTGCTCTTCGGAATCGCGAAGCGATTTGGGCGTTCGGACCTCGATCTCGAGCTCGCTCGGCCCGCTCGTGCACCGCGGTCTTGCGCTCGGCCTTGCCCCGTCCGGCCGAGCGCGGCGGCTGCGAATAGGCCGCAACGACGTCATGGCCCGCCTCGACCAGGGCATTGAGGCTCGGCACCGCGAAGTCCGGCGATCCCATGAAGACGATGCGCATCGCGCGCCTCGCGAAACCCGCGAGCTTGTCGACAAGACTGGATTGCTTCGTCCTGCGCCTCGCAATGACAGCATCCTTCGACGTCATTGCGAGCAAGCGGGGCTCCATGGCTCAGCAGGAAATTGAAGCCCTTTCGCAGGCCCTCGCACGGTTGCCGGGGCTCGGTCCGCGCTCGGCGCGGCGCGCGGTGCTGCATCTGATGAAACGGCGCGAGAGCGCGCTTCAGCCACTCCTGGCCGCGCTCCAGAGCGTCGCCGACAGGCTGTCGGTTTGCTCGACCTGCGGGAACGTAGACACATCCGACCCGTGCGCGGTGTGCAAGGACCCGCGCCGCGACGACAAGATGCTGTGCGTGGTCGAGGAGGTCGCCGACCTGTGGGCGCTCGACCGCTCGCGGCTGTTCCCGGGACGCTACCATGTGCTCGGCGGCCGGCTGTCGGCGCTCGAAGGCGTTCGGCCCGAGGATCTGTCGATCGACGCGCTGGTCGGCCGCGTCGCCGCCGGCGGTATCGACGAGGTCGTGCTGGCGATGAACGCCACGCTCGAAGGCCAGACCACGGCCCATTACCTTGCCGAGCGGCTGGAAGGATTTCCAATTCGCCTCAGCCAGTTGGCGCACGGACTTCCGGTCGGCGGCGAGCTCGACTATCTCGACGAGGGAACGCTCGCTCAAGCCTTGCGCGCGAGGCGCCCCGATTTCTTGAACCGCTTCAAGCCGAAAGACTAAATTAGCCTCATGGCCATTCGCCCGATTTTCGAGACTCCCGATCCGATTCTTCGCGCAGATTTCAAAGCCGGTGGAGACGTTCGACGACGAGCTGAGGACGCTTGTCGCCGACATGTTCGAGACGATGTACGTGGCGCCGGGGATCGGCCTTGCCGCGGTCCAGGTCGGAGTGCCGATCCGGCTGATCGTGATCGACCTCCAGGAGCCCGAGGACGCCGACGATCCGGAGAGCCCGGTCGTCAGGCAGCCGCGCGTGTTCATCAACCCCGAGATCCTGTGGCATTCGGACGACGAGGTCCCCTACACCGAAGGCTGCCTGTCGGTGCCCGAGCAATATGCCGAGGTCATGCGCCCCGACCGCATCCGCGCCCGCTGGCGCGACGAGAACGGCAGGCGAGCATGAGATGGAGATCGACGGGCTGCTGGCGGTCTGCCTCCAGCACGAGATGGACCATCTCGAAGGCATTCTCTTCATCGACCATCTGTCGCGGCTGAAGCGCGACATGGTGCTCAAGAAGCTCGCCAAATGGCGCAAGGAGCAGGGGACGGCGAAAGCCGCCTAGGCGGGCTCCATCACCGACAGCGCCGCGTTGCGGCAATCCTCTGCGCATTCCCGGCACATCTGCGCGCACAGCTTGCAATGCTCATGGTCGTATTTGTCGCACTCGGCCGCGCAGGCGTCGCAGGCGCGGGCGCACAGATCGAGCGTCTCGCGCAGCAGTTGCTCGTTCGATCCGGTCCGGCGCAGGCCCAGGTTGGCGGTCGGCGTCGCAAATGTCGGCGCAGTCGAGGCACACCCGGATGCACTGGCGCATGTCCATCTTCTCGGCCAGGCAGGCGTCGGCGCAGCTCAGGCACATCTTGGCGCAATACATGGCGTGGTGGACGGCATCGCCAAGCGGCTGATTGACGTGACTTTCACGTCGGGGTGAAGGGCGATCATCTTGCGGATGGACATTCGAGTTCTCCGTTCGTGCGGAGCAAACCTGTGGATAGCCGCGCCGTTCCGCTTGTGACAAGCGATCGCCGTAAAGTTCGCCTTCTGTTCCGGGGAGTCAGGGTCATGGATGCGGCCGTTATCGGTTGGTTGTGATCGCGCTGCTGTGGCGCAGCTGCTCGGCTGGCTGTTCGGCGGCCGCAAGCGCCGGGAAAGCAGACGGTCCAAACCCTGCGCCTGCAGCTCGATGAAGTCGTGAAGGAGCGTGACGCAATCGGGATGCAGCGACGCGATCTCGCTGCGTTCAAGGCGGCCCAGGAGGAGCGCGACCGCGGCATTCGAAGCTCGGATCGAGGAGCTGATCGAGGCCAAGGAGGCGCTGTCGGCCCAATTCGCGGAGATCAGCAACAAGTTGCTCGCCGAGGCCCAGGAGAGTTCCTGAAGCGGGCCGACCAGCGCTTCCGCCAATCGGAGGAGAATTCCGGCCAGAATTTGAAGGCGCTACTCCAGCCGGTGCACGAGCGCCTGGAGCGGTACGAAGAGGACGGTGCAGAAGGTCGAAGGAGCGGCGCGACGCATTGGCCTGCTGCTCGGGGCAGATCGAGGCGATGCGCACGGGCACCGAGCGCGTGTCCGCCGAGGCGGCCAACTGGTGAATGCGCTTCGCAATGCGCCCAAGGCGCGGGGCCGCTGGGGCGAACAGCAGCTTCGCAACGTGCTCGAGAGCGCGGCCTGTCCGAACATTGCGATTTCGAGACCGAGGTCAGGTGCGACGGCGAAGGCGGGAGGCTGCGGCCCGACGTCATCGTTCGGGTTCCCGGCGGGCAATCGCTGGTGATCGACGCCAAGGTGTCGCTCAACGACTATCAGGACGCGTGCGGCGCGGTCGACGAAGCGGATCGCGACGACGCATCTGACGGCCCACGCGCGGCGATCCGCGCCCATGTCAACACGCTCGGCGCCAAGGCCTATTGGTCGCAGTTCGACGACGCCCCCGACTATGTCGTGATGTTCATTCCGGGCGAGCATTTCCTCGCCGCCGCGCTCGAGCAGGACCCGACGCTTGTGGGACTATGCGTTCGACAAGAAGTGCTGCTCGCGACCCCGACCAACCTGATCGCGATCGCCGAACCGTCGCGGCGTTGGCGGCAGGAACGGCTGGCCAAGGAAGCGCGGCAGATCGGCGAGCTCGGCAAGGAGCTTTACGAACGCCTCGCCAAAGCCGCCGACGACCTTCGCCGGGTCGGCAGCGGGCTTTCGACTGCGGTCAACAATTACAACAGCTTCGTCGCAAGCTTTGAGAGCCGATCGTTGGTCACGGCGCGCAAGTTCGAGCTCAACATCGAGCCGGGCAGGCGCGAGATCGAGGTCCTGACCCCGGTCGAGGCGCTTCCGCGCTACGCCGACGAGAGCTCGACCTGAGCCGACGAAGAGCGGACGACCGCCACAGATCGCGGCCGAATAAGTGCTTGAAAAATAGGATTTCGTTTGCTACTCGGCGAACGGCTCTTTGATCTGAACGACGAACGCCGAAAGCTCTCGCGTCATGAGCAAGACAATGACGATGAAGATCAGCGCGCAGATCGCGGCCGAATCGGCCCTAAAGCCCGCCGCAGCCCTCGAAGCGGCGTCCGTCGACCGTGACCTGGACCTTGTCGGGATAAACTCGGTCGCTCATTCCGTCGCTGCACCGGGCGTGGACGATGTTCACGTTGATCCGCGGCGTTTGGTAGATCTCGCCGGCGAAGCCGTGGATGACGCGCGGCGTCGGCTGGGTGACCGGCTGGGCGTCGGGCTGAGTGAAGGTTAAGTTGCGCTCGTCGATCAGCAGGTTCCAGAACGGCTCGGTGCCGATCGCATGATAGGGCGCGGGCGGCGGCGGCGGCGCGGTCATGCAGGCGCTCAGCCCGGCGGCGAGGCTCGCTATTGCTAGGCTTTCCAAAACCGTTCGTGTCGAGCGAAGTCGAGACACGTTGCTCCCTCCAAGGTCCCTCGACTACGCTCGGGACGAACGGAAGTTTCGTGACCGTCACCGCCAACTGGCGCGTACGGCGAAGGCCATCACTGCCGCGGCCATCGCGGCATTGAGGCTGTCAGCGCGCCCGGCCATCGGGATTTTGACGAGGAGGTCGCATTCGGCTTCGTAATCGGCGGGCAGGCCCTGCTGCTCATTGCCGATCAGGAGGAAGCAGGGCTGGCGATATTCGGCCTCGAGATAATCCTGGGTCGCCTTGAGGCTGGTCCCGACCAGCTGGGCATCGCCCGAGCGCAGCCAGGGCACGAATTCCTCCCACCGCGCGGTTGCGATGGTTTGGGTAAAGACTGCGCCCATCGAGGCCCGCACCGCCTCGACCGAAAAGGGATCGGCGCAATCGTCGATCAGGATCAGCCCGCCGGCCCCGGCGGCATCGCCGGTCCTGAGGATCGTCCCGATATTGCCGGGATCGCGCAGCGCCTGGACGACGATCCACAAGGGCGACTTGGAGCGATCGATCAGCTCGATCGACGCCGCCGGCTGCCGATAGGCGGCCAGCAGCATCTGCGGGTTGTCCTTGCCCGACATCTTGCTGAGCAAGTCGGGCGGAACCTCAATCGCTTCCGCGCCTTGCGCCTCGGCCGCGGCGATGATCTCCGCGGCGAGCGGGTGCCGCGCGCCTTCCGCCGAAAAAGCGACGATCTCGGGCAACTGGCCGCTATCGCGCGCCTCGGCGACGATCCTCAGGCCCTCGGCGAGGAACAGCCCTTCGGCCCGCCGCGCCTTCTTGTCCCGGAGCGAGCGCAGGCGCTTGACGGTGGCGTTGGAAAAAGCGGTGACGAGCCTCGCCATCACTCTTCCCCGAACCGTTCCTCCACCAGCGAAGCCAGCTTCTCCAGCGCCTCTTCGGCGTACAAGCCTTCGACATGGATGGTGATCGTATCGCCCATTGCCGCGCCGAGCATCATCAGCCCCATGATCGAAGTGCCGCAGACCCGGTTGCCGTCCTTTTCGACGTCGATGGTCGCATCGAGCTGGCTCGCGAGGTTGACGAACTTGGCACTGGCCCGCGCGTGCAATCCGCGTTGGTTGCCGATCCGGACCTCACGGCTGGCCGCACTCAAGCGGCTGCTTCCCCGAGGATTTCCGAGGCGACCGAGATGTATTTGCGCCCCGCCTCGCGCGCCGCGGCGACCGCGGCATGGACGCCCATCACCTTGCGCGCGCTTTCCAGGCGGATGAGCATCGGCAGGTTGACGCCCGCGATCACCTCGACATTCTCGCTCTTCATCAGGCTGATCGCGAGGTTCGAGGGCGTGCCTCCGAACAGGTCGGTGAGAATGATCACGCCCTGGCCCTGGTCGACCTTGCCGATCGCCTTGGCGATGTCCTTGCGCCGGCGTTCCATGTCGTCGTCGGGCCCGATGCAGATCGACTTCGATCGCATCCTGCGGCCCGACCACATGTTCCATTGCAGTGACGAATTCGGCCGCGAGGCGGCCGTGGGTCACCAGCACCAGTCCAATCATTCCCTCAACTCGCTCCCGCTCTCGCGCTCTGCGCCGTCGTCTGGTGCCTCGATCGGGTCGCTGGGCGGCGGGGCGAGGTCACGGTGGCGGACATTCGGAGAAAATCCTGCGCTACGCAACCGTTCCGCCATTTCGATTGCCGCGGCGACCGAACGATGTCGCCCTCCTGTGCAACCGAACGCAACGGTCACGTAACTTTTGTCCGCGGCCCAGTAGCGGGGAATCCAGTCGGTGAGAAGCGATTCGATGCGGCCCATCGTCTCGGACCAGGACGGGTCGGCGGTGAGATAGTCGCGCACCGGCTGGTCGGCCCCGGTCAGCGGGCGAAGCTCGTCGACCCAGTGCGGGTTGGGCAGGAATCGCAAGTCGAACACCAGATCGGCGGTGCGCGAGATACCGCGCGAGAAGGCGAACGAGACGAGGGTCAGGACCGGTTGGTCGGAATCGCCGCCGTAACGGCGGCGAAGCTCGTCCCTCAGCGCAGCCGGAACCAGGTCGGTGGTGTCGATGACGCTGTCGGCGGCCTCGCGCAGGGGAGCGGTCAGGCGGCGCTCGCGAGCGATCCCGTCCTCGGCCGGACGATCGGGCGCGAGCGGGTGAAGCCGCCGGGTCTCGTCGAAGCGCCGCGCGAGCTCGGCGTCGGAGCAATCGAGATAGAGGATTTCCGGGCTGACTCCGGGGATCAGCCGCAGCTGGGTCGGCAGCGCCATCGGGTCGAAGCCGCGGCTGCGGACGTCCATCCCGACCGCGACCGGGACCAGCCGGCACTGAGTCCCGGGCTGCACGAAGCCCTGGAGCAAATCGGCGGGGAGGTTGTCGACCGTGTCCCAGCCCATGTCCTCGAGCGCGTTGAGGACGGTCGACTTGCCCGCACCGGACAGACCGGTGACGAGCAGCAGGCGCGGCGGCCGGCGACCGCCGCTTTCCATCAGAACTTGAGGCCCAGGCGGTCGAGGGCGAGGGCGACCTTGGACGGGGCCGAGGCGGCCATCGCATCGATGCTGACCAGGGGCAGGCTGACGCCGAGGATCGGGCGCTCGCGATTGTCGTCGGGCAGGCGCTGGATGTCGCTGGTCAGTTCGACGATCAAAGCGATCGGCTGGTCAGTAAGCGTAGCCATGTCGACGATCCCGATTCCCCGGATTTCGAGCTTGCCGGCGATGTTCGGCGGCGGCGATGCGAGCAGCCGGTCGCCGTCGCGCCTGACTATCGTCTGATCGTCGCTGACCAAGGTGAAGCCGCGGTCGAGAAGGCGAAGCGCCAGGTCCGACTTGCCCGAGCCCGAAGGGCCCGTGATCAGCACCGCGCGGCCGTCGGCGGCGACGGTGCTCGCGTGAACCGTTTCGGCAGACAGTCGCGAGGCGGCGTCCTTGATCGTTGCCTGGTTCATTGGCGGTCCGCCGCCGGCAAGCGGATGATGAACCGGGCGCCCGAGGGTGCGTCGTCGCGGTCCTGCACGTCAATCTCCCCCCCATGTCCTTCGACAATCGCCCGGGCGATGGCAAGGCCGAGTCCCGAGTGGCGGCCGAAAAACTCGCCTTCGGGCCGGACTGAATGGAACCGGTTGAAGATCGCTTCCCTGGCTTCGGGCGGAACGCCGGGGCCTTCGTCGTCGATTCGGATCCGAACCTCGTCGCCGACCCGCGCCGCGGCGATCTCGACCAGCCCGTCGGCGGGCGAGAAGCTGACCGCGTTGTCCATGATTGCATTGATCGCGCGGGCGAGTCGGTCGGGCTTGCCCATGACCGCCGCGGTGTCCTTGCGCGGACGGGCAAAAGCGATTCGCGCGCTGCCGGTCTCACGGCGCGTTTCCCAGCTTTCGATCAGCTGCTCGATCAGCGGCCCGAGGTCGACCCTCTCGAACCGGGCGCGCGCAAGCTCGGCGTCGGTCCGGGCGGCTTCGCTGATGTCGTTGATCAGCCGGTCGAGGCGGACCACGTCCTCGCGCGCGACCTCGATGAGTTTCCGCTTCAGCTCGGGATCCTCGACCCGGTCGAGCCCGTCCATTGCCGACCGCAGTGACGCCAGCGGGTTCTTGAGCTCGTGGGTGACGTCGGCGGCGAACGCCTCGATATTGTCGATCCGGTGCCTTAGCGACTGGCTCATGTCGGACACGGCCCGGGCCAGCAGCCCGATTTCGTCGCTGCGCGAGGGCAGGCGCGGAACATTGACCTCGCGCGAGCGGCCGAGCCGCACCCGATGCGCGGCCAGAGCCAGCCGCCGCAGCGGCCGGACGATGGTCCGGGCAAGGAATATCGAGAGAAATACGGAGAGCGCGATCACGGCGCCCATGATCGCCGCAAGCTGCGCGCGCTGGCTCCTGATGGTCTTGGTGAAGGCGCGGTCGTTGTCGGTGACCAGCAGCACGTCGGTCCTGAACGGTACCGCTGCGGAGATTACGGGCGTCAAGTCGGGTGCGTTGCGGACCGCGGTCTGGAATTTGCGAGTTTCTTTGGCCTGAACGGCTTCCGGCCAGGCATTCAGATTATCGGCCGCCGGCTCGACGAAATCGTCCAGCGTCCGCGCCCCGACCAGCGCGTTGAAGCCGCGATCAAGTGCCCGGGCGACGTCCTTGGTCCATTTTTCCGCCTCCGGGTCCCTCAGCTGGTAGGTCGGGCCGGTCTCCCGCCAGCTATCCATCACCAGGCGCCCATCGGAGCCGTAAACCCGCATTCGGCTGTCGGTTTGTCGGGTGATCGACGCGAGCAGCGGCGGCCACTCGCTTTGCTTGAGGAACGAGAGGGCCTGGGCAGTGGTCATCGCCTCGACCCGGGTCTGGCGGATACGCTCCCGGCTCAGCCGATTGCGGTAGGAATCCAGATAGAGCACGGCGAGCGCCAGAAGCACCAGGGTCAGGATGTTGACCGCGAGGATTCGGTGGGCGAGCGTCCACCGCCCCGACCAGCTCAAGGAGAGGTCGGAATCCTCACTATTGGTCGTCGAAACGGTATCCGACGCCATAAAGGGTCTCGATCGCATCGAATTCGGGGTCGGCGGCGCGGAACTTCCTGCGGATCCGTTTGATGTGGCTGTCGATCGTCCGGTCGTCGACGTAGACGTCCTCGTGATAGGCGATATCGAGCAGCTGGTTGCGCGTCTTGACCACGCCCGGACGCTGGGCGAGCGCTTCGAGGATCAGGAATTCGGTCACGGTCAGGGTCACGTCCCGGCTGTCCCACTGCACCTTATGGCGGTCGGGGTCCATGACCAGCCGTCCGCGCTCAAGCAACGGCTGCTCCGGTTGCTCGCTCGTCGCCGCCGCTTCGCCCCGGGCGAGCTCCTGGCGCCTGAGCAGGGCTCGGATTCGGGCGATCAGGAGCCGCTGCGAGAATGGCTTGGAGATATAATCGTCCGCGCCCATGGCGAGGCCGAGCGCCTCGTCGAGCTCGTCGTCCTTCGAGGTGAGGAAAATCACCGGGATCGCGCTGAATTCCCGCAACCGGCGCAGCAGCTCCATCCCATCCATGCCGGGCATCTTGATGTCGAACACGCCAAGCTCCGGCGGATTGTCGGTCAGCGCCTTCAGAGCGGTTGGACCGTCCGAATAGACGCGGGTGACGAAGCCTTCTGCCTGGAGCGCGATCGAGACCGACGTCAGGATATTTCGGTCATCGTCGACCAGCGCGATCACGTGGCTCATCCGCCTCTTTCAGTGCCTTTTGCCGGGAGACCTGGAAGGGATAGCCAGCGCCACACTGGGAGACAAGCGCGGCAGGGCGTTTTGACGCCGCAACTTTTTGCGGAGTATAGGCACCCATCAGCGCATACGTATGCGGCGGCAGGCCTTAAACCGGTCGCCGCCGCTTTAATTTGTGACGAAAGGATCATCGCCGCGTGACAGACCGGGTTCCCAGCCACGGACTTGAAGCTCAGGGTATCGCCACGCCCGCCGAGATCTTCTGGAACCTGACCACGGCGCCGCTGGTCGAGCATGCCGTTCGCCGGGGCGAAGGGCTTCTGGCCAAGGACGGGCCCCTCGTCGTTCACACCGGCAAGCACACCGGCCGAAGCGCGCAGGACAAGTTCATCGTCAAGAACAAGGCGAGCGAAAGCACCGTGTGGTGGGGCAAGACCAACAAGGCGATGGACCCGGAGGCGTTCGACCGGCTGTACGACGACTTCCTGCTCGCGCTCGGCGACAAGGACCTGTTGTTCGTGGCCGACCTCTACGGCGGCTCGCAGCCCGAGCACCGCCTGCGGGTGCGCGTGATCAACGAGCTTGCGTGGCACAATCTGTTTGTCCGCACCCTGCTCGTGCGCCCCGAGCCCGACGAGCTGACCGGTTTCGCGCCCGAGTACACGATCATCGACCTGCCGAGCTTTCGCGCCGACCCCGAACGTCACGGAACCCGCGGCGAAACGGTGATTGCGGTGGATCTCGAGCGCAAAATCGTTCTGATCGGCGGTACGGCCTATGCCGGCGAGATGAAAAAGTCGGTGTTCGGCCTGTTGAATTTCGTTCTTCCGCCGCAGGGCATCATGCCGATGCATTGCTCGGCGAACATCGGTCCGAAGGGCGACACCGCGATCTTCTTCGGGCTTTCCGGCACCGGCAAGACGACCTTGTCGGCCGATCCCAACCGCACGCTCATTGGTGACGACGAGCACGGCTGGTCGGACACGCGGGTCTTCAACTTCGAGGGCGGCTGCTACGCGAAGATGATCCGGCTGTCGGCCGAGGCCGAGCCGGAGATATTCGCGACCACCAAGCGGTTCGGCACCGTGCTCGAGAATGTCGTGATGGATCCCGTGACCCGCGAGCTCGACCTCGACGATGCCACCCTGGCCGAGAACAGCCGCGGCGCTTATCCGATCGACTTCATTCCCAATTCGTCGGCCGAGAACATGGGTCCGGTGCCGCGCAATGTGGTGATGCTGACCGCCGATGCGTTCGGCGTGCTTCCGCCGATCGCCAGACTCACTCCGGACCAGGCGATGTACCATTTCCTTTCGGGCTACACGGCCAAGGTCGCGGGCACAGAGATTGGAGTGACCGAGCCGGAAGCAACCTTCTCGACCTGCTTCGGAGCGCCGTTCATGCCGCGCCATCCTTCGGTCTACGGCAATCTGCTCAAGAAACGGATCGCCGAAGGCGAGGTCGATTGCTGGCTGGTCAACACCGGCTGGACCGGCGGCAAGTACGGCGTCGGCAGGCGCATGCCGATCAAGGAGACCAGGGCGCTGCTGGAGGCCGCGCTCGACGGCTCGCTCAAGTCCGCGAAGTTCCGCAAGGATCCGAATTTCGGGTTCGACGTGCCGGTCGCGGTGCCCGGGGTCGACAGTTCGTTCCTCGACCCGCGCGGTACCTGGGCCGACCCCGTCGACTACGACCGTACCGCTTCAAAGCTGGTCGACCTGTTCGTCCAGAACTTCGCGGAGTTCGCTCCCCACGTCGACGAGGGCGTCCGACAATCGGGTCCCAGGCAAGCGCAACCAGCGCAACCTCAGGCTCAAACCACGCCAGCTTAGGCCCGATCACCGGTCGGGCCTTCAACAGGACCCGATCAAATGACCGAATTCCGGCCCAGAATATTCAAGTCAGACGCCGAGATCGAACGTATCGGCGAGGGGCTGCTCGCGCGCACCCTGCCGCGATCCGAATGGACTCACGAAGCGCATCTCGCCGCGACGACCTGGCTCCTGACGCGCCGCGCGGACGTCGATATCGATGCCGAGCTCGCCGGCATCATCCGCCGCTACAACGAGAGCGTCGGCGGCGTGAATAGCGACAGCGAAGGCTATCACGAGACGATCACTCGTGTGTTCCTGCGCGGCATTCGCCTGTTCCTCGAAGAAGGAACGGACGCGCCGCTGCACGAACTGGTCAACGAATTGCTGCGCTCGCCAATGGGCCGGCGCGACTGGCCGCTGCGCTTCTATTCGCGCGAGCGGCTGTTCTCGGTCGAGGCGCGGCGGGAGTTGATCCCGCCGGACCTCGCCGCGCTGCCCTGATCAGGCGGCGCGGAGCTCGAGCTCGGCTTCGAGCTCGCCGCGAAGCTCGCGGTCCGCTTCGCAGCCGGCCTTGCGGGCATGTTCGATCAGCGTGCGCCAATGGCCCATTGTGTCGCTGTGCACCGGATGGCCGCGAAGCCGCCTGGCGCTGGCGATCGCTGCGAGCAGGTTGGCGCGAATGCTGCCTTCGATGCGCATCATCCGCGGGCCGCCTTGCGCTGGCCGTAGCGGCGAGGACCACGCCCGCGCCCGGATTTGCCGCGATGGTCGCCCGCATGGTTGAAGCGCCCCTCGTGCCGGCGGCCATGCGAAGGCGTGGCCGTCCGGGTCGAGCGGATTTGCTCGGACTCGCCGACAAAATTCGCAGGAAGCGGAGCGACCGCGATCTTCTGCCGAGTCAGCCGCTCGATGTCGCGCAGCAGCGGCCGCTCGTCATCGGCGCAATAAGCGATCGCGATCCCCGTCGCCCCGGCGCGCGCGGTGCGCCCGATGCGGTGGACATATTGCTCGGGGACGTGGGGAAGCTCGAAGTTGATCACGTGGCTGACGCCCGCTGACGTCGATCCCGCGCGCGGCGATGTCGGTCGCGACGAGGATCGGGACGTCGCCCTTCTTGAACGCGGCCAGCGCCTTCTCGCGCTGGGGCTGGCTCTTGTTGCCGTGGATCGCGGCGGCCGCGATGCCGTTGCCGGCGAGCAGCTTCACGACGCGGTCGGCGCCGTGCTTGGTGCGGGTGAAGATCAGCACCCGGTCCATGTTGCCGCGATCGGAGAATCCGAGGCGCAGCATGATGGTGAGCAGAGCCTGCTTCTCGCTCTGGCCGACGAAGCTCACATGCTGATCGACCCGCTCGACCGTCGTCGCCGCCGGGGCGACGCGGACTTCGGCCGGATCGGTCAGGAACTTGTCGGCAAGCTCGCGGATCGTCTTGGGCATGGTGGCCGAGAAGAACAGGGTCTGCCGCTTGGCGGGAAGCAAGCGTGACGATCTGCTTGAGCGCGTGGATGAAGCCGAGGTCGAGCATCTGGTCGGCCTCGTCGAGGACGAGGATCTCGACCTCGCGCAGCGTCAGATAGCGCTGCTCGACCAGGTCGAGCAGGCGTCCGGGCGTGGCGACCAGCACGTCGACGCCGCGCTCGAGGGCGCGGCGCTGCTTGCCGATCGGCGAACCGCCGAAGGCGATCGCGACCGACAGGCGCGAGAAGCGGCTGTAGGCGCGCGGCGCTCTCGGCGATCTGGCCGGCGAGCTCGCGCGTCGGCGCAAGCACCAGCATCCGGCACGAGGTCGGGCGCGGAATGCGGTTCGCCGCCGCGAGGCGGTCGATCGACGGAAGCATGAAGGCGGCGGTCTTGCCGGTGCCGGTCTGGGCGATGCCCAGCAGGTCGCGGCCCTGAAGCAGGGTCGGAATCGCCTGCTCCTGGATCGGGGTCGCGCTTGTATATTGCTTCAGCGCGAGCGCTTGAAGCACGGGCTTCGACAGCCCGAGATTATGAAATGACATTGGTAACTCACTAAATGTGCGGCAATCGCGCTGCCGGAATGGCGCGCGGGTGCAGCGGGTTGAAGGGAACCCGCCAAGGCAAATCCTTGTGCGGACCCTCGAACGACCCGCGTGAAATGGGAAGCTCTTGGAAATAACGACGCGGAGCTGAGGCGTTAGCCTATTCACGCTGCCTGAAGCGTCGCTGGCGGCGATATGGCCACGAAGGGGTTGATAGTCAATGAATATTCGTGACGCCGCCGTTTCGATGCTTGAACGCAACACCTGCGAAAGCCAAGTGTTTGGTCTCTGTGATGCGCGGCGGACGGACGCTATAGCGCATTGAAAGGTCACCAAATATGCTGACCGTATTGGAGGGTTTGTGGCGAGCATGAAGTCCTGGAGCGCAGGTGCTCTCGCTTTGGCGATCGCGTCGGGCGTGGTCGTTCTCGGCGGCCCGGCGACGCCGGTCGAGGCGAGGGAACGGGGCGCGGGCGCCTATGACGCAAGCGTCGTCGCCGACTTCTATCGTTCGCGTGGAGGAGCGCCGCTGTGGCTGTCGCGCTCCTCGGACAATGCCGCGCGCGACCTCATACAGCTGCTCGCGACCGCGCAGGCGGACAACCTCAACCCCAACCGGTATCGGGTGGGCAACCTCTCCAAGGCGGTCAACGCGGCTTCGAGCGGCAACCCGGCAGCGGTGCAGCGTGCCGAGATGATGCTGAGCCAGGCGTTCGTCGCTTATGTTCGCGATACGCGGCGCGATCCCAATGTCGGCATCGTGTACGTGAACTCCGAGCTCAAGCCCGGCCCGCCGGCTCCGCGCGCCCTGCTGGAGGCCGCGGCAAGCGCGCCTTCGCTGGCCGATTATGTCGATCAGATGCGCTGGATGAGCCCCATTTACACCCAGCTTCGCCAGGCGATCGCCAGCCGCATGTATCTGACCGAGCAGCAACGCCGTGTGCTCGCGGTCAATCTCGAGCGCGCGCGTGCGCTCCCCGCGGGCGGTCACCGCTACGTCATCATCAACCCGGCGGCGCAGCGGCTCTACATGTATGAGAACGGCGTGGTGGTCGACCAGATGCGGGTCGTCGCCGGGCGCCCCGACCCGATCGCGCAAACACCGATGATGAGCGCCTACATCCGCTACGCAGCGCTCAATCCCTATTGGAACTCACCGGCGGACATCACAGCGAAGCGGCTTGCGCCGACAATCCTCAAGGAGGGTCGCGCCTATTTCAAGAACAGGGGCTATGAACTCTTGTCCGACTGGTCCGACCACCCGCGCATCATCAATCCGATGTCGATCGACTGGCGCGCCGTTGCCGCCGGTCGAGTGCAGGCTCGCCTGCGCCAAAAGCCGGGACCGGCCAATTCGATGGGCAAGATGAAGTTCATGTTTCCCAACGCTCAGGGCATCTGGCTTCATGACACTCCGGAGAAGGAGAAGATCGACGAGGCCGCGCGGCTGGCGAGCAACGGCTGCGTCCGGCTCGCCGACGCGGCGCGTTTCGGCCAGTGGCTGTTCGGCTACCGGTTGAAGCCGCAGGGCGCGAAGCCCGAGCAGAAGGTGCCGCTGCCCAAGCCAATTCCGCTCTACATCACCTATCTCACGGCGGTCCCGAGTGGGACCTCGATCACCTATCTCGACGATATGTACAGCCGCGACTCCATGCTGGCGTCGCGGCGACGCAACGCCTGACGTTCGGCAAGGGGTAAACGCTGACCAACCCTGACGTGGACGGTCTGCCCACGCCGCGCCGCTATTGGTCGGCGGTTGCGATCTGGCTGGCATTGGCAATGGCGGTCCTCGACGGAGCGATCGCGAATGTCGCGCTGCCGACCATCGCCAGGGACCTTCAGGCGTCGGCCGCGACATCGGTGTGGATCGTCAATTCCTATCAGCTGACGATCACCGTGCTGCTGCTTCCGCTGGCGGCGCTCGGTGACCGACTGGGATATCGGCGAGTTTATATTCCGGGCCTCGCGCTGTTCACCCTGGGCTCGCTTGGTTGCGCGCTCGCGCACAGCCTGGAGGGGCTGATCCTGGCGCGTGTCTTCCAGGGTATTGGCGCAGCTTGCATTATGAGCATGAACCCGGCGCTGGTCCGCGCGACCTATCCCTCGAAGATGCTCGGCCAGGGCATGGGCTATAACGCGCTGGTCCTGTCGATTTCGGCGGCGGCCGGACCGACCCTTGCCGCGGTCATCCTCAGCGTCGCTTCGTGGCCCTGGCTGTTCCTGATCAACCTGCCCGTCGGCGCCGCTGCGATTCTTGTCGCTGTCCGCGCAACTCCGCACGCCGGCGGGCAGGGCCACCGGGTCGACTGGTTTTCCGCGCTGCTGAGCATGGCGATGATGGGCTGCGTCATATTCGGGGTTGAGACATTGACCAGCGCCGGCGCGGCCGCGGGCATTGCCCTCATCGTCGCCGGCCTGGCGGCGGGCGCGCTGTTGGTGCACCGTGAATGGGGAGACAGGGCGCCCTTGTTCCCGGTCGACCTCCTCAGGATCCGCATATTCAGCATGTCGATCGCCACGTCGATCGTATCGTTCGCGGCGCAGACGCTGGCATTCGTCGCACTCCCGTTTCTGTTCCAGTACGCGTTCGGCCGAAGCGCGTTCGAAACGGGGCTGCTGATGACTCCCTGGCCGTTGGCGCTGGGAGTCGTGGCGCCGTTCGCAGGCCGCCTCGCCGACCGGGCACGTGCCGGACTGATCGGCGGAGTCGGGCTGGTAATCTTCGCCGCGGGCTTGTTCGCGCTGTCGCGTCTCGGAAGCTCGCCCGACACGCTGGACATCGCCTGGCGAATGGCGCTGTGCGGGATCGGCTTTGGCTTGTTCCAGTCGCCCAACAACCGGACGATTTTGAGCTCGGCACCCCGCGAGCGCTCGGGAGCGGCGGGCGGAATGCTGGCGACCGCGCGGCTGCTCGGACAGACCATCGGTGCAGTGGCGGTTGGAGTCGCGTTCCACTTCTTCGGCGTGAGCGCCTCGCCCGACCTGCTGGCGGCCGCGGGCGTGGCGGCGCTGATCGCGGCGGGGCTCAGCTTCCTCCGCCTGCGCTCGCCGCGCACGCGGCATCGCCCCGAGGCCGGCGCGACGATCCTCGACTAGCGCTTTTCGTAGCTAAGCCGGGGGCAGACGGGTCGCGCCGCGGTCAGTCGACAAGGAAGGTAGCTGTCGTCGGTCGCGTCCCAGCGCCACAGCCGGGCAGGCGCTCGGTTTACCCGGAAACGCTCGGTCACTGGCATGACCGCCGGATCGCCGCCGCAACGCCTGTTGTGCTTTTCGCGAACGGCGATGCCGACCTGGCGCCGGGAGCTTTCTTCGGTTTCGAACGCGAAGCAGGTGAGGGGCTGACTTGGCCTCAGCTGGCGCATCGCCTTTGCGGCCAGGTCAATCGCCTGGTTTTCGGTGAGGGGCGGCGCCGCCAGCAAAGCGGTTGCGAGCAGCCAGCTCATGCAGGCGGAAGGACGCGCTCGGCCTCAACCGTCAGGCAATTGCCCTCGATGCCGGTGATCCGCACGTGAGTCCCGGCCGCCGCGGGCCCGCCGCGGGCGCTCCACTCGCTGTCGCCGACGCGAACGCGGCCACTATGCTCGTCGACCGCCTCGACCACCGTCACCACTTTGCCGACCATCCGTCCGGCCCGGTCGTTCAGCAGCGGATCGGTGCTGTCGGAGGTGCGGTTGGCGTAGAAGCGGCGGCCGACCAGGACCGCGATCACCGCGTAAAGCGCGAACAAAGCGAGCTGCGAAGCGGTGCCGAGGTCGAACAGCAAGGTGAACAGCCCGGTCGCCATCGCCGCGGCGCCGAGGAACACCAGGAAGAATCCGGGCGCGATCACCTCGAGGATCAGCAGCAAAACGCCGCCGATCAGCCACAGCCAGCCGGGTTCGAGATTGTCGATCATTTGGTCTCCGGAACGCTGGGTGAGGCCTTGCCCCTGACCTGCGGCGCCGCGCTGTTGCCGAATGCCTCCTTGGCTAGCTCGCCGATCCCGCCGAGCGTGCCCATCAGCTGGGTCGCCTCGACCGGGAACAGGATCGTCTTGGAGTTGGGCGAGGTCGCGAACTTGCCCAGCGCTTCGACATATTTCTGGGCGATGAAGTAATTGATCGCCTGGGCGCTGCCGCCCTCGATCGCGTCGCTTACCGACTTGGTCGCATTGGCTTCGGCCATGGCAGAGCGTTCGCGCGCTTCGGCGTCGCGGAAGGCGGCTTCCTTCTGCCCCTCGGCCTGAAGGATCCGCGCCTGCTTCTCGCCTTCGGCGCGGAGGATCTCGGACTGGCGCATGCCTTCGGATTCGAGGATCGACGCGCGCTTTTCGCGCTCGGCTTTCATCTGCCGGGTCATGGCGTTGACGATATCCTGCGGCGGGCGAATGTCCTTCAGCTCAACGCGGGTGATCTTGACCCCCCACGGCTCGGTCGCGTGATCGACCACCGCGAGCAGCCGGGCGTTGATCTCGTCGCGTTTGGACAAGGTCTCGTCGAGGTCCATCGAGCCCATGACGGTGCGCAAATTGGTGGTCGAGAGCGCCATCAGCGCGCTGTACAGATCGCTCACCTCGTATGCGGCCTTGGCGGCGTCGATCACCTGGAAGAACACCACCCCGTCGACCGCGACCATCGCATTGTCCTTGGTGATGATCTCCTGCCCGGGGATATCGACCACCTGCTCCATCATGTTGATCTTGCGCCCGACGCGGGTGACGAACGGCATGACGAAGTTGATCCCGGGCTCGGCGACCCGAACGAAGCGGCCGAAATGCTCGAGGGTGTAGCGATAGCCCTGGTGGACGATCTTGACGCCCATCATCACGAACAACAGCGCCAGGACCGCGAGCGCGATCATGAAATAAGTCAGCATTCCTCTTCCCCGCTTTGCTGCTTTCAAGGCATGATGCGACGGCCATGGCTGTAGCGGAAGCAAAAAGCGACATAAGCGTGGACCTGTTCGCCGTAAGGTCGGTGCTGTACCTGCCGGCGTCGAACCCGCGGGCGATCGACAAGGCGCACGGGGCGGGCTCCGACCTTGTCGTGCTCGACCTCGAAGATTCGGTGAAGCCCCAGAACAAGGAAGCGGCGCGGGCCGCTGCGGTAGCCGCGGTCGAGTTCCGGCTGGCCGATGCCGGTCGCGATCCGGATCAACGGGGTCGGGTCGCAATGGCATGGGTCGGACCTTGCCGCCGTCGCTCATAGCAACGCTGATTTGCTGATTGTCCCGAGGGTCGAGGACAGGGAAGAACTGACCTTCATCCGGACGCAATCGGGCAAGCCGATCGCAGCGATGATCGAAACCGCCAAGGGCGTGCTCGCGGCGCAGGAAGTGACTCACGATTGCGCCGCGCTGATCGCCGGCACCAACGACCTGCGCGCCGACCTGCGCCTGCCGCTCGACGCGGGCCGCGAGCCGATTTCGGCCTCGTTGCAGCTGATCGTGCTCGCCGCGCGCGCCGCCGGGATCGCGGTGTTCGACGGGGTGTTCAACCACCTCAACGACGCCGCGGGCTTCCTCGCCGAGGCGCAGGAGGGGCGGCGGCTCGGCTTCGATGGCAAGAGCCTGATCCACCCCGACCAGATCGCGCCGTGCCACCGCGCGTTCGCGCCGAGCGATGCCGAAGTCGAGCGCGCGCGGCGCCTGGTCGAGGCGTTTAACGGCGGCGCCGAACGGTTCGACAATCAGATGATCGAGCGGATGCACGTCGAGCAGGCGCAAAGGGTGCTCGATCGGACGGGCGGCTAGCGCAGGCTTGGCGAATCGCCCGACTGCTGTCATGGGCCGATATGGCTCAACCCAACGGCACCCCTGACATTCCGCTCGGACTGACATTCGACGACGTCCTTCTCCAGCCACTCGAATCCTCGGTGCTGCCGAGCCAGGCCGATACCCGCACACAGCTGACCCGCGGGATCCCGCTCGCAATCCCGATCCTGTCCTCGGCGATGGACACGGTGACCGAGGCCGACATGGCGATCGCACTTGCCCAGCTCGGCGGGATCGGCGTCCTCCACCGCAACATGGACGTCGAGGCGCAAGCCATTGCGGTCCGCCAGGTCAAGCGCTTCGAAAGCGGGATGGTGGTCAATCCGATCACGATGACGCCCGACCAGAGCCTCGCCGAGGCGCTCGAGCTGATGAAGGCCAACCGCATCAGCGGCATCCCGATCGTCGAGAAATCGGGCAAGCTGTGCGGCATCCTTACCAATCGCGACGTGCGTTTCGCCGAAAACCCGCGCCAGAAGGTCAGCGAGCTGATGACCCGCGAAAATCTCGCCACCGTGCCGCTCGGGACGACCGAGGGCGACGCTCGGCGTATCCTCCACCAGCGGCGGATCGAGAAATTGCTGGTGGTCGACAAGGACAACCACTGCGTCGGGCTGATCACCGTCAAGGACATCGAGAAATCGGTAGCCGCGCCGTTCGCGACCAAGGACGGCGAAGGGCGGCTGCGGGTCGCCGCGGCGACGACCGTCGGCGACGCCGGCTTCGCCCGCTCCGAGGCGCTGATGGACGCGGGCTGCGACTGCATCGTGATCGACACCGCGCACGGCCACAATGTCGAGGTCGCGCGCGCGGTTGAACGAGTGAAACGCGTGTCGAACTCGGTGCAGGTGGTCGCGGGCAATGTCGCGACCGCCGAAGCGGCGCGCGCGCTGGTCGATTCCGGGGCCGATGCGATCAAGGTCGGGATCGGGCCCGGATCGATCTGCACCACGCGGGTCATCGCCGGCGTCGGCGTCCCGCAACTGACCGCGGTGATGAATGCGGCGGGCGTCGCGTCGAAATCGGGCGTGCCGGTAATCGCCGACGGCGGCATCCGCACCAGCGGCGACATCGCCAAGGCGCTTGCGGCGGGCGCATCGAGCGTGATGGTCGGATCGCTGCTAGCCGGGACCGACGAGGCGCCGGGCGAAATCTTCCTCTACCAGGGCCGCAGCTACAAGTCCTATCGCGGGATGGGCTCGGTCGGAGCGATGGCGCGCGGCTCGGCCGACCGCTATTTCCAGCAGGATATCCAGGATCAGTTGAAGCTGGTTCCGGAGGGGATCGAAGGGCAGGTGCCGTACCGCGGCCCGTCGCGCGACATCGTCCACCAGCTCGTCGGCGGGGTCAAAGCCGCGATGGGCTATACGGGCTCAGCGACCATCCCCGAGCTTCAGAAGCGCGCGAAGTTCGTCCGAATCACCAATGCCGGCCTGTCGGAAAGCCACGTCCATGACGTTTCGATCACGCGCGAGGCGCCCAATTATCCGACGCGCTGAGGCGATGACCCCCGCGGCTTGCGGCTGCAGGCGGCGAGGCGGCCGAAATCCTCGACGAAGTGATCGCCTCGGTCCGCGACGACGGCCCGCCGGCCGACAGCGTCGTCACCCGCTATTTCAAGCAGCGCCGCTATGCCGGGTCGGGCGACCGCCGGGCGGTGCGCGAGCTGGTCTTCAAGGCGATCCGCCGAACCGCGGAGCGGCCGGAAAGCGGGCGGGCGGCTGGTTCTCGGTCTGGCAGCGGACGAGCCGGAGCTGCTGGATTTGTTCGGTCAGCCGCGAGGGCCCGAACCGGCCCAGGCCGGTGAAATCGTCGCGCCCGCCGGCGCGGTCCCGCAGTGGTTGATTCCCGAGATCTCGCCGCTGGTGGCGGAAGCGGAATGGCCGGCGTTGCTCGAGCGCGCGCCGCTCGACCTTCGGGTGAATGCCGCGCGCGCCTCGCGCGAGCAATTGATCGGCGAGTTCGAGGGCGCCGAAGCGACGCCGCTCAGCCCGTGGGGCATCCGGCTTACGCCCGATAGCCGCATTTCCGAGCATCCCGCTTATCTGGCCGGCCTGGTCGAGGTTCAGGACGAAGGCAGCCAGCTGATCGTGCTCGCTTGCGGAGCCGCAGACGGCCAGGGTGTCGTCGACCTGTGCGCGGGCGCCGGCGGCAAGGCGCTCGCATTGGCCGCGGCTGCACCCGACGCGCACATCCTCGCGACCGACAGCAACCGCGCCCGACTCTCGAAATTGCCGCCGCGCGCCGGGCGGGCGGGAGCGACCATTGAAACCCGCCTGCTGAATTCGCCGAACGAACTCACCGAGCTCGCCGACTGGCGCGGCAAGGCCGACCTCGTGCTGGTCGATGCGCCCTGCTCGGGGAGCGGGACGTGGCGGCGCAATCCCGAAGGCCGCTGGCGCCTGACGCCCGAGCGGCTCAACCGCCTGGTGGAGGTCCAGACGCGGCTGCTGGACATCGCCGCCGAGCTGGTCGCTCCGGGCGGACGGCTGGTCTATGCGGTCTGTTCGCTGCTGTCCCGCGAAGGGGCAGGCCGGATTTCCGACTTTATCAGCCGCCGTTCATCATGGAGATTGCAGGAAACGCCGCTGGCCGCCGGGCGTTGGGATGGAGCCGGAATGCTGCTCACTCCCGGGCACGACGGCTCCGACGGATTTTTCGTCGCGCGGCTCGAACGCCCATGCTAGGGCAGAGCGTTGAATTGGAGAGTTTAATGCGCCTTTTTGCCCGTGCCCTGCTGATGGGTTTCGCCGCAGCCGCGTTCGCCGCGCCCGTCGCCGGGCAGCGCACCGACGACCAGATCCTGCCCAAGTCGATGGAGCTCAAACGCCAGGCCCAGGTGCTCGCATCCGCCGGCAAGCTCGATCAGGCCGAAGACGTGCTCGAAGCGGCGCTCGCGGTCGATCCGCGCAACCGCTGGGCGTTCGTCGACCTCGCGCGCGTCGCCGAGAAGCAGCGGCTGTTCGGCAAGGCCGTGCGGATGTCCAACAAGGCGCTCCAGATCGAGCCCAATGACGTCGATGCGATCGCCGTCCAGGGCGAAGCGATGGTCGAGCTTGGCGCGACCGCCCGGGCTCAGGCCAATCTGCAGAAGCTGCAGACCATCTGCGCCAAGGGCTGCCCGGCAGCTGACCCAGCTGTCGTCGGCGATCAGCCGCGGACCGAGCGTCGCCGCGGTAAAGGCGCCGCCCAGCCCCAAGTCTAACTGAGCGCTCGCGCTAGCTGGACGAAATCGTCGACGGTAAGCGTCTCGGCGCGCCGCCGGGGATCGATCCCGAGCGTCTCGAGCGCCTGTAGTGCGTCCGCAACCGGCTTGAGGCTCGAGCGCAGCATCTTGCGGCGCTGACCGAAGGCGGCCTGCGTAAGCCGCTCCATTACCCCCGCAGCGACTCCTGTAGGCGCCTGCCTGGGCACGATATGCACCACGGCGGAGGTCACCTTCGGCGGCGGGACGAAGGCCGAGCGGTTGACGTTCATCGCAATCCGCGGGGTTGAGCGCCACTGCGCCGCGACCGACAGCCGTCCGTACGCGCCGCTTCCGGGCGAGGCGACAATCCGCTCGGCGACTTCCTTCTGGAACATCAGGGTCAGCGAGCGCCACCAGGGCGGCCAGTCTCCGCCGAGCCATTTCAAGAGCAGCGCCGTCCCGATATTGTAGGGCAGGTTGGCGACCACGTGGGCGCCCTCGCCTGCCAGCGTGCGCTCGTCGACACGCAAGGCGTCGGCTTCGACCACGGTCAGGCGTGCGCCGAAACTCGACTTCGAGCTCGGCGAGCGCGGCGATGCAGCGCCGGTCGCGCTCGACCGCGACGACCTTCGCCCCCGCATCGAGCAAGGCACGGGTGAGCCCGCCGGGTCCGGGACCGACCTCATAGACCGTCTCGCCTTCAAGCTTGCCGGGGATCGCCGCAATCCGCGCCAGCAGATTCCGGTCGAGGATGAAATTCTGTCCCAGCGCCTTGCTTGCGCTCAGCCCGTGCCGGGCGATGACGTCTCTCAGGGCCTCCGGGCGAAGCGGCTCGGGGGCGCCGCTCACGCCTCGCCGGCTCGATACACCGACGCGGACGCCGCCATCCGGATCGCGGCGGCCATCGGACGCGGGTCGGCGCGGTCCTGGCCGGCGATGTCGAACGCGGTCCCATGGTCGGGAGCGGTGCGAACGATCGGCAGGCCCAGGGTGATGTTGACCGCATCCTCGAAGTGAAGCGCCTTGATCGGGATCAGCGCCTGGTCGTGGTACATGCACAAAGCCGCATCGTAATAGGCCCGCGCCGACGCGTGAAACATCGTGTCCGCCGGATGCGGCCCGCTCACCCGCCAGCCCTCGGCGGCAAGCGCGGCGATCGCCGGCTCGATGATTTCGATCTCCTCGCGGCCGAGCGTTCCGCCTTCGCCCGAATGCGGGTTGAGGCCGGCGATTGCGAGTCTCGGCTCGGCGATCCCGAACGCGCGCTGCAATCCGCGAAGCGTTGCCCGGCCCCGCGATTCTATGAGCGCGCTGTTGAGACTGGCGGCAACCGCCGACAGCGGCAGATGCGTTGTCACCGGCACCGTCCGGAGCGTCGGGCCGGCGAGCATCATCACGACATTGGCGGACGCAATTCCGCAGCGCTCGGCGACGAACTCGGTCTGCCCGGGATGGGTGAAGCCGATCGCATAGAGCTGCTCCTTGGCGACCGGCCCGGTGACCACCCCGGCCACCGATCCCGACCGCGCCAGTCCGACCGCAAGCTCGAGCGAATCGAGCGAGCAGTGTGCGCCCGAGGGGCTGGGATGGCCGGGAATATCCGCCTCGGCGGCCGAAACCTGGATCAGCGGCAATCCGACGTCGAAGGCCGAATCCGCGTCGCGAGGGTCGTCGATCAGCTCAATCGGGCCGTCCCACACCGCGCCAAGCGAGCGGCCGTCCCCGATGGCGACGAACGGCGGCAAATCGAAAGCCGAACGATTATCCCAGCATTTGGCGAGGATCTCGGGACCGATTCCCGCAGGATCGCCGAGCGATATCGCGAGCGGCTGTGATGGAACGGTGGCCACGCGTCCCGTCTAACCCTTATTCCGGCTCAACGGTATTCGATCACCGCGTCGCGGCGAAGATCGCGCAAATACCGACGCGCGCGCGTGTTCACCCGCTCTTCGTTGATCTGGTTGTAGACCTGGTCGTAGGTCGGCTCGTCCGAAGTCGCCTCGTCGCGGCCGCAGATCACCAATACCCGAATGCCCTCCTCGATCGATCCGAAGGGCTGAGTTGCCTGTCCAACCTGCATTGGAAGCATGATCTGCTGAAGCGCCGGCGGCAGGTCGCGCATCTTCACGCCTTCGCTCTGAACGACCTCGCCGTGAAAGTCGGCGGCCAGCTTGTCCGCCCCGCCGCAGCCGCCGACGTTTTGCGCAGCCGCTGCGAATTGCGCCACGACCGGCTCGGCCTGCGGACGCGTGGTGCCCTTGGGGAAGGTGACCGAGATCTGCTTGAGGCCGAGGACCGCATCGCGCGGGTCGACCGTCAACACTTTGCGGGTGTCCTGGACGGCGACGATCGAAATGCCTCCCGGGACTGGAATGGGGTTGCTGACGGTTCCCGGCCCCATCTGCTGGATCGCGGCGGCGAGCGGCTGGGGGAGCTGTTCGGGGCGGACCCAGCCGAGATCGCCGCCCACGGCAGCGGTCGAGGCCTCGGAATATTGCCGCGCATAGCCCGCGAAGGATGCTCCGTTCTTCAACTGCTCGAGGATCTTGTCGGCGTTGGCCAGGACCTGCGGCTGGCTGTCGGCGGTCGCCGAGAGGAAAATCTCACCGACGTGATATTCCTCGGTGCCTTTAGAGGCATTGAGCTTGTCGATCACGGCCTTGACCTCATCGTCACCGACGGTGACCTCGATCTTGGAGCGCTGCAGCCTCTGCCACGCGATTTCGCCCTCGATCTGCCGGCGCAGAGAGTTGAGCGACGATCCGTTGGAGTCGAGGAATTGCGCCAGCTGATCGGGGGTCTGCTTCACGTTCGAGGCGACCCGAACGATGGTGCGGTCGATGTCGGACTGCTTGATCTCGATCTTTTCCGTCTTGGCGGCCTGGATCTGCAGGGTCTCGTCGATCAGGTTGCGCAGGACCTGCTGGCGGAGGCGGTCGACCTCGTCCGCCGGAATCTTGCCGCCATTGGCGATCGCCAGCAAAGCCAGCCGCTGGTCGATGTCGGTCTGGGTGATGACTGCGCCGTTGATGATCGCGGTCGCCTTGACGACCGACGGCATGGTCGAGCCGAACACTTGCGGGTTCTGGGGCAGGCGCAGCGCGCTGGTGGTGCTGGGCTCGGCAGGCTGGGCCGGCGGCGGGCTCTGGGCGAGGGCTGCGGTCGCGGCCGCGAAAGCAATTGCGCTCGCCGCATACAATGCGCGCGCCGAAGTCCGTCGAAAAGCTGCTGTCACGTTGTGAATTTCCCTTGATTCCCCGCCAAATACACGCATCGCCGTTTACCCACGCCTGCTGAACGCAGGCTTAGCGGCCGAGGCCCTTCAACGCGAAGTGCAAGCCAAACGTGCTGCCCTTGCGGAAGGAACCGAGATGCTCATAGTCGCGGCGCCACGTCAGGCCAAGCTCCACGCATTCATCTTCATAGGCGATGCCCAGGCGATTGCGCACCGGCTCGAATCCGTCCGCCAGCGACAACGGGTCCTCGCTCTTGTCGGTGAGGTCAAGAACGGTCGCTCCGAAGATCGACCAGTATTTCGCAAATTTGATCCGTCCGGCGAGCCGCAGCTCCTCCTTGTCGCGCAAATCCTCGATCGTCGGGTCGATGTCGCGGTTGAGCTTGAGGTAACCCAGTTGGACGTAGGTCTGCATCGTCCCGATGGTGAGGTCGAGCTCGTTCCGGCGGACGGCGAAAGTGCTCTTGTCGATGCGATAACGGTGGGTGAGGTCGATGAACCGCCCATAGCGGATGCTGGTTCTTCCGACGATATCTGAGAGGCGGTCGTTAAGTCCTGTTCCAGCAGGGAAAATACTCTCCCGCTGAACAATTCGATAGCTCTGCCCGATATTGGTGGTGATCGACAGATTCGGCAGATCGAGCGCCCAGTCGACACCATAGGTTATGCGCGATCCGTCCTCCCACCGGTCGTAGCCGGAGAAGCGGTTGAGGGCGAACAGGTTGCTGTCCTCAAGGTCGATCGAACGCGCGTCTTCGTTGGGAATCGAAAGGTTGGGTGTCGGCGGCGTGACGACCAGCTGGACCCTTGGGACGAAGCGCTGGACGCCCCCGAACGCCGGCCCGACGAATGGCCATTTGAGGTCGGCGGCCAGCGCCGCGATGCCGCGCGTGTGCCAGCCGTCGGTGCCGCGATAGATGGCCACCGCGGTCGCAGCCGAATCGTCGGTATGATAGACGTCGCCGCGCAGGTAACCGGTCAGGGTCAGCTCCTGGCCCCAGGGCGTTAGGCGGCGCAGGTCCCAGCGCGCGCTGGCGAAAGCGCGCTGCGTGTCCTGGCCCTCGATGCGGATGATCGACAGGCTGTTGCCCTCGATTTCGATCTTTCCGCCGAGCACCGGGTCGACGAGCCTGATCCGGGCATCGATCGCGGGCAGAGCGATCGGGATCTGCTTTTGAACGTCGTCGACGCGCAGGCCCTGGAAGGCCCAGCCGGCGATCGTGATGTAGCTGTTGGTGCTGATCCGCTCGGCATTGACGAAGCTGCGCAGACGGTCGTCGCGGGTGATGTCGTAGCGCTGGGTGACGGTCTTATCGCTGGCCACCCGGAACGAGGTGGTGATGCTCCACAGCGGGTCGAGCTGGAACTTGCCATTGCCTTCGGCATAGCCGCGAAGCCCGCGTCCTTCATTCGAGGTGGTCGTCATTGGGGTCGGCGCTCTCGATCGTGCCGTAGGTCAGGAACCCGCCAAGCTGGAATGCGCCGATGCGGTTGAGCTCGCGGTACTTGGCCTCGATCGCCGGAAGCACGCCGGTATAGACGTGCGGGGTGACGGTAAAATCGCGATTGGGGCCGATCTGCCAATGGTAGGGCGCGGCGATCTCCAGCCCCTTGCGGGTCGAATAATTGATGTCGGGCACCAGCCAGCCGCTCACCCCGTCCGTTGACGTGCCGATGCCGAACACCGGGAAAAGCGGCAGGTTGACCCCGAACAGCTGGAGCCGTCCGCCTTCGAAGCGGACGCGATGGTTGGCCGGGTCGTCGATCACCCGGGTCGCGGTGATGCTCCAGCTCGGCCGGCGCGGGCAACCGGTCGGCGTGGTCACCGGGCAGGGCGAGTAAATCGCATTTTCGAGCGTGGTCACGTTGCCGGTGCGAACTCCGCGGGCCGCGGCGATCCGGCCGCCGCTTTCGAGCACGACGAGCAGATTTTCGATCGTCCCGTCACGCAAGCTGTCGGTGAGCACGACATTCTCGCCCACCATCTTGTCGCCCTGCGGAGTGATCAGGACGACATCGCCCTGGGCTCGGACCTGGCCGCTCTTGCGGTCCCAAACCACCTGGTTGGCGGCCAGATAATTGCCCTCGCGCGACATGCGCACTTCGCCTGTCGCGGTGACGAAGTCGGCGTTGCTGTCGTAGGTGACCTGATCGGCGCTGAAGCCGATGATCTGATCGGGCGCCGGCGCCGGTTGGGGGACGGGGGCGGCCGGTTGGCTATTTTGCGCGGTCGCGGCTGCCGAAAGGGTAAGCAGCAGTGGCAGCGCAGTCCAACAGACGAATGTCCTTCGCAACGCTGCCCCGTCCGCTCGATTGGCCTTTGTTCGCCTTTGCCTATCGCACCTTGAAAGCGCGGGGACAATCCAGCGGCGCCGGCTTTGCCAAGGCCGCGCTTGCATCCTAAAGCCCCCGCCGACGTTCGCCTTTCCAAGGATGGTTTCAGATGCAGGTTCGTTTCGCCGATAGCCGGCCCGCGGGGGATTTTGCGCTCGTGCTCCCGGTCGCGGGCAAGGACCGTTCGGCGCTTTCTTCGCTCGGCCCGGCGCAAGCCGCTGTCGTTGCGGCGCTCGAGCGCCAGCGCTTCGAGGGCGAAGCCTCGAGCGTCGCCGAGCAATTCGTCGACGATGGAGGCACGCTTGCGGCGCGTGCTGGCCGTCGGGACGGGTGGCGGGAGCTTCGCCCAGCCGATGCGGCCGAAAAGCTCGGCGGAACCGCGGCGGCGCGCCTGCTGACGTCGGGAGAAAAGACCGCCGTCATCGATTTGAGCGGCCTCGACTTCGACGCCGATGCGGCGGCCAGGGTCGGGCTCGCCGCCGCGCTTCGCTCGTGGCGCTACGACCGTTACCGGACCAAGCTCAAGGACAAGCACAAGCCGACACTCGAGCGAGATCGTCATCGTCGGCGGAGGCCCGGGCGCGGCGGAGCGCTACGCCACTCGCTGGCAGCCGGTCTACGAAGGCGTGTGCGCTGACCCGCGAGCTGGTCACCGAGCCCGCCAACATCATCTACCCCGAAAGCTTCGTCGAACGTGTCCGCCACCTCGCCGACCTCGGGATCGAGCTCGAGGTGCTCGACCGTGCGGCGATGGAGAAACTCGGCATGGGCGCGCTGCTCGGGGTCGCCCAGGGCTCGGTGAAAGAAGGCGCGGCTGCTGGTGCTGCGCTGGAACGGCGGCCAGGACGGCGCGCAGCCGACCGCGTTCGTCGGCAAGGGCGTGACCTTCGACACCGGCGGCATCTCGATCAAGCCGGCGCAGGGCATGGAGGCGATGAAGTGGGACATGGGTGGCGCCGGTGCGGTGGTCGGCGCCTTCAAGGCGCTGGCGCTGCGCAAGGCCAAGGCCAATCTCATCGGCATCTGCGGCCTGGTTGAGAACATGCCCGACGGCAATGCCCAGCGGCCCGGCGACGTCGTCACCACCATGTCCGGCCAAACGGTCGAGGTCATTAACACCGACGCCGAAGGGCGCCTCGTGCTCGCCGACGCGCTGACTTACGTCCAGCGCAACTACAAGCCCGCGACGATCATCGATCTGGCGACCCTGACCGGAGCAATCCTGGTCAGCCTCGGATTCGAATGGGCCGGCCTGTTCTCGAACACCGAGGAGCTTGCCGCCAAGCTGATCGCCGCGGGCGAGGAGAGCGGCGACCGGCTGTGGCGGATGCCGATGGCGGAGCCGTTCGACCGGCTGATCGATTCGCCAATCGCCGACGTCAAGAATGTCGGGCCGCGCGAGGGCGGGTCAATCACCGCTGCGCATTTCATCCAGCGCTTCATCGAAAACGGCGTTCGCTGGGCGCACGTCGACATGGCCGGCAAGGCCTGGTCGGACAAGGCGAGCAACACCTACGACAAAGGCGCGACCGGGTTCGGGGTTCGTCTGCTCGACCAATATGTAGCCGACGTGCTGGAGGCGTAGCCGCCGCAGTGCAGGTCGATTTCTACCAGCTTGGTGGCACGGCGCCCGAGCAGGTCATCGCCAGCCTTGCCGAGAAGATGCTGGCGCAGGACGGCCGGCTGCTGATCGTCGCCGCGGATGAGTCCGCGCTGACCCGGCTCGACCGGATGCTGTGGGACCAGGGTCCGGCGAGCTTCATTCCCCATGGCCTCGCCGGCGGCACCGACGACGCACGCCAGCCGATCCTGCTGTCGTCCAGTCCCGACGCCCCCAATGTCGCCCGCAACATCCTGATCGCCGACGGCGAGTGGCGGGACGCGGCATTGGCCTACGACCGCACTTTTTATCTGTTCGAACTCGGCGAGCCTCGAGGCGGCCCGGCTGGCGTGGAAGCTGCTCGCCGGAAGGGACGGGATCGAGCGGCGCTACTGGGCGCAGGTCGACGGCAAGTGGAAGCAGCAGGCCTGAGGCTTGCGGGGCAGTGCCGCCCCAGCTAGGCGGCGCCTCGAATTCCACCCAACCCAATCACAGGAGACGCCCGGTCATGGCCGCGACGCGCACCTTTTCGATCATCAAGCCCGACGCCACTCGTCGCAACATCACCGGAGCGATCACCAAGATGCTCGAGGAGGCCGGCCTCAGGGTAGTCGCCTCGCGCCGGATCCGCATGACCCGTGAGCAGGCCGAAGGCTTTTACGCGGTCCACAAGGAGCGGCCGTTCTACAGCGATCTGTGCACTTTCATGACCTCCGCCCCGGTCGTGGTCCAGGTACTCGAGGGCGAGAATGCCGTGCTTCGGAACCGTGAGGTGATGGGCGCGACCAACCCGGCCGATGCCGCCGAGGGCACGATCCGCAAGGCCTTCGCGGAATCGATCGAGGCCAATTCGGTCCACGGATCGGACAGCGACGAAAATGCGGCGATCGAAATCGCGTTCTTCTTCAAGCCGGAAGAGATCGTCGGCTAAGCCTGGCTACAGGATCGGGCTCATCATCGCGATGGTGTTCTGCCACAGGCGGGAGGCGAGGCCGTAGCCGTCGATATCGGCCTGGGTGACGGGATCGCAGTCGGCGATGAAGGCGTCCTGCCGGGCCCGGATGACCGCCGCGAATTCCTTGTCCGCGAACAGGATGTTGTTCTCGAAATTGAGCTCGAAGCTGCGGCGGTCGAGATTGGCCGAGCCGATCAGGCCGACCGCGCGGTCGACCAGCATCGTCTTCGCGTGGAGCAAGCCGCAACGGTATTCGAGCAGCTTCACCCCGGCGCCGACCAGGTCCCGGTAATAGCTTTTGCTGGTGGCCGCGACGACGATGCTGTCGTTGCGCTTGGGCAAGGCAAGCACGGTCTCGACCCCGCGGCGGGCCGCCGATGTCAGTGCGGAAAGCACCTGCTCGTCAGGCACGAAATAGGGCGTCGTCACGACCAGCTCGTGCCGCGCCGAGTGGATCAACTCGGCAAAGCAGGCCGGCATCGAGTCGACCTGGACCGTCGGGCCGGTGCCGATCACCTGCGCCGCGATTTCGCCGGGGCGCTTCGCCCGCTTCGGCCAGGGCTGCGAGAGCAGGGCGCTGACGTCGTCGCCGCCTTCCGCGATCCAGTCCGACGCGAACAGATATTGGCAGTGGCGCGCGACCGGCCCTTCCCAGCGGGTCATGATGTCGACCCACGGCGCGTAATGTGGCTTGATGCGGAATTCGGGGTCGGCGACGTTCTGGCTCCCAACCCACGCGATGCGGTTGTCGATGACCGTCAGCTTGCGATGGTTGCGCAGATCGACCCGGCCGCGGGTGATAGTCCACAAGAGGCCGCCGACCGGAAGCGCGGCGCGGACGTCGGCGCCGCTCGCGATCAGCTCGCACCAGTGGCTGGAACGGATGAACAGGCGCGATCCCAGCGCGTCGGCCAGCGCCCGCACCTTCACCCCGCGCGCCGCGGCGCGGATCACCGCATCCTTGACCTTGCACCCGTTATGGTCCGCCAGCCAGATGTAGGCGCACAGATGGACGTGGTGTTTCGCCGCGTCGATATCCTCGACCAGCATGTCGATCGCCACGTTGCTGTCGAGGGCGAGCCGCGCCTGGTTGCCTCCGGTCGTGCCGAGGCCGTTGACGGCGCGGGCCAGCGCGAACGGCGCGGCGTAATCGCTCTTCGCTAGTGCTTCCTCGCTACGCTCATCGGCATCGGGGGTGGGCAGGCCCCGGTCGACATCGCGGCCGCGCTGGCGGCGGGCGTTGCTGATCCGGATTTCGCCGAGCAGCAGGTAGGCGATGATACCCGCGACCGGGAGGACGACGATCACGACGACCCAGGCGAGGCGCGAGGCGGGGTCGCGGTGCGGCCTCAGGATCGCGCGCAGGAGGATTGCGATCTCGGTGAGGGCGAGCAGCCCCGACCCAATATATTGGAGGGGGCTCATGGCCTCCTCTAGGCCCTGCTTAAGCCCGTCAGCCTGATCGAGCGGGCACCGAACAGCCCGCCGCCTTCCCAGCGATAGCTGAGGACATAGGCCCCGCCGCCGCGGCGATCGGCGCCGGCCTCCACATAGCGCGCGGCGATCCGAACTGGGGCGGTGTGCGCGCCCTTGCTCTCGTCGCGGTTCTTAAGCGCCCTTTCGACATCGTCGGCTGTGAGGTCACCGTCGCTTCCGACGTCGATCGTCGTTCCAGCCAATGTGATCGCGAGCGACTGCAGCGCGTGGCTCGGCTCGACGGGCGAAATTTCGAGCGTCCGCCCCTCGTTCTGCGCCTTGGCGCGAAGCGTTAGCGGGACCGGCTGGCGCTTCTCGACGACGACCGCTGGCTTGTCGTTGCTGTCCCAGGTCTTCCACAGCGCCACGGCCGAGATTGCGACCCCGATCACCGCGATGGTCTCGCCCAAGCCAATCCAGCGGCGGCGGGTGCGTTTTGCTTCTTCAGGCGTGCTCATCGTCCGCCAGCCTCCAGCAAACGCCGCGGCGCCGCAAGCTCCCAGCTCTCGGCGATGCGGTCGGCGATATGGTCCCAGTCGACCTGGTCGCCTGACAGGTTGATCGACAGCCAGGTCGGCATGTAGGCCGGTTTCGAATAGGTCTGCGGATCGGCTTCGAGCAGCATCGCCTGCTCGTCGATGCTGCTGACGCGGACGCAGACCACAGTCTTGCTGTCGCCGTGATGATTGTCGCGGAATTGCGCGAATTGCTTGCCCGCGACGAAGAACGTCGGCTGGCCGTGCGATAGCCGCTCCTCGGTCTCGGGCAGATCCAGCGCCGCCTGGCGTACGCGATCGAGCGGGGTCATCGGCGGACGAACTCGCTCAGCACCTTGGGATAAAGCATGTGCTCGGCTTCGAGCACGCGACTCTCGAGGCTCTGTTCGTCGTCCCCGGCGACGATCGGGACATCGGTCTGCCCAAGCACCTCGCCGGCGTCCAGCTCCTCGGTCACCAGATGGACCGAGCAGCCGCTGACCGAATCGCCGGCCGCAAGCGCCCGTTTGTGCGCGTCGAGCCCGCGATATTTCGGCAGGAGCGAGGGGTGGATGTTGACGATCCGCCCGCGCCATTCGCCGATGAACCCGGGCGAGAGGATGCGCATGAAGCCGGCGAGCGCGATGGTTCCGACGCGGTGGTCGTCGAGCGCCCGGCCGAGCGCCTGGTCCCATTGCGCCTTGTCGATGCCCTGGCTGTCCCATGCCCAGGTCGGAAGGCCGAAGGAGCGCGCCCAATCGAGGCCGGGCGCCTGCGGCTTGTTTGAGGCGATCAGCACGACATCGTATCCGGCTGCTTGTTCGACCAGCGCGCGCATATTGCTTCCGCGGCCCGAGATCAGGATTGCGACGCGTTTCGGGTCACGCATGATGAGTTGCGGACCAATCCTCTTGCGCGTTCCAGCGGCCGGCACTGCCCCGCACCGTGCAGCCGCGCTGACCGGCTTCGATGCGGCCGATCCGGATGACCGATTCTCCGGCCAATTCGAGCGCCTGTGCGACCGCATCCGCCTCGGCCTCACCGACGACCGCGACCATTCCGACGCCGCAATTGAACGTCCGCGCCATTTCCACCGCAGCGACCTGCCCGCCCGATTGAAGCTCCGCGAAAATCGGCGGCAAGTCCCACGAGTCCGCGTCTACGATTGCATGGCAGCCTTCGGGTAGAACCCGCGGAATATTCTCGATTAGTCCGCCGCCTGTGATGTGAGCGAGTCCCTTGATCCGGCCCTGTTGGACCAGCGGCAGGAGCGGGCGGACATAAATTCGGGTCGGTTCGAGCAGAACCTCGCCGAGCGTTCGGCCCTCCAGCGACGGAAATTGCTCGGCAAGCTTCCAGCCGCGCTCCTCGACAATCCGGCGGACGAGCGAGAAGCCGTTGCTGTGCACGCCCGAACTGGCGAGGCCGAGCATGGTGTCGCCGGGTGAAATGTTCGCGCCGGTGAGCAGCTTGTCGCGCTCGACCGCGCCGACGCAAAAGCCCGCAAGGTCGTAATCGCCGGCCCGGTACATGCCTGGCATTTCGGCGGTCTCGCCGCCGATCAGCGCGCAGCCGGCCTCGCGGCAGCCCTTGGCGATCGACGCGACGACCGCTTCGGCGACCGCTTGGTCGAGCTTCCCGGTCGCGTAATAATCGAGGAAGAAGAGCGGCTCCGCGCCCTGGACGATGAGGTCGTTGGCGCACATGGCGACAAGGTCGATGCCGATGCCGTCATGGCGTCCAACCTCTATCGCCAGCTTGAGCTTGGTCCCGACCCCATCATTCGCTGCGACCAGCAACGGGTCCGAAAAACCCGCGGCCTTGAGATCGAACAAGCCGCCGAAGCCGCCGAGCTCGGCATCCGCACCGGGCCGCGCGGTCGTTTTGGCAAGCGGCCCGATCGCCTTGACCAGTGCGTTGCCGGCGTCGATCGACACTCCGGAATCGGCGTAGGTGAGTGGGGTACGGCTCATTTTCCCGCGCGGCTTAGGGACAAGCCGCTTGGATTTCCACGCCGTTGTCGCCAAAAGCCGTGCCCAATGACCCGCCGGCCGCCGTTCGCTTCATTATTGTTCCTCCTCGCACTCGTCGGCATTGCCGGCGCGGTTTTCGCGCAGCTGGAGAGCGGCGATCGCGGAATTGCGCCGATCGATAGCTCGGGAACGCTCGAAATCAGCGGCATTCACGTCGACGTCGGTGGGCCCGACGCGCAGTCGGCGCGCTACACGGGTTGGCGCATCGCCCAGCGCCAGGGCTTTCGCGCGCTCTATGCCAAGATGCACAACGTGCCGATAAACCAGGCGCCCAACCTTCCCGATTCGACGCTCGACAACATCGTCAGCTCGATCAACGTCGAACGTGAGCAGATCGGCCCCAACCGTTACATCGCCGACCTCGGGTTGCTGTTCGACCGGGTGCGCGCCGCGCCGTTCCTCGGCGCGGAAGGCGCGGAGGTCCAGCGGTCCTCGCCGATGCTCCTCATCCCGATCACTGTCAGCGGGGGGACCGAAACCAGCGTCGAGCTCAAGAATGCGTGGCAGAGGGCGTGGGCCCAGTTCCGCACCAACCAGACCCCGCTCGATTATGTCCGGGTGAGCGGCAGCGGGGTCGACCCGATGCTGGTCAACGCCGCGCAGACCGACCGGCCGGGCCGCGGCTGGTGGCGCAATATCGTCGACCTCTACGGCGCCGCCGACATCCTGGTGGCAGAGGTCCAGCTCCAGCGGTCCTATCCCGGCGGACCCGCCCGGGCCCGGTTCGTCGGCCGGCACGGGCCGGATAACGAGCTGGTCGGAAGCTTCGGACTGCTGTCGAAGAGCGGCAACGTCCAGGCGCTGATGGACGAGGGCGTGAAGCGCATGGATGCCCTGTTCGCCCAGGCTCTCGCCGCCGGCCGGCTAGTGCGCGATCCGTCGCTGGACATTCCGGCGCCGCCGCCGCTGCCCCAGCTGATTGAAGAGAAGCCGACCGGCCCCGCCGGCCCGACCACCAATGCGTTCCAGGTGCAGATCGCCTCGGGCGGCGACGTCAACATCTACAATTTCGCGATGGCGCACCTGCGAACGATGGGCGGGATCGATTCGGCGACTCCGCAAATGATCAATCCGACCGGGACCAGCTATGTCCTCGTCGCCTATCACGGCAGCATCGGCGAGCTCGCCAACGCACTCGGTAGCCGTGGCTGGATCGTCGAGACCACCGGCGGGAATGTGGTGAAGTTGCGCTCGGCGAGCGGCAAGCCGCCGCCGCTGCCGCCACCCCCGGTGACCCCGCAGCCGGCCCAGCCCCAACCGCAGCCGGCGCCCGCCGCTCAGCCGTCCGGACGCCAGGAATGAAGCCAGGGCCGGACCAGATCGCGCTCCCGCTCGACTGGCCCCATAGCGACGGCGACACCCGTTTCATCGTGTCCGACGCCAACCGCGCGGCCTTCGACCACTTCCGTCAGTGGAGCCTGTGGCCGGTCAAGGCGACGATCCTCACCGGCCCGCGGCGGTCGGGCCGGACGCTGCTCGCGCGAAGCTTCGTCGAGCGCGTGCGCGGCCGCCTGTTCGATGAGGCCGAGCGCCGCGACGAGGAGGAGCTGTTTCACGCCTGGAACGCCGCCCAGGACAGCGGCCGGCCGCTGGTGCTGGTGGCCGACGAGGCGCCGCCCGCCTGGAGCCCCAAGCTCCCGGACCTGAGGACCCGGCTTGCGGTCACTCCGGCGATCAGGATCGAACATCCCGACGACCTGTTGTTTGGCGGGCTCATCCAATTGTTCTTCGCCGACCGGGGGCTGCACATTCCGGGCGAGGCGCTGCGGTTCATGGCCGAGCGTTTGCACCGCGATTATTGGACCGCGGAGCGCGCGGTGGAGGCCGTCGACCGGTTCGCCATCGCCGAGCGCGCGCGCCTCAGCCTGCCGACCATCCGCCGGGCGCTGGTCGAAGCGAAGATGATCGGCGAGGCGGCCTAGCCGCAGTTGATTGCGGTGATCCTGTTAGCGGAGTCCAGGCGAACGGTTACACGGCTGGGGCTGAAGTCCATCGTCATCATATAGCCCGGCGGCGCCCAGCGCAGGACGGCGGAATTGGTTGCGCGCAGGATCGCCGCGCCCGTTTCGCTGGTTCCGGGCTGGCCGATGAAGCTGCTGGTCCCCTCGGCATTGCAGGTGCGGCCCGGAACCTCGCCGCGAACAGGGATTTCCGGCGGCGGCGATGCCGTAGCGCAGGCAGCGAGCAGGAAAGGGGAAAGCCACAGCGCCCTAGGCATCGACGGGTTCCTTTTCGACGACTCGGCTCATCTTGAGCTTGCCGTCTACGATGGCGAAGGCGAGGCGGCCCTCGACCAGGTCCACGGCGTCCTTGCCGAACTGCTCGTAGCGCCATCCCGACAGGATGTTGAGATTGCTGCGGACGCCCGCCGCAAGGGCTTCGAGCTCGTCCGAGCGCGCGATCAGGCGCGGCGCCACGCCGCTCTCCTTGGCGCGGATCTTCAAGAGCAGCTTCAAAAGATCGCTGACCAGGACGCCGTCCTTGGTCAGGCCGGGGCGCTTGGGCTCGCGGTCGGGCAGCTCGTCGGGCCCGAGCGGCTTGGCCGATTCGATCGCGGCGATCAGCCGGGCACCGATGTCGTTGTTCTTCCAGCCGGCGGAAAGGCCGCGAATCCGGCTGAGGTCCTCCTGGGTCTTGGGCGGGTGAAGCACGATCTCGTTCAATGTGTCGTCCTTGATGATCCGCCCGCGCGGCAGATTCTTCGACCGCGCCTCGGTCTCGCGCCACGCCGCCAGCGCTTTCAGTCGCCCGAGCACCGCCGGATTGCGGCTCGGGAGCTTGAGCCGCTTCCACGCCTCGGACGGCTCGAACGCGAAACTGGACGGATCGGCGAGGCGCTCCATTTCCTCGTCGAGCCAGGCGCCGCGGCCGCTCTTTTTCAGCTTGTCGACCATGCGCGGGAAAATCTGGGCGAGGTGGGTAACGTCGGCAATCGCATAATCGATCTGGCGCTTGTCGAGCGGCCGCCGGCTCCAGTCGGTGAACCGCGCACCCTTGTCGAGGCTGTGGCCGAGCAGCAACTCGATCAGGTTCGAGTAACCGATCTGCTCGCCGTGCCCGAGCGCCATCGCCGCGATTTGGGTGTCGAACAGCGGGTAGGGGGTCTTGCCAGTGAGGTTGTGGATGATCTCTAGATCCTGACCGCCGGCGTGGAAGACCTTGAGCACACCTTCGTTGTTCACGAATAGGTCGAGCAGCGGCTTCAACACGATGTCTGGGGCCTTGGGATCGATTGCAGCGGCTTCATCGGCGCTCGCGACCTGGATGAGGCAGAGGTCCGGCCAATAGGTATTCTCGCGCATGAACTCGGTGTCCACCGCGACGAAGGGTTGCTTTGAGAGCCGCTCGACGAGCGGTCTGAGCCCGTCGGACGTGGTAATCAGGGGATGGATTCGCATGACTCTTTACTGGCAATAGCGGCGGCTCCGCGGGTTGACAAAGAGCTTCGTCCCATTGAAGCGCGGCGCTCGATTTCCACCGCATAATAGTCCTAAGCGAGCACTAATCCCGCATGCACGCCTACCGAACCCATAGTTGCGCCGAGCTGCGCGCCGCCAACGTTGGCGAGACGGTCCGCCTGTCGGGCTGGATCCATCGTAAGCGCGACCACGGCGGAGTGCTGTTCATCGACCTGCGCGATCATCACGGGATAACGCAAATCGTCGCGGCGGCCGGGAGCCCGATGCTCGAACTGCTGGAGTCGCTGCGCGTCGAATCGGTCGTCACCGTCACCGGCGCGGTCGTCGCGCGCGGCGCCGAGGCCGTGAATCCCAGGCTCCCGACCGGCGAGATCGAGGTCCAGGCGCGCGAGGTCGAGGTCCAGTCGGCCGCTGCCGAGCTGCCGATGCCCGTCGCCGGCGAGCAGGACTATCCCGAAGAGATCAGGCTCAAATACCGCTACCTCGATCTTCGCCGGGAGCAGGTCCACGCCAACATCATGCTGCGATCGGCGGTGATCGCTTCGATCCGGCGGCGGATGATCGATCAGGGCTTCACCGAGTTCCAGACGCCGATTCTGACCGCCAGCTCGCCCGAGGGTGCCCGCGACTATCTCGTTCCGAGCCGGGTCCATCCGGGGAAATTCTATGCGCTCCCTCAGGCGCCGCAGATGTTCAAGCAATTGATCATGGTTGCGGGCTTCGACCGCTATTTCCAAATCGCGCCCTGCTTTCGCGACGAGGACGCGCGCGCCGACCGCTCACCAGGCGAATTCTACCAGCTCGACTTCGAGATGAGCTTCGTCACCCAGGACGACGTGTTCGCCGCGATCGAGCCGGTGCTGTCGGGCGTGTTCGATGAGTTCGCGGCGGGGCGCACGGTGACCCCGGCGGGCGAATATCCGCGCATCCCCTACAAGGAAGCCTTGCTCAAATACGGCACCGACAAGCCCGACCTCAGGAATCCGTTGCTGATCAGCGACGTTGGCGACCATTTCAAAGGCTCGGGTTTCGGCCTGTTCGCCGGGATCGTCGAGAAGGGCGGAGTGGTCCGCGCGGTTCCCGCGCCCGGCACCGCAGAAAAGAGCCGCAAGTTCTTCGACGACATGAACGAATGGGCGCGGAGCGAAGGCTTCGCCGGGCTCGGTTATGCCACCCGCAAGGCCGGCGAATGGGGCGGGCCGATCGCCAAGAACCACGGTAGCGAAGGAATGGACGCGCTGGCGCAGGCAATGGGCCTCGGCCCCGACGACGGCATCTTCTTTGCCGCCGGCAAGGAAGACGAAGCCGCGAGGCTCGCGGGCGCCGCACGCGTCCGCGCGGGCGAGCAGCTCGAGCTCATCGAGAAGGGCAGTTTCCGCTTCTGCTGGATCGTCGACTTCCCGATGTTCGAGTATAATGACGAGCAGAAGAAGATCGACTTCTCGCACAACCCCTTTTCGATGCCCCAGGGCGGGCTGGAGGCGCTCGAGAGCAAGGACCCGCTCGACATCCTCGCCTGGCAATATGACATCGTGTGCAACGGCGTGGAGCTGAGCTCGGGTGCGATCCGCAACCACCGGCCCGACATCATGTACAAGGCGTTCGAGATCGCCGGCTACACCCGCGAGGAGGTCGACCGCGACTTCGCCGGAATGATCAATGCGTTCAAATATGGCGCTCCGCCGCACGGCGGATCGGCGCCGGGCATCGATCGCATCGTCATGCTGATCGCCGACGAGCCCAACATCCGCGAAGTGATCCTCTTCCCGATGAACCAGAAGGCCGAGGATTTGATGATGAACGCTCCGGCACCGGTCATGCCAAAGCAGCTCAAGGAGCTTCACATCCGGGTGGTCGAGGAAGAGTAGGCGGAACCGGCCCGATTCGGGACAAATAGCCTCCGCACCGGCGGCAACTCCATTGTCGGTTCGGGACGGGCCGGATAGGCTCCCGCATATGGAATTGCTCGGGAACGAGCCGCCTTCGGGCGGCGATTTTGAATCGGCGCTGGCCGCGCTGCGCGAGCATCTGGGCGAGCTCCAGCTGCCCCAGATCGCCCACGGTCGCCGGGCGATCATCCTGTTCGAAGGGCCCGAAGGCGCGGGCAAGAAGCATGCGCTAAGGCAGCTCGCCGCAGCCTTCGATCCTTGCCACTACGCCGTCCACTGCACCCGCCACGACCGGCGCGAAGCCGCCGAGGGCCATTGGCTCGCGCGCTTCTGGAGCCAGTTGCCGAGCGCCGGCGACACCGCGGTGTTCTTCCGTAGCTGGTACCGCCGTGTGCTCGACGACCGGATGCAGGGCCGCACCGACGTCAAGGCGCTTGCCCGTGCGTTCGACGAGATCAACGAGTTCGAGGCGCAGCAGCGCGACTACGGCACGCTCATCGTCAAGCTCTACTTCGACGTCAGCGCGGACGTTCAGGATGCCAGGCTCAAGGAACGCGCCAACGGCCTGTGGCAGCGGGTCATCCGCTCCGACGATCCGGTCCGCGTCCGCGACCCCGGCTACGCCGAGGCGCTTCGGGACCTGCGCAAATATTCGGACACGCGCTGGTCGCCGTGGCGGATGATCGACGGCAACGACCAGCGCTCCGCCGCAGTTTCGGCGCTGTCGGCGATCGCCGATGCCTGGGCTGAGGCGATGCCGGCCGAGCCGCCGAAGTTGGTCGGCGCTCCGGCCGCTTAAGTCCGCGCGGGGTAGCGGATCGCGACGACCTCGTAGCTTTTTTCACCCGCGGGCAGGCGCACGGTCCGCTCGTCGCCGCATTTCGCGCCGATCAGCGCCCGGGCTAGCGGCGCGCTCCAACCGATCCGGCCAGCCGTGGCATCCGACTCATCGTCGCCGACCAGGGTGATCGTGCGGCGGCGGTCGTCCTCATCCGCAAGCTCGACCGTCGCGCCGAACCGGACCTGGTCGGTAGACTGGGACGCCGGGTCGACGACCTTGGCGGCCTTCATGATCCGGGCGAGGTACGAGAGCCGCCGGTCGATCTCGCGCAGCCGCTTCTTCCCGTAAAGATAGTCGGCGTTTTCTGACCGATCCCCGAGCGAGGCCGCCCACGACACGACCTCAACCACCTTCGGCCGCTCGACGCCGAACAGCTCGTCATATTCGGCGCGAACCCGGGCGAATCCCTCGGGCGTGATGAAGCGCGGCGGTGAATCGGGCATTGGACGGGCGAATATCAGCCCGGGCGGCTTTTCCCCAAATAGCGCGAGACGTGCATCGCCGACTGCTGCGAACCTGCCGGCCGCATCGAATCGTAGACGACGCTATTCTCGATCACCCGCTGAACGTAGCCGCGGGTTTCGACGAACGGGATCGCCTCGATCCACTTGAGCACGTCGACATTGCCGCGCGGGTCGCCGTAGGCGTTCACCCATTTGCGTACGTTTCCGTAGCCGGCGTTGTAGCTCGCCACCGCGAGCGGGACATTGCCGTCCCACATGTTCAGCATCCGCTGGAAGTATGCCGAGCCGATCATCACGTTGTAGTTGGGATCGCTGGCCAGACGCGAGCTGTCGAAGCCGACTCCCATCTTGCCCGCCTGCTCGCGCGCGGTGCCGACCATCAGCTGCATCATCCCCCGCGCTCCGGCGTGGCTGACCGCATACGGGTCGAACGAGCTTTCCTGCCGCGAGATGCCATGCGCCAGCGACCACATCCGGCCTGACAATGATGCCGACAGGGACGGATAGCCCTGGCGGAAATAGAACATCGTGCCGTTGTTGCGCGCTGCGCGCGCGACCCAAACCGCAAGGTCATTGCGGCTGATCGCCTGGCTAAGCTCGACCGCTAGGGTGCGGTCCGCATCATTTTCGAGCGATTCGGCGAGCGCGCGCACGAACAGGGCCCGTTCGTCGGCGTTGCCCTGCCGGCTCATCAGCCGCGCCGCCTGAGCCAGTCGGTTGTTCTGGAAGGCCGTGCGCTGCGCCGGGTTCACGGCATAGGTCGGGAGCTGCGATGGGGGCGGGGGAACCGATCGACCGAGCCGCTCGAGCGCGAGCTGGCCATAAAAAAGCTCAGGATAGGCTGCGGCCCGCTGAAAATAGGCGTTGGCTTCCTGCAACTGCCCTGCCGCCAGCGCTGCTCGCCCGGCCCAGTAATAGCCCTTGGTCTGCACCTGCAGCGAGCGCCCGCCATTGGCGTAGGCGTCGAACATCGCGACTGCCGCCGATGGCCGGCCCAGGCGGTCGAGCGCGGCGGTTCCGGCAAGCCACGTCAGCGACGTGTAATTGTCGCGCAAGTCATAGCTCTGGCGAGTGATGTCGGTGCCAGGCGGGAGCGCGTCACGAAGGTGACGTCCGATATTGTAGACCGTATCCCACTGCCGGTCCTGTGCCGCTTCGCCAGCGAGGGTGAGCAGCATGTCGTAGAAGCGCTCCGCGTCGGCGGGCTGGTAAATGAACTGGTGCGGACGGGCAGCGAGTTGGCGCGCGGCCTGGCCATAATTATTCGCGCGCAACCAGCGTGCCCGGTCCATCATCAGCCCGGCATCGCTGGTAACCATTCCCGTCACCGCCTGATACAACCGCTCGGCGTCCGCCGAATTTCGCTGCATCGCGATCCGGGCGGTGAATGACGCGCGCCGCGACGGGCTAGTCAGCGAATAGAAGCGGGCGGCGTCGTCCGGCTTTTTCGCAAACAATAGGGCATCGGCGCGCTTGTCATGGTCGGCGGCGGTGAAGCTGCCGCCGTAGCGCGCCCAGATCGCCTGCTCGTCATCCGGGCCGAGGTCAGGCGAAGCCCACGCGCCGCGCGCCGCCTCGAGCGCCTCGTTCATCCGCGCGCTGCCAGCATAAGCATCGGCGAGCCGGGCGAAGCCGGTGCCGGTTGTCGGCTTGTCCTGGGCGAAGAAGGCGAGCACCAGGTTGGCGTTCTCGCCCGGGCGCATCGCTTTTTCGGCCCATCGGCGAAGGGTTGGTTCGCCCGGCCAGCCAGGATTGGCGACCAGGAAGTTCGCATAGCTGGCGAAGCTGTAGCCGTTGCTCTGGCGCAGCCGGCGCCAGTCGGAAATTGCGTAGCTGACGGCCGGCGCGGCGTAGGTCGGCGCGGGCCGGTAAGCGTAGGGCGCCGAATATTGCGCCGAAGCGGAGACGGTGCCGAGCAGCAGCGGAATGATGAGAGCGGCGCGCCACATGCTGGACATTTTGCAGTCCCGCTCCTTATCAGCCAGTGAACGCGGCCAACTTCTCCACAGAAAACTCCCGGCCGAGGAGGTAAGTTCATGTTTTTCGGCTCGATTCCAGCGCTCGTCACTCCATTTTCGGGTGGACGTGTCGCGGAAGACACATATCGCGAACTGGTCGAGTGGCAGATTGCCGAGGGATCAAATGCTCTGGTGCCGTGCGGAACGACGGGCGAGGCGGCGACGCTCTCGACCGAGGAGCATCGGCGGGTGGTCGAGATCGCGGTCGAGGTCGCCCGGGGCCGGGTGCCGGTCATCGCCGGCTGCGGGTCGAACAACACCGCCCACGCGATCGAGCTGACGCGCAATGCCAAGGAGGCCGGCGCCGACGCCGCGCTGCACGTGCCGCCTTATTACAATCGCCCGAACCAGGACGGCATCTATTTGCATCTGGCGGCTGTCGCCGAGCTCGATCTGCCGATCGTCCTTTACAATGTCCCGTCACGGACGATCACCGACATTGCGGTCGAGACCATGGCGCGCCTGTCGCATTTGCCGAACGTCGTCGGGGTCAAGGACGCGACCGGCAATCTCGCGCGGGTGAGCGCCCAGCGGCTCGCCTGCGGCGAGCAGTTCGTCCAGCTCTCCGGCAACGACGACATGGCGCTCGGCTTCAACGCCATGGGCGGCAAGGGCTGCATTTCGGTACAGCGCCAATGTCGCGCCGAAGCTGTGCTCGCAGTTCCAGGAGGCGATGCGCGAAGGCCGCTGGGACGAAGCCCTGGACCTCCAGGACCGGCTCTATCCGCTCCACGCTGCGCTGTTCACCGACGCTTCGCCGGGCCCGGTCAAATATGCGCTGTCGCGGGTCCGCCCAGGTTTCCCGACCGAGCTCCGCGCCGCCGATGACCGAGCCTTCGGCAGCATCGAAGCAGGCGGTCGATGCTGCGCTGGAGCATGCAGGCCTTATCTAGACGCACATGCCCAATCCGCTCCCGCCGCCGTTCGACAAGAAGAAGATCGTCGCCGAGAACCGGCGCGCGCGGTTCGACTATTTCATCGAGGACAAGTTCGAGGCCGGGATCGAGCTCACAGGCACCGAGGTCAAATCGCTGCGCTCGGGCGAAGGGTCGATCGCGGAAAGCTATGCGACCGTCGAGGGCGACGAGGTGTGGCTGATCAACAGCCACATCCCCGAATACAGCCACGGCAACCGTCTCAACCACCAGCCGCGCCGCCAGCGGAAACTGTTGCTGCGCGCCCGCGAAATCGCCAAGCTGCACGGCGCGATCACGCGCCAGGGGCTGACGCTCGTACCCCTGTCGATCTATTTCAACGGCCGGGGGCGGGCAAAGATCGAGCTGGCGCTCGCACGAGGCAAGAAGGTGCACGACAAGCGTGAGACGGTGAAGGAGCGCGACTGGAAGCGCGAACAGCAGCGCCTGCTTCGGGCCCGCGGTTGAAGCCGCGCCGGCTCCGCCCATGAACTGGTTCAAGCGCCACATTCCGACCCGCGAATCGATTCAGCGTCACCGGCTGTTGAGGCCGTTCGCCCGGCAGCTTAGCCAGCCGGCGTTGTGGCACATGACACACCGTTCGGTTCCACGCGCGGTCGCGCTCGGCCTGGGGATCGGGATCATCATCCCGTTCTTCCACACCGTCATCGCCGCGATCCTTGCGATTCCGCTGCGGGCCAATGTCGCGATCGCCGCGGCTTTCACCCTGGTCGTCAACCCGCTGACGATCCCGCCGATGTATTATGCCGCCTACCGCATCGGATCGTGGGAGCTTCACCACGACGCGCACCTGGTCAATCCAACGACCGCCGCACGGGTTTCGGGCGAGCTCGGCCGCTTCCTGTTCTGGATTCACGAAGCGTCCGGGCCGATCGCACTCGGCATCCTGACCATGGCCGTGGCCGTAGCGGCGGTTGGCTACCTCGCCGCGGCGGTGCTGTGGCGCTCATGGATCGGAAGCAAGTGGCGCAGCAGGAAGGAAGCGCGGCTGTCGTGACTGGCCGCCGACGTTTGCAGTGTTCCAGGGCATGATCGTCGATTGGCGCTGGCGGGCCGCAGCGAGGCGCGTGAGAACCCTCGATGCAAATCATGACATCGGGGGATATCGGAAATGATTAGGATGATCGCGTTCCTGGCCGCATCGACGGCACTTGCCGGCTGTGCCGCACACGAGGCCTCGCCGTTGATGCTCGTTTCTGCAACTGCGGCCGAAGTGCCGGTGGCGCCCGAGGCGCCGGCTGCGCCCAAACCGCAATACGGAACCTTTGGCTTTGACACCGCGGGCATGGACAAAAGCGTCGCGCCCGGGGACGATTTCTATCTCTATTCGAACGGCACCTGGGCGAAGAACACGCCGATCCCGTCCGACAAGTCGAACTACGGCGCGTTTTCCGTCCTCGCCGACCTCAGCCAGCAGCGCGTTCGCGACATCCTCGATGCTCAGAAGGATGACCCCAACAGCCGCATCGGTCTGGCCTATTCGAGCTTCCTCGACGAGACCGCGGTCGAGGCCAAGGGCCTGACTCCGATCGAGCCCTGGCTGAACCAGATTCGCGCGCTCAACAGCCGCCCCGGCTATGCCGCGATCGAGGGCGAAGCGGCGCGCAACGGAATCACCGGGCTGTTCAGCGGCTTTGTCGCCCAGGACGACCGCAACACTGACGTCTACATCACCGCGCTCGGCCAGGCAGGGCTCGGCATGCCGGATCGTGACATGTACCTGCTCCCCGACGCGAACCTGGTTTCCCTACGGGCTGGCTACGTCGATCACCTGACCAAGATGCTGACGGTGGCGGGCGAGACCAACGCGGCTGCCCGGGCCAAGGCGATCATGGAATTCGAAACCAGGATCGCGAAGGTCTCGTGGACGCGCGAAGACGTCGGCGACGCGACCAAGACCTACAACAAGATGAGCCTTGCGCAGCTCCAGAAGCTCGCGCCGGGCTTCGACTGGGCAAGTTACCTCAAGTCGCGGTCGGCGGACGTCGACGAGGTGCTCGTCGGTGAGCCGACCGCGTTCCGCGACATTGCCGCTCTGTCGGCCAGGGCGCCGCTTCAGGTGCTCAGGGACCAGCTGATCGTCCAGTCGCTCGACGCTTATGCGGACGTCCTGCCCAAGGCGGTCGCCGACGAGAATTTCGCCTTCTACGGGACCAAGCTCAACGGCACTCCGGAGAATCAGCCGCGGTGGAAGCGCGCGGTCGATTTCACCACCAGCATCCTCGATGACGACGTGTCGAAACTGTACGTCGCCAAATGGTACCCGCCCGAATCCAAGGCGGCGATGGACAAGCTGGTCGCCAACGTCATTTCGGCGATGGGCCGGCGCATCGAGAACCTCAGCTGGATGGCGCCCGAAACCAAGGTGAAAGCCAAGGCGAAGCTCGCCGCGTTCACCCCGCGGATCGGCTATCCCACCCAGTGGCACGACTATACGTTCGAGGTCCGGCGCGACGATCTGTTCGGCAATGCGTGGCGTGCCAACCAATGGTCGCACGACTGGAACATCCACAAGCTCGGCCACCCGATTTACCGCTGGGAGTGGGGGTTCGACCCGATGACGGTCAACGCCCAGGCGAACTTCAAGCTGGTCGCGATTACCTTCCCGGCGGCGATCCTCCAACCGCCGTTCTTCGATCCGAGCGCCGACGCGGCGCTCAATTACGGTGGGATCGGCGCGGTGATCGGCCACGAGATGAGCCACCACTTCGACGACCAGGGCTCGAAATACGACATCAAGGGCAATTTGTCGGACTGGTGGACACCCAGGGATATCGAGAATTTCAAGGCTCTGACCGGCAAGCTGGTCAAGGAATATGACGCCTACGAGGTCTTCCCGGGTGCCCATGTGAAGGGTGAGTTCACGCTTGGCGAGAACATCGGCGACCTGGCCGGGATCCAGGCCGCCTACGACGCCTATCACGCATCGTTGAACGGGCAGGACCCTCCGGTCATCGACGGCATGACTGCCGATCAGCGCTTCTATCTGGGTTGGGCGCAAGTGTGGCGGCGCAATTACCGCGAGGCGAACCTCAGGGCGCGGCTGCTCACCGACCCGCACGCGCCGTCGGCGCAGCGCACCTGGATCGTCCGCAATTTCGACCCGTGGTATCCGGCATTCAACGTGCAGCCGGGACAGAAACTGTATCTCGCCCCTGCGGAGCGCGTTCGTATCTGGTAGGGTGCCCGACTGATGCTCTACCAGGAACTGCCCGCGATCGACGCCGCCCCGCTCGACAGGTGGGGCCGCTGGCTGGTGCCGGTGCTAATCGCCGCGGCAGGACTGACCGCTTCATTGCTGCTTCTGCTTGCAAGCCAATTGGCGATTGCTGGAATGGTTGCCCTCGCTGGAATGGTCGCGGCCGTTGTCGCTGCGGCGAGGGGATCGCGGGCCGGGCCCGGCGGCGAATCGATCGCGGTCGGACCTGATTTTTCCATCGTCGGCTCCGCGATCGGGCTTTGCAGCGAGCCGGCCGCGCTGACCAGCGCCGAGGGCTCGTTGCTGATTTCCAACGCGATCTACCGCGAGCGGTTTGGAGGCGCGTCTCCGCCGCTCGAACTGGGCGAGGATGAGGATGGCCGTCACGGGCTCAACGTCGCCAAGACCATGGCCTGGCGCGACGGCGCCGGCTGCGCGACCGGGGTGCGAACGAAAAGCGGGACAATTGCGGTCGAGGTCGAGCGGGTCGGGCTGAGCGGCGACCTGCTGCTGTGGCGCTTTCCGCGCCCCACGCCCGCGGAGCCGATGTCGGTGGCTTCCAAATGGCTTTCGGGTGCAACCGGAGAGCGCCTCGCCGCGGCAGGCGTGCTCGCAGCACTGGTCGGAGAGGACGGCAAGGTGATCGCCGCCAACCGCCTGTTCGCAGAGCGCGCGCTGACCCCCGGCGACGAAGCCGTCGGGCACCGGTTCGGGGACCTGGTGGAGGTCAGCGACGACGGCCAGGTCCATCTTGCAGCCGAGGGCGAGCCGGCGCGCGCGCTTCGGATGGTCCATGTTCCGGTCGACCCGAAAAAGAGCGAGACGGTCGGCACCTTCCTGCTGTTCGATCACGGCGAGGGCGGAGATGCGACCGAGGGCGCCCATCTGCAGGCGCTTCTCGACGTGCTTCCGATCGGCCTCGCGCTGGTCGACCGGGACGGACGGTTCCTGACCATGAACAATGCGTTTCGGACCGCTGCCGGGATCATGGGCAATATCACGCCGGTCTATCCCGGCGACCTCGTGGTCAAGGAAGACAAAGCCGCGGTCGCCGATGCGGTCCGCCGCAACGCGCGCGGCCCCGCCATGTCGGGGGATCTCGCGATCCGCCTCGTCCGCCAGCCGACCGAGCCGGTGGCACTGACCATCGCGGGCCTCCGCGGCCTGGGCGATGCATCGGTGCTTCTGCTGCTCAAGGACAATAGCGAGGAAGCCAAGTTGAAGCGGCAGGTCGCCCAGGCGACCAAGATGCAGGTCGTCGGCCAGCTCGCCGGCGGAGTCGCGCACGACTTCAACAATATCCTGACCGCGATCATCGGCCATTGCGACCTCATGCTGATGCGGCACACGCCCGGCGACAGCGATTATGACGATATCCAGCAGATCAAATCGAATTCGAACCGCGCTGCGGGGCTTACCCGGCAGCTGCTTGCCTTCTCGCGGCAACAAACCCTGCGCCCGCAGGTGCTCCAGCTTCCCGACACTGTATCGGAGGTGTCCCATCTGCTGAAACGGCTGCTCGGCGAGAACGTCGAGCTGGTCGTGAAGCACGGCCGCAATCTCGGCCCCGTCCGCGCCGATCCGGGCCAGCTCGAGCAGGTCATCGTCAACCTGGCGGTCAACGCCCGCGACGCGATGGCGGATGGAGGCGGCGGGACCCTCACCATCCAGACCTATTCGGTGAAATCAGACCAGGTCGCCGAATTGGGTTCCGATATCCTGCCGGTTGCCGATTACAGTGCATTGTCGGTGACCGACACCGGCTGCGGGATCCCGGCAAGCGTCCTGGGCAAGATTTTCGAGCCCTTCTTCACCACCAAGGAAATCGGCAAGGGCACCGGCCTCGGGCTCTCGACCGTCTACGGCATCGTGAAACAGTCGGGCGGCTTCATCTTCGCCGACTCCAAAGTAGGGAAGGGGACTCGCTTCGTCATCTATCTGCCGGTTCACCGCGAGGAGGCGGGCGCGGCCAAGGCGCGCCGCTCGGCCAAACCCAAAGAGAATGAATTGTGGGGCAGCGGCACCGTGCTGCTGGTCGAGGACGAGCCGATGGTCCGCTCGGTCGCCGAGCGGGCGCTGACCCGTCACGGCTATACGGTGCTCACCGCCGACAATGGCGAAGACGCGCTCGAAATCCTCGGACGGGGCGAGGCCGTGGATCTGTTGATCAGCGACGTGGTCATGCCCGGCATGGATGGACCGACGATGGTCGAGGAGGCCCGCAAGAGCCGGCCCGAGCTCAAGATCCTGTTCATCTCGGGCTATGCCGAGGAGCAGCTGCAGGGACTCGATCAACGTCGGCAATGTGAGCTTCCTGCCCAAGCCGTTTTCGGTTCAGGAGCTGGCCGAGGCGGCCAAGCGGACAATGACCTCGAAATAGCTTGCACTCGTCCGATCGCGGCTTATTCGCAGCGCCCTCATGGTCCAATCGCGTTCCATCTTGATCGTCGAGGATGAGCCACTCATCGCGATGATGCTCGAGGATTTTCTCGATTCGCTTGGCCATGAGGTCCGCGGCACTTGCGACACCGTCAAATGCGCGCTGGAGGAGATTGAGAAGGGCGGGTTCGACCTCGCCATCCTCGACGTTAATCTGAAGGGCGAAAACGTGTGGCCGGTGGCGACCAGGCTGCGTGAAAGAAACGTCCCGTTCGTGATTGCCACCGGCGGTCACGTCGATCCCCCGCCGCCGGAGTTCAACGACGCTCCAGTGATCGAAAAGCCCTATACGGTCGACCGCGTCACGCCGGCGATCGAGGCGGCGTTCGCGGTCTAGCGGTCGACTCGCCTTTATTCCCCGCTCGGCCGATCCGGACCGCGGAAGCAGGCGACGTCGTATTGCGACACGGATGCGGTGTTCTTCGAGTTTTGCGGCTGCTCACCGGCATAGTGCGAGCCGGAGACGCTGGTGCCCTCTCCGAATGGCGAGCCGTTGATGTTGGGGTTCCCGTGCTCTTCCGCCGAATTACCGGGCGGAGTGCCCTCGTCGCACTCGACACCGGGCTGCCCGGTCGCATGGTTGGGCTCAATGCTGCCCGGGGCGGGCGGCGCCGCAAAGGCAATCGTCGGCGCCAGCGCGATCGCGCCGGCGGCCATCAAAGTCATCGCTTGCTTCATTGTTCGAGCTCCTCATTGCGTCACCCCCGTTGGGTACGCGAACTGGGAGAATGCTCCGGCGCGCCAACGCGGCGACCGGTCGCCTGTTCCTCTCGCGAACCGCCGAATTGTCCCGTTCGGCGACACCCTGCACTTGCTAGGCCCTTGCGGCCCATCCATATTCTTGAGATCAATGCGCCAATCCATGCGGGACGGCGTTAAGACTCCGGCAGAGTTGATTGTGCGATAAAGCGGGCTAGCATGGCCCAGGGATGCAAGGACTAGAATGACCAAGCTTTCAGGCGGCGACAGCAAGAGCACGCTCTACTGCTCGTTCTGCGGCAAGTCGCAGCACGAGGTCAGGAAGCTGATCGCGGGCCCGACCGTGTTCATCTGCGATGAATGCGTCGAGCTGTGCAACGACATCATTCGCGAAGAGAGCAAGTCGGCGCTTGTGAAGACTCGCGACGGAGTTCCGACCCCGGCCGAGATCTGCAAGGTGCTCGACGATTATGTGATCGGCCAGGACCGCGCCAAGCGCGTCCTCTCCGTCGCCGTGCACAACCATTACAAGCGGCTCAACCACGGCTCCAAGACCGGCAACGAGGTCGAGCTCGCCAAATCCAACATCTTGCTGATCGGCCCGACCGGCTGCGGCAAGACGCTGCTCGCGCAGACGCTGGCTCGAATCCTAGACGTGCCCTTCACCATGGCCGACGCGACGACGCTGACCGAAGCCGGCTATGTCGGCGAGGACGTCGAGAACATCATCCTCAAGCTGCTCCAGGCATCCGACTATAATGTCGAGAAGGCGCAGCGCGGGATCGTCTACATCGACGAGATCGACAAGATCAGCCGCAAGTCGGACAATCCGTCGATCACCCGCGACGTCTCGGGCGAGGGAGTCCAGCAGGCCCTGCTCAAGCTGATGGAAGGCACCACCGCATCGGTCCCGCCGCAGGGTGGCCGAAAGCATCCGCAGCAGGAGTTCCTGCAGGTCGACACGACCAACATCCTGTTCATCTGCGGCGGCGCGTTCGCCGGCCTCGAGAAGATCATTTCCGATCGCATGCAGGGCAAGTCGATGGGCTTTGGCGCCCATGTCGCCGCGCCCGATGAGCGCAAGACCGGCGAGGTGCTGCAACATTGCGAGCCCGAGGACCTGCTGAAATTCGGGCTGATCCCCGAGTTCATCGGCCGCCTGCCGGTGATCGCGACGCTTCTGGATCTCGATGAGGAAGCCCTGGTCAAGATCCTGGTCGAGCCGAAGAACGCTTTGGTCAAGCAGTACGCCAAGCTGTTTGACATGGAAGACGTCGAGCTCGAGTTTACCGACGACGCGCTTCATTCGGTCGCGATGAAAGCGATCGACCGCAAGACCGGCGCCCGCGGCCTGCGCTCGATCCTCGAGGGGATATTGCTCGACACGATGTTCGACCTGCCTTCGATGGACGGAGTTGACGAGGTCCACATCGACAAGGACGTCGTCGAGGGCCGCAAGGAACCGGTCAGAGTCTACGCGAAGAAAGACAAGACCGGCGACGCCGCTTAGGCCGCGCCGGTTCAGCCGATTTTCGGAATAAGCGCCGGCGTGGTTCGGCCATAATCCCGATACTCATCCCCGAATTTGGTCTCGAGCAACCGATCCTCGATCCGGGTGCGGATCGCCGTTCCGATCAGGAAGACGGGAATGGCAGCGATCAATTGCGCGAAATGGCCAAGCGCGACTGCAAGCCCCAACAGGAACAGCAATAGACCGAGATAGATTGGGTGCCTGACCAGGGCATAGGGGCCGTTGCGGACGAGCTGATGATCGCTTCTGGTGCGCGCGACGATGCTCCAGTTCGCTCCGAGCGCTCTAGCGCTTGCCGCGAACAGACCGGCCGCACCCGCAACCAGTAATGCGATCGCGGTGGACTGGATCAGCGCCTGAGGGCTGAGGAGAGCAAGCGACATTCTCACCGGGCCGAAGCCGGCAAGCCCAATCCCCAATCCTTGAAGGCCGATTCCAAGGCGCGACATATTGTTGCGCCGCGCGCCGCTCTCCCCGCCGCCGCTTCGGCTGACGGCCACGATCATCACCGCAAAAAAGCCCACTGCCAGGATGAAGAACAGCCAGACCTGTGCCTGACTGACCGGACTGGAGGGCAACGCCATGGCCGATGCTACATCGGCCTTGTGCGATTGACTATTCCCCGCGGACCGCCGCCGCCAGTTGCGGCCCGAAGCGCTCCATCAGTTGCGCGTCGCGGCCGTAGGGGTCGGAACGGAAGGTGATCCCGTCGTTGGTCGGAGCGGCGGTCAGATAGGTCATGTAGACCGGGACGGGCTTTGGCAGGTCGACCTCTTCCTCGACCTTGGGATTGTTGCCCTTGGGGACGTAGCCGCCGAACAGCCAGGCCGCGAGGCGCTTGTAGTCTTCGAGCCGGACACAGCCGTTGCTGATCCATAGTTCATTCTTGGTGAAATGCTCTTTCTCCGGCGAATCATGGAGATAGATGCCGAAGTAGTTGGGAAGCATGAACTTCATCATGCCCATCGAATTTGCCGGGCTGGGCAACCGCCGCAAGGCCACGTCCTGACGCCCGTCCACCACGGCGCGCCAGTCGACCGCATTGGGGTCCAGCACCTTTCCGTCCGGCCCGAGGTCGGTCAGAACCTGATACTCGCGCTCGGTCAGGTAGCTGACGCCTTGCGCGACGACCCGCGGGCCGATCAGGTTCTTCACGAGCTCGGGCGGCACGTTCCAATAGGGATTGACGCTCGCATATTTGATGTAGGCGGCCATCATCGGGGTCGCGGTCTCGGTCTTGCCGACCACTACCTTCATCTGATCGACCATGCGGCCGTTTTCCCACATCGAAAGCCGCGCTCCGCCGGCATCGACGACGACATATTTGCGCTGCTCCTCGGGCGAGGGAAGGCGCTTTGCGCGCTCCATGTTGATGATGATCAGCTGCTCGTAATATTGCGAGCCGCGGTTCAGGGATTCGATCGTTCCGGCACCTGCGGCGCCGTCGGCCTTGAGGCCATGAACGGCTTGATATTCCTTGACTATACTGGTTAGCGCCGAGTCATAGCCGCCGCCCGGAGAAAGCCCCATGCGGGTGCGAAGCAGGTCGACCCGCTCGCCCTTGGAGCCGGCCTTCAGCGCCGGCCCGGCGGGAATCTCGATTCGCGGGAGGGCGCCCCACTTCTGACGATAGTGAACGAGGCCGCGGCGGAGTTCGGTGTAGATCGGGTTCATCGACACGAACATGTCGACCGGCGCGTCGCTCCACGAATCGAAGGAGATGTCATGCAGCATCGACGGGTCCTGGACCACGCGCGGGACCAGATCCTCGTCGATGTAGATCATGTCCATGCCCTGTTCGACGGAAGGGGGCAGCTCGATCGATTCCAACCCGCCGCGGGTCGCGCCCAGGCGGCCCTTCGGGTGCTGCTGGCCCCACGGCTGCGGTGCCGGTCCTGGCGGCGGCGCCATCCAGGGCTCGGCGCGGGGCGCCGGCAACAGCATCGGCTGCTGCGGCGGTGGCGGGGGCGGGGCCCACGGCACGCCGTATTGCTGCGCGGCTGAGACCGCGGGAATGGCGAGCGCGCTCAGCGCGAGGAGGGCCTGACGAATGTTCACGATCGCCAAGATAGGGGTTTAAACTGAACGATTACAGAATTTTCCGTTCACGGGCCGCGCAGTCATTCACCTTCGAGCGGCAGAGTGTCCTTTTTCCCGGTCGGAGCGCCGAGTTCTTCGGCGACCCTTTCGACCTCTTCATCGCTCGGCGGCTCGGGCAGCTGTTCCTCCCCTGGCGCCAGCGAATTGTCCGGGATTCCCGGTCCGGTCCCGGCAATGCCCTCGTTCAGCGGCTCCGCGTTTGGTCCAGTGCTGATCTTTTCCCGGTCCTGATCCATCGTGCCCTCCTTCGGGTCGTTTCGATCCTAAAGCGGTAATTGCTGGGGATAGTTCCTGGCGTTTGTTGCGCCGCAACGGAGCGACGCCCATATGTTCGCCATGACTCGTATGCTTCCCATCCTTCCGTTGCGTGACATCGTCGTTTTCCCGCACCGCATCGTCCCCTTGTTCGTCGGACGCGAAAAGTCCGTCGCCGCGCTCGAAGCGGCGATGGCCGACGACCGCGAACTGTTCCTCGTCGCCCAGCTCGATCCGGGCGAGGACGACCCCGACCGTGATGCGCTCTACGATCTTGGCGTGATCGCGACCGCGATGCAGCTGTTGAAGCTGCCCGACGGCACCGTCCGGGTGCTGGTCGAAGGCGTCAAGCGCGCCCGGCTAGTCGACCTTGTGCCACGCGACGGTTTTGTCGCAGCCGAAGTCGAGGAGGTCGAGGAAGAGAGTGCGGACGGCGCCGAAACTCAGGCGCTGATGCGCTCGGTGATCGAGCAGTTCGACAATTATGCGAAATTGAACAAACGCCTTCCGCCCGAGACCGGAATCCAGCTGTCCGAGATCGAGGAGCCGTCGGCGCTCGCCGACGCGGTCGCTTCGAACCTGTCGATCAAAGTGGCCGACAAGCAGGCCCTTCTGGGCGAGCTCAACCCCGCGCGCAGGTTGGAGATGGTGTTCGCCTTCATGGAAGGCGAGCTCGGAGTGCTCCAGGTCGAGAAGAAGATCCGCAGCCGGGTCAAGCGCCAGATGGAGAAGACCCAGCGCGAATATTATTTGAACGAGCAGTTGAAGGCGATCCAGCGCGAGCTCGGGAACGAAGGCGAGGAAGGCGGCGACGAGCTGCAGGAGCTGGCGGAAAAGATCCGCAAGACGCGGCTGTCGAAGGAAGCCCGCAACCGCGCCAATTCGGAGCTAAAGAAGCTGCGGGCGATGGCGCCGATGTCGGCCGAAGCCACCGTCGCGCGAAACTATCTCGACGTCCTGCTCGGCCTCCCGTGGAGCAAAAAGTCCAAGCTCAAGAAGGACATTCCGGAGGCGCAGCGGGTCCTCGACGAGGACCATTTCGCGCTCGAGAAGGTCAAGGAACGGATCGTCGAATATCTCGCGGTCCAGGCGCGGACCAACAAGCTGAAAGGGCCCATCCTCTGCCTGGTCGGACCTCCCGGCGTCGGCAAGACCTCGCTCGGCCGCTCGATCGCCCGGGCGACGGGCCGCGAGTTCGTTCGCCAGTCATTGGGTGGAGTGCGCGACGAGGCCGAAATCCGCGGTCACCGCCGCACCTATATCGGCTCGCTGCCCGGCAAGATCATCTCGAACATCAAGAAAGCCGGAACCTCGAACCCCTTGTTCCTGCTCGACGAGATCGACAAGCTCGGCCAGGATTTCCGCGGCGACCCGTCATCGGCGCTGCTCGAGGTCCTCGACCCCGAACAGAACAACCGCTTCCAGGACCATTATCTGGAGCTCGACTACGACCTTTCGGACGTGATGTTCGTCACCACCGCGAACTCGCTCGACATGCCGCAGCCGCTGATGGACCGGATGGAGATCATCCGGCTCGAAGGCTACACCGAGCAAGAAAAGGTGGAAATCGCCAAGCGCCACCTGATCCCCAAGCAGATGGAGGCGCATGGCCTCAAGCCCGAGGAACTGAGCTATTCCGACGAGGCTTTGAGCAAGATCATCCAGCATTACACGCGCGAGGCCGGCGTCCGGACCCTCGAGCGCGAGCTCGCCAAGATCGCGCGCAAGTCGCTTCGCCAGATCCTCGAAGGAAAGGCCGAACGCGTCGAGCTGACCGTCGACAACCTCGGCGACTTCCTCGGCGTGCGCAAATTCCGTTACGGAATGGGCGAGGAAGAGGATCAGATCGGCGCGGTCACCGGTCTCGCCTGGACCGAAGTCGGCGGCGAGCTGCTGACGATCGAGGCGGTGACCGTTCCGGGCAAGGGCCAGATCAAGACCACCGGCAAGCTGGGCGAGGTGATGCAGGAGTCGATCCAGGCGGCGATGAGCTTCGTCAAGGCTCGCGCCCCCGCGTTCGGGGTCAAGCCGTCAATCTTCGCCCGGAAGGACATTCACGTCCACCTGCCCGAAGGCGCGGTGCCCAAGGACGGGCCGTCGGCAGGCATTGGAATGGTCACTGCGATGATCTCGACGCTGACGGGGATCGCGGTGCGCCGCGACATTGCGATGACCGGCGAGGTCACGCTTCGCGGCCGCGTGCTTCCGATCGGCGGATTGAAGGAGAAGCTCCTCGCGGCGCTTCGCGGCGGCATCACTACGGTGCTGATCCCGGCCGAGAACGAGAAGGACCTGGCGGAGATCCCGGCGGCGGTGAAGGAGAACCTGCAGATCATTCCGGTCCAGCACGTCGACGAGGTGCTCGCCCGGGCTCTGACCGAGCCGGTTCAGCCGATCGAATGGACCGATGCCGACGAGCACGCGGCCGAGCCACCAGTTCCACCGGCGAGTCCCGAAAGTGGAGCCGCGGTCCGACACTAGGCTTTGACTTAGGAGTCGAATTCTTGGCCTAAGGATCGCTTGCCCCGGGCGCGAAGTTTTGGCGCCGGGTCGAGGGAGTCGGGCATGAACAAGCAGGAATTGATTGGCCACGTCGCCGATCGCGCGGGGCTCAACCGCAACGATGCGATGCGCGCGGTCGAGACGATGCTCGAGGTTATCACTTCGACCCTCAAGCGCGGCGACGAAGTCCGCCTGGTCGGGTTCGGCAACTTCTCGGTGACCCGGCGCAAAGCCTCGACAGGCCGCAACCCGCGGACCGGTGAGCCGATGCAGATCAAGGCGACGTCGCAGCCCAAGTTCCGTCCCGGCAAGGTGCTCAAGGACGCGGTTCAGTAAGTCGGCGCGCAGCCTGTCCGGGGGACAGGCGAGCACTGGCTTCCCTTCGGGTGGACAGTCGGGCTGGGGCGCTTATATGCGCTCCTCCGCTTAAGGCATGGGCGCGTAGCTCAGCGGTAGAGCACACCCTTCACACGGGTGGGGTCACAGGTTCAATCCCTGTCGCGCCCACCATGCCTTTCCTCGGGGGACGACTATTCCAGGTAAGCCGGCTGGAAGCTCCCGACGCGGCGCATTTCGGCCCAGTCGGTGAACTGGATCTCGCGGCCAGACCGCCGGATCAGGCCCTGGCGCTCCATATCGGCGAACACGCGGTTGACGTTGACTGAGGTCTGGCCGGTGATGTCGGCGATCTGCTGCTGGGTGAACGGGTTGGTCATCCGGCTGGAATCCACATGCATCCGGGCCGCCGTCTCGCACAGAAGATGGGCCACGCGCGCGGTCGAATCCTTGCGCCCGCAATTGACCAGCCATTCGTAGCCGATCATCTCGTTGCGCTGGATCAGCCGCCAGAAGAAGCGCCTGAGCTCGGGAGTGGCCTCGACGATCGGGTCGAAATCGCTGGCCCGGCCGATCATCGCCTCGCTTCTCACGATCGCCTGAATGCCGTAGCTGGTGGCTCCGTCGCGCGGCAATATCCCCTCGCCGGGGAAGCGCAGCGCGACGATCTGCCTGCGGCCCGCACCATCGGGCTTGAACTTGGCGAGGATTCCCGAGCGTACGAACATCACTTCGTCGCGCGGTGAGCCGGGCTCGCGGAACGGCCGCCGCGGCTCGACATGAACAACCTTGTGCGGCATCGCGTCGAGCAGGTCGGCGAGAGTCGGCTCAAGGCCTGCCGCGATCAATGTGTCGCGCAGCGATACGCACGGCGCAGGCGCAATGAGACGCCAACTCGCCATATGCTAACTCCCCTTGGGCGCGACGATGCGCCTGCCCGGAGGCTTAAGCAAGCTGTTAAACATGTGTTAAAAACAACGACTTTAGGCCAGTTTTAACTTAAGTTGGCGGGCCAGCGCGTCGATTTGCGCGCCCTGCAGTTGGATCGCGCCGCCGAGCTCGGGCGGTCCGGGCCAGCCGGCATCGGGAAATTCCATGCCGTTCCAGCTGCGCGGCTCCGAATAGCGCGGGATCACGTGGAAGTGGACGTTGGGGTCGACCATCATCAGCATCAGATAATTGATCCGCTCGTAGCGGGTGAACTCCGCCAGCGCGCGTTCGACCAGCGCGACCGCATCGGCCTGCTCGGCGAAGGCTTCGCGCGGCAAGGCGCCGTAGGCGCTCGCCTCGCTTTTCGCCGCGAGCACCAGCGAACCGAGCGTCACCTGGGCGGGCCGCAGCAGGACGACCCAATGATCGAGCTCGCGCAACAGCGTCGCAGGATAGCCGAACTTGACGATGGTCTGGTTCATTTGCGCCGCCCCTCGCTTGCCTTCGTGGAGGTCCAATCCTAAGTGGCCTGCGCGGGCAAGGGAACCGCTCCCAAACGCGCCGTGGCGACCGTAGCTCAGCTGGTTAGAGCACTGGTTTGTGGTACCAGGGGTCGGGGGTTCAAGTCCCCTCGGTCGCCCCATTTCACCGGCCCCACAAAGCGGTGCTTTGCGGGGACTCCTTTTTGATCTCACGACGGAACCCGATTTTCAGTCCATGAACACGCCCTGGGACTCGCCCGATTTCGACGCTCACGAAGAGCTGCATTTCTTCACCGACGAGGCCTGCGGCCTCAAGGCCATCATCGCCATTCATTCGACCCACCTCGGCCCCGCGGCCGGCGGCGCCCGTTTGTGGCATTATGCCGAGGACAACGAGGCAATTACCGACGTTCTCAGGCTGTCGCGCGGGATGAGCTACAAGAACGCCATGGCGGGCCTGCCGCTTGGCGGCGGCAAGGCGGTAATCCTGGCCGACCCCGAACGGCACAAATCGCCCGACCTGCTGCACGCGTTCGGCAGGTCGGTTGAGCATCTTTGCGGACGCTACGTCACCGCCGAGGACGTCGGGATGAGCGTCGCCGACATGATCGAGGTCGCGCGTTCCACCCGCCATGTCGCCGGGCTTCCCAATTCGGACAAGGATGTCGGCGGCGATCCCGGACCGCATACGTCTTTGGGCGTGTTCCTGGGGATCAAGGCGGCGGTCAAGCGCGCGCTTGGCAAGGACAGCGTCGCTGGGCTGCACATCGCGCTCCAGGGTGCGGGCAGCGTCGCCACCGGGGTAGCGCTCCATGCCTGCGCCGAGGGCGCTGCGCTGTCGATCGCCGACGTCGACGAGGGCAAGGCGAAGGAGCTTGCCGAGCGGACGGATGGCAAGGCGGTTCCGGCCGACGAAATCCTCGGCCTGGAGGCAGACGTGCTGAGCCCCAATGCGCTCGGCGCGATCCTCACCGAGGAGACGATCGCGGCGCTTAACGTTCCGGTGGTCGCCGGCGGCGCCAATAACCAGCTGGCGACGCCCGAGGACGGTGCCCGGTTGCATGCGCGGGGGATCCTTTACACCCCGGATTACGTCATCAATGCCGGCGGGATCATCAACGTGTGCACCGAATATCTCGGCGACGGGGACGCGGCGCTGGTTCGTCAGCGCATCGAGGGCATCCCGGTGCGGCTCGAGCAGATCTGGTCCGAAAGCGCGGCCAGCGGCCGCGACCCGGCCGCGGTCGCCGACGCGATGGCGCAGCGGCTGATCGGACGGGGCTGATCCACCCGGCATGCACGCGCTCGCCAATCCGGCACGATTCCTGCGCATTGCCCGGCCGGCGACGGGTTGGCTGGTCGCGATCGGCTTGGTGTTCGCGATCGGCGGCATGGGCGCGGGACTGGCCCTCACTCCGCCCGACTATCTGCAGGGCGAAACGGTTCGCATCCTCTACATTCATGTGCCTGCCGCGTGGCTCGGAATGGCCGGGTGGCTGGGTATTGCGGCGGCGTCGGTGAGCCAGCTCGTCTGGCGCCATCCACTGGCGGCGATCGCCGGCCGCGCGGTCGCGCCCGCTGGAGCGACCTTCGCCGCGATTTGCCTGCTCACCGGATCGATCTGGGGCCGGCCGACTTGGGGCACCTGGTGGGAATGGGACGGACGGCTGACTTCGATGCTCGTCCTGTTCTTCCTCTATCTAGGCTACATCGCCTTGGCCTCGGCCGAGCGTGAGCGCGGCGGCGAGGGGCGGATCGCCGCGATTTACGGCCTGGTCGGAGCAATCAACCTGCCGGTGATCCATTTTTCGGTGCTGTGGTGGCGCACGCTTCACCAGGGCTCGAGCATCGGCGTCACCGGTTCGAGCATCGACAGCACGATCCTGTGGCCGCTGCCGCTGACCATGATCGGGTTCACCTGCCTGTTCGTCGCGGCAACCTTGATGCGGATGCGCGCCGAGCTTGCCGAGGCCAAGGTCGAGGCGCGGGTGCGGAGGATGAGCGCATGAACGTGGTCATGGACCCTTGGGCCTTCGTGATCGCGGCCTACGGCGTCGCCATCGCGGCGACTGCGGCGCTGCTGCTGTGGTCGTTCACGTCGATGCGCCGCGCCGAGGCGGCCGCCGACGCCCTGACCCGCAAATGAAACCCAAAACCCAGCGGCTCGTGCTCGTCGCCGCGGCGGCGGTCGCGGTGCTCGCCGCCGTGCTTCTGGCGATGTGGGGGCTGAGCGAGAAGGCGTCCTATTTTTACACGCCGGCGGAAATCGCCGCGGGCAAGGCGCATGCGGGTCAGGCGATCAGACTTGGGGGCATGGTCCAGCGCGGCTCAATAACTCGGTGGCCCGACGGCGTGACGATCAGGTTCATTTTGACCGACGGCAAGGCCGAGACCGTTGTCGTGTATCGCGGAATCGTGCCGGACTTGTTCCGCGAGGGCAGCGGCGCGGTCGCGGAGGGACGGATGCGAAGCGGCATGTTCATCGCCGATACGATCCTCGCCAAGCATGACGAGCGCTACATGCCGCCCGAGCTCGGCAACCTTGCGGCGGAGCACAAGGCCGCAAAGACGCTCGAGCGGTGATCGCCGAGACCGGTCAAGCCGCGCTGTGGCTCGCTGCCGGGCTTGCCGCGCTCCAGCTCGTGCTCTCGATCCTCGCGCTCCGGTCGACAATCGACAGCGTTCGGACGATCCGAGCGGTCGCGGTGGTCGCAGGGTGCGCTGACCCTGATCTCCTTCGCGATGCTTCTGCTGGTGTTCGCGCGCACCGATTTGTCGGTCGCGCTGGTTTATGAGAACAGCCACAGCGCCAAACCGTTCATCTACAAGGTCGCGGGCGCGTGGGGGAACCACGAAGGGTCGATGCTGCTGTGGGTGACGGTGCTGTCGGCCGCAGGAGCGGTGGTCGCGCTCATGTCGCGGCGGACCGGCAAGCGCACGCTGGTCGCCGCGCTCGGAGCCCAGGCCGCGCTGGCGCTCGGCTTCTATGCCTTCCTGCTGATCGCCTCGAATCCGTTCGCCCGGCTGATCCCGCCGGCGATCGAGGGCAGGGGCCTCAATCCCCTGCTCCAGGACCCCGGCTTGGCCTTCCATCCGCCGACGCTTTATTTCGGCTACGTGGGGCTGTCGGTCGCGTTCAGCTTCGCGGTGGGCGCGTTGGTGACCGGCGAGGTCGACAGCCGGCTCGCGCGGGCGATGCGGCCGTGGGTGCTCGGCGCGTGGATCTTGCTGACGCTCGGGATCACCGCGGGCAGCTATTGGGCCTATTACGAATTGGGCTGGGGCGGATGGTGGTTCTGGGACCCGGTCGAGAACGCTTCGCTGATGCCGTGGCTCGCGGCGACCGCGCTGCTCCATTCGATCAACGTGCTGGCCGCGCGCGGCGCGCTCAAGGCGTGGACGATGATGCTCGCGGTGATCGCTTTTTCGATGTCGATGGTCGGTACCTTCCTGGTCCGATCGGGCGTGCTGACGTCGGTCCACGCCTTCGCGATCGATCCCGAGCGCGGGACCTTCCTGCTCGCGCTGCTCCTCATCTATGTCGGAGCGGCATTCGCTTTGTTCGCCGTGCGCGCGCCAGCCCTCAAGGAAGGCGCGCCGTTCGACCTGGTCAGCCGCGAGACCGGGCTGGTGATCAATAATCTGCTGCTGAGCGTGATCCTCGGGATCGTGTTCGTCGGAACGCTCTATCCGCTCCTGGTCGAGGCGGTCAGCGGCGAGAAACTGTCGGTCGGCGCGCCCTATTTCAACGCGGTAGCCGGGCCGCTGGCGCTGATCCTCGTGCTTCTGGTCGGGATGGGCCCCTGCTGACCTGGCGGCGACAGACGCGGCCCGTGCTCCCGCGGTTGAAGGTCCCCGCGCTGCTCGGCGCGACGGCGTTGCTCGTCACCATCGTTGTCGCGCCGGGGATCGCCGTTCTTCCGCGCCTGGCCTTTACCGTCGCGGCTTTTCTTGCCGCCGCGGCGATCGTGCCGCTGACCTCGCCGCAACCCGCTTCGCGCGCCGCTTGCGACCTGGGGGATGGTGATCGCCCATTTCGGGATCGCGGTGGCGCTCGCCGGAATGGCAGCGAATGCGGCTTTCACCCGTGAGACGCTGGCGGTGGCCAGGCCCGGCGAGCCGCTCAAGGTCGGCCCGTGGCAGGTGGTACTCGACGGCGTCGCCCCCACCGCGGGCAAGAACTGGACCGCGATCGAGGGCCAGCTTCGCGCGTCGCGCGGCGAGGGGATCGTCTCCTTAAGGCCGCAGACCCGTTACTTTACCGATCCGCCGACCGAGACCAACGAGGCGGCGATCCGCACCTTCCGGGACGGCCAGCTGTACACCGTGATCGGCAAGCCCGATCCGTCCGGCGCGTGGCAGCTGCGCTTGTGGTGGAAGCCGTTCGTGACGCTGATCTGGGCGGGCGGGGCGCTGATTGCGCTGGGCGGGGCCGTGGCCTTGCTCGGGCACGTCTGGCTGCGCCGGCGCCGGCGCGAGTGGCGGAAGCAATACGCATGAGCCGCGCCGTCCGCTTCGCGCCGCTGGCGTTGTTGCTGCTGGTAGTCGTGGCTCTGGTGTGGCGGCTTGCGACGCCAAGCGACACGACGGTGTATTCGAAGCTCGAAGGCAAGCCGGTGCCTGCCTTTGCCTTGCCGGCCGCGCTGCCCGCCAAGCCTGCTTTGTCGTCGACCGATCTCAAGGCCGCCCGCGCTTGCTCAATATCTTCGCCAGCTGGTGCGTGCCCTGCATCACCGAGGTGAAAGACCTCGACCAGCTCAGGCGCGAAGGCGTCGCGATCGACGGAATTGCGGTGCGCGACCGGCCCGAGGATCTTGCCGACTTCCTCGCCCGCAACGGCGACCCGTACGAGCGGATCGGCAGCGACGAGCAAAGCCGGGTCGCAGATCGCGCTGGGCTCGTCGGGGGTGCCGGAAAGCTTCGTCGTCGATAGCCGCGGTATCATCCGTTACCAGCATATCGGGCCGATCGAGGCGAGAGATGTGCCGTTGATCCTGCAAAAGCTGGAGCAAGCAAAGTGAAGCGCGTGCTCATCCTGGCGGCGCTGATCCTCGCCGCGCCAGCGTTTGCCGACAGCAATTTGCCGCCGGCCTATTGGGCCAACCGCCAGCTCCCCGATGCCCGCCAGGAAGCCAAGGCGCACGCGCTGATGGAAGAGCTGCGCTGCCTCGTCTGCCAGGGCCAGTCGATCGCCGATTCGGATGCCGAACTTGCCGGCGACATGCGTGATCTTGTCCGCCGGCGGATCGCAGCGGGAGAAAAGCCCGACCAGGTGCGCTCGTGGCTGATCGGGCGCTACGGCAGCTGGATCAGCTATCGCCCGACCGCCGAGCCCGCCGCCTGGCCGCTGTGGCTGACCCCGATCGCCTTGTTGCTGATCGGCGCGTTCCTGATCCGCAGGCGGATCGGGACGAGGCGCTAATGGGCTGGCTGATCCTGCTGGTTCTGGTCGCGCTCAGCCTTGCCGCGCTGTGGCTGGCGGGCGTGCGTGGAGCCATGCTCCAGGCCGCCGGAGCGGCGCTGCTGCTGGGCTCGGCCGGCTATGCGCTTCAGGGTCGGCCCGAACTCCGCGGCTCGCCCGCGGCAGCAAATCCTGGCCGTGACTATGTTTCGCTGGCCGAGGCGCGGCACGCTTTCTTCGGCAATTTCACGGCCGAGGAAAGCTGGCTGCGGATGGCCGAGGCGCTCGACGGTTCGGGCGACAGCGAGAATGCCGTTGGAATTCTCAATAATGCCGTCACCCGCCATCCGGGCAGCGTGCAATTGTGGATCGGGCTCGGCAACGCTTTGGTCGATCATGCCCACGGCCTTACTCCGCCGGCCGAGCTCGCCTATCGCCGTGCGGCCGAGATCGCTCCGGACCATCCCGCCGTGCAATTCTTCTACGGGCTGGCGCAGGCCCGTTCCGGCGACCGCGAGGGCGCCGTCGCGCGGTGGCGAGCCATGCTCGCCAAGGCACCGGCGGGCGCGAGCTGGCGCCCGCTGGTGGAACAGGGCGTGGCGGCGCTCGGAAAGCCGGCTGCGCCGAAGCGTTAGTATTTGTCGTATTCGACGCCGAGCGCCTCGGCGACCGCCTTGTGGCGGATCTTCCCCTCGGAAACGTTGAGGCCGTTGAGGAGGTCGGGGTCCTCGAGTGCATTTTCGAGGCCGAGGTTGGCGATCTTGAGCGCAAAGGGCAGGGTCGCGTTGTTGAGCGCGAAGGCGCTGGTGCGGGCGACCGCGCCCGGCATGTTGGCGACGCAGTAATGGATGATTCCGTCGACCTCATAGACCGGATCGGCATGGGTCGTCGGACGCGAGGTTTCGAAGCAGCCGCCCTGGTCGATTGCAATGTCGACCAGCACCGATCCGCGCTTCATCGTTTTCAGCATCTCGCGGGTGACCAGCTTTGGCGCCGCGGCCCCCGGCACAAGTACCGCGCCGATCACCAGTTCGGCCTTCTCGACCGCGTTGGCGATCGCCGCGCGTGAGGCGAAAGCGGTCTTGATCTGGCTCGAAAAGAACATGTCGAGCTCGGCCAGGCGATCGTTGTTGATGTCGTAAATGGTGACGTCGGCGCGCATTCCTGTCGCCATCTGGGCCGCGTTCACGCCTGCGACTCCGCCCCCGAGGATCGCGACCTTGGCGGGGGCTACTCCGGGAACTCCGCCGAGCAGCACGCCGCGGCCCCCTTGCTCTTTCTCGAGATAATGGGCGCCGACCTGGACCGACATCCGGCCCGCGACCTCGCTCATCGGCTTCAATAACGGAAGCGATCCGTTGCGTCCGGTCACCGTTTCATAGGCGATACAGGTCGCGCCCGACTTCATCAGCCCGAGCGCCTGCTCCTTATCGGCGGCAAGGTGGAGATAGGTGAACAGGATATGCCGCGGCTCGAGCAGCGCGATCTCCTCGGGCTGCGGCTCCTTGACCTTCACGATCATGTCCGCGGCCGCGAACACCGAGGGCGCATCGGGCAGGATTTGCGCGCCCGCCTTCTGATAGGCACCGTCGGGACAGTCGATCCCCTTGCCGGCGAGCGTTTCGACCACCACCTCGTGACCGTGGGCGACGAGCTCGGCGACTGAAGCCGGGGTCAGCCCGACGCGATATTCATGGACTTTGATTTCCTTCGGCACCCCGATCCGCATTATTCGTTCGCTCCGTTCATGGTGGTAGCGCGGGCCTATAGACGGGCTTTTCGCCTCTGTCCCGAGCGATTGCGGCAGCTGAACGGCAGTGCTACCGCCGCGCCGGCCGATGAGGGGCGAGGCCGTAGTCTGTCCAGTTTGATCATCACATGAACATCACCGCGACTGGGGGCGCTGAAGGCGAAGCGCCGTTCGAGCCGGCGCACGGGCACGCCCGCGGCCCGCTGTACAAGCTCGCCATCGGCGCGATCGGGATCGTGTTCGGGGACATCGGCACCTCGCCCATCTATGCCTTCCGCGAGACCTTCGCCGGCCACCACCAGCTGATCCCCGACCAGCTCCACATCTATGGTGTGCTAAGCCTCATTTTCTGGTCGATGATGCTCATCGTGACGCTGAAATACGTCAGCATCATCATGCGCGCCGACAACAAGGGCGAGGGCGGGAGCCTGGCTCTGCTGGCGCTGATCAACCGGACGCTTGGCGGAAAGAAAAGGTGGACGAACGGGATCATCCTGCTCGGGGTGTTCGCGACCGCGCTGTTCTACGGCGATTCGATGATCACCCCGGCGATTACCGTTCTCTCGGCGGTCGAGGGGCTGACCACCGTCCAGGCGGGCTTCCAGCCCTATGTCATCCCGATCGCGGTCGCGATCCTGATCGGGCTGTTCGCGATCCAGGCGCGCGGCACGGCCAGGGTCGGCCTGATGTTCGGCCCGGTGATGATCATCTATTTCATCACCATCGCGGTGCTCGGCGTGACGCACATCACGACTCACCCGTCGGTGATCCTGGCGATGCTCAATCCGCTCAACGCTTATTATTTCTTCGCTTCCGACTTCTTGCGCGCATTCATTGCCATGGGATCGGTGGTCCTGGCGGTGACCGGAGCGGAGGCGCTCTATGCCGACATGGGCCATTTCGGGCGCCGACCGATTAAATTCTCTTGGCTCTATTTCGTGCTTCCAGCGCTGCTGCTCAACTACCTTGGGCAGGGCGCGATGATCCTGTCGGCCGATCCGGCCGACGCGCTGGCCAAGGTCAAGGATCCATTCTTCTATCTCGCCCCCGACATATTTCGCCTGCCGCTGGTGTTGTTGGCTACCGCGGCATCGATCATCGCCAGCCAGGCCGTGATCACCGGCGCCTATTCGGTCACGCAGCAGGCGATCCAGCTGGGCTTTGTTCCGCGCCTGCGGATCACCCACACCAGCGACACCGCCGCCGGGCAGATCTATATTCCGGTCATCAACTGGGCGCTGATGACGATGGTCATCCTGCTCGTGCTGACGTTCCGCAGCTCTTCCAACCTCGCCGCGGCCTATGGCATCGCGGTGACGGGTGCGATGCTGATCGACTCCGTCCTCATCGCGGTCGTGCTTCGCGAAATGTGGAAATGGAACCGCTGGCTGGTCGGCGTCTTGCTGGCGCTCTTCTTCTTCGTCGACTTCTCCTACCTGTCGGCGAACCTGATCAAGATTCCCGACGGCGGCTGGTTCCCGCTGCTTGTCGGAGCCGTCGCTTTCACCTTCCTCACGACCTGGGCCAAGGGCCGCAAGCTGATGATCGACCGGATGAACGAGGCGAGCCTGCCGATGGAGATTTTCATCAAGTCGGCCGCGTCGAGCGCAACACGCGTGCCGGGGACCGCGGTGTTCATGACCAGCTCGGCAAGTGGCGTTCCGCATGCTCTGCTGCACAATCTGAAGCACAACAAGGTGCTCCATGAGCGGGTGATCCTGCTCACGGTCAAGATCGAGGACGTGCCCTATGTCCCGACCGAGAAGCGGCTCGAGACCCACGATTACGACGCCGGATTCTATCGAGTCCTGCTGCGCTATGGCTTCATGGAGGAAATCGACGTGCCCGCGGCGCTCGCCCAGCTCAAGGGCATCGGCCCGCAGTGCAAGATGATGGACACCAGTTTCTTCCTCGCGCGCCAGACCCTGCTTGCCAGCTCGCGGCCGGGGATGGCGATCTGGCGTGAGAAATTGTTCGCCTGGATGCTGCGCAACGCCGAAAGCGCGATGGAATTCTTCAAGCTGCCGACCAATCGGGTGGTCGAGCTCGGGAGCCAGGTCGAGATCTAGCTCATCTCGCCGATGCCGTCGCAGCTGAGGTCGAACGCAGCGAGGCCGGCTTCGAGCACCGAGGCGAGCATCGGCTGCTCCATCAGTTCCTCGATCGCGCCCTGGGTTCCGTCCGAGACCAGCGACTGGGCTTCCTCCATCGCCTCGTCCCAATCGCTCGCTTCGTAGGTCCCCGAGCCGACCCAGCAGAAGGCGATGACTTCGGCCAGTTGGTCCTCGCCCAGATCCTCGAACGACGCGATCAGCTCTTCCTCGACGCTGGTGTTGACGTCGTCCTCGAGGACCGAAAGCGTTCCCGCCGAACTCGTCGTCGATATTGTCCGCGTCCTCGCCGCGGTCGTAGTCGCTCGCGGTCTGGCTTTCATATTCGCGCCCGCGAAGGATGATCCGGCACAAAGTATCGAGGGGGGTCAGCGGGTCCATGCGCGGCTCTTCCTTTTCCCGTCCAACGAGAGCGGCGGTTAGCGGTTCCTCGCGTTGACCGACAAGGGGGCCGCACCTATATCCGCGCTCCTCGCGCGCCGCCGGCGCGCAGCCCATGGGGCGGAGTAGCTCAGCTGGTTAGAGCAGCGAAATCATAATCCGCGTGTCGGGGGTTCAAGTCCCTCCTCCGCTACCATCCCCATATCCTCGTCGCTTACGCACTGCCGAGCTGATAGCAACGCGGTGATGCAGGCGCTCCCGTCCGAACCGCCGCAAGCCGCGATCGTCGTCACCGGCAAGGCGCTTCCCGAGCCCAAGGCCGAGCGCGTCTATGCGGTCGAGCGCATCGACCGCCGCCAGATCGAGCAGTCGCCGAGCCACGAGCTCGACCAGCTGCTGAAGGACGTGCCGGGCGTCCAGCTGTTCCGCCGCTCGGACGCGCGCAGCGGCCATCCGACCAGCCAGGGCGTCACCTTGCGCGCGCTTGGCGGCAACGCCTCGAGCCGGGCGCTGCTGGTGCTCGACGGCGTGCCGCAAAGCGACCCGTTCGGCGGCTGGGTCAACTGGCCGGCCTACGATCCCGCGGACCTCGCCGGAATTCGGGTGGTGCGCGGCGGCGGCAGCGTCGCCAACGGGCCCGGCGCGCTCGCCGGGAACGATCGAGATGACGAGCCGCGCCGACGCCGGCGTGTCGGGCGAGATCGACGGCGGCAGCCGGGATTCGCTCGAGGCGCGCGGGCGGGTCGGCGTCGTCGCCGGCAGGCGGCGTCCTCAGCCTGTCGGGCAGCGGCGAGCGCGGCGACGGCTTCGTGCCGATCACGGAAGGCACGCGCGGGCCTGCCGACGAGCGCGCGCCCTATCGCGAGTGGAGCGGCCGCGCGCGCTGGGTCGCGCCGATCGGCGGCTGCGACCGAGCTCCAGGCGAGTCTCGCCGGCTTCCACGACTGGCGCACGCGCGGCACCGATTTCAGCACGAACCGCACCAACGGCGCCGACGCCTCGCTGCGGCTGGTCGGCCGCGGCAGCTGGCAGTGGAGCGCGCTCGGCTATTGGCAGTGGCGCAACCTCAGGAGCAGCTTCGCCAGCGTCAGCCCGGGGCGGCTGATGGCGACGCGCGTGTCGCTGCAGGATTCGGTGCCGTCGCACGGGCTCGGCGGGAGCGTCGAGGTGCGGCCGCCGATGCCGCGCGGGATCGAGCTGCGGCTCGGCGCCGATGCCCGGCGGACCGACGGCGAAATCGCGCGAGCTGTTCACCTATGTCGCCGGCGAGCCGACGCGGCGGCGGTTGGCGGGCGGCGAGACCTGGACCAGCGGCGCGTTCGCCGAAGCGACGGCGGAGCTCGGCCGGGTCGACGCTGACCGGCGGCGCGCGGCTCGACCATTGGCAGGTCAGCGACGGGCATTTGTTCGAGCAGAGTCATCGCGACCGGCGCGGTGCTCCGCGACGAGCATGACGGCAAGCGCGACGGCTGGCTGCCGACCGCGCGCGGCGGCGTGCTGGCGCCGATCGGCGGCGGCTTCAGCCTGCGCTCGGCGGCCTATCTCGGCTGGCGGATGCCGACGCTCAACGAGCTGTTCCGGCCGTTCCGCGCCGGGCTCGACGCGACCGCCGCCAATCCCGAGCTCGATCCCGAGCGGCTCGCCGGCGCCGAGGCGGGCGTCGAATATGCGCACGGCGACGTGCGCCTGTCGCTGACCGGCTTCGTCAACCGGCTCAAGGACGCGATCGCCAACGTGACCTGGGGCAGGGGCCGGGCATGTTTCCCGGCGTCGGCTTCGTCGCCGCGGGCGGCACCTTCCGCCAGCGGCAGAATGTCGATGCGGTGAAGGTGCGCGGGATCGAGGCTTCGGCGCGAATGGACGCGCGGGCCGTGGTCGGTGCGCGCCGGGGCGAGCCTGACCCACGCGCGCATGCGAGGCGAGCGGCGCGGCAGCCTTCCTCGACGGGCTGCGGCCGGCGCAAACGCCCAAATTCGCGGCGACGCTGGCGGCGGGCTGGGAGCGGGGCGGCAAGGGGCGCGCAGCTCGGTCCTGCGCCGCGTCGGCGCGCAATTCGAGGACGACCTCAACTCGCGAACGCTTGAAGGGCGCGACGACGCTCGACGCTTTCGCTTCGTGGCCGCTTGACGCGCCGGCTGCAGCTCGTCGCGCGCGGCGAGAACATCACCAACACGCTGGTGATGGCCGGCGATCAACGGCGACGGCTCGATCGAGCGCGCGACGCCGCGCACGTTGTGGATCGGTCTCAGATTGCGATAGCTTAGAGCGCCTGCTGCTCGGACGCGGTAATCACAATTTCGCCAGAGCGGCGGCGAGATCCTCGATAAGGTCGTCGGGGTCCTCGAGGCCGATATGCAGCCTGACGAGGCTCTTTGCCGGCGGTTTCGAAGCAGTGCGGTAGGGATCGACCGGGATGGCGAGGCTTTCGAAGCCGCCCCAGCTGTAGCCGATGCCGAACATCGTGAGGCTGTCGACGAAGGCCGCGCGGGCAGCGTCGTCTACTCCGGCCAGCTCGAACGAGAACAGGCCGGACGAGCCCTTGAAATCGCGCTTCCAAGTCTCGTGCCCCGGGCAATCGGGCAACGCCGGATGAAGCACCTGGCCGACGCCGGGCTGCTGTTTGAGCCACTCGGCGACTTTGAGCGCGGACGCTTCGTGCTGCTTCAAGCGGACCGCCAGAGTCCTTAGCCCCCTCGAAGCGAGCCAGGCGTCGTCGGGCGAGACGGCGTGGCCGATGTCCCAGCTGGTCTTCTGCAGCGGCGGGAAATGTTCAGCGGTCGCGCTCGCCGCGCCGATGATCACGTCGGAATGGCCGCCGACATATTTGCTGATCGCGAGGATGCTGATGTCGACACCGGCGGCGATCGCCGGGAACAGCAAGGGCGTCGCCCAGGTATTGTCGAGCAGAGTGACGATTCCGCGCTCGCGAGCGGCCGCGCAGATCGCCGGAACATCCTGGACCTCCATGGTCAGGCTGCCCGGGCTTTCGAGCAGGATTGCGCGCATCTTCTCGCTGAACAGCTCGCCGATGCCAGCGCCGACGAGCGGGTCGTAATAGGTCGTGGCTACGCCGAACCGCTTGAGGATCGTGTCGCAATATTTGCGGGTGGGCCCGTAAGCGGCGTCCGATACGAGCAGCTCGTCCCCGGCCGACAACACCGCGGTCAGCGCGGCGGTCACCGCGGCCAGGCCCGAGGAATAGAGCGCGGTTCCTGCGGCACCCGGCTCGAGCAGGGTCAGCGCTTCCGACAGCGCCCAATGGGTGGCGGTCCCCTGCAGGCCGTAACGATATTCGCCGAGCGCGGGCTTGCTGCCCTTCATCTGGGCAACGCTGTCGAATAGGATGGTGGACGCGCGCTCGACCGGGGGATTGACCAGGCGCCGGCGCCATTCCTTGCGCCGGCCGCCGTCGACGACGGTCGTATGCGGCTTCCTGTCGTCGCTGGTCATCGGCGCGCTTTAGCAGGCAAAGCGCGCAAGCGCGCTAGGTCCGCCGCCGCAGTCCCAGCAAGCCGATGAGTCCAACCAGCCCGATCACGCCCCAGGGGATTTTCTTTTCACCCTGCTGAGTGGTGCTCGTGGTGGTCGTTTCGGTCGTCACCGGCGCCGTGGTCGTTTCGGCGGGCGCCGCAACATTGCCCTCGGTCGTCGTGGTGGCATTGACGTCGGTCGTCGTCATCGTGTTTTCAGCTGTATTCGCCGGCGCCGCTGCGTTGTTTTGGGCGAGCGCCGGGCTCGCAGCGATCAGCGCAGCTGCCAGCATCAGGGAATAGCGCATTGGTGTCCCTCCTGTTCTTGCCGGCTATTCGAGCGGAGCCGGATGATAACTGTCCTCGGAATGCGGGCGGCGAAGTCCGAGCAGGCCCAATAGCCCGAACAGGCCGATCACGTTCCACACCACGTCATTAAGGTCACCCTGCTGCATCAAGCGGTCCTGGGTCTCGGTACGGACGCCGCCTCGTGACTGGTCCTGGGCCGACGCCGGACCGGTCGCCGCCATCACGAGGAGCAAAGTGAGCATCACGCGCTTTCGCATGGCCATCCTCCCTTGCGCTGTTCACGTTGCGCTGCATGGCCAACACACAGCCAGCGGTCCTGTTCCTTACAGACTGCGCGCAAGGCTGGCAAAGCAAACGCCCGGATCGGCTAGCGATCCGGGCGCCTTGCGTGACGATTGCTCGTCAGCCCCCTTGGACGATGTCGCGGCGATACTCCCCAGTAGCTTCACCGCGCTCCGAACCTCGACCCAGGAGCCTGTTCGTTCGGAACGAGGCGGGACGCTATGCCCGCTTGGGGCTGGTGTCACGTGAGTAAGTGGGAGTTGACGGCTTTTGTCACAGCCTGTGGCGCACCAGCCACATCGCCCCGCGGTTGCCAGCCGTAGAGTGGCCCCGTAGAGCGCGGCGCCATGCGCTGGTCCAGAGCCTTCCTGCCCGTCCTCAAGGAAAGTCCGGCCGACGCCCAGATCGTGAGCCACAAATTGATGCTCCGCGCCGGGCTCGTACGCCAGACCGCGGCCGGTATCTACGCCTGGCTTCCGCTCGGCTTTCGAGTGCTCAAGAAAATCGAGCAGATCGTCCGCGAGGAGCAGGACCGGGCCGGCGCGCAGGAAATGCTGATGCCGACGCTCCAGCCGGCCGAGCTGTGGCGCGAGAGCGGACGGTACGACGCCTATGGCCCTGAAATGCTGCGGATTAAGGACCGTCACGAGCGCGAGATGCTCTACGGCCCGACCAACGAGGAGATGCTGACCGCGATCGTCCGCGACGAGATGAAGAGCTACCGCGACCTGCCGCGCACGCTTTACCACATCCAGTGGAAGTTCCGCGACGAGGTCAGGCCGCGCTTCGGGGTGATGCGCGGGCGCGAGTTTCTGATGAAGGACGCCTACAGCTTCGACCTCGACGAGGCCGGCGCACGCAACAGCTATTACACGCAAATGCTGGCTTATCTGCGCACCTTTCAGCGGATGGGCATCCAGGCGGTGCCGATGAAGGCGGCCTCGGGTCCGATCGGCGGCGACCTTTCCCACGAGTTCATCGTCCTCGCCCCGACCGGCGAGAGCGAAGTGTTCTACGACGCGGCCTATGACGAGTTCGACTGGCAGCAGTCCGACCTTCGCTACGATGACGCGGCCGGACTCCAGGCGCTGTTCGACCGCGTTAACGCGACCTACGCCGCGACCGACGAAACCCATGATGAAGCGCGCTGGAGCTCGGTCGTCGAGGACAAGCGCCGCACCGGCCGCGGGATAGAAGTCGGCCACATCTTTTATTTCGGCGACAAATATTCGGCGGCAATGGGGCTCAAGGTGTCGGGCGCGGACGGTTCGATGGTGACCCCGATGATGGGCAGCTATGGCGTCGGCGTGTCGCGGCTGGTCGGGGCGATTATCGAGGCGAGCCATGACGACGCCGGCATCGTCTGGCCCGAAGCGGTCGCGCCGTGGCGGGTCGGGCTGGTCACGATGCGCGCCGACGACGAAGCTACCGCGACTGCCGCCGACCGGATCTACGCCGACCTCAACGCCGCCGGGGTCGAAACCCTCTATGACGATCGCGACGAGCGCGGCGGTGCCAAGCTCGCTTCGATGGACCTGATCGGGCTGCCGTGGCAGCTGATCGCCGGCCCGCGCGGAATCGCTTCGGGCATGGTCGAGTTAAAGCGCCGTTCAACCGGCGAGCGCGAGGAGCTCAGCATCGAAAGCGCATTGGCGAGACTTACCGCATGATCCTCAACCGCGCCGAGCGCATGCTCGCCCGCCGCTATCTCCTGCCTGGCAAGGGCGAGGGGTTCATTTTCCTGGTCGCGGCAATCAGCCTGGTCGCGGTGGCGCTCGGGGTCGCGGCCCTGATCATCGTAATGAGCGTCATGAACGGCTTTCGCGCCGAACTGTTCGACAAGATCGTCGGCTTGAACGGCCACGCGGTCATCCAGGGTTATGAGGGACGCCTGTCGAATTGGCAGCAGATCGCGGTCGCGGCCAGGAATACGCCCGGAGTGACGTCGGCCACGCCGCTGATCGAGCAGCCCTTGATGGCCTCGGCCAACGGGCGGGTCGAAGGCGTGATGGTACGCGGAATGCGAGTTTCCGACATTCTTTCCAACAAGACGATTACAGGGAACGTCACCGCCGGTGACTTCAAGACCATCGTTCCGGGCAGCAACAAGGTGGCGATCGGATCGCGGCTGGCCGAGGCGCTTGGCGCCTATCCGGGAACCGAGATCAGCTTGATCAGTCCCGAAGGCCGCTCGACGGTGGTCGGCACGGTGCCGAGGATCGTCACTTATACCGTTGGGGCCGTGTTCGAGGTCGGCATCTACGATTATGACAAGGCATTCGTGATCATGCCGATGCAGGACGCCCAAGCGCTCCTGATGATGGGCGACCAGGTCGGGAACGTCGAGATCCAGACCACCAACCCCGACCGCGTCCAACAGATCCTCGCGCCGCTTGCGCCGGTGCTCCGCGGCCACGGGGTGGTCGTCGACTGGCGGCAGATGAACTCGGCCTTGTTCGAGGCGCTCGAGGTCGAGCGGGTCGCGATGTTCGTGGTCCTGTCGCTGATCGTACTCGTCGCCGTGTTCAACATCCTGTCCTCGCTGATCATGCTCGTGCGCGCCAAGACCCGCGACATCGCAATCCTCAGGACCATGGGCGCGAGCCGGCGCGGGATGATGAAGGTGTTCGTCACCGTCGGAGTGACGATCGGCTCGCTCGGAATCCTGCTCGGGATTGTCCTCGGCGCGATCTTTCTCTTCTTCCGCCAAGGCGTGGTCGACGCGATCCAGAACCTGACCGGTCAGAACTTGTGGGACCCTTCGGTCCGATTCCTCACCGATCTGCCGTCCAAGACCGACCCGATCGAGGTCACGGTGATCGTCCTTACCGCCCTTGTGCTCTCGTTCCTGGCGACGCTCTATCCGGCGTACAAAGCGGCGAGCACCGACCCGGTGCAGGTGCTGCGCTATGAATGAGGGCGCGACGCCGATTCTCGTCACCAGGGGCCTCGAGCGCAGCTTCACGCAGGGCGACGTTACGATCGAGGTGCTGCGGGGGGTCGACCTAGCGGTCGCGCCCGGCGAGATCGTCGCTTTGCTCGGCCCGTCGGGGTCGGGCAAGTCGACCCTTCTCCAGGCCGTCGGGTTGCTCGAAGGCGGGTTCAAGGGGTCGATTCGGCTCCACGGGGAAGAAGCGTCCAGGCTCGACGACGAGGGCCGCACCCGCCTGCGGCGCGAGTTGCTCGGCTTCGTCTACCAATTCCATCACCTGCTGCCCGAGTTCACCGCGCTCGAAAACGTGATCCTTCCCCAATTGGTGCGGGACGCCGAGCCCGATGCCGCGCGCGAGCGCGCCAAGCAGTTGCTCGGAACGCTCGGGCTCGCCGAGCGGCTCGACCATCGCCCGTCGAAGCTCTCGGGCGGCGAGCAGCAGCGCGTCGCCGTTGCCCGTGCGCTGGCCAACAAGCCGCCGCTGGTGCTGGCCGACGAGCCCACCGGCAACCTCGACGAGCATACCGCCGACATCGTCTTCGCGGAGTTCCTGAAGCTCGTGCGCGGGGAGGGCTGCGCCGCCCTCGTCGCGACCCACAATGAGCGGATCGCCGCCAAGATGGACCGGGTCCTGCGTCTTCACGAGGGGCGGCTCGAATGACCGAGCGCGGTCCTCCGAAGCCGCCGTCGAAGGTCAATCCGACCCTGATCGCGCTGCTCGGCGGAGTGGCGATCCTCATCCTCGTGATCGCCTTCTTCGCGACCAATCGGAATCCCAACCAGGATCGGTTGACGGACAACGAGCTTGTCCAAGTGGCGCCGGCGGCCGACCCGGCGAAACGCTGCGCCGCTGCCGCGACCTACGACATGATCAAGCGCGACCTGTTCCGCCGCGCCGCCGAGCTCCGTGGGAGCGACCAGGCAGCCTATGACAGGCTTGCCGCGGCGGCCGTCGTGCGAATGGAAAATCCGGTGCTCGAGAGCGAGGACAGCAACACCAGGGCGATCAATTGTTCGGGCTCGCTGTCGCTCGACCTGCCGCCCGGAGTCGCGGTGGTCGGCGGTCGCCGCACTCTGATGGCCGATGTCGACTACACCATCCAGAGAGCCGCCGACGGCAGCGGCGACGTCGTGCTGCTGAAGAATGCCGATGCGATCGTCGCGCCGCTCGCAACGCTGGCGCGGACTGCCCCAGCGCCGCAGCCGTCTGCGCCAATCGGGTCGAATGCCCTCGCGCCGGTCGATCCTCTCGCGCCGGTGCCGGAGGGTTCGGCAACTCCGCCGCCGCCACCGACCCCATCCGGCCGTCCGAGCTTCGACTGCGCGAATGCCCGGACCCGGGGAGAGATCGCGGTTTGCCAGGACAGCGGCATCGCCGCGCTCGACGTCAACATGGTCGCCCAGTACCGGCGCTCGCTCGCGGTTGCCACGCCGGCGCGGCGCGCGCTGCTGCAATCGACCCGCGACCGCTTCCTCGCCTATCGCGACCGCTGCCCCAGCCGCTCGTGCATCGCCGACGCCTACACCGGCCGGATGCGGGAGATCCGCGACATTATGGAAGGCCGCTGGCAGCCGCCGCGATAAGTCGTGGATAAGTAAACGGCGGAGCTTTCAACCGGTCGCCAAGCCCCTCATATTCGAGGGGTGAATCAGCCCTTCGTTCCGCTTCGGGTCCTGTCGTCCTTCACCATGCTCGAAGGCGCGATGGAGCCCAAGACCATCGCCGAACGCGCAGCGGCGCTGGGTTTTCCGGCGATCGCACTCACCGACCGCAACGGCCTCTATGGCGCCATGCCGTTCAGCGACGCCTGCATCGCAAAGGGAGTCCAGCCGATCGTAGGCGCGATGCTCGCGCTCGCCCGACCCCGCGACGTCGGCGGCAGCTCGATCATCGACTGGTTGGTGCTTCTGGCCAAGGACGATGAGGGTTATTCGAACCTGTGCAAGCTGGTGTCGGCGGCCCATCTCGACCGCCCGCTCGAACAGGAACCGCACATCGAATTCACTTTGCTCGAGGGCCTCAGCGAAGGCCTGATCGCACTTACCGCCGGCTCAGAGGGCGCGCTCGCGCGGCTGCTCGCCGATGCCCAGCGGGGCGAGGCGGAAGCCTATCTTGAACGGCTCAAGGCCCTGTTCCCGGACCGCCTCTACATCGAGATCGTCCGGCGCGACGATCCGGTCGAGGAGGCCGCCGAGAATGCCTTGATCGAGCTGGCTTACGCGCACGACTTGCCGCTCGTTGCGACCAATCCCGCGGCTTATGCCGACCCCACTTTCCATGCCGCTCACGACGCGATGCTGTGCATCGCCAACTCGGAATATGTCGAAACCGCCCAGCGCGTGACCTCATCGTCCGAAGCGTGGCTCAAGGACGGCGCGGCGATCGCGGAAGCGTTCGCCGACTTGCCCGAGGCAATCGCTAACACCGCCGTGATCGCAAGGCGCAGCGCGGTGGCGGCGCCGCAGCGCAAGCCGATCCTGCCGCGCCTCAGCGACGACGAGGACGAGCAACTGCGAAGGGACGCTCGTGCGGGGCTCGAGGAGCGGCTCGGGGGCCGGGCCGCCGACGATCAACCTGCCTATCGCGAACGGCTCGAGTTCGAGCTCGACGTCATCACCGGCATGGGTTTTGCAGGCTATTTCCTGATCGTCGCCGACTTCATCAAATGGGCCAAGGCCAACGACATCCCGGTCGGGCCGGGCCGCGGATCGGGCGCGGGCTCGCTCGTCGCCTGGGCGCTCACCATCACCGACCTCGATCCGATCCCGCTGGGCCTGCTGTTCGAGCGCATGCTCAACCCCGAGCGGGTGTCGATGCCCGATTTCGACATCGATTTTTGCGAAACCCATCGCGACGAGGTGATCCGCTACGTCCAGGGCAAATACGGCCGCGACCGCGTCGCCCAGATCATCACCTTCGGCCGGCTGAAAGCGCGGGCCGTCCTCAAGGATACCGGACGCGTGCTGCAGATGAGCTACGGCCAAGTCGACCGCCTGGCCAAGCTGATCCCCAACCATCCGACCGAGCCCTGGGATCTCAAGCGCGCCCTTAACGGCGTGTCCGAGCTCAAGGCCGAATATGACGGGGACGCCGATGTGCGGCGCCTGTTCGATCTGGCGATGAAGCTCGAGGGCCTGCCGCGCCACGCCTCGACCCATGCCGCGGGCGTGGTCATCGGCGATCGCCCGCTCGACGAGCTGGTGCCGCTCTACCGCGATCCGCGCTCGGACATGCCGGTGACCCAGTTCGACATGAAATATGTCGAGGCGGCGGGGCTGGTGAAGTTCGACTTCCTCGGGCTCAAGACCTTGTCGGTGCTGAAGGAAGGCCGCCGCCTGCTCGCCGAGCAGGGGATCGAGGTCGATTTGGACGCGCTGCCGTGGGACGATCCGGCGGTCTACGAGCTGCTCCAGCGCGGCGACGCAGTAGGCATATTCCAGCTCGAATCCGAAGGAATGCGGCGAACGCTCGCCTCGGTTCGTCCGACAGGCTTCGGCGACATCATCGCGCTGGTCGCGCTCTACCGCCCCGGGCCGATGGACAATATCGGGATGTTCGGCGACCGGAAGAACGGCCGCGCGCCGATCGTCTATCCGCATCCCTTGCTCGAAGGCATCCTCGCCGAAACCTACGGCATCTTCGTCTATCAGGAGCAGGTGATGCAGGCGGCGCAGCTGCTCGCCGGCTACACGCTGGGCCAGGCGGACCTGCTGCGCCGCGCGATGGGCAAGAAAATCAAGTCCGAGATGGACGCGCAGCGCGCGACCTTCGTCGAGGGCTGCATGGCCCACAATCAGATCCCCGCCACCAAGGCCAACGAGCTGTTCGACTTGATCGACAAGTTCGCCGGCTACGGCTTCAACAAGAGTCACGCGGCGGGTTACGCGCTGATCGCCTACCAGACCGCCTGGCTCAAGGCTCACCACCGCGCCGAATTCTATGCCGCTTCGATGAGCTTCGACCTCGCCCAGACCGACAAGCTGGCGTTGTTCGTCGAGGACATTCGCCGCGGCGGGGTCGAGTGCCTGCCGCCCGACATCAACGCCAGCCACGCGCATTTCACGGTCGAGAACGGAGCTGTCCGGTACGCTCTCGGGGCGCTCAAGGGCGTCGGCGAAAAGGCCATGGAGGCGCTGGTTGCCGAGCGCGAACGGGGAGGGCCGTTTAGCAGCCTCGAGGATTTCGCCGCCCGCGTCGACCCAAGGCTGCTCAACCGCCGCCAACTCGAAAGTCTCGCCGCGGCCGGAGCGTTCGACAGCATCAAGCCCGACCGGCCGGCAGTGTTCGCCGGGGCCGAGACGATCCTCGCCCATGCCGCGAGCGCGTTCGACCAAAGGACCAGCGGCCAGGCGGCCCTGTTCGGTGGCGGATCATCCGGGGCCGCGCCGATCCGCTTGCCGCGCGACGTCTCCTGGACGCTGGCCCAGCGGATGGCCGCCGAATACGACGCCTTCGGTTTCTATTACTCGGCCCACCCGGTCGAGGCGCAGAGCCACTTGCTCGCCGCGCACAACGTCAAGCGGTTCAGCGAGCTCGCCGAAATCCGGATCGGCGAGGGTGAGCGGGCGGGCGCGACCATGGCGGCGCTGGTCGAGGAAACCCGCTGGCGGACCTCGGCCCGCGGACGCCGTTACATGTTGGCGACCTCTCAGCGACCCCTCGGGCCAGTTCATTGCAACCGCATTCGATGACGCGCCCTGCGCAGCGCTCGAGGCGGCGGCGAAAAGCGGCGGCTGCGGGCTGCTGACGGTCGAGCTCGACCGGCGCGCCGGGGACGACGCCCCGCGAGTGACGGTCAAGCGGTTCCAGCCGCTCGAGGGCCTGGCCAAGGCCACGCGGCTGCAGTTGATCGTTCGGGTCGCCGACATGAGCGCCGTCGAGCTTGTCGCACGGGAATTGTCGGCTTCGCGCTCGGGGAGCGGTATCGTTCGCCTGGTGGTCCCGATCGCAGGCGGACGCGAGGCCCTGATCGTCGCCGGCCGGGACTATTCGCTCGATGCCGAAGTCGCGGCGCGGATCGAGCGGATCACCGGCGAGGGCAGCGTCGAGCTCAGCGCTCAGGAACCGCCGAAGCTGGCGCTGGTCGGCTAAACGCCGTTCGATGGCGGCGGAGGCGGTTCAGCTGCGGGAGTGGGCTCGGCCGCCGGTTCGTTGACGGTCGGCACGGATTCGTTCGCCACCGGCTCGCTCGTCGCCGGCGGAGTCTCACTGACCGCGTTCTCGATCGGCGGGAGCGGCTGGCTGGTCTCATATTCCTCGCCGGGCAGCGGCCGCGGCTTGGCCGTCACCCTTGGCGGCGCCTTGTTCACCGGAGCGGTCGTGCCTTTGTAGACACAGCCATCGAGCCCGTCGCGGCCGACCACGCCGATCCGCGCCGCGATGGTGTTGCCGTAGCGGCGGGTGAAGCCCTTGGGCGCGGTCGCGCCGCGCTTCTTGGGCAGAGGCAGCACCGCGGCGATCCGCGCCGCTTCGGTGGGGCTCATCGCGCTCGCATCATGGCCGAAGTAGCGCTGGGAGGCCGCATTGACGCCATAGGTGCCGATGCCGGTCTCGGCAGTGTTGAGATAGACCTCCATGATCCGGCGCTTGCCCCACAGATGCTCGGTCAGGAAGGTGAACCAGGCCTCGACGCCCTTTCGCGCATAGCCGCCGCCGTTCCACAGGAAGGTGGTCTTGGCCGTCTGCTGGCTGATCGTCGAACCGCCGCGTATGCGCCCTCCGCTGGCGTTGCGCTTCATCGCATCCTCGATCGCCTCGAAATCGAAACCGTTGTGCTGACAGAACTTGCTGTCCTCGGCGGCGATCGCGGCGCGAACCATGTCGCGGTCGATTTGCGAAATCGGCATCCAGTCCTTGTCGAGCCCCTGGCCGGCGAAGACATCGCCGAGCATGGTGAGCGTGATTGGCGGCGGGACGAAGCGATAGACGAGCACCCACAGGATCGTGATCGCGAAGAAGGCGACGACCAGCTTGACGATCCAGCCGAGAATCCGCCGAGGCCACGAGCGTTTGTGCCGTCGCCTGTAGCGTGGGATTGGTGAGCCCTTGGCCATCCGGGCCGCTTAGCCGCGTGCCGACGCTGCTGCAAAGGCCCAAGGTGGAGCCGCTCCTTGCCGCAGTGCAGCAGGGCATTTACATCGGCTTCACGATGACCTCGACCAACGACATCCGGCGCGGCTTCCTCGAGTTTTTCGAGAAGAACGGCCACGCGCGAGTGCCATCCGCGCCTTTGGTCCCGCACAACGACCCGACGTTGATGTTCGTCAATGCCGGCATGGTGCCGTTCAAGAACGTCTTCACCGGGCTCGAAACGCGGCCATACAAGACCGCCGCCAGCTCGCAGAAATGCGTCCGCGCCGGGGGCAAGCACAACGACCTCGACAATGTCGGCTACACCGCGCGCCACCACACCTTCTTCGAAATGCTCGGCAATTTCTCGTTCGGGGATTATTTCAAGGACCGCGCGATCGAGTTGGCGTGGAACCTGCTGACCAGGGAATGGGGGCTTAGCCCGGACCGGCTGACAGCTACGGTCTATCACACCGACGACGAAGCTTTCGACCTGTGGAAGCGCATCACGGGCCTCCCCGAAAGCCGCATCATCCGTATCCCGACCAAGGACAATTTCTGGTCGATGGGCGACGACGGCCCTGCGGGTCCCTGCTCGGAAATCTTCTACGACCATGGCGATCATCTCCCGGGCGGACCGCCGGGCAGCCCGGACGAGGACGGCGACCGCTTCGTCGAGATCTGGAACCTGGTGTTCATGCAATATGAGCAGGCGGCGGGCGAAATCGTCTCCGAGCTGCCCAAGAAGAGCATCGACACGGGAATGGGGCTCGAGCGGATCGCCGCGGTGCTCCAGGGCGTCCACGACAATTACGAAACCGACGTTTTCAGGGCGCTGATTGGGGAAAGCGAGGAGCTGACCCGGACCACGGCCGAGGGCGACAACAAGGCGAGTCACCGGGTGATCGCCGACCACCTGCGGGCCAGCGGCTTCCTCGTCGCCGACGGCGTGCTGCCGGCCAACGAGGGCAGGGGCTATGTCCTGCGCCGTATCATGCGCCGCGCCATGCGCCACGCCCACATCCTCGGCGCGAAAGAGCCGCTGATGTGGCGGCTGGTGCCGGCGCTGGTCGCCGAGATGGGCGCGGCCTACCCCGAGCTGGTCCGCGCACAGCCGCTGATCGAGGCGACTCTGCAGCAGGAGGAGGTGCGCTTCCGCCAGACGCTCGCGACGGGCCTGAAGCTGCTCGACGAGGCGACCGCGGATTTGGCGCAGGGCGGTACGCTCGCGGGCGAAACCGCGTTCAAGCTCTATGACACCTTCGGCTTTCCCTACGATCTGACGGAGGACGCACTGCGCGCGCGCGGGCTTGCAGTCGACCGTGCCGGCTTCGACACCGCGATGGCGGTGCAGAAAGCGGCGGCGCGGGCGGCGTGGAAGGGCTCGGGCTCGAAGGCGTCGGACGATCTGTGGTTCGACCTCGCCGAGGAGTTCGGAAGCACCGAGTTCACCGGTTACTCGGGCGATGAAGGCGAGGGCATGGTCCTGGCGATCGTCAAGGACGGCGCGCGGGTCGAGAACGCCGAAGTCGGCGAGACGGTCGAGGTCCTGCTCAACCAGACGCCTTTCTACGGCGAGAGCGGTGGGCAGATCGGCGACACAGGAAAACTGACTACCCTCAAGAGTTTCGAGGGCGTGGTTGAGGATACGTCGAAGCCGCTGGGCAAGCTCCACGTGCTGAAGACGAAGGTCGTCAAAGGCGAGCTGACTGTGGGCGAAACGGTGCATCAGATTGTGGATGCCGAGCGCCGCAACCGCGTCCGCGCCAACCACAGCGCGACGCATCTGCTGCACGCGGCGCTGCGCCATCGGCTCGGCGATCACGTCACGCAGAAGGGCAGCCTGGTCGCGCCGGACCATTTCCGGTTCGATTTCTCGCACCCCAAGGCGCTTTCGCGAGAGGAGATCGAGGCGGTCGAGGCCGACGTGAACGCGCAGATCCGCTCGAACGAACCGGTGACGACGCGGCTGATGACCCCGGACGAGGCGATTTCCGCGGGCGCGATGGCTTTGTTCGGTGAGAAGTACGGCGACGAGGTCCGGGTGCTTTCGATGGGACAGACGAACGACGGCGATTATTCGGTCGAGCTGTGCGGCGGCACCCACGTCCGCGCGCTGGGCGACATTCAATTGCTCAAGATCGTCTCCGAGAGCGCGGTGTCCTCGGGCGTGCGGCGGATCGAGGCGCTGACCGGCGAGGCGGCGCGCCTGTGGCTGAACGAGCGGGACTCCCGGCTGCGCGAGGCGGCGGCGGCGCTCAAGAGCGCGCCCGACGAGGTGCCTGCGCGGGTCGCGGCCCTGGTCGAGGAGCGCAAACGGCTCGAGCGCGAGCTGGCCGACGCGAAGAAGGCGCTGGCGATGGGCGGCGGAGCAGCCAAATCCGATGTGCCCGGGCCCGAGCAGGTGGGCGGCCATGCCTTCGTCGGTGAAATCGTTGAAGGCCTCGATCCCAAGGACTTGCGCTCGACCGTTGACACGATGAAGCAGCGCGTCGGTTCGGGCGTTGCCGCCTTGGTCGCGGTCAACGACGGCCGCGCCAGCGTCGCTGTGGGTGTCACCGACGACCTCGCCAATCAGGTCAGCGCGGTCGATCTGGTCAAGGCCGCGGTCGCGGCGTTGGGCGGGCAGGGCGGCGGCGGCCGCCCCGACATGGCCCAGGGCGGAGGGCCGGACGGGTCCAAGGCACAGGACGCGCTCGACGCGGTTAGAAGCGCGCTGGAAAAGGTCGCTGCGTGACATATTCGTTCGTCCTGAGCGCAGCGCGAAGCGCGAAGTCGAAGGGCGTCTGGCACAACAGCTTCAGTAGCGCCCTTCGACTTCGCTCAGGACGAACGAGGGTTTGCGTTCTGCACGCTAGGCTGAGCATCCCTTAGCCTTCGCCCGCCGAGCCGCGGCGCTTCTGCCATCTCCGCTTCGGCCTTGATCTCGGCGCGCAGCTCGTCGCGCTTCTCGTGGATCGAGGCGATCACCGGGCCCATCGCCACGCCGAGGTCGACCAGCGCGGCTTCGGCCAGCTGGAGCGAGGCTTCGAGCGTTTCGGGCACCGCGTCGCTTGCTCCGGCCCTGTACAGTTCGGCGGCGTGGGCGGTGTCGCGGGCGCGGGCAACGATCGGCAGGTCGGGGAAAGCACCGCGGAGGTTGCGCGCAAGGCGGCCCGCAAGCACGGGATTGTCCATGGTCAGGATGAAGGCGCTGGGCTGGCGCTCGCGCAATTGCTCGATCAGCCCGGGACGCGAAACGTCGCCGTACAGGACGTCGTAACCCTCTTTCCGCGATGCGGCGACGCCGTCGACGTCGCTGTCGATCGCGAGATAGTCCTTGCCATGGCTCTCGAGCATGTCGGCGACCATCCGGCCGACCCGGCCGAAGCCGAGGATCACGACCTGGCCCGGCTCGGCCTTGTCGAGGGTGGCGTCCATCTGGTCGCTCATCGCCTTGCCCGCGAACCGCCGGCCCGCCGCGCTGCCCAGCTTCGCCAGCAGCGGAGTGACGGTGAGGCCCAGCGCGGTCACGACCTGCCAGAAGGCGGCGGTCTCGGGCGTGATCAGTTGCGCCGCGGCGGCCGAGGCAAGAACGATCAGCGTCGTTTCCGACGGCGAGGCCATCAGCACTCCGGTCTCGGCGGCGACCGCGACGCGCGCTCCGTCGAGCCGCAGGAGAACGGCAGTCACCAGGGCCTTGACCGCGAGCACCGCCAGCAAGGCAATGGCGATGGCCTGCCAGCCGGCGAGCAGCTGGCCGACGTCGACGCTCATGCCGACGGTGATCAGGAAAATGCCGAGCCCGAGGCCGCGGAAGGGCGCGGTGATCACCTCGACCTCGCCGCGATAGTCGGTCTCGGCGATGACCATCCCGGCGATCAGCGCGCCGAGCACCGCCGAGAACCCGACCGCCGAGGTCACCAGGCTGGCGACAATCACCACCAGCAGGCTGGCCGACAGGAACAGTTCCGGGCTCTTGGTCCGCGCCGCCTGGGCGAACAAGGGCGGGACCAGCAGCCGGCCAAGGAGCAGCATCGCGATCGCGGTGAGTCCGCCGATGGCCATCGTTCCCATGAGCGAGCCGAAATTGCCGCTGGCGTACGGCGCCATCGCCCCGAGCGCGAACACGATCGGAACCAGCGCCAGATCCTCGAACAGCAGCATCGCCAGCGCCGAGCGTCCGACCGGGCTATGCGTGCCGACGAGCGGAATGACGATCGCGGTCGACGACAGTGCCAGCGCAAGGCCGAGCGCGATCGCCGCGGACGTGCTGTGGCCCATGGCGTAGAGGCCGCCGCCGATAATCAGCGCGCAGCCGGCCAGTTCGGCCGCACCGACCCCGAACACCAGCCGGCGCATCGACAATAAGCGGCGGAACGACAGCTCGAGCCCGACCGAGAACAACAGGAGGACGATCCCGAGCTCGGCGAAGGGCTCGATGCGGTCGGCGTTCGAGATGGTCACGTAATTGAGCCACGCTTGCCGCGCGGCCAGCGCGCCGAGGCCGAACGGCCCGACGATCATCCCGACGATGATGAAACCGATGACCGGCGAGATCTTGAGGCGCGCGAAAGCGGGAATGACGATCCCGGCGGCGCCGAGGATCACCAGCGCGTCGCTGAAGCCCGAAGTCGAAAACTCTCCTTCCATGCTTCCTTCTGCCCTTTTCGGAGGAAGGGCGGTAGAGGCGACGTCATGACGTCAGACCTCGACCTCATCATCGTCGGCGGCGGACCGGCGGGAATGATGGCCGGACTGTTGTTCGCGCGCGCCGGCTGTACCGTCAGGGTGCTCGAAAAGCATGCCGACTTCTTCCGCGATTTCCGCGGCGACACGGTCCATCCGTCGACGATGGAAATCCTCGCCCAGCTCGGGATGCTCCAGCGGTTCCTGAAGCGACCGCACGACGAAATAAATACGGCCGAGCTCCGGATTGCCGGCCGCGATTGGGCAATCGGCGATCTTGCCCATCTCGACACTCCAGCGCCGTACATTGCGATGATGCCGCAGTGGGATTTCCTCGATTTCGTTCGCGAGGAAGCCAGGGCCTACCCGGGTTTCCATCTCGACATGTCCACTCCGGTCACCGGATTCCTCGATGAGCGGGGCGTGATCGTCGGAGTCCGCCTCCAAGACGGCCGTGAGCTTCGCGCGCCGTTGACCATCGCCGCCGACGGGCGGACGTCGCTTGTCCGCACGATGTTGCCGCTCAAAGACCTGGGTTCGCCGATGGACGCGTTCTGGTTTCGCATCGGCAAGAAGGACGGCGTTTCGGGCCGGCCGCGCGGAGAGGGCGGTCTGCGCGGTAATGTCGAGCGCGGGAAGGTGCTCGTGATGATCGACCGGGGCACCTACTGGCAATGCGCCTTCGTCATCCCGAAGGGTGCGGGAGCGCTTTACCAAGCGCGCGGAATCGGCGCGATCCGCGACGAGGTCGCAGCGGTGGCTCCTCCGGAGCTCGACCTCGCCGAGCTCGACGACATCAGCGACCTTCACCTGCTTTCGGTCTCGCTCGACCGGCTCGAGCAATGGTCGCGGCCCGGCCTGCTGGCGATCGGCGATGCCGCGCACGCCATGTCGCCGATCGGCGGGATCGGCATCAACCTTGCCGTCCAGGACGCAGTTGCGGCGGCGAACATCCTCGCCGGACCGCTCGCGAAGGGCGAAAACGTCGATCCGCTGCTGCACAAGGTTCAGGACCGGCGGATGTATCCGACGCGCATCATCCAGGGCGCGCAGAAGATCGCGCAGGAGAATGTGATCGGCCGAATTCTCAAAACGGACGAACCGATCCGCAAGGCGCCGCTGATCGTCCGGCTGCTAGACCGCTACCCGCTGCTGCGGCGGATTCCCGGCCGCTTCATCGGCCTCGGCGTCAGGCGCGAGCGGGTTCGTTCGCCGGCTGCTGCTGTGAAGCCATAGCCGCCTCGAGGTTCCGGACGATCGCCTCGAAGAATTGCTCGGTCGTCATCCACGGCTGCTCGGGGCCGACGAGGATGGCCAGATCCTTGGTCATCTTGCCGCTCTCGACAGTCTCGACGCACACCCGCTCGAGGGTTTCGGCAAAGGCCGTAACTTCGGGCGTATCGTCGAACTTGCCGCGGTACTTGAGCCCGCCGGTCCAGGCGAAGATCGAGGCAATCGGATTGGTCGACGTCGCCTTGCCCTGCTGGTGCATGCGATAGTGTCGGGTCACGGTGCCGTGCGCCGCCTCGGCCTCGACCGTCTTGCCATCGGGGGTGAGCAGAACCGAGGTCATCAGGCCGAGTGAACCGAAACCCTGCGCGACCTGGTCCGACTGGACGTCGCCGTCGTAATTCTTGCAAGCCCAGACGAATTTGCCGCTCCATTTGAGCGCGCTGGCCACCATGTCGTCGATCAGCCGGTGCTGATATTCGATCCCGGCAGCTTCGAACTTGTCCTTGTATTCGCTGTCGTAAATTTCCTGGAAGATGTCCTTGAAGCGGCCGTCATAGGCTTTGAGGATGGTGTTCTTGGTTGACAGGTAAAGCGGCCAACCGCGGCCCAGGCTGTATTTGAAAGAGGCATGGGCGAAGTCGCGGATCGACTGGTCGAGGTTGTACATACCCATGGCGACGCCCGATGCCGGGAAATCGAACACCTCGAACTCGAGCTCCTGGCCGTCCTCGCCAGTCCACTTCATCGTCAGTCTGCCCTTGCCCGGCACGCGGAAGTCGGTCGCTTTATACTGATCGGCGAAGGCGTGGCGGCCGACCACGATCGGGTCGGTCCAGCCGGGGATAAGCCGCGGCACGTTGGCGATCACGATCGGCTCGCGGAAAATGACCCCGCCGAGGATGTTGCGAATGGTGCCGTTGGGCGATTTCCACATCTTCTTGAGGTGGAATTCCTCGACCCGCGCTTCGTCCGGGGTGATGGTCGCGCATTTGACGCCGACGCCATGTTGCTTGATCGCGTTGGCCGCTTCGATTGTTACCTGGTCATCGGTCGCATCGCGGTTCTCGATCGACAAATCGTAATAGAGCAGGTCGATGTCGAGATAAGGCAGGATCAGCCGCTCGCGGATCCATTGCCAGATGATGCGGGTCATCTCGTCGCCGTCGAGCTCGACGACCGGGTTCTTCACCTTGATCTTGGCCATTTGCATTCCTGTTTGGGGTATCGCGGCGCCTTAGGATGAGCCTCCCGCACGCGCAACCGCGCCGTTGTGCCTCTAATGTCCCGGCACTAAGAAGCGGCCCATGCCCGACCTCGACAAGCGCGAAAACGCGCCGCTTCCGACGACTTCGGTAAAATGGCGCTTCCCCTCGGTTCATCCGGAGGGACGAAAGTATGTCGTGGTCGCGGCCGTCGCCGCTTTGGCCACCTATTCGCTAATCAGTCATTTCGTCGGCTGGTTGCTGATCGGCCTCACCATCTGGGTCGCGGCTTTCTTCCGTGACCCGATCCGTACCACCCCGCGAGGCGACAATTTGATCGTTGCTCCGGCCGACGGGCTGATCACGATGATCATGAAGGTCCCGCCGCCGCCCGAGCTCCGCGGGCCGGAGTGGCTGACCGAGGCCGAATATACCCGCGTGTCGATTTTCATGAGCGTGTTCGACGTGCACATCAATCGCGCGCCGATCTCGGGCCGGGTGAAGCGGATCGCCTATGTGCCCGGCAAGTTCATCAACGCCGATCTCGACAAGGCGAGCGAGGACAACGAGCGCCAGCACCTGCTGATCGAAGGCGCCGACGGGCGGCGGATCGGCTTTACCCAGATTGCGGGCCTCGTCGCGCGCCGCATCCTCGCGTTCGTCAAGGAAGGCGACTCGGTCGAGGCGGGCCAGCGCGTCGGTCTGATCCGCTTCGGGAGCCGGGTCGATGTCTATCTGCCGTCCGAAGCCGCGCCGCGGGTCCTGCCCGGACAGCGCGCGATCGCCGGCGAGACGATCCTCGGGATTATCGGGCTCGACATTCCGGTGACCGGGTCCAGCCAGTGAGCGACGATCGGTCGCCGCGCGGAATTTCGTTCCGCGCGTTGATCCCTAATGCGATTACCACTTTGGCCCTGTGCTTCGGCCTGACCGGCGTCAGCGTCGCGATCACCGCCGCGAGATGGGACGATTTGGCGGGCTGGCAGATCGCGCTGGCCTGCATCGTCGGAGCCGGAGTGCTCGACGGAATCGACGGACGTATCGCCCGGTTGCTTCGGGCGCAAAGCAAGTTCGGCGCGGAGCTGGATTCGCTGAGCGACAATATCGCCTTCGGGACTGCGCCGGCGCTGATCCTGTTCCTGTGGTCGTTGCAGACGGCACCGCGCTTCGGCTGGATCGCCGCGCTCGCTCTGGCGGTCTGCTGCGCGCTTCGCCTGGCGCGGTTCAACGCCCGGATCGATGCCGCCGAGCAACCGCACAAATCGGCCGGCTTCAACACCGGCGTTCCTGCTCCGGCCGCCGCCGGCCTGGCGTTCGTCCCGATCTATCTGTGGCTGATCACCGGCAACGCCGTCTTCCGGCAATGGCCCGGCGTGATGGTCTGGACATTGGTCATTGCCATGCTGATGATCTCGAGCATCCCGACCTACAGCTGGGCAAGCCTCAGGATCCGCCGCGAGTGGCGGCTGTTTGCGCTTGCCGGGGTCGCGTTGCTCGGGGCGGCGCTGATCGTCGCGCCGTGGGAGAGCTTGCTCGGCCTTGCCGCGCTCTATCTGGCGATGATCCCGGTGGCCGTGCTGAGCTACGAGCGGGTCAAGCGGCGGCGCGCCAGTGCGGCTCGGCGCGCATGACGCGGGTTCGAGCGCGCATCCTCAGACGGACGGGCGCGACCCGAAGCAGGGACTGACGCGCGGGTGCGCCCTTGAGGGCAGCGGCGATCTTCGCGCCGCTTTCCTCAAGAACCGCGGCGCCGACGACCACCAGCAGCCACAAAGTAGCCAGGAAGGCGAGGGTACCCAGAGCTGCAATCATCGCATCCATCCTTCTTGACATCGCCAACCCCGTCGGACCCGTTTCGTTCCGGCCACGCCGTGAACTCAAGCGACGGGGAGACGTTAATGTTCCTGATTTGTTCTCAACTGTCAAGTCGGTCCGTAACGCTGCGCCAAGCCCTTGAAAGCACGGGCCGCTTCGTTTAGGGCGCGCGGCATTCCACAGACGGAGCCACCATACCGGTGTCCCGGATTTGATCCGGGATCATTCGGCTCCGTCGAGGCAGAACCGGAAGGAGAAGACCTATGGCGACCACCGTCGTCACCATGCAGCAATTGCTCGAGGCCGGAGCGCATTTCGGCCACCAGACCCACCGCTGGAATCCGAAGATGAAGCCGTACATCTTCGGCGACCGCAACGGCGTCCACATCATCGATCTCTCGCAGTCCGTGCCGCTGTTCGCGCGGGCGCTCGATTTCGTCCAGCAAACCGTCGCCCGCGGCGGCAAGGTGCTGTTCGTCGGCACCAAGCGCCAGGCGCAGGACGCGATCGCCGACGCCGCCCAGGCGTCCGGACAGCATTTCGTCAACCACCGCTGGCTCGGCGGAATGCTGACCAACTGGAAGACCATTTCCAACTCGATCAAGCGCTTGAAGAGCCTCGAGGAACAGCTTTCGGGCGACACTGCCGGGCTGACCAAGAAGGAAGTGCTCCAGCTGACCCGCGAGCGCGACAAGCTCGAAAAGAGCCTCGGCGGGATCCGCGACATGGGCGGGCTTCCCGACGTCATGTTCGTGGTCGATTTCGAACAAGGAGGAGCTGGCGATCAAGGAGGCCAACGTGCTCGGCATCCCGGTCGTCGCGATCCTCAATTCGAACAGCGATCCCAGCGGCATCGCATTTCCGGTGCCCGGCAACGACGACGCCAGCCGCGCCATCCGCCTTTACACCGAGTCCGTCGCTTCGGCCGCGAACGATGGCCGTACCGGCCAGGCCGAGGCGCGCGGCGAGGATGTCGGGGCAATGGTCGAGCCGCCGGCCGAGGTTGCGCTGGAAGCCTGAGCAATGTTCCCCTCCCGCAGGCGGGAGGGGATTGAGGGGTGGGCTTGTCGTTCCCACTTCTCTCACAGACCCACCCCCAGCCCCTCCCGCAAGCGGTAGGGGAGCCTAAGGAAGAATAGACATGGCTGAGATCACGGCCGCGAGCGTCAAGGAACTGCGTGAGCGCACCGGCGCCGGCATGATGGACTGCAAGAAAGCGCTCGCCGAAGCGGACGGCGAAATGGAAGCGGCGATCGACTGGCTGCGTGCCAAGGGCCTCTCCGCGGCCGCGAAGAAGGCCGGGCGGACCGCCGCGGAAGGCCTGATCGGAACCGCCGTCGAGGGCCACCGCGGCGCCGTCGTCGAGGTCAATTCGGAAACCGACTTCGTTGCCAAGAACGAACAGTTCCAGGATTTCGTGCGCAATGTCGCAGCGCTGGCGCTGAAAAATGGCGCCGACGTCGAGACGCTCGCCGCTTCGGCCTATCCGGGCGGCGGTACCGTCGCCGACGCGCTGACCGAGAACATCGCCAAGGTCGGCGAGAACCAATCGCTTCGCCGCGCCGCGGTGATCGAGGTCGGTGAGGGCGCGGTCGTGTCCTACGTGCACAACCAGGTCGCTCCGGGGCTTGGCAAGATCGGCGTCCTGGTCGCGCTCGAAAGCGCGGCGGCTTCCGAGATCCTGCTGACGCTGGGCAAGCAGATCGCGATGCATATCGCGGCTGCGCATCCGCTTGCGTTGCGCGCCGACGATCTTCCGGCCGAGCTGATCGAGCGCGAGCGGTCGATTGCTCTGGAAAAGGCCAAGGAGAGCGGCAAGCCGCAGAACATCGCCGACAAGATGGTCGAGGGCGGCCTGGCCAAGTTCCGCAAGGAAAATGCGCTGCTGACCCAGCTCTTCGTCATCGACAACAAGACCCCGATCGCCGAGGTCGTCGCGGCGACGGCAAGGAGGCCGGCACGGCAATCGACGTGGTCGGTTTCGTTCGGTTCCAGATCGGCGAAGGCATCGAGAAGAAGGAAAGCGATTTCGCCGCCGAGGTGGCCGCGGCCGCGGGAACGAGCAAGCCCGAACCGGTCGCCTAAACGGCCTTAGCAGTTGGCAACGGGGCGGCTCGGCCATAAAGGCTGGGCCGCCTTTGTTACATCTGAAGGACAATTCCTCGAACATGACCCGCCCGCGCTTCAACCGGATCCTGCTGAAGCTGTCGGGCGAGGCATTGATGGGGCAGGGCCAGTTCGGCATCGATCCCGATGCGGTCGCCGGCCTTGCCGGTGAGATCGCCGACGCCAAGGCGCCAGGGCCACGAGCTGTGCCTGGTCGTCGGCGGCGGCAACATCTTCCGCGGCATGGCCGCGGCGGCCAAGGGCTTCGACCGGGCGACCGCCGATTACATGGGCATGCTGGCGACGGTGATGAACGCGCTCGCGCTCCAGAACGCGCTCGAGAAGATCGGCGTCGACACCCGCGTCCTGTCGGCGATCCCGATGGCGAGCGTCAGCGAGCCCTACATTCGCCGCCGCGCGCTCCGCCACCTCGAGAAAGGCCGGATCGTCCTGTTCGCCGCCGGCACCGGCAACCCCTTTTTCACGACCGACACCGCCGCCGCCCTGCGCGCGGCCGAAATGGGCTGCGACGCTTTGTTCAAGGGCACCAGCGTCGACGGCGTCTACACCGCCGACCCCAAGAAGGTCGCAGACGCCGACGCGCTACGACACCTTGACCTACAACAAGGTGCTCGGCGACGATCTGAAGGTCATGGACGCCGCCGCGGTCGCCTTGTGCCGCGACAACAACATCCCGATCGTCGTGTTCAACATCCGCCAGCCCGGCAACCTCGCCGAGGTGCTCGACGGGCGGCGGCACCGCGACGATCGTCCAGAACGAGGAGTGAGACGATGACGACGACCATCAGACACCGCCGACCTCAAGCGCCGGATGCACGGCGCGGTCGAGGCGCTGAAGCACGATCTCGGCGGGCTGCGCACCGGCCGCGCCTCGACCGCCTTGCTCGATCCGGTCCACGGTCGAGGTCTACGGCGCGCAACATGCCGCTCAACCAGGTCGCGACGGTGTCGACGCCCGAGCCGCGGATGCTGTCGGTGCAGGTGTGGGACCGGGCGAACGTTCAGCCGGTCGAAAAGGCGATCCGGTCGGCCGGCCTCGGCCTCAACCCGATCACCGACGGCCAGCTGATCCGCCTGCCGATCCCCGAGCTGACCGAGGAGCGGCGCAAGGAGCTCGCCAAGCTGGTCGGCCAATATGCCGAGAAAGCGCGGATCGCGGTCCGCAACGTCCGCCGCGACGGCATGGACCATCTCAAGCAGGACGAGAAGAAGCACGAGATCAGCGAGGACGAGCGCAAGCGGCTCGAGCACGAGGTCCAGAAGCTGACCGACGAGACGATCAACGAGATCGACGAGGCCGCCGAAGCCAAGGAAAAGGAAATCCTCGGCAAGTGACGTCCAGCGCCCGCCCAGCGACCGAGGGAGCGCGACTGCGCTCGCCAAGCGGCGGCGGCAGGCGTCCCGCGCCACGTCGCGATCATCATGGACGGCAACGGCCGCTGGGCCGAAGCAGCGCGGGCTGCCGCGCGTCGCCGGCCATCGCGCCGGCGCCGAGGCCGTGCGCAAGGCGCATCGCGGCCGCCGCCGACCGCGGCGTCGAGGTGCTGACGCTCTACGCATTCTCGTCGGAGAACTGGCGGCGCAGCGACGAGGAGATCGCCGACCTGACGGCGCTGATGCGCTTCTATCTCGAGCGCGAGCTCGACGACGCTCGACAAGGAAGGCGTGCGGCTCAAGCTGATCGGCGATTATTCGGCGTTCGGGCCCGAGCTGGTCGAGCGGCTCGAGCGCGCGGTCGAGCGGACCGCGGGCAACACGCCGGCTGACGCTGGTCGTCGCGCTCAATTACGGCTCGCGCGCCGAGATCGCCGGCGCCGCGCGAGCGCTTGGCGGCCAAGGCCGCGGCGGGCGAGATCGATCCCGGCAGCATCGACGAGCAGGCGATCGCGCGCCGAGCTGCAGACCGCCGACTTGCCCGAGCTCGACCTGCTCATCCGCACTTCGGGCGAGGTGCGGCTGTCCAATTTCCTGCTGTGGCAGGCGGCTTATGCCGAATTGCTGTTCGTCGACACGCTGTGGCCGGACTTCGACGAAGCGGCCTTCGGCGAGGCGCTGGCGAGCTTGCCGCCCGCGCAGCGGCGTTTCGGTGGCCGGTGAACGAGCTTCTCGTCCGCACCTTGCCGGCCGTGGTCATGATCGCCGATCGCGATCGTCGCGGCGTTGCACGGCGGCTATGTCTTCGCGGTGTTCGTCGCCGCCGCCGCGACCGCGATGTATTACGAATGGACGCGGATCGTCCGCGGCTGGGGCCTCGCCTGGCACGATCGGCGGCTTCTTCTATGCGCTTGCTGCCGGCGCTTGCGCTGCTGTGGATCCGCGACCGCGCCGACGCACGGACTGACGCTGCTGCTCTGGGTCTTCATCGTCACCTGGGCGACCGACATCGGCGCCTATTTCGCCGGCCGGGCGATCGGCCGCAGCAAGCTCGCGCCGTCGATCAGCCCGGACAAGACGGTCGAGGGCCTGTACGGCGGGATCGCGGCGGCGACCCTGCTCGGCGGGGCCTGGGTGCTCTATCCGGGCTCAGCACGCCGCTGTTGGTCCTGGCGCCGCTGTTCGCGCTCGCCGCCCAGGGCGGCGACCTGTTCGAAAGCTGGATGAAGCGCCGGGCCGGGGTCAAGGATTCGGGCGACTGGCTTCCCGGCCATGGCGGAATGCTCGACCGGCTGGATGGGCTCGTCCCGGTCGCTGTCCTGACCGCGCTCGGCGCAGCTATCGGGGCTGGCATGAAGCGCAAGATCGCCATCCTCGGCGCGACCGGCTCGATCGGCAAGTCGACGCTCGACCTCATCGAGCGCTCGCCCGAGCGGTTCGAGGTCGTCGCGCTGACCGCCGGCGACCAACGGCGAGGCGCTGGCGGACGATCGCGCGCCGGACCGGCGCGAAGCTGGCCGTGATGGCCGACGAAAGCCGCGCTCGCCGAGCTCGAGCGAGCGCTCGCCGGGACGCGATTGCCGCGCCGCGGCGGGCGCCGAGGCGCTCGAACGAGGCCGCGGCGGGCGAGGCGGAGCTGGTGATGGCGGCGATCGTCGGCTGCGCCGGCCTGGTGCCGGTCATGGCGGCGGTCGAAGCCGGGCCGGACGGTCGCGCTCGCCAACAAGGAGGCGCTGGTCACGCGCCGGCGCGCTGATGACCGAAGCGGCGACCCGCCACGGCGCGACCCTGCTGCCGGTCGACAGCGAGCATAATGCGATTTTCCAATGCCTTGCGGGCAGCCGCCGCGAAGATGTCTCAAGACTGATCCTGACCGCCAGCGGCGGGCCGTTCCGCACTGCATCGGCCGAGGAGATCGCGCGCCGCCACGCCGGCGCAGGCGGTCGCGCACCCCAATTGGTCGATGGGCGCGAAGATCTCGGTCGATTCGGCGACGCTGATGAACAAGGGGCTCGAGCTGATCGAAGCGCATTATCTGTTCGGCCTGCCGTCGGAGCGGATCGACATCCTGATCCACCCGCAATCGGTGGTCCATTCGCTGGTCGAATATCGTCGACGGCTCGGTGCTCGCCCAGCTCGGCAGCCCGGACATGCGCATCGCCGATCGCCTATGCGCTCGCCTGGCCCGAGCGGATGGCGACGCCCGCGCGAGCGGCTCGACCTCGCGGCCATTGCGCAGGCTCGATTTCGAAGCGCCTGATCTCGAACGCTTTCCGGCGCTGCGGATTGCGCGCGAGGCGCTCGAGGCGGGCGGCGCGGCGCCGATCGTCCTCAATGCCGCCAACGAGGTCGCGGTGGCGGCATTCCTCGCCGGCGCGATCCGGCTTCACGTGACATCGCCAAGAGCGTGGAGGAAGCGCTCGAGCGAGGCCGATTTCGCCGCGCCGAGCTCGATCGCCGAGGTGCTCGAGATCGACCAGGCACCCGGCGGCGCGTTGAAGCTGCGATGAAAGCGATGTGCCACTGATGCTTGCTCAGCCGCCCGCGCTCTGGCTCGTCCTGCTCGCGTTCGTGTGCATGCTCGGTCCGCTCGTCTTCTTCCACGAGCTCGGCCACTATCTCGTCGCGCGCTGGTTCAGGTGTCCGCGCCGAGGTGTTCTCGATCGGCTTCGGCCGCGAGATCGTCGGCTGGACCGATCGCCAGGGCACGCGCTGGAAGATCGGCTGGCTGCCGCTTGGCGGCTACGTGAAGTTCGTCGGCGACATGAACCCGGCGAGCGTCCGCTGCCGATACATTCGCCGACTTGCGATCGCGGGAGCTTCCAGCTGCGGCCGGTCTGGCAGCGCTTCCTGATCGTGCTCGCCGGCCCGATCGCCAATTTCCTGCTCGCCATTCTGATCTTTGCAGCCTTCTTCACCTTCGTCGGCACGCTGCGGACCAATGTCGTCGACACAGTGAAGCCGAATTCTGCGGCACGGGCGGCGGGGATCCTTCCGGGCGATCGCATTTTGTCGGTCGCCGGCATCGACACGCCGACGTTTCCCGATATCGCCAGCGTGGTTGCAGTGCGCCCGAACCAGACCGTCGCCGTCGAGCTCGAGCGGGCAGGGCAGGTGCGGCGGCAGCGCATCACGCTGCAATCCGACGTCATCGATGACGGCACTGGTGCGGAAGATGAGGCGCGGCCTGCTGGGCATTTATCCGTCGAACGACATCGGCGCGCCTGTCTCGATTTTCCGGGCGGTGCCGATGGCGGTCGCCCACACCGCGCGTCTCACGCGAGCGATTGTCGACGGTCTCGGCCAGCTGATCGGCGGAGAGGTTTCGTCGGACCAGCTGGGCGGACCGATCAAGATCGCCCAGTTTGCCGGAGCCAGCGCACAACAGGGCGCTTTTGCCGTTCGTCGGCCTGCTCGCGCTGTTCTCAATTAATCTGGGATTCATCAACCTCTTGCCAGTCCCGGTGCTGGATGGCGGCCACCTGCTCTTCTATACGATTGAAGCCGTTCGGCGGCGGCCGCTCAGCGAACGGGCGCTGGAATGGTCGGCGCGCGGCGGGCTCGCGGCCATTCTCGCTTTGCTGCTTTTTGTCACGTTTAACGATCTCGGCTCGATCGGCCTGTGGGACAGGCTTCAACGCTTGATTGGATAGGAGGGTTGGGGCAGGGCTGTAACATGGGCTTGGCGCCGGGAGCGCCGACGCACAATTTCTCAAAGAGGCGGGACGGGTGATTTCAGGCAAGATGAGCTTCAGCAGGCGCGCTGGCGCAATGTTTCTGGTTGGAACGATGCTCGGCGGCTGGGCGGTCCCGCTTGCCGCCCAGGCGGTGCCGCCGGCCCCGCCGCCGCCCCGCGACACGCTCGCGCCTGCTCCTGCCGCTCCTGCCGCACCCGCCCCGGTCGCGCCCGAGGTGCGGACGATCCGTTCGATATCGGTCAGGGGCAATCAGCGCCTCGAACCGGAAACGATCCGGTCCTATGCGAGCCTCGCGCCCGGCCAGACCTACACCGCCCAGACGCTCGATCAGGCACTCAAGGACCTCTACGCGACCCAGTTGTTCGCCGACGTCCAGATCACCGGCGCGGAGACCGGCGCGTTGGTCATCGCGGTGCGCGAGAACCCGGTCATCAACCGCATCGTGCTCGAGGGAAACAAGCGCCTTAAGACCGACAAGATCACGCCTGAGATCAAGCTCTCGCCGCGCCAAATCTTCACCCGCTCCGCGGCCCGCGCCGACGTCGAACGGATTCTCGAGCTTTACCGCCGCGAGGGCCGTTTCGCGGCGCGCATCGAGCCCAAGATCGTCCAGCTCGACCAAAACCGCGTCGACGTGGTGTTCGAAATCTACGAAGGCGACCAGTCCAAGGTCCGCCGGATCAACATCATCGGCAATAACGCCTTCGGCGACGACCGCCTACGCAAGGAGATGTATACGAAAACGGCCGGAGGCGTGCTCGGGTTCTTGAAGTCGAACGATACCTACGATCCGGACCGTCTCGCGGCCGACCAGCAGAAGCTGCGCGCTTTCTATCTGACCGGCGGCTATGCCGATTTCCGCGTCGTCTCGGCGCTCGCCGAACTGACCCCGGACCGCCGCGACTTCGTCATCACCTATGTCGTCGAGGAGGGACCGCGCTATCACCTCGGCACGGTCGAGGCGGACAGCGCGCTACGCGACCTGCCGGCGGCGAAAATCAAGGAGCTGGTCAAGCTCACGCCCGGCTCCTGGTTCAACGCCAAGGCGATCGAGGATGCGGTGACGACGGTCAGCGAGACCGCCGGCAACCTCGGCTATGCGTTCGCCGACATCAATCCGTCGTACGATCGCGACCAGGAAAAGAAGGTCATGAACGTGACTTTCAAGGTCGCCCAGAGCCCTCGCGTCTATGTCGAGCGGATCGACATTACCGGCAACACGGTGACCCGCGACAAGGTCCTTCGCCGCGAATTCAGGATCAACGAGGGCGATGCCTTCAACGCGCTCAAGGTCAAGCGCAGCGAAGACCGCATCAAGAGCCTCGGCTATTTCCAGGAGAAGTTCGAGATCAAGCAGACCGAAGGGTCTGCACCCGACCGCATCGTGCTTGGCGCGAACGTCGAGGAAAAGTCGACCGGCCAGATCTCGCTGTCGGGCGGCTATTCGAGCCTCGAGCGTTTCGTCATTCAGCTTGCCGTCAGTCAGAACAATTTCAGGGGGATGGGCCAGTCGGTCGACGCGCGGAATCAACTGGTCGCGCTACGCCAGGTCAGTCCAGGTAGGTTTTACCGAGCCCTATTTCCTCGACAAGCCGATCCTGATGGGCGTTCAGCTTTATCGCCGCGACTATGACAGCTTCCAGTATACGTCGACGGGCAGCCGCAATACGACCTATTCGCAGTTGAGCACCGGCGGTTCAGTGCGCACCGGATTCCCGGTCACCGAGTTCATGACCGCCGGCTTCAACTACAGCCTGGTCAATGACAAGGTCTCGCTCGACAGGAATACCTTCTACACCGACCCAGACGGTACCGGTCCGCTCGACGCGCAGTGCGATCCGCTCAAGGCGGGCCGTTATCTGTGCGACGAAATCGGCACCCATCTGACCTCGCGCCTCGGCTATTCTATCCTTTACGACGATACCAATGGCGACCGCCCAACACGCGGCCAGCGGCTGGTCCTGAGCCAGGATTTTGCGGGACTTGGCGGTGACGTCAAATATCTGCGCACCCGCCTAGACGGGACCAAATATCGCGGCTTCGGCGGCGGCTGGGTTGCCTCGGCCCATGCCGAGGGCGGCTATATCGCGGCGCTGCAGAAGTCGCCCGGGCCCGGCCGCGATGCGATCCGCCTGACCGACCGCTTCTTCGGCCCGCAGCTGCGCGGTTTCGACATCCGCGGCATCGGGCCAAGGATCCTGCGCTTCAGCTACAATGCCGACGGGACCGTGGGCGCGCAGAGCGATATCAGCGACGCTTTGGGCGGCCGCGCTTATTACATGGGCCGGCTGGAGCTCGAATTCCCGGTCACCTCGGCGATGCGCGGCCTCGGCCTGCGTCCGTCTGCGTTCATCGACGCCGGTTCGCTGTGGAGCATCAAGGAGCCGATCCTGACCGACGTCGTCAATGTTTGCATACCCTTAAGCGGAACCGGAGCCGTCATCCAGCAGCTCCCCGGCGATCCTGCCTGCAATCCGACGCTGTATAGCATCACGCCGGGCATCAAGGAGGTGTTCGTCGGCAATTCCCCCAAGCCTCGCCTGTCGATCGGCGTTGGCGTAAACTGGAACTCGCCGTTCGGGCCGCTTCGCATCGATCTTGCCAAAGCCCTGCTCAAGCAGAAGGGCGACGACACCAAATTGTTCAGCTTCAACGTAGGAACCTCATTCTGATGAAAATTCTTCTTCTCCCGGCCGCGCTCGCGGCATCCGTGATCGCTCCCGCAGCCGCGTCGGCGCAATCGATCCCACCCGCGACCATCGCGGTCGTCGACCTCGATAAGGTCAGCGGCACGTGCAACGCCTGCAGGACGGCGCAGGCAACACTCCAGGGCCAGGTCAATGCTCTCGAAGGCGCGCGAAACGGCGCTTGCAACGCCGCTGCAAACCGAGGGTAAGTCGATCCAGGCCGCAATCGACGCGCTGCCCAAGGGTCAGGAACCAGATGCGGCGCTGGAGGCGCGGATCAAGGCGTTCCAGACCAAGCAGCAGGCGGGCGCCCAGGAGCTTCAGCGCCAGCAGACCCAGATCCAACGCAACCAGGCCTACATCTCGCAGCAGATCAGCGCCAAGCTCGGTCCGATTTATCAGCAGGTGATGACCCGGCGCGGCGCCAATGTGATGGTCGAAGTCGGCACCACGCTTGCCTCGGGCGCAACGTCTCGACGTCACCAACGACGTCCTCGCCGCGCTCAACGCCGCGCTTCCGAGCGTCCAGACGACCGCTCCCGCGCAGGCCGCGCCGAGCCGCTAACGCGCCGGTGAGCGAGGGCAGATCAGAAGCCGCCGCCGGGCCGCTCGACATCCGGGCGGTCATGGCGGCGCTTCCGCATCGCTACCCGATGCTGCTGGTCGATCGGGTCGAAAGCCTCGATCCGGACAAGGGCATCGTCGCGATCAAGGCGGTGACCATCAACGAGCCCTTTTTCCAGGGGCATTTCCCGGGGCGCCCGATCATGCCCGGCGTGCTGATCGTCGAGGCGCTGGCCCAGGCCGCGGGCGTGCTCGCGGTCGAATCGCTCGGCCTCGCGGGGTCGGGCAAGCTGGTCTATTTCATGGCCATCGAGGGGGCGAAGTTCCGCACGCCGGTCGAGCCCGGAGTCCTGCTCAGGCTCGAGGTCGAGTTCGTCCAGAAGCGCGCCACGGTGTGCAAGTTCGCGGGCCGGGCAACCGTCGACGGCAAGCTCGCCGCCGAGGCGAACTTCACGGCGATGATCGCCGACCCTCCGCCCGCCTGACCTCAACGGCTCAGCCGCACGCCCGCATAGATGGCGCGACCCTCGGTGCGATAGCTGAAGACGTCCTGATAGCGCTGATCGAGAAGGTTCGAGCCGCGAGCGAACAGCTCGATCCCCGGGCGGATGGCGTAGGCGATGCGCGCGTCCGCCAGCCAGTAGGATCCGAGCGTGACGCGAGCGAAGGGGAAGGTATCGCGATTGTCGAGATGCCTGCCGACGTAAGCGAGGGACGCGCCGTAGGTGAAGCGTCCGGACGAACCGTCCACCGCGACCGACCCGCTATGTTTGGGCCGTCGCGTCTCGGTCGAGCCGCTTGCCCGTCACCGGGTCGGGCTGCGTGGCCTTGAGATAGGCATAGTTGGCCGAAAGCCGCAGCTGGTCCCCGACCTTCCAGTCGATTGTGGCCTCGATGCCGGACCGCCGGCTGCTTCCCGGCGAATTCAGCACGCTCGTGAAAGTCGCGTTATTGACGATCTCGTCGTGCAGGCGCTGGCGATAACCGGTCAGCGACGCGCCGAAAGGCCCGCGGCGATAGCGTAACGACAGCTCGAATCCGCGAGAGCTCTCCGGCCTGAGATCGGGGTTGCCGACGAAATTCCCGGGGAAAAAACCGTACAGGTCGAAGAAGGTCGGCTGGGCAATGCCTTCCGCATAAGAACCGGCGAGCGAAAACCCGCCGCCGATTTGTCCAAGCAGGGAAGCGCGAACGCTGGTCGCATCCTGGAAGCGGTTGAACATGTCGCGACGGACCGCGACGTCGCCGGCGATCCCCCCGGCATCGCCTCGCCACTCGGCGGTGATCGATTCGTGGCGGCGTGTGCGGTCCTGGTTGGTGAACCCGCGAAAGGCCGTGTCCCGGGCATGAAAGCTCTCACGTTCGGTTTCCCCGGCTACGATCAGGCGATGGGTGACCGCGCCGGTCGCGAAGCGGCGTTCGAGCTGCGCCGAGAGATTGCGCCGAGCGCCGCGCGTGCGGTTCTGCTGGACGTCGGCGAGATAATTCCTGTTCGAGGAGCCGAGCAGCGTGCCGGCGACTTGCGCTCGCCACGGCGAGGCGCCGCTGCCGACGGTCGCCCAGATCCGTCCGGCCGCGAGGCGATTGCGGCTGCTGTCGAGCGTGTCGGCATGGGCGCCGGTGAACGAGGTCGAAGCCATCGAACTCGGTCCGGCCGCTCAGGCCGAGCGCGGACGCTCCGATCTCGACATCGGTTCGCGGGTGCCAGGTTCCGCGCAGCCGGCCCGAGAAATTGCGATAGCCGTCCTTGTCGCCCGGCCCGGCAACGCTGTTGATGCCGGTCGCGCGCTGGAAACCGACGGCCCCGGTGGCGCTGGCGACGCTGGTCGCCATCGCGTCCGACGCATTCGCCCGGAACAGGCCGAACGAGCCGCCCTCGGCTTTCGCGCTCAGCGCCCGGCACGTCGTCGATGCCGTTGACCGCGATCACGCCGCCGACGGCTTCGGAGCCCCACAGCGCGGATTGCGGACCGCGGACGACCTCGATGCGAGACGCGAGGTCCGCATTCAGGATCTCGAACCGGGGCGTATCGCCCGACGCCGGATCGTCGATCTTGATGCCGTCGACGAACAGCAAGGTGTGATTGGCTTCGGCGCCGCGGATCCGGATTTCGGTGAGCGATCCCGCCGGTCCGGATGTCGCCACCGCCGCCGACGGAGTCAGACGGAGCAGGGCGCTGATCAGCGGTTCGTCCAGGCGGATCGATCCGCTGGTGGTCGATGATGGTGACGCTGGCGGGCGTCCGCGCTTCGCTCTCGGGTGCGCGCGAAGCGGTGATGACGATCTGGTCGGTGTCGATGATCGGTACGGGCATGGGCATCCTCCTGTTGACGAAGTCGTCACAGAGGGATGCGCGCCGCCTCGCGGCGACGTCGGGCCCACGCCCCCGCGGCTGGTCCCGGCCAGGGAAACGGACGACGGACCAGGGCAGGTTCCTGACTTGGCCAGCCCAATCTCGCAACGAAGACTCGCCGGCTTCACAGTTGCGGGCACAGCGCCGGAATTCCACCGGCTTCCCTTTTGACCGCCCCCGCGCGAGCAAGCTCGCTGGGCGGCACCTTGATCGCGGCCTTGCTAGGTCCGCGCGCTTGGCGCTGTCAATCCGACGCGGCTATGACGCCGGCATGACCGATGCACGCACCCGCCTGCTGGCACTTTTCGCGGCAATCGTGGCCGCCGCCGCGCTGCGCCTGGTGCCGCATCCGCCCAATTTCACCCCGATCGGGGCGATGGCGCTGTTCAGTGGGGCCTATCTCGGGCGGCGCGGTGCGATTGCCTTGGTCGCGCCGTTGGGTGCGTTGCTGCTGAGCGACCTCGTGCTCGGCTTCTATCGCGGCATGCCCACGGTTTATTTCAGCGTCGCGCTGATCGTCGTTATCGGCGGACTGGCGCTGAAGCGCGTTTCGCCGATCCGTGTAGGCGCGGCCGCGATTGTCAGCTCGGTACTGTTCTTCGCGATCACCAACTTCGGCATGTGGCTGTTCAGCGGCTTCTATCCGCGCACGCTGGCCGGCCTCGAAGCCTGTTACGTCGCCGCCATTCCGTTCTTCCAGAACACGGTTGCGGGCGACCTGTTCTTTTCCGGCGCTGCTGTTCGGCGGTTTCGCGCTGGTCGAGCGGTTGGTGCCGGGAATCCGCGAGCGCCGCTCCGCGGTTGCAACCTGAGGCCCCTTCCGCTAGGGGCGCGCGACACTTGCGTGGCTGGTCGGAAACCAGCTGCTAACCCAAGGAAAATCAGAATGAAGTCCGGTACCCACCCCGATTATCACATGATCACCGTCGAGCTTACCGACGGGACCAAGTTCCAGACCCGTTCGACCTGGGGCAAGGAGGGCGACACCCTCCACCTCGAGATCGATCCGACCGTCCACCCGGCCTGGACCGGCGGCAACCAGAAGCTGCTCGACAGCGGCGGCCAGGTCGCGCGCTTCAACAAGCGCTTCGGCGGAATCTCCCTGGGCAAGAAGTAAGCGCGCGCGGGTGCGGGGCCCGTTCCACGATCCAAGGCATACTCACGACCGCGCCCCGACGCTCGAAACCGAGCGCCTGGTGCTTCGCCACGTCCGCCCCTCCGACGTCGAATATTACGCGGCCGTTCACGCCGACGAGGAGGTGACTCGCCACGTCGGCGGGATATTGACCCGCGAGGACGCGTGGCGGCGAGCGATGACCGGCGCCGGCTTCTGGGGCGTGCTCGGGATCGGCATGTGGATCATCGACCGGCGCTCCGATGGGGAGACCATCGGCCATGTCGGCTTCTTCGATTTCCAGCGCGAGCTCGACCCGTCGATCGCCGGCGAGCCGGAAATGGGCTGGATCATGCGCCGCGACGCGCAAGGGCAGGGCTATGCGCTCGAAGCGTGCCGCGCCGCGCTCGACTGGTTCGAATTCGACCTTCAGCCGGCTCTCGATCCCGGCGATCATCGATGTCGAGAATGACCCGTCGATCCGCCTTGCCGAACGCCTCGGTTTCGAGCGGCTGGGCGAGGTAAACTATCGCGGCGAGCCGAACGCCTTCTTCAGGCGGCCGGCCCGGACCTGATCACCAGCCGCCGCCGCCACCACCGCCACCACCGCCGCCCGACGATCCGCCGCCGCCCGAACCGCTGCTCGATCCCGGCGCGGTCGAGGCCGAGCTGATGGTGCTCGCGAGCGACGAGCCCATGCTGTTGGCGAAGCCGGTCGGGTTGCTCCACGGGTTGCCGCTGCCCGAATACCAGGCGAAGCCCTGCTGGCCCTGCGCGGCGGCCGCTGCGAGGACGCCTGCGAAGCGCTCGGCCCAGCGGTTCTCGACCCCGAGCGCGATCGCGAAGGGCAGATATTTCTCGAACAGCTCGGGCGTGTCGGCAGGCGGAGTCATGCGGTCGAGCCGCTCGCGCTCGGTGATCGACAGATATTGCTTGAACCCGGCGATATGGTCGAGCGACCTTGCGCCCTTCGAGGTCGGCGCCGAAATCCACCAGAAAGCCGAAATGACCAGCGGCAGTGCCAGCGCGGGCAGGACCAGCGGCAGCCACCAGCCCGACTCGCGATCGCCTGTCCCAGGATCGGGAAGCCGATTGCAAAGGCGACCGCCACGGCCGCGAAAGCGACGAGCGACAACAGGCATTTGCCGACCGCGGAGCGCGCCCTTGATGAGCGGCGCCAGAAGGGCCGCGACAAGGATCGCTCCCAGCGCCACCACGACCATCCACAGCTCAGTCCCGTTGGTCGCCGCGACCACTGCCGCCGCTGCCAGCCAGATTGCGGCAAAGAACAAGCAACAGCCCGGACCCGGCCCAGCCCAGGTTTCGATGGAAATGCTTGCCCTCATATGCGTTCTTAAGGACTTCGCTCAGCTTGTTGTTGGCAGAAGAGAACTTCTCGTGGTTCTTCTGCTCCATCATGATCGACTCGCCGGGCATGCAGAGCGCTGTTGAGCGCGGCCTGTTCCTCCGGCGGAAGCGGGTCGCGACCATCCAGCCGCTCGAGCCGCGTCTTGTTGCGCGAAAACCAGCCGCCGTCCTCCTCGACCAGCTTGACGTGGCCGCGAACGCCCATGTCGACCAAGGCCGCGGCAAAGGCGCGATTGTCGGCTTTCATCTTGGAGATGTAGCGCATGCCGGCTGGCGAGAGGCCGTCGGGCGGGGCGAAAATCGGGACCACGGTCCCGGCGCGGGGATCGCGCCCGGCACGCTGCCACGCAATGTAATAGAAGACGCACAGGCCGAGCGAGGCCGAGGAAGCCCACGATCGGGGGCCCGTAATCGGCCAGCCAGTTGCCGGCGCGCGCGCCTTCGGAAAGGTCGGCGACCACGCCCTTGGGAAAGGCGACGGCGACGGTCAGCCCTTCGTAGGGGCCGAGCGGCTGGGTGGTGCGGAAAGTGATGTCGCCGGGTTTCTCGTCGACCACTTCGGCATTCGAGGCGGTCGAGCCCTGCGGCCCGGTATACGCGGCGCGCTGGCCGAACTTGACCGGCTCGGGCAGGCGGATCCGTGCCTCGGCGACGTCGATCGGGAACATCCACCCGTTGCCGGTCGCGTTCCAGTATAGCTCGTCATAATCCTTGAACCGGCCGATCTGCCGCGTCGTCTGGTAACGGATGACGTAGCGATGCTCGCCGATGTCGACATATTTGTCCGGATCGCCGACCTTGATCCGGACTCCGTTGGCAATGCTCTCGGTCTTGGCCGGAACCTCGGCTCCGTCGAGGGTCGCGCCTTCGAAGGTGAAGCCGACGCGCATGTAGCCGCCATGCCGGCCGCGATACCGGGTCGGGAAATCGCGGTAGATGCCGTGATTGATCTGCGAGCGCTCGGCCTGGACGTCGATCGTCTCGGTTATCTCGATCGACGAATCCTTCTGGACCTGGACGTCGCTCCAGAAGTGATGGATTCGCTCCTCGGCGTGCGCTGCCGCCGCCGCGAAGAGCAGGAGCAGGGCGGGAAGCGCCCGCCAGAGTTTAGCCACGGTCAGGCGGCCGGTTTGGCGAACGAGACCTGCGGGGCGGATTGGATCGCCGGATCCTCGTCCTGGTAGAACGGCTCCTCGGAAAAGCCGAGCGGACGCGCGATCAGCACCGGCGGAAAGCTCTGGATGGTCGAATTCAAGTCGCGGACTGTGGCGTTGTAATAGCGCCGAGCGCTCTGCAGCTCGCCCTCGATGTTCGCCAACTGGTCCTGAAGCTGGAGGAAATTGGTGTTGGCCTTGAGCTCGGGATAAGCCTCGGCGACCGCGAACAACCGTCCGAGCATTCCGGTCAGCTGGGCATCGGCCTGAGCGGTCGCCGCGACGCTCCCTGCATTGACCGAAGCCGCTCGCGCCTTCGACACTTCCTCGAACACCTCGCGCTCGTGGGTGGCATAGCCCTTAACCGCTTCGACCAGGTTGGGGATGAGGTCGGCGCGGCGGCGCAGCTGAACGGTGATCCCGCTGAACCCTTCCTTCACCAGCGCGCGCAGGCGGACCAGCCGGTTGTAGATGCCCATTGCGTAAAGCAGCAGCACGACGACGAGTGCCAGGATGCCCCAGCCGATGATGTCCATGTGAACCTCCCCCTGATTCCGCTTGGAGCGAGCATAAGGGGCTTTGGGGCGCTTCGCTAGAAGGCGGGCAGGCCGGTAATGGCGCGGCCCATGATCAGCGCATGGACGTCGTGCGTGCCTTCGTAGGTGTTGACGGTTTCGAGGTTGGCCGCGTGGCGCATGACCTGGAATTCGGCCGAAATGCCGTTGCCGCCGTGCATGTCGCGGGCGATGCGCGCGATGTCGAGCGCCTTGCCGCAATTGTTGCGCTTGATCAGGCTGATCGTCTCGGGGATCAGCTCGCCATCCTCGAGCCGGCGGCCGACCCGAAGCGCGGCCTGAAGGCCAAGCGTGATTTCGGTCGCCATGTTGGCGAGTTTCAGCTGGACCAGCTGGGTGGCGGCGAGCGGCCGGCCGAACTGCTTGCGGTCGAGCGTGTACTGGCGGGCGGCGGCATAGCAGGCCTCGGCGGCGCCCATCGAGCCCCAGGCGATTCCGTAGCGCGCGCGGTTGAGGCAACCGAACGGGCCCTTCAAACCCTCGACACTGGGCAGCAGCGCGTCTTCGCCGACCTCGACCCCGTCCATCACCACTTCGCCGGTAATCGATGCGCGAAGCGACAGCTTCTCCTTGATCTTCGGCGCGCTGAGGCCCTTCGAACCTTTTTCGAGCACGAAGCCGCGGATCTTGCCGTCGTGCGCGTCGGATTTGGCCCAGACCACGAACACGTCGGCGATCGGCGAGTTGGTGATCCACATCTTGGTCCCTGAAAGCAGATAGCCGCCCTGGACCTTCTGGGCGCGGGTCCGCATGCTTCCTGGATCGGAGCCGGCGTCGGGCTCGGTCAGCCCGAAGCAGCCGACCCATTCGCCGGTCGCCAGCCTGGGCAGATACTTCTGCCGTTGCTCCTCCGAGCCATAGGCGAAGATCGGGTACATCACGAGGCTCGACTGGACCGACATCGCCGATCGGTAGCCGCTGTCGACGCGCTCGACTGCGCGTGCGATCAGGCCATAACTCACGTAGCCGAGCCCGGCGCCACCATATTCGTGGGGGATGGTCGCTCCGAGCATTCCAAGCTCGCCCATCTCGGTCAGGATCTCGCGGTCGAAGCGCTCGTCGAGATAGGCGCTGGTGACGCGCGGCTGCAGCTTCTCCTGCGCATATCCCTCGGCGGTGTCGCGGACCAGCCGCTCCTCGTCGGCCAGCTGATGATTGAGATCGAAAGGATCCTGCCAGTCGAACGGCAGGACGGCAGGCTCGCCCACGTTTATTCCCCGCTGGTAATGAAGTGCGGCGGAGCCTTAGCCCGCCAGCGCCTGCTTCGCCACCCCGGTGGCGGCATCACCCGATCTGGAGGCCGATCAACCGGGACGGCATAACAGCAGTCGACCAGTTCGCCCCGCGCCCAGACTCGAGCGTGAAACGGGCTCCGACCGGGTCAGCGGCCAGGCACGCCGAGGAAACGGTAAGCGAGGCAAGCACAAGCGCGAGAACGAAAGCTATACAACGGGTCATGTCATGTCTCCTTTCTTGCAGACAAGCCTCGGGCGTTCGCCCAGGGCCGGGCGTTCTCAATTTCGGGTCGTGAGTTCAGACTTCGGGGTGCGATCGTCTCGCTAGCCGCCGGGCGGGGCCGGCGGTCGCGGCGGTGTTGGCGGTGCGGCGCTTCGGCCGACCGAGATCAGCTCGGTGAGCTCGTCGATGTCGCTGACATTCACTCCGGCGCTGCGCGCGCGCTGGACGAAGGCGGGCGTGACCCCGAGTGCGCGCAACTGGACGAAATCGTCCATGTCCCCGCGAACGCCCAGAGCCTTTAACGACCGGATATATCCGCCGCTCACACCGACCGCGCGTGCCTGGACCAGCTCGTCCGAATCCACGTCCGGAAAGCCCGCGGCGACGAGGTCGCGGGCAAAGTCCGGCGTGACCCCAACCGCCTTCATCGACGCGTACTCGGAAACATCGAGGCGCCCCAGCGAAGGCGCCGCCGTGCGCATGTCCAGGATATATTCGGGGGTCACGTTCATGGCCTTGATCTTGATGGCCTTGTCGAAGCCTTTCGACGCTTTGAATTGACCGAAACCGGGGATGTCGTCGCCGGCGGCGGCATAGGTCACGGTCGTTGCACCGCTGGCCGCGCGTGCGACGATCTTGCGCCGGCCCTGCGCGTCGGCCGGATAAACCGTCACGGTGGCGCCGCCGGGGCTGCTGGCGACCATCAGCCCATTGACCTTGCGAACGCTTGCGCCGGACGGGCTGGTCGCCTCGAAATCGTCACCGTCCAGATTGATGTTCGGCGGATTGATGTTCAGCGGATTGATGTTCACGTCGGGATTGATCGCCGCCACGGCGCTCTGGACCGAGGCCGCAACGCCCTCGCCGATGATGCTCGGCAGGTCGGTCGGAACGTCGCTGCCGGGATAATAAGCGGAGGCTGCCTGGTGTGACGTGCCGGACTTGGCCGCGGCGGCAGCGGCGACCTTCGCATTCTCGGCCGTGCCCTTGGGCGTCAGCGTAAGCGCGGCAAGCGGCGCTGCAATCGCGACCGCTCCGACGAACACGCCGGCGGCGAACGACCGCGCGGCCGGACCGCGCACCGAAGCGACGTCGAGCACGCGGGCGACGCGCCGTGCGAGCGAGCCCTTCGACGGTGCGACCCCATGCGCGCCAAGCAGCAGGCCCGGACATTCGTGGCGGGCGACCCCGACCAGCAACTGGGCATAATCGGTATCGACGATATCCGCCCCGAGCACCGCGTCGTCGGCGGCTTCCTCGCGCAACTGGTGGGCTTCGCGGGCCAGGATCCAGACCAACGGGTTGAACCAGAACAAGGCGGTCGCAACCCTGGCCAGGAGCAGCTTGACCCAATCCATCCGCGCGACGTGCGCGAGCTCGTGGGCGATGATCGCCTCGGCCTCGCCCGACGCTTCGACCGCACGCGTGTTGAGCAGGATCACCGGGCGCATCAAGCCCCAGCTGATCGGCGAGGCGAGCTCGTCACTGGTGAGAAGCGCGGTGCCATGCTTGAAACCCATGCGCCGCTGGGCGCGGGCGAGGGCGCTTAGCCAATGTCCGTCGACCAGCACCTCGGCGCGCGCGCGCAGGGCGACCAGCCGGGCCAGTGCGAGAAAGGTGATCAGGAGCAGGATCGCCGCCGGAACGGCGTAAAGCGCCGTCGTCGCGGCTATCGGATTGATCGACGCCTGCGGAGCGGCAGCGGCTGACGCGACAGGCACGGCCTGCTTGACCGAATCGAGCGGCGCGCTGGCGGCAGGGGCGGGGGCCTGGGTCACGATCTCGGTGGGCGGCGCCTGGCCGAGCAGGGCCGGAGCCTCGACGGTCCAGTTGGGAAGGACCAGCGGCGCCAGCGCCAAGGCGACGAGCGCGAGCAAGCCAATGTGAGCGACCCACGACCGCTCGGCCGCCGAGCGCTGCCTCATCAGCGCGAGCAGGCCAAGGGTGATCCCGGCAATCAGCACCGATTTGAGCGCAATCCCGATCAGGACGTACATTAGTTGGCCCCTTTGTCCTTGCGTGCCTTGGCGATCATTTTCTCGAGCTCATCGAGCTCATCGGTATCGAGCCGGTCCGACATCCCGAGCAGGGCGCTTGCCGCGCTCGCCGGCGAGCCGTTGAAGAACGTCTTGACGATATCGCTCAGCGCCGACTTCTTGGCGACGCTGTCCGAAACCATCGGGCTGTAGATGAAGCCCCGGTCCGATTCGCTGCGCGACACAAAGCCCTTGTCTTCCAGACGCTTAAGCATAGCGCGGACGGCCGAACCGCTCAACTGGTCGGGCAGGGCATCGCAAATGTCGGCGACGGGCAGGGGCCCGCGCTCATAGAGGATGTCGACGATTTGTTTTTCGCGGGGCGGGAGCTTGCTGAGCATTTCTATTCCTGGTCCACGCACGGCCGAATCGCCGCGCTACATTTGTAGAGTGCTACATTTGTAGCGTGAACGCAAGCTGAATGTTTGGAGTCGCGGGCGAGCCATTGCGGACATCACGGCAACCGCTACCTTGACGGCGTGGCATATGAAGGTGGTCCGAACTACGAGCGGGCGGGACAGGTCTTCTATTATCTGTTCGTCGCCGCGATGCTTTTCGCGTTCGGTTACATTGCTCTGAAACCGCGAACACCCGATCCATCGAACAGCAAAGCGTTCGGCTGCTACACGGCTCCCGGAGCTCCGCCGATCCTGCTGAACCAGCAAGGGATGACAATATTTCAGCCGACTGTAATGCGCATCGACTACCATTTAGAGCGTCACAAGACGGGCATTGCCTTAACTGCCGACGCTCCGATCGCCGCCGAACTGGTAGGAGATCACTACGTTTATTCTATCAAGCCGCCCGGTATCGGATGGTATCTCGATTTCTTTAACGTGATCGGCGGCCACAAGTATGGTGTGTTCGACGAGAACCAGTTGCGGCAGTTCACGATGCTGGCGAGGGACGGAACATACTTGCCGTACCGAAAGTCTCCTTCAAGCGCCTGCCGCCGCTAATGACCGCTTTCCAGCCATGCGGACGCTCCAGCGTCCGGGTTTGGCGGAAGGGGTGGGATTCGAACCCACGGACGGCTTGCACCGTCGCTGGTTTTCAAGACCAGTGCCTTAAACCACTCGGCCACCCTTCCATCGGTTTTCAAGACCGTTCGGCTTGGGATGCTGCCCCCGGCAGCATCGTCGCCTCCCGCTTAAACCACTCGGCCACCTCTCCTTAATCGGGGCGAGCATATCGTCCGCAGCGGCGGGCTGTGCAAGGCGCGCGGTGAACCATGCTAGCGGTGAGCGGGTGTTACCGCCTAGCCTCGGCCGTGTCGGAGGAGGGTGCGTTGAGCGCGTTGAACGGGTGGGTCATGGCAGCGTCGGCGATTTCACTCGCCGCTCCGTCGGCGCAGGTACAGCAGCCGCCCGAGACCGCACAGACTCGGATCGCCCAAATTTATCCCTATCAACCGCCGGCTTACGCCGTCCCGCAGACCAGCCCGTGGGAGATCCACAAGGTCCGGCTCGCGGCGCTGGCCCGGCAGCAGGGCGTTCGCGAATCCACGATCCAGGCCGTCGTTCCTTACCTCCGGCCGAATTCGCGGGTCATGGAGCTGGACCAGGCCCAGAGCCCGACAGCGTCGAGCGGTTACGTTCTGTCCTTCCGGCCCTATCTCGACCGGCACATTACGACCTCGCTGATCAACCGCGGCCAGTATCGCTACTCGGCGCACTGGACCAACCTGTCGCGAATCCAGTCGACCTACGGCGTAGACCCGTCGGTGATCATGGCCATCTACGGCAAGGAAACGAGCTACGGGTCGGTGACCGGCACCTTCGACCTTCTCGATGCGCTCGCCAGCCTCGCCTATGAAGGACGGCGGCGATCGATGTTCGAGGCGGAGTTCATCGCCGCCCTCAAGCTGATGGACCAGGGTGTACGCCGCTCACAGCTGCAGCGGCAGCTATGCCGGGGCCACCGGCTATCCGCAGTTCATGCCCTCGGTGGCGCTTCGGCTCCGCACCGACGGCGACGGCGACGGCTATGCCGACATCTGGCGCAACGAGGACGACGCCTTCGCCTCGATCGCCAATTATCTGCGCGACGCGGGCTGGAAGAGGAACGTGCCGTGGGGCGTTCCCGTGCGGATTCCCGCGACTCTCAATCGCGCCGCAATCAAGTCGCGGATCAATCCGACGCGCTGCCCGGCGGTCTATCGCCGTCACAGCCGGTGGCTTACGGTCAGGGAGTGGCGGACGCTCGGAGTCGTGCCGGGCGGCCAGGGACTTCCCGACAATGAGATGGCCGCGCTGATGGAGACCCCCGGCGCCTATGCAGACGGCTACCTGCTGACCACCAACTATCGCGCCATCCTCGATTACAATTGCTCGAATTTCTACGCATTGGGCGTCGGCCTGCTGGCGAATGCGATAGCGCAGCGATAGACGGGGGACGTCGTCCACCTCCAATCGGGGAATTCGGTCATTCTCATGCGCGCCAGTCCTGCTCGCAACCGCCGCCTCTTTGCTGTTCGCCAGTGCCGCTCCGGCCGCAGCTCCGCGCTTTCGATACCTCCGCCAGGGTCGCTTACCTGATCGATCTGTCGTCGGGCGCGGTGCTTTACGCCAAGAACGCCGACACGCGCATGCCGCCGGCCTCGATGGCCAAGATGATGACCACGGACGTCGCGTTCGAACTGATCGACAAGGGCCAGCTGCCCTTGGGCAAGATGTGCACGGTCCGCCCCGAGACCTGGCAGAAGTGGCACGGCCCCGCCGCCGGCTCGACCATGTTCCTGTCGGTCAATGAGCAGGTCAGCGTCGAGAATTTGCTGAAGGGCATCGTCACCTTGTCTGGCAATGACGCGTCGGTCGTCCTGGCCGAGTGCATTTCCGGCACCGAGCAGGCTTTTACCGAGCAGATGAACGCGCTCGGAAAAAAGATCGGCCTGACCAACAGCCATTTCGGCACGGCCAACGGCTGGCCGGACAATGGCGTGACCTATGTGTCGGCGCGCGATCTCGCGACTCTCGCCCGCTACGAGATCGAGAACCATTACAAGCTCTACAAGCAGTTCTACTCGCTGCCGAGCTTCACCTGGGGGAAGACGCTCGGGTCCAACAAGGACATCACCCAGGCCAACCGCAATCCGATCCTGGGCGTAGTGCCTGGCGCGGACGGCCTGAAGACGGGCCACACCGACGAAGCCGGTTACGGCTTCACCGGCTCGGCCGATCAGAATGGACGCCGCCTGATCGAGGTCGTCGCCGGTCTCGATAGCTGGAACGCGCGGGTCAATGAATCCAAGCGCCTCATGGAATGGGGCTTCGGCGCGTGGCAGGCCAAGCCGCTGTTTCAGGCAGGCGCAAAGGTTGGCGCCGCAAGGGTGCAGCTGGGAAGCTGCGAGCGAAGTGACGCTCGTCGCTCCGCGCAATCTCGCCGTGACGGTTCCGGCGGGGCTCGTCGCCGGCGGCGCGACCACCATGAAGATCCGCTACCAGGGCCCGCTCGCCGCGCCGATCAAGAAGGGCCAGCAAGTCGCCGAACTCGTGATCACGACCGGCGACACGCCGCCGCAGGTCGTGCCGCTAGTGGCCGGAGAGGATGTCGGCCAGGCCGGTTTCTTCGGCCGCATCTGGCTCGGCCTCAAGCAGCTGCTCGGGATGGCGTGAGCCAACGCGGACAATTCATTTCGCTCGAAGGCGGGGAGGGGGTCGGCAAGTCGACCCAGGTTCAAGCGCTCGCGGACGCCTTGCGCGGCCGCGGGATCGACGTCGTCGAGACGCGCGAGCCTGGTGGGAGCGAGGGCGCCGAGAGAATCCGGGAGTTGCTGCTAACCGGCGATGAAACTCGCTGGGGTGCACCGGCGGAGGCCTTGCTGTTCGCGGCTGCGCGCAGCGATCACGTCGACAAGGTCATCCGTCCGTCGCTCGAATCGGGCAAATGGGTGCTCTCGGACCGGTTCGTCGACAGTTCGCTCGCCTATCAGGGCGGCGCGGGCGGGCTCGGGGTCGAAGCGGTGCGCGCGATCAACGCGTTCGGAATCGGGACCTGGTTTCCCGGACCGGACCCTGGTTCTGGCGCTGGATGAAGGCGCAGAGCGAGCCCGCGCCCGCGATTCGGAGGGCAGCGACCGCATCGGCGGCCGCCACGACGATTATCACCACAAGGTCGAGCTCGCCTTTCGCTTGATTGCCGCGGAAGAGCCCGAACGCGTGCGGCTGATCGATGCGTCGGGCACGCCCGAGGAGGTGACGCAGCGCCTGCTCGACGCCATCGCGGACCTGCTGCCGTGATCGTCGGGCAGGATAGGGCGGTCGAGCAGTTCGCGAGCGCCTGGACCCAGCGCAAGCTCCATCATGCCTGGCTGCTCGCGGGGCCGAAGGGTGTCGGCAAGGCCAGTTTCGCGCATGCCGCCGCCCGCCGCGTGCTCGCCGACTGCGGCCGGTCCGCCCGTCCGCTCTTCCCGGGATCGAAACGGCTGACGAGGCATCCGATCGTCAAGCTGGTCGAGGCAGGCAGCCATCCCGACATGCGCTGGCTCGAGCGGCTCGAGAACGCGAAGACCGGGAACCTCGCTCGCAACATCACCGTCGATCAGGTGCGCGAGCTTGGCGAGTTCCTCGAACTTGACGCCGGCATTGTCCGACTGGCGCGTGGCGGTGATCGACAGCGATCGACGAGCTCGAACCGTCGGCCGCCAACGCGCTTCTCAAGATGCTCGAGGAGCCGCCGGCCAACACCATCTTCTTGCTCGTCAGCCACGCTCCTGGGCGGCTCCTGCCGACCATCCGCTCACGCTGCCGAAGGCTCGATTTCGTCAAGCTCGACGATGACGCCATGACGTCAATTCTCGAGGCCCGGGCGCCCGTCGCTGAGCGAAGCTGAACGCGCGCGCGCGATCGCGATGGCGGACGGCTCGGCCGGGAGGGCGTTGGGCGTTGCGGAGCTCGGCCTCGCCAAGCTCGAGGATTCGGCGCTCGCGATCCTGCGCCAGGGCGATCCGACCAACTGCCCGCCGGTCCGACCTCGCCAGCGAGCTCGGCAAGCAAGGCGGCGGCCGACCGCTATGCCGCATTCCTCGATATCGCGCCGTCGCTGATCGCCCGCGAGGCGCGCGGGCTCGACGGAGCGCAGCGCGAACGCGCGCTCGACGCTTATGCCAAGGCGCGCGAGCTCGCCGCCATCGCGCCGCGGCTGTCGCTCGACCCTGCCGCGACAGTTTTCCAGCTTGGCGGGATCCTGGCTTCGGTTCCGCACCCGCCGGTTCCTTGAAGCGCTAGGACGCCGCCGCTAGGGCCGGCGCAGCGATGTCCGAACCCTATCTACATCACCACGGCGATCAGCTATCCCAACGGTCCGCCGCACATCGGCCACGCCTATGAGGCGATCGCCGCCGACGCGATCGCGCGGTTCCAGCGCAGCCAGGGCCGCGACGTGCGCTTCCAGACCGGTACCGACGAGCATGGCCTCAAAATGGCCCAGGCAGCGCGGGCCGAAGGCTTGGAGCCGCGCGCATTCGCTGACAAAATGTCACATCTTTTCCAAGAGATGTGCGACACTCTTAACGTGTCCTACGATCGCTTTATCCGGACTTCGCAAGCCCGACCACTATCGCGCCAGCCAGGCGATCTGGAGTGCGATGGAGGAGAGGGGGGACCTCTATCTCGACCGCTACGAGGGTTGGTATTCGGTCCGCGACGAAGCCTATTACGACGAGGGCGAGGTGACCGAGGGCGAGGGCGGCGAGAAGCTGTCGCCGCAGGGCACGCCGGTCGAATGGACGGTCGAGGAAAGCTGGTTCTTCCGCCTGTCCAAATATCAGCAGCCTTTGCTCGACCATTATTCCGCGCATCCCGAGTTCATCCGGCCCGAGACCCGCCGCAACGAAGTGCTCCGCTTCGTCGAGGGGGGCCTCAAGGACCTCAGCATCTCGCGCACCAGCTTCGACTGGGGCGTTCCGGTGCCGGGCAGCGACAATCACGTGATGTACGTGTGGCTCGACGCGCTCACCAATTACATCACCGGCCTTGGCTATCCCGACGACACCGAGCTGTGGCGCCGCTACTGGCCGGCCGACGTCCATCTGATCGGCAAGGACGTGGTGCGCTTCCACGCCGTCTATTGGCCGGCGTTCCTGATGAGCGCGGGGATCGCGCTTCCCAAGCAGGTCTACGGCCACGGCTTCCTGCTCAGCCGCGGCGAGAAGATGTCCAAGAGCGTCGGCAATGTCGTCGACCCGATGGCGCTGGCCGAGCGCTTCGGGGTCGACGCGCTGCGCTATTTCCTGCTGCGCGAAGTGCCGTTCGGCCAGGACGGGAGCTACGGCGCCGAAGCGATCGTCAACCGCGCCAATGCCGAGCTCGCCAACAGCTTCGGCAACCTCGCGCAACGCACATTATCGATGGTCCACAAGAATTTGGGCGGCGTCCTTCCCGAGCGAGGGCGAGGCCCGCGCTGACCTTGAATTGCTGCGCCGTGGTCGAGGAGGCGGCCCGCAAGGAGCTGCCCGAAGCCTTCGAGCGCTTCGCTTTTTCGGTCGGGATCGAGGCGTGGCTGCGCGCGGTGTTCGCGTGCAACCAATATGTCGACGCCCAGGCGCCATGGGCGCTGCGCAAGACCGATCCCGAGCGCATGGCGGCAGTGCTCGGCACTTTGGTCGCTGCGGTGCGCGAGCTGACCAGGGCGATCGCCCCGATCATCCCCGAATCCGCCGACAAGCTCCTCACCCTGATCGACGCCGGCGAAGGCGGGGCGCCGATCCCCCAGCCGACGCCATTGTTCCCGCGTCTCGAGCTCGAGGAGGACGAGGAGGCCCAGAGGCGGCATGACCCTGATCGATAGCCACTGCCACCTCAATTACGAGGGCCTGCGCGAGCGCCAGGACGAGGTGCTTGCAAAATGCGCGCGAGCGCGGCGTGCGCGGCTTCCTCAACATCTCGACTCGGCAGAAGGAATGGGACGACGTCATCGCGATCGCCGAGCGCAATTCGGACGTCTGGGCGACCGTCGGGGTCCACCCGCACGAGGCCGACGCCCATCCCGACCTCGGCGCAGCGGCGCTTGTGGAGGGCGCAGACCATCCGCGGGTGATCGCGATCGGCGAGTGCGGGCTCGATTATTATTACGACAAGTCCGACCGCCAGGCGCAGCGCGAGCGGTTCGAAGCGCATATCGAGGCCGCGCGGGCAGACGGGACTGCCGCTTGGTGGTCCACACGCGCGAAGCCGAGGCCGACACCGCCGAAATCCTCGAGCGGGCGGTGAAGGACGGGGGCGTAACCGGCGTTCTCCATTGCTTCACCGGCTCGGCCGAGCTTGCGCGCAAGGGCCTCGACCTTGGCTTTTACGTCTCGCTGTCGGGGATCGTGACGTTCAAGAACGCGAAGGATCTGCAGGAAACCGCCAAATGGCTGCCAGCCGACCAGATGCTGGTCGAGACCGATTCGCCCTTCCTCGCCCCGGTCCCGCATCGCGGCCAGGTGTGCGAGCCCGCGTTCGTCGCCGACACCGCCGCGTTTGTCGCCGAGCTGCGCGGCGAGACGCCTGAGCAACTGGGCGAGGCGACGACCGCGAATTTCTTCCGGCTGTTCGGCCGTGCCGCGGCTGCGTGAAAGTCCGGATCCTGGGCTGCGGGACCTCAACGGGGGTCCCCAAGATCGGCAACGACTGGGGCCAGTGCGACCCCGCCGAACCGCGCAATGCCAGGCTGCGCTCCTCGATCCTGGTCGAGAGCGGCGGAGAGAGGGTGCTGGTCGATTGCGGGCCGGACCTTCGTCAGCAGCTGCTGGCGGCGGAAATCGGGCGGCGTGGATGCGGTGATCGTCACCCATGCCCACGGCGACCATTGCCACGGGATCGATGAGCTTCGGCCGGTAGCCGCGGCGCTCGGCGGGCCGGTGCCGCTCCATGCACGGCGTTCCGTGCTCGACGAGCTCGAGGAGCGTTTCGCCTACGCGTTCGACCAGAGCGCCTTTTACCGTCCGATCCTGGAACCGCGAGTAATTGAGCGGGATTTGGCCTTGGGTGAGGCGGCCATCCGTTTCGTCGATCAACCGCACGGCGACATCAGCTCGCTCGGATTGCGCTTCGACGAAGGCGGCCGCTCGGTCGTTTATTCCATCGATTTCAGTGAGCTGACGGACGAAATGGCGGCACTCTATGAAGGCGCGGACGTGTGGATCGCCGATTGCCTGATGCGGCGGCCGCACCCCACCCATGCGCATCTCGAAGGCGTGCTTGGCGTGGGCGAGGGACCTTCGCGTCGGGCAGGTCTATCTGACGCACATGGGCAACGGCCTGGATTACCGCACTCTGGTCGCCGAACTGCCCGATTGGGCAGCGCCGGCGCACGACGGGCTCGAGGTCGTCTTATGATGACGAACGACCTGATGCTCGGCGGCCTCTACCTCCTGATGGCGATCATGCTCGTCCTCGGGACCCTGATGTCGCGGCGCGAGCCCGCGGCAAAGCTGATCACCATGGCATTGGCATGGATCGCGATCTTCGGCGGCGGCTTTATCCTCTTCACATTCCGCGACGATTTCGGCTGGGTCGCCCAACGCCTGAGAGCCGAGGCGGTTGGAACTCCGGTCCTTCAGGGCCGCGAAACCCGCATTCCGATGGCCATCGACGGCCATTTCTGGGTCGAGGGCCGGCTCAACGGCAAACGGGTAAAGTTCCTGGTCGACAGCGGCGCCACCATGACCACGGTCGACCGCGATACGGCGCTCAAGGCCGGCGTACCGGTTTCGTCACAGCGCGATCAGTTCGTCCGCACCGGGAACGGCATCATCCGCGTGTCGAGCGGCCGCGCCGCCGAGCTGCAGGTCGGGCGGGATCGTTCGCCGCGATATCGGCGTTCAAGTCGCCGACAACGACGATCTCAACGTGCTGGGGATGAATTTCCTGTCGTCTCTGAGCCGCTGGGGGGTCGAGGGACGGTGGCTGGTGCTGGTTCCCTGATGTGCCTCTCATTCCTCTGTGACTTTACATAATGCATATTATCATACTTCAAGAACCGAGAGGGAAAGCCCCCTCATGAGCCTCGATCGCCTCGCCGAGATCATGCGCCGGCTCCGCGACCCCGTCAGCGGCTGCGAATGGGACAGCGTCCAGACGTTCGACGACGATCGCGCCCTACACCATCGAGGAAGCCTATGAAGTCGCCGACGCGATCGCGCGCAAGGACATGGACGCGCTCGCCGACGAGCTCGGCGACCTCCAGCTCCAGGTCGTGTTCCATGCGCAAATGGCCGAGGATGCCGGCCATTTCACCCTGGACGACGTGATCGAGCGCATCTGCGACAAGATGGAACGCCGCCACCCGCACATCTTTCGGGGAGCCGAGCAAGGCGGCCACCATTTGTGGGAGGAAATCAAGGCCGCTGAGCGCCAAAAAGGCAGCGACGACAGCGCTTTAGCCGGCGTTGCACTGGCGCTCCCGGCACTCGAGCGCGCCGCCAAGCTGCAGCGGCGCGCCGCTCGTACCGGTTTCGACTGGCCCGACACCTCGGGTCCCCGCGCAAAGATCGACGAGGAGCTGGCCGAGCTCGACGCCGAGAGCGACCACCATCGCATGCTCGATGAGCTCGGCGATCTGCTGTTCGCCGTCGTCAACCTCGCACGCCATCTCAATATCGAGCCCGAGGCCGCTCTTCGCGAAGCCAACCGCAAGTTCGAGCAGCGCTTCCGCGCAATCGAGAAGGCGCCCGGGTTTCTCGGCCTTGTCGCTGGATGAGATGGAGAAGCTCTGGGTCCAGGCGAAGGCGGATCAGGCCGACTTCGAGCGCCTGAAAGCGCGCCCAATTGTCCGCCGACAGCCGTACCGACAGCTGCATGTCATTGTTGTCGAGACTTTGGTCGAGCACCTCGCCGCGCGCGTGCAGCCAGGCGATCCGCGCGCCGTCGCCCGCGGGAATCCGGATTCGGTGCACCTCGCCGCCGCTCTTCAATTTCTCCGACATGCGCTGACGAAGGGCCTCGAGCCCCTCTCCGGTCAGTGCCGACACCGGGATGACGTCATCGCGGCGCGTTGCCTCTCCCACCAGCCGCGCCCTCTCGTCGGCGTCCAGAAGATCGATCTTGTTCCATGCTTCGAGCCGCGGCGGACCCCCCTCTTCCGCTATGCCGAGCGAGCCGAGCACGTCCTCGACGTCGTCGCGCTGCGCGTCGCGGTCGGGGTGCGCCATGTCGCGGACGTGGACCAGGAGGTCGGCCGACGCGACTTCCTCGAGCGTTGCCCGGAACGCCGCGATCAGCTCGGTCGGCAGGTCCGAGACGAAGCCGACCGTGTCGCGACAGGATCGCCTTGTCGAAGCCGGGCAGCCGGATTTCACGCATCGTCGGGTCGAGGGTCGCGAACAGCAGGTCCTCGGCGAACACAGCTTCGCCGGTCAAACGGTTGAAAAGAGTCGACTTTCCGGCGTTCGTGTAACCGACGAGGGCAATCACCGGCCAGGGCGCGCGCTGGCGCCGGCCGCGGTGCAGGGATCGGGTCCGTTTGACCTGCTCCAGCTCGCGCCTGATCTTGGCCATCCGCTCGCGGATCAGCCGCCGGTCGGCCTCGATCTGGGTCTCGCCCGGACCGCCGAGGAAGCCGAAGCCGCCGCGCTGGCGCTCGAGGTGGGTCCAGCTGCGCACCAGCCGCCCTGCCTGGTAATCGAGATGCGCAAGCTCGACCTGGAGCCGCCCTTCCGCGGTTGCCGCACGCTCTCCGAAAATCTCGAGGATCAGTCCGGTCCGGTCGATCACCTTGGTGCCGACCTCGTCCTCGAGGTTCTTCTGCTGCACCGGGCTGAGGGCGGCATCGACGACCAGCAGGCCAGCGCCATGCTCCTTTGCCAGCGCCGCAACCTCTTCGACCTGGCCCTTGCCGAGCAGGGTCGCGGGCCTGACCGCGCGCAGGCGGAAGACGCGCTCGGCGGCAACGACGACGCCGATCGCCTCCGCCAGCCCTTCGGCTTCCTCGATGCGCGCGTCGGCCGAGCGCCGCGACGCCTCGCCGGGCAGTTGCGGAACGACGATCAGGGCGCGTTCGCCGCGCGCGACCTCGATCGCGCCATTGCCGTCGAAATTATTCAGGCGCCGCTTCCTCCGGATCTTCGTCGACCGCTGGTTCACGCTCCAGCTTGAGCGCGTGGTCGGGCTGGAGGGTCGAGATCGCGTGCTTGTAGACCAGTTGGATCTGGCCGCCGCGCTCGAGCAGCAGCGAGAATTGGTCGAAGGCCGTGACCGATCCCTGGAGCATGACGCCGTTGACCAAAAACAGGGTCATGCGCTCGCGGTCGCGCGCCGCGGCGGCGAGGAACAGGTCCTGCATCGGCGCCTTCGCCCCCTGCTCTGCGGGCGTCTCGGGAACGACGAAGTCGGGCGGGACCCGCGAAGGCATGATGGTCGAGATCGAATGCTTGTAGACCAGCTGTGACGCGCCTTCCCGCCGCATCAGGATGGAGAAGGCATCGAACCACGTGACTACGCCCTGCAGCTTGACGCCCTTGACCAGGAAGATGGTCAGCGGGACCTTCGCGCGGCGCACGCTGTTCAGGAAATGGTCCTGCAGGCTGAGCTGGCGGGCGGACACGCGGGATCTCCTACTCGTCGCCCTCCCGTTTGTCGCCGATCCCCAAGGCCTTGAGCTTGCGGTGCAGCGCCGAACGCTCCATCCCGATGAACGACGCGGTGCGCGAGATGTTGCCGGAAAAGCGCCGGATCTGGATCTTGAGATATTCGCGCTCGAACGATTCGCGGGCTTCGCGCAGCGGGCTGCCCATGATCGCCATTCCCGAGTTCGAACCGCCGACCGCGGTCTGATGGTCGAGGATCTCGGGCGGCAGCAAGTCGACCTCGATGCATGATACCCGATCGCCGGGCGCGAGGATGATCGTGCGCTCGATGATGTTGCGAAGCTGGCGGACGTTGCCCGGCCAGTCGTGGGCCTGAAGCGCGGCCATCGCCTCGTCGGAAATCGAAGGCGACGGCATTCGCCGCTCGGCGGCGAACCGCGCGAGGAAGTGGCTGACCAGCTCGGGAATGTCTTCGCGGCGCTCGCGCAGAGGCGGCAGGCGCACCGGGACGACGTTCAATCGGTAGTACAGGTCCTCGCGGAAACGGCCGGCGGAAATCTCGTCCGACAGGTTGCGCGACGTCGCCGAAAGCACGCGCACGTCGACCTTGACCGGCCTCTGCCCGCCGACCCGGTGATAGCTCTGGTCGGTCAGCACGCGCAGGATCTTCGCCTGCGTCGTTTGCGGCATGTCCGCGATCTCGTCGAGGAATAGAGTCCCGCCATGGGCATGTTCGAGCAGGCCGGGCCGGGCCACGCCCTCGTCCTCGCTGCCAAACAATTCCTCCTCGACTCGATCGGGGCTCATCATCGCCGCCGGGAGGACCACGAAGGGCGCCTTCGCGCGCTGGCTCCAATTGTGGATCATGCGCGCGGCAATCTCCTTGCCCACGCCGGCCGGACCGCTGATCAGAACCCGGCTGCCGGTCGGAGCGACGCGCTTCAGGGTCGCGCGCACCGTGTTGATCGCAACCGAGCTGCCGTGCAGTTCCTCCTCGTGGCCGATCTGCTGACGAAGGGTCGCATTCTCGCGCCGCATCCGCTCGGTTTCGGTCGCGCGATCGACGAGGTAGATCAGGCGCTCGGCCTCGAACGGCTTCTCGATGAAGTCGACCGCCCCTTCCCTCACCGCGGCGACGGCGGTGTCGAGGTTGCCGTGGCCCGAGATCATCAGCACCGGGATGGTCGGGTCGCGGCGCTTGATCTCCTGCAGAAGCTCGATCCCGTCGAGGCGCGACCCCTGGAGCCAGACGTCGAGCAGCACCATCGACGGGCGCCGGTCCTCGACCGCCTCGAGCGCTCCGCTGCTGTCGGCCGCCGACCGCACCGCATAGCCCTCGTCCTCGAGCACCCCGCTCACCAGGTCGCGGATATCCGCCTCATCGTCGACTACGAGCACTTCAAGCGCCATCAATCATGCACCTTCCCCGTCATCATTTTCCTCTTGGGGCTGGTCCCCGTCCGCGGCGAGCGCCGCAAGCTTGTCGGTATCGAAGGCGATCCGGACGTGAGTCCCGCCCCCTTTGCGGTCGAGGAAGGCGATCTCGCCCATATGCTCCTCGACGATTTTCTTGACGATCGCGAGCCCCAATCCGGTCCCGCGCACCCGGGTCGTCATATAGGGCTCGGTGAGCCGCTCGCGGTCCTCGGGCAGCCCGATCCCGGTGTCCGTGACGTCGATGACGAGTTGCTGCCCCTCGTGCCTCAGGCGCAATTCCACGCGGTCGCCGGCAAGGCTATGCTCGCCGCGGGCCTTTCTGCTTTCAATGGCTTCCACGCCGTTCTTGACGACGTTTGTAAGCGCCTGGGCGAGCTGGCGTCGGTCGCTGACCATCTCGAAATCGCCCTCCGGCGGATCGAGCACAAAGTTGATCCCCGTGTGCGCGACCTCGTGCAGGAACAGGGCCTGACGCGCGATCTCGTGCACATTCTCCTCGCGGAACACCGGCTTGGGCATGCGCGCGAAGTTAGAGAATTCGTCTACCATCCTGCGCAAGTCGCCGACCTGGCGGACGATTGTTCCGGTCAGGCGCTCGAATGTCTCCTTGTCGGAGCTGATCTCTTCCCCGAAGCGGCGCTGAAGCCGCTCGGCGGCAAGCTGGATCGGGGTCAGCGGGTTCTTGATCTCATGCGCGATCCGGCGCGCGATGTCCGACCATGCCGCCCGGCGCTGATCGGTCAGCTGGTCGGTGATGTCATCGAAGGTGAGGACGCTGCCGTCCTGGTAGCGAACACGCTTGACCGCGAGCGTGCGCTGGCCGGACCCGGCGACGATCATGACGTCGGCCTCGCCCTGCTCGCCGCGCATGAATTCGTCGAGGTCGGGCGAGACACTGGCGAGCTCCTGGTTCTCGAGCTCCTCCTGCCCGTGCTGAAGCAAGGCCTCGGCCGAGCGGTTGATGAGCAGGATGCGGCTGGCCGAATCGAGCGCGATCACGCCCGCCGTGACGCTCGACAGCACCGCCTCGATGAACGCCCGGCGGGTGTCGAGCTGGGTGTTCGCGGCCCGCAGCGCGCCGGTTTGCTCGTCGAGCCGCCCAGCCATCCGGTTAAAGGCCGTGGACAGCGTCTGCACCTCATCCTCGGTGCCTTCGTCGGCGACCGGCACGCGGGCCGAGAAATCCCCCTCCTCGATCCGCCCGGCGGCAGCGACCAGCTGTCCCACCGGCCGAACCAGGCGGTCGGCGATCTTGAGCGCCGTCAGGATCGAGAGCCCAACGATGATCAGCGCGCCAAGCAGGAGCGCCGCGTTGAAGCGCAGCTGATTGATCCACGATCGTCGCAGAAGTGACCTGTAATCGTTCAGGACATCATCGGCGCGATCTAGCTGACCACGAAATTCAGGATCGAAGACCTTCGCCGCATATAGATAAGTGTTGGGGCCATAAGGCAGCTTCGTAACCGCTCCGATGCGATCGGCAGAATTGACTGCCACCACTTGCTCGCGGTCGAGCTGAGCTAGCGCGTTAGGCGGAATTGCCTTGTCGAGAGGCCGAACATACGGATTCACAAGCGCGAGAGTTCGGATTTGCTTGTCCGGTCCGTAGGTGAAGATGATCGCTTCGGAAAGGCTTCGATTATAGACCTGCAAGCGGCCGAACGCCTCGGCAAAGCGGGGGTCGTCCATGGGAATTGTGCGAAGGTATTCTGCCAGATTGCCGCTCGCGGCTACCGTCTCGGCAGCAACGCGATCGACCTCCTGCTGGTAGACGTTCTGAGCAATCGCCGAGGCGTTTTCGAGCATCCCGCGTGCCCGGGTTGAAAACCAGAATTCGAGACCGCTTTGGAACAGAATGGAGGCAAAGATCGCAACCAGAACAGTCGGAACAGCGGCAATGGCGGTGAACAGCACGACGAGACGGACATGCAGCCGGCCGCTTCCGAGCCCCCCTCGCTCTGCACGCCGAACGGCGATCTTGCGCGCATAAAGCGCCATTAGCGCAATCGCCGGCAGCAGGATCGCGACCAGCAGGAGCGCGATGACTGGAGGCTTCAGCAAGCTTCCAGGCTCGGGTCCGCGCCGCAGCAGCCAGAAACTGAGGCCAAGCATCGCAACCAGGAAGGCCGCGATGAGGACGGCCGCCAGGTCGTAAAGACGCCCGCTCTCCCGCTCCCGCTGGAGCCAGCTTTCCCTTCGCGAAGTCACTGCCAATTCGGCCACTCGGGCGTCCATTACCCAACGGCCCTAGCATGACCGTTGCAGTTACAACACACTTGTGTCGTTACGGATGTGGTCAAGCCGCGCTGCGTGCGAGCCAGGGCGAATAGAAGTCCCGGAGCATGGCTTTGACCACCCCCGGATCGTCCTGCTGGTTGACGCTGTTGCGAAGCTCGGCCGAGCCCGGCAGCCCCTTGGTGTACCAACCGACATGCTTGCGCGCGAGGTTGACGCCGGTGTGCGTGCCGTACAGCCCCAGCATGTGCTCATATTGCTCGAGCATCGCTTCCAGCTGCTCGTCGAGGCTCGGCTCGGGCCGATGCCCTCCGCCGCCGAGATCGCTCATGACCTGGCCGAGCAGCCACGGCCGGCCATAGGCGCCGCGGCCAATCATCACCCCGTCCGCGCCCGACTGGGCGAGCGCGGTCCGAGCATCGTCGATCGAGCAGATGTCGCCGTTGACGATCACCGGGACGCTCACGGCCTGCTTGACGTTGCGCACGAAGGCCCAGTCGGCCTCGCCCTTGTAGAGCTGGCAGCGGGTGCGGCCGTGGACCGTGATCATCTGCACGCCGAGATCCTCGGCGATGCGCGCAAGCTCGGGCGCGTTGAGGCTCATATGGTCCCAGCCCATGCGCATCTTGAGCGTAACCGGAACGCTCACGGCCTTGACGGTCGCCTCGACGATCGCGGCGGCAAGTCGAAGGTCGCGCATCAGCGCCGATCCGGCCTCGCCGTTGACCACCTTCCTGACCGGGCAGCCCATGTTGATGTCGATGATCGCCGCCCCGCGCTGCTCGTTGAGCTTCGCGGCCTCGGCCATCACGTGGGGCTCGCAGCCGGCAAGTTGCATCGACACCGGCTCCTCGAGGGGGTCCCACATCGCCTTCTGGAGCGACTGGCGGGTCTCGCGCACCATCGCCTGGCTGGCGATCATCTCGCTCACCGTCAGACCGGCGCCATAGCGCTTGACGATGCGCCGGAAGGGCAGATCGGTCACAGCCGTCATCGGCGCCAGGATCACCGGCGACGCGACCTCGACGGGGCCGATCTTGATGGGCTTCAGCATCTGCATTGAGAGGCGCGCCTTTACAGGAGCGCCCGGAGAGGAGCAAGGCGCGCGGCGATGAGCGTTACGGCCCTGATCGTCGCCGCAGGCAAGGGCGAGCGCCTCGGCGGCGCCCTTCCCAAGCAATATCGGCCGATCGGCGGCAAGCCCGTGCTCCGCCGGGCAGTCGAACCCTTTTTGAAACATGCCGCGATCAGCGACGTGCGGGTGGTCATCGCCCCTGGACAGGAACAGCTCGCAAGGGACGCTTTGGCCGGGGCCGATGTCAACGGCTTCATCCAGGGCGGAGAGCAACGGGCGGACTCGGTCCGCGCCGGGCTCACCGCGATCGATGGCGACGTGGTCCTGGTCCACGATGCTGCCCGGCCCTTCTGCCCGCCGGAGGTTATCGACCGCCTGCTCGCCCGGCTCGAATTCGTCGAAGGCGCGGCGCCGGTCCTGCCGGTGGGCGACACGCTCGCCCGTGCGGGCGGCCTCGTGGACGAGGTCGTCGACCGCGTCGGCCTGGTCCGCGTCCAAACTCCGCAAGCCTTTCGCCTGGCCGATCTCCGGCGGGCCTATGCAATCTGGTCCGGTGACGCTCCGACCGACGAGACCAGCGTGATGCGCGCCGCCGGCATGACCGTCGCGGCAGTGGACGGCGATCCGTCACTCGAAAAGCTGACCACGCCCGCCGACTGGGCGCACGCCGAAGCCCTGCTCGCCGCGCGGCTGATCCCGCGCACTGGCCTTGGCTTCGACGTCCACGCCTTCGCCGGCGAGGGCCCGGTGATGCTCGGCGGCATTTCTGTTCCCCATCCGCGCGGGCTCGCCGGCCACAGCGACGCCGACGTCGTCCTCCACGCGATCACCGATGCGCTGCTCGGCGCTGCGGGCCTCGGCGATATCGGCGAGCATTTCCCGCCGTCGGAGGCACAGTGGAAGGGCGCGGCTTCCGACCATTTCCTCAGCCACGCCGCCGCTCTCGTTCGCGGCGGCGGAGCGATCATCGATCATGTGGATTGTACCGTCATCGCCGAGGAGCCGAAGGTGGGACCGCATCGAGCCGCCATGCGCGAACGCATCGCCCAGATCCTCAGCCTCCGGCCCGACCAGGTGAGCATCAAGGCGACCACGAGTGAAGGCCTGGGCTTCACCGGTCGCCGCGAAGGGATCGCGGCCCAGGCGGCGGCGAGCATCCGCATGGGACCCGAGGAATGAAGGACACACTCCTTCCAAAGGAACTGGTCGACAAGGCGCGCGAGGTGGTCGAGGCGAACCGCAAAGCTGGGCGCCGGATCGCGGTCGCAGAAAGCTGCACCGGCGGACTGATCAGTGCCGCGCTGACCGAGATTGCGGGCTCGTCCGACGTGTTCGAAGTCGGCTACGTGACCTATTCAAACGCCTCCAAGCTCAGCCAGCTCAAGGTCAGCGAGGACGTCGTCGACACCTTCGGCGCGGTCAGCATCGCCACCGCCTGGGCGATGGCCCGGGGCGCGCTCGCCGCATCCGAGGCGGATGTCGCGGTCGCGATCACCGGGATCGCCGGCCCGGGCGGCGGTTCGCCTGCCAAGCCGGTCGGCACCGTGGTTTTCGCGCGCGCCGAGCGCGATGCCGATCCGGCCAAGATCGTCGCCGATCAGAAGATTTTCAGTGACGAGAACCGCGCCGGCGTGCGGTTTCACGCGGCGCTTTGCGCGCTCGACCTGCTGATGCCGTAAAGCGCCGCGGCGCGCTGCTCGAAGGCATTGATCATTCGCCTCAGCGCGCGGTCGAACATCGCGCCCGCAAGGCTTTCGAACAGCCGCGACCTGAAGGCGAAGTCGACCGAGAAATGGACGTTGGTGCCGCCGTCGGCCGCGCGTTCGAACCGCCATTCGTTATGGAGATATTTGAGCGGGCCCTCGATGTAATCGACGCAGATCCGCTCCGGCCGCTGCTTCACCACCCGGCTCGTGAACCGTTCCTTGAATGCGTTGAAGCCGACGACGAGGTCGGCCACCGTTTCGGTCTCGCTCGACGAGCGCACGCGGACCGCGACGACCCAGGGCAGGAACTCGTCGTAGTGCTCGACGTCGGCGACAAGCTCGAACATTTGCTCGGGGGTGTACGGCAGGTAGCGGTCTTCGCTGTGCCGAGGCATCAGGCGTTTGCGCGTCCCAGTTGCGCCGTGCGTGCCTGCTGCATCTTCTTGAAATCGTCGCCGGCGTGATAGCTCGACCGGGTCAACGGCGAGGCCGCCACGAGCAGGAAGCCCTTGGCCCGGGCGATCGCGGCGTAAGCGTCGAACGCCTTGGGAGTGACGAACTCCTCGACCCTGGCGTGGCGCGGCGTCGGCTGGAGATACTGGCCCATGGTCAGGAAATCGACGCCGGCCGAGCGCATGTCGTCCATCACCTGGTGGACCTCGAGCCGCTCCTCGCCGAGCCCGACCATCAGCCCCGATTTGGTGAAGATGTGCGGCGCCTTGCGCTTGACGCTCTCGAGCAGCCGCAGCGAGGCATAATAGCGCGCGCCCGGGCGGATCGTCGGATAGAGCCTCGGTACGGTTTCCAGATTGTGATTGTAGACGTCGGGCCCGGCCTCGACGATCGCCTCGACCGCGCTTTCGCTCTTGTTCCGGAAGTCGGGCGTCAGGATCTCGATTGTGGTGCCCGGCGTGTTGCGCCTCAGAGCCTCGATGACCTTGATAAACTGGGAGGCGCCGCCGTCCGCCAGATCGTCGCGGTCGACACTGGTCACCACGATATGCTCCAGCCCCAGCTCGGCCGCCGCCGTGGCGACATGCTCTGGCTCGAGCGGATCGACCGCGCGCGGCATGCCGGTCTTGACGTTGCAGAAGGCGCAGGCGCGCGTACACGTATCGCCCAGGATCATCACGGTGGCGTGCTTCTTGGTCCAGCATTCGCCGATGTTCGGGCAGGCCGCCTCCTCACACACCGTTGCAAGGTTGAGCTCGCGCATCAGTCGCCGCGTCGCGTGATAGCCTTCGCTGACCGGCGCCTTGACCCGGATCCAGTCGGGCTTGCGCTGGCGCGGCACGGATGCGGGTGCGTTCATCACCGGCCAGATAGCGATTGGCGCAAGCGCTTGCCAGTCCCGCCCCTACGCCGGTAGCGATTGCGGCGATGACCCGGTTTTTCGACCTCCTCGAAGGCTATGGCCGATTTCGCACCATCGAATGGCCCAGCGAGCGCGAGCGATGGACCGAGCTTGCCGAGGGCCAAAGTCCGAAGGTGATGGTCATCGCCTGCTCCGATAGCCGCGTCGAGCCGGCGGTCATCTTCGACGCCAAGCCGGGCGAAATGTTCGTCGTGCGCAACGTCGCCGCGCTCGCTCCCCCGTTCGAGACCACACCCGGCTATCACGGCGTGTCGGCGGCGCTCGAGTTCGCGGTAACCCAGCTCGAGGTCGAGGAGATCGTCGTGATGGGTCATGGTCTGTGCGGCGGTTGCTCGGCCGCGCTGACCGGCAAGTTCGAAAACGCCCGCTCCGGTGAGGGTCACTTCATCGCTGGCTGGGTCAGCCTGCTCGACGAAGCGCGCGCGAAGGTCCTCGCCCAGCACCGGGAGCCCGGCTGGCAGGCCTTCGTCGAAATGGAGCTGCAGGCGGTGATGGCCTCGCTTGCCAATTTGCGGACATTTCCGTGGATCGTCGAGCGTGAGCGGGACGGCCGGCTGTCGCTCCACGGCTGCCATTTCTCGATCGCCGACGGCCAGTTGCGACTGCTGGACGAGGCGGAAGGTCTCTTCCGCCCCGTCTAGCCCACAAGCTCAAAAGTCAGGTCGTTCGAGCCCTAGCAGCGCGTGTTATAGTCGTAATGCGGCTGACCGTACTGGTCGACGTAATAGCAATAGCCGCGGGTATCGCGATAATATTGCCGGCCGCGGATGTTCGCGCCGAGCACGCCGCCGAGGATCGCGCCGGCGATCGCGCCGGTCCCGGTGCTTACGCCCGGTATGATGGCTCCGGCGATCGCTCCGCCCACCGCTCCGACCGCGGCGCCGCCGACGGTGTTCGCGGCCCGGTTGTCCCGGTAGCCGTTGTTATAATAGCCCTGCTGGTTGTAACCCTGCTGGTAGTAGCCGTTGTTGTAATAGGGATCGTAACCGTACCCGTTCGGGTAGGTGGCGCAGCCGGACGCCGCAACGCTCGCGGCGACGATGGCGGCAATTCCAAACTTCCTCATCGTTCCAGTCCCTTCGATACTCGCCCCTGTGCAGCAACAGTGTTCAAGGCGGCGTTTCGTTCCCGCATCGATAATCTGGCGTTCATTTCCGGGTCAAATCGGGCGGCCAGATGTGGCCATTCCGCGCCACTGCGATACAGGGGTCGGCGAGCAGCTAAAGAGATTCGCAATGAACGAACGAAACGGCGAGGTTGAGAAAAACGTCGCCCTGCTGATCGACGCCGACAATGCCAGCCCCGAGCATCTCGACGAGGTGCTGCTGGTGCTAGGCGAGCTGGGCACGATCAACATCCGCCGCGCCTACGGCAATTGGGCCAAGGCCAGCCTCAAGGGCTGGGGCCAGTTGACCGGCCTCCACTCGATCATCCCGATGCAGCAGTTCGACATCGTCAAGGGCAAGAGCGCGACCGACATGCGCATGACCATCGAGGCGATGGACCTGCTCTACCGCGGCAATGTCGACGGCTTCGGGATCATGTCGTCGGACAGCGATTTCCTGCCGCTCGCCCAGCGCATCCGCGAGGACGGACTGCCCGTCTACGGTTTCGGGACCGCCAAGACCCCCTTCTCCTTCCAGCAGGCCTGCACCCGCTTCTTCGACGTCGGAGCGCTCGCGCTGGCCGACGACGCGGAGGAGCTCGATCAGCCGATCGCGAGCAAGGGCCAGCGGCCGGTCGACACGGAGCTGCTGCAGGTGCTGGGAAGCGCCTACAAGGCCTCGAAGCGCGACGAGGAAGGCTACACTCCGCTCAGCGAGCTCGGCCAGCGCGCCAAGGCGGTGTCGAGCTTCGCTGCCCGCAACTACGGTTTCACCCGCCTCTCCGACCTGATCCGGGCGGTGCCCAATTTCGAGGTCAAGACCGGCGACGACGGGCGGCTGGTCGTCAAGAGGTTGCGCTGACCTGTGGTGTGACGGACACAACGCAGGTTATTCTAAAGTATGCGGAACTGAAGCCGGTGGCGGCTGTTGGGGAGTGTGACTTGAGTTAGGGGCTCAATCCGTACCGATGCTCACCAGCGCACAAGCCGAAATTCATCTCAGTTCCGCGCTCGCCGCAATCGGCGATGGTAGCGACTGGAGGTCGGTTCTCGATCGGCTTCCGGTGCCGATCTACACGGTCGATGCGGACGGCGCAGTGACCTACTGGAACCAGGCGTGCATCGACTTCGCGGGGCGGCGGCCCAAATTGGGCGAGGACCGATGGTGCGTGACCTGGAAGATCTACACCACCACCGGCGAGCGCCTGCCCCACGACCAATGCCCGATGGCCGAAGCGGTCCGGGCATCGCATCCGGTCCGCGGCGCGGTCGCGATCGCCCTGAGGCCCGACGGAAGCAGAGTCGCCTTCACCCCCTACCCCACCCCGCTGTTCGACGAGGATGGTGAGCTCACCGGCGCGATCAACATGCTGATCGACGTCAGCGAAGAGCAGAGCGTGGCACTGGCCGATCAGGCGAACCGTTGCCGCCGCCTCGCAGGCGCTACTTACGATCGGCAGATTTGCGAGGTCCTCGACACGATGGCCGACGACTATGAGCGCAGCGCGGCCAAACTTCGCTCGGCCTAGGCGCGGCCCACTCCATTAACACTGCGTTTAGCGGGGTTCTCCCCGGCCCGACCTTCGGTTATCAGGGCATGGCCGCGATTCTGCTACCGGCGGCCTGTTCGCGTGCAACCTGGTCGCCAGCCAAACGGGGGTCCCCACCGATGTACGGATTAGAAACCGACGAATTCAGCGAACAGTGGGCGCCTTATGCGGTCGCCGCCTTGAGGATCGTGACGGCCTTACTGTTCCTCGAACATGGCACGGCCACGACACTCGGCTTCCCGGTGATCCCCACCGAATTTGCCCCGGCCTGGTCGCTGACCTCGGTCGTCGGCTGGGCTGAGATCATCGGCGGCGTTTTGCTTCTGATCGGCGCATTCACCCGCTGGGTCGCGTTTCTGCTCGCGCTCGAAATGGTCGTGGTCTATTTTTACGTCTATTCCGCCAGCTCTCCCTATCCGCTGGTCAACCAGGGCGAGACCCCAATCCTGTTCGCCTTCATTTTCATCGCCCTTGGGGTGATCGGCGCCGGCAATTGGAGCGTCGACAAGATGCGCGCGCAACGACGCGACCCGATCGTCGGCTATGAGGCGCCCGGCGGCGAGCGAACCTACAATAACGAGTAGCTCCGAGCCTATAGCAGCTCGAGGCTGACCGTCACTTCGTCGCCCGCGGCAATGCCCGCGCGGCGGCGGACCTCGGCCTTCACCGGCAGGATGTAGCCGCCCGATTTCTGCGGAAACACCGACGTGCGCCAGGCGACGTCGTTGATGGTCGCCGCGACCCGGGCCGACTTGAATCCGCGCATCTGCGAGAGGCAATGGGCACGAATTTCGTCAGATTGATTCTCGGGAACAGTGACGAAATGCCAGCTCCCGTTCTCGCCGGTCCATAGCCACAGGGGCGCAGTGACGGTGATCATGACTTCTACCCCTGCGAAGGCAGGGGCCCAGACAGGCTCCGCAAGGAGCCTTCAATGAGGGCCGGATACAAATCCTGCCAATCGGGATTGACCTGCTCGATCTCGCTGAGCTTCCATAGCCGCTTCCATTTCTTCATCTGCAGCTCGCGCAGCCGTGCTTGCTGCAGATCGTCGTGCGCTTCGTACCAGACGAGCAACTTGCAGCCATATTTGCGGGTGAAGCCTGGGACGACGCCATTGCGGTGCTCCCAGGCTCGCTTCATCAAGTCGGATGTGACGCCTATGTAAAGCGTGCCGTTGAGACTGCTTGCCATGATGTAGACGTAGCCGGCCTTCATCGGCCGAAGCATGGCCGAGCTTCCGCTAAAGCTCCAGCTCGGGTCTGGGCCCCTGCCTTCGCAGGGGAACAGCTAACGCGTCAATTTCCGGTACGTCATCCGGTGCGGGCGCGTCGCTTCCTCGCCCAGCCGGCGCACCTTGTCCTCCTCATAGGCCTCGAAATTGCCCTCGAACCACTCGACCCGGCTGTCGCCTTCGAACGCCAGGATATGGGTGGCGAGGCGGTCGAGGAAGAAGCGGTCGTGGCTGATCACCACCGCGCAGCCGGCGAAATTCTCCAGCGCATCCTCGAGCGCGCGCAGGGTCTCGACGTCGAGGTCGTTGGTGGGCTCGTCGAGCAGGAGGACGTTGCCGCCGTCCTTGAGCATCTTGGCGAGATGGACGCGGTTGCGCTCGCCGCCCGACAGCTGGCCGACGTTCTTCTGCTGGTCGGGGCCGCGGAAGTTGAACGCCCCGACATAGGCGCGGCTGTTGAGCTCGTGCTTGCCGATCTTGATGATGTCGAGGCCGTCGGAGACCTCCTCCCACACATTGTGCTTGGGATTGAGCGAGTCCCGGCTCTGGTCGACGTAGCCGAGGTGAACGGTCGGGCCGACCGCGACCTCTCCGGCGTCCGGCTGCTCCTGCCCGGTGATCAGCTTGAACAAGGTCGTCTTGCCGGCGCCGTTGGGGCCGATGATCCCGACGATCCCGCCGGGCGGCAGGTCGAACGACAGGTTCTCGAACAATAATTTGTCGCCGTAGCTCTTGGTCAGGCCCTTGGCCTCGATGACATTGTCGCCGAGCCGCTCGGGCATCTGGATCAGGATTTCGCCCTTGGTCGGGTGCGCGATTCTCCTGCGCCTGGACGAGCTGGTCGAAGGCCTTGATCCGCGCCTTGGATTTGGCCTGGCGAGCTTTGGGTGAGCGGCGGATCCATTCGAGCTCGTCGTTGATCGCCTTCTGCTTGCCGGCTTCCTCCCGCTCTTCCTGGACAAGGCGTTTCGCCTTCTTTTCCAGATAGGTGGAGTAGTTTCCTTCGTAGACGTAGTAGCGCCCGCGATCGAGCTCCAGGATCCAGTTGACGACATTGTCGAGGAAATAGCGGTCGTGGGTGACGAGGATGACGTTGCCGGGATAGTCGATGAGATGCTTTTCGAGCCACTGGACGCTCTCGGCGTCGAGGTGGTTGGTCGGCTCGTCGAGCAGCAGGATGCTGGGCTTCTCGAGCAGCAACCGGGTCAGCGCGACCCGGCGCTTCTCGCCGCCCGACAGATTCTCGACCGAAGACTCGCCAGGCGGGCAACGCAGCGCGTCCATCGCGATCTCGAGCTGGTTGTCGAGCGTCCAGCCGTCGACCGCGTCGATCTTCTCCTGGAGTTCGCCCATCTCGGCCATCAGCGCGTCGAAATCGTCGCCGGGGTCGGCCATTTGCGCGGAGATGGCGTTGAACCGGTCGAGCATGTCGGCAACGGGGCGCACCCCGTCCTTCACATTCTCGAGGACCGTCTTGCTCGGATCGAGCTGCGGTTCCTGCTCGAGATAGCCGACGGTGATCCCCTCGCCCGGCCAGGCCTCGCCGGTGAACTCCTTGTCGCGGCCGGCCATGATCTTCATCAGCGTCGACTTGCCCGACGCCGTTGGGGCCGACGATGCCGATCTTGGCGTCGTGATAGAATTGCAGGTGGATGCCGTTGAGGATGGGCTTGCTGCCCGGGAAGGCCTTGGTCAGGCCCTTCATCACAAAGCTGTATTGGGCGGCCATGGGGTCGCGTGATGTCCTTCAAAGTGCTGGGAAGTTGCTGCGCCAGTTAGGCGGTCGCGGGCGGTTTTTCCACCCCGCTGCAGAGTATGCAAACCCGTTCGTCCTGAGCGTAGCCGCGGAGCGGCGTAGTCGAAGGGCGCATTGCACGACTGCTGTGCCAACGCCCTTCGACTTCGCTCAGGACGAACGAGGTCGGTGCGTCAGCTGAGCCGTCAGTCGCGCCCCACCATCGCCTCGGCATTGGCGAAGCGGTAATCGCGGTAGCGGTCGCGCAAATCCTTCTTGCTGAGCTTGCCGGTCGCGGTGTGGGGCAGCTCGTCGACGAACTCGATCGCGTCGGGCAGCCACCATTTGGCGACCTCGGCTGGACAGGAAATCGCGGATATCCGTGTCGCCGACACGTCGCTGCCGTCGATCGCGAACGATCAGCAGCAACGGCCGCTCGTCCCACTTGGGATGCGGGATGCCGATCGCCGCGGCCTCGAGCGACGCCGGGGCAGCCCACCGCCGCATTCTCGAGCTCGATCGAGCTGATCCACTCGCCGCCCGGACTTGATCACGTCCTTGGCGCGGTCGGTGAGCCGGAGCGTGTTGTCCGGATGGATGACGGCGATGTCGCCGGTGTCGAACCAATTGTCTTCGTCGACGCAATCCTCGTCCTTCTTGAAATAGCGCCGGACGACCGCCGGCGCCGCGCGTCTGCAGATGGCCCGAGCTCGCCCCGTCGCGCGGAAGGACCTTGCCGTCGTCGTCGACGATTCGAAGCTCGACGCCGAACATCGACCGGCCCGGGCGCGACAGATAAGTCGACCTGCTCGTCCTCGCTCATCGAATCCCAGTTGGCCGGCGGCGCCCCGACCGTGCCGATCGGGGTCATCTCGGTCATGCCCCACAGATGGTTGACGCGGATCTCGCGCTTGCGGAACCAGCGGATGGTCGCCGGCGGAGCGGACGATCCGCCGACGATGATCGATCCTGAGCTTGCCCAGCTCGGCGCCGGTATCCTCGACATGGTCGATCATGTTCGAGCCAGACGGTCGGAACGCCCGCCGAATGGGTCACGCCTTCTTCGTTGAACAGGCGGCAAATGCCGTTCCGGCTCGTTGTCGGCGCAGATCACCAGCTTGCAGCCGGCGATCGCCGCCGCATAGGGAATGCACCAGCTGTTGGCGTGGAACATCGGCACCACGGGCAGCATCACCGATCGCGCCGAAAGGTCGAAGATGTCGGGGGCGATGATCGACATGGCGTGGAGCACGGTCGAGCGATGCTCGTACAGCACGCCCTTGGGGTTTCCGGTCGTGCCGCTGGTGTAGCACAGGCCGCAGGGATCGCGCTCGTCGCCTTCGTGCCAGCGATAATCGCCGTCTTCCGCCGCAAGCCAGCTCGTCGAACTCGTCGTCGAAGCGGACGTAAGTGCGCGACCGTGGCCAGCTCGGACTTCAGCCGCTCGACCAAGGCTTCGAAGGCCGCATCGTAGAGGAGGACCCGGTCCTCGGCGTGATTGATGATGTAGGTCGAGCTGGTCGTCGAACAGCCGCGGGTTGAGCGGTGTGGAGGACGCCGCCCATGCCCGACCACGCCGAACCAGGCGGTCAAGATGGCGGTCGTGGTTCATCGCCAGCGTCGCGACGCGCTCGCCCGGCTTGAACCCCGAGCCGCTCCAGCGCCTGCGCCAGCCGCCGCGCGTCGTGCGCCAGGCGCTTCCAGTCGGTGCGGATGAGTCGTGCCGTCGGCCCGCGCGGCGACGATCTCGCGCGTCGCCATGCTCGCGTTCGGCATGGTCCATCAGCCGCATGATGCGCAGCGGAAAGTCCTGCATTGCGCCAAGCGACCCATCGGCGCCTCCCCCAGAAGGAGCCGCATCATGCGCTCAAAAACCGCTGCGGACAAACCGCTTAGAAGGGCAGCTTGAACCCGGGCGGCATCGGCAGCGCGCTGCTCATCTTGTTGAGCTCTTCGGCCGCGGCGGCGTCGGCCTTGGCCTTGGCGTCGTTGAACGCCGCCGCGACCAGGTCCTCGAGCATCGTCTTTTCGAGCGGCTGGAGCAGGCTTTCGTCGATCTCGACGCCAAGCACCCGGCCCTTGGCGGTCGCGCGGATGTTGACCAGACCGCCGCCCGCGACGCCCTCGACCTCGATCTTGTCGAGATTGTCCTGCGCCTTCTGCAGCTCGGCCTGCGCGTTCTGCGCCATTTTCATGATTTCGTCGAAGTCGGGCATTGGGCATGTCAGTCGCCTCTCGTGGAAAAGGATTTCGAGCTCGGCGTCGGGAAAGGCGTCGATCACCGCCTGGACATTGGGGTCGGCCAGCACTTCGGCGCGAACGCGCTCCTCGCGCGATTTTCTCCTGGTCGAGCAGCGACGGCTCGCCCGTCTCGTCGGAAAGCGACACCTGCCAGCTGGTGCCGGTCGCGGCCTTGAGCGCCGCCGCGAGGTCGCGCGACCAGTCGCGCGCCGAGCGGGCGCATCGGCTTCAGCGCCAGCTCGGGCGGCGCGTAGCGGACCAGCCCGACCTGGTCGTGGAGCTGGACCGCAAGCTGGTGCTTGCCGCTTGCCTCGAGCCGCTTGATCAGCGCCGCGAAATCCGCCGGCAGCTGCGGCCGTCGGCTCGCTGGCCGTCGAGGCTGGCAGCCCGCGCCGGAGCCGCGGCGCTGCCCTCGCCGCTCAGCCGCGCCATCAGCGCGGCCGGATCGGGCATGTCGGCGGCATGGATCAGCCGCAGCAGCGCCATCTCGGCCGCTTCGCGCGGATCGGGCGCGACGGCGACGTCCTGCAGGCCCTTGAGCAGCATCTGCCACAGCCGGTGGATCGTCGCCCCACGACAGCTTGCCGGCCATCTCCTGCGCCGTCTCGCGCTCCTCGGCCGATTGCAGCGCGTCGCCGGCCGCTCCGGCCTTGGCCCGGGTCGCCGAATGAAGCGCTCTCCATCAGCCCGCGCAGCAAGCTGCGTCGGGTCGATGCCGAGCTCGTGCGCCTCGTCGAGCTCGGCGAGCGCGGCGCCGCGCATCGCCGGCCAGCACCAGCTCGAGCAGCCGGCGGATGCGCCCGCGGTCGGCAAGGCCGAGCATGTCGCGCACCTGCTCGGCGGTGACCCCGCCCGCGCCGTGGGCGATCGCCTGGTCGAGGATCGAGAGGCCGTCGCGCGCCGAGCCTTCCGCGGCCCGGGCGATCATCCCCAGCGCTTCGGGCTCGACCTCGACCCCTTCGGCCTTCGAGACCTCGGCGAAATGCGCCGCGAGCTTGTCGGCCGGGATGCGGCGCAGGTCGAACCGCTGGCAGCGCGACAGCACCGTCACCGGCACCTTGTCGACCTCGGTCGTCGCGAACAGGAACTTCACATGCTCCGGCGGTTCCTCAAGAGTCTTCAGCAAGCGCGTTGAAAGCGCTCTTCGAAAGCATGTGGACTTCGTCGATGATGTAGATCTTGTAGCGCGCGCTGACCGAGGCGTAGCGGACCGCGTCGATGATCTCGCGAACGTCGTCGACGCCGGTGTGCGAGGCGGCGTCCATCTCGATCACGTCGATATGCCGGCCCTCGGTGATCGCGCGGCATGGCTCGCAGACGTTGCAGGGCGTGATCGTCGGTCCGCCCTTCCCGTCGGGGCCGATGCAATTGAGCGCCTTGGCGATCAGCCGCGCGGTCGAGGTCTTGCCGACCCCGCGCACCCCGGTGAGCAGGAAGGCATGGGCGATCCGGTCGCGCTCGATCGCGTTGGCGAGCGTCTTCACCATCGCGTCCTGGCCGATCAGCTCGGCGAAGGTCTGCGGGCGATATTTGCGCGCCAGCACGCGATAGGCGCCGCTTCGACCGACGGGCGCCGGAAGCTCAGGAAGATCGAGACCCAACCCCGGTTCTTCGGCGGGATCGAGGTGGTCGGGGGAATCAGCCATTCGGCATTATTTAGGAGTCGCGCTGGCGCTTGTCGAAGCTTGATCGCTCAGGCTGATGCCGACCTCGTGCCCCCATCGCGAGCTTTCCCCGAGATCGAAGTCCGAGAAGAGCTGAACGCCGATCAAGATTGCGAAAAGCGTGACGTCGACGCGTCGCGAACGGGTGAACAGCAGCGCCATCATGGGAATGAAATAGGGCAATTGGTAAAACCAGAACCAATAATCGTCGAACGCGGGCACGGCTCGGGTCATCTGCCAGGCCATGGTCGCCCCCTCGACCAACAAGACACCGCCGATCACCAGGCGCTTGCGGGCCCAATAATGCTCGTCGAGAGTCTTCCACTGCCCCTCGCTGCGCGGAAAGATCATCGATGCGGAGAAATAATAGATCATCGCCACGGTGAGCCCGATGAAGACGATTCTCCAGCGAACGTGGAGCAGATCACGCAACGACCAGGCGAACAGCCAGTAGCCCGCGACATCGATCAGGACGAATGAAGCGAGCAGCGGAGTCAGCACGCCGATCGGCCGGCGATGATGGGCATCGATCGCGTCCGCGAACTTGACCGCGATTTCGACCAGCGTGAGGCCGATGAGCAGCCCAAAAACCGAAAACAGGAATTCGAATTCGGTCATCGCTCCGGGGCCCCCTGCGTCACGCTGGCAGGATGGGTGCGAATTCCCAAGCGAAAAACGGGGTGGGAGCCGGAACGACCCGAGGCAATATCGTTGTGGCTGCTTCCTTCCGGACCTGACCAGGTTGGCGACGGCCTCGTCCGCCCAACTCCCGTCGCGCATATGGGCAAAGCTCGCCGCGCGTGCAAGTTCATGTTCCGCGGGCTATTTCTTCATCCCCCGTTCACCAGACGCGGCCGACCTGATATGCCCTTCGTGAAGGGGCGCTAATGGCTGTTATACTGATCCTTGCCGTTGCCGCAGCGGCCGCTCAGCCTCCGGCCTCGCAATTCCCGCCGGTCCGGCGAGGGGCCGCGTGTTCATGAGCCCGATGGGCGAGCCATTCTTCGGACGGCAGGGCGAAGACGCGCTCGCCACCTGGTTCGCGCAGGCGGACCGCAATCGCGACGGAGTCGTCACCGCCGACGAGCTCGCACAGGACGCGCAGCAATTCTTTCTGACCCTCGACACCAATCACGATGGCGAGATCGACCCCGACGAAATCACCCATTACGAAGTGGATATTCAGCCCAGCAAATCTGACAACGAAGTCGCCGCCGGTCGTCTCGGCCTGCTCCAGATACCCGAGCCGGTCGCATCGGCCGACGCCAATTTCAATCGCGGCGTTTCAGCCGACGAATTCCGCCAGGCGGCGACCTCGCGCTTCCAGTTGCTCGACACCGGTCGCACCGGCCGGCTGACCCTGCCGCAGCTCGAGGGCATTCGGCAGGCAGCTTCGTCGGCTTCCCGGCGTTCGCCGCAGCAGACATTCCAGCCTTCAGTCCAGACCACGCCCGACAGTCCCGATATGCCCCCAGTCGCAGCAATACTGACTTGCCTCTCGCCGTCTTCATCATCCCGCTACTCGCGGCCGCCGCGCGTCCGGCAACCGAGCCGTCGAGCGCCCCGATCACGGTCACCGGCCATGCCTGGGCCCCGTTCATCAGCCCGATGGGCGAGCCGTTCCGCGCCCGCACGGTGAGCGACGACACGCTCGCCAACTGGTTCAGCCAGGCCGACCGCAACCGGGATGGTGTCCTTGTGCCAGAGGAGATGCTGGCCGACGCCGACCGCTTCTTCGCGACGCTCGACAGCGATGGCGACGGCGAGATCGGGCCCGAGGAGCTGATCAACTACGAATGGGAAATCGCGCCCGACATCCAGGTCAACTCACGAGTGAAACGAGCGCCGGGCGAAGTCGCCAGGAGCCCGCAGCTCAGCCGTCCGGAAGGCGAGCGGCGACAAAGACGATTTCGACCGGCCCCGGATCCGGACGACGGTTTATGGGCTGCAGGGCGGCGCGCGCTATGCGCTTCTCAACATTCCCGAGCCGGTTGCCGCCGCCGACGCGGACTTCAACCGGGCGATCACACTCAGCGAGTTCAGGCAGGCCGCGGCCGCCCGGTTCCAGCTCCTCGACCGTTCGCGCCCGGGCCGGCTCACCTTGCAGCAGCTGGAAACGGTCCGCCTCGCCCTGCGCGTGCCTCGCGACGACGCCGATCGCCGCGATGCAAAGGATACGCGCCACGGCAATCCGCTGCCGCCCGAAAACTAAGGCCCGACTAACGCCCCATCCAGTTGGTCGCGCGCGGCTGGAATGCGGACGCTCAGGCTCTTCATGTCCTGCGGTCAGGATGATCTGGCAGGCGAGCCGCGAGGTCCGGCCGGCATGCGCCGCGAGGTCGAGCAGATCTTCTTCCTCCTCGCTCGCGGCGGGCAGCTTTGCGAAATCGGCGGGATCGACGATCACGTGACAGGTCGAGCAGGCCATTACGCCTTCGCAGGCGCCTTCGAGCGGCTGGCGCGCGGCCCAGGCGACGTCGAGCAGCCGTTGGCCGGGCTGCGGCCTCGACCTCGCGGTCGAGCGTCCCGTCGGCCTTGAAAAACCGCACCAGGGTCAAGCGGCCGACCTCATGCGGCGAGATCCTGCTGAGCCCGGGCAGCCGCGTCGATCCGATTGCACGGCGTCGATAATCTCGCTCCTCGGTCGTGTAGCGGCCAAAGCCGAGCCGAATGCACGAGCGCGCGTCGCGGTCTGAAAGGCCCAGGGCGCGAAGCACATGGCTCGGCCGGCCCGACCCGCTGGCGCAGGCGCTGCCGAGCGAGAAAGCGATATCGCGCAGGTCGGCGATCAGACGCGCGGCGTCCACGCCCGGCCGATAGATGTTCAGATTGCCGTGATAGCGGTGGGACATGCTGCCGTTGATGATCCAGTCCGGCCATCAGCGACGACCCGGCCGTGATCCACAGCTGCTCGACATGCGCGTGATCTTGCTCGCAGCGCTCGAACGCCAGCTTCGCCGCCGCGCCGAAACCGACGCATAAGCGCTGGCGACAGCGTTCCCGAGCGCAGCCCCCGCTCCTGTCCGCCGCCGTGGATCAGCGGCGCGGGCTCGGCGCCCTTGCGCATCCACAACGCGCCAATGCCCTTGGGCCCGTGAATCTTGTGCGCCGAGACCGCGACCAGGTCGGGGCCCTTGCGGAATCGGCACGCGGCCGAAGCCCCTGCACCGCATCGCACAGCATCAGCGCTCCGGCTTCATGCGCCATGCGTGCGATTTCGGCGACGGGCTGGATCACGCCGATCTCATTGTTGACCAGCATCACCGCGACGAGCAGCACGCGTTCGTCGAGCTCTCGGCTCGAGGTCGGCGAGGTCGAGCAGCCCGTCGGGCCCGACCGGCAGCACGGTGAGATCGATCGCCCTGCCCTGCAAGCCACTCGCAGGTGTCGAGCACCGCCGCATGCTCGGTCGCGACGCGTGATGATGCGGTTGCGGCCTTTTGGCGCCTTCTCGACCGTCCCCTTGAGCGCCCAGTTGAGCGCCTCGGTCGCGCTTCCGGTGAAGGCGACGCTTCCGCCCTGCAGGCCGATCGCCCGTTCGACCTGGCTTCCGCGCGACCTCGATCGCCGCGGCCGCTTCGGCGCCCCAGCGCGAGGGCGAATGCGGATTGGCGAACTTCTCCTCGATCCACGGCCGCATCGCCTGCGCCACCTCGGGCGCGACCGGAGTCGTCGCCTGATAGTCGAGGTAGATCATGCCGCCCGGGCAGCGGCGCGCTCAGCGATCCGCCGCCATTCGGCGAGGAAGCGGTCCACGTCCGCCTCGCTGGTGCTCGGCCCGAAGCTGATCCGCAGGAATCCGTCGGCGATTTCCGGCGCTACGCCCATCGCCGCCAGCACCGCGCTGCCCTTCATCGCGCCGGATGAGCAGGCGCTTCCTGCCGAGACGGCGATCCCGGCAAGATCGAACTGGACGAGCAGCGAGGCGCTCGACGCTCCGGGCAGAGCGACGGCGCCGATCGTCGGCAATGCCGCGGGCTGTCTTCGCCGATGACCATTCCTCCAGCTTGCCTGAACGCCTTCCTCGAGTCGCGCCCGCAGCGCCGCAAGCCGCTCCATGTCGTAGGGCCGCGCGGCCAGCGCCGCGGCGAAAGCCAGCGCGTTGGGAGCGTCCTGCGTGCCGCGGCGATAGCCCTTCTCCTGCCCGCCGACCGCCTCGAGCGTGGCCAGGTCGCGGACCAGCAGCACGCCGATGCCCGGCGGGCCGCCGAGCTTGTGGGCGCAGGCGGCGATGAAGTCGGCATCGGGCAGCGGCAGCTTGCCCGCGCTCTGCGCGCAATCCGCGAGCAGCAGCGACCCCGCCTCGCGAATGCGCGGCGCCAGGCGATCGAGCGGCTGGATCATCCCGGTCTCGTTGTTCACCTGCTGGATCGCGACCAGCGCCGGTCCGTCGGCCAGGACGGCGTTCGAGCGCTGCTTCGTCGATCAGCCCGTCGCGCACCGACCGGAATGACCCGCGACGCCGCGCCCATCGCATGAGGCACGATCGCATGCTCGGTCGCGCCGTGGGCCCGGCCCGGCACGCTGCGCCCGCGCCGCCGACGATCTCGACCGCTTCGCTCGCGCCGCTGGTGAAGATGACGTCATGACGCCAGCCGAGCTCCTCGGCGATCGTCGCCCGCGCCTCCTCGAGCAGCGCCCGCGACTGCGCGGCCCTCGGCATGCGGCGAGCTCGGGTTGGCCCAGCCGTCGAGCGCCGCGTTCCAGCGCCGCCGCGCCTCGGGCAGCACCGGCGTCGTCGCCGCATGGTCGAGATAGAGTCGGTCGGGCGCGCTCAAAAGTCTTGGATTCCTGCCGATTGCCACATGAACGAGCGCCCCTATATAGGACGCGCTGCCGCGGCGCACCCGTCGGCGGCCCACTCCATGCTGACGCGAGCACCAAACGCACCATGCCCGAAGTGATTTTTCCTGGTCCCGAAGGCCGCCTCGAAGGCCGCTTCCATCCCGGGCACCCGCCCCCGCGCGCCGGTCGCGCTGATCCTCCACTCGCACCCGCAGGCCGGCGGGACGATGAACAACAAGATCGTCCAGCTGCTCTACCAGACCTTCGTCCGCCGCGGCTTCGCGACCTTGCGCTTCAATTTCCGCGGCGTCGGCAAGAGCCAGGGCGTGTTCGACAACGGCATCGGCGAATTGAGCGACGCCGCCTCGGCGCTCGACTGGGTCCAGTAGATCCATCCCGAGGCCGAGACCACCTGGGTCGCCGGCGTGAGCTTCGGCGCCTGGATCGGCATGCAGCTCCTGATGCGCCGGCCCGAGATCAAGGGCTTCATCTCGATCGCCCCGCCGGCGAACATGTACGATTTCAGCTTCCTCGCCCCCTGCCCCTCGTCGGGGATCATCATCCAGGGCGAGGCCGACGAGGTGGTGACCCCGAGCGCGGTCCAGAAGCTGGTCGACAAGCTCCGCACCCAGCGCCACATCACCATCAATCACGAGCTGATCCCGGGCGCCAACCACTTCTTCGCCAACGAGCTCGATCTGCTGATGAAGGAGGTCGATGCCTATCTCGACATGCGGCTGGCGACCGACCCCGATCAAGCCGCCTACACCGTCCAGATCATCACGTTCATGACGAGAACCGCCGCGGCGGCGATCATCAGGAAGCCGCGCGTGCGGGTCTGACGGTTCGAGCGCGAGCTTGATTCCGAAAGCCCGCGAGCAGGAAGGCGGCGACCATCGCCAGGGCCATCGCGCCCGATGTATACTTCTGCCATTTTCAGTCCTGTTTTCACTAAGGTTTAACCAGAGTCGGTCCACATTGGCCGACATGCCGAAGCCCGAGCATGCAAGCGCGCCTTGAAGAGGCGTTCGAGCGGATCGAGGAAACGATCCTGCCGTGCATCGCAATGATGCTCGAAACGCTGATCGACGCATCCGAATCCGTGGCCGAGGGCGAGCGCCGCTTCCTCGTCGGCGAACTGAAGACGCTCGCCGCCGAGCTCGAGGAGCTGACGCGGGCGGTCGAGCGCTCCAGCCCGGTCCACGTCGAGCCGGGCGAATATAAGACCAGGAACGCCGCGGCCTAGCTCCCGACGATCCGCGCGTGGAGCGCCGGGTCGATATTGCTTCCCGACAGCATCACCACCGTGCCGGACTTCGCTTCGGCTTTGCCGGCGAGCATCGCGGCCAGCGCCGCCGCGCCGCCCGGCTCGACCACCAGCCCATGCTCCTTCCAGGCGAAGCGGATCGCCTCTTTCACTTCCTCGTCGCTGACCGCCAGCGCCTTTGCACGACGCGCCTCGAGGATGTCCAACGTGATGGGCGAGACACGGGGCGTCTGCAGCGCGTCGCACAAAGTCGGCGGCGCGTCGGGGGCAACCGGCACGATCTCGCCCACCTCTAGCGAGCGGCGCCATGTCGTCCCAACCCTCGGGCTCGACCAACACGATGTCGGCGTCCGGGCAGGCCAAAGCGATCCCCGACGAAAGCCCGCCGCCACCGCACGGGATCACGATCCGCGCCGGCGGCTGCTCGCCCGCTTCGGCGAGCTGGGCAAGGATCTCGAGCCCCACCGTGCCCTGCCCCGCGACGATCGCCGGGTCCGCGAAACTCGGCACCACCGTCGCCCCGCTCTCCTCGGCGATGCCGCGCGGCAATTTCTTCGCGGCTCTCCGTCGCCCGGTCGTAGAAGATGATTTCAGCGCCCTCGGACCGCGTCCCTTCGATCTTCACCGCCGGCGCGTCAGCCGGCATGACGATCACCGCCCTGATCCCAAGCCGGCGGGCGGCGATCGCCACGCCCCGGGCGTGATTGCCCGAGGAAAAAGCCACGACGCCCTTTTCGCGCTCCCCGTCAGTCAGCTGCAGCAGCCGGTTGGTCGCGCCCCTCAATTTGAAGGCGCCGCCGGTCTGCAAAGCATTCGCATTTCAGCCACAGGCGGGCACCCTCGACTTTGCTTGCGATCAGCGGCGTGCGCTCGACCAGCCCGGCGATCCGCTCGCCAGCCTCTGTAACCTCCTCTCGCGTGACGGTTAACAGCTTGATTACGCTACCCTTTCGTTAAACCGTTGCAGTTCGACGACAAACACTCCCCAAAATCATCCACAGGGGTCCAAAAAATCTTGCGTAGCCGGACCCCCGCACATATATCGCGCATCCGCTGCCCCATGGGACTTCCAACCGCAAGGCAGCTTTGTTGAACTTAACCCAGTTGGAGGTCCCTTGAGTTGCACAAGCATCATCGCCCGCTGGGGCTAGCTTCCACCCAGATTGGCGCCCGGGGGGGTGTCGACATCGCCAAGCTGCGTCCGGTTCAGCCGGTGACGCTGCTGCGTCCGCATGCCGCGCGGCGCGCGGCGCGGTTCTTCGTCGAGAAGTTCGCGGGCCGCTCGCTCTATGCGGTCAAGGCGAACCCCTCGCCCGACCTGCTCAAGATCCTGTGGGACGCCGGCATCACTCATTACGACGTGGCCTCGATCGGCGAGGTTCGCCTGATCCGGGAGACGCTGCCCGAGGCGGTCCAATGCTTCATGCACCCGGTGAAGGCCGAAGAGGTCATCGCCGAAGCCTATTTCGATCACGGGGTGAAGACCTTCGCGCTCGATACGCTCGATGAGCTCGACAAGATTGTTCGCGCCACCAAGGCGGCGACCGACCTCAACCTGCTCGTCCGCATCCGCGTCAGCTCGGACCATGCCAAGCTTAGCCTGGCCGCCAAGTTCGGCGCCGACCCCGCCGAGATCAAGGCGCTTCTGTTTGCGGCCCGCCAGGCCGCCGATGCGCTCGGCATCTGCTTCCACGTCGGCAGCCAGGCAATGAGCCCGGCGGCCTATGCCGAAGCGATGGCGCGGGTTCGCGATGCGATCGTCGAGGCCGCGGTCACGGTCGACATTGTCGACGTCGGCGGCGGGTTCCCGTCGGTCTACCCGGGGATGGAGCCGCCGCCGCTGGAGAATTACTTCGCGGTGATCCACGCCGGCTTCGAAGCGCTTCCGATCAGCTATTCGGCCGAATTGTGGTGCGAGCCGGGCCGCGCCCTGTGCGCGGAATACGGCAGTCTCGTCGTGCGCGTCGAAAAGCGCCGCGCCGATGAGCTCTACATCAACGACGGCGCGTATGGCGCTTTGTTCGATGCCGCGCACATCGGCTGGCGCTATCCCGTTCGCCTGTTGCGCGAGGCCAAGGCGCGGCCGATGAAGTTCAGCTTCTACGGCCCGACCTGCGACGACCTCGATCATATGACGGGACCGTTCGAGCTTCCCGGCGACGTCGGGCCCGGCGATTACATCGAGATCGGCATGCTCGGCGCCTACGGCTGCGCGATGCGCACCGGTTTCAACGGCTTCGGAATCGTCGACGCGCACATCGTCGACGACGAGCCGATGGCGAGCCTCTATGTCGAACCGGGCAAGCTCAAGCGCTCGAACGTCGTGAAGCTGTAGCGATTCCGCCCGCTTGCTGTGGTAAGCGGGCGCTGATGGGGTGAGGCTGTCCCCCGCCTAGAAACGACATGCCCTACCCTGCGGCCGTCTTTGGGCGGTCGCGTCCATTGGAGCATGACATGACGACTGAAGAGCTGATCGACCACTCCACGGTCAACGACACCCGCAAGTCGGAGCTGCTGTCGACCCCGGTCGAGCATATCGACATCACCAAGTTCGACGCCCGCCCCATCGTCGAGGCGATGGGCAAGATGAGCTTCACCAGCCGCGACCTCGCCCGCGCCACCGGCATCTACAATCAGATGCTCGAGGACAAGGACTGTTCGATCATCCTGGTCATCGCCGGCTCGACCTCGGCCGGCGGCTGCATGGACCTCTATGCCGAGCTGGTGAAGTCCAACATGGTCGACGCGATCGTCGCCACCGGGGCCACGATCGTCGACATGGATTTCTTCGAAGCGCTTGGCCACAAACACTTCCAAGCCAATGAAATCCCTGACGATGATACGCTGCGCTCGCTCTACATCGACCGCATCTACGACACCTATATCGACGAACAGCAGCTGCAGGATTGCGACTTCACCATCGGCAAGATCGCCGACGGCCTGGAACCCCGGCCGTACAGCAGCCGCGAGTTCATCAAACACATGGGCAAGTGGCTGAGCGAGGGCAATTCCAAGAAGGACAACAGCCTGGTCAAGCTCGCCTACGAGCATGACGTGCCGATCTTTTGCCCAGCCTTTACCGACAGCTCGGCCGGCTTCGGCCTCGTCAAACACCAGGTCGACGCGATGAAGCGCGGCGGCCACTACATGACCCTCGACAGCATCGCCGACTTCCGCGAGCTGACCGACATCAAGATCAAGGCCGGAACTACGGGTCTCCTCATGATAGGCGGCGGCGTTCCGAAGAATTTCGCGCAGGACACCGTCGTTTGCGCCGAAATCCTCGGTCACGAGGACGTCGAGGTGCACAAATATGCGGTCCAGATCACCGTCGCCGACGTCCGCGACGGCGCCTGCTCCTCCTCCACCCTTCAGGAGGCGGCGAGTTGGGGCAAGGTCTCGACCGCGATGGAGCAGATGGTGTTCGCCGAGGCCACGTCGGTCCTTCCGCTGCTCGCCAGCGACGCCTGGCACCGCGGCGCCTGGCGCAACCGCGAGAAGCGCAGCTTCGCCAAGCTGTTTGACTAGATTGCCAAGCCGGGCGAACTGACGCACCCTTCCCCTTGGAGGCAGGGGGAGAACGCACATGCACGATTACAGCCCAATTCTCGCGCCAGTGGTGGCGCTGGTCGCCTGGACTCTGCTCGTCATGGTGTGGATGATGGCGACGCGGATGGGCGAATTCCGGCGGCTGGGGATCAACTTCGGCAACATTCCCGACGGCTCGCGCGGTGTCGATCTCGAAGGCCGGGCCGATCCCCACGCCCAGTGGAAATCCCACAATTACAACCATTTGATGGAGCAGCCGACGATCTTCTACGCGATCGCGCTGACCCTGGCGCTGATGGATTTCGGGGGCGGCATCAATTACTCGCTCGCCTGGGGTTACGTCGGGCTTCGCATGCTCCACAGCGTCGTACAGGGCACGGTCAACGTCGTCCGCTACCGCCTCGCTTTGTTCGGCCTCGCCTCACTGTGCCTGATCGGGCTGACGACGCACGCCGGTTTGAGGATTCTCCACGATTGCGGCCTTATCGGCTGAAACAGGCGGCCAGTTCGACATGGGTCGACCAGCGGAACTGGCCGACCGGCCGGACCCACTCGAGCGCATAGCCTTTGTCAGTGAGCGTCTTGGCGTCACGCGCGAAGGTCGCGGGGTTGCAGCTGACGTAGGCGATCCGCGGCACCGTTGAGGCGGCGAGCTCCGCCACCTGCTCGGCGGCTCCGGCGCGCGGCGGATCGAGAACGACCGCCCCGAAGCGCCCCAGCTCGCCGGAATCCGAGCGGCCGGCGATAGAGGTCGCGATGCTCGACCGCGATTCCTGCGCGTTTGAGCGCCGCCGCGGCATCGCGCGAAGCCTCCGCCGCATAGGCCGCACGCACCGCCAGCGCGAATGTGCCGAGGCCGGCGAACAGGTCCGCGATCGCTTTTGAACCCGCGACGACCTCACGCACCGCCTCGACCAGCGCGGCCTCGCCGTCCGCGGTCGCCTGGAGGAAGCCGCCGACCGGGAATTGCACGAGGACACCCGAAAGTGTGATCGTCGCGGGCTGCGGCTCGTAAAGGGTCTCCGCTCCAAGGCCCTGGTCGATACTCAGCCGGGCGAGGCCGTTCCCGGCAGCAAAGGCTCCGAGCGCCTCAATCGCCCGCAGCCCCTGGGCGGCGACGCCCTTGAGGAGGACATCCACGCCCTGGTCGACGAGCGTCAGCTCGACGTCGCCGGTACGGCGCGGCAGCAGTAGCTTGCTGAGCAGCGCTCGCAGCGGATCCACCAAAGCGAACAGCTCGGGCCGCAGGATATGGCATTCGCGCATGTCGACGATCTGGTGCGACTTGGCGGCGTTGAACCCGACCACCGCTCCCTTCCCCACCTTTAGCGCGCGCAGCGTCGCCCGGCGCCGGCTGTTGGGCGGTGACAGATGGGGCTCGCGGATGTCGGTCGCTTAGCGCGTGCTGGGCCAGCGCGGACTCGACGCGCGACACCAGATAACCGCGATAGGCCCAGTCGTCGGCATGCTGCAGCTGGCAGCCGCCGCACTCGGGGAAATGGCGGCACGGCGGCTCCTGGTGATGCGGGCCAGGGGCAAGCGCGCCATCGTCGAGCAAGGCATCGCCCGGCACTCCGAAGGCGACGTGGCGGCCGCTCGCCGTCACCCCGTCCCCGCGCGCCGCGATTCGGACGATCAGTTCGTGCACAAGGCGATTGCGTCGGGGATCGCCGCCACAAGATCGTCGGCGATCATCGCTGGCCCGGCGATCTCGGCTGCGCGGCCGTGCAGCCACACCGCCGCGCACGCCGCGTCGAATGGCGTCATGCCCCGGGCGCGCAGTGCTGCGATCGTCCCGGCGAGCACGTCCCCGGTCCCAGCGCTCGCGAGCCACGCGGGCGCCGGCGGCGCGAAGCCGAGTCGCCCGTCGGGCGATGCGACCAAAGTGTCCGGCCCTTTGAAGACCACCACCGCACCGCTCAGCTCGGCCGCCTTTAGCGCCCGCTCCGATTTCGCTCCTGGGATGTCGCCGAACAGCTTGCCGAACTCCCCCTCGTGGGGTGTGAGGATTGCGTCCTGGCCGCGCAGCCGCTCCGGCTCGCCGATCAGGCCGATCGCATCGGCGTCGATCACCTTGGGCGCCTGCGATGTCAGCGCCAGCGTCAGCACCTGGGGGATGTCGCCCAGCCCGGGCCCGACCAACAGGCAATCGATCCTCGGGTCATTGACCTCGGCGGTTTCGACCTGGACCACCGCCGACGGCAATCCGTCGATCGGCCGCGACGTGGTCACCCGGACATAGCCCGCGCCCGAACGCGCCGCCGCGCTCGCCGCAAGCGCGATCGCTCCGGGCATTTTCCCGGCGAGCGCATGGACCAACCCGCGCGAGTATTTGTGCCCGCCCGGCGTCGAGCGGCGGAAGCGTCGGCGGGCCGATCTCGTGCCACTCGCCGCTCGCCTCGATGCCGATGTCGGCGAGCACGACGCGGCCGCATTTGTGCATCGCCGGGTGAAGGAGATGGGCCGGCTTCAAAGCGCCGAAGGTCACCGTCAAATCGAAGGCATGGAGCGGGTTGAGCGCGCTTCCAGATATCGGTCTCAACACCGCTCGGCAGGTCGCAGGCGACGGCGGCGACCGCCTCATGCGCGAGCTCGGACAGAAGCAGGCTGACCGAATCCTCGAGGCCGCGCTTGAGGCCAGTTCCGAACAACGCGTCGATCAGCAACGGCGAGCCTTGTGTGTCCTGCGTCAGCGGCGCGACCGCGCCGGTCCATTCCGATCGCGCCCATTTGGCGCCCTCGCTCTTTGGTTCGGCCAGCGCGGCCACCCGCACGTCGACCCCGCGCGCCGCCAAGTGCCGCGCCGCGACATAGCCGTCGCCGCCGTTGTTGCCCGGCCCGCACAGCACCAACGCCGGCAATGGTCCGGCGAAGCGGTATGCCGCCTCGGCCAGCGCCGCCCCAGCGCGCTCCATCAATTGCTCGACAGTGGTTCCTGCCTCGATGGCCGCTTGTTCGGCGGCAATCATCCGTTCGGCGGTGAGGATCGGGCGCATTTTTCCGCCCTTTAGCGGAGGCTGGTCGCCAGATGCCACCATTCCCGCGGAACGCTCGCCGCCGCGTGGTCGCGCGCGGCCTCGCTTTCGAACAAGGCGAAGCAGGTCGGACCCGACCCCGACATGCGCACGAAGGTCGCGCCGGGCCGCGTGCCGAGGAATGCCAGCACGGTCTCGATCTGCGGCACCAGTGCGATCGCCGGCGCCTCGAGGTCGTTGCGCCCTTCGCGCCAGTCGCCGAGCGGACCGTGATCGACCCCGTCCCAACCCGCGAATACCGCGGCGGTCGACAAGGGCACGCGCGGGTTCACCAGCAGCGCCGGCGTGCCGGACAGCGCGGTCGTGTCCAGCGGGGTGAGCCGATCCCCCGCCCCCTCTCCTCGCGCAGGCATCGCCAGCAGGGAGGCCGGAACGTCGCTGCCCAGCGCGGGCGCGACTGCTTCGGCATGGGCCGGGGCAATCTTCCACAAGGCCGTCAGCAAGCGAAGCGCGGCGCCGGCATCGGAGGAACCGCCGCCAATGCCCGAGGCGACCGGAAGCCGCTTGTCGAGCCGGATCGCGGCGCCCGCGTCGCCCCCGGCGGCTGCGCGCAGCGCTTCAGCCGCGCGAACCACCAGATTATCCTCGGCAGCGGGCAAATCCCCCGCGAAATGGCCCGAGACCGTCAGCACAATATCGTCAGCCGGCTCGGCGCTCAGCCCGTCGCCGTCGGTGCAGAACGCGAACACCGTCTCGATCGAATGCCGCCCGTCGGGCAGTTTGCCGCGAACATGAAGCGCCAGGTTGAGCTTCGCCGGAGCGATGTCCCGGGCGGCGGTCAAGGCGCGGCGTTGGCGGGCGTCAGTCCCGACGCGAGCTTGCCGTGAAGCCGCGCGGCGACGTCGTCCTCGGCCGTGACCAGCGCGGCGCTCCATGCAAAGCGCGCTTCGAACCGGCGGCCCGATGTGAACAAGGCATCGCCAAGATGCTCCTGGATTTCGGCCTGGTCGGGGTCCTTCTCGGCCGCGCGCTGGAGCGTCGCGATCGCATCGTTGAGCTTGCCGCGCTTGAACTGCGCCCAGCCGAGCGAATCGGTGATCGACGCGTCATCGGGCGACAAGCGCGCTGGCCTTGCGGATCATCGCCTCGGACGAATCCAGGTCCTCGCCCCGCTCGAGCTTGGCGTAGCCGAGGAAGTTGAGCAGCAGCGGCTGTTCGGGCGCGATCACCAGCGCCTGCTCGAGCGCCTGCTTGGCTTCGGGCCAGCGCTTCCCCTGCTCGAGCGCGTTCGCCCGCAGCAGAAGCAGCGGCCAGAGCTCGGTCTTGAGGCCCTGCGCCGTCGCCAAGCGCGGCGGCCTTGCCATAAGCGTCGGCGGCAAGGTCGTGGCGCTTCATCGCCTCATAGACGTCGCCCAGCCGGGAGAAGTCGGCGATCTCGGCATCGGACCTGAGCGCCGCGCTCTGAGCCACGGCATAAGCCTCGTTGAAGTTCTTCTTGTCGTTCAGGATTCGCACCTGGATGTCACGCGCCTGGCCGACCAGGGGGTCGCTCGCGGGGATCGATCTCAGCACCGCGATCGCTTCATCGGACCGCTCCTGGTCGTCGAGCAGCAGCGCGAGCAGCACCGCCGCCCCGCTGTTTTGCGGATTGGCGTAGCGCGCGACCTGGACCAGCCCGATCGGCGGCGCCGACCGCGCCATCCGCGCGACATCGGCGGCAAATCCGGTCAGCACCTCGCTAAGCGCCTCGGCGGGCGTATCGATCGCGATTCCGCTCGACTTGCGCGCGAGGATCCGCGCCCGCGCCGGACCGGCCGCGGTCCCCATCCCGTCGACCATCGCCAAGCGCCCGCGCCTGGTCGCCGGCCGCGAGATAAGCATCGGCGAAAGCCAGGCGCAGCCGGTTCTCGCGATTGCCCGCGGCCGCGACCGCGCGCTGGGCGAACGGGTCGGCTTCGGCGGTGCGCCGGAACTTGAGCAGGATCAGCGCCCGCTCCTCCGCCCGCAGCGGGGCGAGCAGGCCGTTCGCCGGGATCTGGTCGATCCCTGCGAGCGCCTCGTCGAGGTCGCCGCGCTGCGCCGCCGCCCAGGCGGTCACCAGCGGCGCAAGGAAGTCCAGGCTGCCGCTGTCGCCCTTCGCGTTGAGCCACGGCATGCGCGCGATCGGGCTTGTTGCGGCGCAGTTCCTGCGCGGCGAGGAGCAGCTTGGCATCGGTGGTCAGTTGGGCCGGCGGGAACGCGCTTGGTCAGGTCGAGCGCGAGCTCCATCTGGCCGGCGCCGATCGCTTCGCTCAGCGCCTTGCGCGCGAGATCGAGCTGGTCGGGCTGCGATTCCGCAAGCGTCGCCAGCAATGCAGCCGCCCGCGCATGGTCGCCGGTCATCGAGGCGGCCCGCGCCTGGAGATAGGTCAGGCCGGGATCGTCGGGCGCGACCCTGATCTTGGCCGTTGCCGGCGCTGGAGCGGCGAGCAGCGCTGCCACAACCGCGGTGCCGAGCCAGCTACATGTTCGGATAATTGGGACCTCCGCCTCCTTCTGGCGTGACCCAGTTGATGTTCTGGGTCGGATCCTTGATGTCGCAGGTTTTGCAGTGAACGCAATTCTGGGCGTTGATCTGCAACCGCGGCTCGCCGTTCGGATCCTCGACAAATTCATAAACGCCTGCGGGACAATAACGCTGCTCCGGGCCGGCATAAACCGGAAGGTTGATCGCGGTCGGTATGTCGGGGTCCTTGAGCGTCAGATGAACCGGCTGATCCTCCTCGTGATTGGTGTTCGACACGAATACCGACGACAGCCGGTCGAAGGTCAGCGCTCCGTCCGCCTTGGGATAGGCGATGGGCCTGGCTTCGGCTTTCGGCCTGAGCGTCGTGTGGTCGGGCCGGAGCTTGAGCGTCCACGGAACCCCGATGCCGAGGTAATTGAGCCACAGGTCGAGCCCGGAATAGAGCGTACCCAGAAGCCCGCCCCAATGCGCGACCGCGGGCTGGGCGTTGCGCACCATCTTCAGTTCCTTGGCCACCCAGCTCTTGTCCAGCGCGGCCGGATAGCCCTCGAGCACATCGCCCGAGCGATCGTTCGAGATCGCCTCGAACGCAGCCTCCGCGGCCAGCATCGCCGACTTCATCGCGGTGTGCGTGCCCTTGATCCGCGGCACGTTCACGAACCCGGCCGAGCAGCCGATCAGCGCGCCACCGGGGAATACCAGCCTGGGGATGGCCTGGTATCCGCCTTCGTTGATCGCCCGCGCGCCATAGGACACGCGGCGCCCGCCCTCGATCTCGGCACGGATCGCCGGATGGGTCTTCCAACGCTGGAATTCCTCGAACGGCGAGAGGTAGGGGTTGGAATAGTCTAGCGAGAGGACGAACCCGAGCGCGACCTGGCCATTCTCCTGATGATAGAGGAACCCCCCGCCCCACGCGTCGCTGAGCGGCCACCCCTGGGTGTGGATCACTCGGCCGGGCTTATGCTTCTCCGCAGGAACGTCCCACAACTCCTTGACCCCCAAGCCGAAAGACCTGCGGCCCGCTTTCGTCGCGAAGGCCGAATATTTCGGTCAGGCGCTTGGTCAGGTGACCGCGCGCGCCTTCCGCGAAGAAGGTGTAATGGGCATGAAGCTCGATCCCCGGTTGGTAGTCCGGGCGGTGCGAACCGTCGCGGGCGATGCCCATGTCGCCGGTCGCGACGCCCCTGACAGACCCGTCCTCGCGGTAAAGGATCTCGGCCGCGGGAAAGCCGGGGAATATCTCGACCCCCAGCTCCTCCGCCTGGACCGCGAGCCAGCGGCACAAATTGCCCAGGCTCAGCGTGTACGTCCCCTTGTTGCGCATGAACGGCGGAAGCAGCGCATGCGGCATCGCCCACTTACCCGTCTGCGTCAGCAGCCAGTGGTGGTTCTCGCTCACCGGGATTGTCAGCGGCGCGCCCTTGTCCTTCCAGTCGGGGATGAGCTCGTTGAGGGAAACTCGGATCGATCACCGCGCCCGACAAGATGTGCGCGCCGACCTCGCTGCCCTTCTCGAGCACGCAAACGCGAAATCTCGCGGCCGGCCTCGCTCGCCAGCTGTTTCAGGCGGATAGCCGCGGAAAGCCCGGCCGGCCCCGCGCCGACCACGACCACGTCATATTGCATCGATTCGCGTTCGCTCATCGTCCTCTCGTCGCGGCCGAACCACAATTCGACTCGTCTGCCCTGCCCATTCCTTGACCATAGCGTCAATGGCAGTGAGGGAAGAGTTGTGGGCGGGAAACTGGAACGAAATCGGCATCGCCGAAGCACGCAGCGCATTGGCCTGGTGGCTCGATGCGGGAGTGGACGTCGCCGTCCAGGAGGATCCGCGCGACTGGCTTAGACCGCCGCCGCCACCGTCTGTACAGCCTGCAGCTGCCCCGGCCGCGCCGAATGTCGCCGAACCGAGCGCCGACACCCTCGCCGACCTGCAATCGTGGCTGGCAAGCAGCGCGAACCTGCCGCTCTCTGCCGGCGCCGCGCGGCGGATCGCACCCCACGGACCGGAAAATGCCGCGGTGATGCTGCTCAGCGACCGGCCGGCGCTCGAGGATGCCACGGCCGGCCAGCCGATCGGCGGCAACGCCTGGGCGTTGACCCAACGCATGCTCGCCGCGATCGGGATCTCCGCCGACGACGCCTACAGCGCGTCGCTCGCCTGCTTCCACACGCCGGGCGCGCGGATGAGCGATCAGGACCGCGAAGCCTGCGCCGAGATCGCTCGCCGCCACATCCGGCTGGTCCAGCCCAAGCGCCTGCTTCTGTTCGGCGACGGCCCCTCGCTCGCGTTGCTCGGCAAGCGGGTGCTCCAGGCGCGCGGCCATGCCCACAAGGTCGAGGGCGTGCGGGCGGTGGCTACCTTTCATCCCCGCGAGCTCATTAATCGTCCCTCAAACAAATCCTTGGCATGGCAGGATTTATTGCTTCTGATGGAGGATGGCGCGTGAAATCTGGGTTGGTCGCTTTGGGAGCCTTGGTCTGGGCTGCGCCCGCGCTGGCGCAGACCGCCGATCCGCTCGCGCCGATTCAGGTCAACCCGGCGAATCCAGCCTCCACTCAACCCGCGCCAGCGCCCACAGTCACCGCAACCCCCGCGCCCGCGCCGGTCCCCGTTTCGACCGTCCAGGTGCCCAGGGACTGGCGCGGCGTGTTCGACGCGATCGACGCCGGCAACTGGGCCTCGGCTCAAGCGGGGATTGCCGTCCTTCCGCGCGGGGTCCTGACGCCCGTCGCGAAGGCCGAGCTGTACACCGCCAAAGGTTCGCCGCAGGTCGCCCTCGCTTCGATCCAGGCGCTGCTCGCCGAGGCGCCCGAGCTTCCCCAGGCCGACCAGCTCGCGCGGCTCGCGATCGCGCGGGGCGCGACGCAAGCGCCGCTGATCGTGCCGGAACGGCCGGTCGTGAACCTCGGCTCGCCCCCGGGCCGCTATCGCGCCAGGCCGATCCAGGGCGAACCGGCCGCGGACCAGCTTCGGGCCCTGCTCGATCCGCTGGTCAAGGCCGACGACGCCCAGGGGGCCGAGGCGCAGCTACTGACCTTCGCTCCGCAACTTTCCTACGAAGCCCGGGCCGAGGCCGGGACCAGGATCGCCTTCATTTATTATGTGCTCGGGCTCGACATGGACGCCCGGCGGGTTGCCGACACCTGGCGCCCCGGAGCGCTCGGCGACTGGGCGCCGCAGGCCGCCTGGGTCTCCGGCCTTGCATCGTGGCGGCTGGGCGATTGCAACTCGGCCTCGCGCTCTTTCCAGGAAGTCGCCCGGACCGCCCAGCAGCGCGAGCTTCGCGCCGGCGGGCTGTACTGGACCGCGCGCGCGGAGCAGGCGTGCCGCCGCCCCCAGGCGGTCGAACCGCTGCTGCGCCAGGCCGCTGCATCGGCCGAAAGCTTCTACGGCCTGATCGCCCGCGAAACGCTCGGAATGGACACGCGACTTCCGTCCGACCCCTATGTTCAGCGCGATCCGGCGATCGACAATCTGCCCAACGTCAGACGCGCGATCGAGCTCGCCAATATCGGCGAGGCCGGGCTGGCCGAGGAAATGCTTCGCCACCAGGCCCGCATCTGCGCTCCTTCCGAGCACCACGCCCTGATCCAGGTCGCCAAGCGGCTCGACCTGGCGGCCGCGCAGCTGTGGCTGGCCAACACCGGCCAGCCGGGGAGCGTTGACCGATGCCGCCGACCGCTATCCCAACCCGCGTTGGAGCCCGCTCAACGGCTGGCGCGTCGATCCGGCACTCGCCTTCGGCCACATCGTCCAGGAATCTTCGTTCCGGCGAACCGCCGTCAGCACCGCCGGGGCGGTCGGCCTGATGCAGGTCCGTCCCGGGACCGCCGCCGATGTCGCGCGCCGCGGCTGCCTTAACTCGACCGGATCGCTGACCGATCCGAAGATAGAACCTCGAATATGGCCAGAGCTTCATCGAGATGATGCGCAGCCTCGTCGAGCACCGGCGGCCAGCTGCCGCGGGTGATCGCTTCCTACAACGCCGGGCCGCTGCCAGTCGCGACGCTGGGCGGGCGATCAACGACAAAGGCGATCCCCTGCTGTGGATCGAATCCATCCCTTATTGGGAAACCCGCTACTACGTTCCCGCGGTGCTGCGGAACATGTGGGTCTATCAGGGCCTCAACCGCGAGGAGACCGGGACGTTGAAGGCGATGGCACAGCACCGCTGGCCGTCCTTCCCCACCGGCATGACCCGGCTGTCGCACTGACCCGCTGACAAGCGAACTCCCGGACGCGAGTTGACCGCGCCCGGGAGCCCAATCCCAATTCGACGATGCCTAGCGTCCGCGCTCGCCGCGCTCGACTGGAGGCGGCGGCGGTGGCGGCGGCGCCGGGCAGGCCGACGTCGCCAGGATCACCGATCCGTCCGCGCAGGTCTGGGTCGCCGGTGCGCTCGGGCGGAGGCGGCGGAGGCGGAGCCGGGGCCGCGGCCGGGATCGGCACTGCCTCGCCGCGCGAGTTGAAGTTGTAGACCAGGCTCGCGAGCAGGCTGTGGGAATCGTAATTTCCCTTGGCGCTCGTGGTGAAGGGCACGGCGTTCAATGTGAACGCGTCGTTGAAGCCCAGCTTGCCGGTGTGGAAGTAGCGATACTTCAAACCGGCATCGACATTGGGGCTGATCGCATAGCGCACGCCGGCGATGCCCTGGACCGCCCACGCATTGTCGCTGTCCCCCGCGAATTCGCCCACGCGCGGCCGGCGCCGCCGCCGGCATAGCCGCCGAAGCCGCCGCCGAAATCGCCGTCGATCAAGGCGTTCGCCATCAGCGACTTGATGCCGATGTGATTGCCGACGCTGAAATCGCCGGCAGTGGCAGTCAACGCCCGCGGCAGTGCCGACGTCGGTGATTAGCGGCGTGCTGACCCCAAGGCTCTTGACCTTGGCGCGCTTGTATCCGGCCTCGCCTTCCAGCCGGAACAGGCCGAACTTGTAGCCGAGGATGGCGTCGACGTCGTAGCCGGTCTTGTACTTGGCCTTAAAGCCGTTGTCGTAGGTGGTGGTCGTCGTGCCGTGTTGTTCACCACCACGTCGAGGTCGGTGCTGTTGGGGAACGTCGCACCGCCTTCGATCCCGACATAGGGCCCGTTGGCCGCCGCGTAAGCCGGAGCGGTAAATGCCGCCACCGCCGCTTGCCGCCAAAAGATATTTGCGCATGAATTTTTCCCTTTAGGCTTGGTTGGCCCTGTTGTGCGCGCGGTCCTGACGGGGCGAAACTGGCTCCCCGGTGAACGATAAATGACAAATGGGGGAGCCGACTCCATCCGTCGTCCAGAAGAGTTGGTTCGCCGACTTCCGTGTTTATGTTCTTGTTATGTTCTCACCAGTGCGATAGTTTCGCGCAATGCCGGTCGAGTTCAACCGCGGGCGCGGGGCAACCCGCAATCCCACCCCCACGCGCTTCAACCTGAAGGCCCAGGACGTCGAGGGCGACTGGCTGGACACCGTGGAGGCGCTTGACGGCGTACCCACGCGCCGCACGACCGTCACCATCGAGCATCCACGCTCAATCCTCACCCGCAACAACTCGCCCGACATCGGTTTCGACCGCTCGATCAACGCATTTCGCGGCTGCGAGCACGGCTGCATCTATTGCTTCGCGCGCCCGACCCACGCCTATCACGACCTCTCACCCGGCGTGGATTTCGAATCGCGCCTGTTCGTGAAGCCAAACGCAGCGCAATTGCTCCACGCCGCGCTGTCGCGGCCGGGCTACGAATGCCGCCCCATAGCAATGGGCACGAACACCGACCCCTATCAGCCGATCGAGGAGCGGTGGCGGATCACCCGCTCGGTGGTCGAGCTGCTGGTCGAGTGCCGTCACCCATTCACGATCACCACGAAATCCGATCGGGTGCTGCGCGACCTCGACCTGCTGAGGCCCGCCGCCGACCTCAGGCTGGCGTCGGTCGCGCTGTCGGTGACCACGCTCGACCCGAAGATCGCCCGCACGCTCGAGCCGCGCGCGGCCCAGCCGCGCAAGCGCCTCGCGGCGATGAAGGCGCTCAACGACGCCGGCGTCCCCTGCTACGTCGCCATCGCCCCGGTGGTGCCGCAAATCACCGACCATGAGCTCGAGCATATTGTCGAGGCGGCGGTTGCGGCCGGAGCTCCGGGCGGCTTCTATCTGCCGGTGCGCCTGCCGCATGAGGTGGCGCCCTTGTTCCGCGCCTGGCTCGACGAGCATTTCCCCGACCGCGCGGCCAAGGTGATGGCGACGATCCGCTCGCTCCGCGGGGGGCGCGACAACGACCCCAATTTCTTCAGCCGGATGCAGGGACAAGGGCCATGGGCCGAGCTGCTCCGGACCCGATTCGAGATTGCGGCGAAGAAATATGGCTTGCGCCAAGCCAAGTTCGCCCTTCGAACCGACCTGTTCACGCCTCCCGAGGGCGACCAGATGCGCCTTCTTTGATCGACGAGGGCGCAAATTTAATCGACCGGCGCAGGTGACTTCCGCCCCTTCCCTGCTTTAGCCAGCAGCGCATGAAACCCTATCTCCTCGCTTCGCTTTTGCTTGCATCGGCCGCCCCCGCCTTCGCCCAGCAATCCACCGCCGCGCTCCCACCGCCGGTGCTCGTCGATCCCAAGGTCGCCGCGCTGCGCGACGACGCGCTCGAGAACGACCATTATGCCTGGGATATCGTCGAAGGACTGACCACCGAAGTGGGGCAGCGCCTGGCGGCCACCGAAGCCGAGGCACGCGCCCGCGACTGGGCCGTCAAGCGCCTGACCGCGATGGGGTTCGCAAACGTCCACGTCGAGCCTTTCACCATGCCGGTGTGGACTCGCGGGGCCGAAAGCGCCGAGATCGTCTCGCCCTTCCCGCAAAAGCTGGTCGTCGCCGCGCTTGGCTACAGCGGCTCGACCGGACCGGGCGGAGTGACTGGCGAGATCGTCCATTTCGACAGCGTCGATGCGCTGCGCGCCGCGCCCGACAGCGCGGTCGCGGGCAAGATCGTCTTCATCGACCATCATATGATGCCGGCGCAGGACGGCTCGGGCTACGGCCAGTTCGGCGCGCCGCGACGTCAGGGCCCGACGATCGCGTCGAAGAAAGGCGCGCTGGCCATCGTCATCCGTTCGATCGGCACCGATCACCACCGCAACCCGCATACCGGCGTCCAGTATTTCACGGATGGAGCCGCCCCCATCCCCGCCGGTGCGCTGACCGTCCCGGACTCCGAGCAGCTCGTCCGCATCCTCAAACGCGGCCGGCCGGTCGTGATGCATCTGACCCTGGTCAGCCAGAAGAGCGAAGGCGGCACTTCGGGCAACGTTGTCGCCGAGGTGCCGGGACGCGACCCCAAGGCCCCGATCCTGCTCGTCGGCGGACATCTCGACAGCTGGGACCAGGGCACGGGCGCGATCGACGATGGCACGGGCATCGCCATCACCACGGCGGCTGCCAAGCGCATCATGGACGCCGGCCGTCCGCTGAGAACCATCCGCGTCGTCTGGTTCGGCGCCGAGGAGCCGGGCGGCTTCGGCGGCGCCGCGCTCGCCAAGGCCCACGCATCGGACCGTTACGCCGTTGCCGGCGAGAGCGATTTCGGCGCCGACCGCGTGTGGCGGTTCAGCTCGCAGTTCATGAAGAGCGACCCGGCGACCCATGCCCAGCTCGCCGCTGCGCTCGCTCCGCTCGGAATCACCCGGAACGACAAGGGCGACGCCGACGGCACCGATGTCGAACCGACGATCAAGGCCGGCGCGCCGTGGATTTCGCTGGGCCAGGACGGCACCCGCTATTTCGACTATCACCACACGCCCGACGACACGCTCGACAAGATCGACCCGGCGCAGCTTCGCCAGAACGTCGCGGCGTGGACCGCGGTGCTCGCTATTCTATCGGGCGGGATTGAGCCGGAGCCGAAACGGCGGCAAAGGCGTTGAGCACCCAAAAGGAGGCCTATCCCATGCGCATCATCCTGATCCTGCCCGTCCTGCTGCTCGGCGCCTGCCAGGTGAGCAAGGACGATGCCAACAACACGCTCAGCGTGACCTTGAACGAGGATGTCGCGGCCAATACCGCCGCCGATATCTCGAACACCGCGCAAAACGTCGCTGCGGATGTCGGCAATGAAGCCAAATCGACCGGCGAGAAGATTTCGAACAAGGTGGATAATGCCAACATCAGCGTGAAGGTCGACAAGGACGTCAAGACCGAGAACAAGCAGTAGTTGGACGCGCGTCGCTGCGCTGTTAACGGCGACGAAGTCGGGGAGTGGCGCAGCCTGGTAGCGCATCTGCTTTGGGAGCAGAGGGTCGCAGGTTCAAATCCTGTCTCCCCGACCATCTCATTGGGGGCGGGGGCGTGACCAAAAATCGGTTGGAGCTATTCAGCGACGGCGTCTTTGCGATCGTGCTGACGCTGCTCGTGCTCAACCTCAAGGTTCCGGCGGCCCATGGCCTTGCCAGTCTTGGAGAGGTGACTCCCGGCCTCCTTGTGCACGCGGCCGTTTTCTTCATCGTCGGGGCGCTGTGGCTTGTTCACCATGGCGGGCTCGCCCGTGTCGATACAGTCACCACGCGCGGTCTCATGATCAACCTTTTGACCTTGTTCTGGGTGACCCTCCTTCCATTCGCGGCGGAGAATTCCGCCAACCGGCCCTATGAGCCGCTTGGCGCAAGCTTGATGGCGTTCAGCTGCGGCGGCTTCCTGCTTTCGGCGATCGCGGCGCGGCTGAGCATGCACTCCGGGATCGATGACAACGTCCAGATGCGCCGGTGGCGCACTAACCGCTTCAGGATGGGATTGGCGCTCGGACTGGCCGATTTGCTGTGTGCCGGTTTGTCGTGGATCGCGCCGTGGACCGGATATGCGGCATCGCTGCTCACGGTGCTGATCTTGCTGCTGCTTCCGAGCCCTCCGGAAGCTGAACAAAAATTTCGCGGAGCCACGACCGAATAGGTCAGGCAGCCGCGAGCAGCGTGGTGGGCCCGGAAGGATTCGAACCTCCAACCTAGCCGTTATGAGCGGCCGGCTCTACCGTTGAGCTACAGGCCCTCACCGGCCGGTTCGAGATAGACAAGCCGCGGCGGCGCGCCAAGTCAGGCGCGCGGAACCAGCAAGGTGATCCCGGCCGGCGAGGTCACGAGGTCGCCGCCGGCAATCCGGGCGAGCCCGCGCACCAGCCTCAGCGCAAAACCAATTCCGAGCGCCAGGTCCTCGCCGGCGGCCACCGGCCGCGGGTCGAACAATTGCTCGTCACCGACGCTTCGCAGCGCGGCCGGCCGGCTGATCGAGAAGCGGCAATAATCACCCGCCTGCTCGAGCGACAGCCGCAGCCGCTCCCCGCTGTCCGAATGCTCGACCAGCGCGAGGCACAGCCGGTAGAGCAAGCGGTCGGCGAGCTCTGGCTCGATCGCGCACGGCGACATCCTCGGTCCGCGCACGATCTCGAGCGCGACGCCGCGCTTCTCGGCGAGCTCGCGCAGCGACGCCGCGAGCAATTCGAGCTGTTCCGCAAGGTCCGCCCGGCGGCCTTGCTGCTCGGTCACTGAATGGATCTTCGCGGCGAAATCCAGATCGTCGATCGCGCCCAGCAGCAACCGGGCCTGGCCGACGATGTCGCCCGCGCGCTCGCGGTAACGGCGGTCGGCGGGGCCGAGATACTGCCCGTCGATAATTTCCGCGAAACCGATGATTGCGTTCAGCGGCGTCTTGATCTCGTGGACCAGCTCGCGCAGCAAATCCGGGTCGGTCAAGATCTCGCTTGCGACGCTCGGCTGCGCCGACGGCGGAGGCAAGTCGCGCATTGCCACTCCGCGATATCCTGCAAAGCGGCCGTCGGCCGGCTCGAATGCCGGCACTCCGCTGATCTTCCATTCGCCCGACGCCAGCCCGTCGCCGGGCAGGCTGAGCAAGGCATCGCGGAACGGCGCGCGCAGCGCGAAGGCGCGGGCGACGTCCTCATCGACGCCGTCGTCCGCCTGGGTCCGGGCGATGGCGATCGAGCGCCCGATCAAGGCGCCGCGCGGGGCTCCGTCGATCCAGGCGATGTCTCCCGATGGCCCGCATTCCCAGCGGAACAGCGCCGGGGCTCCAGGCGATGCCGCGGCGGATGCTCGGTCCGGCCTGTTGCTCGCGGCTGCGGCGGCGGCGTTCGATCCGTGCGACGACATCGCCAAGCGAAGTGCCGGCGCCGGCGGCGGGCGCGGGCGATGATGGCCTGGCGGGCCTCTGCTCGACCTGCGGTTCCGGCTCGGTCCGCTCAACCAGCGCCTCGGTGGCCTCATCGACCTCGCGGCCGGCAAGCTCGGGATGAAGGGTTTCGGCGAACCTGCGCGTCTCTTCGTCGGCGCCGGCAAGCAGGCTGCGCCATTGCCCGGCATCGAGGCTGGCCGCGGCAAGGATCGGAGCCGAAACCGCCAGCCGATCGGCGGCAAAGGTTTCGAGCAAGCCCAGCGGCAGGGGCAAAGCGGCGACCGCGCGCGCGGCCGCAGCGCGCAAGCTCTCCTCGACCTTGGGGGCCTCGTTGCGGATCAATTCGAGCGCCTCGGCGACCACCGGGCTGGCGCTGTTGGGACCGGCGCGCGCAACCAGGTCGACCAGCTGACGCCAGCGCACGGCCGCGTCGTGGCGGTCGCCCGCGGGCTGGTTCAATACCGTGAGCAGGCGATCGTCGAACCGCACCGGCCATCCGTTCCTTCAAGACACACGAACAGCGGCTGTATGCGGGGGCGCGGGTCGCGCTAAGGCGGCAGCCCTTAACCATCCCGAAACGGGACAGTATCGGCACCGCGCAAAGAGAAAGGGCGCCGGCATTGCTGCCGACGCCCCGCCTCTCCCCTCGACCAAGAGCGTCAGGCGCGCGACTGCAGGTACAGCAGCCAGAATTTGGCGATTTCGGCACGCGGACCGGTGACTGCGTTCAGAGCCGCCGTCGCGCCCGCCTTGTCGCCGGCGCGCGCGAGCGCCATTCCGAGGTGAAGATTGGCCATCCCGGCATCCGCCCCCGGCTTGGTCAGCACCTGGCGATAGACGTCGGCCGCCTTGGTATATTCCCCGAGCCCGTAATAACGGTCGCCGATGCGGACCAGCGCGGTCGGAGTCTGCGCGGTCTTGATCGCCGCGGCCAAATCGGCGTCGGTCGGCTTGGGCTTGGACTTGAGCGCAGCCATCGCCTCCTTGATCGCAGGATCGGTGGCGCTGATTTGGTTGCCCGCGACACCCTGTTCGAGCACCGCCTGGGCTTCGACGAAGTTGGACTGGTCGAACGCCGCGCTCGCGTAGGTGGTGTAATCGGTCCCGGTCAGCGCGTTGGTGGCGCGCAGCAGCCGGAGCAGATCGAGCGTCCCCTCGGTGTCGATCTTCATCAAGTTGCGGTAGATTGCGACCGAATTGTGCCAGCTGTCCGCATTGGGATAAGCCGCGGCCCACTGGCGGCCGAGCTCGACCGACACCGGAAGCGAGGCGTCATAAGCGACCCCGAGCGCGCGCTTATAGACATTTTCCTCGGGCTTGCGGCCCGACGCGGTCAGCGCCTGAATCGCGCGCTGGAAATAGCCCACCCCCTCGGCCTTACGGCCCTGCGACACGCGCACCTCGCCGATCGTCTTGAGCGCGTCGATGTTGCGCGGATCGATCGCCAGCGCCTTGTCGAGCGAGCTGGCGGCGAGATCGTAGTTCTTCTCGCCGTAGAAGGCCGAGCCCAGGCTGCTGTAGATGTCGGCGAGCTTCGCGGGCTCGAGCATGCCGGTCGCCGCAACCGCATCGACCGCCGAGGCAATCGCGACATTGTTCTTGGTCGCGACCGCGGCCTGCAACCGGAACTGAGCAATCAGGTACCGGTCTTCCTTGGTCTTGGCGACTTTCTCCGCGGCCGCGATCTTTTGGGCAATCTTGGCGGCGTCATTCGTTTTCACCGCGTCCTGCAGCTCGATCATCGCCTTCATCGCCTGATCCGATGGCCTGATGTCGGCCGCCTTCGCCGGGGCGGCGTTGGATTGCGGCTGCGACGTGCCCGACGGCGGCGCCGAGCCATATTGGGCGAATGCGGGAGCCGATGCGCCAACAAGGACGAGCCCGAGCGCCGTGGTGATAAGCTTCATTATTCTGGTCTCCTGCTGCGGAGTGCGAGTGGGAAGGATTTGCCGCCGCCTGTAATGCCGGGCCGCGCGCAGGCCAAGCCCAATAGCGGGCCGGGCCTGAACCCGCTTTTAACGGCCCCGTTTCGCGCGCGCGTGTACGCGCGCGGGGTGGCGCTTTGGCCCTCGATGCCCTAGATAGGAGACGGGGGGCGCGGCAATTGCCGCAATCCTCCAGTACATCCCACCTAGACAGGAAATTCCTTGGCCACCGAACCGCCGCTCGACGACCTTAACGACAGTTCCCAACCGCCCTCCGGCGGCGGCGACATCGCGCCCATTTCCATCGTCGAGGAGATGAAGACCAGCTACCTCGATTACGCGATGAGCGTGATCGTGGCGCGGGCCCTGCCCGACGTGCGCGACGGGCTAAAGCCGGTCCACCGCCGCATCCTGTGGGCGAGCCAGGAGGGCGGGTTCGTCTCCGGCCGCCCGTACCGCAAGTCCGCCAAGATCGTCGGCGACACAATGGGCAATTACCACCCGCACGGCAACCAGGCGATCTACGACGCCCTCGCCCGGATGACCCAGAGCTGGTCGATGCGGGTGCCGCTGATCGATGGCCAGGGCAATTTCGGCTCGATGGACCCCGATCCTCCGGCGGCCGAGCGCTATACCGAGGCGCGGCTGGCGAAAGTCGCGAACTTCCTGCTCGGCGACGTCGACAAGGACACGGTCGACTTCACACCCAATTACGACGCGACGCGGACCGAGCCGATGGTCCTGCCCGCGCGCTTCCCAAATATCCTGGTCAACGGCGCCGGCGGGATCGCGGTCGGGATGGCGACCAACATCCCGCCGCACAATCTCGGCGAAGTGCTCGCCGCCTGCCGCGCCTACATCGACGACGCGGCGATCACCTCCGAAGCCCTGATGGAGCATGTGAAGGGCCCGGACTTCCCGACCGGCGGCCTGATCCTCGGCCAGTCGGGCATCCGCAGCGCCTACACGACCGGTCGCGGCTCGATCATGATGCGCTCGCGCCACGTCGTCGAGGAGGGCCGCGGCGACCGCCGCTCGATCGTGCTCACCGAAATCCCCTACCAGGTCGGCAAGAATGGCCTGGTCGAGAAGATCGCCGAAGCGGCCAAGGACAAGCGCATCGAGGGCGTTTCCGACATCCGCGACGAATCGAACCGCCTCGGCGTTCGCATCGTCATCGACATGAAGCGCGACGCCACGCCCGACGTCCTGCTCAATCAATTGTGGCGCCACACCCCGGCCCAGTCGAGCTTCCCCGCCAACATGCTCGCGATCCGCGGCGGCCGCCCCGAGACCCTGACGCTTCGCGACATCATCGAAAGCTTCGTCAAGTTCCGCGAGGAAGTGATTACCCGGCGGTCGAAGTTCGAGCTGTTGAAAGCCCGCGAGCGCGCCCACATCCTGCTCGGCCTCGTCGTTGCCGTCACCAATCTCGACGAGGTGGTGAAATTGATCCGTAGCTCGGCAAGTCCGGCCGCTGCGCGTGAGAAATTGCTCGCCCGCGAATGGCCCGCCGATGAGATCCGGCCCTACATCAAGCTGGTCGAGGCGGTCGAGCCGCAGGCCAAGCGCGAAAAATACAAGCTCAGCGAAGCTCAGGTGAAGGCGATCCTCGAGCTGCGCCTGCATCGCCTGACCGCGCTGGGACGCGACGAAATCGCCAAGGAGCTCGAAGAGCTTTCCAAGAGCATCGGCGAGCTGCTTGAAATCCTTGCCGATCGCGCTCGGCTCTACACGGTGATGCGGCAGGAGTTCGACGAGGTCGACGCCGAATTCTCGACCCCGCGCATGGCCGAGCTCGCGCCCGCCTGGGACGGGATCGAGGACGAGGACCTGATCGAGGTCGAGGACATGGTCGTGACCGTGACCATGACCGGCTACATCAAGCGCACGCCCCTGTCGGTGTTCCGCGAGCAGAAACGGGGCGGCAAGGGCCGCGCCGGAATGGCGACCAAGGAAGAGGATGCGGTCACCAACCTGTTCGTGACCTCGACCCACAATCCGGTGCTGTTCTTCTCCAACCTCGGCCAGGTCTACCGGATGAAGGTGTGGCGCCTGCCCGAAGGCGGCCCCAACACCAAGGGCCGGCCGATGGTCAACCTTCTCCCGCTGTCCGAGGGCGAGACGATTTCAACCGTTCTCCCGCTCCCTGAGGACGAGGCGGAATGGGGCGGCCTTCACATCATGTTCGCGACCGCCCGCGGCACCGTCCGCCGCAACAGCATGGACGCCTTCACCAGCATCCGCGCCGGGGGCAAAAGGGCGATGCGGTTCGGCAGCGACGATGACGAGGAAGCCGATCCGAACGACCGGCTGATTGGCGTCGAGCTGTTGACCGAAGGCGACGACGTTTTGCTTGCCACCCGCAACGGCAAGGCGATCCGTTTCAAGGCGACCGACGTGCGCGAATTCCAGTCGCGCGACTCGCAGGGTGTGCGCGGAGTTCGGCTGCAGCCGGACGACCAGGTCATCTCGATGTCGATCCTGCACCGCGTCGGCACCACCCAGGAAGAGCGCGAGGCCTATCTCAAATGCCCGCCGTGGCGCGAGCGCGACGACGTCGAGTGCACGCTCGATCCCGAGCGCTACGCCGAGCTCCAGGAGAACGAGCAGTTCATCCTGACCGTGACCGAAAACGGCTACGGCAAGCGCTCGTCCGCCTACGAATACCGGCGCACCAACCGCGGCGGCCAGGGCATCACCAACATCGACACCTCCGAGCGCAACGGCTGCGTCGTCGCCTCCTTCCCCGCCCACCAGGGCGAGGCGCTGATGCTGATCACCGACCAGGGCAAGATGATCCGCACCACCGTCGGCGACATCCGGGTGATGGGCCGAAACACGCAAGGCGTGACCATCTTCCGCGTCGCCGAGGGCGAACATGTCGTCAGCGTCGCCAAGATCGACGAGAGCGACGAGGAAGAAATCGAGATCGAAGGCGGCGATGAGCTGGCGCCCGAGGAGGGCGCGACCGTCGGCGAAAGCGAGCTCGACAAGCCGGCTGATCCCGAGGCGGATTAGTTCGGCTCCTACCTGCGAGCGTAGCTCGTGGGGAGGGGGACCATGACGCAAAGCGGCATAGTGGAGGGGTCGGCGCCAAACCCCTGCACCACTCGACTTCGTCGAGCGGTCCCCCTCGCCAGCCTTTGGCTAGGGAGGAGCATACATGCGACCAACCGCTGCAACCGCACGGCCCGGGGCAGCGTTCTCCCGACAAGCGAGAGGAGAATCGAATGCCCCTTCCCCACGATGCGCTGGTGCTGGTCGCCGATGGCCGCAAGATGCTCTTCTTCCGTAACCACGGAGACGAAAATCAGATCGACCTCAGGACCGAAGCGCACGAGGCGCGGAAGGAGCGCAAGGACCGGGAGATCAAATCCGACGCGCCGGGGACCGTGAAGCAGAGCTTCGGATTTGGCCATTCGACCTACGAAGAGACCGATATCCAGCAACAGGAGGAGGACCGCTGGATCGTCGACGCGGCCGACGAGCTGAAAGCCCGCGCGCTGCGCAACGATTTCGAGGCGCTCGCGATTGTCGCCCCGCCCAAGGCGCTCGGCGTCCTGCGCAAGCAGCTGCACAAACAGGTCGAGCGGCGCATCATCTGCACCGTCAACAAGGAAATGAGCGGCCGTCCGATCCCCGATATCGAGGCACTCCTCAACGGCCAAACGGCTCCGGAGGATCTTCCCGCCGTCTGATCGCGCGGGCTAGCCGCGTTCGCCGATGTTCCGCGGAGGCATCGGCGGCGGCGGCGGCATGGCAACCGGGACGACCCGCAGCGCCTGCGCCTGGGCAAGGTGCATCTGGATCGTCGGGATCGCCTGCTGCACGGCCGTGCGCAGCGCCGGCACGTCGCCGCTCGCGGCGTAATTTTGCATCAGCCCGAGCGCACCCTGGTGAGCAGTGATCTGCGCGTCGCGAAAGGCGGCATCGAAGTTCGGTCCGGCCGCGCTCAACTGAGCAAGCACCGCCTGCTGCTCGGGCAGGATTGCCGGCGGCGGCGGGATGATGCCGGCGGAGCGCGCCGCGACCATGGTCGCCTGGCTCATCCGTGTGTGGTCGGCGATCAGCAGGTTCGCGAAATTGCGCACCGCCGGATTGGCCGACATCTGCAGCGCCATCTGGCTCGACTGGATTTCGAACAGGTCGCCGCTCGTTGCCTTGGCCAGGAACCCCGGAGCGAACAATGGGTCGTTGGGATCGACCACCGCAGGCGTTACGAGCGGAGGGGGCGGCGGGTTGGTTTCGCACGCGACGAGCAGCGCCGCGCCGCCGAAGATGATCGCCAGTTTCCTCATCGAGTCTCTCCCGTTTTCTTTGTCGTCGCGGCGCTGAAACCGGTCAACCGAAGCCCGGTTCCTACAGCCGAACTCACGCGAACAGGTGCTTGACCTCGACGTCCGGCGCCACGGCGTCAAGCAGCATCGTGCGATGGCACTCGGCCGGCTCGCGCTCGAAGCACAGCAAGGCGCTCGGAGCGCGCGCACGTCGATCACCCGCCGGACGCCTGGCCGCTGCAAAGCCGCGAGGAATTCGGCCATCGTCGCGCCTTCATAGCCGATCGTGAAGATTTGCATGCAGCGCACATAGCGAATGCGCTCAGCAGCTGCACTTCGGATGCTTGGGCGGCGGCGGGGCCGTGGTCGCATATTCGCCCGCGGTCAGCCAGCCGGTGCGGTCCTTGTCGGCGCCTTGGAACTTCTCGATCGTCCTGGCTGCCCATTCCTCAAACGACAGCGCGCCGTTGCCGTTGGCGTCGAGCTTGGCGAAGGCCTTGCGGCGGCCTGCGAAAATCTCCTCGGCCTCGATCTTGCCGTCCTTGTTCTTGTCCGCGCGCGAGAAGCGCCGCTCCTCGCGGTTCCTGGAGCTTGCCTGAGGCGCTTCGAGCCCAGCTCGCGCCATCGACGGGCTTGCGGATCGCGGCTGCGGCGCGGGGGGCAGGCTCGGGCCTTGCTGGGCGCGCGACTGCCACAACAGGAAAGCGCCGGTCAGGAGCAGGAAACAGGCCGCGGCCCCGGCGAGGAAACGTGCCATGGGGCACCTCCATCACTTTCGGAGATTCGGCTGCGCACTTGCTCCGCTCTGGAGCGGCTTATGTCAACTATCGAGGAAACCGCCCCGTCAGGCGGTGCGCGATCGCGGCGCCGCCACGCCCTAGCCTGCCCGCCGCGCGGACGTCATAGGCGGCGAGTGCGGCAAGGACCGTCAGGGGCCTTAGCGTTCGAGAGACATTTCGCGGCAGCCGGGACAGTGCGCTGGCCGCCTCACGGCGAAAAAAAATGCGGGACTGGCGGTCGCTGCAATGATCGGCGCCATCCGCCAAAGACCAGACCTCTCCGGCCATTTCTGCGTCCTTGGTTTCTCCACCGAGGAGCCGCGCTCCAATCCCGAACAGGATGCGCCCGCGCAGTTTCAATCCACCGGCTTGCGGAACATCCCATGGAAAGGGATCGAGCAACGGTAGCCAGGCATCTTCGAGCAGGGACAATTCCTCGCCAGTCACACCGCGCGAAAGCAGTTGCCGGGCGACCGCGCTCAGCCGCGGCTCGCCGGGCGGCGGCTTGCCCGTGTCCAGCTCCTCCAACCGCTCGCGCCACCAGGCCAGGCGGATCGCACCAAGCGCGGGCTCGCTGCTGGTCGCGACCACGTCGGCCAGCGCAAGGTCGAGGTTCCACAGGGTCGCAAAGGCGGGACGAATACCCGCCGGCATCGCCGCGAGCGCGGTCAGCCGGTCGGAGTCGAGCCGCCGCTCAGCGATAAGTGACGGCTTTCACCGCTTCGACCACTTCCGACGCCTTGATCAATGCCATCTTTTCGAGGTTGGCGGCATAGGGCAGCGGCACGTCGACGTCGGTCACCCGCAGCACCGGCGCGTCGAGGTCGTCGAACCCCTCGGTCATCGCGATCGCGATGATCTCCGAGCTGATCGAGGCGACCGGCCAGCCTTCCTCGACCACCACCATTCGGTTGGTGCGCTTGAGGCTTTCGAGCACCGTCGCCTTGTCGAGCGGGCGCAGCGTCCGGAGGTCGATCACTTCGGCATTGATGCCCTGCCCCATCAGCTCCTGAGCGGCTTCCAGCGCGACCCCGACTCCGATCGAGTAGCTGACGATGGTCACGTCCTTGCCCGGGCGGACGATCCGCGCCTTGCCGATCGGCAGGACATAATCGTCCATCTGGGGCACGTCGAAATGCTGGCCGTAGAGCAACTCGTTCTCGAGGAACACGACCGGGTCGCCGGTGCGGATCGCGGCCTTCAAGAGCCCCTTGGCGTCGGCCGCGCTGTACGGGCAAATCACCACCAGCCCGGGCACGTGCGCATACCAGCTGCCGTAATTCTGGCTGTGCTGGGCGGCAACGCGCGCCGCCGCGCCATTGGGGCCGCGGAACACGATCGGGCAGCGCATCTGCCCGCCCGACATGTAATTGGTCTTCGCGGCCGAATTGATGATGTGATCGATCGCCTGCATCGCGAAGTTGAAGGTCATGAACTCGACGATCGGCCTGAGGCCGCCCATCGCCGCGCCGGTGCCGAGGCCGGCGAAACCATATTCGGTGATCGGCGTGTCGACCACGCGCTTGGCCCCGAATTCCTGCAGCAGGCCCTGGGTGACCTTATAGGCGCCCTGATATTCGGCGACCTCCTCGCCGATCACGAACACCCGCTCGTCGGCGCGCATTTCCTCGGCCATGGCATCGCGCAGCGCTTCGCGGACCGTCGTGCTGACCAGCGGCGTGCCTTCGGGTGCTTCCGGCGCGTCGTGCGTCGCGGCGACGTCGGCGACAAGGTCGCGCGCCGCGGTCTCGAACACGTGCGGGGTCGGGAGGCCCTCGGTCTGCTGCGAAGCGGGCTGGGGCACCTCTAGCCCCTCTCCCCTCGCGGGAGAGGGGTTGGGGAGAGGGGGCGCGGCGGACACGGAAGCGCCCTCCCCCTGAGCAGCTGCGCTGCTCTGTCCCTCTCCCGCGGGGGGAGAGGGAATTTCTTCGCCCTCCCCGGCCAGCAGCGCAATCGGCGCACCGACCTTCACCCCGTCGGTTCCCTCGGGCACAAGGATCTTGGCGATGGTCCCCTCGTCTACCGCCTCGAACTCCATCGTCGCCTTGTCGGTCTCGATCTCGGCGAGGATGTCGCCCGACTTCACCGCATCGCCCTCTTTCACCAGCCATTTGGCGAGCGTGCCTTCCTCCATGGTCGGGGAGAGCGCGGGCATCTTGAGCTCGGTCGGCATCAGTAGCTCCCAACCAGCACGTCGGTGTAGAGCTCCTTGGGATCGGGCTCGGGCGCGTCCTCGGCGAATTTCGCCGCCGCGACGACGATGTCCTTGATCTCCTTGTCGATCGCCTTGAGCTCATCCTCCTTCAAGCCGAGCTTCTCGAGCAACTTGGCCGCATGGTCGATCGGGTCGTTATGCTCGCGCACGTCCTGCACCTCCTCGCGCGTGCGATAGCGCGCGGGGTCGGACATCGAATGGCCGCGGTAGCGGTAGGTCATGAACTCGACGATGACCGGCCCCTTGCCGCCGCGCACCCAGTCGAGCGCGACCTGGGCAGCGCCGCGGACGGCGAGCACGTCCATGCCGTCGACCTGGAAGCCGGGGATCCGGTGCGCTTCGCCGCGGCGGTAGAGCAACGGCTCGGCCGACGAGCGCTCGATGCTCGTCCCCATCGCATATTTGTTGTTCTCGATCGCGTAGATGACCGGCAGGTTCCACAGCTTGGCCATGTTGAAGGCCTCGTAGACCTGGCCCTGGTTGACCGCGCCGTCGCCCATGTAGGTCAGGCACACTCCGCCGTCCTCGGTATATTTATGCTTGAACGCCAGGCCCGTGCCCAGCGGGACCATCGCCCCGACGATCCCGTGGCCGCCGTAAAAGCCGTGATCGACGCTGAACATGTGCATCGATCCGCCCTTGCCGTGGGAGATGCCGGCTTCGCGCCCGGTAAGCTCGGCCATGATGAGCTTGGGATCGATGCCATAAGCGAGCATGTGGCCATGATCGCGGTAGCCGGTGATGACGCTGTCCTTGCCGACCGTCATCGCCGACTGCAGGCCGACCGCGACCGCCTCCTGGCCGATGTAGAGGTGGCAGAAGCCGCCGATCAGCCCGAGGCCGTAGAGCTGCCCGGCGCGCTCCTCGAAGCGGCGGATGAGCAGCATCTGCTTGTACAGCGCCAGCAGCTCGTCCTTCGACGCCTTATAGGGCTTGGGCTGCGGCGGCCGCTCGATCGGCGGTTCCTTGGGCGCGGACAATGTCGAAGCCTTTTTCGCGGGTCGCGCCACTAGTCTCTCTCTCATTGGGTGAAGCGCGCGGGTCTATAAGTGGCGCCGCGCAAGGCGGCAATGCCGCGAAGGTCAATCGCCCGCAACGAAGGCCGTGATCATCCACTTGCCTTTGCGTTTCTCGATCGAGGCGCGATAGTCGATCGGCGCGCGCACCTCCTTCGCCCACAGCCAACCCTCGCGGCCATCCTTCAGCCGGACCTTGGTCTGCGTTTCGCCCTCGTTCGAAAGCGGCCGAACCACGTCCCATGACAGAGTCGCGATTGCCGGGCTGTCTTTGGCCGACGTCTTGCGCAGTTTCGCGCTCGGGCTGACCACCACCGCAAGCTCGAACACGTCCTCGTCCTGGTCGCTGTCGAACTGACCAGCGAGCGAGGGAATTACGCGAGCCGATTTCGACCCGCGCGCAACCGAGCGGAAGGATGGCATCGAATTGTTTCCACAGCTCGCTCTTGGGCGAGCCGACTTCCCACTGCCTGGCGAAGGTCGCGCGCCCGTTTTCGCCGCCGAAACTGACCAGCACGTCGGACGCGACGAGCTTCATGAAGGCCGTCCCGTCTCGCTTCGCCACCGCCTGCTTGAGGCTCGAATGAAACGCCTTGAAGTTCGCATCGCGCGAGCATTGGTCGACCGGCGGCAGCTTGGTCGGAACAGCGGCCGGTGCGGGAACCGCGGCGAAAAGCAGCAGCGCGAAGGCGATCCGCCGCACTGTTCAGTCCAGCGGGACGATCACCTCGTCGGGACGCACGAGGCCAAGATCCTTGCGCACCAGCTCGTCGGCCATGTCGGGATCGGCCTTGCGCGGGTCGAGCAGCTTCGAACGGTGGCGAAGCTGCGCCCGCTCCTGCTCGAGCTGGGCGAGCTCGACCTTCCTGTCGTTGAGCGCGCGGTGATAGCCGCCCCACGCCAGCAGGCCGTTGGGGCCGGCGACCGCGTGGCCTGCAAAGGTGCCGACGACGATCAGCGCCAGCGCCGGCATCGCCGAGCGGCGGATCAGTCCCAGGCTGCGCTTGGTTCCCCCCATGTACTCAAAAGAATCACGAAGCTCAGTCGAAGGCAAGGGAAAAGGGACGAAGCGGTGGATATTATGGGGATAAATCGGGAATTCAGCGTGGATGACAGGCCTTGCATAAGCTGGCCGCCGTACTGGGACTCGCACGACTGACATGCTATCCGTTCGAGCAGGGGGATACACACGATGGAGCCGTCAGCTGAAATCGCCTTGCCGGCGACGTTCCACGAGCCTGTGCGGCGCCGCTTCATCGCCTACCACAAGTGGGACCGCAATTTCTTCCTCGCCTTTCTCGCCCTGTGTTGGCTCGGCGTCCTCATGGGTTTCACGCCCGCGGCAATGAAGCGCTACGCGGGTCACGCCGATTATCCCGCCCCGCTGATCCTTGAGATCCACGCCTTCGCATTCTGCGCCTGGATGATCTTGCTGACGACGCAAATCGCGCTCATCCGCGCGCGTCGACCAAGGCTGCACATGAAGCTGGGTTTGGCCGGCTTTGCGCTAGTCCCGGTCATGGCCATCAGCGGTGCCCTATCGGAACTTTTTAGCCAGCGCTTCCGCCTGACTCATCCGCCGGACAGCCAGGCCTTTTTAATCATCCCGATTTTCTATGTCGTGGGCTTCACCTCGCTCGCAACCGCCGCGCTGCTGGCGCGCAAAAACCCTGCCGCGCACAAGCGCCTCATCCTCCTGGCGACCACGATTATCGTCGGCGCAGCTTATGGTCGCTGGTGGGGCGGTCCGATCTACAACCTATTCGGCGACGGTTACGGCGGAATGCTGCTCAACACCTACAGCGGGACAAATCTGATCCTGCTCGGCGCTTTGGGTTATGATTGGTGGACGCGAAGGCGCCTCCATCGCGTGTACGAAGTCGCGGTGCCGGCGATCCTCGCCGGAGAGATCGCGACGACATTGATCTACCACTCGCCGAAATGGCTACCGATCGCGCGGGTTCTGGTCGGGCGCTAGTTCGGCCGATAGGCCTTCAGCGCCGCGCGGCCCGGATAAATCGCCGCCTCGCCGAGCTGCTCCTCGATCCGCAGCAGCTGGTTGTATTTCGCGGTCCGGTCCGAGCGCGCCAGGCTGCCGGTCTTGATCTGCCCGGTACTCAGAGCGACCGCGAGGTCGGCGATGGTCGAATCCTCGGTCTCGCCCGAACGGTGCGACATCACCGCCGTATAGCCCGCGCCGTGCGCCAGCCGAACCGCGGCGACGGTCTCGGTCAGCGTGCCGATCTGGTTGACCTTGATCAGGATCGAATTTGCGATGCCGTCGTCGATCCCCTGCTGCAAGCGCTTGACGTTGGTCACGAACAGATCGTCGCCGACCAGCTGGATGCGCTCGCCGAGCCGCTCGGTAATCAGCTTCCAACCGGCCCAGTCGTCCTCGGCCATCCCGTCCTCGACCGACGCGATCGGGTAATCCGCGGCCAGGCCGACGAAATAATCCGCCATTTCCTCCGGGCTCAGGCTCTTGCCTTCGCCGGCCAGCTCGTAGCGGCCGTCCTTGAAGAACTCGCTCGCCGCCGGGTCCATCGCCAGCAGGACGTCAGCCGCCGGGCGCATAGCCTGCGCTCTCCACCGCTTTCAGGATGAAATCCAGCGCCTCGCGGGTCGAGCTGAGGTCGGGCGCGAAGCCGCCCTCGTCGCCGACCGCGGTCGAAAAGCCCGCCTCGTGCAGCGCGCTCTTAAGCGCATGGAAAATCTCCGCTCCGCAGCGTAGCGCCTCGGTGAAGCTCGGCGCTCCGACCGGCATCACCATGAATTCCTGGAAATCGATCCGGTTGTCTGCGTGGACCCCGCCGTTGACGATGTTCATCATCGGCACCGGCAGCAGATTGGCTTCGGCGCCGCCGACGTAGCGATAGAGCGGCATCCCCGCCGAAGTCAGCGGCCGCCTTGGCGGTGGCCAGGCTGACCCCGAGGATCGCATTGGCGCCGAGCCGGCCCTTGTTCTCGGTCCCATCGAGCGCGATCAGCGCGTCGTCGAGCCCGGCCTGGTCCGAGGCGTCGCGTCCGACGACCGCGCCCGCGATCTCCCCGTTCACATTGGCGACCGCCTTGGTCACGCCCTTCCCGCCCCAGTGATCCTTGTCGCCATCGCGCAGCTCGACCGCTTCGTGCGCTCCGGTCGATGCGCCCGAAGGCACCGCTGCCCGGCCCAGGCTCCCGTCCTCGAGCGTGACGTCGACCTCGATCGTCGGGATTGCCGCGACTGTCGAGGATCTGGCGGCCGTTCACGCCGGCGATTGCAGTCATGGAGTTCCTTCTTGCGGAAGCGTAATGATGTCGCTGTATGGGACGCCTATATTAGGCGCGCCCGGGCGTGCAACTTTCGCTTCCGTATGCCGGAACGAAGAACGCGCGCTCATGGTTGAGTCGGTGAAGGAGAATTGGTCATGGCCCGCAAAGACACCCCTCTGCTTCCCGAACAGGACGACAAGATCATCGCCGGGGAAGCGGCCGAGAACGCCGGACGCGACACCGACATCGTGACCACCGACACGGTCCTGGTCACCGAGCGCGAGATCCCCGCGCCGAAGGGCGACGCCGAGCGGCCCATTACCGGCAGCGGAAATCCCGAACGCGGCCTCGCCGACCGCGTCCGCGGAGCGGGCGAAAAGCTGTCCGGCCAGGCCGGGGAGCGCGCGCGCGGGCTGGTCAGCCAGGGCCTCGAGCGCTCTTCGGAAGCGCTCGGCAACGTCGCCAAGATGGTCGGAGACACCGCCCCTGGGATCGAAGAGCGCCTCGGGCCGGAGTATGGCGATTATGCGCGCCGCGCCGCTTCGGCGATCGACAATGCCGCAAGTGCGCTCGCCAAGAAGAATCCCGACGAGCTGATCGACGACACTCGCGAGTTCGTCCGCAACAGCCCCGGGCTCGCGCTCGCCGGAGCCGCGATCGTCGGCTTCGTGATAGCCCGGCTGGTCAAGACCGCGACCGCCAGGGACGATGACGACGACGAGGATTGATGCTCAAGCCGCCTGATCAGCCCCCAGGACCCGCCGAGCGGTCGATCGGCGAACTGGTTCAGCAGGTCGTCGAGGACGGCAAGGCCTATGCGCGCGCCGAATACAGGCTCGCCAGGGCGATCGCCGAGGCCAAGGCCAAGGCGTTCGGCTTCGTTGCCGCGCTGTTCGGCGCCGCATTCGTCCTGGCGCTGGCGGGGGTCACCGCATTGGCGGTCGGAATCGTGATCGCGCTGGCGAAGTTCATGGGCCCGCTGGCGGCGGGCCTGGTCGGGCTGCTGACCTTCGCCGCGCTTGCCGGCGGAATTAGCTGGTACGGCGCCCAGCGGCTCAAGCGCGAGCTATGACCGACAGTCCGCAAGTCGCCGCCGCCCGGATCGAGGCCGCCCGCGCCAGGATGCAGCTCGTCGAAAGCGTGCGGGCCTTCGAGGCTCCGATCCTCGATCTCAAGAACCAGCTCACGCCCAGCCACCTCATGTCCGACGCGTGGGACGCCGCCAAATCCAAGGGCGCCGATATTGCCGAGGACGCGGTTGATGCCGTGCGCTCGCGCCCGCTGACCGCGACCGGAGTCGTCGCGGCAATTGCCTTGTTCCTTGCCCGCGAGCCGCTCATCGACTTCGCCGGCAAGCTGAGCGCCAAGCGCCCCAAACGCAAACCCAGGAAGAAGAAACAGGTCCAAACGGAGACGGTCAATGACTGAAGACAAAAGGCACAGCCGGCGAAGCGCGCGGCAGCGCGCGATCGAGGCTTATGAAGGCGCCGAGCGCCGGGCCACCGACACGCTTACCGAATCGCCGCTGATCGCGCTTGCCGGGGGAATCGCCGCCGGCGCGCTGATTGCCGCGCTGTTGCCGCGCACTTCGGCCGAAGAGCGAGTCGTACGGCCCGCGGCGCAGCGCCTTCGGCAATCGGCGGACGCGGCCGTCAAGGCAGCCCGCGCAACGAGCAAGGAGCGCTTCGGCGACCTCGGTTTCAGCCGCAAGGAGGGCGAGGAAACGCTGAGCAATTTCCTCCAGGTCCTCAAGGACACGGCGCGCGCGTCGGCCGATGCGGCGGTGGAAGCCGCGCGCAAACGCTAAGCACCGATGAGCAAGCTCCACCTGGTGTTCGGCGGCAAGGTCAAGGACCCGCGCGGCCTCGAGTTCGTCGATCTTGAATCGATCGACCTCGTCGGTATCTACGACAGCTTCGCGGCCGCCGAGGACGCGTGGCGCGGGAAGGCCCAGCGCACCGTCGACGATGCGGAGATGAAATATGTCGTCGTCCACCTCCACCGGTTGTTGGAGCCGGAAACGGAGACGACCTCACCGGCGGCTCAGGCGGAGCGATAGCGCCACAGCAGCAGGGGCCGCTGGAGCAGCAGGCCGGCGATGAAACCGCCGATGTGCGCGGGGGTGGCGAGCAGATAGCCCTCCCCTCCGGCGAGATAACCGACCATCAGCTGCAAGACGACCCACGCCACCAGCAGCCACGCGACGTTGATCCAATGGTTGACCCGGACCGAGCTGGTGATCCGCTTGGCCCGGCCAAAACTCAGCGCAAACGCGCCCACCACCGCGCTGATCGCGCCACTCGCTCCGACCATCGGCACGGTCCCGAGCGGGTCGGCGAGCCACTGGGCGCCGGCCGCGGCATAGGCCCCGACCAGATAGAGCCCGATCAACCCGGTGCGGCCAAGGACTCGCTCGACCGCCGTCCCGCACCACACCAGCATCAGCATGTTGAACGCCAGATGGAGCAGGTTGCCGTGGACCAAAGTGGCAGTCAGCGGGGTGAGGAACGCGGGAACCGCGGGTACGGGCAATGCCGCACCACTCAGCCGCGCTGGGATGAAGCCCATCGTGAGGGAGGCCTGCTGGTCGAGGCCGAATGCCACGGTGACCAGCCAGACGAGCGACGTCAGCGCCGTGATTGCGACCGTCGCGGTTCTCGGAATGCGATTCATCAAAACCCGGCTCCGTTTGTCCCGAGCGCAGTCGAGGGACGTGTCTCGACTTCGCTCGACACGAACGGATTTTGGGTCACGATCAGACGAACTCGATCTTCTTGATCTCGTAATAGCGGTCGCCCGCTGGCGCCGACACTTCGACTTCCTCACCGGCCTGGCGCCCGATCAGCGCTCGCCCAAGCGGCGAATTATAGCTGATCCGCCCCACCTTGGCGTCCGCTTCGGTCTGCCCAACCAGCTGGTATTTCACCCTTTTCTTATCTTCGTCGATCAGCGTGACGGTCGCCCCGAACAACACCTTGTCGCCCGATAGAGTCGTCGGGATCGATCACCATCGCCCGGCTCAACCGGTCCTCGAGATCGGCGATCGTCGCCTCGACGTGCCCCTGGCGCTCCTTGGCCGCATGATATTCGGCATTTTCGCTCAGGTCGCCGTGCGCGCGCGCCGCTTCGATCGCCTCCACGATCGCCGGACGCTCTTCGATGCGCAGCCTCTTGAGCTCCTCGGTGAGCTTGGCAAAGCCCTCTTCCAGCATCGGCACCTTGTCGGCACTCGCCATTTTCAAACCCTTTTCAAAACCCGGCCCCGGCGCGGCCATGACGCGCGCGAACGGGGCAAATTGTGGGTGGAAGATCAGTTTCCGGAGGCAGAATAATAGGATTGTAGCGAGGCGACTTCAAGCGCGTGGCCGCGGACCGCCTCGATCGAGCGTGCCGCGGCCAGGCTCGCCGCAGCAGTGGTGAAGTACGGTACCTTCCGGTTGAGCGCGGTGGTGCGGATCGAATGGCTGTCCTTCAGCGACTGCCACCCCTCGGTGGTGTTGAACACCAGGTCGACGTCGCCGTCCAATAAGCGGTCGACGATATGCGGGCGGCCCTGGGCGACCTTGTTCACGAGCTCCACCGGCAACCCCTTGCCGGCAAGGTGCGCCGCGGTCCCTCCGGTGGCAATGATCGAAAAGCCGAGCTCGACCAGTTTCGCGACCGCGGGCACGATATTGTCCTTGTCGGCGTCCTTGACCGAAACGAAGGCGGTCCCGCCGTCGGGCAGCGCCATCCCCGCACCGAGCAATGCCTTGGCAAAAGCGATATCGAAATCCTTATCGATTCCCATGACTTCGCCTGTGCTCTTCATTTCCGGTCCGAGCACCGGGTCGGTCCCCGGGAAGCGCGCGAAGGGGAATACCGATTCCTTGACCGCGACATAATCGATCGGCCGCCCGATCTCGCCGAAATCGGCCAGCGGTTCGCCCGCCATCACCCGCGCGGCGATCTTGGCCACCGGCCGCCCGATCGCCTTGGCGACGAACGGCACCGTTCGGCTCGCGCGCGGATTGACCTCGATCAGAAAGACGTCGTCGCCCTGCACCGCGAACTGGACGTTCATCAGTCCCTTGACCTTCAGCGCCAGGGCCAGCTCCCTGGTCTGGCGCTCGATCTCGCGGACCACCTCGCGCGACAGGCTGTGCGGCGGGATCGCGCAGGCGCTGTCGCCTGAATGGACGCCGGCTTCCTCGATATGCTGGAGGACGCCCGCGACGATGACGTCATTCCCGTCGCAAATCGCGTCGACGTCGACCTCGATCGCGTCGCGCAAATAGCGGTCGATCAGCACCGGCGAGGAGCCCGACACGTTGATCGCCGTCGCGATATAATATTCGAGCTGCTGCGGCCCCTCGACCACCTCCATCCCGCGCCCGCCGAGCACATAGGACGGCCGCAGCAGCACCGGATAACCGATGCGCGCCGCGACCAGCACCGCTTCGTCGCGGCTGCGCGCTATGCCGTTGGCCGGCTGCTTGAGGCCGAGCCGCGCGACCAGCGCCGCGAACCGCTCGCGGTCTTCGGCAAGGTCGATGCTGTCGGGCGAGGTGCCGAGGATCGGCACGCCCGCGGCCTGCAGCTCGGCGGCGAGCTTGAGCGGGGTCTGCCCGCCCAGCTGGACGATCACCCCGAGCAACTCGCCCTGTTCCTGCTCGCGCCGAACGATCTCGAGCACGTCCTCGCCGGTCAGCGGCTCGAAATAGAGCCGGTCCGAGGTATCGGGGTCGGTCGACACCGTCTCCGGATTGCAATTGACCATGATCGTCTGCAGCCCCGCCTCGCGCAGCGCGAAGGCGGCGTGGCAGCAGCAATAATCGAACTCGATCCCCTGCCCGATCCGGTTCGGCCCGCCGCCCAGGATGATCACCTTGCGCCGGGCCTCGATTTCCGCCTCGTCCTCGGCCTCGCCGAACAGAGGAGCCTCGAAGGTCGAGTAGAGATAGGGCGTCGCGGCGTCGAACTCGGCCGCGCAGCTGTCGATGCGCTTGAATACCGGCCGCACCCCGAGCTTAAGCCGGTGCGCGCGCGCTTCGGCCTCGGTCACCCCCCCGGTCATATGCTTCGAGCGCATCGTGGACCACGCCGGAGCCGCGCGCGCTGGCCTCGCTCATCGCGCGCGGCGCATGGGCCGAGCGCAGCGCCAGCTCAGCCAGCCGTGCGTCGGAAAAGCCCATCGCCTTGAGCCGCCGCATCCCCGCCGCATCGCTCGGCAGCCCCTCGGCGCGGACCTGCTCCTCGGCGCGGACGATTTCGGCCAGCCGCTCGAGGAACCACGGGTCGAACCCCGCGACCTGCGTTGATCCGCTCGACCGTGAAGCCCTGGCGAAGCGCCTCGGCGGCGACCAGCAGGCGGTCCGGCGTCGGCCGCGCCAGCGCGCTCTCGATCGTCGACGGATCGGCATTGTCGAGCTCGCGCACCCGGTCGAGCCCGGTGAGCCCGGTCTCCAGCCCGCGCAGCGCCTTCTGCAGGCTCTCGGCGAACGACCGCCCGATCGCCATCACCTCGCCGACCGACTTCATCGACGTCGTCAGCAGCGCGTCGGCGCCCTTGAACTTCTCGAATGCGAAGCGCGGGATCTTGGTCACGACATAATCGATCGTCGGCTCGAAGCTCGCCGGGGTGGCGCCGCCGGTGATGTCGTTGGCGATCTCGTCGAGCGTGTAGCCGACCGCCAGCCGCGCGGCGACCTTGGCGATCGGGAACCCCGTGGCCTTGGACGCCAGCGCCGAGCTCCGCGACACGCGCGGGTTCATCTCGATGACCACCATCCGCCCGGTCTTGGGATCGACCGCGAACTGGACGTTGGAACCGCCTGTTTCGACGCCGATTTCGCGTAGCACGGCGATCGCCGCCGAGCGCATGCGCTGATATTCCTTGTCGGTCAGCGTCAGCGCCGGGGCGACGGTGATCGAATCCCCGGTATGCACCCCCATCGGGTCGATATTTTCGATCGAGCAGATGATGATCGCATTGTCGGCGCGGTCGCGAACGACCTCCATCTCGAACTCTTTCCACCCGAGCACCGATTCTTCGATCAGCACCTCGTCGGTCGGGCTAGCATCGAGCCCGCCGGCGACGATCTGGACAAACTCGTCGCGGTTGTAGGCGATGCCCCCTCCGGTCCCGCCCAACGTGAAGCTCGGACGAATGATCGCCGGCAATCCGACCGTCTCGAGCGCCTCGAGCGCTTCCTCGAGGCTGTGCGCGATCGCCGAGCGCGGCGATTTCGAGCCCGATCCGGTCCATCGCCTCGCGGAACTTGAGCCGGTCCTCGGCCATCTCGATCGCCGCGGCATTGGCGCCGATCAGCTCGATCCCGAGCCGGTCGAGCGTTCCGTCCTTGAACAGCGCCAGCGCGGTGTTGAGCGCGGTCTGCCCGCCCATCGTCGGCAGGATCGCGTCGGGCCGCTCTTTCTCGCAGATCCTGGCGACCACCTCGGGCGTGACCGGCTCGATATAGGTCGCGTCCGAAAGCTCGGGGTCGGTCATGATCGTCGCCGGGTTCGAATTGACCACGATCACGCGATAGCCCTCGGCCTTGAGCGCCTTGACCGCCTGCGACCCCGAATAATCGAACTCCGCCGCCTGCCCGATCACGATCGGCCCCGCACCGATGATCAGGATCGAGGAGATGTCGGTGCGTTTGGGCATCAGCCTTCGGGAAAGCTCATGTTGACGAACACCGCCTTGAGGCCGTTGCGGCGGGCCCATTTGGCGACGCAGACACGCTGCTGATCACTCGGCTCCTGCCGGATCATCAGCAGCAGCTTCTTCTCGCTCTCGTCCTGGATCAGCTCGCCGAGCGCGAGCCCGCAATGGCGAGTGACGGCATTGAGCTCGTCCTGCGTGTGCAGGCGCGGTGTCACGCAAGCGGAGAGCAAGGCCATCGGAAGCGCTGCCGCAGCGATCCTCACTTCATCGCCCCCACGAACTTCTCGAACAGATAGAAGCTGTCCTGCGGACCGGGGCTCGCCTCGGGGTGGTACTGCACGCTGAACGCCGGGCGGTCGGTCAGCTCGATCCCGCAATTCGATCCGTCGAACAGCGATACATGGGTCTCGCGCACATTCTCCGGCATGCCTTCGCGCTCGACCGCGAAGCCGTGGTTCATCGAGGTGATCTCGACGCGGCCGTCGGCGAGACGCTTGACCGGGTGGTTGGCGCCGCGGTGGCCCTGGAACATCTTGCTCGTCCTGCCGCCGACCGCGAGTGCGAGCATCTGATGGCCAAGGCAAATCCCAAACAGCGGCTTGCCTGTCTCCAGCATCGCCTTGATCACCGGCACAGCATATTCGCCGGTCGCCGCCGGGTCGCCCGGCCCGTTCGACAGGAAGAAGCCGTCGGGCTCATGCGCCATGACGTCATCGAAGCTCGCGCTCGCCGGCACAACCGTCACCCGCGCGCCCGCCTCGACCAGCAAGCGGAAGATGTTGCGCTTCGACCCATAGTCGACCGCGACGACGTGGGGACGTGTCTCGACTTCGCTCGACACCAACGGTTCTTTTTTGCTGCTTTTCCCAACTCCGTTCGTCCCGAACGTAGTCGAGGGACCAAGTTCGTACCCCTGCCCCCACGCCCACTTTCCGTCGGTCCAGCGCTCGACCTGAAGCCGGCTCACCTCCTTCGCCAGGTCCATCCCCTCGAGCCCCGGCCACTCCGCGGCCATTTTCCTGAGCGCGTCCAAATCGAACTTGCCGTCCGCCCGATGCGCGATCGCAATCGTCGGCGGCCCTTCGCGGCGCACCAGCTTCGTGAGCGCGCGCGTGTCGACGCCCGCGATCCCGATCCGGTCATATTTCTTCATCCAGTCGGCGAAGCCCTGGCTCGCGCGATAGTTGCTCGGCTCGGTCACAACCTCGCGCACTAGGCAGCCGAGCGCATGCGCGTCCGCCGCCTCGATGTCCTCGTCGTTGGCGCCGACGTTGCCGATGTGCGGGAAAGTGAAGGCGATGACCTGCTTCGCGTACGACGGGTCGGTCATCACTTCCTGATAGCCGGTCATGGCGGTGTTGAAGCACAGCTCGCCGACCGCCTCCCCCTCCGCGCCGAACCCTTGCCCCCACACCGTTCGGCCGTCGGCGAAGACCACGACTCCCGTCGCACCATCGGGTTGCGGCGCGGGCAGAGGTCGTGCGTCGGCCATGGGCGGGAGAAGCCTTCCGTCAGCGGGTAAACAGCGATGTCGCTAAGGCATTTCAGCTATGCGGTTTGCAGGAGCGGGTCAACGCTGGTCAGCGCGTTATTGGCTCGTTAGGGCGAAGCGATGATCAGGGACGACCTCAAGACCGCAACCGTCACCGCGATGAAGAGCGGCGACAAGGCCGTGCTGGGCACGCTTCGGCTGGTGCAGGCGGCGGTCAAGAATCGCGACATCGAGCTTCGCACCTCGGACAAGGCGCCCGACGACGACGCCTTGGTCACCGAAGTGCTGCAAAAGATGATCAAGCAGCGTCGCGAATCGGCCGAAATCTACCGCAAGAACGCCCGTGTCGATCGCGCCGAAGTCGAGGAAGCAGAGATCGCGGTGATCGAGCGTTTCCTGCCCCAGCAATTGAGCGACTCCGAGGCCCAGACCGCGATCGCCGCGATCATCGCTGAGACCGGCGCTTCGGGGATGAAGGACATGGGCCGGGTGATGGCGCTGGTGAAGGAACGCCTCGGCACTTCAATCGAGCCGGCGCGGGCCAGCGGTCTCGTCAAGGCCGCGCTTTCCTGAGTGAGGGGGCGAAAGGGGCCCCGCCGCGACAAGCAGCGGAGCCCCGGCGAAAAAGTTCGATACTTAGTGGGTCATCGCTACGCGAGCAGGCGCAGGCGTACCCGTAAGTCCCTTCACGCCGTCCATCACCAGCCCGTACAGCACGATGGTAAGTGCGCTGGTGGCCGCGCCGGCAACGCCGAGCTGGAGATTGATCATCACGGCGTTGAGCTGCGCGCCGATCTGCGGAATGTGCACGAGCGCGGCGCCCACGAGAGGCAGCGCAATGACCGCCGCCATTGTCAGAACAAGCCTTTCCTTGGGCGTCGTAATGCCGGCGATCAGGCCGAGCACGATCAACACCAACGCAACATTCAGTCCGCCCAAAGCGACAAATCCTGCGACGATCGCGAGGACGATGTAGAGTGCGCGAGCAAGCCCGCTGAGCTTATTCAACATATCCATTCTCTCCCCCAGTCGCTCCGTCCCGGCGGTCTGTGCCGGCTGTGTCGGAACTGTGACAGTTTAGCCGCAATCGCGCCCGGCTACTGTGTCAATTATTCGCACGAAGCGGACCTGTGGATAAGTTGGCGGCCACCCTTGCGGGACGGCGATTCGCGCATAGGGTCGATTTCGTGACCCTCTCCACCACCTGGCTCGACGAGCTGCGCGCTCGGACCGTGCTCTCCGCGGTCATTTCGCCGACGGTGAAGCTGATCCGCGCCGGGCCGCGAATGGAAGGCGTGCTGCCCGTTCCATGACGAGAAGACGCCGAGCTTCACCGTCAACGACGACAAGGGCTTCTACCATTGCTTCGGCTGCGGCGCGCACGGCGACGCAATCCGCTTCCTCACCGACCAGCGCGGAATGCAATTCATGGACGCGGTCAAGGAGCTCGCGGCGAAGGCCGGAATGGATGTCCCCGCGCCCGACCCCAAGGCCAAGGAACGCGCCGATCGCGCCGCCTCGCTGACCGACGTCATGGGAGTGGTTCAGAAATATTACGCCGAGCAGCTCAACGGGCTTGCGGGCGCCGAGGCGCGCGAATATCTGAAGCGCCGCGGGATCGACCAGGTCCAGGTCGCGCGCTTCGGAATCGGCCTCGCGCCCGACAACCGCACCGCGCTCAAACGCGCGCTCGCCCACCTCGGCGAGGACCCGCTGATCGAGACCGGCATGCTGATCAAGCCGGAGGAAGGCGGAGAGAGCTACGACCGCTTCCGCGGGCGGCTGATGATCCCGATCCGCGATCCGCGCGGGCGGGTGATCGCGTTCGGCGGACGGATCCTCGGGGTCGGCGAGCCCAAATACCTCAATTCCCCCGACACGCCGCTCTTCGACAAGGGCCGGACGCTCTACAATCTCGACCTCGCCGGCCCCGCCAGCCGAACCGCAGGGCGCCTGATCGTGGTCGAGGGCTATATGGACGTGATCGGCCTCGACCGCGCCGGCATAGCCGAAGTCGTCGCGCCCAACGGCACCGCGGTGACCGAAGCGCAGCTCGAGCGGATGTGGCGGCTCGACCCCTCGCCGATCCTGTGCTTCGACGGCGACAGCGCGGGGCGCCGGGCCGCCATCCGCGCCGCCCTCCGTGCCCTGCCCCACATCGGGCCCGAGCGCACCTTGCGCTTCGTCGAGCTGCCGCCGGGCCAGGATCCCGACGACGTCGTCAATTCCGGCGGGCGCGAGGCATTCGAGGCGCTGGTTTCGGCAGCCGAGCCGCTGGACGCGAGGCTGTGGCGGCATGAGATGATGTCGAACTCCGCTGACTACCCCCGAGGCCCGCGCCGGTCTGCGCCAGCGGCTGGTCGACCATGCGAGCAGCGATCGCCGAGCCGGCGCTTCGCCGTCTCTACCGCGACCAGTGGCTGCAGCGCTTCGAGACCGAGATCGCGCCGCAACGCAGCTTCGTTCCCCGGCAGCAGCGCCAGCGCGGATCGTTCCAGAAGGGCCGCTGGACCCCGCCCGAGCCGCCGGTCGGCGACAGGGCGCGCGCCATCGCCGCAAGCGGGATCGACGCTCCGACCGCGCGCGCGCTGATCCTCGGCTTCACCAATTTCCCCGAGGAGCTGCAGGCCCACCGCGAGCAACTCGCCTCGCTCCCGATCGCCGACACCGGCACCGCGCGGCTGCGCGACGAGCTGGTCGAGGCGGCGTTCTCCGGCGCCGCGCTTGATCGGAACAACCTTGCCACCATATTGGGAACCGACGGAGCGGCGGGCGGAGTGGCCCCTCGTTCGATGGGCTTTTCCTTCACCCGCCGCGACAGCGATCCGGACCGCGCCCGAAGCGATCTGGCCGCCGCAGTCGAGATCATCGCTGCGACCGAGGAAGTGGAGAAAGCGCTGGTTTATGCAACGGAACGCCTCAAGCGGGATTTGACCGATGAGGCATTGGAAGAACAGCAGCGCCTGATCGAGGCGCAGCAGGGATTGAGGCAGAGGCTGGCGTCACTCGCCGGCACCGACTAAGCGACGGAACATATGGCGAAAAACGAAGCACAGGAAGTCGATACGGCCGAGGCGGGCGATGCCCCGCTGATCGACCTCAACGACGCGTCGGTCAAGAAGCTGATCGCCCGCGCCAAGAAGCGCGGCGTCATCACCTACGAAGAGCTCAACGAGGCCCTGCCCCAGGACCAGATGAGTAGCGAGCAGATCGAGGACATCATGTCCGCGATCTCCGAGATGGGCGTCAACATCGTCGAGAGCGCCGAGAAGGACGACGACGAGGAAGACGAGAAGGACGAGCCGCAGATCGAGGACGAGGTCGATCCGCTCGACGACGGCGGCCCCCGCCCGGCGGCCGCGGTCAAGAAGGAAGCGGTCGACCGCACCGACGATCCGGTGCGCATGTACCTGCGCGAGATGGGCGCGGTGGAGCTGCTCTCGCGCGAGGGCGAGATCGCCATCGCCAAGCGCATCGAGGCCGGCCGCGACACCATGATCTGGGGCCTGTGCGAAAGCCCGATCACCTTCAACGCCATCATCGAATGGTCGAAGAACCTCAACGAAGGCACGATGCAGCTGCGCGAGATCCTCGACCTCGAGGCGATGCTGTCCAAGGGCCCGACCGCCGAGCAGCTGACCGAGACCGAGCAGGGCGGCGAGGCCGGCGGCGAGGGCGAGATCAGCGAGAAGGTCGCCGGCCCGTCGATCAAGGAAGAGGAAGACGTTCGCCGACGAACCCGAGCCCAAGTCCGAGGATGAGGAAGAGGACATGGTCGAGCGGCGCACCCAGCGCCCGGTCGAGGAAGAGGAAGAGGACAACACCCTCTCGCTCGCCCAGATGGAAGAGACCCTCAAGCCCCAGGCGCTCGAGCGGTTCGCGGCCATCACCTCGCTCTACAAGAAATTCTCCAAGGTCCAGGCCAACCGGCTCGAAGCCTTCGCGCAGGTCCGCGACTTCCCGCCTTCGGACGAGAAGAAGTACCACAAGCTGCGCGAGCAGCTCACCGCCGAGGTCGAGAGCGTCCAGTTCCACGCCAGCAAGATCGAGTACGCTGGTCGACGCGCTTTACACCTACAACCGCCGGCTGACCGCGCTTGGCGGCCAGATGCTGCGCCTCGCCGAGCGCCACCGCGTCCCGCGCCGCGCCTTCCTCGAAAGCTACATGGGCCATGAGCTCGACGACAGCTGGCTCGACGCCGCCCAGGCGATCGACAAGAAATGGGCCGCCTTCGCCGCCGCCGAGCGCGACAGCGTCGACCGCATTCGCAATGAAATCGGCGACATCGCCAACGCCACCGGCACCTCGCTTTCGGAGTTCCGGCGGATCGTCAACATGGTCCAGAAGGGCGAGCGCGAGGCCCGCATCGCCAAGAAGGAAATGGTCGAGGCCAACCTTCGCCTCGTCATCTCGATCGCCAAGAAATACACCAACCGCGGGCTGCAGTTCCTCGACCTCATCCAGGAAGGCAACATCGGCCTGATGAAGGCGGTCGATAAGTTCGAATACCGCCGCGGCTACAAGTTCAGCACCTACGCCACGTGGTGGATCCGCCAGGCGATCACCCGCTCGATCGCCGACCAGGCGCGCACCATCCGCATCCCGGTCCACATGATCGAGACCATCAACAAGCTCGTCCGCACCGGCCGCCAGTTCCTCCACGAGACCGGCCGCGAAGCCACGCCCGAGGAGCTCGCCGAGCGCCTCTCGATGCCGCTCGAGAAGGTCCGCAAGGTGATGAAGATCGCCAAGGAGCCGATCAGCCTCGAGACCCCGATCGGCGACGAGGAGGACAGCCACCTCGGCGACTTCATCGAGGACAAGAACGCGGTGATCCCGGTCGACGCCGCGATCCAGTCGAACCTCAAGGAAACGGTCACCCGCGTGCTCGCGTCACTCACCCCGCGCGAGGAGCGCGTGCTGCGCATGCGCTTCGGCATCGGCATGAACACCGACCACACGCTCGAGGAGGTCGGCCAGCAGTTCAGCGTGACCCGCGAGCGCATCCGGCAGATCGAGGCGAAGGCGCTGCGGAAGCTGAAGCATCCGTCGCCGGAGCCGGAAGATGCGGAGCTTCTTGGATCAGTAGGTCAAACGCCCACCCTTATGACTGACGAGCCAATCTACTGGCATTATACGCCGGGCATCGTTGCCGCGATGCGAGGCATGGGCATCAAGGAAATCTTGGAAAGCGGAGTAATTCACCCGTCCACGGTGGACGTAGGGCGCAAGGAGATGCCGGTCGTTTGGTTCACCACCGAGCAGTTATTTGAGCCTACCGCTGCTGAAATTACCATTCAAACTGCGGGCCGGCACTGGTTCTGCGCCACCAACATCGATGACCAGGCAATCCAAGCGGGGGGTCTCTATCGCTTCGGGTTGCCGGGTCTCGAACTCAAGCCATATCTGCAGAGCACGCGTGAAATCTGCATCAGTCCTGACCGCCGCAAGCGCCTTGCCCGGATTGCCAGACGTTTTGGCTCCCGAGTTCAAGATTGGTCGATTCACCTCGACCCAATTTCGCTGAATGATCGCGATCTTAGTTTCGGCTTTTGGTTGGATGGCCATTGGCACTCCGTTCCCATGTCCGATGCGCAGGCAGCGTTTGTGCGCTGCACGGAGGCCTTCCTTCCACTGTATGAAAAGCGCTTGAGCGTCATCTCTCGTTTCTAAACTTCGGTTGGGATCGTGGCGATTACGGGCAGGGTTTCGATTTCCGGCAATTCCGGTGACAGTGCACTCGCAATTCCGGTGACAGTGCACTCGATTTGATCATGCCGATTGCAGGCTCACATGGTTTGCACCTAGGTTCGCTCCGCTCGGTGTTCTGGGGGAAATCATGAGCAGAACCAAATGGGCCGGACTGGCCGCGGTGCTCGTCTTGCTGGCGACGATCGGCTGGTATGTCCTGTCGCCTGGATACACGCTGAAGCAAATGAAGGCGGCAGCGCAGGCGAACGATGCCGACCGGCTGTCCAGCTACATCGACTACCCCAGCCTGCGCGAGGATATGAAGTCAGAGCTGTCGGCCCGGATGATGGCCGAGGCGCAGAAGGACCAATCTGGTTTCGGACCGCTCGGCGTCGCGCTCGGTTCGGCGTTGGTCGGCCCGCTGGTCGATGCGATAATCTCGCCCGCCGGCGTCCGCGCCATGATGCTCTCCAACCGACAAAACAAGAAGGCCCCGATCGCTGTTGGCGAAGACCCGGACATTGAGCGTCACGGCTTGTCGGAGTTCGTCGTCAAGTCAAAGTCCGGCCAGAACGGCACGATGGTGTTCAAGCGTCATGGCCTCAGCTGGAAGCTCAGCGGCCTCGATCTGCCGCCGCCCAAATAAGCCAAGCGCACCCTCCAAAATTTTGGGACAGTCTAAAGAGCACACGAAACCACCGAGCCAACCTGACCGAGGCCAAGCCCTTCAACTGGTCTCGTATCACTAGGTCTGTTAAATGCGTGGGCTGGCCGCTGAGGTGTCCAACCTCCCGTCTTGTGCGCTGTAGCTCCCAAGCCGGTTCGGCCCATGAAGGGGGAACTTCGATGCAAACAGGAATCGAACTCATGCTCGTCGCGGCGTTCGGCCTGGCGATGCCGACTGCCGTCCAGGCGGGAAGCAGGACCTTGGAAACCACCCGCTCCAGTGTGTTGGGCAATTGCGGCGGTAGCGTCCAATCGAACGGTGGCGTCATTGGCTGCACGATCCGTTGCCCACCAGAGATCAACGGGACGACCTGCGACTATAGTTGCGGCGGTCCTGAAGGAGAGGGCTGCCGAATTATCGTCATGACCCGCGTTGTCGCCGACCCGCGAAAATCAGGGGTTCGCACGGGCAGAAGCTGAAGACGGGGACACGGTAACAGGGAATTCGGTGGCAGCGCACTGAAGCCACGGTCCGCTTCCCACCCGGCCCCATCTCTGCCACGCTCCCCGCCTCACGCCGGGGGGCGCACATCGACCGCTTCAGCTTCTTCTTCGCCTTCTACGGGCTGATCCTCGGCCTCGCCGTGACCGAGCTGCTCGGCGGCTTCGCGCGGATGGTGCGGGCCAAGGCGCTGCAAGCAGCTCGAGCCGCAGACCGCGCTGCTCGCTTTGTTCATCTTCGTCGTCATCTGCGCGACCTGGATCGACGCCTGGGAGTCGCTCCGGCCGATCACGCTCGATTTCGCCGGCCTGTGGGCGCCGATCCTGCTCGCGACCGCTTATTATCTCGCCGCGGCGGTGGTGTTCCCGCACGACCAGGCGGAATATCGAGCGGCTCGCCACCTATTTCGCCGAGCGCAAGCGGTTCATGGTCGGGATGCTGCTCGCCGCCGAGCTGCTCGTCACCTCACCTACGCCGGCGTGCTCATCGATGGTTCGTGCACACAGCCGGCGGTGTTCTGGCTGTGGGAAGTGCCCTACAATCTCGCGATCAAGGGCTCGCTTCGTCGCCTTGCTGTTCGTCCGCGGGCGCCGCGCGAACATCGCCTTGCTGGCCGCGCTGATCCTGCTGTTCATGATCCCCTATTGGGTCCACCACGCGGTCTCGAGCGCGATCGCGCAGCATACGGCTATTAGGATTCCTTCGGATGGGAGGCCGGCCATGACAGCCACGCTCATGCTTCAAATCGCTTCGGCGATCTCGTTCCTGTTCACGATGGGCCACTCGCTCGGCGGTCTGCAGAAATGGTCGCCGGTCGACGACGATGCCGTTCTTGCCGCCATGACCGGCACGCACTTCCAGGTGATGGGCGTCAGCCGATCCTATCTCGATCTCTATCTGGGGCTCGGCTGGACGGTCGGCGTCTTCCTGGCTCTGCAGACGGTGCTGCTGTGGCAATTGGCGTCGCTCGCGCGGACCGGCGCCGCGCAGGCCCGCCCGATGATCGCCGCCTTCGCGCTCGCCACGCTGGCCAGCGGCATCATTGCGTGGCGGCTGATCCTCCCCGTCCCGGCACTGTTTTCGGCGCTGCTGTTGCTGGCGCTGGTCGCGGCTTACTGGACCGCGCGCAGCTCACCCCGCTGACCAATCCTTAACCCAATCCCCGCGACAAGGGCCGCCTGGCTCGTTCGCGTGGAGGATCCCAATGAAGCTCGTATCCGGTTCGCTGCTCGTCGCTCTCGTCTCGTCGGCCGCCTGGGCGGCGGCGCCACGGCCGCCGCACCCGCGCCCGGCCCCGTCCAGCAACCGGCAGGGGCCGCCCAGGTCGCCCCCGCCGCGGCGCCGGCCTCGAAGATCGTGCTCGCGCGGCACTTCGTCGGCCTCACAATTCCGCCCGACCGATGATCGACGCTGCGCAGCGCGCCAGGAAAATGACCGCGGCGCTGGAGGCGCAGCTCGGCGACGGCCGCGACAATGCGGGCGCCGCCCAGCGGCTCGACAAGTTCCTCGCCAGGCTCGAGCCCCGGATCCGCGCGCAAATGCCCGCCATCCTCGAAGCCCAGGCCCAGGCTTACGCCCGCGAATTCTCGCAGGGCGAGCTGGAGCAGCTGGTCGGCTTCGCACAGTCGCCCGCGGGGCGGCATTATCTGTCGGGGTCCGACGCGGTCGAGGCGGACCCGGCGGTGGTCGCCGCCTCGCAGGCGCTTTGGGCCGACATCTCGGCTGTCCTGCAGAACGAGGCCAAGGAGATGTGCGCGCAAAAGGTCGCGCATCGCCTGGCGGCCGGCGACAAGAAAGCGACCTGCCCGCTAAGCCAAAGCAACGACACCGCCGCGGGGTAAGCGCCCGCCCCGCTCCCCTATTCGTCGTTGCCGGGAAATCCCGGCCGGTCGAACCTCTGCTGAAAGAAGGGATGCGGGTCGACGGTCGGCCGCCCTGCGGCGTCATAGTCGATCAGGTAAGTGGCGATCATGGGCTTGCACTTCGGAGCCCCGCCGCCCTCTGACGCTGTCCTCGCAGCCGCCCCCATCACCGCCGTGGCGATCTTGAGCGCGTCCTCGACCTGCCCTTCTGTTTTGGAATTGAACTTGGTGATGGTCCCGCCGGGTCCGAACTCGACCGACGTGTCGGCCTTCCCCAGGCCGGACCGGAACGACATGTAGCGCGCCGGTCCGGGGATGGTGATGATCTGCGACGTCGTCTTGCAATCGGCATCGATGCTGGCCGTGATCGCGGGGACCGCCATACGGTATGCGAGCGAATGTCCGTCATCGACGTTGGACAGGCTCACGCCGGCACATCCGGACAGCGTCGCAAGGGTGAGGATTGAACCGAGGATACGCGCCATTTCGCACTTCCTACAAAAGCGACTCGGCACCCCCTTGTAACAGGAAGTTAACCGAAAGCACGATCGGCACGCCCGCCGCGCCCGGGCGCGCTTTGTAATCTCCCTTCCATCTTCCCGGTCGGGCGCGCGGGCGTATCGCTCGGCGCTCCTAAGTGCCGAGGGAGGAAAATATGAAAAAACTGGTGCTCGCTTTGTCCGCAATGAGCCTGGTCGCGGGTTCCGCGCCCGCGCTCGCGGCGCCGTGCAAGGACAAGCACGGCAAGTTCGTCAAATGCCCGGCCAAGCCCAAGATGTGCCGCAACGCCAAGGGCCATTTCTGAAGTGCAAATGAGTTAGGGGGCGGCGGCGGGGCCATGACGGGACGGCGCTACTCCCAGAAGCGCTTACTTCGTCCCCGCCGCCTTATCCACGAGCCACGGTCGCATCCACGCCGGGCTTCCTATATTCTTAGCTCAGCGCAAGGCATGGAGACGGACGTGGCCAACGGCGTGTGCCGGACCAAATCAGAGGCAACGGGGGCTGAGCACGCCCGCGTCGATTACGGCACGGGCCCTCGGCTCGCGCTGGTCACGCGCAGCTTGTACGATCGCCACGGCTACGCGCCGCCGTATGACGAGCTCCCGCCGTGCGAGGAAATCAACGCCTGAAATCCTATTTGCTGTCCTACACCCCCGACTTGTGGCTTATCCTCGCAGGTGCCCCCCAACTCCCATCCGCCTCACCTTGCGCGCGCCTCGCCCTCGCGCGCGCGCCCGCGCGCAACGAGCCGCTGCCAACTTTGGCAACTTCCGCGAATTTCCGCGCCTTTCGCCCGCCCCGTGCTAAGCCCTTGTCCATCACCGGCTTTCGCCGTTTTCGCAGGCGCCGGTGGCTGAAGTCGCATCGTGCTCCCGCTTGCCTACGCAGGAGCCTTCCCAATGACCCGATTGTCTTCCCTCGCCGGCCCGCGGCGGTACCGCGCATGAGCCGCGCCTTCAACCTCGCGATGACCGAGGCCGACGTCGTCAAGCATTGCGCCGACAAGGACATCGGCATCTCCGCGCTCGAGGCCTGCCCGGCGGCGGCACCCGGCTGGTGTGCACCAGCGGCCTCGGCGCGGCGCAGATCCAGGCCAAGCTGAAGACCAGGATCATCCGGGCCCGGTCCAGCGCGAGCTGTTGGGCGGGGCGGCCAACTGGTAGCGCGGGGGCACCGGTTAGCGGAACAGGCCGACCAGCTGGAGCAGGTTGAGCGCTGCCAGCCCGCCGCGCTGGGCGCCGCGGTTGGCGAACGGAGCAGGAGCAAAGGCGCGGCGATCCGCGCCGCGACCACCAGGCTTCCCAGCCCTGATAGCGGACTCCGTCGAGCAGCATGTGCGAGGCGACCGAGACGACCGTCGGGATCGCCAGCAGGACCAGGATCAGGTGGCGGTGCTTGAGGTAATGCTCCTCGAGCGAGCGTTCCTGCTGGCCCTCGGCGCCGGGGAAAATCGCCCGGCTGACGAACACGTAAGGCAGCGAGATCGCCGCCGCGGCCAGCATCTGCGACCCATCGACGATCACGAACGGCCGCGTGTGCCACATCTCCAGCCACACGTTCATCCCGCCCAGCAGTACGCTCGAGGCAACCAGCGGCGGGCAGGTCCCGACCGCGATCCGCTCGCTGTCGCGCCACATGTTCGGCAAAGCCGATCGCGACATTGGCGACCGCGATCCCGAGCAGCAGGCCGTAGAAGCTGAACAGATAATCGAACGAGTTCACGCCTGCCCCTAAGTAGGTTGTGCCCGCACGCTAGCGCGAGGCGGCGATTTCCTCCCAGCGCTGCTCGGCCCGACCGGCTCCGCGGCCAGCCCGTCGCCCCCGCCTGGGGGGGAACCGCAATGCGCAACGCCGGTTGTCGCGACGAGGGATAAGCGGGAAGGAAAGAGCATGTCCGACAAAGCCTCCGACATCATCCGCGGCTGGCCCGGAGGAATCGCGCGAGGCGGCCCAGCTCGTGATCGACCGCTACGGCGAGCCGAACGAGACGACCGACAGCCAGCTGGTGTGGCGCAGCTGCGGCGAGTGGAAACGGATCGTCGCCTCCAAGACCTTCTGGCAGCACGACTTCCCGGCGCCGCACCAGGACTGCGTCGAATGTTTCATCGACTATCGCGTGCCGCCCGAGAAATTTTCCGAGCTCGCCGCGTTCGACGGCAGCGTGATCGCCGAGCGCACCGCGGGCGAGCTGTCGGCACGCTGCCACGACGAGGAGGCCAACCGGCTGGCGCTCAACCTCGCCCACGACATCGTCGCCGGCGACAAGACGGCGCGGCAGGCGCGTGATTATTATGCGCAGGAATTCCTCGATTATCGCCGAGGCAGACCCACGCCTTACATGGCCAAGCTGCGTTTCACCCACCACAATGGCCGGACCGCGGACCCGGACCAGCGCGTCCTTTCCGACGAGGACATCGAGCAGAACCAGAGGGGAGGGGCACCGCCGGGACATGGCGCCCGCGTAACCGGCCAGACCGGTCCGGGAAAGATTAAATTCCCTAAACCAATTCCGCTCATCCGCCGCTAACCGCCGGGGAGTAAATACAGGCTCAGCAGCGCCGGTCTTGAGTAGCGAGCTCACCCCGCACTGCCGGAACGACTAGAGAAGCCCTGCCCCTCCCCTTGCCTCGCGGGCCAAAACTTACAATCCTCCCCCCGTTTGACCTTCTTCAACAAATGTCCGCTAATCCGCAGCAATGGCGGGGCGGGCAATAAGTCCAGCGATCGAGGCCGGGCGGCAGAGCTGCATGACGGCCATTCGGCGCTCGCCAACGCCGTCTTCTGGGCCAAGTCGCGGCTGCTGATGCGGCCGCCGGCCCGCAATGCGCTCGCCCGCGGCCGCTGCGGCGCCCGGCTCGCCGCGCTGCCCGCCGGCGCCGCCCGCTCGCCCTCGACGAGCACCGGCTCTACACCCTGACCGAGCCGCGCGAGCGCGAGCTGGAGATCGGCAAGGTCCAGAATCTGCGGATCGCCGCGGCGGCGGTCGACGGGCTCGTGCTCGCGCCGGGCGAGACGTTCAGCTTCTGGCGCGCCGCCGGCCGGGCGAGCCGCGCCAAGGGCTATGTCATCGGCCGCGAATTGCGGCAGGGCTGCATGATCCCCTCGGTCGGCGGCGGCATCTGCCAGCTGACCAACGCGCTGTCGCGGGTCGCCCACTCAGGCCGGCATGGAGATCGTCGAGCGGCACAGCCACTCGCGTCCATCCCGAGGGCTTCTTCATCGACGCGCCACCGACGCGACCGTGTTCTGGAACTATATCGACTTCCGCTTCCGCAGCCCGCGCCGGATGCGGATCGGCGCGACCCTGACCGAAACCACGCTGGTCGTCCGGCTGGACGCCTTGCCGTGACCCGCGAGCCGCGCAGCTGCGCGAGCTGCGACGAGACCGGCTGCGCGATGAACCGCGGCACGGCGGCGGACCCGCCGCGCGGACCGCCTATGTGCTGGACGACGTCTGGCCCGAATATGCGAGCATGGTCGCCGCGAGCTCGGCGCCGGGGACCAGCTGCTCGCGCCCGGCCTCTCGGGCCGGGCGGCCGCGGCGCTACGCTGGCCGCTGCCCGGCCGAGCATCGCGCCTCGCTCGCCACGCTCGCGCCGCCACCTCGCCATGCGCCGGGTCGCCAGGCGCCCGGCGGGGTGCGCCAGCGCACCTATCTCGAGCACGACCGGCGGTCGCCCGGGCGCTGGCGCGGGCGATCGACTATCGCGCCGGCCATCTGGTGGTCGCCCAGGCCTGGCTGCCCTGGCTCGACGAGGCGGGCGTGCTCGGCGGGCGAAGCTTCGACGTCGCGATGAGCCGCTATCCGTTCGCCGAGATCCACCGCCGGCTCGACGCGGCGGCGGCCGAGATCGGCGCGTCGGCGACGATCGCCGATTTCCGCGCCGATCCGGAGCTGGTCGCGCGCGAGGCCGCGCTGCTCGCCCGCGCCCGGCGGATCGTCACCCCGCATCACGGCCTCGCCGCCCTGTTCCCGGGCAGGCGCTGCGGCTCGCCTGGCACCGGCCGCCGGCCTCGCCGCGCGGCCGGGCGACGCGTCGCCTTCCTCGGCCCGACCATCGCCCGCCAGCGGCCCGACCTCGTCCGCGCCTGGCCGGCTCGCTCGACCCGCCGCTGATCGTGTTCGGCGCGATGCTCGAAGGCCGGATTCTGGGCCGGCGTCGCGATCGAGCGGCGGGCATTCGGCCCGGACTGGCTCGACGGGATCGGCGCCATCCTCCACCCGGCGACCTCACCGGCCAGCCGCGCGCTCGATCGAGGCGATCGCCGCCGGCGTCACCGTCTACGCACCCCGGCCAGCGGCCTGGCGCCGCGGGACTATGCGCCGATCGAGTCGTTCAACCGGCCCAAGGCTGCCCCTCGGGCGCGCCGCGGCCGAGCTTGTCGGGCAGCGGCTTCGCCGTCGGGCGTGAACGCGAGGCTGACCGAATTGATGCAATAGCGCTCGCCGGTCGGCGGCGGGCCGTCGGGGAAGACGTGGCCCTGGTGCGCCCGCAGCGGGCGCAGACGATCTCGGTCGCGGACCATGCCGTAGCTGGTGTCGCGGATGGTCTTGAGATGGTCCTCGGCGAACGGCTGGGTGAAGCTCGGCCAGCCGGTGCCGCTCTCGAACTTGGTGCCGCCGTGGAACAGCGGCAGGCCGCACAGCCGGCAGGTGAAGACGCCCGGCGCGCTTCTCGTTGAGGAACACGCCGCAGAACGGCGCCTCGGTGCCATGCTCGAGCAGGACGTGCTTTTCCTCGTCGTCGAGGTCGGCGACGAGCGCGCTGGAACTGCTCCTCGGTCGGCGGGGTCAGGTCGAAAACTGTCTGGTCGGCTGCGAGATTGTCGGACACGGCGCGGCTCCTTTGCAGGCGCCCGATACTCCTCCTCGCCGCGCGGCGCGACTGTCGAAAGAACCGGCTTGTCCTGTTGCGCTGCAATATCGCACTTGCAGCACGTAGCGTGGAATCCCAACTATCGGCGACGGGATGTGGCGGTAATTCCCAAGCAATTCCTCCACCTGACGCCCAAGCCTCTGGAATTGAGGCGTTTTCGCGTTTGGCACGGCTATTGCTTTGTATCGGGCATCGGCCTTGCCAAGGAGTTTTGAACATGCAGTCCGCAGTTGCTTTGACCACCGACCAAGAGAGCCAGCCAGCCCTTCCGTTGCGTGCGCACACCATTTTCGGTGTGTGTGAGGCAATCGGCGAGGACTTCGGCTTCAACCCGGTGCTTCTGCGGATTCCGCTCGCGACGGCGGTCATTTGGAACCCGCTAATCGCATTCGGCACTTATTTCGCGCTTGGAGCGGTCGTGCTGGCGTCGCGCCTGCTGTTCCCCGACCGTGGCAGCGTCGCTGCCGACGCCTCGCCGCAGCCGGTCGCTACCCAGGCAAACGATGCTGAGAATGTGGAAAAGGTGCCGCTGGCAGCCTGACCGGAAGATTTCGGAGGCCCAGATAGCGTAAACCCCGCCGGTTTGACCCGGCGGGGTTCCCATGCTCTGGAACCGAAGTTCCCGAGCACGTTTTGATGGATAGGGCCTGCAGCTGATTCGTCCAGCGCTTTTTTTCGCGCGCCCAAAAATCCTGTGGATAACTTTGCCGAACTCGGACTTTCCGCAAAGAAAAACCTAATAGTCGCCGCGGCCGAGCCCGGGCTTCGAGCAGGTCGAACAAGGCGCGGTGCTGAAGCAGCAATTGCTCGCCGCCGAAGGCCAGGGCGCGAGCGCTCGCCGGGGCGTCGCGGCGCCGCCGATGACCTCGATGATCGAAGCTTCGTCGGGCAGCGACGGCGCCGGGCATTCGATCCCGGCGCGCGATGCGGCGCGGTCGAGCAGGCGGCGGATCGGCCACCAGTCGCCGACCAGCGCGGTCGCGGCGCCAAGCGCGCAGCCGTTGCGTTCCGACATCGCCAGCGTTTCGAGCGCATGGCGCGCAGCGACCAGGCTGGATTCGGTTTCGGCGGCGCCGGGCGTGCTCGGCATCGGTCCGACCGCCGACGGTCAGGCGAACGAGATAGAGCCGTTCGCGCTCGAACGCCTCGGACGCGCGCGACAGCCATCCTGCGCGCCCCTCGGGGCAGCGCTGAAGCGCGATTTCGATCAGGCCCGGGATAGCGGCCATGGAGGCTGCACAGCAGGTGGACGGCATCGGCGAGGTCGCGGCCGGAATGCGGGCCGGACGCTTCGAGCAGGGCGTTGAGATGAGGATGGCGCGCGCATCCCTCGCCCGCGACGCGGGCGAGCTGCGCTTCGGCAACGCTGACCGGCTTGCGGCTCGACGGACCGGTTGATCGCCATTCCTATCCCCTCGTCGCGATCGCCTCAGGCGAAGCCTAGTCGGACCGTCCCTAACGCAAGGGCGTAAAGAGGAGGTTTATGGCCGGGTAAGCTTTCGGGAACCAGTTCAGCGCCGCCGACGTCGCTCAGTCGTCGCGGTAGGCGAGCTCGAAATTGCCCCAGCGGCGGCCCTTGATCCACAGCGGCACGAAGACGTTCTTCACCGGGATGAACTTGTCGCCCAGCTCCATCCGGTAGGTCGCCAGCGTCGCCGGCTTGTCGCTGGCGAGCGCCTTGCGGGTCGTGTCGTCGATCAGGATGCGCTTGTTGCGGCAATGCTCGTCGTTCCACACCGGATCCGGGCCCTGCGGGTGGCTGCGCTCGGTAAGATGGGTCGGCAGATAGCCGTTCATGTCGCCGATCGCCGAGCCGATGATGCGGCTGTCGCGGCCTTGGTGCGGTCGAGGAGCGGCCGGACGTAGCTTGTCGGCGGCGTCGTTGAAGCGGACGTCGTACTGGACCGGGTTGGTGCCCTCGATGATCTGGTAGTCGCGGTCGAACACGTCCTCGACGCTGATCTCGCCCTCGTCGATCGCGTGCTCGATCGCGGTCTTGATCTGGCGGCAGGCTTCCTGGGCCTTCAGGATGAACGGCGTGTCGTCGATCTCGGCGCCCGAATTGGCGAGCGTGTCGAGCATGGTGTTCGACAGCATTTCGAGGTGCGCGAGGCGCTTCTGCGCGGTCAGCAGCTCGCTGCCGTTGTCGCGCGCGTCGCCGGCGAAGTCGGTAAGGCCCGCCTTCACCCGGTCGACGCTGGTCTGGATCATGCTGGTCGAATGGGCGATGCCCTCGGTCTGGCGGTCGACCATGCCGACGATCTCGCTGACTTCGCGGACCGTGTCGCTGATCGTGCCGAAGCCCGACTGGGCGGCGCGGCTGCGCTCGACGCCGGTCTTGATCTCGGTCGTGACGGCGCTGGCCTCGCGGGTCAGCTCGCCGATGGTCGAGGCGATCTGGCTGGTCGCGGCGCGGGTGTCGTGGGCGAGCTTCTTCACTTCGGCGGCGACGACCGCGAAGCTGCGGCCGGCATCGCCGGCGCGGGCCGCCTCGATGGTCGCGTTGAGCGCCAGCATGTTGGTCTTGCGGGCGATCGTCTCGATGGTCGAGGAGACGGTCTGGACCTGGTTCATCGCCGAGGCGAAGCCGGCCATGCGCTCGCCCAGCTGGACGACCAGCTCGGTCAGGCCCTTGAAGCCGTCGATCGTGCCGTCGATCGCCTCGCGGCCGGCCTCGAGCTTGGCCTTGGCCTGCTCCGACAAGCAGCCGCGCTTCGTCGGTCGAATCGCGACACGCGCGCCTGGTCGCCGAGCAGCCGCGTGGTCACTTCCTCGAGCTGGTCGAGCATCTTCAGATGCTCGCCGATGCGCTCGGCGACGCCCTGGACGTAGCCGGCGACGTCGCTGCACTCCATCGACAGCGAGCCGCAATCGCGCGCGACCGCGCGGATCGCATTTTCGGTGACTTCCTCGATCCCCTGCGTGGCCATTGACAGCCCCGCTCCCGAATCAATTCGTGGAGCGGGATACGGACGAACCTCCTACTTCTTCGTTAACCACGCCGGACGGCGGTCAGTAGATCAGGTGAGGCCTGCCGCTCCTCGTCCCAGTCGCGCTCGTCGGGAATGTGAGCGCGTCGAGGTCGCCGGGCGCGGCGTCCGGATCGTCGACCCATTCGCGCAGCAGCGGCGAGCCGTTGATGACGTCGATGGCGAGCTTGTCGAACTCATATTCGTACGGGAAGTCGCGCCACAGCGTCGTAGTCGGGATAGAGCCGGCGGATCGCCTTGAAGGCGAGCGCCTGCAGCCGCCACGGCTTGAACGCCTGCATGGTCGTAGAACGGCCCTTCGGCGTGGATGAAGACGCCGCGGCACAGCTCGCCGACATGCTTGTGGAAGGTCGGCTGGAACGAGATGTCGCGCAGCTTGCAGCCGGCGAGCCATTCGGGCGCGAGCCGCTCCATCTCGGCCATGATCGCGCGCGGCTCGAGGTCGGGCGCGCCGAACAGCTCGAGCGGCGCGGGTCGTGCCCCTGCCCTCGCTCAGCGTCGTGCCTTCGAGCATCACCGTGCCGGCATAAGCGCGCGCCATGTTGAGGTTGGCGGCATTGGGGCTCGGGTTGATCCAGACCCGCTCGGGCGGCCAGCCGAAGCCCGGCGCCTCGTCCGGGCTGCCAGCCCTCCATCTCGATCACGCGATAATCGACGTCGAGCTTGAAATGGTCGACGAACCAGCGGCCGAGCTCGCCGAGCGTCAGGCCGTGGCGCATCGGCATCGGCCCGGCGCCGACGAAGCTTTCCCAGCCCGGGCGCAGCGTCAGCCCCTCGACCGGGCGGCCGGCGGGGTTGGGCCGGTCGAGCACCCACACGCTCTTGCCGTGCTCGGCCGCGGCTTCGAGCACGTAGAGCAGCGTGGTGATGAAGGTGTAGATGCGGCAGCCGAGGTCCTGGAGGTCGATCAGGATCGTGTCGAACGTGCCCATCGACTGGCCGGTCGGGCGGCGCACCTCGCCGTAGAGGCTGAACACCGGGATGCCGTGGACCGGATCGGTGAAGTCGTCGCGACTCCACCATATTGTCCTGCTTGTCGCCGCGGAGGCCGTGCTGCGGGCCGAACGCGGCGGTGACGTTGACGCCCGGCGGCGACCAGCGCGTCGAGGCTGTGGGTCAGGTCGCGCGTCACCGAGGCGGGATGCGCGAGCAGCGCGACGCGCTTGCCTTCGAGCGGGCGGCGAAGCTCCGGCTCGGCGAGCAGCCGGTCGATTCCGAACAGGGTCATGAGCGGCTGCTTAAGGCAGGCGCGCGGCGAAGCAAGCGGGGTCGTGGAAATCGGGCTTGTCGCCCGCGGATGCGCGAGCGCCCAGTAGGATTTGGTGCCGTCCTTCTCCTCGAGGACCGCGGACAGGCCGAGCTGCCCAGTGCGCGTCGGCGTCGACGGCGATGGTCGCGCCGAGCGCCCACCAGGTGAGATTGTCCTCCATCCGGATGTAAGGCGGCGGCCGACCTCGGCGTCGGTCATGCCTTCGCGGTAGCCGGTGAAATCATAGGCCGCCCAGTCGCCCGACGGCGCGAAATTCCATTCGCGATAGCGCCTCGCCGCCCGCGGCGCGCAGGAAGGCCTCGAAGCAGGTCGTCTGCCACAGATTCGTCGGCGCGCTGCGGCTCCGCGGCTTCGGGAATGACGAAGCGGCTCGGCCGGCGCGCCGACGCCGAACCAGATGTTGGTCGTCGCGACGCGCCGAGCGCGCCGGCATGATCGACGTTCGCCCAGACCTTGAACGGCGGGTCGGACGGCGGCGTCGCCGGATGCGGGACGAGGTTGAGCTGCATCGGCGCCACTAGTAGCAGCGACGCAGCGTTAACGACGCTAAGCGCGCACGTCATGACGTCGTACCGTTCCTCCCTCCTCAAGCTGCTCGACGAGCGCGGCTACATCCACCAGGTGACCGACGCCGCGGCGCTCGACGCGCTGGCGAGCAAGGAGGTCGTGACCGCCTACATCGGCTTCGACGCGACCGCGCCGAGCCTGCACGTCGGCAACCTCGTCCAGATCATGATGCTGCGCCGGCTGCAGCAGGCCGGCCACAGGCCGATCGTGCTGATGGGCGGCGGCACGACCAAGGTCGGCGATCCCATCGGGCAAGGACGAGAGCCGCAAGCTGCTCACCGACGAGGAGATCGACGCCAACATCGCCGGCATCCGCCGCGTGTTCGAGCGCTTCCTGACCTTCGGCGACGGGCCCGACCGACGCGATCATGGTCAACAATGCCGACTGGCTCGACGCGCTCGAATATATCCCGTTCCTGCGCGAGGTCGGGCGGCATTTCACGATCAACCGCATGCTGACCTTCGACAGCGTCAAGCTGCGGCTCGACCGCGAGCAGCCGCTGACCTTCCTCGAATTCAACTACATGATCCTCCAGGCCTACGACTTCCTCGAGCTGTCGCGGCGCGCCGGCTGCCGGCTGCAGATGGGCGGCTCCGACCAGTGGGGGAATATCGTCAACGGCATCGAGCTCGGCGCGGCGGATCGACGGCACCGAAGCTGTTCGGCGTCACGACGCCGCTGATCACCACCGCCGACGGCGCCAAGATGGGCAAGACCGCGCAGGGCGCGGTGTGGCTCGATGCGGAGCTGCTCAGCCCCTACGATTACTGGCAGTTCTGGCGGAACACGCCGGACGCCGACGTCGGCCGGTTCCTGCGGCTGTTCACCGACTTGCCGCTGGACGAGATCGCGCGGCTGGAGAGCCTGCCGGGCGCCGAGATCAACCAGGCCAAGATCGTGCTCGCGACCGAGGCGACCGCGATGCTCCACGGGCGCGAGGCGGCGGACGCGGCGGCGAGACACGGCGCGCGACGACCTTCGCCGAGCGGCGGCGCCGGCGAGGACTTGCCGACGCTTGTCGATCGGCGACGGCATGTCGCATCGCTCGCGGCGCTGACCGCGCTCGGCTTCTGCGCCTCGAACGGCGAAGCCAAGCGCAAGATCGCCGAAGGCGCGGTGCGGCTCGACGATGTAGTCGGTCAGCGATCCGGCGCTGATCGTTGACGGCCGGCGACGAGCCGGTGAAGCTCAGCCTCGGCAAGAAGAAGCACGGGCTGCTAGCTGAGTAACACGCCGAGAAGCAGCATCGCTGCCACCGACTGGCGCGATTTCAGCCGCGAATATGCGATCATCGTCCTTGGCGTGCTGACCGCGCTGCTTGCGCGAACAACCGTCGAGTCGTTCGAATGGCACCAGAAGGTCGAGCCGCCATCGCCGACATGGACAATGAGCTTAGCGTCGGGGACGGCCCGCAAGCCTACGTTCGGCTGGCGATGCACGAATGCGTGCATCGCGGCTCGACGCTATTCGCGCAGCGGTCGAGCGCGGCGACCGGAGCGCAAAGCCGCAAGCTGATCGACGGCTTGTGGCTCCCCGCCGGACCTGCGATTGCCTGCACGCGAGGCAGCGACCGCATCGGATGTCGCCTCGCACATGCCGCACGACCGGATGCTTCAGTATCGCATCGCCTATGAAATGGTGCCGACATGCACCGGCTTGCCGAGCAAGGAGCTTGCCGACTTCGCGCACTTGCGCGCTTCCGCGAGCGGCGGCTCCGCTCGCCATATGACGCGACGCAGCGAGCTCCGCGATGCGCCGGGATCCATCGATCACGTCCGTTAGCCTAGCCGCTCCGGATCAGCCCCACCGCCTGGTCGCGCTCGAACAGATAGAGGCAGATCCGCGCCGCCTGCCCGCGCGGGCCGGCGAGCCCGCCGTCGCGGTCGAGCAGCAGTTGCGCGTCGCTCTGCGCGATCGGCGCAAGCTCGGCGACGTCCTCGGGCGTCGCGACGCGGAACGCCTCCTCGCCCGACTGGCGCGTGCCGAGGATTTCGCCCGGGCCGCGCAGCCGCAGATCCTCCTCGGCGATGCGGAAGCCGTCGTTGGTCTCGCGCATCAGCGCCAGGCGCGCGCGCGCCGACCTCGGTCAGCGTCTGGCCGCGGATCAGCAGGCAGATGCTCTTGCCTGTCGCCGCGCCCGACGCGCCCGCGCAGCTGGTGGAGCTGGGCGAGGCCGAACCGCTCGGCGCCCTCGACGATCATCAGCGTCGCATTGGGCACGTCGACCCCGACCTCGATCACCGTCGTCGCGACCAGCACCGCCAGCTCGCCGGACGCGAAGCGCGCCATCACCGCATCCTTGTCCGGGCCCTTCATGCGCCCGTGGACCAGCCCGACCTTGTCCTCGCCGAAGCGCAGCTTGAGCACCCGCGCGCGCTCCTCGGCCGCGGCGGCGTCGCTCTTCTCGCTCTCCTCGACCAGCGGGCACACCCAATAGGCCTGGCCGCCGCTCGACGATGTGGCGGCCGAGGCCGTCGATCACCTCGGGCAGTCTCTCCTCGCTGATCACCCGCGTTTCGACCGGCGTCCGGCCCGGCGGCATCTCGTCGATCCGGCTGACGTCCATCTCGCCATATTGGGTGAGCGTCAGCGTGCGCGGGATCGGCGTCGCGGTCATCACCAGCAGGTGCGGCGGACGCTCGGCCTTGGACGCGAGCAGCAGCCGCTGCGACACGCCGAAGCGGTGCTGCTCGTCGATCACCGCGAGGCCGAGCTTCTTGTAGGCGACCTTCTCCTGGAAGATCGCGTGCGTGCCGACGAGGATGTCGATCGAGCCGTCGGCGAGGCCCATCAGCACGCTCTCGCGCGCCCTGCCCTTCTCGCGGCCGGTGAGGATCGCGACCCGCACGCCGATGCTGTCGAGCTGGCCGAGCAGGGTCGCATGATGCTGGCGGGCGAGGATTTCGGTCGGCGCGAGCAACGCCGCCTGCGCGCCGGATTCGACCGCGGCCAGCATCGCCAGCAGCGCGACCAGCGTCTTGCCCGAGCCGACGTCGCCCTGGAGCAGGCGCAGCATCGGCGACGGTCTGCGCCATGTCGCCGCGGATTTCCTCGATCACCCGCCGCTGGGCGCCGGTCAGCTGGTACGGCAGCTGGAGCTTGCCGGTCAGCTCGCCGGTGCCGGCAAGCGGGACGGTGCGCTGGCGCCGCTGCGACTGGCGCAGCAGCAGCAGCGCGAGCTGGTTGGCGAAAATCTCGTCATAGGCGAGCCGCCTGCGCGCCTGCTCGGCGCCGGGCTCGCGATGCGCCTCGGCCAGCGACGCGCGCCACGCCGCGCCAGCCTTCGCGCGCGAGCAGGCTCGGCTCGATCCATTCGGGCAGCTCGGGCGCGCGCTCGAGCGCCTGCGCGCGCAAGCTCGCCCAGGCGGCGGTTGGTCAGGCCTTCGGTCAGCGGATAGACCGGCTCGCGGAGCGCCGGCGCCGGCCCCTTGCCCGGCTCGGCGACCTCGGGATGGATGATCTGCCATTCGTCGCCATAGGCTTCGAGCTTGCCCGAGACGGTGCGCGTCTCGCCCATCGGCAGGCTGCGCTTCGCCCAGCCGGGATTGTTGAAATAGATGAGGCTGATCGTGTTGCCGTCGCCGATCGGACGCGAAGACCCGCATCGGCCCGCGGCCCGAGCGCGATTCTCGCGGGTCTCGAACGGCGTCAGGTCGAGGATGACGTTGCGGCCGAGCAGTGCGCTGGTCGCCGCCGGCGCCCGCACCCGCTCGATCGCGCCGGTCGGCAGATGGTAGAGCAGGTCGACGACGCGCGTCAGGTCGAGCTTCTTCAGCAGCTTGGCGACCTGCGGCCCGACGCCCTTCAGCGCCTCCACCTCGGCGAACAGCGGGTTGAGGATTTCGGGCCGCATGGACGGTTGTTAGCGCACTCGCGCCGGCGCTCGCAATGACGCGCGCGAAGCTCTCGATGCGACTATCATGGCCTGCGCCATGCCTTCCGACCCGGAACTGAAGCGCCTCGCCTGGCGCGCGCACCATCGCGGCACGCGGGAGGCCGACATGCTGATCGGCGGGTTCTTCGACGCGCACCATGCGATCGTGGGATGCGCATGAGCGCGCGCTGTTCGACGCGATGCTCGAGCGAGCAGGACGTCGACATCATGGCCTGGGCGCATCGGAACCGCCGAGCCGCCCGAGCGCTTCGAGGGTCCGATGATCGAGGCGCTGAAGAAGCTCGATTACATCCGGATCGCGCAATGAGCGAGCCGCTGCAGCGCGTCCTTCGCGCCGACGAGCCGCTGACCCTGGCCGGCGTGCCGACGGGCTTCCTGCCGTGGCTCGCCGCCGACCTCGCGCGCGCGGCGCACGGCATCGGGCAAGGCGGCCGCGCGGTCGTGATCGCCGCCGACGAAGCGGCGATGCGCGCGCTCGCCGAAACCGTGCCGCTGTTCGCGCCCGAGGTCGAGGTGCTGACCTTCCCGGCCTGGGACTGCCTGCCCTACGACCGCGCTTCGCCCGCCCTGCGGGTGATGGCGGAGCGGCTGGCGACGCTGAACGCGCTGCAGGCGCAAGCGCGACAAGCCGCAGCTGCTGGTCGCGACCGCCAATGCGGCGACCCAGCGGCTGCTGACCCCGTTCCGCATCCGCCAGCTGACGCGGCGCATCGCCGAAGGCGAGCGGATCGAGCGCGAGGCGCTGGTCGAGCAGCTGAACGCGCTCGGCTACCAGCGCGCCGACACCGTCGCCGAGCATGGCGAATATGCGGTGCGCGGCTCGCTGATCGACCTCTTCCCCGCCGGGCGAGGAGCTGGCGCTGCGGCTCGATTTCTTCGGCGACGAGATCGACAGCGATGCGCCGCTTCGACCCCGCCGACCAGCGCTCGACCGACAAGGCCAAGGCCTTCACCCTGATGCCGGCGTCGGAGGCGCTGCTCGACGCCGAGACGATCAAGCGCTTCCGCTCGCGCTATCGCGAGCAGTTCGGCGCCACCGCGACCCAGGACCCGCTCTACCAGGCGCTGTCCGACGGCCGCCGGATGGCCGGGATGGAGCATTGGCTGCCGCTGCTCGAGGAGCGGCTTTCGACCCTGTTCGATCATCTCGGCGAGAATGACCTGATCCTGCGCGACGGCGGCGCCGACAAGGCGCTCGAGGCGCGGCGCGAGGCGATCGAGGACTATTACCAGAACCGGACCGGGCGATGGCCGCCGAGCCGGGCAGCTACCGCCCGCTCGAGCCCGACGCGCTCTATCTCTCCGAAGGCGAATGGGCCGGCTGCGCTCGCCGAGCGGCCGATCCACCTCGCCTCGCCCTTTCCCGAGCCGGAGTCGGACCGTACCATCGACTTCGGCGTCGAGCCGGCGCGCGACTTCGCGCCCGAGCGCGCGCAGCAGGCCAATGTCTACGAAGCGGTCGCGGACCATGTCGGCGAAGCTCAGGCGAAGCGGCCACAAGGTCGTGCTCGCAAGCTACACCAACGGCGCGCGCGAGCGCCTCGCCGGCCTGCTCGAAGACCACGGCCTCAAGGCGCACAAGCATGGCCGACAGCTGGCAGGAAGCGCTCGGCAGCAAGACCCAGCCGGCGCTGCTCGTCCTGCCGCTCGACCACGGCTTCACCACGCCCGACGTCGCCGTGCTCACCGAGCAGGACATGCTCGGCGACCGGCTCGTCCGGCGGCGCAAGAAGCGCAAGGCCGCCGCCGCCTTCCTCGACGAGCTGGCGACGCTCTCGCCGGGCGACCTCGTCGTCCACGCCGACCACGGCATCGGCCGCTACGAGGGCCTGACCCAGATCCCGGTCAGCAAGGTGCCGCACGATTGCGTCGCGCTCGAATATGCGCGCGGCAACAAGCTCTACGTGCCGGTCGAGAATATCGAATTGCTCTCCCGCTACGGCAGCGAGAGCGAGAGGCGTCACGCCTCGACAGCCTCGGCGGCGAGGCGTGGCAGCGGCGCAAGTCGCGGATGAAGGAGCGCATCCGCGAGATCGCGGGCGAGCTCATCAAGACCGCGGCGCTGCGCGCGACCCGTCCGGGCGTCATCGCCGAGGCCGATGCGAGCTACCCGCAGTTCGTCGACCGCTTCCCCTACGAGGAGACCGACGACCAGGACCGCGCGATCGAGGACGTGCTCGAGGACCTCGAAGCCGGCAAGCCGATGGACCGGCTGGTCTGCGGCGACGTCGGCTTCGGCAAGACCGAGGTCGCGCTGCGCGCCGCGTTCGTCATGGCGATGTCGGGCAAGCAGGTCGCGCTGGTTTGCCCGACGACCCTGCTCGCCCGCCAGCATTACACCAACTTCGTCGAGCGGCTGCAGGGCTTCCCGATCAACGTCGGGCGGCTGTCGCGGCTGGTCCCCGCGGCCGAGGCCAAGAAGACCAAGGAAGGCGTCGAGAACGGCACAGATCGACATCGTCATCGGCACCCACGCGCTGCTGGCCAAAGTCGATTAACTTCAAGCGGCTGGGCCTGGTGATCGTCGACGAGGAGCAGCATTTCGGAGTCGCCCACAAGGAGCGGCTGAAGGCGCTCAAGGCCGACGTCCACGTGCTGACGCTGACCGCGACGCCGATCCCGCGCACCCTGCAGATGGCGATGTCGGGCTTGCGCGAGCTGTCGGTCATCCAGACCCCGCCGGTCGACCGGCTCGCGGTCCGCACCTACGTCACGCCGTGGGACGCGGTCGTGGTCCGCGAGGCGCTGCTGCGCGAGCATTATCGCGGCGGCCAGAGCTTCTTCGTCGTGCCGCGCATCGCCGACCTTCCCGACCTCGAGGAATGGCTTGCGCGAGCAGGTGCCCGAGGTGAAGGCCGTCACCGCCCACGGCCAGATGAGCGCGACCGAGGTCGAGGAGCGGATGAGCGCCTTCTACGACCGCAAATATGACGTGCTGCTGTCGACCACGATCGTCGAGAGCGGGCTCGACATCCCGAGCGCCAACACGCTGATCGTCCATCGCTCCGACCGCTTCGGGCTCGCCCAGCTCTACCAGCTGCGCGGCCGCGTCGGCCGGTCGAAGACCCGCGCCTATGCCTATCTCACGATGCCCGCCGACCGCTCGATCACCGAGGCGCGCGCAGAAGCGCCTGCAGGTGCTCGCCGACCTCGACAGCCTCGGCGCCGGCTTCCAGCTCGCCAGCCACGACCTCGACATCCGCGGCGCCGGCAATCTGCTCGGCGACGAGCAGTCGGGCCACATCAAGGAGGTCGGGTTCGAGCTCTACCAATCGATGCTCGAGGACGCGATCGTCGAGCTCAAGGCCGGCGGCGTCGCCGCGGACGCGAGGAATTCACGCCGCAGATCAGCGTCGACGCGCCGATCCTCATCCCCGAAGCCTTATGTGCCCGACCTCGACCTGCGCATGGGCCTCTACCGGCGGCTCGGCGACCTCGACGACCGGCCGGCGATCGACGCCTTCGCCGCCGAGATGATCGACCGCTTCGGCACGCTTCCCGACGAAACCGCCAACCTGCTGAAAATCGTCGAGACCAAGCTGCAATGTGCAAGCAGGCGATGGATCGCCAAGCTCGACATCGGCGCCGAAGGGCGCGGTCGTGACCTTCGCCCAGACGCGGCTTCCCCGACCTCGGCGGCGCTGCTCGGCTATATCGAGCGGCTGAAGGGCGCGGCCAAGCTGCGGCCCGACAGCAAGATGATCGGTCAGCCGCGACTGGCCGACTCGCCGAGGCCCGCCTCAACGGCGCGCTGCAGCTTTCGCGCGGGCTGGCGCGGGTCGCTGCGGCGGGCGAGAAAAAGATCGAGGAGCTGGAGCCGGCTTAGGCCGCCTCGAGCGCATTCGAAGCGGCGACGAAGCGCGACAGCTCTTCGTGCGTCAGCGCTCCGGCGCCGAGGAAGCCCTGGTAGAGGTCGCAGCCCCAGTCGGCGAGCAGCGCCAGCTGGGCGGTGCTTTCGACGCCTTCGACGACGACCTTAGGTCGAGCTCGCGCGCGAGGCGGATCATCGCCTTGACCACGATCCGGTCGCGCTCGCCGCCGACGATGTCGGCGATCAGCCCGCGGTCGATCTTGATCACGTCGAGCGGAAGCGAGGTCAGATAGGCGAGGCTGGCATAGCCGGTGCCGAAATCGTCGACCGCGATGCGTGACGCCCGCTTCGCGCAGCCGCGCGAGGCGGGCCGCGACCGCCGGCTGGTCGACCAGCAGCGCGCTTTCGGTGATCTCGACCGTGACCCGCGCCGGATCGATGCCGGCGGCTGCGATCTCGTCGAGCAGCCATCGCTCGTAACCGTCGCGCGACAGGTCCTCGGGCAGGAGGTTGATCGACAGCTTGAGATCCTTGAGCGCGCCTTCCCACACCGCGGCGCTGCGCAGCGCCTTGCGCTGGACCAGCCGCGACAGCCGCTCGTCGAGACCCGCTGCCGCGGCCGCGCGAACAACGCCGTGGCGGAGCGGGCGACGGCCGAGCGCGCCAGCGCCTCGGCGCCGACGATCGGCCGCTCAGCGGCTCGATCAGCGGCTGGAACAGGACCTCGATCTGCTCGTGCGCGATCGCGCTTTCGAGCAGCAGGTCGCGCGTCTGACTGACGGGAGCGGCGGCCGGGCGATCCGATGCCCGCCTGCCCCACTCGAAAACACTGTCCCACTTGAACATGGCCATGACGGCTAACGCCCGGACCCGCCGGCAGGAAGCGCCGCTCCGAGCCGCGACCCGAAACGGGACAGTGACGCCGCAGCGCGAGAAATGCTTATCTTCCGAACCGCACGAGGCTGCCCGAGGAGTCGCCGGTTGAACGCTGACGCGCCCACGCCCGTCGGGCGATCGCCATCGATCTGGCAGCTCCGGGATCGGCCTCCTGTCGTCGCGCACCGACGTCGCCGAGGCGGCCGAAGCGATGCTCCGCCGCCGCTACACTTTCGCGCCTGCCGAGGAGGCCGAAACGCTGGTCGCGCTCGGCGGCGACGGCTTCATGCTCCAGACGCTGCACGAGATGCTCGAGGACGGTCGCGCCAAGGCCGGTGTTCGGGATGAACCGCGGCACCGTCGGCTTCCTGATGAACGACTGGCGGCTCGACCGGCTCGCCGAGCGCATCGCCGGCGGCCAAGGCGATCCGCGTCGCGCCGCTGGAGATGCGCGCGACGACGGTCGGCGGCGAGACCTTCACCCATGCCGCGATCAACGAAGTGTCGCTGCTGCGCGAAACGCGCCAGACGGCCAAGATCGAGATCTCGGTCAACGGCCGCGTCGTGCTTGCCCGAGCTGGCCTGCGACGGCGTGCTGGTGGCGACGCCCGCGGGCTCGACCGCCTACAATCTCTCCGCGCACGGCCCGATCCTGCCGCTTGCAGCGAAGATGCTGGCGCTGACCCCGATCAGCCCGTTCCGCCCGCGGCGCTGGTCGGGCGCGATCCTGCCCGACGACACCGCGGTCTGCTTCCGCATCCTGGAAGCCGAGAACCGGCCGGTCTCGGCGGTCGCCGACCAGATCGAGGTGCGCGACGTCGCCAGGGTCGAGGTCCGGCTCGACCGCGAGCGCTCGCTGACCCTGCTGTTCGATCCCGAGCATGCGCTCGACGAGCGCATCGCGATGGAGCAATTCGCGACGTGATGGACTTGCGTTTGAAGGCTCGCTTCGCTATCTAGCCGCCTCGCCCTGCAAAGACGGCTGCTCCCCGGTAGCTCAGCGGTAGAGCGTTCGACTGTTAATCGAATGGTCGCCTGTTCGAATCAGGCCCGGGGAGCCATCTTCCATTCGCACAAGACGAACGAAGCGGCCGGGCCCGGAGAGCCCGACCGCTTCGGCGAGGTGCGTTCGTGTCTCGCTAAAAGACCACCCCGCAGCTCAATCAACAATCGATTGCGGGTGCACGCTCCAGAGGGCAGTTACGGAGCGTATCAGCTTGGGACAGCTTAGGTGCAGCGATAGTCGAGGTGATCTGCCCGCGACGATCGAGGCCTGCCGTGGGTTGTGCCCGCCCACCGTGTAGAAACAGCCGTCGGCCCGAGTACCGCTTCGCCATCGATCGTCCAGGAGATGATTCCGGTGTCTTCGCCGGTGAATGACCGTGGAACATCGTTTGCGCCCCGGGCTTGAAGCTGCCCGAGCTTCCACACGGTCTGGACCGTCAGCTTACCGACAGATCGCAGAATCTCGACCTTGGTCCCTTGATGATGTCGAATCGTTGTAATAAGCCGCCGCACCCGGCCAGCGCGCGCGACCGCGACAAGGGCACGCCAAACGCAGGCTTTCATCGCTTCAGCCTTCGAGCGCGGCCATCAGGCTGGCGTTGCCGCCCGCCGCGGTGGTGTCGATGCAGGTCACGCGCTCGGTCGCGAAGCGCGCGACATAATGCGGGCCGCCGGCCTTGGGCCCGGTGCCGCTGACAGGCCCTCGCCGCCGAACGGCTGGCTTTCGACCACCGCGCCGATCTGGTTGCGGTTGACGTAGAAATTGCCGACCCGGGCATGCTCCTCGACATAGTCGCGGACGGTGTCGATCCGGCTCTGCAGGCCGAGCGTCAGGCCGTAGCCGGTCGCGTTGATCTGCCTCGACGACCTCGTCGAGCCTGTCGCCGGCGAAGCGGATGACGTGAAGGATCGGGCCGAAATTCTCGCGATTCAATTGGCTTAGCGACTTGATTTCATAGAAAGCGGGAGCAACGAAGCAGCCGTGCGCGGCCTCCGTCGGGCGCCTTCAGCCGGCAGATCTTCTTGGCGTTCTTGTCGAGCCATTCGAGGTGCTCGTCGAGCAGCCTTCTTGGCGTCCTCGTCGATCACCGGGCCGACGTCGGTCGCAAGGTCGCTCGGGTCGCCGACCTTCAGCGCCTCCATCGCCCCGGCGATCATCTCGATCATGCCGTCGGCGACATCCTCCTGGACGAACAGCACCCGCAAGCGCCGAGCAGCGCTGGCCGGCGCTCTGGAACGCCGAGGAAATGACGTCGCGCGTGACCTGCTCGGGCAGCGCCGAGCTGTCGACGATCATCGCATTCTGGCCGCCGGTTTCGGCGATGAACGGGATGATCGGCCCGTCGCGCTCGGCCAGCGTGCGGTTGATCATGCGCGCGGTCTCGGTCGAGCCGGTGAAAACGACGCCGGCAAGCAGCGGATGCGCGGTCAGCGTTCCGCCGACGACCCTGCCCGCGCCGGGCGCGAGCTGGACGACGTCCTTGGGAATGCCCGCCTGGTGCATCAGCTCGACCGCCAGCGCGCCGATCAGCGGCGTTTGCCCGGCCGGCTTGGCGATGACGGCATTGCCCGCGGCCAGCGGCGCCGACGACCAGGCCGGTGAAGATCGCCAGCGGGAAATTCCACGGCGAAATGCCGGCGAACACGCCGCGGCCGTGCAGGCGCAGCTCGTTCTGCTCGCCGGTCGGGCCCGGCAGCGGCAGCGGCCTGGTGAACTGGCGCCGCGCTTCGGACGCGTAGAAGCGCAGGAAATCGACCGCCTCGCGCACTTCGAGCACCGCGTCGATCAGGGTCTTCCCGGCCTCGCGGATGCAGAGCGAGAAGAATTCTTCCGCGATGCTCCTCGTAGAGGTCGGCGGCGCGGTCGAGCAGCCGCGCGCGCGCTTCGCCGCCGAGCGCGTCCCAGTCGATGCTGCGCGGCATGCGCCGGCGCGGACCATCCGGTCGACCTCGGCGGCGCTCGCTTCGAACACCGTGCCGACCGTCGATCCGGCGGTCGTGGGGCGAGGTGATCGGCCCTGCCCTCGCCTTTTCCGAGCGTCGGCTTGGCGGTCCAGCTGCGCGCTTTCGAGCGCCTTCAGCCGCTCGAGCAACGGCTCGCGCACCAGCGGGTCGCGACAGGTCGACGCCGGCGCTGTTGCGGCGCGTCTGCGCCGAAGAGGTCGCGCGGCAGGACGATCTTCGGGTTGCGCTTGGGCTCGAGCGCCTCGAGCTCGGCGACCGGGTCGCGGACCAGCTCGTCGAGCGAGACCTGCTCGTCGGCGATGCGGTTGACGAAGCTGGAGTTGGCGCCGTTCTCGAGCAGCCGGCGGACGAGATAGGCGAGCAGCTCCTTGTGGCTGCCGACCGGCGCGTAGATGCGCACCGGCGTCGCGCGCGTCGCCGATCGCCGTCCTCGAGCTTGGCCAGCTCCTCGTAGAGCTCCTCGCCCATGCCGTGCAGGCGCTGGAACTCGAACGGCGCTTGCCGTGCGCCAGCGCCTTGACCTGCGCCGATGGTGTTGGCGTTGTGGGTCGCGAAGGCCGGGTAGATGACGTCGCTCGCGCGCGAGCAGCTTCTTCGCGCAGGCGAGATAGGAGACGTCGGTCGCGACCTTGCGCGTGAACACCGGATAATCGGGCAGGCCCGCCGACCTGCGCGGCCTTGATCTCGGTGTCCCAATAGGCGCCCTTGACCAGCCGGACCATCAGCTTGCGGCCATGCGCGCGCGCCGCCTCGACGACCCAGTCGCACAAGCGGCGCGGCGCGCTTCTGATAGGCCTGGATCGCGATCCCGAACCCGCCCCAGCCGTTGGCGAACAGCTCGTCGTCGGCGAGCAGCGCCTCGAACACGTCCATCTGCAGCTCGAGCCGGTCGGCTTCCTCGGCGTCGATGGTGAAATGGACGTCGGCCTTGCGACGCCTTGAGCGCCAGCTCGCGCACGACCGGCAGCGACCGCCGCCACCGCTTCGTCGGCGTGGCGTAAATTCGAAGCGCGGGTGGAGCGCGGTCAGCTTGACCGAAATGCCCGGCGACTTGCGGAAGCCGCCCTTCGCCTCCTTGGCGATGCGGTCGAGCGCGCCGCGATAGGCGTCGGCGTAGCGCTCGGCGTCGGCGAAGGTCTTGGCCGCCTCGCCGAGCATGTCGAAGCTGTGGCTGAGGCCCCTGCGCGCGCTCCGGCGCGGCGCGCTTCAGCGCCTCGTCGATGGTCCGGCCGAACACGAAATTGCGGCCGAGGATCTTCATCGCCTCGCGCACCGCGGTGCGGACCACCGGCTCGCCGAGCCGCCCGACCGCGCGGCCAAGCGCCGCCGCCAATTGTCCGAGCGGTCGCTGCGCGCCTTCGAGCACCTTGCCGGTCAGCAGCAGCGAGAAGGTCGCGGCGTTGACGAACGCGCGAGTCCGATCGCCCGAGCTTCTCCGACCAGTCGGGCCCGGCGAGCTTGTCGGCGATCAGCTCGTCGGCGGTATGCGCGTCGGGAATGCGCAGCAGCGCCTCGGCCAGGCACATCATCGCGATGCCCTCGTCGCGAGCCGAGGTCGTAGGCGTGGAGGAAGGCGTCGATGCCCGACGGCTTGTGCGCGCGCACGCCCTTGACCAGCGCGCGCGCGGTCGCGGTCGCTTCGCCCAGCGCCGCCGGCGTCCAGCCGCGCCTGGGCGAGTGCGCTCGGCGACGACCTGCTCTTCGTCGGGCCGGTAGGCGCGCCTCAGCTCGGTGCGGTCGATCGGCGCCGACCGGCGCCGCGGCCGCTACGCGAGCTGCCCGTGGCAATGCTTGTACTTCTTGCCCGAGCCGCACGGGCACGGCGCGTTGCGGCTGACCGGCGCCTCGACCACGCCGCCCCCGTCATCGCGCTGCGGCAGCGGCGGCTGCGGGATGTTGAGCGAGCGGCAGGTCCGGCCAGCAGCGCGCCGGTCGCCGGCGTCGATGTCGGCGGTGTCGTCGTCGCCCGAGAACGGGTCGAGGTGCTGGGTGATGAAGTCGGGCAGCACCGGCGGCGGCGGCTGCCTCGAGCTGGACCTGCGCGCGCATCAGCACCCGCGTCACTTCCTCGCGGATCGACGACCAGCAGCCGCTCGAACAGCAGGAAGGCCTCCTGCTTATATTCGTCGATCGGCTTCTTCTGCGCATAGCTGCGCAGGTGGATGACCTGGCGCAGCGCGTCGAGCGTCGCCAGATGCTCCTTCCAGTGATGGTCGAGGGTCTGGATCAGGATCTGCTTCTCGACGTCGTTCCAGCGCTCCGGCTCGACCTCGCCGAGCTTGGCCGCCATCGCCTCGTCGGCGAGCTTCTGGAGCCGCTCGATGATCATCTCCGGCTCGACCGCTTCTTCCTCGAGCCAGTCGTCGATCGGCGGCTGGAGGCCGAAGACCGCGTCGATGCTCTCCTTCAGGCCCTGCGACGTCCCATTGCTCGGGATAGGTGCCCTCGGGGCAGTGGACCGCGACGATCGCCAGCGACGGTCTCGGCGCGCATGTCGGCGATGACGTCGCTGACGCTCTCGGCGTCCATGATGTCGGCGCGCTGCTCGTAGATGACCTTGCGCTGGTCGTTCATCACGTCGTCGAATTCGACGACCTGCTTGCGGATGTCGTAGTTGCGCGCCTCGACCTTCTTCTGCGCGGTCTCGATCGCCTTGGAGATCCACGGGCTAGACGATCGCCTCGCCGTCCTCGAGGTTCTTGTTCATCAGCCGCGAGAACATGGTCTGCGGGCCGAAGATGCGCAGCAGATCGTCGTCGAGGCTGAGATAGAAGCGCGACAGGCCGGGGTCGCCCTGGCGGCCCGAGCGGCCGCGCAGCTGGTTGTCGATGCGCCGGCTCTCGTGGCGCTCGGTGCCGAGCACGAACAGCCCGCCGGCGTCGAGCACGCGCTGCTTCTCGCTCGGCGACTTCCTGCCTGGATCCGCTCGATCGCCTTGTCGCGCTCGGGCCCTTCCTCGAGGTCGGCGAGCTCGTCCTCGATGCGGAAATCGAGGTTGCCGCCGAGCTGGATGTCGGTGCCGCGGCCGGCCATGTTGGTGGCGATGGTCACCGCGCCCATGCGGCCCGGCCTGGGCGACGATATGCGCTTCCTGCTCGTGGAAGCGGGCGTTGAGGACCGAATGCTTGATGCCTTCCTTGTCGAGATATTCGGACAGCATCTCCGATTTCTCGATCGAGACGGTGCCGACCAGCACCGGCTGGCCCTTCTCCTGCTTGCGCCTTGATCTCCTTGGCGATGGCGGCGAACTTTTCGGTGATGCGTCTTGTAGAATTCGTCGTCCTCGTCGACGCGCAGCACCGGCGACGTTGGTCGGGATCGCGACCACGTTCATCTTGTAGATGTCGAAGAATTCCGGCGCCTCGGTCATCGCCGTGCCGGTCATGCCCGACAGCTTCGGGTACATGCGGAAATAATTCTGGAAGGTGATCGAGGCGAGCGTCTGGTTCTCGGGCTCGATGTCGACGCCTTCCTTGGCCTCGACCGCCTGGTGAAGCCCGTCCGACCAGCGCCGCCCGTCCATCATCCGGCCGGTGAACTCGTCGATGATGACGACCTTCCCGTCCTTGACGATGTAGTCGATGTCCTTCTTGAACATGACGTTGGCCTTGAGCGCCTGGTTCAGGTGGTGGACGACCTGGGTGTTGGCGATGTCGTAGAGGTTGCGGCCCTCGATCAGCCCCTGCTCCTCGAGCATCCGCTCGGCCTTCTCGGTGCCGTCCTCGGTCAGGACGACGCTCTTCTGCTTCTCGTCCTTCTCGTAATCGCTCGGCGACGAGCGTCTTCACCAGCCTGTCGACCGAGATGTAGAGGTCGGACTTGTCGTCGGTCGGGCCGGAGATGATCAGCGGCGTGCGCGCTTCGTCGATCAGGATCGAATCCACCTCGTCGACGATGGCGAAATTGAACGGCCGCTGGACCATCTGCGTCGCGCGAATATTTCATATTGTCGCGCAGGTAATCGAAGCCGAGCTCGTTGTTGGTCGCGTAGGTGATGTCGCAGTCGTAGGCGTCGCGCCGCTCCTGGTCGGTGAGGTTGGGGACGATCACCCCGACCGTCATGCCGAGGAAGCGGTAGATCTGGCCCATCCAGTCGGCGTCGCGGCGGGCGAGATAGTCGTTGACGGTGACGACGTGGACGCCCTTGCCCTCGAGCGCGTTCAGATAGACCGCGAGCGTCGCGACCAGGGTCTTGCCCTCGCCGGTCTTCATCTCGGCGATCTCGCCGCGGTGGAGCGCGATGCCGCCGATCAGCTGGACGTCGTAATGGCGCTGGCCGAGCGTGCGGATGGCCGCTTCGCGCACCGTCGCGAAGGCTTCGGGGAGCAGGTCGTCGAGCTTGTCGCCGTCGGCCGAGGCGCTGGCGGAAGAGCTCGGTCTGGCGCGCGCAGCTCGTCGTCGGTCAGCGCGGAGATGGTCGGCTCGAAGCGCGTTGATCGCATCGACATATTTGCCGAGGCCGCGGACATAGCGGTCGTTGGCCGATCCGAAGATGCTTTTTGCCACTGCGGCGAACATGGAAATCCTTCAAAACCCGGGCGTTTAAGAGGGGGCGAAGGCCTCTCGCCCACGCTGGGAAACTGCGCCCGGCGATGTAAGGAGCGCCCTGTCGCTAGTCAATTGAAGCGACCCCGCCGCGCGCCGGGGCAAGGTCACGTCTGATTTTCACATTTTCGCGCAGCAAGATCGGGACGGAGCCCCGAATTAGGCCTCTATGCCTGAGCGGCCTTTGGCTGAGCCGCTCCGTCCAGATTGCCTTCAAGCCACTGCTGGATCTGGCTGCGCGGCGCGGCGCCGACCTTCTGCGCGACCGGCTGGCCGCCCTTGAACAGCAGCATGGTCGGGATTCCGCGCACGCCGTAGCGGCCGGGGATGTCCGGATTCTCGTCGATGTTGAGCTTGGCGATGGTCACCTTGTCGCCGAGCTCGTTGGCGATTTCCTCGAGCGCCGGAGCGATCATCCGGCACGGGCCGCACCATTCCGCCCAGAAATCGACCAGGACCGGCTTCGGACGACCCAAGTACATCGTTGGCAAAGCTCTGATCGGTGACGGTCTTGGTGGCCATGGCGGCGACTCTCCTTGAAAAGGTTAACGGGCATATGGGCGTTCGACCTGCCGCTCTCAAGCGGCAAGTTCGAACAGTTGCGGTCCGGCGGTGTAGAGCAGCGCCGCGCTGATCGACCGGCCCGGGAAGATCACCTTCAGCGCCTCGATATAGGCCGCCATCTGCGCGCGGTGCGACGCCGGGATGTCGGTCTCGCTTTGCGGGCACTCGGCCGGTCTTGAAGTCGATCACCGATACGCGCTCGGGCTCGACCAGCAGGCGGTCGACGGTGCCGGCGATCACCCGCCCGTCGGGCAAGGTCGCCGCGAGCGGCGCCTCGCCGAGCGAATCCGGCACCGAACAACGGCGCGAAAGCTGCGTCGGACAGCACTGCGCAGACCTGGCCGGCGATTTCGTCGCGCGCGGCGGCGTCGGCCACGCCCGCCGACCGCTTCAAGCCAGCGCAGCGCGGAGCCGTGGCGCTCGTCCGGCTCGACCGGAGCGAGGCGCTCGAGCAGCTGGTGGATCAGCGATTCCGCGCCGGGCGGCCGCGCGCATGGCTTCGCTCGGCGGCGGGGCGGCTTCGTCGTCCACCGCAATGGCCGACGGCGCCAGCGGCCGCGGCGGGCGCTCCTCCGCGGAGCGGGCGAGCGGGCCCAATCGGGCACCGTCATCGACGGTACCTCGACCGCCGCGCGCTTAGCAGCCGCTCGCACCGGCGCGACCGAGCCGAAAGGCGAGGCTTGCCCCCCATGTTACTTCAACCGGCTGGCGCCCCGGCCATTTCCAGCGCCCGCTCGACGATCACGATGCCAGCTGTTGGGCGGCCGCGGATCGGACCCGTCCTTCTTCGCTTTGGGCTCGACCCCGCTGACGATCAGCCGGTCGGCGGCGCGGGTCAGCGCGACATAAAGCAGCCGCATATGCTCCTCGAGGTCGCGCCGCTCCTGGTCCGCGATCAACTCGTCGAACGGCGGGCACCGCTCTTCCTTGCGCGGCCGCAGCAGTGGCGCGACTCCAGCTCCGGCGACCTCGATGTCCAGCGTCAGCGGCACGCGCCCGAGCCGCGCCGGGTCGCCGGTCGCATCGGCAAGGATCACGACCGGCGCTTCGAGCCCCTTGGCGCCGTGGACGGTCATCACCCGGACCTCGTTGGCGGGCTGGCCAGGATCGCGCTGGACCTCGACCGTGCCGCGCGAGAACCAGGCGATGAACCGATCGAGCGAGGCGGTTTCGCTGCGCTCGAACTCGAGCGCGCTGTTCATCAGTTCGTCGATCGCATCGCGCGCCGCCATTCCAAGGCGGCTGTACAGCTTCCGCCGTCCCTCGAGGGGGCCCGACAGGATGGTCTCCAGGAAGCGCGACGGCGGAGTGAAGTCGGCGATCCTGAGCAGCTCCGATAGCGCGGCGTGGGCAGAGCGGAGATGCTCGTCCTCGTCCGCCCTTTGGCGAAGCTCGCGCCAGAGCCTGCCGGGACGGTCGTAGGCGAGCGCGCGAAGCTGCTCCTGGTCCCAGCCGATCAGCGGCGAGACGAGCAGGCAAGCAAGGTTGAGATCGTCGTTGGGCTGGACCGCGAACCGGCAGGCGGCGAGCAGATCCTGGACCGCAAGCGGCTCGTGCAGCTGCAGCCGGTCGACGCCGGCGACCGGAACTCCGGCCGAGAACAGCCGGGCGACGATCAGCGAGGCGAGCTCGCCGCGGCTCCGCACCAGGACGAGGATGTCGCCCGGCGTCAGCGCCCGCTTCACCGAGGGAAGATACGGCGCTTCCTCGACCATCTGCCGGATGCGTTCGGCCAGCACCTCCGCATATTGGCGATCGCGCAGGCTGATCCAGCGCTCCTCACCCTCGTCGGACTCGTCGGGGCTGGGTTCGATGGCGAACGCCGGCCACAGCTCGACCCGGCCCGGACGCTCGGCATTGAACGCGACATGGCGCCGCGGCGGCTCGGCAAGCGCCAGCGCGCCATGCCCGACATTGTCGATCACCGCATCGACCACGTCGAGGATCGGCTGGGCGGAACGGAAGCTGGCGGCAATCGAAAGGTCGCGGAATTCGCGCGCGCTCTGCTGATAGGTGAACAGGTCGCCGCCGCCGCGAAGTGCATCCGCGCGGCGCTTGAACTCCCTGCGCGCCTCCTCGAAGCGCTTCGGATCGGAGCCCTGGAAGCCATAAATGGCCTGCTTGAGGTCGCCGACCGTGAACAGGGTGCGGTGCTTCTCCTCGCTCTCGCTCGAGCCGCTGAAAAACTCTTCGACCAGCTGCTCGATGATCTCCCACTGCGCGGCATTGGTGTCCTGCGCTTCGTCGACCAGCAGATGATCGATCTGGCGGTCGAGCTTGTAGCGCACCCAGTCGCCCATTCCGGGCTTCCTTAAGAGCTCGCGGGTCCACTCGATCAAATCGTTGAAGTCGGCGACTCCGGCCGAGCGCTTGGCGCGGGCATAAGCCTTCGCGAATGCCTGGCCCGCACGCAGTCCCGCAGCCATGTCCGCCGCGAGCCGCGCCCCGTTCTGGATCCGAAGCAGCTCGCCGACGAGCACGGCCAGCCGGCCCGCTTGCGCTTCGTAATGCGGCTCGGCCTTGGTCTGTCCCGTCGAGACGCGCGGGGTGCCCTTCTCAGTAAGCACCACCTTGCGCAGCTCAGTGAGGCCCGCCGCGCGCTCGATCGGGGTCAGCGTCAACCATTGCTCGATGACCTCGGCGTGACCGAGGCCGGTCGGCGCGCCCCATTTGCGATTCGCCTCGGCAACCGCACGCAACAGATCGCAGTCGAAACCTTCGTCGCCGCACCGCTCCGAGATATAGTCTTCGGCGGATCCTTCGGGCAGCTGCATCAGCTTCCGGATTTCGGGCTCGATCGTTTCCGGCGCGCCCAGGGCTTCAATCGCTTCGGCCTTGCGTGCGCAAGCCTGCAAATATTCCACCGCGCCCATCTCGCCGAGCCGCCGGCTGAGAATCTGGACGTCGCGGATCAGCGGCTCGTTTCCCGCCTCTTCGGCATCGGCCATCAGATCGGCCAGCGTGCGGCGCACCAGCTCCTGTTCGGCGCGGCCTTCGATTGGCTGAAAGCCGGGTACGATTCCGGCCTCGGCGGGGAACGCAGCGAGCAGGCCCTGGGCGAAGCTGTGGATGGTCTGGATCTTGAGGCCGCCGGGGCAGTCGAGCACGCGGGCGAACAATTGCCGAGCGCGCTCGCGGGTCGGCGGATCGTTCGGCTCGCCTAGCGCGAACAAATCCTTCTTGAGGACATTGTCGGGGATGCGCACCCACGCCGCGAGCCGTGCGCCGATGCGGTTGGCCATCTCCGCTGCCGCGGCCTTGGTGAAAGTCAGGCAGAGGATCGATTCCGGGGCCGCGCCCTTTAGCAGCAGGCGCAGCACACGTGCGGTCAGCACCTGCGTCTTGCCCGTTCCGGCCGATGCCGACAGCGCGGCATGGACGTCCGGGTCGGCGGCCAGCGCCTGCTCGCCGAGAAGCTCGGGGAGTGGCTTGAACCGCTTCATGCGACTTCCAAACCTGCGTGTGCCGCAATATGCTGACGCGCATGACCGACGACGAGACCGACGAAGAAGGCAGCAAGGAGCGCCGCGAGAAACTGGTGAAGGCCGGGGTCGCGGTAGGCATAGGCTCGGCCGCGATCGTCGCCGCCTTGCTCTACGCCTCGAACGTCAAGAAAAAGAAGAAGCGCTAGCTTCATTTGCGGCCGTACCATTCTTCGAGCCGCATCAGCTGATCATAGTCGCCGTAAGGCGCGTATGCGGGATTGAGCTTGGCCGTGAACGGCTTCGACCCGGCGAGGTAATCGCCCGCAACCTGCGCGAAATTCCTTCCCGCGTGGACGAGGAACTCACCGGGCTCCATGTCCTTGTCGGGACGCATCAACCGCCCGAATTTCCCGCGATAGCGCGCCAGCGACCAATATTCGAACGCCTCCGGGTCACCGGACACGCCTTCGAATCCGCCGGCTCGTCCGATCAGGCCGAGGAGCCCGAGCTGAAGTGCGAAGCCCTCATTGACCGCTTTCTGCGACGGTGGCTGGCCGGTCTTATAGTCGATGATCGCAAGGCCGCCGTCGGGCAGCCGGTCGATGCGGTCGGCGCGGCCGTAGACGGTGACTCCGGCGAGCGCAGCTTCGCCATCGGCCTCGGCGGCGATCGGCCGCCGCCCCTCGGCCTGGTTCTCGCGTTCGACCCCGGCGATCCAGTCGATCGCCTCGAGCAGCCGCGGGGCCCACAAAGCCCGGACCATCGGGTGGACCGCCTCGCCCTGAAGCAGCCGCTCGGCGCGCGCCCGCAGCCTGTCGGGATCGCATTGGTCGTCCTTGAGCCACAGCTCGAAGACCTTGTGGACTTCCTCGCCCTTCCATCGTGCCGAAAAATCGGCATCGACCGGGTCGATGCTCCGCAGCTTGAGGATCGCCTGGGCGTAGAAAGCGAAAGGGTCGGCCTTGAGCCGGTCGACGGCTGTGACCGAAATCCGGTCCGGCCGTTGCTCCGCGAGCGGGCTCGGCCTGGGCTGGCCCACCGGTTGCGGCGGCCCGGGATCGTCGAGCGCGCGGGTCAGGCGCTCGAGTTTGGTATCGCGTGGCAGTCGCCCGCTGATTGCATCGAGCCTGAGCAGGAAACGTGAGGCGACGGTCGGCGACCGGCCGTCGCGCTTCGCCCGGGTGATCAGCACTTCGGGTGCTCCGAGCGCGCTTGCGAAATCATGCGCGGCAAGCCCGATGCGGCTGTCGAGCGTCGGCATACCAAGGTTCGCCCGGACCTTGGGCGGAAGCCACGGATCGGGCGCGGGCAGCGCCGGCCAAGAGCCTTCGTTGAGGCCGCCGAGAACGACGAGGTCCGCGCGCTGCAATCGGGCTTCCAGAAGGCCCCAGATGAAAATCCGCGGATGCCCGCCGTAGGGTGGTCGCACCGCGCGCTGGTCGAGCAATTGCGCGAGCAGCGGCACCGCGTCCTCGGCAGTGACAGTCACTTGAGCCCCCGCGGCTGCGCCCTGCAGCTCGCCCAGCAGCTCGGCAGCCATGCGGCCCGCGGGCCCGCGCCAGGCAGCATCGCCAGACAGCGCCTGAACGGTCGCCGCCAGCCGCTCGGCGAGGCGGTCGAGAGACAAGGGCTGGTTCAGCAGCCCGTCCACCGCAGCAATGCGCAGACGCACGCGCTGCCACTCACGGCTCTCCAGCGCGGAATCGAGCCCCGCCAGGCCGGCCGGCGGCCGCGGGCCGCGGAGCTTCAGGTCGATTGCCCGAACGTCGTCCAGCCAGGCGAGCCGCTCGTCGCCTTCCCCACCGACCAGCGGGTGCTTGGCAAGCGCGAGCAGCGCGACCGGCCCGAGCTCCTCGGCCGCAGCCGACGCGATCCCGAGCAGCAATGTGCCCGGCGCGGTTTGTGACAGCGGCGTACCGGCGCTGTCGTCGGCTTCGATTCCCCAGCGCGCGAGAAGCGCCGAGACCCGCTTTGCGAGCTGCCGGTCCGGAGTGACCAGCGCCGCGGTCTTGCCCGGCGTTTCCAGCGCCTCGCGCAGCGCCAAGGCGATCGCCTGCGCTTCGGCAGCGCTGTCGGGCAGCTCGACCACCCGGATGTCCGCTCGAGCCTCCGTTCGGCTGGTCGCAGGGTCTCCCATTTGTGCGAAAATGCTGGCGCCGCCATGGCATTGGCGATCGCGCGCGACCGGGCCGGCGGCGATGGGGCGCGGCCCGAAAAGCGCCATGGCCTGACCTCCTCGCGTGCGACGCCAATACGGTCGAGCAACAGCTTGAGCTGATATTGCGGGTGGGTCGGCTCACCCTTGCCGTGCTCGTCCGGCCCCAGCGCCTCCCACTCCGCGTCGGGCATCAAATTCGCCAGCCACAGGCCCGGAAGGACGACCATCCCGCCTGGCATTCGCGCGACCCTGGCGACGAGCGCCGAGACTGCCGGCGCCGCCGTCGTGATTCCGGCCGCGACGGTGAACCCGGACGGCGGGTCGCTCCCCCACCGCTCGGCGATGCGCCGAAGGACACGATTGCGCCGCTCGGCCAGGTCGATCGCGCCGCGGTCCGCGAGGATACCGGGCCAGCGGTCGACGATCTCCTGCAGCCGTTCGAGCGAACGTTGCCAGTGCTCGGCAACATCGTCGGCACGATCGACCGCATCCCGCAGGCGCCGGGGATCGATCTCCTCGATTTCCATCGCATCGAGCGCCGGCGCCAGGTCGGATGCGAGACGGACGGCCTCGGCGGAACTATCGAGTCCGCGGCCAACGATCGACGCCAATGTCAGCGATCGTTCGAGCGGGTCGATCGCCGGCGGGATCGGCTCGCCGTCGGCCGGCTCGAGCGCGCCGCCGATGCGGTCGTCGAGCTCGGGATCGCCGAGCGGGATCAGGCGCGGCAGCAGCAGGCCGGCACCGCTCTCGCGCACAAAAGCCTCGGTGAGCGTGCGCACCGCGCGATTGTTGGGAAGCAGGATCCGCCCGCGGGCAAGGCCCAGCGGGTCACCCCCGAAGCGCTGGATCAGCCCGGTGGCGAGCGCATCGGCGAACGAGCGGTGCGAAGGGATGGTGAAGACCGCCGGGTGCTCCGCCAGCCCATCAGACATCCTCCAGCGCCGCTTCCGTTTCCTTGATCGATTTTGGCGTGCCCACGTCGAACCACAGCCCCTGGTGAACGGCACCGAAGCAGCGGCCCTCCTTGATCGCCTTGTCCCACAGGATGTTGGTCGAAAACGGCCCCTCCGGCGCACCCTCGAGCAGGCGCTTGGACATCATCTGGATGCCGGTGAACACGAACGGCGCGACGCGGCTTTTTTCGCGCCGCCGCAGCCGGCCCGACCGGTCCATGTGGAAATCGCCCATCCCGCCGTGGTTCCGCGCCCGCGCCAGCGGCACCAGGAGAAGCAAGGCATCCATCTTCTCGTCATTCCAGTGCGACGCCAGCAGCCTCAGCGTATCGGCCGGCCCGTCGACCCACAGATTGTCGCTGTTCAATGCCAGGAAAGGATCGCTGTCGATCAGCTCAGCCGCGTGGACCAGCCCGCCGCCGGTTTCCATCAGTTCCTTGCGCTCGTCGGAGATCACCACTTCGAGCCCGTGGTCGCGGCTGGCAAGATGGGCTTCGACCGCGTCGGCCAGATAATGAACGTTGACCACGACCTTCTTCACGCCCGCCGCGCTCAGCCGGTCGAGCACGTGATCGAGCAGTGCCTTGCCGGCGACGTCGATCAGCGGCTTGGGCCTGGTCGCGGTCAGCGGGCGCATGCGCTTGCCCAGCCCCGCGGCCATGATCATCGCCGTGCGCGGGACTTGCGCCGGAACTTCGGCCCTGAGGCGAAGGGCGCGGCGCGACTGGCTCACGCCGCGTGCCGCCACGGCTCGCGCCGGTATTGATCGGGAACGTTGGCATCGAACCAGCGCTTGAGCGGCTGCAGATGCGGCGGCTCGAGGTCGCGCTCGAGCAGGCGCCCACATGCGCGGCTGGAAGTCGCGGTAACGCGGCTTGTTGTCGCGCTTCCAAAGCCGCGTGAACACGCCGAGGATGCGCGTGTTGCGCTGCGCCGCGAGCGCCCAATAGGCCCGCTCGAACGCCTCGCCCTGCCCGGTCGCGGCGAGGTAGCGGTCGATCATCGCGCGCTCGATCTCCTCCGGCACGTCGCGCCGCGCATCCTCGAGCACCGAGGCGAGGTCATAGGCCGGGATGGCCCGGCAAGTGCGTCCTGGAAATCGAGCAGGCCGAGATGCCGAACGCCCTCGCGGCCCTCGACCAGCATGATGTTCTCGGCATGATAGTCGCGCAGCACGGTGACCGGCCCGAGGCCATCGGTCGCGACCGGCTCGAGCACCTCGGTCCAGGCCGAACGATAGGCATCCACGTCGACCTCGAGCCCGACCGCCGGGCAATACCAGTCGGTGAACAAGCGCGAGCTCGTCGAGCCATTGATCGAGCCCGTGGCTGGGCAGGCCCGGCATCGGCGGATGACTGTGCAGATGGACGAGCACGTCGGTCGCAAGCTCGTACAGCTCGCGCTCGCGGGTCGAATCCCTGTCGACCGTCTCGCGAAAGCGGACGTCGCCGAAATCGCGCAGCAGCAACAGGCCTCGGTCGAGGTCGCTGGCGAGCACCCTGGGCGCGCTCAGCCCATGATCGATCAGCCACTGGCCGACCGCCGCGAACGGCCTTGGGTCCTCGTGCGGCGGCGGGGCGTCCATCAGCACGGCCTGGCGGCGCCTCGCCGATCACCCGGAAATAGCGGCGGAAGGACGCGTCGCCGGCGAGCGGCTCGATGCGCGCGCCTGCCCAGCCGCACGAGGCGAGGAAATCATGCGCATGGTCGGGCGGAATCATTCGGGAGGCCATCGTCCTTCCCATGACGGGGGGACCTCGGCTGTCAAGATTCTGTCGCCGTTCCGCCCGAACTCGAGCGACAGGCCGAGGGCGTCGCGGCCACACCGCTTCGCCCGCCCGCTCGGGCCATTCGACGATCAGCACCGCATCGGCCGCCGAATCGAGGCCAAGCTCCTCGATTTCGGACGGCATCCTCAATGCGATAGAGGTCGACGTGAAAAACCGGCGGATCGAGCTCCTCATACGGCTGGACGATCGCGAAGCTCGGGCTCGGCACCTCGCCCTCATGCCCGAGCGCCTCGATCAGTCCGCGCGCCAGCGCGGTCTTGCCGACCCCGAGCGGCCCCGAAAGCGTGATCACGTCGCCGGGCCTGACGACCTTCGCCAGCGCCGCGCCGACGTCGCGCGGTCGCCGCCTCGTCCGTCGAGGATCATTTCGCGCCGCGCGGGATGGTCAGGGTGACGGTCGTCCCCTTCCCTTTCGTCGATTCGAGCGCGATCGTCCCGCCGTGCGCCTCGATGAACTGGCGGGTCAGCGGCAGCCCGAGGCCGAGCGCCGCCTCGCCCCTTACCCCGGCCTCGACGACCCGGTCGAAGCGATTGAAAACCCGCGGAATATCCTCGGCGTCGATGCCCGAGCCATTGTCGCTGATGGTGATCACCGCCTGCTTCTTGTCGCCATCGGCGGTCAATTGGATGCGGCCCTTGCGGTCGGTGTAGGCGATCGCATTGTCGAGCACATGCTCGACCGACTTCGCGCAGCCGCCGGGCGTCGCCGAACACGAAGCCGGCCGAGGCGGAGACCTCGGTCTCGAGCTTCTGCGCCTTCTCCTCGCTGCGCGCCCGCACGCTTTCGACCGCCGCCCGGCACAGGCCCGCGACATCGACCCGTTCGTGCTCCAGCGCCACGCCGCGCGGCATCGCCGGTGGTCAGGTCGAGCACATCGTCGATCAGCTTCGACAGCCGCGCGACGGATTCGAGGATCGCGGCCACATAATCGGCCGCCTTGGTCGCCGAGCTTGCCGGCATAGCCGCCGCCGAGCAGCTCGGCGAAGCCGCCGATCGAGGTCAGCGGCGTGCGCAATTCATAGCTCATGTTGGCGACGAAATCGGTCTTCACCCGGTCGGCTTCCTCGAGCGCGGTCGCGCGCTCGCGAAGCGCCGCCTCGATGCGCGTCGAATTGGTCACGTCGACCATCGTGAACAGCGCGTTGCCGTCGGGCAGCGGGACCGCGGCGAACTGGAAATGGCGGCCGTCGGTCATCGCCATCCGGCCGGTTGCGGTGGTGCGCTCGTTGGTCGTCTGGCGGACCATTTCGCGGATCTGCGCGGCGGCCGTCGGGATTGACCAGCTTCTTGGCCATTGCCGGGACCAGCTCGTCGACCCGCGGGTGCTCGGTCAGCCATTCCTCGTCGAGCTCCCAATCGTCGATGAAGCGGCGGTTCCACAGGTACAGCCGGCCGTCGCTGGCGAACACGCTGATCGCCTCGAACAGATTGTCGAACGTCGCGGCGCGAACGCGCAGCAAAGTGTCGCGCGCCGAAGCGAGCCGCAACTGCTCGGTGCGGTCCTCGAGGAACAGCCGCAGCCCGCCGTCGGGAAGCGGCTGGGCGACCACGCGCAGATGGTCGCCGTTGGGCAGCATCCATTCTTCCTCGACCACCTCCTCGGGGCTGCTGAACCAGCCCCGGCGCTCGTCCTTCCAGGCCGGGAAGTCGCGGGTTTCGGGCAGCCGGTGGTTGTCGCGCATCCGCTCGATCACGCGGTCGAACTCGGGCTGCTCGGCCGAGCCATTCGGGATCGAGCTGGGTCATCACCGCGAACGGCCGGTTGAAGAAGCTGACATTGCGGTCGGCGTCGAACTGGGCCGTCCCGGCGGTCATCCGGTCGGCCAGCTCGCGCTGCGATTCCATGTAGCGGTCGAGCTCGGCGCGCGCGTCCTCGAGGTCCTGGACGTCGATCGCGAAGCCGGCCACCGCGCCGGTCGGCAGCGGGACATTGACGATCCGCAGCATGCGCCGCTCGCCGCGAATGATCGCCGGCTGCATGCGCGACATGGATCTGTCCGCTTTCGACCGCGCTTGCGCGCCGCCCGCGCATCGCGCTTTCGCTATCGTCGATCAGCTCGGCGCCGCGCGCGATCACGTCGGCGGCGTCGCGGCCTTCGACCGCCTCGACGAAGGCGCTGTTGACCAGGCCGAGCTTGAGGTCGGGCCCGCGATACCACATCGGGAACGGCGCGGCTTCGATCAGATGGGTGAGGGAATCGAGCGCGCCCTCGGTCTGGCGCAAGCGGAGCGCGAGCTTGGCCCGTTCCTCTTCGCCCGTGCTGGTGTCGAAGAACCACAGCAGCAGGGTGCCCGGCGGCTCGGGCGGCGGAGCCGGGCCGCCGCGGACTTCGAACACCCGGCCCGAATCCCTCGCCCGAACCTTGAGCGAAACGCGTCCCGCCGAAGTGCGCGCAGTCTCGACTTCGGCGGTCAAAGCGTCGAGATCCTCCTCGGCGATCCCGCCGTCGCTCGTTGCCAGGTCATCGAGGCGCACCGCGGAGCGCAATCCGAGGTCACGCAGCAAATGGGCATCGACCTCGATCCGCTGGCCGGGGCGAACAAGGAACGGCCGCGCCGGCGTCGCCTCGAGCAGGGCGGCATTGGCCCGCGCCGCGCCAAGGACCGTCTCGGCCAGCCGGAAACGTCGGGCGGCAAGGATCGCGACCGCTGCGGCGATGACGAGCCACAGCAGAGCCAGCGCACTGATCGCCAGGCTGATTGCGCTCATCGCGCCCATGGTTGCCGCGCCACCCCCTAAAGGCAATTCCATAGGGCCAAGCCATGCCCAAAAGAAAGGGCGGGAAGCGCATGGGTTCGCACAGGTTTTTGCCGGGATCGGCAGTCATCTCGAGCTTTCATGCGGCGCATGAGTCGGTGTCGATCAGAAGACGACGAATGGGGGAGGATGGGGAATCAGGCGCATTATTGTTGCTTGGATGTGACACAGGCGACCTAAATTCTGCGTCTGCGGGGCAGAACGCCGTGGCTCCAGAAGGGTGATTGACAGGGCTGGGCGCAGCAAGGCTGCAGTCTGTTCATAATGCCCTCCGGAAACGGGGCGTGCTCGATTCTTGGGGAGCTAAAACATGGGTCAATCAAACCGCGGCAGCGGGCTTTTTCGTATAGGCCTCCTTGCGAGCGCGTCGGCCAGTGCGTTGCTCGCCGCCACTCCGGCCCTGGCGCAACCCGCGAACCAGCCTCCCGCGCCCCCGGTTGACCAGAACGCGCCTCCGGCGACCACCATAGCGACACCGCCCCCGGCAACCAGCGTCGCCAGCGAAGGCGACACCGCGGTAACCCGCAATCCGAACGAGATCGTCGTCACCGGCACCCGCATCCGGTCACCCGAATTCACCAGCCCCGACCCGGTCTCCCGGATCGATCCGGCGACTGCCCAGCGCGAAGGCAAGCTGAGCCTCGCCGAGACGCTGCAATCGTCGCCGATCGCCGCCGGCTCGACCCAGATCACCTCGGCGATCTCGTCCAACTTCGTCACCAACGGCGGACCGGGCGCGCAGACCATCGACCTTCGCGGCCTCGGCGCCAACCGCACGCTCGTGCTGCTCAACGGCCGGCGCGCCGGCCCGGCCGGCACCCGCGGCGGCGTGTCGTCGTTCGACCTCAACGTCCTTCCGCAGTCGATCGTCAAGCAGGTCGACATCCTCAAGACCGGCGCCTCGTCGATCTACGGCTCGGACGCGGTCGCGGGCGTGGTCAATCTGATCACCAAGACCGACTTCAACGGCTTCCAGATCGAGCGTTCGGCAATATCCCGATCAACGGGTCTTATGGAGGCAAGCAAACCAATTACGGCACCACGTACAATCCTCACGGGCGCTATTCTGCCGGAGCGCAATACGACATCAGCCTCCTGTGGGGCAAAACCTTCGACCGCGGGCACATCATGGTCGCGCTCGACTATTTCAAACAGCAGGAGCTGGCGCGCGGCGACCGCAAATATCTCAACTGCCCCGAAGCGTACGTCTTTAACCACAATGGCGGCGGCCGCGCCGACGTGATCGATCCGCGCACCGGCAAGTTCCACTGCGAGGACCTGCCGGTGGGCCAGGTCTGGACCTACGACTTCGAATATAATTATTTCAATGGTTTGCCGGGAAATCTCAACATCCCGGGCATCCCCAAGGCGAATATTGGGGGAGTCAATTTGGTCCAATATTTCCCCAGCAACCCCTTCGGATTGCCGAATTTCAGCGGCTGCGGGGTCATTTCCTGCTTCGGTGCGCCTCCGGGCTGGTTGCCGACGGGCTACGATCCGCTGTCGCGAGGTGTGCAGGACGACTTCAATCCGTTCGCGAGCGAGCAAACGATCATCCCGAAAACGTCGCGGTACACGGTCTACGCCGACGCGTCTTATGAGCTGACCGACAATATCGAGCTGTACGGCGAGTTCCTGGCAAACCGCCGCAAGACCTATCAGAATGGCTGGCGGCAATTCTGGACCTTCGGCTATACTTCGTCCGGCAGCTATTGCGCCTTTTTCTCCTGCCCTGATCCGAGTGATCCCACGGGCGAAACCTATCTTCCTCCGGCCCCAGGCCAGGGCGGAAGCATTTGGGCCAATGGCTGGACCGGGCTGAACCTGCTCAGCCCGACCGCGGTCACCAACCGGGTTCGGATTCGAGCCAGAAGGTTGATTATTGGCGGGGCGTCGGCGGTATTCGCGGCGACTTCGGCGGCTTCCTCAAGGGCTGGTCGTACGACGCCTACGTCCAGTACAGCCACAACAAGGGCACATACAGCAGCGAACAGATCCTGCAGGACATGTACGACTTGCAGGCTTTCCAGACAGCGTCGTGCGTCGGCACCGTGCTGCCGGTCTCGCACAAGCAATGCATCGACCTGCCCTGGACCGACCCGAACTTCCTGTTTGGACATTTCACCCCGGAGCAAGCCGACTTCCTGTTCGATTGGGAACAGGGCAAGACGATCTACAAGCAGGTATCGGGCGAAGCTTCGATCAACGGAACTTTGGCCCAGATGCCCGCGGGCCCGGTCGGTGTTGCGCTCGGCAGTCACGGTTCGGCGGGACAGTATCAACGATACGCCAGGCGAAATCACTCTTGCAGGCAATGCGTGGGGCTCAAGCGCCGGAGGCGTCACGGCCGGGCATTCGCTTACCAAAGAAGCGTTTGGAGAAATCCAGATACCGCTCGCCAAGGATCGGCCGTTCTTCAAGGACCTTTCACTCTCGGGAGCGGTGCGCTTCACGAACGTCGAGAATGTCCGCGCCAGCGACGGACTTACCGACAAGGACAATGGCAATTTTACCTACAAGCTCGGCGCCAACTGGGCAGTCACCGATTGGCTCCGTTTCCGCGGAACTTATGGTACGTCGTTCCGCGCTCCCGCTCTGTTCGAGGAGTTCAAGGCGGACGAGACCAGCTTCGTAAGCGCACGAACAAACGATCCGTGCGTCAACTCGCGTTCAACCTGGCGCAGGGTAACATCAGCCAGCGCATCTTCGACAACTGCCGCTCACAGGGCTTCGGGCTCGACTATGGCGGCGGCAGCGATCACCGCGACGTCCCATTCCCAGGGCGGCATCGGGCTACTCGATCCGGAAACGTCGATCGCGAAAACGGCCAGCGTCATCCTGACGCCACGCTTCGCTTTTCTGCCGAAGACGCGCCTGAGCCTTGCGGTCGATTATTTCAACATCGAAGTGAAGAACGAGGTCGCGCAGCTGGGCCCACGGAATATCGTGTTCGGCTGCTATGATTCGAACTCGTTCCCGACCGATCCGCTGTGCAGCCTGTTCATCGCGGCGCTTTTGGAAGCGATCCATTCGCGCTCACCAACGTCTTTGATAATTACATCAATGTTTCGAGCCAGAAGAATTGCGGCCTCGATTTCACGGCGTTGGTCCAGCACAATCTGGGGCGTCTGGGCAGCCTAACATTGCTCGGCAACGCTACGTACCAGTTGATGGATAAGATCGCCGTCTTCCGCGATGTCGAGACCAACAACAATGGCCTTATCGGGGACCCCAAATTCGTTGCCGACATCAACCTCACCTGGAAAACGCGGGACGACTGGACTTTCTTCTGGGGCACCGAGCTGTACGGCAGGGCCTCGAACGAAAAGTTTTACAAGGACCGCCACGGCGGGTCGCTCTGCCACGAAGCCAATCCGTCGCCGATATGGGGCGACTATTGCGTGAAGCTGACGGTGCCGACGACCTGGTATCACGCGGTCTCGGTGACCAAGAGCCTGAAGAGGCTCGGCCTCGAAGCGACGCTCGGCGTACGGAACATCTTCGACACGAAGCCGCCGAGGGTCAGTACAATTGGCGGCGCCGGCGTCCCATCGCTGATCGGCCCAGTTGTGGCGACTTCGCAGTACGATTTCCTCGGCCGGCGAGTCTTCTTCAACATCAGCAAGAAGTTCTGACGAAGGTCGTGACTGCAATCAGGGGCGGCGGGAAACCGCCGCCCCTTTTATTACGCCTTTCAAGTGGTTAACGCTCCGCGGCAATGGCACATATCAAGCTCAAGGCGGACACGCTCGACGCCGAGGTCGCGCGGTTTGCGCCCACGCCGCTGAACGCGCCGCTGTTCCTCAACAGCATCCCCAAGAGCGGCACCCACTTGCTCAAAAACATCCTCGGATGTTCGTGCCGATCGAGCAGCAATATCGCGACGCAATTCATCCAGTGGGGGAACCTGCAGGAGCATCTCGTTGCATTCGATGCCAGCCGCAATTTCTTCAGTTCGGTCATCTGTTCTTCTCCGACGCGTCGGCGATCGAGCTCGCGGGCGTTCGCAAGATCCTGCTCTATCGCGACCCGTACGACTGGGTGCTGGCCCGTGCGCGCTTCTTCCTGTCAGACGAGTTCGACGGAAACGTCGACTTTCTCAAGGATGGCAAGCTGTCAGTCGACGAACTCCTGTCGCTGATGATCTTCGGAATCCACACCAAGGCGCCGAAGCTCGCCGACATGTACGACCTCAATGTCGCCGCCTGGCTTGGATCGTCGGACGTTCACGCCGTTCGCTACGAAGACCTCGTGCGTCACGTCCGCAATCTCGAAAGCGAGGAGGCCGGCGTTTTCTTCGACGACCTGTTCGAGGCGTGCGGCATTTCGCCAGTCCCGGCGAACTGGCGCGAACGGGTCGCGGTTGGCGCCGATCGCAAGCATAGCGGCACTGCGCGCGAGAACTTGACCGGCGTTCGGATCGAACTGCCGGACTCCCTGCCCGAGCGGCACCGGCATCTGGTCGACTATGCGGCGCCCGGGCTTCGGAAGTTGCTCGGCTATGAGTGACATTCGCTCGAAGGGAACGCCAATCAACGTCGGCTTATCCGCCTTCCCCCGGCTAAGCGAAGCGCAGCGCGATTTCGATGCGGGTACAGTTCGACGCCGCCGCACAGCGCGTGATCCAGCATCTTGCGCGAGAACCGTGACGAGCCGCGGGGCTTGGCAATGCTTGGCGCAATCGCGCTGAAGACCGGCGCTTTGGTGCAGGCCGAGCAGTTCCTCAGGCGAGCGATGGCGCTCGGGCTGGTTAACACGCAGATCAAGCACGAGCTTGCATCCGCGCTGCACAATCAACATCGGCTGGCGGAGGCGCTGCAAGCTTATGACGAGCTCGAGCAGGCCACGTCCGATCCCCAGTACACCGCACTTAGGGCAACAATCCTCAATCTGCTCGGCAAGACAGAGGAGTCGCTCGAGGTTTACCGCGCATTGCTCGAGCGCGAGCCGGATGTGGCGCGGCATTGGATCGCTTACGGCCACAGCCCTCCGAGCGGCTGGCCGGACGGATGAGGCGGTTACCGCCTATCGGCAGGTAACGGAGATTGACGCCGAATACGGCGAGGCCTGGTGGGGAATTGCCAACATCAAGTCCAAAATCCTCACCGACAACGACATCGGAGCGCATGGAGGAGGCGCTCAAAATCGCAGTCGACGTCCTCAACGTCGGCCCGTTGCACTTCGCGCTAGGCCGCGCACTGGCACGACCGCAGGAGAATATGAGCGCGCCTTCGCGCACTATCAGGAAGGCAATCGCATCGAAGGCGAGGCCGTCAAATATGATCCGAACGCGGTCACGAGGGAAGTCGACGACTTCATCCGCACTGCTCGGTCCGGCCAAGGCGGCTCGGCAGGCTGCGGTCCGGCCGGACGGACCGATTCCGATCTTCGTGATCAGCATGCCGCGGTCGGGCTCGACCTTGCTCGAACAGATGCTCGACCAGCATCCGACGACATCGAGGCGGTCGGGGAGTTGCCTTACATCCGCGCGCTCTTCGGTCGGCGCTCGAGACTGCACACGCGCCGCCGGTCCGATCCGAGGTTCCGGAGTTGATCCAGCAACTGACAACCGAGCAGAAGCGAGCTGCTTGGCGCAGGATTATATGCACCGGGCAGGGCTGCATCTGCGCAGCGACACTCGCTACTTCGTCGACAAGATGCCGATGAACTGGAGCGACGTCCTGTTCATCCGCGAAATCCTGCCGCAGGCGCGCTTCATCGAAATCCGCCGCAACGCGATGGATTGCTGCTTCTCCAACTACATTCATCATTTTTCGCGCGCTCACGCCTCGTCTTTCGATCTTCACAATATCGGCCGCTGCTACGTCGACTATGTGCGGCTGATGGATCATCTGCACCGCGATCGCGCCCGACTTCCTGCTCTCGATCCGCTACGAGGAACTGATCGACGATCCGAAGCCGGTCCTGCGCCTGCCTCGATCATCTCGGGCCTGGAGTGGGACGAATCCGCTGCTGCGCTTCTACGAGTCCGATCGTGTCGGTGCGCACGCCCAGCGCCGAGCAGGTGCGGCGCCCGCTCAATCGCTCCGGGATCGGCACCTGGAAGCCCTACGAGCCCTGGCTCGGCCCGCTGCGCGAAGCGCTCGGCCCCCTCGCCGACGCCTGATCAGTAGCGGTAATGGTCGGGCTTGAACGGGCCTTCGGGCGACACGCCGATATAGGCCGCCTGCTTGTCGCTGAGCTCGGTCAGCTTCACGCCGAGCTTGTCGAGGTGGAGCGCGGCGACCTTCTCGTCGAGATGCTTGGGCAGGACGTAGACGTCGTTCTTGTACTTGTCGCCGCCGGTCCACAGCTCGATCTGCGCCAGCACCTGGTTGGTGAAGCTCGAGCTCATGACGAAGCTCGGGTGGCCGGTGGCGTTGCCGAGGTTCACCAGGCGGCCCTTGCGACAGGACGATGATCTTCTTGCCGTCGGGGAACTCGACCTCGTCGACCTGCGGCTTGATCTCGGTCCACTTCATGTTGGCCAGCGCGCCGATCTGGATCTCGCTGTCGAAGTGGCCGATGTTGCAGACGATCGCCATGTTCTTCATCGCCCGCATGTGGTCGAGCGTGATGACGTCCATGTTGCCGGTCGCGGTGACGAAGATGTCGGCGCGCGGCGCGGCCTCCTCCATCGTCACGACCTCATAGCCCTCCATCGCCGCCTGCAGCGCGCAGATCGGGTCGACCTCGGTCACGAGCACGCGCGCGCCGCCGTTGCGCAGCGACTGCGCGCCGAGCCCTTGCCGACATCGCCGAAGCCGGCGACGCAGGCGACCTTGCCGGCGAGCATCACGTCGGTGGCGCGGCGGATGGCGTCGACCAGGCTTTCCTTGCAGCCGTAGAGATTGTCGAACTTCGACTTGGTGACGCTGTCGTTGACGTTGATCGCCGGGAACGGGAGCTTGCCCTGTCTTGGCGAGCTCGTAGAGGCGGTGGACGCCGGTGGTCGTCTCTTCGCGACACGCCCTTGATCGTCTCGACCGTCTTGGTGAGATAGCCCGGACGCTCGGCGAGGAAGCGCTTCAGCGTCGCGGCGAAGATCTCCTCTTCCTCGTTCGACGGCGTCGAACAGCTGCCTCGCCCGCCTCGACGCGGCGCGCCCCACAGCGCGAACATGGTCGCGTCGCCGCCGTCGTCGAGGATCATGTTGCAGGTCGTGTCCTGGCCCCAGTCGAAGATGCGCGACGACATAGTCCCAATATTCCTCGAGCGTCTCGCCCTTGATCGCGAACACCGGAATGCCGCGCGCGGCGATCGCCGCGGCGGCATGGTCCTGGGTCGAGAAGATGTTGCACGATGCCCAGCGGACCTCGGCGCCGAGCTCGGTCAGCGTCTCGATCAGCACCGCGGTCTGGATCGTCATGTGCAGCGAGCCGGTGATGCGCGCGCCCTTCAGCGGCTTCGACGCGCCGAATTCCTCGCGCAGCGCCATCAGGCCCGGCATCTCGGTCTCGGCGATCTCGATTTCCTTGCGGCCGAAATCGGCAAGGCCGAGGTCCTTGACGACATAGTCGTTGAAACGGGTTTCAGCCTGCGTCGCCACGTCGAGATTCTCCGATTGTATTGATGGCGCGCTCGCGCGCGAGCGGCGCTGCCGCCGTTAGCCGCGCCGCAGCGCAAAAGCAAATATAAAGAATTCTTTATATGTTGACGTCAGGCGGCGCCGGTCTCGCTCGCGAGCAGCCGCGGGTCGATGCCTTCCGCCTTGAACGCCGCCGCCCAGCGCTCGTCGGTCGGCGTGTCGAACAGGATCGTCTGGTCGCCGTCGGCCGCGAACCAGCCGTGGCGGGTCATTTCCTCGTCGAGCTGGCCCTCGCCCCAGCCGGCATAGCCGAGCGCGACGATCCATTGCGACGGGCCCCGGCCCTCGGCGATCGCCTTCAGCACGTCGATCGTGCCGGTCATCGCGCACAGCTCGCCCGTTGGCGCCGTTGACGTGAAGCGTGTCCTGCCCGCCCCAGTCGGTCGAGTGGAGGACGAAGCCCCTGCCCGGCTCGACCGGCCCGCCGTGATGGACCGCGCAATCGGGCGCCTCGCCCGGATCGATGTCGAGCTGCTGGAGCAGTCCGCGGAAGCTGATCCCGGCGCGCTTGTGGCCGATGCCGACCCCGACGGCGCCGTTCTCGTCATGGACGCAGAGCGCGATCACCGCCCGCTCGAAGCGCGGATCGGCCATTCCCGGCATCGCCAGCAGCAGCTTGCCGGACAGGAAAGCGCGGCTCGTCCATCACTGAGCGACAATGGCCGCGCGGCCGCGGCGGGCAAGCCTTGAGGACAGCCGTCACGGCCGAGCCTATCTGCCGCTTCAACCCAGACCCGAGGAGACATTCTCATGACCATCCAAGTCGGCGACCGCCTTCCCGACGTTCCGCTGGCCATCGCCACGGCCGACGGCCCGAAGCCGACCACCAGCGGCGAATATTTCGCCGGCAAGAGGGTCGCGCTGTTCGCGGTGCCGGGCGCGTTCACGCCGACCTGCTCGGCGCGCCACCTGCCGTCCTATGTCGACAAGGCCGGCGAGCTCAAAGGCCAAGGGCATCGACGAGATCGCCTGCATTTCGGTCAACGACCCGTTCGTCATGGGCGCCTGGGGCAAGCGCGACGGGTCGCGAGGACATCACCATGCTCGCCGACGGCAACGGCGACTTTCGCCGAGGCGGTCGGGCTCGACCATGGACGGCAGCCAAGTTCGGCATGGGCAAGCGCTCCCAGCGCTATTCGATGATCGTCAACGACGGCGTCGTCGAGCAGCTCAATGTCGAGGCGCCGGGCGAATATCGCGCGTCGAGCGCCGAAAATATGCTCGACCAACTGGCGACCGCCTGACCGCTCTCGCCGCAGGCCTCGCCTCTCCTCGCCGCTTGGGCGAAACGGCGAGCGCTTTCAGTAGTTTAATTGACTGAAAGCAACCATGGCAGGAGAGAATCATGGCCAAGAAGAACGATCGCGAGCCGCAACCGTCTCGAACGGCGCATCTCTCGACATGGCGCGCGAGCGCCCGGTCGCCGCGGTCGCCGCAGCCGCCGGCGCCGCCGCGGCCGGGCTGTTCCTGTGGTCCAAGCGCGCGCAGATCAGCGATCAGCTCGGGCAGATCAGCGACCAGATCGGCGAATGGTCCGCACCGCTCGAAGCGGCAGGCAGCGAGATTGCGAAACCGTCGGACGAAGTCTACCGGCGCAGACCGGCAGCACGATCCCGCCCTGCCTCATCAACACGGCCCGCGCGGAACGCGCTCAGGACGGCGCCGCACCGGCTAGTTCAGCCGGTCAGAAAGCTGCGCGATCGCCTCGCCAAACTGGGGCTTGGTGATGCTGCTCATGTGCGTCCCGGGAATCTCGGCGTAGGTCGCGTTGGGCAGGGCCACCGCGAGCTCCGCCGCCGAGCCATTGTCCTGGTCCTCGCTGCCGCACACGACCAGCGTCGGCATGGTGAAAGCCTCGAGCCAGTCCATGAACGCGTCCTCGAAGCTCTCGAGGAGCTGAGCGGCGGCGACGCGGTCGACGTTCTGGCTCTTCATGAACTGGATCGCGAGCCAGTGCGGGTCGCCGCGCTGGACGTGATCGAACATCTCGATCGCCTCGAGGAAGAAGGTCTTGCGGCGCTTCCAGTTCTGCAGGCCTTCGAGACCCGCGCCGCCGAGGATCGCGCGGCGCGGCCTCAAGCCTTCGCCCACCGCCTCGACCGTCGTGCGCGCTCCCAGCGAGAAACCGCCGAGATCGAACTCGTCGAGCGCCGAGATGCGCGACCAACTCCTTCAGATCGCGAGCCAGGATTCCCTTGGGATAATGTTCCGGCTCATGCGGCTTGCCGCTGAGGCCGTGGGCGCGAAGGTCGGGCATGATCACGCGAAAGCCCGCGGCCGCGATCGTTCGGCGTTGCCGAACTTGATCCAGTTCATGTTGGCGTCGGAGAACAGGCCGTGGAGCAGGATCACCGGCCTGCCCTCCCCCAGCTCGTGATAGGCAAGCTCGACCCCGTCCGACGCGGTCCAAAAATGCGTCTGCGGCGGCTCGCTCACCCCGGAAACTCGCCGGTCGCCTCGACCCATTTGTCGACCAGCTTCTGGTGATCCTGCGTGCGCTTCTCGGGCAGGCCTTCGGTGTTGAGCCAGGCGCGGTGCATGCTCTCCGCGCCGAAATGATGCTTGGGCTTGAACCGCGACGGATCGTCGAACGAGGCGACGGTCAGGTCCATATTCTCGCTGCCGTCCTTGAACCGGAAGCCGAGCGACGTACCGCATTCGCGGCAATACGGGCGCTGCGGCGATCGGCGAACTGTCGTACCAGTCGGGCTCGCTCGCCCAGGCGACGTCCGCCTGTCCTTCACGTTCTTGAACGCGATCGAGACCGATCCGGTCGCGCGCTGGCACATCCGGCAGTGGCACAGATAGGCTTCGTCGTCGTGCGATCGCGGCGGCGTAGCGAACCCGCCCGCAGGCGCAGCCGCCGGTCATTTCCTCGGCCATGACTCACCTCCCTTGGTGACGGGTGCTTTGCAAGGCTAGATAGCCGCATGTCCAGCGCGGCGGCGCCGGCCTGGGAGGGTTGATGTACCGGATTCTTCAAGTCCTGACCGACGCCGAGATTGCCCAGTGCCGCGGGATCGCGGCCGAGGCGACGTTCGTCGACGGCAAGATTTCCAATCCGCGGAGCACGGCCAAAAAGAACGAGCAGCTGCACGAGCCAGCCGCCTACAAGCAGAGCGCCGAGCTGCTCAAACAGGCGCTGACCCGCTCGCCCGAGTTCATCGACTTCGCCTTCCCGGTCGCAATGGCGGCGCCGATGATGGCCAGGTACAAGCCCGGGATGGAGTATGGCGCGCACGCCGACTCCGCCTTCATCCCGCTTCCCGGCGCGACGATCCGCAGCGATATTTCCTGCACTGTATTCCTCAATGATCCGGCTGACTATGACGGCGGCGAGCTTCACGTGCGGAGCGGGGACGCCGATCTGACGTTCAAGCTCAAGGCCGGCGAGGCGATCCTCTATCCCTCGGACACCTTGCATCAGGTCTTGCCGGTGACCCGCGGCGAGCGGCTGGTCGCGATCACCTTCATCCAGAGCCGGATCCAGGACCCGTTCCGGCGCAATCTACTGTACGAGTTGCGCGAAGTCGGAGCACTCGAAGGCTCGAAAATGGACCCGCACAATCACGCCCGGCTGCAGCTGATCGAGCAGAATTTGCTGCGCTGCTGGAGCGACAAGCCCTAGGCTAAGCCGCTTTCTTGAGATGCTTGCGGCCGAGCAGCTCGGCGATCTGGACCGCGTTCAGCGCCGCGCCCTTGCGCAGATTGTCGCTGACCACCCACAGGCTCAGCCCGTTGTCGACGGTCGAATCCTCGCGGATGCGGCTGACGTAGGTCGCATAATCGCCGACGCACTCGACCGGGGTCACGTAGCCGCCGGCCTCGCGCTTATCGACGACCATCACGCCCGGCGCCTCGCGCAGGATCGCGCGCGCCTCGTCGGCCGAGATTTCGTTCTCGAACTCGATATTCACCGCCTCGCTGTGGCCGACGAACACCGGCACCCGGACGCAGGTCGCCGACAGCTTGATCTTCGGATCGAGGATCTTCTTGGTCTCGACCACCAGCTTCCATTCCTCGGTGGTCGATCCGTCGTCGAGGAAATCGCCGGCCTGGGGGATCACGTTGAACGCGATCTGCTTGGGATAGACGCTGGGCTCGGTGGAATCGCCGACGAAGATGTTGCGCGACTGTTCGAACAGCTCGTCCATGCCCGCTTTGCCCGTGCCCGAGACCGACTGGTAGGTGGCGACGACGACGCGCTTGATCTTCGCGGCATCGTGCAGCGGCTTCAGCGCCACCACCAGCTGCGCCGTCGAGCAATTGGGGTTGGCGATGATGTTCTTCTTGCGATAGCCGGCGATCGCTTCGGAATTCACTTCGGGCACGATCAGCGGCACGTCCGGGTCCATCCGGTAGAGCGAGCTGTTGTCGATCACCGTGCAGCCCGCCGCGGCGGCGCGCGGCGCATGCTCCTTCGACACCGCCGAGCCGGCCGCGAACAATGCGATGTCCCAGCCCGAAAAGTCGAAATGCTCGAGGTTCTGGACCTTGAGCGTCTTGCCGCTGTCGCCGAAGTCGATCACGTCGCCGGTCGAGCGCGCGGAGGCGACCGCGGCGACTTCGTCCAGCGGGAATTGCCGCTCGGCGAGGATGCTCAGCATCTCGCGCCCGACATTGCCCGTCGCACCGACAACCGCGACCCGGTAGCCCATCATTCGACTCTCCGCTGAGCCTAGCCGGCGCGCCTATCGCATCGGCCGGGCGAAAGCGATATGGCTTCGCGCCTCGCGAGCGCCAAGGCCTTTTGCTTTGGGGGAGAGCATGCGCCGACCGTTAGTCTGGCTTGCTCTGGTCCTCGCCGCGCTGCTCGGCGCGATGGCCGCCAAAGCGCTGCTGGTCGAGCTTCCGCCTGTCCGTCGCGGACAATGCCGCCGGCCAGTTCAGCGCCCAGCGCGCGGCCTCGCGGCTCGCATTCGTGCTTGGCGACCAGCGTCCCCATCCCGCCGACACCCCCGCCGGCGATATCGTTCGCGACAAGATCGTGATCGCAGCTGCGCGTCGATGGGGCTGCAGGCCGATCGTTCGCGACCAGATCGCCTGCAATGCCCTGTTCAAGGCGCGCGGCGTGAGCTGCGCGCGGGTCCGCAACGTCATCGCGGTTCATCGGCCCACCGAACGGCAAAGTTGTGCTGCTCAACGCGCATTACGACAGCTCGCCGTCGGGCCGGGCGCAGGCGACGACGGGATGGGCGTCGCGACCCTGCTCGAGGTCGCCTGCGATGCTGAAAGACCGCCCGCTCAAGCGCCCGGTGATCCTGCTGTTCAACGAGGGCGAGGAACTGGGTCTGGTCGGCGCGCGCGCCTTCCTCGCCGACCCGCTCAGCCGCAACGTCGACAGCCTCATCAACCTCGAGGCGCGCGGCGTGCGCGGCCCGGCCAACATGTTCGAGACCAGCCGCCCGAACGCCGCGCCGGTCGGCGCTGTTCGCACGCGCCGCGGCGCATCCCGTCGCCAATTCGCTGTCGACCGACGTCTACCGGCTGATGCCCAATTATACCGACGTGAACAGCTTCGATGAACGCGGCTGGCTGACGCTCAACATCGCCCCGATCGGCAACGAGACCCGCTATCACAGCCCCGGCGACGACCTCGCCGCGCTCGATCACCGGACGCTCCAGCACATGGGCGACCAGACACTGGCACTGGCCGAAGCGCTGACTGCCGGACCTGCGCCGCGAGGAGACGGCAACCGGATTTTCATGGACCTATCCGGGCGGATGCTGATTGCGCTCCCGCTTGCGGCAGGCGCGGCGCTGCTTGCGGTCCTCCTGTTTGCGTTCGGCTGGCTGGCGTGGCGGCGCGGCGGGATCGTCAAATCTGCCCTCATCTTCGCCGGCACGGCGTTGCTGTCCGCGGCGGCGGCCTGGGCCGCGGTCACCCTGATCGGCTTCGCTCGTCCCGGCATGTTCTGGCGGGCCTTCCCGATTTGGACTCATCTTGCGACCTACGCATCGGTGATCTTCGTCGGTGCAATGCTGATCGCCAGGCTTGGGCGTCTCACCCAGGTCGCTCAGCTCAGGGCCGGTTACTGGCTGATGTTCCTCCTGTTCGGCGGGGCCATCGGGCTCTTCGCTCCAGGCGGGATCGTCTATTTTATCTTTCCGCCGCTCATCGTCCTCATCGGCGTCGCCGCGAAGCGATTCTGGGCGCGATCTGAAGCGGTCGCGGCGCTCCTTGCGATCGCCTTCCTCTATTTGACGTGGGGCGCGCTGCTCGCGCTGCTCGAGGAGCTCATCAGCCAGGGCCCGATGTGGCTGTTCGCGCCTTTGGCGTCGCTGATCATCCTTCCCGCCCTGATCGAGGCCAAGCCGCTGATCGACTCGGCTGGCCCGCGAAGGGCGGCGATGCTGAGCGGGGCCGCGGCACTGGCGCTGTGGAGCGCATCGGCGGCCGCCCCGGCCTATTCCGCCGACCGCCAGCAGCGCTTCGCGATCGAGCACATCACCGATACGACCGCGAACAAATCCTATTGGGCGGTACTCAACGACGGCGCGCCATTGCCCAGCGGATTCGGACCGCGCGCTTTCTGGGAGCGGCGCAAACTGCCTTACAGCGAACGGATGCGGTGGCTGACCAAGGCGCCGCCGATTCCCGGGATCAAGCCGCCTGCCGCCATGCCCGTCGCCGATCCGATTGCAATCGAGCAAGGCAAGCCGCGCACCAGAACGATCCTGCTGCACAGCAACGGCGCCGACAGCATCACGCTGGTTGCGCCCGAAGGAGCCAACATCCGCGCGGCAGGAATCGGCGGCTTCGTCCGCCCGTTCGATAAAACCGCCGAGGGTAGATCCTCGATCGCCTGTTTCGGTCGCGGTTGCGACGGAGCAACCCTCACCATCATGTTCGGCGATTCCGATCCGGTCGAGTTCACGCTGGTCGGCGCTCGCCACGGACTGCCGCAGGGCGCCCAGAAGCTGGTGCGCGCGCGGCCGAAATTCGCCCGGCCGCAATATGTCCCCGACGAAACGGTGACACTGACGCGCGTCTGGCTGTGACCCGCCCGGCCCCTCTGCTATAGCCGCCGCTCCAGGCGCCTCGCGCCGCGACCGTAAGGAGAGAAGTCATGGCGACGGCTCCGGCTTCGGCTCGTTCCGCCAAAATCCCGGTGCGCAAGGTCGGCGTCCAGGATCTCAACGCCTCGCTCAAAGCCGGGTGGGACGATTTCATGGCGATGCGGGGCGACCTCATCTTCCTTGGCCTGCTCTACCCGCTGATCGGATTTGCCGCGGCGGTGTTCACATTGAACGGCCCGTTGCTGCCTTTCTTCTTCCCGGTCGTCGCGGGAGTCGGGCTTCTGGGGCCGGTCGCCGCGGTCGGCTTCTACGAGCTCGCCCGGCGCCGCGAGGCGGGCCTGACCTCCAACTGGTCGCACTTCCTCGACGTTCGCAAGCGCCCCGCCGCCGATGACCTTGGAATTGTCGTCGGGCTCCTGCTCGCGATCTTCGCCGTCTGGATCCTCGCCGCGGGGACGCTCTACGTCGCGCTGTTCGGCTGGACCGAGCCGGGCTCGATCCCGGGCTTCCTCACTTTAGTGTTCACGACGCCCAGGGGCTGGGCGCTTATCGTCATCGGCGGGTTCGTCGGGATCGCCTTCGCCTGGATGGTGCTGGCGCTCAGCGTCGTCTCGCTGCCACTGCTGGTCGATCGCGACGTCAGCGCCGCCGATGCAGTCTCGGCGTCATGGCGCGCGGCCAATGCCAACAAGCCCGAAATGGTCCGTTGGGGGCTGACCGTGACCGCCTTGCTCGCGATCGGCTCGATTCCCTTGTTCCTGGGGTTGGCGGTGGTCCTGCCATGGCTCGGCTACTCGACCTGGCACCTCTACACGCGGCTCATCGACCGCGATGCGATCCGCAGAGCTCGACGCAGCGCTTAATCGCGCTTGCCGAGCACCTTGTCGTCGAGGAATCGCGTGATCGTCGTCCACACGTGCGTCTGCGGCCCCTCGCCCGCGATCGCATGCGTCGCGCCCGGGTAGGCCATCATCTCGAACGGCCGCTTGGCCGACTGCAGCTTCGCGTAGAGCTCGGTGCTGTTCTGGAAGACCACATTGTCGTCCGACATTCCGTGGACCAGCAGCAGGGGATCGCGGATGTTCACCGCATCGTCGAGCGCGTCCGAGGTTCGATAGGGCTCGGGATCGATCGCCGGATTGCCGAGATACCGCTCGGTGTAAGCGGTGTCGTACAATTCCCACTTCGTCACCGGCGCAACGGCGACACCGGCCGCAAACACGCCCGGTGCCTTCGCGAGCAGCTTCAGCGTCATGTAACCACCGTACGACCAGCCCTGCACCGCGATCTTGGCCGGATCGACGAAGGGCTGGCGCTTGAGCCAGTCGACGCCCGCGAGCTGGTCCTGCACCTCGGCGTCGCCCATCGAGCGATAGACCGCGCTTTCGAACTTCGTCCCGCGCCGGTTGGTCCCGCGATTATCGATGGTGAAGACGATCCAGCCTTTGTCCACCAGCGCCTCGTGAAGTGGCAGCTGACCGTACCAGGCGTTGGTCACCTGCTGGCCGTGCGGGCCGCCGTAAACGAAGAAATAGATGGGATAGCGCCTGCCGGGCTCGAGCTTCGGCGCGAGCATCCGGTAATAAAGCTTCGATCCATCGGGCCCGACCAGGGACCCGAATGTCGGCAGCACATGGCTGTCGAGATACGGCGCATACGGGTGCGCGGCATTCAGCGCATTTTCCTCGACCCAGGACAGGCGGCGTCCGTCGGCACCGGCAAGGTAGGTCTGGCTCGGCTGGCCGGGGTTCGAGCGAGTGATCAGCGCATGGGTCGCGCCCTTGTCCATCTCGGCACTATTCGACCATCCGCGCTCGGTAACCCGCGCCGGTTCCCCGGGCCGGTCGTAGCGCACCCAATAAAGCTGCTGCTCCAGCGGGGTCTCCGCGGTGCCGGTGAAATAGACGCGCTTCGCCTTCTCATCGACTCCGGCGACGTCATCGACCGCCCATTGGCCGCGCGTCAGCTGGGCCCATTTGCCGCCGGTCCAACGATAGAGATGCGAATATCCGCTGCACTCCGACGACCAGATCAGGCTTCCGTCCTTGAGCGGCTTGAAATTGTCGGTGAGGTTGACCCAGGTCGGTGAGGTTTCGGAGAACAGCAAAGCGGACCGCCCGGTCGCCGGATCGACGCGCAGCATGTCGAGCCGCTTCTGGTCGCGGCTGAGGCGCTGGACGTAAAGACTACGGCCGTCCTTCGCCCAGTCGACGCGCGCGAGATAGACGTCGGGATCGCCGCCGAGGTCGGCCTTCACGCGCGACTGGCCGTCGGGAGTCAGCAGGTACAAATCGACGATCGCGTTCCTGGTCCCTGCAACCGGGTAGCGCTGCTCGATCAGCTCGGTGCCCGAGGCGCCGATGGCCGCGCGCTTGACGATCGCGACCGGGCTCTCGTCGACCCGGGCGACCGCGATGTAACGGTCGTCCGGCGACCACCAATAGCCGGTGTCGCGGCCAAGCTCTTCCTGAGCTGCGAATTCCGCGGCGCCCCAGCTCAGCGTCTTGCCGCCGTCGCTGGTGAGCGCGCGCTCACTGCCGCCGGCGGCGTCCATGACGACGAGATTGTGGTCCCGAAGGAAGGACAGGAAGCGGCCGGTTTCGGAGACCTTGGCGTCGATCTCGGTCGCAGCGGTCTCGGTCAGACGGCGAACGCTGCCGTCGAGCGTCGCGAGATAAAGATCGCCGTCGATCGGCACCAGGATCGAGCGGGAATCGGGCGCCCACCCGTAGTCCGTAATGCCCTTGGTCCCGGCGATCCGGGCACGCTCGCGCCGCATCTTCTCTTCTTCGGAAATCTCTCCGCCCGAGCCGATTGTCTTCGAATTGACGAGCGTCCGGGCGGCACCGGTGGCGGTGTCGATCGCCCACAGGTCGAACCGGTCCTTGTCGTCGGCGCGGTTCTTGAGCAGCGTCACCCACCGGCCGTCGGGCGACAGCCTGGCCTTGCGCGGCGTCGGTCCGCTCAAGGATGGACTGGAAAAGACGCGTTCGATTGGAAGGTCGCGCGCAAGTGCGGGCACGGCAGTGGCAGCGAGCAAGAGCGGCACGGCCGCCACGATCAGGAGACGCATCCCCTGTTCGTAACGGCTATGCGGCTATCTTCAAGACAGGCGGTGGACCTGGCTCAGGCCTTCTTGGAGGCCTTCTTGGGCGCCTTCTCTGCTGCCGGGGCCTCGGCCTCGGCGACCTGCGCAGCGGGGACGTCGCGGCGGACGTCGCGGCGCTCGGCGATGCGGGCGGCCTTACCGGTGAGCCCGCGCAGATAGTAAAGCTTGGCCCGGCGGACATCGCCGCGGCGCACGACTTCGATCGAATCGATGATCGGCGAATAGAGCGGGAAGACGCGCTCGACGCCCTCGCCGAAGCTGATCTTGCGGACGGTGAAGCTGGATCCGACGCCTTTGTTGGCGCGCGCGATGCACACGCCTTCGAAATTCTGCACGCGGGTGCGGTCGCCCTCGATGACCTTGACGCCGACACGAAGCGTGTCGCCGGGGCGGAATTCGGGAACGGGCTTTTCCTTGGTCAGCGCGTCAATGGCTTCGCGCTCGAGCGTCTCGATCAGGTTCATGTCTTCTTCTCTTCACTGTCCCGCCGCGCGCCAGAGGGCGGTGCCTGCGATGCGCCCCCGTGGCGCTCGATCAGGTCCGGCCGCCTTAGCCGTGTATCTTCGACCGCTTGGGCATGTCGCCACGCCGCGATCTTCGCATGATCCCCCGACCGCAGCACTTCGGGGATCGTGCGCCCTTCCCATTGAACAGGCCGGGTATAGTGCGGATATTCCAGGAGCCCCTCATCGAAGCTCTCCTCCTCTCCGCTGGAGGCCGCGCCCATTACCCCGGGGAGCAGCCTTACGCAAGCATCGAGGATCACCATCGCGCCGAGCTCGCCGCCCGAGAGGACATAGTCGCCGACGCTGACCGGTTCGATGGGGCGCGCTTCGAATATCCGCTCGTCGAATCCCTCGAACCGGCCGGACAGCAGGATCACGCCCTCGCCCGCCGCCAGTTCGCGGACGCGGCCTTGCGTTAGCGGCGCGCCACGCGGAGTCAGCGCGAGCATCGGGCGCCCATCGGCGACGCTGTCGAGCGCCGCCGCCAGCACGTCGGGACGAAGCACCATCCCCGCCCCGCCACCGGCCGGCGTATCGTCTACGCTGCGGTGCTTGTCCGTGGCGAAGTCACGGATGTTCATGGTCTCAAGCGACCAGATCCCCTCCTCAAGCGCTCGTCCCGCCAGGCTCGCGCCCAGCGGCCCCGGGAACATGTCCGGGTAGAGGGTGAGGACTGTGGCTCGGAAGGGCATAACGGAACCGCCGCTATCACAATCCATTGGGCTGCGCATGGACGAGCCGATCCTCGACTGCCTGATCGTCGGCGGCGGACCCGCTGGACTTACCGCGGCCATCTACCTCGCGCGCTTCCACCTCGACATCCTGGTGGTCGACGGCGGGAAGAGCCGCGCGTCGTGGATCCCTTGCACGCGCAACGTCTCCGGATTTCCCGACGGCATCGCAGGCACCGACCTGCTCGAGCGGATGCGCGACCAGGCGTGCAAATATGGAGCGAAGATCGAGAGCGAGTTCGTCAGCAAGCTCGAACGCGACAAGAAAACCGGCCTGTTCACCGCGACCTGGGGTTCGGGCAGCGCGACGGCGCGCACCGTCCTGCTCGCGACCGGCGTCAGCAACCGCCGCCCGCCGATGGACGAGGAGCTTCACGACGACGCGCTCGCCCGTGGGCTCATCCGCTATTGCCCGATCTGCGACGGCTACGAGGTGACAGACAAGAAGGTCGGGGTGATCGGCAGCGACAGCCACGGCGTCGCCGAGGCTATGTTCCTGCGCAGCTACACTACCGACGTGACCCTGATCGCGCCCGACAAGGCGATGCGGCTGAAGCCCGACGACTATCGGAAGTTGAAGGATGTCGGGATCGAGTGCGTCGACGGTCCGACCCAGGCGGTGGCGATCGCGAAGGATTGCATCACGGTCGACACCGCCGACGGACATTTCACCTTCGACACCATCTATCCCGCGCTCGGTTCGGACACCCACATCCAGCTAGCCGAAATGGCCGGGGCGGACCTTTCGGGCGACAGCTGTATCAAGACAGACAGCCACCAGCGCACCAGCGTTCCCGGCCTCTACGCCGCGGGCGACGTCGTCATCGGCCTCGACCAGATCAGCCATGCGATGGGCGAAGGCGGAGTTGCGGCGACGACCGTCCGCAACGACCTCTTCGAAAAGGAGCCGCGCTGGCGCGAGCCGATCGAGGAGATGCAGGAAGCCGAAAGCGGCAGCTAGGCGAGGAATTCGGGGTCGATGACGATCTCGTGGTCCTTCAGGTCCGCAATTCCGGGCTTGAAAGGGATCAGCGACCTCTTGCCGTCTTTCAGCTCGATTTCGAGCAAGTCGCCGGCCCCGTAATTCTCGACCGAAGCGACGATGCCGACTGCGTTGCCCTCGCGGTCGACGGCGGCGAGACCGATCAGGTCGGAGTGATAATATTCGCCGTCGTCGAGCGGCGGCAGGGCCGAGCGGTCGATCTCGACCAGCTGGCCGCGCAGCGCTTCCGCCGCGCCGCGGTCGCCGATCCCCTCGAATCGGGCGACGACTGCCTTGCCGCCTTCGCGGATGCCGAGCAGGCGCCGCTCAAGGCCGCCAACGTATAGCTTGTCCTGGCCCGACAGGCTCGCGATGCTGTCGCTGAACAGCTTCAGCCGCAGCTCGCCCTTGATGCCATGCGCCCCGGCGACCGCGGCGAGCGCGATTCGATGCTCAGTCACTGGTCAACGTGCCTCGACGTCGCTCGGCACGAACGGGGGTTGGGAAATTTCCCAAAGGACCGTTCGCCCCGAGCTTAGTCGAGGGGCGTGTCACGCCTTGGGTTCCTCGGCCTCGGCGACCTCTTCGGCCTGCGGCGAATCCTCGGTCGGGGGAGGAACATCGTCGGCGCCTTCCGCCGCCAACTGCGCCGATTCGCCCTTGTCGGTCGCATCGGGCTGGTCCGTCGCCGCTTCCTCGGCCGGAGCTTCCCCGGTGTCGGGCTCGGGCGCGACAGGCGCCTCGGGCGGAGCCTCCTCGGGCACTTCCTGCTCGCCGGCCTCGGCTTCCGTTGAAGCCTCTTCGGCGACGGTCTCTTCTGCGGGGGCCTCCGGCGCAACCTCGCCTGCGTCGGCTTCGGCCGCGGCTTCCTGAGCCACCGGCTCGTCTGCCGGAACATCCGCAGCGTCAGCCGGCGCTTGCTCCTCGGCGACTTCCTCGGCCTCGGTGGCCGCTTCGACCGGCGGGGTCTGTTCCGCGATCTCCTCGACGACCTGCTCGGCCTCCGGGGTCGGCTCGGCGGTCGCTTCCTCAACCGCTTCCGCGATCACGGCTTCGGCCTCTTCCTGCTGCGCCTCGGCAGCGTGCTCTTCCTGGGGCGCGGCAGCGGCCTCGGCCGCCTCCGTTTCCTTCGCCGCGCGCTGCTCGGCGCGTTCCTTGGCCTTTTCGCCCGGCTCGGCCTTCTGCGGGTTGTTGCGTGCCGTCCGCTCGCGGATTCCGGCGGCGTCGAGGAAGCGCAGCACGCGGTCCGACGGCTGGGCGCCGACGCTCAGCCAATGCGAGATGCGCTCGGCGTCGAGCTTCACCCGCTCGGGCAAATCCTTCGCCAGCAGCGGATTGTAGGTGCCGAGCTTCTCGATGAAGCGGCCGTCGCGCGGAGACCGGCTGTCGGCGACCACGATGCGGTAATAAGGCCGCTTCTTGGCCCCGCCCCGCGTGAGGCGAATTGCTAGTGCCATTTCTTATTTCCTTTCAGTGCGTTCGTTTATTTCTTTGTGAACTTGTCGAAACCAGGTGGAAGGTTGAACGGCTGTGCGCCGCCGAGTCCGGGAAGGCCCCCTGCCGGCAGCGCCCCGGGTGGTGCAATCCCGCCGAGCGCGCCCTCCAAACCGCCCTTGTTGAACATCGCGGCAAGCTTGCCGAGGCCGCCCATCTTCTTCAGCCGCTTCATCGCAGTCGCCATTTCCTGGTGCATCTTCAAAAGCTTGTTGACCTCCTGAACGGTGGTCCCGCTGCCCTTGGCGACCCGAATCTTGCGCTTGGCGTTGATGATCTCGGGCCTCGCGCGCTCTTTTGCAGTCATCGACGAGAGCATCGCTTCCATGTGGACCAGCGCCTTGCTGTCGGCCGCCTTGTCCATCGCGCCTTTCATGCCCTTGAGGCCGGGCATCATCCCGGCGAGCGCGCCGAGCCCGCCCATGCGCTGCATTTGCCTTAGCTGCGACCACAGATCGTCGAGGTCGAACTTGCCCTTGGCCATCTTGGCGGCGAGCTTCTCGGCCTCCTCGACCTGAATCGTCTCGGCTGCGCGCTCGACCAGGCTGACGACGTCGCCCATGCCGAGGATCCGCCCGGCGACGCGCTCTGGATGGAAAGCCTCGAGCTTGTCGATCGCCTCGCCGACGCCGGCGAATTTGATCGGCTTGCCGGTGACCGCGCGCATGGAAAGCGCCGCGCCGCCGCGTGCGTCGCCGTCGAGCCGGGTGAGGATCACGCCGCTGAGGGCGACCTCGGCGGCAAAGCCCTTGGCGACGTTGACCGCGTCCTGGCCGGTTAGCGCATCGACGACGAGCAAGGTCTCGGCCGGATCGGAGGCGGCCGCGACCGCCTTCATCTCGGCCATCAGCTGATCGTCGACGTGGAGCCGGCCGGCGGTGTCGAGCAGGACGACATCGTAAGCCTGCAGCCGCGCTGACTGGATCGCGCGCCTCGCGATATCGACCGGCTGCTGGCCGGCGACGATCGGCAAGGTGTCGACATTGGCCTGGCGCCCGAGCACCGCGAGCTGCTCCTGCGCGGCCGGCCGGGCAACGTCGAGCGAGGCCATCAGCACCTTCTTGTGTTCGCGCTCGGCGAGGCGCTTGGCCAGCTTGGCCGTCGTCGTCGTCTTGCCGGAGCCCTGGAGCCCGACCATCATGATGACGGCAGGCGGGCTGACGTTGAGCTCGAGCTCGGCGGTTTGAGACCCCAAAGTCTGGACCAGCGCGTCGTGGACGAGCTTGACCACCATCTGCCCCGGCGTGACCGAGCGCAAAACCTCCTGCCCGACGGCCTTCTCTGTGACCTGATCGACAAAATCGCGAGCGACCGGGAGCGCGACGTCAGCCTCGAGCAGCGCGACGCGAACCTCGCGCATGGCCGAGCGCACGTCGGCCTCGCTGAGCGCGCCGCGCCCGCGAAGCCGGTCGAATACGCTGCCGAGCCGATCGCTCAGAGTGTCGAACATTCCAGTCTCCTCAACGACATCAGCGCGATATGGGCATGCCCAACGCAAATTGCGCCGGCGGACGAAACCTCGTTGGCCGGCGGGCACCCATGGGCGCTGACATCGATGTATGTCCTTAGGACGCTGCGGCGCTTAGCCGGAGCGACGCACAAGTTCAACCGCGCGGTTTGCCCCCGCCCGGCTTGCCACCGCGCGGGGGGCCGCGACGTTCGGGGCGCGGACCACGCGGGGGGCCGCGACGGTCGCCGGGCCGATCGCGCTGGCGCTCGGGCACGCGGTCGAGCGGACGCGACTGCTGCACCTGCTGGCGCGGGCCGACCGCATAGCCTTCCTTGAGCAGCTGGGTGAAGGCCGCGCGCGTGCTTTGGGCGAGCGCCTCCTGCAGGTCTTTGGGCAGGTCGGCGAAGGTGACGTTGGGGTGGATCGCCTGGACGTCGCGCAGCAACTGGTTCGGCAGGCCTCCCGAGGCGCGCTTGAGTGCGGCGATCCCGTCGAGCACCGCCGAAAAGAGGATCGATTGCATGACGTCGGTGGCGGCTCTTTGCATTTCGGATCGCCTTCGGCTGGTGGACTTGGGCCGGGCCGCTCCCTAAGTCGCGGCCGATGCGGCGCCACTTCCACAAGATGCATGGCCTGGGCAATGATTTCGTGATCGTCGACGCGCGCGAAACGGCGTTCGACGTCACGCCGGCGTTGGCGCGCGCCATTGCCGACAGGCGCACTGGCATCGGCTGCGACCAGCTGATCGTCCTCGAACCGAGCGAGCGCGCCGACCTCAGGATGCGAATCTGGAACAGCGACGGCGGCGAGGTCGAAAGCTGCGGCAATGCGACGCGTTGCGTGGTCCAACTCACCGGGGCGACGCGGATCGACAGCGACGGGGGCCTACTCGAGGGCGAAGACCTGGGCGCGGAGGTCGAGGTCAGCATCGGCGAGCCGCGTTTCGGCTGGGAAGAGATCCCGCTCGCTTATGCGATGGACACCGCGGCGCTGCCGATGGCGTGGGACGGGCTCGAAAGCCCGATGGCGCTCAACGTCGGCAACCCGCATCTGGTGTTTTTCATCGACGATGTGGATACTATTCCGATCGAAGAAATCGGTCCAGGCATCGAAAATGACGCCGCTTTTCCTGAGCGGATCAACGTCAATGTCGCTGAGGTCGACAGCGGCGGCATTCGCCTCAAAACGTGGGAGCGCGGAGCCGGCCTCACCCTCGCCTGCGGCACAGGCGCGTGCGCCACGGCGGTCGCGGCGATCAAGTCGAAGCGGATTACGTCGCCGGTGAAGGTCACGATGCCGGGCGGATCGCTGACAATCGCCTGGGCTCCTAGCGAGCAAGTGCGGATGCGGGGCAGCGCGACCCACGTGTTTGAAGGCGAACTCGACCTGGACGCGCTCGCGTGAGCGTCGAGACGGTTACGCTGGGCTGCCGGCTCAATTTCGCGGAGAGCGAGACGATCGCTCGGACAGCGACCGCGGACGAGGACTGGGTCGTCGTCAACAGCTGCGCCGTCACCAACGAGGCGGTGCGCCAGACCCGCCAGGCGATCCGGCGCGCACACCGCCAGCGGCCGGACGCGCGGATCCTGGTCACCGGCTGCGCAGCCGAGCTCGAACCGCAGGCGTTCGCGGCGATGCCCGGAGTGTCGCGCGTGGTCGGAAATGCGGACAAGCTCAAAGCGTTGGCGACAAATGACGTCATGACGCCAGTGCCCTCCGGCTTCCTGGGCCACGTGCGCAGCTTCGTCGCGGTACAGACCGGCTGCAATCATCGCTGCACCTTCTGCTCGATCTGGCAGGCGCGAGGGGTCAGCCGCTCCTATCCGTTCGAGGCCGTGCGCGATGCGGTCGCCCGCGAGCTCGACCGCGGCGCGAAGGAGATCGTGCTGACCGGCGTCGACATTACAGACTATCGAGGTGGGCTCGGCCGGCTGTGCCAGCGCCTGCTTGCCGCCGAGCCGCGGCTGAACCGGCTGCGCCTGTCGTCGCTCGACAGCATCGAGATCGACGAGGCCCTGTTCGAGCTCATCGCCGGCGAGCATCGGCTGATGCCGCACTTCCATCTGTCGCTCCAGGCCGGCGACGACATGATCCTCAAGCGCATGAAGCGCCGCCACAGCCGCGCCGACGCCGTGCGCACGGTCGAGCGCATCAAGGCCGCGCGGCCCAATGCGACGATCGGCGCCGACCTCATCGCCGGCTTTCCTACCGAAACTGAGGAAATGGCTCTAAATACCTTGCAACTACTCGACGATTGCAACGTGGTCGCCGCCCACATCTTTCCCTTCTCGCCGCGGCCGAACACGCCCGCTGCGCGCATGCCGCAGTTACCGCGCGACCTGGTCAAAGCCCGTGCAGCCCGCCTGCGGGAGGCCGCCGCGCAGCGCCGGACGCGCTGGCTCGAAAGCCAAATCGGGACGATCCAGCCGGTGCTGATCGAAAATGGCGCCAAAGGTCATAGTGACGGGTTCGCACCGATATTCATCGAAGGCGCGGGACGCGGTGAGGCCGGAAATGCGCGAATCACCGGCCGCTCCGCCGATCACCTGGTGGGCGCTTTTTAAATGAGTTGGCTCGACCGCCTGCGCGGCGGCTTTGCGAAGACTGCCGAAAAGGTCGCCGACAATCTGACCGGCCTGAATAGCCGAGCCGCGCTCGACACTTCGACCCTCGACGACATCGAGGAAGCGCTGATCGCTTCGGATCTCGGCCCCGAGGCCTCCCACCGCATCCGCGAGGCGATTGCCCGGCAGAAGTTCGAGCGCCTCGACGAGCGCGGGTTGCGGACGATTCTGGCGGAAGAGATCGAGGAGATCCTCGCCCCCGTTGCCAAGCCGCTGGAGATCACCGGCTTTCCGCGGCCGCACGTGATCCTGGTGATCGGCGTCAACGGCTCGGGCAAGACCACCACCATCGGCAAGCTTGGCCATTGGCTGAAAGCGCAGGATTATGGCGTGCTGCTAGCCGCCGGGGACACCTTCCGCGCGGCCGCGATCGAACAATTGCAGATCTGGGGCGAGCGCATCGGCGCGCCGGTGATTTCGGGAAAGGAGGGCGGCGACGCGGCAGGGATCGTGTTCGACGGCGTCCGCCAGGCGACCGCGACCGGCGAAGACGTGCTGATCGTCGACACCGCCGGACGGCTTCAAAACAAGAGCCATCTGATGGATGAGCTGACCAAGATCCGCCGCGTGCTCGGCCGCCTCAACCCCGAGGCGCCGCACGATGTGCTGCTCGTGCTCGACGCGACCACCGGACAAAATGCCCTTGCTCAGGTCGAGGTGTTCCGCGAGAGCGCGGGCGTGACCGGCCTTATCATGACCAAGCTCGACGGCACCGCGCGCGGCGGCATCCTCGTCGCTGGGGCGGAGAAATTCGGCCTTCCGATCCATGCCATCGGCGTCGGCGAGAAGGCCGACGACCTGAGGCCGTTCGACCCACGCGCAGTGGCCCGCGCCATTGCCGGACTGCCTCCGGAATGAGCACCAAAGCCGAACCACAGGGCGGCGCCCGACTGCTGATCGACCTTGGCCCGCTGCTGGTCTTTTTCCTCGCCAATTTCTTCGCGCCTGTCCCGTCGGTGATGAAGATCTTCGTCGCCACCGGAGCATTCATCATCGCGATGGTCGCGGCGATGCTTTATTCGGCGATCCGCTACCGCAGAATTTCACCATTGCTGTGGTTTTCGGGGATCATGGTGGTGGTCCTCGGCGGTCTCACCATCTGGCTGCACAATGAGATCTTCATCAAGATGAAGCCGACGGTCTATTACGTGCTGGTCTCCGCGCTGCTGTGGTTCGGGCTGCTGACCGATCGGCCGCTGCTCCAGCGCGTGCTCGGCTCGACCTATCCCGGCCTCAACGAGGAGGGGTGGCGCAAGCTGACCCGCAACTGGGCCTTGTTCTTCGCCTTCATGGCCTGCCTCAACGAGGCGGTGTGGCGCAACAGCACCACCGACTTCTGGGTTGGCTTCAAACTGTGGGGCGCGATCCCCCTCACCTTCCTGTTCGCCGCCGCGAACATTCCAATGCTGATCAAACACGGCCTGATGCGCGAGGATGCCGCGCTGGCCGAGCCAGGACCGGTCGAATGAGCGATCCGATCCTCTCGATCCGCGGCCTCCGCAAGACCTACGGAACGGGAGTCGACGCGCTGAAATCGATCGACCTCGACATCCAGCGCGGCGAGATTTTCGCCCTGCTCGGCCCCAACGGCGCCGGCAAGACCACGCTGATCAACATCATCTGCGGTATCGTCACAGCAAGCGGCGGCGAGGTGTTGGTCGACGGAAAGAACTGGCAGAGCGACTTCCGCCATGCCCGGAGTCGCATCGGCCTCGTTCCGCAGGAGCTGTCGACCGAGGCGTTCGAGAGTGTCTGGGGCACGGTCAGCTTCTCGCGCGGCCTGTTCGGCAAGCCGCGCGACGACAAGAAGATCGAAGAGTTGCTGAGGCGCCTGTCGCTGCTCGACAAGCGAAAGACGATCATGATGCACCTGTCGGGCGGGATGAAGCGCCGGGTGATGATCGCCAAGGCGCTTAGCCACGAGCCCGAAATCCTGTTCCTCGACGAGCCGTCCGCGGGAGTCGACGTCGAGCTTCGGCGCGACATGTGGGACCTGGTGCGAAAGCTGCGCGAGGACGGCACGACCATCATCCTCACCACCCATTATATCGAGGAAGCCGAGGAGATGGCCGACCGGGTCGGAGTGATCAGCCGCGGCGAGCTGATCGCCGTAGACGAAAAACGCGACCTGATGGTCAAGATGGGCAAGAAGACGCTCGACATCACGCTGGTCGAGCCGCTCGCCACCATTCCGTCAGAGCTTTCCGACTGGAAGGTCAGGCTCGAGAATGACGGCCACGTCCTGTGCTACGAGTTCGACGTCCATGCCGAGCGCACCGGGATCGCCTCGTTGATGCGGCGGCTGTCCGACATGGGAATCGCCTACAAGGACCTGTCGACCCACCAGTCGAGCCTCGAGGACATTTTCGTCGAACTGGTGCACGGGGATCGGGTGCCGGCATGAACACGCACGGAATCGCGGCCATCTACAATTTCGAAATGGCGCGGTGGAAGCGCACCCTGTGGCAGAGCCTGATCACCCCCGTGATCACCACCGCGCTCTACTTCGTGGTGTTCGGATCGGCACTGGGATCGCGCATGACGGCCATGGACGGCGTGAGCTTCGGCGCCTTCATCGTCCCCGGCCTGACGCTTCTTTCGGTGTTCATGCAGTCGATCTTCAACGCCAGCTTCGGCATTTATTTTCCGAAGTTTGTGGGCACGATCTATGAACTTCTCTCAGCTCCGATCTCCAGCTTCGAGGCGGTGCTCGCTTATGTCGGCGCGGCGGTCACCAAGTCGGTGATCCTCGCGCTGGTGACACTGGCCACCGCTTTGCTGTTCGTGCCGGTGAGGGTCGACCATCCGGCGGCGATGCTGCTGTTCCTACTCGGAATCTCGACGGGGTTCTGCCTGTTCGGCTTCGCCATCGGCATTTGGGCCAAAAATTTCGAGCAGCTGCAGATCATCCCGATGCTGTTCATCACCCCGCTGACCTTCTTGGGCGGCGCTTTCTATTCGATCAAGGCGATCGCCGAGCCTTTCAGGACGGTGAGTTTGTTCAACCCCGTCGTCTATCTGATCAGCGGCTTCCGCTGGAGCTTCTACTCGGTGGCCGACGTGCCCGTTTGGTCGAGCGTGGCTGTCACCCTGTCGATCATCGCCGCCTGCATGGCGGTGATCGCCTGGATGTTCCGGACCGGCTACCGCTTGAAGCAGTAGCAATCCTCCCCGCTGGCGGGGAGGTGGCAGCGCGAAGCGCTGGCGGAGGGGGGTCTGAGCCCTGCACAAAGCCCCCTCCACCATGCTCCGCATGGTTCCCTCCCCGTCCCGGGGAGGATTTATGCCGTGAGCTCCGGCTGCCGGGCGCTCGCCTCTTCCTGATCGGCGCGGCCAAGGCCCTTTCCATCGAGGTTTTGGGCAACGAAATCCCAATTGACGATGTTGGACAGCACCGCGGTCGCGAACTTGGGCCGCTCGTTGCGATAATCGATGTAATAAGCGTGCTCCCACACATCGAGCGTGAACAAGGGCACCATGCCTTCGTGCGCGGCCGGCGTGTCGGCATCGTGCAGCGAAGTGATCTTGAGCTGGTCGCGGTCGAGCACGAGCCACGCCCAGCCGCTGGCGAAATGGTTGACCGCCTCGTCTTGCAGCTTCTGCAGCAGCGCCGCGGTGTTGCCGAAAGCATCGTTGATAAGCTGCTCGAGCTTGCCTTCGGGCTTCTGGCCTTGGGCCGGCGCCAGGCATTGCCAGAAGAAGCTGTGGTTCCACAGCTGCGCGCTGTTGTTGAAGAGCTTGGCGTTGCCCGAGCTTTTCGCGTCGCGAACGACGTCGAGCAGCGACGCCCCCGACAGGTTCGACGATTGCTCGATCAGCTCGTTGGTCTTGGTGACATAGGCCTTATGATGCTTGCCCCAGTGGAAATCGAGCGTCTCGGCCGACATGTGCGGCGCAAGCGCGTCCTTGGCGTAAGGCAATTCGGGAAGCTGGAAGGGCATGACGGGATACTCCTTGACGTGCGCACGCCCCACACCGCCTGACTCCGAGCATCCCGCTCGTCGCCATGCCCGACGAATTTCAACCCTAATAGCGGTGATTGATCGGGCCATTGCGACGAAGGGGATGCAAATGGGCAAGATTCTTCGAAAATCTGTATGTGACATTGGCGATCGGCGTGGTCCTCGCCGTTCTGCGTGATGCTCGAGCCGAGCTATGGCTGACGCCGGGCGCCGGCGACCGCGCGATCGGCATCTTCCAATGGCTGCACGTCTTCTTCGGGATCACCTGGATCGGGCTGCTTTATTATTTCAACTTCGTGCAGATCCCGACGATGCCGACGATTCCCGCCGAGCTGAAGCCGGGCGTGTCCAAATATATCGCGCCCAAGGCACTGTTCTATTTCCGCTGGGGCGCGGCGTTCACCGTGCTGACCGGCCTGATCCTGGCGTGGTCTACGACGAACTGGTGCAGGCGCTGACTCTGCAGCGAGGGCATCCGAGCTGATCGGCATCGGCATGTGGCTGGCGCTGATCATGGCGTCCAACGTCTGGGCGATCATCTGGCCCAACCAGCAGCGCGCGCTGGGGCTGGTCGCGGCCGACGACGCGGCGAAGGCGAAGTCGGCGCGCACCGCGATGCTGGCGTCGCGGACGAACGTCCTGCTGTCGATCCCGATGCTGCTCGCGATGACCAACTACCACTACGCAGGCCGCAGTCCGGCGTTGACGGGCGTCAGGCTTAGCGCCTGACGACCTTGTAGCGCTGCGAGCTGCTCGACGCGGCTCGGCCCAGTTCGGCTCGAGCTGACGGCGCCATTTGCAGGTCGGCATAGGCCGCCCTGAGCTGACCCTGCTGTTCGTTGGCAAGGCCGCGGATCAAATAGGCCACCGCCGGCCGCTTGGGACCGTATTGCAGCGACCTGGTCGCCAGCTCGACAGCGCGTCGCGCGCCGTTGCCGTGCTGCCATAGCTGCGATCGCCTTGCTGAGCCAGGCTTCGGGCTGCTGCGGGTCGATACGCGAGCGCCTCGTCGAAGTCGCGCTCGGCGCCGTGGTCTTGTTGTCGAGCATGATACAAAATCCCGCGATTGACGCAGGCTCGCCGTCCGCTCGCTGCCATCCGTCGTGGCCTCGGAAGCGATCGCGGCATTGCATGCGCAATGCCTTGCGGCGACTTCTTGATCGCGGCGGCCTCGTAACAGGCGTTCGTAAGCGGCCGATCGAGCTCAGAGATGCGGCTGAAGTCGGTGCCGATGCGAGAACGGCCAAGGATAGTCCAGTCGCGACGATGATCGTCTTCATGACATCTCTCCCACATTCACCTCCGACACGAGTCGGGTTTCAACGGTGAGACGCATTCTCTACCACTTTCCGGCGGCCGCCGACACAGATTTTCGGCGAACGGACGAACGGTCAGCCGGCAGCCTCGCGTCGAGCAGCTTGTGGCGCTTCAGCGCGTGGCGCAGCTGGTCGTAGCTGAGGCCGAGCGCGGCCGCGGTGGCGCGCTGGTTGAAGCGGTTGCGGCCAGCGCGTCCTCGAGCAGCTGCGCGTTCGTAGGCGGAGACGGCGGCGCGGAAGTCGTCGGTCGGGCCGGTCGGCACGCGAGCGCGGACGGCTCCGGCACTGCGGCGCCGGCTCGTCCGCCGCCGCGATCGGCGCGCGCAGGCGCCTCGCACGCTCGCCGGCGCCCAGGGCGAATGGAACGGATCGAACTGGATCTCGTCGATCGGCCGCTCCGGATCCTCGTGCGCGATAGACCGCGCGCTCGACGACGTTGCGCAGTTCGCGGACATTGCCGGGCCAGGGATAGGCTTCGAGCTCGGCCATGCGCCGCGGCGTGAAGCCCGGCCAGTTGGGCCAGTCGAGCTCGACCGCCATGCGCCGGCCGAAATGCTCGGCGAGCAACGGAATGTCGCCCTGGCGCGCCCGCAGCGGCGGCAGGGTGATGACCTCGAACGACAGCCGGTCGAGCAGGTCGGCGCGGAACCGGCCCTTGTCGACCAGCGCGGCAGATGCTCGTTGGTCGCGGCGACGATGCGGACGTCGACCGAGATCGGCTTGGACGCGCCGATCCGGGTGACCTCGCCATATTCGACCGCGCGCAGCAGCCGGTCCTGGGCCGGCGATCGACAGGGTCGCCAGCTCGTCGAGGAACAGGGTGCCGCCGTCGGCCTCCTCGAAGCGGCCGTGGCGGGTCTTGGCGGCGCCGGTGAAGCTGCCCGCCTCATGGCCGAACAGTTCGGCCTCGATCAGATTTTCGGGCAGCGCGGCGCAGTTCATGATGATCAGCGGCCCCGCCCAGCGCGACGACAGATGGTGCAGGCGCTCGGCGATCAGCTCCTTGCCGGTGCCGCGCTCGCCGATCACCAGCACCGGCCGGTTGAGCGGCGCGGCGCGGCTCGCCCGCTCGACCGCGTCGAGGAAGGCCAGGCTTTGGCCGACGAATTGATCTGCCGCTCCATGTCTCTCATCAGAAATCTGACCGACTGTTGGTGGCAAATCCCACCATTTGGCAAGGATTTTCGGCTGCTTTTCAGCGTCGAAAATTGGCGAATTTTCGCAGAATTCCGAGCTTTCCTGAATATTGGCACGGCTCTTGTATAGTATATTGGCAGTACAGGGCCCTGATTTTGAATGCGGAGTGCTGGAATGGGTATCTTCTCCCGGACGCGGGATATCTTCGCCGCCAACATCACCGAGCTGCTCGACCGGTCGGAGGATCCGGCGAAGATGATCCGGATGATCATCCTCGAGATGGAGGAGACGCTGGTCGAGGTGCGCGCCTCGGCCGCGCGCTCGATCGCCGACGGCAAGGAAATGCGCCGCGCGCTGACCGCGCCTCGACGAGCTGCAGACGAGCTGGACCGAGAAGGCCGAGCTGGCGCTGAGCAAGGACCGCGAGGACCTCGCCAAGGCGGCGCTGATCGAGCGCCAGAAGGCGGCCGACATGGCCGAGGGCCTGCGCGACGAGATCAAGGTCATCGACGACACGCTGAAGGGCTATGAGGCCGACATCGCCAAGCTGCAGGGCAAGCTGCGCGAGGCCCGCGCCCGCCAGAATGCGATCGCGACGCGGTTCGAAAGCGCGGTGACCCGCGCCAAGGCCCGCGAGATGCATCAACGGCAACCGCACCGAGGACGCCTTCTCGCGCTTCGAGGTGCTCGAGCGCCGCGCCGACTTCGCCGAAGGCCGCGCCGACGCGCTCGGCATGACCGGGCCGAAGAGCCTCGAAGAGGAGATCGCCGAGCTGAAGGCCGCCGAGACGGTCGATGCCGAGCTGGAAGCCATGAAGGCCGCGCTCGAAGGCCAAGGGGAAGTAATCAGATGGAAGACGTATTGATTCCGATGATCGTCGTTCGCGATCCTGTTCATCGGCCTGCCGTGGCTGATCTTTCACTACATCACCAAGTGGAAGACGCGGCGACGCTGACCCGGGCGACGAGAAGTTGCTCGACGAGCTGCACGACGCCGCCCGCCGGCTCGACGACCGGCTGTGCACGATCGAGCGGATCATGACCGCCGAGAACCCGAATTGGCGCCAGCAGTGCCTGCCCGGCCGCGCAGACCGCCAGCGCCTGCTCGCGGACGGAGAGTAAGATGGCCGACGATCGCTATCCGACGAGACGTCCAACCGCCACCGTCGCGGACGCTAACCGAGCAGCCGGCAAGCCGCACCCGCTTCTACCGCGACAAGCGCAACGGCAAGGTCATCGGGCGTCTGCGCCGGCATCGCCGACTATACCGGCTTCGACGTCAACCTGGTCCGGATCTGCTTCGTCGCCGCCGTGTTCATGAGCGGCGGCGTCGATCCTGCCCTTCTATTTCATCGCCGGCGATGGTCACGCCGACCAAGCCGCGCGAGCTCGAGCATCGACGACCGCGAGGAGCAGCATTCTGGCAGGGCGTGCGCGCCTCGCCGACCCGCACCGCGCGCGACATCCGCTCGCGCTTCCGGGACATCGACCGCCGGCTCGCCGACATCGAAAGCTATGTGACCACCGAAAACCGCTCGCTCGCCCGCGAGATCGAGCAGCTGCGCTAGCACGACGAAGGGGGAAATGCAATGGATCCGGAAGTCATCAGATCTTCAACGCTGATCTGATCGGCCTTGCCGTTGATCGCTGCTCATCGTCGTCGTCGGCGTCGGCTGGTTCAGCTGCTGCAACACCTGGCTGAGGATCAAGAACGGCTATCCGCTGCAGAACGCTGGGGGATGCCGCTCCATCCCAAGACCGACAGGAAACGGCCGAGCGGATCAAGCTGCTGACGAGCGAGAACGCGCAGCTTCGCGCCGAGCTCGGCTCGGTCAAGGACCGGCTGGAAACGCTCGAGCGGATCGCCACCGACCAGCCGCTCGAAGCTGGCGCGCGACATCGACGCGCTGACGATCGACAAGGGAGGCAATGCATGATGAATCGGTCCGACCGTCGTCCTGATCGCGCTGATCGTCGTCGGCCTGCCGACGATCCTGCTGATGCTCATCGCCAACCGCTTCTTCAAGTTCCGCGAGAAGCAGCTCGAGGTCGAGGCGATCGCACGCCGCCGAGAAGGCCGCTCAATATGCCTCGCAACGCACGAGCTGGAGGCAGCGCGTGCGGGTGCTCGAGCAGATCGTCACCGACGGCGGCGCGCAGACCGCCGCGCAGATCGAGGCGCTGCGCGAGCGCCGCGGCTGCGCGTCGCGAGCCAGCAACGGCCGACGGCGACCGACGCTTGAATCGCGCAGCCGCGAACGACATCACGGCATCGCAGCGATGGTGAAAGGGTCGCGTTCGAATGAACGATCATCGCAAGCTGGATCTGGGTGTTCGATCCCTCTCGCGCGATCGGCATCGCGCCATTCAAGATGTGGCTGCGGATCAAGGAAAAGCAGATCGAGGCGCAGACCAGCCTCGCTGCCGAGAAGAGCGCCCAATATGCGCCAGCACATGGAGCGGTCGAAGCGCGGCTGCGCGTGCTCGAGCAGATCGTCACCGACGGCGGCGCGCAGACGGCGGCGCAGATCGAGGCGCTGCGCGACCAGCGACCGCATCGCAGCGGAGGACAAGGCTCAATGAATCCGTTCGAGTTCATGGTCGATCATCATCGTCGCGATCGTCATGATCGCGTCGATCTTCAGGCGCCAGTATGGCGCATGCGCCGGCGCTGCGGCGACGAGCAGTCGGCAGCCCGGCGAACAGCGCGGAGACCTGCGGCTGCGCGAGGAGGTGAAGGAGCTCAAGGAGCGCCTCAAGGTGCTCGAGCGGATCACCGTCGAAAAAGAGAACAGCCTGGCCAAGGAGATCGAGTAGCTCCGCGACCGCTAGTGACGGCGTGCTAGTGGCGCGCCGCCATGGCCGGCCTGCCCGCCCTCACCGACATCCTCGAAGAATATCAGCTGGTCGACGCCGAGGACCGCTACCGGCTGCTGATCGACCTCGGCCGCCAGCTCGAGCCGATGCCCGACGCGCTCAAGACCGACGCGACCAAGGTCCGCGGCTGCTCGGCCTCGGTGTGGGTCTATCCGACCGCCGACGACGGCCGGCTGCATTTCCTCGCCGACAGCAATGCCGCGATCACCAAGGGCATCGTCGCGCTGGTCCTGTCGCGCGGTCCAGGACAAGCCCGCGGCCGAGGTCGCGCGAGATGGACGTCGCCGAAGCGCTCGCGCCGTTCGAGCTGTCGCAAGCACCTCAGCGCCAACCGCACCCAGGGCGTGCCGAACATGATCGCGCTGGTGAAGCAGACCGCGGAGCGCTACGCCGCCGCGGCGTAGAGTCGATACCGTCAGTTCCAGATGCTCAGCGACACAGCGCATGCCTATCGTCACGCTGCGCGCAGTCTCCAAGCGTACGGAGGCACGCATGGAGAACGATTCGATCTGCGCTTCGCGACGGACTGCGCGTGGACATCTGGATCGAGCGGTCAACTTCGCGCGATCGACTTCGCAGGGCGCTCGGGCGTATCTCGACTTCGAGCGCGTCGTGCAGCTGAGCGCGATACGCGCGAGCGCGTGAGACCGCAATCGGACGACCGTGTCGCTGCGGCGCGATTGGCGACGCGCAAGGCCGCGACGTGCTCCGAGAGCGATCGCTGCATCGGGCGCGACGTCAGCGCTGATCGATGTCGGCAGCGCGAGCATCGTCCGGACGGCATGGCGAGTCGCCACGCGCACCGATCGACACCGGCTCGGATTATCGCGACCGCACGCGACGCGTCGAAACGGTGCCGCACGGCCGCAGCCAAGCCGACGCCGCCGGTCACGTCGATCCAGCGGAGCGCGCATGGCGCGACCCCGCCAAGCCGATCGCACAGCGACCAGCCAGCATTCAAGCGTCGAACGATCCGCAGCGGCCGCAGGCGCTAACCTGCTTGGCCGTTCTTCCGCTCCTCGGCCTTGCGCAGCACGTCATAGGCCGCCTGGACCTGCTTGAAGCGCTTGGCGGCTTCCGCGTCGCCGGGATTGGCGTCGGGGTGTGTTTCCTTGACCAGCCGCCGGTGCGCGGCCTTGACCGCCTTGAAGTCGGCGTCGCTGTCGAGCTCGAGCGCGTCGAGCGCGCGCATTTCGTCGCGGCTGCGGCTGCCGTCGCCCGGCCCGGCCCATTTCCACTGCGCCGACTGGCGAAACCCGGCATTGCCCTGCTCTTCCTCGGCCGCGCGGCGCGCCGCTTCTTCGGGGCTGAGGCCGGCGAAATAATTCCAGTTCTTGTTGTATTCGGCGGCGTGGGCCTCGCAGAAATACCAGCGCTCCTTGCTGTTGGGCGCCTTGGGCGCGGGCCGGTCGCCGATCTCGCTGCAGCCTTCGCGGTCGCACAGGCGCAGCTTCGCCGCGTCGCGCCCCTTGTCGCCGTAGGAGCGCCAGCGCGGGAAATCCCCAGTCGTCCGATCTCTTCTGCTTCGCCATTCGACTTCCAGCTTAGAAAAGATCGCGCCCGCCATTGCGAGCGGAGGCGATGTGCCAGAGGGCCTGTAAGCCGGGTTCTGTCCGTCGCCGCTTGCAAGCGGTGACTGTGCGGCCATTCCTCTAGGGGACGGGTTGCCCCGCCCCTCAAGCAACCAACCCGGGCGGCGAGCCGGAACCAGGCCCATATGCCGCCCCTATTCGGTCTTGCACCCGGTGGGGTTTACCGTGCCGGCCCTGTTGCCAGGACCGCGGTGCGCTCTTGCCGCACCCTTTCGACCTTACCCGTCCGAAGCCGGGCGGTATCCTTTCTGTGGCACTGTCCCTGAGCCGCCTCGCCGAAGCTAGCGAGCCACCGCCGGGCGTTACCCGGCACCGTAGTTCCGTGGAGCCCGGACTTTCCTCGCCGGAGACAAGTCTCCGCCGCGGCCGCCCGGCCCTCTGGCGCGGCGCATATGGGTTATTGTGGACGGGGAAGCAACAGAACGCGAGCAATTTCGGCTCATCAAACGGCGCATGGCAGAACAGCGGAGCAATTGCCCGGCATTCGCCGTCGATGATCCCGTCGATCAGGTCGGGCCGGAAGCGGCGCTGGAAGGCGATCACCGCCTTCTGCGCGTCGGTGACGTCATAGCCGAAGCGCTCGAGCGCGAGCAGGAAGCCGGCGTCGGTCCAGAACGGGTCGATGAGGTCGCGCGTCGGGCTCGGCAGCGCCAGGCGGCGCTTGGCCAGCGCCTACCACGGGAACAGCTCGCCCGGGTCTTCCTTGCGCGCCGGCGCGACGTCGGAATGGCCGACGACATTGCCGCGGCCGATGCCGTGCCGCTCCTTGATGTCGGCGACCAGCGGGATCAGCGACGCGATCTGCTCGTCGGGAAACGGGCGATAGCCGAATTCATGGCCCGGGATTGACGATCTCGATCCCGACGCTCGCCGAATTGACGTCGGTGATCCCGCGCCAGCGCGACTTGCCGGCGTGCCAGGCGCGCTTCGACTCGTCGACCAGGCGGTAGATCGTGCCGTCTTCGTCGACGAGATAATGGGCCGAGACCTTGCGCTTCGGGCGAGGTCAGCCGGTCGAGCGCCCCCTCGGCGTCGGGCATGCCGGTATAGTGGAGCACGATCATCGAGACCGGCAGCTTGCGCTCGTCGAAATTGGGCGACGGCCGCTCGATGAAATCCAGGTCCATGCGCCGATATGGCGCACAGCTACGGCTGTCGGGTCAAGCCCCGTCCGCCGCGGCCCTGCGGTCGGGACGTGGCGCGCTTCTCGATCCGCGCTGCCGTCGCCGACCAGCCGGTACAGCCCGCGCGCCTTGATGTCGGCGCCGAGCTTGTTCGTCTGGCCGATCACGGTCTCGCCGGCGCCGAGCATCAGCCAGCCGTCCTCGGCCATCGCCGCGGCCAGCCGCTCGAACGCCAGCGCCCTCTTTTCCGGGCTCAGGTAGAGCAGGACGTTGCGGCACAGCACGATGTCGAACCCGCCGGGATGCGGCGGCGGCTCGAGCAGATTGTGGACCTGGAAGCGGACCGGCTTGCGCAGCGGCTCGACCGCGCGCCAGCCGCCGTCGCATTCCTCGAACCATTTGATCATCTGGTTGATGCCGAGCCCGCGCTGGACCTCGAACTGGGTGTAGGTGCCGCTGCGCGCGCGATCGATGCACGAGGTCGAAACGTCGGTGCCGAGGATGTCGATCGGTCCAGCCGTGCCACGCTTCCGGCGTCTTCGGCGAACAGCATCGCCAGCGAATAGACTTCCTGGCCGGTCGAGCAGCCGGCCGACCAGATGCGGATGCGCTTGCTCTTGTGCCGCCGCTTGGCGAGCTCGGGCAAGGCATGGCGCGGGAGCAGGTCGAACGGCGCGCGGTCGCGGAAGAAATAGGTTTCGTTGTTGAGCAGGGCCTCGACCACCTGGGTCGACAGGCTCGGCTCGCTGCCCATGACGAGGATGGTGATCAGCTCGTCGAGGGTGGCGAATGCCGCGCTCGCGCATCAAGCGCCGACAGCGCGGTCTCGATCCGCCAGCGCCGGCTGATCGTCAGTTGCTGGCCGGTCCGCGCCTCGAGCAGGCCGGCGAGGATTCGGCTGGAGCTGTCGCTTATCTGCACGATCGCTCCTCGGTGCGCGCGACAATCCGGCGCGCGATCTTGTCGGGCGGCAGAACGGCGCAGGCGAGGCCGGCCTCGAGCACCGCGCGGGGCATGCCCCAAACCGCGCAGCTCGCCTCGTCCTGGGCAAGGACCGAGCCGCCGCAGGCGACCAGGCGCGCCGCGCCCTCGACCCCGTCGCGGCCCATGCCGGTCAGGACCACGCCAAGCGCGCCGGCGCCGTACACCGCGCCGACCGACGCCAGCATCGGGTCGACCGACGGCAGGCAACCGCTGAGCGATCGCTCGTGGGTCAGCCGGACGATCACCGATTCGCCGACCGATTCGACGGTCAGATGCGCGTCGCCAGGCGCGAGCAGGATGCGGTCGGGAAGCAGCGGCATGCCGTCCTCGGCGACCATCGCCTCGCGAAGGGCGGCGGCGCGCAGCTGGCGCGCAAACACCGGCATGAACGGAGCCGGCAGGTGCTGGGTGACGAGGATCGGAACGCCGATCCGCTTGGGCAGCATGTGGAACAGGACTGCCGAGCGCGTGGATTCCGCCGGTCGAAGCGCCGACCGCGAGCACGTCGATCGGGTCGGCGGGCATTGCACGAAGCGCGGGCTGGGCAGTCCAGGGAGCCGGCGCGGTCGCCTGGGGATCGCGCTTCTGGGCGTAGCCGAGCGCCTTGAGCCTGGCCAGCAGGATCTCCGAGAAGCGGCCGTTGAACCGTCCGGTGCCCGGCTTGGGAAGGGTGTCGGCGGCTCCGAGCGCGAGCGCCGCGACCGTCTGCTCGGCGCCTTCCTCGGCGAGCGAGGATACGATCATCACCTTGGCCCCGCCGGCGGCATCGATGATCCGCGGGATCGACTTGAGGCCGCCGAGCGCCCGGCATTTCGAGGTCGAGTAGGACGATGTCGACCTGAACCTGTCCGAGCGCGTCGATCGCATCCTCGGCCGATACCGGCGACCGCTGCAATTTCGAAACTGCGGGTCGGATTCGATCATCCGCGACAGGACCGCGCGCGCGACCATCGAATCATCGACGATCATCAGCCGAATTCTGCGGCTAGCGGGGCGAGGTGCCGGGTGGCGGTCCCGCGATTTGGCGAGCGCCCGCTCCATCGCCCGGACTCAGGCGACGCCGACGAGCTGAAGCTTGATGTGAAGCGTCTCGCGGTCGAACGGCTTCATCACATATTCGTCCGCGCCCGCTTCGAGCGCCGCGCGAATATGCGCCATGTCGTTCTCGGTGGTGCAGAACACGACCTTGGGCTGGTCGCTGTGGCCGCGCTGACGCAACAGGCGCAGGAACTCCATCCCGCTCATGACCGGCATGTTCCAGTCGAGCAGGACCACGTCGGGCATATGCTCTTCGCAACGCGACAGGGCCTCCTGGCCGTCGCCGGCCTCGTCGACCTGAAACTCGAGCGTTTCGAGGATGTGCCGCGCAACCTTGCGGATTACCTTCGAATCATCGACGATCAAGCAGCTCTTCATTGGGTTTTCCCGCTTCGGTTCGGTTGCGTTCTAAACAGCAAGGGTAACGAAGAGCTTAAGCCGCCTTCGCTTCGGCGCCCGCGACCAGGGCCGCGACATCGACGAGCAAGAGTGGGCCCGGCTTCGGTCTCGACCATGCCCACGGCGATCCGCTCCCAACCCGGTCCCATCGCGGCGCGCACCGGCGCCGGTTCGGACAAGGCTTCGACGACGTCTTCGACCTGGTCGACGATCAGCGCATAATGGTGCCCGTCGAGCTCGACCACCGCTGCTTCGCGAATCCCGTCGGAGCAATCGGTCGTCCCAAGCTCGAGCGCGCGCATGCAGTCGATCACGGTCAGGACCCGGCTGCGCAGCGCCGACAGGCCGGCGACGTGTGGCGCCGCGCGGGGCACCGGGATCAGAGATTCGAGCTCGACCACGGCCTCGACCGCGGCGGCAGGCCAGAGCGACGCGCTCGTCGGCGATCGTGACGACCAGAAGCAGCTGGCTCATTTGCCCCTCCCCGCGGTCTTCAACGCCATGAGCAGGCCGGCGCGATCGTATCGATAGATGCTGTGGTCCTTCTTGCCGGCGGATTCCGGCTCGGGCCGCAGCCAAATGGTGTGCTTGGTCGCTTCCTCGGGAACGTCCTCACCTTGTGAAGCGATGACCAGGTCGACGTCGCTTGTGTCGTCGTCACCGACAACGCGATATCCCGCCGCCTCGATGATCGGGCGCAGCATGTTCTGCATCCACGGATCGTCGCCGGGGATCCGGCAGACGAGCGGATCGGAAGCCTTCGCGGTGCCGCCGACATGGTTCGCGAACAGCCAGTGCGGATCGACCAGCTCGGCCGGCTCACCGCCGATCAGCGACACTCCGCTGACTTCGCCCGGATGCTCGGAATGGATGACGTCATGCTCGATTGCGGCGAAATCCACGACTTCCCTGAAGGCATAGGCAAGCTCTTGCGTGCCGTCGTTGAGGCGGAACAGGCGAACTTTGCCGTCGCGCAGCTGGTCTTGCTCGACTCCGGCAAGCGGAAGGATCTTTTCGCCGAGCTGGACGCGCAGTTGCCCGGCCGCCTGGGTGACCGCTTCGACAGGGACCTCCTCGATCCGGTCGACGACCGCGAGGCGAAGCGCCCGGCGCGAGCCGTCGAGGCCGCGGAACAGCAGTACCGCCGTCGCCTTCGAAACCACGGTGGCGGGCCCTTCGGCGATCCGCGCGGCGCGTTCCTGCACCTCGAGCTTCACCCCGCCGACGTCGGCAAGGCCGACCGGGTCGAACAGAAGGATGGGGCTGCCGTCGTCCGCCAGCGTCGTGCCGGCATAAAGGCCGGTGGCCATGATTGCCGGAGCCGCGGGCTTGACCACCAGCTCCTCGTGATCGTGGATGCGGTCGACCGACAGCGCATAGACGTCGCCGCCCGCCGGGCGGAGAACGACCAGGCTGCGGTCCTTTTCGTCGACCGCGCTGTCGAGGCCGAGGATGTCGGCAAGGGAAATCTCGGGGATGCGGCGGCCGCGGATGGTCGCGACACCGGCGCCGCCGAGATGCTCGAGGGTCACCGATTCGCCGTGTCGCGCGGACGATCTCCTCGATCGCCGAACGCGGAATCGCGAAATGCTGGCCGCCGATCGAAACCGTCAGCGCCGGGATGATGGTCAGGGTGAGCGGGACCCGCAGGGTCATGCGCGTGCCCTCGCCGGGCGTGCTGTCGACCTCGACGATCCCGCCGATCCGCTCGACGTTCGAGCGAACGACGTCCATGCCGACCCCGCGGCCCGAAATCGAGGTGACCTTCTTTGCGGTCGACAGGCCCGCCTCGAAGATCAGCGCGAGCTGATCGCGTTCGCTGAGCTCGGCTGCGGCGGCCTTGTCGATGCTTCCCGAAGCGATCGCCTTTTCGACCAGCTTCCTGCCGTCGATCCCGCGGCCGTCATCCTGGATATCGATCAAAATCTGGTTGCCGGACTGGCGCGCCGAGACCGACAATATGCCGATTTCGCGCTTGCCGGCCTTCAATCGCTCGGCCGGAAGCTCGATGCCGTGATCGACCGCATTGCGCACGATGTGGGTCAGCGGATCGCGGATCATCTCGATCATCTCGCGGTCGAGCTCGACGTCGCCGCCTTCGATGTCGACGAGCACCTGCTTGCCAAGCTCGGCCGACAGGTCGCGAACCATGCGCGGCAAAGCGACGAACAGATTCTCGATCCGCTGCATGCGGGTCCGGGTGATTGCGTCGCGCATGTCGGCGATGATGGCCGAGAGACGCTCGAACGCGCCGTCGACCGGCACGTCGGTCGGCGATTCGCGCAGCCGGCGGGCAAGCTCGTTGCGCGCCAGCACCATGTCGGACACGGTGCTCATGACCCGGTCGAGTAGCTCGACGGACAAGCGGATGGTGCGCGGCGCGGACGCCGCCCTGCCCGGCCCTTCGGCGGGAGTGGCGACAGGCGACGGCCCCTCGGCGCCGACCTCGAGAGCCGCGATCAATCCGCTGTCGTCGCCGGGGAGCAGCTCATCGCCGGCTTCGATCTGGGCGATCATCTCGCCGATCCGGTCGATGATTGCGAGCACCGCGGTGACCATCGGGCCGTCGGCATGGCGGCGGCCCGCCCGAACGTCGGCGAGCGCATCCTCGGCGGCATGGCTAAGCGCCTCCAGGCGCGGGAATTCGAAGAAGCCGCAATTGCCTTTGACGGTGTGGACGAAGCGGAAGATGGAATCGAGCCGCGCGCGGTCGTCGGGCTGGGCCTCCCAGGCGACGATCTCGCCGCCCAAGGCCTCAAGCATCTCCCGGCATTCAGCTACGAAATCGGCAATCAGATCGTCCATCGGCGTGCGGCCATCCCCCGGGGTTCGATCGCCTTATGCCGGGGAGGAGTTAACGCTGCGTTATCCGTTGACCAGGGGTGGGAAGCGTCGCGCCGATCATCAGCACCTCGCTGGAAGGATCGGACAGCTGGATCGAGCCGCCGGTTTCCGCCGCGAGGCTGTGCGCGAGCCAGGCGCCCGCCGCGCGAGGCTCGACCGTCCCGCCGCTCGCGCCTTGCGCCAGCGTCTCGCGAAGCACCGGGTCGAGCAGGATTCGCGGCCCCTCGCCGCGGATCACCAGCTCGATCTGCTCGTCGGTGCGCTCGGCCCCGACATCGAGCCGGCCGCCGCGAACCAGGGCGTCGCCCGCCAACAGAGCAAGATTGAGCAGCAACTTGACCGCGCCCTTGGGCATCTTCTCGTCGCCGACCATCCAGCCCAGCTCGATCCGCCGTTCGGCGCCGAACACGCCCTTCGAGCGCGCCCTGCGCTTCGTGGGTGTCGATCTCTTCGCCGAACCCGCCGCCGGCGCCGAACGCGAGGCGGAAGAATTTGAGCTTGTTGGCCGATGCCCGCGCGCTGTCGGCAAGCAATTCGAGGCACTTGTCGCGCATCTCGGGATCCTGCTCGTCGGCGAGCAGCTCGATGCCGTTGTTGAGCGCTCCGACCGGCGACATCAGGTCATGGCACAGGCGGGAGCAAAGCAGGCTGGCAAGATCGACCGCGTTCATCGTCGCGAGTGATGGGGGAAAGTGCATAATCGTGCAAGAACAGGGCATTGAAGGGTAGCGGGTCAAAACCCATATTCGGTTTGGATGGGGGGTATTCAAACGATCGATGTGCGGCTCGAGCCGGACCAGGCCGGCTGGCGGCTCGATCGCGCGCTCGCCGCCGCGGTGCCGACTCTGTCGCGCGAGCGGCTGAAGGCACTGATCCGCAGCGGAGCGCTGGAGAGCGGCGAGCGCGCGGTTCGCGACCCCGCGACCAAGGTCCACGGCGACGAGAATTTCGCGCTCGCGGTCCCCGAACCCGACCCCGGCGCACAACGAGCCGCAGGACATCCCGCTCGATGATCGTTTTCGAGGACGAGCATCTGCTGGTCGTCGACAAGCCCGCCGGGCTGGTCGTCCACCCTGCCGCCGGCAACCGCGACGGAACCCTGGTCAACGCCTTGCTGCACCATTGCGGCGGCAGCCTGTCGGGGATCGGCGGCGTCGCCCGGCCCGGGCATTGTCCACCGGATCGACAAGGACACGTCGGGGCTGCTGGTCGTCGCCAAGACCGACGTCGCGCACGAAGGGCTGGCGAAGCAGTTCGCCGCGCACAGCATCGAACGGCGCTATCTCGCGATCGTCTCGGGCGTGCCGAAAGCGAGCCGACGGGACGGTCGACGCGCCGCTCGCGCGCTCGTCGGCCAACCGCAAGAAGATCGCGATCGTCAGGCCAGGAAGGCGGCCGCGGCAAGCGCGCAGTCACCCACTGGCAAAGGCTGGATGTCCTCAGCGATGCGGCGCTGGTCGAGTGCCGGCTGGAAACCGGCCGAACCCACCAGGTCCGCGTGCACATGGCTTCGATCGGCCATCCGCTGATCGGCGACCCGGTTTACGGCCGATCCGGAAAGACGCACAGCAAGCTGTTGAAGGAACTTGGATTTCATCGTCAGGCGCTGCACGCGGCCGAGCTTGGGTTCATCCACCCCGTAACGAAGCGCCGACTGTCGTTCTCAAGTCGCCATGCCGGCCGACATGCAGGAACTGATGCAGCGCACTTGGTGTATAGGAATTAACGAGCTAGGGCGCGCCCAGCCGCCCGGCCCCAAGGGAGAAAGACGAACGTAATGGCTACTCGAAAAGGGATCGTCTCGATCCCCGCGTCCGGCGGGGAGGCCGGGCTCAACCGCTATCTCTCCGAGATCAAGAAGTTCCCGATCCTCTCCCCGGAGGAGGAATATATGCTCGCCAAGCGCTGGCGCGAGCATGGCGACACCGAGGCCGCGGCAAAGCTGGTCAATTCGCACCTGCGGCTCGTGGCCAAGATCGCCATGGGCTACCGCGGCTACGGCCTGCCGGTCAGCGAGCTGATCAGCGAAGGCAATATCGGCCTGATGCAGGGCGTGAAGAAGTTCGAGCCCGATCGCGGCTTTCGCCTCGCGACCTATGCGATGTGGTGGATCCGCGCCTCGATCCAGGAATTCATCCTGCGCTCGTGGAGCCTGGTCAAGATGGGCACCACCGCCGCCCAGAAGAAGCTGTTCTTCAACCTCCGGCGGATGAAGAACCAGATCGACGCGTTCGAGGAAGGCGACCTCAAGCCCGCCGACGTGACCAAGATCGCGACCGACCTCGGCGTGACCGAGGAGGAAGTCGTGTCGATGAACCGCCGCATGGCGATGGGCGGCGACACCTCGCTCAACGTCTCGCTCAAGGGCGACGAAGGCGGCGAGAGCCAGTGGCAGGACTTCCTGGTCGATTCGGGTCCGCTGCAGGACGAGCTGATCGCCGAGGACCAGGAAAGCCAGGTCCGCCACGACTTGCTGATGACCGCGCTCGAATCGCTGAACGACCGCGAAAAGCACATCCTGATGGAGCGCCGGCTGACCGACGAGCCCAAGACGCTCGAGGAATTGAGCCAGGTCTATGGCGTCAGCCGCGAGCGCATTCGCCAGATCGAGGTGCGCGCGTTCGAGAAGCTTCAGGCCGCGCTGCTGCGCCTCGCCGGCGAGCAGCGGCTGCTGCCCGCCGCCTGAGGCCGCGAAACATCCCTTCCGGAGCGTCGCGTCCTTGCGCGCGGGGCTTGCCAACGGCTCAAAAGAGTCCGAGCGTGGAGGTTTCTTGGCTGGGCGCCCGAGCGCCTTTCTGAGCGACTCGCGCGCCCGTAACCGGACGAAGGGAAAGTCGCATGGCCGGAGAATCGAAGCAAAGGCACTCGAGTGATCGCGCTGGTGGGACCCGCCGGCGCGGGAAAGACCAGCCTGGCTGAAGCGATGCTGTTCGCAGCCGGAGCCACCGACCGATTGGGGTCGACGGCCAACGGCTCCAGCATCGGCGATTCGAGCCCCGAAGCCCGCCAGCGCGGCGGATCGACCGAGCTCAACGCTCTATAATTTCGAATATCTCGGCGACCAGTTCGCGATCCTCGACGCCCCCGGATCGATCGGCTTCGCCGCCGACGGCGCGCGGGCGCTGGCGGTTGCCGACATGGCGATCGTCGTCGTCGACCCCGACCCGGCGCGTGCGCCGCTGGCCGCCCCTGCCCTGCGCGCGCTCGACGAGCTCGGCATCCCGCACCTCATCTTCGTCAACCGCATCGACCAGGCCCACGGCCGGGTCCGCGACCTCCTGTCGGCGCTCCAGCCGATGAGCGTCTCGCCGCTGATCGCCCGCCAGATTCCGATCTGGGACGGCGAAAAGGTCAGCGGCTTCGTCGACTTGGCGCTTGGAACGCGCGTTCAAATATCGCCCGGGCAAGGAGTCCGAGCGGATCGAAATCCCGTCGGAGCTGCAGGAGCGCGAGATCGAGGCGCGCACCCAGATGCTCGAGCAATTGGCCGACCATGACGACGAGCTCCTCGAGCAGCTGCTGATGGACGAGGTGCCGACGAGCGAGAAGGTGTTTCAGGACCTCGCCCGCGAGACCGGCGAGAGCCTCGGCGTTTCGGTATTGTTCGGCTCCGCGGTCAGCTCGTGGGGCGTCCGCCGGCTATTGAAGGCGCTGCGCCACGAAGCGCCCGGGCCCCAGGCGACCGCCAACCGCCTGGAAGTCGCCGATCCCGCGATGCACGTGTTCAAGATCCTCCACGGCTCGATCGGGCGGCTGGCGCTCTCGCGGGTGCTCGGCGGGCGCATCGCCGAAGGGTCGGACCTCAAGACCGACGACGGCGGGCCACGCCCGCGTCGGCTCCTTGTTCCGGGTCCAGGGCGAGAAGACCCAGAAGCTGTCCGAAGCCCGCGATGGCGACGTCGTCGCGGTCGCCAAGATCGACAGCGTCAAGGCCGGCCAGTGGCTCGGCGTCGGCAAGCTCCCGCCGCCGATCGAGGTCGAATATCCGGCGCGCAATTGCGCGGTCGCGATCGAGCCCGCCGACCGCAAGGACGACGTCAAGCTGTCGGGCGCGCTGCAGCGCCTGCTCGAAGAGGATTCGGCGCTGATCCTCGAACATGACGAGGCCAATCACGAGCTTCGCCTGCGCGGCGTCAACGACGAGCATCTGAAGATCGTCACCGCGCGCCTCAAGCCGGCGCTACGGAGTCGAGGTCAAATCGCATGCGCCGACCATCGGCTATCGCGAATCGATCCGCAAACCCGTCACCCAGAAGGGCCGGCACAAGAAGCAGTCGGGCGGCCACGGCCAATTCGGCGACGTGATTATCGAGGTGCGGCCGCTCGGACGCGGCGAAGGTTTCCGCTTCGAAGAAAAAATCCACGGCGGGGCGATCCCCAAGCAGTGGATTCCGGCGGTCGAACAGGGCGTCAGGGATGCGATGGTCAAGGGCCCGCTAAGCTTCAACGTGGTCGACGTCGCGGTCAGCCTGGTCGACGGCAGCTATCACAGCGTCGACAGCTCGGAGCTTGCGTTCCGGCTCGCCGGAAGGATCGCGATGCAGGAAGCGCTCGCCGCGGCCCAGCCCCATCTGCTCGAGCCGATGCACAAATTGACCGTGGTGTGCCCGTCGAGCGCAACCAGCCGGATCACCTCGGCGATCGCCAGCCGCCGCGGCCAGATGCTGGGCATGGCGCCGCGCGACGGATGGACCGGCTGGGACCGGATCGACGCCCTGATCCCCGAAGCCGAGTTGTCAGGCCTGGAGGCCGAGCTGCGCTCGCAAAGCCAGGGCCTGGCGACCTACGAGGCCGAGTTCGACCATCTGGCCGAGCTCAACGGGCCGCTTGCCGACAAGGTCATCCAGCAACGGGTGCCCGAACCGGCGTAAAAAAACCTGCCCGTCATTGCGAGCGGCAGCGAAGCAATCCAGCGCCGCAAACTGGATTGCTTCGTCGCTTGCGCTCCTCGCAATGACGCCTAGAGCGGCGCCTCAATGAAGCATTGGTTCAAGGACCAGCATTTCCGCTCGCTGCTCAGGAACAGCAGCTACCTTGCGATTTCTCGCGGGGTTGCGGCGGTCTGCTCGCTGGCGACCGTCGCCTTTGCCGGGCGCGGTCTCGGCGTGATCCTGTTCGGGACGATGATCCTCATCACCAGCTACGCCAAGGCGGCGAGCGGGATCAGCAAATTCCAGTCGTGGCAGCTGGTCGTTCGCTATGGCGGCCAGGGTCTTGCCGCCGGCGATTCCGAAATGTTCAAGACCTCGACGGGATTCGCCTTTGCGCTCGACGTGCTGAGCGGCGTCCTGGGGATGATCGTCGCCGTCGCAATCCTCCCGCTGCTCGCCGCGTGGGTCGGCATCAAACAGGAATATCTGTGGCTGGCGGTGCTTTATTGCACCTTGTTGCCGACGATGGGGGCAGCGACCCCGAGTGGCGTGTTGCGGACGCTCGACCGCTTCGACCTGCTCAGCTGGGCCGGGACGGTAACGCCGATCGCCCGCGCATTGCTCGCGGGAACCGCTTTCGCCGCGGGCGCACCTTTCCCCGTCTATGTCGGCATCTGGTATGCTACCGACCTCGCCGGCGACCTCTACACCTGGTTCCTCGCGGTCCGCGAGCTGCGCCGCCGCGGGTTGCTCGAGGGCATTCGCCCGACGCTCAAGCCGACGACCCTGCCGGGCGCGTGGAAGTTCGCGATCCACATCAATCTCGCGATCAGCGTATCGACCGTGTGGGGACCGATCGCCCGGCTGGTTGTCGGCGGGCTGCTCGGACCCGCGGGAGCGGGCCTGTTCCGCGTCGCCTCCAGCCTGGCCGACAGCGCGCAGAAGCCCGCCGACCTCCTCGGCAAGGCTTTCTATCCGGAGGTGGTGCGGATGGACCTGTCGTCCAAGAAGCCCTGGAAGCTGATGGTGCGCGGCTCGGTGCTGGCAGGCGGCGTCGCTCTACTCGCCATCCTCGTGCTGCTGGTCGGCGGCAAGACCTTGATCTCGCTGCTCATGGGTAAGGATTTCGTCGGCGCCTATCTGCCGCTCGTTGTGCTGACGGTCGTGCCCTTCCTCGGCATCTTCAGCTTCCCGCTGGTCCCGATGCTCTACGCGCTTGGTCGCTCCGACGGCCCGCTCAAGGCCAAGCTGCTCGGAAGCGCGGTCTTCTTCGTGTCGATCGCGCCGCTGTCGTGGAAATGGGGCGTTATCGGCGCGGCGATCGCAATCGTCCTTGGGACCGTGACGAACGTCGCCATACTGATGGTTCAGCTGCTCGGCGAATATCGGCGCGTTCGCACCGCATGAGCGCGGCTCCGCGCATCTGGGTGCTGATGGGTCATCGCCGCGGCGACAACAACCAGCTGCTCGCGCTGGCCGAGGGCCTCGACCTGCCGTTCGAAACCCGGACCATGGAATATCGATGGATGAGCCGGGTGCGGTGGAAGATTTTCCGAACCAGCGCCGGCCACATCAAACCTTCGAGCCGCCGCTGGCTCGAGCCGCCCTGGCCCGAACTGGTGATCGGAATCGGCCAGCGGACGGTGCCGGTCGCGCGCTGGATCCGCAAGCAGAGCGGCGGCCGTACGCGGCTCGTCCGGCTGGGCCATCCGCGCGCTCCCAACCGGCTGTTCGACCTCGTCATCACCACTCGCCAATATCCGGTTCCCCGGGGCGCGAACGTCCTCACCCTGCCGCTTGCGATGAACCGCTTCCGCACGGCTCCGGAGGCCACCGCCGATGAACGGTCGTGGCTCGAAGCAATGCCGCGCCCGCATCTGCTCCTGTCGCTCGGCGGCACGGCGCCCATGTGGCAGCTCGATCTCCCCGCTTTGCGCGACGCGGCGGGCAAGCTCGCGGGGCGCGCCGCCAAGACGGGAGGAAGCTTGATTGTCGTCGGGAGCCCGCGGACCCCCGCTGAAGCCTATGATATCGTTCGCCAAGCGGCTGGAGATGCGGGCAACGTCGCAATCGTCGACAATGAAGTGCGCTATCCGGTGCTGCTCGCAGACGGCGACGAGCATTTCGCCACCGCCGACAGCGTGTCGATGATCTCGGAGGCGGTCGTGACCGGCAAACCGGTCGGACTGATCCCGGTCGAACCCGACGCGCGCGGACGGCGAAGGCTGGGGCCCGACCCGGAGATCACCCGGATCCGCGATCCGCGGCGGTTTTGGGCCGAGGTTAAGTCGAGGGGTCTGGTTGGAACCGTCGATGAGCCCAAGCGCGCCGATTTCGAGGAGCCGGTAAAGACCGCCGTCGGCGCCGTGCGGCGAACGCTAAGCGGCCTGTTCGAATAGCCGCCAGCCGCGATAGCGGTCGACCAGCTCGAGCGAATCGTGGCGAATGTGGTTCGCCGCCATTTCTTCGACCAGCTCCCCTTTGGTCACTTCGCCGCCGTCGACCATCTCGGCCAGCAGCGCGTAGATGTACGCTTCCTGGTTACGGTCGGGGTGCGGGGCGTAGCGGCGGGTCGTCAGGCGGCGGAGGAAGTCGAACGGACCGGTCTCGCGGAGCGTATAGTCAACCGGCAAGCCGGTCTTCCACGGCTGGGTCTTTCGCCTGGTCGTGTGCAGCAGCTTGGTCCGCGGGGTCAGGCGGTCGAAATCGTTCCATTCGGGTTCGAGCGCGCCGATCGTCGAGCGGTCCTCGCGCTTGAGCTCGATCCAGTCGACATAGTCGAACCGGTGCGCGAACAGATCGTCGAGGTCCTTGTCGAACTGCCAATGCGTGAGCCTGGCGCAATCGAGCAGCATCACCGAGGTCGCGATATAGTCGGGCTGGTTGTTGTGGCCCGGCCGCGGCACTGCCCAAATCGGCTTGCCCCGAAGATCGCGCTCGAACAGTTCGCCAACATCGCCCACTGCGAAAATGTCGGGATCGGTGATCACCGCCCTGCCCTGGAAACCCATCGCCTGCGGTGGATAGAATCGCAGCGGGGTGAAGCTCTGGAGATCGTCGGGGTCCCATTCGCGGACATGGCCGGCGCGCAAGATCGTCTGGCCTTCCCGGGTCAGCCGCGGATGGTCTCTCATGTCGAGGATGCGGACCTCGAAGCTGTCCGGATTCCGAGCGTTGCGGCGATAGCTGTAGGCCGAAATCTTCGCGCCCAGCATCTGCCGGGGGTTGGCATGAACGAACACCATGTTCGTCACAGGCTCGCCTCCTCGAATCCCCTCGCCTTCACCAGCCTATCTAGCTCGACCAGGGTCGTCAGCAGGCTTTCCATCCGGTCGAGCGGCCAGGCGTTGGGCCCGTCCGACTTGGCGTTTGCCGGATCGGGGTGCGTTTCCATGAACAGGCCGGACACTCCGGTCGCGACCGCCGCCCGCGCCAGGACCGGGACGAACTCGCGCTGGCCGCCCGAGCTTGTCCCCTGCCCGCCCGGAAGCTGGACCGAATGGGTCGCATCGAACACCACCGGGCAACCAGTCTCGCGCATGATCGACAGGCTGCGCATATCGGACACGAGATTGTTGTAGCCGAACGAAACGCCGCGCTCGCACACCATGATCGTATCGTGATTGACCCCGGCGGACTGCGCCGCGCCCCGCGCCTTGTCGACCACGTTGATCATGTCGTGCGGCGCCATGAATTGCGCCTTCTTGATGTTCACCGGCTTGCCCGAAGCGGCGACGGCATGGATGAAATCGGTCTGGCGCGCGAGGAAAGCGGGGGTCTGAAGCACGTCGACGACCTCGGCGACCGGCGCAATCTGCGGGATGTCGTGGACGTCGGTCAGGATCGGCACGTCGAGCGCGTCACGGACCTTGGCGAGGATCCTCAAACCCTCGTCCATCCCCGGCCCGCGGAAGCTCTTGTCCGACGAGCGGTTGGCCTTGTCGAAGCTCGACTTGAAGATGAACAGGATTCCGAGCTTTTCGGTAATACGCTTCAAGGTCTCGGCGGTGCCGAGCTGAAGATCTTCGCTTTCGACCACGCACGGGCCAGCGATCAGGAACAGGGGCTGGTCGAGCCCGACTTCGCGTCCAAGCAGCTGCATCGGCCCTATCTAGGCGAGCGAATCGACGACCGCCACCGGCCGCCAATCGTCGAGCCCATAATTCGCGGCGAAATCCGCCGGGAAGGGCTCGCCTTCGTTGATCCCGCCAGTGACGAATATTGCGTCGAAGCCCATCCGCGCGGCTCCGAGAATGTCGGTCTGGAGCCCGTCGCCGACCGCCAGCACGGCTTCGCGTGGCGGATCGGCGGCTAGGTGCAGCGCATGCTCGTAGATCGCCGGATAGGGCTTGCCGTACCAAATCACCTGCCCGCCTAGCGCTTCGTAGACGTCGGCGATCGCGCCCGCGCAAGCCTCGGGCACGCCGCCGCGGATCACCAGCCGGTCGGGGTTGAGGCAATGCATCGTGACTCCCCGCGCCGCCCAGCACTCGAGATCGGGGACATAATCGTTCACCTCTTGCCGCCTTCCATCGAGCCCGGCGCACGCTAGGTCGGTGAAATCATCCGCGTCCTCGATCGCGATTCCCCGCCCCTCGAGGACCGCGAGGTCGGATCGCGTGCCGACAAATCCGACCGGCTTGTCGAGCAGTTTCAGCGCCGCGATCCCCGCCTCGCCGCTGGTCGCGATACCGTCCCACGCTTCGCCCGGAAGGCCAATTCGTTCCAGCTGCTGCTCGACCGCCTCGGCGGTTCGCGGGGCGTTTGTGATGAGGATTACAAGCCGCCCCTCGCCCCGCCACTGCAACAGCCGCTCGGCCGCTCCCGGGTAGAGCCTCACGCCGTCATGGACCACGCCCCACACGTCGCACAGAATCACCCGGTAGCGCTCGGGGAGCGCGTCGAGATAGCTCATTCGAGGCCGGCCTCGATGAGCGCCTGCTCGATCGGCGCGACGTCCTCCGGGTTGTTAAGCTCGCGCAGCGCGAAGGGAGGAGTTTCCACTTCAACGACAGCGACGGGAATGCCGGCGCCGAGGAAGCGCAGCTGCTCGAGGCCCTCCAGGGTCTCCAACTCGCTAACCGGAGTCGCGGCGTAGCGTTCGAGCGCCTCTGGCCGGTAGGCATAGACTCCGACGTGCAGGCGCACCGGCGACAGCTCACCGTCGAGCGATCCGGCCGGCAGGTGCGGGATCAGGCGCTTGGAGAAATAGAGCGCATAGCCACCGGTGTCGGTGACCACGGTCGTTCCGCCAACCCGGCCCGCGGCTTCCTCGGCCTGGAGCGCCCGCACTTCGCCGGACCTCAGCCGCATTGCCGGAGTCGCGACCAGCGCATCGCTATCCTCGTCCATCCTCGCGATCAGCGATTCGACGAAGCCGGGCGGAGTGAGCAAGGCGTCGCCCTGAAAATTGATCACCAGGTCGGGCTCATGGAGCTGGGCCAGCGCCTCGGCGCAGCGCTCCGTGCCGTTGCGGCATTCGGGCGAGGTCATGATAACGCCGGCGCCGAACTTCGTGCAGGCGTCGGCGATGCGCTCGTCGTCGGTGACCACGAACACGCCGGAGATTCCTGCGATCAGCCGCGCCGCCTCGACGCTGCGCTGGATCAACGGCTTGGTCGTTCCCCCGGCGCCCTTCAATTCGACCAGCGGCTTTCCCGGAAAGCGCGACGAGGCGAAGCGCGCCGGGATCAGGATGACCGAATTCATCGAGCCGGCGGGCAGTCGTGGATGTGAAGCACGCCGATCGGCTTGCGGCCTTCGACGACGAACAGGGTCGTGATCCTGTGCTCGTCGAACAGCGTCAACGCATCGTCGACCAGCGAGTCGGGCGCGATCGTCTTGGGGTCGCGGGTCATGAACTCGCTCGCCTTGTGGTCGAGCCCGCGCTCGATGTTGCGGCGCAAGTCGCCGTCGGTGATCACGCCGACGAGTGCGCCGCCCTCATCGACCACTCCGACGACGCCGAGCCGCTTGGCCGACATTTCAACGATCGCCTGATGCATCGAGCTGTCACCCGCGGTAACCGGCATCGCCTCGCCGGAATGCATCAGCCGGCTGACCGGCTTCAAGCGCGCGCCCAGCGCCCCCCCCGGATGCAGCCGGCCGAAATCGGTGCGGCTGAAGCCCTTGCGGTGCATGACCGTCATCGCCAGCGCGTCCCCGAGCGCAAGCGTCATGGTGGTCGAGGTGGTAGGCGCAACCAATTCGGGACCGACCTCGGGCCAATGCGGGAGGACCAGCGCGGCAGCCGAGCGCTCCGCCAGCATCGAGCCCGAATTGCCGGTGATCGCGATCACCGGAATGCCGACTCGGTCGAAATGGTCGAGCACCGGATCGAGCTCGGCGGTCTCGCCGCTCTGCGAAATCAGGATCGCGGCGTCGCCCTTCGCCGCCATGCCAAGGTCGCCGTGGATCGCCTCGGCCAAATGAAGGAAGGTCGCGGTGGTGCCGGTAGAGGCGAAGGTCGCGGCGATCTTGCGCCCGACGTGCCCCGATTTGCCTAGTCCGCTAACGATGAGCTTGCCGTCGCAGGCGAGGATCAAATCTACCGCGCGCTCGAAGGGCTCGCCAAGGCTGTCGGCGAGCGCGTCGAGCGCCCGCGCCTCGTCGTGGAGCACATTGCGCCCGAATCCGAGCACATCTTTGTCCGTCGCCATGCTCAGCGCCCTAGCCGAAGCGCTCCGCCGCTGTGAAGCTTGACGCAGCGCGGCTCGCCCGCTTGGGTGCCGCATGGCGAAGAATCTGACGCGCTTCATCCTGCTTGCTCTGGTGCTCGGGATCATCGCCGGCCTCGCCGTCCATTATGCGATCGATGACGGAACGGCTGCGAGCGAGGCCCAATTGGCGAAGATCGCCGAATACCTCAGCATCGTCACCACTTTGTTCCTGCGCCTGATCAAGATGATCATCGCGCCGTTGGTCTTCTCGACGCTGGTCGCGGGAATTGCGCATATGGGCGACCTCGCGGCGCTTGGACGCGTGGCGCTGCGCTCGCTCGGCTGGTTCATCGGGGCCAGCCTGGTCTCGCTGACGCTGGGCCTGATCCTGGTGACCGCGCTTCACCCCGGCGTCGGGCTCAACTTGCCGATTCCTCCAACCAGTGCGGCGAGCGGTGTCGAGACCGCGGCATTCAACCTCAAGGATTTCGTCAGCCACGTAGTCCCGGCGTCGATCTTCGACGCCATGAGCACCAACGAGATCCTGCCGATCGTGGTCTTCTCGGTGTTCTTCGGAGTCGCGCTGACGGCCACCGGCGAGCGCGGCCGGCCGATCGTCCGCGGTGTCGAGGCGCTGGTCGCGGTGATGCTCCAGCTGACCAATTACGTGATGCGCTTCGCCCCGTTCGCGGTGTTCACCGCAGTCAGCGGCGCGCTCGCCGAACGCGGCCCCCAGATCATCATGACGCTCGGCAAGTTCGTCGGCAGCTTCTATCTGGGGCTGATCATCCTGTGGGCGCTGCTGATCGGCGCCGCATTCCTCATCGTCGGCCCCCGCACGCGCCATCTCGTGCGTTACATCCGCGATCCGGTCGTGCTCGCTTTCTCGACCGCGTCGAGCGAGGCCGCTTACCCGCGCACGCTCGAGGCGCTCGAGCGGTTCGGAGTCCCGCCGCGCATCGCAAGCTTCGTCCTGCCGCTCGGCTATTCGTTCAATCTCGACGGCTCGATGATGTACATGACCTTCGCCACGATCTTCATCGCCCAGGCCTATGGCATCGGTCTGACCATCGGCCAGGAAGTCGTCATGCTGCTGGTGCTGATGGTGACGTCGAAAGGCATGGCGGGAGTCCCGCGCGCGAGCCTGGTGGTGATCGCCGCGACCATGTCGATGTTCCGCATTCCCGAAGCGGGGCTGCTGCTGATCCTCGCGGTCGACCACTTCCTCGACATGGGCCGATCGGCGACCAACGTCGTCGGCAATGCGGTCGCCTCGACCGTCGTCGCCAAGTGGGAGGGCGTGCTCGAGCCACGAGAAGTCGCCCGATATCGATGTGAAGCATGCACCCTCGCATGTGGTCCGCGAAGGCAAGGTCCACGACCATTTCTAGTTAGTCGAACGGCCTCTCGATGCTCGGCGGCGGCTGGGTGAAAAATTTCGGGCCGCCCGTCAGTCATGTGCCAGCAGTCCTCGAGCCTGACCCCGAACTTGCCCGGAACGTAGAGCCCCGGCTCGTCCGAGAAGCACATTCCGGGCGCCAGCAGCGTCGTCTCGCCGTGCACCAGATAGACCGGCTCGTGGACTTCCATGCCGATGCCGTGGCCGGTCCGATGCGATAGGCCGGGAAGCCGGTAGCCGGGCCCGTATCCCCAGCTTTCATAGACCTTACGCACCGCGTCATCGACGCTGCCCGCGGGCACGCCAGGCCTCGCCGCGGCGATCGCGATCTGCTGACCGCGATGGACCTGGTCCCACAGCTTGCGCTGCTCCGCGGTCGGCTCGGCACCGACGACATAAGTCCGCGAAATGTCCGCCTGATAGCCGTGGACCGAACTGGTGCAGTCCAGCAGCACGATATCGCCGCGGCCGACGACGTGCGGCTTCTTGCTGCCGTGCGGATAGGCCGAGGCCTCGCCGATCAGGACCAGCCCGCCGTCGTATGCGGAGTCCATGCGCTTGTGCACGGCGGCGATCATCGCGTCGATGTCGGCCGCGGTCATGCCTTCGCGCGTGCGCGTCCCGGCATAGCGCAGCGCCACGAGCATGATGTCGTTGGCGGCCTGCATCAAGGCGAGCTCGCTCGGCGACTTGATCATGCGCTGGGCGCGGACGACCGGATTGGCGCTGACGATCGGCACGCCGGGCAGCTGCCGTTTCAGCCGGTCCTCGAGGAAGAAGCGGTTGGTCTCCTCGAATGCAACGGGCCGTGTGGCGACCTTCCGCTCCCGCAGGAAATCGGCGACGAGCTTGAGCGGTTCCTCATCCTCGTTCCAGGTGCGGATCTCGGCCGGGACCTGCAGCATTTCGGCGATGCTCGGCCGCTCGAAGAAGGGGGTGACGATGATCGGATCGCCTTCGGCCGGGATGACGACGCCGGTCAGCCGCTCGGACCGCCACCACTGGATGCCCGTGTAATAATCGAGGCTCGGCCCGGATTCGACCAGCACCGCGCCGATTCCTGCGCTGCGCATCAGCGCCTTAGTTTTGGCGAGCCGCTGCACTCGCTCGGCGCTGCCGATCGGCGCCGGGATCGGGATCCTGGGCAGCTCCTCGGCGGCCTGCGCCATCACCTGGCCGAGCGGCAGCGTCATCGAGGCGCCGAGCGCGCCTGCCGATGAGAGGAAGGTGCGGCGGTGAATACCAATGGCGGTCATGAACTCGTCCCCCAAACGAGAGCCACTGTTGCACGCCCGAGCCCCATGGGCCAGCAGGCGCGGATGTTCGAATCCATGGCTCACGACGGCGTCAAGCGCCCCGGCACGCGCGAGATGACGGTGATGCTCGCCGGGCTGATGGCGCTCAACGCCTTCGCGATCGACGCGATGGTCCCGGCGCTTCCCGCCATCGGGCAATCGCTGCACGTCGCCCAGGAGAACCACCGCCAGTTCGTCGTCGTCGCTTACTTCATCGGCTTCGCCTCGACCCAGCTCATCTGGGGCCCGCTCGCCGACCGGTTCGGGCGCAAGCCCGTGCTCGGTGCGGGGATCGTCCTGTACGGCATGTTCGCGTTGCTGTGCGCGTTTGCCGGGACCTTCGCGCTGCTGATTGCCGCTCGGGTCGCGATGGGAGCGTCGGCCGCGGTCACGCGCGTGCTCGTGGTGGCGATGGTCCGCGACCTGTTCGAGGCCGAAGCGATGGCGCGGGTCATGAGCCTGGTGTTCATGGTCTTCATGCTGGTGCCGGTGCTGGCCCCCAACATCGGCCAGCTGATCCTGCTTGTTGCATCGTGGCGGGCGATCTTCCTCGTGCTCGCCGCTTATGCGCTCATCATGCTCGTGTGGTCGTCGTGGCGGCTGCCCGAAACGCTCCACCCCGAATATCGCCGCTCGCTCAATCCGCGGGCGATGCTGGGCGCGATCGCCCAGACCGTCCGCGACCCGCAGTCGCGCGGCTATACGATCGCGGTGACGATCATGTTCGCCGGGCTGGTCGCCTATATCGCCTCGATACAGCAGATCGTCTTCGACGCGTTCGGTTCGCCGCAGCTGATCGGACTGACCTTCGCGGCGATCGCCGCGCCGATGGCGGCCGCGTCGTGGACGAATAGCCGGATCGTCGAGCGCTTCGGCCTCAGGCGGGTCGGCCACTCGGCCTCGGCGGCGCTCGTCGTCGTGGCCGGCCTACATGTCGGCTGGGCGCTTACCGGCCTGGAGACCCTGCCGAGCTTCATCGTCTTCCAGGCTCTGACCATGTGCTGCTTCGCCTTCGCCTCGTCGAACCTCAGCACGCTGGCGATGGAGCATATGGCGCCGATCGCCGGCACCGCCTCGTCGGTTCAAGGCGTGGTCGGCACGCTCGGCGCGGCGGTCATCGGCTTTGCGATCGGCCAGGCGTTCGACGGGACGCCGATGCCATTCCTCGTCGGAACCGCGGTCTGCGGGCTCGGTGGCTTCGTGGTGATCGTCCTCACCGAGCCCAAGCAGCTGTTCGCTTCGATCGGAACCCCCTCGCCCGGGCCGTCCCCGCTCGATAGCTGCGTTCCCGACGATTTCGGCTAGGCATCAACTGCACCGCGACAGTTGCCGGTCGGAATAGCGCCCCGCGCTATTCCGCTGCGCCAACTCCTTCGTCCTCTTCATTGCCGCCGACCATCAACGCCTCGCCGACCTCCTCGGTCTTGCCGCGGATCGCATTTTCGATCCTCAGCGCGACGTCGGGATTCTCGTTGAGGTAGATTTTGGCGTTCTCGCGGCCTTGACCAATACGGACCGAGTCGAAGCTGAACCACGCGCCCGACTTCTCGACCAGCCCGGCCTTGACCCCGAGGTCGAGGATTTCGCCGACCTTGGAAATGCCTTGGCCGTACATGATGTCGAACTCGACCTGCTTGAACGGCGGCGCGACCTTGTTCTTGACCACCTTCACCCGGGTGGTGTTGCCGACAATGTCGTCGCGGTCCTTGATCTGGCCGGTGCGGCGAATGTCGAGGCGCACGCTGGCATAGAATTTGAGCGCATTGCCGCCCGACGTGGTCTCGGGATTGCCGTACATCACGCCGATCTTCATCCGCACCTGGTTGATGAAGATGACGGTGCAGCGCGAGCGGCTGATCGAGCCGGTCAGCTTGCGCAGCGCCTGGCTCATCAGCCGCGCCTGGAGGCCGGGCTGCATATCGCCCATCTCGCCCTCGATTTCGGCCCGGGGCACCAGGGCCGCGACCGAATCGATCACCAGCACGTCGACCGCGTTCGAGCGGACCAAAGTGTCGACGATCTCGAGCGCCTGCTCGCCGGTGTCGGGCTGCGACACGATCAGCTCGTCGATGTCGACCCCGAGCTTCTTGGCATAGGATGGGTCGAGCGCATGCTCGGCATCGACGAACGCCGCCGTCCCGCCGATTTTCTGCGCCTCGGCGATGGCGTGGAGCGCGAGCGTGGTCTTGCCCGAACTCTCCGGCCCGTAGATTTCGACCACGCGGCCGCGCGGCAGCCCGCCGACGCCGAGCGCGATGTCAAGCCCGAGGCTTCCGGTAGAGGTCGTCTCGATCTCCATCTTGTCGCGGCTGCCGAGCTTCATCGCCGAGCCCTTGCCGAACGCGCGGTCGATCTGGGCGAGCGCGGCTTCGAGCGCTTTTTGCCGGTCGGTGGTGGGGGCTTCCATTGAGCTTCCGATGATCTTCAACTGCGCCGCCATGTTCCCTGTCTCCCCAATAAAATCAAACCCAAAGCATCCATTGCAAGCGGACAATCCGCCGTCATCGGCGGCCGAGCCCCGCCTCAGGAAAGCTGTCGTATCCTATTTGTTCAGGGAGAACAAGAGGGGAACAACGACATGGAAGTTGCCAAAGGTGGAAACCGGACATTAGCGGAATCGGGGAAGTTCACCTGCCGGGGCTCTGGTGCTACCTAGCATCAACACAGAGGAGGATTTCATGGGGAACACGGCATTGCCGCTCTCCGTCACAGCGCTTCTGCTTGCCGCCTGCCAGCCAACTGAGAGACGTGCGAACGATACTCTCCCAGCAAATGCTGCACTTGCCCGCGATACTGCCGCGGATGAGAAGGCAATCCGCGGAGATGTCGATCGTTGGTTGCAGCTGGTGAAGGCAAAGGATGCGGCAGCCATCTCCCAATTGTACACCGAGGATGGCGCCGTAATGCCGCCGAACGCGCCAATCGGCAAAGGACGTGCTGCCATCCAGCAGACCTGGGCATCAATGTTGCGCACGCCCGGCTTCGATCTCGCGTTCGCTCCGGAGCAAATCATAATCTCCAGGTCTGGGGACATGGCACTCGATCGCGGAACGTACCGGCTGACGATTGCGCCTGGAGGTAAGCCGCAGCGAGATACGGGCAAGTACGTCGTTGTTTGGCGGAAGGTCGGCGGCAGTTGGAAGGCTGCTGCCGACATCTTCAACAGTGACCTCCCACCAAGCGGTGGCTAGACCAGCCGAATGCGCAACACCTGGTCTCTTGATTGTCGAAAGCCGGCCTAAACGGCTAGAATCGTGAACGCGTCAAACGCGCGCATCAGCCGCTAACGGCTGAAATGGGTGGAAAGCGGACATTAGCAGAAAGGATCAGGGGAAGTTCAACCGCCTCAGCAGCGCGGCGTACCGCGGATCGCTGCGGATCGGGTCGAGGAACGGGTCCATCTTCAGATAGAAGAGCCCCGCGTCTCTCGCGTTGATCGCATTGTTAAACTCGGTGAAGGCGCGGTCCGAATCGCCAAGTTGCGCATAGATTTCGCCATATTGATAGCTTGCGGCGTCGCCGTACTGCTGCTTCACTTGCCCAATCATGCGTCCGGCTCCGGCACGATCGCCGGTGTGGGCGGCAAGCAGCGCCAGACGTAGCAGGCTGAATGGACTGTCGCGCCCAAGCGCCTGATATTCTCTCTTCGCCTGGCCGGGCTGTCCGAGCAGGAGGACCGCGTCTCCGATGTAAATGTGCGTATTTGCAAGGTCCGGCGCGAGCTGCAGCGCCTTTCGGCCGGCCTCCACCGCATCGGGATAGCGGCGCAAGTAGACGAGCGCTTCAGACTTGTACCGATAGAAGCGAGCGTTGAACGGATCGAGCGCGATGCCCCGCTCAGCCAGCCGCGCTCCGTCGTCGGCTCTCCCAAGCCTAGCAAGATTACGAGACCCGTATGCCAGCACATCGGGGTCCTGCGGCGACAGCTCGAGCGACTGTCTGGATTCTCGCAAAACGCCGGGGAAATCGAGACGGCCGAGAGCGATCGAAGCGAGCGCTGCGTGCGCGGAGCCGAGCCTGGGCGCGAGCGCGACGGCTCGTCGTGCAGCGAGAGCGGCTTGCGCGAGCCGGTCGGCCACCTCGGCCGGAGTCGGCGCATAGTTTTCACCCAATAAAACGACCGCGTTCGCTTTCTCGACATAGGCGTCCGCGTAATTCGGATCGCGGGCAATCGCTGCATCCGCCAGCGCAACCCTTTGTTGCAAGCTGTCGGCACCGGACGCCTCGCGGTACCGCTTGCGGCTTTGCAGGATCAGGTCCTGGGCAGCGCTGTCCGCCGTGCCGCCAAGCGTAATCGCCGCCCGGGCGGCGAGGCCGAGAGCGCCTTTGAGAGCGCTCGCCACGTTCTCGGCAATGTCCGTCTGGATCTTGATCGCATCGCCGGGCTGGCGGTCATAGTCCTGGGTCCAGCGGTCGGCTCCGGTGCGGCCGTCGATCAGCTCGGCGCTGACGCGGATGGTCGACGGCGACTGGCGAACGTTCCCGGTAAGGATGTTCGTGACGCCGAGCTTTTTGGCTGCGGTCCTCGCATCATCGTTGCGGACCGCTTCGGACGACGTGCTGCCGATCACCGTCAGTCCCGCAAGTCGGGCGAGCGAGCTGCGAATCTCCTCGGCGATCCCATCGGAGAAATAAGCCTGCGCCGGATCGCCGCTCAGGTTGGTGAACGGGAGCACGGCGATGCTCTCTGAAGCCGAGGCAGCCGAGGGCTTCAGCAACTCCCAGGCGCCGACTCCGACAACCGTAACCGCCGCGACAGTGCCTCCCGCAATGGCGGCACGGCGCGAGACACGGGGCCCATGCAAGTGGACGTAGGGATGCGGGATTTGCTCGCCCAAGACATGGCTCCGAACGGCATTGACGAGCGCGAGAAAGCGCGCGTCCGACCGATCGCCATGCCAGCGACCGAGAGAGATCGCCTGAATCTCGCCGAAGCCGAGCGGCGGGTCGACGCCGTCAAGGCAGACCGGCACATAGGCGTCTCGCCGCTGCGCCCGACGTGCTTCGTCGCGCACGAAATGGCCATCGTGGCCGATCGAGCGCTTGCTCCAGGCAACCACCACGCACTTGGCGGAGTCGAGGTGCTGCTCGATATCCTCCTGCCAATTGGTGCCGCCGCCGATGTGCGCGTCCCACCAGACCGAAAAGCCTTCCGCCGCCAAAGCCTCAACAAGCGGTTTAAGGCGCGCGCGATCCTCGGCCTTGTAGGACAGGAACACGTCCGTGACTGGACTTGCCATCGCGCCCCCCGCGTGGTGTCGGCGGGGCGAGTCTACGGCAGAGCCGTCGATTCACAAACGATTGAATTGGCCGGACACAAGTAGCTACTCGCTAACGTCCGCTTTGGGTCGAAAGCAGACATTTGCTACAAATAAGAACAAGGCGGGTCCCAGCTCAAGGCCGGGATGAAGGTCGGGAGTGGCTCAGGCCGGCGTGACCTCGCCCTGGCCCGTGCCGCTGTCCTCACCCGCATCCGGCCGCGTATCGAACACTTCGTCGATGATCCCGAAGGCCTTGGCTTCGTCGGCCTCGAGGAACTTGTCGCGGTCCATCGCGACCTCGATCGCCTCGATCTTCTGGCCGGTATATTTCGCGTAGAGCTCGTTCAGACGCTGGCGCATTCTGAGGATCTCGCGCGCCTGGATCTCGATGTCCGAGGCCATGCCCTGGGCGCCGCCCGAGGGCTGGTGGACCATGATTTGGCTGTTGGTGAGCGCGACCCGCATGCCCGGCTCGCCGGCGGCGAGCAGGAAGCTGCCCATCGAAGCGGCCTGGCCGATGCACACGGTGCTGATCTTGGGCCGGATGTATTGCATGGTGTCGTGGATCGCGAGCCCGGCGGTGACCACGCCGCCCGGACTGTTGATGTACATGAAGATGTCCTTCTTCGGATTCTCGGACTCGAGGAACAGCAGCTGGGCGGTGACCAGCGAGGCCATATGGTCCTCGATCGGCCCGGTGATGAAAACGATGCGCTCGCGCAGAAGGCGCGAATAGATGTCGAAGCTGCGCTCGCCCCGGTTAGATTGCTCGATGACGATTGGAACGAGCTGCGAAACGATGTCCTGGTGGTCAATCACGTGAATGGGATCCCTCTTTGCCTGTCCGAGCCTACATCGGGCCGAACGGCGAAAGGTTCAAGCTACGGCCTGACCTGCCCATTGCCGCGGATCACATATTTGATTGTGGTGAGCTGTTCCGGTCCGACGGGACCGCGGGCGTGAAGCTTGCCGGTGGCGATGCCGATCTCCGCGCCGAACCCGAACTCGCCGCCGTCGGCGAACTGGGTGGAGGCGTTCCAGAGGATGATCGCGCTATCGACCTGGTCGAGGAATTGTTCCGCGGCCGCGGAATCTTCCGTGACGATCGCTTCGGTATGGCCGGTGCCGTAGGCCGCGATGTGACGGACAGCCTCGTCTAATCCGTCGACCGTGCGGACCGCGAGCACCGGCGCGAGATATTCGGTGTGCCAGTCGGCCTCGGTTGCCGGCTCCATCGGCACGATCGCCCGCGCCGCTTCGTCGCCTCGAAGCTCACAGCCGTCGAGCGCGGCCGCGATTCCCGGGAGCAACCGCTCCGCCGCGTCACGATCGATCAGCAGGGTCTCGGTCGCTCCGCACACCGATACGCGGCGGAGCTTGGCGTTGCGCACCACCGTGGCGGCCATGGCGGGATCGGCGGCGGCGTGAACGTAGGTATGGCAGACGCCCTCGAGGTGCCCGAGCACCGGGACGCGGGCGTCCTGCTGTACGCGTTCCACCAGCGACCGCCCGCCGCGCGGGATGATCAGGTCGATCGTTCCGCCCAGCCCTTGCAGCATCAGGCCGACGGCCTCGCGGTCCGGCGTCCGCACGATCTGCACCGCGGCCTCCGGCAAGTCCGCCGCCGCCAGGCCCCTGGCAAGCGCGGACTGAATTGCGAGGCTGGTGCGCAACGCCTCCGATCCGGGCCTCAGGATTACCGCATTACCCGAACGCAGGCAGATCGCGGCCGCGTCCGCGGTAACGTTGGGCCGGCTTTCGTAAATCATGCCGATCACGCCGATCGGCGTGCGCACTCGCGCGATGTCGAGTCCATTGGGTCGCTTCCAACGCGCGATCTCGACGCCGACGGGATCGGGTAAATCGGCGATTTGATCGAGCGCGGTGGCAATCGCCTCCAACCGCTCCCCGTCGAGCCTGAGGCGATCGTGATGCGCGGTCGCGGCGGCCATGTCCTGCGCGTTCGCGGCCAGGATCTCGCCTGCGCTTGCCCGCAGCGACTCCGCCATCGCCCTGATCCCGGCGCTGCGCTGCCCGGCGGAAACCGAGCGCAGCTGGGCGGCGGCGGATCGCGCCTTCCGGCCCATCTCCAGCAGCTCGCTCTCCAGGCTCATAGAAGCACCAGGTCGTTACGATGGATCACCGCGTCTCCCCGATTGTATCCCAGCCGCGCTTCGATGTCGCTCGCACGCAGGCCGGCGATCACACGCACCTCGTCGGCCGAATAGCCGATCAATCCGCGGGCGATCTCGCACCCGCCCGGATCGATGACCGAAGCGCATTCGCCCCGGCCGAACTCGCCGTTCACCTCGCGAATTCCGGCCGCCAGCAGACTGCGGCCGTTGCGCAAAGCCAGCGCCGCGCCGGTATCGACCACGAGCCGGCCGGTCGGCGCGAGCGCCGCCGCGATCCACTGTTTGTAGGCGCTCGCCGGCGAGCCTTGTGCGGCGATCACCGTCGCGCGAGCCGAACCGTCGACGACCGAGCGGATCGGAAAAGGCGTCTGCCCGCTGGCGATCACCGTCGCGCAGCCGGAACTGCCCGCGATCCGCGCCGCCTCGAGCTTGGTCCGCATTCCGCCCGACCCGACGCCTTCCCCGTGCGCGGGGCCTGCCGCGTCCATCAGCTCGGGGGTCAGCCGTTCGACGAAGGGAATATGCCGCGCGTCCCGGCGCGACCGGGGGCTCGCCGAATAGAGGCCGTCGACATCGGACAGAAGAATGAGAAGATCGCTGCGCACCATCTGCGCAACCCGCGCGGACAGGCGGTCGTTGTCGCCGAAACGCAGCTCTTCGGTCGCGACGCTGTCATTCTCGTTGACGACCGGAACCGCGCCCTTCGCCAGCAGGGTCTCGATCGTCGCGCGAGCGTTGAGCCAGCGCCGCCGCGATTCCGTGTCGCCGAAGGTCAGCAGCAGCTGGGCGACCGGAACCTTGTGCTCCGCGAACGCCGCCGCCCAGCTCTGCATCAGCAATGGCTGGCCGACTGCCGCTGCCGCCTGTTTCACGTCCAGCCGCGCCGAGCGAGAGAGGCCGAGCTGACGGCGGCCCAGCGCAACCGCCCCCGAAGAGACGACGATCAATTGCGCGCCCTCGGCTTTGAGCGCCGCGAGGTCCTCGGCGAGATTCGCGAGCCAGCCGGTGCGCGGCCCATCGCCGTCCACGAGCAGGGACGAGCCGATCTTGACGGTGATCCGCTTAGCCTGCCGCACCAGCGATCCCGCGGTGACCAGGCCGGTCATCCTACAGCCGTTCGGGAGCGCGAAGCGAAAGATAGGCCAGCCGCCGGACCTCGCGGCGGCCGCGGGTGACCGTGTCGAGGATCAGCCCGGCAAAGAAGCACAGCACCGCGATGATCGTCATGCCGGTGACCAGGATCGCGGTCGGGAAGCGCGGCACCAGCCCGGTGTGCGAGATAGGTGACGACCAGCGGGATCGACGAGCAGGATCGCGGCGATCAGCAGCAGCGCGCCGATCCCGCCGTAGAACAGCACCGGCCGCTCGATGCGGTAGAGTGTGACGATGGTCTTCAGGATCCGCCAGCCGTCGCCGAAGGTCGAGAGCTTCGAATGCCGAGCCTTCGGGCCGCGCGCCATAGGCGGTCTCGACCTCGCCGACCGGCATCCGCAGCTCGAGCGCGTGGACGCTGATCTCGGTCTCGATCTCGAAGCCCGCGCGAGAGCACCGGGAAGCTCTTCACGAACCGGCGCGAGAACACCCGGTAGCCCGAGAAGATGTCGCTGAAGCTGCGGCCGAACAGGCCCGACAGCAGCCCGGTGAACAGCCGGTTGCCGAGCACGTGGCCGCCGCGATAGGCGTCGTCGGCCTCGTGCCGGCGCGTGCCGACGACCATGTCGAGCTGCTCGGCGAGGAGCAGGTCGACCATCGCCGGCGCGGCCTTGGGATCGTAGGTCAGGTCGCCGTCGGCCATCACATAGACGTCGGCGTCGATGTCGGCGAACATCCGGCGCACGACATGGCCCTTGCCCTGCTGCCGCTCGGCTGCGGACGATCGCGCCCGCCTGCCGCGGCGACTTCGCAGCGTCCGGTCGCTGCTGTTGTTGTCGTAGACGTAGATGGCCGCGCCGGGCAGCGCGGCGCGGAAGCCGGCGACCGTCGCCGCGATCGCCGCTTCCTCATTGTAGCAGGGCAGCAGGACGGCAATCCGCGGTTGATCGGTCGTCGACATATCCCCCATCTCGTCACTCGCCGCGAAAGCGGGAGTCCCGCTTCTTCCTTACGCCGGTCCAAAGACTAGCGGGATTCCCGCTTGCGCGGGAATGACGATTATTTCTTCTTTGCCGGCGCCTTCTTCGGCGGGCGGCCTTCTTCGCCGGCGCAGGCTTCTTCGGCCGGCTTGCCGGCTTCGGCGAGCCTCCTTGGCTTCGACCGGGCTCTTGGCCGGCGCTTCCGCCTTGGCCGTTGGCCGCCTTGCCCTTCTTCGGCTTGGCCGGCGCCGCATGGTCGTGGCCGCAGCCCGGGCCGTGGACATGGCCTTCTTCGATCTCGAGATCGGCCTCGAGCTCGGCGCGGGTCGCCGTGCGCTCGGTGATCTCGGCCTTCGAGAACAGGAAATCGACGACCTTGTCCTCGTACAGCGGCGCGCGCAGCTGGGCGGCGGCCATCGGCTCCTGCTGGACGTAGTGGACGAAGCGCTCGCGGTCCTTGCCCTGATATTGCGGCGCCGCCTGGCCGATCAGCCGGTTCATCTCCTGCTCGCTGACCTCGACGCCGTTGGCCGCGCCGATTTCGGACAGCAGCAGGCCGAGGCGCACCCGGCGCTCGGCGATGTCGCGATATTCGGCGGCGTCCTTCTCGATCTCGTCGAGCGCGGCCTTCGGATCCTCCTCGTGGCTCGCTTCGTGGCGAAGCTGGTGCATGATGTTCTGAAATTCGGCCTCGACCATCGATTGCGGCACCGCGAAATCGTGCCGCGGCGGCGAGCTGGTCGAGCAGCTGGCGCTTCATGTGGGTGCGGGTCAGGCCGTTCAGTTCCTGCTGCTGCTGGTCGCGGATCAGGCCGCGCAGCTGCTCGAGGCTCTTGCAGCCCGAGCGACTTGGCGAAATCCTCGTCGACCTTGCTCTCGGCCGGCGGTCTTGACCGCCTTGACCGTGACGTCGAAGGTCGCGGGCTTGCCCTTGAGCTTGTCGGACGGGATAATCGGCCGGGAAGGTCACCGTCGACCTCGCGCGCGTCGCCCGCCTTGGCGCCGACCAGCTCGTCCTCGAAGCCGGGGATCAGCTGGCCCGAGCCGAGCTCGACCGACATGTCCTCGCCCGTGCCGCCTTCGAACGGCGTCCCGCCGACCTTGCCGGCGAAGTCGATCACGACCAGGTCGCCGGTCTCGGCCTTGTGGCTCGCCGGCGCGTCCTTCCAGCTCTTGGCCGAGCTGGCCAGCTGCTCGAGCTGCGCGTCGACCGCCTTGTCGTCGACTTCGACCGTCAGCCGCTCGAGCTTCAGATCCTTCGATCTGCGGCGCCGGAACGTCGGGCAAGCGCCTCGAGGCGGACCCTGACCTCGGCGTCCTTGCCCGGCTCGTATTTCTCGTCGAGCTCGACCTCGGGCTGCATCGCCGGGACGCACATTCTGCTCGGTCAGCAGCTGCTGGACGCCGTCCTGGACCGCGCTGTTGAGCGCGTCGCGCTGGAGCGCGTCGCCGTGCATCTTGCGGATCAGATTGGCCGGCACCTTGCCGGGGCGGAAGCCGGGCATGCGCACCTGCGGCGCGAGGCGCTTCACCTCCGCGTTCGACGCGCGCCTCGATGTCCTTGGCGGGAATGGTCAGCATGAAGGCGCGCTTCAGGCCCTCGTTCTCCGTCTCGACGGTCTTGATGGTCACGTGTTCAAATTCCTGATCGAAATCTGCGGTCGTGCTCGGCCCGGATGCCCGGCGCGGATGGTGCGCGCGGAGGGACTCGAACCCCCACATCTTTCGATACTGGAACCTAAATCCAGCGCGTCTACCAGTTCCGCCACGCGCGCGCGGCCCAAGAGGTGCGCGGCCTATAGCAAGGATGGGCGGCTCGGCAACCCGCGGCAACCGCTGGAGGCGGCATTCGTTGGGGACTCAAGGAGATAGACGATGCAAGCAGACGCCGCCCGAAGAGCCCGTCGCGCCGCCGCGCCGAACCGTCGCAGCCCGGACAGCCGAGCCGAGCCGCCACCCGAAACGCCGCCGCATCACCCGGACATCGACGTGCCCACGCCGCCTTCGCCGGGAACCGACCCCCTCGCCCGGGCCGATTTCGCCGGTTGGCATGACCAGCCCGCCCGTCCAGGCCGAAGCCCGCCGCCGTGCGGCGCCGGGCATATGCCGCCGCTGCCAGGACGAACCGGAGCAGCCGCCTCGCCCGATCCCGCTAGGCTAAGCTGGGCCGAGGCGACGATCGATTCGAAATCGGGCAGGATCGTCGCCGTAATAATGCGACCGCGCGGCATCGAGCTGGATCAGGTAGAGCTTGCCGTTGACCACCGCTCCGACCGCGCGGCCCTTGCGCCACAGCTCGTCGGTGTCGAGATGCTCGTAGTCGAGCTGGAAGCCGTTGGTGCCGAGGAACGGCCGCGGCTGCAGCGAGATGGTGCGGAACTCGACCGCGCCGCCCCGCACCCGGTACAGGCTTTCGAGCATCGCCGCGATTTCGGGCGGGGTCATGTCGGACCGGAACTTGGGCACCTGCTGGTCGGCGCGCTTGCTCTGCCGGATCAGATAGCCGCCGCTCTTGAGTCCGCTGACGAAGCTGATCCCGTCGAGATAGGGGCCGTTCAGGGTCCAGTCCTCGACATCGCGGATGTCGTCGAAGAAGGTCGGCCGCTGGCGGTTGTACGGCCGCGGCGGAGTGACGATCAGGCTGCCGTCGCCGACCGCGATCCGGCGCACCCGCACGAGCGAATAATATTCGCTGCCATAGCCCTCGCTGCCCACGGTCGAGCAGGCGGACAGCGCCAGCGCCAAGGCAGCCAGAACGAGCTTTGCACGAGGTTTCATTGGCGCCCTCTCAACCGATCATCTGGCGAACCCAGGGCGCGTCGGACGCGTCGGGCTTCATCGCAAGGTAGCGGGTGAACGCCGCCCTGGCTTCGGCCGGGCGGCCGGCCTTCATCAGCGAAATGCCGTGCCACCGCCAGGCGTCGGCCGGAGCATCGGGATAGGCGACCGCCGCCGCATAGCTCTGCGCCGCGCGGGCATCGTCGCCGCGGCGGTTGCGCAGCCGCCAGACCTCGCCCTCATAATAGCGCAGCAGGCCGTTCCAGCCGTCCTGGGCGAGCGTCTCGATCAGATACTGGCTCGCGCCGGGATCGTTGAGCTTGACCTGGTCGTCGAGCAGCATCGGCCGGATCGGGCCGATCATCGCGAGGTAGCGCTCGCGGCCGATTTCGTAGGCGCGGCCCGGCACGGTCACATCCGCGCGCGTCGGCGCGAAGGTCGGCCATGCGCGCGTCGGACGACGGGTGGGTGTCGAACAGCGACCCGCGGCGGCGATGCTTGCGCCGGTAGCGGGCGCTCGCCGTCTCCTCGCCGATCAACTGCTGCCAGATGTTGGCCATCTCGACCGGCGCGTAGCCCGAGCTCGGCGATCAGCTTGGCGCCCATCGCGTCGGCTTCGGCCTCCATCGCCCGGCTGTACTGGAACAGCGACAGGATCGTGCCGAGCTGGGCGAGCTGGACATAGTCGCCGAGATAGACGCCCGCCGCCGGCCCCGCCGATGCCCGGCGGCCATCGCCCCGATCGCGAAAATGTCGGTCTTGCGCCGCTGGTCGCGCCAGCTGCGGATCATGTGACGGCGCAGGAAGTGGCCCGATTTCGTGCGCGATCACCCCGGCCAGCTGGGCCTCGTTGCGCATCCGCAGCAGGAGGCCCGAGAAAACCACCGCGAAGCCGGTCGGGAACATCATCGCGTTGAAGTCGGGAATGTGCGCCAGATAGATGCGGAAATCCTTCGCCGCCGGTCCGCCGACCGTGCCGATGATGTTCTGAAGATAGCCGGTCAGCTTCGGGTCGTTGATCAGCAGGTTGGAGCCGGCGATCTCCTCCTCGGCCCGGTCCATCAGCTGCCAGATGCCCTGCTCGTCCTTCTCGGTCGGGCGGTATCCGGGGCCGACCAGCGGGACCATGTCCTGCGGCCTGACCCGCGCCTGCGCGACGCCGGTCGTCAGCGCGGCCGCGGCGACTCCCCCGCCGGCCAGCAGCGAGCGGCGGCTGAGCTCAAGGCAGCGCATGCACATCAGCGCTGCTCCGCCGCGCGCCGGACCGCGCGGCCGGGCTTCATCCGGCCCAGCAGCCGCTCGACCATCTGCTCCGCGCCCTGCGGCGTGCGAAGGTCGCCGAACTTGATCCCCGGCATCTCGCTTCCGGCGCGAACGACGTTGAACCACACCACTTCGCCGGTGTGGAGGTCGACCAGCCCGGCATAATCGAGCTGCGCCGCGCCGCCGACGTTGGGCGCGCAAAAGCCGACGAAGCAGCCGGCGAGCCCGAGCACGCCCAGCGCGATCCGGCCGGTCGACGCGACCTCGTCCTCGGCGTGCATGAACAAGGCATAATCGTAGCCGGTCTTCTGGCCGAGCCGGACCGCGTCCTCGCCGAGCGTATATTCGAGGCCCTTGCCGCGCTTGGTCGGCAGATAGGCGCCGAGATATTTGTGAAGCACGATCGACTGGCCGACCGCGTAGAACAGCCGCTCGACATCGGCGACGTCCTGGTCGCTGACTCCGGTCAGCTGGTTGCGGCGCTCGAGGATCTGGATCTTGCCGCCGCGCCCGGCCTGCTGCGCGCGCAACGCCGCGATGATGTTGGTGCGCGCCTGCTCGGTCCAGTCGGCGCGCGGCTCGACCATCCCGCCGGTGGTCAGCGACCCGACGGTCACGTCGGGGCGCAGCACGAGCAGTTTGTAATCGCCCTGCGGCGGCGTGAACTGGACGTCGGCATATTGCCTGGTCTGGACGCACGCGCTGCCGCAGACGCTGGCCGTGAGCGCGAGCGCTATCCCCCACTTCCGCATCGATCCCTCCAAGGGACGCACGCACGCCCCTTCCGACACTTTCAGCGTGTAAGCTATTACCGAACGGTTCGCTAAAGAAAAGCGCCTATTTTTAGATGGTTAGCGCTTTCCTCGCTCGGCTGGCGCCACACCACCCGCAGGACATGCTGCAACTCCGGCAAGGCAGTGGCCGTCGATGGAACCGGCCGCGACCGGAAGCCCGAGCCACGCCGCCAGCGTCGGCATGATATCGACCGTATCGACGACAGACGTCGCTCGGCGTTGCGGCCATGCCCTTGCGCCAGAACAGCATCGGCACCCGGCGGTCGTAATCCCAGGCGCTGCCATGGGTCGCCACATAGCGCGTCGTGTCGGGGATCGGCGTGACGTCCTTTTTCAGAAGGACCACGAAGTCGCCCGACCGGGGCTGGTAGAAGCTCGCCCGCGCGCGCTGCTTCGGAGTCCACGCGCGGGCGACGCCGGTCGGAACCGGGGTCGCGGCAAGCTCCGATGCGGTGAACACGGCCTCGACCTCAGGATGCGCCTTGTACGCCGCGACGGCCGCGTCGAGCAGCCGCTTGCGATCGGCCGGCGACAGGTTGCGATCCACGTAAAGGTCGGCGCCCAGGTCGCCGTAGAGTCCCGGTCCCTTCAGGCCGAGTTGTGCGACCAGCCTGGGCCCCATGGCCGACGCTCGCAAGCCGGCATCCGCCCGAACTGCGCCAGCGGCGCCCGCAAGCCGCTCACGCTCGGGGATGTCCTTGCCGCCATGGTCGGCGGTCAGCGCAACCGCATAATCGATCCCGCGCGCGTCAAGCAGCGCGAGGAAGTCTCCGATCTCGCGGTCGAGGTCGAGAAGCTGCAGGCACATCTCCTGCCCTTCGGTGCCGTAGGTGTGGCCGACGTAATCGGTCGCCGACAGGCTAATGGCGAGGACATCGGGCGCGGGCCCACGCCCGAGCCGCATCTCGTCGACCAGGCCGGCGGCGAGCGCCAGCGTGCCGCCGTCGAGCTCGGGCGATGCGCGGAACGCGGCCTCGTCGCCCGCGGCGCGCGCGAGCCGGCCCCCGCCGACCGGCTTGCCCCCGCCTTCGACCGCGAACACCCGCGCCTTGGCTTGGCAAAAGGCAGGCGGTTCGAGCGGCGCGCCCGGTTGCGCCAGCGAGGCGGCAACCGCGGCATTCACCTTCGGCACGACCTGCGGGATGGAAGCCCCGGCGAGGTCGGTTTCGAACTTCTTGCCGGTCCAGTACCAGCGCAGATCGACGTTGCGACCGGTCATCATCACCGCGGCCCGGTCCTTGCCCGATACGGCGACGCTGCGGCTCGCCGGCCAGCGCGCCTTGACCAGCTCGCCTAGCGTCGGAACGAGCAGATGGACTGGCGACACCGTGTATTTACTCGACGAACTGCCGGGCACGCGCTCGTCCTCGGCGCAATAGACGCTCTTGTCGGTCCTCGGCGCGGACTGGTCGGTCCAGACATTGGTGACGATCCCGGTGCGCGCGGGATGGCTGCCGGTGAGGATGGTGGAATGGCCGGGACAGGTCTCGGTCGCCGCGTGGCTCTGATAGCCGTTGCGGAACGCCGCTCCCGACCCGATCCGCGCCAGCCCGCCGGTGAAATGCGGGCGGTACTCGTCCCACAGGTCAGCCGAGAACTGGTCGACCGAGATGACGACGAACAGCTTGGGAGCATTCGGAGCGAGCGGCGCCTGGGGCGCCGGCGTAGGCTGACCGCAGGCCGCGGTGGCGAGCGAAACGCCGACGATTGCGGTTAGAATCTTGCGCATTGAGTCTCCGTCATTGCGAGCGGAGCGAAGCAATCCAGTTGCTCCACAGCCCGATGGATTGCCGCGTCGCGCAGCCTGTCCTCGGGCTGGCTTAGCCAGACCCGTGGGCTCCTCGCAATGACGACGTCATGACAATTTCGCCCGCAACCGCTCGTTGACGATTTGCGGATTGGCCTTGCCGGCCATCGCCTTCATCGTCTGGCCGACGAAGAAGCCGAACAGCGCCTCCTTGCCGGCTTTGTACAGCTCGACCTTGTCGGCATTGTCGGCGAGCACCTTGTCGATGGCGTCATCGATCGCGCCGGCGTCGCTGGTCTGCCTCAGCCCCCGCTCCTCGACGATCTTCGACGGCGACTCGCCGGTCTCGAGCATGATCTCGAACACCTGCTTGGCGATGGTGCCGCTGATCGTGCCGTCGGCGACGAGCTTGAGGAGCTCGGCCGCTTCCTCGGGCGAGATCGGCGTGTCGGTGATCGATTCGCCGCGGCGGTTGAGCGCCCCGAACAGCTCGGCGACGACCCAGTTGGCGGCCTGCTTGGGCTCCGCGCCCGCGTCGAGCAAAGCATCGAACCAGCGCGCGGTCTCGACCTCCGCGGTCAGGACGCTGGCGTTGTAGGGCGTAATGCCAAGCCCCTCGAAGCGCTTGCGCTTGGCGTCGGGCAACTCGGGCAGCGACTCCTTGCATTCCTCGAGGAACGTTTCGTCCAGCTCGAGCGGAAGCAGGTCCGGATCGGGGAAATAACGATAATCGTGCGCATCCTCCTTGGACCGCAGCGACCGCGTCACGCCCTTGTCGGGATCGAACAGGCGCGTCTCCTGCGCGACCGAACCGCCGCTCTCGATGAGCTCGACCTGCCGCTTGGCCTCATGTTCTACGACCGCCATCACGAAGCGCACCGAATTGACGTTCTTGGTCTCGGTCCGGGTGCCGAGTTCGCCGCCGGGCTTGCGCACGCTGACGTTGACGTCGGCGCGCATCGAGCCTTCCTCCATATTGCCGTCGCAGCTGCCGACATAGCGGAGAACGGCTCTGAGCTTCCTCAGATAAGCGCCTGCTTCGGCGGGGGAACGCATGTCTGGCCGCGACACGATCTCCATCAGCGCGACACCGCAGCGATTGAGGTCGACCAGGCTCATGGTCGGATGTTGGTCGTGCATCAGCTTGCCCGCATCCTGTTCGACGTGGATACGCTCGATGCCGACCTGCTTGACGCTGTTCTCGTCTTTCTCGTCGAGCAGGATCTCGACCTCGCCCGGCCCGACCAGCGGGTGATAGAGCTGTGAAATCTGATAGCCCTGCGGCAAATCGGCGTAGAAATAGTTCTTGCGGTCGAACCGGCTGGTGCGGTTGATCACCGCGTCGAGCGCCATTCCGGTGCGCACCGCCTGGCGGATGCACTCCTTGTTGGGAACCGGAAGCATCCCCGGCATCGCCGCGTCGACCAGGCTCACCTGGGTGTTGGGCTCGGCCCCGAATTCGGTCGCCGCGCCCGAGAAGAGCTTCGACTTGGTCGCCGTGATCTGCGCGTGGACCTCGAGCCCGACCACGACCTCCCACTCGCCGGTTTCGCCTGTAATGCGGTAGTCAGTCACCACCACTTCTCCGGTCTCGTGGTGAAGCCTGCCCGTTCCTCGATTGCGAGGCCGGCGTTGAGCACGGTCTGCTCGTCAAGCTCATTGCCGATCAGGTGCACGCCGAGCGGAAGCCCCTGCTCGTCGAGTCCCCCGGCACCGACATCGCCGGCAAACCCGCAAGGCTAGCGGGAACCGCGAACACGTCGTTCAAATACATCGCCAGCGGGTCGGTCGTCTCGCCGATCCCGAATGCCGCAGACGGCGCGGTCGGGGTCAGGATCACGTCGCAGGCCTCGAACGCCTTGCGGAAGTCCTGCTTGATCAGCGTCCGCACCTTCTGCGCCTTGGTGAAATAGGCATCGTAATAGCCGGCCGAGAGCACATAGGTGCCGATCATGATCCGCCGCTTGACCTCGGCGCCAAACCCCGCCGCGCGGGTCGCGGCGTACATGTCGTCGAGGGTTTTCACGCCCTCCACGCGCAGACCGTAGCGCACCCCGTCATAGCGGGCGAGGTTCGACGAGGCTTCGGCCGGGGCAATGATGTAGTAGGTCGGCAACGCATATTTGGTGTGCGGCAGGCTGATCTCGACCGGCGTCGCGCCCGCGTCCTTGAGCCACTCGATGCCCTGATCCCATAGCGCGTTGATGTCCTGCGGCACGCTGTCGATCCGATATTCCCTGGGAATCCCGACACGCTTGCCCTTGAGATCGCTCGACAAACTAGCATCCCACTGAGGCACTGGAAGATCGAGGGAGGTCGAGTCGCGGGGATCGAACCCGGCCATCGCCTCGAGCAGGATCGCGCAGTCGCGCACGCTCCGTGCCATCGGTCCGGCCTGGTCGAGCGAGCTCGCGAAAGCGACGATTCCCCAGCGCGAGCAGCGGCCGTAGGTAGGCTTGATCCCGCAAATGCCGGTGAAGGCCGCGGGCTGGCGGATCGAGCCGCCGGTATCGGTCCCCGTCGCGCCCGGGGCGATATGTGCGGACACCGCCGCCGCCGACCCGCCCGACGAGCCGCCCGGAGTCAGCCCAACGTTGCTGCCCTGGCGCCGCCACGGACTGATCACCGGGCCGTATGCGCTGGTCTCATTCGACGAGCCCATCGCGAACTCGTCCATGTTGAGCTTGCCGAGCATCCCCGCCCCCGCCTTGCGCAGGTTCGCGGTGACGTGGCTCTCGTAGGTCGGCCGGAAACTGGTGAGGATGCGGCTGCCCGCGGTGGTGTCGACGCCGTTGGTCGCGAACAGGTCCTTGATCCCAAGCGGGATACCGGCGAGCGGGCCAGGCTCGCCGCCGAGCCGGGCCTGGTCCGCGACGTCCGCCGCTGCGAGCGCGTCGTCGGGAGTGGTCACCGTGTAAGCGTTGAGAAGCTCTGCCGCGGCGACCGCCGCATTGTAGCTCTCGGCAATCTCGCGCGCGCTATATTCGCCGCCACGGAAGCCCTCGCGAAGCTCGGCGATGGTAAGAGAGGTTAGCTCGCTCATCGAATCCTCCCCGGGACGGGGAGGTGGCAGCGCGGAGCGCTGACGGAGGGGGTTCGGAGCCCTGCACCACGCCCCCTCCACCACTTCGTGGTCCCCCTCCCCGTCCCGGGGAGGATTTTTGGGTGCCGCATCACTCGATCACCTTGGGCACCGCGAAGAAGCCGTGCTGCGCCTCGGGCGCATTGGCGAGGATGTCGTCGCGGATATTGCCGTCGGTCACGGCGTCGTCGCGCAGCCGCAGTTTCTGCTCGATCACGGCGGTCAGCGGCTCGACCCCGTCGGTATCGACCTCGCCGAGCTGTTCGATCCAGCCGAGGATATTGTTGAGCTCGGGGACCAGCCGCTCGAGCTCTTCCTCGCTCATCGCGATCCGCGCCAGCTTGGCGATGTGGCGGACCTGTTCGGGGGAAACGGACATGGGGCTCCTGATTGGACGCGTCGCAGAGCGACGCTGGGGCGGCTAGCAGGGCGTCCACGGCCCTTCAACCGCCTTGCCGGGCAGCAATTGCGCCAATAGGCGAGCCCGATGTGCGCCCGGCGCTTCCTGATGGTCGTCTTTGTGCTTACGCTGCTGATCGTGGCCGGGGCTTTTGCGATCTTCCAATGGGGCGGCCAATTCCTGCTCGACACGCGCGGCACACCCGTCGGCCATTTTCAGGCGTCTGCCGCCGGCAGTGGGCCCGACTATGCCGAGGCGGCCAGCTGGATTGCGCGACCTGAATTCACCACCGATCCCGCGCATTGGCTGCCCGACGGGTTCGAGGCCGGGCGCACGGGCGATGCGGCGGTCTTCTACATCCACCCCACCACCTATCTCCAGCGCGACCGCTGGAACGCCCCGCTCAATCCTGGCCGCGACACCGAGCTGCGCACCCGGCTGTTCGTCCAGAGCCAGGCGAGCGCCTTCAACGGCGCAGGCGAGATCTGGGCGCCGCGCTACCGCCAGGCCGCGTTTGGCGCCTTCCTCCTCTCCAGCAGGGATGCGCGAAAGGCGCTCGACCTAGCTTATGCGGACGTCACCGCGGCGTTCGACCGCTTCATCGCGGAGGCCGGCGACCGGCCGATCATCCTTGCCGCCCACAGCCAGGGCGCGCTCCATCTGGCGCGCCTGCTCAAGGACAAGGTTGCGGGAAGGCCGATCGCCAGGCGTATCGTTGCCGCCTATGTGGTCGGTTGGCCGCTATCGGTCACGGCCGACCTTCCGGCGATGGGTCTCCCGCCGTGCACGGCGCCGGACCAGACCGGCTGTGTGCTGTCGTGGATGAGCTTCGCCGATCCGGCCAATCCCGACCTCGTGCTCCATTCCTATTTGCGATCGCAGGGTTTCGCCGGGGGCAAGCGTACGCGCGAGGATCTGCTGTGCGTCAACCCGATCAGCGGCGTGCGCGACGCCGCGGCTCCGCCGAAAGCCAACCCGGGCACGCTGGTGCCCAGCGCGGACTTGCTGTCAGCAAGGCTCGAGCCCGGTATCGTCGGCGCGCATTGCGACCGGGGACTGCTGATCCTCGACGGCCAAATCCCGTCGCTCGGCCCGTACGTGCTGCCGGGCAACAATTACCATGTCTACGACTATGCTTTGTTCTGGGGCGCGGTCCGGCGCGACGCACAGCGGAGGCTCGCGGCATGGCGGCGCTGACTTCCTTGAGCTCGGAATTCGCTGCCGCTCTTCCGGGTGGCGGCAAGCTCGCCGGGCTCGACGTCGGCACGAAAACCATCGGCCTTGCGATCTGCGACGCCGGATGGCATTTCGCCGGTCCGTGCGAGACCATCAAGCGAACCAAGTTCACCGCCGACCTCGAGGCCCTGCGCGCCTTCTCCGGGCGCGAGCATATTGTCGGGCTGGTCGTCGGACTGCCGCTCAGCATGGACGGCAGCGATAGCCCGCGGACTCAGTCGGTCCGCGCCTTCGCCCGCAATCTTGCGCCGCTCGATCTTCCCACGCTGCTGTGGGACGAGCGCTGGTCGACCCAGGCGGTCGAGCGCGCGATGATCGAAGCCGACGTCAGCCGCGCGCGCCGCGCCGAGAAAGTCGACGCGCTCGCCGCCGCGCACATCCTCCAGGGCGCGATCGATGCGCTGGCCAATCTTTCGGCGCCGCAATAAGCCCCTGCCCTCGTGGACCTTCTTTCCATCAATTCGCTGAGCGATGCACAGATCGAGACGATCCTCGACCGCGCCGAGCATTGGTTCGAAGAAAATCGCGCGGGCCGCCCGGGCGGGCTGCTCAAGGGCAAGCTCGTCTTCAACCTGTTCTACGAGGTCTCGACCAGGACCGCGATGTCGTTTGCGACGGCCTCGCACCGGCTCGGAGCCGCGGTCGTCGCTTTGCCGGTCGAGCAATCCTCGATCCGCAAAGGCGAAACATTCGCCGACACCGCGCAGACGCTCAACGCGATGCGGCCGGATGCACTGGTCATCCGCCACCGCGAGAACGGCGCTCCGGCGGCGGCGGCGCTGATCATGGACTGCCCGGTGATCAACGCCGGCGACGGCACCAACGAACACCCCACCCAGGCGCTGCTCGACGCCGCGACCATTCGCCACCGGTTCGGCCGGATCGCCGGTCTCAAGGTCGCGATCTGCGGCGATATCCGCCACAGCCGGGTCGCGCGGTCCAATGCCAAGCTCCTCCCCCGGCTGGGGATGGAGGTGCGGCTCGGCGGTCCGCCCGAAATGCTCCCCGAGGAGAGCCCAAAGCTGTCGGTCGACGAGGCGATCGAAGGCGCCGACGTGGTGATGATGCTGCGAGTCCAGCGCGAGCGGCTCGAGGCGGATCTCGGCGATGCGCCGGGCGAGTATCTCGAGCGCTACGGACTAACGCCCGAGCGCCTGGCCCGAGCTGCGCCCGATGCGGTCGTGATGCATCCCGGGCCGATGAACCGCGAAGTCGAGATCGCGAGCGCGGTCGCGGACGATCCGCAGCGCTCGCTGATCGGGCTTCAAGTCGAAATGGGCGTGGCCGTGCGGATGGCCTGCCTGGAATTGCTGCTCGGAAGTTCCGCCTAGCGCCAGGCGAACTGGACCGGAGCGTCACCTGCGACGTTGCGGACGAAGCAGCTACCGCCGGCCTGGCGCAGCGATTCGCACAGCAGGCGCGCATCGCGGTCGCTGGCGAAGCCCTTGAGCGACAGCCGGTAAACTGTGCCCTTCGGACCATCGAAGCGGGCGCTCATCGGCGAGTAGGCGCGAACCGCCGAGTAGCGCTTGGCGGCCGCAGTCCACGCCGTGAACACGCGCTGCGAATTGGCATAAGCGCCGAGCTGAACGACCGCCTGCGAATTGCCGCGGCGGAACACCGCATTGCGGGCCGCGGGGCGGGCCGAAGCGCGGACCACCCGGGCAGTCTGGCGAACCGGCGGCGGCGCCGGGGCGATCGACGGCGTGAAGGAGGCGATGGCGGCCGGGCCTTCCGGCGCGATCGCGGCGTGGGCCACGCGGACCGGCGCAGGCTCATAGACCTGGGCAACCGGCGGCGCGGCTTCGACGGCGGTTTGAGACGGCGGCGCGATTGGAGCGATCTCGACCGCAGGTTGCGGCGCGGGCGCGGCGCGCGGAACGACGGCCGCGAGGCGGCTGTCGCTCTTGCGCAGCGCGAGCCGGACCGGCTGGCCCGGATCGCTCGCGGCCGGAGTGACTCCGGTCAGCGCCGCGATCTGGTCCGAAGCGTGCGCCGGCTTGGCCATCTGCATCCACTGATGCATGCGGGCATCGAGCTTGTCGGCGGGAACGTCCTGGCCGGCGATGGTGCGGGCCTGCGTCCAATCCCCGGCGAAAGCATAAGCGAGCGCCAGATTCTGGCGAACCCGGGCGTCGGCACCGGTCTGACGCGCCGCCGGATTGAGCACCGCGATCGCATCGGCAGGACGGCCTGCAAGCGCCAGCGCGAGACCGTAGTCGGCGGGATCGAGCACATTGCTGCCCGCGGCAAGGAAATTTGCCGCTTCGTCATTCTTTCCCTGGGCGATCTCGACCAGTGCCAGCTTCAGGACGACCTGGGGCTGGTTCGAATAGATCGAGAGCGAATCCTTGAACGCCGCTTCGGCGGATGCGAACCGGCCGCCCGCGAAATAGGCATTGCCGAGGAGGGCCCGGAATCCGGCGTCGTCGGGTGTCTTTTCGACGGCGCGCTCGGCAAAGCTGATCGCCGTCGCATAATCGTTGGAATTGAGCGCCGCGAGCGCGCGGGTCGCAAGACCGACCTCGCCTTTCGCCGGGCCGCCGAAACCGCTGCTCACGCGGTTCTGCGGCGAGGCGCAGGATGCAATCGCCGACGCCAGCGCGACTAGCGAGATCGCGGAGGCAAAGCGGATTGGCTTGGTCATTGGATTACCCCTTGCGTTTGGCCTTACCGGCCATGGACTCCAGTTCGGGCATTGCGCCGAGCAATTGATCGAGCGCGTCGGTCACCAGATGCTGCGCTGAGCGGCCATTGACCGCGCAAGCGAGACGCAGCTTGAGGTGACGTTCCGGATCGAGCCGGAGAGTGAAGGCGGCCTTGCCCTTTGACCCAGGCGCGGCGCGCGGCGTGACGGGCCGGCGCGGAGCCGGCACCGGCGTGGAAAGGATCGCGACCGGCGCAGCTTCGCCGTCGAACGGCTCGGCAATCTCGGCCGCTTGCTCGCCATCGAACGGCTCGGCGGTTTCATCCGCTTCCTCGCCCTCGTCAACTCCGAGGCGATCGGCGATTTCGTGCTGCTGGGTGTGAACCGGCGACTGAACCGGAGTCAGGCCCGTCGGGTGTACCCGATGCTCTTCGAGCTCTTCGCCGAAGGCGTCATGCTCGTCGTCGCGCAGCGGCACCACGGCCGCCTTGGGCGGTTCGAAGCCCATGTCGTTCCAGCCGAGGTCCTCGAGACCCGGGGCGCCCTGGGCAAAACCCTGCGGCCGCATGGCCGGGCGGGCCGCGCCCTTGCGCGCCAGGAGACCGGAAGAGAGAGATGCGAAAGGCTTGGGTTCGCTGTTGGCCACGTTCGCGCCCCTTACTGGCCGACGACCCGGCGGCCGAAACCGCCGACGGGACGCGGACTGGCCTGAGCGATGCCCGGCGCCGCTCCAGGCGCTGAGAACACGGTCCGGCGGAAATTCTTTTCCAGGCGATCGGAAATATATTCCCACAGCTCGACGATCTCGTTTGCCGACCGGCCGTTGGGATCGACCTCCATCACCGTTCGGCCATCGATCATCGACGCCGCGAAATCGGTGCGATGATGGACGGTGACCGGGGCGACGGTGCCGTGCTGCGACAGCGCGACCGCGGCCTCGTAGGTAATCTTGGCCTTGGGCGTCGCGCCATTGACGACGAACAGCAAGGGCTTGCCGGCGCGATCGCACAAATCGACCGTGGCGCCGACGGCGCGAAGGTCGTGCGGGCTCGGGCGGGTCGGGATGACGATCAGCTCGGCGACCGCGATCACGCTCTGGATCGCCATGGTGATCGCCGGCGGAGTATCGATGACGGCGAGGCGGAACCCCTGCTGGCGAAGCACCTCGAGGTCCGATGCCAGGCGGGCGACCGTGGTCTGGGCGAATGCCGGCATTTCCGCGTCGCGCTCGTTCCACCAATCGGCAAGGCTTCCTTGCGGATCGATGTCGATCAGGCAGACGGGTCCGGCCCCCGCCAGCTGCGCCTGCACCGCCAAATGGCCGGACAGGGTCGTCTTGCCCGATCCGCCCTTCTGCGATGCCATTGCCAGAACGCGCATGCTCTTCCCCTCGCCCCGTGACGTCAGTTCAAGGCGAGGAGTGACACTCAAGCCTCTAAAATCTGGTTAACAACGCCACGACTGTATTTGCCGGGAGGCTCGGCTAGGCTAGACTAAGGCGGGTTTGGAAAACGCATGAATCACAAGCACTTGATCGTCGCACTGCTGATTTTAGCGACAAGCTCGCCGCTCGCCGCGCAGTCCGTGAAAGCCGGAATCGAAGCCTGGCAGAAAGGCGATTATGCGGCCGGTGTGGCGATCTGGCGGCCGCTTGCCGAGCAAGGCGACGCCGACGCCCAGTTCAACCTCGGCCAGGCCTATCGCCTCGGGCGCGGCGTGCCGACCAACCTGTCGGCGGCGCAGACATGGTTCGAACGCGCCGCCAACCAGGGCCATCTCGATGCGCAGGCGACACTGGGCCTGCTGATGTTCCAGAGCGGCGACCAGGCCGGCGGACTGCGCTGGCTGAAAGCCGCCGCGCTCAAGGGCGAGCCGCGCGCGCTGCTGGTCTACGGCACGGCCCTGTTCAACGGCGACGGCGTCACCCAGGACCCGGTGATGGGCTACGCGTTCGTCAGCCGGGCGGCGGCGCAGGGACTCGGCCCGGCCAAGGATACGCTGGCGCAAATGGACAAGATCCTCCCGCTCGAAGGCCGCAAGAAGGGCGTCGCGCTCGCCATTGCCAACGCCAAAAAGACGCCCGCGCCGAAATCGCACACGATCACGGTCAAGCCACCCAAAGCTCCCAAGCCAGCGCCGCCGGCCGTCGCCCAGGCGACTCCCAAGCCGAAACCCGCGTCCGTTGCCGCTGCCACGGCTCCGGCAAAGACAGGCGCGTGGCGAGTACAGCTCGGCGCTTTCTCGCAAAGATCGTCGGCCGAAGCGCTGTTCCGCAAGCTTTCGGGGAGCGGCAGCGCTGGCCGGCCGCCACGCCTTCTACATCCCGGTCGGCGCGATCACCCGGCTGCAGGTCGGGCCATTCAAGTCCCGCGCCGCCGCGAACGCCGCGTGCGGCGCGCTCAAGGGCCAGGCCTGCTTCGTCGTGGCGGCGAAATAGTCAGCTGCGGAACCAGTCGCGCCGCCGCACGCCCTGGACCCACAGCAAAGCGTCGAGCCCGTGGTGCCTGAGCTCGGCGTCGGCAACCTCCGCCAGCGCCGGCTTGGCGCGGAACGCGACTCCCAGCCCCGCTTCCTCGATCATCATCTTGTCATTGGCCCCGTCGCCAACGCCAAGCACGTCTTCGCGCTCGAGGCCGAGCCCGTCGCGCGCTTCGACCAGGGCGTCGCGCTTGGCCATTGCATCGACGATCGGGTCGCCGATTTCGCCCGAAAGCTTGCCTCCGGCGAACACCAGGCGATTGGCGCGGACCCGGTCGAAGCCGACGGTCCGCGCGACCGGCTCGGCGAAAGAGAGGAATCCGCCCGACACGAGCAGGCAACTGGCGCCGCCCGCGCGCATCGTCTGGACCAGCGTCTCCGCGCCCGACGTGACCCGCACCCGTTCGTCGAGGCAGCGGCCAAGCGCGCCCTGGTCGAGCCCGGCGAGCAGCCGAACCCGCTCCCGCAGCGCGCCCGAGAAATCGATCTCGCCCTGCATCGCCCGTTCGGTGATCCGCGCCACCTTGTCCTTGAGCCCGGCATAATCCGCGAGCTCGTCGAGACACTCCTGGCCAACGATGGTCGAGTCCATGTCGGCGACGAGCAAACGCCGCCAGCGCGGCTCGTCGGCCTGGACGACGAAATCGACACCCGCTTCGTTCAGGCCCTCGAGCGCCCAGCGCGCGGTGATGAGGTCGCCGGAAAAGCGCAGATCGGCGGCATCGCCCTCGTCGATCCAGTGCCCGAAGACGGCCTTGGGATCGACCTCGCGAAGCAGGCCCAGCGCGCGGTCGACCAGCCTGTCATCGAGCCGTCCCGCTGCTATCAGCGTCGCAATGGCCACTCCGTCACCTCCAGTCGCCTTAATCGCGGGGCCGACGGCCAGCGGCAAGTCGGCACTTGCATTGGCGCTCGCGGAAACGACCGGCGGAGTGATCGTCAACGCCGACAGCGCGCAGCTTTATCGCGATCTTCCGATCCTGAGCGCGGCTCCCACCGGCGAGGAGCGCGCGCGAGCGGAGCATCGGCTGTACGGCGTCCTCGACGGCGCCCTTCCCTCCTCGGCAGCCGACTGGGCGGCGATGGCGCGCCGCGAGATCGCCGATGTCCACGCAAGCGGACAGTTGCCGATCCTGGTCGGCGGGACCGGCCTTTATCTGCGCATGCTGCTGGAAGGGATCGCGCCGGTGCCGCCGATCGATCCTGAGGTTCGCCGCCAGGTTCGCGAAGGCGCGGTCGAAACCAATCGGGCGAAGCTCGAGACGGCCGATCCGGACAGCTGGTCGCGACTCGATCCGGGCGACACCACCCGGATCGCGCGCGCGCTCGAGGTGAAGCTGTCGACGGGCAAGACCCTGACCGAATGGCAGCGCGAACGATCCGGCGGGATCGGCGGAGAGGTCGAGCTTCGCCCGCTGATCCTGCTGCCACCGCGCGACTGGCTCTACGCACGCTGCGACGAGCGATTTGCGAAAATGGTCGAGCTTGGCGCGATCGAGGAGGTGAAGACATTGCTCGCCCGGAACCTCAACCCGGCCTTGCCGGTGATGCGCGCGATCGGGGTTCGCGAAATCGCTGCCTGCCTTCGCGGCGAGATCACGCGCGAAGCGGCGATCGCCGCGGGCCAGCAGGCCACCCGCCGCTACGCCAAGCGGCAATATACGTGGTTCGCACATCAGCCGCCCGCCGATTGGTCGAGGTTCACGCAAGTCCCCGAACAGCGGGCGCTGGAACTGCTCCAGGCAAGCGCCTAGTCGGCCGCCATGGACCTGCTGCGCGACACCGACGTCGATCCCTCACCGCTCGCGGGCAAGCGCGTCGCGATCCTCGGCTATGGCAACCAGGGCCGCGCCCAGGCACTGAACCTAAAGGACAGCGGGATCGACGTGGTCGTCGGGCTTCGCGGCGAATCGGGTAGCGCCTTTGAAGCCGAGGCCGCGGGTCTGACGGTCGCCCTGGTCGAAGAGGCAGCGGCGTCGGCGGACGTCGTGATGATGCTCGCCCCGGACGAAATCCACGGCGCGCTCTATCGCGAGATCGAACCGCAGTTGCGGGATGGCGCCGCGCTCGGCTTCAGCCATGGCCTTTCTATACGCTTCGGCTTCGTCGCGCCGAGCGCCGACCTCGACGTGTTCCTGGTTGCTCCCAAAGGCCCGGGAACCGCGCTTCGCTCGCTCTATCTCCAGGGGAAAGGCATGGTCGCGTTGTGGGCGGTCGAGCAGGACGCAACCGGGGGCGCCCGCGACCTCGCACTCGCTTATGGCCAGGCAATCGGCTGCGCCCGCGCCGGGCCTCATCGCGTCGAGCTTCGCCGAGGAGGCCGAGGCCGATCTGTTCAACGAGCAGGCAGTGGTATGGGGCGGAGTGCCGGAATTGCTGATTGCCGGCTTCGACACGCTGGTCGAAGCGGGATTCTCGCCCGAGATCGCGCTGCTCGAATGCGTCGGCGAGCTGAAGCTGATCGCCGACCTGATCGACGAACGCGGGATCGCCGGAATGCGCGAGGCGATCTCCAATACCGCCGAGCTGGGAGCCTTCGTCGGAGGCCGGCGCATCATCGACGAGGGCGCGCGCGAGCGCATGCGCGAAATTTTGAGCGAAGTTCGCGCAGGCCGCTTCGCCGAGGAGCTGCGGCAGGAGGAAGCGAGCGGCTATGCGCGACTCGAGCGCGCTCGGAACGATGCGCGCAAGACTCTGCTCGAGGAGACTTTCAGGAAACTGCGCGACCTCGGCTGAAGCTCAGCCGGCCTCGCCCGGAGCGAGTTCCGGCCGGGCGCCGACGCTTGCCCGTTCGAGATAGGCGCGCTGGAGCCTGCGATGGGCTTCGGCGGTCTCGGGGTCGCTCGCGGCGGCCGCGAGCTCCTGCTCTTCCGCCGCTCGGTGCGCGAAATAGATACGGTCACTGCTTTCCATCGCGCCGCTCCCTGCGGTGAAGCTCAGACCATACCATGAGCGGGCGTGGAAGTCGCGGTTCAACCGTCCCGCTGAGCCGGCGCTTTGGCCCGCTCGATCGCTTCCATGAGCACGCGCTTGGCCTCCTCGGCGCCGCCCCAGCGCCCCACCCGCACCCATTTTTCGGGTTCCAGGTCTTTGTAGTGAGTGAAGAAATGCTCGACCTGCTGGCGGACGATCTCCGGCAAGTCCTCGGCCTCCCCAACATCCGCATAATAAGGAAAGGTCGAATCGACCGGGACGGCGAGCAGCTTCTCGTCGCCGCCGTGCTCGTCCTCGAGGAACAGAACCGCGATCGGCCGCGCGCGGACCACGCAGCCCGGGATGAACGGCGACCGGGCAACCACCAGCGCGTCGATCGGATCGCCGTCGAACGAAAGCGTATGCGGGACAAAGCCATAATTGGCGGGATAGCGCATCGCGGTATGAAGGATGCGGTCGACGAACAGGGCGCCCGATGTCTTGTCGAACTCGTATTTTACGGGCTCGCCCCCGACCGGGACCTCGATCACGACGTTGATGGTGTTAGGCGGGTCGTCGCCAATCGGAATGAGGTCGATGTTCATGGCAGGTGCCCGGTGGTCCTAAACAGGGCGAGGCCGAGGAACAATGCCACCAGGCTCGCCGCGACCGATCCGAGCACATAGGCGGCCGCCAGCGCATAGGCATGGCGCTCGATCAGCAGCGCGGCATCGAGCGAGAAGGCGGAAAAGGTCGTGAATCCGCCCAGGATGCCCGTGATGAGGAACAAGCGCATATCCTGCGGCACGCCGGGCCGGAACGCGAAATATCCGGCCAACAGTCCGATCGCGAACGACCCGGCGACGTTGACGATGAGCGTGCCGAACGGGAAGCCGAAGCCGAACAGCTTCGCCGCGCCGACGTTGACGCCGTGGCGCAGCGCACCGCCGATCCCGGCACCAAGGAACACGATCAGATAAAGCATCGAGGAGCGCTTACTTCCGGCCGAACAATTTTTCGATTTCGCCGTGGCCGAGCTTCACCCAGGTCGGCCGGCCATGGTTGCACTGGCCCGAGCGCGGAGTGACCTCCATCTCGCGCAGCAGCGCGTTCATCTCGGCAACGGAAAGGATGCGACCCGCGCGAACCGAGCCATGGCAGGCGATGGTTGCCGCGACATGGTCGAGCTTGTCGCGCAGACTGAGCGGCCCGCCCAGCTCGGCGATTTCCGCGGCAAGGTCGCTGATGAGGCCACCAACGTCGGTCTTGCCAAGAGCAGCCGGAACAGCGCGGACGAGGACCGACGTCGGGCCGAACCGCTCGATTTCCAGCCCGAGCTCGGCAAGATCGCCCTGCGCGGCTTCGAGCCGGTCGCAATCGGGTTCGTCGAGCTCGACCACCTCGGGGATGAGCAGCGACTGTCGCGGGACCGCGCCGCCCCCGTTCTCAGCATTGGCGCCTGCCGCACGCATCCGTTCGAGCACCAGCCGCTCGTGCGCGGCGTGCTGATCGACGATCACCAGCCCGTCCTCGGCCTCGGCGACGATGTAGGTGGCGGCCACCTGCCCGCGCGCGACACCGAGGGGGTAGCTGGGGACGGGCTCGACCGCTGGCTCCGCGCGGGCGGCGGGAGCATGGTCGAACAAGGCCCGGGCTTCGGCCAAATTCGTCACTCCCGCGAAAGCGGGAGCCCAGTTTTGTTGTTGCGCTGGGTCCCCGCTTGCGCGGGGATGACGATTCAGGGCCTCGTCATAGGTCGCGCCGCTGGTCCACATCACCGGCGCCGCCGCTTGCTCGCGCGCGGCGCTGCGGCCGCTTTCCTCGTCGAGCGCGCGGCGCAGACCCCCGACGATCAGACCGCGCACCGCGGCGGGATCGCGGAAGCGGACCTCGGTCTTGGCCGGATGGACGTTGACGTCGACCTCGTCGAGCGGGACGTCGAGGAACAGCGCCGCGATCGGGTGGCGGTCGCGGGCGATGAGATCGCGGTAAGCGGCGCGGAGCGCCCCGACCAGGAGCCGGTCCTTCACCGGCCGCGAGTTGACGAACAGAAATTGCTGGTCGGCCACGCCGCGGTTGAAGGTCGGCAGGCTGATGACGCCGGTCAGCCTCAGACCGTCGCGGATGCACTCGATGCCGATGCCGTGGCGATCGAGTTCGTGCGACAGCAGCGCCGCCACCCGGGCGGGCGCGTCCGACGGCTGCAGGGTGAGGATCCTGCGCCCGTCGTGATCGAGCGTGAAGGCGACGTCGCTCCGCGCCATGGCGAGGCGCTTCACGGTATCGAGGCAAGCGGCATATTCCGAGCGCGGCGAGCGCAGGAACTTGCGCCGCGCGGGGACCTTGTCGAACAGGCCCTCGACGCGGATTCGCGTTCCGGGTGGAAGCGCCGCCGGCCCCTCGCCCGCCGGCTTGCCATGGTCGATCTCGACCCGCCAACCGTCCGCCTCACGAACCCGGCTTTCGAGCGCCAGCCGCGATACGCTGGCGATCGACGGGAGGGCTTCGCCGCGGAATCCGAAGCTGGTCACCTGGTCAATCGAATCGCCGGGCAGCTTGGAGGTCGCGTGACGCTCGAGTGCAAGGCCCATTTCCTCGCGGCTCATCCCCGACCCGTCGTCGGTCACTTCGATCAGCTCGAGCCCGCCGGCCGACAGCCGGACCGAAACCTGAGTCGCGCCGGCGTCGAGCGCATTTTCAATGAGCTCTTTCAGGGCACTTGCCGGCCGCTCGACCACCTCGCCCGCGGCAATTCGATTGACGAGCTCGGTGGGCAGCCTTCTTATTGACATGTTAACCAATCCTAGCCCATTCCGAAGGCGCCGGCGAAGCGCTGATTTTTCGCGGAAATTCAGGCCGCATTCAATGGGAAGTGTTTAATCCGAAGTGAAGTTGCGGGCGGGGGTTCGCGGCATTCACGGCATAAGCGAGAGCGGGTAGCGAATGTTCTGGACGCGCTGGTTCAAATGGATGTCCCACGACATGGCGATCGACCTTGGGACGGCCAATACCCTGGTCTACGTGCGCGGCCGGGGAATCGTCCTCAACGAGCCGTCGGTGGTCGCGATCGAGACCATCAACGGGGTCAAGAAGGTCAAGGCGGTCGGCGAGGACGCCAAGCTGATGATGGGCAAGACGCCCGATCAGATCGAAGCCATCCGGCCCCTGCGCGACGGAGTCATCGCCGACATCGACGTCGCCGAGCAGATGATCAAGCACTTCATCCACAAGGTCCACGGCGGCAAGATGCGCGCCTGGCGCTTTCCCGAGATTGTAATCTGTGTCCCTTCCGGATCGACTTCGGTCGAACGCCGCGCGATCCGCGATGCCGCGTCCAACGCCGGCGCCAGCGCGGTTTATCTGATCGAAGAGCCGATGGCGGCGGCAATCGGCGCCGACATGCCGGTGACCGCGCCGATCGGATCGATGGTCGTCGATATCGGCGGCGGCACCACCGAAGTCGCCGTACTGTCGCTTCGCGGCCTCGCCTACACCACCTCGGTCCGCGTCGGCGGCGACAAGATGGACGAGGCGATCAGCTCCTACGTCCGGCGCAACCACAACCTCCTGATCGGCGAGGCCACGGCCGAGCGGATCAAGAAAGAGGTCGGGATCGCCAAGCCGCCGGTCGACGGCATCGGCAAGACCGTGCACATCAAGGGCCGCGACCTGGTCAACGGCGTGCCCAAGGAAATCTCGATCAACCAGGGCCAGATCGCCGAGGCCTTGTCCGAGCCGGTCGGAACGATCGTCGAGGGCGTCCGCATCGCGCTTGAGAATACCGCACCCGAGCTTGCGGCCGACATCTGCGATCAAGGCATCGTCCTCACCGGTGGCGGGGCTTTGCTGCAGGGCCTCGACGAAGTCCTGCGCGACGAGACCGGCCTGCCCGTCACCGTGGCCGAGGATCCGCTGACCTGCGTCGCATTGGGCACCGGCCGGGCGCTCGAGGAAGAGCAGTTCCGCGGCGTCCTCCAGACTGCCTGACGGAGTGTTGAGGGGTGGCGACCGCTCGCCCCGGCTGGTCGCGACGGGCCCAATTGGGGCTGTTCATCAGCCTCCTCGCGTTGATCGCCGGAGTCATCGTCGGCCTAATCCTTCTCGGCCTGTCACTGGTCGCCCCAAAAACCTTTCAAGCCGTTCGCGGAGCAGCGCTCGACGTCACCGCCCCGGTCACTGGCGCGCTTCACGAGGTCACTGACACCGCCGCTGGAATGGTGACCGGGGCCGGCAACTACTGGGATGCCGCGCACCAGAATTCGAAATTGAAGCGCGAGCGCACGCAGATGGTGCAGCAGATCATCCGCGCGAAGGCGGTCCTGCAGGAGAATGGCCAGCTCAAGGCCGCGTTGCAGCTGCGTGAGCGAAGCCGCGACGCAGTCGCCACGGGCCGGATCGTCGGCTCGTCGTTCAACAGCCCGCGCCGCTTCGCCATCCTCTCGGCCGGATCGAGCGACGGAGTGCGCATCGGCATGCCGGTGCGCTCGCCCGACGGCCTCGTCGGCCGGGTCGTGGATTCGGGCATGCTGGCTTCGCGCATCCTGCTCGTCTCGGATCGGGCGAGCATCGTCCCCGCGCGACTGCTGCGCAACGGCACCCCGGTCATCGCGCAGGGGCGCGGCGACGGCACGGTCGACGTGCGCCCGCTCGAGGTCGGGCGCAATCCGTTCAGGCGCGGCGACATCATCGTCACCTCCGGTACCGGCGGACTGTATCCACCCCTGGTGCCGATCGCCCGGATCGTGAAGCTCGACGACGACGGCGCGATCGGGATGCCGCTCGCCGATCCGGCCACGATCAGCTTTGCGATCGTCGAGCCGCCGTTCGAGCCTGCCGCCACGGCCGATGCCCCGGCCGAGCCGGACTACCCCTGATGGTGCGCGCCGCGCTCGGCTCGAAACGCAAGATCGGCCAGGGACCGGTCCGCTTCGCCACGGCCGTTCCCGCGGCATCGGTGGCTGCGGCGTCCTTCCTGTGCGCACTGCCGATCATTTCCGATTCCGGCTGGTATCCGGACTTCGGATTCCTCGCCTTGATCAGCTGGCGCCTGCTTCGCTCGGACCCGTGGCCGGCCTGGTGGACGCTGCCGCTGGGACTCGTCAACGACCTGTTCACTGGCGCTCCGATAGGCCTTTCGATAGCGCTGTGGAGTGCGACGATGCTGGCCCTCGACCTGATCGACCGGCGGACAATGTGGCGCGATTATTGGACCGAATGGGTGGTTGCCGCGGTGCTACTTGCGATTAACGAAGCAATTCAGTGGAAGATCGCGGCCGTGATGGGCGCAGCCGTGCCGCTTCGCGCTATGCTGCCGTCATTCCTGGTGTCGGTGTGCATATTCCCCCTGGCCGCATGGATCGTCTCGCGGATCGACCGCTGGAGGCTCGGTCGATGAACGGCAAGCGGATCACGCCGGTCCACCAATCGCTGACCTTCTCGCGGCGGATGGTGCTGCTCGGCGGCGCCCAGGTGCTGGTCGGGACCGTCCTCGTCGGCCGCATGGGCTATCTCGCGGTCGCCCAGAACCAGAAGTACCAGCTGCTGTCGGAAAGCAACCGGGTCCAGCTCATCCCGGTGCCGCCGCGGCGCGGCTGGATCATCGACCGCAACGGCAAGCCGATCGCGATCAACCGGTCCAGCTTCCGCGTCGACATCATCCCGCAGCAGCTGGTCGACAGGCCCGAGACCACCGTGAAGACCCTCGCCAAGCTGCTTCAGCTGAGCAGCGACGAAGTCGACCGCATCCTAACCGACCTGAAACAGGGGCACGGATTTCAGCCGGTGCAGGTCGCCGAGAACGTCACTTATGACCAATATGCCGCGGTCACCGTGCGCCTTCCCGACTTGCCGGGTGTCCAGGCGACCCGCGGCTACTCCCGCTATTACCCGGATGGCCCGGCGGTCGCGCATCTTCTGGGCTATGTCGGCACGGCCAATGCCAAGGAATATGAGGCGGAGAAAAAGAATCCGCTGTTGATCATTCCTGGCTTCAAGATCGGCAAGCAGGGCCTCGAAAAGACGCTCGAGCCCTACCTTCGCGGCACACCGGGCGGGCAGCGCGTGGAGGTAACTGCGCGGGGCAAGCTGGTGAAAGAACTCGATCCGAAGCCGGACCGCAGCGGCAATACGGTACAGCTGACAATCGACCAGGGACTGCAGCAATATGTAGCGCGCCGGATGGGCGATCAGTCTGGCGCCCTCGTGGCAATGGACGTGGCGAGCGGCGACATGCTGGCTTTCGTCTCAATGCCGGCGTTCGATCCGAACAGCTTCAGCGAAGGCATCGGACGAACCGAATGGAAGATGCTGTCCGAGAACGATCACATCCCCCTGCTCAACAAGGTCGCGCAGGGGCTCTACCCGTCCGGATCGACGATCAAGCCGGCGATGGCGCTGGCGTTCCTCAAGCAGGGTATCGACCCCAAGCGGCGGGTTGTGTGCAACGGGGGCTACCAGATTGGTAATCGCTACTTTCGCTGCGATGCCGTCCACGGATCGATGGACATGCGCTCGGCGGTCGAACGCAGCTGCAATACGTATTTCTGGGCGACCGGGCTCATCGCGGATCCCGAGCAGACGACCGAGATGGTCAACTACCTCGGTTATGGTCAGCATTTCGACCTGCCCATTCCAACGCAGCGCTTCGGGACGATGCCGAGCCCGAAATGGCTGGAAAAGAAATACCACCGCGAATGGCAAGGATACAATTCCGCCAACACCTCGATCGGCCAAGGCTATGTCTTGGTCAATCCTCTGCAGCTGGCGGTAATGCCGGCGCGGCTGGCGGCCGGAACGCTGGTCCAACCGCGGCTGCTCATGCGCGCGCCTAATAAGCCGGTCCCCAACCTCGACGTCGATCCAGGGCATCTCGCGTTCGTCCGCGACGCCATGTCGGCGGTCGTGAATGAGCACGGCACTGGCGTCGGTTCAAAGCTTCCGCTCGACGGGGTCCTGATGGCCGGCAAGACCGGGACCGCCCAGGTGTTCCGTCTCGGCAACCGCGGTCACGAGGGAAACTGGGCGCTGCGCGACCACGCGCTGTTCATCGCCTTCGCACCCGCTGACAAGCCGCGCTACGCGATGGGCTGCATCATCGAGCATGGCGGGTTCGGAGCCGCGGCCGCCGCGCCGATCGTTCGCGATTCGATGACTTACATGTTCGACAAACAGAAAGCCTATGCGGCACTCGCCCCGCTCGAGGAGCAATGGGGCGGCACGCTGGCTGAGCGCAACGCTCGTCAGCTCGCGGCGTTCAAGTCCGCCTCACGCGCGAGCGCATGATCACCTCGGCGATCATCCCGCGGCCGCTCGCGCGGCTGCCCTGGCGCTTGATCTTTCTGGTCGCGGGGATCGCCGGGTTCGGCCTCGTCGTTCTCTATTCCGCCGCCGGCGGGTCGATGCAGCCGTGGGCGGTCAAGCAGGGGGTTATTTTCTGCGCCTTCCTCACCGTTGCCATCGGCATGTCGTGGCTCAAGGAATCGACGATCAAGGCGCTGACATTCCCGCTTTACGGCGCGACCCTGCTGATGCTGATCGGGGTCGAGGGCCTCGGCTTCGTCAGCAAGGGCGCCCAGCGCTGGCTCGACCTGGGGCCGATCCGGCTCCAGCCCTCGGAGTTCATGAAGCCGGCGATCGTCCTTGCGCTTGCCCGCTTCTACGAGCTGGTCCCGCCCGGCGAAATCCGCAAATGGCGCGCGATCTGGCCGGCGCTGTTGCTGCTCGGCGTGCCGGCGTTCCTGATCCTCACCCAGCCCGACCTTGGCACGTGCATAATGGTCGTGCTGTGCGGGGTAACGGTGATGTTCCTCGCCGGCCTGCCGTGGTGGCTGTTCGCCGGCCCGGCAGCGCTGTTCGCCGTGGCCGCGCCGATCGGCTACGGCATGCTTCACGGCTATCAGCGCAAGCGGATCGACGTGTTCCTCAATCCCGAAAGCGATCCGCTCGGCGCCGGCTACCACATTGCCCAGTCGAAGATCGCGATCGGTTCGGGCGGGATTTGGGGCAAGGGCTTCCTTCACGGCAGCCAGAGCCATCTCGATTATCTTCCCGAGGGCCACACCGACTTCGTGTTCGCGACTATGGCCGAGGAATGGGGCCTGGCCGGCGGAGTGCTCCTGATCCTCGCCTTCGCGATGGTCATTCGGTGGGGAATGAAGGTCAGCGCCAACGCCAAGACCCGCTTCGCCCAGCTTGCCGCCGCCGGCCTGTCTGCGACGATCTTCTTCTACGTGTCGATCAACCTGATGATGGTCATGGGCCTGGCCCCGGTGGTGGGCGTGCCGCTGCCGCTGGTCAGCTTCGGCGGCTCGGCGGTGATGACCGTAATGCTGTGCCTCGGCCTGCTGATGGCGCTCGAACGGCAGCAGCGGACGTCTTCGAGCATTGGTTGAAGACCGGCCGGTTGCGCCCCATTTCCCGCCATGCTACCGGCGCGCCCTTCGCGAGGGCCAACAGGCCGCTCGCATCTGCCCCCGTGTGGACGCATAGCTCAGTTGGTAGAGCAGCTGACTCTTAATCAGCGGGTCCTAGGTTCGAGCCCTAGTGCGTCCACCATTCTTTTCAAATACTTAGCTAAACAGGCCGGCATCGTGTTTCTGAAAAGTAGTCACGGGGTAAGCACCGGGTTGCCTGGTGTGGGCCGTCCACGCCAGGGCGGCTCCGCACCGACCGGCCGATGACATTTCACCGAACTGTCATGAGCGGATCTGCTCATGCGGTAGGTGCTCCAACGATGCCGTAATCGAGCGGGCGCAGCGACTTACCCCCTCTCAAATCCAATACTCTTTTGTGCTCTAAGATGACCCCTGGGTGAAGAGGAACTCTGTGTTGATCTTCGGGGAAGAAGTTGCATATCGCTGAATCGCGGAAGCCGTTAGCGTATTGGGATCAGCCCTTTGCACCTGACCCCCTCCTCCGGATTTTCCGAACGAGTTCCGAGCGGCCTACGACGCCCTCCGGCGACTGAAACCCGCCTCCGGAACGTGAAACAGCTCGCCACTGACATCCAATTCGGGCGTTCTCGCGCGGCTGAAGCTTCATCTTCTCGTCCGCGCCCCCGGATAATGGAGGCAGCCCCCCGAACCGGCTCCGCGAAAGCCCAGCCACAACGAGGCAGCGGTATCCTCCCCGTCCAGTTCATTGTGGCCACTGATGGCATCGAGTTCGCGCCGCGCGACCTCACGGCCGATGACGCGATTTTCTGCGCCTTCAAGGACCGGTCCTACTTGATCATTTCGGGTTGTTTTTGCCCTCGCTGGCTATGCAGATACAGCGCATCGGAAGACAACTGATTCGATATCAGAGCGGCCAATCGAACTCCCCCCCTGAGCCGCCTCTATGAAGCCCTTATTGCCCGAAATCTCGAATAGGGAGGGCGAAGACAAGCGTCACCCGAGGAACCCCTTCGATGATGCGGCCCCCTGCCCGTTTGCCGAGGATAGAGGCGAGAAAAGGGGAAAGATCCGTCGGTTCAAAAAGAGCGGTAGGCGGAAAAGAACACGCGAACCGGCTTGTCCCTGCCTTGAAATTTGATCGGAACGCCCGCCTCGACCGAAAATGAAATCCCGCCGATTGAGAAACGGCTACCCAAGCCGGTCGACATCAATGCCCGACTTTGGCTGCCGGGCGCCGAACCGGCCTGGAAGACCTTGCCGCCGTCGACATAGCCGAACAGCTCGATCCGCTGCGGCCCATGCTTCACATCGCCGAGGCGATAGGCGCCCTCAATTCCCGCAGCGAAACCGCTATCGCCGGTCAACTCGTTGAAATCAAAGGCTCGGCCGAACCGGCTTCCGCCAAGGGCGAACTCCTCGACCGACAGCAGCGGACGGTCTGAATACTGCCCCGCGATCGCCAATTGCAGCGTCGCCTTCTCGGAGACGGGACGGGCGACCTGGAATGTGAATGCCGCTTTGGTAAAGCGGCCACTCGCATCCGGGCGAGAGGCCAAAGGATCTCCCGCTTTGGTCATCCCATCAAAGCCAAGTCCCCGCGACAAGGCAAACTCCCCGTTCAACCGGGTCTTCGGATTCATTTGACAAGTCGAAGCCGATCCGCGCGACACGCAAGCGATCCCGCTGATTGCGGATGTGATTGCTGTCGCCGATGCTTCGCCAGTCGTTCACCGAGACCTTCCCCACAATCGTCAAGGCCCGGCTTCGAAGCACCGGATAGCTCAATTGGGCTGACAGATTTCTAGACGTGCCATCCATCCGATTGGTCGTGCGCTGATACAGGTCCCCCGCCGACGCCGCCGCGGCAAATCGCAAGCCGTCGCGCCCAATCGGCACTCCCGCCAGAACCTGACCGTAAACATAACGCAACTTGCTTCCAGGGATCCCGAATAGATCGAACCGAATTTCATCGCCTGTCGTCGCCAACGACGAAAGCGAAGCGGAAGAGTAGAAACGCATACGACCGGCCGACTCCGTTCCGCGATTGTCGGAATAAGCGAGCGCTCTGATTGGATCGCGAGCGACGACGATCTTGAGGGCGTGCCGCCTAGCATCTTGCGTCGAACGGGACAGGCGCACTTCGACGACGGCAAAGCCCGGCATATCGCGAATTAGCCCGATTGCGCGTTCGAGCGTCCTCGACCGCAGTGGCACATCCTTGAGAAGCGGCGCAGCGGTTGCTTCGATGGCCGCGCGATCCGAGCCTGCACCCTCGACGTGGATGGTCGAGACGAGTCCCTCGAGCACGATGATGCGAACGATCCCGGCCTGCACGTTTTGCGCGGGGACGACGGCGTAAGACAGGAGAAAACCCGCCTTGCGATAACGATCGGTGATCCGTGCCGCGATCTCGTTCAGCTTCGATTGATCGACTTCGGTCGCGAGATACGGTTCAAACTCCCGGCTTAGTTGGGCCTGCGAAAAGACGGTCGCGCCTTCGATGTGCACGGCCCCCAGGGTAAATCGGCCGACGTTCGCCGACTTTGCTGGCCCAATTCGGGACGGCGCTGCAATCCTCGGCGCGACTTGCGACTGAGGCAGCTGCTTTGGAATGGTGCGCTCGATCGCAGCGGGCCCTTGATTGCTTTGTGCGCGGGCCTGCGTGGCCCCAAACAAGAGAGACTCGCAAGGGCGATACCGGCCAACCGGGAGCGGTAAGGATGAAGTGAGATACGACACCTGCCAGCGCTGGAAGATTTCCAGTCGCCACTCTATCCGGCGCCTAGTTAAACAAGTGCAAAGCATCTCTGTTTTTAGGTAATCATTTGCTAACCACGTCGCGTTACTTCCAGTTAGCCGAATGCGAGTTAATCCTGGCTCTATCACAAGCAGGATTTTCGCCATGAAACGCCTCGTTTTGATCGTTCTGTCGATCTTCTTCCTGACGACGCCGGCCCTCGCCAAAGACAACAAGGGCGACATGTGGATCGTCAGCCAACAGAGCGGCGACACGCGCGTGGTGCACCGCGGCATTCAACGTGCCTCACTCACGGTTAATTTGGCGCTCGCTCCTGGCGATGTCGTTATTACCGGTGCCGGCGGGCGAGCAACGCTTGCGCGCGGTTCCGATTATATTGTGATCGCTCCGCACAGTGAATTGCGGCTTCCCGCGAGCACCCAGGCCAGCCGCTTTACCCGCGTCGTCCAGCAATTGGGAACAATGCTCTTCAAAGTGAAGCACACCGGTGTGCCGCATTTCGCCGTCGACACGCCGATGCTTGCGGCCGTAGTCAAGGGAACGACCTTCACCGTCATCGTCGAACGAGATCGTAGCGCGGTCCAAGTCACTGAAGGCGTCGTCCAGGTGACTGCAGCCGACGGGGGGATGCAACGGTTCGTTGAAGGCGGGGCCACCGTTTTCATCGATCGCAATAACCCCAAACAGCTTATCACCGCCGACGCTCGATCGCTTGGAGCTCCCGAAACGTCATCGGAGACATCCGTCAAGATTACTGGTTCGGAGGGTGAACCCCTGTCAAACATTGCTGAGCTGACGGGCGGACTCGTACAGGCTGACCCAATCGTGCGCGCGGCAAACACTTCGCCAGTGGTCGTCGCCGCAGTGGTCGCATCGACAGCCCCGGCAGCTGACACCGGTACATCGGTCCAGCCAATTCCAGGATCCACCGCGGAGCCGATCCTGGCGCCGATCGCGGATACGGTCGTTACACCGGTCGTAGGCACGGTAGCACCAATTGCGAATACGGTCGTAACACCGGTCGTAGGCACGGTGGCACCAGTTGCGAATTCGGTCGTAACACCGGTTGTGGGTACGGTGGCACCACCGGTTGTGAACACGGTCGTGACGCCGATCGTGAACACGGTCGTGGCGCCAGTCGTAGCGCCCGTCGTGAACACGGTCGTGGCGCCGATCGTGAATACGGTCGTGGCGCCAATCGTAACGCCGATCGTCAACACGGTCGTGGCACCAGTCGTAGCGCCCGTCGTGAATACGGTCGTGGCGCCGATCGTGACGCCGATCGTCAACACGGTCGTGGCGCCGATCGTAGCGCCGATCGTGGCCCCAATCGTCGCGCCGGTCGTGGCACCAATCACCGGAGTTTTATCGGGGCTGCTCGGCGGAACTCGGGAACTGATCGGTGCCAATATATTCAAACTCGGCGAGTATTCTTGAACCATGTCGCACGTTGTCGAGCGTAGTGGACGCCTGAAGCGGGCGACGCGCATATCCGGCGCCGCCCTCCGGCAACGTCTTATCTCCGTACTGCTAGTCATCATCGCCACGAGCGCCCTGCTCGTGGCGGGGGCATTTGAACCCGTCGAAAACCAGCTGACGGAGCTTCGGGCGCAATGGCTCGATCGTGCCCCGACAGGCCAAGTGGCAATCGTTGAGATCGACGCGCGCAGTCTTGCCGAGTTGAGCAATTGGCCGTGGTCGCGGCGTCATCACGCGGACGTAGTCAACCGCCTGCATTCGGCCGGCGCAGAAATCATCGCCTTCGATGTCGACTTCAGCTCGCTGTCGGAGCCATCAGGCGATCGGGCCTTTGCCGAGGCCGTTCGCCGTGCTGAGCCGGTTATCCTGCCGATATTTCAGCAGCGGTCCTCGGATCAGTCGCCCGAGAATATTGTCATAAAGAGCCGACCAGCGCCCATCTTCGATAAGGCCTGGGTGGGAGGGGTAAACATTTTCCCTGGAGCCGATGGCGTGGTTCGTGAATATCCAGCGGCTACGATCATTGGTGGCGAAATCCGGCCATCGATCTCGACCCTGCTCGCGGAAAGCGATGACCTAGGCGACCGCAGCTTCCAGCCAGATTGGGCGATCGATGCGCAACGCATTCCCCGATTTTCATTCGTCGATGTCGTCAAGGGCCGTGTTCCTCGCGAAGCAATCGTGGGTAAGCGCATCTTGATCGGTGCAACGGCAATCGAGCTTGGAGACCGCTATGTCGTTCCCCGCCTCGGAAGCGTACCCGGCGTAGTCGTTCAGGCGCTCGCTGCCAGAGTCCCTTCTTCAGGGCCGGGCGCTCACACGATCAGGCGCACTGCCCACGCTGGCGGGAGTGATCGTGGTTGCACTGCTCCTCGGAGCTGGTCAATTCAGTCAGTTCATACGTACATTTGCTCCGACTGCCTTATCAATCATCATCCTCCTGGCGGTCGGCCCCATCGCTGTTCAGGCGCGCTGGCCGTTGTCGATCAACTCCGCCGCACTATTGTTCTCGGCGTTTGCCTGCGTCGCGCTGCGCATCGTGGGGGAAATCCGTTGTCGCGTCGCCCTTGGGGCCTTCTACGACGCTGAAACCAACCTGCCCAACCGAGCGGCGCTTGAGGCAGACCTCGCCACAGTCGAAGTGCCCGTGCCAGTCCTGGCGACGGCGGTAATCGAACAATTTGACAGCATTCGCGACGCAATCGGTATTGAGGCCGTAAGTGAGCTTGTCCGTCAGTCATCGACGCGGATTGAAAGTCGTATTGACGGGTCGGTCTATCGGATCGCGCCCGACATCTTGGCTTGGATTCAACCAGGCGACAGCAACATCGCCGCAGGTAGTCTTATCCTCGAAATCACCGAGCTTTTCCGCGAACCGGTCCAGATCCGAGATGGGGGCGTCGATGTCCGTCTCACCGTCGGGCTCGATCGCGATTCCATCGCCGATGGAGATCGTTTCCAAGATCGAGCGAGCACTAGCTGCGATTACCACCGCCCGCGCGGCCGGTGACACGTGCCACTGGTATCAGGGCGCAGACCCTATCGTCCGACGCCAATTGTCAATGATGGGCGAGCTCCGCCGCGGCATGGCTGCCGGCGAAGTCACCGTCGCCTACCAACCAAAGCTTGATCTCAAGAGCGGGAAGATTACCCACGCCGAAGCGTTGGTTCGCTGGCATCATCCGGTGGACGGCCCGATTCCTCCCGATCGATTCATTCCCCTGGCCGAATCGAGCGGCGTGATCAGCGAGCTGACGGACTTTGTCTTGCGCACGGTCGTTGCTGACTGCGCCCGTTTGAGCGCAACCGGACGCCAGATGTGCGCGGCGGTGAATATCTCAGCGACGGACATCGCGACTGAGGGCTTCGCCGCCAATGTGAAAGCCGTACTCAGCGAATTTGAGGTAAAGGCGTGCAACCTGGCGCTCGAAGTGACCGAAAGTGCGATCATTCGCTCGACTGCCACAGCGATCTCGGTACTAACTGAGTTGCGCAAGCTCGGCATCGGGATGTCGATTGATGATTATGGCACCGGACAATCGACGCTGTCTTATCTGAAGAAGCTGCCGGTCAACGAACTCAAGATCGACAAATCCTTCGTCACAGCAATCTGCGCGAACGAGAATGACCTGATCATGGTGCGTTCGACGATCGATCTCGCGCATGAGCTGGGCCTCAAGGTCGTCGCCGAAGGCGTCGAGGACGCCGCGACCCTGCAGCTGCTGCAATCGCTTGGCTGCGATTTCGCTCAGGGTTATTTCATCAGCCGAGCAATCCCCTTCGACGAGCTAGCGGCAATGGCGGACAATCTGCTCTGCAGACAAAGGGCGGTTTGACGACCTCACCCTGATTGGATGTTTGCGAGCCCGTCCCAATGTTCGAAATGGGTGGAAAGTCGTTATTTAAACAGCACCGTTCCCTATCGAAGACAGCACGGCTGCACCTAAATTTGATGGAAGCGACGAGGGCGTCATCGTACGAGCGACACCCATGCGAGGGTTCTTGTTCGGGCTCGGGATTGCGCTTTCGGGGTGCGCCGCAAAGCCATCGGCGATTGGCGCGGACACGGCTGACGAGTTGGCCGGCCGGATCGCCGGCCAGCCACAGAGCTGCGTTTCGATCGAGCCGACATCCAGCCTGCGAGTGATCGATCCTGCGACGCTGGGCTACGGAAACGGACGGACGATTTATGTGAGCCGCCTACGTGCGCGTTGCTCGGGCCTTACGGCCCTCAGCACGATCGTCCTCGATGCTCGCGGCACGCAATATTGCAGGGGCGATCACTTCCGCGCGGCCGAGACGGGCGCGGTGGTCCTAGGACCGATCTGTGTGCTCGGCCCTTGGGTCCCGTATCGGCAGCCGTAACTCGGGCGTGCGGAAGTCCGCCGACGTCAGCGCGATTGAGGCGTGGGCTCGGGGAGCCGCCGATCATTCGAGATGTCGATTGTCGGCCACCCATTGCGCCACTCTATCCGGTCGATGAGCATCACTCGGCGCGTATTGAGCTCGTCGCTGGGTTTCTCACGCGGATGCCCGATGTCGACCGCGTGATAGACGATCCAGTCGTGGCCGGCGGAAATCGGTGACGATCGAATTATGGCCCGGCGCAATCCACTGGCCGCGCTTCTGGAGAATGATGCTGTGCGGCGCACCCGTCGCCTGCTCGAGCGTTTCGAAAGGTCCCAGCGCACTTCTCGAGCGGGCGACCATCACGGCATAATTGGCCTTGGCGCCGCAGCAATTATCGCCCGAGTAGAAGAGGTAATAATAGCCGCCGTGGCGATACACCCACGCACCTTCGACCAGCACCGGAAAGGCGTTCTTGACCGGATTGGGCCAGACCAGATTGCGCGGTGCGCTGCCTGGCGCGAACGCCATGCGGTCGGGCGCGAGCTCCTGGACCTTGATCGGCTGGAAGCCGGATCCCCAATAAAGCAGCCGCTTTCCGGTCGCCCGATCGTCGTAGGCCATCGGGTCGATGTTGATGAATTCCTTCCCGCACTGAAGCGGGTGTCCCATGTCCACGAACGGCCCGGCCGGCGAGGTCGAAGTCGCGACCGCGAGGCACAGGCCATGGCGTTCGTCGGCGCGTGTCGGGCTTGGCCGAATAATATAGGATGTAGCGGCTTCCGTCGCGAACCACGTGCGGCGCCCAGAAGTCCTGCGTCGTCGCGGCCCATCTCGGCTTGGCCGGGAGCGCATCGCCCAAATGCTGCCAGTGGACCAGGTCGGGTGAGCGGGCGAGCTGGATGTTGATCCACCGTCCGTTGCGCTCGGTCTGGGTCGCATAGCCATAATAAATTCCGTCCGGCGCGCGGATGATCGTCGGATCGGGAAAGTCCGCGTCGAAAACCGGGTTCTCGTAGGCCGTGCGGACTCCGCCCAACCGGTGTGGCGCAGCCGCCCAGGGCCAAGCAAAAGATGAGAAAGGCCAGCAACGTACGCACCCGCCGACCATAAGCCGACGCCGGGCATTGCGGAAGCACGCCGAATGGCTAGGCTAGCGCTTCGCAGGGAGACGCCCCGTGGCTTTGCGCGCAGCGTTCAAACACCTGGTCTTGGCCGCCGCTGGGCTGTTGTGCGCGCGGCGCTTCGGCGGAACCGTCGTTCGTGCCGGTGTTCAACCAGGATTTCCCCGACGCCTTCGTGCTTCCCCACGGCTCGGAGTTCATCGCTTATGCAACCAACAACGGGCCTAACGTCCCGATCGCTACCTCACGCGACCTTGTGCACTGGTCGTTCGCGGCCGACCCGGCGTCGGGCAAGCGGCGGGACGCGCTTCCCCAGCTGGGATCCTGGGCCAAAACCGGCTTCACCTGGGCGCCCGAAGTACTCCAGCTCGGGAACCGGTACCTGCTTTATTACACCGCGAGCGACCGGCGGAAGAACATGCAGTGCATCGGGGTCGCCGAAGCGATCGACCCGCTCGGCCCATTCGTCGACTCAGCGGTCCGAGCCGATCGTCTGCCAGACCGCGCTTGGTGGAAGCATCGATGCCGACCCATTCCGCGACGCGGACGGCAAGCTCTATTTTGTACTTCAAAAACGACGGCAACCGGGTTGGACAACATACCGCGATCTGGGGCCAGCCGCTCGCGCCGGATGGACTGTCGGTCGCGGGCCCGGCCGTCGAGCTGATCCACGACGACAAAAGCTGGGAGCAAAGGCTGGTCGAGGCACCGACCATGGTCCTTTCGCCGGCCGGCTATCAATTGCTCTTCTCGGCCGCTTTTTTCGGCTGGAACGAGGATCAGCGCCTGTCGCCCTACGGAATGGGTTACGCGACCTGCTCGGGGCCGCTCGGGCCCGTGCAGAAAGTCGCCTGACAATCCGATCCTGCACAGCTTCAGCGAGCGCGAGGCTGGCTGCCTCAGCGGCCCGGGCCACCAAAGCATTTTCCAGGTCGGCAACCGGACCATGATGAGCTTCCATGCTTGGGCTGCGACCAGCGGCTGCCGCAAGGCGGACGATAAGCGCTACCTCTATATCGCGCCGATCTTCTGGAAAGATGGCAAGCCGCAGATCGCGCCGGGCCTCCGGCCTTAGGGTCGGGCCGCCGGGCAGGCCTGAGCGATGAAATCCGCGTGCGCCGGCATGTGCTCGGCCATCCGGCGATAGCTGAGGCGCATCTTGTCGAGCGCATCGGTGAGCAGCGCCGGATCGATCGCTTCGGCGACCGGCTCGCCCGCTTCGGGCACGATCCCCTGGCCGAACAGCACCGCGACCCAGCTCGCGGTACCGAACAGCTCCCGCCCTTCGCGGAACAGCCGGCCCTTCGAACGCCACAGCCGCAGCTTGCACTCGAGACTATCGGGGATGTCCATCGTCCGGCAGTAATTCCAGAACTCGGAATCGTCCCTGCGCGTCGCCTTGTAATGAAGGACGATGAAGTCGCGCACGTCCTCGAACACGTCCTTCATCTGGCGATTATATTCTTCGCGCTCGAGCGGATCGAAGCGCCGATCCGGGAACAGCGCAAGCAGCTTTGCAATGCCGCCCTGGACGAGATGGATGCTGGTCAATTCGAGCGGTTCGACGAAGCCGCTCGACAGACCCAATGAAACGACATTGCCGTTCCAGGCGATGTGGCGGCGGCCCGCGGTGAAGGACAAGTGGCGCGGCGGCGCAATCGGCTCCGCCTCGAGGTTGGCGAGCAGCAGCGCTTCCGCGTCGTCGCGGGCGAGATGCGCGCTCGAATAGACCAGCCCGTTGCCCATCCGGTGCTGAAGCGGAATGCGCCATTGCCAGCCGCTCGGACGCGCGGTCGAACGGGTGAAGGGGTCGGGCGGTCCGGCAAGGCGGCTCGGCACGGCCACCGCTCGATCGCACGGAAGCCAATGGCTCCAGTCCTCGTAGCCGGTGCCGAGCTTCTCCTCGATCAGCAGACCGCGGAATCCCGAGCAGTCGATGAACAGCTCGCCGTCGATAATCCTGCCGTCCGCCAGCGTGACCGTGCGCACGTGGCCATTCTCGCCTTCGACAGCGACATCGACGATCTTGCCTTCGATCCGATGTACGCCGTTGTGCTCTGCATGCCGGCGGAGGAAGGCGGCATAGAGACTCGCGTCGAAGTGGAAGGCGTAAGCCAGCTGGGACAGTGGCAGACGCGCATCCGGCCCGGGGCGGGCGAAGCGTCCGAGCGCTGCGGCCGCGCCGCTCATCGACCATTCGCGGATGTCCGGCAGCGCGCGCCGCCGGGCTTCGCGAAGGTACAGCTGGTGGAAATGGACTCCGCGGATGTCCTGCCCGTGTGGGCCGAACGGGTGGAAGTAACGTTCGCCGATGCCGCCCCAGTCCACGAACTCGATGCCGAGCTTGAATGTCCCTTGCGCCGCGGCGAGGAATTCGTCCTCGTCGATCCCGAGCATGCTGTTGAACGCGATAAGCGGCGGGATGGTCGCTTCGCCGACGCCGACGGTCCCGATCTCGTCCGATTCGATGAGAACGATTTCGACCGAGTCCTTGTCGAGCAGCAGCCGAAAAGGCAGCCGCGGCCATCCATCCCGCGGTGCCCCCGCCAACGATGACGATCTTGCGAATGGCGTGGTCGTTCATCGCCACCATCCTGCACGGGGCTCAGGCAAGCGGCAAGGCGAAGGCTCGCTGTTGTCGGCCTTGGGTTCCCCTAGCCGCGCTCGCCTGTCGGCGCAGGCGGAGGAGGTGGCGGTGGTGGTGGTGGTGCTGGCGGAGCGGGCTCGACCACGGCGGCGGCGGCGGAAGGGACCGGCGGCGGCACCGGCGCGACGCGTGGCTCGCCACCGCCGAAACGGAATCGAATTCCGCCCGAGAGGACTGATTCCTCGATAGCGCACGACCATCGGGAAGATCTCGTTGGCTGGCGGGCGCGCCGTCCGTGTAGTTGGTGCGGACAATATCCGACTTGAACGGCTTCTTGAGCATGTTCGTCCAGTCGAAGAACAGGGTGAAATTGTCGGTCACGTTGAAGCTCGTCGAGAGGTCGAGCCGAGAAACGGGATTGCCGCGACCTTGCAAGGTGTAATTGATCGGAGCATTGCCCGGGCCTTCGCGCCGCTGGTCCAGCGGACCCTCGGGGTAGCTGCTGCGACGGTTGTAGGACAGCCGAACGCTGAGCGGCCCGCTTTCGTACATGCCAACCAGGTTGCAGGTCCATTTGGATACGTCCGGGATCGGCTCATTGCGCACCGTTGCGTTGGGATCGAATGGCGGAGTCGCACGCACGGATTAAGGAACGTCGGGCAGAACAGCGGCAGGTCGGTCTTGGCGTTCATGTAGGTGACGTTCGCCTGGATACCGAATGCCCGCGCCCACGTCGGCACGAAATCCCAGTCGAAGAAGGTGCTGACCTGGGCTTCGAATCCCTTGATCTTGCCCTTGTTGGTGTTGACCGGGCCGGTGATCTCGAGCGGGAACCCGGTGTCCGGATCCGGATCCGGGAAAGTCGAACGTCCGGTTGACGATGAAGCCTTTCATGTCGCGCAGGAACACCGCGAGCGGAAGCGAAGCCAGTGCGCGAGAAATAATATTCCAGGCTGGCGTCGTAATTGGTCGAACGCAGCGGTTTCAGGAACGGATTGCCGCCGCTTCCGGTCCGCGCGCAATGGGTCGCCGCTGGGTTGCAGTTCGGGTTCGGAAGGTCGAGCTCCAGTGAGGGATTGAGTTGCTCGAACAGCGGCCGCGTCCGCGTCTTGGTTACCGCCAGGCGCAGCTGTCCACTCGCGGACTGAAGCGAATGTTCATATTCGCGTTGGGCAGCCAGTCGGTATAGCTGTTGGCGACTGAGATCGGCTCGATGAGCGTTGGGAGCGGATCAGGCTGATCGCTGAACAGCGTTCCCGAGATGTGATCCTTGGTTTTGACCCCGCGCATGCCGAGGACGCCGCCGACGTTCACGCTGCCGATGTCGAAGTCGTAGTTGAGCTGTGCATAAGCGGCCGGGCATTTCTCGTTGATCGTAGAAGTTGCGCCGCGGATCAGGATTGGGGTCGTTGGCGTCGCAATTGACGAAGACCGGATCCCCATCGCACGGCACATGCTGGTCGACATTGAATTGCCGCAAGTCGGTGATGTTGTTCCACACGCTCCGAAAGTCGGCGCCAGCCAGGTGTCCGGCGTCGGTTTGTGGTTGTCCCCATGGAAGGCTGAGTTGAACATCTGGTAATCGAGCGGCACCGAGGTGATCGGAATGTTGAATACGCCGCTATTGTTGGCATTGAAGTAGCGTGCCCCGGCTCGGCGGCTTGCGTCGCGGTCGACATAGCGGAAGCCCGCCTGGACCTTCGGCAGGAAGTTCGAGCCCGGTCTCATATTCGAAGTCGAGCCGGCCCTGCCAGTCCTTGCCCTTGGCGGTCAGATAATCCTCGAAGAAGCCGCGGTAATTGTAAATCGACGGATCGGCGAAATTCGAGTCCGACAACGTCGAACGTCGGGCCCGGTCCGCCGGGCCGTCCGGTGAACCAGTTGACTGTGAAATTGCTCGGTGTTGATCAGGTAATCGACGCTCTCGGTGCGAAGCTTGAAGGTGCTGTTGGTCCGAGCGAGGTCGGCGGTGATGCGCAGCGGCCCGCGTCGTAGCGGCCGCCGACGGCGAATTGATAAGTGTTGGTTTTGCGCTTGGTCGCGCCCTGGAAGCCCGCGGTCTGGAAGCCGCCGCAGCACGTTGCCGGACCGGTTACCGTGCCGCTGATGATCTGGCCGTCCTCGACGACCAGGTTCGAATAGTTCGCTGCCGCCCCACAGCGGCTGTTGCCACAGGCGATCGGTTAGCTCCTCGCGATAGCCCTGCCACAGGCCCTCGGCGTAGAACTCGAGGTCCGGCGACGGCCGCCACTGCAGCGCGCCGTTGACCGACGGCCGCCAGCGGTCGCCCTTCGTTATACTGGATCTCGGGAAAATCGGGCGAACGGCAGCCCGGCGAGGTCGGCGATGAAGAAACCGTGCCGCCGGATCGAATCCTGATAATGCAGCCGCGTGTAGGAGAAGTTGATCAGCGCGCCGATCTCGCCGTCGCCCACGCGCCAGCGGTCGGTCACCAGGATCTGGCCTTGGGCTTGAAGTCGCGCGACTGGTTTCGGTACACGCCCCAAACCGAGCCTGCGACCTCAAAGCCCTTGAAATCGAACGGACGGCGCGAACGGACGTTGATCAGGCCTGCGAGGCCCGGCTCGACGAGATTTGCAGTCGAGGTCTTGAACGCCTCGACGGCGGCGATCGCGCCGGCGGGAAAGTCCTGCAACGCGACCGAGCGAGTTTCCGCCGTAAAGATTTCGCGCCCGTTATAGGTCGTCGTATAATAAGTGCGGTCGAGGCCGCGGAGCAGCACTCGGCTCGCCTCGCCGCCGTTGCGCTCGACCTGGATGCCCGGAATTCGTGCCGCCGTGTCGGACACGGTGATGTCGGGTAGCTTGCCGATATCTTCGGCGACGACCGCGTCGACGATTGGTACGCTGTTGCGCTTGACGTTCCGCGCCGACTGGAGCGATCGCCTGAGCCCGGTCACGACGATCGCATTCTCGTCGACTGGGGCCGCGGTCGAGGGCGTTTGCGGAGCGTCCGGGTTCTGCGGCGGCTCGGCAGGTGATTGCTGCGCGGTCGCATTTGGGTCCGGCGCCGGCGCCGGCCCTGTCTGGGCAACAGCCGGAACGGCCAGTGCCGCGATCGATGCCAAAGTGGTGGTGGACCAGATCAAGGAACGTACGCGCCGCATATGAGCCCCCTCTAGCGACTTTGAGCCAAGAACCGTGACTTGTGACGTTTGTATGACGCGCGCTCTTGAAGAGACAAGAAGCAATCGCGCAACACTGATTGAGATTAGCTAGTCGAGCTGTCCCAGAAGGTCGTTCACGCGCCGCTCGGCATCGGCAAGCGCGCGTGGGATGGGCTTTTGCCCAGTGAACGCCGCGGCGGCTTCCTCGCCGACAATGCCTTCGATGGCGTTCTGGCGCTGGACATAGCTCGGCAGCGGCCGTCCCAACGATGCAAGAGGCGCGATGTCCTCGCGGTGCGGGAGCGACTTGAAGCGCGGATCGACGAGCACCGACTTGAACGCTGGGATATGACCGGTCCGGGCCCAATCATAATTGTGCGAGGCCATGAACTTGAAAAAACGCGCGATCGCCGCGCGCTGCCGCGGGGTTCGCTTGCGCATCGGAACGACCCACGCGTGACCGCTGACGAACTCGACATGCTCGCCCCACAGGCGCGGATAGGGGAAGACGGCGTAGTTCTTGTAAAGTGGCCGTCCCGGAGTCGCCGCCTCCTGCTCGAAGGAGCCGATCATCCACGTGCCCGTCGGATAGATTCCGCCTTCGCCGCTGACGAAGGCGGCAATTGCTCCAGGCGTGTCCATGTTCTGGGTGCCCAGGCGCTCGGCATTGATACGGCGGAAGAAGGTCGCGACCTCGAGTCCGGCCGGCGTGTTGAGCTTGATGTGATGCGCGTCCGGGAACAGCACGGCCCCTTGGGCCATCATGTAGGTGTAAAGGTTGCGCGCGGCGAACGCCGGATCGCCGACGTTGCTCTGAATAAGGTAGGGCTTGCCCGTGCGCTGCTCGAATTGCCGCGCCTGCGCTATCAGCTCGTCGGGCGTATTCGGCAGCACCGGCTTGCCGCCGCGCATCAGTCCGGCCTTGGCGAACAGCGCGGTGTTGACGTGGAACAAGCCGCCATGCGTGTCCCACGGCAGGCCGTAAATGTGCCTGCCGATGGTGACTCCGGCGCGGCTCGCGCCGGTGAAATCGTTCGGGCTGATGTTCGCCTGGCGCAAATAGAGATCAACGGGCTCGACCAGACCCTTGAGCGCATAATCGCTGATCACACCTTCGTGCATGGTGACGAGGTCGGGCGGGTCGCGAGCGGCGACTTGCGCCGTCAGCTGCGGGTAGCCGGGCCAGGCGACGACGTTGACGTCGACGTGAATGTCGGGGTTTTCAGCATTGAAACGGTCGATCATCGTCGTGATGATCCCACACTCGCCCTCGGCCTTCGAAATATCGGTGCCAGCGCCATAGTCGGCTCCGCACTCGCCGAAGAATCGCTGCAGGTAGATATGGGTCTTGTCGTCTCCGCGCGAGCAGCTGCCCAGGGCGAGCATCGCCAGCAATGCCGCGATGACGCGCTTCAACGGACCGCCGTGCCGGCCATCGCGCGGACGATTTGCTTCTGGAAGATGATGTAGACGATTAGGATCGGGATCGAGGCGAAGATGGCCTGCGCCATCAGATAGCCGAGGCCACTGGTCTGCGCATAGTTCATCTGGGCGGCGGCAAGGCCGACCGTCAGCGTGTACATGTCGCTTCGGGTCGCGCTGATCAACGGCCACCAATAATCGTTCCAGCTGCCGAGAAAGGTGAACACGGCAAGCGTGGATTGCGCCGGGATCGTCAACGGCAGGATGATTTTCCGGAAGATGGTCCAGCGCGACGCGCCGTCGAGCATCGCCGCCTCGTCCAGCTCGCGCGGAATTCCGCGCATATACGTGGTCATGAAGAACACGCCGAACGGCGCGATCAGGCCAGGAAGCATGAGGCCCGGATATGTATTGTGAAGGTGCAGCCAGGCGAACAGCTGATGTTGCGGCAGGATCACCGCCTGGCTCGGAACGGCGAGACCGAGCAGGACGAGGATGAATAAGGTGCGGCGGAAGGGGAACTGGAGCCTGGCAAAGCCATAGCCGGCGAGGCTCGCGAGGATCAGGACGCCCGCGGTCGTTCCGAGCGCGACGATGGTGCTGTTCAGCAGCCAGCGCAGCGTCAGGCTGTTGCCGACTATCGCCGCATAATTCTGAAGCGTGTACGGCCCATGCAGCGCCGCTTCGCTGTGGCCGACGAGCTCGGCATTGTTCTTGAGCGACAGCAGCAGCGTCCAGACGAGTGGCGCGAGCATGACCACCGTGCCCGCGAGCAGTCCCGCCCAGCCGGCCGGTGTCAATCGGGCGCGGCGAAGCTCAGTGGCCACCTTGGGCCGCCGTGGTTCTGCCGGTCGCCCAATATTGGGTGAGCGTCACGACGAGGATGATGAGGAACAGCACTTCTGCTGCCGCGCTCGCATAACCCAGCTCCCACCGCCCGAATGCCGTTTCGAACAGAAACAACACCGCCGTCCGCGATGCGCCGCTGGGGCCGCCCGCCGTCAGCAATTGCGACTGGCCGAACAATTGCAGCTGCGCGGCCGTCTGGAGCATCACCACGAGTACGAGCGTGCGCCGCAACGACGGCAGGGTAATGCGCCAGAACGTCGTCCACCGGCTCGCATTGTCCAGCGCTGCGGCTTCGTACATGTCCTCGGGGATCTGCTGCAGGCCGGCAAGGAACAGCAACATCGGAAACCCGATCGACCACCAGATGGTCGTGATTGCCAACGCCGGCAGCACCAGACGAGCATCGCTGAGAAACGCCAGCGGCTCCCAGCCTAGCGCCTTCCATAGCTCGCCGAGCAGGCCGGCATCGGGCGCGAGCACGAAACGCCAGATGAGGGTAACGATCGTCACCGATAGGACGGCGGACGAGAAGAATATTCCCCGGAACAAGGCTGCGCCACGGCTCGCGTGATTGAGCGCAAGCGCCAACGCCAGTGCCAGGACGGTCAGCGCAGGCACGATCATCAGCGTCACCTTGAACGTATTCACGAGCGACGTTCCGAAGATCGGATCCTGGGCCAGCCGAAGATAGTTTCCGATACCGACGAAATGGCCATCGCCGAACAGGTCGACCTGGTTGAAGCTCAGCCACAACCCGCGCAGCAGCGGAAACACCAGGATCAGGGAATAGAGCAGCAGGAACGGCGCGACGAACAGCAGTCCGCGCCAGTCGCGTTCGCCGGTCACGTTTTTGCCCCGTGATAACCGGTGCCGTCGCTGTCGAACACGTGCGCCGCGGCGCCATCGATCTTCAGCGGCACTTCGTCGCCGATCTTCAACCGGCTGTCGCCTGCGTCCTCGGCGGTGATCGGCTGACCGTCGCCGAGCCGCGCGTAGATCAAGGTGCGCTCGCCGAGGCGCTCAACAAGCTCGACCCTGGCCTTGGCGCTGGCCTTGCCACGCCCGCCGACCCGCACCGCTTCCGGGCGAAGCCCGAGCCTGAGGTTGGTCCATCCCGGCAACGCGTCCCGGCGGACGCGCGTGTCGACCACCGTTCCATCGCCAAGCTTCAACGCCGCGAACTCGCCGCTCCCGACCATTTGCGCATGGGCGAGCGTCATCGCGGGAGAACCGACAAACTGCGCGACGAAGGTGTTGGCGGGGCGGGTATAGATTTCCATCGGCGGTCCGACCTGCTGGATCCGGCGGTCGTTCATGACCACGATCCGGTCCGCGAGCGTCATTGCCTCCGCCTGGTCGTGAGTGACCATGATCACTGCCGCGTCGACGCGTTGCTTCAACTGCGCCAGCTCGACTCGAGTGCGCAGCCGAAGCGCCGCGTCGAGGTTAGACAGGGGTTCGTCGAGCAGGAACAACTTGGGTTCCTTGACCAGTGCGCGGCCGATCGCCACCCGCTGGCGCTGCCCGCCCGAGAGTTGCGCCGGGTTGCGTTCAAGAAGCGGCTCGATCTCGAGCACGCCCGCAGCGTCGGCGATCCGGCGGTCGATCTCGTCCTTCGCGACGCGCGCGTTCCTGAGCCCGAACGCCATATTCTCGCGGACGGTCATATGCGGGTAGAGCGCGTAATGCTGGAACACCATCGCCACTCCGCGCGCGCCCGGCGGCAGCTGGTCGATGCGCCGGCCTTCGAGCCTGACCTCGCCGGAATCCGCCGTCTCCAGACCGGCGATGATCCGCAGCAAGGTCGATTTGCCCGATCCGGAAGGGCCAAGAAAGGCGATGAACTCGCGCCCTTCGAGCTCAAGCGAAACGTCGTCGAGCACGGGAGTCGTGCCGAAAGACTTACGCACACCGTTCAGCTGCAGGCTCGGCACGCAACTCTCCAATCGGGTCGGCAACTCTAGAGCGACATTTTGACTCGGCAATGGGGCAAGCGCTGTCCTCGGCTCAATCGTGACCACGTTTCTTGCGGCGCTCATCCACCGCCTGTTTGATAAACGCGTCAAGAATCTCGCTCGGCACTGCGCGGGACGGGCGATTGTTGATCGCGCGCAGGCGCTCTGGATCGAACTTCGGCTCGCGAGCCGCGGTCAATAGACCGTTCGTTTCCTGCTCGGTGTCCGTCAGTTGGGTGTAGCAGAAGCCGGCCAAAGCGCTCGAATCGAGCAGCGCGCTGACCAGCTCCTCATACTTGGCGAGCAGCGCCTCGGAATCGTCGAACTGGCCATAGCCGAAATATTCATCGTCCTCCCCCGGGTTCATGGTGAGCCCGCCGAATTCACTGATCACGATCGGCTCCTCGCCGAGCTCGCGATCCTGGGTGGTAAGCCGGTGGTGGTGGGGCCGGACTTCGCGGAAGGTTCGAGCGACCGCATTGCGATCGGCATAGCGCTCGCGCAGCATGTCGCCGGAGGGCGCATAATCGTGCACCCCGAAGATGTCGCCGACCGCATGCTGCCAGCCGTCATTGGCGATAACCGGCCGGGTCGGGTCGATCGCCTTGGTCAAATGATACAGCGCGCGCACGAAATCGCGTTGCTGGGCGGATCGGTCGAGATCGGGAACGCCCCAGCTTTCGTTGAGCGGCACCCAGGTCACGATGCACGGGTGATTGTGGTCGCGTCGCACGGCCTCGAGCCATTCGCGTGTGAGCATTTCGGCCGCCCTGTCGGAATAGACATAGGCGTTGGCCGCTTCCGCCCACACCAGCAGGCCGAGGCGGTCGCACCAGTAAAGAAAGCGCGGATCCTCGATTTTCTGGTGGATCCTGATGCCATTGAAGCCGAGCTCCTTGGCCAGCTCGACCTCGCGCCGAAGGGCCTCGGCCGAAGGCGCGGCCAGAAGCGAATCGGGCCAGTAATTCTGGGCGAGCACCAGACGCAGGAAGGTCGGTACGCCGTTGAGGATGAACCGGCCGTCCTGGACCTCGATCCGGCGCAATCCAAAATAGCTTTCCACCGCGTCGGCCACTTTTCCGTCGGCGTCGATCAGTTCGACCTCGGCGTCAATCAGATTGGGGTGCTCTGGGGCCCACAACAGATTGTGCCGGCGCTCGGCAGCCGTGTTGATATTGAGCTGCAAGTCGCGCCGCAGCTCATCACGCTCGATCATGCAGCTGTCGTCGATCAAAGTCCGGCGCGGCTTGTCACCGGTGAGGCGGACGCGCACGCGCCAGCCCTCGGGCGCTGGACGGTTGAGGCGAACGATCAGCTGGACTCCGGCCCGATCGACGTCGGGCGTCCAGCGCAGTTCCGCAATCGCGGTCCGCGGGACCGGCTCGAGCCACACCGGCTGCCAGATCCCGGTGGTCCGATGATACCAGATGTAAGCGGGGCGCTCGCGCCAATATTGCTTGCCGCGCGGCTGCTGAAGGTCGTCCGCGCGATCCTCGGCGCGGACCACGATCACCTGCGGGCCATCGTCGTTCAGTAGTGGGGCGATGTCGGCATGGAACGGGGTATGACCGCCCTGATGCTCGACGGCCAGACGGCCGTTGACCCATACCGACGCTTTATAGTCGACGGCTCCAAAGTGGAGCCGCAAGCCGGCGCCCCGCAGCTCTACATCCGCATCAAACTCGCGCCGGTACCAGACGACGGGGTGAAAGCCGGTGTCCCCCACTCCCGACAGCTGGGCCTCCGGCGGATAAGGCACCCTGATTTTTCGGCCGAACCGGGACGCGTCTTCGAACCAGCGTTCGGCAAGGCCGCGATCCTCGTCATCGAACGCGAAACCCCACTCCCCGCACAAGTCTTGCCAGGCCGCCCGGCGAAACTGCGGGCGCGGGTGGATTTCTGCGGAACTGGCCGATTGCATCGCGTGGACGCCCAGGTGATTCATGCGCGGCCACTTAGCAGGATGGGAGAACGAAGAAAGCACCCAGGATGATCAACGTGAATGACTGAACGTTCTTTTTCCACCCAAACGGACATTCGAAATCGACGAGCACGAAAGGTCACCTGCGAACTTTCGTTGTTTTTGCGAACCACCGCTTCCCGCGGACTTGTGCCGGGGCCCAAGCGATCACCGCTTGCAATGTGGGAAATGTCGTGGGAACTTATGGAGGTCAGCGTGCCGGGGCGGGCTCGGCCGCCCCTTTCGCTTCACTAGCGACGTTCGTTCTCAGCCGCCCGCGAAGACGGCGCCTTCTTCATCGCGGCACGCCGGCCACGATCATATAAACAACGGTTACGATACAACAGAGAAGCACGATAAGGGTCGCGACCTTTACAGCTTTCTCAGGTGTGAGGCGGCGGGAGCGGCGACGGCTCTTCTCCCGAAAAAAGGACTCCCAGGTATCCATGATTTCGCTCCGCGAACGGGGCGATTCGGCTGGACTGGCATAGCACAGGAAAATGATCCCGAAAGTGATCTCTTCATCGGAAGTAGACAAAATCATTCACACCGATTTCGGTGTTTTAATCCAACCAAATTGGATTTTCCTTCAATGGTTTAGATGGAATTAATGTTCATACCTTGCCGCAACGCGAGGGGGGCACAAATGCAACATTCTATTCTAAGGGCGCCAGTAGCAGACGAACCAAAGGCTGCCGGCGAGGCTTACGACCTGCGCGACAGGCCGACCCCGCTTCTCCATTCGATCGAAGTCTCCGCACTACCGAAGGAGGCGGCGCAAGCGGCAACTGACCATTGCGCCACGGCGATGCAAGTCCGCGCGATCCTCAGAGCTCGTCGGCAGCGCGATCAATTCTTTCCGGACGGATTCTTTGCCGATCCCGCCTGGGACATACTCCTTGAACTTTATGCTTCCGAGCTTTCCGGGTGTCGACTTTCAGTCGGCAGCCTATGCCTCGGGTCAGCGGTCCCAATGACCACCGCCCTGCGCTGGATCCGAGCACTCGAGGAAAAAGGTCTCGCAGTTCGAAGCCCCGATCCCTTCGATGCGCGCCGCGTATTCATTTCCCTTTCGCAGCGTGGCTCCGAGACAATGTGCGACCTGATAAAGAGTGTGCCCGCAGCGATCTCGCTTATGTAGCGCTCTTGATGTCCTCGCGGAGCCAGTGGATGGCCTCGTCGAGACGCGCGCCGACATGCGCAGAGGCCCCGCTTCCGTCGAGAATTGCAAGGGCGGTCGTCATGTGCTCAAGCGCTTCGCCCCATTTCTGGCGACGCTCAAGGTATGAACGATCCCCGCCCGCCTGAGCAGACGCACTACTTGTCACGGTGACCTCCGAGCAATGGTCGACCGGAAGCTAGCGCATCGATTGATGACTGTCATTAAACGTTGGCGCCTTTTCGGGAACTGTATCGGTTTGGTTCAGCGAGCGGCAACCCAGCGGAAAAGTTTGCGCTCGCGACGGCTGTGAGTGTTGAAGAGCCCAAACAAAAGTTCACACCGAAATGGAGTGATTGCGACTTTTTGGGGATCCGCAGGGTTGGTTGCGGGCGATGCCTTCATCGGATAAAGTGGTCGAGCTCGGAATTTTTGCAGGTGTGCTTCGGCGACGCCTGAGGGAATAAGATGCCTGGGCTGACACTCTCCGTCCCGATCGACAACGATGACGTCCTCACCCCCGGGGAGGCGCAGGAATTGGCTCGCCTGTTGGCACTTCTGCTTCAGCATGACCCCACCGGGCGAGACGTCCAAAAATTCATGCAAAGCTCCAGGTCGCAGCCCCAAGGAACGGAAAGCCAGAACCTTGCTCAGCTGGTCGAAAAAGCACGACTTGTCTTCAATCAGCGAAAAAGGCGCGGTGAGTTCCTGACCAAGAAAATGCTCGGCGAACCCGGCTGGGACATATTGCTAGTTTTGTACATCAGCGCTTTTTCTGGCCCAAAGCAAACGGTCGGCACCCTCAGCGACCGGATTGCCAAACCGCTGACGACGACAATTCGCTGGGTCGACGAGCTGGAAGGTGAGGGATTGATCGTACGTACGCGACACTCGTTGGACAGCAGAATTTTTCTCCTCACGCTCACGGACAAAGGCCGACAAGTGCTGAACGATTACTTCATGACGATGTCGTTTGGAGCGATCTCGCTCTGATCGATTTCGGCGGAGTCGGTGAGCGCAAAACCTGAAGATAGATCACACCGGTTCGGATCGTTTCACAACGCCATGTTTAGAGCCGCCGTTTTAACCATGACCGCATGGAAGTGGTTAAGACAGTATTGGCACTAGGCGCCCACCCCGACGATCTCGAGCTCGGCTGCGGTGCCACGCTCGCGAAGCTCGCCGCGAGCGGCGTTGCTATTCATGCCGTCGTATTTTCTGAGGGAAGGCGTGGCGGGCCTCCAGAATTCGATCGGGCTCTCGAAAGTCGCGCTGCTCTAGAAGCACTTGGCGCAGCCACGGTCAGCCAGCACGACTTCCCCGACACACGTCTGCACGAAGCACTGAACGATATCATCGCCAGCATTGAAAATCATGTCCGCACAGTCGCTCCAGATCGTGTTTACACGATGTTTCACCTTGATCGGCACCAGGATCATCGAACGGTCCACGAAGCGTCCGTCGTGGCGTGCCGCAAAGTGCGTCAGATATTCGGCTACGAGACTCCGAGCTCATACCCGAACTTCACACCGACGGTATTCGAGCCGATCGATGATTTCGTCGAAGCGAAGGTTGCCGCGCTGAAGCTGCACGTCAGCCAGGGCGACAGACTCTACATGCAGGAAGAAAAAATCCGCAGCGCCGCGCACTTCCGCGGCGTGCAGGTCGACCTTGGCCAAACCGAGAGTTTCATTCCCTACAAACTGGTCTTGTGAGCGGCATCGATGAAAACCGAACTCTTTCTCCTCATGTCGGTCACCTCGGTGCTGTATCTGATCGTGCGGCTGTTGCGCCTGCCGCCCAGTCGAAACATCGGGTCGATCGAGGCGATCGTGCCGGCCTTCAACGAAGAGCCGTGCATCGCGCGCACGGTCGTGAGCCTGCTCCGCAATCGGTACATCAAGCGCGTCATTTGCGTCGACGACGGCTCAACCGATCGCACTGTCCAAGTCCTCGAGTATCTCGCCACCCGGACCCCGCGCCTAACGATCGTGCGCCAGGAAAACACCGGGAAAGGCGGGGCCATCATGAATGGCCTCAGGCACGTCACAACGCCGTACGTATTTCTGACGGACGCCGACACGATCGTGCCGGCGCGAGACTATGATCTCGGGTTCCTGCTCGCTGAAATCGAGAATGGGGCTGACGCCGTCGGGGGCATCCCTTCGTCCAACCTTCGCTCCGGCGGCCTCCTCCCGCACATCCGGGCAACGGTGAAATTTCCCATGATCATTGCCAAGCGCACCTTTCAGCAAATTCTGGGGGGAGCGCCGTTCCTCATCTCTGGAGCATGCGGGCTATTCCGCACCGAAGTCCTGCGCGAAGTCGGCCTTTCCGATCGAACGAAGGTCGAGGACCTCGACCTGACCTGGACGCTGGTGGAGCGCGGATACAAGGTGCGCCAGAGCAGCTGCTGCGTCGTTTATCCGCAGGAATGCCACACGCTGCGCGAGGAATGGCTTCGGTGGCGGCGCTGGATCCGCGGCTACGCCGTTTGCATGCGCCTGCACTGGCGCCTCCTGCTCAGCAGGTTTGGGCTATTCAGCATGCTCCCGATGTTCGCCGTCGTCGTGCTTGGGATTTGCACATCAGCCGTCACCTGGGTGCGCGCTGTCTCGGCTCACGGGCCGCTAGTGGGCGGCGAGCTCCTCTTTCCCGCATTCTGGGTCTTTTGCGTACTCGCCCTCGGAACAATCAGCGCGTTCCACCATCGCAAAGCGTGGCTCGTGATAATGGCACCGCTCGCGATCCTCTACGTCCTACTCGCCTACGCGGTGTGGCTTACGCACGGGATCAGGGGCTTGATCACCGGCCGCGAGCTCAGCCGCGACAAGCCGACGAGGTATGCCCATGTGGTGGCGTGAGCTTCAAACTCAGAAAGACCTCTGGTCGCCCCTGCCCGGCCCGGACGAGTCACTGATCGTCGACCCGGCCGCCATCGTATGTGATGGGGTTGTGCTGGATGCTCTGCGCGGTCCGATCATCATCGGCGCACGCACGAAGATTTGTCACGGCGCTCACCTCCAGGGCCCGCTCGAGATCGGCAGTGACTGCCTGATCGGCAACCTTGCCATCGTCCGCGGTCCGGCCCGCATCGGCAACGGCACGCGTATCGGATTTGCGACCGAGATCAAGAACGCGATCATCGAAGAGCGCGTGACCATCGGCCCGCAATGTTTTGTCGCAGACTCGAAGATCGAGAGCGAAGCCTATTTGGGCGCGCAGGTCCGCACCTCCAATCACCGGCTCGACAAGGCCACCGTCAAGGTGATGGTCGACGGCGAGGCGGTCGATACCGGCCTGGAGAAGCTCGGTTGCCTGATCGGCGCCCGCGCCGCGCTTGGTATCCAGGTGATCATCCTGCCCGGCCGCATCATCGCGCCTGGGTCGATCTTCGCGCCGCGCATCACGATCGAAAAGAACCTTCCGGCGGGCAGATACCGGCCGGCTCAACAACTCGAATCCTATTGACCGGGGGACATGCCATGAGACTTCACTATTGCGCGCCACTTGCGCTGGCCTTCGCCAGCTCGGCTCAAGCGGCAACGCCGCCCAATCTGACAAAGGTCGCTGCCGGGCCCAACCTCTCAAAGGTCGTGGCCTCGGTCGACGGGGAATATCTCAGCTACAGTGGGCCGTTTGGCAGCCGTCGCATCGTTAATGCGCGAAGCACATTGGATGTCGGAGACACCAAATTGTCTTTCGGTTTAGCGCAAGGCTCGCGCAAGGCAGGCGACGACAGGTTCAAAGCCGTGCGCGCCTCGGCCGAGGTTGTGCATGACTGGAGCTCGCGTCTGTCCACTCGCACCGCGGCGAGCATTGCCAGCAATCAGCCGGTGTTCGTTACGCGCGAGCTGGCCCAGGATATCAGTTACAAGCCTTTGCCGGGCACGGTGCTGACGGTCGGCGGCCGCTATGCGCGCTACTGGGGCGGCGTCGATGCGCTGTCATGGTCTTTGGGTGCGGCGCAATATTTCCGCGGCGGCATGGTCAGCTATCGTTTCAGCTCGTTCGATGTTCAGCATCTTGGCCACAGCACGGGCCACCTGGTAAATTTCAAAGTCCAGGATCCCTACGGCTCAAATCAGCTCTGGCTCGGCCATGGGACGGCACTGCACGATGCAGTGTGGCTGGCGAATCCCGAAAAAGGCAAATTCACCAATATCGAGTATCGCCGCGTCCAACCAATCGGCGGCGGTGTTGGCTTGATGGTGGGTGTCAACCGCATTTGGTACAAGGCCGACAGCGCCAAATTTCACGGCACCGGCCTTCGTGCTGGCCTGGTCTTTGAGCATGAGCCCGTTTCTAGGCCCGGGCCAGGACCAAGCTGAACGAGCTTAACTCCCGTGCGGCGTTTTTGACGAGACCAAAATGGGGATTACCGCCTGATCGCTTCGTGATACGTTGCTGCCGAGACTCGTTGCCCCTTAGTTCGGCAAAAACCAAAGGAAGCGGCGGGTCTCACCGCACCTTTTCAACTCCTCGTTGCAAGGCGCGGAATTGAGTGGCCCGGCTTGCTCGGAAGCTGGCCGGGTCGCTTCAGGCCCGTTTCGCTCCCGGCGTTCCGCACTTGGCATAGTGGCCCTTGGCGTCGCGACAGCGAACCGGCTTGGCAGCCGCCTTCGTGCACTTGACGAACTTGCCCTTGGCATCACGGCAAGGTGCCGCGAGCGACGGCACCGAACCGGCCAGCAACCCAAGCGCCGATAAGCCGATGATGAGCTTTTTCATCCTATGCCTCCTCCTGGTGGGCATAATGCTTAAGCCCGTGAACTCAAACAGCCGCTGGAATGCGGATTACAACAGATTAATGTGGGGCTCGATGGCAATGGACGCCCCATATGTTTGCGCCGCGCCTGTCGTCGTGGACGGCGACAGCTTGCGATGTGGATCTACTCGCCTCCGGCTCCTCGGCATCGACGCGCCTGAACTGCACGGCTGTCCGAGTTACCGCGTGTGCGTGGCGGGAAACGGTGAGGCCGCGAAACGGAGCTTGCGCGAAGCATTGCGATTTGGCCGGCTCCGCTACCGCGTAGTGAGCTTCGATCGCTTTGGCCGCAGCATCGTCATGGCTTGGGCCGGCAGCGTGAACCTTTCGTGCTGGCAGCTTAACCAATCAGCGGCGACCTATAAGCCGAAATGGGACAACGGCGGGCTCGTTGCGCGTGAGTGCCGATGAGCCTTTCGGTAGGAAACGGGTGCCCGAGCAGCGCCCGCCCCTGTTCGATCCGGCACAACGGGAATGCTGAAGCTCTAAATCCTACATTGCAAGCCTCGACCTCGGATCTTGACTAGCTGAGGGTAACGAGCTTTCCTGCCAGTGCTCGGTCGTTGGGAGGAACCCATGCAAACACCGAGCACCCTCTTCATACTTGCTGCTGTCGCGGCCATTCTATCGGGCGCATTCGTGAACCTGCAGCTTTCGCGGAAGCCTAAGCGCTATTCGGTCATGGGCTTCGCGACGGGCTTAGGCCTTACGCTCGCCGCCGTTGCTTTTGCACTTGCCCAATGAAGCGGCATCCGAGCTGGCTGCTAATTATCGGTGTGGCTTGCGCGATCATTGCGCTGAATTTCATCAGTTAGACCGGCGGCAGCACGACAATGCGCGCCGACTTCATGCCGCAACAGTCCGCAACAAGTGTTGGCGGAAGCTCCGACCGGTTTGGGTGGAAAGCGGACGCGGCCAACTTGGGCTGAACGGATATGCTAATCCAGGATCACTCGTTTCGACCCGTCAGCTCCGGCAACGACGACAATGTTGCCATCCCAGCCGGTAGCGAACACTGCCCGATTGAGCTCAATCTCCTCGAACTCAGGCGGATCGCCTGTGGTCGGATTACGCCCGTGGATGCCGACGGCGACACGCTTCTGTGGCCGCGCAAACGACACTCCCGTCGTCGGATCGGTCAGTAATTGGACCGCAGCGCGGTTTGGATGGCCAAAGCCAAAGGCGGCAAAACCGGGCTCTCTGGCAGCTGGGTTGCCGGCCGACATAATTGCTAGCTCGGGGCTCATAATGCGGACGAGCTCAGCCGTTGTGCCGTTACGACTGCCATGATGACCGGCTACGTAAACGTCGGTGTTGAGGACACCAATATTCTGTCGATACCGCTCTATCATCGCTTTGATCGCGGGTTCTTCCATGTCGCCCGTCACGAGGAAGGAACTGTCGCCGAAGGCTAGTCTGACTGCCACACTGTGATTGTTTTCGTTGCCTCGGTCGTGTTGATTCCAACGCTCCCTTTCACTGTACGAGCCCCACAGCACTCGAATGTCAGGATCGCGCGCCCGGCACTTAAGGGGATCGATGTAACGGCTCGTAAGGCCGAGCCTGCTTCCAATCATTGAGGTCTTGATCTGGACCGCCGGGATAACGCGCTGGTTGGCAGTTTGAATGAGCTTCTTCTGCTCAAATTTGCCGGACCCCGTCGTTTCGGAGTCCGTGATCACATGGCGGATCGAGATACCTGAATTGCTGAGCAAGACCGGGATGCCCGTCGTATGGTCCGAGTGCGGATGGGTAATGAACACAACGTCCAACGTGTGATTTAAGTCGGTGCGGCGCGCGAAGAAATTGCTCAGGTAGTCGGAGAAGCGCTGTCGCCAATCCGTCGTTGCCTCCCGTTGACTGCCCGTGTCGATCAGGATCGCGCCGCAGCTGAACTCAAACAGCGCCGCGGAACCCTGACCCACGTTGATGAAGTGAGCCGCCATGAAGTCCGGCGACGTGGGGCCTACAGGAAAGCCTCCCGGGGTCGCGCCGATCCCGCCAGTCTGCACCGGTAGTTCCGCAGCCGGCTGAGCCCAGACGGGCGTCGGAGAAAGGAGCGCCGCGCCCGAAACGAAAGACACGATTGTTGTGAAGATCGGCCAGCGCATTGGAACCCTCCCCAATGACCGAGCAGCAGTATCAAACGCCGGCGGCTTCGAGGAGTCAAGCGTCGGTGGATTCTAGAGCCAGGCCTGGGTCGCGTGGCGCGCATGTGCGTCGCGGCGCGGCGCCTATCCTCAGACTATTGTTTTTTTGCTCGGCAATCTTGGGCGCGTCCCAACGTGGGGCAGGGTCATCCTCGACGTCGCACGCAACGCTGCTGCTGTGTAGCGGATGCGCGGAAGGCCCGAACAATTGGGCACCCGGAAGGAAATGACATGAAGCTGTTTGTGATCGTGACTGCTCTGCTCGCTTTGTCGGCCTGTGCTGACTTCCCGTCCGGTTCAAAGGTAGCGCCGGGTTTCCCGGACGACCCCTTTGAATTGAGTTAAAACACGAAGGTTTCCAATTCAAATGAAACAGCGACCGTTGGTCAGCTCGAGCAAAACGTAAAAAAGTAGCCGGACGTTGCGGCAGACTTGGGTGGAAAGCGGACATCAGCAGTCTATCAGCACTCCTTGAACGGATACTTGTTCGGCTTGTCATTGCTGCGTCACCAGCAACGAATAGTGGTTCGCCACCAACTGCCATCGATGTTGCCGCTCTACCCATACTCTGGTGAAGCGATTGTCACGGGGAACTGCTTTGCCTCGGTCTTGCCCAATCATGGTTGAGCGGCCAGTCTCCACCGCCGTGTCTCCATAGACGCGCCAGCGCACCTCGTCGGTGGTGATGGACTGATATCTCAAACTTCCCGACGTAAAATCTGCGATCACTTGCGCCTTTGTTCTCACGGTGCCGCTTGGGCCTATGCCGATGAAATCCTCAGCGTAGAGGCGATCGAGGGCCGCCGCATCAGCACCGATTTGCGCTTGAATGCGTTCTCGATCCAACTGCCCCAGGGCCACGATCGGATCGCTCTTGATTCCCGATGCCGGTGAGACGCAGCCAGTCACCAGACCAGCGAAAAATGCCAAGCTGAGTAGTGGGATTTTCATGTGAGCAGAGCCTTTCTTTTCCAAGGCAACTCGCGATCAAGACCCAAAACAAGAGCCTGCCGGAGCGTCACGATCCGCGATGTAAGCCATCTGCTTGTGTCCGCAATGGGTCGAAGGCAGACATTTAAGGCTTATCTGCGAGCTTGCCTCGCGGCATACCGAGCGTCTCGGGCTTTCTTTCGCTCGGCTGCTGTTGGAACAGGCGCCGCCGCTTCCGCCCGGGCGCTCACCTTCGCCTGCGCTGCAGCTTCAGCTGCCACCTTCTTCGCGACGGTCCTCTTTGCTTGAACGGCTTCGCGTTGCGTGGCGGCCGACTTGCGCTGGGCGAGAACCTCCGCGTCAGGTTCCGGCCTTAGCCGAAGCTGGTTCAATGCTTTTCCCTTTGCATCCGCAGCTTGGCGAGCCCGGTCTTGGAAGGACGGATTTTTGAATGACGTCATCGTTGTCAGGCTCCTGTCGCCTCACGAACCAGTTGAACGGGCGACTTTCCTGCCGCGCCATTACCATACTCTTGCCGGGGTAAGCCGCGACTGCACTGGATCCGGATCTAAGCCGCTAATGTCGCGGATGGGTCGGCTGCGGCCGGACAGGGTAGAAAGCGGACGTTGGGCTCAGGCTGTGCTCGAAGGTGCCGCTAGGGGAAGGCTTTCCCTTTTGCCCCCGCCTCATCGTCAAGTCTCAATCGGTAGTTCGACCAGGTTTGATCGACGCTACCATGCGGCCCCCCTCCCACAACTCGCACTGGACGAGATTATCGATCGCTCGGGCTATTTCGATGGCTTCCGCGTCACTGTCGGCGACTATCTTGTCATCGACCCAGACCTTCCCGAGTCCATCGGCACAATAAAGCCTGTAGTTGGCCAACGAATTACCCCTACGCAAACACACCTCGTTTCGAGGCCGTTATGTGATTGCGCGAAGCGAAACGTCCAGTCAAGTCATTGAAATTGCTGGATGCAGAGCGTCAGCGATGGCACGACGGCCAAGGCGCGAGGCTATGAATGTCACAACGGGTCGATGGTGGCCGGAACGGGTGGGAAGCAGACCCCGCGCACCCGCTGGTCGACTTGGATGGAGCGAGTTTGGACAATGCCTGGTGTGAATTGTGGAAAGCCTCACGCTGCGGGCGAAGTAGAAGCAACGACCGGCGGAGCGGACGCCTCCCCTGGGATTGCATCCCAGCGCCTAAGCATATGAATTCCTCGCCAAAGTTCCTTAGCCCCAGTCTCATGGCAGTGGCCCGCCATCTTGATTGCGGACGTATCGTCATCGGAACTGAAGTCACGCCTGTCTTTGAAGTGACCGGTAATCCGATCGATTAGATAGAGGCGGTAGTCACGCATAGGTGCCACCCCGATGGGCGAGTCGCTTGTAGCACAATTCCGCAGCGCACGTGCAGGTTGGGCACTGAATGTCCGCAGCAGGTCGCTTGCGGCCGATCAGGGTGGAAAGCGGACGCTAGCTTGTGCTGGTCATACTCATTCCGACGAAGCCGACCTTGGAGTCCGCCAGGGACGTAAGCGCCGCGGGCCACACTTTGTTGACGCTGCCAGGCACCGGGTCGATCGAATTAGCGGGTCTAGTATCCGCTCCGGCAAAGCCCAATTGCGGCAAAATCGAAAGCTCGGGGCCATTGTGGTTCGCCGTTCGTTGCCCCTTATCATGACCCACAGAAACCCAAAAATAATCCGGCTTGCCACGACTGCGATTGCCGCGGTCCTTGCTTTGTCCTCAACCCAGCTCCTCGCCCAGAGGGCGCCCGAGATTACGCAACCGGAAACGGCCGCCCCGGCCACCGCCGCTCCGGAAAGCGCACCCGCCGTGACGATCTCGAGCGAACCGCTCTCCACCACCGCCAGCGAGCCGCCCGCCCCGGCGCCGACGATCACCGAGACCAAGTCCACCAAATCCACAACGACCCGTCGCACCGCGACCGTAGCGCGCCCCGCAAAAGCCGCGGCTTCGGCCGCGCCGGCGCCAGTTCGGGCATCGGTCGCCGCGCCCATCGCTGCGCCGATTGCCGCACCGGCCGAGACCATCGAGGCAGCGCCCGTTCCGGTTGCCGCCGCGCCGGCCGCACCGCCGCCTGTTGTCGCGGCCACACCACCGGCCCAGGATTCTCCGGTCGTGTCGAGCATGCTGCCAATCGCCGGCGGCGTCGGCTTCGCGCTGCTCGCGCTGATCGTCGTCGGGCTGGCGATGCGCAACCGCAGGCGCCGGAGAGACGAGGAATTGGCCGCCGCCGAGACCTATGAGCCCGCACTCGACGAGGCTCCGGCCCAGGCTGCTGTACCGGCAACGCCCGATCCTTTGTTCGCCGAGCCCGCGTTCGCGTCGCTCGCGGCAGCGCCGGCTCCGGTCGTCGCCCCGGCGCCGGCCGTCGCTGTGGTTCCGGCCGCCGTCATGGGCGCTGCTGCACCCGCCGCATCCGCGCCGACCGAGTTTCTACCCGAGGGCGCCGAAGCCGTCACGGCTGGACCCTGCGCCGACGCCGCGCCGGGCAGCCACGTCGAGGCCGCGTGCGAGGGACCGAGTGAGGACAACCCCTCGCTGTCGATCAAGAAACGCATCAAGCGCGCCCAATTCTTCGACGAGCGCGAGCAACTGGTCGCGGCGGGCATGGCGGTTCCGGTGGCGTCCGATGCCGGACTTCCGGACGCAGTCGAAACGCCGGCGCGATCGACGGTCGCCGTCGGCGAATAGAGATTGCACATGCGCGCCATCCCGACCGCTGACGCGGTGATGGCGAACGCCTGAGCAACGTCAGCTGCCTAGTGTCCGCAACGGGTCGAAGGTGGCCGGGGGGCGGAAAGCGGACGTTAGGCCGCGCGAACCGCAGACACGCGTGCTTCTGCCGACTACTTAGTTGGCCAGGGCGATCGCTTCGAACGTCAGCACGTCCTGAAGGATTGGCTGGATAGCATCACGCACTTCGACCGAAAGTACCCTTTTGATGCTGCCGGGGAGAACATCGCGCGCCAACTCTGTCAGCGACAAAGCGGCCAGTGTCTTCGCAGCGTCAAAGTCGGCACAGTCCACCCCCACATCATCTTCGATGAATGTCCCGTTGTCCCGGGTGTCGAAAAAATAACGCATAGAGCATCCATACTCTAAGCCTACGAGGCCCGCACTAGCTCAAGTTATGTGCCGAAACGTAACCTCCGCAAAGGGACGAAAGCTGCCATCCTGCTAGCGTCCACTTTGGGTCGGTGATGGCTGAAGCGGGTGGAAAGCGGCCGTCAGGCGTGCTGGTCATCGACAGGTCTTCTGCAGGCGTGTCAGCGTAACCCCCCGCTGCTCCACCGGAACTTCGTCTCCGATATCGCAACGAACGTCCGCATGGAGCATCGCGAACTGACCCGTACCATCAGGGGCCCGGACGACGATCCGGTCGTAATTGGCATACCATCGGCCCTCCACCGGCACGATTGCGACGACGCGAGCCACCGCAGGATGAGCCGGTTGCGCAGGCAACTGGGCAATTCGCGAAATCGCGAATGCCAACGCGAGCGCCACCAGAATTGCGGCGATTAGAGAAAGCTTACCTAGGCTCACGCCGCCTGATGGTGGGGCGCGGCATTGCAATCCGCAAGCGGAGTATCCGCAATGGGTGGAAAGCGGACGCTAGGCTTGAGACCCGGCCTACTGCCAGAGGCGCTCACTTTTGGGCTTAACTAGGCGCGTTCTGCCACCCGCTTACTTCGGCATCTTCAGCTGCACGTAGGCGACGCGTGTCACCTTCAGCTTTCGCCCCTTGCCGTTCGTCGTGACCATCGAATGTCCGATTCTTACTGGTCTGGTCGTCCAGCACATTTCGCCGTCTTTGGTCATCGCGCTTGTGAAGCAGGCCTTGTCGCTCTTCATCACTGCTGTGCCATGATCGACGTGCTTCCCGGCAAGGGTGTTCTCTATGTAGTTGCCGTTGGCGTCTATCGACTCCCTCACCTTCTTTCCCTTGTCGACGAAGGTCCAGGTAGTCTCGTTGAGCTGGAATGCGGCATGCTTGGAGGCCGTTTTGGCGTTAACCTGCGTCGCGCTCGCACATAGGACGACGGCGGTTAGGCAGATGATGAAACGCATCGGCTTTCTCCCCTTTCAGAGACGAGCGGCATTACCACCACACCGGCACAGTGGCGAATCCGCCAGCACGGCCAATTCGTCGAAGCGCGGTAACGTCAGGACATGGCTCGGAGCCAAAGCGGGACCGACGTTATGATTCAGCCAGCGCAGGGTGGCGGATGATTCGGGTCTGAGTGCCAGTGCAATCAACCCAAGAGGCGACGGCCAACGCCCGGCGATCACTGGGCGCTAGGCGGTCGCTTCGTGATCGATCTCGGCAAGTCACTGCGATAGCCGTTCGGCCACCTTGCCGCATGGTCCCAGGTTGTGGCACCAAACGTCCCGGCCCTTTGGCGAGCAAATCCACACACAGCCGTCTTCGTCCGGTCCTTCGATGCAAAACAGGGCGTCTTGCTCTGGTCCTTCGTCAAACATGGCCGCTCAACGCTCAGTCCCTCGACCCGTTGCGACAGGTGTTTAAAATTGAACTCGGGCCGCATGGCGGATGGTTCGGCGGCGAGTGTCAGTGCGGTCGGCCGGGCGGGCAACGCCCTCCGCGGCGCGCATGGCGCGGGGACTAAGCGCCAGAGTCCGTTATGGGTGGAAAGCGGACATTCCGGCCCCGTAATCCTGGGCACAAGTGCTCCTGATCTGAGTTAAGTTCTCAGGAAAAAACTATGACACGTGAACTGATAGGTGGCTATGCAATAGCCAATGATCGCGAGCAAATGGGTCGGTTTCTTCGCCACGCATTTCCGCTGGGACTACAATCCTTCACCGATGTGCTGACTGATCTCCAGAGCAAGGAGCAACCTAAAACGTCGTCCCGCCACTGACGTTGGCAAGACGTTCCCAGCGAATCGCTGTCAGGTCAGAGATAATCGATCGGGAGGTCGGCCGCGCGTTTCGCGCCGAAAACCACCGCAAGGGCCTCGTATCTGTCAGCCAACTCTGCGTGAGCCGCGGCCGCGCGCCGATCGGGAGCAAGATGACTCATCGCCCGCTCCCTTCGCTCGTGTCTCGCGAAATAAAGGCCTTCGGCTTCCTCGGTCATTTGCAACCTAAACGCGGAATTTTTTAGCGTGTTCCAACCTGACCGTAATGCGGAGCTTTTGAGGGTCGAAGGTTGTGCGGCTGATGCCGTGATAAATCGACGGTGGCCGCAATGGGTGGAAAGCGGACATTCTAGGGCGGGGACCTAATGGCGTTCAATGGCGTGCCGATAAAGCCTCGAACAACGCATACCCACCGATGATAGCCACAAGCATCAGTACGACCAGGCTAATCACCAAAACTGATAGGCCGCTGTCATCTATTTCGGATCCGAAGGAGTCTTCTTCGGGTGCTGGGAGGTCCACGGCCAGCCCAGCTGCGTCTTGTCCCAAGCGTTCATTTGGAGAGAGAAGCAACGCGGTACTCACAACGTGCTTTGCGAGCGCGGCTTGGAACTCGCATCCAAAAAGTCGTCCGCGGGTCCAGATTACTGTGGCTTCAGTGATCCCTGCCGGCGGCAGATCAAAGAGCAAGATTTCCCCGATCATCAGATTAGCGCTCGTTTCGATCAGCAGGCCGTTCTCCGAGAGATTGAGGATGTCCGCTTCGACCGCGCCGCCCGACAACTGAGCATTGACTTGCAATCGAAGCGTCCGACGAATGGCGACGCGCGGGTCGCTTGTCGCAATCGTGAGGATTTCTGCCGGCAGCGACACGAGCGGGTCTCCTCTGACCTGCCGGGACTGCTCCAGTTTGGTTAATTTTGTATTGCTATTAGCAACTTAGTCCAAGCTTGGCGGCGTCAGGTCGGGTTACCGCCCGGGCATCCACCGTGCGATCGTTGTGGATGCTCAGACGCGCTGCAATCGAATGTCCGCAACGGGCCCCTGCCGGCCGGATTGGGTGGAAAGCGGACACTCGCCCCAGTAGAACTCGATGATGTGCAAGCGCGAGTTCTTGGTGGCCTATGACTACGGGATGGGTGGCGTTTGGGGTTTCGCCCGCGCCCGATCCGAGACAGAAATCCTGAAGGCCTTTCCTGAGCTCAAGGTCGCCCCCGGTATTCCCGCGTGGATGACGCCCGAGTACGAAAGCAATGTGCGAGCAGTGAGCAGCTTCACTATCGGCGAGGCGGCCACCTATCCGGATTGGCTACAGGCCTTGGTAGCCGACCGCCGCTCCTCTTAGCGACAAGAATGGGTGGAAAGCAGACATCGGCAGCGGTCACGCGCCATAAGTCTCCGCGTTGTGGTGGAGAAGCGCGGCCGCTTTGATCTAAAGATTCGGCGGTAGGCGGCGGGACCGAACTCAGAGGAATCCGGTCCTCGCTGAGGCCTCGAAAGAGAAGTCAGAACTCGCCGCTAATTCCAGCGCGAACCGCGCTATCGTTGTGACCGGCGTGGGACACTCCGAAGTCTAAGGCCGCGCTTTGGCTGATCCGATATTTCAGCGACCCGCCCACGGCATATTCGCCGCGATAGGCGGCGCCATGCAGCGAATAGCTGATGGCGCCGTCGTGAGACGGCATGGGCGCCTCTGACATTGCCACCGCCGCAGCCGTCCCGCGCCGCGCCTCGCGCCGGTCGCGGCGCTGGAGGTCGAACAAGGTGCCGACGTCGGCCTGAAGACCGGCGATGTTGGTGGTGATCCCCGCGACCTGCGTCTGGAGCGTCCCCACGTTGGCGTTGAGCGTGGCGATCTGAGTCGCGTGGGTCGCAACCGTCGTGTTGGTCGCAAAAAGCTGCGAGCCGTTGATCGCCTCGGTCGAGGTTGCGGTGACCGCGCCCGCGCTAACGCCGCTGATCGTCCGGCTGCCGACATTGACCTGGTTGGGGGCTGTTGTACTCGTCCCGGCGCCGATGGCTACGGAATTGGCGTGGATTGCCGACGCGTTCGGACCAAGGGCGGCGCTGTTGGCCGCCGACGCATTCGCATTCAATCCCAGAGCGATCGAATTGAGGCCAGCCGCATTGGCACTTTCTCCGATCGCTGTCGAGCCAGTCGCTACCGCGTTGGAGAGACGGCCGACGGCAGTGGAGGACGTTCCGCTGGCGATAGCATTGTCACCCAGCGCGGTCGAAAAGTCGCCAACGGCTTGTGCGTTCCGTCCCAGCGCTGAGCTATTGTCTCCGGAGGCGACCGACGAGGAGCCAACGGCAGTGGCATTGGCCGCGGACGAAGCGGCCCAACCCACTGCTGTCGAGGCGTCGCCATTGGTGTTGGCAAGCCCGCCAAGCGCAGTTGAGGCATCGCCGCTGGCAGTGGATCCTTGACCCAGCGCCGTAGCATAGAAGCCGCTGGCCGATGATCCCTGACCCACAGCCGTGCCATTCAGACCGGTGACGCTTGCGCTCGCGCCGACAGCGGTGCCGTTTTCCCCAATAACCAGCGAGTGGCTTCCGACGGCGGTGCCGTTGTTGACCGGGCCATAGAGGATCGCGCCAGGGTTAGAAACCGTGTCAGGCACGCCCACAACTGCCTGATCGCCGATCGCGACGCTGCCCAATCCGGATGCTGAGGCATAGGATCCCACGGCAGTTTGTGAGAAGTTGGATGGAAGCGGGAGGAAGAATCCCCCGGTTCCGTCGTACGCAAACGCGTGGAAGCCAATGGCGACCGATCCTTCACTCCACCCACTCGCGCTTGAGCCGACGGCGGTTGCGGCTTCTCCAAAAATGCTGACGCCTTCACCGACGGCGGTTTGATTCGGTTTTTGGGAGTAACTGCTAATATCTCCGCAGTAGAGTTGACCGGGAAAAAGCGTCCCATCGGGAGGCGGGCCGTTGTTCAGATTGCAAGCGTGCTGGGCCTGGGCGGCCTGCAGCGGCACGATCGCGCCCAGCGCAAGGGCTGAACTCGCAAGAATTGCAAACCTTGTAAGGGTCATGGTGAGTCTCCCTGTTCGGCCGATCGACATTGATCGGCTTCGCGGAGCTCGACTCCCTCTGGCTCACGGGCACGCGCACGCGGCCGCTCTCTCGGCGTGTTGAGAGCCGAGCCTGCCATTGCAGTGGTAACTCAAATCAACGAGTTAACCAACGGTCGTTAAACCACATGTCAATTCGAAACGTTGCGCGCTTGAGCTCGGCAAACTGGCCCTCGGCATTGGCGTCGGCAATGCTGGTTGAGATGAGCAAGCGCTCCCTCCACGAGCGCGGCATCGGGATGGCGGGCACGTCGCCGCGGCTAATGTCCGCTTTGGGTCGAAAGCAGACACTAAGTGGTAGGCGGGCCCTTAGGGTGCTGCGGCAGCTGAGGATCAAGCGGAGCCCAACTGGGCGCACTGTCGACCCAAATGATCGCGGTAGGTGCCATCAGCTCAGGATCGTCGAGGGTGCCTGCCCGCACTCGCATTGGCATGCCCGAGGGTTTGACCGTCTTGCTATACATTTGCGATCCACATGTCGGACAGAAACCTCGCTCCACAACGTTCCCACTATCGGCAGTGAGCCGGAGCGTGGTCATTTCCCCCGTGTAGCGCACCGCTTCTTCTGGAAAGAGCACGTTTACCGTGGCTGACCCGCTGGCGATCCGCTGGCAGTCGCGACACCAACACATTCGAGCGCCCTGCGGCTCGGCATCGATCGAGAAGCGGATGTTTCCGCAAAGGCACTTCCCGGTGTGAAGCATCGCGGTCTCCAGTGCCACGGCGTTAGCGGTAGGCAGTTGAAGGCGCAAAGTCGACTAGATTGGCCCTCCTAACGTCAGCTTTGGGTCGAAAGGAGACCCAAGCTGCTACTGTCCCTTATTCGGTGGACGGGTCCCTCGACCTGGCCGCTTCTTCAACATCGATCTTGCTGGCCTCGCTGTCGAGGTCTGTGGCGAGGTCACGAAGCTCCCGCTGGCCCTCTAGATCTTTGGTGCCGTTGGCAACGTCGCGACATTGGTGGGCGCGCTTGCGGAGTGCGTCCGCGTCTGAGTTCACATGAATAAAGCGAACTAACCTCGGTTGCGTTCCTCGCCCGTCGCAGCGCGGTTCTAATGTCGGCTTTGGTCGGATGCGTCCGGAGTGGGTGGAAAACGGACGTTATGTCGAGGGCGCTCGCATGCTTGATTGCTGCCGGATCGGCAAGAGCAGCTGCTGCCATAAACTATCCGCGATCACGTCGTAGGATTCGCCGAGGCCAATCCGCGCCACTGCTTCCCTCGACGGCCGGAACGTACCGAACATCCGATCCCAAATGATTGTCAGGGTCGAGTAATTGCTATCCGTTTGCCGACGATCGGCGCTGTGGTGGAGCAGGTGAGTTTCAGGAAGCACAATCCACGGTTCGAGCCAAGCTCGGACGGGCGCCGGCAAGCGAATGGCGAGATGCTCCCAAAATGCTGCAGCCATCATCACGGCTTCGGTGAACAGCGCGGCCCAAACCGGTAGCCCGAGCAATATTGCTAGTGCTGCGTACAAAAGGATGGCTGGAACCAATTCGAGCGGATGGTGGCGCAAACCCAGGCTAAGATCGACGATTCGATCGCCGTGATGGATGCTATGCAAGCGCCACAACAGCGGAATGCGATGCGAGGCTCGGTGGAGCCAATAGGCCGCGAAACTGCGCCCCAGGATCGCGATCGTTAGCACCAGCAGAGCTGGGGCCGGCACAGTGTTGAACAATCCCACTCCGTTGCGGCCAGCCCAAGCGGCGGCACTGGCAATCGTCAATGGCACTGCAAACGCGACCACCGCCGCGATTACGTAGAGCGAGACGTTGGTCGCAACTCGCTTCATGGGCGACAAGTCGGCATCGCCATGGCCAACTGTCAGTTCGAGCAGGGCCAGTAGGACGAACAACGGAATCGGAACCCAACCGCTCCATTGTTCGAGGAAGGGACCAAAAGATTCCATCGAATCGGCTTGCTCCGGCGAGGTGGTTCATGGCATCAGAAATCGCCTCATATTAGGAGAACGAACATGAAGCTCAAAACGGCACTGTTCGCCGCTTTTGCGGCAATTGCGACGCCGGCGTTTGCCGGTAGCGTAGTTCCTTCACCTGAAATTGGTGCGGGGATCGCCGCCATGGCGCTGATCGGCACGGGCTACGCGTACTTGCGGCGGCGGTCCCCCCGTTAATTCTGGGCAGAGGCGCAATCCGTTGTGCGCCTTGATCGCGCTAGCTTGCTCGCCGCAACGTTAGTCGCGGCCAGCCTCAATGTCCTGTTCGTCAAGATGTCCGAGAGCATTGCGCTCGGCGGCTGGGCCCACGCCGTCGCGTCCCATTTTCGCGTCAGCGCCGTGATCTGGGTCGCGCTAGTCGCGTTGATTGACCTCGGCGGAGATGGCGAAGGCCCCAAGCCCCATCAGACGGACTGGTGGTTGTGCGGGACTGCACTCGCCTGCTGTCTACTACCCACTGGCTGGGAAGCGGGGCTGGCGTTGCTCGGCCTGTCGACACTCAGCATTGGCCGGTTTTCACTGGGAAGCCGAGAGCGGCGCCTTGGCGTGATCGGCCTGGCTTTGACCGGACCATTGCTGTTCGGTCCGTTGGCCCTCGCATATTTTGGCACTGAGATGCTGCGTTTCGATGCCGCCTTTGTGTCCTTGCTGAGTGGGCATCCGTCGAGCGGCAACGTTGTCGAGTTTACCGATCCTGCGATGCGCGAGGCGGGCAAGCAGATGGTGATCTACGCGGATTGCTCGTCTTTCCACAATGTCTCGCTGGTCGGGGTATTGTTCGCCGTCGTCACCCAGACGATCAAGGTCCCGCTGACCCGGTCGATGTGGTTCTTGGCGGCGGCAATGGTCGCAGCGATCGTCGTGATCAACGCCGGCCGGCTCACGGCGATCGCCATTTTCCCCCAACATTATGACTTCCTTCACACGGGAATTGGGGGCCAGCTTATCGGCTATGCCGGGCTTCTGGTTGCGGGAGCTATCATCCTGCTCGGCGCACGTCGTCAAATGGAGGGTCAACGTCTTTAGGGCTGCACTCGGTGTCCTGATCGTCATCCTGCCGCTGACGCTGGGGTTGCGCTCCGTCGAGCATGGCGAGCGAATGATCGATACCGGGCGGCTGGCTGCGGATGAAGCGTCGAGTCTTACGGCTAACGGCTGGTCTGTGCGGCCGCTAAAACATCATTTGATTGGTTGGCTGATTCAGGGGGAGCGGAGCGGCTGTCGGATCTTGGTTTATGCTCCACCGCCTGAAGGCGAAACCGACGAGAAATTCAGAACGCTGGCAAAATCTATTGGGCCCGTGACTTACCAGTATCGCGGGCGGACGACCCGCTATTTTCCGCGATTTGTGCCGGTGCTCCTCGGGAACCTGCAACGCTACGCGTGGAGCTTTGGCGTCGCGGTGCCCACTCCAGCTCTGATCGCCACCGCCAGATCACCGTCGTGCGGCGCACAAGCCCCGGACTTCGCTGGCCTACGTCAGCATCTCGAAGGAAATTGAAGTGCCGGCATCGGCATCAAATTCAGCGGGAACGCGAAAACACCAGTATGCGCAATAACCTCGGACCGGGTTCGTCGCTAATGTCTGCAATGGGTCGAAAACGGACATTAGCGGTCAAACCGAAAATGGCCGATTTCACGCCCTTGGTGCTTACCCGGTGATTTCCCGGGACCCGCCAGAGGGCCGCCTGCCCTCCACGAAGCTCGTGATTGGAGATTAGCTGGATCCTCAAAAACAGACCGCGGAAAGCCCACCAGCAGCCGCTTCCAGAGCGAGCGACTCAAGGAATGGAGGAGGGCCAAGGTAGTCGGCAGAAGTGCGCGCGGATGCGGTGGTCTCTCAATTTCAGATCGCCGAGATCATTACTCATAATAAGAAAGGAAGAACGATGACGATAGCACTCGCCGCAGGTCAACGCTGGCCGAGCCAGTCAGGGCGCGGGCGTCGGCCCTCGCGATCAGTGAAAATCGCTAGACACGCCACGGGCACGTTTGGCGTCCGAGCTGCCTCCGCACGGCTGCGAACGTGCATCAGTCCGTACGACGAAGGCTCTCGCGATCCGTCAGGAGCGGCAGCAACAGCTGTGAGCACTTCGCGGATCTTCGGCGTACAATCCATACGCTGTCGCGGCCAAGCTGATAAGTATGACGAGCCACTCCACACGCCAGCCCCTCTTCTCGGCGCCTCAAAGTCCGCAGCACTCTACACATATCATAGCTGATAAACGAATCACGGCCGTCCGCCAAATGACCTGACATGACCTGACATGACACGTGCGCTCTGGTCGGCGCGAATCTCGGCCAAGCTCAGGCAAGAAAGGGCCCGACACAGGAGCAGGTGGCTGAGCGCATCCGGATTTTCTCAGCAGTACATCAGTGGGGTCTGGAGCGGGGGCCGGCGCAACCCGACGGAAGTCATGCTTTCGTGAACTCTCTCAGGCGCTCGAAGGCGTCCCCGGAGGAAGCTGCTCCAGCCGCGCGGCGGGTAGTCGCCTCGCCATGGAGGTGAGATTTCATCCGTTCGCCAATACGAAGCCAGGCGGCGACTTGTCATGCTCGGGGATTTGCTGTCGCTAGGCAATAGCTGAAGGAGTGCCAAACCCTCTTCCTGGCAATTCCAGATTCGAGCGGCAGTTGGGACTTGATCAATCCGAGCGTCTCGGCCAGTGTTGACGATGCCAGTCAGCATAAACACTTGTGCAAAACCATTGGTTCACCTGAACACCGCTTGGACCTCATGCGGCCCGAAAATGCATCCGATAAGCGGGCATCGAACTCAAGGGATGGTCGAATTTCTCGAAATCGAGCGCCTCGAATACCGATGCCATCGGGACGCTCATGCGTTCGGTCCGCTGCCATCGTCGTCGGACGGTGGCTTAGCGTTGCGAAGCTCTCGGCGATGAGCTTCGCGATGCGACGTTCCTGATCTGACGGGCCGTCAGTCTCATCGGCACGAAGCTCGGACAAAAGTTCGGCCTGTCGCAGCTCCGAAACAGCTCCGTAGCTCCGGAACGATGTCATCGACATCCTCGTGCCGAATTCTGTGATCCAGGCCTTGAAGTCCTCGGGGGTGCGGCAGCAACGCTGACCCAAGTCGACGAGCGTGCGGCGAATGGAGTGCGGGGCATACTTCGGCAGGCCGGCCGCATCGAAGGCCGTGCGACAAATGGCTCGGACGGGGTCGGCCGTTTGCCAATGCGCCCGATTGACGCCTGCCGTTTCGAACATGTGCGCGTTGCCAACAGTCTGGTTCGTTCTCGGGAACAGTGGATCCTCGCACCCCCATGCCAAGTCATCCCGCAAGAAGCCAAGATAGTTTCGGAAGATCGCTTCGATATCCTCACCCACAGGGAAGAAGAAGGTCGGGAAGCTCTTCGCGCCCTTCACGCGGACCTCGAGCGCATCGTGGGTGATCCCGCGGCCGTTGCGGTGCACATGCTTGAGCTTCAGCGATGCCAGGCTGGAAATGCGGCTTCCGGTCAACAAGAGGAGCGCCATCAACGCCTTGTTCCGCCGGTCGATGATCGTCGATTCGGGCATCGCGAGGATGGCGCGCCGAACCTCTTCGAGGGACGGCGTGGATTTGGGCCTCTGCTGAAGCGCGAGCTCTCTTGTCGCGTCGCGACAGGCCAAAGCATTCAAATGCGTCTTTGACGATGGCCTTGCGGAAGCCGTCCTGGCCAGAGAGCCAACGGAAGAACTTCTCGACCTGCGTAAGCTTGGTGTTGACCGTCGCCCGGCTGCTGAGCTGGGCTGCGCGTTTGGAAGATCCGCTCAACAGCGCTTCGCGGTAGCAGATTGCATCGCGCTCTCTCAGCGTCTTGAAATCTCGCCAATCGGTGAACCTCTCATAATCGGTGATCGCGAGCCGCGCCTGATTGATGGTGACGTCGGCCAGGCCATCAGCGTTTTTGAGGTAATGGAAGTAGCGTCGCTTGAGGCGCTCGTTCGCGGGATTGAAGATCCTCATGCCGGCACCTCCTCAAGAGATCGCATCTGATGAGGGTCACGATCGCTGCTCATGGTTGCGATCTCGTCCTCGGACGCAATCCGCGCCGACCCGAGCTTCTCGGCAATTTCGGTGATCCGGACACGGCGAACCATCTTGTGCCCGGAGACCGCACAGAAGCCGACGAGGTTGACGGTCGTCGGTCCGCGCGGCTCCAGCCACAACAGGCCGTCGCGCGTCGGACGACCAGCGCGACAGCCGACGCACAGCAACTCGCCAGAATCGAGCTTGAAACGCGGCTTCGCGCGGCTCCGGAGAAATTCGGCGACGTGCTCGCCCAGAAAGAGGTATGGCCGATGCGCGTCGATCGGCCTGAGCCCCTGCATGCACCACCGCCGAACGGTACCGATGTTGACCTTAAGCAGGCGCGCAAGCTCGATGGCAGAGTAGCATTGGCGGCGCTTGATACGCCGCAGATTGTGGCGCCGGCTCATTTCGGTCGTTCCTCGGACGTGCTGTGCACGAGCCGCGCTTCGAGCCACGCTTCTAGGTCTGCCGGCCTGTAGCGGATCCGGCCCCCGAGAACGCGCACGTACGGCGGCCCCGTTCCCGTCAAGCGGGCTTTGTCCAAGGTCGACTTAGCCAAGCCCAGCCGCTTCGCCGCCTCTGCAGTGTTGATTGGTAATAAGTCCGACATTCAGCCCTCCCGTCAGCACAAGCGCGACTAAGAAAGGCAATAGAAACCATCGAAACTCAATTGTGAATAGCGCGAAGCAGCTATTTGGTAACGGCGTATTACGAAAATATTTTTCGTCAATTGACTTTGTAAATCAAGCCCAACTAACTGTTGACTTTTAAAGATAAGCCGTCCGCAGAGGTTACCAAATTACTTCTGTCTTCTACCACCAAAGTCGGAACACAAGAAAGGTTGGCTAGACTGTTCAGATGTCTGGCCCAGGAGTCCAACGCCGCTCTCTTTTCGATGGCCCAATCGTACCGCTGATAGACGCCGGCGACACCGCTCCGAGCCCCACTCACATGGTTCAGTACTGCCTCCGTGACTTCGAACCGCACTCCAAGGCGTTGCAGACCAGTTGCAAGCGTCCGGCGAATGTCGTGCGCGCGCCATGGCAAAAATCGGTTCTCCAAATCGGCTTTCATCAACTCGTCCAGTCGACGCTTTGCCTTCGAAAAGCCTGACACTGGCGTCTTACCCGTAGTCGAGAAGACAAAGCCCATCCGCGGCCAGCCATTTGGGCAGGCCATTCCATCGAGCACTTCGATCGCCGAGGCACTCAGCGGCACGAGCTGCGCCTTGCGGTTCTTCGTCCGGAAGGCCGGAATGAGCCATGATGCGCTCGCGCGATCAAGCTCAGACCAACCCATCCCCGCCACTTCTTCGCGTCGCTGCCCGGTCAAAATCAACAGACGAAACAAGGGTCCAAACGGCGGTCCAATCAGGTTTGTATTGCCCCAAAGGAGCGCTAATTCCTCATCACTTAGAACGCGGTCACGAGCTGGCGCACCGATAGGTGCCGCAAGGCCCTCCATAGGGGATCGCTCGAGGTCGCCACGGCTCACTGCCCAGCGAAACAGCTTTCGCAGAGTGGCATGGGTAAGTCGGGCAACTGCCGGCCGCTCGTCCAAACCATCCCAAACGGGCGCGAGGTCCGACCGCGTGATACGAGGGAGTGGCTTGTTACGCGAAGCAGGGGCACAACTTCCCTCCGAAGGACACCCTCACCCAACTTCCAGTCTTTCCAGCGCTTCTGCAAGTAGAGCCTGGCGAAGCTCTGAACATATGATTCAAAGGCGAGGTCAACGGCCTGCCGTCTTCGCTCATTCTTGGCATCCGCGGGGTCCGTGCCTTGCCGCACCATCATAAGGATCCGCTCCGCTTCGCGGCGAGCAGTCTCTGGTGTCCATGGTGAACCATGAGTGCCGATCGTGTAGCGCCGGCTCGGCGATTTCCGGCCGCCCATTCGGTATTGAACCACGTATGACCGAGAGCCTTTGGGCGTCAGTCGAAGTCCAAATCCGTGTATCGTCTCATCCCACAGAAAAGTATCTGTGCTTCCTGGAGTAAGCACGTCGACGATGCGTTTCGTGATTCGTCCGGTCGGCATTAGCGGGTCCTCCGCGTAAGCACCATGTAATCACCGTAGCGAAAACGACCGGAAACGCAATCTCACAATATATCAGTCTATGTGCATGGATTTTCTATGTTTTAGGAAATCGTAGATCACAATAGGAAATGTCCGGAAATGGCAAAAAACATGACTCTTAATCAGCGGGTCCTAGGTTCGAGCCCTAGTGCGTCCACCATTCCTCCGGCGGCCGATCTCGATTATCATGCGGCCATGCGACTCCGGACGATCGGCCTTTGCGCGCTGCTTTGCGCCTGCTCGGATCAGCCGCCTCAGGCCGCCGGCCCGATGCAGATCGCGGAGATTGCCGGGCGGGTCGCGGGTCCGGCGCAGCAATGCGTGACGCTTCGGCCCAACGAGAGCGTGCGCACGACCGACAGCGACAGGCACGTCCTGCTCTACGGCAGCGGGCGAACGATCTGGGTCAATCATCTCGGATCATGCAGCTTTGGCAGCAACGATGCGCTCCTCATCGAGCGAACCGGATCCGACCTGTGCCGCGGGGAAATCATTCGCTCGTTCGACCCCAACACACGGATCCCCGGGCAGAGCTGCATCCTGGGCGATTTCATTCCTTATACCCGCTGACCCTCGTCCACATCGCCGCGAAACATTTCGGTGCAGCAATGCGCCGGGCCTTCATATCGCGCCCGCACGCTTTGGGGGGGTGACGACAGCACTCGGAGCCGATAGCCATGAGTTCTTGTCGAGGAGGGTTGACGCGATGGTGATTCCGACTGGAGTGAGTGAAGGCGAGGCCAACGTTACGCCGATGGAACTGCCGGATGGCGGAGTTGACGCGCCGAACCTTCGCTATTTCGTAATGGCGCTGTTCTTCATCTTCGGCGGGATCACCAGTCTTAACGACGTCATCATCCCCAAGCTGAAGGAGCTGTTCACGCTCAATTACACGCAGGCGATGCTGGTCCAGTTCTGCTTCTTCACGGCCTACCTCGTGATCGGCATTCCCGGCGCCCAGCTGGTCAAGAAGATCGGCTACATGCGCGGCGCTGTGGCGGGCCTGTTGACGATGATGGTCGGCTGCCTGCTGTTCATCCCGGCCTCGGCGACCGCGACGTACGGCCTGTTCCTGCTCGCCTTGTTCGTGCTGGCCAGCGGCGTAGTGATCGTCCAGGTCGTGTCCAACCCGCTGATCAGCCTGCTCGGGCCGGCCAAAACGGTGCACAGCCGGCTGACGTTCGCACAGGCGTTCAACAGCCTCGGCACGACGATTTTCCCGCCTATCGGCTCGGCAATCATCCTCGGTGGTCTCGCCGGCGTGAGCGCGGCGCAACTGTCGGGCTTGGCGCTAGACCAGTATCGCACGGACGAGACGCGAGCGATCGTCAGCACCTATATCGGCCTCGCCGTCGCCCTGGCCGTGATCGCTGCGGTGGTCTGGATGTTCCGCAACAAGCTGCCGGGCGAAAAGCACGATCACAGCTCGCCGCTGGCGGGCTTTTCGCTGCTCAAGCGGCCGCGCTTCGGCTTCGGCGCGCTGTGCATCTTTCTCTACGTCGGCGCGGAAGTCTCGATCGGTTCACTGATCGTCAATTACCTGATCCAGAACGACGTGCTTGGAACTACCCCAGGCGCAGCCGGCAAGATGGTTGCATTCTACTGGGGGGGGGCGATGGCCGGCCGGTTCATCGGCTCGTACTTCCTCCGCATCCTCAGCCCAGGCAAAATCCTCGCCGCGCTAGCCGCCGGCGCGATTATCCTGATCGCGATTTCGGCCAACAGCACGGGCACGGCTTCAGCCTACAGCCTGCTCGCGATCGGCCTGATGAATTCGATCATGTTCCCGACCATCTTCAGCCTCGCGTGCGAGAAGCTGGGGCCGCGCGCCGCGGACGGCTCGGGAATCATCAACATCGCCATCTTTGGCGGTGCGGTAGTGCCGTTGATGACCGGCTTCCTGGCGGACCAGTCGGGCAGCCTGCATTTCGCGCTTCTGCTACCGGCGATCTGCTATGCGATCATCGCCGGCTTCGGCATCTATGCGCGGCGGCCCGCGGAAGGTCCGGTCCTGAAGCCGCTGGCCGCCTAAACCGCTCCGCCGGCCGAGGCGATAACATGAGGCTGTTCCGCCTCTTCGCCGCCCTCTTGTTCGCGGTGACTATCGGGTCGACGCCCGCGACCGGCCAGTCGCTCGCGCATTCAGCGAGCGGGATCGAAGCCGGTAACGGATCGGTTCGCGTGCAAGTCACGGCGCTGACGGACTCGATGGTCCGGGTCCGAATTGCGAGAGGCGCGGATTTCGGGGAGGACGCGAGCTGGGCTGTCCCCGGCGCGGCGCGCCACCATAGCGTTCCGGTGAACGCGACGCTGGATGGGTTTCAGACGAAAGCAGTCGGCGTTCACATGGACCCGGCCACGCTGTGGCTAACCGTTACCGATCTGCAGGGACGCACGATCCTCGCCGATGCGCCCAACGCCATCGCCCTGGACGGGCGCGGCTTCACGCTGCGCAAGGCGCTGCCGATCAAGCAGCGCATTTTCGGGATGGGCGACAAGACCGGTGGGCTCGATCGGCGCGGCGGCACCTTCATCGACTGGAATACCGACGCGTTCGGTTTCGCGCCGTGGACCGACCCGATCTACAAATCGATCCCGTTCTTCATCGGGGTCGGCGACGACGGGACGAGCTACGGACTGTTCCTGGACAATAGCTGGCGGAGCAGTTTCGATTTCGGGCATCGCGACGAAAGCGCGATCGAAATCAGCGCTCCGGACGGCCCGATCGATTACTACATCATCGCCGGACCGAGCGTGGCGGACGTCGTCCGCCGATACACCGACCTGACCGGCAAGCCGCCGCTGCCACCGTTGTGGGGGCTCGGTTACCAGCAGTCGCGCTGGGGCTACAGCAGCGATGCCGAGGTCCGCGGAATCGCGCGCCGCCTCCGCGCCGACCGAATTCCCGCCGACGTCATCTGGATGGACATCGACTACCAGGACCGCAACCGGCCGTTCACCGTCAACACCAGGACCTTCCCCGACCTCAGGAAGCTCAATACCGACATGGCGAGCGACGGCATTTCGCCTGGTCGCGATCACCGACCTTCACATCGCCTATCTGCCGAACCAGGGCTACGCCCCGTTCGACACGGGGATGGCCGGAAACCACTTCGTCCATAAGGCGGACGGCTCGCTCTACGTTGCGCCGGTATGGCCCGGCCCCGCGGTTTTCCCCGATTTCACGAGGGCTTCCACGCGCGAGTGGTGGGGCAACCAGTACAAGGACTTCATCGCCGACGGTTTCTCCGGCTTCTGGAACGACATGAACGAGCCGGCGGTGTTCGAAACCCCGACCAAGACCATGCCGCTCGACAATCTGCACCGGATCGAAAGCGACGATTTCGCAGCGCGCACCGCGACCCATGCCGAGATCCACAACGTCTATGGCATGCAGAACACCCGCGGCACCTTCGAGGGCATGAAGCGGCTGCGTCCGGGCGCCCGCCCGTTCGTGATGACCCGCGCATCCTATGCCGGCGGGCAACGCTATGCGGTGACGTGGACCGGGGACAACAGCTCGACCTGGGACCATCTGCGGCTCTGCGTCGCAGCAACTGATCAGCCTCGGCCTGTCAGGCTTCGCCTACAGCGGCTGCGACGTCGGCGGGTTCGTCGGCGGCGCAAGCCCCGATCTGCTCACCCGCTGGTACCAAATCGCCGCGTTCCAGCCGGTCTTCCGCAACCACGCCGCCCATGACGCGCCGCACGCCGAGCCGTGGGTGGACGGTCCCGAGCATCTCGCCATCCGCCGAAAATTCATCGAGGAGCGGTACCGGCTGATGCCGTATCTCTATGCGCTGGCCGAGCAGAATGCGCGGACCGGCGATCCGATCATGCGCCCTGTCTTCTACGATTATCCGGACGCGCTCCAGGCCTCATGCGACCAGGCGATGAGCTTCACTGTCGGCCGCGACCTGCTCGTGGCGGGACCCCCGAAGCCGGAATCGCCGCAGCCGTTCGACATCTGCCTGCCCAAGGGCGGCTGGTTCGATTATTGGACGGGATTGCCGGTCAGCGGGCCGAAACTGACGCAGGCGCCCAAGCTCGAAATGCTTCCGATCTTCGTCCGGGCAGGGACGATCCTGCCACGCCAATCGCTGCTGCAGAGTACGGCGGAAACGCCGAAGGGGCCCCTCGAGCTCGAAGTCTATCCGGGCGAGGATTGCCGTGGGACATTGTATTTCGACGACGGCCTGACGGCGGGCGGCGCGAACCTTCGCCAGAACATCACCTGCAAGGTGACGCCGAGCGGCGTTGCCCTCAGCTTCGGTCCTCGCGAAGGCCGCTTCCGGCCGTGGTGGAAGTCCATCGCCGTGACCGTCCACGGCGCGCGGCCTGCACGGGCCATGATCGCGGATCAGCCACGTACCGCGACGGTCATCATTGGGGCGCCATAGAGGCGGTTGCGGCGCGGGCGCGTTCCCCGACGGCCGCCAGGTCATCGTCACCGGGCTTCACGAACCACGTGCCGCCAACGCACAGCACAGAGGGTACGGCCAGCCACTCCGCCGCCGTGTCGGGGCGGATTCCGCCGGTCGGGCAAAATCGGACCTGCCCAAAAGGCGCGGACAGCGCCTTGAGCGCGGCGATTCCGCCCGATGCTTCGGCGGGAAAGAATTTGAAACGATCCAGCCCAAGATCGAGCCCGCGCATGATGTCGCCGGCGGTCGCGATCCCAGGCAGATAAGCAACGTCCGACCGAGCCATGGATTTGGCGAGAGGCTCGGTGAGGCCGGGAGACACGATGAAGCGGCTGCCGGCATCGATCGCATCATCCAGCTGATCCGGATTGAGCACCGTGCCCGCGCCGACGATCGCCCCTTCGACCCTGGACATCGCTCTGATCGCATCGAGCGCCTGAGGAGTCCGCAACGTCACTTCCAGCACCGGCAGTCCTGCCTGCACGAACGTCTCCGCCAGCCCAGCAGGATCAACGTTCCCGTCCAGCACCAGCACTGGGATGACCGGCGCCGCGCGCATGATCTCATCGATGGTCATGGATGTTCCCGGGCGAACGCGGCCGCGGCGCCGATCAGGCCCGGCTGCGGGTGGGTGATAAGCTTGACCGGCATCTCGTCCATGCGCCGCTCGAACCGCCCCTTGGCGATGAAGCGGTCGCGGAAGCCCGAGCGCGGCAGATAATCGGCAAGCCGCAGGCCGACCCCGCCCGCAATCACCACCGCCGAAGCGCCCTGGGCGAGGGCCATGTCGCCGGCGACCGCGCCAAGGCTGAGGCAGAGCCGGTCGAGCGCGGCCGCCGCGAGGCCGTCGGATCCCTCGAGCGCGGCCGGCCACAGCTCCTTGTCGTCATGGAAAACAAGGTCGCGCTTCTCGATCGCTCCAAGCGCCTCGTAGAGGTTCCACAAGCCCTGCCCCGACGCCACGCGCTCGACCGAAACCCGCCGGAAATGCCGCCGTAATTGTTTGAGGATCTTGTCCTCGAGCGAGTCCAGCGGTGCGAAATCGACGTGGCCGCCCTCGGTCTCGATGACGTCATAATGATCGCGCTTGCGCAGCAGCGCGGCGACCCCGAGCCCGGTGCCCGGTCCGACGACCGAAATGACGCCTTCCGCCGGCAAGGCCTGATCGGGACCGCACAAATGCTGGAAATGCTCTTCGCCGAGCGTGGCGACGGCATGTGCGACTGCTCCGAAATCGTTGACGATGGTGAAACGGTCGACACCCAGCCGCTCCTTCATCAGATAGGGCCGGATCACCCACGGATTGTTGGTCAGTTTGAGGACTTCGCCGCCGACCGGCCCGGCAAAGGCGATCGCGAGCTCATTGGGCAGCTCGATGCCGGCGCGGCGGCCGAATTCCTGCCAGGCGAGCTGGAAGCTCGCATGGTCGGCGGTCTTGAGCGTGATCGGTTCGCCAAGCGACACAACCCGCCCGTCCTCGATCTGCGCGAGCGCAAAGCGCGCGTGGGTTCCGCCCAACGTCGGCGACCGCGACCTGCCTCATGTCAGCTCGGCCTCCATCGCTGCAAGCATCGCCGAGGCTCCTGCTTCGGCCTCGCTGGCGGTGAGGCGCATCAGCGCGAACAGCTCGCGCCCGGTCCCGACCGGCGGCGGCGGCGAGTTGGCCGGAGGGCGCGAGCTCAGGTCGACGCCGACCGCGTTGAGCAGGCCATCGTGCCCGCACAGCCGGATGATGTCGCCATCACGAACCCGCGCCAGCGGGCCGTCCGGAAGCGCCTCCGGCGAGACGTGGATCGCGGCGGGTACTTTGCCGCTCGCCCCGGACATGCGCCCGTCGGTGATCAAGGCGACCTTGTAGCCGCGGTCCTGGACTACGCCGAGCGCCGGAGTCAGCTTGTGCAGCTCGGGCATGCCGTTGGCGCGGGGGCCCTGGAAGCGGACGACGACCGCGCAATCGCGATCGAGCTCGCCGGCTTTGAACGCTTCCAGCACCTCATTCTGGTCGGAAAAGCAGCGCGCCGGCGCCTCGATCGTCCAGCGATCCTCGTCGACCGCGCTTGTCTTGAAAATCCCCCGGCCGAGATTGCCTTTGACCAGATTCATGCCGCCGTCGGCACGGAACGGCTCGCTGGCCGGGCGAAGCATGTCGAGGTCGCGACTTTCGGGCGTCTCCCGCCACACCAACGTATCGCCATCGAGTTCGGGTGTGGCAGTGTAGGCGCTCAAAGAATCGGCACCCGCTGTCACCGTGTCGGCGTGGAGCAATCCCCCGGCCAGCAAGGTCGCCGTCACGAACGCCATTCCGCCAGCATGCTGGAAGTCGTTCACGTCCTTCGCGCCATTGGGATAAATGCGCGCGATCAGCGGCACCACGTTCGATAGCTGGTCGAAATCCTCCCAGTCGATCAGGATGCCCGCTGCCCGCGAGATCGCCGGCAAGTGGATCGCGTGGTTGGTCGATCCGCCAGTGGCGAGAAGCCCAGCCATCGCGTTGACGATCGCTTTCTCGTCGATGACGTGACCAAGCGGCCGGGCCTTGGCCGCCGCCAGCTCGGCCAACCGGTGCACCGCCGATCGCGTGAGCGCCTGCCTGAGCGGCGTCCCGGGGTTGATGAACGCGGCATTGGGCACGTGCAGCCCCATCAGCTCCACCATCATCTGATTGGTGTTGGCGGTGCCATAGAAGGTGCAGGTGCCGGGCGCGTGGTAGGAGCTGGATTCGGCCGCCAGCAACTCGTCCCTGCCAACCTTGCCTTCCGCATAGAGCTGGCGGATCCGCTGCTTCTCCTTGTTCGGCAAGCCCGAGGGCATCTGGCCGCCCGGCACCAACAGCATCGGCAGGTGACCGAAGCGGAGCGCGCCGATCAGCAGACCAGGCACGATCTTGTCGCAAATGCCGAGCAGCGCGGCCGCATCGAACATGCCGTGGCTGAGCGCGATCGCGGTGCCCATGGCGATGACGTCGCGGCTGAACAGCGACAGATCCATGCCGGGCTGGCCCTGGGTGACCCCGTCGCACATCGCCGGCACCCCGCCCGCGACCTGCGCCGTCGCGCCTGCTTCACGGGCGAAGATTTTCATCTGCTCGGGGTAGCGGCCGTAGGGCTGATGCGCCGAGAGCATGTCGTTGAACGCCGTGACGATGCCGATGTTCGGGCCGGCGAGCGTGGCGATCGCCTCCTTGTCCTCGCCCGAAGCGGCGAAGCCGTGCGCGAAATTGCCGCAGGACATACGCGGACGGCTCATCCCCCGCTCCTGCTGCTCGGCCATCAGGTCGAGATAGCACCGGCGGGTCGGCTTCGACCGCTCGATGATCCGGTCGGTCACCCGGGCGATGGTCGGATTGAGCGTCACGAGTTGCCCTCTACTCGTGCCAGGTGACGCCGTCGCGCTCGGTCAGCGCAATCGCCGCCGAAGGCCCCCAGGTTCCCGCTGCATAAGGTTTTGGAGTGATTCCTTTTTGCGCCCAGGCGTCGCGAATTCCGTCGATCCACGTCCATTGCGCCTCGACCTCGTCGCGGCGGACGAACAAGGTCGGGTCGCCTTCGATCAGGTCCAGGAGCAGCCGCTCATAAGCGATGCGGCGGCGATTTTCGCTGAACGCATTGGCGAGACCGATATCCAGCGGAACCTCGCGCAGCCGCACCCCGCCGCGGTCGAGACCGGGAGTCTTGGCCATCAGCCTGAGCTCGATGGTCTCTTCCGGCTGAAGTCCGATGATGAGCTTGTTGGGCCTGGTCGTCGCCCCGCGCGAAGCGAAGATCGAATAAGGCACGTCCTTGAACTGGATGAAAATCTCGGTGTCGCGCTTGGGCATGCGCTTGCCCGTGCGCAGGTAGAATGGGACGCCCTTCCACCGCCAATTGTCGATATTGGCCTTCAGCGCGACAAAGGTCTCGGTCCGGCTCTCGCGGCCGATCTCCTCGACGTAGCCCGGCACCGGCTCACCATCGATCGCACCGCGCGCGTACTGGCCGGTCACAGTCAGCGATTCGCAGTCCGACAGCCGTGATCGGGCGAAGCGCGCGCAGGACCTTGACCTTTTCGTCGCGCACCGCCGTCGCGTTGAAGTCGGACGGCGGCTCCATTGCCACCAGCGCGACCAGTTGGAGCATGTGGTTCTGCACCATGTCGCGAAGCGCGCCGGTCCCATCGTAATAATCGCCCCGGCCTTCGACACCGATCGTCTCGGCGACCGTGATCTGGACGTGGTCGATGTGCGCGCTGTTCCACAATGGCTCGAACAGCAGATTGGCAAAGCGCAGCGCGAGCAGGTTCTGGACCGTTTCCTTGCCCAGGTAATGGTCGATCCGGAACGTCCGCTCCTCGGGGAAGGCGATCGCGACCGCGTCGTTGATCTCGCGGCTCGATTCCAGGTCGATCCCGAGCGGCTTTTCGAGCGCCATGCGCACCGTCGGGCAAGCAAGGCCGGCCGCCTCCAGGCCATCGATCGTCGGCTTGAACAGCGAGGGCGCGGTCGACAGGAAAATCGCGACCCCGTCGCACGGATCGCCGATCGCCTCGGCCAGGCGCGCGAAACCCTCCGGATTTTTGATGTCGACCGGCACGTAATGAAGCCGCTTGAGGAAGCGCTCGCCGACCCCCGGATCGAAGAAACCGGCGGGCAAATGCTCCTCGAGCGCATCCCTCGCCCTCTGCCGAAACGCGTCATCGTCGAGCGGAGTTCGCGCCGTACCGATGATCCGCAGGTTTTCCGGAAGCAATCCGTCGGAATCGAGACCGTATAGCGAGGGCAACAGCATCCGCCGCGCCAGGTCCCCGGTCGCTCCGAACATCACCAGGGTAGAGATTCTGTCCCCCATAGGGGCGCTATAGGGACGGAACTCCGTTCGCAAAGGCGGAAAATTTCACGGCGCAATCATATTCATCCAGGCGACCGGCCGGTTTGACCGCCTGCCGCCTCCCGTGGCAACGCGCCGGCAATGAGCGACAAGCCTCCATCGCAGCGCACATGGGGCGGGCGTTTCGGCGGCGATGCCGGCCAATGCTGATGCGCGAGATCAACGCCTCGATCCGCTTCGACAAGCGGCTGTGGCGCGAGGACATCGCCGCGTCGAAGGCGCATGCGGCGATGCTGCGCGACCAGGGCATCATCGCCGAGGCCGACGCCGCGGCGATCCTCGAGGGCCTCGACCGGATCGCGGCGGAATATGAGCGCGACGGCGTTCCCGAGAGCGCGGAGCTCGAGGACATCCACATGACCGTCGAGCATCGCCTCGGCGAGCTGATCGGCGAGGCGGCCGGGCGGCTGCACACCGCGCGCTCGCGCAACGACCAGGTCGCGACCGATTTCCGGCTGTGGGTGCGCAATGCCTGCGACGAGGCAGCGGATGCGATCCGCGACGCTGCAGCGCGTGCTGGTCGAGCGCGCCGAGGAGCATGCCGACGCGGTCATGCCCGGCTTCACCCATCTGCAGGTCGCGCAGCCGGTGACGCTCGGCCACCATCTGATGGCTTATTACGAGATGCTGCGCCGCGACCTGTCGCGCTTTGCCGACGCGCGCGAGCGGATGAACGAGAGCCCGCTCGGGTCGGCCGCGCTCGCCGGCACCGGCTTTCCCGATCGACCGCGAGCGGACCGCCGACGCGCTTGGGTTCGAGCGGCCGACCGCGAACAGCCTCGACTGCCGTATCGGACCGCGATTTCGCGCTCGATTATCTCTCCGCCGCCGCCGCAGTGCGCGCTGCACCTGTCGCGGCTTGCCGAGGAGCTGATCCTCTGGGCGAGCCCGCCGTTCGGCTTCGTCAAGCTGTCCGACGATTATTCGACCGGCTCGTCGATCATGCCGCAGAAGCGCAATCCCGACGCGGCCGAGCTGGTGCGCGGGCACAGCGGGCGGATCGTCGGCGCGCTGGTCGTCGCTGATGGTGACGATGAAGGGCCTGCCGCTCGCTTATTCGAAGGACATGCAGGACGACAAGGAGCCGGTGTTCGAGGCGCACGACCTGCTGATGATCTCGCTTCAGGCGCTGGCCGGGATGGTCGAGACGGTCGAGTTCGTGCCCGAGCGGATGCGCGACGCCGCGGAGGCGGGCTTTTCCACCGCGACCGATCTCGCCGACTGGCTGGTGCGCGAGGCCGACGTGCCGTTCCGCGAGGCGCATCACATCACCGGCCGCGCCGTCAAAGCTGGCCGAGGAGCGCGGCTGCGGGCTCGCCGAGCTTCCGATCGACGATCTGAAGAGCATCGATCCGCGCATCGACGAGCGCGTGTTCGCCGTGCTCAGCGTCGAGGCGTCGGTCGCCAGCCGCACCAGCTACGGCGGCACCGCACCGACCCGCGTCCGCGAGCAAATTGCGGCGGCGAAGGAAGATCTCAACGCGTCATCGCGAAAATGAGGTCGGCCAAGGAACTCAGTCGTAAATTCCGGCAAACAGATCCTTGATGTCCGCGCCCGGTTCGAACCGTCCCGCGTAGGAGCCTTGGGGGACGAGCAGCGCTTCGCTTGGTCCATGTCGGAGCGTAACCGATACCCGGCCTCGTCGCAGGACCAGCGGCTGCGTGGCTGCGGCGTCGCCGACCTCCAACTCAGCCCGCACTGGTCTGCCGCTCAAATCATAGAGCGCGAATCGGCCGGCGATCGGAACGACGAAGTTCGTCTGCACACCCGGTCTGAGCCGCACGCCCGCCATTCGGATATTCGGAGCAACCGGCACGTAGCTGTCGCGGATCAGGGGCGCGACCAAGGGTATGATCGCGTCCATCCGATACGACCACAGGATCAGCTTGGGCGGCGAATTGGCGAAGATCCGGTACGCCTCCGAATTCTTTCCCTCGCCGAGCGTGGCGAGGATCGCGTGCCGGTCGAGCCACAAGGTCGACGGCTCCGCCCGGTTCGGAAGCATCCCCACGCCATCGAAATAGACCTCGCCCGGCCCCACCAGCTTTTCCGCGCGGTCGACCAGTGCGAGCTGCGCGTGATTGTCGATTTTCAGCGCCTGAAAGTTCCGCGCGAAGCTGGTCAGCACGGCGATCCCAAGCACCGCCCAGGCCGCCGCCACATAGACCCGCTTTCCCGCGAGCGCGTCTAACGGCTCCAGCGCCCACAGCGCCATGAACGGGATCGCCATAATGAAGACGTACGGCCATGGCTGGTCGTGCGCGAAAACGAACGCGGTAATGACGACGGAAAAGATCAGCGCGATCCGCTTGCGCCCGTCGAGTTCGGTAATTCGGAGCAGCGAAAGAACCATTCCGCCGAGGCAGAAGGCATAGAGCAGCGAGTTGCGGGAAAGCGTTTGGACCACATACTGCCGCAGGTTCGCATAGGCATCGGCCCCGTGAGTCGCGACCTCGACCGGGCCGAGCAGGAGGTTCCTGAGCACCGGCAAAGGCGCGGTGCCGCCGAAGACGAAGCAATAAGCGGCGATCGTCAGCGCCCACCCGAACAGCAGCCAGGCGCCGCGCGAGAGCCCCGCCTTGTACCGCTGCGCCAGCAGCGCGTCCCCAACCAGCGCGAGTCCCCAGCGCAACGTTGAAGTAGAGCGACTTCTGAGTCGCCAGGAAGGCGAGCCCGGTCAGGATCCCGGCGGCGAGCGAATTGCGCGGTTTGTCGGGATCGCCACGCAGGACGACGAGGAGCGAGGCCGCCGCGAAGAATGTTGCGACCGGATCTGCGATGGTCCGGTAACTGCGCTCGAGGAAGTTCGAAAAGCACAGCAGTGTCAGGACGATCACGAGCGCCCTCAACCGATTCTGGCCGAGCGCACGGGCCGTGGCGTAAACCAGCCCGATCGTCCCGCATGCCAGCATCGCGGTTTCGATCCGCCCGGCAATCAGGATCGATTGCGCGTCCCAGCCGATCAGGTGCGCGAGCTTGAAGAACACCGCATAGCCGACCGCCTTCGCGGGCCAAATTGTATCGAAAAACCCGTGCCCAAGGTACTTCGCCCAGCCGAGTTGCTCGAACTCGTCCATCACGAAGCGGCCGTGAATGGCGAAGACGAAAAGCAAGGCGAGCTTGAGTGCGATAAGCGCGCCCATCGCGATCAGCGCCGGCCGCTCGCTCAAGCTGATAGTCGGTTTCACGCCGGTGCCGCTTGGGGAGCGTGCGCCAGCTCCTTGAGCCTCCGCGCCATTGCGCTCCAATCGTATCGCCGAAGCGCATATTGAGCCATCTCGGAGCGTTCGGCAGGACTGAGCGCCAGGGCGCCAATCGCTTTCGAGCAGCGCTGTGCCGATGCCGCCGGATCGGCCAGGTCGATCTCGACCCCCCGAAGCCATTGAGCTGCCTCCGGGTCGGCGCGATCGCTCGGCATTCCGCAAACAACGGGCAAGCCACAAGCCATGGCTTCCTGGATGACCAATGGATAGCCCTCGCCGACGCTCGGCAGGACGAGCAAATTGGCCCAGCGATAAAGATCGGCAAGCGCCTCCTGGCGCTGAGGGCCGAGGTCGTGAACATTCCCAAGCCCCCAGTCGTGGGGCCGGATCGAGCCGCTTCCCACGAGGTAGAAGTCTAGATCCTGGCGGAGTGCCGCGAGGACGCGCAGGATTTTAGGTCTTTCTTCTCGAGCTAGCGGCCCACGAAAAGCACGCGCCGGCCCCTGCTCTGCAAGTGAGGCGCGACCGCATCGGGCAGAAAAGCTTCGCCGTGAGGTGAGATAGAAGATGCTGCCGTCCACGCCATTGAACAGCAGTTCGCTTGACTGGCTGACGCTACGCCCCAAGAAGATCCTGACGAACCGTTTCACTGATGAAAGCATCGGTCGGTCCGCGGCCACACAGCATCGGACGGGTGACAAGAACGTTGGCGACCTTCATCACCGTTCGGAGCATTCGCGATGAGAACGGGATTCCAGCGATATGCTGGATCAGGACGAACTCGCTTGCTCCGCCACTTGGCGATCAGCAGCGCCAGTATGGAGGTCACATAGAGCGCATCGTGAATCACCAGCGCGTCACTGCGCCGCACCTCGCGAGCCAGCGTGCGGATGCCACGGACGCCCGGGATTGGCATCGGCAGGCCCGTAAGTTTTTCGGTTGGGTTGATGCAGGCGAGCGGCGCGGTCTCGACCTCGCCGACCGGCAAAGCGTCCTCGTCACTTGCCGCCCAGACCGATGTTGCGCCAAGGCGCGCAAACTGGCAACAAAGATGTCCGGCGACACGCTCGATGCCGCCACCGTGGCTTTCGAAAAAATGGCTGACCGTCAGGATGCGCAAAGGCGCTCGCCTACCACCAATAGGCAGGACGGATTCTCCGCATCATCAACCCAATCAAGTCCGCCAGCGATCAAGCCTGCCATTGCCCCCGCGAGTGCCCTCGGAAGACGGCCGAGTTTTGAAGAGTGCGAAGTCGGAGTGCGCGCTGAATTTCAATCGGGCGCCGTCGTCCAAAGCTAATCGAGTGCAGCAGGCCGCCGGTGAACCGAGAAAGAGTTTCCCAGCGCCTTGTCGTGAACTTGCCCAAGTATCCTGTCAGACTCGTCACTCGCAGTCCGTTCCGAGAAGCGATCGATCTCCAATCGTCGGCACTCAGGTAATTGAAGTGCGCCAGCCTCTGATCGAGCTTCGAGAGATACCTTTCGCGCGGAACCCCAGGAAGCATCGCACCAGCGAGGTTTTCATGAAAACCAGGACAAGGCACGGTGAAGAAGAATTGCCCGCCCGGTTTCAAAACCCTGCTCATCTCAGCGATTACAGGCTCTAAAGTCCGGATATGTTCGAGAACTGAATTTGAAATCGCGTAGTCGAAGGTGGCGTCGGGCTCAGGTATCGCGTCACCACCAGTAGTGTGCAGACGTTCGTAGAAAGAGTATTTCCGCGCTGCGTCCGTTTCGAGCGGATCAGGATCAATGCCTGACGGAACGAGGCGTACGAGCCGTCCTCTTGAATAGGATGTCGGTCAGAATTCCGTCGCCGCAGCCCAGAATCAGAGTCCCAAACCTTCGGGAATGGTCGCACGGGAAAGGATGTCGATCTCGATACCTCGCCAAAACGCGGGCGGAGGTTGCGCCGGATAGCGAGCAACAAATTCTGTCAGTAGGTCGCGATCGATCTTCATCGATAGGCTCTTTCACGGCGTGAAATTATTTCGTGCTGCAAGCTCAGCGTCTCTAGGGCGCATGTCGCAGCTATCGGGTCTATTCGACTGGCATCACCCAAAATTGCATCGGCAAACCGTCCAAAGACTGCGTCATTGCCATAGCGAAGCTTGCCAAGAAGGTGCGGGACGCCGCTCGCTACGTGTTGCCACCAATGCTGAGCGGTGGCTGTGACGCTCGTCCGAATTACATTTGCTGTGGCGTGAGTTTTGTCGTTGGGAATGCGGAGATAGATATCTCGAACAGATATCGACGATTCCCCACCGCCTTTTCGCCATGTACCAGCAAGTGCCATTCCGAAAAGACGAAGATCTAAATTGCAGGAGAGCGTGATCGGATAATCCGCGCCGTCAGCTTCGAACCAAGCATCGATCTGATCGGGTGTAGCGTGGCCTGACTGACTTTCGGCGGTCACAGCCTTGGCAAGTGTCATTCGTCCCACAACCGAGCGCAGCAGATAAAGCAAGTGCGGGCTTTCGTCGTAGAACAGCCCAAGCGGGAGTTGCTCGAACCATTCCGGCAAGCGCCTTTCGGGATTACCCAGCTGTATGGCCCGGACGCCTCGAATCGTCGATCGCCCACCCTCAAAGATCACCAAAGGCAATTTATGGAGCGTGCGAATTGGAAGTTGTGAACGATGGCGAGATTTCGGTCAGCGTCATTCGCAGCCCGCACCATTCCTTCGCCCTCAGCGACGCTCATGGCAAATGGCTTTTCGGTGATGACATGAAGCCCTCGCGAGAGCGCTTCACAGACCAGATCATGATGCATCATCGGGGGTGTCGCGATCGAAATTGTGTTGATCTTCATCTATCCAGTCGATCGAACTCAGAGATGAGCCCTTACCGCTCCGGAACCGGCAATCTCGCTGGCAACCTGATCCGCGCGGTCCCCGTGTCGGTCAGCCACGCCAACGAGTTGAAACCGAGAATCGGAGGCGAGGGTCGGAATGTGACGAGTACGCGCGACCCACCCTAGGCCGACGACACCAATGCGTATCAGGTTAGGCATAAGTGCCGTCTTTCAGTCGCTTCGAACCGAACGAAAACGCCCACGGAGCTGGTCACGTAGTTCCAAACGAAGAGTACGACCGTTGCGATAGGTGATGCCCACGCCATCTCGAGCGCTAAGAACGTCGCAAAGGAGCCACAGCGTAACAATCGCCACAGGGTAGTTCGTGAGCAGCGCAGCCGAGTACCGAAGAAAGTTCTTCCAGCTATGATCGGCTGCGAAACTGAACCGTCCCTGCAATAGATACCCAACCGGCAAGAGCACAGTCGCGGTGGCAGCTTGAGAGATCACATAGTGGACCCCCTGCCGGTCGAGCCCAATCATCATTATTCCATTGTAAAGCAAAGCGCAAACACCTGCGACGATGACATATCGCCACGAGCGTTTGACATGAGTGCGTATCCAGCGCGTCATTCGACGTTTTCTGCAGTCACGAAGAAATCCTCGGCATTTTCTGCCGAACAGGATCGACCAGCTGCGCGAACGATGGACTGTCCCGCGAACCGTTCGCAAAAACCCGACGCGATACTGGTCGGCGCGAGTGATCAATGTCGACCCTGCCCTCGCGCGGCAGAGCCCAACGAGCAGTTCAGGGTCATGTGGCGACTGGAAAATCGCAGCGGCCGATTGCTCAGGTCCGGAAGGTTGCGCACGGTTTCGATCGCGTTGCCGGCCCACCGGCCGTCCGTTGTCGGACGAGGGTAAGTATCGATCAGCACCATCGGCGTTTCCTGCATCGCAACAAGCCGTTCCAGCGCAACATAGGGCTCAACGAAGTTATAGGTTGCGGCAAGCAATAGCGGAATTGTCGCAAGCGCCGTCACGCCACTCAAGGCGAGCACGAATCCTCGGCCTTCCGCCCGATCACCACTCTCAATTCCCGATAACCGTAGCCGGCCAGCAGCGCGAAGCTCCCGAGGTAGCGGATGAAGATACCGGTAGCCCCAGCCATGCCCCTGAAACGGAATGACCATGGTGATGAACGCGAGCCACAAGGCGATGCCAAACAGCAGGACCGCCGGAAGTCCGCGATCCCGGACCGCCACGGCGGCCGCAGCCGACAGCAACGGCAGAAGCGCAACATTCTGCCAGGCAATGAACCGCAAGAGGTTGAGGAAGCGTGGTTAGAACGGTATCGCCCCGCCGCTCGGCGAACGCTCGTCGAGATCCGCTCGAACAAACTAGCGTTCGGCGGTTGAGCTGCAGCGCGTTCGCCACTTCATGGCCTGACAAGCACGGGATAATAGATCCACCACAGGATGATTGCCGCGTAAGCGGCACCGTAGAGCAGCACGAGCTTCCACTCGCCGATGGCGCAGCCGCCACAACAGGAACGGGGCAACGAAGAACGGGTGGAAAGCAAGCTGGTGCAGCCCGGTTGCGACGAAGCCGGTCAGATGGCAGTCGAATGTCCCAGCCGTCCGCCGCGAAGAAAGGCCGCCAGCCAGATCAGGTTCAACGCCATGTGCGCCGTCATCGAATAGACCGTCATGGCATTGACGAGCATCTGCGCGGATAGCGCGTAGATGAGCAGGACAACCCAGCAGGCGGGATCGTCGCGGCCGAAGGTGCGCCGCGCGATGTCGAGCAACGCCGCTCCGCCGGCGAGCGCAAGGAGAGGATTGAAAAGCGCCGGGTCGGCCAGCTTCGAGAAAGCCAGCCGAAGCAGCGCGTTCATCGGCAGATAGGATGAAACCAGCCCCGTTGGCATGTTCTGATTGAGAAGAAATGCCGGGACCAATGCCTGCGCATATGGACGCCATGCAGCGCGCAAGCGGCGTCGCCAGATGCATCCGGTCGAAAACGGCCATGTCGAACACGACCATTCGCTCGTCGATGGACAGCGGGAAGTTGCCCATCAGCGCGTAGGTTCCGTAAGCGAGCAAGCCAACGATCGTGACACCGATCGCCGCCAGCCACAGCGGTTTGGGCAGACGCGCAGGCAAGCGCCAGTGGGGCGTCCAGAAAGCGGCGATTAGAAGGGACGTCGCGAGGACGAACAGCGGAAGCGCGTCCTGCGATTGCACCTGATAAAGCGGGAAAAAAACAACGTGGATTCGCGACACGAGAAACGTAATCGCGAGCAGAATCAGCGCGGTAAGAGCGGTTTGGCGCTTCCACAAGACCGCTTGCGCGCTGGGTCTCGTCGAAGGCGGCTCTTGCTCAGTCTCGACTGGGCGCTTCAGAACCCGTGCCTGTCGTCGAGATTATCGAGCAGCAGCTTCAGCACGAAGCCCGACAGCACCATCATCACGCCCGCGACGCAGGCCGTGGTGATCGCGAAGCACCAGATGCACCGATTGCTCCATCGGTCCGCCGACGAAGATCCATTTGAACGCGAGCAGCGCATCGGCGGCGAGGCCTGCGAGCGGTGAGCAGGCCGCCGACAGCCGACCAGCCATTCAAGCGGGCGGCCGCGCTTGAGCCAGGGCACCACGCGGCCTTTATCGGTCCGGGTGGTAGATGGCGATCGCAACCTTCGCCAGCATGCCAAGCAGGATCGCGGAGAGGCCGATCAGGGTCGCCATCGACGACAGGGCGACGAAGTGGATTCCGAAATAATGCCCGCCGACGCGGATCGGGCCGTCGGCAAGCGCGCAAGGCCGAACGACCCCGAGATCAGCAGCGCCAGGCCGGGAATCAGATACATGGTGTCGGGCGCATGGGCGATGATCAGGCGCAGATGCCGCCAGCCGTCGCGGAACGAGCGAAGATGCGGCGGGCGCCCGCGCTTGTCGGGATAGAGCTTGATCGGCACCTCGCGGATGTCGAGCCCCGCGCGATGAGCGTTGATCACCATCTCGGAGGCGAACTCCATGCCCGGCGAGCGCGCGCCCATCTTCTGAACGCGTCGCGGGTGAAGCCGCGCATGCCGCAATGGAAATCGCGGATCGGCGACCGGTGAAGCCAGCGCGCCACCGCCGAAAGCACCGGATTGCCGAGATAGCGGTGAAGCGGCGGCATGGCGCCGGCCTCGATTCCGCCGGCAAAGCGATTGCCCATGACCAGCTCGGCCCCGTCTTCCAGCGCATCGATAAAGCCGTCGAGCTCGCTCCAGTCGTAGCTATCGTCCGCATCGGCCATGATCAGATATTGGCCGCGCGCGGCCCCTGCCGCAGCGCTGATCGCGGCGCCATAGCCCCTCACCGGCTGGTGCACGACACGGGCGCCGAGCGCCTCGGCAATCTCGACCGACCGGTCGGTCGACCCATTGTCGCCGACCACGACCTCGCCCGCGGATGCCGCGCCGCGCAAAGGCGTCGAACGCCTTTTCGATGCAGATGCCGAGCGTTCGCTCCTCGTTCAGGCACGGAATGATCGCCGAAACTAGGAGCTGAGCGTCACGCGCCGCAGCTCGACTGGCGCGTTCGGCCTTCGCTTGCGCGAGATTCGCCTGCTTGCCCATCACCCACAGCCCGCCTCGGCAGCATGGGTTAATCCCCTGCGCCCTAACGGATATTTGCTTGCACGCGGCCCGAATAGCAAGGTGCCGATGTCCAACGGCCAAACCCCAGTCCCGCTTCGGGACGCGCGGTTCGGGAGAGCGCCGCGCTCTTGCGATCGCGTAGCACTGTTTCTCTCCCAGTCGCCGACAGGCACTTTCTCACGTCAGTTCCAGGTCGATAAGCTGTCAGCCTGTCAATTTCCGCCGCCGCTGCGCCAGCGTGCGCAGCCGCAGCGCATTGAGCCGGATGAAGCCCGCCGCGTCGCGCTGGTCGTAGGCGCCGCTGCCTTCCTCGAAGGTGACCAGGTCCTGGTCGTAGAGCGAATGCGTCGCTCTCGCGGCCGATCACCGTCGCATTGCCCTTGTAGAGCTTCATCGTGACGCGGCCGGTGACATGCTCCTGGCTCTTGTCGATCGCCGCCTGGAGCATCTCGCGCTCGGGCGCGAACCAGAAGCCGTTGTAGATCAGGCTCGCGTAGCGCGGCATCAGCTCGTCCTTGAGGTGCATCGCGCCGCCGTCGAGCGTGATGCTCTCGATGCCGCGATGCGCGGCGAGCAGGATCGTGCCGCCGGGCGTCTCGTAGACGCCGCGCGACTTCATCCCGACGAAGCGGTTCTCGACCAGGTCGAGGCGGCCGATGCCGTTGTCGTGGCCGAGCTGGTTGAGCTTGGTCGAGCAGGGTCGCCGGCGACAGCTTCTCGCCGTCGATCGCGACCGGATCGCCGCGCTCGAAGTCGATGGTGATGATCGTCGCCTTGTCCGGCGCGTCCTCGGGCGAGATGGTGCGCTGGTGGACATATTCGGGCGCCTCGGCCGCCGGGTCCTCGAGCACCTTCCCTTCCGACGACGAGTGCAGCAGGTTGGCGTCGATCGAGAAGGGCGCCTCGCCGCGCTTGTCCTTGGCGATCGGGATCTGGTGCTTCTCGGCGAAGTCGAGCAGCGCCTCGCGGCTCGCGAACTCCCATTCGCGCCACGGCGCGATCACCTTGATGTCGGGCTCCAGCGCATAATAGCCGAGCTCGAAGCGGACCTGGTCGTTGCCCTTGCCGGTCGCGCCGTGACAGACCGCGTCGGCGCCGACCTGCCGCGCGATCTCGATCTGGCGCTTGGCGATCAGCGGCCGGGCGATCGACGTGCCGAGCAGATATTGCCCCTCGTAGAGCGTGTTCGCGCGGAACATCGGGAAGACGAAGTCGCGGACGAACTCCTCGCGCAGATCCTCGATGAAGATGTTCTCGGGCCTGCACGCCGAGCATCTCGGCCTTGCGCCGCGCCGGCTCGACCTCCTCGCCCTGGCCGAGGTCGGCGGTGAAGGTCACGACCTCCGCGTCATATTCGGTCTGCAGCCATTTGAGGATGATCGAGGTGTCGAGCCCGCCCGAATAAGCGAGCACGACCTTCAGCTTCTGCTTCAGGCTTCGTCATTCGATCGGCTGTTCCAGCATCCACAGCATGGCGCCGCGCGCGGTGTGCATCCGGTTCTCGGCCTGGCGCCAGACCGCCGAGCGCGGGCCGTCGATCACCGGCGCGGTGACTTCCTCGCCGCGCCGCGCGGGCAGGCAGTGGAGGAACCAGGCGTTCGGCGCGCGCGCCATCAGCGCTTCGTCGACCTGGTAGGGCTCGAACGCCGCGCGGCGCTCGTCGCTGTCCTCGCCGCCCATCGACACCCAGACGTCGGTATAGACGATGTCGGCGCCGTCGACCGCTTCGGCCGGGTCGACGACCTGGTGCACGCCAGCATCGGCCTGCCGAAGCCGTAGCCTTCCGGGCTGGCGATGACGAACTCGGCGCCGAGCCAGCGCGCAGGCCTCGGCGAGCGAGCGGGCGACATTGTTCGCCTTCGCCGATGAAGGCGATCCTCACGCCTTCGAGGCGGCCGAGCAGCTGCTTGATGGTCAGCAGGTCGGCGAGCGCCTGCAGCGGATGGTCGGTGGCCGAGAGCATGTTGAGCACCGGCGCCGCGTTCACCGCGCGCCATCTGCTCGAGCAAGCCGTGGTCGAACACCCGCGCGGCGATGATCGCGTGATAGCAGGCGAGCGTGCGGGTGACGTCCGCGACGCTCTCGCGCGTGCCGATGCCGAGCTCGTCCTGCTGGATATAGACCGGATGGCCGCCGAGCTGGGCGGCCGCCAGCTCCATCGAGTTGCGGGTGCGCGCGCTCGGCTTCTCGAAATAGAGCGCGACGCCCTTGCCTGCGAGCACGCGCGGCGCGGGCTGCTCGGACAGAGCGAGGATCGCGCTCGAGGTCGTCGGCGCGCGAGGTCGCGGATGGAGAGCAGGTGCCTCACCAGCTCTTCTCCCGCGTGACCATCGTGCCGACGCCATGGTCGGTCAGCAGCTCGATCAGCAGCGAATGCTGCACCCGGCCGTCGATGATGTGGGCGAAGCCGACGCCCTGTCGACCGCGTCGGCGCAGGCCTTGAGCTTGGGGATCATGCCCTTGCCGACGCTCTCGTGCGTCGATCCGCTCGCGCAGCTCGGCCGAGGTCAGGCGCTGGACCAGCTGCGTCTCGTCCTTCGACGTCCTCGAGCAGGCCCGGCGCGGCGGTCAGATAGACGATCTTCTCCGCCTCCATCGCGACCGCGATCGCCCGCGCCGCCTCGTCGGCGTTGACGTTGTACGGCTGGCCGTCGGCATTCGGCGCCGACGGTCGAGACGACCGGGGTCAGGCCGTCGTCGAGCAGCGGTGGAGCAGCTCGGCGCGGACGTCGGTGACGTTGCCGACGAAGCCGAGCGCCGGATCGGCCGGCGTGACCGTCAGCAGCCCCGCATCCTCGCCCGAAACGCCGACCGCGACCGGCTCGTCGCCGGCCTGGCTGTTGATCGTCGCGACGAGGTCGCGGTTGATCTTGCCGACCAGCACCATGCGGACGATCTCGAGCGTCTCGGCGTCGGTGACGCGAAGGCCGTCCCTGAACTCCGGCTCCTTGCCGACGCGGCGCAGCATCGCGTCGACCTGCGGCCCGCCGCCGTGGACGAGCACGCAGCGCACGCCGACGCTGCGCAGCAGCAGCACGTCCTGCGCCAGCGCGAGGTCGGACTCGCGGTCGATCGCCGCGCCGCCGAGCTTCACCACCACCGACTTGCCGGCGAACTGCCGGATGTAGGGCAGCGCCTCGACGAGGACGCGCGCGGTTTCGGCGGGCGCGATCATGACGTCTTCGCATTCTCTTTGATGTAGCCGGGGCCGAGGTCGATCCCGATCATCTTCGCGCTGCGCCTTGCCGGCGCCGAGGTGGACCTCGATCTCGACCTCGTCGCCCATCATGTGCTCGGCGAGCGCCTGCGCCGTCATGCTCGATCGCCGACGCCGCCCTTGGCGACGACGATGCCGCCATAGCGACGCGCGACTTGGCGACGTCGAGCTCGACGCCGGCCGAGCCCGCCGCGGCCAGCAGCCGGCCCCAATAGGGGTCGCCGCCGTACCAGCTGCATTTGACGAGATTGTTCTCGACGATCGTTCTTGGCCGCGATCCGCGCTTCGGCGTCGCTGGCGGCGCCGGTGACGGTGAGCGTGCGCCATCCGCGTCATGCCCTCGGCGTCGCGCGCCATCTGCATCGTCAGGTCGTCGGCAGGCGGCGAGCACGGCGTTGGCGAACTCGTCCGCGATCGGCCTTGCCGCGCCGGCCCGAGGCGAGCAGCATCGCGGTGTCGTTGGTCGAGGTCGCGCCGTCGACGTTGAGCGTGTTGAAGGTCGCGTCCGACGCGGCCTTGCAGCGCCTTCTGCATCACCGCGCGCGGCACGTCGGCGTCGGTGGTCAGGAAGGCGAGCATCGTCGCCATGTTGGGCGCGATCATGCCGCAGCCCTTGGCCATGCCGCCGAGCGTGAAGGTCGAGCCCTTGATCACGACCTCCTTGGGCTTGTGGTCGGTGGTGAGGATGCCCGCGCGCCGCATCGTGCGCCGCCCTCGACCGACAGCTTCTTCGCAAGCTTCGGCGTCGCGTCGAGGATCGGGTCCATCGGCAGCGGCGTGCCGATGATCCCGGTCGAGCAGACCAGCACGTGCGCAATTGGCGATGCTGCAGCGCCTCGCCGGCCGCCGCGGCCATCAGCTGCGCATCCTTGTAGCCCGGCCGCGCCGGTGCCGGCATTGGCGTTGCCCGAATTGACGATGACCGCCGCCGCCTGCCGCCGTTGGCGGCGAGCGTCGCGCGGTCGAGCTCGACCGGCGGCGCGGCGAACTTGTTCTGCGTGAAGACCGCCGCGCACGGCACCGGCTGGCGGTCGTCGGTCGCGAGCAGCGCCATGTCGAAGCTGCGCTGCTTGATCCCGGCATGGCAGCCGGCGGCGACGAAGCCTTCGGCGGCGGTGACGCTCATGGATAAACTCCGATCGTAGTCAGCCCGGCCGTCTCGTCGAGGCCGAGCATCAGGTTGGCGCACTGGATCATCTGGCCCGGCCGCGCCCTTGCCGAGATTGTCGATCGCCGACGAGCGCGAGGACCCGGCCGGTGCGCTCGTCGTAGCGGGCGGTGAGCTGGACGCCGTTCGAGCCGGCGACCCATTTGGTCGCGGGCGGCTCGTCGGTGACGTGGACGAAGGGCTCGTCGGCATAGGCCGCGCGCAGCGCCTCGAGCGGATCGCATGGGCCGGTCGCCTCGCCGTAGCAGGTGGCGAGGATGCCGCGGGTCATCGGCGCGAGGTGCGGCGTGAACAGCACCGTCGCCGCCCAGCGCCATCTCCATCTCGGCCGTGTGGCGGTGGTTGAGCAGGCCGTAGGCGGCGAAGCTGCCGTCGACCGTGCTGAAGCCGGTCGCTTCCTTGGCTCGCGGCCGGCGCCGCTGACGCCCGAGGCGGCATCGACGATCGAGGCTGTCCGGCTTGACCAGCCCGGCGTCGACCAGCGGCTTCAGCGCGAGGATCGCCGCGGTCGCGTAGCAGCCGGCGGCGGCGACCGCCTTCGCGCCGCGGATCGCGGCGCGGTTGAGCTCGGGAATGCCGTAGACGAACTCGCCGAGCAGCTCCGGCGCCTCGTGCGCCTGGCCGTACCAGCGCTCGTAGGTCGCCGCGTCGTCGAGCCGGAAGTCGGCGCCGAGATCGACGAACGGGATGCCGCTGATCGAGGATCGCGCCGCGAGCCGCTGGCTGTGCCCGTGCGGCAAGCGCGGCGAAGACCAGGTCGACGCCGTCGAGCGCGCCGTCGTCGAACTGCTCGATCGACCGCATCCGGATAAGCCGCGCGCGAGATGCGGATGGACCGCGCCGAGCGCCTGCCCCGCCTTGCTGTCGCCGAACAGCTTCGCGGCGCGCGAGCTCCGGATGCGCGGCGATCAGCCGCAGCAGCTCGCCGCCGACATAGCCCGAGGCTCCAAGGATGGCCGTCCGAATCATCGGGCGGCGCCTATTCAGCGTATTTGCATATTTATGCAAGTTAATGCATATTCATGCAGATGACCGATCTCAAGGAACCAGCGCCAGCGGGCAATCGCGGAACTGATCCGCGCGCAGCGCGCTCGCCAGCCAGGAGGAGCTCGCCGAGCGGCTCGCCGGCGCTCGGCTTCGCGGTCACCCAGGCGACCATCTCGCGCGACCTCGAGCAGCTCGGCGCGGTCAAGGTCCGCCGCGACGGCCAGCTCAGCTATGCCCTGCCCGACCAGCTCGATGCGCCGCAACGGCGCGCGCCCGCGCCTCGACCGCGGTGTTCCGCGACTGGGTGCGCTCGGTCGACACCGCCGGCAATCTGGTCGTCATCAGGACCCCGCCGGGCTCGGCGCATCTGGTCGGCGTCGCGCTCGACCAAGCCGAGCTGCCCGAGATCGTCGGCACGATCTGCGGCGACGACACGTTGTTCGTCGCGCTCGACACGGCCGCTCAAGCCAAGGCGCTGGCCGCGGCCTTGCCCGAGGCGCCCTGAACCAGGCGGTTGCCGAACCCTCGGCCGGGTGCCAAGCCTCGTTCTTCGAACCGGGGATCACCAAATGGCCAAGACGGAAAAGATCAGCCACGAAGAATATGAGGAGCTGCTAAGCCCGCTGTCGAAGGAGCTCAGCGCAATGGCGCGCTGGGTTTCCGAAACCGGGCAACGCATGGTCATCGTGTTCGAAGGCCGCGACACCGCGGGCAAGGGCGGCTCGATCGACATGTTCGCCCGCGTTCTCAATCCGCGCCAATGCCGCGTCGTCGCGCTTCCCGCGCCCAACGAGCGCGAGCTCACGCAATGGTATTTCCAGCGCTACGTCGAGCATTTCCCCGCGGAAGGCGAAATCGTCCTGTTCGACCGCAGCTGGTACAATCGCGCTGGCGTCGAACCGATCATGGGCTTTTGCACGCCAGAAGAATCCGAAGCGTTCCTCCACTCGGTCCCCGAATTTGAGCGCCAGTTCGTCGACGACGGGATCCTGCTCTACAAATATTGGCTGTGCTGCGATCAGGAGGTGCAGGAGGAGCGGTTCCACAATCGGGTGAGCAACCCGATGAAGCGGTGGAAGCTGTCGTCCATCGATATCAAGGCGCGCCAGCATTACGACGACTATACCCGCGCCCGCGAACGAATGCTGACCGTCACGCACACGGTCTATGCGCCGTGGACTCTGGTCGACTACAACGACCAGCCGCGCGGGCGTTTGACGCTGTTGCGCGACTTGCTCGACCGGGTTCCCGATACCGAGCTTCCGCTCGCCGACATTCCCTGGCCACCGCTCGACCACAAGCCGCTCAAGGAGAAGTTCGGGGTCATCCAGCCGATCTCCGACTTCCCGGTCCCGAAGGGCAAGAAGCACAAGCGCTGACAGCGCTTTCCAGCCGCCGCACCTTCGCGTAGGCTTCGAACCGGGCACGCGGATATGGGGGGAATCGAATGCGCGCGACGAGACTGCTCGCCAAGCTGACAATCTATTACCTGGTGATCGTCGTGATCGTGATCGCGGCGGTGAAGATCGTTCCACAAGTGCGCGGCTATTTGCCGATTGGCGGCGTGGAGCAACTGATTACCCAGCCGGCCAAGAATCCGCTCGAGGCGAGCGATGCAATTCGTGCCGAGCATGTCAGAAACCTGGGTGAGAGCCTGTTCTGGCTGGTCGTCGCGATGATCGGGGCATTGTTGGCCGCGCTTCCCGTCACCTGGGTCTACATGGGGGTGCGCAACGACGACGAATATGACCAGTCGCTGATCAACACGATCCTCGTCCTGCCGATGGTGGTGACCGGAATCGTGATCATCGTCCAGAATTCGCTCGCGCTGGCTTTTTCGCTCGCCGGGATCGCCGGAGCGGTGCGATTCCGCAATTCACTCAAGAGCTCGGGCGACGCGTTGTTCATCCTGCTCGCCGGTGGCCATCGGCCTGTCCGCGGGGATCGGCGCGGTCGAGCTCGCCGCGCGTCCTTTCGATCGCGTTCAACTACGTGTTCATCACGCTGTGGATGACGGAATATGGCGAGCGCGCGGGCATGAAGCGCTACCTCGCCGACTATGACGGGATCGACCAAGCGGCACCGCCCCCGCCGCCACCGCCGCCCAAAGCCTAGTTGATGCAGCGCTTGACGAGATTCGCGGCGACGTCCTTATCGGTCGCGATCTTGGCGAAAAACTGATCGACGAAGGCGCTCGCTCGGCGCATATTCTTTTCGTCGAGCTGGGGCGTCGAAGCCAGCGCTGCGAGGATTTGCGGTCGGGCCGCGCGGAATTGCGCCGCGACCGGCCCGAAATGGGCGGCATGCGCGCAATAGCCGCGGAAATAGCGGTCGCGGACCGTTGAAATCCCGAAGTCCGGCGGCGGGCCGGCATAAGGCGGGCTCACCAGTCCGGAAAAGTCGAAGTCGTAGGGAATCGGCATCGCCTCGCCCGGCCCAAGCCCGCCGCGGCCAACGAGCTTGCTATTGTGACAGCAGTCTTCGCCCTGCGACATTGGCGCGCATCGACCAGTCGTGGTTGGCGATCATATGCTCGAAAATCGCGTAACGCGCCGAATCCACCGGGCTGAGGCGTCGAGACGGGAATCAGCGACGGCGCGCGGAGTTCGCGCAGCCCGTTGCGCTTGGCGATATCGTCAGCGTCCTCGATGAAGAAACCGAGCCGCGAAATGACCGGGCGCCCATCATCCTGAACGTAGTCGACATTGGCCAGACGCACCCTGAAGCTTACGCGGAGTGACGACATTGTACATCCTGTAGGCGGCGTATTCGAGCAGCTGCATATTGCTGATAGGACGCCGAATTGTTGCAGTGCGTCGAGAGCTTGAGCCGGTGTTGACCGGCAAACAATGAGGTCGGCGGCGGCGGCCGGCTGAACTCGACCCTGAGCGGCGGGAAATCGCATATTTCGCTCTTGCGCCGGGTAATTCCGCGAACCGAAAGCATGATCGGCAGGCTCTCGCCGGCAGCCGTGGTCAGCGTCGCGGCGACGGGCGTCGACGAGCGCGTCTGGACGAGCGTCTTGATCGGGCCGCGGATCGAGATGTGGATCGTGTCGCTAGCTTCGAACAGGGGCTTTGGACCGGCCGCGGCGGCGGGCGCCGCGACAAGCATCGCCAGGCAGCACAGCAGTCGAGAAATCATGGCCCCGTCCTTTTGGTCGTGTGCGGGGTCACCTTGTCCCCGACGATCTCGAGCCAGGTCAGCGGCCCGTTATAGAAGCGCGAGATTCCGGTATCGATGCGGGCGAGCTGGCCGTTCGCGCTGATGATGATGCCCGATCGGTCTCGGCGTGTGTCCGATGACCAGGCGTTTGGCGCCATAGGCATCGAGCGCCATGTCGACTTCCTGGTCGAGGGTCGGCCGCGGGGCCGCGGGAGCGGCGGCACGCCCGGCTTCGGCTTCCTTGCCACGGCCGGCGAGCCCGCGATACCACAGCGGCCCGAGCTGATCGTCGAGGATCGACTTGTCGCTGTCGTCGACCGCAGTGAGCGCCGCGGCAACGCGGCGGTTGATCTCGTCGATCGGCATTTTGGAATATTCGGCGCTGATCCCGCCATGGACGAACACCGTGTCGCCGATCTTGACCACCGCGGGGTTTGAGCGCGCCCAGCTGCCGAGCTCGCCGTCGGGCTTCCACGCCGCGCGCTGCTCGACCCAGCCGAGCGGTGTTACCTTGATCCAGGCCTGCTTGATGGCCTCGGGCGTCATCTTCGGGTCCATCGCCCGGTAGACGGTCTCGATCTGCGTGCTGAACGCCTGGTAGAGCTCTGTCGCGCCGCGCCGCCGAGCCGCTATTGGCGAAGGCCGCGAATTCTCCCGGCGTGGTGTAGCGCAGGTCGCCGAGCATATTCATCGCTTCGTGATTGCCGACCAGCGTGACGACCCGGCCGCCGGTGCGCTGCGCCTCCTTCTGCAGCTGGATCAGATTGCGGATGATCTTGAGCGAATCCGGCGCCCGGTCGGTGACGTCGCCCACCTGGACCAGGATGGTGTTCCCGCCCGCCCAGTGATTGCGGCTGTCGACCAGCCCGGCCGCCCGGGCGATGTCGATCCACGCGTTGAAATCGCCGTGAAGGTCGCCGACCGCGACGATGCGCTGCGGCGGCGTCGGAGGGAGCCGCGCCCAACGCCGCGGCGGGCAGCCAAACGCCAGCGTCGCGACAAAGCAGGCCGATCGACAGCAACAGGCGTTTCAGCATCAGCGCTCCCCGGGAGACTGTCGCATCCGCGGCCTGCCGACGCAATCCAGCCGATTCAGCGCGGCGTCCGAAGGTCGAGCGGATTGGGCCGTTCGTGCTTGGGCGCCATGACGCCAAGCTGGCCGGCGAACACCAGCGCCGCTCCGGCGACGATCGCAAGGCCATAGGGAATTTGGGTCTGGCCGATGCGTCTGTGCCGTCGCCGCGGCGGCGCGAGCGGCGCACAACCCCGACCGCGAGATAGACCAGCGCGATCAACCCGCCGGCGAGGAAGATCGACGCGACCAGCCACGGAGCGGCGCTGAGATTCACCCACAGGCCGAGGCAGGCGAGCAGCTTGACGTCCCCGCCGCCGACCTTGCCGGTGGCGAACACCAGGGTGCCGAGGACGAGCAAGGCCAGGAAAACGACGAGATTCTGCCACAGCGCGAGCGGGAAGCCGTGGAGCGCCATCGCGACGATCGCGGCGACCAGGACGACGAGGCAGGTCGCATTGGAAATCCGCAGCCGGATCGCATCCTCGATCGCGGCCGCGGCCAGCGCGGCGGCGAGCAACGCGATCAGCCAGACGGGAGCAGCTCGCAACCAGGTTCACCGGCGAACGCCCGTGGCTTCGAGATTGTTGGCGGCCCGCGCATACCAGCTTCCGCTCGCCTCGAGCGCCTGGGTGAAGGCGGCAACCGCGCGCTGCGTGTTCGCCCATCGCCTCGGCCGCAACTCCGGCATCGTTCAGATCGCGCCGCCCAGTCGCGGTCGCTTTCGCCGGCGCGCCGCCCGGGCAGGTCGCCGGCAAGCGCCGCGCGGGCAAGCTCGAGATTATTCGCGATGCGCTCGGACTTGGGATCGAGCGCCGCCGCCCTGCTCGAAAAAGCCGACGGCGCCGGCGCCAGTCGCCGCGAAGCAGCCGCGACCAGCCCCGGTTGTTGAGCACTTCCGCCTGGCCGGGAGGAAATCTCACCGGCGCGGGCATAGGCCGCGTCCGCGCCGTTCCAGTCGCGCCCGAGGTCGGCGAGCACTCCGCGCGCATTCCACGCCCGCCACGTCGCGCCCGGGCCCTGCGGTCGCGCGCTCGATCAGCGGACCGGCCATCGCGATTTCGCCGATCCTGAGCGCGGCGATACCGGCATTCTCGCTCATCTGGCGATCATTCGGGCTGGTTTTCAGCAGCTGCTGGTAGCGGGCCAGCGCCTCGCGGTCCTTGCCCGACGCGAAGTCCAGGTCGGCCATCAGATGCTCGACCGGCGGGGCCTTTCACGCCCATCCCGACGATCCGCGCGATCATCAGACGCGCCTGGTCCAGCCGACCGGCGTGGATGGCGTGCTCGGCCTCGCTCTACGATAATGGAAACGGGAACAGCCTGCGCCGCCGGCACTGGAGTCGCGGCCGCGGCGCTTGCGGCGATCCACGGCCAGAAGATCATCCGCGGGTCTGGAGAGCCCGCCTGGCGGTCGCATCGCGGCCGAGCAGGACGACCAGCTCATTCCCCTTGGTCGCCTGGGTGGCGCGGAAGCCGAACTGCGCGGCCAGGCTGCGCGCGGTGCCCTGCCGATGCGAGGGGTAATAGACCACGCTTGTAGCGCGGACTTCGGACGCATCGCCGATCGCGATCTTGCGCCAGCCGCGATCGAGCAGATAGTCGCGGGTGCGGGCGGCGAGCCCTTGATGTCGCGCGGCATTCAGCAGGCGAATATTCGGCCGCGCCGACGCCTCCCTCAGCGGCACCCAGCGGACGGTCGTGGCCTGAGCCGTCCGCGCGACGACTTTCGGACGCCAGGCAGTCGGGCCTTGGTAGGTGATCAGCGCGACCACGCCGGGCGACAGCCGTTCGAGATGCGGCGAAGGCTCCGAACGCACGTCGACCATGGCCGGTGGCAATTTGAGCGGTGCGCGAGGCGGGCTTGCGTTGGGCCTGAACGACCGCCTGCACCGGGCGCGCCGCAGGAAGCGCCACCGTCACGCTCGCCGCGGCCGCCTCAGCAACAAGGCGCAGCGGTATCCGATCCGCATACTGCGAAGGTTCGGAACGCACATCGACCGAAGCCGGAGGCAATTGCAGCGGTGCACGCGGCGTGACTGGATGAGCCTGCGCCTGAACGGCGGCGAGCGGCGCCTGTACCGGGCGCGCAGGCGGCAGCTTGACCGTTACGGTCGGTCCCACGGACACCGATTGAACGACCGGCGCCGCTACGACGAGCGGGGCGGAAACAACCTTCACGGCCGGCTTCACTGGCACAGCCTGGACAACCACCGGCTCGGGATCGGGCGACGATGGGCGCATCCAGCGCCGCGGATGCGGCCTGAAGCTGAGCAACTTCGGCACGCACTTCGGCTGCTTCTGCCCGCATCCCCTGGCTGTCGAGCGACGCGGCGAGCGCGCTCAGCAGCGCGGGATCGTTCGGCGAGATAGCAAGCGCCGCCTCGTAATTCTGCCGTGCGAGGTCGAAGCGCCCCATTGCCGTATAGCAGGCGGCGATCCCGGCGAGGGCCTCGGTGTTGCCGGGCTGCTCGCGCGTGACGATGCGGAAGGCTTCGAGCGCCAGGCCGACGTTGCCGAGCGCCAGCTGCCCCTTGGCCTGCGCAAGACGCGGGCCGCCGAGCCTGAGCTTGGCCGACGGGTCGGCGATCGGCCGGATCTCGACCATCTTCGCCCCGGGCGCACAGCCGACCGTCGCCAGGGCCGCCGTCACCAACAGAGTTTTTGCCCCCCCGTGCATTCTATCCTCCCCCGTGACCCTGGAGCGCCGGCAGAACCGCTCGAATGACGCGGATCGCAGCCGGCAACATCAGCACCCCGATCATCACCGGCAACATGCAGGCGACCAAAGGGATGGAGATCAGGACCGGCAACCGGTGCGCTTTCTCCTCGGCGCGCATGCGCCGCCTCTCGCGCATTTCCGACGCATAGGTGCGCAAGGTCTGGGCGATCGAGGAGCCGAGCTTGGTCGACTGGATGAGCAAGGTCGCAAAGGCGCGGATTTCGTCGGCCCCGGCGCGGTCTGCCATCCGGCGAAGCGCGTCCTCGTGGCTGCGCCCGGCGCGAAGCTCGAGCACCACCGCTCCAAATTGCTCGGCGAGCCTCGGGTGCGAAGTCGTGATTTCCATGCCCACGCGGGCGAATGCCGCCTCCAGGCCCAGACCGGCTTCGACGCACACCAGCATCAAATCGAGCGCGTCGGGGAAGCCGTTGATCAATTCCTGCTGGCGGCGATCTGCTCGCACGCGGATGAGCAGGCTGGGGATATACAGGCCCATCGCCGCGGCGATGATCAGCGAGAAATAGAGCTTGGTGACGCTCGGGCTCGACCCGGACAGCCAGAAGAACGTCATGACGAGCAGCGGCAGGCCGGCCACCGAGACGAGCCTGACAAGGGTGTAGACGCGCGGCGCAAAAGGCGCGGTGAAGCCCGCCGCGACCAGCTTCTGGCGCAGCGCCTCGTCCTTGGTGTCGACCAGGCTGAGGCCCGACGTCTCGATCGAATTGACCAGCTTGAGCCACGCGCTTTCGACCCGTTCGGTCCTCAGCGACCCCATCGTCTGGGTTCCGCCTCCGACCCTCGGGCTTTCCTCGATCAAGCGACGGCGAGTGACCTGACGAGTAGCGATGGCCTGGGCAGCGACGAACACGCCGGCGGCGACGACCGCGAACAGGATCGCCAGCAGCAGCATGCGCAGCAAGGCATTGTCGGCGAGGAGTTCGAGCATCGCGCTAAACCTTCAGATCCACCATCTTCCGGATGGTAAAAAAACCTATGAAATACATGATGATAAGGACGATGAAGCCAGGCACGAAATAAGGATCGCCGGCAACGTCGAGGAAGAATGCGGGGTTGAGCAGGAACAACAAGGTGAAGGTGAAGATCGGAAGCACGGTCAGCATGATCGCGGTCATCCGCCCCTCGCTCGAAAGGGCCCTGACCTTCATCATCATCGACTGGCGCTCGCGGATCACCTTGGACAGGTTCTCGAGGATTTCAGCGAGATTGCCTCCGGTTTCGTTTTGCACCGACAGCGACACCACGAACATCCGCATGTCGTCCAAATCCCATCGCTCCGCCATGCTCTGCAGCGCATCGCGAAGCTCGGCGCCATAGGTAACCTCGTCGACGGCAAGGCCGAACTGGCTGCCGATCGGATCGGGCATTTCGGTCGTCAGCAAATCGAGTGCCGCCGCGATCGGGTGACCTGCGCGAAGCCCGCGAACGAACACGTCGAGCGCGACCGGAAACTGCTCCTGCATCTTCTTGCGGGTGCGGGTCGCCTTGAAATTGAGGAACATCAACGGAAGCGCGGCGCCAAGCGCGCCGGCAAACGTCGCGGAAATCAGCAACCGGCCGACCCCGATGCCTATCCCCGACGTGGTCATCACCAGAATCAGCAGGAAGAACAGAGCGATCGGCGCGATCAGGACGATCAGCATCAACCGTCCGGTCGCCATGGTCACCTGGGCCTGCATCAGCATCCGTTCGAGCTTGCGCGCGAGGCGGTCGATCACAGGCGGCAGGCCGTCTGGCACGGAGGAGCTGGCCCGCCGCAGCAGGTTCATCGTCTCGCCGTGGGTCTGGCCGCGGCCGATCATCTTGAGCCTGAGGTTGATCGCTCTGCCCTCGGCGCGGTTGCTCGCCATCCAGGCAACCAGCGCCTCGACCGCAAGGACGACGGCGGCGAAGATGCACACCAGGACCAGAGCGCGGATCCAGGTCGGGTTCATGCGTCGAACTTCGCGTCGGGGCGAAACAGATCGGGCGACAGGGAAATCCCGTGCGCCATGACCTGGTCGAGGAAGCGCGGCCGGATTCCGGTCGCCTCGAACTTGCCCTGGACCTGGCCGTCGCCGCTGACCCCGGTTTGACGGAAGCGGAATATCTCCTGCATCGTCACGACCTCGCCTTCCATTCCGGTGAGCTCGGAGACGCTGGTGAGCTTGCGGCGTCCGTCGGCAAGCCGCGCGACCTGGATGATGACATGGATGGCCGAGGCGATCTGCGATCGTGCCGAACGCGCCGGGATGTCGATCCCGCTCATCCCGATCATCTGCTCGACGCGCGAGAGTGCGTCGCGCGGCGTGTTGGCGTGGACCGTGGTCATCGAGCCTTCGTGGCCCGTGTTCATCGCCTGGAGCATGTCGAAGGCCTCGCCGGCGCGAACCTCGCCGAGGATGATCCGGTCGGGCCTCATGCGCAGCGCATTCTTGACCAGGTCGCGCTGGGTCACTTCGCCTTTGCCCTCGATGTTCGGAGGACGGGTTTCGAGCCTGACGATGTGTTGCTGCTGCAGCTGTAGCTCGGCCGAATCCTCGATCGTCACGATCCGCTCGCGCTCGTCGATGAAGGCCGACATGGCGTTGAGCAAAGTGGTCTTGCCCGAGCCGGTGCCGCCCGAAATGAGGACGTTGCGGCGCGACCCGACCACCGCCTTCAGAAGCTCGGCGACCTGGATGGGCACGCTGCCGATCTCGATCAGCCGCTCGAGGCTGATCGGAACCCGCGCGAATTTGCGGATCGAGAGCAACGAGCCGTCGAGCGCCAGCGGCGGGACGACCGCGTTGACCCGGCTGCCGTCGGCAAGACGCGCATCGACCATGGGCGAGGATTCGTCGATCCGGCGGCCGATCGCCGAGACGATCTTCTGGATGATCCGAAGCAGATGCTTCTCATCCTTGAACCGCATCGGGCTCGGCTCGAGCACGCCGTAGCGCTCGACGAACACGCGCGCGTGGCCGTTGACCAAGATGTCGGTGATGGTCGGGTCCTTGAGCAGCGGCTCGAGCGGCCCCAAGCCCAGGAGCTCGTCGAGAACATCGGCGACCATCTGCTTGCGCTCGGCCTGGTTGAGCGCGTGGTTCTGCTTGGCCAGCTCCTCGGCGACGATGTCGCCGACTTCGGCCTCGATCTGCGCGCGCGACATCTTGTCGAGCGCCTGACAGGTTGATGACGTCGAGCAGCCGCTGGTGAAGCTCGACCTTGAGGTCGGTATGCACGTCGCGCTTGGCGAAAGCGCCGGCGTCGCCGACCGTGACCAGCCGGCGCTCTTCGAGCTCCTCCTGGAGCTTCTCGGCCGATGCCGGGCCGACGCCGCGTGCGGGTTTGCGGACCTGCCACATACTCAGCGATCCCGGCCGAGCGCGGCGGCAAGTGCCGGCGGCCACGCGCATCGAGATCATTGGCGAGCGCGCTCTTCCGCTTCAGCTCGCTGAGCGGCACCCCGCGGTCGATTGCCGCTCGCATCAGCGCGAAATCGTTGCTGACGGTGTAGGAGATGTCGCGGCCCAGGGCTTCGCGCACATCGGCCGGCCGGATCGTGCGCGACAGGCTCTTTTCGTAGCGATTGACGACGACCCTGACCTCGAGCCCGCCCAGATCCTGCGATTCGAGCAGGTTGAGCTGGCGCTTGGCGCGGTTGAGGCCGGCAACGGTCAGCTCGGTGACCAGCAGGACCAGGTCCGAACGGGCGACCAGCGACAGCGACCAATTGGTCCAGTTGGTCGGAAGGTCGATGAAGACGGTGCCGAACTCGCGCGCTGCAAGCTCGGCGATCTGCATCAGATGGTCGTTGGACAAGCCCTCGAGCGGCATCATTTCCGGCGGCGCGGCAATGACCTTGAGACCGCTGCGATGCTCGGTCGTCGTTGCCCTGAGCAAATCGCCGTCGAGCCGCGCTCCGGCCTCGAGCAGGTCGGCCAGCGTCAGCTGGGGGCGCAGGCCGAGCTGGAAGGCGACATCGCCGAACTGGACGTCGAGATCGATCAGGCAGGCTTCGCGCTGGCGCCCGCCTCGCTCTCCGGCGAACCGGATCGCGAGCTGGCTGACGAGCGCCGTCGCGCCGACCCCACCGACGCTCTTGATCACGCTGACCATCTTGCCGCTGCCGACCACGGTTTCGTTGGCCTTCCGCGCAAGCTCCTCGCGGATCGGCGCCAACGACGTTTCGAGATCTTCGATGTTTAGCGGCAGCGGGACGACATCGTGGGCGCCGGCGCGGACGAGCGAGCGGACCAGTGCCAGCGGCGGATCGTAAGCGGCCGCGATCAGCGGAGTGGCCACGGTCTGGGCGAGCTTCTGAAAGCGCTTGATCGACGAAGGCGTCGAGGCATCGACCTGGACGATTGCCGCGACCGCGCCGGACAGCTCCTCCGGGTCGATCCAGTCGGTGACCGGAACGACGTTGAGGCTGAGCGGGAAACCCGCGACGCGGGTGCCGACGAGGTCGGCGGAATCGCCTTCGACGCCGCTCAAATAGAGCTGCACCGCCGACTCGCGCTTGCTCGCCTGCCAGTTCCTTGCAGTCTCGTTGGGGTTGATCACGCTCACTGCATCTATCCTAATTCGATTGAGTTCCGACTGAAGTCTTCCGCCGGCATCGTGGTGCTGAAACCGGGCATGTTGAGGGTCGCGAACATGAAGCCGGTCAGCGGCACGAACTGCATGCCCGTCAGGCGGACCGTTACCAGCGGGGCGATCTCCATCCCATTGGGATCGCCGGCAAATCCCAGTCCCGAGCCGCTATAGTCGATCCGCACGTTTGCCGCCGTGATATCCGGCTTCATCGTCTGCATCCGGGTCACGATGCCGGTCGAAGGCAGGCCGTCGAGTTCACTGTTCGTCCGCAGCACGGGCGGCGTCCCGGTGACAGCTGCATGCCGTCGCTCGAGCATGTGAGGCGTTCCGAGGGCCGCGGCCGGAATCCGATCGCCCTGCGTCAAGACGTGCCGCCGACCGTCTGGCCGACATAGCTGGCGGTCGCCAAACCGCCCGGGATCACGTCCGTGACAACCGCCTCTCTAACCCCAACCTGGGTGGCCTTCTCGGCCTTGTTATACTCCCACATGAAGCGGCCGGCATCGATAATTCCGAACAAAAACAACAGCAGTAGCGGAAGGACGAGCGCAAACTCCGCCGCGCTCGCCGCGCTGCGATCCCTAAGGAGGCTTTTCGAGGGGACGCGAACGATCATATCCCCATCACCGCGGCCTGTTGCGTGGCGTTGAGATTGTACCCCCTGCCCGTGAACCCGAACGCCTGGAGGATCGGGCTGTACGGGACCGTCGCGCTGACCGTGACGATCGGCGCGCCAATCAGCGTGCCGCTCGAATTCTTGTTGCCGGTATAAATGCCGCCGAGCGTCGTGGTCCCGGCGGTGGTCGCGCAGCTCGCGGTGACGGTGATCGTCGTCGCGTTCCAGTTGCGCAGCTTGTTCGTCCCGCCGCTTACGAGCCCCGTCATGACGACGGCCTTGGTGTCGGCGGCGACGGTTCCGGTGGGGGTGCCGGTGCAAGCCGAGAAGAAGAGAAATCCTGGCGGGCGGCATAACGCGCGCCGTCGCGCACGGCCTTGACCAGGATATGCTCGTTCATGAAATAATTGCCGAGCTCGGCGCTGCCGAATAGCAGCACGAGCAGGATCGGCAGCGCGAGCGCCATCTCCGCGGCAGCTGCGCCCGAGGTGCAGCGAGCAAGGCGAACGCGCCGGATCATTTGACCAGGTACGGCATGTCGCGCCGAACCACCTGACCCGCGGTCGACCCGGCGCCCAATGACGTTTCGCCGATGATCTCGACATAGACGTCGTTCGCATCTGTGTTGGGTCGCTGGAGCGAAGGCTCGACCAGGAACAACTCGATCCATTTGAGCACCGGATAGACGGTGCCGCCGCCGCCATGAACGTCATATGCATGGCAATTGAGAACAGCTGCCGAAATCCGCCGCCGGTCGACGTTCGTGCCGCCCGGAACGACCCCGTTACTGGCGGTAGACTGCAGCGGCGAACATACCGGCTGGCGATGGGAAACCGGCGTGCTGGGCTGGGTACCGCCGACCTGGCGATCGCCAAGGATGGTCTTCGCCGCCGATCGTCGTCCCGCGATTGGCGATTTCCCACAGATAGACCTGGTAGCGGCGTCGGAGTGCTGGTCGAGATCGGGCTTTACGCCGCTGTTGATGTATGTTCGGCCAATGCCGTGCTGCGTCCAGCCGTAATTCGACCTGGAAATAGGCGTTCCGGTCCCAGGTGCCATTGCCGATCTTTGCCGGCGTGATGCTGTTGTATGTGCACGACCCGTTGATCGAGATGGCGTGGCATTCGTCGCGCGGATAGCCCATCGCATCGGGGTACGTTGGCCGGGTTGCGTGAGATCGAGGTCTGCCGCAGATGTTGGAAGGTAGCTGTTTTGTCGGCAATTCCCACTCGTTGTTGGCAAAGCCGCACTTGCTGCCGTTGCCGGCATTGCCCTTGCGAAGCACATCCTTGACCGTGTTGATCGACGGCGGGCACGAACTCCCAGTCGGGCAGGAGGCCGAATTGCCGTTGCCGGTGTTCGGCTTGTCGTAAATGTCGAATCGCGTGTTGAGCGCCTGGGTCACCGGCGTGCCCGCGCCGGTGCGGGTCTCACGCCGTCTGAGCCCCGAGCAGTCGCCCGGCGCAGTCGTCCAGCCCAAGGCCTGGCGGAGCTCGACGTTCGGGTTGGAGGTCGACGAGCCGGTGTCCAGATAGCCGAAATTGCCCGGAGCCCAGGCCGTGTTGCCGTTGCCGACCGAGATCAGCCGCAGGCCATGGCCCGCAGAGCATTGCCGATTGAAGGCAAGTTCGACGTTGGTGTTGCTGTCCGGCTCGGCCGGATTGCAGATCATCACCGGCGGGACCTTGCAGATCGCCGAGCCGAGACCCGCGACCGCTTCCGCGCCGAAATGTCGCCCGACGTGAACGCGCCGACGATCGGGGTCAGCGCATAGCGCGCCCGGCGCGCGGCCACGACGACGCGGACGAAATTGGCGTCGGCGAAGTTGGTGACGTGTCGGTGAAGCCGTTCGTGTTGTTCTCGGCGTCGGCCTTGGTCGTATAGAAGATCGACGGTCGGAATGGTGACGGCCGTGCCGCTGCGCATTCGCATCGTTGGCCATCAGCGTGCGGTTGGTGAGCAGCGACTGCGCGGCGGCGGTCGCGCGCTCGCATCGAGCCGCTCTGGTCTGATCGAGCTGGCTCGCGGCGGCCAGCGCGGCCTGGTCGGCGGCGTCCTGCAGCTCGGTGTCCAGGCACGCCAGGCGCGCATAATCGAAGGCGATCCCGCCGACCGCGATCAGCGCGAACAGCGACAGCGCGACGGTCGGCGCGACGGCGCCGCGTTCAGCTCCTGCAGAGATTGTCGACCGACGCGCCGCATCATCCTCATCCTCAGCGCGGGCCGCCGAGCCGCCCGACGCGCCGCCGCCGGTCGTGGTCTGCATGGCCTCGACCTGCTTGACCGCGTCGGTGCGGTAGCGCTTGACGGCCGCCGCGCCCTTCGTCGCCGTTGTCGCCCGGCTGGGCCGCGCCGGCGGCATAGACCGGGTCCGGATTGATGGTCTGGACCGCGGCATTGTATTTCACCGCTTCGCCGAACGCCGGATCTTCATCGCCGATGTTCTGGTTCGCCGTGTTGCACGCGCAGCAAGCGCCGAGCACGCCAGCGGCGACGATCGTCAGACGCTTAGAGGACATGGCCATAATCCTTTTCGAAACCGATCGGCTTGGTCTGCGCCATTCCGCCGCCGCCGGACGGCGGAGCGACCGATCGGCGGCGGCGGCGGCGGAGCGGGAGTGACGAACGGCGCGGACGACGGCGGCACGCCGGTGTCGGTCCGGCCGTTGAGCAGCAGGTCGGCCTCGTTCGGCGGCCCGACGCGGTCGGTCGGCGCCTTGAGCGCGCCCGCGCGCACCGGCCGGACCAGCCGCGGCGTGACGATGATCACCAGCTCGGTCTCTTCGTTCTGGAAGCCGGTCGAGCGGAACAGCGTGCCGATGATCGGGATCGAGCCGAGCAGCGGGACCTGGCGGATCGTGTCCTGGAAATCCTTGCGGATCAGGCCGGCCAGCGCGAAGCTCTCGCCGTCGCGCAAGTTCGACCACGGTCTTGGCGCGGCGGGTCTGCAGGCCCGGGATGGTGAGATTGTTGATGACGATCGACGCGGTCGGGTCGATCGAGCTGACTTCCGGCGCGACGACCATGTTGATCACGCCGTCGGCCAGCACCGTCGGAGTGAAGGCGAGGCTGACGCCGAACGGCTTCCACTCGACCGTGATCGCGTGTGCTGCCGTTGCCGCTGCCGCCGCCGCCGCCGCTCTGAACGACCGGCACCGGGAATTCGCCGCCGGCGAGGAAGCTCGCGGTCTCGCCCGACAGAGCGACCAGGGTCGGCTCGGCGAGCGTCGTGATCGCGCCCTTGCGCTCGAGCGCGTCGAGGGTGACGTTGAAATTCTCGCCGAACGCCGCGGAACGCGCGCGAGATGATCCCGAAGCTGTCGATGATCGCGCCATGCGCCAGACGGCTGCCCGGCCGTCGTGGTCGTGGTCGCCGCCGACGATCGGTGACGTGGCGTCGGATGCCGCCGCCGGTCGACGCCGCCTGAGCTTGCCGCCGTCGCTCGCCGACGTCCCAGTTGACGCCCGATCTGCTTCAGCGCCGAGCGCTTGACTTCGGAGAAGCGGACCTCGAGCATGACCTGCTGGGCCGAGCCGAGCGACAGCAGGTTGACGACCTTGCCCGGCGCATAGGTCTCGGCGATCTGCACCGCCCGGTCGGCCGCGACGGCGTTCGAGACGATGCCTTCGAGGACGACGAAATCGTTCGACATGCGCGCCGAAATCGTCGTCGCCCGGCATCAGCTCGGAAAGCTGGCGCTTGAGGGTCGATGACGTCGGGGCCGACGACCACGTCGACGCACCGCGATCAGCAGGTTGCGGCGGTCGTAGAGCGTCAGGCTGGTCGTCCCGGTCTTCTTGCCGAGCACGTAGAGCGAGTGGTCGGTGAGCGGCAGGATGTCGGCGATTTCGGGATTGCCGATCAGCGCCTTGGCATAGGGCCGGTCGGCGCGCAGCACCTGGCTCTTGTTGACCGGCACGGCGAGCTCGCCGGCGTGGACGCCGTCGGCGACGCTGATCTGCGCCTGGGCGCGGCTGGCGCAGGCGACCAGCGCCGGCGACGGCCAGCGGCGGCGAGCGCGCGCCCTTCGAAAGCTCTTACGAGCCATAACCCCCCACCTTCATACTGGTTGCTCTTGGTGCCCCGGTACGACTTCGATGCTCGGTCGCTGTCGGCCGGCGCGGCCGGCCTCGCGCGACGGCCTGCGCGACGGCGCGGCGCAGTCGTCGAGCGATCAGCGCCGCTGACGCTGTCGATCGCGCCGGCGATCGCGCCGCCGAAGCCGCCGACCACCGCCGGCGCCGGATAGCGCGCGCCGCCGTAGATGTTGTAGCGCAGGTCGTTCAGGCTGACCGTCTCGACGACCGGGATTGTTCTGCTTCGCCGGGCTTGCGCAGCACCAGGCTGAGGCTGCCGACCTGCTGCGCCAGCGCGAGCTTCTGGGCGTCGAGCGGAGTGACTTCGAGCGTCGCGGTCTGCGCGACCTTCGGCGTGCCGTCGGCATTCTTCGCCTCCTGGTCGATGGCGATGACGCGGACGTTCTGGAGCAGGACGTCGGTCACCTGCGCGTTGCGGTCGGCGCCGGCGATCTGGCGGGTGATCAGCACGTCGACGCTGTCGTTGGGCTGGACGAAGCCGGCGACGCCGGACACGTCGTTGATGCGGACGCGTCGCGGCGCGCATGCCGTCGGGCAGCAGGGCGGCGATCGACGCGCCCTGGCCCGTCGCCGGAAATCTTGGTCGCAAGGATCGGCTCGTTGACGCTGATCGGCAGCAGCGCGACGCGCCGCTTGCCCGGCGGGCAGCAGCTGCGGCGACGTTGTTGAAGCTTCCCGGCGGGATGCTGGCGTTGGGATAATCGACGAAGCGGACCTTGTCCGGCGTGACGTCGACGCCGAAGGCCATCGGCACCGCGGCGACCGCGACCTTGGTCGTCCCGCTCAGCTCGACGCGCTTTTGCGACGCGGTCAGATAGATGTTGGCGATAAAGACCGCCACGAGCCCGAGAACGATCGCAATCCCGAGCGCGATCAGCGATTGACGATTCATATCATCGTCCAAACCCCCCACGCGATTACAATAACTTAAATCAGACTCACGCGTAAGCTGCGATTAGCACCCGCCCCCGCAGTTAGTGATCTCGTTGTCTGCGCGCTTAATCGAATGGAGATCGATGCGCCCAGAGCGATTGCGGCAAGCGCGATTGCCCCGCCGATAATCGCGAGGATCAGGGCATATTCGGCAGCGGAAGCTCCGCAACAATCGGAGAGCATATTCTTCACGATGGAAGTTGGGCGGAGCCGAGCTCCGCCCAACAAACCACTTGCTTAGTTACAGGCAGTCGAGCCAGGCGTTGTAACGCAATTCGAAGCGTGATTCATCGCGCCCGAAACGGCACCACCAAGACCGATCGCGGCAAGCGCAATCGCGCCACCGATGATCGCCAGGATCAGCGCATATTCGGCCGCCGAGGCGCCCGAATCGTCGCGCAGCATGTTAATGAAAGTCTTCATGTCACAATTCCTTCCCTAAGACCCGCGACCCTTCCCCGGGCACGGGCTACATAGCTTCGCGTATGTCGGAGGGAGGAAACGCAAAACTCCCACGGCCATCGCCGGATGGAACCGAGTAGAACCGGCAAATGGCTGTCGCCCCCGAGCGCTCAGCGACTGAATTGCTGCGCCCGGGTTAACGGAATGTCAACGGTCCTTTTTTAACTGTTGTTAACCATCTTCGTTGAAGTACGCCCATGTAAGTGACTGATTTCGCAGACTATTATCTTTAGATAAGGGTGCCCCGCAAACGCGCGGATTTCATGAATTCGTCCCGTTCCGGGACAGACTGTCGTCCTCCGGACACAAGCATCCACGGCGTCAAGCGGCGGTTTTCGTTGCGCTTTCATGACAATTCCCAAACTCGGGAAAGGAAGGGGTTCACACGAAGGCACGAAGGACACGAAGAGGCTGAGGATTGGGTAAACGGCAGCTAACAACACGCGCACGCTGACCACCCGGCAACGTTAGCAAATCAAAGCTGCCGCACCCGCTTCATCGACGCTCTTCGTGTCTTTCGTGTCCTTCGTGCCTTCGTGTGAAACATGTTTCTCTTCGCGCCTTCGCGGCTTGCGCGTGAAAGCGGCTTAGGCGGGGACGCGGTGGCGGTAGATTACGGCCATGCTGAGATCAGGTAAATGCTTGTGCAGACGCCAAGGTTCCGGGCGAAGAGCGTACCAGCTTCCTGGCGGCGAAAATGCTTGCCGCTGCGACCACCGCTCCTCCCCAGATGTCGATCAGATAATGAGACCCGATCACAATCGCCCCAACACAAAGCGCAATGTTCAGTATCACGAAGGGCAGCCGCAACAGGCGGATTGGCCATACCGCCCAGATAAGCAGCAAGCCGGCGGCCGCATGCGCACTCGGAAAAGTCACCATGCCCACCGCCATTGATGGATCGATTACCCGTAAACTGCCGTCTTTCAGATGGTGCAGGACCGGCCCATAGAGGCAGAAATTTCCGATGACCGGAATGTCTGGCGGTCTCAGTCCGCAAAGAACGAAGCGTCCATCCGCCGGGAAGATCGGAAACAGTAAAACCGACACTAAAAAGAGAACGAAGGTCGCTGTGGCGAATTGCCACGCTCGTGTCATGTCGCCTCGCCATGACAAAACGGCGAGTACAAGCGCCCCTTGCAATGACATCGACAGATATGCCCTCTTTAGCAGGTCAAGAACTGCCGGGTCGTGGAAAAGGCGAGCAAAGGCCAACCAGTCAAAGCCCATGGCTCGATCGGCCCGAAGTAGCGCGGCATCAACCATCGGCCCCGAGACAGCTGCCAACGGGTATTGGAGGCCGACGAGCGCAACGGCCATCACCACCAATAGGGCAATCGTCTCAAGGCCGGTGCTGATGCGTTCCCGTCCGCCTCGGCGTAGCATGGTTGCGACAAAGATGAAGAAACAGGCAAAGATAGCTGAATCAAACTGAAGTGCGCGGGAAACGTCGATCCCGGTGGCGGACAAACTTAGCGACGTAAGAAGGATTGAAGCTGCCACAAGCGCATAAAATGCACGTGATCTCCGATCAAATTTCGGCAAATCTTTACAATCGCATCACGAGACGGCCGAAAGCTCTTAGCAGAGCCATAACCGCTGCAACGCGCGTCGATACTGGTGACGATGCCATGCGAAATTTCTTCAGGACGCCTTCAGCACCAGCAGCGCGTCCTGATGGCAAGGTTGAGTTCTTCCCGCTAATGACCGGGGCCGAGCGAGAGGCCCAAAGCACCTAAATCCCAAGCGCCAGGAATGGTATCGCGAAATAGGTGTGACGCTCGGAAAACTCGAACCACAGACTGACCAACGCCATTTGAACAGGCAGGCGAGCAGCAGCTTCCCAACGATTGAGCGAGCGACAATCCCGCCGGCTATGCCCAGAGAGGTCAGGGTCGCAGTCAGTGCAATCGAAATGGGTGCGAAAACGAACAGAGCCGGGCGCGGAAGATCCATGCGGGTCAGCCGGTCCATAGGCCACCAGCCATTGCCAAAGGCTCTGACAAGCTTGCCGAGGATGTGCCGGGCGTATTCCGAGGGATGCGCCTTTATCCACGCCCACGCCTCAGCGGCCGAGACTTGAGAGAAACGCAACTCGTCGCCGACCAGCAGGCGCTTAGGCGGGACAAGCCAGTAGCCATTCGGGCTGAAAGTGCCCTCCCACAGGCTCGCGCCACTGGCGGTGGTCAGCGGAACGAACGTCCCGAGCACGATGTAATTCCTTATCCACCAAGGCAGCATGACGAGGGCGGCAATTCCGGCTGAGACGAGGATTGGAACGCGCAGCAGGATTGCGAAGAATGCGGGAAGAGTTGCCAGTCCGGGTTGAGTGAGGGCTAGCAGGCCGGACGCAAGCCCGAAACGGACAGGTGCCTTCCTGACCGCGAACCATGCGGCAAGGACACAGAGAAGAGATGTCAGGCCTTCCTTGTTCGGGGTTGAGACGAACAGGACATTGCTCGGCCACAGGAGGTAAATCGCCACGGCCAGGAGCGGTTTGAAACCAAGCTCGCGGGCAAGCTGGGCAATCACCCATGCAGCGGCCAGGTCGATCGCGAAATTGAGGGCGAAGATTGTCGGTTGGTTCAGCGGGAAAACGCTTCCCACGGCAGCCAGCAGGAACGGATACAGCGGTGGAAAGAGCGCCTTTTGCTCCATGCCGTGACCGAACAAACCGAAACCGTGGCCCGCAATCAGATTGTGCGCGAGCGTCATGTAAGCCGCCGGATCGCCGACGTAGCCGCGGCCCCATGTCAACCAGAGAGCAACGAGCCGCAGAGCAAGCGCGACTGCGAGAATTACGAGCCAGACCTTCTTCACGGCAAAGGACTGCGAAAATGCAGTGAGCGCGGCAACGCGCGTCGATACCGGCGGTGATGCCATACGAAGGTTCTTTAGGAAGCCTTCAGCACCAGCAGCGCCCGCAGCGCGTCGTGGAAGGCGTGCAGCTTCTCGCCTTCGAGCTGCGCCGGGCCGCCCGCGAGCTTGACCGACAGCGGGTTCACCGGGCGGCCGTTCTTCAGGACCTCGTAATGGAGGTGCGGGCCGGTCGACAGGCCCGACGAGCCGACATAGCCGATCACCTGGCCCTGGCGGACCATCTCGCCCGGCCGGGCGGCGATCTGGCTCATGTGGCCGTAGAGAGTCTCGATCCCGCCCCCGTGCATCACCGCGACGAGGCGGCCGTAGCCGCCGTGCCAGCCGGCGGAGACCACGCGGCCGTCGGCGGCGGCCGACGATCGGGCTGCCGAAGGTGGCGGCAAGGTCGAGGCCGGCATGGAACCTTTGGTAGCCGAGGATCGGGTGGAAGCGCTCGCCGAAGCCGCTGGTCACCCGCCCCGACACCGGCATGCGCATGCCCTGGCTGTTCTCGCCGCCGACGCCGTCGGCATTGACCCAGATGACCTGCTTGCCGTCGGTCCATTTCAACAATTCGACGTCGGCGCGGCCGACGCGGTCGAGGCCGGCGTAGAGCAGGCGGGCGAGCTTGCCGTCGGGCGTGCGCTCGATCACCAGGTCGAAGCGGTCGTCGACGCGTGAGCCCGCCGGCAAGGTCGATCGCGCGGGCGAGCAAGGCGATATATTCGCGGCCCTGGCGCTCGGGGACTCCGGCGGCCAGCAGCGAGTGGGACATGTCCGCGCCGACCCGGCCGGTGAAGCGCCTGGCGCCGATGTCGGCCGCGGGTTGCGGCGCTTCGGCCTCATGCGGCGGGATGACTGCGCCCTGATCGGCGACCGGCGGGAGCGCCACGCGGACGGGCGCGGTCGCCGCGGAGCGCGACGGCAGAGCGACGGCGGCGGTGATCGCGAGAGACGCGAGCGCGCCCACTCCGGCAAGCAGGAGGATTCGCCCGCGCACGCGCGACCTTCCGCCCGCGGCGGAGCCTGCCTTGAAAACTGAATGCACGGCCGCTTTGCCCCCCTAAAAAGGCTCGGCTCGGTTCCGCCGCCCTTTTCGCTCCGCATGGGCCATCGCGTCAAGTGCAAGGCGCATCCTGTGCCATTACGGGCGCCCATGAGCCGGAGCGCACCCGCGCCGATTTTCACTTTGACCGCACCGGCCCCGCCCCTATGGCCCGGCCATGTCCGTCCTTGTCACCGGAGCCGCGGGCTTCATCGGAGCGGCGACTGCGCGCGCCCTGCTCGATCGCGGCGATGAGGTCGTCGGCATCGACAGCCTCAACGATTATTACGACCCCGCGCTCAAGCAGGCCCGCCTCGATCGCCTCGCGCAGCATTTCGGCGAGCGCTTCCGCTTCGAGCGGGTCGACTTCGCCGACGCCGACGCGCTGAAGCGCCTGGCCGACGCCAACGGCTTCGACCGCATCGTCCACCTCGGGGCGCAGGCCGGCGTGCGCTACAGCATCGAGAACCCGGCCGCCTATGTCCGCTCCAACCTCGTCGGGCATTGCAACATGCTCGAGCTCGCGCGGCAGCGGCGGCCGCGGCATTTCGTCTATGCGTCCTCCTCCTCGGTCTACGGCGGCAACAAGAACCTGCCGTTCCGGGTCGAGGACCGCGTCGACCATCCGCTGTCGCTCTACGCCGTCGACCAAGAAGTCCGACGAGCTGCTCAGCGAATCCTACGCCAGCCTGTACCGCGTGCCGATGACCGGGCTTGCGCTTCTTCACCGTCTACGGGCCGTGGGGCCGGCCCGACATGGCGATGTGGATCTTCACCCGGGCGCTGTTCGCCGGCGAGCCGCTGCCGCTCTACAACCGCGGCGTGATGCGCCGCGACTTCACCTACATCGACGACATCGTGCGCGGGGTGATCGCCTGCCTCGACGGTCCTCCGGCCGACGACGGTGCGGCCAAGGCGGGCGGGAGCATCGCCCCGCATGCGCTGTACAATATCGGCAACCACCGCTCGCGAAGATCTGATGCGGGTGGTAGAGCTGCTGGAGGAGGCGACCGGCAAAAAGGCGCTCCTCGACCCGCAGCCGATGCAGGCCGGCGACGTCAGGGAAACCTTTGCCGACATCAGCGCGATCGAGCGCGACCACGGCTTTCATCCGGCAACGACGATCGACGAAGGCGTGCCGCGGTTCGTCGACTGGTACCGCGAGTATCACAAGGTCTGATGCGCTGAGCCTGCCCCCGATCCTGTCGAACCTGCGGCTGCCGGTGATCGCCGCGCCGATGTTCATCGTCTCCAATCCCGAAGCTGGTGATCGCGCAGTGCACGGCGGGGATCGTCGGCAGCTTCCCGGCGCTCAACGCGCGGCCCGGCCGAGAAGCTCGACGAGTGGCTGCACGAGATCACCGAGGCGCTCGCGGCCTGGGACCGCGACCATCCCGACACGCCCGCCGCGCCTTACGCGGTCAACCAGATCGTCCACCGCTCCAACGACCGCTTCGAGCACGACATGGAGGTGTGCGCGAAGTGGAAGGTGCCGATCGTCATCACCTCGCTGGGCGCGCGGGTCGAGCTCAACGAGGCGGTGCACGGCTGGGGCGGGATCACGCTGCACGACATCATCGACGACCGCTTCGCGCGGAAGGCGGTCGAGAAAGGCGCCGACGGGATTATCGCCGTCGCCGTCGGGCGCGGGCGGCCATGCCGGGCGCTGGTCGCCGTTCGCGCTGCTCCAGGAAATCCGCCTGTGGTTCGACGGCCCGCTGATCCTCTCGGGCGCGATCGCCAACGGCGGCGCGGTGCTCGCGGCGCAGGCGGCGGGCGCGGACCTCGCCTACGTCGGCTCGCCGTTCATCGCGACCGACGAGGCCAATGCGCCCGACGCCTACAAGCAGGCGATCGTCGACGGCGGCGCGGCCGACATCGTCTACACCGACCTCTTCACCGGCGTGCACGGCAATTATCTGCGCTCGTCGATCGTCGCCGCCGGGCTCGACCCGGACGACCTCGCGGCCGGCAATCTCGACACGATGAAGTTCGGCTCGGAGGGCTCGAGCAAGTCGAAGGCCTGGCGCGACATCTGGGGATCGGGCCAGGGCATCGGCGTCATCGACCGCGTCCAGCCCGCGGCGCAGCTCGTTCGATCTGCTCGCGGATCAATATGCCGCGGCCAGGGCCCGCATCTGCGCGAGCTAGATTATTCGCCCTGGGCGAGGCCCCGCTCGAGCCGGCCCATCAGCGCGCGCGCCGGGCTTTGCGGCGCTTCGGCCTCGAGACCGCCCTTCGTCGATCCGCTTGATCCGCGCATAGAGCTCGGCGCTGGCCTTGATCAGCTGCCGCGCAGCTTCGGGCAGCTGATCGACCACCGCCGGATCGCTGTCCTGCGCATGGCCCAGCCGCCGTTCGGGCCGGCGCCCTCCGACCATGTTGAGCTCGCCCGACTCGATCGCCCGCTGGGTCAGCAGCCAGGCGACGATGTGCATGATCCGGGTCGTCACCTTCAGCGACTCGCAGGCGAAGCCGACGCGTGCGAACGGGGTCGAGACCGGCGCGTTCGTCGCGGCCGGCGTCGTCGAAATAGGACCGCGCCTCGTCGGCGAGCAGCATCGCCTCGGTGTAGAGCGAGTTGATCAGGCGCGAGGTGATCCGCACCTCAGGCTGCGACGGGTCCGATTCGGTCCATCGTGCACATGACTGCCACCATTGCTTAGCCGTGAAAACGCCCAAGTCGACCGCCCGGCGCGCCCGCAGTCCGCGCTGTCCCTCAGCGGGACAGTCTCAGGCGATGATGTCGGGAATGTTCGAATCGACGATCTGCTCGATCTGGTCCTTGAGCCTGAGCTTGCGCTTCTTGAGCCGCGCGAGCTCGAGCTGATCGGCGCTCCGCCCGGCGGACAGCGCCGCAATCAGTTCGTCGAGCCGGCGGTGCTCGGCCTTAAGCGCGTCGAGCCCGGGCCGCGGATCGTCGTCGTTCATTCGGCTCGCGTCTGTACTTCATCTGCGGCGCGCGCGGAACGGCCTGGCGAGCGACGAGGCGCGCAGCCGCCTCGGCGAGCCGAGCAAAGCCTCAAGACAAATTCAGCGAATTCGTGATTTATTGCGAGGTTGTCGCTCGCTGTCACGAAAGGAATGAGCACCGATGGACAAGGCACAGGTCGAGGCATCTCGAGTCCAAGCATGCCGCGCTCCACGCGCTGATCGACGAGGAAGAGCATCGCTCCCACCCCGACGAAGACCTTCTCCACCGCCTGAAGAAAGAAAAGCTGACGAATTAAGGACGAACTCGCCGGCCACCACGCGCACTAGACGCCGGCCGGCCCGCGGCGGCGCCTTCAGTCGTCGCGCGAGACTTTCTCGATCCGCTCGTGGCGCTCCTGCGCCTCGAGGGTCATGGTCGCGATCGGCCGCGCTTCGAGCCGGGCCAGCGAGATCGGCTCGCCGGTCACTTCGCAATAGCCATATTCGCCCTCGTAGAGGCGGCGGATCGCGCAATCGATCTTGGCGATCAGCTTGCGCTGGCGGTCGCGGGTGCGAAGCTCGATCGCCCAGTCGGTCTCGCTCGACGCGCGGTCGGCGATGTCGGGCTCGCGCAGCGAATCGACCTGGAGCTGGGCCATGGTCGCCCGCGACTCCTCGATGATCGCTTCCTTCCACGCCTTGAGCTTGCGCAGGAAATAGGCGCGGTGCTTCGCGCACATGAACTCTTCGTCGTCCGACGGGCTGTAGCCCTCCGCCAGATATGAGCCGGTCGAAAGGTTCGAAATCGTCGCCGCCATAAAGGTCGACAAGTGCAGTCGCCATCAATGCCCTCCCCGCACATGGGCTCCGGCACCCCTGCCGGAAGCCCCAACGCCCGCCGCCTGGCTGCGGCCGCCCCACCGGATGCAGCCGGAGGCAAATTACTCCAGACTTTCCCGGCACTTACAGCCGGGCAAGTCGGTCATCCCCAACCGCGGCCTATAATTAGGCGCCAGAGTCTTAACAAGAACTGACATGGCGCCCAGTGAAGAAATCGCCAACATGTTGCGAAATATGGCGCAATGTCGCCCCTTGGCGCCCCGCGGTTGCGGCGGCGATGCGCCCCGGCCATAGGCCTTACGCATGCGCATCCTGCTGACCAACGACGACGGCGTGAACGCCCGCGGCCTGAGGCTGCTCGAAGCGGTCGCGCGCAACTTGAGCGACGACATCTGGATCGTCGCACCGACCGAGGAGCAATCCGGCGCCGGCCATTCGCTGACCCTGACCGACGCCGGTGCGGCTGCGGAAGCACGACGAGCGCCGCTTCTCGGTCACCGGCACCCCGACCGACGCGGTGATGCTGGCGCTCGCCCACGTGATGAAGGATTCGCCGCCCGACGTGATCCTGTCGGGGATCAACCGCGGCGCCAATCTGGCCGAGGACGTGACCTATTCGGGCACGGTCTCGGCGGCGATGGAAGGCGCGCTTGCCGGCGTCCCCTCGATCGCGCTCAGCCAGGCCTATTCGCGCGAAGGCATGGGCGACACCGTGCCGTTCGCCGCCGCCGAGGCATGGGCCGAGCGGGTGCTCGCGCCGCTGCTCGATTTCGAGATCGGGCGCGCGGACCCTGGTCAACGTCAACTTCCCGGCGATGCCGCCCGACGAGGTGCGCGGGATCCGCGTCTGCCGGCAGGGCCTGCGCGACTACGGGCGGCTGCGGATCGTCCAGCGCACCGATCCGCGCGGCTACGATTATTACTGGTTCGGCCTCGGGCCGATGGTCGAGACGCCGGGCCATTCGACCGACCTCGAAGCGGTCGCCGACGGCTACGTGTCGGTCACCCCGCTGCACCTCGACCTGACCACGACGCGTCGCTGGAGGGGCTGTCCAAACGGTTCGCGGCCACGCCCGAAGGACGCAGCCGCGAATAGAAGACCGGACTTGAAGGTTGCGGCTTACTTGCCGCGCTCGCCCCGCGCGCGGCGCCGGCGTGTTGGTCGCCGAGGCCAGCCAGGTCGACGTCGAGTTGCAATTGCTGGTCAGAGTCAGCGGCTGCCCGGCCTGGAACGGCCCGGTGTAAGGCCAGCATTCGGTCGCGCCGCCGGTGCTCAGGCACAGTTGCCCGCCCGACAGCGGTCCACGTTCCAGCGACCGTATTGCCGGCCGGACTGATGATCCGCGCCGCTCCGCCTGGATCGAGATAGACGGTATTGGTGACGCCGTTGGTCGTGACCTGGATCGACTGGCCGACGATCTCCGAACCCGGGGTCCAGCCGGCCTGGGCCAAAGCCACTCCCGGCACGCCGGCGACGACCGTCAATCCGATGGCGACCCGTGCGACAAGCCAAAACTTCATGACGCTCTTTCCCTTCTGATCAGGCGTGAGACCGGAATGTGCTTAGCTCCTCAGGTCGGGGCTGGCATTGTGGTGCTTCTTCTTCTTGATCACCAGAAAATAGACGAGCGCGCCAACGACGAGCACACCAAGCGCCGACCAGCAGCGGATCGATGCCGAAGCCGCCACCGACCGGTTCGACCGGCGGGACCGGAGTCGGAGGCGGCGGACCGGCCGCGGCGACTACGGGCGCGGCGTCGACCACCGGAAGGACGCAGCCCGGCGCGGGTTGCATCGCCGCGGCCGCAGCCGCGGCACCGCACAGCGCGGCGGCGGGAGCAGCGCCGCTAAGGGCGCTCAAGGCGGCCCAGGGATCGATTTGCTGAACCGGGAGCGCGCGCGACCGGCGTGCTGGCCACTGCTGCCGAGGAACTGAAGATGAGAGATCCGGCTACAACGCACGCCAAATAACGATTCACTCGCAAGCCACCCATACCATCTCTCCCGGCGCAGTAAGGCTGGTTCCCGTCCAACCTTTCCCATTGTGCCGCGCAACGAACTATCCAAAAGAAAGTTGCTTGTCACCATGCTGGATCAAAGACAAATTCCGCTTTGACGCTTTTCAGCAACGCTTTGCCTAAGGCACCGGAAATCCCATGACATTTCCGCCCGGCGAATAGCGGCAAACCAGATAATCGTTACGGCTTGATGACCGGATTGCGCAGCCCACCCGAGTGCTGCCTGGCCAGATCATTTGCGTATAGTGGCCGACGTCGTGCCAGTTCCCGGTCCGGCTTACCTCGGGGAAGGCGCCGCGACGAAACATCGCCCGCTCCGAAGCCCACGCCCCGACCATCTGGTCGACGCTGAACGCACCGCTGCGTCCCCATCCACAGATTTTCGCCCTGGCCGGTCACGCAATGAGTTTGGCGAATGGCCCCAGCTTCCGCCGGTCGCGAGCTGCTGCGCATAGGCGTCCGCGGCTGCCGCCAGCGACCGATCCCACATGACCGGGCCGACTCCCTCGGCAATTCGAACCTGGTTGTGGATCGCGACGACGCGCATGCCGAACATGGTCGAGGATGGGATGGTCATGGTCGAGGCGGCGCAGGCCGCAGTGCTCGCCGCCGCCGCGGACGCTCCCGCCAACACGCACACAAGACCCCGGATCATTCCGCAAACCCCTCCCTGATTCGACTGTCGAAATAGCCGAATCACCCTTAACGGAGAGTGACTTCTGATGGTTTCGGAAGGCCTTGCTCAGGCCGCGCGCGGCGGCGCTTCCGCGCTCGGCCCGAAGCCACGCCTGGAACATCAGCATCGCCCACAAGGCCGGCGTCGAATCGCGCGCGCCGCTGAGATGATCGCGCCAGCGGCGCGAACGACGCCTCGGCGTCGAACCAGCCCTCGGCGCGCAGCCGGCCAGGGTCGAGCAGGTCCTCGGCCCAGGGCCGCAGCGGGCCCTTGATCCACTGTCCGACCGGGATCCCGAAGCCGGCCTTGGGCCGCTCGACCAGCTCGCGCGGAACCAGGCCGTCGAGCAGCTGGCGGAGGATGTGCTTGCCCCGTCCGCCGCGCACTTTCATGTCGAGCGGGATGCGCGCCGCGAGCTCGGCGACGCGATGGTCGAGGAACGGCACCCGGGTCTCGAGGCGACCGCCATCGACGCGCGGTCGACCTTCGCCAATATGTCGTCGGGCAGATAGGAAACGCCGTCGCAATACATCATCCGGACCGCGTCCGGAGCGTCGACGCCGATGTCGAGATCGAAGGCCATGCCGCCCGCCGCCTCCACCCAGCACCGGCGACGGCTCGTGGCTCCATTCGTCGAGGAAGCGAGCAATAGACCTCGTCGAAATTGCTGGCCGAGGCGGCGACGCGCAGCGCCTTTTGCACCTTGCCGCCGAAATGCGCCTGCCGGCGCCCGGGCAGAAGCCCGCCGACCCCGCTCCAGAATTGCGACGGCAATTTGCCGAGCGACGACCCGCTCGCCGACGCGCAGCGGCTGCGGCACCTTCTGCAGTTGCTGCCACAGGCGCGGCGCCGCGAAGTGGCGGTTGTAGCCGGCGAACAGTTCGTCGCCGCCGTCGCCGGTCAGCGCAACGGTGACCTGCTCGCGGGCGAAGCGGCTGACCAGGTGGGTCGGGATCTGCGAGCTGTCGGCGAACGGCTCGTCGTACATCGCCGGCAGCAGCGGGATGACGTCGCGCGTCTCGCGCACGGTCACGATGCGCTCGTGATGGACGGTGCCGAGATGCTCGGCGACGGCCCTGGCGTGCTCGGCCTCGTTGAATGCGGCCTCCTCGAACCCGATCGAGAAGGTGCGCACCGGGATCGACGAATATTTCTGGTAGAGCGCCGACGATCGTCGAGCTGTCGATCCCGCCCGACAGGAACGCGCCGACCGGCACGTCGGCCATCGACTGGCCGCCGATCGCCCGCGCGAGCGCCTCCTCGAGCTCGTCCAGCGCCTCTTCCTCGTCGGCGATCGGGTCGTCGAGCCCGCGCCGGACCACGTCGCGGTACGACCAGTAACGCGTGAGGCTGAGCCCGTCCTCGGCCTTGCCCTCCTCCGGCGGATCGGATCGCGGACGAGCCGCGCCCTCTCGCGCTCAGCGTCAGGACGCAGCCCGGCGGCAGCTTGAACACGCCTTCGTAGATCGACAGCGGCGCCGGGATGTAGGTCCGCGCGGCGAACAGCTTGAGCGCCCGGCGGTCGATGGCGCTGCCGAAGCGCGGATGCGCGCGCAGGGCCTTGAGCTCGGACCCGAACAGGAAGTCCTTGCCCGCCCAGCCGTAATATAGCGGCTTCTCGCCGAACCGGTCGCGGACCAGGCTCAGGGTCCGCTGCTTGCGGTCCCACAGGCCGAAGGCGAACATCCCGACGCTCCGCCGCAACGTCTCGGTCGAGGCCCCAGGCGGCAATGCCCTCGAGGAACACCTCGATGTCGGAATGGCCGCGCCAGCCGCCGTCCGGAACCGCGCCCTGCTCCTCGAGCGCCCTGCGCAGCTCATGGTGGTTGTAGATCTCGCCGTTGAAGGTGATGACGAAGCGCCCGCTCGCCGAAAGCATCGGCTGGTGCCCGGCGGGCGACAGGTCGACGATCGACAGGCGGCGATGGCCAAGGCCGATACCGGCGGCCTCATCGGTCCAGATGCCGTGGTCGTCGGGCCCGCGATGGGCGATGGGCTGCAGGATCCGCTCGACGATCCCGGGGGCGAGGCCCCCTTCAGCGAGAATCCCGGCGATCCCGCACATCGCTCAGCGGCCTTCGCGGAAGTAGGCGATGGTCTTCTCGATCCCGTCGCGAAGCGCGACCTTCGGCTCCCATCCAAGCAAGCTGCGCGCTTTCTCGATGTCGGGCTGGCGCTGGCGAGGGTCGTCGGCGGGCAGCGGCTTCTCGACGATCGGCGACTTGGAGCCGGTCATATCGACGATCGTCTCGGCAAGCTCGCGGATCGTGAATTCGGTCGGATTGCCGAGGTTGATCGGCCCGGTGACCTCATCCGGGCTGCCCATCAGCCGCGACCAGCCCGTCGATCAGATCGTCGACGTAGCAGAAGCTGCGCGTCTGCCGCCCGTCGCCGTAGATCGTGATCGCCTCGCCGCTCAGTGCCTGCATGATGAAGTTGGAAACGACCCGGCCGTCCGCGGGATGCATCCGCGGGCCATAGGTGTTGAAGATCCGCGCGACCTTGATCGGCAAGCCGTGCTGGCGATGATAATCGAAGAACAGCGTCTCGGCGCAGCGCTTGCCTTCGTCATAGCAGGAGCGCGGGCCGATCGGGTTCACGTGGCCCCAATAATCCTCGGTCTGCGGATGGACGTCGGGGTCGCCGTAAACCTCGCTGGTCGAGGCCTGGAGGATCCTGCAGCCGAGGCGCTTGGCCAGGCCGAGCATGTTGATCGCGCCGTGGACCGAGGTCTTGGTCGTCTGGACCGGGATCGTGCTGGTAGTGGATCGGCGAGGCCGGGCAGGCGAGATTGAAGATCTCGTCGACCTCGACGAACAACGGGAAAGTGACGTCGTGGCGCAGGAACTCGAACCGCGGTTCCGAATGGAGGTGGGCGAGGTTGTCCTTGGTCCCGGTGAACAGATTGTCGACGCACAGCACGTCGTGGCCGTCGGCCAGCAGGCGGTCGATCAGATGCGAGCCGAGAAAGCCGGCGCCGCCGGTGACCAGCACGCGCTTGCGCGACGAATAGCGGCGGTGGTTTTTGGAACTCACTGGTCCTCCGGTCGGCTTGGGGCCGGATCACTTAGCGGCGCATGGCGCTCGCCGCGAGCGCAAAGCGCCGCTTCAACCTTGGCGCTGGAAATTGGTTGGTCGGCCCGAGGGTTGCGGCGCACCGAACGCGCTGGTCTAAGCCCCGACTTCATGAGCGTCGCCCGTCACACCGCCTACAATTTCGCCGGCGCGGTTGTCCCGCTCGCCGTCTCGCTGGTCACGGTTCCGCTCTATCTCAAGGTCATCGGTCTCGAACGCTACGGCCTGCTCGCAATCTTTTGGACGCTGTTGGGCTTTCTCGGCTTCCTCAGCCTGGGGATGGGGCCCGCGGTCACGCAGCGGCTCGCCACCATGGCACAAGCAACGGACAGGGACCGGTCGCAATTGGTGTGGACGGCGCTTGGCGTGAATTTGGCGATGGCCGTGGCCGGAAGCCTGTTGGTCATTACCCTTGCCCGTTTCTACTTCGATCGCCTGTCGGCGACGCCCGCCGGCTTGCAGGCAGAAGTCGAACAGGCCATTCCATGGCTGGGCCTCGCGCTGCCCCTTTCGATGACCGGCGGGGTGCTCGCCGGCGCGCTTCAGGGCCGGCAAAGGTTCGGCATTCTCAACCTCATCAACGGCGCCAGTGCGACTGGCGTCGCGATTGTGCCGCTTGCCACCGCTTATTTTGTCGGCCCGCGCCTGCCGAACCTCGCGATCGCGACGGTTTGCGTCAATTTGGCGGTCTTGTTGATGCTCGCGGTGGCCAGTGCAAAGGCGGTCCCTCTCGTCTAACCGGTTCGCCCGAGCACGGGCGTGATCCGGGGACTGGCGACCTACGGCGGCTGGATGACCGTTTCCAATGTGATCGGTCCGCTAATGGTCGTTTGGGATCGCTTCGTAATCGGTGCGATCATCGGCTCGGCCGCAGTCGCCATCTACGTCGTGCCGTTCAACTTCGTTTGGCAAATCCTGATCGTTCCGGCGGCGCTGACCTCCGCGCTATTTCCAGAACTTCGCCCTGGAAAGTCCCGTCGAGTCACAACGCCTTAGTTCTGGGTCAATCGCGGCACTTGCGTTCATCATAACTCCTGCCGTCCTTTTGATGGTGTCTGCAGCGCCGCCATTCCTCGCGTTCTGGCTGGGTGCATCAATGGGTGCAAAGACCGCGCCCATCGCATGCATCCTTCTTTTCGGAATTTGGACGAACAGCTTCGGCAGAATTGTTCAGGCGCACATCCTGGCGCGCGGCCGACCCAACTGGGTCGCATACCTCCTGATTTCGGAAATTCTGCCGTATGGAGCGTTGCTTTACCTGCTGTTGCGGGTCGCCGGCCTTCCCGGAGCGGCCTTGGCATGGTCGCTCCGCTGCCTCATCGATACATTGGGACTTTTCATCATTGATCGAAGTTCCCGTCGCGATCTGAAACCGCTTGGGATGGAGGCCGCTCTAGTTGCGCTGGCGATCACGTTGTCGATCATCCTTCCGCCCCTTGGACTTGGTCGGCTATTGCTTGCCATCGCCAGCTTAGGGACAGGAATCTGGATTGGCTGGCGCAAAAGGCCACCGCAGGTAGATCAAATGGCCGCGCGATTGTTACCATTTCTGCGAGCCTGGAAGACCGGCGGGCGCTCACCCAATGAATAGATCTTAGCTTTGCGCACAATGATACGCAGCTTCCTATCACACGTGCGAGATTTCGTTCTCAAGCGAAATTCGGACCCATTCTACCTTGCGGACCAATTCACTGACGAAGGCATCGGCCGCCGAAGCTATGGAGGCCTGACGATCCTCAAGTACGACTCATCGAACAAGCTTGAGATTGGCTCATTTTGTTCATTTGCAGATGACGTCACGATCTTCCTTGGCGGCGAGCACCGGCCTGATTGGGTGACAACCTACCCCTTCAACGTCCTCGATCCTCGTTTTGCCCACATCACTGGGCATCCCCATTCCAAAGGGGACGTCGTAATCGGCAACGACGTTTGGGTTGGCCGGGGCGCCGTGATTTTGTCGGGTGTGCGAGTGGGTGACGGGGCCGTAATTGGCGCCTACTCGGTGGTCGCGAAGGATGTTCAAGCGTACGGGATTGTCGTTGGGAACCCTGCCAGGCTTTTCCGTGCTCGCTTTCCCGACAAGACCATAGACCGGCTGCTCGCAATCCGCTGGTGGGATTGGCCCGATGAGCGGATTGATCGCGCGATCCCCTATCTTCAAAGCGATCGGATCGACGAATTCTTGACCCTTGTCGGCGACGGCAAGCTCTAGTGAAATCGATCCATCGCTCAATCCAGCCGTGGCCTGCAAATGGCCTCGAACAACTTGGCCGCTGCCCTTTATGCAAATCCGCCCACCAAATCCTTCTTCACGAAGGTTTGTTCGACACAATCTTTTTCGCCGCGCCCGGAACTTGGTTGATGTGGCAATGCGGCGATTGCCGCAGCGCCTATCTTGATCCGCGGCCGAACGAGGCGACGATCGGCTTGGCCTACGCAAGCTATTACACCCATGACGAAAGCGTCGATGCGCCAGCTGTTTCGCGACTGGCGCAGCTTCGAGCCAAGCTGGGAAATGACTATCGAAATTGGCGGTACGGCACCAAGCTGGCGCCGTCTTCGCGGTTTGGACGGGTCGCCGCGCTGCTCTTTCCACCGCTGAGATGGCCGATCGATGCGGCTTATCGCTACCTGCCCAATCCTCGTGGCAAGCCATTGCGCTTGCTCGATGTCGGCTGTGGGAATGGTGCCTTCATTGAGGCGGCACGGGGGGCAGGCTGGCGCGCATTTGGAGTCGAGCCTGATCCCGTGGCCCGTAAGCAGGCAGAGAAACGAGGGTTCGAAGTCCGCCCAATGCTTTCCGACTGGTTGGATCATAGGTCCCAATTCGACGCGGTTACGTTGAGTCACGTCATTGAACATGTCCACAGCCCGTCACGCCTGCTCGAGATGGCTTTTGCTGTATTGGGTCCTGGAGGTATGATCTTCGTCGACACACCAAATATCGAAGCGGTCGGTCACCGGCTTTACGGCCGGGATTGGAGAGGCCTGGAGCCGCCCAGACACCTTGTCATATTCAATCAAGTCAGTTTCATGAGGGCCTTGGCCGAAGCCGGCTTCGACAATCTCCGTCTCCACCCGCGCACCGACGCGCTTGCATTTACGGCCGCGCAAAGCCGGCGGATTGCAGGTGGAATTGATCCTTATGCTGATGTGGAACCGGACGATCCCATGCCTTGGCCTCGACGGGCAGATAAGTTCAGCCAATTCGGGACCCCATTCGGAATTCCTGACGGCGACTGCGACGAAACCCGAACTCATTTAAAGGTGATCCGTGCATTCACCAGAACGACAGTGCCCTGTAGACCAAAGCTGATTTGGGCGGCGCGCAGCGCGACCTTCGACGATTGCGGTTATTCAAATAACTGAAGAGTGCAAAATGGGCGAGACCGCCACCGAGCTTGGTGAGTATCAGCGTCTTCGCCGACGGACGTTTGCCGAACAGCGGATTGGCCTCCTCGCACACATTTGCGCTGCAATCGAGCCGCTTACGCGAGATAGCCGAGTTCCCATTTGAGCGCGGCCGATTGCGTGCTTTCGGCACGCGATGGACTCCATGTTTCCAGTACGCCAGCCCGGTTCTGGATAGGAAGGCGACGACAATGAAAGCGCCAGCACCGAAGCAGCACAAATGACAGTAAGCCATTGATATCGCATGTGACCTCCCCTGCATTAAGCAAGGGGAGATTGTCTTAGTGCGCCTCAAATATCCCGTTCAACTTGGTCCGATTTGGAGTCGGATTTTGGTGGTATCACAGTCGTGAGGACATTGCCTATCGGGGATCCTACGGAAGTTGCGACCAAATTGGCGCCGGTTCCTTTGCCATGAGCCATTTTGTTTTCCGTTAAGTATTTTTGTCTCTTAACCGTAACAAAAATTCAATAAATCGGCCTCGCTCGGTATAACAGGAGGCTGCGATTGCCCTGTCCCGAGTGCACGAAAATAATCAGCGTGCCGAACGCGCCGAATACGCAGAGCGATCTCGCCTCCTGTTCACGCGGATCTTCTCTAAGCTCGCTCAACAGCTTTGGGAGATTGAGCAGGAAGTTCGACCGTAAGCGTCACACAATGATCCTCCACCGCCCGGAGCGGCGCCGGTCCGGCGTCGGCGCTTCTTATTAATACCCGCCGACCGGAGGTGGGCGAAAATCCCGCCGAGGAACCGGCGAACGAGCAGTCGAAAACAAGAGGGGTCCGGGGCTGAGACTTCCCGCGGCCTTCAATGACCCCGGCCCGGCGCTGCTCACGAGCTTCCCAAGTCACTTCGACCATCCTGTAGTGAGCGCGCCACGCAAGGGAAGGCCGCTTCAGCCTCATGAGCATTTCCATCGCCATGGCGACATTCAATGGCGAGCGCTATCTCGAAGAGCAGCTCGACAGCCTCGCGCGGCAGGAGCTGCAACCGTTCGAGCTGCAGATCGGTGACGACGGTTCGACCGATGCGACCGAGCAGATCGTCCGCGACTTCGCCGCGCGCGCATCCTTCCCGGTAGCCTTCCACAGGAACGAAGCGAAACTCGGCTTCGGCGAGAACTTCATCCGCACGGCAAGCCGCTGCAGCGGCGACTGGATCGCCTTTTGCGATCAGGACGACGTCTGGAAGCCGGCCAAGCTGCGGCGCTGTGCCGAAGAGATCGGCCGCTCGGTACGTCCGATCGACCTGATCGTCCACGACGCTGAGATCGTCGACGAGAAGCTCCATTCAACCCGCCTGCTGTACGGCATCCGATCGCCGGCTCTTCATCCGTCTTTATCGCTGCCGCCCGAATATTATGCGTTTGGCCTGACGCAGATTTTTCGCGCTCGCCTGCTCACGGACCTGCCATGCGACCAGCGCGTCAGCTTTCCCTGGCACAAGCATCGCCAGGCGCACGATGTCTGGATTGCGCTCGTCGCGAACATGGTCGGCACGATTTGCCTGATTCCCGACGCCCTGGTTTTATATCGCCGTCACAGCGGAACGGCGACGACCTCGGGCGGCGATCATGGAAGCCCACTGCGCCGGCTCGCTCCCCATGGCCAAGAGTATCGCGACAGGGCCGATTATCTCGACCAGGTCGCCAGCACTCTGGAACGCTGCGCCGGCGCCGCAAACCCGTCCCTGCGGCCACGTTTGGAAACAGCCATCGGCAAAGTCCGCGACCAGGCCGAACTGCTGCGACTGCGGAGCAAGGCGTATCAGGAGCCCGCGGCTGGAACGGCGTTTGCGCTCCTTGCGGCAGCTCATCGGGCGCGGCGGCTATTTCGGCAGCCGCGGCTGGCCGTTCGGGCTCGCCCGCGGCGCCAAGGACTTCCTGTTCACGCTTGCCGGCCCGTCGCCGGCGAACGGCAGGAAATGACGTGCGCATTTCGGTCGTCATCATCGTTTTCAACCTGGACGCTTACATCGGGCAAGCGATCGATTCCGTGTTGAGCCAGACGAGGAGGGCCGATGAGATCATCGTTGTGGATGATTGCAGTACGGATCAGTCCGCAAAGCGAGTGAAAGCTTACGGCGACAAGGTCCGGTACCTGCGCATGCCGAAAAACAGCGGCGCCCTGTTTGCCGCGCTTCACGGGGTGAAGGCGGCAAGCGGCGACGTCGTCTGCATGCTCGACGGAGACGATTATTGGGCTGCCGACAAACTGGAGGTCGTCGAGAGAGAATTCCTGGCTGACCCGGACCTGGTGCTCCTGTCTCATGATCACGTGCGTGTGGACGAGGATGGATTCGAGTTGCCCGTCCGCGACGAAACGCACGAGAACATGGCCTCCATTCGTCGGCGGGCGAAATCTGCGGAGCATCTTTCCGACCTCTTGAGAGAAGCTGTCCTGGAGCAGAAGTATTGGCTTGGCAGCGCCTATTCCTTTCGGGCGTGCCTGTTGGACCTTCCGAAACTGGAAGCTCAAATTGAGCCCTTGGGCTTCGAAAGGTTGAGGCAAACCTATCTAGATCTGACCATCGCCCCATTTCTCGTCCTGACCAATCCTGGCAAGAATGTTGGCTACACACCGGAGACGCAGTTCTTTTATCGCGTCCACGACAAGGCCTCGATGGGTGGAAACCTCACCCCTCAAAAGGCTCGCCAGTCGGCTCTTAAAGGCAGGACTATCAACGAATTGATCGATCTCATATTGCGCGAGAACCATGCCTCTCCGGCCCACTTGCGGCGGCGCGAATTGATTTTGCAGCATTATGATTATTTGTCCGCTCTTTACTCGGGCGACTTTGGCATGGCTGCGCGCTTGTATGCGCGGCTCGCAAGGAGCTATTGGAATTGGCGTCAGCTGAAGAAGGAAACCAAACGGTTCGTGGCGGTGCGGATTCTTGGACCTCAGAGATTTCTGACGCTGCAGCAGAACCTGGCCCAGACGCCGAGCTCGCCCTAGAGCGCGCCGGATGACCGATTTTGCTTCCTTGCTCGCCGCCGACCGCGGCCAGAAAGCCCGTCCGATTCACCTCGTCGACAAGCAGAGCTTCGCTGCCTGGGCCAAGGGCCGCCCGGCCGAGGATCGCGCCTTGCTCGCCGCCCATCGCTTCGACGGCAAGACCGGCTTTGCGTTCGTTCTGCTTCCGCGCGGCGGCGATTTCGAGGTCGTCGGCGCGGTCAAGAATGCGGCTGAGCTGTCGCCCTGGTGCCTGGCCAAGCTCGCCGAGAGCCTGCCCGAAGGCACGTACAGGCTGGCCGACGGCGAGCCGGGCAAGGCCGCGCTTGGCTGGCTGCTCGCCCAGCACCGGTTCGACGATTATCTTATCCAAGAAGGACGAGCCCGAGCCGGGGCCGCGCGTGCTGGTCACCGGCGAGCCGGCGAAGATCGACGCGGATCGTCCGTCTCGCCGAGGCGACCGCCCTGGTCCGCGACCTGGTCAACACGCCCGCCGCCGACCTCGGGCCGGCCGAGCTCGAGCAAGCCGTCCGCGACGAGGCCGAAGCGCTCTGGCGCGCGAGCTGCGGGTCACTTCGGGCGAGGAGCTGGCGAAAGGCTATCCGCTGATCGCCGCGGTCGGCCAGGCCGCCGCGCCCGGACGCGAGCCGCGCCTGATCGAGCTCGAATGGGGCAAGGCGAGCGACCCGCGCGTCGCCATCATCGGCAAGGGCGTGGTGTTCGACAGCGGCGGGCTCGACATCAAGTCGGCCAGCGGCATGCGGCTGATGAAGAAGGACATGGGCGGCGCGGCCCATGCGCTCGCGCTCGCCCGGCTGATCATGGCCGCCAGGCTGCCGGTCCGCCTGCACCTGCTCATCCCGGCGGTCGAGAATGCGGTCTCGGGCAACGCCTACCGCCCCGGCGACATCGTCAAGTCGCGCAAGGGCCTGTTCGTCGAGATCGACAATACCGATGCCGAGGGGCGGCTGGTTCTCGCCGACGCGCTCGCCAGGGCGGGCGAGGACGAACCCGAGCTGATGGTCGACTTCGCGACCCTGACCGGCGCCGCGCGGATCGCGCTCGGGCCCGACCTGCCGGCATTGTTCTCGCAATGCCGACGATCTGCTGGCGGAAATCGAGGACGCCGCCGAGCGAAGTCGAAGACCCGGTCTGGCGGATGCCGCTGTGGGATCCCTATGACGAAATGCTCAAGAGCGACGTCGCCGACATCGCCAACGCCGGCGGTGCGCCGATGGCCGGAGCGATCACCGCCGCGATGTTCCTCAAGCGCTTCGTTCCCGACACCGCGCGCTGGGCCCACCTCGATACTTACGCGTGGCGCGACCAGGCCAGGCCCGGGCGGCCCAAGGGCGGCGACGCGCTTGGCCTGAGGGCCGTATTCGCCATGCTCGAGGGCCGATATCCAGCGCCCCTGATTACAACATTGTAATCGGGATTCGGCCAATTCTTCCCATTTTTCTGTTGTTTGGCTGCAACATTTCGCCGCCTTACCGGTTTAGAACTAGGCTACGCGACGAGTGATGGAGACAAGCGGTCATGAGCGAAGTTTCGCTTACCGGCTGGATGAAGGCCCTGATCGCCTACGTCCGATCGGGCGAGCCGGACCTCACCAACCGCCAGATGGCTCTGCTGATGCTGGTCTACCTGACACCCGGCCCGCATACGGTCCGCGGCCTCGCCCGGGTGCTCGGCGTTTCCAAGCCGGTCGTGACCCGCGCCTTGAATACGCTTGGCGCGCTCGGCTATCTGCGCCGCGAACGCGATCAGGACGACCGCCGCAATGTGTTCGTCGTCCGCACCAGCAACGGGGCCGAATTTCTTGAAGGGTTCAAACGCAACCTCCGCGAGGGCGAAAACGGCTCCGCGCACCGGCCGGTCATCGGTCAGGCGCCGGTCTTCGCCCACCACGCTGAGGGCTTCGCGCTCACCGGGCCGTCGAACCCGCCCGACCCCGACTTCCACGCCTATCCGCAAGGACCTCGCCGACGTCGCGCTCGCCGGCCGGGTGATCGCATCGCATTATGCCGAGCCGGTCGCAGCGGACGATCGTCGTCGCGGCCGTACTGCGCTCCGGCCCCGTCCGACGACGGCGATGCGATTGGCGAGCTCGAGCCGGGCGACCGTTCGCATTGCTCGACGACAGCCTCGGCTGGGCCTGGGGCTATGCCGGCGAAACGCGCCGCGTCGGCTTATCTGCGGTCCGAGGCGCTCGGCTCGCCGATTAGATCCTGACTCGTCACATCTCGCCGCGCTCGCGCGCGGCGGATCGCATACCATTTCGCAACATTGGCGTTGTGCTCGGCCAGCGTGTCGGCGAACACATGGCCGCCGGTGCCGTCGGCGACGAAATAGAGCGCCTTGGTCGGGGCCGGGTCGAAGCACGGCGGCGATGCTGGCCTGCCCGGATTGGCGATCGGCCCGGCCGGCAGGCCCGGCCATTTCGATAGGTGTTGTAGCCGTTCTTCGCGTTCAGCTCCGACCGCAGATGGCCGGCGGCCGAGCGGCTTGCCCTTGGTGATCGGGTAAATGACCGTCGGGTCGGCATCGAGCTTCATGCCGATCCGCAGCCGGTTGCAATAGACGCCGGCGACCATCGGCCGTTCCGACGGCTTGCCGGTTTCCTTCTCGACGATCGATGCGAGCGTGACCGCCTGCTCCTTGCTTGCGATCGGGCAGTCGGTGCTGCGCTTCGCCCATAGCGCGTCGAGCGTCTTGGTCATCGCCGCCTGCATCCGCGTGACGATCCCGGCGCGGGGCTCGCCGCGCTCGATAGCCGTAGCTGTCGGGCAGCACCGAGCCTTCGGCGATCGTCGGGCAGCGGGCCGGTGAGATACGGGATTCGCGGCAAGCTTCTCCGCGACGATGATCGACGGGCATGCCCTCGGTCACGGTGATCAGCCGCTGCACCGGCCGGCCATGCTGCAGCAGGTCGAGGATCGCCGCGCCGCCCATGCCCCTGGGAATCTCGAATTCGCCCGCCTGGACCGGGTCGTGCGAGCCGAAGCAGCCGCGCCATCACCCGAAAGGTGCGCGCCGAGCCTGGAATCGCGCCTTCCTTTTCCAGCTGCCGCGCAACCGAGGCGAGGGTCGAGCCTTCGGCGACGATCAACGTCGTGCGGCCCGGGCTTCGGCCCCGGCGCCCACCACAAGAAATAGATGACCAGCAACGCGGCAAGGACGACTCCAGCCAGCGCCGATCAGGAGCCGGTCGCTTCACACGGCCTTCATGATCAGCGAGGCGTTGGTGCCGCCAAAGCCGAAGCTGTTGTTGAGCACCGCCTTGCACGACCGCTTCTTGGCCTTGTGCGGCACGAGGTCGACGCCCTCAGTGCCCTCGTCGGGATTATCGAGGTTGAGCGTCGGCGGGACGATCTGGTCGCGGATGGCGAGGATGCAGAAGATGCTTTCGACCGCGCCGGCGCCGCCGAGCAAATGGCCGATCGCCGACTTGGTCGAGCTCATCGAGGCACCGCACGATGATCGTTGCCGAACAGGCGCTTGCGACCGCGCCAAGCTCGAGCTCGTCGCCCAGTGGTGTCAGGTGCCGTGGGCGTTGATGTAATCGATGTCGCACGGCTCCATGCCCGGCCTTCCTCAGCGCCATTGCCATCGACCGGTACGGCGCCCGACCCTTCGGGGTGCGGCGCGGTGACGTGATAGGCGTCGCCCGACAGGCCGTAGCCGACGACCTCGGCATAGATTTTCGCGCCGCGCGCCTTGGCATGCTCATATTCCTCGAGCACGACGACGCCCGCGCCCTCGCCCATGACGAAGCCGTCGCGGTCCTTGTCATAGGGGCGGCTGGCCTTCTCCGGCTGGTCGTTGAATGCTGTGTTGAGCGCGCGCGCCTGGGCGAAGCCGGCGATGCCGATCGGGCAGATCGTCGCTCTCGGCGCCGCCGGCGAGCATGATGTCGGCATCGTCGTCCTTGATCATCCGCGCCGCGTCGCCGATCGAATGGGCGCCGGTCGAGCAGGCGGTGACCACCGCATGGTTCGGGCCCATCAGGCCATATTTGATCGACACCTGGCCGCGAGATGAGGTTGATCAGGCGGCCGTGGACGAAGTGCGGGCTGACCCGGCCGGGCCCGTTTTCGTGCAGGCGACCAGGCTTTCGCTCTCGATCCCCGGAAGGCCGCCGATGCCCGAGCCGATCGACACGCCGGCGCGAATGCGGGTCGTCCTCGTCCATGTCGGTGAGGCCGGCGTCCTCGATCGCCTGGCCGGCGGCGTCGATGCCGTAGATGATGAACGGATCGACCTGGCGCTGGACCTTGTGATCGACGCGCTTGTCGGGATCGAAGCCATATTCATGATCGGCCGGCTTCACCTCGCAGGCGATGCGGCACTTCTGGTCGCTGGCGTCGAAGCGCGTGATCGGCCCGGCGCCGCTCTTGCCGGCGAGGATGTTCTTCCAGGTGGTCTCGACGTCGCCGCCCAGCGGCGTCACCAGCCCCAGACCCGTCACCACGACACGGCGCATTGTCTTCACTCCGTCAGCCTCTCCAAAACAAACGGCCTCCCGATCGGTTCGGGAAGCCGTTCGTGCCGCCTCATCGGCGCTGTCTGGCGGCAGTCAGCGGACCCGATCAGCCCTTGTTCTTGTCGATATAGTCGATCGCGTCGCTTGACCGTCGTGATCTTCTCGGCGGCGTCGTCCGGGATCTCGACCCCGAACTCCTCCTCGAAAGCCATCACCAGCTCGACGATGTCGAGGCTGTCGGCGCCGAGATCGTCGATGAAGCTGGCTTCCTCGGTGACCTTGTCGGCCTCGACGCCGAGATGTTCGACGACGATCTTCTTCACCCGATCGGCGGTCTCGCTCATGTGACGCTTCCTCCGTTTAGCTTTTGCGCTGCCCTAGCGATGCGCGTTGCGGCGGCAAGTGGCCCGGCGCATTGCGAGCGGAGCGGCAATCCGCTTGCGCTCGGATTGCTTCGGCCTTCGGCCTCGCAATGACGCAAGGTACCGCGCGCCCTGACTCCCGGCGAGATCGCGCTTGCCCGATCGGTGTTCGGCGACGCGATCGATTATGCGCAGGTCCGGCTGTTCAAGGGCAAATGGTGGCCGTTCCAGCCGCGCAATTCGGCGATGGCGCCGACGGGCAACATCTATTTCCATCCCGAGGGCGGCGCCTGGTCCGACGATTTCGCGAAGGAGCCGCTCGGTCGGCAGGGCTTGTTCATCCACGAGCTGACCCATGTCTGGCAGGCGCAGACCAAGCGGCCGCTTTTACCTGCTGCTGATGCGCCACCCGTTCTGCCGCTACGCCTATGAGCTCGAGCCGGGCAAGCCGTTCGGCCGCTACGGCCTCGAGCAGCAGGCGGAAATCGTCCGCCACATCTTCCTGGCCGCGCATGGCGCGCAGCTGAAGGATGTTCCCCCGGCCTGGCTTCTGCCGTTCGCCTGAGGGCGTTTCTGTAACAATCCTGCAACAGGCGGCGCACGAAAGTGACTCAAGAGCAAGTTCGCAACTTCCGCAGCAACCCCTGTTTCCGGCATAAGTCGGCCACCAGACACGCATATTACGAACGGGGGTTCACCATGCGCATCTCGGCTGCCTTGCTGATCAGCACTTCCGCATTCGTCTTCACCGCGCCGGCTCTCGCGCAAACCGCGGCGGAGGGTGCCGCGCAGGCGGCCAACCAGCCCGCGCCGTTGGAGGGCCAGGGCGAGATCATCGTGACCGCGACCAAGCGCGCCTCGACGCGTCCAGGACGTGCCGTTCTCGATCAATGCCCAGACCGAGGCGGACATCCAGCGCGCCAACGCCCAGACGCTCGAGGACATCAGCCGCAACGTCGCCGGCCTGACCGTCCAGAACCTCGGGCCCGGCCAGAGCCAGGTCTCGGTCCGCGGCGTTTCCGCCGGCCAGATCGTCCGCGACCAGCCCGGCGTAAAGGAGCAGGTCGGCGTCTATCTCGACGAGAGCGTGGCCTCGCTGTCGCTGTTCACGCCCGACTTCGACCTTTACGACCTGAACCGCGTCGAAACCCTGCGCGGGCCGCAGGGCACCCTGTTCGGTTCCGGGTCGCGTCGGCGGCACGCATCCGCTACATCACCAATCAGCCGAAGCTCGACTATACGGAAGGCTCGGCCGAGGGCGACGTCAACTTCCTCGAAGGACGGCGGCGTCGGCTACGGCCTCAAGGGCGCGATCAACCTTCCGCTCGGCGACACGGCCGCGATGCGCGTCGTCGGCTACGGCACGCACTTCGGCGGCTTCATCGATTCGGTCGGGCCGTTCGACAAGAAGAACGTCAACAGCGGAAGCCGCATCGGCGGACGCGCCTCACTCCTGTGGCAGCCGACGCCAGAGCTCAAGATCACGCCGCGCATCGTCTACCAGAAGATCGGAGGCCGGCGGCTTCAACCGCGAAGACCATTACAACCTCTTCGACAATCAGTTCACGACAGGCGCAGCAGGCACGACCTCGGCAAGCGCAAGCAATATCTGCTGTTCCGGGAAAAGTTCAGCGACAAGACTACTGCTTGCCGACCTCGTCGCGAGCTATGACTTCGGTCCGGTCGAGCTGACCTCCGTCACCAGCTACATGAACCGCGACATCCTCGTCAGCCGCGATGCGTCGGCGCTGACGGGCTCGGTTCCGTCAGCTTTGCCGAAGCATTCCTGAACGCGAGCTCCCGACACGCCGTTGCCGACCCGGTTCGCTCGCTGGCTATCTCCCATGCCGCCGATCTCCGTCGAACCTGCGCGACACGACCAAGCTCAAGCAGTTCACGCAGGAACTTCGCCTCGCCTCGACCGGTCAGCGGTCCGTTCCAATGGGTGTTCGGCGGCTTCTACAGCCACGTGGACCGCAAATACGCACCAGCGGCTGCCCACTCCGGGCTATGATGCCATCGGCGACCTGTTCCTCGCCGAGCTGTGCTTCGACAGTCCTTGCGCAGTCAGGCGCAACCTGCAGGGTCAATGCATCCCGCTTCCAGCCAATCGCGTACCTTTCGTCTCGACCGACGCGGCGATCGCCAACGGGTTCCCGGCGAACTCACCGTACAATGCGGATCTGCCCTACAAGATCAAGCAAGCTGCGCTGTTTGGCGAGGGAGCTACAAGTTCGGCCAGTTCAAGCTCACCGCCGGCGCCCGCTAGTACGACTTCAAGGAAAAGCGCGACTTCATCTCCGGCGGCATCTTCTCAGACGGCAACACCCGCCTCGGCGACAAGACCAAGTCGAACGGCATTTCGCCGCGCGTGATCGTGAGTTGGGAGCCGAACCGCAACCTCAGCGTCAACGTCCAGGTGGCCAAGGGCTTCCGCCTCGGCGGCATCAACGATCCGCTGAACCTTCCGCTCTGCACGGCGGCGGACATGGCGATCTACGGTCCGTTCGCCTCGGCGACCTACAAGGACGAAACGCTGTGGAACTATGAAGCCGGCGTCAAATATTCGAAGCACGGACATCACCTTCAACGCCGCAGTCTTCCACAACGAGATCAAGCAACCTGCAGGTCACCTCGACGCCGGCAGCTGCTCGTCGCGCGTCGTGTTCAACGTGCCCAAGGCGCATTCGACCGGTATCGAAGCCGAGCTTTCGGTGCACCCGCTCCCCGGCCTCGATTTGTCGCTCGCCGGAAGCGTCCAGAGCTCCAAGTTCGACTCGACGATCGCTGACCGGTGCCGGCGCGTCCCGGCGGGCATCGGAGGGCAATCGTCTGCCGACCGTGCCGAAGTTCCAGATCGCGGCAACGCGCGACCTATGGCCAGCGGCTCAGCTCGAACGCGGACTGGTACGATCACCGCGAGCGTTCAGCACATCGGCAACCGCTTCACGCAGCCCAGCCGACCAGGACCCGGGTGCCGGGATTGTCGGCAACGCGATCTTCTTCGACCCGATCGACCGGCGCCTTCGGCGACGGGCGCGAAACGAATTCGGCTCGCTGCAAGCTTCCCGGCCTACACACTGGTCAATCTTCGGCCGGTGTGAAGTGGGACAGCGGGCTCGAGGTCTCGCTCTACGTCAAGAACATGTTCGACACGAACCCGAAGCTGGCGATCGATCGTGAGCGCGGCGGCTGCGCGCGCGCTTCGGCTATAATGATCGGCCAGCCGCGGCAGATCGGCCTGACGGTCCGCATGGCCTTCTCGGCCAGGAAGCGGCGCCGCTTCCGCCGCCTCCGCCACCGCCGCCGCCGCCTCCGCCGCCACCTCCGGCGACGCAGACCTGCCCGGACGGCTCGGTGATCCTGGCGACCGACGCCTGCCCGGCGCCGCCGCCTCCGCCGCCCCCGCCACCGCCGGCGCCGGAGCGCGGCTGATCGCGGTGAAATGACGCGAGGCAGCGGCACCGCGCCGCCGCTCAGCGTAACGCGCCGCTCGCTTCTCCTCGGAGCGGGCGGCGCTGCTGTTTCGCCGGCCCTCGCAAGGACCTACAAGCGCGCAATGAAGGAGCATGTCGCAGTCATCGGCGCGGGCGTGTTCGGCGCCTGGACCGCGCACCATCTGCATGAGCGCGGGCACCGGGTGACGCTGATCGAGGCGCACGGACCGGCGCACAGCCGCGCCTCGTCAGGCGGCGAATCCCGCCTTACCCGCGCCGCCTACGGCAAGGACGACATCTACACCCGCATGGCGACGGACTCGCTGCCGCAATGGAAGGCGCTGAGCGCGGTCTCCGGCCTGCCGATCTTCATCCCCGCCGGGATCCTGTTCTTCTTCCCGACCGAAGAACAATATGTCCGCGACAGCATCGCCGCGCACAGGAAGTTCGGGCTGGCGACCGAGGTGATGACCGGGCCGGAGATGGCGCGGCGCTTCCCGATGATCAACTTCGACGGAATCACTGTCGGCCTGTTCGAACCGGAGTTCGGCGCGCTGATGGCGCGGCGCGCGGTCCTGACGCTGGTCGACCGCTTCGTCCGCGCCGGCGGCACCTACATGAAAGGAGCGGTCCAACCGCCAGCATCGTCCGTGACCGAGCTCGACGAACTTCGATTGGAATCAGGCGAGAGCGTTGCCGCCGACCGCTTCGTATTTGCGCTCGGCCCGTGGTTGCCCAAACTCTTCCCCGACGTGATCGGCGGTCGCATCCTGCCCACCCGCCAGGAAGTGTTCTTCTTCGCCCCGCCCGCCGGCGACCGCCGCTTCCTGCCGGCGGCAATGCCCGGATGGGCCGACTTCAACGGCGGCGACATTTTCTACGGCTTCCCCGACCTCGAAAGCCGCGGGGTCAAGTTCGCCCACGACCAGCACGGCGTTGCGGTCGATCCGGACACGCAGGACCGCCGCCCGACCGAGGCCGCGCTCGCCGAAATCATTGCCTTTCGCGACCGGCGATTCCCGCTGCTCCGCGGAGCGCCGCTGACCGAGGCGCGCGTCTGCCAATATGAGAACAGCTCGAACGGCGATTTCCTGATCGATTTCCACCCGCGGCTCGCCAACGTGCTGCTGGTCGGCGGCGGGTCCGGCCACGGCTTCAAGCACGGGCCCGAGGTCGGGCGATACGCCGCGGCGCGGCTCATCGGGATCAGCGAAGGTCGAGCCGCGATTCAGCCTCGCCAGCAAGGGCGAAACCCACCACCGCGAAGTCCATTAGGACAGCGTCGCGGCTCGCTGCAGATCCTTCCTGCGGCCAAAGGAAATCAGGATTGTTCGAAGTTCCTCGCGCGACGGGACGAACAAGCCGAAACCGACCTCCTCGCGCGATTGAATCGAAAGCGGCTTGCCAACCGTCGGCCTTCTTCACTTTCAATCCAGCCATCAGCTCAATTTCGACTGGAGTGCCGGTCCACCGTGCGAACAGGTCGGAACGAAACAGCGGGTCGTGGCTGACGGCGAGAGGGGAAAGCCTCAATCGGCGGAAATATCGCTGCGCATCAGCATGACCAAGTATGACGTCAATGTCCCGGATTTGGCCGGGCTTCCCACCGTGCAGTGACACGGCCACGCTGCCGATGATCCACCACAACTGCTCAGCGTCTTGCAGGAGCGCCGCAAGGCGCGCCAAGCTCTGCTCTAGCCGGAGGTCCAATATCAGTCCGGCTTCTTCGCCACCCCGACCAGCGCCGGCCGAGCAGGCGGTCCTTGAGCATGTAGCCGGGCTGCATTTCCTCGACGATGGTGCCGGGCTCGGCGTCGTCGCTCGGGATTTCCATCATCGCCTGGTGCTTGTGCGGGTCGAGCGGCTCGCCGATCGACTTGATCCGCGTGATCCCGTTGCGTGGCGAACACCGACTCGAGCTCGCGCGCAGTCGCCTCGATCCCGGCGAGGAACTTGGCTCGCGGTCTTGTCGGTCGCGCAGCTCGTCGCTGAACCGCCGACCAGAGCGCGCTCGAGATGGTCCTTGATCGCCAGCATGTCGCGCGCGAAGCCGGCCGCGGCATAGGCCGACGCCTGCTGCTTCTCCTGCTCCAGCCGCCGGCGCACGTTCTGGATCTCGGCGGCGGCGTAGAGCGCCTTTGCGTTGGCCTCCTCGAGCTGCGTTCTCGAGCTCGGCGATGCGGTCGTGCTCGGCAAGCTCGGGCGACGCCGTCCGCGGTCTCCGTCGCGGATCTCCTCGGCTTCCTCGTGCAGCTTGTCGTCGTCTTCGGTCATGCCATCAATCTCGTCAGCGCCTTGGCGGTGAAATCCACCATGGGGACCACGCGCGCATAGTTCAACCGCGTCGGGCCGATAACCCCGACAACGCCGACCACCTGCCCTTGGCTCCCGCGATAGGGCGCGGCGATCACCGACGAGCCCGACAAGAGCGAACATCCGGTTCTCGCAGCCGATGAAGATGCGGCAGCCCGGCGCGTCGCGCGCGCCTTCGAGCAGGCGGGCGATCTCCTGCCGGTCCTCGAGCTCGTCGAGCAGCCGGCGGACCCGCTCCAGATCCTCGGCGGCGCTGCATCGTCGATCAGATTGGCCTGGCCGCGCACGATCAGCACCGGCCGCCGCGCATGGTCCTGGCTCCAGGCGGCGAGGCCCGACGGCGACCAGCTCGGCGGCGGCGGCGTCGATCGCCTCCTTGCGCTCGCGCGATCTCGGCGCGCAGCCGCGCCTCGGCCTCGGCCAGCGTCAGGCCGCGACAGCCGCGCGTTGACGAAATTGCCGACCTCGTCGAGCGCCGCCGCGCCGGTCCCCGGCGTCAAGCTCGACCACGCGGTTCTCGACCGCTGCCGTCGGCGCCGACCAGCACCGCCAGCGCGCGCGCCGGCGCCGAGCGGCACGAAACTGAGTTGCTTGAGGCGCAGCTCCTGCTTCGGCGCGAGCACCACCCCGGCGCAGGACGACAGGCCCGACAGCGCCGCCGAGGCCGCCGCCAGCGCATCCTCGATCGGCTGGTCGCGCTCGATCTGCGCCTCGATCGCCGCCCGCTCGCGCGGCGTCGGGCAGCGACGGCCTGCATGATCCCGTCGACGAACAGCCGAAGCCCGCTTTCGGTCGGGACCCGCCCGGCCGAGGTGTGCGGGTGGGTCAGCAGGCCGCGCTCCTCCAGCTCCTGCATCACGCCGCGGATCGAGGCCGGCGACAGGCTGACGCTGCCCGGCCAGCGCCTTCGACCCGACCGGCATGCCCGCGTTCGAGATAGGCCTCGACCACCAGCCCGAAAATCTCGCGCATGCGGTCGGTCAGCTCGCCGATCGGCTGCGGTCATGGCCGCATGCATCTAGGATTGCCGCGCCGCCCGGTCTAGGGAGCGCCCGCACCAGTATCAGGAGAAGCCCGTATGCGCCCCAGTCCGGACGCGCCCCCGACCAGATGCGCGAGCTTCGCTTCGAACCCGGCTTCACCCGCCATGCCGAAGGCTCCTGCCTGGTCAGCTTCGGCGACACGCGCGTGCTGGTCACCGCCTCGGTCGAGGACAAGGTGCCGCCGTTCCTGCGCGGCAAGGGCCAGGGCTGGGTCACCGCCGAATATGGCATGCTGCCGCGCGCCACCCACACGCGCGGCAACCGCGAGGCGGCCAAGGGCAAGCAATCGGGCCGCACCCAGGAAATCCAGCGGCTGATCGGCCGCTCGCTGCGCGCCGTGGTCGACCTGCAAAGCGCTCGGCGAGCGCCAGATCATCGTCGATTGCGACGTCATCCAGGCCGACGGCGGCACCCGCACCGCGGCGATCTCCGGCGCCTGGGTCGCGCTGCGCATCGCGGTCGACAAATTGCTCGCCGCCAAGGCGATCAAGGCCGACCCGATCCGCACCCAGGTCGCGGCGGTCAGCTGCGGCATCCACAACGGCACACGCGGTGCTCGACCTCGATTATGACGAGGACAGCCAGGCCGGCTGCGACGGCAATTTCGTGCTCACCGCCGACGGCGCGATCGTCGAGGCGCAGGTCACCGCCGAGGGCGAATGCTATGACGAGGAAGGCCTGCTGCGGCTGCTCCGCCTCGCGCGCATCGGCTGCACGGAGATTTTCGCCGCGCAATTGAAGGCGGTGGCCGCATGAGGCCGATCGGCGACAAGCTGGTCATCGCGACCCATAATCCGGGCAAGCTGCGCGAGATCGCGGCGCTGCTCGCGCCGCTCGGCATCGCCTGCGTCGGCGCCGAGGAGCTCGGCCTTCCCGAGCCCGAGGAGATCGGCAACAGCTTCGTCGACAATGCCGATTTGAAGGCGCGCGAGGCGGCGGACCTCAGCGGACTTGCCGGCGCTCGCCGACGACAGCGGCCTGTGCGTCGACGCGCTGCACGGCCTGCCCGGCATCTTCTCGGCGCGCTGGGCCGAGGATGAGGACGGCAACCGCGACTTCGGATCGCGCGATGGAGCGCGTCTGGCGCGAGGTCGAGGCGGCCGGGCCCGAAGCCGGCCACGACGCGCATTTCGTCTGCGCGCTGGCGATCGCCTGGCCCGACGACGGCCAGGTCGAGAGCTTCGAAGGCCGGGTCGACGGCACGCTCGGTCTGGCCGCCGCGCGGCGACAAGGGCTTCGGCTACGACCCGATGTTCGTGCCGGTCGGCTACGAGCAGACGTTCGGCGAGATCGATCCGGAGCTAAAGCACGCCATCAGCCACCGTGCCGAGGCGTTCCGCAAACTAGTTGCCGCGCTTGGCTAGCTGCTGGCTGGCGGGCCGCGCCGCAAGAGGGTCGCGCCCATTCGCCAGGAACACGCCGTCCTTGTTGCCGGTCGGGCGCATAGCGGCAGACGAAATAATCGGTCGTCGCGCGACGAAGCGAGCGCGCAGCCGACCTCGGTCGTCGTCGGCCAGACGATCTGCGTGTAATGGCCGACGTCGTGCCATTCGCCGGTGCGGCTATTGTCGGGGAACACGCCGGGGCGGAAATAGCGCGCCTCCTCGACCATCCCGCCGACCATCACGTCATAGGAAAAGACGCCGCGCTGGCCGCGCCACAGATTCTCGCCCGACTGTCTTGCGCCGGCCCGGCGTCTGGTCGTGGCCGTAGATGCCGGTGCTGGCCATAGTGCGCGCATGGCCCAGCGCTTCGGCGGCGAGCTGGTCGCTCCACGCCGATCGCCGGCACGCCGAACCGGGCGCGGGCCGTATTGTGGGCGTCGAGCACCGTGTTGCGCAGCAGCATCTCGCCGCGGTCGGCGGGCGCCGGCCAGTTCGGACTCGGCAGGTTCGCCGCCGCGCATGGCGTCGCCAGCAGAAGCGCAATAGGAAGCATCCGCATCATGGCGACAGAATTTGCGGCGCAAAGAGTTAAGGATGTGTTGGCGCGGCGAGCCGCTCGCGCTCTACGTCCACTGGCCGTTCTGCGTCAGCAAATGCCCCTATTGCGACTTCAACAGCCATGTCCGCGCGTCGATCGACCAGGAGGCGTGGCGCGACGCGTTGCTCGCCGACCTGGCCCACGAGGCGCGGCTCCTCCCCGGACGGACGCTTACTTCGATATTCTTCGGCGGCGGCACTCCCTCGCTGATGGACCCGGCGACGGTCGCCGCGGTCATCGATTCCGCGCGCGAACTTTGGCCGGCGGCCGGCGACATCGAGATCACGCTCGAGGCCAATCCCAATTCGGTCGAGGCGGCGCGCTTCGCCGATCTCGCGGCGGCCGGAGTCAACCGCCTCTCGCTCGGCCTGCAGAGCTTCGACGATGCCGCCCTCGCCTTCCTCGGCCGCGCGCATTCGGCGTCGCGAGGGCCTCGACGCGCTGGCGATTGCGCAGCGCCATTTCGAGCGCGTCAGCTTCGACCTGATCTATGCCTTGCCCGGCGACACCGAGGAGGCATGGGCGGCCGACGCTCGCCCGCGCGCTGGCGCTTGGGCACGGCGCATCTGTCGCTCTACCAGCTGACGATCGAGCCCGGCACGCGCTTCGCCAGCATGGTCGCCGCGGCACGAGTTCGAGCCGCTCGATGCGGACCGCGGCCGCGGCTCTGTACGAGCTGACCGACGCCATGACCGTCAGCCGGCGGGCCTGCCGGCTTACGAGATCAGCAACCATGCCCGCCCCGGCCAGGAAAGCCGCCACAACCTCACCTACTGGCGCTACGGCGATTATGCCGGGATCGGCCCCGGCGCGCACGGCCGGCGCCTCGGCATGCGCACCGTCCGCCACCGCAAGCCCGAGAATTTCCTGTCGGCCGTCGCCCGCAATGGCCACGGGATCGCCGAGGAGGAGCACGCTGCTCCCGATTCAGGCCGGCGACGAGGCGCTGGTCATGGGCCTGCGCCTCGCCGAGGGGATCGACGCGGAAGCTCTGGCGCAGCGCTTCGGGCTGGACTCGATCGTCGACTGGGCGAACGGGTCGAACGGCTGGTCGCGTCAGGGCCATTTGACGCGCGAACGGCGGCCGAATCGCGACGACGGCGAAGGGCCGGCTGGTGCTCGACCGGATCCTGGGCGAAATCGCTGCGCCGGAGCCTAGTTTTTCGGCTGCTGAGGCGCGGACGCCGGCGTCGGTGCAGGCGTGGTAGCGGGCGCCGCCTGCGGCGCCGCAGCACCGGCCGATTTCGGCGGCGCATTGATAGTCGGCCATGAATTTATAATTGTCGACCGACGTCCCGACGTAATCGTCGACCGTCATGTCGGCATCGTCGGCCGCAGCCTTGCGAGCCATTCCGTTCTTCATCCGAAAGCTGATCACCGCCGACCTCAGCGCGCCCAATTGAGTCGTGCACGCACCGCGGATGAAGGCTTCATAGGCATCGGGCGCGATCTTCTGGCTCGTCGCCTTTCCGCCGGCGTCCTTCAGGCAGGCCCGGAACGTTTGCGTCGGCGCAGCAATCGACGCTTGAAGCGCGATCAGATAGATGGCCGAGGCACCCACTAATGCAATCATCGCACCCTCTCCCAAGGCACAGACGATGGATGACACCATGATGACTCTTTTTGTCTGCCTTTGGAAGGGTTTATTGCAGCTCGGATGAGCGACGAGCCGGCTCCCGGACTTTACGTCGTCGCCACTCCGATCGGGAATCTCGGCGATCTTTCGCCGCGAGCCGCGGATATGCTTCGGCGCGCCAAGCGAATCCTCGCCGAAGACACCCGAGTCACCGGCAAACTGCTCGCGCACATCGGCTCGAAAGTGCCGATGAGCCGGTACGACGATCACAGCTCCGACGCGGACCGGGCGGCGATCGTCGCGCGCCTCGGCAGCGAAGCGATCGCTTTGGTCAGCGACGCCGGCACGCCGCTGATTTCCGACCCCGGCTACAAGCTCGTTCGCGACGCCCGCGCCGCGGGACACGAGGTTCGCGCCATTCCCGGACCGAGCGCCGCGATCGCCGCTCTGAGCATCGCCGGGCTGCCAACCGACCGCTTCCTGTTCCTCGGCTTCCTGCCCGCCAAGGCCAAGGCCCGGGCGGACGCGATCGCTGAAATCGCCGACGTGCGCGCGACGCTGGTGATCTACGAAACCGGTCCGCGCCTGGGGGACACGCTTCGAGCGCTGCTGGACATTCTTGGAGACCAGATGGCCGTGCTCGCTCGGGAGCTGACCAAGCTCTACGAGGAATTGTTCATCGGGACCCTCGGCGGAGCTTGCCGAACGGTTCCGCGACGCGGCGCCCAAGGGCGAGATGGTGATCGTCGTCGGCCCGCCGGCGCCGCGAAAAGAGGCCAGCGACGACGAACTCGACACGGCGCTCGACGAGGCGCTCGCGCGGCTGTCGCCCTCGCGCGCCGCGGCCGAGGTCGCCGAGCGGCTGAACATCCCGCGCAAGCGCGCCTACGCCCGAGCGCTCGAGCGGTCCGCCAAGTGAAGCGCCAGGCGGCCGAGAAACGCGGCCGCGGCGCCGAAACGCTCGCCTGCTGGTATTTGCGCCTTCACGGCTGGCGGATCCTGGCGCGGCGGGCGCGGGTTCCCGGCGGCGAGGTCGACGTGATCGCCCGGCGCGGCCGGACCGCTCGCCTTCGTCGAGGTGAAGGCTCGAGGCAGCGAGGAGGAAGCGGCGTTCGCGCTCGACCGGTATCGGCTGCGGCGGGTCGCCGTCGCCGCCGAGCGGCTGTCGCAGCGTTACATGCGCGAGGGCGACGATGTCAGGATCGACGCGATGTTCATCGTTCCCGGCCGCTGGCCGCGCCATCTCGCCGACGTCTGGCAAGGGTGACAAAGTCTTGAGCCTCGCTTAGGCGCCCGCCCATGCCGCTTCGCGTCGCCTTTCAGATGGACCCGCTCGAGAAGCATCAACATCTCTGGCGATTCCACCTTCGCCTTGATGCTCAGCGCGATGGCGCGCGGGCATAAGCTGTATCATTACCTCGCCGAAGACCTGACCTATGACGACGGTCGGCTCTATGCGGGTGCGCACGAGGTCAGCGTGCAGGCGGTGACCGGGGATCATTTCCGCCTCGGCGACTTCGCGATCCTCGACCTCGGCGCGCGACGTCGACGTCGTGCTGATGCGCCAGGACCCGCCGTTCGACCTCGGCTACATCACCGCGACCCATTTGCTCGAGCGCATCCAAAGCGAGACCCTGGTGGTCAACGACCCCGCGGCGGTTCGCAATGCGCCGGAGAAAATCTGGGTGCTCGATTTCCCGCAGTTCATGCCGCCGACCGCGCTGACCCGCTCGCTCGGCGTGGCCCGCAAGTTCCTCGCCGAACAGGGCGAGATCGTGATCAAGCCGCTGCACGGTTTTGCCGGAGGATCGGTGTTTCGGATCGGCCCCGACGGGCGCAACCTCGCCTCGCTCATCGAGCTGTTCAACAAGACCTATCGCGAACCGCATGTCGTGCAAAAATTCCTCCCGGAAATCGCCGAGGGCGACAAACGGATCGTGCTCGTCGAAGGCGAAGTGGCGGGCGCGATCAACCGCCTCCCGGGTGAAGGCGAGATCCGCTCCAACCTCGCGGTGGGCGGCAAGGCGGCGAAGACCGACCTGACCGCGCGCGAGGAGGAAATCTGCGCCGCCCTCGCCCCCGAGCTCAAGAAACGGGGCCTGCTGTTCGTCGGCATCGACGTGATCGGCGGCCGCTGGCTGACCGAGATCAACGTCACCTCGCCCACCGGCATCGTCGCCATCGACAAGTTCAACGGCACCGATACGCCCGCTCTGATCTGGGACGCGATCGAGCAGCGGCTTTCCGCGCGGCAGACCGCCTGAGCCATGTCCGACTGGGTCGTCCGGCTGATCGAGCAATCCGGCTATCTGGGAGTCGGGTTCCTGATGTTCCTGGAGACGATCTTCCCGCCGATCCCGTCCGAAGTGATCATGCCGGTGGCCGGAATGGCTGCTGCACAGGGCAAGATGAGCCTGACGCTGACCATCGTTTCGGGCACTACCGGCGCGATGTTGGGCAACATCGTCTGGTATCTCGCAGCGCGCGCGCTCGGCCACGACCGCCTCAAGCCGATCGTCCAGCGCTACGGCAAATGGCTGACCGTCAACTGGCGCGACGTCCAGCGCGCACACCGCTGGTTCGACGACCATGGCGTCGCAATGGTGTTCTTCGGGCGGCTGATCCCGGCGATCCGCTCGATCATCTCGATCCCCGCCGGTCTGCTCGACATGCGCTTTCGCAATTTCTTCATCGCCTCGACTCTGAGCACCGCCTTGTGGACCGCTCTGCTGACCGGCGCGGGTTACAAGCTCCAGGAGAATTTCCACGAAATCGGCCGAGTGATCGGACCTGTCTCCAACGCGGTGTTGATCGGGCTGGTCATAATCTATTTATGGCGCCTGCTCGCCCACAAAGGGGATGAGCAAGCTTAAGAGTTAAGTCCAGTCTGGATAGTTCAATGGCGTAGCACTGCGATTCCATTCGCTTCGAAATGCGTCCCGTTTGGTTATTTAGCGGCTGCTTTGGCAATTATATACTTGACAAAGCATGGCTGAATTGACTGAACCAAAAGAGCGTGACAGGCCGGCAGATGAAGAGATCGTTGCGTGGGTTCGCGGCGAGCTCTGGGCATGGGAAGATTTCAGACGAGTTCTTATGACAGTCTAGCGCGCCGGATAGTCGCTCATATCAACGCCAACATGGCGTAACATGTCTGCGGTGATGTCGATGGCTTTCTCGGCAAGCGCCGTGGCGCGATTGGACAATTTTTTGAGCTTCGCCGGACTGACCTCGACCGTCTTTGATCCGTGGATGTGCTTCTCGTAGAGAAAGCGACGCAGGGTCGCGGCACCCTCTGGCGAGAAAGACACAGCCGCACCATGAATTGCGTCATGGCGCTCCTCTTGAGGTTAGCGACCGCAGTAGCGAACTCGGCAATTCTGTCGCGGAACGGTTGAGCGGGTTTGAGTTTTGATATGTCGCGCAGATATCCCAGCTTGCGACCAAGGCTCCGCGGTATTTCCGGGTGCTTCGAGCGCCCGTCAAACCTGTGGTATGTGACGGCGACTATGAAGTCGATTGTGCCCTCTAGATGCGCCCAGGTGTTATGCTGCCGAGCCGAGCGCGAGGAGATAGTCTTTGGGAGGTTCGTCGGACATGACACAGGCCGATCAAAAGCGAGAGGATGATGTGCTTCGGCGAATGCTGGCGACGAAGCCGACGCCGCACAAGCCGCTTGGGAAACGGAAACCTAGCGTTAAACGCTGATGCAAGTTAGCATCCGCCCGCCGAGTAGGGGGTGGAATGGCGTTACAGATACCGGAGAAGTTCCGGCCGCTAGCAGACTTCGGGATTTAGATGATCGTGGGGGCACTCGTTTTTGCCCTGATCCTCGTTGTCGCCGTCGCGGTGGCAGGCTTCGTTCACATGCTTTCGTTTATTGGTTTTGCCCCGCGTTGGATCATGCCGGCTGCTGAATGGATCGAATGGGTCATCTTTTGGGTTGATGTGATCTACTACGCATTGTTTTCGACAAGCGAGCTAGCCAAATTATCGCGGGGGCTTTGGAGAGAATGGAAACTGGGATGATGCACCTAGTCAAAGGCGGGCCCCCCAAGGTTAAGGGCCGCGAATCGTTCCAAAGCTGGCGGGCGCCCTCCTAGGGGCACTCCCGCCAAGTCGGGATACTTCGACCTCAACCGAGCCTATCTCCGCCGACAGGCGAAAGAGGCCATCAGGCTGTTTTTCGCTCCCTCTGCTGGTGTCTATACCGCAGTCACCGGGCAGAACCCGCGAATTACCCGCGAAGAGAAACGGAAGGCCTAACCGCGTCCGTTTCGGATGGATGTTTCAGGCTTCGTTGAGACCGGCGGGAATAGTTAGGCAGCAGCCGAGGCCCGCCATAACCCCACTGTGGCGGCCCTCGGCTAACCCCTCGTCCAACGCTTGCGGCGCTCGCCAACGAGCGGCGGAGCGCAGTAGATAATCAGGCTGCGAGCGCAGTCAGTCCGCCGATAGGTCAGGCGCTTGCCGGCGATGCCGATGAGGGCATTGTCGGCGCGCTCGCGGTCGCTAATCAGGCGAGTGTTGTAACGGAAATCGAACTCGGCCAGTGTAGCGGTGCAATGTGCGCTTCGCTCATGTGGTGATAGGTGCCGATGACGCCGCGCTTGAAGATGGAAAAGAAGTTTTCGACCGTGTTGGTGTGAGTGCGTCGCCGCGGACATACTCGCGGCCGCGTGATCGACGTGTGCCATGCGAAGCGAAACTCGCGGCCGACGTCGACATAGAACGCGGGCGTCGTCGGTCATAAGGTAGATGTCGCGATTCACGTTGGTGACGATCAGCGCGGCGCAGCGTGTTGGCGTTGACATTGGCAACATGGAAGCTGAGACGGGCCTTCGCCGTGCCGCGCTCGACCAGCGCGACAACGACTTCTTCTTGGGAGCGAGCTTGCGGAAGGCGCGGTTCTTGGCGTTGCCGCCGACGAACGTTTCATCGGCTCTCGACGGTCTTGCCGGGGCCGCCCAGCGGGCCGGTCCGTCGTGCTTCATGGCCTCGCGGATGCGGTGGCACATGAACCAGGCCGTTTTATAGGTGACGCCGAGCATACGGTGGATCTGATGGGCGCTCATGCCCTTCTTGCTGGACGCACAGCAGATGATTGCACAAGCAGCCATTTGTTGAGCGGCGATCTTTGAACGCTCGAACACGGTGCCAACCGTAACGGTGAATTGCTCGCGGCAGTTGTTGCACTGATACAGGCCCTCACGCGCCGCCGCTGACGGCGGTGGCATTGATAAGCCCGCAATGCGGGCACTCGGGACCGTCCGGCCAACGCAGCGCCTCCAGGTGCTTGCGGGCTGCTACGGGGTCGATGAAGCGGGGTGCGAGAATGTCGTCCATGTGATTCATTCTAGTGCCCGCGAGCTTGCTTCTACGTCAAGTATATAATTGCCGCTGCTTTACCTCTCTCGGTTCATCCCGGCTCTGTCGCGGCGTCGAACCGGTTATCCCCACTACCGGACGCGCCGCGGCGAACGACTTTCAGCGTGCCGGTTTCTCACGCTCGGGGGTGGGCGTGGCGATAAACGTCGAGCAGACGCGCCGCGTCCACCGCCGTATAGATCTGGGTCGACGACAGGCTCGCATGGCCGAGCAGCTCCTGCAGCGCCCGCAAGTCCGCGCCGCCGGCCAGCAAATGGGTCGCGAAGCTGTGGCGAAGCGCGTGCGGAGTCAGCGTATCGGGCAGCCCCAGCCGGCGCCGCGCCGCGCGCCACCGCGCGCCGCACCAGATCGCGGATTGAGCGGCCCGCCGCGCGCGCCGACGAACAACGGCGCGTCGCCGCTCAGCGGATAGGGGCATTGCCGCGCATAATCCTCGATCGCCTCGCGCACCGCCGGGACGATCGGCACGATCGCGCGTCTTGGACCGCTTGCCGGTGACCCGCAGCGTCGCGCCCGATCGGCAGCTCGCGCGCGCGTCAGCGACAGCGCCTCGGCGACCCGCAGTCCGGCGCCGTAGAGCAACAGCAGGATCGCCAGGTCGCGCGCGCCGATCCACGGCGCGCTCGCCGCCGCGGCGGCATCGTCGGCGAGCCCCATCGCGTCCTCGGGCGAGGCCGGGCGCGGCAGGGTCCGCGGCCGCTTGGGCGCGCGGGTGCGCGGCAGCTGCGCGTGGCTGCCCTGCTGCTCGGCGGCATATTTGAGGAACGCGCGGACCGCCCGACAGCTCGCGCGCCGCCGAGACGCGCCGAGGCCCTCGGCCCGCCGGTGCGGCGAGGAACGCGCGCAGATCCGCGACTGCAGATCGAGCGAGGTCAGCGCGTCCGCCGATCTGCTCGCCGCGATAGCGGCCGAGGAAGTCGATGAACCGATGCGCCGTCGCGACATAGGCGCGCACCGTGTGCGGCGAACGCCGGCGGTCGTGTTGCAGATAGCTGGCCCAGCGCGCGGCCAAGCCCGCGCGCCGGATGAGTCGTCAGTCTCGTGCGGGTCGATCAGCCACCGGCGGATCATAGCCGCAAGGCTGCGCCCAAGGAACATCAGCAATTCCGAGCCGTGGCGGGCGTCGAGGCTGAGCTCGGCGCGCTGGCCGAGCGCCAGCAGCCCGCGCGGCAGCGGCGGTTCGCAATCGATCCGGATCAGCGCCTCGGCGCGGATCAGGTCGCACGCCGGCCCGAACATCGGATGGCCGCGCTCGACGGTGCGCATGTCGACGCCGTCGACCCGGCCGATCAGCATGCTCGAGCAGCTGCGGCTCGACCGCCTGGACGCCGTTGCCGTCGGCGCGAAAGCCCTCGTCGCCGACGATCAGCGCCAGCGCCACCGCGTCGATGCCGAGGATCAGCGGCCATTCCTGGGTGACGACGTGGAGCAGGGCGTCGACGCCGTCGGCCTCGATCGCGGCGATCACCGCGCTGTGGATCGAGGTCACCGCGCCCGAATGGCCGCGGGCGAAGGCGATCAGGTCCTGGTTGGCTTCCTCGACCGCGCCGAGCCGCTCGCGCAGGTGCGCGACCGCCCGCTCTTCGAACTGGATCACCGTCGCCATCGCGAGCGAGGATACGCCGCGAGCGGTTAATTTCCTACTGAGCCGCGGCGCACGCTCGACAAGCCTCTGAGGTGATGCGATTTATCCGCGCATGTTCTGGATCGCCATAGCTGCGCAGATGAGTCTGCCCGTTGCTCTGGGGATTCCCTTCGGCGATGTCCGTGGAGTTCTTCCACCGACGACATGCCTGCCTATGTCCAATACGCTGGAATATCTCGGATCATTCGCACCAGGACGACCGTTCGATCCAATGGTTTCATTCAAAACTGCGTCGTCGAGGGACGCAGCGGCGACTCCAAGCTTGATGCCTACACGTGCAGTTTGATCCTCAAGCGCGCAAAATTTCGTCCCGCAACTTGGACAGATGGATCCCCAGTATCCGGAGTGATCAGGACCTCCTGTGATTTGGGCGATCGATTTTCCTCCCTCCGAAGCTGAACTTTTCGGTGCGATTGTTCCGGATATGGAATTGTCCGTGAACCGGCTTCCAAAGGGCGCTCATTCACCCGTTGGGGTCGGCCTTATGGTCGCCGCGGAGGCTGACGGGCATGTAGTTACGTGCACCTACTATCTTCCTCCCGGCTCGAAGAAGCCGAAGGAATATTTTCCGGAACTCGTTCCGATTGCGTGCCAACAGGCCGTGGCCAGCTTGAGGGTTCCACCGCCCGTTGATGCGGACGGTAAGCCCGTGCGGTCAGTCCAGACAGTCTCAGTCCACTTCAGGAAGGATCGCTGAGAAGGATCGGGACGACACAAAAAGAAAGCGGCGGCGCCTTTCGGCACCGCCGCTCCCTTTGCCTTAAGCGACGAGCGCTTAGAGCTTGGCCGAAACGTTATTGAACGTCGTGCTCAGCTTGCTGCCGATAGTCGTCATGGCAGTGATAGCGGCAACGGCGATCAGAGCGGCAATCAGGCCGTACTCGATGGCGGTCGCGCCCTTTTCATTTTTGATCAGCTTGAGAAACTTGCTCATGGTCTAGCTCCTTGGTTCCAAGGGGCAGGTCATGCCCCACCTGCAGTCCACGTTGCAGGATGGGGGCACCCTAATGGCGTGAGCCGTTATCAAAGAGTTACGCCCGAGGGTTGACGGCCATTAACCGCGATCTTCCTGTCGAAACCGGATCAGACGGGATTTTGGCCCCGCCTTCCGGACGCCGCGCTCAAATCTTTTGCCCCGTGGCTTCCCAATCCTTGAGGAAGCTCGCGATGCCGGCATCGGTCAGCGGGTGCTTGAACAATTGCCAGATGATCTTGGGCGGAGCGGTCATCACGTCGGCGCCGAGCTTCGCCGCCTCGACGACATGCATCGGGTGGCGGACGCTGGCGACCAGGATCTGCGTCGCAAAGTCGTAATTGTCGTAGATCATGCGGATGTCGGCGATCAGCGACATGCCGTCGGTGGCCGATGTCGTCGAGGCGGCCGACGAACGGCGAAATGAAGGTCGCGCCGGCCTTGGCCGCAAGCAGCGCCTGGGCGGCCGAAAAGCATAGAGTCACGTTGACCATCGTGCCGTCGCCGGTGAGCGCCTTGCACGCCTTGAGGCCGGCGGGCGTCAGCGGCACCTTGACCGCGATGTTCTTGGCGATCTTCCGCAGCACGGCGGCCTCGCGCATCATCCCGTCATAGTCGAGCGCGACGACTTCGGCCGACACCGGGCCGCTGACCACGCCGGCGATCTCGCTCACCACCTCGAGAAAGTCGCGGCCGGACTTGTGGACCAGGCTGAGGGTTGGTCGTCACTCCGTCGAGCAGGCCGGTTTCGGCGAGCTCGCGGATTTCGGCGATTTCGGCGGTGTCGGCGAAGAATTTCATGTTGCGCGCGCCTCGGCTGGTGGATGCTACCGGCAATAGCCGGCGGCTGGCGCAGCCGTCACCCGATTCGCGGGAGCCTTGGCGAATGAGCGAGCATGTGCGGGTCGAGCGCGACGGCGCGGTGCTGGCGATCACGCTCGACCGGCCCGAGCGGCGCAACGCGATCACCGTCGCCATGTACGCCGCGCTGGCCGACGCGATCGAAGGCGCTGCCGGCGATCCTCGGTGCGGCTGATCACCATCCGCGGCGAGGGCCAGGATTTCGCCGCCGGCAACGACCTTGCCGACTTCCTCGAGGCGCCGCCCGCGCGACGACGGCGAAATCCCGGTGTGGCGGCTGCTTCGAGCGCTGGCCGAATGCGAAATCCCGCTGATCGCCGCGGTCCACGGCAATTGCGTCGGCATCGGCACGACGATGCTGCTCCATTGCGACCTGGTCGTCGCCGACGCAGGCGCGCGCTTCTCGATGCCGTTCGTCGACCTCGGCGCTGGTTCCGGAAGCGGCGAGCTCGCTCCTGTTGCCGCGGCTCGCCGGGCGGCGGCGCGCCGCGCGCTACCTGCTGCTGGCCGAGCCGTTCGGGGCCGCCGAAGCGCTGGACATCGGGCTTGTCAGCCATGTCGCGCCGGAGGGCGGGCTCATCCCGGCGCTGGACAGGATCGTCGGAAGCGCTGCTGGCCAAGCCGCCCGAGGCGCTGCGCATGACCCAGAAGCCTGCTTCGCCACGGTGGCCGCGACGAGATCCTCGAGCGGATGCGGCTCGAAGGCGATCACTTCGCCGAACGGCTGGCCTCACCCGAGGTCAAGGAGGCGATCGCGGCGTTCTTCGCCAGGCGAAGCGCGGCTCAGAAGGGCTGATAGACTCGCTTGGTCCGGCGTCAAGCTGACCGGCGGCCCGTTGAAGAACAGGAAGTTGGGAGTGACGGTATAGGTGACCGCCAAGGTCCTTGCAGTGCGTACACTGGGTGGTCGCGGGCGTCGTCACCGTCGGCGTGCCGAACGTCCCGATGTTCATCCCGAACACCTTGCTCGACATCCGCGTCACGACTTCGGCGTCGGTATGGATGTTGCACCCGGTCGCCGTCGGCATGCAAAGCGTGGCGTAGCGGGCGCCTTCGCCCAGCGCATGCTGCATCCCGGCATTGGCCTGGAACAGCAGGCCCACCTGGAAGATGCCGTAGATGAGCAGCACCAGGACCGGCACCGAGAGCGCGAATTCGATCGCGGCGGCGCCCCGCTGACAGCGGCGAAGAAGATTGTGCAGCGTCATTGAGTCCTCAGGCCGGCCTTGCCGTGCAGCGTGAATGTGCCGTTGGCGTTCGCGCCCGGCCAGCGCCGCGAGCTGAACATCGGCGTAAAGGTCGCCGGAATGTCGACCGTCACCCAGCGCGCGGTGGTCTGCCCGCCCGGGCAGACCGAATTGTAGACGGTCTGGCGCGCGCCATTGCACTCGAGCCAGAAGTCGAGCACGACGTCGGTGTCGGCTACGCTCGTGAAGCCGGCCGCGCGAGCCGCGCTTCCCGCTTCGGTCTTGAGCGTCGAATAGGTGCTTTCGCTGGTCTGGTAGCCCTGCACCTTCTCGATCGCGCGATAAGCCGACTGCTCGAGCTGGAGCTTGGCCGAATAGGCGCGGCTGATGTCGACCATGCCGATCAGCAGCGAGCCGAGCAGCGGCGTCACCATCGCCATTTCGATGATCGATGCGCCGCGCTCGTCGCGGGCGAGGGAGTGGAGCAAGCGGATCATTCGACCAGCCTCACCTTCCTGCCGGCAAAGCCGCCGCCGCCCGAGTCCGGCCGGGCAGGTGTTGGAGATGTGCATGTCGCCCGAATAAAGCACACGCCGGCGCGACCAGGTACATGCAGTTGGTCGACATCCCCGCGGCGCCGTTGAAGGTCACCTGCTGGCTCGGGAAATAGAACGCGCCCTGAAGGACCGAGCCGGAATTTCCGTTCAGGCGGCTCTGGTGGTTGGCATCGGTGCCGTCCACCGCCCGGCGATCCTGGTACATCATGATCCCGGCATAGGTGTTGACCGGCGACGGCGCCGTTGTCAGCGGCGCCGTAAGATTCAGCGTCGCGCCGCCGTTGATGTCGACGTTGCCGATCGAGTCCGGATTGGTCGCTGCCGTCCGGCTGGTGAGGATGAAGGTGCAGCCACTGCAGCTGACGTTAGCCTGCGAACCGATGCCCAGCGATCCGCCATCGATGACGATGACGCTGTTCGACGGGAAAGTCACGTCGCCCGCGAGGTTCATGTCGCCCACGCAGTAGAAGCCGCTCGGCATCCCGGTGGTGTTCGCATCGCTCGCGTCGAACGTGTCCGTGGCGTTCGAATTGACGCGGTAGTTCGGGCAATTGCTCGTCGGCAAGGCGGGCGGATTGATGCTCGCGTAAGGGATCGTCCTGCGCCAGCGTGAACGGCTGGAGCACGGTGCCGGTACCCCAGTGCGTGCTCGCCGGAATGCCGCCGACCGCCGCGATCGGGCTCGCGTTCACGTCGGACGATCCGGTCGCCACCGCGGCGGTCAGCGAAGTCGAGTTGGTGATCATCCCGCAGCCGAGGTCGACGTCGGCGTTGCCGGTCGCGTTGATGCCCGTGACCGAGGTGCTCTCGAGGCTGATGACGCAATATTTGCCCGACGGCACGATGGTCGCCGTCGCCGTCGCCGTGATGGTCGGCGTCGCGCTCATGAACATGCCCGAGAAGCTCAATTGCTTCTGCACGGAGAGCGCGACGCGCACCGCATCATTGTCCGCGGTACGGCTCCCGGTCGAGCGGCGGGTTGGTCGCCGACACGGTGGTGGTGATCCCGACGTGCGAATTGTAGGAAAGGTCGCGGTTGACCGCGTCGGTCACGCTCGCGCTTTGCACGTGGGCATACACGCCGGCGATCGCCGCGGAATCGGCGGCGCGCTGAAGCTGCCGCTTCCACAACGCCCATTCGATCGTGTCGCTGGCGAGCCCGGCCGAGCCGAGCACCAGCGGCAAGGCCGCGGCGGCGATGACCAGGGCGTTGCCGCGCTTGTCCCGCCAGAGCTTCTTGAAAAAGCCGATCATTTGCCAATCTCCAGGAAAGTTCGTGCGCATCGCGCTTGCCCTTAGCCTCAGCACGGTGAGCGAACCGTTGAAGCAAATGGTTAATCGGCTTGCTGACGCCTGCCCTTGCGCCATGCTGTATTGCACCTATAATACAGCCAAAGGCCCTTGCGCGCCGTGGTTCTGCCGTTCACCAGTCGGGCGACCGCGCCGCCATTGGCAGTGAAAGGACGTGATCCATGGCCACCGAACCGGCGACCGAAACCAAGACCAAGCTCAAGCTCGACGCGCCCGAGGCGCTTCAGCCCGTCGCGCCGGCCGAGGCTTCGGGGCTGGTGCCGCTCAAGACCGAGGAAGTCAGCGAGCTCGACAAGCGCGTCGGCCAGTTCGTCGACGAGCTGTCCGCGCTCGATTCCAACAGCCCGGAATTCGGCAAGAAGGTCGACCAGCTGACCGCGATGGGCCGCAAGGAGATCGCCGAAGCCGCCGGCGCGTCGAACCGCTTCCTCGACCGCCCGGTCAAGGCGATCGACAAGGACACCGGCATCGGCGCCGACCTGACCGAACTTCGGCGCACCGTCGAATCGCTCGATCCGAAGGAAGCGACCAAGACCCGCAAGATCCTCGGGATCATTCCGTTCGGCAACCGGATCGATCGCTATTTCGACAAATACCGCAGCTCCCAGACGCACATCTCCAAGATCCTCAGCAGCCTCGGCAACGGCAAGGACGAGCTGCTGATGGACAATGCGGCGATCGACACCGAGCGCGCGAACTTGTGGAAGACGATGCACAAGCTCGAGCAGATGGTGCACATCTCCAAGAGCCTCGACCAGAAGCTCGAGGACAAGGCCAACGAGCTCGACGCGACCGAGCCGGCCAAGGCCAAGGCAATCCGCGAGACCGCACTGTTCTATACGCGCCAGCGGACCACCGACCTGCTCACCCAGATGGCGGTGACCGTCCAGGGCTATCTCGCGCTCGACCTCGTCAAGAAGAACAATGTCGAGCTGGTCAAAGGCGTCGACCGCGCCTCGACCACGACGGTCGCTGCGCTTCGCACCGCGGTCACGGTCGCTCAGGCGATGACCAACCAGAAGCTGGTGCTCGAACAGGTCACCGCGCTCAACACGACGACCGCGAGCATGATCGATTCGACCGGCGAGATGCTGCGCACCCAGACCGGCGCGATCCACGAGCAGGCCGCGTCCTCGACCATTCCGCTGGAGACGCTGCAGCGCGCGTTCCAGAACATCTACGACACGATGGACCAGATCGACGCGTTCAAGCTTCAGGCGCTGGGCAACATGAAGCAGACCGTCGACACCCTGGGCAAGGAAGTCGAGAAGTCGAAGGGCTATATCGCAAGGGCCGAGGGCGTGAACCAGGCCAAGCTGGAAGGCGCAGCCTCGCCGTTCACCCCAATCGAGAGCAAATGAACACCAACGAACTCGGCCGGATTTTCGAGCGCGCCAACCAGAGCTTCGCGCAGGCGCGGGAAGTCAGCGCAAAGGTCGATCGCTCGGTCACCCGCGCCGACGATGTCATGCGCCGCGCGGACGAGCGCGGCGGCGCTGTTCGCGCCGCTGCCCAGCGCGAGCGGCAGCGGCTCAATTCCGATCTCGCCGGCCGCGCCAAACGCGTCGGGATCGCGATTGGCGTCGTCAGCCTCGCGACCATCGTCGTCGGTCTGATCGTGCCTATCGGAATGTTCGGCTTTCTCGCCGCGGTCGGCCTCGCCATCGGCATTGCAGCGGTCCTTGCGGTCAAGCCGGCGTCCGGGCGCGGCCCCGCCGCGCCGCCGACCGACCTTCCCAACGGCGAGATGGTCCAGCGCTTCGACTCCTATCTCTACCGCGCGCGCGCGGTGCTGCCGCCACCGGCGCAGGCCGAAGTCGATGCCATCAGCTCCAACCTCCCCGCGCTCAGGCAGACGCTCGAGCGGGTCGACAACTTCGACCCCAATGCGCAGGACGCGCGCCGGCTGATGTCGGTCCACTTGCCTGCCCTGCTCGACCGCTATGCCCAGGTGCCAATGGCCTATCGCAATGAGCAGGACGGCGAAGGCAAGACCGCCGACGAGCGGCTGGTCGAAGCGCTATCCGCGTCGCGTGCCGCGCTCTGCGATATCTCGCAAAAGCTCGCGCGCGCGGACCTGGCGGCGCTGGAGACGCAGGGCCGGTTCATGAAAAGCCGCTACGGCGATGATGGACCGCAGGCGGCCGAGCCCGCGAGCGAAGAGGCCCCTCCGCATACTAGCTGATTGAACTCTTGCGCCGTGCTATGGCCTGACGCCTAAGTCGCTGGGGGCACGACGATTATGGCGAGTGGGGCAGCAGGAACCGGAGGGCGGCTGAAGCTGCCGTCGCTGCGCCTTCCCGAGCGCCTGCCCGACCTTCGCCGTCCGTGGCTCACGCTCTTCGAGATCTTCTGGTTCGCTGCCCTGCTGCTCGCCATCGCCGGGCCGATCGCGGGCCTTTATTACCGTTTCACCACGCCGGGCGAGAACAGCGCGCTGATGCTCGGCAGCCGCACCGGCCTGGTGCTGTCGGAAGACGATCTCACTTATGTCCGCTTTCCGATCGGCGCAGCGGCCAAGGCTGCCGGTGTCCGGCCCGGCGACCATATCGTCGCGATCGATGGCATCCCACTGTCGAAGGTCGTGCCGCTGAGCCCTTCCGAGACGCGCCAGGGAACGGACACCGATTACGCTCTGTTCGGGCCAGTCATCCAAAGCAGCGAGCCGGTCGAGCTCGACCTCACGTTGCGCTCGCCCAAGGGCGAAATGCGCAACCTCAAGGTCCGTACGAGCGAGGAGCCGATCGAGCAGGCCGCGCGCGCGGTCGGACTGACGCCGACTTTGCTCGGGGTCGTCGACCTGCTGCACATCGTCACCTACCCGTTCCTGCTGTTCGCGGCGTGGATCCTTCACCGCCGCAAGCGCGACGACCTGATCAGCTCGGTCCTGTCGCTGGCGATTCTGCTGACGATCGCTTCGGAGCAGCCGTCCGCGGCCTTCCTGAACTTCATTGCCCACGTTCCCGAATGGATCCACCAGCGCCTCTACGACCTCGGCAATATGTGCCTGCTCGCCGGAATCCTGCTGTTCCCGTTCGGCCAGTTGAGACCGCGCGCGTCGGTACCGTTCCTGGCCGCGTTGCCGATCCTCTTCTTCCTGTCGGGCGACGCCTACCGGGTAACCTTCGTAATATTCATGATCGCCGGCGTGCTGACGCTCATGTGGCGGCTCAAGAACACCCCGCCGAGCGCGGCCAAACAGCAAATCAAATGGGCGCTGCTCGGTTTCTCCGGCTACGCCTTCTTCCTCGCGCTCGCTTTCCTCAGCGACATGACCAAGCTGAAGACGGCATCGTTCGGAGGGCAGCTGACGCTCGAGGTGGTCGCGGGCCTGAGCTTCGGCCTCGCCTTCCTCAGCCTGCAACTCGGACTGATGATCGCTTTGCTGAGGTTCAGGCTGTACGACGCCGAAATCCGCGATCAGCCGGTCCGCCAACATCGCGCTGATTACCCTGGGCGTCACCGCGGTCTTCGCCGGCGCCGCCGATGCACTGAAGCAGATCGTCTACAATTACACGGGCAACAACGGGAGCGAGGGTCCGGTGATCATCGCCGCAGTCCTTGCGACGGTGCTGGTCAACCCGATCCAGGAGCGGATCACCAGGTGGTCGGAAAGACGCTTCCAGAAGAACCTGTTCCTGCTTCGCGACGACCTGCCCGAGTGCGTCCGCGACATGCGCGAGACCGCGTCGCTCACCGAAATGCTGGATGACATCCTTCTTCGCATCGAACGCGGGGTCCGCTCGATTCGCGGCGCCGCGATCGTGGGCGGAAAAGTCATGCGCACGCGCCATGCCGAGATCGGCGACGTCGAGGAATGGCTCAAGTCGGAGCAAGGCCTGACCCGCGCGCACGATGTTTGCGATTCATCGGACCCGACCTTCCCGGTCCGGCTGCCGCTGGTTCCGAGCTCGGACGACGAGGCGCCGCTCGGCTTCATTCTGGTCGGTCCGCGTCCTGACGGCACGGTGATCAGCAAGGACGAGCAGAAGACGCTGACCGGTGTGTCGGAGTCGATCGCCAGGGCGGTCCGCACGGTGATCAAGCGCGAGGTTCAAGAGCGCCGGATCGATTCGATGATCGGGGACAACGAGCGGCGAATTGCCGAGCTCGAGGAGAAACTGGGTCTGTCCGATCCGGCGCGGAAAGGCGGCGCACGACGCTCGTAACGTGTTGTAAAGATTATGTCCGTCTTAATTGACCCTGTTCTAATCTCAGCATAATTTGATTCGATACCGACAAGGGGGACTGGGAGCGATGCAACGCGCAATAACCTTATCCTTGATTCTGGCGACGGCGGTGAGCGTGACCAGCGCTCCGCTTGCTGCCCAATCGACCGCGATCACGGGTGCAACCTCCGCCAATCCCAAGCAGTGCGCGGCCGACACGCCCCAGAAGAAGGCCAAGAGGGGCATGTTCGGGGCGGTGATGGGAAGCATGGCCGGAGCCTTCCTCGGCTCGGCCGGCGGAGTTGCGGGAAGCGTGGCCAGCGCGGCGCTTCCGGCTGCCTCCATGCTCGGCGAAGAGCTGTTGAGGCTGCTCGATTGCAAGGAGCAGCAGCAGGCCGCCAAGGCGACCGACGATGCCATCCGCGGCGGAGTTGGAACAGAGGTCAAGTGGACCAGCGACTCGCGCGCGAACGTGACCGGACGCTCGAAAGTCACTGCCCAGCAGCAGCTCGCCGACGGCGGCACGTGCATGACCGTCACCGACGTCGTGATCGTCGACGGTGAGGAAACCACCGTCCCCAAGAAGATGTGCCGCGCCAGGGGCGCGAGCGGCTACGCCAGGGTCTGACATGCGTCGGCGGCTCGTCCAGCTCGCGACGGCCGCCAGCGTGCTGCTCGGCAGCGTCGCCGAAGCTCAGCCCGGCGCCGATCCCGTGAACCCGACCTGCCCCAAGGACCTCAATTGGTCGACCTACCGCCAGATGCGCTTCACGCTCGACACGTCGACAGGCGTCCGCGTGCTCAAGGCCGAAGGCATGATCGACGAGGACGTCCCGAACCGGCTGCAGGAGGCGCTCAAGAATAACGGTCAGATCGACGAGATCTGGGTGCGCTCGCCGGGCGGCCATGCACGAGCCGGCAACGCGGCCGGAAAGATCATCCGCGCGACCGGTATCCCGACTCGGATCCCGTCCGGCTGGGCCTGCTTCTCGGCGTGCAACTTCCTGTTCATGGGCGGCGCGGGCCGTCTCGTTGATCCGGGCGGATTGTTCATCGTTCACATGTTCACGCACCTGGGCGACAAGGAAGCGGTTCGGGCCGAATTGAAGCGCGGCGATGACAGCGCGCTCGGCCTGATCGGCGACGTCGAGCAGGATTCGGCGATGCTCGCGAGCGAGGACAATGACTTCCTCATCCGGATGGGGATTTCGCGTAAGTTGTTGACTGACATTATGTATCGGCAGAAGGCAGTCGCAGCGGGATCGGGCGACAAGTCGACCCGGCGCTGCCTGACCGATGCCGAAGCCGTCAAATATAACGTCGCCAACGCGCAGTAAGCCGCCAGGGAGATTGTCGATGAAACTGAGTACCAAGTTTTGGCTCGCCGGTGCAGCCGCCCTCGTCGCTTTGCCGTCGATCGCTTCGGCAGCCATCGTCATCGTCCGGTCGGCCGGCGCAGCGGCCAGGGCCTATCCGCCGGGCAAGGCCATTCCCGAAGGGGCCAGCATCCGGCTTGGCGACGGCGACATGGTCACCGTCCTCACTCCCAGCAGCGCCAAGGTGCTTCGCGGCCCGGGCGTGTTCGCCGTTGATTCGGCAGACCGCCAATCGCTCGCCATGGCCGCCGGACGCCGCTCGCGGTTCGGCGCCCTTCGCACCGGCGACGTTGCCCGCAACCCGAGCCTGTGGGATGTCGATGTCAGCCAGAGCGGCAAGATGTGCGTATCCGACACGGCCAAATTGAACCTGTGGCGCCCAAGCAAGGACGATGCCGCCAAGGTCAGCATCCGTTCGGGCAGCGGGCAGGTGCAGACGGTAGACTGGGCGGCGGGCAAGGACACGGTGCCCTGGCCCAAGGCCCTGCCAGTCAAGTCCGGCTCGCAATATGCGATCGAATGGCCGGGCAGTTCGGAAACAGCCACCATCGACTTCGTGACGGTCACCAAGCCGCCGAGCGATCTGGTCGGCGCGGCCAAGGTCCTGATCGCCAACGGCTGCCAAAACCAGCTCGACCTGCTCGTCGACAACGCGAGCAAGCCCAAGACCTAGGCGTCAGGCGGACGGCTGTGCCGGCTGCTGCGGCTCCGCCGATATGCCCAGGCGTTCCTTGGCCTGGGCCAGCAGTGTCTTGAAGCGCTCGTCGTTTCTCAGGGAATCCAGGTCCGGATCGACCTCGGCATGCCGGATATGTGTCGTGCTCAAGGTCGTCCTGAGATACGGCTCCAGGACTTCGATGGCGCGGTCCTCATCATGGAGATCAGTGGCTAATGCACAGGCGAGATTGTAGCGCAGAATGATATTGTCGGGATCGAGCAACAGTGCGCGATCGATCCATTCCTTGCCCCGCTGATCCTCGCCGACGATCGCCAGCGCAGGAGCTCCGACCGCGAGAATAGCCGAATTCGACGGATCCTTCGCAATCGCCCTTTCCGCTCGCTCGACGGTCATGCGTGCGACGCGGAGGAGTTGCTCGGCATCGCCCAAACCTCGGTAACAGGTCACCAGCATAGAGGGATTGTGCCAATCCGATTCCATCAGGGCCGAAGCTTTTTCAAAGTAGGGGATCGAATCGGCGATCCGGCCCTGGCGAAAAATTAGCCGGGCGGCTTCGCGGTTTACCTCCCACGATTCCGGTCCAAGCCGGACCGCTGTTTCGATTGCGGCCGTGGCCTCGTCCGGACGTCCCTCTTCCTCGAGCAAATGGGCCAACACGCAATGCGCCTCGGCCAATTGCGGATTGATTGCCAAGGCACGTTCGGCCGCGGGCTGCGGATCGACGTCTATGCCGTGCCAAAAGCGCATCTGCGATTGCGCGAGCGCCATCAGGGCCCAAGCCTGGGCGTAATTGGGATCAATCGAGATCGCCTGGTTGCAGATGCGAACGATCATTTCCTGGCGGCGGATGTCGCCAATGCCCAGATCGGTCCATTGCTGCCGCGCCATGAGATAGAGGTTGTAGGCCTCGACGCTGGCGGTTCCGCGGGTCTCGATCGCCTTTTTCTCTTCCGGCAGCAGCTTGACCTTCAGGGCGCCGACGATGGCCTTGGAAATTTCGTCCTGGATCGCGAAAATATCATCGAGCTCGCGGTCATAGCGGTCGGCCCAGACATGATCGCCGGCCGCTCCGTCGATGAGCTGGGCGGTGATCCTGACCCGCGTGCCCGCCTTGCGAACGCTGCCCTCGAGCACGTGACTGACTCCGAGGCTGCTGGCGACCTCCTTCACGTCGAGCGACTTGCCCTTGAAGTTGAACGCGGTGTTCCGAGCCACCACCGACAGCGCCGAAACCTTGGACAAATCGGTGATGATGTCCTCGCTGATCCCATCACTGAAATATTCCTGCTCGGGATCGCCGCTCATGTTGACGAACGGGAGCACGCAAACCGACGCCTTGTGATCGCGCGCCTTTCGCTGCGGGAGCCGCCGCCGGGGCCGCCGGCGATGTTGACGCGGTCTTGCCGATCGCCGCCATCACTTCGCCCAGGCTCTGCGGTTCCCCGCGCCCGTCCCATTCACCGAGCGTCGATCGTATGGAACTGCCGGAAACCGAGCGGGGGCCGGCACTCGCCGAGCGCGACGGGGACCAGCCGGCCGCTGTCGCGCCCCTCGGCGGCTTCGTCCTGCACCCAGGCCGATGCGACCGAGGCGTCCGACCACAGGACGACGACCGCCTCGGCATCCTTCAGCGCCCGGTCGATCTCGTCGGAGAACCGCGATCCGCCCTGGATATGCCGGTCCCACCAGACCTCGTGACCCGCGCTCGCGATGCAGCCCGCCAGCTGCTTTGCCGCATCGACATCCTCGCGCGCGTAGCTCAGGAAAATCTTCGCCATTACGAGGCCGCAAGGCCGAGGCGCTGCTTGGCCGCGGCGAGCATGGTCTTGAATCGGGGATCATCGCGGAGCGGATCCATATCGGGATCGGCATCGACATGCTTGATCTGGGTGGGACTGACCACGCCCTCGAAATAAGGCGCGATCACCTCGATCGCGCGATCGCGGTTCTTGGGATCCGGAATCAGGGCACAGGCCAGATTATAGCGCATCATGATGTCGTCCGGAGCAAGCAGCAGCGCCCGCTCGATCCAGTCGTTGGCGCGGTCATCCTCGCCGAGGATGGCAAGCGCAGACGCTCCAGTCGAGAGCGCCGGCGCGTTTGAAGGGTCCTTCGAGATCGCCTTCTCGACCCGATCGATTGTGATCCGCGCGACCCGCCTCAATTGCTCGGTGTCCTTGGCGCCCTGGTAGCAGGTCATCAGCATCGCCGGATTGTGCCAGTCCGTCTCCATCACCGCCGTGGCTTTTTCGAAGAACGGAATGGCATCCGCGATGCGGCCCTGCCGGAACATCAGGCGCGCCGCCTCGCGGTTGGCTTCCCACGAATTCGGGGTCGAGGCGGAGCGCCGTTTCGACCTCCGCGATCGCTTCCTGTTGCTTGCCCTGCTCCTCCAGTACGTGCGCCTTGACGCAGCGTGCCGCGGCAAGATTGGGATTGATCGACAGCGCTCGCTCGGCTGCCGGAAGCGCATCGACATCCTCGCGCATGCCACAAGCGAAGTTGCGATTGGGCGAGCGCCATCAGCGCCCAGGCCTCGGCATAATTGGGGTCGATCGATACCGCCTGCTTGCAGATACGGACGATCGTTTCGTCGCGGCGAATGTCGCCGAAGCTTCCGCTGATCCAATGCTGCCGGGCCATGAGGTAGAGATTATAAGCCTCGACGCTGGCCGTGCCGCGGGTCTCGATCGCCTTCTTTTCTTCGGGCAGCAGCTTCACCCGCAGGGCGGCGACGATCGCCTTGGAGATCTCGTCCTGGATCGCGAAGATGTCGGTAAGGTCGCGGTCGTAGCGGTCGGCCCAGACGTGACCGCCGGTCTTGGCGTCGATCAGCTGGGCGGTGATCCGCACCCGGTCGCCGGCCTTGCGCACGCTGCCTTCGAGGACGTGGGTGACGTCGAGCGCGCTGCGCGACTTCCTTGACGTCCATCACCTTGCCCTTGAACGTGAACGCGGTGTTGCGCGCGACCACCGAGCAGCGCCGAGACCTTCGACAGATCGGTGATGATGTCCTCGGTGATGCCGTCGCTGAAATATTCCTGCTCCGGGTCGCCGCTCATGTTGACGAACGGCAGCACGCAGATCGACGACGCCTTGAGCGGCTTGTCTTCGCCGTCGGCTCGTGCGACGGCCGAACGCTCGCCGGCGGTCTTGCGATTGCCCGAGCAGGTCATCGAGATCGCCTCGAGCACGCCATCGCCAGTTCCAGTCGGCCAGCTCGACCGTGTGGAACTGACGGAAGCCCAGCGGCGGCCGGCTTCCGTCGAGGCTCACCGGAACCAGCCGGCCGCTGTCGCGCCCTTCGGCGGCTTCGTCCTGAACCCAGGCGGATTCGACCGACGCCTTCGACCACAGAACCACGACCGCCTCGGCGCTCTTGAGCTCGCGGTCGATTTCGGTCGAGAAGCGCGAGCCGCCCTGGATATGGCGGTCCCACCAGACTTCGTGGCCGGCGCGCGCCGATGCACTCGGCCAATTGCTTGGCCGCATCGGCATCCTCGCGCGCATAGCTTAGAAAAACCTTGGCCACCGGCCCTCCCCAGGATGCGACCCATGCCACGGCACGGAATTCGGTTCAAATTTCAATTAGGTCGAGCCGCCGATGACATTGTCGTCCGCAAGGCGCCAAGGTCGCTCGCCGTCCACGCCAAGCGCCGCGAGCACCTCGTCCGTATGCTCGCCCAGCGCGGGCGGCGGCAGGTCGGAATCGGCGCGCTCGCCGTCGATCCGGACCGGCGAGCCGACCAGCGGCATCCCGGCGATCGTCCGCACCATCTGCGCGATGCTGCGCCTGGACGTCGGCGAAGGCCTGGGTGACCGAGTTGATCGGTCCGGCGGGAATGCCGGCCGCTTCGAGCTGCTCGAGCCACTCGGCTGCCGGCTTGCGACGGATGGCATCGCCGACCAGCCGCACGATCTCGGCGCGGTTGGCGACGCGCGCGCCATTGGTCGCGAAGCGCTCGTCGCCCGCCCATTCGGGATGGCCGCAGATCTCGGCCAGCCGCGCGAACTGCCGGTCGTTGCCGACCGCGATGATGATCGGCTGGTCGGCCGCATCGAACGGCTGGTAGGGCACGATGTTCGGATGCGTGTTGCCCTGCCGCGGCGGGTCCTTGCCCGAAACCAGCGCGTTCGACGCCTGGTTGGCGAGCATCGCCAGCTGCGTGTCGAACAGCGCCATGTCGATATGCGCGCCCTCGCCCGTCTTCTCGCGCCGGTACAGCGCGGCGAGGATCGCGACCGCGGTGTACATGCCGGTGAACAGGTCGGCGACCGCGACCCCGACGCGCATCGGCCCGCCGCCCGGCTCGCCGTCGGGCAGGCCGGTGATGCTCATCAGCCCGCCCATGCCCTGGATGATGAAGTCGTAGCCGGCGCGGTCGGCATAGGGGCCGTCCTGGCCGAAGCCGGTGATCGAGGCATAGATCAGGCGCGGGTTGGCGCGCGCGCAGCGACGTCGCGTCGAGCCCGAATTTCGCGAGGCCGCCGACCTTGAAATTCTCGACCACCACGTCGGCCTGCTGCGGCGAGCTGGCGGACCAGCGCCGCGCCTTCCGGCTGAGCGAAATCGATCGCCGCCGATTTCTTGCCGCGGTTGCAGCTGAGGAAATAGGCGGCGACCCGCTCGTCGCCCTCGCCGTGCCACGGCGGGCCCCAGTGGCGCGTGTCGTCGCCGCTGCCGGGCCGCTCGATCTTGATCACCTCGGCGCCGAGGTCGGCGAGCAATTGCGTGCACCACGGCCCCGCCAGCACCCGGCTCAGATCGAGGACCTTGATCCCCTCGAGCGGCTTCAATGCCGGCGCTTCCAGAAGCGGCGGTCGGCGAGCACGGCATGCGCGGCATTATGGCCCGGCGCGCCGGTCACGCCGCCGCCCGGGTGCGCGCCCGATCCGCACAGATAGAGGCCCTTCAAGCGGCATCCGGTAATCGGCCGCGCCGATCATCGGCCGCGCGCTGAACAATTGGTCGAGGCCCATCTTGCCGTGGAAGATGTCGCCGCCGATCAGGCCGAAGCGGCGCTCGAGGTCGAGCGGCGAATGGATTTGCCGGCCGAGCACCGACTTGGCGAAGCCGGGCGCGTGGCCGTCGACCGTGGCGATGATCTGCGTCGGCCGCCTTCTCGCGCTCGTCGTCCCAGCTTCGCCCCGGCCCGAGGTCGTAGCGGAAATGCTGGCAGAACAGCGACGCGACATGCTTGCCCTTGGGCGCGAGGCGTCGGGTCGAGCGTCGAGGGGATCAGCATCTCGATGATCGGCTGCTTCGCCCAGCCGTCTGACCTCGGCGTCGAGCCAGGCGCGGTGCATGTAATCGAGGCTCGGCGCCATGATGATGCCCGGCGGTCAGGTGATTGCCCTTCTTGGGCAGCACCGTGAACTTCGGCAGCTCGGACAGAGCGACGTTCATGCGGAAGGTCGCGCTTTCGCACTTCCAGCCGTGCATCCGGCTTTCGACGTCGGCGATCGACCGCGCCGCTCGGGACCAGCCGGTCGAACAGCAGCTTGGGATTGACGCCGGCGACAACGTTTGCCGCGCGCCAAGCTTTGCCGCCCGCGACCACGCCCGCCGCGCGGCCCTTCGTCGACGATGACCTCCTCGACCGGCGTGTTGAGGACGATGTCGACGCCGGCCTCGCGGCAGGCGCGCGCCATCGCCTGGGTGATCGAGCCCATGCCGCCGATCGCATGGCCCCAGGCGCCGGGCACGCCCGCCGCCTCGCCGAACAGATGGTGGAGCAGGACGTAGGCGCGTGCCCGGCGCTGTAGGGCGACGCGAAATTGCCGACCACGCCGTCGAAGCCGAACAGCGCCTTGGCCAGGTCGCCCTTGAAATGGCGGTCGAGGATTTCGGCCGCGCTGCGCACCGCGAAATCGTGGACGATCCGGGTCTCGGCGAGCGACAGGCCGGCCATGTCGCGGCCGAGGCTGAGCAGCTTGGGGATCGCGCTGACCCTGCGCGCCGACATTGGGCGGCGCGCGCAGCAGCCATTTCTTGAGCAGCCGGACGACCGTCTCAAGCTCGGCGACGTAGCGGTCGTAGGCCTCGCCGTCGGCCTTGACGTGGCGCGCGATCTCCTTGCGCGTCAGCCCGCCGCGCCCGGCGAGCAGATAATCGCCGTCGCCGGGCAGGAAATTGTCGGTCTTGCGCAGCACGACCTTCAGCCCGTGCCGCTCGAGCTCCATGTCGCGGATGACCTTGGGCTGGAGCAGGCTGACGGTGTAGCTCGCCGCGCTGTTGCGGAAGCCGGGCAGGAACTCGTCGGTCACCGCCGCGCCGCCGACCGTTGTCGCGGCTTCGAGCACCGCGACCTTCAGGCCCTTCTTCGCGAGATAATAAGCGCAGGTCAGGCCGTTATGGCCGGCGCCGATGATGATCGCGTCGTGCAAATTTCCCCCAGCTCAGGCTCAGCGCATCAGCACCAGTTCTTCGGCCATGGTCGGGTGGAGCGCAACCGTGGCGTCGAAATCCGCCTTCTTGAGCTTGGCCTTCACCGCGATCGCCGCCGCCTGGAGGATTTCCGGCGCGTCCGGCCCGATCATGTGGATGCCGACGATCTCGTCGGTCGCGCCGTCGACGACCAGCTTGTAGAGCGAGCGCTCGTTGCGGCCGGCGAGCACGTTCTTCATCGGCCGGAAGTCGGAGGTGAAGGTCTTGACCGAGCCGAGCCTGTTGCGCGCCTGGCCCTCGGTCATGCCCGACGCCGGCGAGCGGCGGATGGCTGAACACCGCGCGTCGGGATGCAGTCGTAATCGACCTGGTGCGGCTTGTTGCCGAAGAAGGTGTCGGCGAAGGCCTGGCCTTCGCGGATCGCGACCGGGGTCAGCTGGATGCGGTCGGTCACGTCGCCGACCGCGAAGATCGACGGCACCGAGGTGCGGTTGTCCGCATCGACCTTGATCTGGCCCTTGTCGCCGAGCTCGACGCCCGCCGCCTCGCAGCCCGAGGCCCTCGATGTTCGGGCTGCGGCCCGACCGCGAACAGCACTGGTCGGCCTCGATGTCGTCGCAGCCGGTCATCGCGACGTGCAGCGAGCCGTCGTCGCGCCGCTCGATCCGGTCGATGGTCGCGTTGAACCGGAAGTCGATGCCCTTGCGCAGCGAAATCTGGATCAGCCGGTCGACGATCTGCTGGTCGTAGTGGCGCAGGATCACGTCGGTGCGGTTGACCAGGGTCACCTGGCTTCCGAACTGGTGGAAGATGCCGGCGAACTCGTTGGCGATATAGCCGCCGCCGGCGATCACGATCCGCTTCGGCAGCTTGCTCGAGGTGGAACACTTCGTTCGAGCTGATCGCATGCTCGATGCCCTCGATCGTCGGGCATCAGCGGCCGCGCGCCGGTGGCGATCAGGATCTTGTCGGCGCGTGACCTCCTTGCCGCCGGCCAGCTTGACCTGAATTGGGCCCGGTCAGCTCCGCGCGCTCGTGGAAGATCGTCACGTCGTGGTTGGTCAGCGTCTCGGTGTAGGCGCCCTCGAGCCGGCCGACTTCGGCCAGCACATTGTCGCGCAGCACCGGCCAGTCGAAGCGCTTTTGCGGCACGTCCCAGCCGAACATCGCCGCATCGTCGAGGTCCTCGGCGAAATGCGCGCCATAGACGAGCAGCTTCTTGGGCACGCAGCCGCGGATGACGCAGGTGCCGCCGACCTTATATTCCTCGGCAATCGCGACCCGCGCGCCATAAGCCGCGGCGATGCGCGCCGCGCGCACGCCGCCCGACCCGGCGCCGATCACGAACAGGTCGAAGTCGGCCATCAGACCCCCGCCCTTTCCATCAGCGCCCGCGTCGACGGGTCGAGCCCGTCCTCGTCGCCGCCCTCGCTCAGGCTGCGCGCGATCTCCTTGCCCAGCTCGACCCCGAACTGGTCGAACGGGTTGATCCCGAGCAGCACGGCATTGGCGAAGGTGCGGTGCTCGTAGAAGGCGATCAGCGCGCCCAGCGTCCGCGCGTCGAGCCGGTCGAGCAGGATCGTCGCGCTCGGCCGGTTGCCGGGATAGGCTGCGCTGCGGATCGTCGCTTGCGCGCCCGCGCATCAGCGCCGCGCCCTGGGCGAAGGCATTGAGCAGCAGCAGCCGGTGGTGCTCCGGGTCCTGCGCGTCCTCGGCCTCGCGCACGGCGACGAACTCGACCGGCACCAGCACGGTGCCCTGGTGCAGCAGCTGGAACACCGCATGCTGGGCGTCGGTGCCGGTCCCGCCCCAGGTGACCGGCGCGGTCGGACGCTCGACCGGCTTGCCGTCGGCGCGTCACCGACTTGCCGTTCGATTCCATCTCCAGCTGCTGGAGGTAGAAGGGCAGCAGCCGCAGCCGCTCGTCATAGGCGAACACCGCCCGCGTCTGGCACGCCGAGCTTCTCGACGTAGAGCCGGTCGGCGAAGGCGGCGATCAGCGGCACGTTCGCCGCCGGCTCGGCGAAGCGGAAATGGCGGTCCATCTCGGCCGCGCCTTCGAGCAATTCCTCGAACGCGTCCCAGCCCAGCGCCAGCGCCGCCGACACGCCGACCGCGCTCCACAGCGAATAGCGCCCGCCGACGCCCTCGCCGAACGGCAGGATGCGGGTCTCGTCGATGCCCGGCGTCGACCGCCGCTTCGGGGCTGGCGGTGACCGCGATCAGCCGCCCATACGGGATCGGCGACGCCCGCCGCCCTGCAGCCAGTCGAGCGCCGCGTCCATGTTGGCCAGCGTCTCCGGCGGTGGTGAAGGTCTTCGACGCGACGACGACCAGCGTCGTCGCCGGATCGAGCGTGCTCACCGCCTCGTCGAACGCCTCGCCGTCGATGTTCGACAGGAAGCGGACGTCGAGCGTCGCGCGTCGCCGGCCGAGCGCGTCGACCAGCAGCGCCGGCCCGAGCACCGAACCGCCGATGCCGATGTGCAGGATGCCGGTGACGTCGCCGAACGCGCCCGCCTCGATCGCGTCGACCAGCGCGCGCATCCGCTGCCGCCGCGCGGTCGGCGAGGTCGACGTCGTCGGGCGCGCCGCTGCCGCGCTCGGCGACATGGGTCGCCGGCCGGCCCTCGCTCGGGTTGACGATCCCGCCGGCGAACAACGCGTCGCGCGCCGCGGCGAAACCCATCCGCTTCGCGCGGCTCGACGAACTGCTCGATCAGCTCTGCGTCGAGATGGGTCTTCGACCAGTCGAAATAGATGCCGGCGAGCTCGAAGCTCAGGCGGCTGAGCCGGTCGGGCTCGGCGGCGAACAGCTCGTCGAGCCGCTTCACCTCGGGTTCGCTGCTGCGCCATTGCCAGCCTCATAATGGGCGGCGCGGCCAATTGCCACCCCGGCTTGACCGGGGCGGCGCGGGCCGAAACAAGCGGCGCGCATGCGCTGGCCAACCTCTCGCCGCTCCGACACGGAGCGCACCGACTCCCGACAAGCGCAAGGAGAGCGCCGGCAGCCTGCTCCGCTTCCTCCTCCTGCTGGCCCTGTTCGCCTGGGCGCTTGCGCAGCTTCGTCGTCGCGCCGTTCAGCATCCCGTCGGGCTCGATGCTGCCGACGCTCTACATCGGCGACTATCTGATCGTCGCGAAATGGCCCTACGGCTATTCGCGCTACAGCTTCCCGTTCGGCTTCCCGTCGTTCGAGGGCGGCATGTTCGCCGCATCTGCCCGAGCGCGGCGACGTCGTCGTCTTCCGCCATCCGGGCGAGAATGCGGATCTGATCAAGCGGGTGATCGGCCTGCCCGGCGACACGGTCGAGGTGCGCGGCGGCGAGCTGATCCTCAACGGCAAGCCGGTGCCGCGCGAGCAGCTCGCGCCCGTGCGCCATGCCGATCAGCGCCAACAGCCCGTGCCGGGTCGTGCCGCCGGCGCACTCCGATGCTCGGCCGCACCGCCGACGGACGGCCCGGCCTGCCTCTATCCCGCCTATCGCGAGACGCTGCCCGGCGGGCCGAGCCTACACCGTGCTCGACCAGGTCGATCACGGCGCGGCCGACGATTTCCCGGCGGTCACGGTGCCCGCCGGCCATGTCTTCCTGATGGGCGACAATCGCGACGACAGCCTCGACAGCCGCTTTTCGCTCGCCGAGGGCGGGATCGGCATGGTGCCGGTCGAAAATCTGGTCGGCCGCGCGATGGTGACCTTCTGGTCGACCGACGGCAGCGCGTCTACTGGCAAGCCGTGGACCTGGTTCACCGCGCTGCGCGGCGAGCCGCATCGGCAACGGCTATTCGGGCGACGCGAAATGAGCGACGGACTCGCAACATTCGTCCGCGACACGCTCGGCCACGAAGCCGACGCGACCTCGACCTGTTCGAGCGCGCGCTGACCCATTCGAGCCTCGGCCGGCGACAGCTACGAGCGGCTCGAATTCCTCGGCGACCGGGTGCTCGGCCTGGTCATCGCCAGCGCGCTCTACGAGCGCTATCCGAACGAGCCCGAAGGCAAGCTGTCGCGGCGCTACAATGCGCTGGTCGCGCGCGAGACCTGCGCCGAAGTCGGCCGCGAGCTCGGCCTTCCCGACGCTGATCCGGCTCGGCAAGCAGGCGCGCGAGGACGGCGCCAGCGAAAGCGACAATGTCGTCGGCGACGTCGTCGAGGCGCTGATCGGCGCGCTGTTCTCGACGGCGGGCTCGAGGCGGCGCGAGCGCTTCATCCTCGCCGCCTGGGCGCCGTTCCTCGACGGCCAGGGCCGCGCGCCCGCAACATCCCAAGTCGGCGCTGCAGGAGCTGGCCGCCGCGCGCGGCCTGCAGCGCGCCCGCCTACGAGCTCGTCGCCCGCACCGGCGCGCACCACGCGCCGCGCTTCACCGTCCGCGTCTCGGTGCCGCGGCTCGGCGAGGCGGAGGCCGAGGGCTCGAGCAAGCAGGAAGCCGAAACCGCGGCGGCCGCGGCGCTGCTGGAGCAGTTCAAATGACCAGCCGCGCCGGCTTCGTCGCCGTGATCGGCGCGCCCAACGCGGGCAAGTCGACGCTGGTCAATGCGCTGGTCGGCCAGAAGGTCGCGATCGTCAGCGCCAAGGCGCAGACCACGCGCGCGCGGCTGATGGGCATCGCGATCGACGGCGACGCGCAGATCCTGCTGGTCGACACGCCGGGCATCTTCGAGCCGCAAGCGGCGGCTCGACCGGGCGATGGTCGCCGCCGCCTGGGCCGGCGCGCAGGACGCCGACCTGATCCTGCTGGTGATCGACGCCGCAGCCAGGCCTGAGCGCGCGGCGTCGAGCGGATGCTCGCCGGTCTCGAAGCAGCGCGAGCAGCCGCTGTTCCTCGTCCTCAACAAGGTCGACCTGGTCAAGAAGGACAGGCTTGCTGGCGCTTGTCCGCCGAGCTCAGCGAGCGGCTCAACCCCGAGCAGGTGTTCATGATCAGCGCCGCCACCGGCGACGGCGTCGCCGACCTCAAGCCGGCGCTCGCCGAGGCGATGCCCGAAGGGCCCTGGCTCTATCCCCGAGGACCAGGTGTCCGACGCCACCGACCGGATGATCGCGGCCGAGCTGACCCGCGAGCAGATCGTCAACCAGCTCCACCAGGAGCTGCCTTATGCGACGGCGGTCGAGACCGAGAAATGGGAGGACCGCACGGACGGCTCGACCGCCATCCACCAGCAGATCCTGGTCGAGCGCGACAGCCAGAAGGCGATCGTGCTCGGCAAGGGCGGGGCGCGGCTCAAGGCATCGGCGCAGGCGGCGCGCGAGGAGATCGCGCGAGCATCTCGGCCGGAAGGTCCACCTGTTCCTGCACGTCAAGGTCAACCCGCAGCTGGGACGAGGACCGCGGCCTCTACCGCGAGATCGGGCTGGAGTGGGCGGACTAGCCGGCAAGCACCTCCTCCACCCACGCCGGCACCAGCTCGCCCGCCTTCCCGATCCGGCTTTCGTCGAACAAATGCTGCCCAGGCTCGGCTCGAGGTTGATCTCCAGCGTCCGCGCGCCGCAGTAGCGCGCGGTCTGGACGAAGCCGGCGGCGGGATAGACCGCGCCCGACGTGCCGATCGACACGAACAGGTCGCAGCGCCGCAGCGCCTCCTCGATCCGCTCCATCTCGTAGGGCATCTCGCCGAACCAGACGATGTCGGGGCGCACCTGCCCGTCCGCGCCGCAGCCCGGGCACGACGCGCCCTCGCCCATCGGCCCGTCCCACGCGAAGCGCTCGTCGCAGGCGAGGCACCAGCCGCTGGTCAGCTCGCCGTGCATGTGGAGCAGCCGCTTCGACCCGGCGCGCTCGTGCAGATCGTCGACATTCTGGGTGACCAGCAGCAGCTCGCCCGGCCATTCGGCGTCGAGCCGCGCCAGCGCCTCGTGCGCCGCATTGGGCTCGACCGTCGCCGAGCTGCGCCCGCCGCGCGTCGTAGAATGCGTGGACCAGCGCCGGATCGCGCCGGAACGCCTCGGGCGTCGCGACATCCTCGACCCGGTGCCCCTCCCACAGCCCGTCCGGCCCGCGGAAGGTCGCGAGGCCGCTTTCGGCCGAAACGCCGGCGCCGGTCAGGATGACGATGTTCTGGACCTCGCCGCTATCCATCGGCCTCGCCTAGAGGGTCATCGCGCCGAGTTGAAGGCCCCGACCGATGTCGCTTGTGCAACTCGGCCCTCCGTGATTGAGTCCCGCCCGGACCGCTGCAGCGGCCTGCTCGAGGGGGAGAGACCAGATGAAAAAGCTCATTCCATTGGCGCTTGCCGGCATGGCCGCATTCGCAGTGACCGGCTGCATGAAGGGCGCCGATACGACGGCCGACACCACCAAGATAACCGACAGCATCAAGGCGCAGGAAGCGGCGTGGGAGAAGGGATATGCCGACAAGGACATCAATGTGCTTGCCGGCGAATATGCCGACGATGCCGCGCTGGTTAACCCGGGCGAACCGGTCGCGACCACCGATGTCGACCGGCGCAAGTCGCTCGGCGCGCTGATCACCGACCCGAATTTCAAGCTGAGCTTTGCCACCGACCGGGTCACCGTCGCATCCGCCGGCGATCTGGCGACCAGCCGCGGCCATTACACACTCACCATGACCGACAAGGCGACCGGCAAGCCGGTAACCAGCAGCGGGACCTATCTCACGGTGTACAAGAAGCAGCCAGACGGCAGTCTTCAAGGCTGTCGAGGATGCCATCATCCCGGGCCCGGCGCCCGCGGCGGCGGCGAAGTAGCACGAGGGCGGCGGTGATGCGGATATGAGCATGGGGCGAATCCGCATCGGCATCGGCGGCTGGACCTACCCGCCGTGGCGCGGCGTGTTTTATCCCGACAAGCTCCCGCAAGCGAAGGAGCTCGAATATGCGTCGCGCCAGCTCGGCGCGATCGAGATCAACGCGACTTTCTACGGCCGGCAGAAGCCGAAGAGCTGGGAGACCTGGGCCAACATCGTTCCCGACGGCTTCCAGTTCGCGATCAAGGGCTCGCGCTACTGCGTCAGCCGCTCGAAGCTGGCCGAGGGCGCGGAAGGCATCGGCAATTTCTTCGCCCAGGGCTTCGAGGCGCTCGGCCCCAAGCTCGGGCCGATCCTGTGGCAATTCGCGCATTGCAGCAAGTTCGACCGCGACGACATCGCCGCGTTCATCGACCTGCTTCCCGAAACGCTCGACGGGATCAGGCTCTGCGCACGCGATCGAGCCGCGCCACGACAGCTTCGCGACGAGCAATTCTTCGAGCTGTGCCGCGCGCGCAACATCGCCGTGGTGTTCGGCGATTACGACGATTATCCGTCCATCGAGGCCGACACGGCCGACTTCGCTTATGCGCGGCTTCAGCGCATGAGCGAGGAGGTCCCGACCGGCTACGACGACGCGGCGCTCGACCGCTTTGCGGCCAGGGCGCGCGATTGGGCAGAGCAAGCGGCGACGCCTACATCTTCATGATCAACGGCGCCAAGGTGCGCGCGCCGGCCGCCGCGCTGGCCCTGCAGGAACGGCTCGGCATTTAATTTAAGTTAGGCGCGACTCGGAATGTCGTGCTTAGGCGTTGGCCGGAACGACGCTGCCTCGGTGTCGGCGTCCGCCAGTCCTGCTTGAGCGCCGGTCCTTTTGGCCGGTCGGGCCGCCGATTCCGGCGGATCTCGGGGGAAATTTACATGCGCAAGATGATGCTTGCCGCGCTCGGCGCGGCGACGATGCTGTTCGCCGTTCCGGCGGCTGCCCAGGACATTCCGCTGAAGAACGGCAATTTCTGGAACGTGAGCGAGATCACGATCGATGACGGTCATTTTTCGACCTACGCCGACTATCTCGCTGGACAGTGGCGCAAGCAGGAGGAATTCGCCAAGTCGAAGGGCTGGATCAAGGATTATTACATCCTCGGCAACAACAACAAGCGCGCCGGCGAGCCCGACCTCTATCTGGTCGAGATTTTCGACCACATGACAACGCCGGCGGAGGACCTCGTGCGCGAGAAAGAGATGAACGCGTTTATGGCGCAGACGTCTCGCCAGGGCGAAGCGGGCAGCGGCGAGCGCGCCAAGTATCGCCACCTTGGCGGCACCATGCTGCTTCAGGAGCAAGTCTACCGGAAGTAACCGAGGAGCCTGGGCGCCGCCGTTGCGCGGCGCCCCCGCTTTCGCCATGAGCGGCGCATGCGCACCGCCGACCAGCCGATCCGCATCAGCCTGTTCGCGCCCAACGGCCGGATGGGCCAGGCGATCGCCGCGGCGGTCGCCGAGGATCCGGGCTTCGCCATCGACCAGGATCACGGCGACGTGCTGGTCGATTTCTCGGCGCCGGCCGCGCTCGCAGGCGAGCCTCGACCGCGCAGTTGTCGGCGGACATCCCGATCCTCATCGGCACCACCGGCCTCGACGAGATCGCCGAGCCGCGGATCGCGGCTGCGGCGAAGAGATCGCGGTGCTTCAGCGCCGCCAACACCTCGCTCGGCGTTGCCTTGCTTGCCGACCTCGTCGAGCGCGCCGCGAGCGCTCTGGGGCCCGAATGGGACATCGAGATCGTCGAGATGCATCACCGCAACAAGGCCGACGCGCCGTCGGGCACCGCGCTGATGCTCGGCGAGGCGGCGGCGCGCGGCCGCGGCACGCCGCTCAAGGCCGAGCGCGGCCGCGACGGCACCGGGCTCAAGCGCGAGCCGGGCGCGATCGGCTTCGCCTCGCTCCGCGGCGGCACGGTCGCCGGCGACCATGACGTGATGTTCCTCGGCCCCGACGAGCGGCTGATCCTGTCGCACCGCGCCGAAAGCCGGATGATCTTCGCCCGCGGCGCGCTCGCCGCGGCGCGCTTCCTCGTCGGCAAGCCGGCCGGCCTCTATTCGATGCGGGACGTGATCGACAGCCGGTGAACGCGGGCGCAGGTTTTCGAATTCTTCCGCCGGCTGGCCGAGGCCAATCCGTCGCCGACGACCGAGCTCGAATTCGGTCAATCCCTACACCTTGCTGGTCGCGGTCGTGCTGTCGGCCCAGGCGACCGACGCCAGCGTCAACATCGCCACCCGCGACCTGTTCAAGCGGGTCAAAACGCCGCAGCAGATGGTCGCCTTCGGCGAGGACGCGCTGCGCGACGCAGATCAAGACCATCGGCCTGTTCAACACCAAGGCCAAGAACGTCATCGCCTTGTCCAAGGCGCTGATCCGCGAATTCGGCGGCGAGGTCCCGCGGACCCGCGAGGCGCTTCAAAGCCTGCCCGGGGTCGGCCGCAAGACCGCCAATGTCGTGCTCAATACCGCGTTCGGCGAGGAGACGTTCGCGGTCGACACCCACGTCTTCCGCGTCTGCAACCGCACCGGCCTGGCGCCGGGCAAGACGGTCGACGAGGTCGAAGCGAAGCTCGAGAAAGATCGTGCCGCAGCCGTTTCGCCGCGACGCGCACCACTGGCTGATCCTGCACGGCCGCTACATCTGCAAGGCGCGGACGCCCGAATGCTGGCGATGCCCGGTGATCGACCTCTGCCGCTACAAGCCCAAGACGCCGCGCGCCTAGCGCCAAACCCGCTCGAACCTCGAGCCGAGCGCCGTCAGCAGCTCGTATTGCGACAGGCCGGACTGCTTCGACGCCGAGCGGCAAATCGTAGTCGAGCTCGACCCAGTCGCCTTCGCTGAGGCTCGGCGCGGCGTCGCAGCCGACCGCGATCAGGTCCATCGACACCCGGCCGAGCACCGGCAGCGCGAATTCGCCGGCGAACGCCGAGCCGCGCGACGAGAAGCCGCGCAGATAGCCGTCGGCGTAACCGATGTTGAGGATCGCCGCCTCGGTGTCCGCCTCGGCGGTGAAGGTCGCGCCATAGCCGCAGCTTTCGCCGGCGCGGATCGTCCGGCGCTGGACGATCTGCGCCTCGACCCGCGCGACCTGGCGGATGTTGCCCTCGCGCCTCGGGCCGGGGAACGCCGCCGTATAGAGCCAGGCCCGGCCGGACGAGGTCGAAGCTATAGTCGCGGCCAAGGCAGATGCCGGCGGAATTGGCGAGGCTGTACCGCTTCGCCGGGATCTGCCGCGGCGACCGCCCGGAAGCGCTCGAGCTGCATCGCGTTCAGCGCATGGTCCTCGTCGGCGCAGGCGAGATGGCTGTGCAAGCGTGTCGATCGCCAGCCCGTCGAGCGCGCCGATCTCGTCGGCCCGCAGCCCGAGCCGGTTCATGCCGGTGTCGATCATCACGTCGCACGGCGCGGCCGGGCGCGATCTCCTTCCACCGCGCGACCTGCTCGGCCGTGTTGAGGACAGGCCGCGCGAGCGTCGCCAGCGCCGCCTCGACGTCGTCGGGCCCGACGCCGTGGAGCACGACCAGCTCGCTGTCGTCCGGAATCTCGCCAAGCTCGTCCGCCTCGGCCCAGGTCGACACGAAAAAGTTGCGGCAGCCCGCCTCGTACAGCGCGACCATCGCCTCGCGCGCGCCGAGGCCATAGCCGTCGGCCTTGATCGCCGCCCCCGCGGGCACGCCCGCGCGGTCCTGCAGCCAGCGCCAGTTGGCCTGGAGCGCGGAGCGGTCGATCGTCAGGCGAAGCGGGCGGTGCATCAGCGCGCCGTAACCGCGCTAGTCGCGCGCGTCGAGATTCGCCGCCGCAGCGACCCTCAAGCCGCTTCCCCCGGAAGGTCCTTGATCGCCGCTTCCCAATTGGCGCCGTCGAACCAATCCACGATCAGCTCGACGGGCTCGTCGAGGCAGTTGGCGTTCACGCTCCACGCATCGGGATGCGAGCGCGGCTGGTAGAAGCTCTTGACCCCGCAGATGCGGCAGAACAGATGGTCGGCCGCGCCGGTCCCGAAGCGGTAGCTGGTGAGCGCATCGCGGCCGCTGACCAGCTCGAAATCGCCGTGCGGCACCATGACGTGGAGGAAGCCGGTCATCCGGCAGATCGAGCAATTGCAGTCGAGCGCCGGGACCGGCGGCTCCGGCAATTCGGCCTCGAACCGCACCGCGCCGCAATGACATCCGCCCGTGACTTTCATGTCTGCGCTGGTAAGTGGCCGCCGGCGCGCGGGCAAGCGAAGGCCGCCGGGGGAGTTGGAGATCCGGCGGCCTTGCCTTGGAGCGTCGATTTACCGGCTTGCGATCCGGATCGGGCTCGTCGGAGCGACCAGCCCGGCGAGGCGCCGGTCGCGCTCCGCGTCGAGCTTGGCGCGGGTTTCGATCCGGCACGCGCGGGCGTCGTTCTTGCCTGCGAGGTCGGCATCGGACGAAACGCCGCAAACTTCGGAGACGGCATCGTCAGCCGATGGTCGAGCGTGCGCTGGCCCGCGGCACTGTTGAGGTCGAGATCCGCGGTGCGAACGACGTAGGTCGCGTTCTGCGCTTCCTCGGCCAGCGCCGGCGCGCCCTTGATAGCCCGGCGGTGATGAGGAACGAGCTGAAGATGATTTTGACGGTCTGTTCATGTCGTTTCCCTCTGTTTCCAGAGCCGGGCAGTCCCGGCGCGACCATTCTATCTAGTCTCAATTTGCAACTTACGTGAGCAACGAGTTCGTGCTATGGTTCTGCAAAATTGCAGAACGCTCGCCCCTTGAAACCGCGCTAGGCTCCGCCTCGATGCTCGACTGGAACGACCTTCGCTATTTCCTCGCCGTCGCCCGCGAAGGGCAGCACGCTCGCCGCCGCGCGGGATCTGCGCACCAGCCAGACGACCGTCGCGCGCCGGATCGCCGCGCTCGAAGCGGCGCTCGGCGTCCCGTTGTTCGAGAAACGCCAGGCCGGCTATGCCCTGACGCCCGCGGGCGAGGAGCTGCTCGAGCGCGCCGAGCAGGTCGAACGCGCCGCAAACGGCTTTGCCGACGCCGCCGCGGCCCACGGCCGCGACCTCAGCGGCACGGTCAAGCATCACCACCGAGGAAGTCTACGGCGGTCACCTTGCTCGCCCGATGCTGCGCGAGCTCCACGAACTCCACCCGGAGATCATGATCGAGCTCGACACGTCGCAGGATGGTCCGCGACCTCGGCGCGGGCGAAGCCGACATCTCGCTGCGCAGCACCAAGGACCAGGCGCCCAGGCCGCCGGCCTTGTCGGCCGCCAGCTCTGCACCGACGAATGGACGCTCTATTGCAGCCGCGACTATGCCGCCCGCACGGCGTTCCCACGACCCGCGAGGAGCTCAAGACGACCACGCGTTCATCGGCGGCGGCGGCGGCAATCTGTGGATCCATTATCGGCCTGGCTGCAGCGCGCTTGGCCTCGAGCACCAGGTGCCATGCACCACGCGACCTCGGGCGGCCTGCTGTCGGCGTCCGCTCGGGCTTCGGCATCGCGGTGCTGCCGTGCATCGTCGCCGACGCCGACCCCGACCTGATCCGCTGCCTGCCGCCGCGCGACGACCACGGGCGCGTGCTGTGGCTGTTCACCCACGAGCGCGTCCGCCACACGCCGCGCGTCCGGACCGTCATCGATTTCCTCTACGAGCGATTGAGCCGGCACATCCGCGAGCTCGAGGCCAAAGCGAAGCCGAAGCGGCCTGATTATTCGACCGTCACGCTCTTCGCCAGGTTGCGCGGCTGGTCGACGTCGGTGCCTTTGAGCACCGCCACATGATAAGCGAGCAGCTGCACCGGCACCGCATAGACCAGCGGCGCGATCAGCGGGTGGACCTCGGGCATCTCGATCGTCGCCATGCAGCCCTCGCCCGCCTCGGCGATGCCCTTGGCGTCGCTGATCAGCACGATCTTGCCGCCGCGCGCGCGGACCTCCTGCATGTTGCTGACGGTCTTCTCGAACAGCGGCCCGGACGGCGCGATCACGATCACCGGGACCTCGTCGTCGATCAGCGCGATCGGCCCGTGCTTCATCTCGCCGGCGGCATAGCCCTCGGCGTGGATGTAGCTGATTTCCTTGAGCTTCAGCGCGCCTTCCAGGGCCATCGGGAAATCGGGGCCGCGGCCGAGGTAGAGCACGTCGTGCGCCGGCGCGATCAGATGCGCCATCGCCGCGATGTCCTCGTCATGGTTGAGCGCTGCGTTGAGCGCCGCCGGCGCCTCGCGCAGATGCTCGACGATCTCGATCTCCTCGTCGCGGCTGAGCCGGCCCTTGGCCCGCGCGAGGTTGGCGGCGAGCGCCGCGAGCACCGCCAGCTGGCAGGTGAAGGCCTTGGTCGAGGCGACGCCGATCTCGGGCCCGGCATGGGTCGGCAGGAGCAGGTCGGCCTCGCGCGCCATCGAGCTGGTCGGGACGTTGACGACGACCGCGATGCGCTGCTGCTCCGATCGCGCGTGGCGCAGCGCGGCGAGCGTGTCGGCGGTCTCGCCCGATTGGCTGATGAACAAGCGCGAGCCCGCCCGGCTCGAGCACCGGCTGGCGGTAGCGGAACTCGCTCGCGACATCGATGTCGACCGGCACGCGCGCGAACCGCTCGACCCAATATTTGGCGACCAGCCCGGCGTAATAGCTGGTCCCGCAGGCGACGATCGTCAGCCGGTCGACCGATTCGAGGTCGGCCTCTGCGACCGGCAGCGCGACTTCGCCCTCGAACGGCCGGACGTAGCTCTGGAGAGTCTGGGCGACCACGATCGGCTGCTCGAAAATCTCCTTTTGCATGTAGTGGGCGTAATTGCCCTTCTCGACCGGCGCCGACGACGCGCCGGATTCGACGATCTCGCGCGTGACCGGGCGGTTGTCGCGGTCGAAAATCTCGATCCCCTCGCGCCGCACCGCCGCCCAGTCGCCCTCCTCGAGATAGGCGATGCGCTGGGTCCAGGGCGCGACCGCGAGCGCGTCGGAGCCGAGGTAATTCTCGCCCTCGCCATAACCGACGGTCAGCGGCGCGCCCTGCCGCGCGCCGATGATCAGGTCGGGATAGTCGCGGAACAGGAAGGCGATGGCGAAGGCGCCCTGAAGCCGCGGGCAAGCACCGCCGCGACCGCGTCCTCGCGGCGACGCCCCGCGCTCGATCTCGCGCGCGACGAGATGGCCCGACGACCTCGGTGTCGGTCTCGCTGCTGAACTCGCGCCCCTCGGCGATCAGTTCGTCGCGCAGCGGCTTGAAATTCTCGATGATGCCGTTGTGGACCAGCGCCACCGGCCCGACGATGTGCGGATGGGCGTTGCCGACCGTCGGCGCGCCGTGCGTCGCCCAGCGCGTGTGGGCGATCCCGACTGTCGCCGTGCAGCGGCTCGGCCTTGAGCTCGCGCGCGAGATTGTCGAGCTTGCCCTCGGCCCGGCGGCGGACCAGCTCGCCGCCGTCGATGGTGCAGATGCCGGCCGAGTCATAGCCGCGATATTCGAGCCGCTTGAGCCCGTCGAACAGCCGCTGCGCGACATCGCTCGTACCGACAATTCCGACAATTCCGCACATGTTATTCCGCGGCTTTCCGGCTCATCCGCTCGCGGAAACGCTTGGCCCAGCCGGCGACGCCTTTCTGCTCGCTGCGCTCGACCGCGAGCGCGTCGGCCTCGACGTCCTCGGTGATCACCGATCCTGCGCCGATCACGGCTCCGTCGCCGATCGTCACCGGCGCGACCAGTGCGGTGTTGGAGCCGATGAATGCGCCCGCGCCGATCACCGTCCGGTACTTTCCGAACCCGTCGTAATTGCAGGTGATGGTGCCGGCGCCGATATTGGCTGCCTCGCCGACTTCGGCGTCGCCGACGTAGCTTAGATGATTGACCTTGGCCCCGCGGCCAACCTTGGCCTTCTTGAGCTCGACGAAATTGCCGACCTTGCTCTTCTCGCCGAGCTCGGTGCCCGGACGGATCCGAGCGAACGGTCCGATGTTGGCCTTCGCGCCGATGATCGCGCCCTCGATGTGGCTGAAGGCCTTGATCACCGCGCCCTCGGCGACCTGAACCCCCGGACCGAACACGACGTGCGGCTCGACCGTGACGTCGCGGGCCAGCTTCGTATCGTAAGCGAACCACACGCTTTCGGGGTCGATCAGTGTCGCGCCCTCCTCGAGCACTTCCTCGCGGCGGCGACGCTGCCATTCGAGCTCGAGGTGGGCGAGCTCAGCCCGGCTGTTGACTCCGGCGGTCTCATAAGGATCGCCCTCGATCACGACCGCCTCGCGGCCTTCGGCCGCAGCGATATTGACCACGTCGGGCAGGTAATATTCCTTTGCCGCATTGTCGTTGCCGACCTCGCCGAGCCAGCGAAACAGGTCGGCCGCTCGGACGGCCATCATCCCGGAGTTGCACAGCCGCACGGCGCGTTCTTCCTCGGTCGCGTCGCGATACTCGACCATTCTTGCGATCCGGTCGCCCTCGCCGAGGATGATGCGCCCGTATTTCGCCGCATCGGCCGGCGACGATCCGAGCACGACCACGCCCGGCCCGCCTTGGCCGTTCAGGCGGTCGAGCATTCGGCTGAGCGTGTCGGCCTCGACGAACGGCGTGTCGCCATAGAGGATCAGCACTGCGCCGTCATAGCCGGCGAGCGCGTCGGCGGCCTGCTGGACGGCATGGCCCGTGCCCTTTTGCTCGGCCTGGTGCGCCACCGTTACGTCGCGGCCATTAAGGGCAACCTCGACCTGGTCGCGGCCCTTGCCGACCACCACCACGCGCCTGTCCGCCCCGAGCCGATCGACGCGGTCGAGCAGGTGCAGGAGAAGCGGCCGGCTGGCGATCGGATGGAGCACCTTGTGGGTGTCCGAGCGCATGCGCGTGCCCTGCCCCGCGGCGAGGATCACGACGGCGAAACGGCGGGGGTTGGTCATTGGCGCGAGCAATGGCATGGCGGCGGTGTCTGCACCAGTATCCTCACCAACGAAAAAGGGCGGCTCCCGCGGGAACCGCCCCTTCCTTCGTCGGCGGAAGAACCGCCTAGAAGATGTTCATATAATATTCGTTGCCGACGAAGCCCATCTTCTGGACGTGCGCCTGTTTGGTGATCGCGAGCACCTCGTCGACCAGCTCATAGCGCGCGGTCGCGTCGGGCTGCAGGTGAAGCTCCGGGACCGGATTCATCTGCTGGGTGATGTCGAGATACTGGCGCAGCTGTTCCTTGGACACCGGATTGCCGTTCCACAGGATCTGGCCGTTGGCGCTGACGACAACGATGTTTTTCTGCGGATTGATCGGCGGCGGAACCTGGTTGGGCTGATTGACCGGAAGGTCGATCTTCACCGCGTGGGTCTGGATCGGGATCGTGATGATGAACATGATGAGGAGGACCAGCATGACGTCGATAAGCGGCGTCGTGTTGATATCCATCATTGGTTCGTCCGAATTCGCCGGTCATCTGCATCGACATGGCGAAATACTCCTAATCGGTGCGCACGCCGGCCAGCGGCGGCGGTTCGGAGATGAACCCAACCCGCTGGAACCCGGCCTGCTGCATGGTGATGATCGCTGCGCCGATGCACTTGTACTGGGTATTGATGTCGCCGCGGATGTGCGCTTCGGGCATATTGTCTTCGTTGATGTTCTGAACCCCGCCGACCTTGGTGATCTGGTCCTTGAGCTTCTGGACCGCCCGATCGAGAAGGTCCTTCTGGGTGACCTTCGTCAGGTTCCAATAAACCTCGCAGGTCCCGCCGGGCCCGTTGCGGACCGACAGCGAGACATTATCCGGCTTGGTCGTGGTCGCTTCGTAGCGAACCTTGGGCAAGGTCACCGGGACCGACTGCTTGATCACCGGCACGGTGATCAAGAAGATGATCAGGAGCACGAGCATGACGTCGGTCAATGGAACGACGTTGATGTCCGAAATCGCTTCGTCTTCTTCTTGGACAACTGGTCCTGCCATAAGGCTGGTATCTTTCTCTTGCTTCCACCCAATTGAGATCCGGCCCGAACGTCCGGGCCGGACCTTCAAACGCGATTACTGGGCGGGAGTCGGGGTCCTTACAGGCTCGCTTCCCGGCTGCACCGGGGCAGCGGCGGGCCTGGTCTGCGAAGGGGCCTTCGAGCCGCCCAAAACCGGCTTCACCGCGCCGCCCGACATCAGATAGCCGTGCAAATCGTTGGTGAAGGCCGCAAGGTCTTCCATGATCGACTTGTTGCGGCGAACCAGCCAGTTGTAGGCGAGGACCGCCGGAACCGCGACGACCAGGCCAAGCGCGGTCATGATCAGCGCCTCGCCGACCGGGCCGGCGACGGTGTCGATCGACGCCTGACCGGACGAGCCGATCTTGATCAGCGCGCGATAGATGCCGACGACGGTGCCGAACAAACCGATGAACGGAGCGGTCGAACCGACCGTCGCGAGGAACGCGAGGCCCTCGCCGAGACGGGCGCTGATCGCGCCCTGGCTGCGCGCCAGGCTGTTGGCCATCCAGTCATGCTGATCGATCGGGTCGGTCAGCTTGCCGTGCTGATCCTGGGCAAGAAGCGCATCGTCGACGATCGCGCGATAGGCGCTGCGCGCCTCGAGCTTGGTCGCGGCTTCCCGCAGGTTGGGCGAGTTCCAGAAGCTCGTGCGGACCTTACGGCCCTGAGCGATAATCTTCTGCTGCTGCATCAGCTTGGTGAAAAGGATGTAGAACGTGCCCAGCGACATGACCGCCAGGATGATGAACACTGACCAAGCGATGATGCCCCCTTGCTGGAGAGCAGGAATGAGCCCGTATGGGTTGGCGGCTGCGGCGGGTGCTGCTTGCATGTCTTTGCTTTCCTTCTGAAATCTATCTCGGTTTCGGGTTGTTAGCCTTCGAGACGCCACACGATGGTCGGCGTCGTATACGTATCGGTCGTCGCATTGCCGCTGCTGTCGCGGGCCGGAGTGAACTTGGCCCGGCGGCGCAGGATGTTGCAGGTCGCGGAATCGAGCGCGCCATTACCCGTCGAACGAACCAGTGAACAGCCAACCACGCGGCCGTCTGGACCGATGGTCAGTTGGGCCTGGGCCGAGCCTTCCGCACCCGCGGACTGCGCGGATGCCGGATAATCGTCCGAGCTGAACAAGCGAGCGCACATCGCCCCTGGCCCGCGCGGATTCCACCTTGCGCGGCGGCGGCGGCGGAGGAGGAGGTGCCGGCGCGACCGGCGGAATGTACGGCGGCGGAGTCAGCTGGGTCACCGTCTGGATCGGCGGCGGCGGCGCCTCCATCCGCACCAATGGCGGCGGAGTCATCGGCGGCGGCGGCACCTTGGGCATGTCCTTGGGCGGTGGCGGCGGCTTTTCCGGTGGCGGCGGTTGTTCCTCGACCTCGAAGGTCTTGAGGTTCTCGGACGCCTTCTTGATGATGTTGTAGGCAAGGCCGGTGACAATCGCATAGCCCAGCGCAAACTGGATCACGACGACCATGATGATCGCTAGGGTCCGGTTGCCACTGATTTCTTTCTTCTGGGCATAGGACATCAGCAGCAATTCTCCTCAACGCGCCGTGGCTCCCACGGCCAGATCGAGCGCCCCGACGCGCGCTCAGTCATTTTAATAAACCGCCGATGTTTCAACATATCATCAGCTGTTGAACGCGCGCCTCCTTATAACTGCCTCAAAGGCCGCGCAACGGATTTGTTCCACAGGCGGAAGGCATGAAACCCCCACTGTTAAGGGCGGCGTTTCACTCCTTGGGCCACGCTCCTGAAAAGGAAGCGATTTCGACTCCGACTCCCTCCGCCTCGGCATAGACGTCGGGCTTGGAGGTGCGGATTCGCAAGTCGCGGACCCCGCGGATAGCGGCAATCCGGCCGAACAGCTCATGGGCCAGCGTCTCCTGGAGATTGTAGCGCCGGGCTGCCGCGATCTCCTGCGACCTGCGAACGCAGGAAATCGTAATTCCACGCGCCCGCCGGCTCGTCGTCGTCCGGAGCCGCCGCGTCGTCGAGCCAGATCTCAACCGTCACTAGGAGCCGTTGCGGCGATCCGATCTCGAACTCGTGGAAGCCGATGTCCGCCTGCACCTCGAGCGAATCGAGCAGGATTCGCGCCGAGCGGACCTTGAGCCGATTGGGCACCAGGCCCGTAAGCTTGGAGTCTGAGGCGCTCACAGGAATTGCACGTCGCGCGGCAGGGCGAGGAAGCGCTGCCCGGAATCCACCACCAGGGTTTGGCCGGTGACGCAGCGCGCCCCGACGAGATAGCGCAGCGCCTCGATAACGTCGGCGGCCTCGACGGGGCGCTGCAGCGGATTGGCCGAATGCATCGCTTCGAAATTCTCCTCGCTCTGTCCGCTAGAACGCAGCATCAGCCCCGGCGCAATCGCATTGACCCGAATGCCCTTGACCGCAAGCGCCCGCGCGGCGAGCTCGGTCAGGCCGGCCAGCGCCTGCTTGGACAAGGTGTAGCTCAAGTAATCGGGGTTCGGCGCGGCGAGCTTCGAATCCAGCAGGTTGACGATTAGCGCGTCGTCGGCGCCCGCATGCCGGGCGGCGAAGCGCTCGATCAGCAGTGCCGGCGCGCGGACGTTGATGCGCATGTGCGCGTCGAACTCGTCGGCGCTGAATTCACCGAAGCCGTCCCACGCGAACCGCGCGGCATTGTTGACCAGCAGCCGAACCGGCCCGTCCGCGGCAGCGAAGATGACGTCCGCGCAATCGGGATCGGCAAGATCGGCCACCACCTTCACGGCGCCTTCAGGCACATCGTCGGCCGAATGATGAACGTGTGCGATGATGCTCCAGCCGTCGGCGAGCAAGGCGCGCGCGATCTCCGCTCCCACGCGCTTCCCGGCGCCGGTGACAATGGCTGTTCTTTCCTTCGTCATTGCGAGCCACGGAGTGGCGAAGCAATCCAGCGGGCGCAAGCTCTGGATTGCTTCGCTGCGCTCGCAATGACTAGGGGCAACAATGCCCGAGACCCGACCCCCGATCGAGCTCCAGGGATTGAGCCTGGCGGATCTGCAGAGGCTCATCGACGAGCGCCGCCGCCCCCGGTCGACCAATGGAATCCGAAGCGCTGCGGCCATTCCGACATGCGCATCGCGCGCGACGGGACCTGGTACCACCAGGGCTCCGCTATCCGCCGGCCGGAGATGGTGCGCCTGTTCTCCACCGTGCTCAGGCGCGAGCCGGACGGGCGGCACATGCTCGTCACTCCCGTCGAGAAGCTCGAGATCGACGTCGAGGGAACCGCCTTCCGCGCGGTCGAGATGGCGAGCGAGGGCGAAGGGCGCGAGCGCCGGATTGCGTTCAAGCTCGACAGCGGCGACGCGGTGATTCTCGGGCCGGACCATCCGCTGCTGATTTCCGACACTCCGCGAATCTGCGTCCGCCACGGGCTCGAGGCCGAACTTGCGCGCCCTGTCTATTACGAGCTTGCCGAGATCGCTCTTGCCGAGAACCGCCAGCCACCCGGCGTGTGGAGCAACGGCCAGTTCTTCGCACTGGACTCACGCGAATGACGCTTGCGGAGCGGCTCGGTGCCGCGCTCTCCGCTCCTCCGGCGCAGCCGCCGCTCGAAGGAGATGCCGCTGAGCTGACCTCGGGCACAACTGTGCCGGCGGCGGTGCTGATCGCGATCACCGACCGCGCCGAACCGGGACGTGATCCTGACCGTCAGGCGCGAGCATATGCGCACCCATGCCGGGCAGATCGCTTTCCCCGGCGGCCGGATCGACGAGGCTGAGGACGCTCTCGCCGCTGCGCTGCGCGAGGCCGACGAGGAGCTCGGCCTTCCGCCCGATGCCGTCGAGCTCGTTGGCGCCATCGAGGAGTATCGCACGGTCACCGGCTACATCGTCACTCCAGTCATCGGGGTCATCCCGCCCGACCTTCCGCTCTACCCGCATGAGCACGAAGTGGCCGATTGGTTCGAAGGGCCGCTCGCGCACCTGCTCGATCCCGCCAACCAGCATCGCAAGAGCGCTCTGTTCCAGGGCCGGGAGCGCCACTATTACGAGATAATGTGGGATGGCCGCAGGATCTGGGGGGCGACCGCGGCGATGATCGTGAACCTGTCGCGCAGGCTTCAATGGAGTTGACGCTCGACGCGGCGAAATGGCGCAAGCGCAAGGGCATGCGCCGGCTGCTGGATGCGCTCCGCGCCGATGAGGGGCTGACCCGCTATGTTGGCGGAGCGGTCCGCGACGAGCTGCTGGGCTTCCCGGTGAGCGACGTCGATCTCGCCACGCGGATCCGCCCCGAGGAAGTCGTCGAGCGGCTGGAAAAGGCGAAAATCAAGGTCATCCCGACCGGGATCGACCATGGCACTCTGACCGCGGTCAGCGATGGCCAGGTCGTCGAAATCACGAGCCTGCGACGCGACGTGTCGACCGACGGGCGGCGGGCGACGGTCGCTTACACCGACGACTGGAAAGAGGACGCGGCGCGGCGCGATTTCACTATCAACGCGCTGTCGGCGGACCCCTCGACCGGCGAGATTTTCGACTATTTCGGCGGTGTCGACGACCTTCTGGAACGGCATATCCGGTTCATCGGCGACCCGCTCCAGCGAATCGCCGAGGACCATTTGCGGATCCTGCGCTTTTTCCGCTTCCATGCCCGCTTCGGCTCGGGCGAGCCCGACGCGGCCGCGCTCGACGCCTGCACCGAGCGTGCCAACGACCTCATGGCCCTGTCGCGCGAGCGCATCGCCGACGAGCTGCTGAAGCTGGCCGCAATGCCCGACCCTGCGCCGACGTTCGGGATCATGCTCCAGCGCGGAATCCTGAAGCCGGTCCTGCCCGAGATCGAGCCCGAACGGCTGTGCGACCTCGAAGCATTGATCGCAGCCGAGCGCGATGCCGGGATCGAGCCCGTCGGGATTGCGGCGCCTGTCGGCTTTGCTTCCGCGCGAGCCGCTGATCGCCGAAAAAATCGCAGCCCGACTCAAATTGTCGAACCGGGCACGCAAGCGCCTCGCCTGCGCCGCCTCGCCCGAGCTGTTCTCCTCGCCGCGGTCGCTCGCTTACCGGGTCGGCAGTCGAATGCGCGGTCGACCGGCTGTTGCTCGGCGGGCAGGCCCATGAAGCGCGCGCGATTTCAGGGTGGAAACCGCCGCGGATGCCGGTCAGCGGCGGCTCGCTGATCGCGCGCGGCTTGGTCGAAGGGCCGATCGTCGCACGCACCCTTCGCCAAATCGAAGATCGCTGGGTCGAGGCTGGCTTCCCCGACGGGGACGCGCTCGAAAAGATCGTCAGCGAAGTTGCTAGCGAAGGCGAGCTGATCCGGCGGACCATCGCGGCATAACGTTGTGCGAGCTCCTGGTGAGCCCGCCGCGCCGCCCCGGTAGCGGCGATCTTGGCCGCGGCCCGCTCGACCCGCTCGCGGCGCCGGAAATAGTCGGAAAAGTTCTGATTCGATCACTGTAGGCGTCCTGAACAGGAAATGGATGGATAGCTGTCGATTGTTACGGCCGCGCCAAGCGACGCTTAAACTTGCATGACGGCGGGATGAATTCTCCGTCCGGCCGCCACAAATTCTTTGCTCGAGGTCATCGCTGCGGAGCGAGCAAACGCCGGCGCGATCTCGCCCTTGCCCGCAAGCTCGACATATCTGCCGAACAGCTCCTCGAAATGCTCGTCGATCGTTCGCACCTGGCTGTGCTGGGCAGCTCTGGCACGCTGCAGCTCGGGGCCGCGCAGCGCGAACTCCTCGATCGCCCGCGCCAGCGAGCGCGCGTCCGCGGCTCGATATTGGCCGCCGGCCCCGCTCACCAGCTGATCGCGTGCGGCGCCGCGGTCGGGAACGATGAGCGGCACTCCGCTCGCCCGTGCCTCGGCCGCGACCATGCAGAATGTTTCAGCCTCGCAGCCGTGCATCAGCGCGTCGGCGCTGGCGATAAGTTCGGCGAGCGCGCCGCGGCCCATCGGCGGAAGCACTCTGGCCGCGCGCGATCCGGCCGCAAGCAGCTGCAATCGCGCACCCCGCGGTCCATCGCCGACGAGAACCAGGCCGACTGGAACGTTGCGCGCGGCCAGAGCGGCGGCGCGGATCACCATGTCCCAGCGCTTCTCAGCCGAAAACCGCCCGACTCCGACCAGCAGAATGCCCGACGCTTCGAGCCCGAGCGACGCGAGCAGCGAGCGGCGCAGCGCCTCCGACCGGAGGGCGGGCGAGAACATCCTCGCTTCGACCCCCATCCTGATTGTCCCGGCTTTGGTCAGGCCGCCGGCGCGAAGTCGGTGCGTGAGGTCGTCGTTGGCGGACACGACGAGGTCGAACATGCAGTCGAGGCCGCGCAGATGCCTCCAGAACCGTCCGAACCAACGGTCGATCGTCGGCCTGCTCGCAACCCCGCCGAGCCAGCGATAGGCGTATGCCGCTAGCGGATCGGCGTGCATCACCAGCGACCGGCTGGCGGCGCCCTGCCAGCGCCCGACCATGGTCGCGCTCGACCAAGGCGAGGATGCTTCGACATGGTCTGGATTCCACTCGTCGAGCGCACGGTGCAACGCGCACTCGTCGTCGAAATAGCGGTAGCGGCGGTCGACCGGCAGCGCCGGCGAGGGGATGGTCGCGACGATCGCGCCCGGGCGGCGTTCGATCACCTCGGCATGTGTCCCCGGCGCGAGCACGACGAGTTCGTGCCCAAACCGCGCCACGGCCTTGAGCTTCGCGTCGACGTAGGTGCGAACACCGCCGCCAAATGGCGTGTAAAAGGCGCAAACGTCGACGATCCGCATGGCCTCGAAAAGCCGCGCCGCGCCCGTGAATATCAAGTGAAGCTTTTGTCATGCATGGCGCGATATCTGGCGATCCGCGCCGCAAGCGCGCACATGCGCCGCGATGCCTCACCAACGATTGTTGCTTGCGTCGATCCACGACGTTTCGCCGCGCTTCGAGGGCGAGGTGGACCGGCTGCTCGACGCGCTCGCGCCCCACGTCGGAGATAAGCTCGCGATGTTGGTGGTTCCCAACCACTGGGGCGACTCGCCGATCGTCCCCGGATCGCCGTTCGCGCACCGCCTGCGCGCCTGGGCCGAGAGCGGGATCGAGATGTTCCTTCACGGCCTCGTCCATCGCGACGAGACGCGGCACGCACGCGCTGCCGACCGCTTTCGCGCCCGCTATCTGACCGCTGGTGAAGGCGAGTTCCTCGGGCTCGACCGGACCGAGGCGATAGACCGGATCAATCGCGGACGGGCAGTCATCGAGCATTCGACCGGCCGGCCCATCGCCGGCTTCGTCGCTCCGGCATGGCTTTACGGCCAGGGGGCGCTGGAGGCGCTCGAGGATTGCTCGATCCCGATCGCCGAAAACCATCTGCGCGTGTGGTCGCCGGAACAGCGGCGCGAGCTTGGGCGCGGCCCGGTGATTACTTGGGCAAGCCGCACTCCGCTGCGCTTGGCAGCTTCGCTGGCGGCCGCGTCGGTTCTACGCCGCGCGCCCATTCGAACGCTCCGGATCGGGGTTCATCCGCCCGACTGCCGGCACCCGGCGCTCATGCGCAGCATCGATGCGGCATTTCGATCGGCAACGCGAACCAGGCGCGTCGCCCGCTATGCGGATTTGCTCAAAAGCCCAGCCTGAACGAGAACTCCGAGCTTGCGCGATTTGACCTGCCGTCCTTCGGTTCGAGCATCGGGCAGCCCGGACTTGTTGCGTGTCAGAGTAAACAGTCCGAGGCCGAGACGGGCGTTGGGCGCGATGCTGGTATCGGCGATCATTCCGGACTGGCGAATCCGCACAGGGTTGAAATCGACCTGCTGAACGAGTCGAAGACTGGGACGATGCGAGGTCCGCGGCGCCTGGTACAACGGGACCGACAGGCCGGACATCGGGGCCGCATTCACCCCCGCGCTTGATAGCGCCGAAATCGCCGCCGCAATCAGCCACCGCCGCATTGGCATGGTCTGACTCCCCTGTTGCGGCAACTCAACCGGTATTCTGGGGAACAAGTTCCAATCGCCCTATTACGGGACGATCCGGCGGCTCAGCGGCAGCGCGAGCGCCAATATTCGAGCGCCTCGGCGGCCTCGAGTGGCTGGGCGAAGTAATAGCCCTGCCCGCTGGCGCAGCCGAGCGCAGCGAGCGTGGTTGCGAGCTCAACCGTCTCGATGCCCTCGGCGGTGGTCGACATGCCCAGCGCCTCTGCAAGGCTGAGCACCGCGCGCACGATCGCGACGCTGTCGGGATCGACCATCATTCCCGAAACGAAGCTGCGGTCGATCTTGAGGACGTCGATCGGCAGCCGCTGCAGGTAGGCGAGGCTCGAATAACCGGTGCCGAAATCGTCCATCGCGACGGTCGTATCAAGCGCCTTAAGCGCGTCGAACACGCGGGTCGCGCGTGCCGGATCCTGGACGATCGCGCTCTCGGTCAGCTCGAGCGTAATGCGGTCGCCGGTGAGCCCGCTCGAACGGAGCGCGCTTTCGACGACTTCGGCGATATTGTCGCGCGCGACCTGGATCGCCGACAGGTTCACGCCGACGTAAAGCGGCAGCTTGTCGCCGGTCTCGCGATCCCAGTCGGCGAGGGTCTGCGCGGCTCTATCCATTGCCCAGCGGCCGAGCTGGAGGATCAGGCCCAATTCCTCGGCGACCGGAATGAACTCGGTTGGGCTGATTTCGCCGCGGTCTTCGTGGTTCCACCGGGCCAGAGCTTCGAACCCCGCGACATTGCCGGTTTTAAGGTTGATCAGCGGCTGGTAGAACAGCTTGAGCTGGTCCTTGTCGAGTGCGCGGCGGAGCTCGGTCTCGATCGAGAAACGGCGCCGGGCCTCGGTCGCCTGCTTGGGCTCATAGACCTGCGGAATTCCGGCGAGCTTGGCCTGCTTGACCGCGAACTGGGCGTTGCGGAACAGCTCCTCGCAGTCTTGCCCGGCGTTCATCAGTGCCAGCCCGATCGCGCATTCGACGCGGATCTCGAGGTCGGAGATCTTGAACGGCGTCGCCATCACCTGCTGGATCCGCTCGGCGGCCTTGAGCGCGTCGGCAATGCCCCGGCGAAGCGACACCAGCACCCCGAATTCGTTTCCGCCGGTGCGGGCAAGAACGTCGCCGGCGCGAAGCGCGAGGATCAGCCGCCGGGCAAAGGTGATCAGAAGCTCGTCGCCGGCAAGGCTGCCCATCAATTCGTTGATTCGGGAGAATCGCAGCATGTCGACGACCAGCACCGCATGCTCGAGGTCGCGACCGACCTTCTCACCGGCTTTCTCGATCGCCTCGCTGAACGCCAGCCGGTTGGGCAGGCCAGTAAGGCTGTCGCGAAGCATCTCGGCGCGAAGCGTGCGCTCGGCCTGGACCTCGACGGTGCGGTCGACGACGCTCAGCAGGCAGCGGGCGGCCGCGCCGTCGATCTTGGGCAGAGGCGCAAGCTTGACCCGGAAATAGCGCGACGCAACGCCCTCGCCGTCCTTGAAGTCGAGCTCACCGCCAACATCGGTGCCGTCGAAGAACCCTTGCAGGAGGTCGGCGATCGGCCCGGTCTTCAGGCAGTCGGCGTCGTTCCAGTCGGTCGCGGTGCAGGCGGAGCGCTGGACGGTCTCGAAAAAGCGGCTGTTGTGGGCGGCGACGTTGAGATCGCGGCCCTTGCCGCGCAGAATGATCGCGGCGGCGATCGGCAAGGCGTCGAGCAAGCCGATATCGCCCGCCGTCGCGAGGTGCGGTTTCGGGCCTGAATTATCCGCCCGCCGCTGCCCGCTGGCACGCGGCAGCCGGTGAGTTGCCGCCTGCATCGCGCGTCTATGTGCGCTCAGGAGTTAATTCGAAGTGTCTTTTCCCTCGTCACGGCGTTGTTAACCGCCGTTGGTTATCGCTCAGCCGAATCGGTTGGTTCGCGGGAATCCGATCGGCGGCATCCGCCCTGCGGCGCCGCGCGCTGCTCGCCACTGGGTTAGATCGGTTTCGGTGCGGGTGCGGCCGCTCTCGCCGCCAAGCGCCCAGCTGAGCCCCTCGGCCAGCGTGAAGGCGATCGCATCCGACAGGCCGCCGTCGCGATAACGCTGCAGCGTGACCCCTTGCCCGCGTGACAGTTCGGGGAGCTCTGACGAGCGGGAAGACCAGCAGCTTGCGGTTCTCGCCGACCACGCCCACGGCGTCGGCATCGGGCGCGACCGAACGGACCACGGCGACCTTCGCTCCGGCCCTCAGGTTGACCAGCTGCTTTCCCTTGCGCGTCTCGGCCAGCGTCGAATCGCCGCCGGCGAGAAATCCGCGGCCGTCGCTCGATGCGACCAGCAGCTTCATGTCCGGCCGCATGACGAGCAGCTGGACGATGTCGACTTCGGCATCGAGGTCGATGAACAGCCGCACCGGCTCGCCGAACCCCCGCGCGCTCGGCAGCTTGTCGCCGCCCAGGGTGTAGACCCGCCCGTTCGAGGCGAACAAGGCGAGGCGGTCGGTGGTCTGGGCGTGGAAGTGGATGAACGGACCGTCGCCCTCGCGCCATTTGAGGTCGGCGACGTCGTCGGTGTGCCCCTTCATCGCCCGGATCCAGCCGCGCTGCGACAGGATGACGGTGATCGGCTCCTTTTCGATCATCGCCGACCAGTCGATCTCGCGCGCCGGCGCAATCTCGGCGAACTGGGTCCGGCGCTCGTCGCCGAACCTCGCCTTGACGGCCTTGAGATCGGCTTTCAGCCGGCGCCATTGCAGGGCCTCGTCGGCGACGAGTTGCCCAAGCTCTTCCCGCTCGAGCGCGAGCGCCGAGCGCTCGCGGCCGATCTCCATCTCCTCGAGCTTGCGCAGGCTCCTGAGGCGCATGTTGAGGATTGCTTCGGCCTGGCGTTCGGTGAGCGAGAATTCCGCCATCATCACCGGCTTGGGCTCGTCCTCGGTGCGGATGATCGCGATGACCCGGTCGAGGTTCAAAAAGGCGATCAGGAAGCCGTCGAGCAGCTCCAGCCGCTCGTCGATCTTGCCGATCCGGACCTGGCTCTTGCGGACCAGCACCTCGCGCTGGAACTTGAGCCAGGCGCCCAGCGCCTCCTTGAGGCTCATGACTCCCGGCGTGCGATTCTCGTCGAGGACGTTGAGGTTGAGCGGGAAGCGGATTTCGAGGTCCGTCAGCCGGCACAGCGATTCGATCAGCAGCTCGGGGTCGACCGTCCGGGCGCGCGGTTCGATGATCAGCCGGACCTGCTCGTCGCTTTCGTCCCTGACATCGGCGAGGATCGGCAGCTTCTTGTCGGCAATCAGCGCCGCGATCTGCTCGATCAGCTTCGACTTCTGGACGCCATAGGGAATCTCCGCGACCAGCAGGTGCCAGCCGCCGCCCTTCTCACGCTCGACGTCGATCTTCGCGCGCAGTCGGAAGGACCCGCGCCCGCTGACATAGGCGCGGAGGATCGTTTCCCGGTCGTCGACGAGGATCCCGCCGGTCGGGAAGTCCGGGCCCTTGACCGTCTCCATCAGCTCGCGGTCGTCGAGGCGCTTGCGCTCGATCAGCCGTACTGCGGCGTCGAGCAACTCGCCGACGTTGTGCGGCGGGATCGAGGTCGCCATTCCGACCGCGATCCCGCTGGCGCCATTGGCGAGCAGGTTCGGGAACAGGCCGGGGAAGACCTCGGGCTCTTCCTCCTCCCCATTGTAGGTCGGCCGGAAATCGACGGTGCCGTCGTCGACCCCCGCCATCAGCTGCGCGGCAACCGCGGTCAGGCGCGCCTCGGTGTAGCGCTCGGCAGCGGCGTTATCGCCGTCGATGTTGCCGAAATTGCCCTGCCCGTCGACCAGCGGATATCGGAGCGAAAATGGCTGGGCCAGGCGGACCAGCGCGTCGTACAGCGCGAGGTTGCCGTGCGGGTGATATTTGCCCATCACATCGCCGACGATGCGCGCGCATTTCTTGTAAGGCGTCGTGTTGCGCTCACGCGAGGAAGGACCGCCGCCGACACCCCCGCTGGGATCGAGCCGGAGCAGCCGCATCCCCCACAGGATCCGCCGATGGACCGGCTTCAATCCATCGCGAACGTCGGGTAGCGAGCGCGCCGTGATGGTCGAGAGCGCATAGACCAGATAGCGCTCGGAAAGCGCCGCCTCGAACGGCGTGTCGATGGTTGCGGGCGATAAATCTTCGGATTGCATGAGCGTCGCTTAGCAAGGCCCGGGGCAGCGCGTCAGCCGAAATGATGGGCCGGCGGATTGCAACGCACTCGCTGTCGCAATTCCATCCGAAATAGGTATTCTCCGCTCGATTCTGGGAGTTTTGAGTGAATTTGCCCGCAACGGCGCAGGATTCTTCCTAGAATCGCGACTAGAATTGAAAACCAGCCCGATTAAATGCCTACCATTGTCCACTTCTCGCCGCCGCCACACCTTCGGCCCATGGGTCAGGCAGATCGGCAAGTGCCTGCTCGATTTCCACCAGCAGCCATTCGCGGAAGCGCTTGACCTTGGGCACCATCCGCCGTTCGGTCGGATAGACCAGCCAATAGGCCCAGCCGCGCGCCGACACCCGCTCCGGGAACAGCACGGTCAGCCGGCCGGCGGCGACATCGCCTTTCCACAACAAGGGCGTGAGCAACGCAAACCCCTGGCCGGCCATCGCCGCATGGCCCTCATTGGCCTGGTTCTCGAGCCTGACTCCGGGCCGGGTCCGCACCGATTCATCGGCCGGCGACGCCATTGTCGCGAGAACCATTGCTGCCACCAGTCGTCGCTCGGGCTGATCAGGGTCTGGTCGGGGATGTCGTGCGGCTCGAGCGCACGCCCGAGCTTGCGTTCGACCACTTCGATGCACTCCGGGCTGGCCATCGGGGTGAACGAGGATTCGAACAGCCGGTGCTTGTCGAGCCCGTCCCATTCGCCGTTGCCGGCGCGGATCGCGACGTCGGCCTCGCCCGATCTCAGATCGACGATCTCGTTGCTGGTCGTCATCCGGACGGCAAGGTCCATATGCTCCATCTGGAACCCGCCCAGCCGCCAGGCGAGCCAGGTGTTGGCGAAGGTGTGGGTGGTCGTCACCGTCAGCAGCGATTCGTCTTCCTGCCTGTGGCTCGCGAAAGCGGCCTCGAGCGTGTCGAAAGCGCTCGTGAGTGACGGCAGCAGCCGGGCGCCAAGCGGGGTCAGCCGGGCGCGGCCCTTTTCGCGCACGAACAATGGCGCGCCGAGGCGCTCCTCGAGGCTTTTCACCTGATAGGACACCGCAGCCTGGGTCATCCCGAGCTCGGCCGCCGCGGCGGTGAAATTCTCGGTCCGGGCGGCGGCTTCGAACGCCCGCACCGCAGCCATTGGCGGAAGTCTGCGCATCGGCCCGATCCATAAGCTTGGTTTATGACGTTTGTCGAGCGTTTGATTGGCGCAACGAACCTTCGAATCCTATTTGAGTCCTCACCGCCGGCGATTGGAAATCCCTCCCCTCCCAGCCCCGTCGCCGGCGGCAAACAAAAAGGAAAGGAGACACGCGATGACTTATGGACTCGACAGCAGTCAGTTCGTCGAAAACGGCCCCGAAATTCAGGCCACTCAGGCGCGTGCGTCCTTTTCGACGGCGCGGCCGTGGTTCGCCCTCGATCCGGAGCTCCGCCTGGAGCTGATCGAGCGGGCGCTTCGGGCTCCCGCCAACGACGTGATCGACGCTTTTCCGCTGGCTCTGTGAAGCGGACGAAAAGAGGAAAGGATGTTCACCATGGTCGATGAGATGCTTGACCGCGCCTACCAGCAGGGCCGCGCGGAACTGAACGCCGGAATTGCGCGCTCCCTCGCGCAGCTCGCGAGCACCGTCGGTGACGAGACTCAAGGCGCTTCACCGGATCGAATGGAGCGCGCCGTGGAAACACCAGGCCCAGCAAAGGCTCGCGAGTCCACTGATCTGCCTAGAGGAGCGCGGGCGTAGCACGCACCGCGCTCCTCGACTTTTCCCTCTGACTCAATTCGCTAGCATCGCCCCTTTTGCTGTGTAATAGGAGACTAATACACGTCTGGAGGGGCTTTCATGCGTAATGTCTTGAAGGCGGCGCTGGCCGCGACCGCAATTCTCGCAACCCAGCCGAGCCTGGCCGCCGATACGGGCAATGGTCCGCTGATCGCGCGCACCAAATTGTTCGGCAATCCGGTCAAGGCCAATGGCCGAATCTCGCCCGACGGCAAATGGCTGAGCTGGACCGCGCCGCGCGACGGCGTGCTCAACCTGTGGGTCGCTCCGGTCGACAATCCCGATGCCGCCAAGGCGCATGACCAACGAACGCGAGCGCCCGATCCGCCAATATTTCTGGTCGCCCGATTCAAAGCGCGTCCTGTTCATCCAGGACAAGGGCGGGGACGAGAACTTCCTGCTCTACGGGGTCGACGTCGCGACCGGGAAGCAGGTCACCCTGACCCCGTTCAAGAAGACCCGCGCCGAAATCGTCGGCACGTCCAGCATCCACAAGGACCGCATCCTCGTCGGGCTCAACAACCGCGATGCCAAGTGGCACGACGTCTACAGCCTCAACCTCGCAAGCGGGAAGCTGACCCTCGTCCAGCGCAACGACGGCTATGCCGGCTTCCTCGCCGACAATGACCTCAAGCTGCGCATGGCGCTCAAGTCCCGCGACGACGGCGGCACCGATTATTACCGGATCACCAACGGCAAGATCGAGGCCAAGCCCTTCGCCACCGTGACGCTCGAGGACTCGCTGACCACCAGCCCCGCCGGCTTCACCGCCGACGGCAAGACGCTCTACTGGATCGACAGCCGCGGCCGGAACACCGCCGCGCTGATCGCGCAGGACGTCGCGACGGGCAGCACGACGGTGCTCGCCGAGAGCCCCAAGGCGGACATCAGCGGCACGCTGACCAACCCCAAGACCCTGCAGGTCGAAGCCTATCAGGCCGAATATCTGAAGCCCGAATGGAGCGCGCTCGACAAGGACATCGGCGCGAGCCTCGAGTGGCTCAAGTACAAGCTCGGAGCCTCGCCCGTCGTCCAGGCGCGGACCGACGCCGACGACAAGTGGATCGTCAGCGCCGACCGCGTCGTCGAGCCGTCGTCGGTCTATCTGTTCGATCGCAAGGCCGGCAGCCTGACCAAGCTCTACACCGGGCGGCCCGAGCTCATTGGCGCGCCGCTGGTCCCGATGTGGCCGGTGGAGATCAAGTCGCGCGACGGGCTGACCCTGCCGAGCTATCTGACGCTTCCGGCCGAGCGCCGATCCCAACCACGACGGCAAGCGCCGACGCGCCGGTGCCGCTGGTGCTGCTCGTCCACGGCGGTCCGTGGGGCCGCGACAACTACGGCTACAACTCCTACCACCAATGGCTCGCCAACCGCGGCTATGCCGTGCTGTCGGTCAACTACCGCGCCTCCACCGGCTTCGGAAAGGACTTCATCTCCGCCGGCAACCTGCAGTGGGGCAAAAAGATGCACGACGACCTGATCGACAGCGTCGACTGGGCGATCGCCAACGGCGTGACCACGCCCGACAAGGTCGCGATCATGGGCGGCAGCTACGGCGGCTACGCGACGCTTGCCGGCCTCACCTTCACGCCGGACAAGTTCGCCTGCGGCGTCGACATCGTCGGCCCGTCGAACCTGTTCACCCTGCTCGAGACGATCCCGCCCTATTGGGAGTCGTTCAAGCAGCAATTCTACCAGCGCATGGGCAACCCGACGACGGAAGACGGACGGGCGCTGCTGAAGGCAGCCTCGCCCGCTGACCTATGCCGACCAGATCAAGAAGCCGCTGCTCATCGGCCAGGGCGCCAACGACCCGCGCGTCAACAAGACGCGAATCCGACCAGATCGTCGAGGCGATGAAGGCGAAGGGCATCCCGGTGACCTACGCTTTGTTCCCCGACGAAGGCCACGGCTTCGCCCGGCCGCAGAACAACATCGCCTTCAACGCGGTCGCCGAGAATTTCCTCCAGACCTGCCTTGGCGGCCGCTCCGAGCCGATCGGCGACGCGCTCAAGGGCTCGACCATCCAGGTGCTGAACGGGGCCGACTTCGTCAGCGGATTGAAGCCTTCGCTCGCCGGTAAATGAGCGGCGAGCCTTAATTGCGGAGAGGGGGCGGCTCGCCTATAGCCGCCCCTCCTTCCAATTCACCGGAGTGACGCTGAGCCGATGGCCCGCCGCCGCCAGATCTACGAGGGCAAGGCCAAGATCCTCTACGAGGGTCCCGAGCCCGGCACCCTGATTCAGTATTTCAAGGACGATGCGACCGCGTTCAACGCGCAGAAGCGCGGCACGATCAGCGGCAAGGGCGTACTCAACAACCGGATCTCCGAGCATATCTTCACTGCGCTCGCCGGGATCGGCGTCCCGACCCATTTCATCCGCCGCCTGAACATGCGCGAGCAGCTGATCCGCCAGGTCGAGATCATCCCGATCGAGGTCGTTTTGCGCAACGTCGCCGCGGGCTCGCTGTCCAAGCGCCTCGGGATCGAGGAAGGCACGCAGCTGCCCCGAACGATCATCGAATATTATTACAAGGACGACGCGCTCGGCGATCCGATGATCGCCGACGAGCATATCGCCTGCTTCGGCTGGGCGACGCAGGAAGAAATGAACGACATCACCGACATGGCGATCCGGGTGAACGACTTCCTGTCGGGCATGTTCGCGGCGATCGGCATCCGCCTGGTCGACTTCAAGCTCGAGTTCGGGCGGGTTTGGGACGGCGATTATTCGCGGCGTCATCCTGGCCGACGAGATCAGCCCCGACGGCTGCCGGCTGTGGGACATGCGCTCGGGCGAAAAGCTCGACAAGGACCGCTTCCGCCTCGATCTCGGCAATGTCGCCGAGGCCTATCAGGAAATCGCCCGCCGCATGGGCCTGATGCCCGACGGCGAGGAGGCGAACGCCGTCCTCGACCTCGACGAGCACCGCAAGAAGCGCGGCAAGTAAGGCGATCGTCATCCCGGGCTTGACCCGGGACCCGCCTTCTCTTCTTCACTCGCAGCACCCAAAAAGCTCACGCAGGCCCCGGCTCGAGGCCGGGGTGACGATTAGGACAGCAATTGCCACTTCCCCGCGCCCGTGTCGTCACCATGAATGCAGCGCTCGGGCCGCTCGATTATCGCGTGCCCGAGGGCATGATCGTCGAGCCCGGTTCGGTGGTCGTCGCCCCACTCGGCCCGCGCCAGCTGCTTGGGGTCGCCTGGGAGGCCGACCGGCTGCCGAGCGAGGAGGTTGGCGACAACCGCCTTCGGCCGCTCGCCGGCGTCGTCGACGTCGCCCCGATCGCAGCGCCGCTCCGGCGCCTCGCGGAATGGACCGCCGACTATTATCTCGCGCCGCTGGCGTCGGTGCTGCGGATGGTGATGCCGTCATCGGCCGCGCTGGATGGGCCGCGCCAGCTCATCGAATATCGCCCGACTGGAGCCGTTCCAGAGCGCATGACGCCGCAGCGCGAAAAGGCGCTCGCCGCGCTCGAAGGCCGGCAGGGCACGGTTCGCGAGCTTGCCGATCACGCCGGGGTCAGCGACAGCGTCATGCGCGGGCTGGTCAACACCGGAGCGCTCGAACCGGTCAGGGTCGACGCCGACCGGCCGCTCGCCCGGCCCGATCCGGATTTCGCCCCGCCCGAGCTCAACGGCGATCAGGTCGAAGCCGCGGCCAGCCTCGCCGCCGCGATCGGCAAGGGCTTCGATCCGGTGCTGCTCGACGGAGTCACCGGCTCGGGCAAGACCGAGGTCTATTTCGAGGCGATCGCCGAGTGCCTGCGGCAGGACAAACAGGCGCTGGTCCTGCTGCCCGAGATCGCGCTCACCGAGCCATTCCTCAAGCGCTTCGAGGCGCGCTTCGGCTGCGCCCCTGTCGCGTGGCATTCGGACCTGCGCTCGTCGCAGCGGCGGCGCGCCTGGCGCGCGATCGCGAGCGGCGAGGCGAAGGTCACGGTCGGCGCCCGCTCGGCTTTGTTCCTGCCCTATCCGAACCTCGGGCTGATCGTCGTCGACGAAGCGCACGAGCCCTCGTTCAAGCAGGAAGACGGAGTTCAATATCATGCTCGCGACACCGCGGTGATGCGCGCCAGGTTCGAGGACGTGCCGGTGATCCTGTCCTCGGCGACCCCGGCAATCGAAAGCCGGCACATGGTCGAGATCGGCCGCTACCGCGAGGTCACTTTGCCCCAGCGCTTCGCCGGAGCGAGCCTGCCCGACATGCGCGCGGTCGACCTGACCCAGGATCCGCCGCCGCGGGGCCGCTGGCTCGCACCGAGCCTGGTCGCCGAGCTCGAGGCCAACCTCGAGCGCGAAGAGCAGTCGCTGCTGTTCCTCAACCGCCGCGGCTTTGCCCCGCTGACCCTGTGCCGCAACTGCGGCCACCGTTTCCAGTGCCCCAATTGCACCGCCTGGATGGTCGAGCACCGGCTGATGCACCGCCTCGCCTGCCACCACTGCGGCCATGTGATGCCGCCGCCCAAAGCCTGTCCCGAATGCGGCGAGGAGGACAGCCTGGTCGCCTGCGGCCCCGGGGTCGAGCGGATCGCCGACGAAGTCGCCGAGCTATTCCCCGACGCACGCACCGCGATCGTCACCTCGGACACCATTTGGTCGCCCTTGCGCGCCGCGGAATTCGTCGGCGCGATGGAGGCCGGCGCGATCGACATCGTGATCGGCACGCAGCTGGTCACCAAGGGCTATCACTTCCCCAACCTCACTTTGGTCGGCGTGGTCGATGCCGATCTCGGTCTGACCGGCGGCGACCTTCGCGCGGCCGAGCGCAGCTTCCAGCAGATCCAGCAGGTCGCCGGCCGCGCCGGCCGTGGCGACAAGCCCGGGCGGGTGCTGGTCCAGACGCACGACCCCGATGCCCCCGTCATCGCGGCCCTGGTGTCGGGCGACGTCCCCGGCTTCTACGCCGCCGAAACCGAAGCGCGGAAGGAGGCGGCGATGCCCCCGTTCGGCCGCCTCGCGGCGATCGTCGTCTCGGCCGAGGATTCGACCGAAGCCGAGGCTGTCGCCCGGCGCATCGGCCGCGCCGCGCCCGAAGTCGAGGGCATGGCGGTATTCGGTCCCGCCCCGGCGCCGCTTGCGATGCTGCGCGGCCGTCACCGCCAGCGCCTGCTGGTCCACGCGCGCCGAAGCCTCGACGTTCAGGACGTAATCCGCGACTGGCTGGCCGGCGTCGAATGGGGCGCCAAGGTCCGGGTAAGCGTCGACGTCGATCCTTACAGTTTTCTCTAAGCGACGACGGGCTCCGACCGCCGGGTCACCCACCACGGTTGAACCAGCCGGCCACGGCGAACCGCGAGCACCACCAGACACACTCCAAGGCCAGTCGCCAGCACCAGGGCAATGAGCGAAGCCTCGAGCCCGAAGGTCCCGCCCGACAGCAGCGGCGGCCCCGACAGCTTCGCCTGGACCAGGCCGTGCTCGTCGATCCCGGACACTGGCACGTCGAATATCTCGCCCTGAGTGAAATTCCACCCGGCGTGAAGCCCCATCGCCAGCCACAGGTTGCGCGTCAGCATGTAAGCGCCGCCGAGCAGCACTCCGGCCTCGACCGCGATGGCGAAGGATGAGAACCAGGTCGCATTGGGATTCATGATGTGCGCGAGACCAAACAGCGCCGAAGTTACGGCGAGCGCCGCCCAGCTTCCGCCGAACTCCTCGATCCAGCGAAACAGGATTCCGCGGAACAGCAGCTCCTCCATAAATCCGGGCATGATTGCGACTGTGATCAATTCCAGGACCAGCCTCGACGTGTCGCCCTGGCCAACGATCCGGTAGACGCCCAAAGCAGCAGCGACGCCGACCGCGAGAGCCATGATCGCAAAACCGATCGCAACTCCGATTGCCGTGTCGCGCAGCGCCGGTGCTCCCGGCAGGTCGTCCTTGGGACGCTCGCCGAGACGAACGATGATCAACTTATAGGCGGCCAGCACAATAGCGATCGTGATCGCGGCATGGGCGGCCGCGACTGCGGTCTTGCCGAGCGACAACGGGACCAGCTTGCCAAGGGCTACAGCGAGCGACGCCGCGAGGAGATAGATCACGACGGCGATCACCATCGTGACCAGGGGGAAATCGACGATCCGCCGCCACAACGGCCGCTCGGCCACGCCCGTAACCACTTGCTGCATATTGTCCCCTCCGTTCGTCCGGCGTGGTTGAGCCGAACCGGGGACGGGCCGCAAGCGCTTATTCGACCAGCGGCAGTTCCGGAGCAGCGGACCGGTGGCCCTCCGCCGCGAGCAGCTTGCGCTTCTTGTCGAGTCCGCCGGCATAGCCGCCAAGCGTCCCGTCGCTGCGGATCACGCGGTGGCACGGGATCAGCACCGCCACATGGTTGTCGCCGTTGGCCGAACCGACGGCGCGGACCGCCTTTGGGGCGCCGATCGCTGCGGCGATCTCGGCATAGCTGCGCGTTTCGCCCGGCGGAATCTTCCTGAGCTCGCGCCACACCGCTTCCTGGAACGCGGTCCCGGCGACGTCGATCGGAAGGTCGGGCATGGCCGCCGGATGCTCGATCGCCTCGAGCGCGCCTTCGACCAGCTCCTTGAGGCCGCCATCGTCCTTGACGATGGATGCATGGGGAAACAGCCGCCTCAGCGATTCCTCGCTATCGTCGAAGGTTAGGCGGCAGATGCCTTTCGAGGTCGCGGCGATGAACATCGGACCGATCGGGCTGTCGAAGGTCGTCCAGCGAATGGTCTGCCCACGCCCGCCGTCGCGCCATGCCGAAGGAGTCATTCCCATCCTCTCCTTCGCATCACTGTAGAACCCGCTTGGGCCCGAATAGCCCGCCTCGTAAATCGCGTCCGTCACGTTGCCATTCTCCTTGAGCGCGCTTTGCGCCCGCCTGGCCCTTAGCCCCCGCGCATAATCCGCGGGCGACACCCCGAGGTCGCGCTTGAACAGCCGCTGGAAATGGTGCGGCGCATAGCCGACCGCTTCGGCCAGGACGGCAAGCTTGGGCGGCTCCTCGGCAGCCTCGATAAGCTCCACCGCCCGAGCCACGGCTTCGCGATCGCGGCCGACCTCGTCGGGCCGACAGCGCAGGCACGCCCGGTATCCCGCCGCCCGCGCCTCCTCGGGTGAGGCGAAGAAGGTCACGTGCTCGCGCTTAGGCCGCCTGGCCGGACAGCTGGGCTTGCAATAGATGCCGGTCGAGCTGACCGCACCGATCACCCGGCCGTCCCAGCGCCGGTCGCGGCGCATGAAGGCGGCCCAGGCCGTGTCGGCATCGAGGCGCGCGACCTTTGTCATATTATCCGATCTAGGCGCGCTGATCGCGCTGGCAAGCGTGGCCATGGTCAGTTCCTCTCGATTTTCGCCGCGAAGCAGCCGTAGGCGGCATTGTGCGCGTGAATGGTCGCCACCTCGGGATGCTCGAACAGCTCGCGGATCTTGGCGTCGGCCTCGCCCGGCATGGCCAGCAACGCGCCGCGCAGCATGCCTTCGCTGTCGAAACCGCGGAACGCGAGCGGCCTACCTTCGAACACCGGCGGGAGCTCATCGACGAAGCTCGCCGCCTTCCTCGCACCTTCCCTGACATAGATGGCATAGGCGCTGCGATAGGGCGTATCGACATCGTGGCTGACGTGGTGAAGAAGGATCACCTCCTCGCCCACGTCGGCGTCCTCCAGCGTCACCCGGCAGGGAAAGCCCGGCTTCCGCGCGGCCGTCACCCGGCGCGCGTTGCACTGGGCGAGTTGCTCATCGGAAAGCTCAAACAGCGGCTTGAAGGGCGCCGCATCCAGCCCCGTGATTCGGTAGGTCATGCAGCGGTCCCTACCGCGTGCCAACATTTCACGCTTCCGGAGGCTTGCGGTCAAACCTAAGAGATCGGGAGATGCCAATCACATTTCACGCCGACGATCTCGACAGTCTCGATGTCGAGTATCTGATTGAGCTGCACTATTCGGAGCTGCGCTCGATCTCGCCGCCCGATGCCTGCCACGTGCTGCCGTCGGTCGGCCTCAGGCACTCTTCTGTCACGGTATGGTCGGCGCGCGATTCCGGGGCGCTGGTCGGCGTCGGCGCGCTCAAGGAGCTCGCGCCTGACCACGGGGAGGTGAAATCGATGCGCACGGTCCCGGAAGCGCGGGGCCGCGGAATTGGCAGATCGATGCTCCGGCACATCGTCGCCGAAGCGAAGACGCGAGGCTACAAGCGTCTCAGCCTGGAAACGGGCAATACCGGGCCGTTCGCGCCCGCTCTGCGCCTCTACGCGAGCGAGGGCTTCGAGCCGTGGGGACCGTTCGCCGACTATAACGATACGCCGTTCAGCAGCTTTTTGACCCGCCGGCTCTAGCCGGGCCTGGCGCCGCCTTGCATCGCCCCGAACCGCTTGCTAGTGGCGCCGCATCCCATGGGGGCGTGCGGGGCTAAGCCACGGTTCACGCCCCGTTTTTCGCATGGGGGCAAATTCCGTTTCTGGAGCTTATCGCGCGTGGAGACATCCGGCGGCAATCAGGCCAGCTTAGCAGGGCGCTACGCGACCGCTTTGTTCGACCTTGCACGCGACGAGCGGCGGATCGAAGCGGTCAGCCGCAGCCTCGACGCGCTCGACCAGGCCTTGTTCGATTCCCGTGAGTTCGCGGAGTTCATCGAAAGTCCGCTGATCGGCCGCCAGGATGCGGCCAAGACGCTGGCCGCGCTGGCCGCCCAGTTCGGCTTCGATCCGATCACCACCAAATTCGTCGGCGTGCTGGCGAAAAACGGCCGCAAGCGCGAGCTTCGCAAGATCATCCGTTCGTTCAGGCGGATCGCCGCCGAGCACCGCGGCGAGACGATCGCCGAAGTCGTGACCGCCCGGCCGCTCAATGACGACCAGGTCGCTGCTCTGAAAGCCCAGCTGCGCACCCGCGCCGGCGGGGCGGAAGTCATCCTCGAGCCGACGGTCGATCCCAACATCCTCGGCGGACTCGTCGTCAAGCTCGGAAGCGAGATGATCGACGCCTCGATCCGCACCAAACTCAACCGGCTCGCAGCCGCGATGAAAGGCTAAGACAAAAGATGGATATCCGCGCCGCTGAAATCTCCCGCGTGATCCGCGACCAGATCGCGAATTTCGACGCCGATGCCGAGGTCTCGGAAGTCGGCACCGTACTGTCGGTCGGCGACGGCATCGCGCGCATCTACGGCCTCGACAATGTCCAGGCCGGCGAGATGGTCGAGTTCGGCAATGGCACCAAGGGCATGGCCCTGAACCTCGAGGCCGACAATGTCGGCGTCGTCATTTTCGGCTCGGACTCGGACATCTCCGAAGGCTCGACCGTCAAGCGCACGGGCACCATCGTCGACGTTCCGATCGGCAAGGGCCTGCTCGGCCGCGTCGTCGACGCGCTCGGCAATCCGATCGACGGCAAAGGCCCGATCGAATCGACCGAGCGGCGCCGCGTCGAGGTCAAGGCGCCCGGGATCATCCCGCGCCAGTCGGTCAACGAGCCGGTGCAGACCGGATTGAAGGCGCTCGACGCACTGGTGCCGATCGGCCGCGGCCAGCGCGAGCTGATCATTGGCGACCGGCAGACCGGCAAGACCGCGGTCGCGCTCGACACCTTCATCAACCAGAAGGAAATCAACAAGTCGGGCAAGGAGAGCGAGAAGCTCTACTGCATCTACGTCGCCATCGGCCAGAAGCGCTCGACCGTCGCCCAGATCGTCCGCGCGCTCGAGGAGAACGGCGCGATGGATTACACCATCGTCGTCGCCGCAACTGCCTCCGAGCCCGCGCCGCTGCAGTTCCTCGCGCCCTACACCGGCTGCGCGATGGGCGAGTATTTCCGCGACAACGGAATGCACGCGGTGATCGTCTATGACGATCTGTCCAAGCAGGCCGTGGCCTACCGCCAGATGTCGCTGCTGCTCCGTCGCCCGCCGGGCCGCGAGGCCTATCCCGGCGACGTTTTCTACCTCCACAGCCGCCTGCTCGAGCGGGCCGCCAAGATGAACGACGAGCATGGCGGCGGGTCGCTGACCGCGCTGCCGGTCATCGAGACCCAGGCCGGCGACGTCTCAGCCTACATCCCGACCAACGTCATTTCGATCACCGACGGCCAGATCTTCCTCGAGACCGACCTCTTCTACCAGGGCGTCCGCCCGGCGATTAACGTCGGCCTCTCGGTCAGCCGCGTCGGCTCGGCCGCGCAGACCAAGGCGATGAAGAAGGTCGCGGGCTCGATCAAATTGGAGCTCGCGCAGTATCGCGAGATGGCCGCGTTCGCGCAGTTCGGCTCGGACCTCGACGCCGCGACGCAGCGCCTGCTCGCCCGCGGCGCGCGCCTGACCGAGCTGCTCAAGCAGCCCCAGTTCAGTCCGATGCCGGTCGAGGAGCAGGTCGCCTCGATCTTCGCCGGCACGCAGGGCTTCCTCGATACCGTCGATGCCAAGGACGTGGTTCGCTACGAGGCGGCGATGCTGAGCTTCCTGCGCTCGGAGAAGCCGAATATCCTCAAAGCGATCCGCGACACCAAGGCGCTCGATGACGACACCGCGAAGGCGCTCAAGGACGAGCTCACCGAGTTCGGGAAGACCTTCGCATAAATGGCCTCGCTCAAGGCCCTCAAGATCCGCATCGGCTCGGTCAAGTCGACGCAGAAGATCACCAAGGCGCTGAACATGGTCGCGGCGTCCAAGCTTCGCCGCGCCCAGCAGAATGCGACGGCGGCGCGGCCCTATGCCGAGCGCATGACCGAGGTCGTCGCCTCGCTCGCGGGGCGGGTCACGCCGGGCCCGCAGAGCCCCAAGCTGATGACCGGCACCGGCAAGGACGACACCCACCTGATCATCGTCGCGACCGGCGACCGCGGCCTTGCCGGGGCGTTCAACAGCAACATCGTGCGCGCCGCCCGGCGCAAGGCCGACGCGCTGGTCGCCGAGGACAAGACGGTGCTGTTCTACATCGTCGGCCGCAAGGGCCGGCCGGTGATCCAGCGGCTGTTCCCCAAGCAGATCATCGCCCAGTTCGACACAAGCGAGATCAAGGCGCCGAGCTATGCCGACGCCCAGAAGATCGCGAAGGACATCATCGACCGCTACACCACCGACGGGATCGACGTCGTCCACCTCGCGTACGCCAAGTTCCGCTCGACGCTGGTGCAGGAACCGACGGTCGAGCAGATCATCCCGGTGCCGCCGCGCGAGAATGGGGACGAGGCCAAGGGCCCGGCATCGCTTGCGGCGATCGAATATGAGCCCGATGAGGAAGCGATCCTAAGCGATCTCATCCCGCGCAACATCGCGGTGCAAATCTATCACGCTTTGCTCGAGAACCAGGCCGGCTTCTACGGCTCGCAAATGACCGCGATGGACAATGCGACACGCAACGCGGGCGACATGATCAACCGCCTGTCGATCCAATACAACCGGACCCGCCAGGCGGTGATCACCACCGAGCTCATCGAGATCATCTCGGGCGCCGAGGCGCTCTAACGACATTGAGGACAAGGAAGACGAAGATGGCCACCGCCGCCGAAACCAAGCCCCGCAAGAAAGCCACGCCGAAGAAGGCGGCTGCAGCCGAGAAGCCGAAGGCTCCGGCGCAGACGAGCAACCTCGTAGGCCGCGTCGCGCAGGTGATCGGCGCCGTCGTCGACGTCGCCTTCGAGGGCGACCTGCCGCCGATCCTGTCCGCGCTCGTAACCGACAACCAGGGCAACAAGCTGGTGCTCGAGGTTGCCCAGCACCTGGGTGAGAATGTCGTGCGCACGATCGCGATGGATTCGACCGACGGCCTCACCCGCGGCCAGACGGTCAATGCGACCGGCTCCGAAATCCGCGTGCCCGTCGGCCCCAAGACGCTCGGCCGGATCATGAACGTGATCGGCGAGCCGATCGACGAACTCGGCCCGATCGGAAGCGACATGACCGCGCCGATCCACGCCGAGGCCCCGCCTTTCGTCGACCAGTCGACCGAAGCGTCGATCCTGGTGACGGGCATCAAGGTCATCGACCTGCTCGCGCCTTACGCGCGCGGCGGCAAGATCGGCCTGTTCGGCGGCGCCGGGGTCGGCAAGACCGTGCTCATCCAGGAGTTGATCAACAATATCGCCAAGGGCCACGGCGGCGTGTCGGTGTTCGCCGGGGTCGGCGAGCGGACCCGCGAGGGCAACGACCTCTACCACGAGTTCCTCGACGCCGGGGTCATCGCCAAGGACAAGGACGGCAAGCCGATTAGCGAAGGCTCCAAGGTCGCCCTTGTCTTCGGCCAGATGAATGAGCCGCCCGGAGCCCGCGCCCGCGTCGCTCTGTCGGGCCTCACCCAGGCCGAATATTTCCGCGACGTCGAGGGCCAGGACGTCCTGTTCTTCATCGACAACATCTTCCGCTTCACCCAGGCCGGCTCGGAAGTGTCGGCGCTGCTCGGCCGAATCCCCTCGGCGGTCGGCTACCAGCCGACGCTGGCGACCGACATGGGCCAGCTGCAGGAACGGATCACTTCGACCAACAAGGGCTCGATCACTTCGGTTCAGGCGATCTACGTCCCCGCCGACGACTTGACCGATCCGGCGCCGGCGACCTCCTTCGCCCACCTCGACGCGACGACCACGCTGTCCCGCGCCATCTCCGAGCTTGGCATCTACCCCGCGGTCGATCCTCTCGATTCCACCAGCCGCGTGCTCACCCCCGCGGTCGTCGGCCAGGAGCATTACGAGGTCGCCCGCGCGGTCCAGGAGACGCTTCAGCGCTACAAGAGCCTGCAGGACATCATCGCCATTCTCGGCATGGACGAGCTCAGCGAGGAAGATAAATTGATCGTCGGCCGCGCCCGCAAGATCCAGCGCTTCCTAAGCCAGCCGTTCCACGTCGCCGAGGTTTTCACCGGAATCCCCGGCAAATTCGTCCAGGTCGATGACACCGTCCGCTCGTTCAAGGCGGTCGTCGAGGGCGAATACGACCATCTGCCCGAAAGCGCCTTCTACATGGTCGGCGGGATCGAAGAAGCGGTCGCCAAGGCCGAGAAGCTGGCGCAGGAGGCCTGACATTTCCCCTCCCTTTCAAGGGAGGGGTGTAGGGGTGGGTGACGAACGAACGGGCTCAATGCCCGTGAGGGAGTTCCTTCAGCGGCATTGAGCCGCTTCAGTCACCACCCACCCCCAGCCCCTCCCTTGAAGGGAGGGGAGGAGAAGGGAAGAATGACCGAACTGAAACTCGAAGACTGCATCAACCGAACCTGCCCGTGGTCGGGCGAACCGGTCAGCGGCGACAGCCTGACCCTTTACCGCGGCCAGGTCGTGGGCTTCTGCAACCCCGGCTGCCGCGACAAGTTCAACGCCGCCGCGCGCGCGTTCGACGCGGCGATCGAGGGCACGCACTGATGGCCAACCTCCATTTCGAGCTGGTGACCCCCGATCGGCTGGTGATGTCCGACGACGTCTACATGGTCGTGGTACCGGGCACCGAGGGCGAATCCGGCATCCTCGCCGGCCACGCGCCTTACATGACGACGCTGCGGAACGGCGAGATCGCGGTCTATCGCGCCGCCGGTGCCCAGCCCGAGCGGATCGCGGTGACCGGCGGCTTCGCCGAGGTCAGCGACCGCGGCCTGACCGTCCTTGCCGAGAGCGCCGGGGATTAACGCCGCGCGATTAACGCAATTAGTCTTTTCTAAAAGTTTCGCTCTTATTCACCAGCCCGATTTCCGCGGAAAAGCGAGAGTAGGGTTGGCATGAGCGCATTCGGCAAGCGTAGTGGGTCCGGCAGCCGTCCGAGCTTCGGCGTCGCCAAGCCCATGAAGGGCGGTCCCAGCGCATCCAAGACTCCGGTCGATCTGACCGCGACCGAGGGCGGCGATCAATTCCCGCCGCTCGACGAGCTTACGCCTCCGGTCGACGCCCCGATTTCCGACGGCAGTGCGTCGATGGGTGCGATGGACCGCCTCACGGCGCGGCAGAATGCGAGCGGCGAAGCCGGCAGCAGCAAGTCGGAAGGCTTCGAGGCCTCTGTCCACCGGATCAAGGAGCAGGTTCTTCCGCGGCTTCTCGAACGGGTCGATCCCGAGGCCGCCGCGACCCTCTCCAAGGACGAGCTCGCCGAGGAATTCCGCCCGATCATTTCCGAAGTCCTGACCGAGCTCAAGATCAACCTTAACCGCCGCGAGCAATTCGCGCTCGAAAAGGTGCTGGTCGACGAATTGCTCGGCCTCGGCCCGCTCGAGGAGCTGCTCGCCGACCCGGCCGTCAGCGACATCATGGTCAACGGCCCCGATCAGACTTACGTCGAACGCAAGGGCAAGCTCGAAATCGCGCAGGTTCAGTTCCGCGACGAGGAGCATCTGTTCCAGATCGCCCAGCGGATCGTGAACAAGGTCGGCCGCCGCATCGACCAGACCACCCCGCTGTGCGACGCCCGTCTCCAGGACGGCAGCCGTGTCAACGTCATCGTCCCGCCGCTGTCGCTTCGCGGCACGGCGATCTCGATTCGTAAATTCTCCGAAAAGCCGATCACTCTCGACATGATGAAGAGCTTCGGCTCGATGTCGGAGAAGATGGCGACGATCCTCAAGATCGCCGGCGCGAGCCGAATGAACGTGATCATTTCGGGCGGCACCGGCTCGGGTAAGACGACCATGCTCAACGCTTTGTCGAAGATGATCGATCCGGGCGAGCGCGTGATCACCATCGAGGACGCGGCCGAGCTGCGCCTGCAGCAGCCGCACTGGCTGCCTTTGGAAACGCGCCCGGCGAACCTCGAGGGTCAGGGCGAAATCACCATCCGCGACCTCGTCAAGAACGCGCTGCGTATGCGTCCGGACCGCATCATCCTGGGCGAAATTCGTGGGTCGGAGTGCTTCGACTTGCTGTCCGCGATGAACACCGGCCACGACGGCTCGATGGCGACGCTCCACTCCAACTCCCCGCGCGAGTGCCTCGCGCGTATGGAGAACATGGTGATGATGTCGGACATCAAGATCCCGAAGGAGGCAATCAGCCGCCAGATCGCGGATTCATGCGACCTCATCGTCCAGGTCAAGCGCCTCCGCGACGGCTCGCGCCGCACCACCAACATCACCGAGGTGATCGGGATGGAAGGCGACGTGATCGTCACCCAGGAGCTGTTCAAGTTCGAGTATATGGACGAGACGCCCGACGGGAAGATTCTGGGCGAATATCGCTCCATGGGCCTGCGCCCCTACACGCTGGAGAAAGCCAAGCAGTTCGGCTTCGACCAGCCCTATCTCGAGGCCTGTCTGTAAAATCAGACCTGCTGGGTCTCGGTGAGGATCAGCGGTTCAGCCGCCAGCTCCTCTTCGGCAGACCGGCGTTTCTCCGCGCTCGCGGGCTTGCGGCCAAGCTGACGCGCCTCTCCCGCTTGACGCTCCTCGGACCACAGCTCCCTCATGCCATGCGGCAACGCATCGCGGATCTTGCGGACCTGCCCGTCCGAGATGTGCCGCGACAGGATCCCGAAGACGCAGCGGATCGCATGGTCGGCGTTGATCGGCCTGTTACTGCTCAGTTCTTCCGCGACTTCGGCGATGAAGCCGTCGCGGCTCTTGCGCGCATTCGGCAGGCGGCCGGGCTCGAACTGGTCGTAATAGATGCCGCGGACGAGTAGCGGCAACTGAGCGCCCAAGTGTGCGGCAAGCGGAATCGGCAGGCGGTCGCGAAGCCTCTGCAGCACGGTCGAGAGCACTTTCCAGGCAAGATGTTTGTCGGGTCCAAGCTCGCTGCAGATTTCGTTGAGCCAGATGTGGGTGGTTTCGAGGGTCCTGTCGAAGACTTCCAGGCCGTGCGTGCTCATTCTACTTCTCCCGCGTCCGGTTTCGCGTGCGTTGCACCGCGAACGATCCGCTCATGCGCTCGTTCCGCGCGCGAACGCGGCGAACGAGCGACCTGACGGGAAATGGCTGATCGAAAAGAAGAAAATGGTGGGCGTGGCAAGGATTGAACTTGCGACCCCTGCGATGTCAACACAGTGCTCTACCACTGAGCTACACGCCCACCCGGGTCAGAACGGCGGCATTTAGGGGCGAGATGTGAAGCGCGCAAGCGCCGGTCGGCTCACGGGGCCGCGGGACTGAATTCGAGCGCCTGCAGGGTGACCGTATTGGTCGGGGCACGCTGGACGCGGCCGCTGATCCGGCCGTGCGCGCAGCGCCAGTCGAACCGGCCCTCCATCGCCGAAATGGGCGCAATCGGTTCGTCGACACGGCATTCGCCGACCTCGGCCTTGAGCTCGGCGAGCATCGTCTTCCAGCGCTCGGAATCGCGGTCCATCAGCATGTTGTTGGCCAGCGGCGCGGCGCCGATGTCACCCCTTGCCCAAACCGCCCGCGCGGCGTCATAGGCGCTGGCCAGCCCGGCGCTCAGCGTGACCTTCCGGTCGGTGAGGAAGCCTGCCTTTTGCAGCGCCAGCGCCGCGCGCAGGGTCGGTAGCGAAGCGCCGCCGTAGGTCTTGCTGCTGAAGGCGAACAGGCCGACGCCCTTGTCCGGGAACAGCATCACCACCGAACCGTAGCCCGGATAGCCGCCGGTGTGCGTCACGATCCTTCCGAGATCGCAGTCGTCGACCACCCGCCAGGCCATGCCGTAGGCAATTGCGTCGCGGCACGGCGAACCGCCCGCGGCGGGGTTGCGCATCGATCCCGAGACGAAATTGGCGCCGGTGACGATCTCGCGCACCGTCGAACGCCTGACCGGCCCGGCGTCGGGGCCGTCCCGCGCCGGCCACGCCGAAAGCAGGAATGCAACCCACTTGGCGTAATCATTTGCGCTGGTTTCAACGCCGCCCATCGCTCCGAACGCGCCGTCGCGCATGTCCGGCTCGCGCACCCAGCCATTGTCCTGCCAGCGGTAGCCGATCGCCCGGCGCTCAGGCGGCGACGCGAGCACGTCGTAACCGGACGAGGCCATGCCTAAAGGCATCATCAGCTCGCGCCGGATATAGTCCTCGTACCGCGTCCCCGAAACGTTGCTGACGATGCGCCCCAGCGTCGCATAGCCGAAGTTGGAATATTCCATCGCCAGCCCCGGCGCGCGGGCGAACGGCACGCCGCCGGCGAGCAAGGCGGTGAACTCCGCCTCCGGCATCATCTGCTGGCGATCGCCCCAGGGATTGTCCTCGACGAAGCCGGCGCTGTGGGTCAACAGGTTGCGGACCGTGATCCTGGGGCTGTCGCTGGTCGGGTAACGCCAATTGCGCATTTCGGGCACATAGGCTTCGGCGGGCAAATCGAGCGCCAGCCGGCCCTCGTCGCGCAGCTTCAGGATGGAGAGCGCGGTGAACGCCTTGGACATGGATGCAATCCGGAACAGGCTGTCCGCGGTCACCGGTCGCCCGGTCGCGACGTCCTGCACCCCGATCCCCTTGACGTAGACCAGCCTTCCGTCGGCGACGATCCCATAGACCAGTCCGGGAACGTGCGCGGCGCTTTGCCAGTCGGCGTAGATCCGGTCGATTTCGGTCACGGCCGCCGGCGGCGGAGGCGCGGCAACGGCCGGGATCGACAAGGACAGGAACAGGCCCGCCAACATTGCGCGAAATTTCATGGACGCCCCCGGGGTTGCCGGGTCAGTCTAGGTAGGAAAATCCGCAGCGCCAAGGCCGCGGGCGGCGGTTACAGGCGGCCGTGCTGATCCTCGGTCTGGAAGATGCGGTCGACCTCCATCACCAGATCCTTGAGGTGGAAGGGCTTGGACAGCAGCTTGGCTTCCGGAGCCGTTCGCCCGCCCTGGAGCGCGACCGCGGCGAAGCCGGTGATGAACATCACCCGGATTGCAGGGTCGATTGCGCTGGCTTTCTGGGCCAGCTCGATCCCGTCCATTTCGGGCATGACGATGTCGGTCAGCAGCAGGTCGAAGCGCTCGACCTCCAGAAGAGGCATGGCCTCGGTGCCGCAGCCAACGGCCTCGACTTCGTAACCGACACGCTGCAATGCGCGCTGCAGATACTCGCGCATCGACGTGTCGTCTTCAGCTAGCAGGATTCTCGCCATCGCCTCCGACTATGCGCTGAACGCTTGCGATTTGCCAGAAGCGAATGAGCGCTTCATGCGTTGCAGCCCCTCTCCGCGAGTCCTAATCTGGTACGGATTTTAACCGTGACCCAACTCACTGCTCCACTCATCCACCCGCCGCGCGGCGGTCTGCCCGTGCTCCTGTCGGTGCCGCATTCCGGCCGCGATTATCCCGACTGGCTGGTCGAGATGGCGCCCGGCGGCATGGCAGCGCTCGAAAGCCTCGAGGACCCGCTGGTCGACCGGTTGGTGTGGCGGGCGATGACCGGCGGAGTTGGCGCGGTGATCGCCCGCGCCCCCCGCGCGGCGGTCGACTGCAACCGCTGCGAGAATGAAGTCGACCCCTCGGTGATCGAGGGCCGCCGTCGCGATCGGGTCAGCGCCCGTGCCCGTGGCGGGCTGGGGATCGTCCCGGCTCGCACGCCTCATCACGGTTATTTGTGGCGGCGCGCGATCGGCGGCGCCCAGCTCGACGAGCGGCTGGACCAGGCCCACCGCCCTTATCACCGCGCGATCGAGGACCAGCTCTCGCTGCTCCTGGACCGCTTTGGCGGGGCAATCCTGCTCGACTGCCATTCGATGCCGCCGCCGCCCGACGGCATCCCGCAGATCGTCTTCGGCGATCGCCGCGGCCGATCCGCCGGCTCATGGGTCAGCGGCGAGGCGCTCGCCATCGCCCGGCGCGCGGGATTCGAGGCCGGCCTCAACGACCCGTTTGCCGGCGGCCATGTCGTCGAGCGCCACGGCGATCCGGCGCGCAACGTCCACGCGCTTCAGATCGAGATCGACCGGCGGGTTTACCTCGACCCGACGTTGCGGATTCCGGGTCCGGGTTTCGACCGTCTGACCTTGCTGATCGAAGCGCTCGCGGTGGGCCTCGGCGAATTGCTGTTGGGCCAGCAATTCGCGACCGCCGCCGAGTAGCTTCGCGCGCAGTCATGCCGGCGGCGGCATGACGAGAACGAAGCTCTAGACCGTCGCCGGCGCCGGTTGCTGGACTGGCGCGGGGGCTTTGCCCTGCTGGAGCTGGCGGCCGAACACCTCGCGCATCTGGGTCAGTGAAAAGAGATGGCCGTAGATCAGCGGCAGCATGCCGTTCTGGTTCATCTTCCTCAGCTCATCGCCGCGCAGGTCGCGCAATTTCTCTTCGTCGACCATCTGGAAGCCGCGGTAAATGAACGGCTGTTCATAGCCCTCGGGCTGGATCGCAACTTCGCCGTCCATCAGCAGCCCGGACTTCTTGAGCTCCTCCATGAACGCCGAGGTGCGCTGGCCGGCGGTTTCGAACTGCTCGCAGAAATCGAGGATCGCCTTGGTCGCGTCGCTCGGCTGGTCGCCGTCGAACAAAGGCTCGCCGTCCTTGGTCTCGCCGACAGCGCCCGAGGTCGGATCGAAGCACAGCGAAAGCTCGTCGCTCTCCGGGCTCAGGCGCGCGAGCAGGAACGGATAGCGGCGGATGTAGGCCGGAACGTATACGGCCGGGTCGAGCGAACGGCCGTCGGCATCGAGGAATACGTTGACCCCTTCGTTCAATCCCATCAGCGCGATCGGGATGGGATTGTCGCCGATCGAAAAGACGATCGGGAAATGGCGCTGAGCGAGGCCGAACTCATCGACGGTCACCGGAATTGCATGGGTCTGGCCGATCTGCGGCGATTTCTCGATCGGGCGGACCTTCATCTTGCCGTGCTGGGTGACGTTCAAGGGCTCGATCGCGTTATAGAAAAGCGGCAGACTGATGTTCGGCGCTGCGGTCGCCATGCGGTCATTCTCCTGGGGTCCGGCGGATCGGACTCGCCAATGCAAGTCCTGCCGTGAAGCTGTGGGCGTGGCCTCTATTGGCCTTGGCCGCTTCTTGCAAGCGGCTCACAATTCATTGATTGTTCAACGCATCACTGCAAAGCCCGGCGCTCACAAGCGGGCTTCGAGTGACTCCCACATATTTCATCAGCTTCGTTCCGTTGCTGCTCGGCCTGTTCGCGGCCGATCCCGGGGCGATTCCGACGACGGTGTCGCGCTTGGTTATCCAGGACGAAGTGATCCTGCGCGTTCCGGTCCGGCCGCGGCCGGCCGCGCCGCAGTTCGACTGGATCGAAAAAAAGGGGCCCAAGTGCATCCCCGCAGGAGCGATCCGCCGCGCCTCGATGTCGGGATCCGAGCAAGTCGATCTCATCCTGTCGGGCGGGGGCCGCGTCCGGGCGAAATTCGATGAGGATTGCCACGCGCTCGACTTCTACGGCGGATTCTACCTTCAATACGGCCGCGACCAGCAAATCTGCGTTCATCGCGACGCGGTGATGTCGCGGATTGGCGAGCGGTGCGAAATCGAGCGCTTCCGCATCCTCATCCCCAAGTTCCGGCACTAGCTTTCCTTGACTTTTCAGGCCCGTGCGGCATAGCCCAGCCGCATCGTGCGGCGCGGTCGCGGGAATGTCGGCGCCGCCTTTTAATCCGGATATTTGAATGTCTTTCGCCGATCTCGGCCTTTCCGACGAATTGCTCCGCGCCGTTGCCGACAGCGGCTATGGCGAGCCGACGCCGATTCAGGCCGCGGCTATTCCCGCGGTGTTGATGGGCAAGGACCTGGTCGGGATCGCCCAGACCGGGACCGGCAAGACGGCTGGCTTCGTGTTGCCGATGATCGACATCCTCCATCAGGGCCGGAGCCGGGCGCGAATGCCGCGGTCCCTGATCCTCGAGCCGACCCGCGAGCTGGCGATGCAGGTCGCCGAGAATTTCGAGAAATACGGCAAATACCATCCGCTCTCGATGGCGCTGCTGATCGGCGGCGTTCAGATGGGCGACCAGGTGAAGGCGCTTGAAAAAGGCGTCGACGTGCTGATCGCGACCCCGGGGCGGCTCATGGACCTGTTCGGCCGCGGCAAGATCCTGCTTACCGGCTGCGAGCTGCTCGTGATCGATGAAGCCGACCGGATGCTCGACATGGGCTTCATCCCCGACATCGAGGAAATCTGCTCCAAGCTGCCCAAATCGCGCCAGACACTGCTTTTTTCGGCGACCATGCCGCCGCCGATCCAGAAACTCGCGGCGAAATTCCTGAACGACCCGCGGCGGGTCGAGGTCGCCCGGCCGGCGACCGCCAACGTCAACATCGAGCAGCGCCTGGTCGAGGTCAGCGCCGACAAGAAGAAGGACGCGCTGCGCGATATCCTGCGCCACGAGGAGTTCAAGAACGCGATCGTGTTCGCCAACCGCAAGACCACGGTTCGTGAGCTCGCCACCAGCCTCAAGCGCTCCGGCTTCGCGGTCGGCCAGATCCAGGGCGACATGGAGCAGGCGCAGCGCATTGCCGAGTTCGACCGCTTCAAGAGCGGCGAGGTCACGGTGCTGGTCGCCTCGGACGTCGCCGCCCGCGGGCTCGACGTCAAAGGCGTCAGCCATGTGATCAACTTCGACGTGCCGTGGCAGCCCGACGATTACATCCACCGCATCGGCCGCACCGGCCGCGCAGGCATGACGGGCATCGCGATCACGCTCGCAACGCGGGCCGACGCCGAAGCGGTCGCGGCGATCGAGAAGCTGACCGGATTGAAGATCGCGCGCACCCCGGCCAAGGGCGAGGCGAGGAAGCCTGAGCGCCCGGAAAATCGCGAACCGGCCGAAAAGCCTGCGGCCCGGAGTGCGCCGAAAGCGTCGGCGAAGAAGGAACCGCGCAAGGACCGGGCGCCCGCCGCCGACCGCTCGCCGGTGGTCGAGGACATCAGCAGCGACTGGAACGGCCCGCTGCCCAGCTTCCTCTCGGTCCGCGCCGACTAGGCAACATCGGTGTCGCTGGAAACGCGGCGCGCTCGTCCCTAGCTGAGGTCCTCAACCGAAAAGGGACCGCGATGACCGACAGCGCCGAATATATTCTTCCCAAGGTGTGGACCTGGGACGAACCGAGCGGCGGCCAGTTCGCCAATATCAACCGTCCCGTCGCCGGCCCGACCCACGACGGCGAGCTGCCGGTGGGCAAGCATCCCTTCCAGCTCTATTCCCTGGCGACCCCGAACGGGCAGAAGGTCGCGATTATGTTCGAGGATCTGCTCGAGCGCGGCCACCGGGACGCCGAATATGACGCCTGGCCGGTTCGCATCGGCGAGGGCGACCAGTTCTCGAGCGGCTTTGTCGCGGTCAATCCCAATTCGAAGATCCCGGCGCTTCTCGATCGCAGCGGCCCCGAGCCGATCCGGGTGTTCGAATCCGGCGCGATCCTCATTCACCTCGCCGAGAAGTTCGGTGAGTTCCTGCCCGCCTCCGGCCAGGAACGCGCCGAGACCCTGTCGTGGCTGATGTGGCAGGTCGGTGCCGCGCCCTTCCTCGGCGGCGGGTTCGGCCATTTCTTCGCCTACGCGCCGGAGAAATTCGAATATCCGATCAACCGCTACGCAATGGAGGCCAAACGCCAGCTCGACCTGCTCAATCGCCAGCTCGGCCAGAACGAATATGTCGCCGGCCCCGATTACTCGATCGCCGACATCGCGATCTGGCCCTGGTATGGCGGAATCGCGCTCGGCCGCTCCTACCCCGGCGCCGATGAGTTCCTCGCGACGCACGAATATGAGCATCTGGTGCGCTGGGCGAAGCAGATCGCGCAGCGTCCGGCGGTCAAGCGCGGACGGATCGTCAACAAGCTCACCGGCGACGAGAGCGAGCAACTGCACGAACGCCATGACTCGAGCGACTTCGAGCTCCGCACCGA
>CAVWER010000002.1:2500-130678 GCA_963754215.1 uncultured Alphaproteobacteria bacterium
CCACCGCGGCAAGGCCGTTCGCCTCGAGCGCCGAGCCGGCGTTGAAGCCGAACCAGCCGACCCACAGCAGCCCCGCGCCGACCATGGTCAGCGCCAGCGAATGCGGCGGCATCGCTTCCTTCAGATGGCCGATGCGCGGCCCGGCGAACGCGACCCCGACCAGGCCCGCGACGCCGGAATTGATGTGCACCACCGTGCCGCCGGCGAAGTCGATCGCGCCGAACCCGAACAGCAACCCGTCCGACGCCCACACCATGTGCGCCAGCGGCGCGTAGACGATCGTCAGCCACAGCAGCGCGAACAGCATCATCGCCGAGAAGCGCACGCGCTCGACCAAGGCGCCGATGACCAGCGCCGCGGTGATCGCCGCGAAGCTCATCTGGAAGGCGGCGAAGACCAGCTCGGGGATCGCCTTGCCCGTGCTTCCGACCGCCCACAGCGACGCGTCGTCAGCCCCGCGAGCCCTGCTTTGGCGAGATCGCCGATCAGCACATTGCCGCCGCTGAAGGCCAGGCTGTAGTCCCAGCCGACCCAGCTCAGGATCGCGACCGCGGCGATGCCCAGCACCTGGCTCATCACCGACAGCAGGTTCTTGGCCCGGACCAGCCCGCCGTAGAACAGCGCCAGGCCGGGCAGCAGCATCAGCATCACCAGCGCGGTCGACACCAGCATCCACGCCGTGTCGCCGCTGTCGATGGTCAGTGCGCGCCCCATTCGCCCCTGAAGCTAGATGCCGCGACTTCAGAGGCAATCGGCGGGTGAAAGCTTCACATAGGGCGTCGGCGGCTCCGGGTGCGCGGCCTTCCACTCCATCGCCATGCGGACGCGCCGCTCGACCGACGGGTGATCGTAGAACACGATCTCCTCGAAGCGCGCCCGGCCGCGGATAGCGGTATTCGGCGGTCTTCACGAGCGCGGTCGACAGCGCGTCCGGGCGGTTTTCGGTTCTCAGCGAATAATGGTCGGCCTGGGTCTCGATCATCCGGCCGAAGCTGTTGAGGAAGGGCATGGCCAGGAATTGCAGCAGGCCGACGATGAACAGCAGCACCGGAATTCCGCGCGGGTCGCCGATCTTCGCAGTGCTTCCGAACAGCCGCGCGAAGAACGGAAAGGTCCGGTCGGCGAGCCAGAAGAAGAGGATCGCGGCGATCGAATAAGAAGAGGATTCCGTACCAGGTGTGCTTGAGCACATAATGGCCGATCTCGTGCCCGGTGACGGCGCGAACCTCGTCGAGCGAGGCATTCTTGAGCGCGACGTCGGAGATCGCCACGCGCGCCGTGCTCCCGACGCCGCCGGCATTGGCGGTGAAATTGTTCGACTGCCGCGAGCCGTTGAACATGAATACCCGCTCGGGCGGCACGCCCGCGCGGCCGGCCATTTCGACGACCGCGTCGCGGACCTGGCCCGGCGGCACCGGCTCATATTTGTTGAACAGGGGCTCGATCAGGATCGGCGACAGCAGGAGGAAGATGGCGAGGACGAGCGCGGTCAGCCCGCCCGACCACATCCACCAGCGCTTTCCCGTGCGGCGGATCAGCCAATAGACGCCCGTCATGAACAGGCCGCCGACCAGCGCCGTGATCAGCAGAGCGATCCCGCCCTGCATCAGGAAGTCGCCAAGCGGCTGGCTGGTGCGGCCATAGGCCTTCTCGCGAAAGTAGTTCGCGTAGAGGTCCCACGGCAGGCTCAGCACCGCCGAGACCAGGAAGAAGACGAGGCTGACCACGAACGCGCGCAGGTTGCGCCGCCGTTCGGCAATCTTGCCGGTCGAGCTTGTCGAGGATGCCCGAGCGGACGATCAGCCAGGTGACGAGCGCCGCCACGAGCAGCGCCCACAGCAGCATCCATTCCTTGCCGACGGTGTAATCGTGCGCCTTCTGCAGCGCCGCCGGGCCGAGGCTGTCGATATAGCGCGCGGTCGCGGCGCTCGGATCGAACTTCATGGCGTGGTTCCCCCTCGGCCGTCACCGTAGCGAGCGGTCGCGCGGTGCGCAACGGGAACGACTGCGAGCCGCAGGCGCTAGTCTGCGAATGGCCAAGCACGCTCAGACGCCCGCGCCGATGGAGGCCCTGCTCGCCGCCGAGTTGCCCGAGGGCGAGGGCTGGCAGTACGAACCCAAATGGGACGGCTTCCGCGCACTCGCGCGCCGCGACGGGGACGAAGTCGCGCTGACCTCGCAGGTCGGGCAAGCCGCTCGGCCGCTATTTCCCCGAAGTCCTGGGGATGCTGCGCTCGCTGAAGGAGCGCGCGCTTCCTGCTCGACGGCGAGCTGATCATCACGGTTGGCGACGCCTTGTCGTTCGAGGCGCTGCAGCTGCGGTTGCACCCGGCGGAAAGCCGGGTTCGCAGGCTCGCCGGCGAAACTCCGGCCGAGCTGATGGCGTTCGACCTGCTCGAAGCCGGCGGCAAATCGCTGCTGGATGAACCGCTGGGCAAGCGCCGCAAGGCGCTCGAACGGTTCCACGCGAAGAACAAGTTGCCTGGCCTGCTCCTGTCGCCCGCGACGACAGACCGGGACACGGCCGTCGATTGGCTGCGTCGCAGCGGCGGCGCGCTCGACGGCGTCGTCGCCAAGCGGCTCGACCTCGAATACCGTCCCGGCGAGCGGGCGATGGTCAAGGTCAAGCAGCAACGCACCGCCGACTGCGTCGTCGGCGGATTTCGCTACGCCGAAAAAAAGAAGGAAGTCGGGTCGCTTCTGCTCGGCCTCTACGACGATCAAGGGTCTGCTCAACCATGTCGGCTTCACCTCGGCGATCCCGGCGAAGGACCGGCCCGCTTTGACCAGGGAACTGGAGAAGCTGATCGAGCCGCCGGGCTTTACCGGCTCCGCTCCGGGCGGGCCCAGCCGCTGGAGCACCGAGCGGACCGCGCAATGGCAGCCGCTGAAGCCGGTGCTGGTCGCCGAGGTTCGCTACGACCAGGTCACCGGCCGCCGCTTTCGTCACGGCACCGGCTTTCTCCGCTGGCGGCCCGACAAGGACCCGAAGGAGTGTACCTTCGACCAGCTCGCGCCCGAGCTGCGGCCGTCCGAGCTCAAGGAGCTGTTCAGCGCATCTCGTAGCCGGCGAGGCACTCGGCCGCCCAGCGCGCGGCGGTCAAAGCGCTAAGGTCGGTGGCGTCCAGCGGCGGGTCCCACTCGGTCAAATCGATGATCCGCACGCGCGGGTCGGACGCCAGCCGCCGCACCGCGTAGAAGAAGTCCTGCACCACCATCCCGCCCGGCCGGGCGCCCGGCGCGGCGGGAAATTGCGAGCGGTCGATCACGTCGATGTCGCAGTCGATCACCAAGGCGTCGCAATGCGCGACATGATCGAGCGCCTGGGTAATCGCATGGGCGATGCCGTTTGTCCGGACATCGCCGATGGTGACGACCAGATTGCCCGCTTCAATTGCGTCCTCGTGCATCGCCCGGCTGTTGGCGAAGCTGGCGAGCCCGACCTGCGCAATATTTGCGCCTGGCAGCCCGTCGTCGAGCAATGCGCGCACCGGATTGCCGTTGCTGAGGCCATCGGCAGTGTCGCGCATGTCGAAATGCGCGTCCAACGTGATCAGGCCGATCTCGCCGAGCTCGCCGCCAAGCCCGAGCAGCGCCGGCCGGGTTATCGCATTGTTGCCGCCGGCGAGCAGCGTCAGCGCATGCGCTTCGGCGCTCGCTGCGAGGGCGTCGCGGATCAGTGGCGTCGCCTCCTCGATGGTCAGCCCGGCAAGCTCGATGTCGCCCCGGTCCGCGACCAGGGTTGAAAGTTCGCGCCCGGTCTCGACGTCGTAGCGGCCGATCCGCTTCAAAGTCGCCCGAAGCAGCGCGGGGGCAAGGTCGCAGCGTCCCGGCGTCACCGAGCCCGCGGCCAGCGGCGCGCCGAGCAGCCCGACCGGCGCGGCGCGATTTGCCGGTGAGATGAGGTCGCAAAGGTTGGGCCAGCCAGCCATGCTTTGACCGTAGCAACTCGGCTCGCCTAAGGCGACGCTCGCATGTGGGACCGCCTGCTCGTCGACTGCAATATCGCGACGCTCGAAGCGGCGCGCGGCGATCCGCTCGGCGTGATCGAGAATGGCGCGATCGGAATCGCCGACGGCAAAGTCGTGCGCGTCGGCAAGCGCACCGAGCTCGCCGGTTACCGCGCAAAAAAGGTCGACGCGCTCGGCGGCGCCTGGGTGACCCCGGGCCTGATCGACTGCCACACCCATCTCGTTTTCGCCGGCAATCGCGCCGGGGAGCATGCGATGCGCCGCGCAGGCGCCAGCTACGAGGAGATCGCCAGGGCCGGCGGCGGAATCGCCTCGACCGTGGCCGCGACCAAGGCCGCATCGGACGAGGCGCTTCTCGAACAGAGCAGGCGTCGCTTCCATGCGCTGATGGCCGGCGGCTGCACGACCATCGAGATCAAGTCCGGCTACGCGCTCGACCCCGCGGGCGAGCTGCGCCTGCTCAGGGTCGCAGGCCGGCTCGGCGAGGGGGAGGCGGTCCGGATCGTCCCGACCCTGCTCGCGCTCCACGCGCTCCCCGCCGACAGCAAGGACCGCCGCGCCCATTATGTCGGCGAAATCATCGACAAGCTTCTGCCCGAGGTCGCCAAGGCGAAGCTCGCGTCCAGCGTCGATGCCTATTGCGACACGATCGGATTTCAGCTCCGACGAAGTCGCGCGCCTGTTCAAGGCCGCGACTCAAAACGGACTTCGAGTCCGCCTTCACGCCGAGCAATTGTCCAACCAGCACGGCGCCGAGCTTGCGGCGCAATTCCGTGCCTTGTCGGCCGATCATCTCGAGCATCTGGACGAGGCCGGAGCCGAGGCGATGGCCTCGGCCGGAACGGTCGCGGTGCTGCTGCCCGGCGCATATTACGCGCTGCGAGAAACGGTCCCGCCGCCGATCGACCTGCTGCGCAAGCACAAGGTTCCAATCGCGCGTCGGCACCGACTGCAACCCGGGTACGTCACCGATGCTCTCACCCACCCTGGCAATGAACATGGCGTGCACCTTCTTCGGCCTGACTCCGGAGGAGGCACTCATCGGGATGACGCTCAATGGCGCCCGCGCGCTCGGGATCGCTAAGGACGTCGGCAGCATCGCTCCCGGCAAGGCGGCGGACCTTTGCGCCTGGCGCATCGAATCGATCGCCGAGCTATCCTATTGGATCGGCTTCCCCGGTCCCGAGCGGCGGATTTTCGGCGGACTCGACGCCTAGGATGGCTCGAGCGCGCGGTCGAGATTGCGGCCGAACAGCAGGATCAAAAGCGCGCCGATGGCGGCGATCCCTGCGTCGAGTATCCAGAATTGCGCCGGGCTCATCTTTTCATAATAGGTTCCGACCCAGCCCATCAGGAGATTGCCGACGAACAGCGACAGATAAGCGCCGCTGACCATCGTCGCATTGATGCTTGGCGGTGCGGTGCGCGAGACCAAAGCAAGCAGCGGCGGCCAGTAGTAGAGGAAGGCAATGCCCATGCCGACGCAAGCGAGCACCGGATAGAGCGCGCTGACCTTGCCGCTTCCGGCCAGCCAGATCCCGAGCACGATCATTCCGGCGGAGGCTGAGGCGATCGCGGCCCCAATGCCGATCTTGGCGACGTCGCTCGGCTCGCGCCCGCGCTGCGCCTGCCGGCTCCACAAATAGATCAGCGGCGGCACGGCGATGATGCTGACAAAGGCGTCGATCGAATTGAACCACGGAACCGGGATTCGGCCGAGCCCGGTGGCGAGATCGACATGCGTCTCGATCCACACCAGCCCGACATTGTAAATCTGATAGTAAGCGACTGATTGGAAAACGGTAATCGCGGCGGCGAGGATTAGGAGAATCACCGTCCGCCGCTCGGCCGCAGTCAATGGCGTGGTCGGCGCGCGGTCGCGTTTGCGCGGCCGCTGGTCGGGCAGATAGCGCTGGCCGGCGAGGTATGTGACGGTCGCGAGCAGCATCAGCACGCCCGCGCAGCCGAACCCGATGTGCCAGCCGTAGAGCTGCGCCAGCAATCCGCAGACGATCGGGCCGAGCGTCGCGCCGACGTTGATCCCGGTGCTGAAGATCGTGAATGCGCGGGTCCGGCGCGACACGTCGTCGGGGGCGTAGAGATGGCCGACCTGGGCCGCGATGTTGCCCTTGAGGCAGCCCGATCCGACGATCAGCAGCAGAAGCGCGATCAGGAAGCTCTGGTCGAACGCCATTGCGAAATGGCCCGCGCTCATCAGCAGCGCGCCGATCACCACGGTCCGCTTGGCGCCGAGCAGGCGGTCGGCGATCCAGCCGCCGAGCAAAGGCGTGAAATAGACGAGGCCGGTGTAGAAGCCGAAGGTCTGCGAGGCGAGCGCCTGGGGCGACATCGGCCCGAACACCGATTCGAGCGCCGAGCGATATGCGCCCATCCCCGCGACATGCTCGATATGGCCCGGCAACAGCAGCTGCTCGACCATGTAGAGCACGACCAGCGCGGTCATTCCGTAATAGGAAAAACGCTCCCACGCCTCGGTGAAAGCGAGATAGGCGAGCCCCCTGGGATGGCCGAAGAAGGAGCGGTCGCCGCTTACGGCGATTGCCGTGTCCGGTCCTGGTTCCGCAATCGTTGCCATTGCCCGCGCCTCCGCCCGAACCCGATGCTAGGCCTTTCGCGGATGAACGCCAGCTTGCGGGCCCCCTTGGGTCGGACGCTGCCACCGGCTAGGAGCAACAGCCGTGACCGACCGACGCGACAACAGCCGCCATATCCGCGCCCGCCGCGGCAGCGAGATCGTGGCCAAAAGCTGGGCCACCGAAGCCGCGATGCGGATGCTGATGAACAACCTCGACGACGAGGTCGCCGAGGATCCGCAGAGCCTGGTCGTCTACGGCGGCATCGGTCGCGCCGCGCGCAACTGGCAATGTTACGACAAGATCGTCGAGACCCTGGAGCGGCTCGAGGAGGACCAGACCCTGCTCGTCCAGTCGGGCAAGCCAGTCGGCGTGTTCCGCACCCACAAGGACGCGCCGCGGGTGCTCATCGCCAACTCGAACCTCGTGCCCAAATGGGCCAATTGGGAGGTCTTCAACGAGCTCGATCGCAAGGGGCTGATGATGTACGGCCAGATGACCGCTGGCAGCTGGATCTACATCGGCACGCAGGGCATCGTCCAAGGCACCTACGAGACTTTCGCCGAGATGGGCCGCCAGCATTATGGCGGCGATCTCAAGGGCCGCTGGATCCTGACCGCCGGCCTCGGCGGGATGGGCGGCGCGCAGCCGCTCGCGGCGGTCATGGCGGGTGCGCACTGCATCGCCATCGAGGTTCAGGAAAGCCGCATCGAGAAGCGCCTCGAAACGCGCTACCTCGACCGTCGTGCGACCAGCATCGACGAGGCGCTGGAGATCATTCGGACCGCGTCCGAACCGACGTCGGTCGGCCTGCTCGGCAATGCCGCGGAGATCCTGCCGGAGATGCTCGGCCGAGGAATCCGGCCCGACGCGCTCACCGACCAGACCTCAGCCCACGATCCCGCCAACGGCTACTGCCCGGCCGGCTGGAGCGTTGCCAAATGGCAGGAGATGCGCGAGCGCGATCCTGCGGCGGTCGTGGAAGCCGCGCGAATTTCAATCGCGCAGCATGTCGAAGCGATGCTGGCGTTCAAGGACATCGGCGTGCCGACCTTCGACTACGGCAACAACATCCGCCAGGAAGCCAAGGACAAGGGCGTCACCCGCGCCTTCGATTTCCCCGGCTTCGTCCCGGCCTACGTCCGCCCGCTCTTCTGCCGCGGCATCGGCCCGTTCCGCTGGGTCGCGCTCAGTGGCGATCCCGAGGACATCTACCGCACCGACGCCAAGGTGAAGGAACTGATCCCCGACGATCCGCACCTCCACCGCTGGCTCGACATGGCGCGCGAGCGCATCGCCTTCCAAGGCCTGCCCGCGCGCATCTGCTGGGTCGGGCTCGGTCAGCGCCACCGCCTCGGCCTCGCCTTCAACGAAATGGTGCGCAGCGGCGAAGTCTCCGCCCCGATCGTCATTGGCCGCGACCATCTCGACAGCGGCAGCGTCGCCTCGCCAAACCGCGAGACCGAAAGCATGATGGATGGCAGCGATGCGATCAGCGACTGGCCGTTGCTCAATGCTTTGCTCAACACCGCGAGCGGCGCGACCTGGGTATCCTTCCACCATGGCGGCGGGGTCGGCATGGGCTATTCGCAGCACGCCGGAATGGTGATCGTCGCCGACGGCACCGATGATGCCGCCCGCCGGCTCGAGCGCGTGCTCTGGAACGACCCCGGCACGGGGGTCATGCGCCACGCCGACGCGGGCTATGACATTGCGATGGACTGCGCGCGCGAGCAGGGTCTTGATCTGCCGATGGTGAACAGGTGAAGCTCAACCCCGAGAGTGTGACGCTCGACCAGCTGCGCGAGCTCTGGATTGGCGCTGACGCCCGCCTCGACGATGCATCTATGCAGCGCGTCGTCGCTGCCGCCGCGTCGGTCGAGCGCATCGTCGCCGGCGGCGAGACCGTCTACGGCGTGAACACGGGTTTCGGCCTGCTCGCGAACACCCGTATCCCCGACGAGCGGCTCGCAGAGCTCCAGACCAACCTCATCCTGTCGCACAGCGCGGGGCTTGGCGATCCGCTGCCGCGCCATGTGACGCGGCTGATGATCGTGCTGAAGTTGCTCGGGCTCGGCCGCGGCTATTCGGGCGTCCGGCCGGTGGTGATCGAGGCGCTGCAGGCTTTGCTCGACCGCGATGCGATGCCGGTGATCCCGAGCCAGGGCAGCGTCGGCGCGTCGGGCGACCTCGCTCCGCTCGCGCACATGACCGCGGCGCTCATGGGCCACGGCAGCATCGACGTCGCGGGAGACGCGTATGCCTGCCGGCGTCGCGCTCGAGAAGCTCGGGATGCAGCCGCTCAGGCTCGGGCCCAAGGAAGGCCTTGCGCTCATCAACGGCACGCAAATGTCGACCGCGCTCGCGCTCGACGCCTTATTCGCCGGCGAGCGGGTGTTCGCCGCAGCGATCGCCGCCGGCGCGCTGTCTGTGGATGCGCTGAAAGGCAGCGTCCGAGCCGTTCGACCCGCGCATCTCGGAGCTTCGCGGCCAGCCGGGCCAGGTCCGTGTCGCTGCCGCGATCGCCGGCCTCCTCGAAGGCAGCGACATCGTCGCCAGCCACGCCACCGGCTGCACGAAGGTCCAGGATCCCTACAGCTTCCGCTGCCAGCCGCAGGTGATGGGTGCCGCGCTCGACCTGCTGACCAGTGCCGCGCGCACGCTGACCATCGAGGCCGGCGCGGTCACCGACAACCCGATCGTCTTCCCGGATGAGGATTCGGCGATTTCGGGCGGCAATTTCCACGCCCAGCCGGTCGCCTTCGCTGCCGACACGATTTCCATGGCTTTGTGCGAAGTGGGCTCGATTTCCGAGCGCCGCACCGCCGTCCTGATCGATCCCAAGATGAGCGACCTGCCGCCGTTCCTGACCGAGGATTCGGGCGTGAATTCGGGCCTCATGATTCCGCAAGTCACCGCTGCGGCCCTGGTCAGCGAGAACAGGTCGCTGGCTTTTCCGGCGAGCGTCGATTCGATCCCGACCTCGGCCGGCCAGGAGGATCATGTCTCGATGGCTCCGATCGCCGCGCGCAAGGCTGGCCAGATCGCGCGCAACGCGGCCGGAGTAATCGCGGTGGAGTTGATCGCGGCGGCGCAGGGCATCGATTATCATGCGCCGGTCAAGACCAGCGCAAAGCTGCAAGCGGTACATGCCAAGGTGCGCGAGCGCTCGCCGCATCTCGTGTCGGACCGCTACTGGGCCGACGAAATGGCCGCGCTTCAAGCCGCGGTGCTGGCCGGGGAAATCGGCGCCGAGATCGCGCTTAGCTGACGCGCGTCCAGCGTTGTTCCTTGCACAAGAGCATTCCGGCCAGCGCGCAGCCGCGGACCTCGATCGCGTTCGGACCGACCTGGCGGATCGTCGCCGGAGCGCGGATGTTGCGCTTGGGGTCAAACGCCTGGCCCTTGAACAGGCCGTCGCCCGCGGGCCGCACGCCCGAAAGGATGCGAGTGCCGACCAGGTGCGGCGTGCCGCCCCTGCGCGCATTCGCCTTGGCCTTCTCCGATGCGTCGATCACCGTCCCGCAATAAACATTGCCGCACGGCGTGATGCGCACAACGACGCTGCCCTTGGGGTTGCGCCAATGGCCTTCGATCGATGCTTGCGCCGATGCGGTCACGGGAACCGCCGCAGCGAGCGCGACAAGCGCGATTCTTGCCGGAATCGTGTTCATGATCATCGCTTTGGCTTAGATTTGCGGCAGAAATGGCGCCTTCAGCTTGCGCTCAGATGAACGCGCCGCCCGGCTGGCCCTAGCTTGGCAACGTCCCATCGGTCCGGGTCCATATCGCGGCCTTGCACAGGGTCTTGCCGACCGCGCAGCCGGACACCCGAAGCTGCTGCTCGCCGATCGGCTGGATCTTAGCGGTCACGCGCATGTTCTTGTCGGGAATGAACAATTTGCCCTGCCAGTGGCCGTTTTTGTCCTGCGTGAGGTTGGTCAGCAGCTGGGCGCCGACCAGCTGATCGCCGACGGCCTTGCGCGAATCCTGCTTGGCCTTTGCGCTCGCCCATTCGATCGTCCCGCACAGGCCGCCGCCGCACGGGCCGATGTGGATGATGCTGTTCCCGCCGGGACTGCGCCAATGGCCCTCGATCGACGGCTGCGGCGCCTGCGCGGCGGTCAGCGCGAATAGGGCAAGGGTGGAAAGCACTGCTCGCATAAAGGTCGTCTCCTGTGTCATCCAAGCATAGCCGGGCGATCAGTGAAAGTCGCGGCTTTTGGGGATAATTTCGACGTCGCGCGGGATGGCGGCCGGGGGGAGGCCGCATCGCTCCGGGCGCATCGCCGCGGCGACAGCGGCGCGTCCATGATATCTTCGCTTAGGTGGCGGAGCATATGCGAATGATCCTCGAGCCGGCGCGCGATGACGTGGATCACGCCATCGTCTTCATCCTTCTGCACCACGCCGTGAACCGCCATCAGCCGCGCGCCCATCACGATCTTGCGCTGCGTTTCGAACACGTCGGGCCACACGACCAGATTGGCGACTCCGGTTTCGTCCTCGATGGTGATGAACACCACGCCCTTGGCGCTGCCCGGCCGCTGGCGGATCAGCACCAGGCCGGCGATCGACAGGCGCTTGCCGTCGCGAATGTTCTTGAGCCGGTCGGCGGTGACGAATTTCTGGCCCGCATAATGCTCGCGAAGGAAGCGCATCGGATGCGCTTTCAGGCTGAGGCGGATGGTCTGATAGTCGTTCACGACATGCTCGCTGAGCGGCATTTCCGGGAGCCGCGCAGGCTCGCCTTCCGATCCCTCGTCGCGCGCCTCGGCATAAGCGAACAGCGGCAGGTCCGGCGCCTGCTTGAGCGCGCGCGCGTCCCACAGCGCGGCGCGCCGGTCGAGGCCCATCGAGCGGAAGGCGTCGGCCGCCGCGAGCCGGTGGATGGCATGGACCGGCACACGGCCGCGCGAACGCAGCTCCTCGACGGATGCGTAGGGCCTGGCGGTGACGAGCCGCTCGACATCGGCGCTGCGCAGCCCGTCGATCTGGCGCAGGCCAAAGCGCAAACAAACTCCGTTCGTGTCGAGCGAAGTCGAGACACGTCCCTCGACACGCTCGGGACGAACGGATGGGAGTTCCAGCGTGCAATCCCAATCGCTGTGGTTCACGTCCACCTCGCGCACCTCGACGCCATGCTCGCGCGCGTCGCGGACGATCTGCGCGGGTGCGTAAAAGCCCATCGGCTGCGAGTTCAGAAGCGCCGCCGCGAACGCCGCCGGGTATCGCCATTTCAGCCAGCTCGACACGTAAACGAGGTGCGCGAAGCTCGCCGCGTGGCTTTCTGGGAAGCCATATTCGCCAAAGCCCTTGATCTGGTCGAAGCAGCGCTGCGCGAAGTCGGGGTCGTAGCCGCGCGCGACCATCCGCCCGACCATCTTTTCCTGAAGCAGTTCGATGTTCCCCTTGGACCGGAAGGTCGCCATCGCCTTCCTCAGCTGGTTCGCCTCTTCGGAGCTGAATTTCGCCGCATCGAGCGCGATCTTCATCGCCTGCTCCTGGAACACCGGCACACCCAGGGTGCGCTTCAAAATCCGTTCGAGCTCGTCGGGCGGGCCGTGCTCGGGCGCGGGGCAGGGAAAGGTCAGCGGCTCCTTGCCGGCGCGGCGCTTGAGGTACGGGTGAACCATGTCGCCCTGGATCGGGCCCGGTCGGACGATCGCGACCTCGATCACCAGATCGTAAAAGCAGCGCGGCTTCAATCGCGGCAGCATGTTCATCTGCGCCCGGCTCTCGACCTGGAACACGCCGAGCGAATCGCCCTTGCACAGCATGTCGTAGACTTGCGGAACTTCCTGCGGGACCGTCGCCAGCTCCCACCGCTCGCCGTGGTGCAATTCAATGAGGCCGAAGCATTTGCGGATGCAGGTCAGCATCCCAAGCGCGAGCACGTCGATCTTGAGGATTCCGAGCTCGTCGATGTCGTCCTTGTCCCATTCGATGAAGGTGCGGTCGTCCATCGCTCCGTTGCCGATCGGCACCGTCTCGGTCAGCGGCCGCTCGGTCAGGATGAAGCCGCCGACATGCTGCGAAAGGTGGCGCGGCATTCCGACCAGCTGCTCGGCCAGCTTGACCGTTCGCCTGAAATGCGGGTCGCTGAGATCAAGTCCCGCGTCGTTGGCTCGGCCATCCTCGAGCTCGGCCTCCATATGGCCCCAGATGGTCGAGGCAAGCGCCCCGCACACGTCTTCGCTAAGGCCCATCACCTTGCCGACCTCGCGGATCGCCGAGCGCGGCCGGTAGTGGATCACGGTCGCGGCGATCCCGGCTCGGTCGCGGCCGTATTTCTCATAAATATGCTGGATCACTTCCTCGCGCCGTTCATGCTCGAAATCGACGTCGATGTCGGGCGGCTCGCGCCGTTCTTCGGAAATGAAGCGCTCGAACAAGAGGTCGCTGGTCGCGGGGTCGACCGCGGTGATGCCGAGGCAATAACAGACCGCGCTATTCGCCGCCGAGCCGCGGCCCTGGCACAGGATCGGCGGCTCCAATGACCGCGCGAAGGCGACGATATCGTGGACGGTCAGGAAATAGCGCGCGAAGTCGAGCCGCTCGATCAGGGCGAGCTCGTGGTTGAGCTGCTTTTCGACCTTGCCCGGGATGCCGTCCGGCCACCGCCCCGCCGCGCCCTCCCACGTCAAATGCTCGAGATATTGCTGCGGCGTCCGTCCTTCGGGGACGGTTTCGCGCGGATATTCGTACCTGAGCTCGTCGAGGCTGAAGTTCAGCGCGTCGGCGAACTCGCGCGTCGCCGCAATCGCGTGCGGCCAGCGCGCGAACAGCCGGACCATCTCCTCGGGAGGTTTCAAATGCCGTTCGGCATTGGGATTGAGCAGATAACCCGCGGTCGCGATCGTCACTTTCTCGCGGATGCAGGTGACCACGTCCTGCAACGGGCGGCGCTCGGCGACATGATAATGGACGTCGTTGGTGGCGAGGATCGTGCAGCCGTGGGCGCGCGCCAGCCGGTCGAGCCGCTCGATCCGCGCAGCATCGTCGCCGCGATAGAGATACGCCGCTGCGACATGGCGGAGTGACGTCAATGTGTCGGTGAGGCGCGGCAGGTCGGCGGCAAAATCGTCGAGATCGTCTCCAGGCCAGGCGATGAAGGCGATGCCCTCGGCATGCTCCGCGACGTCGGTTAGCGTCAGCTCGCATTCCCCCTTCTTCGCCCGCCTCTTGCCTAGCGACAGCAGCCTCGACAGCCGGCCATAGCCGTCGCGATCGATCGGGTAAGCGAGCAAGCTCGGCGCGTCGGTCAAATCCAGCCGGCAGCCGATCAGCGGCTTCAGCCCCGCTGTCTTGCACGCGCTGTGCATCCGGACGACTCCGGCGAGCGTGTTGCGGTCGGCGATGCCGATCGCATCCATGCCGAGTTCAAGCGCGCGAAGCACCAGCTCGATCGCGTCCGACGCTCCCCACAGGAAAGAGAATGGCGAGCTGACGCCGAGCTCGACGTAAGGGGCGCGCACCGTCGGCGCGGGCGGTGTGTCGCCAGTCCGCACCAGCTTCAGCCGCGAAAAGCCTTCTTTTTCGGGCATCAGCCAAATAGCCCATGGATGAACCAGCCCGGCGCTGCGCCGCGGCCGTCGCCGATCAGGCCCTCACGGTAGATCCAATAGCGGCGGCCGGCCTGGTCCTCGATCCGGTAATAATCGCGCAGCCGCGCCGATGATGGCTGGCGCCACCATTCGGGGGCGATCCGTTCGGGCCCTTCGACGCGGACGATGTCGTGGACGGCGCGCCGCCACACGAAGCGGCGGGGCTTGCCTTCGGGCGTTGCATAAATGACGTCGATCGCTTCGGGCCGGTCGAGCAGCCGCTGGGGGCGCTGTTTCCCCTCCCTTTCAAGGGAGGGGGAAGGGAGTGGGTGGCGAACGGGCGGACTCGATGCCCGCTCGGAAGCTCCTTCAGCGGCATCGAGCCGCTTCAATCGCACCCCACCCCTCAATCCCCTCTCCTGAAGGAGAGGGGAAGCGAGCGCGCTTACCCATCCGCTCGCCCGCTCGGGCAAATGACTTTCTTCAGCCTGCGGCCGCCGCACCGCGCGCGGTCCAAGCTTGACCGTCAGCCGGTCGACCAGCCGCGCGATGTCGCGCTCGCCCGATGGCTCCTCGACCAGGCTGTCCTGCGCCGCTTCGAGCGGCTCGCACCAATCCGCCTGAAGCGCGAAGGCATCGAAACCGAATTCCGGGTTCAGCGCAGCCGCCTTGTCAGTGAGCAGGCGCTGGAGATGCTTCGGCTCCCGGCTCGGGATTGTCGTGGCGACACTCGCCTCGGCAACGCTGCCGTCGACCCTAAATCCGCTCAGCGTCAGCCGCCGGGCGCCGAAATGCCGTTGCTCGAGCTCGGCCACCAGCGTGGGGATCAGCCGTTCGAGCGCCTGGCTCGCAGCTTCCAGATGGGTCGCCGGCTCCTCGAGGCGAAGCGCCGCGCGCGGCGGCGGCTCGGTCAAAGCGGCGGTCAGCGGCTCGTCCTTGCGCCCGGCCAGCCGGTCAAGCGCATCGACCACGTCTTCGGCGCCCCTGAACCGCCGCGCCAGCGCCAGCCGCGGCATTTGCATCAGCGCGCCGATGGTTTTGAGGCCAAGGCGCTCCAGCGTTCGTACCGTCTCCGGATCGAGCCGCAGAGCCGAAACATGGAGAGGCCTCAGCTCGTCATGCCAGCGAAGGCTGGCATCCATGTCGATGGACAGCCCAGAGCGTCGTGAACTTGCATCAACATGGACCCCAGCCTTCGCTGGGGTGACGATTAGGGGTTTGCGATCGAAGCGACTTAAGGCCCAGGCCGCCGCAGCGGTCGGAGCAATCGCAATGCGCGCCGTGAAGCCGGCCAAAGCGAACCGTTGCTCCACATCCGCGACCAGCCCCTCCTTGCCGCCGAACAGATGCGCCACCCCGGTGACGTCGAGCCTGAGGCCATCGCCGTCGACCTCGACCAAGGGCGACCAGCGCTGCGCCCAGCGCGCGAGCCGCTCGACCAGGGCCGAATCGCCGGCCGGATCGGCGGGCATTGCGACCAGTGCCGGGTCGAGCGCCCGGGCGTCCGTCAGCCTTGCACCCGGCCTCGCGCCGCGCTCGGCCGCGACTTTGGTCGCCGCGTGGATGATCAGGCCGTGCGTGCCCTCGACGGTGAGGACGATTGGACTGTCAGGCGGTAAGTCGCTCGCCTTCGCCCAGCGTTCGATCGCCAGGTGCGGCAGCCAGATGGAAAGCACCCGTTTCATGTGTGAGGCTCCAGCGGCCGGGCGGAAACCCGCGCGCCCGGAACAGCTCGGCGTCCCACGCCGGCGCTCCCGGCGCGCGCGCATCGAGCGGATTGGCGAGCGAAGGCGCGGATCCGACCCGCCAGCGCATTCGCGCGCCGCTGAGGTTCGCGGTTCCGCCGAGGCGCACCAGCCAGCACGGCACGCCCGACCGCTCCGCCGCCACCGCGAGCCGCCGCGTGGCGGTGAAGTCGAGCGCGCGCGGGTCGCCCCACAATTCGCCGATGACGGCCGACAGCGCAGCGCATCTTAGACCTTCCTCCATTGCCCACAGCGCATCGCGCGCGTCGCGCGCCTCGACGTGTATGAGGTTTTGGCTGGGAAGCCCGGGCGGGTGAATCCGGCCCGATTCGAGGATCGCCATGCGCTGCTGGACCCACAGGATCGGGTTTTCGGTCTGGGGAAGAAGGAATCCGATCCAGCCGCCATCGCGTGGGTGGGCCGAGAACAGCTCGGACAGGGTCGATATCCTCCCCTGCATTTGCAGGGGAGGGGGACCGCTCGAAGAGCGGTGGAGGGGCCTTTTTGCGACGTGCAAGACCCCTCTACCATGCTGCGCATGGTCCCCCTCCCCCGGAAATCCGGGGGAGGGAATTTCAGCCGGCCGGACGCGTGCAGGAGCAGCGCCGCCGGCGACCAGGGACAAGCCTCTCGCCACACGACTCACAACGTTTTGTTCTAGTTTTGTTCTTATCCCGTGACTCGCTTTGCGGAGTCAATGGTCCGACTCGCGTAGGCGGTTAAGCCTTTATTTCTTCGAGGAATTTTTGGATCTCACGGACTACGTCGCGCGCGGCCTTCCGCGAAATGCCGAAGGCCATATGCGTACAGGCGAGCTCGACCGCCTTGTCGCGCTCTTCTTCCAGGCCGCGCGCTGATCGTGGAGCGATCAGCCCGTCCTTGCGCGACCAGAGCGCCAGGGTCGGCACCGGTGGTTTGTCGGTGATCCGCGGAACCGGCGGATCGTCGACCTTATGCCGCGCAATCAGCTGGTAGAGCCGCCAGACATTGTTCTGCTTGGGGTCGCCGGAGAAGGGCGAGCCGAGAGTCGCCACCGCGCGCACCCGGTCGGGGACCGCGCGTGCCAGCTCACGGGCGAACAAGCCGCCCAGACTCCACCCCACCACGAGGATCGGCTGACGATGACCGATTGCGTCCAGGCGCTGTCTCAGGCGATCCACCGTGTCGGCTCGAACCCCGAGGTTCAGTCCCATGCCCCACCCGTGAACCCGCCAGCCTGCCTGGGCGAGCGCCTTGCGCAGCGGCTCAGTGGTTCGGTCGTGGGCAACAAAGCCGGGGATCACCAGCGCCGCTGGCCCATCGGCGGGTCCCAGCGCCCTCGTCGAGCCGAACACACGCCACATCCGCGGCAGCAGCCACACCGCCTCACCGAGCCGCAGCCGAAGCGACGGCGGCCGATCGTCGCCTTCCCACATCAGAGGAATTCGCTTCCCATGAGTTGCCGCAGCGCCTTGGGCAGCTTTACCCGCCCATCCTCGGTCTGGTGGTTCTCGAGCAGCGGCACGAGGATCCGCGGGGAGGCGAGCGCGGTGTTGTTGAGCGTATGCGCGAACCGCACCTTCCCATCCTTGTCGCGGTAGCGGAGGTTCGCCCGCCGCGCCTGCCAGTCATGAAGCGTCGAGCAGCTGTGCGTCTCGCGATATTTGCCCAGGGACGGCACCCAGCTTTCGATATCGTTCATGCGATATTTGCCGAGGCCCATGTCGCCGGTCGAGGTCTCGATCACCTGGTAAGGAATTTCCATTGCCTGGAGCAGCTCTTCGGCGAGCCCAAGCAGGCGGGCGTGCCATTCGGCCGATTGTGTGTCGTCGGCCTGGCAGATCACATATTGCTCGACCTTCACGAACTGGTGGACGCGCAGCAATCCACGCACGTCCTTGCCCGCGCTGCCCGCCTCGCGGCGGAAACAGGGCGAGTAACCGGCGTAGAGCACGGGCAGTTTATCGGTTTCGATAATCTCGTCGGAATGAAGCGAGGTCAGGACCACTTCGGCGGTGCCTGCGAGCCACAAATCGTCGTTCGGAAGCTCGTAGGTTTCTTCGCGGTGGCCGGGGAACTGGCCTTGGTTGATGAAGGCCTGTTCGCGTGCCAGCGCCGGCACGGTAATCGGCGTAAAGCCGGCACTCGCGATCTTCTCGAGCGCCCAGGCCATCAGCTTCATCTCAAGCAAAGCGAGCCGGCCCTTGAGGCAGTAAGTGCGCGAGCCCGACACTTGCGTGACTCGCGACAAATCGGCCCAGTCGTTCTTCTCGATCAAGGCGACATGGTCGAGCGGCTCGAAGCCGAACTCCGGCGGCTGCCCTTCGGTGCGGATGACGGTGTTGAAGCTTTCGTCGGGGCCGACCGGCGCGCCCTCCCAGGGAATCCCCGGAAGCTGGAGCATCAGGATATTGAGCGCCGCTTCCTCACCGGCGAGCTGTGCTTCGAGCAGCGATGCGCGCGCGCCGGCATCCTTCGCCTGCTTGCCGAGCTCGGCTTTTTCTTGCGCAGACGCGTCTTTGAACCGGGCGCTGACTGCGTTGCGCTCTGCCCTCAGCGCCTCGATCTCGGTCTTCAGCGCGCGCACTTGCGCGTCGAGCTCGAGAATCTCGCCGAGGTCGAGCATGACTCCCTTGTCGCGGATCGCGCGCTCGACCGTCTCGCGGTTCGCCTTGATGAAGTCCATTGCCAGCATCGCGCGGGAAGTGCGCGAATTGCGAGTTGGTGGCAAGTTGCCTAACGCCGCGTCCATGCCGTCCGGCCTGATTGCCCTCCTCGACGATGTCGCGACCATCGCCAAGCTCGCCGCCGCGTCAATCGACGACATCGGCCTCGCTGCGGGCAAGGCGACGACAAAGGCTACCGGCGTCGTCATCGACGACACCGCCGTCACTCCGCGCTACGTCGTCGGCCTCGCGCCCGAGCGCGAGCTGCCGATCATCGCCAAGATCGCCAAGGGCTCGCTCAGGAACAAAATCCTGTTCCTGCTGCCCGCGGCGCTGCTCCTCACCGCCTTCGCGCCGTTCCTGATCACTCCGCTGCTCATGGTCGGCGGTGCCTATCTGGCGTTCGAGGCGACCGAGAAGATCACCGAGAAGCTGCTGGGCGGGCATGAGCATGAGGAGCAGCTGGTCGACGCCATGGTCGATCCGGCCGAGCTCGAAAAGCTCCAGGTCAAAGGTGCGATCCGAACCGATTTCATCTTGTCGGCCGAGATCATGGCGATCGCGCTGGCAAGCCTGGGCCCGATGCCGCTGTGGACCGCGGCGGGGGCGCTGATCGCCGTCGCGGTTGCGATTACCGTCGGGGTCTATGGCGTCGTCGCGCTCATCGTGAAGCTCGATGACATCGGCCTGCACATGGCCGAACAGCGGTCTCGGAGCGCCCGTGCGCTCGGCGATGCGCTGGTGCATATCGTACCCCGGCTGCTCACCGCTTTGTCGGCGATCGGTACCGCCGCGATGCTGTGGGTCGGCGGCGGGATCCTGCTCCACGGCATAGAGGAGCTGCACGTCATCGAACCGCTGACCCACGCAATCGGGGACCTCGCGCATTCGGCCGGCGCGGCCATGGGCCGGGCGAGGGCGATCGTCGAATGGCTGGTCGACGCCCTTGCCGGCGCAGTTGCCGGGCTGATCATCGGCGGGTTCATCGTCGCGATCGTCCGCCGCTTCACCCGGCACCCGGAAGAATTGATCGTCGATTAGTCGAAGTGAAGCCGGCGATAGCGGCCGCGGAACGACAGCAGCGGATCGAGGCTGGCGTCGAAGCTCGCCTTCACCACCTGGCCGACGAGGATGTGATGGTCGCCGCCGTCGTGGACGCCGAAGCGCTCGCACTCGAACACGCTCAGGGAATCTTTGAGGATCGGAGCGCCGGCCTCGCCGCACGACCATGGGCGTGTCGCCGAACCGGTCCTCGACCCGCGTCGAGAAAGTGATCGAGGCCGGCTGTTGGCCGGTCTGGAGCACGTTGACCGCGAAATGCGAGGCGGTGGTCAGCGCTCCGGCGCTCGCCGCCGCCTTGTGCACGCAGACCAGTAGCAGCGGCGGATCGAGCGATACCGAGGTGAAGCTGTTGACCGTCAGGCCCGCGGGCTTGCCGGCGTTGTCGAGACAGGTCACGACCGTCACCCCGGTCGCAAAGCAGCCGAGCGCGTCGCGCAGCGTCCGCGGGTCGTGCCCGCTGCGATATTCGCCCTTGGTCGCCTGGTCGGCCATTGGCCCGGCTATAGCTTTGGCGCGGGCAAATGCCACCGAGCACCTTGGTGCGGAGCGGCGCCTACGCCGGATGACTCAACGATTCTCCAGCGAGTTCCCGCGTGTGCCGCTGGGCGTTCCGGTCGTCCTTCAGCCTCTGAATCGCTGCCAGGCCGCGTTGACGCTGCTCTTCCCATTCGCCTTTGGTCTTGCAGATCGTCTTCGGCATGATCGAACCGGTCGTGACGTCCGACACACAAACCCGCTTGTCCTGTTCGAGCCGCTTTCCTGTGACAGTGACTTCGTCTGGTTTTGGAAGCGGGCTGGCGCCAGGCTCGGCGGCCGTGGCCATGGTTGCCGGGCACAGCAGCATACCCGCCGCAACGATCAGCACCCACTGCTTCTTGAGCATCGTTCCACCCCCCGATTCGGGTTTCGATCGGCGCGCACCCTTTACCCTCAACCGGCGCCGCGAAGAATGATCATTTGCCGATGGTTTTTGTGACTATGTTCGACGCATGCCGTTGTTCGTGGCATGATCGCACCGCATGAGACGGCTCGCCTTATTCCTTGCATTGGGTTCGCTGTCCGGGCCGGCCCTTGCCGATCCGCTGACCGATGCACTCAGCAAGGCGGGCGGGACTTTGTGCTTCACCCGCTCCTACGATTCCGCTTGGCTGAAGGCGCATCGCGGGCAGACGATCCGCGAGGTCCGCTTCGCACTGACCGACGATGCGACCCTGCGTATGAGCCTGAGAGGCGCCGGCAAGGCCATTTACATTTATGGCGCCTGCGGCTGGTATGCAGGCGATCTCAATCGCGGCGTTCAAGACGATATCCTCGACCCCACGTTCAAGCCGACGACCGGTGTCGGCTGCCACGCGATGACCGATACGACGGGCGTCTCGGCCGAAGAAGGCGGCGACTTCCCGGTCGAATGGGGCAAGGGCAATTATGTGCAAGTCCATCTCGACGGCGGCGTCGCGGGATGGCGCAGCTACGACGCCAGAAAACCGGTGAGCTGGCCGAAGCTCGGCCGCGCGGACAGCGTTTTCCGCCTCAATCGGGCGCCCGTCATCGGCCTGCCGCGAGCTGATCACCAAATTCGCTCCGGCTTGAGCGCCGCTACAACGCCAGCAACGCTTCCGGAGTGAGCGCCAGGACGTCGGCGACGGTCCGCTCCAGCGATTCCGAAACCAGATAGCGCGGCTGGAAGACGTCGTTCCTGTAGGGCGTGTTGACGGCGCGCTCGATCGAGAAGGGCAGCCGTTCGACCTCCTCGTTCTCGAGGCTGAAATGCGCTTCGCCGAAGCTCGACGCGAGGCCCGCACCCAGGATCTTGAGCGCGCCTTGCTCGATCGCCAGCCCGAATTCGACGCTGTACCAGTACAGGCGGGCGGCGCGGTGACCCTCGCCCGCGGCGATCGCCGCCGAGCCGAGTTCGCCGATGTGGCGCGTCATCTCGGCATAATCGTGGTGCGGCCAGCATCGGGATATGGCCGAACAGGTCATGGAAGCAGTCCGGCTCTTCCAGATAATCGAGCTCTTCGCGCTTGCGAATGAAATTGCCGACCGGGAAAACGCGTGCCGCGAGCATCGCGAAGAAGATCTCGTCCGGAACCAGGCCGGTCACCGCCACCGTTTGCCAACCGGTCCTCGGCCCCAGGATCGCGTTCAATTCATCGAGGTCGGGTACGCCCGGGTGCGACAGCCTGAGCAGGTCGATCCCGTCGAGAAACGGCGAAACCACCCGCGTGCCGAGCAATTCGACCTGGCGAGCGAACAGCAGGTCCCACACCGCATGGTCGTCGCCGGTGAACGCGTCCCAGCATTGTGGCACGACATAGTCCTGCCAGCCTTGCGGGCGCTCCTTGGTGGCGATGGCTCGGTGCAGCATGTGTGGCCCTTTCGTGGAAGCAACAAAAAACCCGCCGGGCGGAAGCCAAGCGGGTCGAGGTTGGTCGTCTGAGTTCTAGGCGCGCGTCAGCCGGTCCCAACCTCGTCGGGATAATAATAAACGGCGCTGATCGTGCGGCGGGTCATTCTCGTGTCCGTATCTCAAGTTACGCCTGAACGATCAATGTCCGCATTGGCTCCTCGCGTTTTGAAAATGCCATTTCTTGTGCCTAAGTGCGCGCCGGGGGGACTGACCATGCAACGATTGATTCGATCCGCCATCATCGTGGCGAGCGCGGCACTGAACACCGGCATCGCGATCGTGCCGACCGCGGCCGCCGCGCAGACCAAGGAAACGCCCGCGGAACGCGATGCAACGCGCGAGCAGCTCCGCGCCCTCCTCGCCGCGGTGGGTCCGCGCAACGACGTTGCCATCGCCTTCCGGCAAAGCACTCAGAGCCCCTATAATTTCGTCGGCAACGCCACCGGCCTGACCAATTCGGATTCGCTCGAAGTGGTGATCAGCGTCACCGAGTACAAAACCTTGAGCTTCCGGATCTATCCGCATTACCACGGTAGCTACATCAACCTCGGGCGGGCGAAGAACCCCGCCGGATTGATGCAAAAGCTCCTCCAGTACAACGACACCAACTTCCTGTTTTTCGGCGCCGACGAGACCAGGGACGTGTTCGCCGGCTACACCTTCACGCTCGAATCCGGCTTCCCCAACGAAGCCGTGACGATCGTCCTGCGCAGCCTCCGCAATCAGGACAAATATGTCGGTGAGATGCGGCCGCTGATCGACGGCAAATAAGGCGCGTTTCGTCCGCTCCTCGCTGCCTGAACCCTTGGTAAGGGAACTGTCATAGGGCCGACCCAGATCGGTCATCCTGCCCGCCTAATCGACTCTTAATTCGTGGGGGCATCGGACCATCATTCCGCCTCGCGTGACCTCGTCTCGATTGAGCGGAGAAACCCGGATCATGACACATACTCGCGGCATATGGACGATTGGCAGCGCTCAGCTGCCGACCGTGGCCTTGCTGCTCGCGTCGGCGGCCTCGCCTGTTCACGCGGAGCCCGCGACTGGCGCGGCGGTCCTCGAAGATATTCGGCGCAGCCCGCCGGGTAGTGCCAGCGACAAAAGCCTGGACACGATCGTCGTCACCGCGACCAAGCGGGTGACGAACCTGCAGAAGACGCCGATCGCGATCAGCGTAGCGAACAGCCAGGCGCTCGCCGACCGCCATGCCAACAGTCTGTTGGACCTTGGCGACGGTTCTATCCCGAGCCTTCGCGTCGCGACCTTCGAGGCGCGCCAGTCGGCGCTGACCGTCGGTATTCGCGGCATCGTTCCGTTTGACCAGAACCAGACGGCCCGCGACGTTCCCATCGGCGTCTATGTCGACGGCATCTATCTGGCCCGCTCGCAGGGCCTCAATGCGGCGCTTCTCGACATCGACCGGATCGAAGTGCTGCGCGGCCCGCAGGGCACTTTGTTCGGTCGCAATACCGAAGGCGGCGCGGTCAGCATCATCACCCGGGCGCCGACTGGAGTATTGGGCATCCGCGGCACCGCCGGCATCGGCAATTACGGCGCCTACAATGGGGAGATCCACCTGGACCTGCCTGCTGTCGCCAACTTCGCGCTCAAGATCGACGGCCTGATCGATCACCAGGACGCGACGGTGAAGAACCCGCTCGCGGGGCAGCTCGGCTGGAACTACCACAATGTCGTGGGCGGCCGCGTCTCGGGCCGCTGGACGCCGGTCGACGGGCTAACGGTCGATCTCTCCTATGACTACACCAAGGACGAGAACACACCGAACTACAGCCAGCTGATCAATTACAATCCCAACGGCTTCAATGTCGGAACCTACACCGGCAGCACGCTGCGGTTCAACGGAGCGAACTGCAACGTCGATGTCACCAATCCCCTTACCGGCGTCGTCACCACCACCAATCCGTGCATCGCTCCGCTCTCCCCGATCGTTGTGGTGAGCAGCGACAAGCGTCAGAAGACTGCCGAAATCGGCGTTCCGCAGCAGGCGAGCGTCGACATCAGCCAGGGCTTCGGCGGCACGATCAAATACAAGGTTACGCCGAATCTCGAGCTGCGTTCGATCACCGGCTGGCGCAAGGTCGATACCCACCAATGGGACAACTCGGGCGGCGCGCACCGCACGGTCTTCCAGCCTTTCAATCCGGGTGTGACCGCCGCGAATTCGGGCTTCTTCAGCCGCTACAGCCTGTCCGAGCTGTTCCAGCATCAGTTCAGTCAGGAAGTCCAGGTCGTCGGCAGCCTGCCCTCGCTCGATTACGTCGTCGGTGCCTATTACTTCACCGAACAAGTCGAGGAGGCCGCCGCCACGCCGAGCACCAACCGCTGGAACGCGGACGGCACGGGCTACGCGATCCTCAGCGAAAACGGCAACGGCGTCGACCAGCCGCCCTTCAACTGCGGCAACGTCACGGTCGCTCCTGGTGTCCAGGTTCCGGCCCAGGGCTGGGATCGCAGTAACTGGTGCGTCCAGCGTCACAGCGAAGCCAAGGCGAAAAGCTACGCCGTCTTCGGCCAGGCGACATGGACTCCGGCTGGTTTCGATATCTTCCACCTGACCGTCGGCGCCCGCTACACGAAGGACAAGCGGGACGGCTTCCTCGACGTGGTGCAGGGTAATCCCCCGGCTCCGGGCCCCGCCGCTCTGGCAAATCCGTTCACCTTCAAGTTCAACAAGGGCCGCGTGGACCCGATGGTTACCGCGGCGATCGATGCCACGCCTGACATCCATCTCTATGCCAAATATTCCACCGGCTATCGCGCCGGCGGCGCCAACGACCGATCGTCGACCTTTGCCGCATTCGGGCCGGAAGTCGTCAAGGCCTATGAGATCGGCTCGAAGATGGACCTCTTCAATCACCTCGCCCGGCTGAACCTTGCGGCCTATCTCATGAACCGCACGGGGACGCAGATCGACTTCGACAACGTCGACACAACTCCGGGCAGCCCGACGCTCAACCTCCACACCGAGGAAACCCGGAACGCCCCGGGCAAGTCGAAGATCAAGGGCATCGAGGCTGATCTTACAATCAAGCCGCTGCGCAGTCTCACCTTGGGCGCGTCATATTCCTATACGCACGTCAAAATCCCCCCGATCCCGAACCCGTTCATCTTCGGGAACCCGCCTTTCCAGGTGTTTGCGGTCTTTACGCCGAAGCACGCCGCCTCGGCATTCGTCGATTTTGAAACGCCGGTCGGTTTTGCCGATGCGAAGTTCCGCGCCCACCTCGATGCCAATTATGCGAGCCGCCAGCACAGCTTCCAGGCCGAGTCGGTCCTCACCGACTCGAGCTTCATCGTGAATGGCCGGCTCGCGCTTGCGGACATTGCGGTGAACCAGGGCAGCACCCTGCTCACTTTCTCCCTGTGGGCGCGCAACCTGCTCGACGAGACGCACATCTATCGCCGTTCGGCCGCCAATTCGACGCCTGCCGCAAAGTTCACCGGCAACGTTCCAAATGGCGGACTGAACTACGGCGGCGTGCTCGGCGACTATGGCAACTTTAATCCGCCGCGGACCTTCGGCGCGGAGATCGCGTTCAAGATCGGCGCGCCGCGCATTCCAGTGATCGAGGAAGCTCCGCCACCGCCGCCGCCACCGCCGCCGGCGACGCAGGCCTGCCCCGACGGATCGGTGATCCTGGCAACCGACGCCTGCCCGGCGCCTCCTCCTCCGCCTCCTCCTCCGCCACCGGCGCCCGAGCGCGGCTAGCAGAGGGCTAGCTAGCCGCCAGTGCGTTGATCGCTTCGGCGAGCTTGAAGTCGCGTTCGGTGACTCCGCCGGCGTCGTGGCTGGTGAGCCGGAAATCGACCCGGTTCCACACGCTCGTGAATTCGGGGTGATGGTCGACCTTCTCGGCGTGCAAAGCGACTCGGGTGAGGAAGGCGAAAGCCTCGCTGAAATCGGCGAACTTGTACGTTCTCGTCAGCGCCTCGCCGTCCTCGCCGAGCGTCCAGCCGCCGGGAATATCCATTCGTCCGCTCCCTTGAAATGCCGCGGTTGCAGGAGCAGTTGGGCCGCAAAGGAGTCAAGCATGGCCACGACTGTGGAGGAAAAGACCGCAACGGGGTTCGCGAACCCGATGGGCACCGACGGCTTCGAGTTTGTCGAATATACCGCCCCGGACATCGAGCTCTTGCGCTCGCTATTCACGAAAATGGGTTTCCCCGAGGTCGCCCGGCATAAGAGCAAGAACGTCACCCTCCACAAGCAAGGCGACTGCAATTTCGTCATCAACGCCGAGCCGGGCTCCTACGCCGACGAATATGCCGAGGCCCACGGCCCCAGCGCCTGCGCAATGGCGTTTCGGGTCAAGGACGCGAAGGCCGCGCACGAACGCGCGCTGTCGCTCGGCGCGACCAACAGCAAGGTCAACAAGGGCGACGGCGAGCTCGACATTCCGGCGATCGAGGGGATCGGCGGCTCGCGCCTGTTCTTCGTCGATCGCTATGGCGACACCTCGATCTACGAGGTCGATTTCGACTTCCATCCCGACTGGCAGGAACGGATGGCGAACGCGGATTCCAAGCTCACCTATATTGATCACCTGACGCACAACGTGAACCGCGGCCGGATGAGCGTCTGGGCCGATTTCTACGAGAAGCTCTTCAACTTCCGCGAGATTCGCTATTTCGACATCGAAGGGAAGGTGACCGGCCTGTTCTCCAAGGCGATGACCTCGCCCTGCGGCAAGATTCGAATCCCGCTGAATGAGAGCCAGGACGACAAGAGCCAGATCGAGGAGTTCCTGCGCGAATATAAGGGCGAGGGCATCCAGCACATCGCGCTCGGCACCTCGGACATCTACCAGGCGGTCGACATCATCCGCGCCCGCGGCATCCCCTTCCAGGACACGCCCGACACCTATTACGAGCTGCTGCCCGAGCGCATCCAGGGCCACGAGGAGGACCTCGCCGAGCTCGAGAAGCGCGGCATCCTGATGGACGGCGCTCCGACCGAGGGGCAGGGCCTGCTACTGCAGATCTTCACCCAGAACGTGATTGGCCCGATCTTCTTCGAGATCATCCAGCGCAAGGGCAACGAGGGCTTTGGCGAGGGCAATTTCAAGGCGCTGTTCGAAAGCATCGAGCTCGACCAGATGCGCCGCGGGGTGTTGTAGCTCCGCATGACCGACGCGTTCATTTGCGACTACGTCCGCACGCCGATCGGACGCTACGCCGGCGCGCTGTCGAGCGTCCGCGCCGACGACCTTGCCGCGATCCCGATTAGGGCGCTGATCGACCGCAACCCCGACGTCGACTGGTCGGAGCTCGACGACGTGATCCTCGGCTGCGCCAACCAGGCGGGCGAGGACAATCGCAACCTCGCCCGAATGGCGGGGCTGCTTGCCGGGCTTCCCGACAGCTCGGGCGGCGTCACCCTCAACCGCCTGTGCGGCTCGGGGCTCGACGCGGTGGCGATGGCGGCACGAGCGATCCGCGGCGGCGAATCCGATCTGATCATCGCCGGCGGCAGCGAGAGCATGAGCCGCGCGCCGTTCGTCATGGCCAAGGCCACCCAAGCGTTCGACCGCAATGCCGAGATGTATGACACCACGATCGGCTGGCGCTTCGTCAATCCCAAGATGAAGGACGCTTACGGCGACGACACCATGCCAAGCACCGGCGAAAATGTCGCTGAGGAGTATCAGGTCAGCCGCGAAGACCAGGACGCCTTCGCGCTGCGCAGCCAGGAGAAGGCCGCGAACGCGCAGGCGAACGGGCGGCTCGCGGCGGAGATCGTCTCCGTCGAGATCCCGCAGCGCAAGGGCGATCCCATCGTTGTCGATAAGGACGAGCATCCGCGCGCGACCACACTCGAAGCGCTCGCCAAGCTGAGACCGATCGTCCGCCCGGACGGCACGGTGACGGCCGGCAATGCCAGCGGCATCAATGACGGTGCGGCGGCAATCATCATCGCCAGCGAGGAAGCGGCGAAGCGCAACGGTCTCGCTCCGCGCGCCCGGGTGCTCGGTGCCGCGGTCGCCGGAGTGCCGCCGCGGATCATGGGCATCGGACCGGCGCCGGCTTCGGAGAAACTGATGAAGCGCCTCGGCATCAAGATTGCCGACTTCGACGTCATCGAATTGAACGAGGCGTTTGCGGCGCAGGGCCTCGCGGTTCTTCGCCAGCTCGGCGTTGCCGACGACGATGCTCGCGTGAACCCCAACGGCGGGGCGATCGCGCTCGGCCATCCGCTCGGGATGTCGGGCGCTCGCCTCGCGCTTACCGCGACCGAGGAGCTGCAGCGAAACGGCGGCAAGCTGGGTCTTGCCACCATGTGCATCGGCGTCGGCCAGGGCATCGCGCTAGCGCTCGAACGGGTGTAGGATTGCGCCATGGGCGGGGTCGACACCATGACAATCGACGAATCGGCGATCATTGCCGTGCTCGACCGCGTGCCCGATCCCGAAATCCCGGTGCTCTCGATCCTCGATCTCGGCATCGTCCGCGAGATCACGCAGGATCCGCCGCGCGTGTTCATCACGCCGACCTATACCGGCTGCCCGGCAACCATCGCGATCGAGGAGGCCATCCGCGCCGCGCTCGACGAGGCCGGCTTCGGCCACGTCTTTGTCGAGCGCCAGCTGTTTCCGCCGTGGACCACCGACTGGATTTCCGAGCGCGGGCGTGAGCGCCTCAAGGCCTATGGAATCGCCCCGCCGACGCTCTCAGCGACCGCGCAATGCCCGCAGTGCGGATCGGCCGACACCGTGGAAGTGAGCCGTTTCGGCGCCACTCCGTGCAAGGCCCAATGGCGCTGCAAATCCTGCCTGGAGCCGTTCGAACGTTTCAAATGCCACTAGGTTATTGGGCGCACAGCTTTCCGGTTTCCTTGCAGTAAGCCTTGGTAACATCGCCCTTGAAATCCATCTCGCCCACCGACTGGACGGTCGCGGCGATCACAGCGGGGATTGCACCGCGATACGTCTGGCCCGCCCGGCTCTTCTGGAACGCGACGACGTCGCGCATGTCGGCGACGCTCAGCCGTTCGGCATAAGCATGTGCGCTCGCCTGCATCAGCCGCTCGCGCCCAGACCGATAAACGGTCTTCGCGACAGCCCGCAGCTTGACCTTGTCCGCATCGCCGAGCTCGGGATGGGCTTCGACCAGCTCATCGGTCTCTTTCGCCTGCACCAGCTCGACGAAGCTCGCCAGGGCCCCGGCTTCGGCGATCTGCCGCCCGAGCGCCAACGCCTCGGCCGATGGCGCCGCCGCGGCGATAAGCAATGCGATCACCATTCGGCAAAGCTCCCGTCCTTGAGGCGCCACACCGGGTTGCGCCAGCGGTGGCGGTCCTTGTCCGCCTCGCGCACCGCATCCTCGTCGATGCCGATCCCGAGTCCCGGTCCCGTCGGAATCGCAAGATAGCCGTCCTGCGGTGTCAGCACCTCCTTGGTCGTGCAGAATGTCAGCAAATCCGCTCCGACATTGTAGTGGATGCCAAGGCTGATTTCCTGGATCGCGACGTTTGGCGTGCAGCCTGCGATCTGCAGGCACGAAGCCAGCGCCAGCGGCCCCAGCGGGCAATGCGGCGCGACCGCGATGTCATAGGCTTCGGCCATCGCCGCGATCTTGCGCACTTCGAGGATTCCGCCGGCGTGGCTGAGGTCGGGCTGGATGATGTCGACCGCGCCCACCTCGAACACGCGCTTGAAATCCCAGCGCGAATATAGCCGTTCGCCCAGAGCGATCGGGGTGCTGACCAGGTTCGAAATCTCGCGCAGCCCTTCTGGGATGCTCGGACAGCAGCGGCTCCTCGATGAACAGCAGACCCAGCGGCTCGAGCGCTTTGGCCAAGCTGCTTGGCCATCGGCCGGTGCACCCGGCCGTGGAAATCCAGCCCGACGTCCATGCCCAGCGCCTGCGCCGCCTCAACGCGCTTCACGACTTCGTCGAACAGTTTCGGCGTGCCGATCCAGTCGAGCTCGGCGGTGGCGTTCATCTTCACCGCGGAAAAGCCCTGCTGCTTGCGCTGGTCGGCGGCATCCGCGATCTCGTGCGGGCGATCGCCGCCGATCCACGCATAAGCGCGGATCCTGTCGCGCACGCGTCCGCCAAGCATCTCCCATGCCGGCAGCCCGAGGACCTTGCCTTTCAAATCCCACAAGGCCTGCTCGAAGCCCGCCAGCGCGCTCATCAGCACCGGCCCGCCGCGGTAGAAGCCGCCGCGATAGGCGATCTGCCACATGTCCTCGATCCGCATCGGGTCGTGGCCGATGAAGCGGTCGCGCAAGGCCTCGAACGCGCCCTCCACCGCCTCGGCATGACCCTCCAGGCTCGGCTCGCCCCAGCCGACTCGCGCCGTCGTCGGTCTCGACCCGGCAGAATATCCACCGCGGCGGAACGAGGAAGGTCTCGATCCGCGCGATCTTGCGCTGCGTCACGCCTCGGCCTCCTGCGCCTGGGTGCCGCTGCCGCCAAAGTGCCGGCCGGCCGCGTCGTCCTCCTCACCGTCGGGGCGGCCGCTGACTTTCTTGATTGGGACGATCAGGCACACGCTTTGCGCCGGCAGGACGTTGCGCCAATCGGCGATGAGCTGCTTGTACGCCCGGCCGACGTTGCGGATGTTGCGGTCGAGGTCGAACAGCCCGAGCGGATTGACGTTGCCGTTCTGCTCGCGAAGCGCTGTGTCCCAGTCGACCTGGTCGGTCAGCGAATACCAGGTGAAGCCGACGGTCGGGATTCCGACGTTCCGCAGGCGAAGCACGTTCGCCCATTCCTTCCACAGCCATTTGACCGCTTCGTCGCCGTGCGGGCCTTCCCACAAATTGGTCTCGGTGTGCATCACCGGAAGCCGGTAGCGGTTGTAATATTGGCGGGTGATTTCGGAATAGCCGAAGGTCTCGCCGGCCGCGACGGTATGGCCGTCGGCGAACACGCGGTGCTCGTTCAACTGGTAATAATCGTTGCCCAGGATGCAGTGTTGCTTGAGCCGGTGCTCGAGGAACCAATCGTACTCGTCGCGGGTCATGCCGCTATCGAGCAGAAACTGGTACATTCCGCTGTCGACCCGCCGCCCGTAATTGAGGTCGAGCGAGAGGAAACGCATCTGGTTCAGGACCTCGGCGCGGCCGATCGCTCCGGGGCTGTCGGCATGGTAATATTCAGACAATTCCGACTGGATGAAGATGGCGTCGTGGCGGCGCTTCAAAATCTCGACCATCGCCATGATGTTGGCTTTGACGATGTGCTTCAACGCGGTGACGAACGAGGTGTCGTCCTTCTTCTGCTCGTTCCACCAGCCGTATTTGGCTGAGAAGACCGCGCAGATGAACATCTCGTTGATCGGGGTGTAGACCTGGACCCACGGGAAGCGCTCGGCGAACGCTCCGGCATAATCGGCGAACAGCCGCGGAAAATCGGGGTTCTGGAAATTGCCGAGCCAGTCGGGCACGCCGAAGTGGCACAAATCGACGATCGGCGTGATTTCGCGCCGCTTCAGGTCGGCGAAGGTGATGTCGGCGAATTCCCAGTCGTATTTGTTGGGCGCCAGATACGTCCGGTGCAGCGGCGGCCCGTAGCGCAGGTAATTGATCCCGATTTCCTGGACGCAGTCGAAATCCTCGCGCCAGCGTTCGTAATGGCCGCAGACCAGCATCTCGTCGATGCGGGTCTTGCCATGGTCGATCGTGGGGCTGCTGTTCTCGATCCCCGTCGCGAACATGAAGTTGGCGATGGCTCAGTCTCCTATGACGCCTGAGCGGCCCCCCTACTCCGGACAAAAGCATAAACAACCCCGGGCCGGTTGCGTTGCATCGCCCTTTTTCGGCTAAGGGGCGGCGATGCGTTGGACAGATGGATTCATCGCGGTCGACTGGGGAACCACCAACCGGCGGGCTTACCGGCTCGATCCTTCGGGCCAATGCGTCGACGAGTTCGAGGACGGCAAGGGGGCGCTGTCGGTGCCCAAGGGGGAATTCCCGGCAGCAGTCGCCGAAATCCGCGATCGCCTCGGCGACCTGCCTTTGCTGCTCGCCGGAATGGCCGGCTCCAATCGCGGTTGGGTGGATGCGCCCTATGTCCCCTGTCCAGCCGGGATCGACGATCTCGTGAAGAACCTGGTCTGGGCCGGTGAGCGCGAGGCGATCGTGCCTGGCGTCTCCTACATCGGGCAGGGCCGCGCCGACGTGATGCGCGGCGAGGAGGTGCAGTTGCTCGGCGGGGTCGCCGAGGGCCTGGTCAATCCACATGGATTTGTCTGCCATCCGGGCACGCACAACAAGTGGGCGTTGCTGCGCGGCGGGATGATCCAGATTTTCGGCACGGTGATGACCGGCGAGCTGTTCAACCTGCTGAAGGAACACAGCATCCTCGCCGACCTCCTGCAGGGACCGGTCGAGCCAAACGAGGCGTTCAAGCGCGGGGTACACCGCGCGTTGGAGCGTGAAATGCTTCCGGCAGACCTGTTCGGAGTCCGCGCCGCGGTGCTTCTCGGCCAGGCGAGCAAGGACGACGCGCCCTCTTTTACCAGCGGGCTCCTGATCGGGACGGACGTGCGAATCGGCCTGACCTGGCCCGCGAGCGCGCGCATCGGAGTAATGGGGCGGCCCGAGCTGACGCGGCTTTATGCCGCCGCCATCGCCGAGGCCGGCCGCGAGCCGATCGAGCTGGACGGGGAACACTGCTTCATCGCGGGCATTCGGAAGATTGCGGAGATGATCTGACATGACTCCTATTGTGCTGCTGCGCCGCTACCTGGACGAATGCCCGCTGGTCGGGATCATCCGCGGCGTCACGCCCGATGAAGCCGAAGCCATCGGCCAGGCGATCTATGAGGCCGGCATCCGCATCATTGAAGTTCCATTGAATTCGCCCGACCCCCTTGCAAGCATTTCGAAGCTTGCCGTGAAATTCGGCGACCGCGCGCTGGTCGGGGGCGGGACCGTGCTCCAGCCGGAACAGGTGGGCGAGGTCCGGGCGGCCGGCGGGCGATTGATCGTCGCGCCCAACACCAATGTCGAAGTGATTACGCAAACGGCTGAGGCCGGCCTGGTCTCCTGCCCAGGCTATCTCACGCCGTCGGACGCTTTCGACGCGCTCGAAGCCGGAGCGACCGCGCTCAAGCTGTTTCCCGCGGAGGGTGCGACACCTGCCGTGCTCAAGGCGCAGCGCGCGGTGATTCCCAGCGACGTGCCGATCTTCGCGGTCGGAGGAATAAAGCCCGACAACATGCAGCCGTGGCTCGATGCCGGCGCTGACGGCTTCGGTCTCGGCGGGGGCCTGTACCAGCCGGGCCAGTCGGCTGCCGATACAGCCGAGAAGGCGCGCGCCTACGTCGCCGCGCTGAAGCGGTGAAGCCGATCCGGATCGCGATCCTCGGCTTCGGCAAGATCGCCGAGGACCAGCATGTTCCCTCGATCACCGGCAACCCCCGCTTCGATCTGGTCGCGACCTCGAGCCGGTCCGGGCACGGCGTTGCCCCGATTTTCACCGATTGGCGCGAGCTGATCCGAAGCGTCGAGGGTCTGGAGGCGGTGGCGATCACCACGCCGCCGGGCCCGCGCTACGAGATGGCGCGCGAATGTATCCTTGCCGGGCTTCACTGCCTGCTCGAAAAGCCGCCGACCGCGGGCCTCGCCCAGATTGCGGATCTCGATTGCCTGGCTCAGGCGCAGGGCATCAGCCTGTTCGCCACTTGGCACGCCCAGCATCATTCGACGGTCGATGCGGCAGCCAAGGCGCTCGCCGGCAAGCGCATCGCCGCGATGGAAATCCTGTGGCACGAGGACGTCCACAAATGGCACCCGGGTCAGAACTGGATTTGGGAGCCCGGCGGGTTCGGCGTGTTCGATCCCGGAATCAACGCCTTCTCGATCGCGACTCGAATCCTTCCCGGCGGCCTGTTCGTGCAATCCGCCGAGCTTAGCTTTCCGGCGAATGCGCAGACCCCGATCGCCGCCGACGTGACTTTTTTCAGCCCGGAGGCCGACGGGCCGCTGACCGCCAGTCTCGACTGGCGCCGCAGCGAAGGCGAGGAATGGACCATCGACGTCCGCACCGCGGACGGCGTGAAGGTCCGGCTCGAGGACGGTGGCTCGAAGCTGTTGCTGAAGGGCGAGGTTCAGACCGACACCGGCGCCGGCGAATATCCCGACATTTATCGCCAGTTCGGCGATCTGATCGACAAACGCCGCAGCCACGTCGACGTCGCCCCGCTGCGGCTTGTTGCTGACTGTCTGCTCGGTGGAAGCCGCCGCGAGGTTGAGCCGATTCAAATGTAACGGCGATGCAACGGAACTCTGTTCCGGCGGTTGTTCGGCGCATGACCGACCTGATGCTCGACGAGCTCGATCGCCTGGACCAGGCCTTCACGGGCAACCGCTTGCTCTCGACGTTCGCCGCCGAGGCCCGCGGCCTGATCGAGCCCGCCTCGACCGTCGTCGATCTGGAGCTGGAGTCGCACGTGCTTCGCCGCGGCCAGGATGTCGAGGTGAGCCTGTTCCCGTTCGGGTCGACGATGATCTCAATGTCCGTCGAGCTGTCCGACGGCCGTTCGGTGGAAGTCGCATCGATCGGCCGCGAAGGCGCGGTCGGCGGGATCATCAGTTGCGGGCACGCGCCGGCCTTTTCCAGCGCCGTCGTGCTGGTCGGCGGTCCGGCTCTGCGGGTCCCCATCCGGGTTCTCGAAGAGGCCAAAAGGCGCTCGACCTTCGTTGCGAACATTTTCTGTCGCTTCTCGGATTATTTGCTCTCCCAGGTGATGCAGTCCGCCGTCTGCAATGCGTCTCATTCGATCGAGCAACGCGCCGCGCGCTGGCTGCTGCTCGCACAGGACCGCGCCGGTGACAGGATCGAGCTGACCCAGGCAGCGCTTGCCGGGCTGCTTGGTGTCCAGCGGACGTCGGTCAACGCGGTGATCCAGTCGTTGCAGGAGGAAGGGCTCGTTGAAAGCAGCCGCGGGGCCGTTCGAGTCGTCGACCGCGCGGGCCTCAAGCGTTGTTCGTGCGAATGCTACCAGGCGATCGAGGACCATTTCGGCGCGGTGATCGGAACCACCGGAGCCGGGATAATTTAGCTAGCCGGCCAGCCTCCACCTCAAGGTCTCGCCCGCGTGGAACGGCACAATGCCGTGGATTTCGTCCGGCACTTGAACGTTGGCGCGTTGAAGGGTGATCGTCCCTTCATTGGCCGGGAGTCCGTAGAAGCGCGGCCCGTTGAGCGAGGCGAAGGCCTCGAACCGACCGAGCGCATCTTCTTCCTCGAACACCGCCAAATAGCTTTCGAGCGCGAAGGGCGCGTTGAAAATCCCCGCGCAGCCGCAGGCGCTTTCCTTGGCTTCGCGCGTGTGAGGCGCGCTGTCGGTGCCGAGAAAGAATTTTGGTGAGCCCGAAGTTGCGGCTTTGCGCACCGCCAGGCGATGCTTCTCGCGCTTGGCGACCGGCAGGCAATATGCATGGGGCCTCAGGCCACCGGCGAACAAAGCGTTACGATTCATTTGGAGATGGTGCGGCGTGATTGTCGCCGCGACTCTCAGCGATCTGTTAACGAACTCGACGGCGTGCTCGGTCGTAATGTGCTCGAACACGATCTTCAGGCGGGGGAAGTCCTTCACCAGCTTCGAGAGAACGCGCTCGATGAACGCCGCCTCGCGGTCGAACACGTCGACGTCGGGATCTGTCACTTCGCCGTGGACGCACAGCACCATCCCGATCCGCTCCATGCGCTCGAGCACCGGATAGATGCGGCGGATGTCGGTGACTCCGCTGGCACTGTTGGTGGTCGCGCCAGCCGGATAGAGCTTGGCCGCAATCCACACTCCAGCATCGAAGCCGCGTGCGACTTCGTCCGGGCCGGCGTCATCGGTGAGGTAGCAGGTCATCAGCGGGGTGAAGCCCTCGCCTACGGCGGCGATAATGCGGTCGCAATAGGCGCTCGCGGCTTCGACGCCCGTGATCGGCGGGATCAGATTGGGCATCACGATCGCCCGCGCGAACTGTCGCGCGGTGAAGGGGGCGACGCGCTCGAGCATCTCCCCGTCGCGCAAATGAACGTGCCAGTCGTCGGGCCGGCGGATGGTCAGCGTTTGCGATGCCACGCCGCGCTCCCTAACTGATGATCATGGCCGCAACCACCCTGACCGACCGCGCGATCGTCCGCCTGTCCGGTGAGGACGTGCCGGCCTTCCTCCAGGGGCTCGTCAGCAATGACGTCATGGCCTCGTTGCCGGTCTGGGCCGGGCTGCTGACGCCGCAGGGCAAATGCCTGTTCGATTTCATCGTTTGGGGGGATGAAGACGATCTCCTGCTCGACTGCGAAGGCGAAGCCGCGGACGATCTGGTCAAGCGCCTGGGCGTCTACCGCCTGCGCCGTCCCATCCGCATCGAGCGCGATGACTCAATGGCAGTGAACTGGTCGGAAGACGGCAACGAAGGATTTGTCGATCCGCGCTTGCCTGAACTGGGCCGAAGATGGCTCCAACGCAGTTCCCCTGCGAAGGCAGGGGCCCAGTCCGGCGAAGCCGCTGAAGCGCTGCGCGCGTCTGGGCTCCCGCCTTCGCGGGAGAACGAGTGGCTCGAACACCGCCTGCGCCTCGGCGTCACCGAAGGCCGCGCCGAGCTCGGCGATATCCTCTGGCTCGAATGCAACGCGATCGAGTTGAACGGCGTCAGCTTCACCAAGGGCTGCTTCGTCGGCCAGGAGAATACCGCGCGGATGAACTGGCGCTCGAAGGTCAACCGCCGCCTGGTCGTTGTCGAGGCCGACACGCCCGGCCCGCGCACCCGCGTCCACTACCCCGAGCTCGGCCTTGCGGTCGAGCACCGCCGCATCGACGACCTTGCCGGCGCGATCGTTCCGAAATGGCTCGCCGTCTCGCTCGCTCAGCCAAGCACGGCGTAGGCGCGCACCGGGAACGTCCCCATGCCGCGCACCTTGGGCGGCACGGCGGAGAAGCGGAAACCCTCGTCGGGCAGGCTGCCGAGCCCGGTCATGTGCTCGCAGATCAGGATGTTGGCGCCGAGCAGCCTGGTATGCACCGGCCGCGCTCGCACCCGGGTGTCGTCGATGTTGTTGCTGTCGATCCCGACCAGCGCCGCGCCATTCGCGATCAGCCAGTCCGCCGCTTCGCCCGTCAGGAAGCTGTGGTCGATGCCGTAGCGTTCGGTCCGCCAGTGGCGGTCCCAGCCGGTGTGGACCAGCACCGCCTTGCCGGCGACGTCGAGGCCCTCGAAGTGCACCGCGTCCGTCGCGAGTTCATTTTCCCACGGCCGTCGCACGACGATCCCCGGCAGGTCGGCGAGGGCGGGCAGCGGCAGGTCCGCGAGATCGGCTCCGTCGGCATAGCGATGGAAGGGCGAGTCCAAATACGTGCCGGTGTTCGCGATCATGTCGATCCGCCCGATCTGGAAGCTCGACCCGTCGTCGTAATTCGCCGCCGATCCTTCGCGGGTCCAGAAATCGCAGATGTTGGGTCCAGGCAGCCCAGGATAGGTCGTCATGCCATGCTCGATCAGATGGCTGAGGTCGACGAGCCTCTTTTCCTCATGATCTGCCATAGCGCCACTCCACCAATGATCATCCAGGCGACGTCCAGCGCGACTGCCGGCCAGGCGCCGTGCCACCAGGCGTTGATGGCGATCCCGGCCGCGCCGATGACGTTCATCCACTGAAAAAGGCGCGACTGACCGCTCAGCTTGTCCGCAGAGATGAGCAAATAAGCGAGCAGGATCAGGACTGCGCCGGCCCAGCCGACCACTTCGATCGCGAGTTCGACGAGGGTCATGCCGGCCAGCTCCGGCCGTCGACCTCTTTCACCGCGACTTCGTCGAGGACGCCAGGCTCGAGCAGCCGGGCATTGACGCCCATGCGCTCGTGCGGCGGGTCGGTCAGCGGAGTCCAATGGGTAATGATGCCGCAATGCCGGCAGCGGTGCTGGGCGATGTAGGCCGGGTTCGAATTGGCGCGGACATAGGAGTCAGTCTCGCCGTCGATGCGGAGTTCCTCGGACGAAAAATAGACGCCCTGGAATCCGCTCTTGGTGCACAGGCTGCAATTGCAGTGGGTCACTTCGTCGGGCTTGCGCGGCAGGGTGATTTGCACCCGGCCGCAATGGCAGGAGGCGACCAGCGCGCTCACCGGGCCGCGAGCCTCCGCAGCACATAATGGAGGATTCCGCCCGAGCGGAAATATTCGAGCTCATTGAAGGTGTCGATGCGGCAGCGCGCGGTGAAGCTGGTGGTCGATCCGTCGGCCTTCGTCACCTGAACTTCGACGTCCTGGCGCGGCTGGATGTCGGCGACCCCGCTAATGCTGAAAGTCTCGCTCCCGTCCAGACCGAGGCCTTCGGCATTCTCATCCTCGCGGAACTGCAGCGGCAGAACGCCCATTCCGACCAGGTTCGAACGGTGGATGCGCTCGAAGCTTTCGGCGATGACCGCGCGCACGCCGAGCAGCATCGTGCCCTTGGCCGCCCAGTCGCGCGAGCTGCCCGTCCCATATTCCTTGCCGGCGAGGACCACGAGCGGGGTTCCGTCCTGCGCATAGGCCATGGCCGCGTCGTAGATCGGCATGACCTCGCCGGTCGGCGCGTAGCGGGTGAACCCGCCCTCGACGTCGTCGAGCATGCGGTTGCGGATCCGGATATTCGCGAAGGTGCCGCGCATCATCACTTCGTGGTTGCCGCGGCGCGCGCCGTAGCTGTTGAACTCGGCGCGCGGCACTCCGTGCTCGACCAGATAGCGCCCGGCCGGGCTGTCGGGCTTGATCGCTCCGGCGGGCGAGATGTGGTCGGTGGTGATCGAATCCCCGAACACGGCAAGCGCGCGGGCTGCATCCACGTCGCCCGGCGGAGTCGGGGTCATGGTCATGCCGGTGAAATAAGGCGGGTTCTGGATGTAGGTGGACTCGGCCGGCCAACCGTAGGTTGCGCCGCCCGCGATCTCGATCGCCCGCCAGCGCTCGTCGCCGTGATAGACGTCGGCATAGCGCGTGCGGAACATGTTCGAATGGACGTGCGCGTCGATGAGTTCGCGGATCTCCGCATTGCTCGGCCAAATGTCCTTCAGATAGACGGGCTCGCCGTTGCTGGCGGTCCCGATCGGGTCGTTGACCATGTCCGAGCGCACGCTGCCCTTGAGCGCATAGGCGACGACCAGCGGCGGCGAGGCGAGGTAATTGGCGCGGCAGTCGGGCGACACCCGGCCCTCGAAATTGCGGTTGCCCGAAAGGACGCTGACCGCGACCAAATCCTTGTCGGCGATCGCCTTGCTGATCGGCTCCGCAAGCGGCCCCGAATTGCCGATGCAGGTGGTGCAGCCGTAGCCGACGAGGTCGAACCCGAGCGCGTTCAAATCCTCGCTGAGGCCGCTTTGGTCGAGATAATCGGTGACCACCTTGCTTCCGGGCGCGAGGCTGGTCTTGACCCATGGCTTGCTTTGGAGGCCCTTCTCGCGCGCCTTCCTGGCGACGAGCCCTGCCGCCACGAGGACGGAGGGATTTGAGGTGTTGGTGCAACTGGTGATCGCGGCGATGACGACGTCGCCGTTGCCGAGATCGTAATTCTCGCCCTCGACCGGGACGCGCGGATCGTTGTGCTTTTTGTACGTGCTTTCCAGCTCGGCGTTGAACTGGTCGTCGACCTCGCTCAGCAGCACCCGGTCCTGAGGCCGCTTGGGCCCGGCGAGCGACGGCTCGATTGAGCTCATGTCGAGCTTGAGCGTGTCGGTGAACAATGGCTCGGGGGTCGAGGCGTCGCGCCACAGGCCCTGCGCCTGGCAATAGGCCTGCACCAAAGCGATTCGCTGGGGATCGCGGCCGGTCAGTTCGAGGTATTCGACGGTCCGCTGGTCGACCGGGAAGAAGCCGCAGGTCGCGCCATATTCGGGCGCCATGTTGGCGATCGTCGCGCGGTCGGCGACCGTCATGCTGTCGAGGCCCGGGCCGTAGAATTCGACGAACCGGCCGACGACGCCTTTCTGCCGCAGCATCTGGGTGACCGTGAGGACGAGGTCGGTTGCGGTGATTCCCTCCTTGAGCTCGCCGTCGAGCCGGAACCCGACCACTTCGGGGATCAGCATCGAAACCGGCTGGCCGAGCATCGCCGCCTCGGCCTCGATCCCGCCGACTCCCCAGCCGAGCACGCCCAGCCCGTTGACCATGGTCGTATGGCTGTCGGTGCCAACGAGCGTATCGGGGTAAGCGAGCGTCTCGCCGCCCTGGTCTTCGTCGGTCCACACGCATTGCGAGATATATTCGAGGTTGACCTGGTGGCAGATTCCCGTCCCCGGCGGCACGACCTGGAAATTGTCGAACGCGTGCGCGCCCCATTTGAGGAATTCGTAGCGCTCGCCGTTGCGCTGATATTCGAGCTCGACGTTCTTGCCGAACGAGCGCGGCGTGCCGAATTCGTCGACCATCACGCTATGGTCGATGACCAGATTGACCGGAACCAGCGGATTGATCTTCTGCGGGTCTCCGCCCAGCGTCGCCATCGCGTCGCGCATCGCGGCAAGATCGACGACCGCGGGCACTCCGGTGAAATCCTGCATCAGCACGCGCGCCGGCCGGTACTGGATCTCGCGCGAGATCTTCCGCTCCTTGAGCCAGTCGACCATGGCCTGAAGGTCGTCGCGGGTGACGGTCTTGCCGTCTTCGAACCGGAGCAGATTTTCGAGCAGCACCTTCATCGAGAAGGGGAGGCGCGCGATGTCGCCGAGCGCGTCGGCGGCCTTGGCCAGCGAATAATAAGGGTAGCTTTTGCCTCCGGCCTCGAGCGTGGAGCGGGTCCTGAGGCTGTCCTGGCCGGCGGGGATCATGCGGGGGTCCTTGGTTTGGCGAAACGCGAGGCTTGCGCGCGGGGGCCGCTTAGCAAGCACCAGAGGCGATTTCAAAGGAAGCTGGGGTTGATCAGGCCGATTCCCATCGCCACTGCCGCCGCGGCCATTGCCGCCGTTGCGAGCCAGCCCAGAAAGCGCAGCGGGCCGTGGACCGTGAAGTGGCCCATGATCGCGGTCCTGGTCGACAGCAGCATCATCACCGCCATCACCGGCACGGCGACGACGCCGTTGATCACCGCCGCCCAGAACAGCGCCTTGATCGGATTGATCGGGGTGAAGTTCATTAGCGCCCCGATTGCCGTCGCAGCGATGATCGTTGCGTAGAAGGCTTTGGCCTTCAGCGGCTTGCGGTCGAGCCCGACAGGGCGTCCGAGCGCCTCGCCGATCCCGTAGGCGGCCGAGCCGGCGAGAACGGGCACCGCGAGGAGGCCGGTCCCGACGATTCCGAGCGCGAATATCAGCGACGCATAGGACCCGGCGACGGGACGCAGCGCCTCGGCGGCGTCGGCGGACGAGTTGATATCGGTGATCCCGCTGGCGTGGAGCGTGGCCGCGGTGGTGAGGATGATCGCCAAAGCGACCAGGTTCGAAGCCCCCATTCCGGCAATGGTGTCGAGCTCGATACGCTTGAGCTCGCTCTCGCCTTCCGCCGGGGCGCGCCGCAAGGGGTGGCGATCGACATGACTCTCGACCTCTTCGGCTTCCTCCGACGCCTGCCAGAAGAACAAATATGGGCTGATCGTCGTCCCGAAGATCGCGACGATCATGGTGATCGACTCCGCATTCATTCCGGCCTTGGGAATGACCAGCCCGGTGAGGGCTTCGGCCCACGAAATTTTCACCATGAACAGGGTGATCACATAAGCGAACAGCGCGAGCGTCAGCCATTTCAGGACCCGGGCATATTTCGCGTAGGGCAGGATCACTTCGGCGGCCGCGCAAAATATCGCGAACAGCACCAGGAAGATTGCCGACGGCAGGCCAGTCACCAGCCTGGTCGCGTCCGCCATCGCCCCAAGGTCCGCGCCGATGTTGATCGTGTTCGCGGTCAGCAACAGCAGGACCAGTAGGGTCGTCAGCCAGCGCGGATAGTGGCGGCGGAGGTTGCCCGCGATCCCGCGCCCGCTCGCTCGGCCGATGCGCGCGCTGATCATCTGCACGGCGGACATCAGCGGAAAGGTTACGACCATCGTCCAGCTGAGGCCGTAGCCGAACTGCGCGCCGGCCTGGCTGTAGGTGGCAATCCCGCTGGGATCGTCGTCCGATGCGCCGGTGATCAGCCCTGGGCCGATGATTTCGCTCAGACGAGGTTTCGATTTTTCCGCGGATTTTGGGGGCTGGATGGGCGGGGACGCGGGCATCCGCGATGGTTTACGCTTACTCATCCGCGCAACAACCCGCTTTCACGCGGTTTCGTTGCGCTAAACGGAACCAAGGCCGCGCTGGAGCGATATTCCGCCACTCCCATTCGTCACGGATGCGCAATAGGTTGTGCAGTGCGGCAACAGGCCCGCGACAGGGATTGCAGGAGGCAAGGCATGGTCCGCGACAGCGATTTTTTCCAACGCCGTGCCGCCGAGGCGCGTGCCGCCGCATTTTCCAAGCATAACAGCGACGATGCCGCGGTCGCCGGCGACCTTGCGCTCGCTTATGCCGCGCTTGCCCGCCGCCGTGCAGCCACCGCTCAAGCCGAGAGCGCCCAGGAGCCGGAAGCCGAGCCGCCGCTCATTCTGGGCGAGTAAGCGCTCAGATCCATCCGCGCCGTTTGAAATACCACAGCGGCATCACCGCGCTCGCGACGACGAGGGTCAGCGCGAACGGATAACCGTACAGCCAGCTGAGCTCGGGCATGTGGTGGAAGTTCATCCCGTAGATTCCCGCGACCAGCGTCGGCGGCAGGAAGATCAGCGCTGCCCACGAAAACAGTTTCATCGCCGCATTCTGCTCGACGCTGATCAGGCCCAGCGAAGCATCGAGCAGGAAGGTCAGATTATCCGACTGGAAGCTCGCATGCTCGCTGAGTGAGGTCACGTCGGTGTAGAGGCTCTCAACGTGGCGGCGCGCGTCCTTCTGCGCCTCTTCGTGCAGCTTGCTCGATCCGCTCAGGAAGCTCAGCATGCGGCTGGTGCTGACCGCCGAATAGCGGATTTTGGCGAGCAGGGTCTGGGCCCTGCCGATGCGCGTCAACAGCGCGGTCAGGCGGGTCGCCGGGATCCGCCGATCCTCGAGCTTGCGCTCGAAGATGTGCGCTGAAATCCGCTCGAGCTCGGTGCCGAGCCCCTCGAGCTCGTCGGCTAGCCGGTCGATGATGGCGTCGAGCATTCGCACCATTACGGTCGTCGCGTCGCGCGCCAGTTCCGGCTCGCGCCGCACATGCTCCATGAACAGCCGGACCGGCTTGGGCGTCGCGTAGCGAACGGTGATCAAGCGGTCCTTGGCGAGCACGAAGCCGAGCGGTGTCGTAGTCGGGTCGCCGTCGGCGATTCCGCACAAGGCGCTGATCGTCATGTATAGCGCGCCATCGCGTTCGTAGAGCCGGCTTGACGGCTCGATCTCGGCCAGCTCCTCCTGCGTCGGGACGTTGAGCTTGACGCAGCGCTCGACCAGTTTCTCTTCTTCGTCGGTGGGCTCTTCGAGGTCGATCCAGGTCGCGCCATCCGGGATCTTCGCGGCCTTCGCCTCGATGATCGTTCCGTCACATCCGGGTCCGAAGGCGCGCAGCATCGGCGCTCATGTCTGCGGAACGGCAATGGTTTGCAAGTCGCTTCGCTCTGCTAAGCCTCTATTTAATGTCGCGCCGCGCCATCATTGCAGCTGTGCTGATCGTCGTGGCCGCGGCCGCGATCCTGCTCGCAATGGGCCGCAACCCCATATGCACCTGCAACGCCGTCGACCTGTGGGTCGGCGGGCGCGATAGCCCGCGCACCAGCCAGATGCTCGCCGACTGGTACAGTTTCAGCCACATCGTCCACGGCCTTATTTTCTATGCGGCGCTGTGGCTGATCGCGCGCCGCTGGCCGGTCGGACGGCGGTTCGTCGTCGCCCTGCTGGTCGAGGCGAGCTGGGAAGTGATCGAGAATACGCCGATGGTGATCGACCGCTATCGCGAGACGACCGCGGCGCTCGGTTACACCGGCGATAGCGTTCTCAATTCGATATCCGACATTCTCATGATGGGCGTCGGCTTCTTCCTCGCCCGAAAGCTGCCTCTCTGGGCCTCGCTCGCGCTTCTCCTGGTGTTCGAGGTGATCCCGCTGCTGGTGATCCGCGACAACCTCACGCTCAACGTTTGGATGTTGCTGTGGCCCGACAAGGCGGTCGCCGCATGGCAGGCCGGTGGCTGACAAGGCACGAAATGCTCGCCGGTGCATTGATGCGGCCATGAAAGCCGCGCTTCTCCTGTGCGCCGCCTTGCTTGCCGCGAGCTCTCCCGCGTACGCCGATGAGCTGTTCGGCGGCATTTACGTCCACGACGTCGACACGCCGCTGACCAGGAGCGGAATCGAGGGGGGCGCAGACATCCAGCTCGGCTGGCGCGGTGCGCGGATCGGCCGCACGCCGCTTCAACCTTACGTTTTCGGTGCGCTCAACACCGCGGGCGACACCAGTTATGCGGCGGCCGGAATATCGGCGAAATTCGGTGGGCATATTTACGTCCGGCCGGGCCTGGGCATTGCAATCCACAACGGCTCGGCGAAAAAGTTCCAGGACTTGACCAACGACAAGATCGATTTCGGCAGCCGCGTCCTGTTCGAACCCGAGCTGGCGATCGGCGCGCAGGTCAGCCGCCGCCTCTCGATCGAGGCGAGTTGGGTGCACATGAGCCACGCCCAGCTGTTCGGGCGCCAGAACCCGGGGATCGATAATTTCGGGGTGAGGGCGAACTTCGGGCTTTAGGGCCTGAGGTTGCGAAGCATCTCCAAATGGCGGCGCTCGACCTGCGCGGCGTTGGCCGCGACCGGCCGCAAGGTCGCGCTCGCGCCGCGCGCGGCATAATTTCCATGGAGGGCAAGCCCCTGACCGTGGACCTGCCGCTGCAGGCGCAAATAGGCAGCCTCGAAGTTGGTGCTTGCGGCAAGCTCATCGAGCATCGCCTGATGTTGCGGCAATAGCGTCGCCGACGGGAGGAGGTCGAGCCGCCGCCCCGCGAGCGACAGCTGCGAGGCGAGGCCGCGGTGATCCGCGATCATCCGGTCGGCATATTGTCGGATCGCGGGGGTGACCGAGCGCAGGTTGGCCAGCTCCGACGATCGGAGGACGAACAGGTCGATCGACGCGGCCTGGGCGACGTAGGTCGCGGGGCTGGCGGGCGCCTCGCGAACCAGCGAGGCCGCGGGATATTGCCGCGCCGGCTGCGGCGCGTTGGGCGCGCAGCCCGCCAGCGCGAGCGCAGTCGCGGTGCTGGCGATGCGGTTCATTTGCCCACCATCTCCTCGGCTCTCACCACGCGGTCGAACGTCTCTTCGTCGACCAGCCCCAGTTCGATCCCGGCTTCCTTGAGCGTCTGGCCGGTCTTGTGCGCGTGCTTGGCGATCGCCGCGGCATTGTCATAGCCGATTTCGGGCGCGAGCGCGGTGACCAGCATCAGCGAGCGGTTCATCAGCTCGGCGATGCGCTTCTCGTCGGGCTCGGTACCGTCGAGCATCCGCTCGGTGAAGCTTTCGATGCCCGTCGAGAGCAGGTTGATCGAGCGGATCACATTGGCCCCGATCAGCGGCTTGAACACGTTCAATTCGAGGTGCCCCTGCATCCCGCCGACGGTCACCGCGACATGATTGCCGATGACCTGCGCCGCGACCATGGTCAGCATCTCGGCCTGGGTCGGATTGACCTTGCCCGGCATGATCGAGCTGCCCGGCTCGTTCTCCGGCAGCTTGAGCTCGCCGATGCCCGCGCGCGGGCCCGAGCCAAGCAGCCGCATGTCGTTGGCGATCTTGGTCAGCGCGACCGCGATGACGTTGAGCACGCCCGACAGCTCGACCAGCGTGTCGTGCGCGGCAAGCTCGGCGAACTTGTTCGGGCGCCGACGTGAACTGGCAGCCGTGTCAGGTTCGCCACTTCCTTGGCGAAATCCTCGGCGAACCCCTTGGGCGCGTTGAGCCCGGTGCCGACCGCGGTCCCGCCCTGGGCGAGCCGCATACAGTCGCGGCAGCACGCCCTCGATCCGCTCGATGCAGTCGGCGACCTGCGCCGCATAGCCGGAGAATTCCTGGCCCAGCGTCAGCGGCGTCGCGTCCTGCAAATGGGTGCGGCCGATCTTGACGATCCGGTCCCAGCGTTTTGGCCTGGTCGGCGAGCCGGCCGTGCATCAGCCTCAAGCGCCGGTAGCAGCCGCGCATAGACCGCCCGTGCCGCAGCGATGTGCATCGCGGTCGGGAAGCTGTCGTTCGACGACTGGCTCTTGTTGACATGGTCGTTGGGGTGAACCGGCTCTTTGCCGCCGCGCTTGCCGGTAAGGATTTCGTTGGCACGGCCGGCGATCACCTCATTGGCGTTCATGTTCGACTGGGTGCCCGATCCGGTCTGCCAGATGACCAACGGGAATTGGTTGTCGAGGTCGCCGCGCGCGACTTCGGCGGCCGCCTGCTGGATCGCCTCGGCAAGCTGCGGCTCGAGTCCGCCGATGCGCGCATTCACCCGCGCCGCGGCCTGCTTGATGAAGCCCAGAGCGTGGACGATCTCGCGCGGCATCTGCTCGCGCGGTCCGAACGGGAAATTCTCGATCGAGCGCTCGGTCTGAGCGCCCCAATAGGCGTCGGCGGGGACTTCGATCGGTCCGAAGCTGTCGCTTTCCGATGCGCGTGCCGCCTCCATTACTTGTCTTCTTCGAGTAAAGTCCACCGAAGACGACATTCGAGCCATCGTCGACCGTCTCGGGCTTGGGCGCGTCGTTCTCGGCGTCCTCGGGCTCCTCCGGCTCCTCCGCGGCATTGGCCTGGAAGGTCAGGGCGAATCGACCGCCGGGTCGATGGAACTCGGTGACCGCTGCAAACGGGCACGTGCAGCGTCGCCGGCAGCGCCACTGAACGACAGGCCGACCGAAAATCCGTCTTCCTCGACCTTCAGATCCCAGAAGCGGTGCTGGATGACGATCGTCATCTCGTCGGGGAACCGCTCGATCAAATGCTTGGGGATGGCGACGTCCGGCAGCGCGGTCTTGAATGTGATGTAGAAATGATGGTCGCCGGGCAGCCCGCCCGATCTGCTCGACTTCGCCAAGCACGCGCCCGACCACCGTCCGCAGCGCATCCTGCACGATCTCATCGTACGGGATCAGGCTTTCGGGCGTCTCCTCGCTCATGCCTCAAGGGTGGTAGCGAGCGGGTTAGCCCGGTCAAGCGGAGTCATGCGAATGCCGATCGACGCGACGCTGCCCTATGACGAAGCCAACATCTTCGCCCGTATCCTGCGCGGCGAGATCCCGTCGAACAAAGTTTATGAGGACGATTACGCGTTCGCCTTCCACGACATCAACCCGCTCGCGCCGATCCACATCCTGGTGATTCCCAAAGGGCCCGTACGTCTCGTGGGACGATTTTTCGGAGCGCGCGTCGGACGCGGAAATCGCCGGCTTCGTTCGCGCGGTCGGGAAGGTCGCGCGCGATGCCGGGCTGGTCGCCAGGGCTATCGCGTGCTCGCCAACGTCGGCCTCAACTCGCGGCCAGGAAGTGCCGCATCTCCACGTCCACATCTTCGGCGGCCGCCCGCTGGGGCCGATGCTCGCAGGGTAGGTTCATCCGGGGGAAATGCGCGGGGATTAAGGATTGCCCTGACCGGTTCAGCCGCTAGGGTCGCGCCAATGACATCTATGTTACGAGGGGAGAACGAATGGCGAGTGCCGCACCGCGCCGTCTTGGTCTGCTTGGGCGCATGGGACTGCGCAAGAGCGTCGCCCAGATCCAGCAAGAAACCGCGACCAGCGAGCTCAAGCGGTCGCTCGGGCCGTGGAACCTGGTGTTCCTCGGCATCGGCTGCATCATCGGCGCCGGCATCTTCGTCCGCACCGGCAACGCCGCCGCGCTTCATGCCGGCCCGGCGGTTCTGATCTCCTATGCTATCGCGGGCATCATCTGCGCCTTCGCCGGCCTGTGCTACGCCGAGCTCGCCTCGACCCTGCCGGTGTCGGGTTCAGCCTACACCTACAGCTATGCGACCATCGGCGAGTTCGCCGCCTGGGTCATGGGCGCGCTGCTGCTGCTCGAATATGGCCTCGCCGCCTCGGTCGTCGCGGTCGGCTGGTCGGGCTATATGGTCAGCCTGCTCGGCGACATCGGGCTCCACATCCCCGCCGCACTGACCGGACCGATGGGCCACCATCTGCAAAAGGACGGGGTCGACGTGCTCGTGAACGGCGCGCCGGTCGTCTATCTGTTCAACCTGCCGGCCTTCCTGGTCTGCGCCGCGCTCGCCATCCTGCTCGTGATCGGCGTCTCGGAATCGGCCAAGTTCAACAATGCGATCGTCGCGATCAAGGTGACCGTGCTGGTCGCCTTCATCCTCGTCGGCGGCTTCATCATCCTCAAGAATCTGCCCACCTACACGCCCAATTGGGACCCGTTCATTCCGCCGCCGACCGGCGCCAAGGGCGAGTTCGGCTGGAGCGGAATCCTCCGCGCCGCCTCGATCGTCTTCTTCGCCTACATCGGGTTCGAAGCCGTCTCGACCGCCGGCCAGGAAGCCAAGAACCCGGGCAAGGACATGCCGTTCGGGATCATCGGCTCGCCTTGTCGCCTGCACGGTCATCTACATCCTGGTGTCGATCGTCCTGACGATGATCGTCAACTACAAGTCGCTCAACGTGCCCGATCCGGTCGCGGTCGCGGTCGATGCCTTCGGCCCGCAATGGGCGTGGTTCGCCAAGACCATCAAGGTCGGCGCGATCATCGGCCTCACCTCGGTCATCCTGGTGCTGATGTACGGCCAGACCCGCATCTTCTACACGATGGCGCGCGACGGCCTGCTGCCGAAGGTCTTCTCGCGCGTCCACCCGAAGTTCCGCACGCCGTGGATCAACACCATGGTCGTCGGCCTCGCTCGTCGCCTGCGCCGCCGGCTTCTTCGACATCAACATTCCTCGGCGACATGACCTCGGTCGGAACGCTCGCCGCGTTCGGCATCGTCTGCCTGACGGTGATCTGGCTCCGCCGGACCCATCCGGATATCCCGCGCGGCTACAGGGTGCCGCTCTATCCGGTGATTCCGGCGCTCGGGATTGTCACGCTGCTTCGCGCTGATCTTCACGGTCGAAACCGGGTGCTGGTGTTCTTCGCCTGGTACACCGCTGGCGATGATCGTGCTCTATTTCGTCTACGGCATGCACAATTCGAAGCTGGCCAAGGGCCACGGGGTGATCGCCGACGAAGAGACGCCCTACTTCCCCGAGGACGCACCGCGCGACGAGAGCGGCAAGCCGGTCATCCGGCCTTAGGCCGAACAAGCTTCTCCGGCGAGCGCCTTGAGGTCCGCCTCGGGGCGCGCGCCGTAATGCTGGATCACTTCGGCGGCGGCGATCGCGCCGAGCCTTAGCGACTGCTCGAGGCTCTTGCCCGCGCGTGTAGCCGGCGAGGAAGCCGGCCGCGAACAGGTCGCCCGCGCCGGTCGTATCGACCACATTCGCCGACCGGTTCCGCCGGCACCTCGCGCAAGATATTGCCCGCGCGTCGCGAGCGCGCCCTGCTCGCCGCGGGTGACGACCAGGGTCTCGACCTTGCCCCTGACGGCCTCGACCGCGCTGTCGAGGTGCGGCACGCCCGCGAGCATCTCGATCTCCGGCCTGGTTGGCGAACAATATGTCGATCTTGCCGCCGTCGATGAGCGCGTTGAAGCCGTCGCGGTGGCGCTCGATGCAGAAGGTGTCGGACAGCGAAAAGGCGACCTTGCGCCCGGCCGAGCGGGCGACTTCGATCGCTCGGATCATCGCGTAGCGCGGCGTTTCGGGGTCCCACAGATAGCCTTCGAGGTAGATCGCCGCGGCGTCCCGGATTTGCGCCTCGTCGAGCGCGCTCGCCGGCAGGTGCTGCGCGGCGCCGAGGAAGGTGTTCATCGTCCGGTGGCCGTCGGGGGTGACCAGGATCATCGATCGCGCGGTCGGCTCGCCGACTTCGGCCGCGGGCGTGGTGAACTCGACCCCCGCGGCACGCAGGTCGTGGATGTAGAATTCGCCCAATTGGTCGGGCGCGACCTGGCCGACGAAGCCGGCGCGACCGCCGAGCGCCGCGATCCCGGCGGCGGTGTTGCCGGCGCAGCCGCCGCTGACTTCGCGCGCCGGGCCCATGTGGGCGTACAGCCGCTCGGCCTCGATCGGCGTCGATCAGCCGCATCGACCCTTTGGTCAGCCCCTCGGCGGCGAGGAAGTCGTCGGTCGGCGTCGGCGATCACGTCGACGATCGCATTGCCGATGGTGAGCACGTCGAGGCGGGTATCGTTCATCGGCGGCGCCTAGCCCAAGCGTTCAGCTGCCCGCAACCTTGCCTCGCGATGCTTGGGCATGCATCGTCGAACCATGCGCCGCATCCTCCCCGCTTTCGCCTTGCTCGTCGCCGGTTGCGCGACTGCGCCCCAGCAGCCGGTCGCCCAGCCGGCCGGCACCGCCCGCCCGCCGCGCGTGGCGACCGGGCTTCTCGGCCTCACCGCGGCCGATCTGCTCAGCCATTTCGGCAATCCGGCGCTCCAGGTGCGCGAAGGTGCGGGGCTGAAGCTCCAGTTCCGCTCGAGCCGCTGCGTGCTCGACGCCTACCTCTACATTCCGCCGGGCGGCGGGATCGAACGTGTGGCGCACGTCGATGCGCGCTTGCCCTCCGGCGCCGACACCGATCAGGCGGCCTGCGTCTCCGCGCTCGAAAGCCGTATCTGAGCCAGCGCCCAGCGCGCCGCCTCGGCGATGACCGCGTCGGGATCGGCCAAATGCGGCCGAACGGCGCTGGCCAGTGAAGGATCGCCGCTGTTCCCTGCCGCGATCAGGCAATTGCGGATCATCCGGTCGCGGCCGATCCGCTTGATCGGCGAGCCCGCGAACATCTCCCGGAAGGCCGCATCGTCGAGCGCCAGCAGGTCGGCGAGCCGCGGCGCCGCAAGTTCGGCCCGCGGCAGGAACGCGCGGTTCGCGGCGGCTGCGTCGGCGAACCGGTTCCACGGGCATACCGCCAGGCAATCGTCGCAGCCGTAGATGCGGTTGCCTATCGCCTCCCGGAACTCGAGCGGAATCGGCCCGTCATGCTCGATCGTCAGATAGGAAATGCACTTGCGCGCATCGATCCGGTGCGGACCGTCGAATGCCTGCGTCGGGACAGACGTCGAGGCATCGGTGGCAAGTCCCGCAATGTTGGCCGTGACCGGCCGGCGCATCCGGCTTCCAGCTCGAGGCTGGTCAGGATCACGCCGAGGAACAGCCAGCTCCCATGCTCGCGCGAAACGAGGTTGGTATGCTTGCCCTGCCAGCCGATGCCCGCCGCCTGCGCGAGCGGCTTTTCCATCACCGGCGCGGTGTCGACGAACACCTTGAGCTCGCTGGGCGCCCGCGCGACGATGAACCGGGCGAGCGCCTTCAGCGCCTTCTTGACCGTCTTGTGATAGTCGCCGCCCTGCGCATAGACCGAGATCCGCCCGATCTCGCCGCGACCGGCGAGTGCGAGCGGATCGTCCGCCGGCGCATAGCTCATCGCCAGCGCGATCGCCGATCTGGCGTCGTGCCACAGCGCACGGGCGGAAACGCGCTGGTCGGCGCGGCTTTCCATCCAGCCCATCGTTCCGTGACGTTCCGCCTCGAGCCAGCGCCTGAGGTCGAGCCCCGCCGCGTCCGCTGCATCGGCGCGAGCAAACCCGCATTCCACGAAGCCGAGCCGCTCGGCCTCGGCCCTTATTGCTTCCTCAAGGCTTTCGTTGGTAGCCACGTGGCTCCATTAGCCGGTTCGTTCAGCTTTCCGTAGGAATTTCAGTGCTTCGCCAGGCCCAGCACATCCGCGACGACATCGCTGTCGAAACCGTCGCCATGGTCAAGGATTTCGGCGACACCCGGGCGGTCGACGGGGTCAGCCTCACCGTCCCGACCGGATCGATTTACGGCCTGCTCGGACCCAACGGCGCTGGCAAGACCACCGTCCTGCGGATGCTGCTGGGGATCATCGACCCGTCGAGCGGCACGCGCCGCGTGCTCGGCCGCCAGCGCCCGCTCGATGCCGCCCAGGAGATCGGCTATCTGCCCGAGGAGCGCGGTCTCTATCCGGCGATGCACGCGCGCGACGCCATCGCCTTCATGGGCGCGCTTCGCGGCCTGCCGCTGCGCGAGGCCCGCCGCCGTGCCGAGGTGCTGCTGCAGGAGCATGGCCTGGGCGATTGGGCAAAAAAGCCGATCCGCACGCTCTCGAAGGGAATGGCGCAGACCGTCCAGCTGCTTGGCACGATCATTCACAAGCCGAAGCTGATCGTGCTCGACGAACCTTTTTCCGGCCTCGACGCGATCAATCAGGCGCGGCTCGAGGAATTGATCCGCCGCGAGGCCGACGAGGGCGCGACGGTGATCTTCTCGACCCACGTGATCGCCCATGCCGAGCGCCTGTGCGAGCGGGTCGCGATCGTCGCCAAAGGCAAGGTCGTGTTCGATGGCAGCGTCGACGAAGCTCGCGGCCGGCTGCGGCCGATCGTTCGCCTGCGTACCCGCTCCAAGGACGGCGAGTGGCTGGCTGCGATCCCGCCCAATGCGCGCCATGAGGGCGGCGAGATAGTCTTCGAGCTCCCGGAGAGTGGGCCGGAGCCGCTGCTCAAGGCGCTGATCGACGGCGGTGCCGGGATCGAGGCCTTGGCTATCGAACGGCCCGGCCTCCACGATGCCTTCGTCGCCATCGCCGGCGAAGCGGCCGCGGCCGCGATGGGCGAGGAGAAGCCGCAATGAGGAAGGTTCTGCGTGGCGCCTTTGTCATCGCCCGGCGCGACTTCACCGCGACTGTGCTTTCGAAGACCTTCCTGTTCTTTCTGCTCGGCCCGCTCTTTCCGCTGCTGTTCGGGGGCGTTTTCGGCGGCATCATCGGCGGCACCGCCAGCCAGCGCGACAAATCGACGGTTGCCGTCATCGCCTCGCAGGCGGAGTTCGCCCCGCTCGAGGCGGCGCGCGACCGTCTCGGCGAAGCCATCGGCCAAGGCCGGCTAGTAGATCTCGAGCGCTTCGACGCCCAAAGCGATGTCGAGGCCCAGCAAAAGCGCTTCCTGGCTTCGGCCGATCCACCCCAGGCCGTCCTGGCCGGGCTTCCCGACCATCCGCGGCTTACCGGCAATATCCATACGAACGGGACGACTGCCGGCCAAATGCGGTTGATCCTTGCTGACGCCGCCAGTGCATCGGTGAAGCGGCCGGAGCTCGAGGTCCAGCCTACCGAGGAAACGGCGGGGTCGATGTCGAGGGACCGCGACGCGACCGGCCAGGTCGCGCAGACCGTCCTGTTCATCCTGACGTTGCTCCTTTCGACCATGCTGCTGTCGCAAATGGTCGAAGAGAAATCGAACAAGATCATCGAGGTCGTCGCGGCGGCCGTTCCGGTCGAAGTCCCTGTTCGTCGGGAAGCTGTTCGCGATGCTCGCTGCCTCGGTCCTGGGGCTGATCGTATGGACCGCGGCCGGCGCCGTGGCGGTTGCATCGCTCAAGACGGGAGGCCTTGCCGCGCTGCCGCCGCCGGCAGTCGGCTGGCCCACGTTCCTTGTCCTCACGATCGTCTATTTCGGGATGAACTATCTGCTGCTGGGGGCGGTGTTCCTGACCATCGGCGCGCAGGCTTCGACGGTTCGCGAAGTGCAGACGCTGTCGATGCCGGTCACTTTCGGCCAGGTGCTGATTTTCGGGTTTGCGGCCGCCGCGGCACAATCGCCCAATTCGACCCTCGGGCTCGCGGCCGCGGTCTTCCCTTTGTCCTCGCCGCTGGCGATGATCGCGCGCGCTGCCGGACAGCCGGAACTGTGGCCCCACCTCGTCGCGATCCTGTGGCAGATCGTCTGGGTGGCGGTGATCCTGCGTCTCGGCGCCAGCCTGTTCCGCAAGACCGTGCTCAAGTCCGGGCCGCGCACGAGGTGGTGGCGGCGGACGGCGAAAGCCTAGGCCAGCGCTGCGCGCGCCTCTCCGGTCAGCCATTTCTGCATCGTCATGAACGGGAAGGGCCCGTGGCTGACCCGGACGATGCCTGCGCCCGCCCAATCCGACCGGCTTGGCCCGCTGGGCAGATGCATGGCGTTGACCGGCAAGTCGACGGCGCTGCAAATCCGTTCGACCAGCGAAAGATCGGCCAGGCCGGGAATGAACATGCCGTTCGCACCGGCCGCCGCATAGGCTTTGCCGCGCTCGATAGCCTGGTCGGCGAGCACGGCATCATGCGCCTCCGGCTTGACCTTTAGGAACAGGTCGGTGCGGGCGTTGATGAAGAAGTCACTGCCCACTCCCGCACGGAGCGCGGCGATCCGGTCGGCCTGTTCGGCAAGCTCGTAGAGCTGATCCGTCGCCGACCATCTGGTCCTCGAAATTGCACCCGATCGCACCGGTTTCGGCGAGCCGCCGGCCATTGGCCGCCAATCCGGCCGCGCCCTTGGCGTATCCGCCCTCGAAATCCACCGTCAGCGGCAGCTCGACGGCCTTTGACGATGCGCCCCGCGTTGGCGAGCGCGAACTCGATCGGCACCTGCTCGCCCGTCGGCCAAGCCATTGGCCATCGCGCCACCGGATGGCTTCCGGTGGCGAGCGCCTTCGCTCCGGCCTTGGCCACCGCCTCGGCGCTCCCGCGTCCCAGACATTGAACAGCACCAGCGGGTCGCCGGGCACATGGAGCGCCGCGAAGGTTTCAAATTTGCTGGCCATAGGACGCAGCGCGCCTAGGCTCCGGCTGGCCCGCGCGCAATCCGCGGCAGCGTTGTCACAAAAACGCAACAAAACTGTCACAGAGCGTGTCGTCCGATCGCCGCTACGGCGTCCCGAGGGCCTTTCCGGAAAATGGAGTTGAAATCGGTGAACAGGACGATGATCGCGCTGCCGCTTGCGGCGCTGCTCGCTGCATGCGGATCGAACATCGTCGCGGCGGCGGCGGCTCCGCCAACGAGCATCCAGATCGTCGGCTCGTCGACCGTCTATCCGTTCACCAAGGCCGTCGCGGAGGATTTCATGCGCGCCAATCCGGGCATCAACGTGATCGTCGAATCGACCGGCACCGGCGCGGGCATGAAATTGTTCTGCGCCGGCGTCGGCAGCCAGTTTCCCGACATCGAGGACGCCTCGCGCGCGATCAAGAAGAGCGAGTATCGACGACTGCGTCAGCAGAACGGCGTCAAGACAGGTCATCGAGGTCCCGGTCGGGATCGACGGCCTGACGATCATCGAATCGAACAGCGGCCCGGCGATGAACCTGACCCAGGCCGACATCTACAAGGCGCTCGCCGCCAATCCGTTCGGCAAGGGCGCCGAACACGGCGCAGACCTGGAAGGACGTCAATCCGTCGCTTCCGGCGGTGAAGATCCGCGTCCTCGGCCCGCCGCCGACCTCGGGCACCCGCGACAGCCTCGCCGACCTCTATCTCGAAAAGGGCTGCGACACCGATCCGGCGATGAAGGCGCTCAAGAAGAGCAACGAGGACCAGCACAAGCAGATCTGCACCAAGATCCGCGAGGACGGCGCCTACGTCGAAGCGGGCGAGAACGACAATCTGATGGTCCAGAAGGTCGCCGGCGACCCGGGCACGCTCGGCGTCCTCGGCTACTCCTACCTCGAGCAGAATGCCGACAAGGTGCGGCCGGTGAAGATCGCCGGCGTCGCTCCGACCGAGGAGACGATCGCCAACCTCACCTATCCCGGCGCGCGCAAGCTCTACATCTACCTCAAGGGCGAGCACATGCGCGCCAAGCCCAAGATGCGCGATTTCGTCGCCGCATACGCCAAGATGTGGGGCAAGGGCGGCCCGCTCGAGCGCCGCGGCCTGGTGCCGTTCGGCGGCGCCGACGCCGACGGCGGCGGCGCAGCAGGCGGGCGCGCTCAAGCCGCTCGACCCGGGCGCGGCTGAAATAAGCGGGGCGGCGGGCGCATGAGCCTCGGTCTTGCGCTTCGTCGCGATCCTGATCGTCGCCGTCGCGGCCGGCTGGGTCGGCTATTCGCGCGCCCGCCGGTTGCGCGCCGGCGGCCGGCTCCACTCGCTGCCGGTCTATCACGGCGCCTATGCGGCGCTGTGGGCGGCGATCCCGGCGCTGCTCCTGCTTGCCGTCTGGGCGCCGATGCAGTCGCGGATGGTCGACCAGGCGGTGCTCGCGAGCCCCGGAGGGCCGGGCGCTTCCCGACTTCGACGATGCAGCGCGAATTCGATCCTGTCCGAGGCGCGCGAGATCGCCCACGGCCAGCGCGAGCAGGGCTTCAATCCCGAATCCTCGAGCCTCGCGCCCGCGTGTCCGCGATGCCGAGACCGCGCTATGCGCTGATCGGCGGCGCCGTCGCGATCGCTCGTCGCGCTGTTCGGCGCCGGCGTTCGCGCTGCGCCGGACCTCGCCGCAGTTCCGCGCCCGCACGCGGAGTCGAGCGATGGCTGATGGTCGTGCTGTTCGCGGCCTCGCTGATCGCGATCCTGACGACGCTCGGAATCCTGCTCTCGCTGATGTTCGAGAGCCTGCGCTTCTTCCAGCTCGTACCCGCTCGGTCGATTTCCTGTTCGGGACTCGAATGGAGCCCGCAAACCGCGATCCGCGCCGACCAGGCGGGCTCGTCGGGCGCGTTCGGCTCGATCCCGCTTGCTGTGGGGCACCTTCTTCATCGGCGCGATCATCGCCATGATCGTCGCGGTCCCGCTCGGGCTGATGAGCGCGATCTATCTGACGCAATATGCGCATCCGCGGGTGCGCTCCTGGCTCAAGCCGATCCTCGAGATTCTCGCCGGCGTGCCGACCGTGGTCTACGGCTATTTCGCCGCGCTGACCGTCGCCCCGATGGTGCGCGACTTCGGCACTGTCGATCGGGATCAACTCGGCCAGCAGCGAAAGCGCGCTCGCCGCCGGCCTCGGTCATGGGCATCATGATCATCCCGTTCATCAGCTCGATGGCCGACAATTCGATCGCCGCGGTGCCGCAGGCGATGCGCGACGGCAGCCTGGCGATGGGCGCGACCAAATCGGAAACCATCCGCAAGGTGCTGCTTCCCGCCGCGCTGCCCGGGGTCATGGGCGGCATCCTGCTCGCGGTCAGCCGCGCGATCGGCGAGACGATGATCGTGGTCATGGCCGCGGGCCTTGCCGCCAACCTCACCGCCAATCCGTTCGCCAGCGTGACCACGGTCACCGCGCAGATCGTCCAGCTTCTGACCGGCGACCAGGAATTCGACAGCGCCAAGACGCTCGCCGCTTTCGCGCTCGGCCTGGCGCTGTTCCTGATCACGCTCGCTCCTCAACCTCATCGCGCTGCACATCGTGCGCCGCTACCGGGAGCAATATGAGTAGCACCGCGCCCAGCCGCTGGACCGGCGAGTCGATGCACCGGCGCACGCGTCGCCGCTATGCAGCCGAGCGCCGGTTCCAGGCGCTCGGCTTCGCCGCGGTCGCCGTCTCGGTGCTGTTCCTCGCCTTCCTGCTCTATCACCATGGCTCGAAGGGCCTCGGCGGCTTCATTCATTACGAAGCCGCGCTGCCGATCGATTTCATCAAGATCCGACCTGTTCCTCGACCCGGCGACCTGCGCGGCCCGGACGCCGAGCAGACGGTCGCCTCGACCGACCTCGAAGGCGCGATCTCCAAGGCCGCGACTGCCGCTTACGGCCGCGGCGCGGCCGACATGTTCGGCGATGCCGCGATCACGCGTGCTCGACCCGGGAGATCGTCGCGCAATCCCGACATGCTCAAAGGCAAGGCGACCTTGTGGCTGCCGGTCGGCAAGCAAGATCGACATCGCCGCCAAGGACGAGGGCGATGCGGCGAGCGAGCGGATGGTCGACGCAGCTCAAGGCGAAAGCGCGCGCTCCGACGCGCCTTCAACACCAATTTCCTCGACAGCGTCGGACGCCACCGACCCGTCGGCGGTCGGGGTGTGGGGGGCGCTCAAGGGCAGCTTCCTCACCATCCTGGTGACGATGGCCCTCGCTTTCCCGATCGGCGTCCTCGCCGCGATCTATCTCGAGGAGTTCGCGCCGCGGAATCGCTGGACCGACGCGATCGAGGTATCGATCAACAATCTCGCCGCGGTTCCCTCGATCATCTTCGGCCTGCTCGGCCTCGCGGTGTTCCTCAACGTCATGAACCTGCCGCGCTCGGCGCCGCTGGTCGGCGGCATGACGCTCGCGCTGATGACCATGCCGGTGATCGTCATCGCCGGCCGCAACGCGATCAAGTCCGTGCCGCCGTCGATCCGCGACGCTGCGCTGGGCGTCGGCGCGTCGAAGATGCAGGTGACCTTCCATCATGTGCTGCCGCTGGCGCTGCCGGGAATCCTCACCGGCACGATCATCGGCATGGCCCGCGCGCTTGGGCGAGACCGCGCCGCTGCTGATGATCGGCATGCGCGCATTCATCGCCGCGCCGCCGGGCGGGATCACCGATCCCGGCGACCGTGCTGCCGGTCCAGATCTTCCTGTGGTCCGACGAGGTCGACCGCGGCTTCGTCGAGAAGACCAGCGCGGCGATCATCGTCCTGTTGCTGTTCATGCTGCTGATGAACGGCCTCGCCATCTACCTTCGCAACCGCTTCGAGCGCCGCTGGTGATGCAGATGAAAGAAAAGATGCCGATCACGCCCACGACGCCGAGCCCATCGGCGGCCATCGACGCGGACGCGTCGCAGCGAAGCCGCGGCCGTCGCAGGTCGAGGCGAGTCGTCCGCATGCCGATGAACCGCCCGCGCCGCCCGTCGACGTGTCTCAGCTGCATCCACGACGCCGGACGAGTGCGCTCGACACCGGCCGCGAGCCGAAGATGCGCGCCAACGACGTCAGCGTCTTCTACGGCGACAAGCAGGCGCTCAAGGACGTCTCGATCAAGATCTACGACGATCTGGTCACCGCCTTCATCGGCCCGTCGGGTTGCGGCAAGTCGACCTTCCTGCGCTGCCTCAATCGGATGAACGACACCATCCCCTCGGCGCGCGTGACCGGCCGCATCGAGCTCGACGGCGAGGACATCACGACCTCGGACATGGACGTGGTGCAGCTCCGCGCCCGCGTCGGGATGGTGTTCCAGAAGCCCAATCCGTTCCCCAAGTCGATCTTTGAGAATGTCGCTTACGGCCCGCGCATCCACGGCCTCGCTCAGATCCAAGGCGCGAGCTCGACGAGATCGTCGAGAAGAGCCTGAAGCGCGCCGGCCTGTGGGACGAGGTCAAGGACCGCCTGCAGGAAAGCGGGACCGCGTTGTCGGGCGGCCAGCAGCAGCGTCTGTGCATCGCCCGCGCGATCGCGGTCGATCCCGAAGTGATCCTGATGGACGAGCCCTGCTCGGCGCTCGATCCGATCGCCACCGCCAAGATCGAGGAGCTGATCCACGAGCTTCGCGGCCGCTACGCGATCGCGATCGTCACCCACAACATGCAGCAGGCCGCGCGCGTGTCGCAGCGGACCGCTTTCTTCCACCTCGGCGAGCTGGTCGAATACGGCAAGACCTCGGAAATCTTCACCAATCCGCGCCAACAGCGCACCCAGGACTATATTACCGGCCGCTATGGCTGATCGGAGCAAAGCCATGCAGCAGGCCAGCGGACATACGCTCAAGGCGTTCGACGAGGACATCGATCGCCTGCGCGCGCCTCATCAGCCAGATGGGCGGCCTTGCCGAACATGCGATCGGCGAGGCGATGCGCTGCCTCATCCAGCGCGACATCGAGGGCGCCCAGCGCGTCGTCGAGAACGACAAGAAGCTCGACGTGCTCGAGATCGAGACCGAGCGCCGCGCGGTCCAGCTGATCGCGCTGCGCGCGCCGATGGCCGGCCGACCTTCGCGACGTCGTCGCGGCGCTCAAGATCTCGGGCGTGGTCGAGCGCATCGGCGATTATGCCAAGAACATCGCCAAGCGCGTCCCGCTGCTCGAAAATGCGGGCAAGATCGAGCCCCTGTCGCTGCTTCCCGAAATGGCGCGGATCGCGACCGGGATGGTCCACGACGTGCTCGACGCATTCATCGAGCGCGATGCGCGAGGCCGCGCTTCGGGTGTGCGAACGCGACCAGGCGGTCGACGATTTCTACGATTCGATCTTCCGCACCTTGCTCACGCACATGATGGAAAATCCGCACAATATCGGCCAGTCGGCGCACCTCTTGTTCGTCGCCAAGAACCTCGAGCGGGTCGGCGACCACGCCACCAACATCGCCGAGATGGTCTATTATCGCGGCGACCGGCGAGCACATGGCCGATCGGCCGCGTCGCGAATTCACAGCTGGCGAGTAACTGACGATGGCTAACAAGCGTCTTCTTCTGGTCGAGGATGACCGCGCGCTGGCGGACCTCGTCACTTTCCATTTCGAACGGGCCGGCTACGACGTCACCCGCACCGGCGACGGCGAGGAAGCGCTTGATCCTGGTCGACGAGGTCAAGCCCGACGTCATCCTGCTCGACTGGATGATCGAGGGGATCAGCGGGATCGAGGTTTGCCGCCGCCTTCGCCGCCGTTCGACCACGGCCAACGTGCCGATCATGATGCTGACCGCGCGCGGCGAGGAAAGCGACCGCATCCGCGGGCTCGAGACCGGCGCCGACGATTATGTGACCAAGCCGTTCAGCCCGCGCGAGCTGGTCGCGCGCGTCTCGCGCGGTGCTTCGCCGGGTCCGTCCGGCGCTCGCCGGCGAGCAACTGTCCTATGCCGACATCGAGATGGACGTCGCCGCCCACCGCGTGCGGCGCGACGGCACGCCGGTGCCGCATCGGGCCGACCGAGTTTCGCTTGCTCAAGCATTTCCTCGAGCATCCCGGCCGCGTCTTCTCGCGCGAGCGCCTGCTCGACGCGGTCTGGTCGCACGATCCCGATATCGACGCACGCACCGTCGACGTGCATGTCCGGCGGCTGCGCCAGGCGCTCAACAGCGACGGGCGCACGGATCTCATCCGGACCGTCCGTTCGGCCGGATATTCGCTCGATAGTGAAGGCTGAGCCGGTGGTCCCGGTTAGGCCGGTACGGCGGTGAAATTCCGCTGGGATGTGGCTCGGGCGGGGCGATCGGCTAAACACGGGCCGATGGTTGTGCCGGCCCCCAGCATTCAGTCGCTGGTCGATTCGCTCGAGGAGCCCGCGCTTCTGGTCGAGCGGGGTATCGTCAGGCTCGCCAACGTCGCGGCACGCAAGCTCTTGGGAAGCGGGATCGAGGGCCGCGACGTGCGCCTCGCGATCCGCCACCCGCAGGCGCTCGAGCATATCCTCTCGCGTAGGTCCGACGACATCGACGTCACCGGCATCGGCGAGCTTGGCCGGTCGTGGCGCCTCAACGTGCGCCGGCTCGACGGCGATTCGGTGCTGGTCCGGATGACCGACCGCTCGGCCGCGGTGTCGGCCGAAAAGATGCGGGTCGATTTCGTCGCCAACGCCAGCCATGAACTGCGTACGCCGCTCTCGACAATCCTCGGCTATGCCGAAACCCTCGCCGACGAGCGCGATCTTCCCGCCGACACGCGTTTGCGCTTCGGCGCGACCATTCGCGACGAAGCGCGGCGAATGGTCCGGATCATCGAGGATCTGATGAGCCTGTCGCGGATCGAGGCCGAGCGTTTCCTGGCGCCTGCGGAGAGCGTGTCGCTCGACGATATCGTCGATGCAGCGGTCGCCAATGCCCGGATGGCGCCAAAATCCGAGGCGCTGCGAGTTTGTCGTTCAATTGCCCGATGACCTTCCGGCGGTCCGCGGCGACCGCGCGCAATTGGTGCAAATCATCGACAATCTGCTCAGCAATGCGGTGCGCTACGGCTGCACGGCGAGCCTCCTCGACGATCGAAATCTCCGCCGAGACTCTGCCCGGCGCGGCTGCGTTGACCGTGACCGACCATGGCCCCGGCATCGCGCGCGAGCACCTGCCCCGCCTGACCGAGCGCTTCTACCGCGTCGACAACGCGCGCAGCCGCGAATCCGGCGGCACGGGCCTGGGCCTCGCCATCGTCAAGCATATCGTCGAGCGGCATCGCGGAACGCTCGACATCAGAAGCGTTGTCGGGGAAGGAACCAGCGTCACCGTCAGGCTTCCGGCAACGCTTTAGACTTATTTGCGCGGGCAGGCTCTCGGCCAGGCCTCCCGCTCCCCGGCGAGCAGCAATTCGCCCGAGCGTCCGTCCTTCATGTCGCGGGCAAACAGCCACGACTTGCCGGTCGGCGAGAAGGCCGCGCCGATCTCGCTGCCATTGGCATTGATGTCCTCGCCCAGCTTGACGCGCGGGCTCCATCCCTTGGCGGCCCAGTCGCTTCGATAATAGCCATCCGCGCTGAGCAGCATCCACTTGCCGTCGGGCGAAGGCAGCGGCTCATACTCGTCCCCCGCCGTATTGAGGCTGGGACCGGCATTTTCGACTCTCCATCGGCCGCGCCGGTCCTGGCGGGCTCGCCAGATGTCGGTCTTGCCGAAGCCGCCCGGACGGTCCGAGCCGAAATAGAGCCAGCCGTCGCTCGCCGGGCGCGGGAACCATTCCTGTCCCGCCGAATTGACCGGCGCCGGAAGCCGCTCGGGTCTGCCCCAACGGCCGTCATGGCCGCGCGAAACGCGCCAGATGTCGAGGTCCTTGCGCTTCGCGCCATTGTCGCTTCGGGCCGAAATGAACCACAAGCTCCCGCCGTCGCGGCTGAACCAGGGATCGGCCTCGACTTCGTCGCCCGCGATCGGGGCGTCGACCGGCTTGCTCCATCCCTCCTTGCCGCAGCGGCTGACCTTGATCCGCCAGCCGCGAAATTGCGGGGTCGAGCGTACGAACCACAGGTCGCCGGTCCTCGGGTCGAAGGCCGGATGCGATTCGAATTGATCCGAAGAGATCGGCGGAGATGACCACACCGCCGGCGCACCGACGAGCGCCGCGGCGACGGCGATCGCGATCATTCGCTCCCGCCCACGCGCGCCGGATTAGTGGACGAACCTCGCGACGACGTCGCGATAGCTGCGCGACACCTTCACCTGCGCGCCCGAATTCAGCACCAGGAAGCATTCGCCGTTGGTGTGCGGCTTGACCTGCCGGACGAGGTCGAGGTTGACGATGGTCGAGCGGTGGACGCGCTGGAACCGCCGCGGGTCGAGCCGCTTTTCGAGGTCCTTCATCGTTTCGCGCAGGATCAGCGTGTTGTCGCCGGTCTGGATGCACATGTAGTCGCCGGCGGCGTCGATCCGCTCGATCGTGTCGACATCGACCCGGAAGATCTGGCCCTGGTCCTTGATGTTGATCATCTTCTCGTAGCGGTTCGGCGCGCGGGCCGTCGGGCGCGGTCGTCGGCCAGTTCCTCGGCCGCTTCGGGCGCATGCTCCGCCAGCGCTTCCTTGAGCCGCTCGGCCTCCTCGGCGCTGCGCTTCTCGGCGAGCCGCTGGCGGACCCGGTCCATCGTCGCCGCGAGCCGGTCCTCGTCGACCGGCTTCATCAGATAATCGACCGCCTGGGCGTCGAACGCGCGCAGCGCATGGTCGCCATAAGCGGTGACGAACACGAACAACGGCGGCTCGACGTCCATCAGGCCCTGGATCACCGAGAAGCCGTCGAACCCCGGCATCTGGATGTCGAGGAAGACGAGGTCGGGCTTGTGGGTCTTGATCTGGCGGATCGCCTCGCGGCCGTTGGCGGCGGTGGCGACGACCTCGACGTCGTCATGCGCCTGCAGCCGCAGCTGCAGGCCCTGCGTCGCCAGCGGTTCGTCGTCGACCAAAATGGTCCGGATGCTCATCAGGCATTGTCTCCGGTTTCGAAAGGAATTTCCACGATAACGCTGAAGCCCGCCCCGATCGTTCTGTCTTGGTCTCGAAACGATGCGCGGCGCCATAGGCTTGCGACAGACGGTCGCGAATGTTCGCCAGTCCGACGCCGGTCGACGGGCTGGCGGCGAATTCCGCGCCCTTCGCCGTTGCCGTTGTCGGCGACTTCGATCCTCACCGCCTGGCCCTCGCGGCATTGCGGTGATCCAGATGTCGGCTCCGTTCTCGCTCGGGGTGACTGCATATTTGATCGCATTCTCGATCAGCGGCTGGAGCAGCAGCGAGGGCAGCCGCGCGCCGATCGTCTCGGATTCGATCCGGAAATGCGGCCGCAGGCGGTCCTCGAACCGCATTTTCTCGATTTCGAGGTAGAGCTTCAGCGTCTCGACCTCCTGCGCCAGCGTGACCTTGGCGGTCGGCTCGTTGGCCAGCGTGTAGCGCAGGAAGGACGACAGCCGCGCGAGCATCGCGTTGGCCCGCTCGGTCTGCTTCAGAAGCACCAGGGTCGAGATCGAATTCAGCGTGTTGAACAGGAAATGCGGGTTCAGCTGGTAGCGCAGCATCGCCAGCTGCGCGGTCGAGGCCTGGCCCTCCAGCTTCTCGCGCTGGCGGATCTGGTCTTCGAGCAGGAGGAAATAGTTGATCCCGTAATAGAGCGCGGTCCACGCGGCGAGCAGCGCGAAATTGAGCAGGATCGCGCCGAAATATTCGACTCCGACCGGGCTTGAGCCGGGCTTGAGGAAGGTCGCGATAGCTCCACGTCTCGATGACCGAGAAGGCGACCGAGGCGATGACCACGATGGCGAGCGAAAGGACCAGCGTCCACAACGGCCTGCATCTTGATCAGCCGCCGGAACAGCGACGCCATCAGCAAGCGTCAGCGAATAACCGGTCAGCGGTCAGCAGCAGGGTATGGACCAGCCAGCATCCAGCCCATCGAATTGGCGAAGCCGGAAAGCGTCCGGAGGAAGAAATAGCCGCTCCAGCCGATCGACTGGAGGATCCAGAAGGCGCGGTTCTTGTCGTCGAAGAACGGCTGGTCGAGGCCCATGCCGCGCGCGATCGGCGCCGCGGGCGAGCGGATCTTCGGGGCTGTCGCCGGGCCGCGGCGCGGCTGGCGTGCCTGCCGCCGGTCGAGGGTCGCGCTGTCGGTCGCCATTGCGCGCAGATATAGAGGCGGCGCGGCGGCCTTTGCGAGCGTCCTTCCCGCGGCCTCGCCGGTGAGACGAAGACTGCGTTGTCGCGTCCTTAACCGCCCTTAAACTCTCTTTGTCTAACCTGCATGCGCACAGGTGGAACGGCGGGCGGATGTACGAAGCTCCAGATCGTTATAAGCGCTTGATTTCGGCCCGGCTTCCCGGCGGTGAATCGGCTGGCCTCGCGGCTCGCGGGATCGAATCCGAAAGTTCGCCGCTGCGCGACGTCCAGCTGATTTCGCGCGCCCAGCTCGCGCCATTCTTCGCGGCCGCCAACATCGTCGCCGCGCTGATGATGGCCGCCAACCTGTGGGACGTGGCGCCGCCGACGCTGGCTGTTGCCCTGGGCGGCTTGCGGTCGGCGGCGTCAATTTCGCGCGCGATGCAGCTCGCCGCGCACCCAGTCGATCACCTGCGTCGGCCGCTCCGGCCGCCGGGTGCCGATGTGGATGCTGGTCGGCGAGGTCGCGCTTCGCGCGCGCGGTCTGGCTCAGCCTTCCGCTCTATCTGTTCCCGACGCTCGATCCGGGCACCCAGGTCATCACCGCCTCGATCATGGCCGGCCTTGGCATCGGCGCGCTCGGCCTGGTCGTCATCCCGCCGTGCGCGACCGCCTGGATGGTCGGCTTCACCGTGCGGCGTCGGCGGATCGCTGCTGCTCGGCCGCCACACCGTTCCGTTCCAGCACATGCTCTCGATCCTGTTCACTCTCGGCGTCGCGATCTTCGGCGTCCTGACCGTCGCGCGCTGGGCGTTCCACCAGCTCAAGACCAACGCCGACGTCGGCAGCCAGAGCGAGAGCGCCAGCCTGCTGCTCCAGGAATATGAGCAGCGCGGCGTCGGCTGGCTGTGGCAGGTCGATGGCGAGAACCGCGTCACCTACATCAGCTCGCGGATGAGCGCGCTGCTCGGCAAGCCCGGCCGCGCAGCTCATCGGCCATTCGCTTCCCGCCTTGCTCGGCGGCCATGCCGAGCTCGGCCGCGTGCTGCTCGAAAAGCAGCCGTTCAATTCGCTCGAGATGGAACTTGAAGACGCCGCGCGGCACGCGCTGGATCTCGATCGCCGGCGACCCGATCATCGACACCGCCGGCCGCTTCGAGGGCTTCCGCGGGGTCGGCTCCGACATCACCGAGATCCGCCAGACCCAGGAGCGGCTGACCCATCTCGCCAACGTCGACGTGCTTTCGGGCCTGCCCAACCGCGGCCGCGTCCGCCAGCTGCTCGGCGAGGCGCTGCGCGCGCGCGACCAGCGGCAATGTGCCCTGCGCGATCATGTTCCTCGACCTCGACGGGTTCAAGCCGGTCAACGACACCTTCGGCCATCCCAAGGGCGACGCGGTGCTTCGCGCGGTCGCCAAGCGGCTGGTCGACGAGGTCGGCGCCGACGGCCATGTCGGCCGCATGGGCGGCGACGAGTTCGCGATCGTCGTCATCGACGCGCAGAGCCGCAAGAAGGTCGAGCAGCTCGCCGACCGCATCATCAACGCGATCAAGGAGCCCTATCATGATCGACCAGACCGAGATCCGCATCGGCGTCTCGATCGGCTGCGCCTTCGGCCCGATCGACGGCGCCACGGTCGACGATCTGATCCTCAAGGCCGACCTCGCGCTGTATCAGGCGAAGGACGCCGGCCGCGGCTGCGCGCGCTATTTCTCGTCCGAGCTGCAGTCGGAGCAGGAAGACCGCGTCCGGCTCGAAGCCGATCTTCGCCAGGCGATCGCGGCCAAGCAGTTCCATCTGGCCTTCCAGCCGCTGATCAACGCCAAGACCCAGAAGCTGATCGGCTTCGAGGCGCTGATCCGCTGGAACCACCCGCAGCGCGGCAACGTCCCGCCCAACGTCTTCATCCCGGTCGCCGAGGAGAGCGGCCTGATGGCCGGTGATCGGCGAATGGGTGATCGACGAAGCCTGCAAGCGCCGCCGCGACCTGGCCCGAGCCGATCACCGTCGCGCTCAACATCAGCCCCAAGCAGATCATCCTGCCCGCGCTGCCCAACATCGTCAGCGAAGCGCTCGCCCGCTACAAGCTGCCCGGCAACCGCATCGAGCTCGAGGTCACCGAAGGCGTGTTCCTCGGCGACAACGGCTCGACCCTCGACGTGCTGAAGCGCCTGCGCGCGCTCGGCGTCGGCATCGCGCTCGACGATTTCGGCACCGGCTATTCGTCGATCGGCTATCTGAACAAGGCCGTGTTCCACAAACTGAAGATCGACGGCAGCTTCGTCCGCGAGGCCGGCTCGCGGCCGGAGAATGTCGCGATCATCCAGTCGATCGTCCAGCTCGCCAAGAGCTTCCGCATGTCGATCACCGCCGAGGGCGTCGAGACCGCCGAGGATTTCGAGCGCATGCGCGACCTCGGCTGCGACACCATCCAGGGCTATCTGTTCGGCAGGCCGCTCGCCTACGAGCGCGCCAACCAGATGGTCGTCGGCCTCAGCTCCAAGCGCATGGCGAGCTAGCTCTTCAAATAGCTTCCGGCGAGGAATTCGTCGGCGCGGACCGCAAGCTCGGTTCGCGAGCTCACCCCCAGCTTCTCGAACACCGCGTGCAGATAGACCTTCACCGTCCCCTCGGTGACTCCGAGCTCCTTGGCGATCTCGCGGTTGCGCAGGCCCTTGCGGACGAAGCCGATCAGCTGGCGCTCGCGCGGCGCCAGCGCCGGCCGCGGGCTGGCCGCCAGAGTCCCGCTCAATTCCTCGACCCGCGCCTGAAGCTCGGGGTCGATCCACGTGCCGCCCGATTTCACGCGCTCGAGGCAGTCGAGAAGATAGGCCGGGTCCGAGTTCTTGAGCACCAGCCCGCGCACGCCGAGCGCCTTGGCCTCGAGCAGCGAGGCGTCGTCGATCCCCGCCGTCAGCACGACGATCTTGACCTTGGCGCCGGCGGAGCCGAGCGCGCGGACCACCTCCATCCCGGTCCCGCCGGGCATCTGCAGGTCGAGCAGCAGCAAGTCGGGCTCGACCCGCGCGATAGTCCTTGAGCGCGTCCTCGCCGGTCGCGCTGGTGGCGACGATGTCGAAGTCGGTGCCGCGCAGCAGCGCCTCCAGCGCGGTGCGGATCATCGGGTGGTCGTCGGCGAGCAGGATCCGGCTCATTGGCGATCTCCGGCGATCGGAAGCTCGATGGTCAGCCGGGTCACGCCCATGCCGCGCGACAGGTCGAGCGCTCCGCCCGCCTCCTCGACCCGCTCCCTCAGCGACTTGGGCATCCGCCCCCCATCCTCGCTCTTGGGATAAGCGGCGCCGTCGTTGATGAACACCAAGTGCATGTCGTCGGCATCGGCCGCCAGACGGATGCTGATGCTCTTGGCTCCGGCATGGCGGACCGCATTGGCGACCGCTTCGCGGATCAGCTGCTGCGCGTCGAGGTGAAGCCGCGTCGGGATCATCACGCTCGCCGGCTCGGACGAGAATGCGCAATTGACGCTCCATTGCTTCGACAGCCGCTCGGCCAGCCCGCGCAGGTCGTTGGCCAGCTCGTCGAGCGCGATCCGCGATCCGCTGCGCAGCGCGGCGAGGAAAGCGCGAAGCTCGCCCTGCTCCTCGAGCATCAGCTGCTTCAATTCGTCGAGCTCGGGCCCGACGTCGGCGCCGGAACCCTGCGCTCGGCGCATCGCCTCCAGCCGGAAAGCCGGCGCCGGCGAGGAACTGAACGACGCTGTCGTGGAGGTCGCGGGCGAGCGACAGGCGCGAGCGCGCCGCGGCGCTGTCTTCGGCGGCGCGAATCAGCGCATGGCGCTGCATGTGCGCGGCGACGTCGGCGGCGATCTGGTCGGCAAGGTCGAGATGGTCGGTCGACAGCGCCGGGATACCCTCGAGGAACAGGGTCCCGCTGCCGGTCTCGGTCCGCACCGGGATCGCGAGCCCCTCGGTCAGCGCCAGCGTGCTTGCCGCACCGGCGTCGATCGCGGTCAGCGGCTTCGAATGCGTGCAGGCTGCGCTCGGGCTTGCGGCACAGCGCGCGGTTTCTTGCGAGATCGTAGAGGAACAGCACTTTGCATCGCCGGATCGGCGACCGGCGGTCGATCGAGCGGCACCTGGCCGAGCTCGCCTTCGCTAAGGGTCGCCGCGCTCTTGCTGTCGTTGCCCTGCTCCCACCAGGCAAAGGCGCCGCGCGATGCGCGGACCGCGGCGACGGCCGCGCGCAGGCACGCCTCGACCGGGGAATAGTCCACGGACGGGTTGGCGAGCAGCTCGCGCTCGCTGAGCGAGAAGCGCGAGCGCCACTGGTTGATCCCGAACCAGATCAGGATCAGCGACAAGATGACCAGATGGCCGGTGCGCACCAGGAACCGCTGGAGGTTGAAATCCGCGGTCGCCTTCACGTCGACCAGCCCGACGATCAGGTAGAGCAAGGTCACAGCATCGCGGTCAAAGCCGTCGCCTTCCACCCCCAGCGGATCGCCGCCGACAGCAGCAGGAACATGAAGAAGGTGAAGAACGGGCTGGTGTAGCCCTGGGTGAGCAGCACCATCAGCGTGAACATGGCGATGTCGAGCGCTGTGCGCGGCGCCGGCGAGGCGGGCGTCGGCCCACCAGCTGTTCCACGTCGCCACCAGGATCGCGGCGGCAAAGAACATGTAGGCGACCGCCAGGATCGCGGTTGCTGGCGGCGCTTCGGCGGGATTGCCGAGCTCGAGCCACACGGCGATCAGGAACAGCGCGGCCATGAACAGCCGGCCGAGCGCGATCACCCGCCCTGATGGAAGCTGAACCCCGTCTCACAGCGGCTAGGGATATCGCATCGCGCCGCCGCCGCACAGCCGTAGGCACGTGCCGGCCGCCGATGCGGCCTGGCCACACTATCCTTGGATAAGGTGAACTTTAGATATCTGGCGGGCCGCGCCCCAGCCTCTATTACTGGGGGCCTTCACAATACCTTCCCGAGAGGAGTGCGAGGTCCGCTTCGCACTCCTCTTTGCTTTTTGGGGCTCCTGCGGGTCAGTACCGACTGACCTGTGTTATGGTTCGGGCCGGGCGGCGGACTAAAATACTGCGGTGGATCGCGCCAACATCATTGAGCGGGCGTTCGACCTCGCGGCCGAGTGCGGCTCGCTCGATCAGGTGAAGCGACGCCTCAGGGATGAGGACTATCTTTCCGTGAGCGGTCATTTGAGCGGCCGTCAGATGCGGACGGAAATCGCCAAGCGTCTCAACCCGCTCCTGGTCGAAGAGCATAAGCGCAGGCGCAATGCCGGCGCGCGACCGGCTAGGTCCGCTTAGCGCTCAGAACAGGATCGACGCGCCCGCGTAGACTTCGACGTCCGGGGTCGCGCGGTTCAATCCGAAATTCGCTCCGGCATCGATCTGGAGCTGCCTGGTGGGCAGGAATGCCGCAGACGCGTCCGCGGACCATTGCCGGACCGTCCCATGGCGCTCGAAGTTCAAATTGTTCCAGATCTCCGCCGACAGCGCGATCTTGTCGATCGGCGCGAACCCCAGGTTGACGAGGTTCGTGAGCGCGGCGTGATAGCCGTGGCCGTCCGCATCGCTCAGTGCGTCCACTTCCGGCCCGATCGTCACCGTGACTCCGGCCGGCCCGGCAAAATTGGCCGGGACCGCGACTCCGCCCTCGACCTTGCCGTTGCCGATGTCGTGGCTGGCTGTCGGCAGCTTGACGAACGGCAGCACTCCGACCTGCACCGGGGAGTTCGGGCCCGTCAGCCTTTGCTTGTAACGCACGAGCACGTCGCCGATACCCGACGCACTGCCATGCGTTCCCTCGCCGCTGGCCCGGACGTGAACGTAGGGCGTGAAGCCGACCTCGACGTCCGAGCGCTCGCTCAGCCCCAGCTTTACGAATGTCTGGCCGATGCTGGTGAGGTTCACCCGCTCGCCGGAATCGCGCATGTGCGTCCAGTCGGCGCCCGAAACCTCGAGCTGCCAATGGCCCACGGGCACGGTGCAGGTGCCGTTGGCCTTAGACGGCCGGTCGGGGCAGATGGTCAGGTTCGGCGCGGCCGCCGCGGCGGCGAGCACCAGCAGCGCCGGGTTCATATCTGGACCTGGCTTCCGAGCTCGACCACTCGATTGGTTGGCAGCTTGAAGAATTCCATCGCGCTTTCGGAGCTCTTTAGCATCCACGAGAACAGTTTCTCGCGCCACAGTGCCATGCCCGGCACTTTCTTGACGGAATCAGCTTTTGCCGCCCGAGGAAGAAGCTGGTGCTCATCATGTTGAACGGTTCGCCCAGGGCCTTTGAACTTGCGAGGGCTCCAGGGATGTCGACCTCTTCCATGAACCCGTAATGGAGGATCATGCGATAGAATCCGTGCCCCGCCTCGTGGACCTCGATGCGCTTCTCTTGCGGCACGTGCGGGACTTCCTCGACTTTCACGTTGAGGATGATCACTCGGCTGTGAAGGACCTGGTTGTGCTTCAGATTGTGAAGCAGCGCGGCGGGAACGATATCGGCCGAAGCGGACAGGAACACCGACGTGCCGCGGACTCTGTGGACGGATGTCGCGGCCGACTTGATGAACACCGGCAGGGGAAGCGCCAATTCCTGAAGCCGCTCGCGCATCATCTGCCGGCCCTTGGCCCAGGTGGTCAGCACGGTGAAGCTGACTGCCGCGACCAACAGCGGGAACCAGCCGCCATCGGGGATCTTGGTAATGTTCGACGCGAAATAGGTGCCGTCGACGATGAGGAAGGTCCCGATCGTCGCGGCCGCCAGCAGCCGGTTCCAGCGCCACACCTGGGTCACCAAGACGCCCAGCATGATGGTCGTGATCAGCATCGTCCCGGTAACCGCGATGCCATAGGCCGACGCGAGGCGGCTCGATTCGCGGAATCCGACGACGAGAATCAACACCATCGCCAGCAGGCCCCAGTTCACGGCCGGGATATAGATCTGGCCGAGCGCTTTCTCACTGGTTTGCTCGGTCTTCAGACGCGGAAGGAAGCCGAGCTGGACCGCCTGGTGGGTGACCGAGAAGGCGCCCGAAATCACCGCCTGGCTGGCGATGATCGTCGCAGCGGTGGCGATTCCCACCAGCGGCAGCCGCGCCCACTCGGGCGCCATCAGATAGAAGGGGTTGGTGGCGGCCTCGGGGTGACCAAGCAGTAGCGCACCTTGACCCAGATAATTGAGCGTCAGGCACGGGTAGACGAGCGTCAGCCAGGAAAAGCCGATCGCCCTGCGGCCGAAATGCCCCATGTCGGCATAGAGCGTTTCGGCCCCGGTGACGGCCAGGAAGACCGAGCCGAGCGCAAGGAAGGCGAGCTTGGGATTGTAGAGGAAGAACTTGACTGCCCAATGCGGGCTCAGCGCCTGCAGCACTTCGGGATGCGCGAGCGATGTTGGTGACCCCGAGTGCGGCGAGCGCGGCCATGTAGATGAGGATCACCGGACCGAACAGCCGGCCCACCTTGGCGGTGCCGCGCGACTGGACGAGGAACAGGCCGAAGATGATGCCGATCGAAATCGGGATCACGAGCGGCTGAAGCCCCGATTGGACGATCGTCAGGCCCTCGACCGCCGACAGGACCGAGATCGCCGGGGTGATCATCGCATCGCCGTAGAACAGGCAGGTTGCGAGCACGCCGAGCATCACCAGCGTCGGTGCCCATTTCTTGTGGCCAAGGTTGCGCGAGATCAGTGACAGCAATGCGAACGAGCCGCCTTCGCCGCGATTGTCGGCACGCATCGCGACGAACACATATTTGATCGTCACGACCATCATCAGCGACCAGAAGATGAGGCTCAGGACGCCGAAAATGTGCAGCGGATCGACCGCCAGCGGATGGGGGCCGAGGAAGCTTTCCTTCATCGTGTAGAGCGGCGAGGTGCCGATATCGCCGTAGACCACGCCGATCGCGCCCAGCATCAGCGCCGGCAGCGCCTCTTTGGGGCCGTGATGCGTGCCCGCGGCTTCGGCCGGCAGGATGTTGTCGGAGGTAAGGGTGGCCATCGCTCGCCGATGTGGGGCGCGGCGATGTAAAGATTCTATGTGGAATCCATAACGGCGCCGTAAACAAAAGTATGGAATCCGGCGCGCGCCTATCGACGTGGGTGCAGCGGAAGCCCAACTAACGCCGATGACCGGAGCTCCAAAAGCGACGGACGATCTTGGGCTGCGCGGCTACGCCGAAGCGCTGCTGCTGGTCGGCGCCTCGACTTTGGTCGGGCTGCTGATCGCTCCGCGCTGGGGAAATTCGGCTGTCGACCTCCTCTATCTTCCGACGGTGCTGGCGGTTGCCGTGAGGGCTGGGTTTGGTCCAGCCGTCGCGGCGGCCATCGCGTCCGCGTTCGCTTACAATTACTTTTTCACCGCGCCATACCATACGCTGAGGATCCACAGCCCCGCCGACGTCGTGACCGTGGTCGTCTTGTTCCTGGTCGCCCTGGTGACCAGCCGGCTTGCCGCAAGGATGCGACAACAGGCCCGGCTCGCGCAGGCTCATGCAGAGCGCAATGCGACCATCGCCGGGCTCGCCCGGCGCCTGCTCTCGGGGACCAGCGAGCGTGAGATCGCGGACGTCGCGGTCAATGAGCTTGGCCGGCTCTTCGAGTGCAACGCGGTCCTGCTCGCCGATTCTCCCAAGCCGCGCATCCTCGCCGCTCAGCCGGCGTCGATCCAGCCTGACTCCAGGCGACATCGCCGCCGCGGCGACGGTCATCGCGTCCGGACAAGCGATGGGCCGCGGGCTGAGTGGGGTCACGACCGTCGAATGGCAGTTCCACCCTGTCCGCTCGGAAGCGACCGTGTTGGCAGCCGTCGGCCTCGCCCGCGACGATGGACTTCCGCCGGTCGACGCCGATCAGCTGCCGCTGCTAAGCAGCCTTCTCGACCAGATCGCGCTCGCGCTCGAGCGCGCCCGCTTAGAGGCCGAAGCGCGCGAGTTCACCGCCGTGCGCGAACGCGACCGCGAGCGCTCGGCCCTGCTGTCGTCGATCGGTCAGGACGTGAGGCCGCGGTTGAAGACGATCGTCGATGGTGTCGGCGAGTTGAAGCGCGCCGGATCGGCGGACAAGGAGCTGGTCTCGGCGATCGGATCGGAAGCGGTGAAGCTCGACCGCTACATCGCCGACCTCGTCGAGCTTGGGCCCGCATCCGACGAGCGGCCGATCGAGATCGCGGCGTTGAAGATCGACCTGTTCCATCGCGCCGTCACCCGCTCCGGCGAGGCGGTTCACCTCACGCCCAAGGAATATGCGGTTCTCGCCGAACTAGCGAAGCATCCCGGCCGGGTGCTCGGCCATGCCCATCTGCTGAGGGCTGTCTGGGGTCCGGCCCAGGAGAAGCAAACGGAATATCTGCGGGTCGCGGTGCGCTCGCTCCGTCAGAAGCTCGAGCAGGATCCCGCGCACCCCAGGCTGATCATCAATGAGCCCGGGGTCGGTTACCGCCTGCAGGCTCAGTAGCGGGCAAGGATGAATGCGCGCGCGGCGCGATATTCCTGCTGCGTCACCCGCCCATCTCCGTTCCCGTCGGCCATCTGCCGGAACGCCCGCGCCGCCGCTTCCGCTTCGGCCGGCGACAACAGGATGTCGCGGTCGGCATCGAACCGCTTCAGCGCCCAGTTCATGAGCACCCAGTCGCGTTCGAAGATTGCGCGCGCGGCTGCCGGCTCGGCCCGAACGCTTGCCGGCATCGTCTGAGCCGCAGCCGCTGCGGCGGCCGGCAGGGCCAGGACCAAGGCGACGCGCATCATCGCCGATACAACGTTCGTGCGGCACCCTGGTTCAGCTATGCTGCGGCCCCTAAGGGGACCGACCGATGCGCAAGGAACAGAAGATCGTCGCCGTCGGCGCGATCAGCGGCGTCGCCGCAATGCTGGTGGCGATGCTGCTGCTAACGGGCGCGATGCCCGCGCTCTGGGCCGGAGCGCTTGACGGCGAAAAGCTCGCCTTTGCCGCCAAATGGATCGCCTTTGCGGCGCTGCCTTTGTTCCTGGCGATCGTCGCGGTCGGCAATGCGCGCGCCTTGAGCGATGCGATCGATCCGACCGCGGGCAAGGAAAGCCCCAAAATGATCGTCGACGGGCGCGTGGTCGACAATAATATCCAGCAATATCTGCTGTTCCTCGCCGCCGCGCTTGCGCTGGCCGCAAGCGCTCCCGGCGACCGGCTCGGCCTCATTCCCGCCGCGGCGTTGACCTTCACCGTCGCGCGCCTGGCCTTCTGGGTCGGCTATCGCATCGACCCGCTCTATCGCGCGTTCGGGATGGCGGCGACGATTTATCTCAACCTGCTGCTGTTCCTCGCCGCGCTGTGGTTCGCCTGGCGCTAGGAGCCGTCCGGAGCGCGTCCATTCATCCAGCCGCCGCCAGCGCCCCGCGCACGGCCTTTTCGAGCGCATCGGCCCGGAACGGCTTTGCCAATAGCGGGACGTTCGGTGCGACCCGGCGCACCGCCTCGGTCTCGCTGTAGCCGGAGACGAACAGGATCGGCTGGTCGGGGCGCCTGGCCAGCAGTTTGTTGGCGACGTCGGCGCCCGACAGGCCAGGCATGATGAAGTCGACGATGACCAGGTCGGGCTTCCTGCGGTTGAAGATCTGCATCCCCTCGCGCCCGTCGGCGGCCTGGCGGACCTCGTACCCCTGCTCCGCGAGCGAAGCGGCGATGAAGGCGCGCACGTCGGGGTCGTCGTCGATCACCAGGATCGATTGCGGGCCGGCGTCCGCGCATGGGCCCGCGGGCTCGTCGGCGGCGACCGCAGCCTCGGCGATCGGCCCGTCGGCCTTGCGGAACAGGAGCCTGACCGAAGTGCCCTGGCCGGGCGTGCTTTCGATCCGCGCCGTCGCCGCCCGACTGGCGCGCCATGCCGTAGACCATCGACAGGCCGAGCCCGGTGCCCTTGCCGACCTCCTTGGTGGTGAAGAAGGGCTCGAACGCGCGCTCGAGCACTTCGGGTGGCATTCCGACGCCGGTGTCGCTGATGGTGAGCTCGATATAGTCGCCGTCCTCCATCTCGGGGTCGTCGGCGATGACGACAGGCGGCTGACGTGAACGACAGGACCCCGCCCTCGGGCATGGCGTCGCGGGCGTTGATCGCAAGGTTGAGCACCGCGACCTCGAGCTGGGTCGGGTCGGCCATCACCGGCATCATCCCCTCGTCGAGATCGAAGACCTTCTCGATCCCCGGCCCGAGCACGTTGCGCAGCAGCGGGCGCATGTTCTGGATGATCGACGCGACATAGGTCGGGGTGACCTCGAGCCGCTGGACCCGGCTGAACGCGAGCAGCTGGCCGGTCAGCCGCGCCCCGCGCTCCGCCGCCGCAAGCGCATTCTCGGCATAGCCGCTGGAGCTTGTCGTCGTCGGCGCGCTTGGCGATGATGTCGAGGCCGCCGACCACCACCGTCAGCAGATTGTTGAAGTCGTGCGCGATGCCGCCGGTAAGCTGGCCCAGCGCCTCCATCTTCTGGCTCTGCCGTAGCTGCTCCTGCGCGTGCAGCAGCTCCTTGGCGCCCTCGTCGACCTGGCGCCGGAGGTCGAGCTCGGCCTGCTTGGCCAGCGTGATGTCGCTCGCCACCCCGATGAACCCGACCAGCTCGCCGTCGGGCCCGAAGCGCGGTTGCGACACGCTGCGCAGCCACCGCCACTCGCCGTCGTGCCGCTGGTAGCGGCCCTCGAGCGTGAACGCCTTGCCGCTCGCCTCCCCGGCGATGCTCTCGGCGACGATCCGCTCGACGTCGTCGGGATGGATCCGCGCGCGCCAGTCGAGCGTCCGCGCCTGTTCATGGTCGCAGCCCGGGCCGCAGGCGAAATCGGCATAGGCCTCGTTGACGAAGTCGCGGACCTGGTCGAGCCGGGTCACCCACATCATCGCCGGCGCCGAATTGGCGATCCGCCGGAACCGGGCCTCGCTTTCGCGAAGCGCGCGCTCGGCGATGCGTTGCTCGGTCACGTCCTGAAGCAGCACCATGATCCCGCGCACATGGCCCTTGGCGTCGGCCCACGGCACGTAATCGGTCTGGATCGCGACCTCGCCGCGGGTCGGGTGCTCGAGCGTGCTGGCGAAGAAGGTGCGCTCGCCGGTCAGCGCCTGCTCGAGCAGCGGCCGGCGCATCTCGAACCCGTCCGCGCCGACCAGCTCACCGATCGGCATTCCGAGGATCTTGGACCGCGGCATGTCGATCCAGTCGGCCAGCGGCTTGTTGACGAAGCGATAGCGAAACTCGCGGTCGAGATAGCCGACCATCACCGGCAGGATGTCGGCAATCGCCAGCATCGCGGAAAAATCGAGCGTCCCGCCGCCGTGCGCGGTGACGAGCGGCTCGAACCCGGTCCGGGGTTCACGCAGCGCCTCACGCACAGCCTCGCGCACGGGTTCGGCCGGCGCCGGCCCAGGCCCCGCCGCTCTCCCCTTCGCTTTGCCCCCGCGTGCCATGCTGTCCAGATTACTATCCTTTTGTTCCAGGCCGAAGGTCCGAATTCGTTTCGGGGCGGGACAGTTCCACGTTCCGCGCGCGGCCCGCAACTTATGCTTTTGGAGGGGCGGGGTTGGTTCCGCTTGTTCCCCTGCGAAGGCAGGGGCCCAGACAGCTCCTGCCTAAGCAGGAGCTTCAAATGAGCGTCGGGTACAGATCCTGCCAATCCGGATTCAGCGCCTCGATCTCACTGAGCTTCCAAATGCGCTTCCATTTCTTCATCTGCAGCTCGCGCAGCCGGGCCGCCTGCAAATCGTCACAGGCCGCGTACCAGACCAGCAGCTTGCAGTCGTATTTCCGCGTGAAGCCTGGAACGATACCGTTGCGGTGTTCCCAGATGCGCTTCACCAGATCGCTCGTAACTCCAATATAGAGCTCGCTCCGACACCCATCCATAGACTGCGGCGTTCCGCCAGCAGCCATCGGGTGGGGATACTGTCAACGCCGACTACTATCTGATCGGCCAAGCCCTCCAAGTCGGCTTTCTCCAAGTGACGCTGAACGGGATTGATCCGTAACCCGCGCCCGAAATGGTCAAAGAGCGCCACCTTGGACAGGTGCTCAAGGGAAGCGAGCAGGAGCACGTTCCGGTTACGGTTGCTCGGGTCAGAAAAATCCCGATCGAATGCGCGCGCTTCTCCGACCACATCGGGCAATCGCAACAGCGAGTACAACACGGCATTTGAAACAGCGCCCGCGCTGATGATGTCGAGCGACCCAACGTTGGAAATCCTAGGGGTGTCGTCCGGCGCCAAGCGAATTCTCGAACCGCGACTCAACTCGAAAAGCTCGGAATAGTGGCCGTCGTGACCGATAATTCGACAGATGGCTGCCCCGGACAGCTTGATTGCCTCCGCGGCGACAAGCACAGCGGCTGCCAGCGCGCCAATGGGCCAATCGCGTTCGACACAGCGCGAGCTTCTTGGCCATGAGTTCAGCTCGCCCGACCAGGCGGTCCAACCGACGGAGACTGTGCGGCGAGCCTGGAGGGGTGCGACAGACAATTCGCCCCCGAAAACAAAGGCGATGTCAGCACCCATCGGGAAGCCAAACTCAATGTCGTTCCCGTCGATCAGCTCGCCACGTACATTCTGGATCGCTTCATAAAGCGTTCGGCCAGTGAACGGTGGCTGGTAGCCTACCAAGGGAACGTCAAGCGCGTGAACATAGACGCGCTGGCCCGACCGGGCGATCAGCATTGCCGCTGTGAGCAAGGCCACTTGGCCGGTGCGCGTCCGCATCGCGGCGTCGCCCGCCGTCAGCACGATTTTGGGCGCTGCAAGCGCATGGAGGACAATCTCGGCATCATCGACGCCGAGATCTCTTTGGAAGAGGAGAGTCGTCCGCGTGAGTTGATCGGCCCTACTCATGGACGACGAACATCGATTCGATCGGCACCTGCTTCCAGCCGCCGTCAGGCTGAATCTCGGTCAGGTAGGCCTCATTGAATCCGACAGGACCCATCGCGAAGTCAGGAATGACCAAGCTCAGAAAGCCGACTTCGTGAATAAGCGGATAAGCATCGTCCGTGGGTGAATGAAATGCAGCACCTGGATGCGTGTGAACCTGCACCCTCACCCCAAGCCTTTGATCGGCCAGCTCGTTCCAAAATTTGGTGATCCACTTGTCGTGGATCGTAAGGCCGTACCGGCTGGAATCGTGCCCGGGATCCAACGGCAGCTGATGGATGGGTTCGGCGGCCGAACAAGTATTTTGGAGGTCAATCGGCGCTTGAAGTCATGTTGGGCGGTTTTGCCGATCTCTATACCGTTCGGGTGCACTTGGACGCACAACGCGGAGGATAGGGTGGAGTTACGATCGGAGGAAATCGACGACCAGTACTACAACCTTATTCCTTCCCGATTCCCGACGATCGATGTTTTTGCTCGAATTTCCGGGGGTCGTAGTGCCGAGGTTGCTGAGGTAGAATCCCTGACGAACCCTCGGCTCAAAGAGAAGCAGCGGCTCCTGAGGGGTGTTGCCGCCGTCGATGTGGATGATCCACTTCTCCAGAATTGGAATCACGCGCCATTCACGTACCCAAACCCACAAGGAACCCGTTTCTTTTGTTCCGAACAGCCGGCGCTTGAGCTCTCCCAGGATCTACAAACGGCTTTGGCGATTTCGATCGCAAAACGCGAAGCGTTCCTGTCGCATACGCAGGAAGAGCCGATCAGTCTTGAAATGCGAGTGTTTAAGAGACGCGTTCGGGGCAGATTCGCTGATGGGACTATTTGGAATCCGAACCTGGAGTCGGGAGAATGCCGGCGATTGGGCGAACAGGTCTTGGCGGCAGGGTTCGACGGTCTGCTATTTAGGCCGCCTGAGAGGCCGTCCGGAGTTTGTGCTAGCGTTTTTCGCGGCGCGGCGCTGGACCGAACCGTGCAGGCGGATCATTTCAAATTCATCTGGGATGGCGAGCGAATGAGCGAGATTTACTCCTTCTCATCCGGGGAAGCATTCACGCCAGACCAACTCCGAGCCACGAAGTCAGTCTTCGCGGCGCAAGCGTAAAATCTGCTAAACCCAACCAGCCGAATCGCCCCCGTGAGGGAGCGACCGAATGGACACGTGGGAATCCCATTTTCGCGCGAAGAGCCGCCGCCGTTCGCGTCACCGGGACTTCGAGACTGCCGTCAAAGCCGGAATATTGCTCGCGCTGCTGATCACCGTCGCGGCGGCGATCTACCTGCACGTCGCCGGGTTGCCGCGGTAGAGCTGAGCTTCATGTGCTCCTGCGGAGGCAGGAGCCCAGTCCAATAAGGAAGAATCTGGACCCCTGCCTTCGCCGGGGTGCGCCCCTACTTCCGCTTCTTCCTCGCCGCATAGCGCGCGTCGCGCGCGGCCTTCCGCTCTGCCTCTGTGGGCGGAGCAGCGGCAGCCGCCTTGGCTGCGTCGTCCGCCGCTGCCGCTTCCGCATCGGCCTTCTTATCCACCTTCTTCGCGGCCGACTTGTCTGCCCTGGCGGCATCCCGCTTCTGCCCGGCGGCCATGCGCTCCGCGGCGACCTTCTCGTCGACCGGCGGCCGCGAGCGGAGTTGGTCCAGCGCCTTTTGCTTGGCCGCGGCGGCCTGGCCGGCCCGGTCCTGGAACGAACTGTTGTAGGTCATGATGCGCTGGTCTTCCGATCGGGGTTGTGGATTTATGCGCCACGCGGGGCGGCTCTTGAGCGGATAACGCCTGACGGGCGCGTATGGGCAGTCCTAGGCGTCGTCCCCCATGCGGAGGGCTGCAATAAACGCCTCCTGCGGAATGCTCACGCTGCCATACTCCCGCATCCGCTTCTTGCCCTTCTTCTGCTTCTCCAGCAGCTTCCGTTTCCGCGTCGCATCACCCCCGTAACATTTGGCCGTCACATCCTTCCGCAGCGCCGCAATGGTCTCCCTGGCAATGATCTTCCCGCCGATCGCCGCCTGGATCGGGAATTTTGAACAAATGCCTCGGGATCAGCTCCTTTAGCCGCTCGCACATGCCACGCCCGCGGGCTTCGGCGTTGGCGCCGTGGACGATCATCGAGAGCGCGTCGACCGGCTCGCCGTTGACGAGGATGCTCATCTTGACGAGGTCGCCCGCGCGGTGGCCGATCTGGTGATAGTCGAAGCTCGCATAGCCGCGGCTGATCGATTTGAGGCGGTCGTAGAAATCGAACACCACCTCGTTCAGCGGAAGCTCGTAGCGCAGCTGGGCGCGGGCGTGGCTGCCGGTGCCGACGTAGGTGAGGTCCTTCTGGATGCCGCGGCGGTCCTGGCACAGCTTGAGGACGCTGCCGAGATATTCGTCGGGCATGTAGATGGTCGCCTCGATCCACGGCTCCTCGACGCTGAGGATCGCATTGGCGTCGGGCCAGTCGGCGGGGTTGTGGATCTCGATGACTTTGCCGTCGCGCAGGTGGACTTCGTAGATGACGGAGGGCGCGGTGGTGATGAGGTCGAGGTCGTATTCGCGGGTGAGCCGCTCCTGGATGATCTCGAGGTGGAGGAGGCCGAGGAAGCCGCAGCGGAACCCGAAGCCCAATGCGGCGCTGGTCTCCATCTCGAAGCTGAACGAGGCGTCGTTGAGGCGCAGCTTGTAGAGGGAGTCGCGGAGCTTCTCGAAGTCGGCGGCGTCGACCGGGAACAGGCCGCAGAAGACGACCGGCTGGACCAGCTTGAAGCCGGGGAGCGCCTGCGGCGGCGGGCTTGCGGGCGTCGGTGATGGTGTCGCCGACGCGGGTCTCGGCGACTTCCTTGATCTGCGCGGTGATGAAGCCGATTTCGCCCGTGCCGAGCTCGGAGAGCTGCTCGATCTTGGGGCGGAAGCAGCCGACGCGGTCGACCAGGTGGGTGGTGCCGGCGGCCATGAACTTGACCTGCTGGCCCTTGCGGATCGCGCCGTCGATCACGCGCACGAGGATGACCACGCCGAGATAGGGGTCGTACCAGCTGTCGACGAGCATCGCCTTGAGCGGAGCAGCGGCGTCGCCCTTGGGCGGCGGAATCTTGTCGACGATCGCCTGGAGCACTTCCTCGATGCCGACGCCGGTTTTCGCGCTGGCAAGCACCGCCTCGCTCGCGTCGAGGCCGATGATCTCCTCGATCTCCTGCCGCACGCCCTCGGGGTCCGCGGCGGGGAGGTCGATCTTGTTGATGACGGGGACGATCTCGTGGTCGTGCTCGATCGACTGATAGACGTTCGCCAGCGTCTGCGCCTCGACGCCCTGGGCCGCGTCGACGACCAGCAGCGCGCCTTCGCACGCGGCGAGGCTGCGCGACACTTCGTAGGCGAAGTCGACGTGGCCGGGGGTGTCCATCAGGTTGAGCTCGTAACCGTTCCAGGCGAGCCGCACGGTCTGCGCCTTGATGGTGATCCCGCGCTCGCGCTCGATGTCCATGTTGTCGAGCACCTGCGCGTTGCCGGTCATCTCGCGGTCGGTCAGGCCGCCGGTCGCCTGGATCAGCCGGTCGGCGAGCGTCGACTTGCCGTGGTCGATGTGCGCGATGATCGAGAAATTGCGGATGCGGTCGATGGTGGTCGGTCATTTGCCCGTTTCTGATTTTGGGGCGCGCTAGCAGAGGGCTCGGCCGAGCGCGAGGCGGCAGCGGTCATTCCCCACGCGGCGAATTTGCGTTAACGCTCAATGCCTACGCGAATCGGGGGGTTGGCTCATGACAGTCCAAGACATTTCTGGCCGGTGCAGCTTTGACCGCAGCGGCGGCGCTCGCGCTTCCATCGCAGGCGGCGGCCCAGGCCCGTCCGTCGGGCACGCAGCGTACCCAGCAGGCGATGATGAACGACGTCCCGCACTGCCTGCGCAAGCTCGGCACGGTGTCGGTGATGGACGGCGACGACCCGTCGGGCTGGACCCAGTTCCAGCTCAGCGGCCCGCAGAAACTGATCAAGGTGATGGTCCAGCGCTCGGGCTGCTTCAACCTCGTCGACCGCGGCTCGGGCCTCAGCGCCGCGCAGCGCGAGCGCGACATCGGCGGCGGCATGGGCATGCAGCGCGGCTCGAACGTCGGCCAGGGCCAGATCAAGGCGGCCGATTACGTGCTGGTCGCCGAAGTCCAGGCGGCCGACAGCAATTCGGGCGGGGGCGGTGTGGCCCTTGGCGGCGTGTTCGGCGGTCATCATGGGCTCGGGGCGGCGCTCGGCGGAATCAGCACGCACAAGATGGAGGCGAACACGGTCCTGTCGCTGACCAACGTGCGCACCACCGAGACGGTCGCGGTGCAGGACGGCTATGCGGCCAAGAACAGCATCAGCTGGGGCGGCGGCGGGGGCGGCTTCTTCGGCGCCGGGTTCGGGCTGGTCGGCGGCGGCTACGACAGCACCGACATCGGCCGCATCGTCACGCTCGCCTTCATCCAGGCCTATTCCAAGATGGTCTTCGACCTCGGGCTGGTGACCCCGGGCTCGGTCGGCACCGCCGAAGCGACCCCGGCCAAGACCTACACCGCCCAGGGCTCGGTCGCGATGCGCGTCAGCGCCGGCGCCGGCGCGCGGGTCATCCGCACCCTCCCGCCCGGCGCGATGGTCTATCCGACCGGCGCCAGGGACGGCCTGTGGTGGCAGGTCGCCGACGAGAACGACAATGTCGGCTGGGTGATGAACACGAAGCTGGCGCCTTCGCGGTAGGTTGGGGTTGGGCGATTGACGGCAGCTTGGGGCGCCATGAGCGTGCTCGAACAGTTTGCCACAGCCGCTTCGTTCGATGGCGGGATCGCAGTATTGGAATGGCTGGGCATCGCGGCGTTCACGGTCACCGGCGCGCTCACCGCATCGCGCAATCAGATGGACGTCGTCGGCTTCGTGCTATTGGGGACCCTCACCGGCATAGGTGGCGGAACCTTGCGCGACCTGCTGCTCAACATCCACCCGATCTTATGGATCGAGCAGCCAGCCTATCTTGCCGTCTGCATCGGCATCTCGGTGGCGTTGTTCTTCACGGCGCATCTCGCGCACAGCCGCTATCGCCTGATCCTTTGGTTCGACGCCATCGGTCTGGCCCTGTTCGCGACCGTGGGTGCCGAACGTGCCATCGGTATTGGATCGGCGCCGCTCGTCGCGATTGCCATGGGCGTTATCACGGCCTCGTTCGGCGGAATCATCCGCGACGTCCTTGGTCAGCAGCAATCCATCATCTTCGCTCGGGAACTCTATGTGACCGCCGCGTTGGCCGCTGCTGCCGCGTACACCTTCCTCAACGCGTTGGGAGCACCGCGCGAATTAGCACTCGTTTCCGGCATCCTCACCGGATTCGCTCTTCGTGCGGGGGCTCTTCATTGGGGCTGGGCCCTGCCTCGATATCATCCAAGGGCGCCATGGCCCTCGGGAGACGGAACAGGCGTCTAAAGATAGCGCTCGTTCATAGGGTTTGGGTCGCCGCCCATGCGATCACGGCAAAGCCAAGTACGGCGTAACCGACAAGAGCTGCGTACTGGCGGAAGGGCGTTCTGACGCTCGAGCGATGATCCGCCGAGAACCGATCCAGCCCGGGAGCCAGCTTTTCGTCAGACAACATCAGCGCCATGTCCAACGACGACAGGTGCCGATAGCGATTGATCAGCCGCGCCAGTTCGATCTCGCTCAGATTTGGATAGCGTCCGATCAGCTCGCGGGTTTCCTCGAGCGGGCTATGGGCCGGCGACTGCGGCTGCTCGAAAGCAAGTGCTTTTGCACCGAAATTCTGAAACATTGTGCTCGTCCTCTTGAAGGGGAGCGAGCCGATTGAGAACAAGCGGGCGGCCACTGACAGGTCAGCGCCTCTCGCCCGAAGTTCTGATTCCTCCCAAGGCCGAGCGTGGCTCGCGGGAATTGTCCCGGCCTCAGGCGGGGAGGCGTGCCGTACTGCTGCCGGGGTGCAATTGTGACGATCTAACCATGTTTCCGATATGGTGTCCCAGAGCCGAGATTCAAATCCTGGCCGGGTTCGCTCGCAAGCTGTTCGGCAACGCGCTAGGCGCCGACCGTCCCCACCTCGACGTCGTAGCGGAACACCTCGACGCGCTCGTACAGGCCTTCCTTCGAAAACGGGCCTCGGGCGATGAAGCGCTCGGCGTCTTCGATACTGTCGGCCTCGATGAAGCCGAGATAGCCGCGGCGCGTGCCGTCGCGGTCGCGGAGCGCGCCGGCGGCGATCAGCGGCGGCTGCGAGAGCTGCTCGCTGAACTCGTTGCGAAAGTCGATGAGCCGCTTTTCCGCGCCCGGCTTCAGATATCCCGCGATCATGAACAGCATCGGCGTGACCCTAATGGAGAGGCGGCGGCGGTTAGCAGGAAACCCGCGGGGCTTCCATGATGAGGACGACAAAAAGGATGGGTCACGCGAGTGAATCGCGTGACCGCGTCGGACGGGCTCGGTCGGCTGAAGACCGACCGCGCCGCCGGCCGGGCCTTCGCGCTCTCTCCGCGCAGCTAACGAACGCCAAGGCGTTCGCTTCGCTGCTGCTCGGGCGCTCAGCCGCGCCTCAATCCAGCTTGATCCTTACGAATCCCATCGCGCCGGCGGGATTGTGCCCGCCATAGAGAGGCGCGAGCGCATCGGGCACGAAGTTGACCGAGAACAGGCCGCCCGCGCCGACCGAGACATGCTCCGCGATCCTGAAGTCGCGGACCACCCCGAGTGAGGCCTTGCCCACCCGGTAGGCGGGGCCATTGTCGACCACGGTCAGCTCGCGGTTTTGGGTCATCTCGGCCCGCGCGAACAGGCTCCATTGGGCATGCTTGAGCGAGGCTTCGGCGGCCAGCGCATCGTCGCTGTGGCCGAGCGCGGACTTCCTGCCCCACGCGAGCGTGCCGGCGAGCTTCCAGCCGGGCGCAATCTCGTTCGCCCACAGCGCGCTCGCCGACCACCGTGTCTGGTCGACTCCGGGTTCGAGCTGTTCGGGATCCGTGAAATGGCCCCAGCTCGCTTGCAGCGCCAGGGTGCGCACGGGGTTCCACGACAGCCGGACCGCGGTCGAATCGAGCGGCCCGGTCTCGATGTTCCAGCGGTGCTGATCGGGCTCGCGGCCGTTGAAGCGGCTGACCTCGACCCTGGCGCGATCGATGACAAGGCCGGCGGTCAGGACGCCAAAGCTGATGTGGGTGGAATCGAGCCAATGGTGGGTGATGGGCGCTTCGGGGGAGTCGAGAATTGCCTCGCGGTGCATGAACGCGGGCGGCCCGAAGGCCGGCTCGCCGGGAAGCGCGGCGTAGAGGAAGACGCTGCTGTTCGGCCCGATGTTCTGTGAGGCCGAGGCCGACAGCTCCATGAAGAAATCGTGCGGGTGCTGGCGGTCGGTCAACCGGTCGCGGCCATTGGCGGTCTCGCCGCTGGCGAGCAGGAGCGGGTAGCCGCGCGGCCCCATCAGTGGGTCGGGGCTGACCATCGCCTTGAGCTGCACGGTTCCATTGCCGAGCGGACGGCGCGCTACGCCCATCAGCATGCCGCTGGCAAAGGGCTTGTCGGCGCCGCGCGGGCCCGACTGATGGTCGAAGACCAGGTTGAGCACGCCGTGCGCCATCAGCGTCCAGTCGCCCGACTGCTTCATCAACCCCATGTGCTCGGACGTATCGGGCTGCCACGCGGTGCCCGACGATTCGCGCTCCATCGGGTAGGGGCCGAGAGCGCCGGTCATCGCACGTCCCGCATGCTCGCGCGTCTGCATTTGGCCATGCTCCAATGGCATGGTCATGGTCGGTTGCGTCATGGAGCCCGAGGCAGGCGTACGCTCGTGGCCACCGTGAGCCGCCGAAGATTTTGGCTTGGCGGTCGATGACTTTTTGACTGCCTCTTTCTTCGCCGCGGGCTTCTTCTTGGCCGCCGGCCTGGCCGGCGCGGGCATCGTCATTCCCGGCATATCCTGGTGCTGCGCGACGGCAGGCGCCGGCAACGGGGCAAGCACGAGCGCGCTCACCGTCACAGTGAGAATCAGCTTCACGAAATGGTCTCCGCTGGAATGGAGCGCCCAACGCATGGGCGCTCCACCCAATCACTTACTGGGCCGTGTGGCGGCCGCGCTCGGTGCCATGGTCGGCGTGCTTGTCGGCCATGTCCTTGCAGCAGTCCTTGCAGCAGTCCTTTTTGGCCTCAGCCTGGCCATGCTGCATTCCGGCCATTTGCCCGTGCTGGTCGACGGGCGGTGCCGGTTGCGCCGCGACGGCCGCGGCGATCATCAATGTCATCATTTCAATTCTCCTGAGTTCGAATGAAAAACCTTCGAAATCTCAAGAGCGCTTGGGAGGCGGAGTGGCGGTATCCGGGATAAGCCCGTGAAGGATCCGGGCGACGACAGCTGTGGTCGGCGCGCCTGGGATCGACGGATGCACCTGGTGCAGGTCCGCCGCCGGAAGAGCAGCCGAACAGACCATCGTGCAGTCCGAAAAACCGCCCTTCAAGTCATGCGTCGGCGCCTGTTCGGGGCAGTGCTGTGTTGCCATCGACGCGTGGTGCTGCGTGGGCGCGGCCGCGGCGGGCTGCATGCCAAGGGGCATTAGCAACACGGTGAGAAGCACAACCAGCCTGCACAAGATTGGCATCGCTGATCCAATAGGATGCCCGAGCCGATTGCTCAATGGCACGCCTTGAGCTCGCGCTTGAGCAGCCAGTAGTTGACGGGCCAGGCGACGAGGAATCCCGCCGGCACTGCGAACACCAGGCCGCGCCAGAAGGTCCAGGCGAGCACCGATTTCGCGCCCATCCCGCCGAGCTGATAATCGACGAAGTTCATCACGATCTCCATGACTCCGATCGAAACGACCTCACCGACCCAGATGATCTTCAAGGCATCGAGCGGGCCGACATGCTGATTGCGAATCACCGGGACCAGCCCGAGCGTGATGCCCGAGATGTATGAGAGGACGGTAGCGAGCACGATCATCGGCCATGGCGACAAGCCCGCGACGGTCCCGATCATGAGCCCCGCGATCTCTCCAATAATGCAGCCGGTAAGGCAGTGAAGCGTCGCCTGGGCTGACGTCCGCAACGGTCCACCACCCGCGTGTCCATGGGCCGAATGGCCATGCTGATGAGATGAGTTCGGCACAGAAAATTCCTCGAAGCTGGCGCCCCCGGACCGATCGGCCGAGGGCGCCGCCATAACGCACAATCAGCAGCTGCAGTTACAGTCAGCAGCTGCAGTTCTTGCAGGTGCACGGGTTGCAACGGCAGCCTGCGCCGGTTGCGCAACCGCAATTCTCCGGCTTGGCGTCCTTGGGATTGGTCATTTCAATTCTCCTTTTTCGAGTTGCTCCGTTCGAGCGAATCGGCTTATAGCTTCCGTACCATGGTACAGAGTCAAGCCTTGCAATCGCTCAGCATCGGCAAGCTTGCGACGGCCGGCGGAGTCGGGGTCGAGACGATCCGTTTCTACCAGCGCCGCGGCCTGCTTGAGACGCCGGCACGTGATGACGGGATCCGCCGCTACGGCTCGGCCGACGTCCGCCGCCTGCGCTTCGTCAAACAGGCCCAGGCCGCGGGCTTCACGCTCGAGGAGATCAAGGAACTGCTCGACCTCGACGCCAGCGAGGACCGCGAGCGCGCCCGCGAACTCGCCAAGGCGAGGGTCAAGGCGCTCGACGAACGGATCGCGGATTTGAAGCGCGCGCGCGATGCGCTGCGGCGGCTGGCGAACGAATGCGGCTCCGGGTCGAAAGGGCCGTGCCCGATCCTGACGTCGTTCGAGGTCTGAGCAGGCCGGGTTCCGCCCGTTCGTCGAATTTAATCGCCGCTTGGGCGAGCGGCGTTGCGCCGCGCCGCGCAGGCGCTAATCTCCGGTTCCACGACCTTCCATTAATCCGGAGATTTCAAGCTCATGCGCTTCCAGAGCCGCGCCGCCCTGCTTGCAGCCGCGACGATCCTGACACCGCCCGCGTTCGCTGCAGCGCCCGCGGCGAAGTCGGTCCCGATCGCGACCCTGGTCAAGCAGGTGTCGATCCCGCACACCATGTTCCGCCTGCCCAACGGGCTGACGGTGATCGTCCACGAGGACCACAAGGCGCCGGTGGTCGCGGTCAGCACCTGGTACAATGTCGGGTCAAAGGACGAGCCCAAGGGCAAGACCGGCTTCGCCCATCTGTTCGAGCATCTGATGTTCAACGGCACCGAGAATCTGCCGGGCGACTTCTTCACCTACCTGCAGAATATCGGCGCGACCGATTATAACGGGACGACCTGGTACGACCGCACCAATTATTTCGAGACGGTGCCGTCGGGCGCGCTCGACCGCGCCTTGTTCATGGAAAGCGACCGCATGGGCCATCTGCTCGGCGCGGTCACCCAGAGCGTGCTCGATAACCAGCGCGGGGTGGTGCAGAACGAGAAGCGGCAGGGCGACAGCCGGCCCGGCGGCCTCGTCCAATATGCGCTGCTGGAGAATCTGTTCCCGGCCGGCCACCCCTATCATCACACCGATGATCGGATCGATGGACGACCTCGACGCGGCGAGCCTGGCCGACGTCAAGCAATGGTTCCGCGACAAATATGGCCCGAACAATGCGGTTCTGGTCATCGCCGGCGACGTGACCGCGGCGCAGGCGAGGCCGCTGGTCGAGAAATATTTCGGCGACATCGCGCGCGGGCCGGTCAACAATCCGGCGCAGGCGGCGGTGCCGACGCCTTGCCAAGCCCGAAGCGGATCGCGATGAAGGACAACGTCGCGACCACCATCGTCCAGCATTATTGGGCGGTGCCGGGGCTGCTCGACCGGCAGATGGAAGCGCTCGACGTCGGCGCGTCGGTGCTCGGCGGCCTCGCCAGCTCGCGCCTCGACAGGATCATGGTCCGCGACGAGAAGATCGCGGTCGCGGTGACAGCGGGCCTGGAGCCCTATCACCGGATCGGCATATTCTCGGTCGGCGCGACGGTGAAGCCGGGCGTCGATCCCAAGCTGGTCGAGAAGCGGCTCGACGAGATCATGGCCGACTATGTCGCCAAAGGGCCGACCGCAGGACGAGGTCCAGCGCGCGGTGATGGGCGAGGTGTCGGGCCAGATCCGCGGGCTCGAGCAGGTCGGCGGCTTCGGCGGCAAGGCGGTGACGCTCGCGGAAGGGCAGACCTACGCCCACGACAGCGATTTCTATAAAAAGACGCTGGCCCAATATGCGGCGATCACGCCCGCGGCGGTGCGCACGAGCATGCAGCAATGGCTCCGCCGTCCGGCGCTGACCGTCGTGCTCTCGCCCGGCGAGCGCGACGCTTACGCCGAAACGAAGGTGCAGACCGCCCCGCGCGAAGCGGCCGCCGATGCGGCCCCGCCGGCCAAGCCGACCCGCGCGCTTGCCGGCGGTCGGCGAGCTCTCGGCGCTGGATTTCCCGGCGATCACTCACACGACGCTCGCGAACGGCATCCCGCTCGAATATGTGCAGCGCAACGCCGTTCCGACGACCCAGCTGGCGCTGGTGTTCAACGCGGGCGAGGCGTCCGACGCGGTGGATTCGCGCGGCCTGTCCGCCTTCGCAATGAACGTGATGGACGAAGGCACGGCCTCGATGACCTCGCAGCAGCTCGCCGAGGCGGAGGAGCGGCTGGGCGCCGACGTCAGCACCAGCAACTCGTCCGACCGGTCGTTCGCGGTGCTGTCTGCGCTGTCGCCGAACCTCGCGCCGTCGCTCGACATCCTCGCCGACGTCGTCCGCAACCCTGCGTTCCAGCCCACCGAGATCGACCGCATCCGCGCCCAGACGCTGACCGGGATCGCGCAGTTCAAGCGCGACCCGACGCGGGTCGGCGCGCGCCTGCTGCCGACCGTGATGTACGGCCCCGCGCATCCCTACGGCGGCCCGGCGGGCGGCGACGACAAGGCGATCGGTCGCTTCCAGCGCGCCGACCTCGCCGCCTTCCAGCAGCGCTGGATCCGGCCCGACAACGTCAAGATCTTCGTCGTTTCGAGCCTTCCGCTGAGCGAGGTGAAGGCCGAGCTCGACCAGCGCTTCGGCAACTGGACCGCGCCCGCCGCGCCCAAGGGCGTCAAGGCGTTCACCGCGCCGCCGCCGCGGCCGGCGGCGCAGAAGATCCTGCTGGTCAACCGCACCGGAGCGCCGCAGTCGACCATCCTCGGCTTCCAGCTGCTCCCGGTCGACCCGCGCGGCGACGTCGTCCCGCTGTCGGCGGCGAACGATATCGTCGGCGGGCAATTTCCTGTCGCGGATCAACATGGACCTGCGCGAGAGCAAGGGCTGGTCCTATGGCGTCAGCGGCCGTCCGAACATGCTCGAGAACGCCGTGCCCTACGTCGTCCAGGCGCCGGTCCAGGCCGACAAGACCGGCGAAGCGCTGGCCGCGCTCAACGCGCAGTTCGGCGACTTCCTGTCGACCAAGGGCGTGACCGACGAGGAGCTCAAGCGCACCATCGCCAAGAACATCAATGAGTTGCCGGGGCGGTTCGAGAGCTCGGAGACGGTGCTGAACGCGCTGATGGTCATGGACCTGCTCGACCGGCCCGACGATTATTACGAGAAGCTCGCGCCCGAATATCGCGCGCAGACCGCGGCGACCCTCGACCAGGCCGCGCGCAAGGCGATCGACCCCAAGGGCTTCACCTGGATCGTCGTCGGCGATGCCGCCAAGATCCGCCCGCAGCTCGACAAGCTGGGCTTGCCGATCGAGGCGGTCGAAGCGCCCTAAAGTCCGCGCCGCCTGGGTTCGACTTCGCCACGAAGCAGATGCGCCGCGCGCTGGGCGAAGCTCAGCTGAGGTACGTCGAACGCCTTGCCGGAGGGAAGCTCGACGACGATGTCGAGGTAGCGCCGCACGCGCGGCGTGACCGGCCGCGGGGAGACCGAATGGATCGCGTCGGCCGCGTTGACGAAAGCGACCAGTCGGTTCGCCTCATAAGCGATGGCCCGCTCGACCCGCGTCCGCGAGCGCGGAATCGCGCATTTGAAGAAACGCGGGGGCCCGAGCGGACGGTGGAGGCACAGTTCGCCGCCTTCGGTCGAATCGTCATCGGCGCGCATGTAGAGCAGGCCAGTCCACAGCTTCTGCGGCTGGTCGATGTGCGGGCCGCGGACATGCGACGGGCGCGTGATCACCGGCGTATTGATCACCGCGAGCGCTTCGAGCCAGACATCGCCGGGCTTGCCGCGCATTGTAGCGGTCCATTCTGCGAGCGGTTTTCCGGCGCTGGATTCAAGGCCGGGATGGCGGCGGCGGAGATCGTCGCCGAAATGCTCGACGAGCTCGTCCCAAAAGGCCCGCGACGTCAAATAGGACATGAGATTGCGCCAGCAGAGCGCAGTCGCCGGATTTGCCAGCAGCTTGCGTGAGGACAGGCGATGGACGCGATTGTCCTGTGCCAGCACCGGTCCGAACTGGTCCAGCGGGAAGGACGCCGAAAGGTCCGCGTAGAGCTGCGCGTCGAGCGCGCCGCGCCAATCGCGGTGCGGGAAGGGCTCGGCAATAGTGCCGGCCCCGGAGCGAGGGAACAGGCGCATTCCGGCTGTTTACTCCGCTCGGTCCGCATAGCGGAAATTACAAATGCGCTCGTCGGCCCCTCATCGCTTGACCCGCGTCACGTGTTCCATCTTGCGGCCGGGGTGGGACAAGCTGCGCTTGCCGATCGAGTTGGTCGAAGTGCCGTAGGCTAGAGCGGACATCAGATCAGCATCAGACGGAATTAGGAGGTGCGCTCGGCCGGCGAGATGCGGTTCTCGCCGGTGATGAGCTCAAAGCGAACGACGCGCCCGTCCTTGCGGAAGAACTGGATGCGGTCGCCCGTCGCCGGCATATCGAACAGGTCGCCGCCAAGGTAGGTCAGCTCATAGGGCGGCCGGCCGTCGCGCTGGTAGATGAGCTTGGCGTCCTCGAGGCGAATGGTGCGTTGCCCGAAGCGGCCGGTGAAGTCCGACCAGTTCGGCTTTTCCTTCGCGGGATCGAGGACCCAAGTGCGCTTGTTCGTCGGGTCGAGGACGACGGTCAGCTTGCGGATCACGGGGAAGCCGACGTTGATGACCGTATCGAAGAATGCGACCGCCGGGTCCTTGACGCTGTACGGCCCGATTTCGACCGAACCCGCGAGCTCACCCCCAAGCACATCCTGCGCAGCCAGCGCCGAGACCGCCCTTCCGACTACCTTGGCCGGCGCCTTTAGGAGAGTGGATTTCACGAAATCAGCGGGAAGAGAGAGGGCGCCGTCGTGGCCGGTGTCCAGCACGGCATCGTACACGTTGCCGGCGATTCGGATCTCGGCCGCCGGGATATCCTCCTTGTAGGGATGCCCCGGCCCGGGTGGGACGAAACCGCTGTCCTTTGCAATGATCCTCAGACGGTTGAGCCCTGCCTCGACGACCACGTACCGGTTCCCGAAACTGTACGGGCCGAAGACCCCGACTTCGTCCCCGGAACGAGCGTCGGGGAGCCGAATGATCTCGATGTCGAGCGGCACGCCGCTGAGGCGCGCGTCCGGCGCCGCGGCCGTCGGCACCTGGACCGATTTTTTGCTCGCGTCGTCAACCAGATTGAAATGCCCGACGACCTTGAGCCCGATGCGTCTGGCCAGCGCCGCATCGAGGATGTTCTCGGTCGTTCCAGTGTCGAAGACCACGGGCATCGGCGCGCTGTCGCCGATCGTCAGCATCGCGAGAGGCCGGCTTGTCGATACGTACAGGGGTACGATCTGGGTCTGGGTCGGAGCGGCGAATGCCGGCATTGCATTCGCGGCGGCTAGGACTGAAAGGTAGAACCGTAGTCGAAGAAGCCTCATAGCGCCCTCCGCAATTATGATACGATTCGTACCAAATGTGCAGGACTTGGGCAATGGCCGCTGAACGCCAGTTGACCGAACTCGAGGGCGCCGTGCTCACGGAGATCGCGCTTCGCGGCTGCGACACGGCCTACAAGGTACGGCGGGCGTTCCAGCTTTCGCTGAATGTGCACTGGCGGGGAAGCGCCGGGGCGGTCTCGCCCGCGATCAGACGCCTGAAAGCGGCAGGATTGATCGCCGCCGCACCGCATCCCAGCCGCGCGGGTCAGCTCCTCTCACCAACGGTTGCGGGTAAAGTCGCGCTGGAGCGATGGGCGACATCGATCGAAGCCACGACCGGCCTCGGACTCGACCCCTTTCGGCTGCGCTCCGTCGTTTGGGATTTCCTGAGCCCGGCAAAGCGGCGAGCCTTGTTCGCAAAGCTCTACGAGGCATCCCTGGCCGATCTTCCCGCATTTCGCGCCCGCGCCGAGGCCGATACGGTCGGCCGGCGCCAAACGGAATTGGCGATTGCGGTAATTGAAGGACGGCTTGCGTGGCTCAAAGCCCGTTGTGATGAGGGAAATTGAACACGGACCACGTGCCGCCTAGCGCACCACCCGCGTAACATGTCCCATCTTGCGGCCGGGGCGGGGCTCGCCCTTGCCGTAGATGTGGACGTGTGCGCCGCGTTCCTTGAGCAGCCCGGACCAGCGCTCGACGTCGGGTCCGATGAGGTTTTCCATCGTGGCGCCGCCGCGCATGAGCCCGGTCAGGCCCGGCGGCAGACCACAGATCGCGCGGATGTGCTGCTCGAACTGTGAAGTCACGGCGCCTTCGATTGTCCAGTGACCGCTGTTGTGCACCCGGGGTGCAATCTCATTGATCAGCGGACCGTCGCCGGACGCAAAGAACTCGACGGTGAGCACGCCGACATGGCCGAGCGCCTCGGCGATGCGCAGGGCCGCGGCGCGCGCCTCGTCGGCTTGCCCGGCGACTGCGCTGCCGCATGGCACGCTGGACTGGCGCAATATGCCGCCCTCATGGACGTTTTCCGGACAGTCCCAAAACGCATGGGCGCCGTCCGCCCAGCGCGCGAGGATCACCGAGAATTCGGATGCAAAAGGAATCGCAGCCTCAGCGATGGCGGGCTCGTTGCCGATCGAATTCCAGGCCGCTTCCGCCTCTTCCGCCGAACGGATCCATGCCTGGCCCTTGCCGTCATAGCCGTAGCGGCGGGTCTTGAGGATCAGAGGCAGACCGAGCCCGGCAATCGCACCTTCGATATCCTCGAGCGATGCCACGGCTCGCCACGGCGCGACGCGCGCGCCGGTCAATTCGATGAAGCTTTTCTCCTCGGCCCGGTCCTGGGCGATCGCGAGCGACTTGATGCCGGGACGAAGCGTGTCGCCAAGCAGCGTCAGCGGCTCGACCGGCAAATTCTCGAACTCGTAAGTGGCGACGTCGATCCGCTCGGCGAAATCGCGGAGCGCGGCGCGGTCGTCGAAGTCGGCGCGGGTGAAATGCGCCGCGACATCGGCGGCGCAGGGCCATTCGTGCGGATCGAAGATATGGCATTTGTAGCCGAGCTGGGCGGCCGCGACGCTCAGCATCCGGCCCAATTGGCCGCCCCCGATTATGCCGATCGTGGACCCGGGCGGAACGATCATTCGGGGGATTCGGCGACCGACCCGGTCTGCAGGTCGCGCCATTCGTCCAGCCGCTTCGCGAGCGCCGCATCGCCGGTCGCGAGGATGGCGGCGGCGAGCAACCCGGCGTTGACCGCGCCGGCCTTGCCGATGGCCAATGTCCCGACCGGCACGCCGGCGGGCATCTGAACGATCGACAGCAGGCTATCGAGGCCCTTGAGGGTCCGGCTTTCGACGGGCACTCCGAGCACCGGCAAGGCGGTCATCGATGCGGCCATTCCAGGCAAATGCGCGGCGCCGCCCGCGCCGGCGACGATGACCTTCAGGCCCCGCTCGCGCGCGGAGGAGGCATAGTCGTACAGACGATCGGGGCGTGCGGTGGGCCGAAACCACCTTTTTTTCATAAGCGATCCCGAGCTGGTCGAGAGTCTCGGCGACATGGCGCATCGTCTCCCAGTCGGACTTGCTGCCCATGATGATGCCGACCAGCGGCTCGCTCATACTGTCCCACCTTGACCCACTCACCGGGAGCCGGCTCGTTTAGGGTGCGGATATTGGCTAGGCAATTGCAGGCCGCATTTTCAAAGGGCTAGGAATCGGGTTATGACGCAGATCACTCAAATGGGGCAGACTCGGGGGCTATGTCTGACCAGGTGACCGACGTTTCGAACACCGAACGCCTGATCGATGAGATCAGCAGGCTGCGCGCACACGTCGCGCAGCTCGAGGCGCGGGTAGGCGAGCTCGACCAGCTGGCGCATCAGGACGCGCTCGTCGATCTGCCCAACCGCCGGGGGTTCATGCGCGAGCTCGAGCGGCTGGTGGACCAGGCAAAGCGCTACGGCGAACCCTCGGCGATGCTGTTCGTCGACCTCGACGGGTTGAAGATGATCAACGACACGTTCGGCCACAAGGCGGGCGACGGGTCGCTGATCCAGGTCGCCGGCCTGCTGGTCGGCGGCGTGCGCCGAAGCGACGTGGTCGCGCGGATCGGCGGCGACGAGTTCGGCATCCTGCTCGCCCATGCCGACGAGGCCAACGCGCACGAGACCGCGGCGCGCCTGACCGACCTGATTTGCGACTGCGAGTTCACCCACGACGGCGACGCGCTTCCGCTGAGCGTGGCGATCGGGGTGGCGATGATCGACGCCGCCGACGAGCCGGAAACGATCATGGCCCGCGCCGACGAGGAAATGTACCGAAGGAAAGCGGCAGCGTAGCCGCCTTAGCGGCGTTTAAGCTGCCGCTGCGGCTTAGGCCTCGCTTAAATCGTACCGCCGCTCGACCGTGAGGTCGTCGCGAAGCTCGTAGACGATCGGCAGGCCGGTCGGGATTTCGAGACCGACGATCTCCTCGTCGCCGATGTCCGACAGATTTTTGATGATCCCGCGCAGCGAATTGCCGTGCGCGGAGATGAGCACGCGCTTGCCGGCCCTGAGCGCGGGCTCGATCTCGCCATGGTAATAAGGAAGCGCCCGCGCGATCGTGTCCTTGAGGCTTTCGGTGCGCGGCACCGCGATCCCGGCGTAGCGGCGGTCATGGCTGACGTCCCACGGGCTGTCCTCGGGCAGTGGCGGGGGCGGGATGTCGTACGACCGGCGCCAGATCTTGACCTGCTCGGCCCCGACCTTGTCGATCATCTCCTGCTTGTTGAGGCCGGTCAGCCCGCCATAGTGGCGCTCGTTGAGGCGCCAATCCTTGGCCACCGGCAGCCACAGCCGGTCCATCTCGTGCAGCGTCAGATGCAGCGTTCGGATGGCCCGCGTGAGGACGCTGGTGAAGCAGCAATCGAAGTCGATGTCCTTTTCGTGCATCAGCGCCCCGGCGGCGCGGGCTTCGGCGATGCCCTGATCGGTAAGGTCGACGTCCCACCAGCCGGTGAAGCGGTTTTCGAGGTTCCACTGCGACTGGCCGTGCCGGAGCAGGACCAGCAAAGGCATCAGGCGGTGACCTTCTCGCGCTTCGCTTTGGCGGGCGCCGCCGCCTTGAGCTCGGGCAGGATCGCATGGAGCGCATCGAGGCAGGCGTAGGCCAGGTATTTCGAGCGCTGCGGCGACCAGCCGTAGACCGGGTCGGGCAGGTCGAAATTGTCCTTGAACGGCATTTCCAGCGTCATCGAGACGCAGCCGTAGCGCTCGGCGAGCTGGGTGGTCGACATCGACATATTGGCCTGGCCCGGCGCGGGGACTTCATAACCCTGCTTGCGCTGGAAGTCGGGCGACAGTCGCTCGAGCGTCTCGGCGAACAGGTTGAACAATTTGAGCTGGCGCTCGCCGAGCGACGGGATGCCCTCGAAGCCGGCGAGGAAATTGGCGGGGATCGCCTCGTCGCCGTGGACGTCCATGGCGAAGTCGACGCCGGTCTCATCCATCGCATTGCGCACGGCGAGGACCTCGGGGCTCTTCTCGGCCGACGGTGCGTGCCATTCGCGGTTGAGGTTGACCCCGGCCGCGTTGGTGCGGAGGTGCCCGCGGCGCGAGCCGTCGGGGTTCATGTTGGGGACGACCCGGAACGTGCATTCGCGGCGCAGCAGCCGAGCGACGGGATCGTCCTCGTCGGTCAGTTTCTCGAGCGCGCCTTCCATCCACCATTCGGCCATCGTCTCGCCGGGGTGCTGGCGGGCGTAGAGCCAGCAGTTGAGCGGTCCCTCGCCGATGGTCAGGCAGTCGATGTCCTGACCGTCGAGGCTCTTGCCGAGCGAGGAATAAGCGACGCCGTCGAGCGCCGCGGTCTGGGTCACGAGGTCGTGATGCCGCTCCATCGAATAAGGCGCGAAATAAGCGATCCATACGAGGTCCTGCGGCGGGGTCAGCGTCATCGTCAGGACGCCGTCGGCGTAGCTGGTGTCGGTGATGCGGACCCACTCGTCGCGGTCGAGCGACAGGCAGGCTTTGTAATCGGGCCAGCCGTGCGGGTAGGCGGACGCCGCGCAATTGGTGATGCGAAGGGTCACCTCGCGGCCCGCGGCGCCGGCAAGGCGGAAATAAAACCATTGGTAGAAGTCGGACAAATGGTCCTTGACGATCTCCAGGTCGGCGCTGTCGGCGGTCTGGGAGAGGACGCGGATGTTCCCGGCGTCGAACGAACTCGAAATGGTGAGGGTCATGAAACCTTCTTAAACTGGTGCTCTCGGGAGGGTCGGCGCGTGATAGCCGAAAATGCAGTTGTCGCAACCATGTGGCGCGGGTAGCGCCCCGCTCATGACCAAGGTCCCAGTCCTCGTAACCGGCGGCGCCGGTTATATCGGCAGCCACGCCGTGCTCGCGCTGAGGGACACGGGCTGGAGCGTCGCGGTGATCGACGATCTGTCGAACGGCGCGCGCGAGCTGGTTCCGGAGGGCGTGCCTTTCTACCACGGCACAATCGCCGAGCGGGTGCTGGTCGATTCGATCCTCGACCAGCAGAGGATCGGCGCGATCATGCATTTCGCGGGATCGATCGTGGTTCCAGAAAGCGTCGAAAAGCCGCTCGATTATTATCGCAACAACACGGTCGCGAGCCATGCGCTGGTCAGCGCCGTGGTGGCGGCGGACGTGAAGCACATCCTCTTTTCATCGACCGCGGCGGTGTACGGCGCGCCGCAGCGCGTGCCGGTCGAGGAGGGCGACCCGACGCTGCCGATCAACCCCTATGGCGCGTCCAAGCTGATGACCGAACGGATGCTCGCGGATGCGTCCGCGGCCTACCCATTCAACTACGGCGCGCTGCGCTATTTCAACGTCGCCGGAGCCGACCCGGAAGGCCGCGCGGGCCAGATCGGCAAAGGCTCGACCCATTTGATCAAGGTCGCGGTCGAGGCGGCGGTCGGCAAGCGCGACCATGTCGACGTGTTCGGCACCGACTATCCAACCAGCGACGGGACCTGCGTTCGCGACTACGTCCACGTCAGCGACCTTGCCGCCGCCCATGTCGCGTCGCTCGAACGGCTGATTGAACGACCGGACGAGGATTTCATCCTCAACTGCGGCTACGGCACGGGCCTCTCGGTCCTCGAAGTGCTCGACGCGGTGGACCGGGTGAACGGCGCGCCGGTGGAGCGTCGGATGGCCGCGCGCAGGGCGGGGGACTCGCCGGCGCTGGTCGCGTCGAACGCGGCGCTGCTCGAAACGCTCGACTGGCACCCGCAATATGCCGACATCGACCGGATCGTAAGCGATGCGCTCGCGTGGGAGCGCCGGCTGCTGGAGCGCCCGGCTTAGAAATATTTTTACCGCGACCGGCTAGTGAGGGGAGCCATGGGCCGGACCTATCTCATCTGCATCATCCTGCTCGGGATGTTCGGCTGCATGGTGAGCCGCGGCCTGAGCTCGCCTTCGTCCCGCGGCGCCGGTTTGGAGCAACGCGTGGAGAAAGCGCAGCTCGGCAGGTCGTTCGGCGATGACGCAAATGCCAGCACCCGCCCAGCGGACGGTTCGGTCGAGCTCGACCGCGCCTCGGACGGTCATTTCTACGCCGACGTCGAGATCAACGGGTCGAAGGTCCATGCGCTGGTCGATACCGGCGCAAGCGTGATCGCTTTGTCGCGCGAGGACGCGCGCAGCGCGGGCGTGGCGACGTCGATCGGGATGAACGAGGTCGTCGGGCAGGGCGCCGACGGTGCGGTCCACGGCGAGGTCGTGATGCTCGACCGCATCCAGCTTGGCGACAAGCAGGCGGAGAAAATGTCCGCGATCATCCTCAATTCGGGCGAGCAATCCCTGCTCGGGCAGGAATTCCTCAGCAAGTTCGAATCGGTCCAGATCAAGGGCGACAAGATGGTGCTGCGCTAGGGCGCCGCGGATTCCGGCGAAAGCTTGACTTGAACCGGCCCTGCCCCTAGGTGAGCCGCCGGTTTTTAGACCTTTCCGACAACACAAAAACGATAGAACGAGGCAGGCGCCCGGCCATGAAGATTCGCAATAGCTTGAAGTCGCTGAAGTCGCGCCACCGGGACTGCCGGGTGATCCGCCGCCGCGGCCGGACCTACGTCATCAACAAGACCAACCGCCGCTTCAAAGCGCGCCAAGGCTAAGCTGCGGGGCAGCTTGGCCGACCGCGCTAGGCAGGGCTAATTCTGCTATCCGCTCAGCCATGAGCCGGGCCGAGCCCAGCGGCATCGCCGCGCTGATCAGAGATTATCGGGACTATGCCGGCACCCGCCTGTGGGCGGCGTTCGTGCTGATGCTTCTGGGCGCTCTGGCCGAGGGTTTCGGAATCCTGATGATCGTCCCGCTGGTCAGTGTCGCGCTTGGCCAGGGCAGCGGGATGGTGGCGCAGTTCGGCTGGCTGGTGGACAATATTGCGCCGGGCCAGAGGTTCGGCGTTGCTCTCGCTTTGTTCGTCGGCGCGATGGCCGCGCGCTCGGCATTGCTGTTCGCGCGAGACATCGAGCTGGCGCGGCTCCAGTCTGGATATGAGACGTCGTTGCGACTTCGCGCCGCGTCGACGCTGGCCGGCCGCGGCTGGACCTTCGCGAGCGGCATCGGCCAAGCCGGAATGCAATCTTTGCTGCTCAATGACGTCCCGCGGGCGGGGCAGGCGATCGGCCACGTCCAGCATCTGGCGGTCGCGGGCGTGATGCTGCTCGTGCAGCTGACGCTGGCGGCGCTGCTGTCGGTAAAGCTGACGGGAGTTGCACTGCTGATCATGATCGCCGGCTCGCTGCTTTCGGTCCATTGGACACGCAAAGGCGTGCGCAGCGGACTTGCGCTGGTCCAGAGCGCGGAGGACAGCACCAGCTCGGGCTTCCGGCTTCATGCGGGGCTGAAGGCGGCGCTGGCGCAGGGCACGGTGCCGCAATTCCTCACCGAATATGGCGCGAGCCTCGAAACCACCAGGCAAGAGGTGGTGCGGTTCGCGCGCGATGTCTCGGCGGCGCGGACCCTGACCTTCTTCGGCAGCGCGGTGGCCGCGGCGCTGCTGCTGTTCGTCGGCGTGCGAATCCTGTCCCTACCGTTTCCGGTACTGGTGACGAGCCTGGTGCTGTTCGCGCGGATGGCCGGGCCAGCACAGGTGCTCCAGCAATCGGCCCAAGGCCTGGTGGCATACGGCCAGTCGTTCGCGGCGGTCGAGCGGCGCCTGGGCAAGCTCCAGCCGTTGGTGGAAGAAGGCCGCATCGGCGATCCGGTCGAGTGGAACAACGTCACGCTCGAGGGCGCGCGCTTCGAGCATCGGCCCGGGCTTGGTGCGCAGGGCGCCTCGCTTGACGTGAACCGCGGCGAGTGGGTCGGAATTGGCGGCGCTTCGGGCGCCGGCAAGACGACCGTCATCGACCTCATCGCGGGGCTGCTGGCGCCGCAGGAGGGAGCGGCGACGATCGACGGCCAACCGCTCACCGGCGAAATGCTCGACCGGTGGCGTCCGGCGCTCGCTTATGTCGGTCAGGACGGCGCGGTGTTCGACGACAGCGTTCGCGGCAATTTGCTCGCGGAGGGCGCGAGGGCCGACGAGCCGGCGCTGTGGGCAGCGCTCGAGCTGGCCGGCCTCGCGAAACGCGTGCGCGCCTTTCCGGGCGGCCTCGACGAGCGGGTGGGCGACCGCGGCAGCCAGCTGTCCGGCGGCGAGCGGCAGCGGCTTGCGATCGCCCGGGCGATGCTGCGCTCACCGAGCCTGCTCATCCTCGACGAGGCGACCGCGGCGCTCGACGCAAAGAGCGAGGCGGAGCTGATCGATCGGCTGCGCGCGCTCGAGCCGCGTCCGGCTGCGCTGGTCGTCGCGCATCGGGCCACGACGCTCGCGCATTGCGATCGCGTCGTGGTGATTCGGCACGGAAAGGTGGAAAAATCGGGCGATCCCACCTATTTAGACGCCTGAAGGGCCGTCAGACCGCATTCACATCTTTTGCGGTACCGGGACGGTAGGGAGTCGTGTGATGATCAAAGTCAGCAGAAAGGCGCTGGTAATCGGCGGCGGGATCGCTGTCGCTGTGCTTGTGGGCGGCTATGCGACTGCCGCGCTGGCCCAGGACCGGCAGACGCCCAAGGGCTGGAGCTACGAGATTCGCGACGGCAAGCGCGTCCCCAAGAGCGATCGCGTGACCAAGTCCGACGGCAGTTGGCGCGAGGAAGTCAGGCAGGGCAATTGCGTCACCGTCAAGGAACGGTCGGCGGCGGGCGATTATAAGGAAACCCGCCAATGCAACCCGGGCTGACCGCCTAGCTTTTCGCCGGCGCGGGCGCGTCCTTCGGGCGCTGTTTGATCTCGCAAACGGGCAGGCCAGTCCCCGGAATATCCTTGCAGTCGCGGACTTGGGCGCTGCCATCGGGCCCGGTGAACACCGCCCAGTCGCGGGTCTGCTTGCCGTCAGTGCAGCGCGCCTCCCACATGTCGAGATTCTGATACTCGCCGACGAAGCCGGCGTCGGTCACCCGGCTGCAGGTATAACCGGCGTCGTAGATCGCGCGCTTGAGCGCGATCGCCAGGTTGAGCGCGCTGAGCTTGTGCAACTGATCCTGCTCGGGGCCGCGCACCTTGATCGCGGGCGCCTGGGCCTGGTTGGCCGCCGGCTGCTGGTTGCAGGCGGCGAGCGCGGCGGTGCCGACGACGAAGGTCAGTGCTTGCCAGGGTCTCATAATCCTCTCCTGCGGGCCGGTTTTTCATTCGCCATAACGAATTCTTGACCCGCGAAGCTGCAGCGACGGCGCGTTCGATCGCTTCATCGGTCGTGTCGCCGCGGGCCAGCGCGACCCCCATGCGGCGGTTCTTGAGGGTCTTCGGCTTGGCGAAGATCCTGAGGTCGACAGGTTTTCCCGGCGCACCGAGCCGCAAGCGCGTCTTCAAGCCCCTCGTAGGAGAAGTCTTCGGATTCCTCCGAGGCGAGGATGACCGCCGAGGCCGAAGGGCCCGCGAGCTCGATCGACGGAATGGGCAAGCCGAGGATCGCGCGCAGGTGAAGCTCGAACTCATTGGGGAATTGCGAGATCAGGGTGACCATCCCGGTGTCGTGGGGGCGCGGCGAGAGCTCGGAAAAGATCGCCTGGTCGCCGCAGACGAAGAATTCGACTCCGAAAATGCCGTGGCCGCCCAAGCGCCTCGACCACCTTGCGCGACTGGTGCCGCGCCGAGTGGAGCGCCTCGCGCGGGATCGGCGCCGGCTGCCAGCTGGTGCGATAGTCACCGGCTTCCTGGCGGTGGCCGACCGGCGCGCAGAATTTGATGCCGTCGCTGGTCGCGACGGTGAGCAGGGTGATCTCGCTGTCGAAGGCGATAAATTCCTCGACGATGACGCGCGGCCGGTCGCCGCGCATGTTGGCGACCGCATGGTCCCACGCCTCGCCCAGCTCCTCGGCGGTCTTGGCAACGGACTGGCCCTTGCCCGAGCTCGACATCACCGGCTTGACGACGCACGGGCAGGCCGACGTCGTCGGCCGCGGCGACCGCTTCGTCGCGGCTCTCGGCGAAGCGATACTTGGAAGTGACGAGCCCAAGCTCGCGCGCCGCGAAATCGCGGATGCCGTCGCGGTTCATGGTCAGCTGGACGGCCTTGGCCGAGGGCGCGACCCGCCAGCCTTCGGCTTCGAGCTTTGCAAGCGCATCGGTGTCGATCGCTTCGATCTCGGGAACGATCACGTCGGGCCGGTGCTTCTCGACCGCGGCCCGGAGCGCGGCGCCGTCGAGCATCGGAAACACCTCGGATGCATCGGAGAGCTGCATTGCCGGGGCATCGACATAGCGATCGCAGGCGATCACCCGGCAGCCGAGGCGCTTGGCAGCAATCGCGAACTCGCGGCCGAGCTCGCCCGAGCCGAGAAGCATGAGAGTGGCAGTGAACATGAACGGGCGATAGCGGCGAGCATTATCCTTCGCTAGACCGTGCCCATGCGATCAATCGTCATCCTTGCGAGCGCCGCGCTTGTGGTCGGCGCAGCCCCAGCGAAGACGCTGCTTACCCCCAACGACATCGTCGCCGGCTCACCCGCCAGCGCATGGCGGACGATCGATCCCGACGACCTGCTCGTGATGGACCTGGCGAGCGGCGGCCGGGTCGTGATCCAACTCGCGCCCGCCTTTGCTCCGGTTCACGTCGCCAACGTCAAGGCCCTTGCCAGAGGCAATTATTGGGACGGCGCCACCGTCTATCGCCTGCAGGACAATTACGTCGCGCAATGGGGATTGAACGAAAGCGACCGGCCGTGGCCCGCGGGGGTGACGGCCAAGCCGCCCGCCGAATATGTGCGGCCCCTCAAGGGACTGCAGGTGAGGCCGCTCGGATTTGCCGATCCCTATGCGCCCGGGACTGGTTTTTCCGCCGGCTGGCCGGTCGCCTACAGCAGCAAACAGGGCTGGGTGAACCTCGCCCATTGCTATGGCAGCGTCGGGGTCGGCCGCGACCTGTCGCCCGATACGGGGACGGGCGGCGAATTGTACGCGGTCATCGGCCAGGCGCCGAGGCAGCTCGACCGCAATATCGCCTTGATCGGGCGGGTGATCGACGGGATCGACAGGCTGAGTTCGCTCCCGCGCGGGACCGAGGCGCTCGGCTTCTACAAGGACAAGGCCCAATATGCGCCAATCGCGCGCATCAGGCTGGCGAGCGACATGCCGCAAGGCGAGCGGCCGGCATTCGAATATATGGACACGTCCGGCGCGGTGTTCGCGAGCTACGTGCGCGTGCGCGCCAATCGCAAGGACGCGTTCTACGACCGGCCCGCGGGCGGGGTGGACCTGTGCAACGTCCAGGTGCCGGTCAGGAAGAAGGGCTAATCAGGCCGCCCAGGCGTGGGCGCCGCGGTTCTTGTGTTGAATGATCACCGGTCCGTTGTGGGAGCGCATGCTCGCTTCGGCCAGCGGCAGAGCGGTCGCGCAGAAGGCGCATTCGGCCGACATGCGCCCAATGATCCATTGGGTCCGCCCGCAACCGGGACAATGATTGACGTCATGCTCGCGGTACACGGCGTGATATCCGCGCTCGTAAGGCCGCCGCATTTCGCTCAGGGCCGGGTTCATCGGCATATCGTCCTTCCTTTCGCGAAGGGCCAAACGACCGACACCGCGTCGGGTTGCATGAAAGCGAGGGAGAAGAGGTGGTTACTGCTGTTCCGGGACGGAACGGTCGAGGCGCCGGATGGGCCGAGCAGCTAGGCGATCTTGAGGCCCTCGATCGAGATCGGCTCGGAGAATTCGGCGCCGAGCTTGGCCCCGGCGGTCCATTTGACCACCGCATTGGCGCGGTCGCGCCCGGGCAATATCAGCCACACCCGCGAGCCGACTTCGAAGTGCGCGTCGGCCTCGGCCATGAACCCACTCTCGGAGATATTGAGAATCCGCGCCTCGATCCCGCTGGCGCCGAGCTCACGGACGCGCGCGTCGAGCTCGACCGGCACGCGCGAGAAGCGGCGGCGCTCGCTATGGTCGTCGGCAATGCGCGCCTTAATCATCGAAAAGCTCATCTCCATGGGTCGTTTAGCCCAGCGGAGCGGCGAAGGACAATCCGATCCTGCCGTGTTTGACCCACGTGACTCTGGCTGAAATCTGCCCGCGGTCGAGCAATTGCAGCGTCAGCACCTCGCCGATGTTCGGCACGTGAGGGAAGACTACCATCGCGCCCGACGGGGAAATGTTGACCAGCCGGATGACATATTTGCGGCCGTGCCATTCGAGCACCGCGGTGCTCGAGACCGCCGCGTGACGGACCTCGTCGCGCTCGTCGATGAGCCGCTGGGCGCTGCGTGGGATCATCCCGCCATCGAGGGTGAAATCGGACGCCAAAGCGATCATGCCTCCCCACTGGAACGGGCGAACCTAGCCCAATGGCACTTAAGGTTTGGTTTTCGTGCGGTTCGTCACCAGATTCATGGCCGATGTTGCCTCGCCGTCACTGGCAAGCGCGGTTCATCGCGTGTATCAATGGGAGGGGTATTGGGTTGTCCTTTAAAATGAACGGGTTGCAGATGGGCGCGCGTCTCAGATCGATCATTCTGGTCACTGCCGCGATTTTGCTGCCGGCCGCGCCGCTATTGGCGCAGGCGCGGCCGGTCGCGCCGCCTGCCAGACCGGCCGTTGTGCCCGCGAAGGCCGCGGCCGCGCAGCCCGGAGCGCCGGTCCCCGGCAACCCGGCGCCCCTGCCGCAAATCGCGCCGCCGGTGGTCGCACCGACCCCGCCGCCGCTGCCGCCGGCGATATGGGACGCGCTGAACGCCCAGGACTTGCTTTATTACATCCAGCAGATCGGCCGTGAGGGGCTCAACCCCGCCGATTACGACCCGGCCGGGCTGATCGCCGCGATGCGCCAGCCCGATCCGCTGGTCCTGTCGAAGGAAGCGACCGACCGGTTCAACATGGTCTCCTCCGATCTCGCGCTCGGCCACGTGAAGAAATCCGCGCGCGGGCCATGGTTCGTCGTCGATCCAGACCTCGACGCGGCGCAGCAAAATGACCTGCTGAGGCACGCGCTCGCCGCGCATCGGATCACCGCGGCGCTGAACGGCCTGCTTCCGACCCATCCGCAATATGCGGCGCTCAAGTCGGCGCTGGAGATCACGCCGGCGACCGACACGGCCAAGATCAGCCGCATTCGCCTCAACCTGGACCGCTGGCGCTGGCTACCGCGCGACCTTGGCCCCAAGTACATCATCGTCAACGTGCCGGGCTTCCACGCCACCCTCGTCGAGAACGGGATCAACCGGTGGAAGCACAGGGCAATCGCAGGCGCGACCAAGACGCCGACTCCGCAATTGTCGGCGATGGCGGTCGGAGTGATGCTCAATCCCTCGTGGGAAGTGCCCCCCAGCATTACCCACGAAGTCGTCGGCAAGAAGGGCTTCGTGCCGGTCATGAAGGACGGCAAGCTCATTCGCTGGAGCCAGCCGCCGGGGCCGACCAACGCGCTCGGCCAGGTCAAGTTCGTGATGTACAATCCGCAGAACATCTACCTGCACGACACCAACGCGCGCAGCCGCTTCGACAGCCGGATGCGCGCGCTCAGCCACGGCTGCGTGCGGACCCAGCACATCCTCGACCTAGCCACCGAGCTTCTCGGGGACGATGGCGGCGAGTGGACGCCGGACAAAATCCAGGCGCAGCTTGCGACCGGGAAGACGAAGCAGGCGAATTTCGTGAAGCCGTTGCCGGTGTACATCGTTTATTTCAGCTCGGCCGCGCTCAACGACGGCAAGATCGTCGATTATAACGACCTCTATGGCCGCGACGCCAAGGCGATGGCGGCGCTCAGCATGAAGGACGGCGGGGCGAGCCTCACCAAGCCCAAGCCGGCCAGCCAGGCCGCCAAGCCGGCGGTGAAGCCGGCGCCGACCGGCCAGGTCGCGACGCGCTAAAGAAAAACCCCGGCGGTGAGGCCGGGGCTTTGAAACTCACTCGGTTGCCGGCTTTACGCCAGCTCGCAGCGCGACTGTCCCCCGGACAGCCGCTTATGCGAGCTTATCCGCGTAGATCATGCGGCCACCGGCGAGGCGGCGCATCACTTCATACTGGCTCTTGCGCGACATCGCGAAACAGCCTTCCGAGCGGCCGAGCTTGCCGTGGAGCGGGATCATGTCGTCCTCGGCATACCAGGCGTTGTGAATGACGATTGCGCGCGGCTCGGCGTTGTAATTGCTCCAGTCGAGGCCGCGGACGCGCATCGAGAGGCCGTATTTGCCGTTGTAATAGTCGCTGGTGACATAGGTGCCGCTCGAGGTCGCGTGGGACCGGAACTCGTTCGAGAAGCGCTCGACGAAGCCCGAATGGTCGGGGTCGGAACCGCGGCCGTGGGCGACCAGATGGCTGTCGACCCTGCCGCTCAGGAGATCAACGAGATGGAAACGCGGATCGCTCGACGGCTGCGAGAAATCGACGATGCCGATGGTGTCGCGCGGCGCGATCTTGTGCTGATCCAGCGCGGCCTTGGCGCGGGCGAGCAGTCGCGGGTCGATACCGGCCGGAGCGGCGGGAGCAGTAGCGATGGCCTGTGGAGCAGCCGGAAACGGCGCCAGCGGGTCGGATCCAGCCGACGGCGGATAGACGAACGACGGCATCGGCGTCGAAGCGCTGGCCGCAGAGGACAGGATCACGCCGGCGGCGCCATAGGCGCCCAAACGCAGCATTTCCCTCCGATTCAATGACATTAAAGCCCTCCCGGAACCCAAACGAGGCTTTTAGCGTAACAAAGGTTAATCGCCGATAACCTTAATGTTAATGTTTCGCCCCCTACCGCACTTGATTCACGGTTCGTCGCAATGTGCTGCAAAATCCCGCGGGTTGAACGGCTTTAAAGGGCCTGCTAAAGGGCCCGCGCCGCCGCAGCTGTGGCTCCGGAGGCCAATACCATTTACTCTGGAAGGGACGGGCACTCGCGCCGTCCCTCGTTTACGAAGGGCCCTGACGGCCAAACAGGAGTGTGACGGCAGTTTATGCAGATCATCGTTCGCGACAATAATGTCGAGCAGGCGCTGCGCGCGCTCAAGAAGAAGCTGCAGCGCGAAGGCGTCTACCGCGAGATGAAGCTGCGCCGCCATTACGAGAAGCCGTCGGAAAAGCGCGCCCGCGAGCGCGCCGCGGCCATCCGCCGCGCCCGCAAGCTCGAGCGCAAGCGCGCCGAGCGCGAAGGCACGGCGCGCACTTAGCCGCCAGCCCAAGCCCATGTCCGTCGCCGAAGCTGCCAATCGTCCCGCCAGGAGCGGCCGGGCCGTCAAGCTGTGGCTCGCCTTTTTCCTGATCATCGCCGCCGGCGTCGCGCTCGCCTGGGTTGGCGCGCGATCGGTCCGCGACCGCACTGTCCAGGTGCGCACCGTCCAGGCCGGATCGGGCCCGACGGTCATGCCCAACGACGGGGTGTTGATCGAATATGAAGGGCGGCTCGAGGACGGCAAGACGTTCGACAGCAGCGAGGGCAAGGGACCGGTCCCGCTGCTCGCGGGCCAGACGATCCCCGGTTTCGCCGAGGCGCTGAGCAAGATGCAGCGCGGCGGACGCTATCATGTCCATATCCCGGCCCGGCTGGCCTATGGCGCGAACCCGCCCCAGGGCGGCCCGATCCCGCCCAACGCCGACCTCGAATATGAAGTTCGCCTCGTCCAGATCGTGCCCAATGCGGCGGCGATGATGCAGGGCGGACCGCCCCAGCAGTAAGTTCAGCCGGAGGGCGCTTCCGGCTCCTCGGGCTTTGCGGCCTCGCGCCGGCTGAGGTCGACCAGCACCACTTTCAGCGTGGCGAGGATGGGGTCGGCGAACAGCACGCCGAGAATCCCGAACAGCGCGCCCATCAGCAGCTGCATTCCAAGGACGATCGCGGGGGCGAGGTCGACGGTCCGGCGGGCGATATAGGGCACGACCAGATAACCGTCGATGTTCTGGACGAAGAAGTAGACGAAGATCGCATAGACGCCCTGGTGCGGGCCGGCGCTGAACCCGACCGCGACCATCAGGATGCCCGAGGTGATCGCGCCGATATTGGGAATGAAGGCGAGGACGCCGGTGACCAGGCCGAGCAGTCCCGCCATCGGCACTCCGCCGAGCGACAGCATCACCCAGGTGAAGACGCCTTCGAACACCATCCCGACCAGGCGCCCGAACAGCAGGCGGCGGAGCGTGAAGCCGACATGGGCCGCGATCCGGTAGAAGCGCGCACGATGCCGCAGCGGCAGCATCCACGCGATCCCGCGGTCGTAGATCCTGGGCTCGGCGGCGAGGAAGATGCCGATGACGATCATCGCGATGACGCTCGCGACGGCGCCAATGGCGCTGCCGACCGCGCTGGTCAGCCGCCCGACCGAGCCGAGCAGCTGTTGGCCGAGATTGGCAGACTGGCCGCCGGGCACGAGTCCCAATGAGGCGGCGAAGGCGAGCAGGCGCTGGAATTGTTCGGTCACCACCAGCCGCAGCGCCTCGAACTGGGCGGCGATGGTGGTTCCGGCATACCAGGCCACCCAGCCGAGGAACCCGAACCCGAGAAGAATTACCAACAGCAGCCGCCAGCCGCGCGGGATCGGCAGGACCCGGCCGATCAGCCGGACCCCGCCGTCGAGGAATACCGCGAATATCGCGCCGCCGACGATCAGCAGCAGCGGCTGCGCGAGGACGATCAAGCCGACAATGAGCAAGGCCATGCCGAACCACACGGTGGCCTTGGCGATCTCGCGGCGGACGAGCGGGTCGCTGAATTCCGCCGGGCCGGGCCGTTCGAAATGGGGCTCGGTGGTCGGCGGAGGCTGCGCCATCAGCTGTTCCGGAGCGACTTTCCGGCGCGGCCTGAGCGGAATGCGTTTAGCCATGTCAGCGGGTTGTACCAGACCGTGGTGCCGTCGAGCGAGAAGGTGATGAACTCGGCGCGCCCGCCGATATTCTCCCACGGCACCGGACCGCCGAGGCCGCCCTGGGCCTCGCCGACGCGGCTGTCGGCGGAATCGTCGCGGTTGTCGCCCATTAGCCAGAGGTGGCCGGGCGGGACCGTGATCGGTCCGAAATTATCTTCGAGCGATCGGCCAAGCTCGACAGTCTCGTACGAGCGGCCGCCGGGCAGAGTCTCGCGGACGACCGGCACCCGGCAGTACATCTTTCCGTCAGCGCCCCTGACCCGATAATTGTACAGCGCCGGGTCGTGCTCGGAGCCGCACGGCGAATTGGCGTCGATCGGGACCATGGCGGCGGGCTGCGGCTGGCGCTTCACCACCTGGCCGTTGATGATCAAGGTCCCGTCGACCATCTGCACGCTGTCTCCGGGAAGGCCGATGACCCGCTTGATATAATCGGTGCGGGTGCCGGGCGGAGTGACGATGACGATGTCGCCGCGCTTGGGCAGCTTGCCCAGCAGACGGCCCTGCCAGTGCGGGAAGACGTGGAAGCTGGGCGATACCCAGGACCAGCCGTACGGATATTTGGTCACCACTAGGCGGTCGCCGGTGAGCAGGCCCGGCATCATCGATTCGGACGGGATGTAGAAGGGCTTGGCGACGAAGCTGTGGAAGGCGAGCACGGCGAGCAGCACCCACAGCAGCCCCTTGACCTCCCGCCAGACGGCGGAGCCCTTGTCTTCTTTCTTCTCGGCGGGCGGAACTGCCGGCGTTTCGGCGCCCGCCTCGGGAATCACATCACTCAACACTCAGGGCTCCAGCTTGCGGGCGGCGAGGATAACGAAGGCCTGCGCCCAGGGGTGATCGTCGGTCATGGTCAAATGTATGTCGATGGCGTGGCCATCCGGCGCAAGGGCGTCAAGCCGCGCCTTGGCGCCGCCGCTGAGCTGTAGCGTAGGTTTCCCGGATGGCAGATTAACGACGCCGATGTCCTTCATATAGACGCCGCGCTTGAATCCGGTGCCGACTGCCTTGGAGAAGGCCTCCTTGGCGGCGAAGCGCTTGGCCAGCGTGCCGGCCATAGTGAACGGGCGCGAGGCAGGCCTTCTTGCGTTCGGTCTCGGTGAAGACGCGGGTGAGGAAGCGGTCGCCGAAGCGGTCGAGCGAGCGCTGGATGCGCTCGACGTTGCACAGGTCCGAGCCGATGCCGACGATCATGACCGACGCGCTCCACGAGTGGAGAGCGGAAGACCGAGCTGTGCGATGACTGCACCGATGAAGAGCCAGACGACAATTGGGGGAATCGGATTTGTAGCTGACAACGCCCCGACGACGGCCGCCCAAAGCGCGCATAGGGCGGTCGCCACCCTCTAGCCGCGCAATGACGAGCAAGGAGCCTGTCATCGAGCCTCATCCATCAGCTCGCGCATGCGGCGGACGCTGGCGTCGAGGCCGGTGAAGATCGCCTCGCCGACCAGGAAATGGCCGATGTTGAGCTCGGCGAGCTGGGGGATGGCGGCGATCGGGGATGACATTGTCGAAGGTCAGGCCGTGGCCGGCGTGCGGCTCGATGCCGTTCTTGACCGCGAGCGCGGCGCAGTCGGCGATGCGCTTGAGCTCGGCGGCGCGCTCTTCGCCCTCGGCGTGGGCGTAGCGGCCGGTGTGGAACTCGACCACCGGCGCGCCGAGGCGGACTGCCGCCGCGACCTGCTCCTCGGAAGGTTCGATGAACAGGCTGACGCGGATATTCGCCGCGCCGAGCCGATCGACGTAATAAGCGAGGTGATTGTGCTGGCCGGCGGCGTCGAGGCCGCCCTCGGTGGTGCGCTCCTCGCGCTTCTCGGGGACGATGCAGGCGGCATGGGGGCGATGGCGCAAGCGCGATCGCCAGCATCTCCTCGGTCGCTGCCATTTCGAGGTTCAGGGGCAGGTCGATCTGGGCCATCAGCCGGTCGATGTCGTCGTCGGTGATGTGGCGGCGGTCCTCGCGCAAATGGGCGGTGATCCCGTCCGCGCCGGCCTCCGCCGCGATGATCGCGGCGCGCACGGGATCGGGATGATCGCCGCCGCGCGCGTTCCTGATGGTCGCGACATGGTCGATATTGACGCCGAGTCTGAGCCGCTTGGTCACGGAGGTCACGCGGCGGCGCGGCTACCCGGCTTGAGGGCGGAATTGCGGCAAGCTCCGGCGGGACCGCGTCCGCCTCGTAGGTCGGGACGTCGATCCGGATCAGCGGGATGAACGGCACGCCGAGATCGGCCGTGCCGCCGGAACGGTCGACCAGCGCCGCTTCGGCGACCACCTCGCCGCCCGCGGCGCGCACCGCCTCGATCGCCTCGCGCGACGAGAGGCCGGTGGTGACCACGTCCTCGACCATCAGCACCTTGGTGCCGGGGTCGAGGCGGAAGCCGCGGCGAAGCTCGAACACGCCGTGCGGCCGCTCGAGGAACATCGCCGGCCTGCCCAGCGCCCGCCCCATTTCATGGCCGATGATCACCCCGCCCATCGCCGGCGAGACCACGGCCTCGATCGGCATCGCGAACCTCGGCCGGAAGCTTCGCCGCGAGCGCCCGGGCGAGGCGCTCGGCCCGCGCCGGGTCCATCAGCACGCGCGCGCATTGCAGGTAGCGCGGGCTGCGAAGGCCCGACGAGAGGATGAAATGCCCTTCGAGCAGCGCGTCCGAGGCGCGGAATTCATCGAGGACTTCGGTCTTCGGTCATCATCTCGCCGGACCGCCATTAGGCTGCGGGGCGGGGTGCTTCAACACCTGTCGCAGCAGGCGCTTGAGGGTGCTGGAAGGCCAGCCTATAGAGGCCCGCAAATCGGGAAGCGCGAGCCTGCACTTCCCAGTTTCCAATGACGTACCCTGGGGTGAAGATGCGACTGATTGGATGGGCGATCGCTTTGGCCGCGGCCGGGCTCACACCGGCAGCGGCACAGACGCCGCCGCCAAGCTCGCCCGCCCCCGCAGCGACGACGCAGGCCGCTCCGGCCGCCGCAGCGCCCGCGGCCAATGCCCCGATCGTTTACGGCACGCCCGGCCACATGATCCCGACGCCGGGAATCGGCGAACCCGACGGGCGCAAGGGCATCCAGGACCAGGTCACGCCGATCGGCCACGAAGCGGCCGACTTCCACAATGATTTCCTGCTGTGGGTTTGCGCGGTGATCAGCATCTTCGTGCTCGGACTGCTGGTCTACGCGATGGTCCGTTTCCGCCGCGGCGCCAATCCGGTGCCGTCGCGCAATTCCCACAATACCGTGCTCGAAGTGCTGTGGACGCTGGTGCCGGTGATCATTCTCGTCGCCATCGCCTTGCCGTCGATCCAGCTGCTGCGACGCCAATACAGCCCGCCGCCCGCCGACCTCACGGTCAAGGTCACCGGCCACCAATGGTATTGGACCTACGAATATCCCGACAACGGCGTGTCGCTCGACAGCTACATGCTGAAGGAAAAGGGCGACCCGACCCTGCAGCCGGGCCAACGCACGCCGCACCGATAATGACGGCCCGCCGCTGCTCGCCGTCGACGAGCGCATGGTCATCCCCGTTGGCAAAGTCGTGAAGTTCATCGTCACCGCCGACGACGTCATCCACAGCTTCGCCATGCCGGCCTTCTGGATCAAGCAGGACGCCAACCCCGGCCAGCTGCACGAGACCTGGGCCAAGGTCGAGAGGCCTGGCGTCTATTTCGGCCAATGCTCGGAGCTGTGCGGTGCACGCCACGGGTTCATGCCGATCGTCATCGAGGCGGTCCCGCCGGCGCAGTTCGCGCAATGGGTCGCTTCGAAGGGCGGGACGATGCCAGGGGCCAAGCCGGCGGCGGCGCCCGACAGCACGGCGATCTCGCCGGTCACGCCGTCGAACGTCGCCGCCCCCGCCGCCCAGCCGCAACCGCCGCAGCTGTCCAGCGGCACCGCAATCAAGCAGCCCGCGACCAACCAGGCCGCGACCGCGCAGAATTAAGAGATCAGCGAGACCTCAATGAGCACCACCGCCGACGCCCTGCACTTGAAGGCCCACGAAGCGCATGACGCGACACGAGGCCGACCACAAGCCGGGGTTCTTCACCCGCTGGTTCATGTCGACCAACCACAAGGACATCGGCACGCTCTATTTGATCTTCGCGATCGTCGCCGGAGTGATCGGCGGCGGCATTTCCGGGATCATGCGGTGGGAGCTGATGGAACCGGGAATCCAGGTGCTCAACCACGCCTGGCCGATCGGCGCCGGGACCGCGAACTTCGACGAATGGGCCCACCACTGGAACGTGCTGGTCACGGCCCACGGCCTGATCATGGTGTTCTTCATGGTCATGCCGGCGATGATCGGGGGCTTCGGCAACTGGATCGTGCCGCTGATGATCGGCGCGCCCGACATGGCCTTCCCGCGGATGAACAACATCAGCTTCTGGCTGCTCGTCCCGGCCTTCCTCCTGCTGCTGGGCTCGACCTTTGTCTCGGGCGGAACCGGCCTCGGAGCGGGGACCGGCTGGACGCTTTATGCGCCGCTATCGACCTCGGGCTCGTCCGGGCCTGCGGTCGACATGACGATCTTCTCGCTCCACCTCGCCGGCGCCAGCTCGATCCTCGGTGCGATCAATTTCATCACCACCATCTTCAACATGCGCGCGCCCGGCATGACCCTGCACAAGATGCCGCTTGTTCGTGTGGTCGGTGCTGGTGACGGCGTTCCTGCTGCTGCTCGCGCTGCCGGTGCTCGCGGGCGCGATCACCATGCTTCTCACCGACCGCAATTTCGGAACCACCTTTTTCGACGCCTCGGGCGGCGGCAACGTCGGTGCTCTACCAGCATCTGTTCTGGTTCTTCGGCCACCCCGAAGTCTACATCCTCATCCTCCCCGGCTTCGGGATGGTCAGCCAGATCGTCGCGACCTTCAGCCGCAAGCCGGTGTTCGGCTATCTCGGCATGGCCTATGCGATGGTCGCCATCGGCGTGGTCGGCTTCGTCGTCTGGGCGCACCACATGTTCACGACCGGAATGAACGTGAACGAGAAGATGTATTTCACCGCCGCGACGATGGTCATCGCGGTCCCGACGGGGGTGAAAATCTTCAGCTGGATCGCGACCATGTGGGGCGGCTCGATCAGCTTCGAAACGCCGATGCTGTGGGCGATCGGGTTCATCTTCCTGTTCACCGTCGGCGGTGTGACCGGGGTCGTGCTCGCCAACGGCGGGGTCGATAATTACATGCACGACACCTATTATGTGGTCGCGCACTTCCACTATGTGCTCAGCCTCGGCGCGGTGTTCGCGATCTTCGGCGGCTTCTATTACTGGTTCCCGAAAATGAGCGGGCACATGTACAACGAGTTCCTCGGCAAGGTTCACTTCTTCCTGATGTTCATCGGGGTGAACGTGATGTTCTTCCCGATGCACTTCCTGGGGCTCGACGGGATGCCGCGGCGCATTCCCGACTACACGCCGGCCTATGCCGAATGGAACTACGTCGCGACCGTCGGCTACATGATCACCGTCGCCGGCGTCGCGGTGTTCTTCCTCAACCTCATCTGGTCGTTCGCCGCGGGCAAGAAGGCGCCTGACAACCCGTGGGGCGAAGGCGCGACCACCCTCGAGTGGACGCTGTCGAGCCCGCCGCCGTTCCACCAATTCTCGACCCTGCCGCGGATCGATTAGGGCGCGGCCGCCTCAGGCCAGGCCCGCCCGCAGCACAAGCACAGCGATCCGCCTGCCTAGAGCGGCGCCTTGGCCCGCTCCGCGAAACCTCCGCCGGTCGCCTGCGTTTTTCCCGTAACTGTCGCGAAGAACTGGGTTTTCGCGAGTGAAGCAAAGGAACCGCTGATGCGCAGGATGCTCATCGGATCGGCCGCAATCGCCGCGGCCATGGTCGCAACGCCGGCTGCTGCTCAAATCTACGTCAGCATCGGCCATTCGCCTTATGGGTATGGCTATTCGCCATATTCCTACGGCTATAGCTATTCGCCATATTCCTATGGTTACAGCCCATACAGCTATAGCCCGTACAGCTACGGCTATTCGAGCTACGGTTATTCCTATCCGCGATACCGTTATTCGACCCACCGCTATTCCACCCGGCGTTACCGTACCGCCTACAGCTGCCTTCGGCGGCACCATCGCAACGGCGTCGTTTATTATACGCGAACTGCTGAGGCGGGGCGGCTAAGCGAGCGTTAGCGGCGATCCGTGCAAGGGTTCCGCCGAACGCCGCGGCATATCGGGTGGCGGCGGTGACAGGCCGGTCTATCCTCCGACCCAGTAGGGAATAGGGGGACCGTCATGCTGCGTATCGCGTTGGCCTGTGCCGCACTTATTGTCGCGGCACCGCTTGGAGCGCAGGAGGCTCCGCCGGCCGATCAGCCGGGTCCCGCGCAGACGCAGCCGGAAGAGCTGCCGCCACAATACGTGCCGCCACAGTACGTTCCGCCCGCCCCGCCCCCGCCGCGATTATATTCCCGGGCCGCGACTCATCACCGCGCCGCGAGGCATCACCGCGGCTCGGCCGGTCGCCACGCCACGTCCCGTCGCCACGTCGCGGCCCGTCACCGCCCGACCCATGCGCACCACCGCGCCGTGCATCTTTCAAAGCGGACGATCCGTCAGTGCCACAGGCTGACCTACCGGCAGATCATGCGGCACAAATATTGCCGCGCGCTGATGAGGCAGGAGCTGGAAGTGGCCGAGCATCGGCATCGGCGCGGGCACGCATCGCATCGGCACCGCCACAGTTCGGCGCCCCGCCACCGTTCGACGCATCACCACCGGAGGTGACGGAAGCAAAGGGCGCCTACCGTTGGCGAGGCTCGGTTACTTTAGCCGCGTCGCCTTGACGATCTTCACCGGCGGCTCGAGCATCTGGCCCTTACCTACAAAGGTATACGGGAGTGGGGTTTTCCGCTTGGCGGCGACATCCTATAGGCGAGCCGATGCCTGCCACCCTGATGACCAACGCGGCCACGCTTCCGGCCGACTGGCGCGACCTGATCGCGCTGACCAAGCCGCGCGTGATGAGCCTGGTTGTGTTCACGGGTCTGTGCGGCCTGCTGGCCGCGCCCGAGCTGCCGCCGCTGGTGCTCGGCTTCACCGCGATCCTGTGCATCGCGCTTGGGGCGGGCGGATGCGGCGCGCTCAACCAATGGTATGAGGCCGACATCGACGCGAAGATGCGGCGGACCGCCAGGCGGCCGCTGCCCGCGGGGAGGATGGAGCGGCAGACCGCGCTTCACTTCGGGGTCGGCCTGAGCGTCTTTTCGGTCCTGCTGATGGGCCTCGCGACCAACTGGCTGGCGGCCGCTCTGCTGGCGGCATCGATCCTGTTCTACGTCCTCATCTACACCGTGTGGCTTAAGCCGCGCACCGCTCAAAACATCGTCATCGGCGGAGCGGCCGGGGCGTTCCCGCCGCTGATCGGGTGGGTCGCCGCAACGGGCCGGATCGAGGCGCTGCCGGTGATCCTGTTCGCAATCATTTTCCTGTGGACCCCGCCGCATTTCTGGGCGCTGTCGCTGTTCGTCCGCTCGGACTATGCGGCCGCGGGAATCCCGATGCTCCCGGTAGTGGCGGGGGTCCGGAACACGCGGCGCCAGATCTTCCTGTACAGCCTGCCGATGGCCGCGGCCGCAGTCGCGCCGTGGCTGCTGGGGCTGACCGGTCCGGTCTACGGCATATCAGCCGCGATCTTCAGCCTGGTGTTCATCGTCCTTGCCGGGCGCGTGCTAGCGAACCGCGCCACCACGCCCGCCGAAATGGGTGCCGAAAAGCACCTTTTCGCTTATTCGGTCTTCTACCTATTCGCTCTGTTCACGGCGCTGGTCGCCGACCGCTGGATCGCATGGTGAACAGCGAGGACGAGATCATCCGCAAGCGCCAGCGCGAACGGTCGCGGATCATGGCCCTGTTGCTGGGCGCGTTCGTCATCCTGCTGTTCTTCATCACCGTCGCCAAGATCGGGATCAACTGGTGAGCGCAATCGCCCAGCGCAACACGCGCACGGCGCTGATGATGGCGCTTCTGGTCGTCGGCGATGGTCGGCCTCGCATTCGCCTCGGCGCCGCTCTACCGCGCGTTCTGCTCGCTGACCGGCTTTGGCGGGACTCCGCTGCGCGCCGAAAAAGCGCCGGGCGCCGTCGCCGGCAAGATCGGGGTTCGCTTCGATGCCAACGTCCATCCCGGGCTGCCGTGGCGGTTCGAGCCCGAGCAGCGAACGGTGCGGATCGCGCCGGGCGAGCAGACCAAGATCTTCTACCGGGCGCAGAACCTGAGCGCCAAGCCGATCACCGGCCAGGCCGCGTTCAACGTCACCCCCGACCAGGCAGGCAAATATTTCAACAAGATCCAGTGCTTCTGCTTCACCGAGCAGACGCTGAAGGCGGGCCAGAGCGGTCGACATGCCGGTGGTTTTCTTCGTCGATCCCAAGATCCTCAAGGACGAGGACACCAAGGACATCGACGAGATCACCTTGAGCTACACATTTTACCCGGTGGAAAGCAGCGCTTTCGCCCGCTAGAGCCGAGCGCGAACGAGACGAGGGAAGCCAACGAATGGCCGCGACGAAGCATCACGAATACCATCTGGTGAACCCCAGATCCGTGGCCGATCGATCGGCGCGATCTCGGCGTTCGCCTTCTTCGGCGGGCTGGTGATGTGGTTTCATTCCAATCGCTATGGCCCGGTGATCGTTCGGAGTTGGCATGGCCGGCGTCCTGGCCACGATGTACATGTGGTGGGCCGAACGTCATTCACGAAGCGCATGGCGGCGACCACACGCCCGATCGTCCAGCTTCACCTGCGCTACGGAATGATCCTGTTCATCGCCTCGGAGGTGATGTTCTTCCTCGCCTGGTTCTGGGCCTTCTTCGATTCCTCCTTGTTCCCGTCGGCGGTCCCGGCGGTCGGCGGGCACTGGCCGCCCAAGGGCATCGAGGTGCTCAACCCGTGGGGCTTCCCGCTGCTCAACACCATGATCCTGCTGTGCTCGGGAACGACGGTGACCTGGGCGCACCATTCGTTGATCCACGGGGACCGCCACGGGCTCAAGCTCGGGCTGTGGCTGACGATCCTCCTCGGCCTGACCTTCACCAGCATCCAGGCGTACGAATATCCCACGCGCCGTTCGCGTTCAAAGGCAATATCTACGGCGCGACCTTTTTCATGGCGACCGGCTTCCACGGATTCCACGTAATCGTCGGGACGATCTTCCTGACCGTCTGCCTGATCCGCGCCTATCGCGGCGACTTCACCCCGAGGCAGCATTTCGGATTCGAGGCGGCCGCCTGGTACTGGCATTTCGTCGATGTCGTGTGGCTGTTCCTGTTCACCTCGATCTACGTCTGGGGCGGCTGGGGCGCGCCGGTCCACGGGTGACCTCCAGCGAAGTCTCGCCGCTCGCATCGGCGCTTCGCGGCAATTGCCCGCGTTGCGGCGCGCACACCCTGTTCGACGGCTGGATCAGCTTTCTCGCATGAATGCCGCGGCGTGCGGGCTCGACTTCGACGCCTTCAATGTCGGTGACGGGCCGGCGGCCTTCCTCATCCTGATCGTCGGAGCGATCGTCGTCGGCGGGGCGATCACGCTCGAGCTCGCCGCCGAGCCGCCCTATTGGGTGCATCTGATCTGGATCCCGGTCGCTGCCCTGCTGACCATCGGCGGGCTGCGATTGGGCAAGGCGGCGCTGCTCGCCCAGGAATATCGGCATCGGGCGCGCGAGGGAAAAATCGTCGAATGATCCGCCGCTTGCCCGTCATTCCGACGATCGTCGTGCTCGCCGCGGTCGCGCTGCTGATCCGGCTGGGCGTGTGGCAATGGAACAAGGCCTATTGGAAGGAAGATCTGCTGGCGCGATATGCGGCCGCCGAGACGGGGCCCGCCGATCAGCTGGCCGACGGTGCCGCTGCGCAAGGAGCAATTGCCGCTGTTCCGCCACGCGACGGGCATCTGCCTCCAGCCGATCGGTCAGCGCGCGGCGGGCGGTGAAAGCGCGGCCGGCGAACCCGGCTTCGTCCACATCGTCGACTGCCGCACCGGCACCAAGGGACCGCTGATGAGCGTCGAGGTCGGCTGGTCGAAAGACCCGAATGCAAAGGCGAACTGGGCGGGCGGGCCGGTCAGCGGGATCATCGCCCCCGATCGTCGGACGGGCATGCGGCTGGTCGCGGCGACCCCCGCTCCCGGCCTGCAGGCGAGCGCCCCGCCATCGCTCGATTCGATCCCCAACAACCACCGTTCCTACGCATTCCAGTGGTTCGCGTTCGCGGTGATCGCGCTGGTGATTTACGTGCTCGCGGTGCGCAAAAGACTGAAGGAAGCGAAGCCGCCGCAATGATGAATCTCACCATCCTGGACAATGGCCTGCGCGTCGTCAGCTGCGAAATGCCGGGGCTTGAAACGGCGTCGGTCGGCTTGTTTGCGCGCGGCGGCTCGCGCGATGAGCCTGATCATCTCAACGGCCTCGCCCACCTGTTCGAGCATATGGTGTTCAAAGGCGCGGGCGGACGTTCGACACGCGAGCTTAACGAAGCGATCGAGGATGTCGGGGGTGAGCTGAACGCGTGCACCGAGCGCGATGCCACGTCTTACACGGCCGCGGTGATGGCCGAGCATGTGCCGCTCGCGCTCGAGCTCATCTCGGACCTGATTTTGCGGCCGCATTTCACCGCGGAGGACCTTGGGCGCGAGAAAGAGGTGGTGCTCCAGGAGCTCGCCGAAGTGGGCGATACTCCGTCCGACCTGATCTTCGAGGAGCTGTGGGCTGCGTCCTTCGGCGACCAGCCACTGGGGCGCTCGATCCTTGGCGATGACCTGAGCGTCCGCCGGGTGACGCCCGCGGACCTGCACGCGTGGCGCGAGCAGCAATATCGGGCGCCCGACCTTATCGTGGCCGCGGCAGGCAAGGTTTCTCACGAACAATTGGTGGAGCTCGCCGGTCGGCACCTGGCCGACCTCGCCGGCGGCGATCCAGGGCACAGCCTCGCCGCGCGAATTCACGGGCGGCGTGCGGATCGGCCGGATCGCCAGTGAGCAGGCGCACATCACCTTCGGTTTCGAAGCGCCTGCCGATCGCGCCGACGATTATTTCGCCGCGCGTCTGTTCGCCGACATATTGGGCGGCGGTGCATCCTCGCGCTTGTTCCATGAGGTCCGCGAGGAGCGCGGCCTTGCGTATAACGTCAGCGCGACCGTGCATCCGTTCACCGATACCGGCCTGTTCTATGTTCACGCCGCGACCTCGCCGCGTGAAGCCGCTGCCGCCTCGCAATTGATCGACGAGATTCTGCGCGGCAGCATCGACACGCTCACCGAGCGCGAGCTCGTGCGGGTGCGTACCCGCGCCGCCGCGGGACTGCTGATGTATCTCGAAACGCCGGGCGGGCAGGCGTCTTACGCGGCGCGGCAGCTGGCGGTTTACGGCCGATTGGTCGAGCCCGCGGAAGTGGTCGAGCAGCTCGCCGCGGTAACGCTCGAAGACGTAAAGGCGGTTGGCTCGAAGATGCTTTCGGGCGCTCGCGCGACCGCCACCATCGGCGTTCCCGCCGTCCGCGCCGCGTGAGCGAGCTTGCGACCCTGATCGCCGAGCCGTGGGCGGACTGGGGTCTGATCGACTGCGGCAACGGGCAGAAGCTCGAACGTTACGGGCCCTATAAGGTCGTCCGGCCCGAACCGCAGGCGATGTGGGCCCCGGCGCAGGCCGACTGGGACCCCGACGCGACGTTCGTGCCCGGATCGGACGAGGAAGGCGGCGGCCGCTGGGTCCAGCACCGTCCGGTGCCGCAGCAGTGGGAGCTGTCGCGCGGCGAGGTGAAATTCCACGCATCGCTGACGCCGTTCCGCCACCTCGGCTTCTTCCCCGACATGGCGCCGCAATGGGACTGGATGCGCGAGCGGGCGGCGGACGCCGAAGTGCTCAACCTGTTCGGATACACCGGCGTCGGCACGCCTCCTGCTCAGCGAGGCGGGCGCCCGGCTGGTCCATGTCGATGCGTCGAAGAAATCGGTCGATCAGGGCAAGGCCAACGCCGAAGCTGTCGGGTTTCGAGCGATCGGCCAATCCGCTGGATCGTCGACGATGCGACCAAGTTCACCGCGCGCGAGGTCCGGCGCGGGCGCCGCTACGACGGAATCCTGCTCGATCCGCCCAAGTTCGGCCGCGGGCCCGAGGGCGAGGTCTGGCGGCTCGAGGAAAATCTCGCGCCGCTGCTCGCCGACTGCCGCAAGCTGCTCGACGCGGACAGCCGCTTCCTGGTGCTGACGGTTTACGCGGTGCGGATGTCGGCGCTGGCGATCGGCGAGCTGGTCGAGCAGACGCTGGGCGACCTCGGCGGGACGGTCGAGATGGGCGAGATGGCGGTGCGCGAGGAGGCGCGCGGGCTGCTCCTTCCCACCGCGATTTTCGCGAGCTGGTCCCGCTAAGTCCTGGCCGCCCGGATCGCGGCGCCGGCGACGAACGGCGCGCCGGCCAGCAGCAGGAGCGAAACCGCTGCTTCGAGCAGCCATCGGCTGATTGCCGCCGTCACCACAAAACGCCGCGGCGAAAATCAGCAGCGGCACCGCCAAGCGGCAGCAGAAGCAGCCCGGCGAGCGCTCCGGCCCGCGGCAGTCCCGCGGTCAGCGCCGCAACCGCCACGGCCAGCGCGGCCAGGCCCGGCGTCCCGATCGGGAGCGCGAGCAGCACGCGCCTCAGCATCGCCGCATCGATGTCGAGCAAGGCCGAAGCGGGGAAAGCTGCGAGGAACAGCAGCGGCCCGAAGGTCAGCCAGTGCGCGGCAATCTTGGCGACCGCGACCGTCTCCTCGGCCAGCGCCATGAAGCGCGAGCTGATCGAGGATTCCGTCGGCGCGGTCGGGCTCGATCAGCCGCTCGATCGGCAGGAGCGCGGCGGTCAGCGCCGCGATCCACAGGGCGCCGGCGCCGATCCGGCCGAGCAGGCGCGCGTCCGGACCGACCGCGAAGGGGACCAGTGTCGCGACCAGCAGGAAGAAGGCGATCGGCAGCCACGCGCCTCCTGCCAATGCGCGGCGCACGTCGCGCGTGATCAGCGCGCCAATCAAGCCACTGCCCTCTGGCCGAGCTCGATTCGGCGCCATTCGCCGGGCAGCGCCTGATGCGATGCGGCGAGGATCGCGCCGCCTGCCGCGCGGTGCTTGTCCATGCACCGCCGCGAACCGGTCCGCGCCCTCGGCATCGAGGCCGTTGAGCGGCTCGTCGAGCAGCCACAACGGCGCGCCCGACGCGGCGACGCGCGCAAGCGTCGCCCGCTTCGGCCTGGCCCGACGACAGCAGGCGCACGGGCACGTCGGCAAGGCTGGCGAGGCCGAGCAGGCCCATCGCCGGATCGAGCCGATCATCGGTCCCGCTGAGCCTCGCCCAGAACAGCAAGCGCACGCCGCAAGGGCAGCTCGCGGTCGAGGGCGAGCGCTTCGTCGGCAAGCGCGAGGGTCGAGCGGTCGACCCGGCCCTGCTCGCGCCCGGAGCAGCCCGGCGGCGAGGCGGATCAGGCTCGACTTGCCGCTGCCATTGGGCCCGGCGATCTGAAGCGCCTCGCCCGGCCCAAGCTCCAGATCGAGGCTCTCGAACAGCCGCCGGCCGCCGCGCTTGCAGCGTGACGTTGCTGAACTTCAGCAACGCCTTCACTCCACGCTGTCCTCGAGCGCGTGCATGTCGTCGTCGGAAAAGCCGAAATGGTGGCCGACCTCGTGGATCACGATGTGGGCGACGATCCGCTCGAGGCTGAAGCGGCGTCGAGCGCCATTCCTCGAGGATCGGGCGGCTGTACAAGGTGATTCGCTCGGGCAGCATGCCCGACTGGTCGACGCTCTGGTGGTTGAGCGGCACCCCTTCGTAGAGGCCGCTCAATTCCATCGGGTGGCCAAGGCCCAGCGCGCGCGCGCGTTTCGGCGTCGGCGACCGGCACGACCAGGAGGACGATGTCGCTGAGGCTCTCGGCGAAAGGCGAGGGCAGGCGCTCGAGCGTGCGCCGCGCGATGGCGTCGATGTCGGCCTCGGACGGCATGTGACGCTGCAGGCGCTCGGCGGGGGTCATGACGGCGGCCCTAGGGGCGGTAGAATATTGTCGCAAGAAAGCGGCAGGCTCGTGCTCGAAGTGCCCCCGGCACTTCTGCGCGCGAACCTTGCCCGCCTGCGCGTCGCCGCCTAGATGGGCGCCCTTCCAGCGAATTGCGGAGCGGTGGCCGAGTGGTCGAAGGCGCTCGCCTGGAAAGTGAGTATACGGCAAAACCGTATCGAGGGTTCGAATCCCTCCCGCTCCGCCACTAGCCGAACGTGAACGAAAAGGCCTCGATGCCCGGGTCGAGGAACTCGATCGTGAAGGTGCGGTCGCGGACCGCGCCTTTCTGGCGGACCAGCTGGTAGAGCCGCTGCTCGTTCACCACGCCCATTCCGTTTGGCGCGGCATCGACACCGGCGTTCGGACCAGGCGCCTGGCCGTCGAGGGTTACTCGGAAACGCACCGGCTTGCCGGTCGCCGAGCCGAGCACGAGGTGGAGGTCGCGGGCGAGGAAACGGAAGCTGATCTTCGCTCCGGGCGCGAGCGAACGCGCGCTCTGCTTGCAGTCGTGCCAGGCGCCCTCGAGCGACCAGTCGTTGAGCGCGAGCGGTGCGGCCGCATAGGTCTTGGGTTCGTCGCGCCCAAGCCCGCCGGGCGAGACGAAGCGGTCGGCGCGCTCGTAGCCAATGTAAGTCTCGGGCGACTTCAGTTCGCCGATCGCCGGCGCGGCTTCGGTGCCGACCGCAGCGGCGGTTCCCATGCCGACGCTCGCCGGCGCATGGCCGGCCTCGGCCAGCAACTGGCGGATGACGCGCTCGGACATCGCGTAATCGCCCTCGCCGAAATGGTGGTAGCGGACCCGCCCGCGGGCATCGACGAAGTAATGCGCCGGCCAGTAATTATTGTGGAGCGCGCGCCACAGGACGTAATCGTTGTCGAGCGCGACCGGGTAGCGGATGCCGAGATCGGCGACCGCGCGGCGGACGTTGTCGGCATTGCGCTCGAACGCGAATTCGGGCGCGTGGACGCCGATGACGACCAGGCCGTTCTTGCGGTAGCGCTCGTCCCACGCCTTCACGTACGGGATCGAGCGCAGGCAGTTGATGCAGCTGTAGGTCCAGAAGTCGATCACCACGACCTTGCCCTTCAGCTGCTCGCGGGTGAGCGGCGGGCTGTTGATCCACGGGCCGATGCCGTCGAGCGGCGGAAGCTCGCCTTCGACCGGAAGCACCAGCTCGCCCATCGCGTTGGTGCGGGCGCGGCTGTCGTCCATCGCCGTGCTTGCGCCGAGCTTGCGCGCGAGGCCGGATTCGAGGCTCGCGGTCTGGGCGCTCGACAGCTTCGAAAGCACCCGCGTGTCGAGGCCGAGCGCGATCGCGCCGACACCGATCAGCACGAGGACGCCGAGGACCTGGCGGATCCGCTCGCTCGCGCCGAGCGACTTCTTCATCCGCGCGAACACCTTGCCGCCGACCAGCAAGGCAAGCGCGAGCGAGGTCGCGGCGCCGAGCGCATAGGCGAGCAGCAGCAGGGTGGTGCTGAAGCTCGCGCCCTGGAGCGCGGCGGCGGTGAAGATGATGCCGAGGATCGGCCCCGCGCACGGCGCCCAAAGCAGCCCGGTCGCGACCCCGAGGACGGCCGAGGCCCAGATGCTTTCCTTGGCGCCGCCGGTCTGGGCGCGCTCCGACAGGCGCGATCCGAGCGCGACGACCGGTCGGGTGAGGCGGTCGGAAACCTGCGGGAAGACCAGGGCGATCCCGAACACTGCGAGCAGGATCAGCGCCGCCCAGCGGCCGACTTCATTGGCGCGGACCGCCCAGCCGCCGCCGACCGCCGCCAGCGTCGCGACCGCGGCGAAGGTCACCGCCATTCCGGCGAGCAAGGGCAGGGTGCTGCGGGCGAAGCTGCGGTCGGCGCGCGCGAAGACGAACGGCAGCACCGGCAGGATGCAGGGGCTGACAATGGTCAGCACGCCGCCCAGATAGGCAAGAAGGATAATCAGCATGAAGTCTCTTCGGTGAGGGAGGCGGCGCTGTGCAACATGCCGTTCATCGCGTGTCGGTTAGGCGAGTCATAATCGGATATGAACGACCGTAGAACCTTTCTTGGCCTCGCCGGGGCCGCGGCGGTCGGCGCTCTATGTGTTCGGCCGGCCGACGAGCGCCGGCGCCCGCTTTCCCCTCCAGCGTACGCCGGCCGAATGGCGCCGGCTGCTCGGGCCGCAGCGTTATGCGATCCTGCGCGAAGCCGGGACCGAGCGCGCTTTCACCAGCCCGCTGCTGGGCGAGCATCGCAAGGGCGTGTTCGTGTGCGCGGGTTGTGCGCTTCCGCTGTTCAGCTCGGCGACCAAGTTCGAAAGCGGCACCGGCTGGCCGAGCTTCTGGCGGCCACTGCCGCGCGCGGTCGTTACCCGCACCGATCGCAGCTTGGTGATCGCGCGTACGGAAGTGCTGTGCGCGCGGTGCGGCGGGCATCTCGGCCATGTCTTCGACGACGGGCCGAGGCCGACGGGCCTGCGCTACTGCATGAACGGGCTCGCGCTGCGCTTTCGCCCGGCCTAGCCGACGATCCTGAGCTTACCCCGCTTGCCCGGCGCCGCGTAGCACACCACGCCAAGCTCGGCCTGCAGCCGTTCGAGCTCGCGCGCCTTGGCCTCCTTGTACGCCTCGGCATAGCGCTTCTCGCACTCGGCCTCTTCCGCGGTCTGTTCGCGGAAGTAGGAGATGGTGATCCGGCGGCCGAACACTTCGTCGCCGCGCAGCCTCAGTTCAGCTTCGGATTCCGGCGGCAGTCCGTCGCGGACTTCGCAGAGCTTCTGGATCAGCTCGTCGAGCGATTCGTGATCGCCGATGTCCACTATCTCTTTTACGCGTCTACGCATTCATGACCCTCCCCGGCCTCCGGGGCGTTAATTACCGCCCGCACGAATCCGGGCGCAATGGATAATCCAGGTTTATCCCCAGGGAAGTTTCGTCCTTGTGAATGTTTGCGAAAGGCAAGGTGCAGTTATGGCGACTCAAACGCTGGTCGAACTCGCCGCGGGCAATCTGACGCTCGTCGCTAAATGCTTCGATTGGCGGAAGTATTTGCGGATTTCATTGGACCGACGGGGATGCGCGCACGCCCATATTGCGCGAATGCAACAGCCGCAGCGAAAATGTGCTCGAGGCGTCGAGCTTCCCGCTCGTGCCCTTCGTCAACCGGATCAGGGGCGGCCGTTTTACCTTCCGCGGGCGCGAGGTGCGGATCGCGGCCCAACATGGCGGGCGATCCCAGCCCGCTCCATGGCCAAGGATGGCTGGGGCCGTGGCGGGTCGAGCAGGCGGGCGGGGCGGACGCCGTGCTGAGCTTCGTCACGGGGCCGGCGAATGGCCGTGGGACTATGAAGCGCGGCAGGAGTTCACGCTCGACGCGAGCGGGCTGTCGGTCAAGCTTGACCTGCCGCAATAGCGAGCGCGGGCCAATGCCCTGCGGCCTTGGCCAGCATCCCTATTTCCCGTGCGGGCCGGAAACCCGGATCGACACCGAGGTCACCCACGTCTGGACCATCGACGAGCATGTGCTTCCGGTCGAAAGGGTTCCGCGCCGACGGCCGCTTCGATCTGCGTGATCGCCCGGTATGCGGGCAGGATCTCGATCACGGCTTCGGCGGCTGGAACGGCGAAGCCCGGATGAGCGACCCGGCCTGGCCATACGAAATCCGGCTGTCCTCCCTCGAAGCGCGATTCTTCCAGCTTTATTCGCCGCCCGCCGGCGGGATTTTCGTCGCCGAGCCGGTGACCCACGCCAATGCCGCGCTGAACGCGGCGGAGGAGGAATGGCCGGAGCTTGGGATGCGCGTGCTCGAGCCGGGCGAGGCAATGGGCCTCGACATGCGGCTCGAGGTCATTCCCAAATAGGCCGGCCGTTCAGGTTGAAGCGCGGGAAAGCGCCTTATATAGCCCGCGCGCCTGAGGGGGCCCTCCCGGAGACGTGGGTGAGTGGCTGAAACCA
>CAVWER010000003.1:0-373271 GCA_963754215.1 uncultured Alphaproteobacteria bacterium
CTGTGTCCTGCTGGTTGAGTACGTATTGCTCCCGGGCAGCTTCAGCGACGACCAGTGCACGCTCGAGCAGACCACCCCCCGGGGTGGCCGGCTGCTCGGTGACCTATACCCCCGCGGCGGAGGAGGACTCCGACAAGCACCGACACGATCACCGCCAGCTCTTTTACGACGCGAAGCACTCCGATAGCAGCGGGACGGCGGCCGTGACGGTCGGGCCGACGAGCACGGCCGACTGTAGAGAACCACAGCTGGCGGAACTACGGCTTCCCGAACCAGCGCCAGTGCGTCCTGTTCGTGGAGTTCGGCGGTTTGCCGGAGACAGCCGCGTGCGCCGGCCGGGAGGCGACGATCGTCGGCACCGGCGGCCGACAAGCTGGAGGAACCAGGGCGACGACGTGGTGGCCGCGAGGGGCGGCGACGACACGGTGGTCGGCCGCGGGGCGATGACCTCGTCTGCGGCGGCGGGGGCGCCGACGTGCTCCGCGGCCAGGGCGGCGACGACACGCTCAGGGGCGGGCGCGGCAAGGACGAGCTGCGGGGCGGCGGCGGCTCGAACAGGTGTCGCGGCGGGCAGGGCTCGGACAGCAAGCGTCACTGCTAGCGCTCAGCCATTCGTCCATAACCGCAACGTCGCCGGCCGTTCTTGGCAATTCGTGTTTAAGAGCACTTGCGGGTGGAGATATAGAGCCGTGCTTGGGGGTCACACGTAGCGGCCGTCGAGGGGCCGCAAGGGAGGTCAGGCAACCGTAGGCATTCCACAGCAGCGAGACGATCCCGACGACCCACAAATGCGCGGGTGCCCGCGCGGCGACTGCTTGTTGCATTTCCCCCTCCGTTGCAGGCGACAGGACGCTTACCGCAACCGACAGACCGCCTCTTCGTCGGTCGAAAGCGGGCTAGTGCGCTCGCACCTCCCGCTTGAGCATCTTTTGCAGCGCTCCGGCCAGCAACTCAAGCTCATACGGCTTTTGCAGGACCGGAAAGCCGTGGCTGCCGCCGACTTCCTCGCTATAGCCGGTGGTGAGCAGGATCGGCAGCTCGGGGAAACGGCTGCGGACTTTCTGCGCGAGCTCGATCCCGCTGATCCCGCCGGGCATGACGATATCCGAGAAGATAAGCTTGGGACGGTCGCCGCCGGTGAGCCGCTCGAGCGCCTCTCTCGCGCTGTGTACCACGTTGGGCTCGAAGCCCAGTTCGCTGAGCATGCCTGCGGCGAGCTCGGCGACCAGCTCGTCGTCCTCGACCACCAGCACTCGGCCGATTATCGGCGTTCCGTTGGCCTTGGCCAGGATCGGATCGATCACCTGGCTGGCCGGCAGATAGAGCGTGAAGGTCGAGCCGCTGCCCGGCTCGGATTCGACGGTGATCCCGCCGCCGATCTGCTTTGCAAAACCGAACACCTGGCTGAGCCCCAGGCCTGTGCCCTCGCCGTAAGCCTTGGTCGTGAAGAACGGCTCGAACACCCGTTCCATCGTGACTTCGTCCATGCCGGTGCCGCTGTCCGTGACCTTCAGCGCGACATGCTCGCCATGGAGGCCGTCGGGCTCGCCGGTAAGGACCTGGTTGCTCGCGCTGAACTTCAAGGTTCCCCCGCCGCTCATCGCGTCGCGGCTGTTGAACGCGAGGTTGAGCAAAGAGAGCTCGAGCGCGGTCGCGTCGGCATCGACGTTCCACAACTGGTCCGACATTTCGATAACGACTTCGATGTCCGACCGCAGCGAAGGCCGGATCAGGGTCGTGATGTCGCCGAGGAACTGCCTGAGGTTGATCTGCTTGATCTCGAGCGGCTGGGCGCGTGCAAAGGCGAGCAATTGCCTGGTCAGGTTGGCGCCGCGCTGCGCCGAGTTGCGGATGCCCTCGATCATCCGCTTCAGTCGCTCCTTGTCGTCTAGATTCCGTGACGCGAGGTCGGCGGCGCCGAGGATCGCGGTCAGCAGGTTGTTGAAATCGTGGGCAAGGCCGCCGGTCAACTGCCCCAGCGCCTCCATTTTCTGCGAACGGAACAATTGCTCGCGCAATTCATCGAGCCGCAACTGGGTCTCGCGCTTCTCGGTCATGTCGCGAGTGACCTTGGCGAAGCCGACGAGCTTGCCGTCATGGTCCTTGATCGCGTCGATTATGACGCTTGCCCAGAACCGCGTCCCATCCTTGCGCACGCGCCAGCCCTCGGCCTCGTAGCGGCCGGTTTCGCGCGCGGTTTCGAGCGCGACCCTGGGCACTTCGGCCGCACGGTCTTCGTCGGTGTAGAAACGGGAGAAATGCTGGCCGAGGATCTCGTCGGCCGAATAGCCCTTGATCCGCTCGGCGCCGGCGTTCCAGCTGGTCACCCGGCCGTTGGCGTCGAGCATGTAGATCGCATAGTCGACGACCGACTGGACGAGGAGGTTGAACGGGTCGTCGCTGATCGTGGTCGCCACGGAAACTTTCATCCCCTCCCAGCGCAACACACAAACTGCGCTTCATCTCCGGAACGCACAACCCGCAAATGCCGTTGGGGTTTCACATGCGTGACAGCGAAGGCGCGGCTCGGCGCCACCGGCGATGACGTCATGACGGCACATCGCTATAAGTATCGGTTCATAACGCTTCCCTACAGCACACCTATTTGGTTATTACCGCCGCGACTCGGACGGAGGAAGCGGTGGAAGAGACATTATCGGTCGACCAGCTGATAACTCCCTGATCGATCGCGAGGGCGGATATGCGGACCATCCCGCCGACAAGGGTGGCCCGACCTGTTCGGGGTGACCGAGGCGGTCGCCCGGGCCCACGGCTATGCCGGGCCGATGCGCTATTTGCCGCGCGCGGAGGCGGCGGCGATCTACCGCCGGATCTACTGGCTGCGGCCGCGCTTCGATGAGGTCGCCAGGCGCAGCGCGAAGCTCGCGGCCGAGCTGTTCGACACCGGGGTCAACATGGGCCCGGCGGTCGCCGCGACCTTCCTCCAGCGCGCGCTGACCGCGCTCAATCGCAATGGCGGCGATTATCCCGACCTGGTCCCCGACGGCCGCATCGCCGAACGCACGTTGGCGGCCCTCGACGCCTTTTTCGCGGTGCGCGGCAAGGCCGGCGGCGAGACCGTCCTCTGCGCGCGCTCGAGGCGCTCCAGGGCGAACGCTACCTCCGCCTGGCCGAGCGCCGGCCAGCCAATGAGGCGTTCCTTTACGGCTGGCTGGCGAACCGGATTGGTGATCAATCGTAAAACGCGCTGCACAGTCAATTTGGTCAACTTTCCCTCGGGAGAAATCCAACAATGTCCCTGATCAATCCCGCTCGAACGCTTCCCCCACCCCAGACCTTCGCCGAAGGCCAGCGGCTGGTTTACGGCCTGCTCGCGGCAGCCGCGGGCATATTCTGCGCGGCCTGCGCGGTGGCGATGATCGCGCTCCTGATGTGGGGCGGCTGGTCGCCGGCCGAGGAGCATAGCATCGTCGTCATCTTCGGCTGGTCGCTGGGCGGCTTCATCGCCGCGATGACCGCGGTGATCGTCGGCCTTCTCGCCGGCGGGCCCGTCGGCCGGTTCAAGGTCACCGCCACCCGCACTGGCGCAACCATCGAGGCTGCGAGCGGGGCCGCCCCAGAGGAGAGCAACGCATGACCTATTTCCGACTGCTCAATATCCAGGGCATCGCCGGCCTCGCGGTCTCGGTCTGCCTCGCCTTGCTGCTCGTGATCCAAAAAGGCGACACCCGTCACTGGCGCAAGCAATCCGACCAGTTCCAGCAGCTCTACCGCGGCGAGCAGGCGCATTCGCCAGGACCGTCGCCAATTACCGCGCCGCCGCCGAGGCCGCGCGCTCCGCCGACAATGCCGCCGCCGAGCGCGTCCGCACCGAGCAGGCGGCGATCAACCAAAGGAGCAATCATGACCTTCAAACACGCCTTGCCGACGCTCGCGCTAATGCTGACCGCCTGCGCCAGCTCGCCCAAAGCTCAGCCGATCCCGGCAGTCGCGCTGGCGCGCCTGTGCCCGGCCTATCCGCTGCCGCCGGCGGAGCTGATCAAGCCGCCGGTCAGGACCGACTTCCTCTCATCCGAAGCACTAATCGCGACCGAGCAGGCGATCCAGCTCGACGAGCTGATCGGCTGGGTGCGGCGCCAGCATTCGGTGAACCCGAAGACGCCGCGCCTCAGCCCTCGCACTGAACTCCGCGGCTCAGCGGCTACGGCTCCTGTGGACGAACGGGTTCGCACAGGCGTAGGGGAGCCGCACGGACCCAATGCCGCGAGCGAGCGTTGGGCGACCCGAGCAAAGGAGGCAATATCCATGAGCGGCTTCGAAGACATTCGCGAGCATATGGAAGTGATCGGCGCCGACGGCGTCCACATCGGCACCGTCGACCGCGTCGAGGAAATCGGATCAAGCTGATCCGCGCCGACAGCGGGATCGCCCACACCGATCACCACCATTACATCCCGCGCGGCCTCGTCGCCGAGGTCGAGGGCGATCAAGTGCGGCTGACTGCCCGCGGCGACGTCGTCGCCGATCTGTTCGAAGAGGAAGCGAGCGGCAAGCCGATCGGCGACTGACGCAACGAATCGATTGCAAAGCCGAAGGCCCAGGAGCAGTCAGCGCGCGTGAAGAGCAAGGAGGAATTGGCCCCTCCCGCCGAGCATAGCTGGACGCGGCCCGAGGTGTATTTCGAAGCGCTGGCGCGCCGGCGGACCGAGCGCCGCAAGCGCGAGCCGTTAGTCGAGGAACTCAGCCCGAAATCTCCGCGCCTGCTGCTCAGCACCCTGCCTTTCATCGCGCTGATCGCGGCGCTCGGCCTGCTCGCCATCGCGATCATGGTCACGGCCTGGCCTGGACGAATGCAGCACCGGCCCGAGCGCCATCCGCCGCCTCAACAGCAAGAGCAGGGCGTCGCTCCAAAAGGCTGGTTTCAGGAGGCCGAGCGCGAGTTCCGCTGACCTTGCCCTGCGCGGCCCCGCCGCCGCTAGGGTGTGCGCGGGACAAGGGGAGAGACTTATGAAAATGCGGTGGATCTTGCTCGTCGCGGGTGCGGCGGGCGTTGCCGGCTGCAGCCAGAGCGCGGAACAATCAATGCCGCGGCCAATGCGGCATCCAATGCCGTGGAGGGCAAGAAGCATCCGACCTATTGCTTCTTCGCCGAGGGCACGACCAAGGGCTGGAAAGCCTCGCGCGACGCCAAGGGCAATGTCACCGTCACTGGCCAGGCCCTTCTCGAGGACCGCCGCTACAAGGCCTCGCTCGGCGACGCCGAGATCTCCGGCACTGCCGCGAGCCTGTGGCTGACCATGCCCGCCAACGACACCGGCATGGGCGCCAGGGACAATACATGGGACGTCAGCGCCACTGTTCCCGACAGCGGCGCGGTGGAGAGCGTCAAGGTGATGTGCGGCAAGAAGACCCTCGCCGACCTGCCGCTTAAGAAATAGTCCGCCGGCTCACCAGCTGCAGCGCCACTCTCCGCCGCCCTGCCACATCCGTTCGGGCTCGCAGTCGCGGTTGTTCTGCACCCAGCGCGGATAGGCCCGCCACGGCCGTTCGTGCCACCAATCGTTCCACTTGTCGGGGTCGAAGCTGCGATTGCCGTCGAAGTCGTAGGAATAGTTCCAAGGGCCGAAGAAATCGCCGCGGTCGAAGTCGCGGCGGTCGCGCCGGTGGTCGCGATCGCGTCGATCGTGGCGGTCGCGGTCGTGGCGGCCAAACCTGCCGTCGATGGCAAAAGCGCCCCCGCCGCGGTGGACGTTGACGCTGGCGACAGCCGGGAACCCGCGGTCGCTCCAATGCTCGGCCGAAGCCGGGGTGGCTAAAATTGCGGCAAGCGACGCCGCAGATACGAGCAACACACGAGTTCATGTCGCTGCTCCTTTCTGTGCAGTTCAGACGTTGCGCCAACGCCGGAACGACGGCAGTCGTTGCATTGCCTCAATGATCGGTTCGTCGCCGCGGTGCAACTCCTGTTCAGTTTGGACGCGGCATTGGGCGGCAGGAATCGCGCTAGGAGCAGCGGATGGTGAGCGGCTTGGCGATGGTGATGCTGGCGCAGGCCGCGGCAAGCGGGACGGCTTACGGCCCTCCTGAGCCGGCGCCGAGCAAACCCGCGTCGGTCGCGGCCAAGGCTCCGGCCGATCCCTGCACGACCCCCGATCCCAAGGCCGACCAGCGCGACATCGTCGTCTGCGCCCAGCGGCCGCAGGGCTATCGCATCGATCCCGACGTGATGCGCGCACGCAAGTCCTACCGCGAGCACCTTCGGCCCAAGCCGCCCGAGCGGTTCGTCGAAACCAGCTGCCGCAGCGTCGGCCCGATGGGCTGCGGCCCGCCGGCCGGGATCAACCTCATCGGAGCGGCGCTGACCGCGGCCGAAATGGCCAAAAGGCTCGCCGCGGGCAAAGAGATCGGCAGCATGTTCGTCACCGACCCTCAGCCATCCGAATACCAGCTCTACCAGATGGCCAAGCACGAGCGCGAAGCCCGCGAGGCGCAGAAAGCCGCCGAGGCGACAGCCAAGGCCGCCGCCGCGAGGCCGGCGCCGGGGCCCGAGCCGACGAAGGACTCGCCGGCGGCGGACAAATAGGCGCGATAACCCGCCGCTAACCACCCGCGGTGTAAGGCGCGAGCGTGAGCAAGCATTGGAGCCCCGAAAACGAGATCGCCCGGATTCGCGAGGCGCGGGTCACGCACTCATGGCCGGCGGGCGCGACCGTGGGCGTGGTGCTGGTCGCCGCCGCCTGCCTCGCGGTGGGCGTGGTCGTTTATCAGGTGGCCGGCCCGCGCAATTCGTTCGCGGAAGAGGACGCCGCCACCAAATAAGAGCCTCAAAAAAAGCGCATCGCTAACCGCTTGGTTACCACCCCGGGGTTAGGCCATGCGGATGAGCAGCCCGTCCAAGCCTGGCAAGAAAATCGTAAAGCTCGGAGCCGGCGGCGCGCCCGTCGCGCATCCGCCGCGAGCCCGTCCGCGCGGACAACAAGCTGGAGACCCTCGCCGGCAAGGTCGACTGGGGCTCGCGCGAGTGGGAGGTCAGGTTCGCCGTCGTCGGCATTCTGCTGTTCGCGCTCGGCCTTAGCGCATTGGTGTTCGATATCGGCCACCTCTTGAGCCTCTAACCGTGCCGCGCAAATCGATCGCAAAATATCTGAGCCCGTGGATGTTCCAGCGCGAGAAGAAGCGCCAGCGCTTCGAGGACTTGCGCAAGCGCGACGGCGATAAATGCTGGCGCTGCCGGCGGCCGATGCGCTTCGACCTGCCCAAGGGCCACGACCAGGCGCCGACCATCGAGCATCTTCAGCCGAAATCGAAGGGCGGGACGATGGCGCTTGACAATCTGTGCCTGTGCCATCGGCGCTGCAACCAGATGATGGGTGACGCCACGCCCGAGGTGAAGGAACGGATGCAGCGCAAGAGCGAGGCGGAGCTATTCGCGAAAACGCGGAAGGGGCGGAAGAAGGCGGCGTAATTTCGGTGCTGAAAAAGGGGCCGGCGTTAACCGGCCCCACATCTTTCGTCAGTTGCGGACGTTCGCGCCGGCGTTGAAATTGGCCGAGGCCATCGCGTCGAGCTGCGCCTGGCTGAGGCTGGTCACCAGCCCCGACGCCCCGCGATAGAGCGAAGCGAGCGGCACGTGCACCGTGCGGCCGTTCCTGGCGACTACCGCCGCGCCGCCGCTGACCGACTGGACCGCGCCAATTTTGTGGCCGCGATTGTCGCGGACCGTCGCGCCGGCGGTGAGGTCGGCGCTGGTCGCCACTCGGAGCTCGCGATCGAGCGTGCCGTCGACGGTGCGGTTGACCGAGCGGTCGACGCGCGTGACGGTGCGGTCGAGCGTCCCGTTCATGGTGCCGAGCGTGCCGCCCGGATTGACGCCCACCCCGACTGCCGACCCCGGCGTTGCCGCCGACGCCGACGCCGCCAACCGGGCCGCCGAGGCCGACCCCGAGCTGCGCCGCGGCCGGACTCGCCGCAAGCGCGGCGCCGATGGCGATGAATTTCAATGAGTTACACATGATTTGCTCCCGCTATGGTTAGGCCCCCGCCGTCAACCAACGGGGCGACGCGGGCGCGGTTGCATGAACGGGAGACTACGGGACGGGGCGAGCCGAGGGCGGGACGAGCGGGCGGACTTCATACGAAGGGGTGAAGGCGCGAAGGCCAGCGCAACAGGGGTAAAGTTGTGCGGCTGGAATGCCGCGCTACCCGCTGGTGCTGAGCGCCGTCAGCGCCACAGCTGCAGCTTGCGGATGGCGGCGGGGACCTGGCCATCGCCTTCGACCCGCGACAGCGCTCGGTGGACCATTTTCCAGCCGCCGATCCGGCGCTTGCGCCAGAGGTCGGTGACCCACATCGCGCCCGACCAGTCCTCGCCGTCGAGCGTCGACTTCAGTTCGACCTGGGAGCCGAACACGGCGAGCGCGCCGATGCGGCGGGCATAGACATCGCCCAGCCGGAACGAATTGCACACCCAGCGCTTGCCCGCCGCATCGAGCCAGCTGCGCCGGTCGAGGATCATTGCCGGCTTCGACCCCACGAGCATGACGAAGTCGCGCGCGGTGAGCGCCTTCAGATCTTTGGAGTCGCCCGCGACCCAGGCGCGCATCCAGCGGTTCTCCACGGTTTCGATGACCGGCGACGGATCGGGCATGGGCGCATGCCCTAAAGCAGCGGCTGCGGGGCGCAAGGGCCGCAAATGTTGGAATGTGAAATAGGACTTCGTAGGATTGCGCCTAAGGGGAAGTTGACCAAGTTGACCGTGCCGCGCGATTCCTGAATTCCTATTTTTGTGGCTGTGCGCGCATTCCGACGATGGGCGGCTGATTGCGGCAACTCGGCCGTCCATTCGAGTCGCGCATGATGAACCAAATAGGTGCGTGTAGGAAAGTGTTTTCCGTTGTGATAGCTTGCCCGGACGCAAAGGGGGCCCGCAATGAAACGCAGAGTTTTCGCAACGGCGGCCGCCGTGGCGCTGGCCGGCTGCTCGGCCCAGCAGCCTGCGCCCGACAACAGGCAAGCTGCAATGGCGCAGCGCCCGTCCGACGCGCAATCCGACGCTTACATGCGCAAGGCCGAGGAGGATTGGGCGGCGCTTGCGGTCAGAAAAATCCCCGGCCTGCTCGAACGCATCATGGCCGACGATTATGTCGGCGTCTCCTCCAAAGGCGACGTGCGCTCCAAGGCCGACCAGATCCGCCTCGATACCGGGCCGGCCGGCACGTACGTCGCGAGCAAGCTCGATTACGTCCATTATCGTCACTTCGGCGACACGGTCATCGCGCAGGGCGGGGAAACGCTGACGGGGCGCGATCGCAAGAATGACATGAGCCTGATCTGGACCGACGTGTGGATGTTCCGCGACGGCAACTGGCAGGTCGTCGCCTCGCAGGATTCGGTGCTGCCGAAGAAGAAATAGGCGGGTCCATGACCGAACGGCACTGTCCCCCGGACAGTGCTGCATGCGGATCATCAAGTCCGGGATGACGAAGGGGTGAGATCGCTGCAAGCTGCGGACGTGCGCAGGATCATCAAGTTTCGCCGGCGCCGGTGGACAAGGTCGCGCGATTATGGAGCGCCGAAGCCGCTGCGCTTCTGGCCGAAGGGCCGGGATACGGTCACGGCGCGCGGGCTGGCGCGCGATACCTGGCGGTGGCTGCGGGTGCTGCGGCCGGTCATCCTGCTAGGAATCCTGCTCAGCATCTGGCCGGCGGCGGACCCCGCGTTGCTCGAGCCGCCGGGGTTCCTGTCGACCGATCCCGAACAGGTGTCCAAGCAATTTACCCGCTGCGGACCGGGGCGCGGGCATGCCTGCGTGATCGATGGCGACACCTTCAAGTTTGGCGAGCGCAAGATCCGGATCATCGGCATCGACGCGCCCGAGACCCACCCGCCGCGCTGCGCCGAGGAAGCGCGGCTCGGCGAGCTCGCCACCGCCGAGCTGCAGCGGCTGCTGAACGAGCGCCCGTTCGAGATGGTCGGGCGGATCGACGATATGAAGGACCGCTACGGCCGCGACCTGCGCGTGGTGCGGCGGCTGGCGCCGGACGGGAGCTACCAGTCGATCGCCAAGGAGATGCGCAAGGGCGGGTTGGCGCGGCGGTATTTGGGTGGGTTCAGGACGGGGTGGTGCTGATTGGTTCAATGTCTCGGAAATGCTGCCACGGTAAACTGCCCTGACATCGATCGGCAATAGCTTCGCGCTCGGTAAAGCGCACATTGAGGGCCTCTTCGCCCTTTTGGATCAGTTCAAGGATCTTCGCGGGAGAGTTGGCTTCGAGCGTGAGGATATCCATCCGCAGTCCAAGATCCCGACCAAACTTAATTAATTGGTCGCCTGCTTTGTTTATACCGACCAACACAACTTTTCTGGTCTCGTCTTCGCTGTCGGCTAGTACTTTCATGAAGTCGGCCAAGCTGTTTCGGCTCTCTTCGTCTAGTCGATGGAAGTCGTCTATGATGACCAATCCGAAGTTATCGCGGTCTGGAAGCAGTTTGATGGCTTCGATGTCTTTGGCAACACGGCCACTTAATACTTCTGGCTCACTTTCGAAATCTATCTCTTCCAATAGTTTAGAAATAAGGGACGTTTTACCGATTCCCGATGGCCCTTCTAAGGCTAGACCTCTCCCGGGCGTTCGTAATGAAACTTTGATACGATTGTACGGTTCTGGGTAGACGAAAGTGTAAGTAGGGACACCGGAAAACTTAAACACTTCTTCGACTTTTGCCATGGCGCTTACTCCGCCGCCACGCCCGCCGCCTCGAACATATCCGGCCCGTCGCCGCCCGTCGGCGCGCATCGTTCGCCGCCGTCGCCGCCTTGGCCTTCTGCCGCCGGTCGAAATTGTCCCACACCTCGTTCCAGTTCGCCCCGCGTCGCGGCCTTCGAATATTCGGTCGCGCGGGTCTCGAAGAAGTTGGCGTGCTCGACGCCGTTGAGCAGCGGGGCGAGCCAGGGGAGCGGGTGCTCGTCGACCATGTAGATCGGCGCGAAGCCGAGCTGGCCGAGGCGCCAGTCGGCGATGTAGCGGATGTACTTCTTGATCTCCTTGGCGGTCATGCCGTCGACCGGGCCCATGCTCGAACGCGAGGTCGATGAACGCATCCTCGAGCCGCGACCGTCTTCTGGCAGATGTCGCATGATGTCGTCCTTGACCGCCTTGGTCAGGCAGTCGCGTTCCTTCACGAAGGCGTGGAACAGCTTGATGATGCCTTCGCAGTGGAGGCTCTCGTCGCGCACCGACCAGCTGACGATCTGGCCCATGCCCTTCATCTTGTTGAAGCGCGGGAAGTTCATCAGCATGGCGAAGCTGGCGAACAGCTGCAGCCCCTCGGTGAAGCCGCCGAACATGGCGAGCGTGCTGGCGATGTCCTCGTCGGTGTCGACGCCGAAGGTGCGCGAGGTAATCGTGCTTGTCCTTCATCTCCTTGTACTGGAGGAAGGCGCTGTACTCGCTCTCGGGCATGCCGATCGTGTCGAGCAGGTGCGAGTAAGCGGCGATGTGCACCGTCTCCATGTTGGAGAACGCGGTCAGCATCATCTTGATCTCGGTCGGCTTGAACACGCGGCCGTATTTGTCGTGGTAGCAATCCTGCACCTCGACGTCGGCCTGGGTGAAGAAGCGGAAGATCTGGGTGAGCAGGTTGCGCTCGTGGTCGGTCGAGCTTCTGCGCCCAGTCGCGGCAATCCTCGCCCAGCGGCACTTCCTCCGGCATCCAGTGGATCTGCTGCTGGCGCTTCCAATATTCGAACGCCCAGGGGTATTCGAACGGCTTGTACTGCTTGCGGGCTTCGAGAAGGGGCATCAGCTAGGCTCCTTGAAAATGAGTGAGTGCAGCGCGCGTCATGGCGTCGGCACCGCGGCGTTGAGGGCGAGCGGGGTCGCGGTTTGATACGGCGATGGCGAAGGCGGCGAGGACGAAGCCGAAGGCGGTCAGCATCATGCCCGCCGATCAGCATCGCCGTGTGCCTGGGATGCCGCGCCTTGTGGCCGCGGATGCCCATCGACCAGCAGACCAAGCGCCGATCAGCGAGCAGCGCCGCGCCGAGGATGATGAAGCCGGTCACCGCGCCTGATCCTTCAGCGTGTCGAGCTCGGACTGGCTCGGGTGATAATCGAGACCGCCGAGGGCATGAATCGCCATGATCGCCGCGACGACGAGCAGGAGGACGGCGCCTTGGCTGCCATAGCCGCTGGTCGGCCGTCTTGCGGGCGCGGTAGAGCCAGATGCCGGCGATGAGGAACAGCAGCGCAACCACAAGCTCGATCATTCGGCCGGTCGTCATGCGCGCAGGCCCTTAAGGTCGCCGTGGAACCATGCGGCGCCGAGGAACAGCAACATCGCGGTCGCGGCCATCATCAGCAGCCGGCCGAAGCGCTTCGCCTGGTCGACGCTGATCCCGCCGCGCGGCTCGGTCGAGCGGTAGAAGCGCAGCCCGACCGCGAACGCGCCGAGGCAGACCAGCACCCACAGGCCGATGAAGACGAGCGGGTTCATCCGAACGTCACCGCTGCAAGGACCGCCAGGCCGACAATCGCCAGCAGCATCCCGCGGATTCCGATGGACCGGACCTGCCCGGGCGTCCGCTCACGGGCGGGCGTCCCCGGCAGTGGACGCAGGAGAACCGGCCCTTGGCCCGTCACGAACAGCTTCAGGTTCCACAGGAAGACGAAGCACAGGGCAAGGCCGACGAGCGTCGTCACTGGCACGCCTGCAATTCCCTGGCCGCCAGCTCATCGGCGCGGCGCCGATACTGCACCGCCGCCAGCCACAGGCTGAGCGAACGGGTCGAAAGGCCGGCCGGAGCCCCTTCGGCTTTGGTCGGCGGCGCTCACTGGCACGCCAGGCACTCGTCGTAGTCGGTGGTCGAGGCGAGCTGGATCTCGCGCAGCTCGGGCGTGTTGTCGGCCTCGACCCCGCCGGCGAAGCCGGCGCGCTGCACCGACTTGGAGCGGAGGTAATAGAGCGACTTGATGCCCAGCTCCCAGGCGCGGAAGTGGAGCATCATCAGGTCCCATTTGTCGACGTCGGCCGGGATGAACAGGTTCAGCGACTGCGCCTGGTCGATGAACGGCGTGCGGTCGGCGGCAAGCTCGATCAGCCAGCGCTGGTCGATCTCGAAGCTGGTCTTGAACACGTCCTTTTCTTCCTGGCGTGAGGAAGTCGAGGTGCTGGACGCTGCCGCCCTGCTCGAGGATCGAGTTCCACACCGTTGGCGCTGTCCTTGGACTTCGTCGTCGAGCAGCTTCTCGAGATACGGGTTCTTGATCGAGAAGCAGCCCGACAGCGTCTTGTGGGTGTAGATGTTGGCCGGGATCGGCTCGATGCAGGCGAGGTGCCGCCGGCGATGATCGAGATCGACGCGGTCGGCGCGATCGCCATCTTGCAGCTGAAGCGCTCCATCACGCCCATGTCGGCGGCGTCGGGGCAGGGGCCGCGCTCCTTGCGCGAGCATCATCGAGGCCTCGTCGACCTGGGCGCGGATGTGCTTGAAGATCTTGAGGTTCCAGCTCTTGGCCATCGCCCCTTCGAACGGGATGCTGCGCGCCTGGAGGAAGGAGTGGAAGCCCATCACGCCGAGGCCGACGCTGCGCTCGCGCTCGGCGCTGTACTTGGCGCGCGCCATCTCGTCGGGCGCGCGGGCGATGTAGTCGGTGAGCACATTGTCGAGGAAGCGCATGACGTCCTCGATGAACTGCTTGTCGCCGTTCCACTCGTCCCAGGTCTCGAGGTTGAGCGAGGACAGGCAGCAGACCGCGGTGCGGTCGGCGCCGAGATGGTCCTTGCCGGTCGGCAGCGTGATCTCGCGAGCACAGGTTCGAGGTCGTGACCTTGAGGCCGAGGTCGCGGTGATGCTTGGGCATCGACCGGTTCACCTGCGTCGATGAAGATGATGTACGGCTCGCCGGTCGCGAGGCGGGTCTCGACCAGCTTCTGGAACAGCGAGCGGGCGTCGACCTTGCCGCGCTCGGAGCCGTCCTTGGGGCTGCGCAGCATGAACTCGGCGCCGTCGCGCACCGCCTCCATGAACTCGTCGGTGACGAGCACGCCGTGGTGGAGGTTGAGCGCCTTGCGGTTGAAGTCGCCCGACGGCTTGCGGATCTCGAGGAACTCCTCGATCTCGGGGTGCGAGATGTCGAGGTAGCAGGCGGCCGAGCCGCGCCGCAGCGAGCCCTGGCTGATCGCCAGCGTCAGGCTGTCCATCACCCGCACGAACGGGATGATGCCGCTGGTCTTGCCGTTGAGGCCGACCGGCTCGCCGATGCCGCGCACGCGGCCCCAATAGGTGCCGATGCCGCCGCCGCTTGCGAGGCCAGCCAGACATTCTCGTTCCAGGTGCCGACGATGCCTTCGAGGCTGTCGTCGACGCTGTTCAGATAGCAGCTGATCGGCAGGCCGCGGCCGGTGCCGCCGTTGCGACAGCACCGGGGTCGCCGGCATGAACCACAGCTTGGAGATGTAGTCGTAGACGCGCTGGGCGTGGTCGGCGTCGTCGGCATAGGCCGCGGCGACGCGCGCGAACAGGTCCTGGTAGCTTTCGCCCGGAAGCAGATAGCGGTCGCGCAGCGTGTCCTTGCCGAACTCGGTCAGCAGCGCGTCGCGCGCTGTCGTCGGTGGTGACGTCGAACGCGCGGCGCGTCGACCGTCTTGCTGGTGCGCGGCGGCGGTCGGCGACGTCGTCGCTCGGTACTTCAGAGCCGGTCGAAAAATCCATCGCGCTTCCCCGTCCTGCTACGGCCCTTTCGAGGACCGTTTGTTCCCCAATTGTTCGACTCGGAGCCATGCCGGCATCCTAGCCTTTTTTGGCGCGTCGAGCGGGGCTTTTCTCAGCCTCCGTCCCTGTGGAAATCGGGGACGAGTCGTGCCCGTCACCGGAATATAGGGATTCCGGCGCCGAACACTAGGTGTTGAGTGCTCCCCCTCTCGCGCTACTACCTATTGTGCCTCAACCGCGCTCAGACGCAAGCGGGTAAATGCATGTTGAACGCATTTTTCCTGTGGATGGGACGGGCCCGCAACAGTAGCGAAACGAAATCTCGGGCTCAGCTCCTCCGGCGGTCGATTGCGACCGGGCGGTTGACCTTGCGCCGGTCGCCCTTGCGGCGGTCGCCGGTGCGCCGCTCGCCGGTTCGCGCACCATCCTCGCGGCCGATCCGGCCGCCGTCGATCACGACGGTCTCGGCGTCCGGGTCGGTATTGAGCAGCTGGTTCCTGGCCGCCGCGGTGACGACGCCGAGGTGCGTGCGGACGAACTCGCGGCAATCGTCGTCTGACAGCGCCCCGGCACGGTGAGCGGGCAGCTTCAGGAAGGCTTCGACCGCGCCGCGCGATATCGAAATGTTGCGCAGCTTGCCTTCAATCCAAATGGTGACGAGCGTGTTCTCACCGCTCGATCGTATGAAATCGTTCTCCATCGCACTCTCCCCCCAGCCAACGCTTATAGCGGCGGGGCAGGTCCGACGCGACGGCCCGTTTGACTGTCGGGTCGCGGACACGCCTCCATTTTGGAGGTACGCGATGCCCATTCCGGTCCAGTCTGATCGCTGCCTGCGCGAGAACTTAAGGTAAACAAAAGGTTAATTTCGCACCAGGACGAGTGGGCGCCACGCATGTACGAAGCATCCGTCGGATCGATCAGAACGCCATCGCTCGCGCGCCAGAAGCTCGTCCTGTGGCTTGCGCTCGGCATCATCCTTTCGGTCAGCCTTCTTGCGTTCGTCAGCATTGAGCGTCTGATCGCGGCGAACGAGCGAGTTCAAGACAGATTGACACTGATCGTCGAGCTCAACCGCTATTTGTCGGACCTCAAGGATGTCGAAACCGGCGGCCGCGGTTATGCGCTGAGCGACGGCGACATCCGCCACCTGCAAAGGCAGAACGCAGGAATCGCCGCGGTCGAGGCGACGGAGCGCCGCCTCCAGGCGTTGTCGCACGAGCCGGAGTTGCAGCGGCAAGTCGATCGGCTGGTGCCGCTCACCGACGAGCGCATCGCGGCCTCACGCCGGCTCATCGCCGAGCGGACGAATCTGGAGGCGACGCGCCATAACCTGCTGTTTGGCTTGCAGCTGATGGACAAGATCCGGGACGAGGTTGCAGCGATCCTGGCGACCCAGCAGAGCGAATACCGGGACGAGCGCCTGCACCTCGAACGGCAGGCATGGATCACCAGCATCGCGCTTGCCACCGGCATAATCCTGTGCCTGATAGCAATCGCCTGGCTGTTTTCGCTTCGCGGACGCGAAGTCGAGCGGCGGCGGCAGCTCGAGGAGGAGCTTCGCGCGCTCAACCTCGACCTCGAGGACCGGGTCCAGGACCGGACCGCCGAGGTCAAGCACGCCCGCGACCTGCTCAACGCCGTCGTCGAAAACCTGCCCGACACGATCTTGCTGAAGGAGCCCGTCGAAGACGGCTTCAGCTACCTGCTCATCAATGCCGCCGGCGAGCGGCTCCTGGGGCGCGACAGAGACCAAATTCTGGGCCGGACCGAGCGCGACCTGTTTCCGCCCGAGGAGGCCGATCAGGTCGTGGAAGCGAACCGGGCTGTCATCGCATCCGGCCGGCCGCGCATGTTAACCGACCGCAAGCTGACAACCGCCACGGGCGTGAGGACGGTCGAGACCCGGATGGTGCCGATCGCGCACAACGGCAATCCGGTCATGATCCTGGCGATGATCCGCGACGTCACCGACGCGATCGCGCGCGAGGAACAGTTCCGCCAGCTCCAGCGGATGGACGCGGTGGGCCGGCTGACCGGCGGCGTCGCCCACGATTTCAACAACCTGCTGGCAATCATCCACGGCAACAGCGAATTGCTTCGCGAGCGCCTCGAGGACGGCTCCGACGCAGCGACCATGACCGACGACGTGATCGGCGCCGCGGCGCGCGGCGCCGAGCTCGTGCGCCGGCTGCTCGCGTTCGCGCGGATGCAGCATCTCGAACCGGAATCGATCGACCTCAACGCGCGTCTTCAAAACGTACTCGGCCTGCTTCAGCGGGCGCTCGGCGAAAACGTCACCCTGAGGGTCAAGACCGCAAAGAAACTATGGCCGGCCACGGTCGATCCGACCCAGGTCGACGATGCGCTCGTCAACCTCGCCATCAACGCGCGCGACGCGATGCCCGAAGGCGGGACGCTGTCCATCGAAACTCAGAACGTCGCCCTCGACGAGGATTATGCGGCAAGCCACGTCGAAGTCGCACCGGGGGATTATGTGATGCTTGCGGTCAGCGACACCGGCTGCGGCATGACCCCCGACGTGATCGCCCGCGCATTCGAGCCCTTCTTCACCACCAAGGTCGAGGGCCAGGGCACGGGCCTCGGCCTCAGCCAGGTGTTCGGCTGGGTCAAGCAGTCGCGCGGCCACATCAAGATCTACAGCGAGGTCGGCCACGGGACGACGGTCAAGCTCTATCTGCCGCGGGCCGGAAAGCAATCGGCCGGCAAGCAGGCGGAAGCCGAGACCGTCACGCCCAAGGGCGACGAGATGATCCTGGTGGTCGAGGACAACCCCAATGTCCGCAAGACCGTCGTCAGGCAGCTTCACGACCTTGGCTACAAGACCGTCGAAGCGGAAAGCGGCGCGCAGGCCATGCAATTGGTGAAGGGCGGGCTGGCCTTCGACCTGCTGCTGACCGACGTGGTCATGCCCGGTGGAATCACCGGATACCAGCTCGCCGATCAGCTGCGGATCGACCGGCCGGATCTCAAGGTCCTGTTCTCCTCCGGCTATACCGAGCTTGCCGCTGCCGGCGAGGATCTGGCGCGCAAGGACCCGCTGCTCAGCAAGCCATACCGCAAGCAGGACCTGGGGCGGACCATCCGCGCCATCCTCGACGAGCCGGTGACTTCCAACGTCGGCTGAACGCGCGTCGCCGGGCGCGAGCCAGCCAACGCGCTCGACTTGCAGTTTAATTTTGGTTTACAATGCCCGCGAAACAAACGGGGGTATTTATGAAGCGCATCCTGCTCGGCGCGGCTTCTTTGGCCGCACTCATCGCAACGCCGGCCGCTGCCCGCGACCGTTCGGCTTACTTCGGCATCGAGGTCGGGCCGATGTGGGCGAACGATTCGAAGGTCCGGGTCGACGGCGACGATTTCGCCAAGGCCAGCCACAAGCTCGGCGTCGATGGCGACCTCATCGCCGGGTACGACTTCGGCATCTTCCGAGCCGAGGTCGAGGGCGCGTACAAATGGGCGAAGCACGACAAATACAAATTCGCCGGTGACGGCAGCGACAAGGCAGACGGCTGGTCACGCGCTTATTCGGTCATGGGCAATGCCATGGTCGACCTGGGCAAGAACGAGTCGTTCAATTTCTATGCCGGCGGCGGTGTCGGCATCGCCTGGGTCAGCCAGAAATTCGCCGAGGGCGGCGACAGCTTCCGCGCCAGCGACAGCAACCTTGCGTGGCAAGTGATCGCCGGCGTCCGCGCTCCGGTGTTCCGCTACTTCGATATCGGCCTCAAGTACCGCTATTTCGATGGCGGGAAGATCAATGACAACTTCGACGGCGACAGCGTCAGCAGCCGCTTCCGGTCGCAGAGCGTGCTTGCAAGCCTGATCTACAATTACGCGGAAGCGGCTCCGGCGCCCCCACCGCCTCCACCACCTCCGCCCCCGCCGCCTCCGCCGCCTCCGGCGACGCAGACGTGCCCGGACGGCTCGGTGATCCTGGCGACGGACGCGTGCCCGATGCCGCCTCCACCGCCGCCTCCGCCGCCGCCGGCGCCCGAGCGCGGCTTCTACGCCGCAAGAGCCAGGCAAATATTGCGCTTTAAGGCGCGATCACCCTCAGGGCGCGTTTGCGGATCTTGTAATCGAGCGGGGGCGAGGCGCTGATCACCTCGCCGTCGAGCGACACCGTTAGCTGGCTCCTGCGGCTCGACACCCTCAGCCGCTCTACCCCGCCGATCTGCTCCATATCGTCCGCGCGCGCCCGGCCCAGCAAGGCGCGCATGCTGGCGCCGATAAAGCCGCGGCGCGTTTTCTTGCGCATCACGAGCACGCATAGCTCGCCGGCCTGGAGGCTCTCCCGCCGGCCCGGTGCGCCAATGTCGATGCGGTAGTCATTGTTGCCGACGAACAGCAAAGGCGTGTCGGCGCGTTCGCGTTCGTCGTTGACGATGAGCGTGAGGCGCTGGTGGCCGAAGCGGACCAGGGTGCGGACCGCCGCGACTGCCATCGCCAGCCGCTTGCTTCTGCCGAGCCGCTTTCGCTGCAGGTCGCGGTCGACGACCATCAGCGGGTAGAGGCCGATCGCGCTGTTGTTGATGAAGATCTGGCCGTTCATTTCGGCCACGTCGACGCAGCACTCATTGCCGGCCGCGATAATCGCCGCCGCCTCGCCGACATCCGCCGGCAGTCCAAGGTCGCGCGCGAAATGATTGAGCGTGCCCAAAGGCAGGATGCCGAGCTTCGTCCGAGAGCCGGCCAGCGCAGAGGCGGCCGCGCTGACCGTCCCGTCGCCTCCGCCGACGATGAGCAGCGGGTCGCCGCGTTCGGCGATCGCCCGGCAGCGCACCTCGCATTCGCCGCCCCCGACCAGCTCGATCTCGGCGGCCAGGCCGGCCCCGGCGAGCGCCTGTCCGACCTTCTGCGCAATCTGCGGGTCCGCCCGGACCGCGCCGCCGTCGCGGTTGAGGAGGACGACGGCCTTGCTCATCGGCCGCTCAACTCATCAATCGGCGGGCCCGATCCGGAATGCAGCCAGCTTGTTGCCGTCGAGGTCGCGGAAATAGGCGCCGTAAAAGGCCTGCGGGCCTTCCTCGCCGCGGACTCCGGGCGGGCCTTCGCACTTGCCGCCAAGCTCCATCGCCTTGGCATAGAGCGCGTCGACCCGGGCGCGGCTATCGACCGCGATCGAGGCCATATTGCCGTTGCCGGCGGTCGCCGAATTGCCGTCGTAGGGCTTGCACACGGCGAGCCCGGGCTGGCCCATGCCCGTTCCGTACATCGTGAAATGGTCGCCGAACTCCATGATCCGGCCAGCGCCGATAACGGGCATCAGCGCATCATAGAAAGACCGCGAGCGATCGAGGTCGTTCGACCCAAGAGTGACGTAACCGATCATGATTTGCCCTCCTGCGTGGCGGTCTTGGCGGTCTCCGCGGTGCATTCGCCGATGCGCTTGGCTTCGGAGCGCATCTTCATCGTCATCGACCCCTGCGGCCCACCTTGGATGTTCATCGAAACGTGCGATGTGTAGGCGTCGGGCGAATACGTGCCGTTCATCGCCATGGTCATCACTTGCGCCGATGCCTGGCCCTCGCAGCGCATGGCCGCGTCGAACTTGCCGCTGCCCATGGTGAAATGGTCGTAGCGGCAATTGCCGTTGTCCTTGCCGGTGAACATTTTGCCGCCCGGATGCTTGGCTTCCTCGGGCGTCACGCAATATTCGAAGCTGTTGTTCTGCACCTGGCCCATCACCCGCTTCATCTCGGCCTGGGCCTGGGCCGGGATCCCGGGCATGGTCATATCTTCGAGCGTGCCCTTCACCTGCCACTGACCGGCGCGGATGAAGCTCTCGCCGGCAATGCCCGATTTGCTCACCGCATTGGCGACATCCGAGACGCTGGCGTTCTTCTCGTTCACCTGAGGCTTGTTGCAGGCCGCTAGCGGCAACGCGCAGGCGATCATCAAAACGGCATATTTCATGGCTGCTCCCCTCGTCGCGCGGCGCGTTGCGCGTCCTTCGCGGTGCCACCATATGCTGATGCGATGACGATTCAAATCCGCACGTCGCTCGCCGAACCGGAAACGGCAGGGACTTTCGTGCCGCACAAGCCCGCGCGACCGGACAAGGCCGAGGGCGGCAAGAGGTTCAGGATCGTCTCGGACTATCAGCCCGCGGGCGACCAGCCGCAGGCGATCAAGGAGCTGGTCGCGGCGGCGCGCGAGGACGAGAAAAGCCAGGTGCTGCTGGGCGTCACCGGCTCGGGCAAGACCTATACCATGGCCCAGGTGATCGAGACGCTTCAACGCCCCGCGCTGGTGATGGCGCCCAACAAGATCCTCGCCGCCCAGCTTTACGGCGAGTTCAAGAGCTTCTTCCCCGACAATGCGGTCGAGTATTTCGTCAGCTACTACGATTATTACCAGCCCGAGGCCTACGTCGCGCGCACCGACACCTACATCGAGAAAGAATTGAGCGTGAACGAGGCGATCGACCGCATGCGCCACTCGGCCACGCGGTCGCTGCTCGAGCGCGACGACGTGATCATCGTGGCGTCGGTCTCCTGCCTGTACGGCATCGGTTCGGTCGAGACCTATTCGGCGATGACCTTCAGCCTGAAGAAGGGCAGCAGCGAGGACCAGCGCGAGGTCATCCGCAAGCTCGTCGCCCTGCAGTACCGCCGCAACGACCAGGCGTTCGCACGCGGCAACTTCCGGGTCCGCGGCGACAGCCTCGAGATTTTCCCGTCGCACTATGAGGACATGGCCTGGCGCATCTCGTTCTTCGGCGACGAGATCGAGGCGATCAACGAATTCGACCCGCTCACCGGCAAGACCATCGCCTCGCTCGACTACGTCAAGGTCTATGCGAACTCGCACTATGTGACTCCCGGCCCGACGCTCAAGCAGGCGATGGAGGCGATCAAGCATGAGCTTGCGGAGCGGCTCAAGGAGCTGACCGCGGAAGGGCGGCTGCTGGAGGCGCAACGGCTCGAACAGCGCACGAATTTCGACCTCGAGATGATCGCCGCGACCGGATCCTGCGCAGGGATCGAGAATTATTCGCGCTTCCTCACCGGCCGCCTTCCCGGCGAGCCGCCGCCGACCCTGTTCGAATATCTGCCCGACAACGCGCTTCTGTTCGTCGACGAAAGCCACCAGACGGTGCCGCAGATCGGGGCGATGGCGCGCGGCGACCACCGGCGGAAGATCACGCTCGCCGAATATGGCTTCCGCCTGCCGAGCTGCATCGACAACCGCCCGCTGCGCTTTGCCGAATGGGATGCGATGCGGCCACAGACGACGTTCGTCTCGGCGACGCCCGGCCCATGGGAGCTGAACGAGACCGGCGGCGTATTTTCCGAGCAGGTGATCCGCCCCACCGGCCTCATCGACCCGCCGGTCGAGATCAAGCCGGTCGAGGACCAGGTCGACGACCTCGTCCACGAAGCGAAGGAGACCGCTCGCCGGGGCTATCGCACGCTCGTCACCACGCTCACCAAGCGCATGGCCGAGGATCTGACCGAATACCTTCACGAGGCCGGCCTCAAGGTCCGCTACATGCACTCGGACGTCGAGACGCTGGAGCGGATCGAGCTGATCCGCGAGCTGCGCCTTGGCGTCTATGACGTGCTGGTCGGGATCAACCTGCTGCGCGAGGGGCTCGACATTCCCGAATGCGGGCTGGTCGCGATCCTCGACGCCGACAAGGAAGGTTTCCTGCGCTCCGAAACCTCGCTGATCCAGACCATCGGCCGCGCCGCGCGCAACGTCGACGGGCGGGTAATCCTCTACGCCGACACCATCACCGGATCGATCGAGCGCGCGCTCGCCGAGACTGGCCGCCGGCGCGAAAAGCAGCTCGAATATAACGAAGAGCACGGCATCACGCCCGAGAGCATCAAGCGCAACATCCACGACATCATGGCCCATGTCGCAGGCCGCGACGGCGTGGTCGTCGACACCGGCGACGACGAGCGCCCGCACCTCGTCGGCCACAATCTCAAGGCCTATATCGGCGACCTCGAGGAGCGCATGCGCAAGGCCGCCGCCGACCTCGAGTTCGAGGAAGCGGCGCGGCTACGCGACGAGATTCGCCGGCTCGAGGAGGACGAGCTCGGAATCCCCGACTTCGACCGTGTCGCGCCTCGCCCGCCAGGCAAATCGAGCGAAGGGAAACCCGGCACGCGCAAGGGGCGTTACGGCAGGCAAAGCCGCACGAGGTTCGGCGGCCGCCGGAGCTAGCCATGCCATCAACCGTGATCCGCCGCTTCGTCTATGACACCGGCAAGCGTGAGCTGTGGATCGAGTTCGTGAACGGGCGGCGCTACGTTTATGAGGAGGTGCCGGAGGACGTCGCGGAGACGATGCGCTCGGCTTTCTCCAAGGGCGTCTATTTCAACAGCCGGATTCGCGATCGCTTCAAGTGCCGCGAAGTGCCGCATAACCATGAGGCCGAAACCGAATCTTAAGCACGCGCGGCGACAATCGCCGCCATGATCCCGATGAAGACCAGCACGATCTTCAAGAGCCGGTGGTTCGCGCTCGTCTGGGCGGCCGGTATCCTGTGGTTCGCCTATGATATCGCGGAAGGGTCGGCGCAGACCGGCAACACCAGCGACAATGCCGCGCAGGCGACCGACGTTACTGGCGCCCCGGTCACGCCCGACGACGAAAAGAAGTTCAAGCAGGTCCTGAACGGCCTCTAGGGGGGGCGCTCAACGCGCCTTCTTCCATTCGATCCGGTCGATGTGCCAGCGGCGCTGCTCTTCGGTGGAGCCGGGAACGTCGTTGACCCGCCTGAGGATGATGTCCGCCGGACGCCGGAACGCTGCCCCGCCGCTTGTCTTGCCGTAAAAGACCACGGGCTCGGTCACGTAGATCGAGCCCGCGGCGCCTTCGGTATCGCCCAGCGGGCCAATTTCCAGGTGAACCTCGCGATACGCGCCGCCAAGCGCGCTTGCGAACGCTCTTGCCGCCTCGACGTCGCCCCACAGCCGTTCCGCCTTCAACCATCGCCGCTTTTCGATCAGCGCGCCATAATGCTGGACGACCTGCCCCGCCCCCTCGAAGCTCTTGGGATCGATCGGCCCCTTGGGCTCGGCGAGCGGCGTGCGGTCATTGGGGAGCCCGCCCTCGACCCGCGCCTCGGTCGCCGTGGCCGGCGGATTTTCGTTCTTTACAACCTCCGCCGGGGCGAGGTTCGCGGTCTCTTTTTCAGTGCGATTGCAGGCCGAAAAGGTGAGCACGAAAAGGCAAAGCGCCGCAGTTTTCAATCTCATGGTTGCTCCTTGACCATCCGGAACCGTGCCCCTGGCGGCTCGTTGCGCATCAACAACCGGTGAGACAGGGAGAGTTTCCATGGCCGACAACGACCACGATACCGATCGCACCACGATCGTCGAAACCGGCGGCGGCGGCGGCGGCGGCGTGCTCGCCATCGTCCTGCTGATCATCGTCGTACTGGTGCTTCTGTTCCTCTTCCGCGGCCAGCTCGGCCTGAGCGGAAGCAAGACCACGGTCGAGGTGCCGGACAAGATCGACGTCAACGTCAATCACAACTGACGGCTGATCGTCCACGACCGATGGGCGCGGCTCAACATATGGCGGCGCCCGTTTGAGTTTGCGCGGCTTCCGCACTAACCGGCGCTGGATGACCGACGCGCTCAGCTACATGACCGGCTTCGGCGGCCATTTCGAAAGCGAGGCGGCGCCCGGCGCGCTGCCCAAGGGCCGCAACTCGCCGCAGCGGCCCGCCTTCGGTCTCTACACCGAGCAATTGTCGGGCAGCAGCTTCACCGCGCCGCGGCACGAGAACCGGCGCAGCTGGCTGTACCGGATGCGGCCGACCGCGGATCACCGGCCGTTCACGGCCTATGACGGCGCGCAGCCTGTTCGCCGCGCCGCCGTCGGCCGAGCCGCTGGCGCCCAACCGCCTGCGCTGGGATCCGCCGGAGTTGCCGCAAGGCGCGGACTTCGTCGACGGGCTGGTGACGATGCTGGACGCGCGGACGCCCGAGGACCTCGAGGGCTGCGCGGTCCATCTCTACCGCGCGGACAAGAGCATGGCGCGGGTGTTCGTCGACGCCGACGGCGAGCTGGTCGTCGTCCCGCAGCAAGGCGCGGTGCGGCTCGACACCGAGCTTGGTCGGCTCGAGATCGAGCCGGGCTCGATCGGCGTGGTTCCGCGCGGGACTCAAGTTCCGGGTCGTCGTCGGGGATGGCGGATCGCGCGGCTATGTCGCCGAGAATTATGGCTTGCCGTTCCGGCTGCCCGAGCTCGGCCCGATCGGGTCGAACGGCCTCGCCAATCCGCGCGATTTCGAGATGCCGGTCGCCTGGTACGAGGACAAGGACGAGCCGACCGAGGTAGTGCAGAAATATCTCGGCCAGTTGTGGACGACGACCCTCGACCATTCGCCGCTCGACGTCGTCGCCTGGCACGGCAATTACGCGCCCTGCCGCTACGATTTGTCGCGCTTCAACGTCATCGGGACGGTGAGCTTCGACCATCCCGACCCGTCGATCTTCACGGTCCTGACCAGCCCAAGCAACGTGCACGGCCGCGCCAACGCCGACTTCGTGATCTTCCCGCCGCGCTGGATGGTCGCCGAGGACACCTTCCGCCCGCCCTGGTTCCACCGCAACGTGATGAGCGAGGCGATGGGGCTGATCAGCGGCGCCTATGACGCCAAGGCCGAGGGCTTCGCGCCGGGCGGCCTGTCGCTGCACAATTTGATGAGCGGGCACGGCCCCGACCTCGACAGCTGGAAGAAAGCGAGCGGGGCCGAGCTCAAGCCGGTCAAGATCGACGGCACGATGGCGTTCATGGTCGAGACTTGCTGGCCATACCGGCCGACGAAATGGGCGCTCGATCGCGCCCAGCCCGACTACGACCAAGCGTGGGCCGGATTTCCCAAGGCGAAGCTGCCGTGACCCTCGACGAGACCCACGATCCGGCGCGCGTCAGCTGGGTCGCGAGCGCGCAGGGCGGAGACTTTCCGATCCAGAACCTCCCGCTCGGCATCTTTTCCGAGACCAAGGGGCGGCGCCGGCCGGGCGTCGCGATCGGCGATTATATCCTCGACCTGCCGGCGATCTGCGATCTGCTCGACGAGAGTTGGCGCGAGGATTTCGAGCAGCCGGTGCTCAACGCCTGGCTGTCGCGCGGACCCGAAGCGCACCGCGAGCTGCGGCTGCGCCTGTCGGAGCTGCTGAGCGACGAGCGCTACCGCGACGACGTCGAGCCAAGCCTGATCGGACAGAGCGAAGTCAGGATGCACGTCCCCGCGCTGGTCGGCGACTACACCGACTTCTACGTCGGCATCCACCACGCGACCAACGTCGGCAGGCTGTTCCGGCCCGACGAACCGCTGCTTCCCAACTATAAATATGTGCCGATCGGCTATCACGGCCGGGCGAGCTCGGTGCGGCCTTCGGGCGAGGACGTCGTGCGGCCGAGCGGCCAGCGCAAGGCGCCCGACGCCGATGCGCCCGAATATGGCCCGAGCCGTCGGCTCGACTACGAGCTCGAGCTCGGCCTGTGGGTGGGCCGCGGCAACGAGCTCGGGTCGCCGATCCCGATCGGCGAGGCGGGCGAGCATATCGCCGGCTACTGCCTGCTCAACGACTGGTCGGCGCGCGATGTCCAGGCGTGGGAATATCAGCCGCTCGGGCCGTTCCTGGCCAAGAATTTCCTGACCAGCGTGTCGCCCTGGCTGATCACCGCCGATGCGCTGGCGCCGTTCCGCAAGGCAATGCCGCCGCGGCCCAAAGGCGATCCTCAGCCCCTTCCCTATCTCGACGATCCGAACCGGGGACAAGCCGCTCTGGCGGTGCAGGTCGAGGCGACACTGACGACGGACAAGATGCGCGCCGCAGGTCTCGCGCCGCACGTCCTGTCGCGCGGCTCGGCCGATGCGGCGATGTACTGGAGCGCGGCGCAAATCGTCGCCCATCACAGCGCCAACGGCTGCAATCTCCAGCCCGGCGATCTGATCGGCACCGGAACCCTGTCGATGAAGCGAGCTGGCGGGCTCGGCTCGCTGCTCGAGATCAGCCAGGGCGGCAAGCAGCCGCTGGCCTTGCCGAATGGCGAAACCCGTAGCTTCCTCGAAGACGGCGACGAAGTGACTCTGCGTGCCTGGTGCGAGGCCGAGGGCGCGGTTCGGATCGGCTTCGGCGAGTGCGTCGGACGGGTGGTCGGCTCAGCCTAGCCCGAGGCTCTCCGCCATCAACCTGGTGATGCTGTAAAGCCGGTCGAGCGCGGGTGTCGCGATCTGATGGCGGCGCGCGATCTCGCGCGGCGCGCCGAGCAGAGCCTCGAGCTCGATGGGCCGGCCGGCCTCGACATCCTGCAGCATCGAAGTCTTGAACGCGCCCAAACGCGCGGTGACCTGCATCCGGTCCTCGCCGCTTTCGCTGATCGGGCAACCGATCGCGGCGCCTACCGCTGCAAGCTCGGCCATCCCCTCGAGCATCCAGGCGCGGCATTCGGGATCGGCGAGGATCAGGTCGCATGTCGCGCGGGTCAGCGCGGACAGCGGGTTGATCGTCGCATTGCCCCACAATTTGTACCAGATCGCTCGGCGGACGTTTCCGGTCAGGTCCGGTTTAAGTCCCGCGCCGTCGAGCAAAGCGAAGAGGAGCGCCAGCGCGCTCGCTGGCCTCGCCGCCGCGGTTCGCCGATGATCAGCTTTTCGGCATGCTTGACGACGATGTGGTTAGGCGCGGTGCGGCTGCACGAGGCGTGGACGACGCAGCCGATCACTTGCGCGAACGGGAATCGCGCACGGCGATGCTTCCGCCGGGATCGACCGACTTGAGCGGCTGGCCGTCGACGAACCACCACGGCACGCCGTTGAGCATCGGAACGATGACCGTTTGCGGCCCGATCAGTGGCTTAAGCTCGGACGCGAGACCAGGCAGCGCCGGCGCCTTGACCGCGATGATGACGACGTCCTGTTCGCCCAGTGTCCGGCAATCGTCCGCGACCTCGACCGGCGCGACGAATTCCTCGCCCTTCTCGTCGAGCCGCAGCCCCTCGGCGCGGACCAGGCCGAGCGTGTCGCCGCGGGCGAGCACGCTGACCTGCTCGCCGGCGATCGCCAGCTTCGCCGCGATCCACCCGCCGATCGCGCCGGCGCCGACGACGGTGATTTTCGGCTTCGACATGTGCCCGCCAGGTCTCCAGGCGAAAAGGTGGTGCCGCTTAGGTGACTTCGAACACCTGACCCCATCATTACGAATGATGTGCTCTACCAGCTGAGCTAAAGCGGCATTGGCTCCGGGGAGACGACGCGCCCCTAACAGCGCCGCCCCACAGGGGCAAGCCGCCGACCGGCGAACGTTGAACGAATATGCTTAACGTTTTGGTAACCGCTTGTCCGCCATTCTGCGTCCGAACCGGAGGAGTGGGGCGGCGCACATGGACAGCTACCGCGAGCACCCGAGTGAGTTTGACGGGACCGGCGGCGGCGGAAACCGACGCCGGCCGAGGACGTCGCTGCGGCAATCGGCACCGACGAGCGGCGCATGCACGTCCGCGCCTATAATTATTGGGTGTCGCTGCTCGACGGCCGCGACTTCCCGTCGATCGAGGACCTCGAGCCCGAGCAACGTCACCGATTTCGCGCCGAACAGCATCCTGCTCGACTTCACCTGCGGCCGCGACAACCCGGCCATGCCCTATATCGGCAATGCGATCCGCGAGGAATGCGGGCTCGACGAGGACGTGCGCACGATCGCCGACGTTCCCAGCCGCTCGCTGCTGTCGCGGCTGACCGACCATTATCTGCAGATCATCGCCAACCGCGCGCCGATCGGGTTCGAGGCCGAGTTCGTCAACCAGCGCGGCGAGCACATCTGCTATCGCGGCATCCTGATGCCCTTCTCGTCGGACGGCGACACGATCGATTTCATCTACGGCGTGATCAACTGGAAGGCTGTCGGCGCCTCCCGAACGCCGGGCCGGTTGCTCGAGCCCGAGCCGATCGCCGACGAGCCCGTGGCCGTGGACGATCGCCGAGCCCGCTCCCGAAGAGCATCTGCTGTGGGAAGACGGCCCCTCGACGAAGAACCGGTCGCCATCCACGCCGAAGCCGACGAGCCCGCGCCGCCGGCGGTCCCGTTCGACTGGGAGGCCGACGCCGACGAGGACGAGATCGCCGAGATCGCCGAGATCGTCGTCGAGCGACGATGCCGGCCTCGCCGACCGGCTGTGGGCCGCGCGCGAGACCGCCGAGGCCGTCAAGTCGGCCGACGGCCGCAGCCGCGCCGCGCTCTATCGCGCGCTTGGCGCTGGCCTATGATTTCGCCGTCGCCGCGCAGCGCGACCCCGACGAATATGCCGAGCTGCTCGAGGATTCGGGCGTCAAGGCGCAGGCCCGCGCGCCGATGACTCCGATCGTCAAGCTGGTGTTCGGGATCGATTACGACAAGACCCGGCTGACCGAATTCGCCTCCGCGCTCGTCCTATGCCGAGCGCCAGGAGGTCGCGCTGGGCGGCTTCGAGGCGCTTGATCGACGGCCAGGCCGGGCGGCCTCAAGGCGCTGGTCGCGGCCGAGCGCCAGGCGCGCCGGCCCGAGCCGCGCGCCGACACGCGCGGCGAAGCGGCGCGCGCCAAGCTGCGCGCTGCCCCGCCGATCTCGCTCGACGCGATTGCCGGCGGACGAGGAATTCTGCCTGGTGCTCACCCGCCGCGGCGCCGACGGCCGTCACGAGCCGGTCGCGCTGGTCGACGATCCCGCGATGGTCGAGCGCGCCATCCGCCGCGCCGCCTGACGCAGGCTCGACCGACGGGCGTTGGCCTGTCGCTGAGCGGCGGCGTCTATAGGCGCCCGCCATCGCGCCTGACGCGGAGCAAGTCGTATCATGACGGTCCATACGCGCCTGGCCAAGCCGCTGGTCGAGGCATTGCGCAAGGCGCTGACCGGCGACGCACTGCCCGGCGAAACCAAGGGCTTCACCCGCGAGGACGAGCGCGAGGCGGCCGACTTCCTCGCCGGGGTCGCCGTGCGCCGGCGCAAGCGGCGAAGTCGCGCTGGCGATCGAATCGACCGGCGGCGAGGCCGGCCGGCGGCGGATGCGGATCGGCATCGTCAACGACGACATGCCGTTCCTGGTCGATTCGATCGCCAACGCCATCGCCGCGCCGCCAGCTGACCATCCACCGCCTGCTCCACCCGGTGGTCTGCGTCGACGCGCGACGACAGATGGCATGCTGAGCGAGCTCGAGCCGCTGTGCGACGACAAGAGCCGGCGCGAATCGATGATGTACATCGAGCTCGACCGCGCCGACGCGCGCGGCCGGCAGGAGCTCGCGCGACGAACTGCGCGCGGTGCTCGCCGACGTCCGCGCCGCGGTGCGCGACTGGCGCGCAGCTGCAGGCGCAAGATGCGCGAGGATGCCGCCGCAGGTCGACGATCCGGAAGGCGCGGCGCTGCTCAACTGGTTCGCCGACGGCGCGATGACCCTGCTCGGCTATGAGGTCGAGCGGCCGCGACGAAGCGCCGTCCGAACGCGCTCGGCATCTTCAGCATCCCCGGACGCGCCGACCGACGAGGGCGGCTGCCTCGGCGCGATGCGCTATTTCGAGCAGGGCGGCGACGTGCCGCTGCTCGCCAAGGCCGAGCGCAAGTCGACCGTCCACCGCCGCGTGCCGCTCGACCTGGTCGTCGTGCCGATCCGCGAGAAGCGGCAAGATCACCGGCATCGGCGTCCATGCCGGCCTGTGGACCAGCCAGGCGCTGACCCTCCCGGCCGAGGAAGTGCCGGTGCTGCGCCGCCGCCTCGAGCAGCTCGACAAGGAATTCGGCTTCGATCCCAAGGGCCATACCGGCAAGGCGCTGCGCCACGCGGTCGCCTCGCTGCCGCGCGACCTGCTGGTCAACCTCAGCGTCGGATGCGGTGCGCGAGCTGGTGACGATGGCGATGTCGCTCGCCGACCGGCCGCGGCCCGGCCTTGCTCCGGTCCGGAGCATCCTCAAGGGCCATTTGTTCGCGTTCGTCTGGCTGCCGCGCGAGGAGCTGACCACGTCGCGCCGCATGGCGATCGCGAGATGCTCGAGAGGAGGTCGGCACGCGAGGTGACCAGCTGGTCGGTCGAGCTCGGCGACGGCGACCTCGCGCTGATCCGCTACACGCAATATATCGAGCGACGACCTGCCGCTGCCCGACGCCGAGGCGCTCGACGCGGCTCTGGTCGCGATGGTCCGCGGCTGGGCGCCGGCGTCGAGGCGGAGCTGATCGCCGCGGTCGGCGCCGGCCCGGGCGACCCGCCTCGCGCTCACCTATCTGCACGCGCATTCCCGGACAGCTATCGCGCCCGCACCAGCCCCGAGGAAGCGCGCCGCCGACATCCTGCGGCTGCAGCGGCTCGAGCGACGACAACGACCGCGCGCGTCCGGATCTGGCGCTCGGACGACGGACACGCCCGGCCAGCTGCACCTCAAGACCTATCGCACGGCGCGCTCATCCCGCTGTCCGAAGCGGTGCCGGTGCTCGAGAATTTCGGCTTCCGGGTGCTCGAGGAAATGCCGACCGCGCTCGGCGGCGGCACGCTCGGCTACATCCACGATTTCCGCCTCGAGATCGGCAGCGAAGCCGATCTCGACGACGTCATGGCCGCGCGCCGGCGAGATCGAGCACGCGATCGCCGACGTGCTGAGCGGCGCGGCCGAGAACGACGCGTTCAACCAGCTGGTGCTGTTCGCCGGGCTCGATCCGCCAGGCCGGTGGTGTGGCTGCGCGCCTGGTTCCGCTACCTGCGCCAGACCGGGAGCGCATTCGGCCTGGTGACCGTGGTCGACGCGCTGCGCCGCGCGCCGAAGGCGACCGCGCGCGCTGATCCAGCCTGTTCACCGCCGCCCACGACCCGGCGGCTGGCACGCGGCCGCGACGCGCAGGTCGACAAGCAGCGCGACCGAGTTCGACGATGCGCTGACGCGAGGTGCGCGCGATCGACGACGACCGCATCCTGCGCCTGCTGCGCGCGCTGGTCGACGCGACGCTGCGCACCAACGCCTTCGCTCCGGCGGCCGCCGAGGCGCTCGCCTTCAAGATCGATTCGGCGCTGGTGCCCGGGCTTGCCCGCGCCGGTGCCGTGGCGCGAAATCTGGGTCTATTCGCCGCGCGTCGAGGGCATCCACCTGCGCGGCGGCCCGATCGCCCGCGGCGGCCTGCGCTGGTCCGACCGGCGCGACGATTTCCGCACCGAGATCCTCGGCCTGATGAAGGCGCAGATGGTCAAGAATGCGGTGATCGTCCCGACCGGCGCCAAGGGCGGCTTCTATCCCAAGCAGCTGCCCGCCCGGCATCGAACCGCGACGCCTGGCTGGCCGAAGGCACCGAAAGCTATCGCATCTTCATCCGCTCGCTTGCTGTCGGTCACCGACAATATCGTCAACGACAAGGTCGTCCATCCCGACGAGCGTCGTCATCCACGACGGCGACGATCCCTATTTCGTCGTCGCCGCCGACAAGGGCACCGCGACCTTCTCCGACGTCGCCAACGCGATCGCGCTCGAGCGCAATTTCTGGCTCGGCGACGCCTTCGCCAGCGGCGGCTCCAACGGCTACGACCACAAGGCGATGGGGATCACCGCCAAGGGCGCCTGGATCTCGGTCCAGCGCCACTTCCTCGAGATGGGCGTCGACGTCCAGACGGACCCGATCACGCGTCGTCGGCTGCGGCGACATGTCGGGCGACGTGTTCGGCAACGGCATGCTGCTGTCGAAGGCGATCAAGCTGGTCGCGGCCTTCGACCATCGCCACATCTTCATCGATCCCGATCCCGATCCGGCGAAGAGCTGGGCCGAGCGCAAGCGGCTGTTCGACCTGCCGCGCTCGAGCTGGGACGATTACGACCGCAAGCTGATGTCGCAAGGGCGGCGATGATCTGTCCCGCGCAGCCAGAAATCGATCGAGCTCAGCGCAGGAAGCGCGCGAGGCGCTCGGCATCGACAGCCGCGACGCTCGACCCGGCCAGCCTGATCAACGCGATCCTCAAGAGCGCCGGTCGACCTGATCTGGTTCGGCGGCATCGGCACCTACATCAAGGCGTCGAGCCAGACCAACGCGCAGGTCGGCGACCCGGCCAACGATGCGCTGCGCGTCGACGCCAGCGAGCTTCGCGCCAAGGTCGATCGGCGAAGGCGCCAACCTCGCCATCACCCAGGCCGGGCGGATCGAATTCGCCGAGCACGGCGGGCGGATCAACACCGACTTCATCGACAATAGCGCCGGCGTCGATTGCTCGGACAATGAGGTCAACATCAAGATCCCGCTCAATCGCGAGATGCGCGAGGGGCGGCTGACCGAGCTCGACAAGCGCAACACGCTGCTGGCCGGCATGACCGACGAGGTCTCCGAGCTGGTGCTCGAGGACAACCGGCTGCAGACGCTCGCGCTGTCGATCGCCGAGAGCGGCGGCGCCGCGGGCGCTTCCGGGCTACGTCCGGACGATCGAGATGCTCGAGGCGTCGGGCCGGCTCGACCGCAAGGTCGAGGGGCTCGACAGCAGCGAGGAGCTGCTGCGCCGCGGCCAGGAGGGTCGCGGCCTGACCCGGCCCGAGCTCGCGGTGCTGCTGTCGATGTCCAAGATCGCGCTGCAGGACGCGGCCGAAGAGCTGCAGTCTGGCCGACGATCCGACTGATGGAGCCGCAGCTGTTCGCCGCCTTCCCCAAGCCGATGCGCAAGGCGCACGCCGACGCGATCCGCGCCCACCGGCTGCGCCACGAGATCATCGCCACCAAGGTCGCCAACCGCTTCGTCAACCGGCTCGGGCCGAGCGTCGCGTTCGACCTGACCGAGGAGGAAGGCGCGTCGCTGCGGACAGGTGATCGCCGCCTTCCTGGTCGCCGAGCGGCTGCTCGACCTCGACAAATTGTGGCGCGAAGATCGAAGAGGACGCGCTGCCCGAAGCGGTGCGCATCGAACTGTTCTCGATCGCCGCGGCGAGCGTCCGGTCGCATCTGTCGCGACATCCTCCGCGTCGGCCGGCGGCGAGACGCAGCGTCAGCGGCTTGTGCAAGCTGCTCGAGCCCGGCGTGCGCAAGATCGGCGATGCAGCGACCAAGCTGATCCGGACCGAGGTCCGCAACGCCGCCGCGGATCGGCGCGAGCATCTGATCGCGCTTGGCGCCAGCGACGACATCGTGCGCGGGCTGGTCCGGCTGTACGAGCTCGACGGCGTGTTCGGGCATCGCCGCCTTGGCGGCGCGGCGCAAGTTCGACGAGCTGTCGCTGACCCGCGCCTACACCAGGCTCGGCGAAGCGCTGGGGCTCGACTGGGCGCAGCAGCAGGTCGCCCGCTTCGTGCCCGCGACCAGTGGGAGCGGCTGCTCGACGCCGGCCTCGCGCGCGATTTCGAGCAGCTGCGGATCGACTTCCTGTCGCGGGTCCGGACCAAGGCGCCCGACGAGAGCGTCGAGCGACTGGGTCGAGGCGCAGCGGCCGCGGATCGAGCAGTTCCGCAAGCTGATCGCCCGGGCGCGGGCCGAGGGCCAGGTCAGCGCTCCGATGCTCGCCCAGATCGCCAGCCAGGCGCGGATCCTGCTGGCCCGCTAGATGCGCGTCGCCGTCCTGATTCCCGATCCGGACTATCCGGAGCCGTGGCGCTGGGCCTACGACGTCGAGGCCGAGGCGCTTTCCGACGCGGGTGTCGAGGTCGTCCGCGGTCGCCTGGACGAAGCCGGGCGATCTTTCGGGCTTCGACCTGGTCCTGCCGCTCGTCGCGTGGGGCTATCATTACGATTACGAGCGCTGGCTCGCTTTCCTCGACCGTGCCGAGGCGGAACGCCTGCCCGTCGTTAACCCGCCCGCGCTGCTGCGCTGGAACGGCGACAAATCCTATCTGATGGAGCTTGCGGATCACGGAGTGCCAACCGTTCCGACGATGGCCGTCGAGCATTGCTGCGGCGAGGACCTCGAGGAGGCGCGGCGGCGGTTCGACGCCGAGTGGCTGGTCATCAAGCCGCCGGTGTCGGCAAGCGCGACAGGCACGTTCCGGATCGGTCCGATCGACTCGCTTCCCGACGAAAGCCACGGCTGCGCGATGATCATCCAGCCGCTAATCGAGGAGATTGCGACCGCGGGCGAATTTTCGCTGATGCTGTTCGACGGCGAACACAGCCACGCGGTCGTCAAGCACCCCAAGTCGGGCGACTTTCGAGTCCAGGAGCATCTTGGCGGGACGACCGTTCCAAGTCCGCCCCCGCCCGGCGGCGTTGCGCTCGCCCGCGCCGCTTTGGCGGCCGCGCCTGCCCGGGCAGCTTATGCCCGGGTCGACATGGTGCCCAATGCGTCGGGCGACCTGATGATCATGGAATTGGAGCTGATCGAGCCTGCACTGTTCCTCGATTCCGCGCCCGATGGCGGGGCGGCCTTCGCGCAGTCAATCCTCCGCGTTGCCGAGCGCGCGCTCAAACAGCCACTGGCGTAGCGCCGAGGTCAGGTTCGGGACGCGATCGGCGCCGAGCCGCTCCGCGTCGATCTTCGCGACCAGCGCATTGACCGGGCAGCCCCGCTCGCGGGCGGCGGCTTCGAGCGCGCGCCAGAACACCGGCTCGAGGCTGATGGAGGTTTGATGGCCGGCGATCAGCACCGAGCGTTTTTGCGGCGGCGCGAAGTCGTCCTTTGTCATCAGTACATATGTTGCCCGCCGTTGATCGACAGCGTCGAACCGGTGATGAAGCCGGCATTCTCGTCGACCAGGAAAGCAACTCCGCGGGCGATCTCCTCGGCCTTGCCGAGGCGGTTGACGGGGATCCGGGCGACGATCTTGCCGAGCACATCCTCGGGCACCGCGGCGACCATGTCGGTGTCGATATAGCCCGGAGCGATCGCATTGACGGTCACGCCGGCCCGCGCGCCTTCCTGCGCCAGCGCCTTGGTGAAGCCGTGGATGCCCGATTTGGCAGCGGCATAATTGACCTGGCCGTACTGGCCCGCCTGGCCGTTGATCGAGCCGATATTGACGATCCGGCCGTAGCCGCGCGCCTAGCATGCCTTCGAACACCGCTTTGGCCATGTTGAACACCCCGCCGAGGTTGGTGTCGATCACCTCCTGCCATTTCGCGCGGTCCATCCGCTTCATCGTGGTGTCGCGGGTGATCCCGGCGTTATTGACCAGCACGTCGACCGGCCCGAGCTCGGACTTCGACCTTGCCGACGCCCGCCTGGCAGGCTTCGAAATCGGCGACGTCCCATTTGTACGAAGCGATTCCGGTGCGGTCGGAGAAAGCGCGCGCACGCTCCTCATTGCCGGCATAAGTGGCGGCGACCTGCATGCCCATGTCCTTGAGCGCGACGCTGATCGCCTCGCCGATGCCGCGCGTTCCGCCAGTGACGATCGCCACTCGAGCCATGGTCTCTCTCCCAGTTTCTCCGGGTGCGGCGCTTAGGTTGGTGCGGCCCATCCTTCAAGTTCGCGGCTGACAAGGGCGGACAGCATGTCGATCCCTTCAGGCGAATCGTTGAGGCATTCGAGCAAGGCAAATTGCTCGCCCCCGGCGGCGAGGAAGGTCTCGCGGCCGCGAATCCCGAGCTCCTCGAGCGTTTCGAGGCAATCGGCGGAAAAGCCCGGAGCGGCAACTGCGACTCGGGTGACGCCCTTGCCGGGATAGGATGCAAGAGTCGCATCGGTGGCGGGCTCGAGCCATTTGGCGCGGCCGAAACGCGACTGGAAGGCGACGTCGACCTCGCGACCCAACGCTTCGCCCAGCAGCCGCGCGGTTTCGCGGCAGTGGTCGTGATAGGGATCGCCGAGCTCGCGGGTCCGCTGCGGCATGCCGTGGAAGCTGAGCAGCAGCCGCTGCGGCTCGAAATCGAGCGCAGCGAGCTGGCGCGTCAAATTCGCCCTGAGCGCCTCGATGTGCAGCCCGTCGCGATAGTAGGGCGGAAGCGTGCGCAGCGACGGCTGCCAGCGCATGCCGGCCAAGGTCATGAACACCGCATCCAGCGCGCTCGCCGTCGTCGCGCCCGCAATATTGCGGATAGAGCGGCGCGACGAGGATGCGCATGTAACCCTCGGACGCGAGGCGCGTCAGGACGCTTGCTATGCCTGGGTTGCCGTATCGCATGGCAAGCCCGATCGGAACGTCCGGCATCCGCTCGCGGAGCGCTGCAGCCTGGCGCTGGCTGAAGGCCGCTAGAGGCGAACCCTCGTTCGGTCCACACTTGCTTATAGGCGTGAGCCGATTTGCGCGGACGGGTACGGAGCACGAATCCGTAGAGGATCGGCCGCCACAACCATGGCCGGCAGCTCGACCACCCGCGGGTCGGTCAGGAACTCGCCGAGATACCGCCGAACGGCGCCGGGCTCCGGAGCATCCGGAGTGCCGAGGTTGATGAGAACCACCGCGACGTCGTCAGACTGTGAAAATGGATGGAGCGTTCAGCCATTAGGCGGCCGCCATCAGGTCGAACGGGAGCTCGCGCAGCCTGCGGCCGGTTGCGGCGTAAATCGCGTTGGCGATTGCCGGCGCGAGCACGGTTGTGCCGAGCCCGCTGACTCCGCCTGGCGGCTGGTTGCCCTTGAACAACTGGATCGAGATGTCAGGCGTGTCGCCGATTCGCGGCAGGCCGGTTCGGCCAAGCGGCCGCGCGCGCGGCATTCCGGCGATCCATTCCGCCGCCGGGACGGTGGCCTGAGCCATCGCCCACATGAGACCGCCCGCGACCTGCTGTGTGACCAGCCCGGAATTGACGATCCGGCCACAATCGACTGCAGCGGAGAGCCGGTGGACCTTGATCCGCTGGTCGTCGCCGATGGTCGCCGTCGCGACAAGCGCGATGTGCGAGCCGAAGGCCGAGCAGGCGGCGATCCCCATGCTGCTCCCGCGCCCGCCGCCATCCCACTGGGCGAGTTGCGCCGCGGCTTGCAGGCAGCGGGCGAGACGCGGATTGCCGCCCAGCATCGACATCCGGAAGGCAAGCGGCTCGAGCCCCGCGGCATGCGCGAGCTCGTCGACGAAGCTTTCGGTGAAAAAGCAATATTCGCGCTGCGGGGAGCCACGCATGTAGCCGGCGTTCGCCGCCGCTGGAACCGCCACGGCTTCGACGCGCACGTCGGGGATCGAATAGGGCGGAGCAGCGCCGTCGAGCGCGGCCTCGCCGAGCTTGCCCGGTTCGCTCGCGGTCAAGCGGGCGATGGCCGAGCCGAACCCGTCGCCGGTCGCGACGCGCATCTGCCACGCGGCCGTGATCCCGCCCTGGCCGGGGAGCGCGGTCATTCGTGCAAGTGCGCCGGGCGAGCCGCGGTCGTGGTTCTGGCTCGCACTTTGCGGAAGAGTTACCTGGACCGGCGCCTCGAGGGTTCGAGCGAGTTCGACCGCAATCGGAATCGCGTCGCTTTCGAGCGCGCGGCCTGCCGGTTCGCCAACCGCCATCGGGTAGAGGATCGCGCCCGCCGAGCGCGCGGCGAGGTCGGGCGCCTGCGTCGGCGCCCAGACTTCGGCCTGGTCGCCCGAGACGCGCGCGGTCGCGGTGAGGGGTTCGAGCCCGAGGTGGAGACCGGGTTCGGCCCAATAGGTCGCCGCAAGCGGACGCGACCCGCGCACGGCTTTGTCATAGTCGCCGCGGTCGAACGACCGGTCGGTGTTGCCCGACGCCAGCGCCTCCTCGAACAGCGGGCGCGGGTCGGACGGTGAGCGAGTGCCGGCAAAGCGCGGATTGGCGGCTTTCACAGCCTGCTCGGCCGTCCACCAATGGTCCGCGACCACGGCGAACCAGCCGTCGCGCGCGGCGACGTGGCGCACCCCCGGAACCCGTGAAACGGCCTCTTTCGCGAAGCCGGCGAGCCGGCCGCCGGGCGGCGCCATTCGCGCCGACGCGAACAGCATCCCCGGCAGCCTGACGTCGCCAGCGAAGCGCATGCTGCCGTCGGCCTTCGCCGGACCGTCGAGCCGCGCGAGCGGCTGGCCGGCCAAGCGCGAGCGGGCCGACTGACGAAGCGCGGGCCGGCTCGGCGGCGAGCGTTCGGCGGCTTCCTCGGCGAGCTCGCCGAAGCTCAATGTCCGGGCGCCGTTGATGACGTAACCGTCCGCGGTCTCGCACTCCCGCTCCGCGACGTTCCAGCGGCCCGCGGCCGCGGCGACGAGCATCGTGCGCGCCACCGCCGCGGCTTCGCGCAACGGCTGCTCGAACGCGCGTACCGAAGTCGACCCAGCGGTCATCCGCATATCCTTGGGCATCAGCGAATTGCCATAGGGCCCGCCAGGCGGGGCCGGCTCCACGCCGACGCTGTCCCACGCCGCGCCGAGCTCGTCGGCGACGATCTGCGGAAGCGCGGTCCATATCCCCTGCCCTGTTTCGACCTGCGGCACGGCGACAGTCACCCGCCCGTTTCGTGCCACCTTGATGAAATTGCCGAAGGCCTGCTCGCCGCGCCGGACGACGCAGATCGCTGCCGAGGCGCCGGGGCCACAGCGCGAAAGCGACGACCAGGCCGACGCCGACACCGCCGCCGATCAGCAATGTCCGGCGGTCCGAGATTCAATGTCTGTACTGAGCCTTCAAAGCGCGGCGATCGAACTTGCCGGTGCCGAGGCGCGGCAGCGGCTCGGCGGAGAAGATCACTCGCTCGGGGATCTTGAATTTGGCGAGCTTGCCTTCGAGGAAATCCTGCAAGTCCTGCTCGGCCGAGGCCTGGCGCCGTCAGCCAGATGAATGACCGCGATCGGCACCTCGCCGAGGCGCTCGTCGGGCGCTCCGAACACCGCCGCTTCGGCGATGTCGGGGCAGGCGTAGAAGGCCGCCTCGACCTCGGCCGCGAGATATTCTCGCCGCCGCGGATGATGATGTCCTTCTTGCGGTCGACGATGAACAGATAGCCGTCCTCGTCGAGATAGCCGATGTCGCCGGTCTTGAAATAGCCGTCGGCGGTGAAGGCCGCCGCGGTCGCTTCGGGTCGCTGCCAATAGCCGTTGATATTGGCGGCGCGAGCGGATGCGCGATCTCGCCGCGCTCGCCCGGCGGCAGATGGCGGTCGCCCTCGCCGAGGATCGCGATCTCGACGAACGGCGCCTGCGGCCGGCCGGTCGAGGCCGGCTTGGCGGCATAATTGCCCCAGAAATTGCCGCAGCCGACGGCGTTGGTCTCGGTCAGGCCGTAGCCGAGCGCCGGCTGGCGCATTGGGAAGCTCGTGCTGCAGCCGCTCGACATGGCCGACCGGCCGCGGCGCGCCGCCGGCGGCGATGTCGGTCAGCGAGCGACAGGTCGTATTTGTCGCGGTCGGGATGGTTCATCAGCTCGAGGCTCATCGTCGGCACGCCGACGAAATAGGTGATCTTCTCCTTCTCGATCAGCCGCAGCGCCTCGCCCGCATCCCATTTGGGCATCAGCACCATGCAGCGGCCGATGACGAAGCTGTTGAGCATCACCGGCACCTCGCCGGTGACGTGGAACAGGGGCACGCTGACCAGGGTCCGCGGCGGGTTGGCCGGCGGCGCGGCCCTCCTCGGTCAGGATGCCGAGCAGGACGATCAGCCCGGTGGCATAGGCATAGACGCCGGTGGTCACCGCGCGGTGGGTCGAAAGCGCGCCCTTGGCCTCGCCGGTCGAGCCCGAGGTGAACAGGATGGTCGCGTCGTCTTCGGGCGCGACTTCGGGCAGCGGCGCTGCCTCGTCGCGCGCCGTCGAGCAAGCGGCGGCCAGCGCCTCGCTCGACCGGCTCGTCGATCGGCAGCGTCGACGATCGCGCGATCGGCGCAGCGCGCCGGCGATCCGCTTCGCGCGCGGCGCGTCGGCGATGATCAGCTTCGGGCTCGGTCAGGTCGAGCGCGTGCTGCATCTCGTCGGCTTGCCACCAGCCGTTGAGCAGGGTCGCGACCGCGCCCGCCTTGAGCGATCGCCATGTAGGCGACGATCCAGGCCGGGCAGTTGCGCATCGCGATGCCGACGCGGTCGCCCTTGCGCGATCCCGCGCGCCGGCCAGCGCCGTGGGCGAGCGCGGTCGGACAATGCGGTCGAGCTCGGCGAAGGTCAGCCGCTCGTCGCCCGCGACCACCGCCTCGACCGTCGGCGTTGAGCGCGCAGAAGGTGCGGAACAGGTCGGCAGCGTCGCCGGGAAATTGGTGACGATCGCGCGGCCCTGCTCGTCGTGGCCGATGACCAGCCGCCCGCCGGGGCCGGTGACCGCGGCCAGCATCCTCGTCGAACTTGCGGTCGAGCTCGCTCGGCATGCCATCGCGCCTACTCCTTTGCCTTTTGCCTCGCCCACCTTATGAGGCGCTGAACCTCGAGGGGGAAGTCCTTGCGACGCCTGTCGACTACTCGCCAACGCACATCGCCTTGCACCGACCTCGGCCTGTCGCCGGTCGCGCTCGCACCTCGGCTTCTTCGAGCTGCGCTGGTACAGCCTCGCTTACCTCGCCGGCATCTTCATCGGCTATTGGTATCTGCTGAAGCTGATCAAGCAGCCCGGCGCGCCGATGGCCCGGCGCCATGCCGACGATCTGGTCTTCTACGCCGCGCTCGGCATCATCCTCGGCGGCCGCCTCGGCTATGTCCTGTTCTACAACCTCGGCTATTATCTCCAGCATCCGATCGAGATCCTGAAGCTGTGGGACGGCGGCATGTCGTTCCACGGCGGCGTGATCGGGACCATCGCTCGGCATCTTCTACCTGGCCCGCAAGGAGAAGCTGCCGTGGCTGCGGATCCACGATTATGTCGCCTGCTGCGTGCCCGTTCGGCCTGTTCTTCGGCCGGCTCGCCAATTTCGTGAACCACGAGCTGTGGGGCGCGCCGACCGAACGTGCCGTGGGCGGTCCGCTTCCCGGAAGTCGATCGCCGGCGGCACGATGCTCGGCCCGCCGCGCCACCCGAGCCAGCTCTACGAGGCGGTGCTCGAGGGCATCGTGCTGTTCGCGATCCTCGTGGTGGATGTTCTGGAAGACCGACGCCCGCTACCAGCCGGGCAAGCTCGTCGGCGCCTTCATCCTCTTCTACGGCATCTTCCGCTTCGGCATCGAATTCGTCCGCGAGCCCGACGCGCAGCTGGTCGGCTTCGCCCAGGCGACCGGCTCTGCACATGGGCCAGTGGCTGTCGCTGCCGATGATCCTCGGCGGGCTCTACCTGATGCTGACCGCGCAAGAAGCGGCGCGTGCGGGTCGAGCCGATCGCCGGGCACGGAGAGCGTCGCCTGAGCGCCTCTCGCGAGCGGAGGCGGCTTGACCGCGAGCGGCATTGCGAGCGATCGAGCGAAGGGCCGATCAGCGTCGAAGCCTATATGGAGGCCTGCAACGCGTTATTATTATGCGACCCGCGATCCGCTCGGGCGCGGCCGGCGATTTCACCACCGCGCCGGAAATCAGCCAGATGTTCGGCGAGATGGTCGGCGCCGCGCTGGCCGATTGCTGGCCGCGCGCGGGCGCGCCGGCGGATGCGGTCTATGTCGAGCTCGGGCCCGGGCGCGGGACGCTGGCCGCCGATGCGCTGCGGGTGATGCGCGGCGCGGGCTTCGACGGCGGACGTGCATTTCGTCGAGACCAGCCCGGTGCTGCGCGAGTCCAGCGGCAAGCGCATCCGGACGCCGAGTGGCACGACGACGATCGACGAGCCTGCCGCAAGGCGGGCCGCTGCTGCTGGTCGCCAACGAATTCTTCGACGCGCTGCCGATCCGCCAGTTCGTCGACGGGAGCGAGCGCCGGGTGGCGCTGATCGCCGGCGGGCCTGGCGTTCGACCGCGACGGCGAGATCGTCGAGGATTCGCCGGCTCGCGACGAGGCCGTCGCGGGAGATCGGCGCGCCAGCTCGACAGTCGCGGCGGCGTCGCGCTGATCATCGATTACGGCCATGCGAAGCCGCGCCCGGGCGACACGCTGCAGGCGGTGCGGCGGCCACGCGTTCACGCCGACCGCTGCACAATCCCGGCGAGCAGGATCTGACCGCGCACGTCGATTTCGAGGCGCTCGCGAACGCGGCGGCGGTGCGGCGGGGTCGAAGGTCACCGCGGCCGGTCGACCAGGGCGAATGGCTGAAGCGGCTGGGGATCGGCGCTCGCGCCGCCGCGCTGACCGATGCCAACCCGGAGCGCGCCGCCGAGCTCGCAGAAGCGGTCCAGCGCCTGACCGGCGCGGTCCGCAGATGGGCGAGTTGTTCAAGGTCATGGCGATTCATTCGGCCGGCTGGCCGGCGCCGGCAGGGTTCGAGCATGACGCATCAGCTATCGCGACGGCGCGCGAGGCCGACGCGGCCGCGATCGACCGCGTGTTCCGCGCCAGCTTCTGCGACACGTTCGCCCATCTCTACCGCGCCGGAAGACCTCGACGCCTTCCTCGGCAAGTTCACGCCCGAGGCCTGGCGGGCCGAGCTCGCCGACGAGCGCTTGTCCTTCCGGCTCGCCGAAGCGGACGGCGAGCCGGTCGGCTTCGTCAAGCTCGGCCCGCTCACGCTGCCGGTCGAGACCGCCGGCCAGCGCAGTCGAGCTGCGGCAGCTCTATATCCTCAAGGGCTGGCACGGCGCGGGCATCGCGCGCGCGCTGATGGACTGGGCGCTCGCCGAAGCGAGACGCCGCGGCGCGGGCGAAACTCTACCTCACCGTCTACACCGACAACCACCGCGCGCGGCGCTTCTACGAGCGCTACGGCTTCGACGCGGTCGGGCCCTACGCCTTCATGGTCGGCAGCAGGCCGACGAGGACATCATCATGAGGCAAGCCTGTGACGCGTCGAAGTCATCCGCGCGGCGAGCGCTCGGCCGGCTCCCGCACGGCTTCCTCGGCCGGCGCGGCGGCGTCTCGGCCGGCGAGCTCGCGGGCCTCAACGTCGGCTACGGCAGCGGCGACGACCGCGCAGGCGATCGCCGAGAACCGCCGCCGCGCGATCGCCGCGGTGCTGCCCGGCGCCGAGCTGGCGACCGTGCACCAGGTCCATTCGGCCGACGCCGTCGATGTCGAGCAGCCGTGGCCGCAGGACGAGCGGCCGCACGCCGACGCGATGGTCACCGACCGGCCCGGGCTGCTGCTCGGAATCCTCACCGCCGATTGCGCGCCGGTGCTGTTCGCCGATGCCGAGGCCGGCGTGGTCGGCGCGGCCCATGCCGGATGGCGCGGCGCGCTGGCGGGCGTCACCGATGCGACGATCGCGGCGATGGAAGCAGCTCGGGGCGCAAGCGCGAGCGGATCGCCGCGGCGGTCGGCCCGTGCATCGCCCAGCCGTCCTACGAAGTGGACGAGGGCTTTCGCACGCGCTTCGTCGAAACCGATCATCGCCAACGAGCCGCTTCTTCACCGCGGGACCGTGCGGGCAAGCCGCATTTCGACCTTGACGGCTATGTCGCGCACCGGCTCACCGCGGCCGGGATCGCCGAGGTCGAAGCGCTGGACCTCGACACTTATGCCGAGGCGGACCGCTTCTACAGCTACCGCCGCGCGACCCATCGCGGCGAGGCGGACTACGGCCGACAAGCCAGCCTTATCGGCCTTCCCCGAACTTCGACTTGACCCTTTCGCGAGCGCGGGGCCTAGCGCTCGCGCCATCAAGGAGATTCCCCTTGCCCACCGAAGACGAAATCGCGGCCGCCAGCTCCAGCACCGGCGCACCGCGCCCGTCGCCGACCCAGATCGGCAACCACAAGCTCAACGCGCAGACGCTGATGCTGGGCTACGGCTTCGACCCGGAGCTGAGCGAAGGCTCGCTGAAGCCGCCGATCTTCCTCACCTCGACCTTCGTGTTCGAGAATGCGGCCGCGGGCAAGCGCTTCTTCGAGGGCGTGACCGGCAAGCGGCCGGGCGGCGCCGAGGGCCTGATCTATTCGCGCTTCAACGGGCCCAACCAGGAGATCCTCGAGGACCGGCTGGCGGTGTGGGAGGAGGCCGACGACGCGCTGGCTTTCTCGAGCGGCATGTCGGCGATCGCGACCCTGCTGCTGACCTTCGTCCGGCCCGGCGACTGCGTCGTCCATTCGGGCCCGCTCTACGCCGCGACCGAGACGCTGATCGCCAAGATCCTCGGCCAGTTCGGCGTGTCCTGGGTCGACTTCCCGTCGGGCGCGACGCGCGAGGAAATCGACGCGGCCATCGCCAAGGGCAAGGAGAAGGGCCGGGTCAGCCTCATCTATCTCGAAAGCCCGGCCAACCCGACCAACCTGCTGGTCGACGTCGAGGCGGTCGCGGCGGCGCGCGACGCCGCGTTCGGCGACGGCGAGCGGCCGCCGATCGCGATCGACAACACCTTCCTCGGGCCGCTGTGGGCCAAGCCGCTCGCGCAGGGCGCGGACCTGTCGGTCTACAGCCTGACCAAATATGTCGGCGGGCACAGCGACCTCGTCGCCGGCGGGCTCGTCGGCGAGAAGGAGCTGATCAACCAGATCCGCATGATCCGCAACACGATCGGCACGATCTGCGACCCCAACACCGCCTGGATGCTGCTGCGCAGCCTCGAGACGCTCGAGCTGCGCATGAGCCGCGCCGGCGAGAATGCGGCCAAGGTCTGCGACTTCCTGCAAGAGCCATCCCAAGGTCGAGAAGATCGGCTATCTCGGCTTCCTCGAGGAAGGCTCGCGCCAGGCGGACATCTATCGACCGCCACTGCACCGGCGCCGGCTCGACCTTCTCGCTCTATCTGAAGGGCGGCGAGAAAGAGGCGTTCGCGTTCCTCGACGCGCTGCAGATCGCCAACCTCGCGGTCAGCCTCGGCGGCACCGAGACGCTCGCCAGCGCGCCGGCGGCGATGACCCATTTGTCGGTGCCCGACGAGCGCAAGAAGCAGCTCGACATCACCGACAATCTGGTGCGGATTTCGATCGGCGTCGAGGACGCCGACGACCTGATCGCCGACTTCGCCAACGCGCTGAACGCGGTCTAACTATTTGCTTCGCAGCGAGATCTCTCCGAACATAGATTAGGGAACGAGCCCTAACCTATGGTAAGGTGATTAATCGCCGATCGGACTACGGGCCTCGGCGGCTGAGAGAGTTTCATTGTGCTCCCGCCCCAATTCGTGCGGGAGACAATCCATGAACGATACGGCAATCGCCTTAACTCTCCAGTCACTGGTTTCAAAACTCAGCTATCGCGCAAAGCTGGACGAAGCCGACCGCGCCGCAATCCTTTCGCTTCCGTTCAGGACGAAGATGATCGAGCGTAACAACTTCGTCGTGCGCGAGCGGGAGAAGGCGACCCATGCCTGCGTAATGCTGTCGGGCTATTCGGTGCGCACCAAGATGGTCGGCACGGGCGACCGCCAGATCGTCTCCATCCACATGAGGGGAGAGCTGGTCGACCTCCAGAACTCGCTCCTCGAAATTGCCGACCACAGCGTGCAGATGCTCACCCCGAGCAAGGTGGCCCTCATTACGCGCCAGGACATTATCAAGCTGACGCTCGACCGCCCTGCAGTCGGCCTTGCAATGTGGAAGGAAACGCTCGTCGACGCTTCGATTTTCCGCGAGTGGATTGCCAACGTCGGGCGCCGCGACGCACGGGCGCGCATCGCCCACCTGCTGTGCGAATTCTCGCTCCGGCTCAAGGTCGCCGGCCTTGGCGGAGACGGCGAATATGAGCTGCCGATGACCCAGGAACAGCTCGGCGACGCCACCGGGCTAACCGCGGTTCACGTCAACCGCACCATCAAGGCGCTCGAACACGATGGTCTGATCATGCGTTCCAATCCGCGCTCGATCCAGATCGGCGACTGGCGCAAGCTCGCCGAGGTGGGGGACTTCGACAGCAACTATCTGCATATCCCCTCCGACGAGCCCGCGCTCCAACAAAGCTGACGCAGGTTAAGGCCGGGAACAAACATCGTTCAGGAACGATGGAGGCGCGTGCCCCCATTCCGCATTATCGTCATCAATGAGTCGACTAGCGCAGCCGACGACCACGATCTGTCGAGCGCCGAACAGGCCCAACGCGAAGCAATAAAGGCGGCCCTCCAGATCGGGACCGACGAAATCATGAACGGCAAACCATTCTTTGGCGCCGAGGCCAAAGTGGAACATGATGGCGAGGTCCTGAAGCGCTTCGTTGTGTCGATCGGCGTCTCGCCGCTGCAGTAGCTCCGAGCGTCAGGAATGGGGGAACGGCTTACTAGCCAGATAGCTCGTGAGCGTCCAAGCTCGCGACGGTACGAGAACCCTGCCAGACTTCACACTTGAGCGCGTTGCGCTTCAGCTCGCGGGCCTGGCGGACAGCGTCTTGATCGTCGGCCGCCTCGATGTAATCAGGCAGGTCGATCCCACCCGCGTCATCCAGATAATAGAGCCTGTAGTTCGACATACGCGCCACCCCCGAAGTGGTGAGACATTGTAGCGCTGGCGCACGGCTGAGACACTTACCTAGGTAAGGAAAACGTCCACTTTGGGTCGACGGTGCCCAGTTGGCCTGTCTGGTGGGCGGCGTCGGAGGTCGCCGCCCTCGCCGAAGCTCTTAGCGCAGTGACCGGAAGCCCGTGCGGAGCTCCTCCGACAACAGTTGCGGCTGCTCCCAGGCGGCAAAATGTCCGCCTTTGGGGAGGGCATTGAAATGGAGGAGCTTATGGTAGGCGCGCTCCGCCCAACTCCGCGGAGCTTGGTAGATCTCCTCGGGGAAAACGCTGACGGCGGCCGGAACGGAGATGCTCAGGTCGTGGAAAAAGCCACCCTTGAATTCCGTATAGAGCCGGGCCGAAGACACGCCCGTGTTCGTCAACCAGGACAGCGTGATGTTGTCGAGGATGTCGTCCCGTGTAAGGTCGCCGTAGGGCTCCCCATCGACGAAGAGTTTCGCGATGTGCCCGTAGCTCGCCACGTCGTGGTCGATCATCCAGGCGGCAAGGGCGACCGGTGAGTCCGCCAATCCGTACAGCGTTTGCGGATGTGCGAGCATCATGAACTGCGTAGGCAGGTGCTGGAAAGCGAACGCGAGCTGATCGTATGCGCGCTGCTCCTCGACCGACAGACCCGCCGGCGGTGGCCCGCCGGACTGAAGCGCCTTCGAAACGTCAGACGGCATGGTGCCGGGAAAGTTCACATGGATGCCGATCAACTCCGGAGGAGCCTGCTGAGCCAGCTCGTTCGTGACGAACGCACCCCAATCGCCGCCCTGCGCGACGAAGCGGGTGTATCCGAGGCGCTTCATCAGCTCGGTCCACGCACGCGCCATCCGAGGCGGGTCCCAACCGGGCGCAGTGGGCTTGCCTGAAAACCCGTAGCCGGCCCCCGACGGGATCACGACATCAAACGCGTCCTCGGCGGTGCCGCCGTAATGCTGTCGGATCGGTCAGCGGGCCGATGATCTTCAGCTGCTCGATCGGCGAGCCCGGCCAGCCGTGCGTTACGATGACCGGCAGTGCATTTTCATGCTTCGAGCGGACATGGATGAAATGAATGTCGAGCCCGTCGATCTCGGTAATGAAGTTCGGCAGGGCGTTCAGCCGCGCTTCGCACCGGCGCCAGTCATAGTCGGTCGCCCAATAGCGCGCGAGCTCCTGCATAAGCGCAAGCTGCACGCCTTGCGTACCGTCCTCGACCAGTTCCCGTTCCGGCCATCGGGTCGCCTTGATGCGCCGCTTGAGGTCGGCAAGGTCGTCGTCGGAAGCATGAAATTCGAACGGGCGGATGGACGGGTCATCGGTAATCACGATGAGGGTCTCGGTCAGGCCCGCCTCGTCCACAGGCCTCGGGGCGGGCTGCTCCGGCATAGTGGAGGGATTGGCAGCCTGCGGGGGAACGGTCGTTCCTATCTGAGTCATGGTCATCCTCCTCATCCGAGACGCGGACACCATGTGTCCCGCCTGCAGACGTCAAGTGCGGCCGACCGTCAGGGCCGGCGCTGCTGTCTCGTAAGGGGGCCGAAAGGCGGGCTGTACTCGGTCCGTCGAAAGACTTCGACTTGGTCGCGAAGACTTGAGTGCGGTACGGCCTTGGCTGCCAATTGTCGCCTTCGATTTCAGCGAGCGCCTAATTGACCGCAATGGGTCGAAAGCGACCTCTAGCCCCAGTCCTCGATCGCCCAGCCGCGCTCCTCGCGCCAGGCGGCGCAGCTTGCCGTGCGGGTTCACCGCGACCGGCTCGTCGGCCCATTCGAACGCCGGCTGGTCGGAGACATGGTCGGAATAGAAGCGGACGTGGCCGTGCGCGCCCTTGAGGCCCGACTTCTCGACCCAGTCGGCGATCATCCGCAGCTTGGCCGGGCCGTAGCAATTCTCGCCGGCGATCTTCGCGTGGACGCGCTCGTCGAGGCCGATGATCGAGCCGGTGCCGATCACGTCGTCGAAGCCGAGCCGCTCGGCGATCGCGTCGGCGTAGAGGCGGTAGGAGGCGGTCGCGAGCACCAGCCGGCGGCCTTCGCGCCTTGTCGCGCGCGATCGCCGTGCGCGCGCCGGGGCGGATGTTGCGACGCGACCTGCCTGTCGGCGAAGCTGTCGACCAGCGGCTTGCAGGTCGCGCGGATGGATCTTGCGCGCCGAGCAGCAGGCGGTGGTTGATTTCCTTGAGCTTCGCGCGGTCGATCAGCCGCAGCGACGTAGGCGAGCATCGACAGCGACCACGAGCGGCAGGAACAGCAGCCGCCACGGCGCGCGGCGCAGCGCGCAATGGAGCAGGAACGGCGTGTAGGTCGCGTGCCGCGTGACCGTCCGGTCCATGTCGTAGATGGCGAGGTCGCTCATGCCCGCCCCGCGAGGATGGCTTCGACCAGCGCGTGGTCGGCGGGCTTGTCGACGTCGATCGCCGGCGAGCGGGTTGCGACAGCTCGCACCGCCTTGATCGTCGAGGCCGAGCTTGCGCGCCGAGCCGCGCCAGCACCTCGTCGAGGCTGACGCAGCCGCAGCGCGGCGCCGAGCAGCATCGCCGGGCCGAGCAGCGACATGCAGCCGCCAGCGCCTTCTTGCGGTCCTGCTCGACCGAGCGCCACAGCTCGATCGCCGGGCGCGACCTCGGGCGAGCCGCAGCGCGAACAGGTTGGCGCCGGTGTAGGCGCCGCCGCGGAACCTGAGCCAGGTGCGCTGCGTCTGCGGGAAGCGCGCTGCAGCAGGCGCGTCGCGCTCGACCACGCCGATGGCGATGTCGGCGCCCTGCCGCGCCGCGGCAGAATTCGTCGACCATCGCCGGTGTCGAGCAGCGCATGGTCGGCGGTCGTCACCAGCAGCGGCCATTGCGGTCGCGGGTCGTCGCAGCAGCGTCGAGCATCGTCGCGGCGATCGTCCCGCGCGATGCTCGCGGATCGAGACGCGCGGATCGTCGGGCAGCACGTCGGCGATCCGCTCCGGCGCCTGGCGTCAGCACGATCGACCTCGCCGACCTGCTCGCTCGCCAGCAGCGCGCGCACCGGCCGCCGCACCATCGGCTCGCCGGCGACCGGGATCAGCGCCTTGAGGTCGGTGCCGAACTGCTCGCGCGAAGGCGATCGCGCCCGGGCCGCGACCCGGCGAGCACGATCGGCGGTATAGCGCTCACGCTTCGAGCCAGGAGACGATCGGCTCGCCCGCGCGCCTGCCGCTCGCTCGCCTGGGCCAGCCGCACGGCGTGGAAGATCAGGCTGACGATCGTCCACCAGGCGACCAGCACGAGCCCGACGTCGGGCCGGCCGAACAGCAAGCGCGGCGACCAGGATCACCATGTTCGGGTTGCGCCGCGCGGTGATCAGCCGGAACTGGCTGTCGATCGGCCGCCAGACGTGGATGTGCATGCCGCCGAAGCGGCGCATGAAGACGCCCTCGATCACCCGCTGCGCGACATAGCCGCCGATGATCGCCCACAGCACCATGGTCGCATAGACCGGCTCGAGCGGCCGGCCGTAGGCGGCGAGCCCATGCACCCACGCCCACCACCAGAAGGGCGGGTGGATGAGGTCGATGCCGTGGTCGAACACATTGCCCCATTTGGACGAGGCGCCGGTGCAGCGCGCGAGCTTCCCGTCGACCGTGTCGAGCACCATGAAGACGAAGCCCGACAGCGACGCCCCAGCCAATAATCGCCGCGCCAGAACAGGACAGAAGGCGAGCACGCACAGGATCGCGCCGACCGCGGTGACGAAGTTCGGGCGACAGCCCGGCCCGCGCCGCCCAGCGGGTCAGATAGAAGGCCGGCTTGCGCCACAGATAGAGCGTCAGGACGTCGGTCACGCCCTTGTAGGCGGCGTCATAGGCGGCGCGCTCGACCGGCTCGGGGTCGTCGGGATCGAGCGGCAGGACGAACGGCCGCTCGCGCTTGCGCAGCTCGGCGTAGCTGAGCTCGGCGGTCTCGGCGGCGAGCTGCTCATAGCCGTCGATCGGGTCGCCGTCCGCCATGGCGCCGCGCGACCGCCGCCGGCATCCTCGCCGGCCGGGACATGGGCCAGCACCGGCTTGCCGCCGAGCGTCAGCACGGTCCGCGGCCGGCCGCGCATCGCCTTCAGCCAGGCCGGGTCCCAGGCATAATCCAGGCTCGCGAGCAGCGCCGCCCGGCCCGGCTGCGGCCGCGTCGGCGCATTCGAAGCCCGGCATTGGTCGCGAGCCGGCAGGCGCGCGTCCGCGCGTCCATCCCGAACAGGCGCGCCGGATTGGCGCCGACGGGCACGAACAGGAGGCGGCGCGTCGCTCGCCATGGCGCGCGCGCATAAAGGCGGCGAACCGGGCAGGAAAGTGGCGCGCTCGCGCCGTCGACTTGCCCCGCCAGCGCATTTCGCGCACTAATCCGCCGCGCATGGCCGAGATCAACCGAGCAGGAGACGGATCAGCGCGGACGGCTCGGTCTACCGCGTCGCGGGCGCGCTGACGATCACGCGCGCCGCGACCACCCAGCGCGAGATCGATGCGCTTGCCCGATCCGCTGACCATCGACCTGTCCGAGATCGAGCGCATGGACACGGTCGGCGCGTGGATCGTCTATCGCACCGTCCGCGACCGCGGCGCCAAGGTGATCGGCGCCAGCCGCGACGAGGTCAGCCTGCTCAAGCAGGTCGGCGAGTTCGACAAGCCGGCGCAGGTCCATCCCGGACGAGCACGCACGGCTTCCTCCGCGTCGCTCAGCGAGCTCGGCGAGTGGGTCGCCGAGACCGGGCACGACCCTGGTCGGCCTGCTCGGCTTCTTCGGCGCGACCCTGATCGGCTTCGCCAACGTCATCCGCCGGCCCAAGCGCTTCCGCCTCAACGCGGTCGTCCAGCGCTTCGACGTGGTCGGCGTCCGCGCGCTCGGCATCATCGGCCTGATGAGCTTCCTGATCGGCATCGTCATCGCCCAGCAGGGCGCGGTCCAGCTCGCGCAGTTCGGCGCCGAGGTCTACACCATCAACCTCATCGGCCGGATCACCGTGCGCGAGCTCGGCGTGCTGATGACCGCGATCATGGTCGCCGGCCGCTCGGGCTCGGCCTTCGCCGCGCAGATCGGCACGATGAAGATCACCGAGGAAATCGACGCCATGCGCACGATCGGCGTGTCGCCGATCGAGGCGCTGGTCATCCCGCGCATGATCGCGGCGGTCGTGATGATGCCGCTGCTCGCCTTCTGGGCGATGCTCACGTCGCTGCTCGGCGGCGGCATGTTCGTCTGGCTCGACCTCGGCATCCCGCCGCTGACCTACATCCAGCGGCTGCAGGAAGTGATTCCGATGACCGATCTGTGGATCGCGCTGATCAAGGCGCCGGTGTTCGGCTTCATCATCGCGCTCGCCGGCTGCTTCCAGGGCATGCTGGTCGCAGGGCAACAGCGAGGAAGTCGGCTCGCGCACCACCACCGCGGTCGTCCAGTCGATCTTCCTGGTGATCGTGCTCGACGCCGTGTTCGCCGTCTTCTTCAGCTCGATCGGCTGGGTATGAGCGACGCCCAAGGACTGCGAACCGGTCATCACCGTCCGCGGGCTGCGCAACAGCTTCGGCGAGCAGGTCATCCACGAGGATCTCGACCTCACCGTCTGCCGCGGCGAGATCCTCGGCGTGGTCGGCGGCTCGGGCACCGGCAAGTCGGTGCTGCTGCGCTCGATCATCGGCCTGCAGACGCCCGACGCGGGCGAGATCGAGGTGCTCGGCGAGAACATGATCGACCGCACCGAGGACGAGGCGAAGAACATCCGCCGCCGCTGGGGCATCTTGTTCCAGAACGGCGCCTTGTTCTCGACCCTGACCGTCGCCGAGAATGTCGAGGTCCCGATCCGCGAATATTTCCCGTTCATCAAGCCGCCGCTGCTCGACGAGATCGCGTCCTACAAGATCGCGATGGGCGGGCTTCCGGCCGACGCCGGGCCCGAAATATCCGTCCGAGCTGTCGGGCGGCATGGTCAAGCGCGCCGGCCTCGCCCGCGCGCTCGCGCTCGATCCGGAGCTGCTGTTCCTCGACGAGCCGACCGCCGGCCTCGACCCGATCGCCGCGGCCGCGTTCGACGAGCTGATCCGCTCGCTCCAGAAGCGGCTCGACCTCACCGTGTTCCTGATCACCCACGATCTCGACACGCTGCACGCGATCTGCGACCGCGTCGCGGTGCTTGCGGACAAGAAGGTGATCGCGGTCGGAACGATTCCGGAACTATTGGCTTTGGACCATCCTTGGATACAAGAGTATTTCAACGGGCCGCGGGGGCGCGCTGCGGCCGAGAGTTATGAGGAAGGGGTCGACAGCCTGATGGAGACCCGGTCGAACTATGTGATGGTCGGCGCGGTGACGGTGGCGCTGCTCGCCGGCGTGCTGCTGTTCATCGTCTGGCTCGCCGGCCTCTCGAACAAGCCGACCAAATGCTACGACATCTATTTCGCGCAGGCCGTCGGCGGGCTCAACAAGGGCTCGAACGTCAGCTTCTCCGGCGTTCCGGTCGGCCAGGTCGAGCAAGATCTCGCTGCTTCCCAACCGGCCCGAATTCGTCTGGGTGCGGATCGAGGTCGATGAGCAGACGCCGGTGCTCCAGGGCACGACGCGCGCAGATCAAGGGCGTCGGCTTCACCGGCGTCAGCGAAATCCAGCTCGACGGCGCGGTGCGCGGCCGCGCCGCCGATCAGCCAGCTCGGCCCGCAGGGCTGCCCGGTCGATTCCGGCGAGCTCGGGCGGCCTCGGCGCGCTGCTCAACAGCGCGCCGGAGCTGATCGACCGCATCCAGCGCCTGACCGAGCGGCTGACCGAATTGCTCAGCGACAAGAACCAGAATGCGATCGCCGACATCCTCGAGAATATCGACGCGCACCACCAAGGTGCTGGCCGACCGCGCGCCCGACCTGGCCGACGCGATCGCGCGATGCGCGGATCGCGGCGCGCAACGCCGGCATCGCCGCGCAGCAATGTCGCGGCGCTGGCCGACAGCACCAACCGCCTGGTCAACGAGCAGGGCAAGCCGGCGGCCGAGGACCTGCGCAAGGCGATCGCCTCGGTCCAGCAGGCCGCCGACAATCTCGACGCGATGATCACCGACGCCCGGCCCGGGCGTGCAGAATTTCAGCAAGTCGACGCTGCCCGAGGCCAACCGGCTGGTCCGCGACCTGCGCGAGCTGTCGCAGTCGCTGCAAGGCGGTCTCCGACCGCGTCAACCAGCAGGGGATCGGCGGCACGCTCGGGCCCGAGAAACTGCCCGACTACAAGCCAGGGAAACGCAAATGAAGCTGCTGCTGCGAACTCGTCGCGCCGATCGCGCTGGCGCTGGCGCTCGGCGGCTGCTCGCTCGGCGGCCTGCTCGGCGGCGGCGGCAAGCCGCCGACGACGCTGCTGACGCTGACGCCCGAAGCGCCGGAGCCCGGCGCAGATCGCCCGCACCGTCAACGCCGGGCCAGGCGGTGACGATCGGCGCCCCGGTCGTCGCCAAGGAGCTGCGCACGCGTCCGCGTGCCGGTGCAGGTGACGCCCGACCGACGTCCAATATGTGACCGACCTGCAGTGGGTCGATACGCCCGACCGGCTGTTCCAGGCGCTGCTCGCGGAAACCGTGCGGCGGACGACCAACCGCGTCGTGCTCGATCCAGCGCCAGGCGACGCTCGATCCGGGGCTGGTGGTCACCGGCGAGCTGCAGCGCTTCGGCTATGACGCGGCGAGCGGGCAGGTGATCGTCGGTCTACGACGCGTCGCTGTCGACCGCCGGCGGCACCCGCGTCGAAACCCGCCGCTTCACCGCGACGTGCGCCGGCCGACGGCACCGCCGCGACCGTCGGCACCGGCGCTCAACCGCGCCGCCAACCAGGTCGCGATCGAGGTCGCCAACTGGATCGGCAGTTCGAGCCGCTAGGCGAGGCTCTTCGAGGCCTGCTCGAACACGTCCTTCGACAGGCCCGGCGTCGCGACGATCCGCTCGAGCGCCTGCGCGCATCAGCTCGGCGCGCTTCGGCTCGAACCGCCGCCAGCGGCCGAACGGCGGCACCAGCCGCGCCGCGACCTGCGGGTTGAGCTTGTCGGCGGCGAGGATCATGTCGGCGAGGAAGGCGTAGCCGCGGCCGTCGGCGCGAGTGGAACGCCCAATGATTGCCGCCGAACGTGCCGGCGAGCGAGCGCAGCCGGTTGGGGTTGGCCATCGTGAAGTCGGGATGCTCGGCGAGCTGCAGCACCTGGTCGACGCGTGTCCGGCGCGCTGCGCCGCGGCCTGCAGCGCGAACCATTTGTCGAGCACCAGCGGGTCGTCGTGGAAGCGCTCGTAGAAGGCGTCGAGCGCGGCCTGCCGCTCGGGCGCGTCGAGCGACACCAGGACGCCGAGCGCGCCCTGGCGGTCGGTCATGTTGTCGGCGCGCGTCGAACTGCGCCTTGGCGAGCGCCGCCGCCTTGCGCCGCGTCGGCCGCGGCGAGCAGGCCGAGCGCGACGGTGCGCAGCCGGCGGATGCCCTTGGCGCGCGGCGACAGGTCGTCGCCGGCCGCGCCGTCGCTGCGATGCGCGGCGAGCAGCTCGTCGCGACAGCTGCGCGCCGATCGCCGCGCGCAGCGCCTCGCGCGACGCGTGGATCGCGTCGGGATCGACCACGTCCATGCGGTCGGCGATCAGGCTTTCGCTCGGCAGCAGGATCGCCTCGGCCTTGAACGCCGGGTCGAGCGAGTTGGACTGAAGCGTCGCGCCGATCGCGCGCGATCACCGGCGCCGGCATCGACCGGCTCGCCGCGCGCGCCGGCGATCAGCGCGCGCATCATCAGCTCCTGCATCGCCTCGTAGCGCGCGAACGGGTCGGTGTCGGTCTGCGCCAGCCGCTCGAGCTCGCCGCGGCCGGCGCTCGGCGTCGACGATGATCGGCGCCGAGAAGTCGCGGTTGATCGACAGCAGCGGCGGCTCGGCGACATTGTCGAAGCGGACGCTCTGCTCGCGGCTGGTCGAGGACGATCAGCCGCTCGGGCGCAGATCTCGTGCGCCGCTGTCCTCGCCGATCAGCGCGGTCCTGAGCGGGATCGGCATCGGCTGCTTGACCGGCTGGCCGGGCGTCGGGTCGACATGCTGCTCGAGGTGCAGCGTCGCGGTCTTGCGCCGCCGGCGTCATGCTCGAGCCGCGCCTTGACCTTCGGCGTGCCGGCCTGGCTGTACCAGATCTTGAACGGCGACAGGTCGACGCCGCTGCGCATCCTCGAGCGCCTTCACGAAATCGTCGCAGGTCGCCGCCTCGCCGTCGTGGCGCTCGAAATAGAGGTCGGTGCCGGCGCGGAATTTGTCCGGGCCGAGCACGGTGTGCGAACATGCGGATGAGCTCGGCGCCCTTGTTGTAGACGGTCGCCGTGTAGAAGTTGCGAAATCTCGATATAGCTGTCGGGCCGGACCGGGTGGGCGAGCGGGCCCGGCGTCCTCGGGGAACTGCACCGCGCGAAGCACGCGCACGTCCTCGATCCGCTTGACCGCCGGGCTGCCGATGTCGGCCGAGAAGCTCTGGTCGCGGAAGACCGTGAAGCCTTCCTTCAGGCTCAGCTGGAACCAGTCGCGGCAGGTGACCCGGTCGCCCGACCAATTGTGGAAATATTCGTGCGCCGACGACCCGCGCGATATTGTCGAAGTCGGCGTCGGTCGCGGTGTCCTGGTCGGCGAGCACATAGGCCGAGTTGAAGATGTTGAGGCTCTTGTTCTCCATCGCGCCCATGTTGAAGTCGCTGACGGCGACGATGTTGAACTGGTCGAGGTCATATTCGCGGCCGTAGACCTTCTCGTCCCACGCCATCGCCAGCTTGAGGCTGTCCATCGCGTGCTGCGGTCTTGGGCAGGTCGGCTTCGCGCACCCAGATGGCGAGATCGACCTTGCGGCCGCTCATGGTGGTGAAGCTGTCGCGGTTGGCCTCGAGGTCGCCGGCGACCAGCGCGAACAGATAGCAGGGCTTGGGGAACGGGTCCTCCCACTCGGCCCAGTGGCGGCCGTTCGCCGCCTTCGCCGTGCGCGACGCGGTTGCCGTTCGACAGCAGGACCGGGAAGCGCGCCGCGTCGCCTTCCATCCGCACGCGATATTTGCGACAGCACGTCGGGCCGGTCGGGGAAGAAGGTGATGCGGCGGAAGCCCTCGGCCTCGCACTGGGTGCACAGCATCCCGCCGGAGGCATAGAGGCCCATCAGCTTGGTGTTGGCCGGCGGGCGCGATCTCGACCTCGGTCTCGACCGTCGCGCGGTCGCCGGCAATGCTCGATCGACCAGCTGCGCGCCGTCCATCGTCCAGCGCGGCATCGCCGCCGTCGACCTTGACCGACGAGCGGCGTCAGCTCGTCGCCGTCGAGCCGCAGCGGGCGGTCGTGGTCGCCGTTGCGCTCGACGTCAGCGTCGCCCGGACCCGGGTCCGCTCGGCGTCGAGGTCGAAGTCGAGGCGGATCTCGGGCACCAGCCAGTCGGGCGGGCGATAATCCTCGCGGCGGATCGCGACATGGTCGGGCGAGGGCGGGGCTTCTGGAATGACGTCGAGGGTGGTCGTGGTGCGGATATCGGCCATAGCCGCGGGCTTTAGGCGGCGTCGGGAGCCGGCACAACCGAGCGGCTTCGGCTCAGCGCTCCGACCATTCCGCCCAGCGCCAGGAGCGCGCCGGCGATGGTCGAGCGGGGTCCAGCGATAGCCTTCGAGCGCGGTCGAAAAGCCCATCGCGATGATCGGCACCAGCACGCTCGAATAGGCCGCCTTGGCCGGGCCGATCTTGCGCACGACCGGGATAATAGAGGCTGAAGGTGAGGACCGACGCCGCCAGCGCGAGATAGAACAGGCCGGCCCAATAGCCCGGCCGAAGATCGATGACTCGGCGGGCCGGCGAAAGCGAAGCGCGACCGCAGCGTCGATCACCGCGCCGGCGGCCATCGACCAGGCGAGCAGGCTGAACAAGGGCAGATGGCGAATCTCGCCGCGAGCCTGCATGACGTTGGCGACTCGAGCGCCGATACCATCCCGAGCAACGTGTAGCCGATGCCGACGAATATGGCTTGTGCGCTGGCGGCATGCTCCTGAAGTTCGTGGACGAACAGCAAGCCGATCCCGGCGACCGCGACCAGCGAACTCCACACGAACCGCCGGCTCGGCCGCTGGCCGAGGAAGGCCCAGCCGAGCAACGTGCTCGGAATCAGCAGCAAGCGCGAATACCGTCGCGACCACGCCCGACGTGATGTGCCGCTCGGCCAGATAGACCGCGTTGAAATTGACGCAGAACTGGGTGAATCCGAGGAAGGCCGCGGCGATGAAACCGCGCCGGCCGATGGCGAGGTTCTCGCCGCTGAATTCGCGACGATCGCGAACATCGCGAGCGCGGCGATGACGAAGCGGTAGGTGACCGACCATTGCGGCGGCGACCGTCGCCCAGCTGGCCGCGGATCACGATCCAGGTCGATCCCCAGATCGCGGTGAAGACGATGAACGGGACGCGACCGCATCCATCGCCGTTCGCCCCGAGCGGATTCTGGAGTCCTCACAGAGCGGCGATCGCTGCGGCGAGCCGATCGACCGATTCGCCGGTCTGGAATCCCAGCTGGTGACCAATCGGATTTGGCCCGGCCCCCATTCGTAGAAGTCGAAGCCCTGCAGCCGCAGCGACGCGGCTTCGTCGTCGCTGACTTGAAGGAACAGCTCATTGGCCTCGACGGGATAGAGTAGCCGGCCTCCCGCAGCCTGGCCGAGGGTCTGTGCGGCGGCATTGGCAGCGCGGGCATTGTCGAGCCACAGGCCGTCTTCGAGCAAAGCAAGGATCTGCGCGGCGAGCATCCGGCCCTTGGACAGCAAATGACCCGCGCGCTTGCGCCGCACCGCGATCTCGTCGGCGAGCTCGGTGCGGAACAGGATCAAAGCCTCGGCATTGAGGCCGCCATTCTTGGCGAAGCCGAAGACTGAGCACGTCGACCCCTGCCCGCCAGGTCGACGTCGGCGGGACTTTCGCCGGTCGTCGCCAGCGCATTGGCGAAGCGCGCGCCGTCCATATGGAATGCAAGACTCCGCTCCTTCGCCAGCTGCCCCAGCGTCGCCACTTCAGCGGCCCGGTAAACCAGTCCGTATTCGGTCGCATTGGTGATCGAGACGACGGCGGGCTGAACCTGATGGACGTCGTTGCGGATCCGGTCGCACTCGGTGGCGACGGCCTGGGGCGTGACCTTGGCGCCCGGACCGTCGAGCAGCATCAGCTTGGCGCCGCCGGTGAAGAATCCCGGCGCGCCCGCTTCGTCGACTTCGATATGCGCGTCCTTGTGGCAGATGATCCCGCGATAGGGCGGGCACAGAGCGGCGAGCGCGAGGCAGTTGGCGGCGGTTCCGGTCGCCACCCAGAAGGCGCGGACATCGGTCTCGAACAGCTCGGAAAAAGCGCCGTCGAGGCGCTCGCTCCAGGCATCGCCGTCATAGGCCGTATCGACCCGGTTCGAGGCAGCAATGGCCTCGATCACCCTGGGATGCGCGGCGGCCGCATTGTCGGAGAAGAAGCGCATGGGACTTCCCAAGCTCATCGCAGCTTTGGAGGCAAGGCTTCACTCCGGCTTCCCTGGCGGGCTAGAAGCCGCACATGGCCGATGATGCCGAATGGCCGCTCCCTCCCTTTGTCCAGGTCACGGACTTTCTGCCCGCGGAGCTGCACGCCGCTTTGCTCGACTGGGCGCTCGGCAATGAAGAGAAGTTCCGGGCAGCGACGGTGGCCAACCGGCTCGACAAGGATAGCCGGATCGACCCCGATGTCCGGATCGCTCAGACCATGCGCGACCTCGGGCCGGCGCGCGCGGCGATCGAAGCGAAGCTGCTCGAAGCGCTGCCGCGGCTGATCGCGGCGACCGGAGTCAAGGGACCCGAGCCGCGCTCGCTCGAGCTCGAGCTCGCCGCGCACGGCGACGGCGCGCATTACGGCGCACATCTCGATATTCCGGTCGGCCAGGGCCGGCGGACGATCGGCGCCCGACCGGGCGAGGACCGCGTGCTGAGCGGGGTCTATTATTTCTACAACGAGCCCAAAGGCTTTTCGGGCGGCGCGCTCCGGCTTTACCGGTTCAACGCCAAGCCTGCCGAGGGTTCGGCCGGTGACAGCGATTACGTCGACATCCAGCCGCTGAACAACAGCCTGGTCGCCTTCCCCTCCTGGGCCACGCATGAGGTGCGGCGGGTGAGCTGCGCGAGCGGGGCGTTTCGCGATTACCGGTTCGCGCTCAACTGCTGGTATTGCCGGACGCTGTAGGCCGTACGAAGCGGCGTTGGCGAAAGCATCAATCGGACGTGTCGGGCTTGTCTTCGGCGATTTTGCGCACCTGGGCCTTTCGACGGCGCAGGTTCTCCCTCAACGCCGCGGCAAGCCGCTCCTCCCGCTGCTTGTCCTTCGCACTCATGGTTGACAGGGGAAGGCTCGCGCCGTCATAGGCCCGCCACTCCGGAAAAAGTGCTGCCGTAGCTCAGTGGTAGAGCGCATCCTTGGTAAGGCTGAGGTCGTGAGTTCAATCCTCACCGGCAGCACCATTTTTTAGCCCGCCGGCGCCTCGACGGCAGCACAGGCCTGCTGAAGCCATTCGAGGTCCGGGCCCGCAAGGTGCGGCCCGATCTTCGCCAGCACGTGGGCGTGATAGCAGTTGAGCCACACCAGCTCCTCGGGCTCGAGCATTTCCACATCGATCAGCCGCCGGTCGATCGGCGCGAAGGTCAGAGTCTCGAAGCCGAGCACCTCCTTTTCCGCGCCCTCGATCTCGCGATCGACGACGAGGACGAGGTTTTCGATGCGGATGCCGTATTCGCCGGTCTTGTAATAGCCGGGCTCGTTGGAGATGATCATCCCCGCTGCAAGCGGCTCATCGCCGCCGCTCTGCGAGCTCCCGACCGGCGAGATGCGCTGGGGCCCCTCGTGGACCGCGAGGAAGCTGCCGACCCCATGGCCGGTGCCGTGGGCATAATCGAGCCCCGCCTCCCACAGCGGCCGCCGGGCAAAGCTGTCGAGCTGGCTTCCGCGCGTGCCCTTGGGAAAAACCGCGGTGGCGACGGCGATGTGGCCCTTGAGCACGCGGGTGAAGCGGTCGCGCATCTCCTCGGTCGGCTCGCCGATCGGCACCGTGCGGGTGATGTCGGTCGTGCCGTCGACATACTGGCCGCCCGAATCGATCAAATAGAGCGTGCCGCTCTCGAGCTTGCGGTTGGTCTTCTCGCTCGACCGGTAATGGACGATCGCGCCGTTCGGTCCGGCGCCCGAGATCGAGTTCGAACGACAGGTCGCGAAGCTCCGGTGATTCCCGCCGCAGTGCCTCGAGATGGTCGGAGGCCTTGAGCTCGTCGACGTCGCCCTTGGGCGCTTCTTGGTCGATCCAGTGGAGGAAGCGCGCGATTGCCGCCCCGTCGCGCTCTTGCGCGGCTTTCTGGCCGGCAATTTCGGCCGGATTCTTGATCGCCTTGGGCAGGATGGTCGGGTCGCGCAGCGGCAGGACCTTGGCGCCTGCACGGCCGAGTGCGTCGAAGATCGCCGCCACCGCGCGCTCCGGGTCGACCACCACGGCCTTGCCCTTGAGCTCGCCGAGCGCGGCTTCGAACTCCGAGCGCTCGTGGAGGCGCACGCCGTTGCCGAGATGCTGGCGAACGTCGGCCCCGATTTTCTCGCCGGCCACGAACAAATCGGCGGTGCCGTCGGAATTGACCAGCGCATAAGCGAGCGCGACCGGCGTATGGGTCACGTCCGCCCCGCGGATGTTAAACGCCCAGGCGATCGAATCGAGCGCGGAGAGCACCGCGGCGTCGGCGTGCTGCTTGGTCAGCCAGTCGCCGATTTCGGTCCGCTTCTCGGCCGCTGACTTGCCGGCATATTGATCGGGTTGGACGACGAGGTGGGCCTTCGACGCCTCGGGGCGATCGGTCCAGATTTCGTCGATGGGATTCCTGTCGACCGGCACCAGTTCCGCGCCGCGGGCGGACAAGGCTTCCTTCGCTTTCTTCACCCAGTCGCTTGTGTGAAGCCACGGGTCGTAGCCGATTCGCGCGCCTTCGGGCGCGTGCTCCTTGAGCCATTCGGTGGTGCTCGTCTCGGGCACCGACTGGTAGCTCCACTGATCGGCGCTGACCTGGCTGCGAACCTGGAGCGTGTAGCGGCCGTCGACGAAAATCGCGGCTTCCTCCGGAAGCACCACCGCCGAACCGGCCGAACCCTCGAAACCCGTCAGCCAGGCAAGCCGCTGGGCATAGGTCCCCACATATTCGCTCATATGCTCGTCGGTCAGGGGCACGACAAAGCCGTCGAGCTTGTCGGCTTTCAATTGTTCGCGAAGGGCGTTCAGGCGGTCTGCATAACTGGACATCGGCTTAGCTCCGTTCGCTTCCCCAGCTAGTCCATGGTGGCCCGAGGTTAAAGGGGCTGCGCATCGCGAACGCGGCATGTCCGCTTCCCAACCATTGCGGACCTTTGGCGTTTACACTCTCGCAGCACCGCCGTGCTACGCCCCTGGCGAGATGTGATGGCAAGCCCCGTTCCAACCCCACCAGACGATGGCCCTTTTGAGGACCGCCGCGCCTATCCGCGGGTCGAAGTGGCGTTGCCGGCGTTCCTGCAGGCCGATGGCGAGCGTCATGCCGTCCAGATCGTCGACCTGTCCGCCGGCGGCGCGAAGCTCGATTGCCCGGCAAGCCTGCCAACCGGAACGGCGGTGATACTGGACTGCGGAACGCTCGGCCGCGGAGCGGTGGTTCGGTGGCAAACCGACGGGGTCGTGGGCCTGTGCTTCGACAGCGAGCTGGATGCGCGGGACGTTTCCGCATTGATCGAGCGCTCGAAAGCCCTCACGGCGTGGAGGAAGGAGCGGGGATAGCTACTGCCCGCCCGTAAGGCCGGGATGACGCCGGTGCTCTTCGCCCTTAAGAGCGCGTCCATGGACAAGCCGATCAGCCTCCCCACCCCGCCGAGCGCCGAGCAGCGTCCCTATAGCTACGAGGCGCACGGGGTGACGATCGAGGATCCGTGGCACTGGCTGCGCCAATATCCCGAGGTCACCGATCCTGACGTGCTTGCCTATCTCACCGCCGAAAACAGCTATTTCGAGGCATGGGCGAGCCAGCACCAAGCGCTGATCGACGGCCTGTTCGAGGAGATGAAGGGGCGGATCAAGGAGGATGACAGCTCGGTTCCGCTAAGGGACGGCGATTATTTCTGCTGGTGGGCGTTCACGCCGGGCGCGCAATACCGCACCTGGTTCCGCAGACCGGTTGGGGGCGGCACGGACCAGATAGTCTTCGACGAACCGGCCGAGGCCGAAGGCAAGGATTATTTCCGCCTGGGAGCGCTCGAGGTCAGTCCCGACGGCAAATTGCTCGCGACCCTGACCGATGACAACGGATCGGAGCGCTTCCATCTGAAAATCCGCGACCTTGCCACAGGCAAGGATATCGAGACCGTGACCGAGGTCGGGATCGGCCAGCCGGTGTGGACCAGCGATTCGGGCGGAATCGTGTTCACCGAGGTCAATGATAACTGGCGCAGCTACCGGGCGCGATACCACCGGCTCGGGCGGCCGGCGGCGGAGGACGTCACGCTCTACGAGGAGGCCGAGGAGCTCGGCTTTTCGGTCGGCGTCGGCAAATCGCAGGACGAGCGGCTGATCCTGGTTTCGACCGGCGACAATGCGACCAGCGAGGTGCGGTTTGTCGGCGCCGACGACCCCGCGCAGCCGCTGACGCTGATTTCACCGCGGAAGGCGAACCGCGAATATCACGTCGATTCAGCGCACGGGAAATTGTGGATCGTCACCAACGACGAGCACGTCAATTTCCGGCTCGCCGAAGCCGATCTCGCCACGCCGGGCGAGTGGCGGACGGTGATCGCCGGATCGGAGCGCGTCTACCTGCGCGGCGCCACGAGCTACCGCGACCATCTCGCGCTGACGACGCGGGTCGACGGGCTCGATCGGCTGATCCTGCGCGGTTACGACGGCACCGAAACCCCGATCCCGTTCGATGAGGCGAGCTATAGCGCGGCCTTCTTCGGCAATCCCGAATTTGCTCCGCAAGCCTATCGCCTCGGCTATTCGTCGATGGTCACGCCGGTGACAGTCTACGACTATCATCCGGGCAGCGGCGCGCTCGAGACGCTCAAGGTCCAGGAGATCCCGTCGGGCTACGACGCCTCGCTTTACGCGACCGAGCGGCTGATGGTGCCAGCGCGCGACGGCAAGCAGGTCCCGGTCTCGGTGGTGCACAAGAAGGGCTATGAGCGCGACGGCTCGGGCAAGGTGTTTCTCTACGGCTACGGCTCCTACGGCCATGCGATCCCGCCGGCGTTCAATTCGAACCGCATCAGCCTGCTCGACCGCGGCTGGGCCTGCGCCATTGCCCACGTCCGCGGCGGCGACGACCTCGGCCATGGCTGGTTCCTCGACGGTAAGCTCGACAAAAGGACCAACACCTTCAACGACTTCGCCGACGTCGCCAAAGGGCTAATCGCGGCGGGTTTCACAAGCGCGGGCAAGATCGCGATCAATGGCCGTTCGGCCGGGGGCGAGCTGGTTGGGGCGGTCGCGAACAGCGATCCCGATCTATGGGGTGCGGTGGTCGCCGACGTGCCGTTCGTCGATGTGCTGGGCACCATGCTCGACGATACGCTGCCGCTGACCCCGGGCGAATGGCCCGAATGGGGCAATCCGATCATCGACAAAGCGGTGTTCGATTACATCCGTAGCTACAGCCCGTACGACAATGTGAAGCCGCAGGCCTACCCGCCGATGCTGATCACCGGCGGCCTCACCGATCCGCGCGTGACCTATTGGGAGCCGGCCAAATGGGCCGCAAAGCTGCGCGCGACCAAGACCGACGGCAATTTGCTGCTCTTGAAGGTCAACATGGGCGCCGGCCACGGCGGCAAGTCCGGCCGCTGGGAAGGTCTGCACGAGGTGGCGGAGACCTATGCGTTCATCCTGACCGTGGTCACGTGACCCGCCCGACCTTCGAAATGACCTTTGTCGCGGAGGCCGGGCACATCGACGAGCTCGGGCACGTCAACAATGCCGTGTGGGTGCAGTGGATGGAGCAGGTCGCGGTCGCGCATTGGCGCAGCGTCGCCGACCCTGCCCATCAGGACGATTATGTCTGGGTCGTGGTGCGCCACGAGATCGACTACCTCCGCGCCGTGCTTGAGGGCGAGCGGATCACCGCGAGGACCTGGGCCGGCGAGAAGCCGCACGGCGCGCGCTTCGACCGGCACATGGAATTCGTCGGCGAGGACGGAAAGCCGCGGGTTCGGGCGCGCAGCTGGTGGGCGATCATCGACAAGGCGCTCGGGCGGCCGATCCGCGTTCCGGCCGAGGTAGTGGCGCCGTTCGTCGGCGCGGAGTAACAGCAGCCGCCATGAGCCGGCCCGTCCTCTACGATTATTTCCGCTCGTCAGCGGCCTACCGGGTGCGCATCGCGCTCAATCTGAAGGGCGTCGATTACGAAAGCCGGCCGGTGGATTTGCGCGACGATGTGCAGAAATCCGCCGATTATCGCGCGCTCAACCCCCAGGGGCTGGTGCCGACGCTCGAGATCGACGGGCACAAGCTGACCCAGAGCCTGGCGATCATCGTCTATCTCGACCAGCGCTTTCCCGATCCGGCGCTGATGCCCCGCGATCCCGCGGACGGTGCGCACGTGCGCGCAATGGCGATGGTCGTCGCCTGCGACATCCACCCGCTCAACAATCTGCGCGTGCTCAAATATCTGAAGGCGGAGCTCAACCATTCGCAGGACGAAATCGACGCCTGGTATGCGCATTGGGTGACCGAAGGCCTAAGCGCGCTCGAAGCCACCGCCGCGCCGGGCGCCGGTGCTTTCCTGTTCGGGGATTCGCCGACAATCGCCGACGTCTGCCTGGTTCCCCAGCTGTTCAACGCCCGCCGGATGAACGTGCCGCTCGATGCCTATCCGACTTTGCTACGCGCCGACGAGAATGCAAATAAGGTCGAGGCGTTCGCAGCCGCGCATCCCGAAAGACAGGAGGTAGCCGCATGAACCGAGTCGACGGCATCAATCGGGGCATGAGCGACATGCAGCCGCTGCAGTCGGTCGAAATCCCGTCGCTCGAAGGCAAGGTCAGCGACGAGGAATGGGCGATCCGGGTCGATCTTGCCGCCGCGTACCGGATGGTCGCGAGCTACGGCTGGGACGACCTCATCTTCACCCATTTGTCGGCGCGGATCCCGGGGCCGGAGCATCATTTCCTGCTCAATCCGTACAATCTCATGTTCGAGGAAGTGACCGCGAGCTCGCTGATCAAGGTCGACGTCAACGGCAATCCGGTCGAGCCGACGCCGTTCATCACCAACCCGGCCGGCTTCACCATCCATTCGGCGATCCACATGGCGCGCGACGACGCGCATGCGGTGATGCATTTGCACACGCCCGCCGGGCAGGCGGTGTCGGCGCATGAAGAGGCGCTTCTGCCTCTCACGCAGACGGCGATGCTGATCCGCGGCGATCTCTCCTTCCACGACTATGAGGGCGTTGCGGTCGACCTCGACGAGCGCGAACGGCTGGTCGCGGATCTGGGCGAGAAGAATGCGATGATCCTGCGCAACCACGGCACGCTCGCGGTCGGCAAGAATGTCGGCGAGTGCTTCATCCGGCTCTATTATCTCGAGCGCGCGTGTCAGGCGCAGATCATGGCGCTCTCGGCGGGCGAGCGGATCAGCAACCCGCCGCAAGGTTCGCCCGAGCTCACCGCCCAGCAAGGCGCGGTCGGCTTGCCGCTTGCCGCGAACCTGCTCGCCTGGCCGGCGCTCAAGCGCAAGGCCTACCGCCTCGACCCAAGCTTCGCGAGCTGAGTTGGCAAGGAAAGCCGCGTCGGTCAGCGATTATCGGGCGCTCGCCAAGGCGCGGCTGCCGCATTTCCTGTTCGAATATCTCGACGGCGGGTCGTACGACGAGGTGACGCTCAAGCGGAACGTCGAGGATCTTCAGGCGGTCGCGTTGAGGCAACGGGTGCTTCGCGACGTTTCGGCGATCGATCTTTCGACCGAGCTGTTCGGGCAAAGATGGAACATGCCGGTCGGGCTGGGCCCGGTCGGGCTCTCGGGTCTCTATGCCCGCCGCGGGGAAGTGCAGGCGGCGAGAGCGGCGGCGGCGGCCGGCATCCCATTTTCCCTTTCGACTCTCAGCGCCTGTTCGATCGGCGAAGTGGCTCGAAAGACCCCTGCACTCTTCTGGTTCCAGCTGTACATCGTCAAAGACCGTGAATTCGTCCGCGACATGATCGCCCGGGCCCGTGAGGCCGGCTGCGGCGCGCTGCTGCTCACGGTCGACCTGGCGGTGCCCGGAACCCGCTACCGCGACTATCGCTCGGGCCTGTCCGGATCGATCCGCGGAAGAGCAGGCCGCACCGCGCAAATATTGCGGCGGCCCGACTGGGCTTGGGACGTCGCGGTCCACGGGCGGCCGCTGACCATGGGCAATCTCGAACCTTTGCTCGGCTCGGGCGCCGCTTTGTCCGACCTGATGGGCTGGGTGGGCAAGAATTTCGACGCCAGCGTTACCTGGAAAGACGTCGAGTGGATCCGGTCCGAATGGAAGGGGCCTCTTGTCATCAAAGGCCTGCTCGACCCTGACGACGCGCGCGAGGCCACGGCCAGCGGCGCCGACGGCATCGTCGTGTCCAATCACGGCGGGCGCCAGCTCGACGGCGTCAGTTCCACTGCGCGAGCGCTGCCGCGAGTGGCAGAAGCGATCGGCGGGCGGATAGCCGTTCTGGCCGACGGCGGGGTCCGTTCGGGGCTCGACGTGGTCCGAATGCTTGCGCTCGGCGCCGATTTCGTGCTGCTGGGACGCGCCTGGGCCTATGCGCTCGCCGCGGCCGGGCAAAGCGGCGTTGCACATGTGTTGCAGCTGATCGACGCCGAGATGCGGGTCGCGATGGCGCTGACCGGGTGCACGGCGATCGGCGAGATCGGAAGCGGCGCGCTCGACCTTTAGGCGACATCCTGCATCGAAAGTTTGTCGTCACGAAACAATTGTTCGACGTCGCCAAGCGTCATCGGTTCGGCGAACAGGAAGCCCTGCACCGACGAGCAGCCGTGCGAACGAAGCTCCATCAGCTGCGCGGTCTCCTCAACGCCCTCGGCGGTCGTCTCGATGTTGAGCGCATGGGCGAGTTCGGTAATCGCGCGGACGATTGCATTGGCGCCGTCGCGGGTCAGAAGATTGTTGATGAAGCTGCGGTCGATCTTCAACTTGTCGAACGGAAAGCTCTGCAAATAGCTGAGCGAGGAGTAACCGGTGCCGAAGTCGTCGAGCGCGATCCTGACACCGAGCGCGCGGAGCGAGTGGAGCAGCCGCAAGGTCGCCTCGCTTCCTTCGAGGAAAATCGATTCGGTGATCTCAATCTCGAGCCGGCCCGGCTCGAGCCCGCTGTTCGCAAGCGCGCCGAGGATCAATTCCTGCAATCCGGCGCGATGGAATTGGACCGGCGAGACGTTGACCGCGATCCGGATATGCTCGGGCCAGCGTACCGCCTGGGCGCAGGCTTCGCGGATGACCCAGGTTCCAATCGCGACGATTAGCCCGGTATCTTCCGCCACGGGAATGAATTCCACCGGCGATACGAGACCACGGGTCGGGTGGTGCCAGCGCAGCAGCGCCTCGAACGAGCAGATGCGGTTCAGCTCGAGGTCGAACAGCGGCTGGTAGAAAAGCTCGAACTCGCCGCGCTCGACCGCGAGTCGCAAGTCGGTCTCGAGCTGGCGGCGGATTTGCGCGCGCTCGTTGAGGCTTTCCTCGAAGAAGGCGAACGTGCCGCGGCCAGCCTCCTTCGCGCGGTAAAGAGCGAGGTCGGCGTTGCGCAGCAACATCTCACCGTCGGTTCCGTCGTGCGGCGCGATCGCGATCCCGATACTGGTCGAGGGCACTACCTCATTGCCGTCGATGACGAGCGGCCTGGCGATCGCTTCGAGGATGTCCTGGCCGAGCCGGTCAATCGCATTACGGTCACTTCCGATCGTCTGGAGCACGACGAACTCGTCGCCGCCGAGCCGCGCGACGAAATGGCCCGGCGCGGCCTGAAGCAAGCGTTTCCCGGCCTCGATCAAGAGGGCGTCGCCGGCAGGGTGGCCGAGGGTATCGTTGATGACCTTGAACTGGTCGAGGTCGAGGCAGTGGAGCGCAAACAGGCTGCCGCCGCCCTTCGACGCGCGGAACAGATGGTCGAGTTGCTGCTGGAACATGGTGCGGTTGGGCAGCCCGGTGAGGACGTCGTTGAAGGCGAGCTGGGTGATGCGCTGCTCGCGCTCGGCGATCTTGCCGACCATTTCGTTGAAGCTGGTTGCGAGGCGGGCGAGCTCATCCTCGCCGCGCACGCGAACCTGGACATGCTCGCCCGAAGCAAGCCGTCCGGCGGCTTCGTCGAGGCGCGCCAGCGGCTGGGTGATCCGGCTCGCCGCACGCCACGACGCAACCGCTGCGACGAGCAGACCGAGCAGCGTCATGACGGCAAGCGCGAGCTGGAGATTGCGAGCGTTCTTAAGGGCTTGAGCCTTGGGATAAGCGAGCAGCAAAGTCGCTCCGCCATCGGACGAGAAGGTCGGCAGCCGCTTCGCGAGCGCGATCGACGGCTCGCCGCCGACGCGCATTTCGAACGCCGCACTGCTGCCGACGTGCCGGTCGGCCAGCGCCGCCGACGCAGGATCGAGCGAGGACATGCTGCCCGCCGCCTCCGCCCAGCGATTGTCGTTTCTGGCGAGCACCGCGGCGTGGAGCGGGATCGCCGACAACCTTTCGAGCGAGCGCATTTCGCGTTCGTCGAGGTCTGCGGCGAACACCACCCAGCCGATCAGCGTAGGCGCCATCACCGGCGCGGCGACGAGCTGGCGCGGGCGGCCGGACAGCACCGCGACACCGGTCAATTGCCCCTCGTCGAGCGGCTCCCACAGGCGCGCGGCCTCAGTCGCGGGAACCTTGGGGTCGATGCCCGAGACCCGGCCGTCGGCGCTGACGATAAAGGCGGTCCGCACACGAAGCCGGGCCGCAGCATTGCGCAGCGCCGATTGCATCGTCGCCTCGTCCCCGGTCGCGACCGCGGCGCGGAAGCCGAAGTCGCGGGCGAGCAGCTGCGCCGCATTCTGAAGCTCGTGCGAACGCTGCTGCCACAAGCGGTCGTAGACCGCGCCGCTCGACTGAAGCTGGCTTTGCACTTCCTTCGATGCCGCGCCTGCAATGAAGGTCGAAAGCGCCAGCGACACCGCCAGCATCGCGCCCGCGAACAGCAGCGCGAACTGGACCGTCAGCCGGGCGCTGAGGGAACGGAAGGGCCGCATCGGGTCAGTAGCCCATCATCGGCATCGGCGGCGGCCGCAGGCGGACGGCAAAGGCCAGGCTCCGCTGCGCCGGCCCCAACGCCTGCTGCACCGCCCCGCCGGGAGCACGAAGGTAAGGGTGCCAGACTGTCACCCGGCCGCTGCCTCCCGGAGCGTCGGCGAACACCGCCATGCCCTGGGCGTTGGTGCGCGCCGTCCACACGCTGTCGGTGGCGATGATGAACGCGCTCATCTGGTCGTGGATATTGCAGCCCAGCGCAATAACGCCGGGCTTGTCGAAACGGACGGTGCGCGACTGGTCCTTCGCGAACAGCTTGAGCTCGAACCTCTTGGCAGGCGAGAAAGAGTAAACGTGGTGCTTGGTCGAGTCGAAATTGGGGAAGGACACGTCGGCGCCGACCGGGATGATGGTCAGGAACGGGTGGAACTGAATATTCCTCTGCGACACGACATAATGCCCGCCGGGTCGCGGGGCGCGCGACACCTGCCGCGGGATAAAGAGTGACGACCGCATCGCGGACAGGCCGCCCCGAGCCGTCCACCACGCGCACAGAGAGCGGGGCTGCGCCGAGCGGCGCTGCGAGGCACAGGCCCGCCGCGAAAACCATGAATCCACGCACCATGGCGCAAAGATTAAGCACACGAAGGGAAACCCATGGTGTGCGAGCGTGGTTACCACCGCATTCGCAGTTGGGCCTGGAGCTGCGTCTGGCGCTGTCTCGGCGCAAGGCCGAGGTCCTCGCGCTGCTCGCGCCGGCTCGAGACATGAAGCAGCTCGACAAGGCCGGTGAATCGACCCCAATCGCGCTTGCCGGCGAGCATCGCCGCCCAGCCCGTATCATCATATTCGTCGCCGACATCGCTGCCGTGGTTGCGCGTGTCGAAGGCCTCGACCCGCGCCGCCAGGCCGAATGGGCCGACCGGCCTGGTGAGCAGCGCGAAGGCCGAGCGGAAACGGTTATCGATCCATCTCGGGCCGCCGGCTTCCGCGAACCCCATGCGCGTGCGCCCCTCGATCGCCTGCAGCTTGAGCGAGGCACCGCCGCCGAGATCTGCCGACCAGGCCGACATGGTTGAAGTGCGTTCGCCAGCCCCATTCGAGGTCCTGGTTGACGGCTTCCGGATCGGCGCGGTTGTCATAACGAAACAACTCGACCCGGACCGGGATCGGCGGTTGCCAGTCGAGCTTTGCATAATAGCCCGGGCGATCGGCGAAACCGTGACGCGAAGTCGAGCAGGGGATGCGTGAACGGCGCCTGGTATCCAGCGATTACGGCGTCCAGCGGCGGCAGCGGCTGGCGGCGGAAGGCGAGCGTCGTCCGGTCGTGCAGCGCCCAGCCGCGGAAGGTCAGAAGCGTCGCCGACGTGTCGTTCGCCGCCATGATCGCCGCGGTCGCGCGCAGCTTGTGCTGTCCAAGGTTCGCGGCGAGCGTGCCTTCGAGCGCGACGGGCTGCACTTCCTCGCCGATCCAGCTGTTGATCGCCGATGGCGTGATGCTGTCCTGGACGTGCCAGTCGGCGCCTTCATGCTCGAGGCTGACCGGCGGCCACATCAGGCCCGCGCGAGCCGAGAAAGCGAGCCTGCGCCCCGCGCATCGGCTTGAAGGTCAGATAGGCCTGGCTGAGTCCCGCCTCGGTCCGCTCGCCGCCCTGGAGCGAGCCGACCACGGTTGCCGACAGCGACCAGGTGAATTGCGGCTGCCAGATCAGATTGACGTTGCCGAGCTGCGGCCGGACGCGAAGGTCGCCGTCGCTGCCCGAGCGGAGCTTGCCGAGCCCGCCATCGACCCAGCTGCGCTCGCCGTCCACAGCGACGAGGCGAATGTCGCCGTTGAGCTCGAGCGTGTCGGCCGAGAAGAGGTCGAGATCGGAAGCGCTGCCGGCGCGGCCCATAGCGCCGCGAGCGCGCAGCCCAAGGGCATCGCGCTGCGAACGAGCAGGCGTTTGGCGACACCGGCCATGCGTCCGAGTTAAGCGAATAAGGTTAAGATTATGCGCAGCATTCGACGACGGTTGACGTCCGATGCCATGGCGATCATCCGAACGTCCGAACATATCGCGGTCGAAATGGTATGGTCGGGGAGAGAGGATTCGAACCTCCGGCCCCTGCCTCCCGAAGACAGTGCTCTACCAGGCTGAGCTACTCCCCGACCGGAACCCGCTGTGTGCGACGAGGATCGCGGCGGGAGCCAAGGCCGCGGCTAGATAGATGGGGGCCTTCGAAAGAGCAAGCCGCGCTAGCGGCCGAGCGTCTCCAGCCAGTCCTCGTGACGGACGAACTTCTCGCGCGGGCGAGCCCGGGCGGGCGCGGCCGACCTCGGTCTCCTCGATCTTGCGCCAGTCGTCATAGTCGGTCGGCATGACGCCGCGGCTTTCGAGCAGGCGACTTGAGGCCCTCAGCGCCGGCCCGGTCGCTCGAGCTTCCCGGCGGCATGTCCGCCGCGATCCGCTCGGCGACTTCATAGCCGTCGGGCCGGTTGGTGCCGATCGTGCCGGTCGGCCCGCGGCGCGCCCAGCCGACCGCGTAGAGCCGGTCGGCTATCCTGCCGCTTTCGTTGAGGAATTTGCCGCCGCGCTCGTCGTAGGGGACGCCCTCGATCGGCGGGGTCGAATAACCGATGCAGCGTGACGACCAGCGAGGCCGGAACCTCATAGGTCTCGCCGGTTCCGCGCGCGCCGCCCTTCTCGTCGAGCTCGGTGCGCTCGACGATGATCCGCTCGGCCCTTGCCCTCGCCTTCGATCGCGAGCGGCTTGGCGAAGAAATCGAAGATCATCGTCTTGCGCTTGTTGGCGCGGATGTCGGCGAACTCGCGCAGGATCGTGACCGATTTGCGCTGGCCCGGCTCGAGCGCGTCATCGGCTTCGCGCGGCGGAAAATCGTCGAGGTCGACCACCGGCAGCGCGTCTTCGAGATGGCCGAGCTCGCCCAGTTCCTTTGGGGTCATGGCGATCTGGTGCGGGCCGCGCCGGCCGAGGATCGTGATGGTCCGGATCGCCGATTGGTCGAGCGCTTCGAGCGCATGGCCGACGATATCCGAGCCTTCGAACTCGTGGCGCGGTCTTCGACAGGATCCGCGCGACATCGAGCGCGACATTGCCGTTGCCGATCACCGCCGCGTGGCGTGCCGCCAAGCGGCGGGTCGAGATCGGCGAAATCGGGATGGCCATTATACCAGCCGACGAACTCGGCCGAGCCGACGACGCCCGGGCAGGTCCTCGCCGGGGATTCCGAGCTTGCGGTCGTGCGGCGCGCCGATCGCCAGGATCACCGCGTCGTAGAGCTCGAGCAGCTCGGCGACCGAAACGTCGCGCCCGACGCAGACATTGCCGATGAAGTCGACCCCGGCGGTCTCCGCGACCTTGTCGTAGCGCTTGCTGACCGCCTTCAGCGACTGGTGGTCGGGCGCGACGCCGAAGCGGATCAGCCCGTACGGGACCGGATAGCGGTCGAGGATGTCGATGCGCGCCTGGCTCGCCATAGGCCTTCGCCAGCGCCTCGGCGGTGTAGAAGCCCGCCGGACCCGACCCGACCACCGCGAAATGCCGCATTCCCTGCCCTCCTCGTCATTGCGAGCGTAGCGAAGCCAATCCGTCATGCCAGCGCAGGCTGGCATCTGCCGCGTCGCTGACGCTCCTCGCAGATGACTGATTAGTCGCGCTGATCCTCGAGCAGCAGGTCGCCCTTCTTCTGCAGCATCGCCTGGATCGGCCCGGCGAACATGCCGAGCAGGCCGGGCAGCAGCACCTTCACCCGCACCTTGCGTCTCCTCGACGTCGATCGGTCGCCTGGACCGAATCGCCGAGCGCGTGGATCTTGAGGTTGAGCTGGTCGCCGGCCCAGCCGGATTCGACGCTTGCGCGCCGCCGGGGATGTGCTCCTCCAGCCGGTGGATGTTGTTGGCGATCCGGCGCCGGGCCTCGTCCTTGCCGAGCTTGTGCGGCAGGTCGACTTCGATGGGCTGTGACATGCAATCGCGATGTCGGCCGGCCGTTCAGCGCTTTTCAAGCTGCGCCAGCGCGTCAGCCTATGCAAGTCGGTCGATGCCATTATGCTCGGCCCTGCTGCTGCCTCGCCGCGCATGGTCGCGCCGCCGCCGCCCGACTCCGGTGCCCCGACGCCGCTGCCGCCTGGAACCCGGCCGCCGACTACATCACCGCCGGCCAGGACGAGCCGGGCTATCGCTCCTGGTATCTCGCGCTCGCCGGCGCGCACGAGCCAGGTCAAGGCGTTCAACGACTATCTGGTCACCTATCGGGTCGGCGGCATCGTGCCGACCTGGCAGCTGCTGCGCACCGCGACGGCGTGGCAGAAATGCGGCGCCAGCCGTTCGAAGTCCCGCCGACCGCCGAATGGCCGCACATCGTCCAGACGCTGCGCTACGTCCACGATTATGTGGTGCCGGCGGTCGGGCCGGTCGAAGCCGGTGTCGGCCTATCGCAACCCGGTCCTGAACGAGTGCGCGGGCGGAGCGCCCGAAAGCGCGCACAAGCATTATTCGGCGATCGACCTGGTGCCGCTGCGGCCGACCACGCGCGAGGAGCTGATGCAGACCTTGTGCGCGATGCACGCGCGGCGCGGCGCCCGATTACGAGGTCGGGCTCGGCTTCTACGCCTTCCTGCGCTTCCACGTCGACACGACCAAGTATCCGGCGCTGGAACATGGACCCGGCGGTCGCGGCGCACTGCCCGCCGATCGTCCATCCGGAGGATATCGCCACGGTCGGCCAGCCACTGCCGCAGCCTGCCCCAGTTCAATCGCCGAATACTGTTCCGCCGCCGCAGCCGCAGACTGTCCCGGCTCGACTCCGTATCGTACCACCGCCACCGAAACCGTCGCCAAACGCCGCCTGAACGCAGGCTGATCCGTCCGGGCTTGTGTTGCCGTCAGTGCAACACCATATCGGCCGCACGGACAGGGGATCGAGATGGATTTCGAGAAACTCACCGACCGCGCCCGGGGATTCCTCCAGGCGGCGCAGACGATCGCGGTGCGCGAGAATCATCAGCGGATCGCGCCGGCGCATTTGCTGAAGGCGCTGCTCGACGACGAGCAGGGCATGGCCGCGGGCCTGATCCAGGCCGCCGGCGGCGATGCCGAAGGCGGCGCAGCGCGAGGCCGACGCGCTGGTCGCCAAGATCCCGGCGGTGACCGGCAGCGGCGCGACCCAGGCGCCGGCGCTCGACGGCGACACCATCCGAATCCTCGACCAGGCCGAGCAAATCGCGAAGAAGGCCGGCGACAGCTACGTCACGGTCGAGCGCATCCTGCTGGCGATGGCGCTGGCCAAGAATACCGATGTCGGCGGAGCGCTGGCCAAGGCCGGACTGACACCGCAGAATCTCAACGCGGCAATCGACAAGTTGCGCGGCGGGCGCACCGCCGACACGCAGAGCGCCGAGGACCGCTACGACGCGCTCAAGAAATATGCGCGCGACCTCACCGCAGGCGGCGCGCGAGGGCAAGCTCGACCCGGTCATCGGCCGCGACGAGGAAATCCGCCGCACCATCCAGGTGCTCGCCCGCCGGACCAAGAACAATCCGGTGCTGATCGGCGAGCCCGGCGTCGGCAAGACCGCGATCGCCGAGGGCCTCGCGCTGCGGATCGCCAACGGCGACGTGCCCGACGGGATCAAGGACAAACGCCTGCTCGCGCTCGACATCGGCTCGCTGATCGCCGGCGCGAAATATCGCGGCGAGTTCGAGGAGCGGCTGAAGGGCGTGCTCGACGAGGTGCGCCAGGCCGCAGGCGACATCATCCTGTTCATCGACGAGATGCACACGCTGGTCGGCGCCGGAAAGGCCGAAGGCGCGATGGACGCGTCGAACCTGCTCAAGCCGGCGCTCGCGCGCGGCGAGCTGCACTGCATCGGCGCGACCACGCTCGACGAATATCGCAAGCATGTCGAGAAGGACGCGGCGCTGGAGCGGCGCTTCCAGCCGGTGTTCGTCGGCGAGCCGACGGTGCCCGACACCATCTCGATCCTGCGCGGGCTCAAGGAGAAATACGAGCTTCACCACGGCGTGCGCATCACCGATGCGGCGATCGTCGCCGCGGCGACGCTCAGCAACCGCTACATCACCGACCGCTTCCTGCCCGACAAGGCGATCGACCTGATGGACGAGGCCGCGAGCCGAATCCGGATGGAGGTCGAATCCAAGCCCGAGGAGATCGAGAATCTCGACCGGCGGATCATCCAGCTGAAGATCGAGCGCGAGGCGCTGAAGAAGGAGCAGGACAAGGCCGTCCAAGGATCGGCTCGCCAAGCTCGAGGAGGAGCTCGCCAATCTCGAGCAGCAGTCGGCCGAGCTGACCCAGCGCTGGCAGGCGGAGAAGGACAAGATCGCCGGCGAGGCGACGATCAAGGCGCAGCTCGACGCGGCGCGGATCGAGCTGGAGCAGGCGCAGCGCAGCGGCGACCTCGCCAAGGCCGGCGAGCTTCAATACGGGCGCATCCCCGAGCTCGAGAAGCAGCTCGCCGACGCCCAGGCGGCAACCCACGGCGCGATGCTGCGCGAGGAAGTGACCGACGAGGATATCGCCGCGGTGGTCAGCCGCTGGACCGGGATTCCCGTCGAGCGGATGATGGAGGGCGAGCGCGAGAAATTGCTCCAGATGGAGGCGACGATCGGCGCCCGCGTCATCGGCCAGGAAGATGCGGTCAAGGCCGTGTCGGCCGCGGTCCGCCGCGCCCGCGCCGGCCTGCAGGACCCCAACCGCCCGCTCGGCTCGTTCCTGTTCCTCGGGCCGACCGGAGTCGGCAAGACCGAGCTGACCAAGGCGCTCGCCGAATTCCTGTTCGACGACAGCCACGCGATGGTCCGCATCGACATGTCCGAATTCATGGAAAAGCATGCGGTCGCGCGGCTGATCGGCGCGCCGCCGGGCTATGTCGGTTATGAGGAAGGCGGCGTCCTAACCGAGGCGGTTCGGCGGCGGCCCTACCAGGTCGTGCTGTTCGACGAGGTCGAAAAAGCGCACGGCGACGTGTTCAACGTTCTGTTGCAGGTGCTCGACGACGGCCGCCTGACCGACGGTCAGGGGCGGACGGTGGATTTCACCAACACCATCATCATCCTGACCTCGAACCTCGGCTCGCAGTATCTCGCGTCGCTGGGCGAGGACGAGCCGGTCGAGAAGGTCGAGCCCGAGGTGATGGAAGTCGTCCGCGGCCATTTCCGGCCCGAGTTCCTGAACCGGCTCGACGAGGTCATCCTGTTCCACCGGCTGTCGGCCGGGCACATGGGCCCGATCGTCGACATCCAGATCGCGCGGCTGCAGAAACTGCTCGAGGACCGCAAGATCCGGCTCGAGCTGACCGACGCCGCGCGGGCGTGGCTCGGCCGCGTCGGTTACGATCCGGTCTATGGCGCGCGGCCGCTAAAGCGCGCGGTGCAGAAATATCTGCAGGACCCGCTGGCCGACAAGATCCTGGCCGGCGAGATCGCCGACGGATCGGTCGTCAGGGTCGATGAAGGCGACGGTCAGCTGGTGCTGACACCCGTCTCCGAGCAGCGCGTGGCGGCCTAGCCGCCGCGACGGCTAGCGGTTGCCGCCCACCATGTCGCGCGATTTGTTCTGGTCGCGCAAATCATCGAGGTTCGACTGGCTCCTGGCGGTCAGTGCATCCCATTCGGCCTGCGTCTTGCAGGTGCGCTTGGGCATGATCGAACCGGTCTGGATGTTGTCCTCGCGGCAGATCTTCTTTTGCGGGTCCGCGGTGCCGCGCTGAGCCCGCGGCTGCGCGTTAGCATTCTGATCGGCGCTTGCAGGAACCGATGAAACCAAAACGGCGCTCACCAGCGCCGCTGAAGCAAATTTAAGCAACATAACTTCTCCTCGCCGGCGTCTTTAAGCGGGAAGCCTGAACGCAGGCAATATCAACAATCATCGCCGGCAAAAAAATGGGGGCGGCGCAAACGCACCGCCCCCGATAGTCGATTTGGTCGCGTGTCTTAGTAACCGCGCTCCGGCGCCGGTGGCGGCGGTGGCGGCGGGGGCGGCGGAGCCGGGCAGGCGTCCGTCGCGAGAATGACCGACCCATCCGGGCACGTCTGCGTCGCAGGCGGTGGCGGCGGGGGCGGCGGAAGCGGAGCCTCGATGACTCGGAGCCGGACGCTCACGCGGGTTCAGGTCGAACTTCGCGCCGATACGGAAGTAACGGCCAACGATGTTCGGCCCTGCCCATGCGGGTTGGAAGTTGAACAACGAGTAGGCCGCGGCATGGTCGAACGGCGCATCGATGTCGAACACGTTGAGGACGTTCGCATAGATCGTCACGCTGTCGGTCAGCTTCTGGGCAGCCGTCACGTCGACGTTCCAGATCGCTTTCGCACGGCAGGCAACAGCGGTTCCATCCTCATAGGTGGCAACGGAACCGAACTCGATGCCGCTGTCGCAATCGCCCTTGGTGGCGCCGAAGTCGGTCGACTCATTGCCATAACCGCTGGTGTAATAGGCCGTCGCCGACAGCGTCGTGCCGCCGAACTCAACCGTATTCTGCCAGGAACCGCGCCATTTCGGTGCACCCGAGCATGACGTGATGTTGCACGGGCTGAGCGTGCCTTCGTAGTGGATCTTGGTCCCCGCGTCGTTCAGCACATACCGGTGGAGGTACGAGGCCTCGATGTTGCTCGTCCAGCGCACGCCGCCGAAGCGATGCTGGAAGTTCATGCCGAAGTCGACGCCGCTGACGGTTTGGCTGTTCGCGTTCTGGAACGGCCCCGCGATGAAGCCGATTTGCGGCAGTGCAAGCGGGAACGCCGGGTCAGGCGCGCCCGGGATGACGGCGCTGACGCCCGGGACGTTCACGACGCCGTTGTTCGCATAGTACTGAGCGAACGCTTCCGCCTGCTGCGACGGGGTAGTGCCAATGATCAGGTTCTTGATCTTGATCTTCCACAGATCGACCGTGAAGCTGAGGTTCCTGATCGGCTCGAAAATCAGGCCGGCCGTGAGGTTGGTCGATTTCTCGGGCTCGAGATTCGGGTTGCCGATGTTGGTCAACCCCTCCGGGAACGGGTTGGTCGCGTAGGAATTCGCTGTGACGCCGTCCGAGTGAGCCGCGCAGAAGGCTGCAAAGCCGGCCGGGGCCCCGGCAATAGCGCCCTTGGGACCGCAGTTCACCGTGCGCGAGACGAAGCCCGTGGTCGGCAGTCCGAACGATTCCTGGAAGCTCGGGATGCGGAAACCCTTCGACCAGGTGCCGCGAAGCGCGAGCTGACGAACCGGGGTGATCTTCACGCCGACCTTCGGCGAGAAGTTGCTCTGACCGGAGCTGTAGCTGTCATAGCGGCCGGAGACGTTGGCCTCGAAGCCGAAGCCGTTCTGCCTGAGGTCGAAGAACGGCGCATTGATCTCGAAATAAGCCGACTTGACGTTGCGGCTTCCTTCGGTGCCGACGGCATTCATCGACAGGTAGCGCGTGTACTGGTTAGCGTTCGGGTCTGGAAGTCCGTTCTCATCCACCAGCGGCGGGTTCGCGCTCGGAGAGTCGACGCCCTCGTGGCGGTACGACGCGCCCACGGCAGCCGCGAGGTTGCCGCCAGGAAGCGCGAATATGTCGCGCGAGATGGTGACGTTCGCCTGCCACAGGTTGGACGACGAGACCACGTCGCTGGTGGGCGAGATGAAATCCCAGATGTTTTCGGGGGTGGCTTCGGGGTTTGCGAAATTGAATTCACCCCGGGCAACCACGTCCATGATCCGCTGCGGGATAAGATAGCCGGCCTGGATACGCCGGAGCTTGAATTCCGACGCGGTCACGCTTGCGTTATAGTGCCAGTCGTCGAAGAAGGTGCCGGTGGCTCCGATCACGCCGCGAAGCGCCCTGCCCTTGGTTTCGACCGTACGCTGACGGGTGCTGCGCAGGAAGGCCTGCGCCGTCCGTCCTTCGGAAGCGAACGGGTTCTGCGGGTTGAGGACGGAGCCAATCGTGAGCGCGTCGCAGCCTGTGCCAATGCCGCTCTGCGTGCCGTGTCCGGTCGGGCAGACAAAGACCGGCAACATGACGTTATAGGCAGTGAGCGTCAGCGGGATCGGCTGGGTCGGCGTGCCGTTGAAGCCGAGCGGCGTGAACGACGCGAAGGTATCCGTCCAATAGGCATTGCCCTCGACGAACAGCTCATTGTTGTCGTCCGGGCGGAAGGTCGCGCGCGCGCTGACGCCGTGACGCTTAATTTCCGGCTGGATCATGACGTACTTGCTTTGGAAATTGACTTCGCACGAGGTCAACACGCCGTTGACGATCGGCGTGCTTCCCGTCTGAACGGCCGGTGCATTGATCGGGTGGACAGTGTCGAACTCGCGGCAGCCGGCTGCCGGATTCAGGAACTCGAACCGCCCAGTACCGGTGTTCGGATTCACAAGGGAACCACGACGCACCAGGGTGACGCCCGGGATTGAGATGAGGCCGTTGTATGAACCGCTGGCGCTGATACCGTTCCAGTTCAGGTTCGCCATGCAGCCATCGGGCGGACCGGAATCGTTACAAATGCTGCTCAGGTCCTGAGTGTTGAACGGGAAGCGGCGATCCTTGGCGAAAATCGCGCCGGTCTTTTGATATTCGCCGGACACATAAATGTTGAAGCCCTGGCTGGCGAGATCGCCGAAGCCGTAGGTCAAATCGACGTGCGGCTCCTTACCGTCGCCGCGCTGCGAGATGCCGTAAGAGACGTTGGCATGAAGGCCCTGAATCTCTTTCTTGGTGATGATGTTGACCACGCCCGCGATCGCGTCGGCACCGTAGGTCGAAGACGCGCCGTCGCGCAGAATTTCGATACGGTCGATGATCGCGTTGGGGATGGTGTTCAAATCGACGAAGTTGCGCTGGCCGTCGTCGGCGAGCGGATAGACCGCCATGCGAAGGCCGTCGAACAGCGACACGGTGTCCTGCACCGTGAGGCCGCGCAGCGACGGAGCATTGGCGCCGCTGGCGAAGTTGAAGCCGGTGTTCCAGCCGGCCTGGATGGTGCCGGCGTTGTTGGCCGAAATCCTCTGCACCGCTTCTGAAACGGTGTTCACGCCGCGCTGGGCCATGGCTTCAGCCGAAAGCACCGTGACCGGTGAGGGGGTTTCACGGCTCGCGCGGGGCAAGAGCGAACCGGTGATGATGATCTCGTCGCCCGCGGTGGTCGGAGCTTGCGGCGCGCTGGTTCCGGGATTGGGTCCGCTTGAGTCTTCGGGAGGAGTTGTCTGACCACCCGGCGGCGGGGTGACGGCGCCCTGCGCGTAAGCGGGAGCGGCAATCGCCAAACCGGCAATGATGGTGGTCGCGAACAGCGATCCCTTGAAGTGGCTCTTGGACATGCTCTTCCCCTTCTTAAGCCCTGCGCATGGATGCGCGCTTTCAGCCGGCTTCCCCCGGCTTGGATGCACTCTCCTACGGGGAAGATTGTGCCCAAATCAATCGGACGAGCGGCCCTGACGGCGTTTCGTTTCAGTTCTGTGGCATTTCGGGCACAGCTAATTTCCGGCGCCAGGCATCGAAGCCAAGGCGTGAATCAAACGATAGTGGGATGCCTTGTTCGCCGAGCGATTATCGGGGCGTGGCGGCCCGTCGTTCGGCTTCGAGGCTGGCCGCGGCGTCGACATAGGGCTCCTGCCGCTCAACGCTCCAATATCGAAGCTCGCGCGAGCGGAATGCGGACGCCGGTGACGGCGCAGATCACGTGATCGCCGTCGGACAGCAGGCGCAACGTGCCGGGCAGATACTGGACCCGCGCCGCCCTGCCGCTGCCGGTCATCAGCATGCTCACTCCTCCTCGCTGTGGTCGAACAGACCAGGCTGCGGCGTGATGTAGGAGCGCTTGGCCTTGCGCTCAACCGGCCGCCGAGCCTGCGTTGTCGCCGTCAACCGCCGCGTCGACCTTGCCGTCACCGAAGTGGAGGGTCAGCAGCCGCGCTTCGCGCGCGTCGCGCGCGTGAGTAAGTGTGCGGCCGTCGCGGCCGGTCACGCGGGCATAGCCGCGCGCGAGCGGCCGCTCGGGATGGGCCAGCTCCGCCATCTGCCACAGCCGCCGCAAGCCTGTTCGGAAAGCCGCGCGATGCGTTGGTCGATGAGGTCGCGGCGCAGCCGTCCGGCGACGAGGTTGAGATCGGCACGCGCGTGGCCGGCGCGGGCCGCGAGCGCACGCGGGAGCCGCTCGCGCTAGCTCGTCCACCCGCTGCAGCACCGGCGCGAACAAGGCTTGCGGCTCGGGCCAGCGGCAGACCGTCAGCTCATAGCGCTCGCGCGACCGCTCGGCGCGGCGTGCGAGGCAGTTCTGCGCACGGTGCGCAAGCTCCGAAAGCTGCGCCAGCAGATCGGCGCGGACCGGGACCGCGAGCTCGGCGGCGGCGGTCGGCGTGGGCGCGCGCAGGTCGGCGGCGAAGTCGATGAGCGTGGTGTCGGTCTCGTGGCCCGACCGCGGAAATCAGCGGGATCGGCGATTCGGCGGCGGCCCGCACGACCTCCTCTTCGTTGAACGCCCACAAATCCTCGATCGAGCCGCCGCCCCGCGCGACGATCAGCAGATCGGGCCTCGGCTCGAAGCCGGCGAAGCCGCGAATCGCCTGCGGCAATCCTCCCCGGCGGCGCCTTCGCCCTGAACCGCCACCGGCCACAGGATCACACGCGTCGGGCAGCGGTCCTCGAGCCGGTGAAGGATGTCGCGGATGACCGCGCCCGTCGGCGAGGTCACGACACCGATCACCGCCGGCAGGAACGGCAGCTTGCGCTTGCGCTCCGGTCGAACAGTCCTTCGGCGGCGAGCGCCTTGCGCCGCCGTTCGAGCAGCGCCATCAACGCGCCCTCGCCGGCCAGCTCCATCCGCTCGACGACGATCTGATATTTGGAGCGGCCCGGATAGATGGTGAGCTTGCCGGTCGCGACGACTTCCGCGCCGTCTTCGGGCCTGAACGCCAGCGCGCCGGCGCTGCTGCGCCAGATCACCGCGTCGATGCACGCGTCCTCGTCCTTCAAGCGTGAAGTAGCAATGGCCCGACGCGTGGCGCTTAAAGCCCGAAATCTCGCCGCGGACCCGGACCTCGCCGAACGCTGCCTCGATGGTCCGCTTGAGCGCGCCCGAAAGCTCGCTGACGGAAAGCGGAGGCGAATTGTCGCCGGGGGCCACGTTCGCTAACAGGCCGGCGCGCGTATCGTCGGGGAGATCCATGAATATTCTGCTGTTGGGCTCGGGCGGGCGCGAAGATGCGCTCGCGTGGCGGCTTAGGCAATCGCCAAGCTGCGAGAGGCTGCTCGCGGCGCCCGGCAACCCCGGCATCGCGCGCTGGGCCGAATGCATCGACGCCGACATTTGCGATCCCGCCGCGGTGGCCTCGCTGGCCCAGCGCCTGAGCATCGACCTGGTCGTGATCGGGCCCGAGGCGCCACTGGTCGCAGGGGTCGCCGACGCGGTGCGCGATGCCGGACTTCGCGGTGTTCGGGCCGAGCGCCGCAGCGGCGCAGCTCGAAGCGTCGAAGGGCTTCACCAAGGATTTGTGCCGGGCACACAACATTCCGACCGCCGACTATGCCAGGGTCGAGACTCGTCGCCGAGGCGCGCGCTGCGCTCGACCGGTTCGGCGATCCCGGTGGTGATCAAGGCCGACGGCCTCGCCGCGGGCAAGGGCGTCACGGTCGCAATGACCCGCGCCGAGGCCGAAGCGGCGATCGACGCCGCGGGTGACGGCGCCGCTGGTGATCGAGGAATTCCTCGAGCGGCGAGGAAGCAAGCCTGTTCGCGCTCGTCGACGGCGAGACAGCAACGTTCCTCGCTTCGGCCCAGGACCACAAACGCGCCGGCGAGGGCGACACCGGACCCAACACCGGCGGGATGGGCGCTTATGCCCCGGCGCCCGTCCTCACTCCCGAGCTCGAAGCGCGCGCAATGGACGAGATCGTGCGGCCGACCGCGCGCGCGATGACCGCGGCGGGAACCCCGTTCAGCGGCCTGCTTTATGCCGGCCTGATGCTGACCGCCGACGGGCCCAAGCTGATCGAATATAACGTCCGCTTCGGCGACCCGGAATGCGAGGCGATCATGCCCCTGCATCGAGGGCGATTTCGCGCGAAATGCTCTGCGATGTCGCGACCGGGAAACTCGCGCGAATGGACCCGCCCAGGCTCGCGCCCAGGCATGCGATGACCGTAGTCGTCGCCGCCCGAGGCTATCCCGGCACTCCGGCGAGCGGCGGCGCGATTCGGCGATCGAAGCGGCCGAGCAGGTCGAGGGCGTCACGGTTTTCCATGCCGGCACCGCGTTCGGCGATAGCGGCCTCGTCGCCAAAGGCGGGCGCGTGCTTGCCGTGACTGCCGTCGCCGACACGTTCGCAAATGCTCGCGCGCGCGCCTATCGCGGCGTCGACCAGATCGACTTCGCCGACGGCTTCCACCGCCGCGATATCGGCTGGCGCGAGCTGGAGCGGGCGTCATGAATAGCTTCTGGGCGTATTTCTGGCCGATCTTCGGCGCCGGCCTGACCATCGGCCTGATCGCCGGCCTGGCCGCTTTCCGCGCACCGCGCGCGAAGCCAAAAGACCGCGAGGCGGCAATCCAGCGCTGGAAACGGCGGACGCGAATCGCACTTGCTTGCGGGGCCGCGCTGGCGATCGCAGCCGCGGCGTTGTGGCACGGGCCGATCGGGGCGGCCCACCGGTTCACCGCGCAGGTCGAACGCGACGCTCGAGCCACGCTCGATTATCTACATTGCCCCAAGTGAGGGCCGCAGCTGCACCACGGCCCGCTAACCCGACAGCTTGATTCTGACCGGACCTGCCAATGATTTTCAGCGATCCGAGCTGGTTCGAACGATGGAAACGCTGCCCGGCGTCAGCGACGCGACCTGGTCCGCAGGCGGTGGAACCCCGTTGATCGCGGAAGGGACCGGTGCGTCGCCTGCTGGGCTTCCTCATCGGCCTCCTGCTGGCCTATCTGGTCGAGCTGCGCCGCCGCTACAACGCACAATGGAATTGGTGACGGATGGATTCGATACTTCAATATTGGCCCTACATCGCCGCCGCGCTGGCGATCGCGGCGATCGTCGTTTGGCTCATTGCCCGGCCCGCGTCAGCGCGTGCGGTTGACCGACAGCGCGCCGGTGCGGCCGCACATGGTCAATGCTCGCCGCGCGAGGGACGCGGCCTGGCCGGCGTCGCGGCCGCCGCGACCAGCGACGTCGCCGGCGAGCTGTTTCGCGCCCCAGTCCGCCGCGAGCTGGACGGCGACAAGTCCCCGGCCGACGATTTCGTGCTGCTCAAGGGCGTCGGCCCCAAGTTCGCCGACCGCCTTGCATGCCCTCGGCTTCGACCGCTTCGAGCAACTGGCCAGCCTGACGCCGGCAGAGATCGAGCGGCTCGACGCCCAGCTCGGCGCGTTCAGCGGCCGCATCGTGCGCGACCGGATCGTCGAGCAGGCCGATTATCTCGCGCGCGGCGACATCGACGGCTACGAGCAGAGGTTCGGGAAGCTCTAGCGACTGCCGCCGCTGCGCTTCGGCGCGCGCCGGCTTGCGCCTTGTCCGCGAGGCGATCAGCTTGTCGATCTTGCGGCCGTCCATGTCGACGATCTCGAACGCCCAGCCGTCGTGGCGGAACGTCTCGCCGGTTTCGGGCAGGTGCTTGAGCACCGACAGGGCAAAGCCGGCGACGGTCGAATAATCGCGGTCGCCGGGAAGCTTCACGCCCAGCCGATCGGCGAGCAGGTCGGCGCTCGCCGCGCCCGACACCAGCCAGCTGCCGTCCTCGCGCTCGACTAACGGCGGCTCATCGCCATCGCTCGACATCATGGGCGAAGGTGCCGGCGAGCGCGGCGAGGATGCTGCCCGGGGTGACGATCCCGTCGAGATGGCCATATTCGTCATGGACCAGCGCCAGCGGCACGTCGGCGTTGCGCAGCACCGCCAGCGCATCCATCGCGTCCATCAGATCGGGGATGACCGGCGCGCTTGCGGCACAGGCGCTTGAGGTCGAGCGGCTCGTCCCGTCGAGCACCGCCGCAAGGACATGTCGCGGGTCTGCGATGACGCCGACGATATTGTCGACCGATCCGTCGGCTACCGGAATGCCGGCTGTGCTGGGTTGCGAGCAGCGCCTCGCGCATCTGCTCCGCGGTCGAGTGCGACGTCGATCCAGTCGACTTCGGTCCGCGGAGTCATCACCTCGCGCACCGGCCGGTCGGCGAGGCGGACGATGCCGGAGATCATCGCCCGCTCGTCCTCCTCGAGCACGCCGGCGGTCTGCGCTTCGGCGACGACCAGGTGCAATTCCTCGGCCGTGACCTGGTTCTTCGATTCCGCGGTCGAGGCCCGAGCGCCTTGAAGATCAGCGCGCTGGTCCGGTCGAGCAGCCAGACGAACGGCGCGGTCACCTTGGCCAGCCAGCGCATCGGCCGCGACACGATGACGCCGCGATCGGCTCGGGCGAGCGCAGCGCGATCTGCTTGGGCACGATCTCGCCGATCACCAGCGATGACGAAGGTGGTGAGCACGATGACCAGGCCAAAGCCGATCGTATGCGCGGTTTCGGGCTGCAGGCCGAGCAAGCTCCAGCCGCTGGGCGACCGGCTCGCCGAGGCTCGCGCCCGAAAAGGCGCCCGCGAAAATGGCGATCAGGGTGATCCCGCTCTGCGACGGTCGACAGGAACCGGCCGGGATCGGCGGCGAGGTCGAGCGCGCATTGCGCGCCCGCTGCTGCCGGCCTTGGCCATCGCCTTCAGCCGCGCCTCGCGCGACGAGACGATCGCCAGCTCGCTCATCGACAGCACGCCGTTCAGCGCGATCAGCGCGAGGATCAGAACGACGTCGAGCCAGGGTATGGGGAGGAGATGGTCGCTCATAGGCGGCGGTCAGGCGAATTTAGCGCCCTCGCGCCGGTTCACAAGCCGTCCGCCTGTTTTCGACGTGGAACCGCGCCTGCTATCGCTCTGTTGTCAGCTACCCGCTTCCCTTGGAGATTTAACCGCATGCGTCGCTTTCGCACCCTGATTGCGCTGGGCCTGTGCGGGCCGATCTTCGCCGCCGCGGGATGTTCGACGGGCTATGCCCCGCCGCCTCCGCCGGTCGTACGGCCGGCCGCGTTCACGCCGCTCGGCCTGGGCGCCAGCTATCTCGCGGCGACGCGATCGGCGGGCAAGCGGCGCGGGCCGCGAAGATGCGCGCGGCCAAGATTCGCCCGCTGACCGCCGGCCGCCGCCTACGATTATGTAGCGCGCGCCGAACGCGACCTTCAGCGCCAGACGGTCGGCATCGGGGTGGACGTGATCCGCAGCCGGCAACGGCTTGCTGATCCGGATTCCGGCGACCCTGACCTTCGACAGCGGCAGTTCGACGATCAAGCCGCAGTTCGACGCCACGCTCAGCGAAGTGGCGCGCACGCTCAAGACCTACAACCAGACCTATGGTCGACGTGCTCGCCCACACCGACACGACCGGCAGCCCCGAGCACAATCTGGCGCTGTCGCAGAAGCGGGCGAGCTCGGTCGCCGCCTTTCTCGCCGCCCGCGGCGTGGCCAGGGCGCGGATCGCGACCAAGGGCATGGGCGAAACCGCGCCGCTCTACTCACCCGACGACACCGAGACCGAGCGGGCCGCAAACCGCCGCGTCGAAATCCGGCTGATCCCCTACCGCGCGTCCTAGCGCCGCTCGGCGAAGAAAGCGCTGGAGCAGCTCGGCCGCTTCCGCCTCGCCGATCCCGCCGAGCACGTCGGGCCGGTGATGGCAGGTCGGCTGGGTGAAAATGCGCGCGCCGTGGACCACGCCGCCGCCCTTGGGATCCTCGGCGGCGAAGCGCAGCGCCTTGAACCGCGCGAGCGCGATCGCCGCGGCGCACATCGCGCACGGCTCGAGCGTCACCCACAACGTGCATTCGTCGAGCCGCGACGCGCCGAGCCTGGTCGCGGCAGCGCGGATCGCCTCCATCTCGGCATGGGCGGTCGGGTCGGACGCACCGCGCATCGCATTGCGGGTCTCGGCGATGATCTCGTCGCCCAGAGTGACGACCGCGCCGACCGGCACTTCGCCCGCGGCCGCCGGCCTCGGCGGCAAGGTCGAGCGCGCGGCGCATCGGCGCGGGCAGTGGAAAGCCTGGTCCTGAGCGAGGTCGAGCGGTCATGCAGGGCGCGGCTAGACCAGCCGCGCGCCGCTGTCAGCTACATCCGGTTGGCGCTGTTCTGCGCGGCCTGATTCGCCTGGCGGCGGCTTGACGGTCAGTTCGGGCACCTTCACGGTCGTGTTCCGGGTGCCGACTTCGACCGAGCCGGTTTCGACGTCGAATGCCGGCGTCTGCCCGCCCTTGGCGACCACGCCATTGCTGAGTCGCGCTGATCGCCGGAGCCTTGGCGCCGCGGATCTGGTCGATGTCGAGGAAGCCGGTCCGCAAGCGCGGCGAGGATGGCGAGCACCGCCACGATCAGAATCAGCAGCAGCGCGCGCATGTCGTTCCTCCATCGGCCAGCCAGCTCATTAGGCCTGTGTCGGGTCCAACATAACGCAGATTAACCGAGGAGGTTTCTATCGTTGCGGGCGCGCGACGTTGACGGGCGGCGCACCGAGCGGCTAACGGGCGGCGCTTTCCGGGCGCTGCACGCGCTCGTCCAAAATCAGGATTAGAGACCATGTCGCGGGTATGCGAGCTGACCGGCAAGGGCCGGCAGGTGGGCAACAATGTTTCCCACGCCAACAACAAGACCAAGCGCACGTTCCTGCCCAATCTGCAGAACGTGACGCTGATCTCCGATGCGCTCGGGCAGAGCGTCAAGCTGCGCGTGTCGACCCACGGCCTGCGCTCGGTCGAGCATGTCGGCGGCCTCGACAATTGGCTGCTCAAGACCAGCGACGACAAGCTGTCGCCCAAGGTCCGCAAGCTCAAGCGCGAGATCGCCAAGAAGGCCGCCGAGCAGCCGCCTAAGCCGCTCTAACCAGCTGAAGTTCAAGCGGAATTTCCTGAACGCGGCTGCAAGCTGCGTTCAGCATCCATTGCCCGCGAATCGCGCATAAGCCCCGCATTCGACGGGGTTTTCCCCTTTTCCCCGTCTCGTCTGGAAACGGACAGGTTCCCTCGCGTCGCGTAACGAGGGGGGCCCGGTGTGCGAAATCGCGCCGGGCCCATTTTTTTATGGCGGTGTCGAACAACAGCGCGAGCTGCTCGACCATCGCCCCGGCGAGCTGGTCGGCGTCCATGATCGTCACCGCGCGGCTGTAATAGCGGGTGACGTCGTGGCCGATGCCGATCGCGATCAGCTCGACCGTCGAGCGCTTCTCGATCCAGTCGATCACCTGCCGCAAATGGCGCTCGAGATAGGTGCCGCCATTGGCCGAGGCGGTCGAATCGTCGACCGGCGCGCCGTCGGAAATGACCATCAGGATGCGCCGCTCCTCGGGCCGCGCGATCAGCCGGTTGTGCGCCCACAGCAGCGCCTCGCCGTCGATATTCTCCTTGAGCAGCCCCTCGCGCATCATCAGCCCGAGGTTGCGGCGCGCGTGGCGATAGGGCTCGTCGGCGCGCTTGTAGACGATGTGGCGAAGGTCGTTGAGCCGGCCCGGATTGGGCGGCCGGCCCGTCGGCCAGCCACGCCTCGCGGCTCTGCCCGCCCTTCCAGCCGCGGGTGGTGAAGCCGAGCATCTCGGTCGCGACCCCGCAGCGCTCGAGCGTGCGGGCGAGGATGTCGGCGCAGATCGCGGCGATGGCGATCGGCCGCCCGCGCATCGAGCCCGAATTGTCGATCAGCAGCGAGACGACGGTGTCGCGGAACTCGGTGTCGCGCTCGATCTTGTAGCGACAAGCGCATGGCGCGGGATTGACGACCACCCGCGCCAGCCGCGCGGCGTCGAGCATGCCCTTCCTCCTGGTCGAAATCCCAGCTGCGCGCCTGCTGCGCCATCAGCCGCCGCTGCAGCCGGTTGGCGAGCCGGGTGACGACATTCTGCAAGCCCGCCCATCTGCTGGTCGAGATAGGCGCGCAGCCGCCCGAGCTCCTCCTCGTCGCACAGCTCGCTCGGCCTCGACGATCTCGTCGAAGCGGGTGGTGAAGGCCTTGTAGTCGGTCTCCGGCGCGAGCTCCCAATTGCGCCGGCCGGGCGACGGCGAAGGCGCTTTCGCTGAGCTCGTCGCCGGCGAGCGCCTGCTCCTCGCCGACCTCCATCTCGTCGGAGCCTTGCTCCTCGGCCGAGCCGTCCTCGGCCTCCTCGCCGCGCATCTCGACGTCGCCGCCGGCCGGGCGTGCCTTCGTCGCCCTGCTCGGCGGCGTCCTCGTCGCCGCCGTCGTCGCCCTCGTCGTCGTCGCCGCCTTCGTCGGGCTCGTCGTCGGACGGGTCCTCGGCCGCGGCGAGGTCGAGATCCTCGAGCAGCCGGCGCGACAGCTTGGCGAAGGCCGCCTGGTCGTCGAGCGTCAGCGCCAGCGCGTCGAGCTCGGCCGCCGCCTTTCTCCTCGATCCACGGCGCGACCAGCTTCGAGCCCGGCGCAGCGCCGCCTTGGGCGGCGCCTCGCCGGTCAGCCGCTCGCGGGCGATCAGGCCGACCGCGGTCGCCAGCGGCACTTCCTCGGCATTGCGCGCGCGGACGATCGCGTCGCCGCGCACCCGGGCTTCGGTCAGCTGCGGCGAGATTGTCGCGCACGCCGCCCATCGCCCGCGCGCCGAGCGCCTCGACCCGCGCCGTCTCGAGCGCGTCGAACACCGCGCGCGCGTCGAGATCGGCCGGCGCGATCGCGGGCGTGGAGCTTGGCGTCGTGATGGCGCAGGCGCAGCGCGACCGAATCCGCGGCGCCGCGCGCCTCGGCGACCAGCCGCGGCTCGAGCGCCGGGCCCGGGCGACGGCACGCGCGCGGTCTTGCCCGACGCCGGCGCGACTCGGACGCGAAGACGACGTCGACCTCGGGATCCTTGGCGATCGCCCGCGCCGCGCCGGCGAGCGCGCGGCGGAACAGGTCGATGCGCTCGGTCATGGCGCAGGCCTAGCTCGGCCTTCCCGACCACGCTCTCCGGCAGGTCCTTGCCGAACACGCGCTGGTAATATTCGGCGATCAGCGGCCGCTCGGCCTCGTCGCACTTGTTGAGGAACGATGACGCGGAAGGCGAAGCCGACGTCGCCGAAGATGATGCGCGTTCTGCGCCCAGCTGATCACCGTGCGCGGGCTCATCACGGTCGAGATGTCGCCGTTGATGAAGCCCTGGCGCGACAGCTCGGCGACCTTGATCATCTTGTCGACCATCGTCCTTGCCGCCGGGCTCGTCATATTCGCCCGACTTGGCGAGCACGATCTGCGCCTCGACCGCGGCCGGCAGATAATTGAGCGTGGTGACGATGTTCCAGCGGTCCATCTGGCCCTGATTGATCGCCTGGGTGCCGTGATAGAGGCCGGTGGTGTCGCCGAGGCCGACCGTGTTGGTGGTCGCGAACAGCCGGAACCAGGGGTTGGGGCGGATCACCCGGTTCTGGTCGAGCAGGGTCAGCTTGCCCTCGGCCTCGAGCACGCGCTGGATGACGAACATCACGTCGGGCCGGCCGGCGTCATATTCGTCGAACACCAGAGCGACCGGGTGCTGCAGCGCCCACGGCAGCAGGCCTTCGCGGAACTCGGTCACCTGCTGGCCGTCGCGAAGCACGATCGCGTCGCGGCCGACGAGGTCGATGCGGCTGATATGCGCGTCGAGGTTGATGCGGATCATCGGCCAGTTGAGCCGCGCCGCGACCTGCTCGATGTGGGTCGACTTGCCGGTGCCGTGATAGCCCTGGACCATCACCCGGCGGTTCTTGGCGAAGCCGGCGCAGATCGCCAGCGTGGTGTCGGGATCGAACACATAGGCCGGGTCGAGGTCGGGGACGCGCTCGTCGGCCTCGCTGAACGCCGGGCACTTCCATGTCGCTGTCGATGCCGAACAGCGTCGCGCACCTTCGCGATCTTGTCGGGCGACGGCCATCAGCGTCTCGGCGCGGCTTTCGGGGTTCACGTTGGGAAGATCGGTCATGGTCGAGCGCCTTAGGGGAAGGGCGCGCGCGCCTCAACGCTCAGCTCGACTTTTGGCGGCAGCGGGAACAGCGTGACGAAACGCTTCGCCAGCTCCATGTCTCCCTCGACGTCGATCGATTTCGAAGCGGCGCGCCGCCATGGATCACCGCCGGCGAGCTGCGCTCGGCGCGCCGGTGAAGGTCACGTCGCAGATCGTCGGCCTCGCCGCGCTCGACGTCGAGCCGGCCGTCGTGCGAGCGTCGCGACATAAGCTGGCCTCGCCGAAGCGGAAGCCGATGCGCGCGTCGAAGTCCCTCGGCCAGCGTCGGGCGAAAGCAAGGTCTGCAGCGACATCATGCAGCGACACGTGGCTCATCGGCAGGGTCGGATCGTGGAGCGGGCTGCGCGCCGCCCAGCGGCCGAGCGACGGCGATGACCGGCACCGCCTCGAGGCCCCAGTCGGTCGCTTCATAGACCTGCACCGAGGCCGGCGGCGGCAGCCTGCGTCTTGCGCACCAGCCCGCGCGCCTCGAGCTCGGTCAGCCGCTGGGTCAGCACGTTGGCGCTGATTCCCTGGCAGGTCCGCCTTGAGCTCGGAGAAGCGCCGCGGCCCGTAAGCACAGCTCGCGCAGCACCAGCATCGCCCAGCGCTCGCCGAGCAGGTCCAGCGCATGGGCGAGCCCGCAGGCATCGTCGTAGCGCCGTTTTTCCTCGGTTTGCCGCGCTTTAGTTACTTTTTCTAACTGCATGGTTGCAATTTATAACTTCGGTCGGTCAAAAAGCAAGCGAATCGAGTCGCAACAAGGAGGAAAACGCGATGTCCCGGATGATTTTCGTGAACCTGCCGGTCGACGGACCTCGAACGCTCGAAGGCGTTCTACGAGGCGATCGGCTTCCGCAACGAGCCCAAGTTCACCAACGAGGCGGCGGCGATGATGGTGCTTTCGCGACACCATCCGCGTCATGCTGCTGACTCACCCCTTTTATGCAACGTTCACCGCGCAAGCCGATTGCCGACGCCAGCAACAGCAGCAGGTGCTGCTGTGCATCTCCTGCGACAGTCCGGCCGAGGTCGATCAGATCACCGACGCCGCCGCCGCCGCCGGCGGCAAGGCCGACCTGTCGCCAGAGGACCAGGACGATGGGCGGGCCGATGTACGGCCGCAGCTTCGAGGACCCCGACGGCCACCAGTGGGAGCCGATGTGGATGGACCCGGCGTTCGCCGAACAGGGCGCACACCCGGTCGAAGAGGCGGCAACCGAATCCGCCGCGTAACATTCGTACCGTAGGAGGGAAGAATGCCAGTCAATCCCAACGCGGCGATCGAGATCACCGCCTTCCGCTGGGTGCCGGAGTTCGCCCAGGGCGTGGTCCGCGACCTGCGCGCCCGCTGGGCGCTCGAGGAAGCCGGGCTCGACTATCGGGTTCGCCTGCTCGGCCAGGAACGCCCGGCCGAATATCTCACGGAGCAGCCGTTCGACCAGGTGCCGTGCTTCAACGACGGCGAGGTGCAGATCTTCGAGAGCGGCGCGATCGTCCAATATATCGGCGAGAAGAGCGAAGCGCTGCTGCCGCGCGATCCGCAAGGCAAGTATCGCGCGATCCAATGGACCTATGCGGCGCTCAACAGCGTCGAGCCGGCGATCCTCAACCTGCTGCTGATCGACGTCTTCTTCGCCGACGAGGAATGGGCGAAGCTGCGCCGGCCCGGCGCCGAGGATTTCGCCAGGCTCAAGCTCAAGCGCGTCTCCGACTGGCTCGGCGACAAGGAATGGCTCGAGGGCGACCGCTTCACGATCGGCGACCTGATCATGGTCACGACGTCTTGCGGTTCCTCCGCCACACCGACCTGGTCGCCGAATTCCCCAACCTCGACGCCTATCTGAAGCGCGGCGAAGCGCGCCCCGCATTCCAGCGCGCGCTGGCCGACCAGCTCGCGACGTTCCGCGAACACCAACCCGAAGGAGCAGCAGCATGACCTATTTCGAAGGATTCATCGTGCCCGTGCCCGAGGCCAACAAGGACGCCTATCGCAAGCATGCCGCGCGAGTTCGCGCCGATGTTCCAGGAATCGGGTGTCAGCGCGCATGGTCGAGGCCTGGGACAGCGACGTTCCCGAAGGCAAGGTCACCGACTTCCGCAAGGCGGTCGACGCCAAGCCCGACGAGAAGGTCGTCTTCTCCTGGTTCGAATATCCCGATCGAAGCAGGCCCGCGACGCCGCCAACGAGAAGATGATGAGCGACCCGCGCATGAAGGAAATGGGCGCCGACATGCCGTTCGACGGCAAGCGCATGATCATGGGCGGCTTCGACGCGATCGTCGAGGAAGGCTCGGCCGGCGGCGGCTATACCGACGGCTTCGTCGTGCCGGTGCCCGAGGGCAAGCGCGACGCCTATCGCGAGCTCGCGTCCAAAATGGCGAAGGTGTTCCGCGAGCATGGCGCGACGCGCGTCGATCGAGGCGCTTGCCGACGACGTCCGCAAGGGCAAGGTCACCGACTTCTATCGCGCGGTGAAGGCCGAGGACGGCGAGAACGTCGTCTTCTCCTTCATCGAATGGCCCGACAAGGCGACCCGCGACGAGGCGTGGAAGGAAGATCATGGCCGACGAGAGCCTGAAGCCCGAAGGCGAGATGCCGTTCGACGGCAAGCGCATGTTCTGGGGCGGCTTCGAGAAGATCGTCGACACCGCCAGCAGACCGCCGCCAGGAAGCGGGCCGCCCGTCACCGCCTGACACGGCGCTTGAAGTCAGAAAAGGAGATCGAACCATGACTGACGTTCGACGAGACTGCGGCGCCCGCGGCGCGCAACGACAACGGACCGAACCCCGCCGGGCGATTTCATCTGGTACGAGCTGATGACCCCCGACCCCGACGGCGCGAAGGCCTTCTACGACGCGGTCGTCGGCTGGGACATCGGCGAAGGCGCTGCCGGAGTATCAGCGGCTACCGCATGATCAGCCGCAGCGACGGCGGCTTCGCCGGCGGCGTGCTGCCGCTGACCGACGAGATGCAGCAGCACGGCGCACGGCCGACCTGGCTCGGCTACATCGACGTCGCCGACGTCGACCAGGCGGTCGCGCAAGATCGAAGCAGGCCGGCGGCAAGGCGCTGATGCCGGCGATCGACATCCCCAATGTCGGCCGGATCGCGATGGTCGCCGACCCGCAGGGCGCGCCCTTCTACGTGATGAAGCCGATCCCGCCGGCGGGCAAGCCAGAACGCGCAAAGCGACGTCTTCTCGCCCGACCAGGAGCAGCGCGTCGCGCTGGAACGAGCTGTCGACCAGCCGATCCGGCGGCGGCCCGCGCAATTCTACGGCGACCAGTTCGGCTGGGTCAGCGACGACTTCATGCCGATGGGCGAGATGGGCGAATATCGCTTCTTCGACCATCACGGGACGCGCATCGGCGCGTTGTGCGGCGTCGATGCCGGGCCAGCAGCCGCAGCTGGCGCTACTATATCCGCGTGCCGTCGATCGCCGCCGCCAAGGCGACTGCCGAAGCCAAGGGCGGCACCGATCCACATGGGCCCGCACGAGGTGCCGAGCGGCGACTGGATCATCATCGGCACCGACCCGCAGGGCGCCGAATTCGCGCTCGTCGGTCGGCAAAGCCTGAAGGAGAGAGAATCATGGCAGCAACAAGCTGACCACCTGCCTGTGGTTCGACAAAGGCGAGGCGCGCAAGGCCGCCGAATTCTATGCCTCGGTCTTCCCCGACAGCCAGGTCGGCAAGGCGCACATGCGCGCCGTCCGACTTTCCCGGGCGGCGAGGAGGGCGAGGAGCTGACGGTCGAGTTCACCGTGCTCGGCCAGTCCTTCGTCGGCCTCAACGGCGGCCCCAACTTCAAGCCCAACGAGGCGGTCAGCTTCATGGTCCTGACCGAGGACCAGGAAGAGACCGACCGCTACTGGAACGCGATCACCGAGAACGGCGGCGAGGAAAGCGCCTGCGGCTGGTGCAAGGACAAATGGGGCTTCTCCTGGCAGATCACGCCGCGCGTGCTGCTCGAAGCGACGACCAGTCCGGACAAGGCCGCGGCCAAGCGCGCGTTCGAGGCGATGATGACGATGAAGCAAGATCGACATCGCCAAGATCGAGGCCGCGCTCAAGGGCGAGACCGTCAATGCGTAAGCTGACCGGCGCCGTCTTCCAGTCGCTCGACGGCGTCATGCAGGCGCCGGGCGGGCCGGAAGAGGATCCGACCAGCGGCTTCCGCTTCGGCGGCTGGTCGCTTCCACTTCTGGGACGAGAGCCTGGGCAGCCGTTCGGCAAGGTCATCGATGGCCGATTACGACCTGCTGCTCGGCAAGCGGACCTACGACATCTTCTCCGCTTACTGGCCGAACAACCAGGACAATCCGATCGGCGAGCAAGTTCCAGCGCATCAACAAATATGTGCTGACCCATTCGGACGAGCCGCTGGCGTGGGAGCAACAGCCACAAGCTGTCGGGCGACACCGCCGAGGCGGTCGCCGAGCTCAAGCAGAGCGAAGGCCGCGACCTGCTCATCCAGGGCAGCAGCACGCTCTATCCGCCGCTGCTCGCCGCCGGGCTGATCGACCGGCTGGTCGCTGATGACCTTCCCGGTCGTGCTCGGCGAGGGCAAGCGCATCTTCGACGGATCGGAGAAGCGCCGGCGCGCTGAAGCTGATCGAGCATTTCGTGTCGGACAAGGGCGTCGTCTTCGCCAGCCTACGAGCCGGCCGGCGAAGTGCCGACCGGCACCTTCGCGACCAAGGCGCCGAGCGAGGCCGAGCTCGAGCTGCGCGAGAAGATGGGTCGAACAGAGGAGGCGTGACATGGAACATCTGAGCTATCCCGACGAAAGCGCGCGAATATCGCGCGGCGCGCAATGCGCCTGCTCGACGCCGAGATCGAGCTTCGCCGCCAGATCGAGGCGGTGGCGGCGCATGCGCCGCGCGCTTGCCGCCCGGCGGCGAGGTGCCCGAGGACTATGAGTTCGAGCGCATCGGCGCCAACGAGCTGCCGGAGAAAGTACGCCTGTCCCGAGCTGTTCGGGGACAAGCCGAGCATCCTCCTCTACAGCTTCATGTACGGCCCCGAGCGCAACGAGCCCTGCCCGGCGTGCACGCACACGCTCGACGGGCTCGACGGCAGCGGCTGCGCACGCCGAGCAGCGCCTGCCGATATACATCGTCGCCAAGTCGCCGCTCGCCCGGCTGCATTGCGCTGGCGCACGAGCGCGGCTGGGAGCAATCTCAACCTGCTCTCGGCACCGAGGGCAACGACTATACCGGCGATTATTTCGGCGACACGTCGAAGCTCAGCCCGGCGATGCGCACCGAGCGCGACCACGAGTCTCGGCCGAATTGCGACGAGCCGATGTACAATGTGTTCCGCAGGGACGGCGACTACCGATCCGCCACTTCTGGGGCAGCGAGCTGGTCTATGCGCCGGAAGAGCCCGGCCAGAACCACCGCGCCGGCGACCTCGTCGACCCGGTCTGGGGCCTGCTCGACATGAGCCCCGAGGGCCGCGGCGATTTCTTCCCCAACCTGAGCTATCCCGAGCAAGCTTCCGACACGGAAAGGGCGCCGGCGATGGAGGACGCATGAGCCTCGAATTCTTCGGGCACCCGTTTTCGTCTTACACCCAGAAAGTCCTGATCGCGCTTTGGGCGGACGAAACGCCGTTCGAGTATCGGATGCTCGAGCAGGAGTATCCCGAGAATTTCGAGGAGCTCAAGCGGCACTCGCCGTTCGCGCTGTTCCCGCTGCTGCTCGACGACGGCAGGCCGGTGATCGAGACGACCTGCATCATCGAGCATCTCCAGGCCCATCATCCGGGCCCCAACCGCTGGATTCCCGACGGCGAGCTCGGCCGGCGCGTGCGCCTGCTCGACCGCTTCTTCGACCTCCACGTGATGAGCAACATGCAGGTGCCGGTGGCCAACAGGCTTCGGCCCGAAGGGCGCAGGGCGACGCTTACGGCGAGGCGCGAGCGCGCGAGAAACTGCACGTCGCTTACGACTGGCTCGAGAGCCAACTTGGCGAGCCCTGGGCGGTCGGCGAGGCAGTTCACCCTGGCGGACTGCGCCGCCGCGCCGTCGCTATTCTACGCCGACTGGGTCGAGGAGATCGGCGCCGAAGCGGCCGAAGCTGGCGGCCTATCGCGCGCGGCTTCTGGCGCATCCCATTGTCGCCCGCGCGGTCGACGAAGGCCGTCCTTACCGTCATTACTTCCCGCTCGGCGCGCCCGACCGCGACTAAGCTCAAGGCCGCCGACTTCCGCAGCAGCTGCCAGGCCTCGATCACTTCGCCCAGGCGCCGCTCGTGCAACGGTCGCCGCCGTTCTTGTCGGGATGATAGCGCCGCACCAGCAGCGAATAGCGCTGGCGGATGCGCGTGAAGCTCGGTGTCCTCGCCCAGGCCAAGCACCGTCAGCGCGCGTTGCTCGGCGCGGGTGAAGCGCGAAGGCATGCGGTCGCGGTTGACTGCCGGAAGCGCGTCGAGATTGCGTCGAGCGGGTCGGCGAAATCGCTCCACCTGGGCGGCGGGTCGGCGCCGTTGGCGGCGAACCTGCGGCTCGGCCGGTCCCAGCCGGCGAGCGGCGATTGCGCCGCGCTGATCTCCTCGGGGCTCATGCCGTTGAAGAAATTATACTTCGCATTGTGCTCGCGGACATGGTCGAGGCACAGGAACCGCCAGCTGCCCGGCCCGTCGAAATCGGCGGGCTCGAGCGGTGCCTTGAATTCGCCCGGCGCGCCGCAGCCCGGGACCGCGCAATGCGCCCTCGCCCCTTCGATCCGGCCATGCATCCTTGATTGCTTCGTCGCCACGTTACTCTCTTGCTCGAACCGCCCTATATAATGGCCATGAACGCCCAAGAAACCGGTCCGGTGGCGACCGAAATGCTTGCGCCGCCTCGAGGCCCTGTCGCCGACCCGAATCCAGCTGACCAACGACAGCGAAGCGCATCGCGGCCATGGCGGCTACGACCCGGCCGGCGAGAGCCATTTCAGCCTGGCGATCGAAAGCCCCGCCTTTGCCGGAAAGTCCCGCGTCGAGCGGCAGCGGATGGTCTATTCCGCGCTCGGCGACCTGATGGACGAGCGGGTCCACGCCTTGTCGATCAGGGCCTCCGCGCCGGGGGAAAATAAACCCTAGTCGTAGACTAGAGATTAGGTTATTCGGGCCCTGCCGAATTGAAGCCAGGGAGACCGAAATGCCGTCTCGTCCCATCCGCCTCGCATCGCTCGCCGCAACAGCGCTCCTCCTTTGCTCCTGCTCTAAGGGCGGTGACCAAGCCGGCCGACAAGATGCGCGAGAGGCAAGTTCGTCTCCCGATATTTCTCCAACGACCGCACCCGGCGTCGCATTTAACTACGCTTATGAGTTCAGCCTTCCCGACAAGCGAATGCCGCTGCTCAAGAGGCCCACGCGTCGGCCTGTGAGAAGCTCAGCCTCGCACGTTGCCGAATTACCGGAATGACGTACACGGTCGATCAGAACGAACAGGTCACGGCGGAGCTGGACCTCAAGCTCGACCCTTCCATTGCGCGACAATTTGGAAAATCGGCACAGCAACTGGTTGAGGGCAACGACGGGAAACTATTCCGCCTGGCGATAGGCAGTTCCGACGAAGGCCAGGTGATCGAGCAGGCAACGAAGCAAAAGAGCAGCGTCTCGGCCCAGATCGCGCGGCTTGAACAAGAGCTTGCCAAGACTAAGCCCGGAACCGAGGCTCGTGCCAATCTCATAAGCCAGATCGAGGCGCTGCAGCAGCAGGCTTCCGAACAAACCCGTTCCATCGAGTCGAGCCAGGCTGTGCTCGCCAGCACGCCGATGGAATTCCACTATTACGGCCGCGGCGGCGTGCCGGGCTTCAGAGGCAATCCGGTGCGTGAAGCGTGGCAGACATTCGTCACGACAATTGTCTGGTTGGTGAAAATCCTGCTCCAGGCCCTGGCCGTGCTCGTTCCCGTCGGCCTCCTCATTGCGGCGCTTGTCGCCCTGTGGCGAACTCGACCGATGCGCGCGCTCCGCCGTTGGGCTAAGAACGCCGACGACGCGGAGGCTTGAGGAGGCGTATCAGCGCTCTCCCGGTCCGCGCGACGGCACCGGGAGAGCAATGATGGCTACGGTTGAAAACAGCATCCTCCAGACCATTGCGCCGGTCACCCACGACCTTGGCGCCTTCAAGGTCCACCGCACCCTGCCGAGCCGCGAGCGGACAATGGTCGGGCCGTTCATCTTCGTCGACGAGTTCGGGCCGGCGCGGCTGCCCGCGGGCCAGGGCATGGACGTCCGCCCGCACCCGCACATCAACCTCGCCACGGTGACCTATCTGTTCGATGGCGCGATCGAGCACCGCGACAGCATCGGATCGCATGCAGTGATCGAGCCGGGCGCGATCAATCTGATGACCGCGGGGCGCGGGATCGTCCATTCGGAGCGCTCGCCGCAGGAGGTGCGGGCGGACAGGCCCGAGCCTGTATGGAATGCAGACCTGGCTGGCCTTGCCCGACGGGCGCGAGGAGATCGATCCGGCGTTCGATCATGTCGCCGGGCGACGGGCTGCCGCTGGTCGAGGACGGGGGTGCCAGTGCGCGCGTGCTGATGGGCAAGCTGTGGGGCGCCGAGGCGGCGACTCCGTGCCTTTCGCCGACCATCTATGCCGACATCGAATTGGCCGCCGGCGGCTCGATCCCGGTCGAGGCCGAAGCCGACGAGCGCGCGGTGATGCTGGTCGGCGGCTCGGCCGAGCTCGACGGGCAGGCGCTGGAGCCGTTCGTGCTCTACGTCCTCGCGCCCGGCCACGAGGCGCGGCTGTGCGGGCGACGGGCGGGTGATGCTGATGGGCGGCGGCGCGTTCACCACGCCGCGCCACGTGTTCTGGAACTTCGTCAGCTCGTCGCGCGACCGGCTCAACCAGGCGAAGGAGGATTGGAAGGCGCAGCGCTTCCCGCTGATCCCGGGCGACGACCAGGAGTTCATTCCCGTTCCCCGAGGTGGTCCGGACGGTCAGCTACCCGTGAGAGGCGACGACGAGGCAGTGCCCGCCCGACTGTCGCAGCATGGCTATGTCCTTGCGGTCCACGACCTCCACCGCGAGGCAGGCTTATTGCCTCGAGCAGCTCGGCATCGCGACTCGAGTGCGAGAATACGGACAATTGGCGCGGCCTGATCCGCGACGACATTCGGATGATGCTCGGACGATGCCCCGGGACTATCGAGGCGAAAGACCTCGGCGATCACAATTATTTCGACTTCATCTCCACGCCCGACATCGACACGCTGCACCACGAATTCGTCGGGCGCGACGCCGACATCCTTGCCGAGCCCGACAAGCCGTGGGGCGGGCGGACCCGTGACCGAGTTCCGGCGAGTTTCGCTCAGTGCACCGGCGTCAACCTGAACGTCGTGCGTCGCCGGCGATCCGTCAAACCCCGCGGTCATCCTGCTCCACGGCTTTCCGGAATCGCACCGCACCTGGCGCGAGATTGCGCCGCGGCTGCAGGACGACTTCTACCTTGTCATGCCCGACCAGCGGGGGTTCGGGGCTTCGGACCGGCCGCAGGAAGTCGAGGCCTATGCGAGCGACGGACTGGTCGCCGACATTTTCGCGCTGGCCGGGGCGCTGGGGCTCGAGCGCTTTGCCCTGGTCGGCCATGATTGGGGCGGCGCGATCGCATGGAACGCGGCGCTTCGCGGCGATCCGCGGCTGACCCGGCTGGCGATCATCAACGCGCCGCACCCTTTGATCTTCCAGAAAAGCGTGATCGAGGACGCGGATCAGCGCGAGGCGTCGCAATACATCACCGCCTTCCGCCAGCCGGGGTTCGAGCAGGCGGTCGAGGCGATGGGCTATGACGCCTTCTTTCGGAAGAGTTTCGCCAAGCACGTCGACATCGCGTCGATCCCGGAGTCGGAGAAGGAGCAATATCTCGCCGACTGGTCGCGGCCCGGCGGGCTGACCGCGATGCTCAACTGGTATCGGGGATCGAAGGTGATCGTCCCGCCGCCGGGGGTGACGGTACCGCTGCCCGATTTCCTGCTCCGGGCTTTCCCCAAGGTGGCGGTGCCGACGCTGGTGATCTGGGGGATGAAGGACAAGGCGCTGCTTCCCGTCCAGCTCAACGGGCTCGAGGAGATGGTCGATGATCTAACGATCGTGCGGCTGCCCGATGCCGGCCATTTCGCGCCGTGGGAGGCACCCGAAGAGGTGGCTGCAGCGCTCGGGCCCTTCCTTGCCGCACAAGCGAGCGCTACGGCTCCGGCGGCATGAGCCAGGCCCGATCCATTTCGCGTTCCGCCGCGCGCCTCGCCGCGGTCCAGGCGCTCTACCAGCAGGAGATGGAGGGCACGCCGCTGCCGCGCCTGCTCAAGGAATTCCACGATCACCGGCTCGGCGCGACGATCGAGGACGCGCAATATCACGACGCCGAGCGCGATTTCTTCGACGACATCGTGACCGGGGCCGACGCGCGCCGCGCGCGACATCGACAGCGCCATTTCCGCCCGGCTGGCCGAAGGCTGGAGCCTGGAGCGGCTCGACCGGCCGATGCGCGCGATCCTGCGCGCCGGGGCCTATGAGCTGATCGCCCGGCCCGACGTTCCGGTCGGCTCGGTCATTTCCGAATATGTCGACGTCGCCCACGCCTTCTACGACAAGCGCGAGAGCGGCTTCGTCAACGGCATCCTCGACGCGATCGCGAAGGAGGCCCGCTCTGCCCGTCATTGCGAGGAGCGCAGCGACGCGGAAATCCAGCGCCGCAACAAAGGCTGGATTGCTTCGCTTCGCTCGCAATGACGTCTAATGAGGCCATCGCCCGGCTGCGCCGCATCGCGACCGACCCCGCGGCGCGCGGCCTTCATTGACGATGCGGCGGTGTTCGATGGGCTGGTCATCACCCACGACAGCATCGCCGAAGGCATGCACTTCCTGCCGTTCGATCCGCCGGCGAGCGTCGGCTGGAAGCTGGTGGCGGTGAACCTGTCGGACCTCGCGGCAAAAGGCGCCGCGCCCGCCGCGGCCTTGCTGTCGCTGACCCTGTCGGGCGACGGCGATTGGGAGGCGGAGTTCATCGGCGGCGTCGAAGCCGCCTGCGACACCTACGGCCTCCGCTGATCGGCGGCGACACCATTGCGCTTCCGGCAGGAGCGCCGCGGGTGCTCGGGCTGACCGCGATCGGGCGGGCCGGGGCGCAAGGTTCCGGATCGCTCTGGCGGCAAGCCCGGCGACGGCCTGTGGCTGGTCGGAAATCTCGGCGATGCGGGCGCGGGTCTCGAGCAATTGCGCGCGGACAAGGAATGCGTCCGGACCGCTGGTCGATGCCTACCGCCGGCCGGTTCCGCTGCTCGCCGCCGGGACAGGCGCTGGCGCCCCATGCGCACGCGATGATGGACGTGTCCGACGGCCTGCTGCTCGACGCGCGGCGGATGGCCGAAGCGAGCGGCTGCGGCGCGGTCATCGATCTCGACTCTCTGCCCTTGTCGGATGCGTTCATGGCAGTGCGCGGCGACGATCAGGAGGCGCGGCTGTTCGCTGCCACGGCGGGCGACGATTACGCGTTGCTCGTCGCGCTTCCGGCCGATTTCTCAACACTTTGTTTACCTTCGGGGACGACAATTACCCGGCTCGGGAAACTCGCCGCTGGCGTTGGTTCCCTTCAACTGGTCAGCGGCGGGAAACCCGTCGCATTGCCGGAGAGATTGGGCCATGAACATCGCGGCAATTCCGCTTCGCCAATGGCTGGTCGCACTTAGCGGAATCGCGTCCGGAATGGCCGCGGCCCTGCTGCTCCACTAATCCAACTAATCCCCGTAGTTGCAAGCGCGCGCCGCGCCTCATAAAGGGGCGCCACACTTCCGGCTGCGCGCGTGTCGCCGGCCACTTCTGTTTGCCGCGAAAACGGGGATAGACCACCGATGAATTTGCTTTTGATTGCGATCGCCTGCGGCGTCGCCGCCGTGCTGTACGGAATTGTCACCAGCCAGCAGGTGCTTCGCGCGCCCGCCGGAAACCAGCGTATGATCGAGGTCGCAGCCGCGATCCAGGAGGGTGCCCGCGCCTATCTGCGCCGCCAGTATACCGCGATCACCGTCGTCGGCGTTGTCGTCGCGATCCTGATCTATGTCTTTCTTGGCGGGCTCTCGACCATCGCTTTCCTGATCGGTGCGATCCTGTCGGGCGCGACCGGCTTCATCGGCATGAACATTTCGGTGCGGGCCAACGTCCGCACCGCCGAGGCCGCCCGCAGCAGCCTCCAGAAAGGCCTCACCACCGCCTTCCGCGCCGGCGCCGTCACCGGCATGCTGGTGGCCGGACTGGCGCTGCTCGCGGTTGCGGGCCTGTTTTGGTACCTGACCGGCCCCGGCGGCTACGCACCCAATGACCGCGCGGTCGTGACCGCACTGACCGCGCTCGCGCTCGGCGCATCGCTGGTGTCGATCTTCGCCCGTCTCGGCGGCGGCATCTTCACCAAGGCCGCCGACGTCGGGGCCGACCTGGTCGGCAAGGTCGAAGCCGGGATTCCGGAGGACGATCCGCGCAACCCGGCGGTGATCGCCGACAATGTCGGCGACAATGTCGGCGACTGCGCCGGAATGGCCGCGGACCTGTTCGAAACCTATGTCGTCACGGTCGGGATCACCATGGTCTCGGTCGCGTTGGCGCTCGGCAGCGCACCGCAGCTGGTCCCGCTGATGACCTTGCCGCTGCTGATCGGCGGGGTGTGCATCATCACCTCGATCATCGGCACCTACATGGTCCGCCTCGGCCGCAACGGCTCGATCATGGGCGCTTTGTACAAGGGCTTCTGGACCGCGACTTTGCTTGCCGTCCCCGCCATCTACGGCGCGGCTTGGTACACGCTCGGCGGCGACCTCAATCAGACGGTCACCACCAACACCGGAGCCAGCTTCCCCGCCATGAACCTGGTGTGGGCGAGCTTCATCGGCCTGGCGGTGACCGCGCTCATCGTCTGGATCACCGAATATTATACCGGCACCAACCATCGCCCGGTCCAGTCGATCGCCAGGGCTTCGCAGACCGGCCATGCGACCAACGTCATCCAGGGCCTTGCCATCGGCCTTGAATCGACGGCTTTGCCGACGCTGGTGATCGTCGCCGGACTGATCGGCAGCTATCAGCTCGCCGGCTTCCTCGGGGTCGCGTTCGCGGCTTCGGCGATGCTCGCGCTCGCCGGCATGGTCGTCGCGCTCGACGCCTACGGCCCGGTGACCGACAATGCCGGCGGAATCGCTGAAATGTCGGGCCTCGAAGGCGAAGTCCGGTCGCGCACCGACGCGCTCGACGCGGTCGGCAACACCACCAAGGCGGTCACCAAGGGCTATGCGATCGGCTCGGCCGGGCTTGCCGCCCTCGTGCTGTTCGGCGCTTACACCGCCGACCTGCGCGAATTCGGCTCGCAGATCGGGGTCACCAGCAGCCTCGACACCCTGTTCAACCTGTCCAACCCCTATGTGATCGTCGGGCTGCTGCTGGGCGCGCTGCTGCCCTATCTGTTCGGCGCGATGGGGCTGACCGCGGTCGGCCGCGCCGGCGGCGCCGTGGTCGAGGAGGTGCGTGCGCAGTTCCGCGATCATCCCGGAATCATGGACGGGTCCGAGCGCCCCAATTATGCGCGCACGGTGGACCTGGTGACCAAGGCCGCGATCCGCGAGATGATCCTGCCCTCGCTGCTTCCAGTGCTCGCGCCGATCGTCGTCTACTTCCTCATCGGAGCGGTCGGCGGCAAGGAGAACGGGCTGGCCGCGGTCGGCGCCCTGCTGCTAGGCGTGATCGTGTCGGGCCTGTTCGTCGCGATCTCGATGACCAGCGGCGGCGGCGCCTGGGACAATGCCAAGAAATATATCGAGGACGGCAATTATGGCGGCAAGGGCAGCGAAGCGCACAAGGCCGCGGTGACCGGCGACACCGTCGGCGACCCCTACAAGGACACCGCCGGGCCGGCCGTCAATCCGATGATCAAGATCACCAACATCGTCGCGTTGCTGATGCTGGCGGCGCTGGCGGCCCACGCTGCGGGTTGATCCGTCCTCCCCCGGATTTCCGGGGGAGGGGGACATCGAACGAAGACGGTGGAGGGGTTCTAGAGCGTCGGCAAGAAGAACCCCTCCACCAGCTTCGCTGGTCCCCCTCCCCTGCAAATGCAGGGGAGGATGAGCGGAGATCTTGGCTTTCAGATATTGGCAACGGCTGTAGGCTAGGGGCGTGACCATGTCGCGTACCCCCTGGCAGGCCATCGCACCTTATGCGCAGCGCTGCCCCAGCCCGCACAACACGCAGCCGTTCCGCCTGCGCATCCTCGATCATGTCACCGCCGAATTGCTGTTTCTGCCCCGGCGCGGGCTTCCGACCGCCGATCCGCTCGGCCGGTTCACCTGGCTGACCGCCGGGATCTTCGCCGAGATTTGCGCGATCGCCGCGCATTCGCTCGGCTACGAGCTCGACGCGCACTGGGACCATCGGCCGATGTATCCGGAGGGCGACACCGAGACGCCGCAAGTGCTCGCCCGACTAACGCTCGTCGACGCGGGCAAGCAGCTCCCCGACCTCGACCCCCAGTTGATCGTCGACCGGCACACCTCGCGCCTGCCCTACGACGGCCGGCCCGTGCCCGACGCGGTCATCGCCGAGCTGAAGGCCGAGGCCGAGCGGCTCGGCCATCGCTTCGAGACCCGCAGCGACCGCGAAGCGATTCGCTGGGTGGTCGAGCTCAACCGCCAGGCCCTGTTCCACGACCTCGACAACGATCCGCTGCGCGACGAGCTGACCAAATGGCTGCGCTATAATCGCCGTGAAGAAGATCTGATGCGCGACGGATTGTCGGCGCGCTGCCTGACCTTCTCGCCGGCCCTGTTCCGCAGCTTCTTCACCCGCCACCGTTTCTGGACGCTGCCCGGCGTGCGCAATGTCGTCGGCTGGGTCTACGGCTCGACGATGAAGGGCATCGGCACCATCGGCTGGCTGCGCGGCCCCTATCGCGACAGCCGCGAGTGGGTCGCGGCGGGCAAGTGCATGATCCGCCTGTGGCTGATCCTGACCAGCCGCGGCATCTACTGGCACCCATACGGCTCGGTGATCACCAGCGAGGAAGCGCGGACCAACATGATCCGTTATTTGTCGCTCGGCGAGGAAAAGGGCGGGGAGGACATGGTTTGGCTGCTTCTGAGACTGGGATCGAGCAAGGAGCCGCCGCTCAGCCATCGCCTGCCGCTCGAGGAAGTCACGCTCTGCGCGCCCTGAGATCGGCGCTGAGGATGCCGGCGTTCGCGCTGGTCGCCCTCATCGACACCGCCGAGCGGGCGTTCGCCTGGTCCGGCGTCGGCTACAAATTGCTCCTGATGCCAGGCTATGAGCGAACCCGCTGGAAGCTAGGCATCTGGCGCGCGTGGCGAAGCTTCTATCTGGCCTACCGCCGGGTGCCCGCCTACCGCGATTATATCGACAAGCGCGGCGGCCTGCCCGAGCTCCATTTGACGCCCGGCCTGTTCCCCGACCTTTCGGCGATCCCCGAGATGGACAAGGCGAGCTACGTCAAGGCCTATCCGATCCACCAGCGGATGAAGGGCGGCAAACTGCCGCGCAGGGGCGTGATGGTCGACGAAAGCTCGGGCTCGAGCGGGACTCCGACGAGCTGGGTGCGCGGGCCCGTCGAGCGCCAGATCGTCAGCCAGATGATGCGGCTGAGTTACCGCGAGTCGGTCGACCGCCATCGCCCGGTATTCATCCTCAACGCCTTCGCGCTCGGCGCCTGGGCGACCGGCATGAACGTGTCGCTGTCGTTGACCCCGAGCTCGATCGTCAAATCGACCGGCCCCAACCTCGACAAGATCGTCGGCACGATGCTCGAGTTCGGCCCCGGCTACCGCTACGTCGTGATGGGCTATCCGCCCTTCCTCAAAGGGCTGGCCGACGACCGCAGGATCGACTGGGACGAATATGTCGTCGATGCCGGTTATGGCGGCGAAGGCATTTCCGAGGGACTACGCACCTACCTCGCCAAGCGCTTCAAGCGCGTCGTCGGAAGCTACGGCGCTTCGGACCTCGAAGTGAACATGGCGATCGAGACCGAACTGTGCATCGCGCTGCGGCGCGCCATCTCGGACGATCCCGAGCTGCGCGCCGCGCTCATCCGCACCGATTACGGCGTGACGCCGATGATCTTCCAGTACAATCCGATGGCTTATTATGTGGAGACCAATGCGGCGGGCGAGCTGGTCGTCACCATGTCGCGGCCGTACCACATCGCGCCCAAGGTCCGGTACAACATCCACGACCGCGGCCACGTGCTGCGCTTTCCCCAGCTCACGCGGATCCTGCGCGAGACCGAGCCGCACCGATCTTCTGACCGAGGACGCGCTCCAGACCGACCTGCCTTTGCTGTTCCTCTACGGCCGGTCGGACATGTCGATCGATTATTACGGTGCCAACGTCACGCCCGAGAGCATTCGCGAGGCGGTCTACGCGGTCGAGGCGCTGGCGCCGGTCGTCAACACCTACCGGCTCCTGAGCTACGAGGATGCGCAGGCGAACAAGCGGATGGAGATCGCGGTCGAGCTGTGCGAGGGCGCGCAGATGCCGGGCAATTCAGACGCGCTCGGCGATGAGCTGTTCGAGCGTCTCGCGGCCATCAACGGCGATTTCCTGAACGCGTGGAAGCACACCGCGCCAGCGACAACATGCCCAAGCTCACCCTGCATCCATTCGGAACCGGACCGTTCGCGGGCGGCCAGCGCAAGCTCAAGAACGAATATGTCGCGACCGACATCAGTTACGACAAACTGACCTAAAGGTAGACCGGCCGGGTCAGGCAATGGACCCCGCCGGTCGCCTTGGCGATCTCGCGGCCGGGCATGGCAGGTGACTGTGACCCCGGCCTTGTCCTCGATCTCGGCCTCCAGCTCCGCGGGCATGTCGAACGCCAGATAGCGGCCTTCGCCCAGCGGAAGCAGGTTGCAGCGCTCGTGAGCGATCGCGTCGGCCTTGTCGCAGCGGATGATGGTGAAGCCGAGGCGCTCGGCATGCGCGATCGGGTCGATGGAGTGGATTGCGCGCTCGCGGTCGATCAGGAAGCCCGAATGAAACATGCCCGCGGCGGCGAGCATCACCCGGTTGGGAAGGACGGTGAAGCCGGTGTCGAGGTGCAGAAGTTCGGGGTCGTGCGACAGGCCGATGATCTGGTCGAGATGCTCGGGGATCAACTCGAGCGCGAGGCGGATCGCGGCCGCCTTGGTCGTGCGCACGCCAAAGCCGAGGAGCAGGATCCGCTGGCCCTTCGTCCATCGCCGGGAGCACGTCGCCGCCTTCGGCATATTCGTCGTCGCCGAAATGGAATGCGGGCTTGAAGCCCGAGCCGTTCGAGCGCCGCGGCGGCAATGGCGGATTCCTTCGCCCGGCTCGGCAGATTGAGCCGCGCCGGAACGTAAAGATCGGGCGCCCACGGCAAAGTGATGCTGCTGTCGCGAACGAACATGAGGTTCGGGTTCGAATCGGCCTCGGCGCGGAAGCCGGGATCGTCGCCGAGCAGGTCGGCGAGCGTGACCACTTCGGCCGCCTCGGCGAGCGCCGCCCGCAACCCGCGATACTCCTCGGCGAAGCGCTCGGCGGCGGGAAGGTCGAGGAAGTTGCATTCACCCAGCCGGTCGCCGGTCATCGCGCCCAGCGCCGCGCCGTCGGCCGGGTCGTGGATGAGGATGCGTTTGGGCGTGGTCGAGAATTCGCTGAGGTCCATGGGCGCCTCCATAACCGCTTTCCTTTTGCGGCGAACAGGCGTTCAAGGCCGCGCCATGCCGCACGCCATTCGAATCCGTGAGATCGGAGGGCCGGAGGTCCTCAAATGGGAAGAGGTCGAGGTCGGCGAGCCCGGCCCCGGCCAGGTCAAGCTGCGCCAGGAGGCGGCAGGCCTCAACTTCATCGACATCTATCACCGCACCGGTCTCTATCCGCATGCGCTGCCGTTCACTCCGGGGGTCGAGGGCGCGGGCGTGGTCGAAAGCGTCGGCCCGGGCGTCAGCGACTTCGAAGCCCCGGCGACCGCGTCGCTTATGCCGGAGCCGATCGGCGGCTATGCCGAGGAGCGGCTGATCGACGCCGGCCGGCTGGTGAAGCTGCCCGAGGGAGTCAGCACCGAGCAAGCGGGAGCGATGATGCTCCAGGGTCTGACTGCGCACATGCTGCTGCGCGGCGTTTACCGGGTGCAGGCCGGCGACACGATCCTGATCCACGCCGCCGCGGGCGGGGTTGGCCTGATCGTCTGCCAGTGGGCGAAAGCGCTCGGCGCGAGCGTGATCGGCACCGTCGGCTCGGACGAGAAAGCCGAGCTCGCCCGCGCCCACGGCTGCGACCATCCAATCATCTACACCCGCGAGGATTTCCTCGCCGAGGTCGAACGCATCACGAGCGGGGCGAAGCTGCCGGTGGTCTATGATTCGATCGGCAAGGACACATTTTTAAGGTCGCTCGATTGCCTGCGGCGGCGCGGATTGATGGTCAGCTTCGGCAATGCGTCGGGCCCGCCGGACCCGATCGCGCCCGGCGTCCTGCAGCAGAAAGGCTCGCTGTTCCTGACCCGGCCGACGTGTACGATTACACCGCCACGCGGGCCGAGCTCGAGACTGCCGCGCGCGAGCTGTTCGACGGTCGTGGCGAGCGGCAAGGTCAAGGTCGAGATCAAGCAGCGTTTCCCGCTCAAGGACGCCGCCGAAGCGCAGCGCGCATTGGAGGCGCGGGAGACCAGCGGATCGACAGTCCTCACCATCTAGTCGCCCGCCTTCCCTTTTCAGCCCCGCGCCGCTAAGGCTCCGCGACTTTTTAAACGGACAAGGAAGCAGGGACTTTTGGCCAAGGAAGAATTGCTCGAGATGCGTGGGCAGGTGGTTGAGCTATTGCCCAATGCGATGTTCCGTGTGCGACCTCGAGAACGGCCATGAGATCCTCGGTCACACCGCCGGCAAGATGCGCAAGAACCGGATCCGGGTGCTGACCGGCGACGAAGTGCTTGTCGAGCTGACGCCCTACGACCTGACCAAGGGCCGCATCACCTACCGCTTCATGCCCGGCCGCGGGGGCCCCGGTCCCCAGGGGACCTGAACCTGCGTTTCATCCTCGCCTCGGCAAGCCCGCGGCGTCTCGACCTGCTCGCACGGATTGGGATCACGCCCGATGCCGTCATTCCCGCCGACGTCGACGAGAGTGTTGTGAAGGGCGAGCTTCCGCGCGATCACGCGCTTCGACTGGCGCGCGAAAAAGCCGAGGCGGTCGCAGCGAGCGAGCCGGACGCGCTGGTGCTCGGGGCGGATACGGTGGTTGCGGTCGGCCGGCGAATCCTGCCCAAGGTCGAGGACGAGGAGACGCTGCGCGCGTGCATGCGGCTGCTGTCGGGGCGGCGGCACCGGGTCCTGACCGGCGTCGCGCTGGCGATGCCGGGCCAAGGCACCCGCGAGCGGTTGGTCGAGACGATGATCGCGATGAAACGCCTGTCGGAAAGCGAGATCGACTATTACGCCGACCACGGCGAATGGCGCGGCAAGGCCGGCGGCTATGCGCTCCAGGGATATGGCGAAGTCTATGTGCGGCATATCGCCGGAAGCTATTCGAACGTCGTCGGCCTGCCGCTGGCCGAGGCGCGCGTGCTGCTCAAATCCGCCGGTTACCCCATTGCCTGAATGGCTGATCGAGCGCGGCATCGGCGAGACCCGCGCGGCATTGATCGAAGGCGGCGAGATCGTGGAGGCGCGGATCGCGCTCGATGGAGTGACTCCTGCCGGCACGATCATTGCCGCCCGCCTGGTCACCGCCGGTCGAAACGCGATCGCCCGGGATGATCGGGACGAGGAATATCTGCTCCCTCGCGGCGCCCCGGATGTGAGCGAAGGCGCGGCTATCAATGTCGAAATTACGCGAGAAAAGATCCCGGGCGCCGAGCCGTGGAAACGCCCGCTCGCGCGCGTGACCGACGAAGCGCCGCGCCAATCGCAGCCGTTCGAGGGACGCGAGCTGCACTTGTCATCGCCCGAACTAGGCAATGCCGGCTGGGACGATCTTGTCGAGCAGGCGCGCACGGGTCTCGTGGCGTTCGGCGTCGGCGAGCTGCGCATTGCGGCGACCCCGGCGATGACCCTGATCGACGTCGACGGCTTTCTCGACCCGGCCGAACTCGCGGCGCGCGGGACGGCCGAAGCAGCGAAGGCCATCCGCCGGCTCGACATCGGCGGCTCGATCGGAATCGACCTGCCGACAGTCGGAAGCAAGGCCGCTCGCCTGGCTGCGGCGGCGGCCCTCGACGAGGCCCTGCCCCAACCCTTCGAGCGGACCGCGGTCAACGGCTTCGGGTTCCTTCAGGTCGTCCGCCCGCGCGCCCGAGCATCGCTGATCGATCTGGCGCAGGACCGCGCCGCCTTCGAAGCCCGCGCCTTGCTTCGACGCACTGCGTTCGAACGGCCGGGAGCGAAACGCTTGGTTGCGCATCCGGCCGTGGCCAAGCTTCTGGAGGCGCATCCGGACTGGCTCGACGCGCTCGCCCGCCAGCTCGGCGGTGCGATTGGCTTGCGGGCGGACCCCGCTCTACCCATTTCGGGCGCCTATGCCGAGAGCGTCTAAAGCCAAGCGTTGCCCGATCTGCGGCAAGCCCGAGGTGACCGATCATGCGCCTTTTTGCAGTCCCCGCTGCAAGGATCGCGACCTTTTGAAATGGCTCGGCGAGGGTTACCGGATTCCCGGCCCACCCGCCGACGAGTCGCTCCCCCTTGGCAGGGTGGACAGCGACGAGGACGACGGTTAGGGAGCGCGGCTCGAACGGGCGGGCCCGCCCGCTTCCCGGAGCCCAGGTAGCTCAGTTGGTAGAGCACGTGACTGAAAATCACGGTGTCGGTGGTTCGATTCCGCCCCTGGGCACCATTGTCACGCACAGCCTGTCCGGCGGACAGGCGAGCATGGCGATCCGAGCAACGCGAGGTCGCGGCGCAGAGCACAAGTCGCAGTAACCGTTACCGAGCCAGTCGAAACACAACGCGGTTCGTATAATAACTGGGAACTTTGGTTCCGTCGGCGAGCTCGGCGGGCTCGAACTTCCCACGCTTCATCATCTTGTCGCAGACGATCTGGTTGAACTCAGGCGCTTTGAAATGGCTGAGGCTCGTGCACTTTGTCACTCTCCCCGACGCATCGACCAAGAGACGTACCGACACCTCCGATTGTTCACCGCGCATCATCATGGCGGACGGGTAATCGCGGTAGCTGAACCATTGCGCCGGATTTGGCGCCCATACCCGTCTGGCGATCCGATCTTCGAGGTCTGGATCGACTCCCCAGTCCCGAAGCGAGTCGCGAAGGCACTTGTTGAACAGCTTTATAGGTTCGCCGAGCGAGCCCGTCTCGAGGATGACCGGGCGGCTCCGGCGCGACTGAATCTCCAGTTCGGTCGTTTTGGAAGCAAAATCCTGCAGCTCGGTTCTTATGACTGCTCGTTCTGCGGGGTCGACAGCGGGAGGCCGGACGCCAGGTCGCGATCCGGCTGCCTTCGCCTTTTGTTCGAGCCTGGCCTGAATCGCCTCCGGCAGCAGGTGTACATGCGGCCACAGGACCGCCGGCAACTTCGTTTCCACCGACACGGCCGGGCCGCCGTCGAACGGCTTGCTCGGGACGGGCAGGAATCGAGCCGGAACCTGCTCTCTGTAGCTTTCGAGATTCTTGCCGACGACGAGCATATCCATCTCGCCCGGCGCATCGCTTTCGAACGACAGCGTGGTTTTGGCGCCGCCTTCGCCAAACGTACGCATCAGGCGGCAACTATTCTCCGCATAGTCGAGCACCCAGGGACTGGATGATTTCAGCCGCACTGGCTGGGTTGCGCCGGCGACCAGCGGCGCCAGCGCCGCACATGCGATGATGGATTTGATACGCATCACACCCCCGTGACCCGAGCACGTGGAGATTAGGCGAGGCCGGTCGGTTCAGTCCAGACTCAGAGCTTCTGCGTCAGCTCGGGGACGATCTTGAACAGGTCGCCAACGAGGCCGATGTCCGCGATCTGGAAGATCGGTGCTTCCTCGTCCTTGTTGATGGCGACGATGACCTTCGAATCCTTCATTCCCGCAAGGTGCTGGATCGCGCCCGAGATACCGATCGCGATATAGACTTCGGGGGCGACGATCTTGCCCGTCTGCCCGACCTGGTAATCGTTGGGCGCATAGCCCGCGTCGACCGCGGCGCGGCTCGCGCCGACCCCGGCGCCGAGCTTGTCGGCAAGCGGATCGAGCAGCGCGTGGAACTGCTCGCTGCTGCCGAACGCGCGGCCGCCCGAGACGATGATCTTCGCGCTGGTAAGCTCGGGCCGTTCGCTTTCCGATGCCTCGAGGTTGACGAACTTGCTGGCGCCGGCATCGCTGCCCGCATCAACAGACTCAATCGTCGCATTGCCTCCCTCGCGCGATGCCTTCTCGAACGCCGTGCCGCGCACGGTGATCACCTTCTTCGCGTCCTTCGAGCGCACTGTCGCGATCGCGTTGCCCGCGTAGAACGGCCGGGTGAACGTGTCCGCGCCCTCGACCGAAATGATGTCACTGACCTGCATTACGTCGAGCAGCGCGGCGACGCGCGGCGCGATGTTCTTTCCGAACGTCGTGGCCGGAGTGACGAACGCATCGTAACCCTCCATCAGCTTCACCGCGACCGGAGCGACATTCTCGGCAAGGTCGTGACTGAGATGCGCCGCATCGGCGACGAGAACCTTGGCCACACCGGCGATTTTCGCCGCGGCGGAAGCGACCCCGTCCATCCCATTGCCGGCAACCAGCGCGTGCACCTCGCCCAGCTTGCCGGCCGCCGTGATCGCCGCGAGCGTCGCATCCTTGATGGCGCTTCCGTCGTGCTCGACCAGAACCAGGACGCTCATTGCACCACTCCCAACGCCTTCAATTTGCCGACCAGCTCGTCGACCGAGCCGACCTTCTCGCCGGCCTGCCGTTTGGGCGGCTCGGCGACCTTCAGCGTTTCGAGACGCCGGCCGATATCGACACCCAGCTCGTCGGGAGTCTTCATCGCGAGCGGCTTGCTCTTCGCCTTCATGATGTTGGGCAGCGAGGCATAACGCGGCACATTCAGCCTGAGGTCGGTGGTGACGATCGCGGGCAGCTTGAGCTCGTCGGTCTCGAGGCCGCCGTCCACTTCGCGAGTCACAATCGTCTTGCCGTCGGAAATCTCGACTTTCGAGGCGAACGTGCCCTGCGGCCAACCCAGGAGCGCCGCAAGCATCTGCCCGGTCGCATTATTGTCGTCGTCGATCGCCTGCTTGCCAAGGACGATCAGCTGCGGCTGCTCCTCGCCGGCGATCGTGGCGAGAATCTTGGCGACGGCGAGCGGCTCGACCTCTTCGTCCGTCTGGACCAGGATCGCGCGGTCGGCGCCCATCGCCAGCGCCGTGCGCAGCGTTTCCTGCGCCTTCGCCGGGCCGATCGAAACGGCGACGATCTCGGTCGCGACGCCCTTTTCCTTGAGCCGGATCGCTTCCTCGACCGCGATCTCGTCGAACGGGTTCATGCTCATCTTGACGTTGGCGAGATCGACGCCCGAGCCGTCCATCTTCACGCGCGGCTTGACGTTGAAATCGATCACCCGCTTGACGGCGACCAGCAGTTTCATTGCTTCACCCTTCCATCCCACTCGGCATAGCTCGCCATCAGATCACCGAATTGCGCCTCGTCGGGCACAGTCTCGAATGTTACCTCCGCCCCGCTCTGCGCCAGCGGCAGCGCTTCGCTGGTCCACATCTCGACGTAGGGGCGATGCTCGGCAGCGTCGGCGAACAGCGAAGAGCGCACGTTCGCAAAGCCCTCGAACCCGTCCGGGACCGTGTACAGCCAGCTCATGCAGGATGCGCAAAAGCGGTGGTTCGGGCCAGTCTTGAGGCCGCCGCGGACGGTCTCGCCCTCGACGACTTGGAAGCGGTCGTCCGGGTAAGAGGCTGCTGAGCGAAAAAGCGCCTCCGGTCATTCGCTGGCAACCCGTGCAATGGCACGCCATCGTGACGAGAGGCGCGCCCTGCGCCTGGAAACGCACCGCCCCGCAGCGACAGCTTCCTTCGCTCACGCCGGAACCGCGTGCTTCACTTCAGCGACGATCTTCCGGGCGGCGTCGCCGAGGTCGTTGGCGGCAATGATTGGAAGCCCGCTCCTGGCGAGAATGTCCTTGCCCTGCTGGACGTTGGTCCCCTCGAGCCGGACGACAAGCGGGTCGCTGAGCTGCACTTCGCGGGCTGCGGCGACGATTCCCTCCGCGATGATGTCGCAGCGCATGATCCCGCCGAAGATATTGACGAGGATTCCCTTCACCGCCGGATCGGACAGGATGATCTTGAACGCCGCGGTGACTTTTTCGCGCGAGGCGCCGCCGCCGACGTCGAGGAAGTTGGCCGGCTCGCCGCCCTCCAGCTTGATGATGTCCATCGTCGCCATGGCGAGGCCGGCGCCGTTCACCATGCAGCCGATGTTGCCGTCCAGCTTAATGTAAGCGAGGTCGTATTTCGACGCCTCGATCTCCATCGGCTCTTCTTCGGTGAGGTCGCGCAGCTGCTCGAGCTCGGGGTGGCGGAACTCGGCGTTGTTGTCGAAGCCCACTTTCGCGTCGAGCACCAGCAGCTGGCCATCTCCGGTGATCGCCAGCGGATTGATCTCGATCTGCGATGCGTCGGTGCCGACGAAAGCGTCGTAAAGCTTGGCGAGCACCTTGCCCGCCTGCTTGGCGAGATCGCCAGTGAGGCCGAGTGCCGCCGCAACCGCGCGGCCGTGATGCGGCATCAACCCCGTCGCGGGATCGATCGTGAAGGTCTCGATCTTGTCGGGCGTGTCGTGTGCGACCGCCTCGATATCCATCCCGCCTTCGGTCGAAGCGACAATCGCAATTCGCCCGCTCTCGCGATCGACCAGCAGCGCGACGTAATATTCCTTTTCAATGTCAACGCCGTCGGTGATGTAGAGCCGCTGGACCTGCTTGCCGTGCGGGCCGGTCTGGACCGTAACCAGGGTACGCCCAAGCATTTCGGCGGCAGCCAGGCGCACTTCGTCTATCGAATGGGCGAGGCGAACTCCGCCCTTGGCGTCCGGCCCGAGCTCCTTGAACTTGCCCTTGCCACGGCCGCCGGCGTGGATTTGCGCCTTGACCACCCACAGCGGCCCGGGAAGCTTTTGCGCAGCCTCGACCGCTTCCTCGACGCTCATCGCCGGATAGCCCGCGGGCACCGGAACGCCGAACTTCGCGAGCAGCTCTTTGGCCTGATATTCGTGGATGTTCATGGGCGCGGGCCTTAATCAGAAGCTCGCCGCGATGCAAAGTGACGCCCGCCCGACCCGCAAGATCATCCATGTCGACATGGACGCTTTCTATGCGTCGGTCGAACAGCGTGACGATCCATCGCTGCAAGGCAAGCCGGTCGCGGTCGGCGGCGGCCATCGCGGAGTCGTCACTGCCGCGAGCTACGAAGCGCGGCCTTATGGCGTTCGCTCGGCCATGCCGTCGGTCACTGCCAGGCGCTGCTGCCCCGAGCTGATCTTCGTCAAGCCGCGATTCGACGTCTATCGCGCGGTATCGCAGCAGATCCGCGCCATCTTCGGCGACTATACCGACCTCGTCGAACCTTTGAGCCTCGACGAAGCCTATCTCGACGTGACGCAGGATCGCCTGCGCCTCGGCAGTGCCCGCGCGATTGCCGAAGACATCCGCCGCCGAATCCGCGCCGAGACCGGGCTTACTGCCTCCGCGGGCGTTTCCTATTGCAAGCTCATCGCCAAGCTTGCCTCCGATCACCGCAAGCCGGACGGGCTGTGCGTCATCACCCCGGAGCGTGGGCCGGAATTCGTGGCCGCGCTGCCGGTCGCGCGCTTCCATGGCATCGGGCCGGTCACTGCCCGCAAGATGGAGCAGCTCGGGATCGTCACCGGCGCCGATCTCAGGGAATGGAGCCTGGCTGCCCTGCAGGCCCGCTTCGGCAGCTCCGCCGACTGGTATTGGCGTATTTGCCGCGGGATCGACGACCGCGAGGTCAAGCCCGACCGGCCCTACAAATCGGTCAGCGCCGAGCGCACCTTCGACGAGGATTTGCGCGATCCCGGCCGCCTCGCCGCCGAGCTCGAGCGGATCGCGGGCTACGCCTGGAATCGGATCGAACGCGCCGAAGTCGCCGGCCGGACAGTGATTCTCAAGGTCAAATATGGCGATTTCACCTTGATTACGCGCTCGAAGAGCTTCGCTGCTCCAGTGCCCGATATCGCGGCCTTCACCGAGGCGGGGCAAGCGCTGCTCGGCGCCCTGCATCCCCTGCCCAAGGGGATCCGGCTGCTCGGCCTCGGGCTGCATAACCTATGTGAAATTGGGCAAAACGAACCGGCTCAGCTGGGACTCGCAATTTGACGCTAGTCGTGATATAAAATTGTCATCCAGGGGCCGCCGCAATTCCGCAGTGGCCCTTAAATTCTAAGGAAGCTTCGAAATAGGCGGAGAGCCACGGCCGGGGGTCGTTTTGGGGGACGATACTTGTGTGTCGGCTCGCCCGTCTCAAATGGAAAGGTTAGCAATGGCTACTAAGGCGCTCAGTTTCGACGTCGGTGATTACGTTGTCTACCCCAAGCATGGCGTAGGCCGGGTCGTCGAGCTGCAAAGCACCGAAATCGCGGGCACTCGGCTGGACCTCTACGTGCTGCGTTTCGAGAAGGAAAAGATGACCCTGCGAGTCCCGGTCAACAAGGCCAACTCGGTGGGCATGCGCAAGCTTTCGTCCGACAAGACGATGAAGGACGCGCTCGAGACTCTGAAGGGCAAGCCGCGGAGTCAAGCGCACCATGTGGTCGCGCCGCGCCCAGGAATATGAAGCCAAGATCAATTCGGGCGACCTGACCTCGATCGCCGAGGTGGTCCGCGACCTGTTCCGGCCGGACGATGCGCCCGAGCAGAGCTATTCGGAGCGGCAGATTTTCGAGGCCGCCTCGTCGCGCCTGGCGCGCGAGCTCGGAGCGATGGAGCAGACCGACGAGAAGTCGGCGCTGGCCAAGATTCTCGAGATCCTCAACAAGGCCGCGTTGATCCATCACAAGGCCAAAGAGCCCGCTTAAAAGGCGGCTCTGCCGCTTAGGACTGCCGGGGGCAGTCCGTCGGACGGTTATCCGGCCAACGGTCGACAGGGGAAGGGCGCCTCCCACCGGGGCGCCCTTCTTTTTTGCTTGCGCTGCAAATGTAGCTCTGTCATAGGTGACTAACACACCTAGCCAGAGAGGACATGATGCGCAAGTCAATCGCAGCAGCATTGATCGCCGCCGCCGCAGCCACTTCGGCCTGCGGCCAGAACCGGGGCGAAAACGGCGGGCCCACCGTCGCGAAGAATTACAAGGTCGGCAGTTTCGACCAGATCGAGGTCGGCGGGCCGTTCAACGTCGAAGTCCACACCGGCGCCAATCCATCGGTCAGCGCGCGCGGGCCGCAAAAGATGCTCGAGCACATGGTGGTCGAGGTCCGCGGCGGTAAGCTGGTCATTCGCCCGGAACGGCAGAAGGGCTTGTTCCACTCCGGCTGGCATTTCCGCGACACGGTCGAGGTCACGGTCACCGTCCCGATGCTGCGCGCCGCGGCCATTGGCGGGTCGGGCGACATCAAGATCAATGAGGTCAAGGGTGAGGCGTTCGACGGCTCGGTCGCCGGTTCGGGCAGCCTCGACGTCGCCAAGCTCGACGTCCAATCGCTCAAGCTCGTGGTCGCCGGATCGGGCGCCGCGCAAGCCCGCGCCGGCCGGACGCAGAGCGCTTCGTTCGACATCGCCGGCTCGGGCGACATCGACGCCAAGGGCGTCCAGGCGCAGACCGCCGACGTTTCGATCGCCGGGTCGGGCAATGTCGCCGCCAACGCCACCAACACCGCTTCGGTCAGCATCATGGGTTCGGGCGACGTCGACGTTAGCGGCGGCGCCAAATGCTCGGTCAGCAAGGCCGGATCGGGCGACGTTCATTGTTCGTGATTTGGCATTGCTCTTAAAGCGGCCTTAACCATAATGAAGCAGGGTGCGGTGATGCGCATCCTGCTAGCAATTGCCGCCCTCGTGATCGCCGCGCCAGCCCAAGCAGCGACGCGCAATTTCGGAATCGACAGCTTCGACAAGATCCGCGTCGACGGCCCCTACACGGTGACCGTGACGACCGGGGTCGCGCCGTTCGCGCGCGCCTCCGGCAAGCCGGGCGCGCTCGACGGCGTTACCTTGAATGTCGAGGGCCACACGCTCGTCGTTCGTGCGAACTCCTCATCGTGGGGTGGCTATTCCGGGGAAAGCGCCGGACCGGTCGAGATTGCGATCGGGACCCATGAGCTCGGCGCCGCCTGGCTCAACGGTGCCGGCGGCCTCAAGATCGACCGGGTCAAAGGGCTGCTTTTCCAGCTATCCGTCCAGGGCTCGGGAACGGCCAGCATCGGCCGGGCCGACGTCGATCAGATGAGTGTCGGGATCGGCGGCGCGGCAAGCGCGACGATCGCGGGCCGTGTCGCGAAGCTGACCGCCGTGGTCCGCGGAATGTCGGCGCTCGACGCCGCCGCGCTGGTCGTCAAGGACGCGACGCTGGGCGCCGAGGGCGCCGCAACGGTCAAGGCCAATATCACCAACGCAGTGAAAATCGACGGGTCCGGGCCCGCGACCATCACCCTGACCGGCAGGCCGTCCTGCACGATCAGGGTCAAGGGCTCGGCCTCGGTGAGCGGCTGCCGCTAGTTTAGAGTCGCCCGGGCCTCCACGCCCGACAGGAAGTTCCACAAGGCCCCGGCCAGCTCTTCGCCCGCGGCGATTGCCTCGGCTTGCTCGGTCTCGGGCAGCCGGTCGAGGAGCTCGCGGCAGACCGCGCTGTGCTCGACGTCGGCATATTCGTGGACCCGGAAGAAGCGCAGAGTCTCTTCCTCGCTGATCCCGTAGCGGTCGATCAGGCCCTCGATCTTGGCGCTGGCGACGCCGGGGAACTGGCTTTCATACGCATAAAGGGCGCCGAGGCCCGACGCGTATGACGTGCGTGAGAGGCGCCGGAATGTGTCGATCAAATCGCGCGTTTCCGGGTTGAGCGCCTGCTCACGAACTTCGGCTTCGTCCTCGCCCAGCCCGCCGGCGAACATCAGCCACAAGGTCGCGTGGTCCTGTTTGCCCGCTTCGATCCCTTCTTCCTCGGCGAGATTTTCGGCTAGCATGCGGCGGCCGTCGCGGTCCGGGCAGGCGCTGTGAACCGCGCTCACCGCGCGCGGGAACGCCTCGACATGGTGGAAATATTGCCGCGTGTAGGAGCGCAGGGTGTCGAGCGACAGGCGCCCTTCGGTCCATGCCTGGTAGAAGGGATGGCTGAGCATGGCGCGCTCGGCGACTTTGGTATCGATCATCGACGACGTGCTGGTCATGCTGGCCTCCATGTTGCTGTTCACGCCCGCGATAATGAAGCGCCTCGGAATCGGCAAGGATGCCTAGCTACCCAGGCCGACCAGCGCCGCAAGCCCGAGGAAGCTGAAGAAACCGGTCACGTCGGTGATGGTAGTGACGAACACCGCCGAGGACACGGCCGGATCGATGCGGAAGCCGCTCCAGCGTGACCGGCACCAAAATCCCGCCGAGCCCGGCCGCCAGATTGGTGATGACCATCGCCGCGCCCATCACCCCGCCGAGCAGCGGGTTATGGAAGATCAGGGTGACCCCGGTCCCGATCAGCAGGCCAAGCGAAAGCCCGTTGGCAAGCGCGATCGTGAGCTCGCGGCCGAAGGCGCGCAGCGTGTTGGATTCGGTGAGCTGGTTAGTGGCCAAAGCCCGGACCGCGACCGCGAGCGTCTGCGTCCCGGCATTGCCGCCCATCCCGGCGACGATCGGCATCAGCACGGCGAGCACCGCATATTTGCCGATCTCGCCCTGGAACAGGCTGACGACGCTCGCCGCGACGACCGCCGTGCCGAGGTTGATGACCAGCCAGAACAGCCGTCGGCGGACGGTCAGCCGCACCGGTTCGTTGATGTCGCCTTCGTCGCCGACGCCGGCCAGGAGCAGAACGTCCTCGCCCGCTTCCTCCTGGATGATGTGAACGACGTCATCGACCGTGATCATGCCCACCAGCCGCCCGTCGTCGTCGACCACCGCGGCTGAAACGAGCGCATATTTCTGGAAGCGCAGCGCGACGTCTTCCTGGTCCATGTCGACCGGGACCAGGGTTTGGTCGCGGAGCATGATCTCGCTCACCGGGGTGCTGCGCGGGGTGCGCAGGATGGTCGAGAGCATGCACGTCCCGACCGGGTGGTGCGCCGGGTCGACGACGAACACCTCCCAGAAATCGTCCGGGAGGTCGGCAGTCGAGCGCAGATAATCGATCACCTGGCCGACGTTCCAATGCACGGGCACCGCGCAAATGTCGCGCTGCATCAGCCGGCCGGCGGATTCCTCCGGGTAGCTCAGCGCTTCCTCGACCGCGGCGCGGTCGTCGGGCTCCATCCGCTCGAGAACGGCCTGCTGCTCGTCCGCATCGAGGTCCTCGATCAGCGCGACCGCGTCGTCGGTCTCGAGCTGCGAGGCGATGTCCGCGACCTGCTGCGGCTCCATCTCGTCGAGAAGGCCCTCGCGGACATAATCGTTCATTTCCGCGAGCACGTCGGCGGCTGACGATGCCGGCGAGTGCCTTGACCAGTCCCTCGCGCTCGTCTTGCCGGGCAAGCTCGATCAGGTCGGCGATGTCGGCGGGGTGGAGCGGCTCGACCAGCTTGCGCGCGGTCTCGTCGTCGCCGGCGTCGACCGCGTCGAGCACCCGGTCGACGAATTCCGGACGAAACCGGTCCTCGTCATCCATGGTGCGGTTGCCCGGGGCATGCGGCGCGGCGGCGATATTCTCGCTCTCGCTCATGGCCGTAACTCCCCGAATGACGCTTGGCCGCCCTCCTATTGAGGGGGCTGCTCTGGCGCAAGCTGGCGGCTGCCCTTACATCGCCCGCTTCCCTTCCAATTCGCCAAGGAGCGCGCCAATGGCCGACGCCGATCGCCTGACCCTCACTTTGTCCACCGGTGGAGACGTTGTTATCCGCCTTCGCCCCGACCTTGCCCCCGGGCATGTCGAGCGCATTACCGAGCTCGCAAAAAGCGGCTTTTACGACGGGGTCGTATTCCACCGGGTGATCCCCGGCTTCATGGCGCAGGGCGGCGATCCGACCGGTCGCGGGACCGGCGGCTCCGACCTCCCCGACCTCAAGGCGGAATTCTCCGATGAGCCGCACGTGCGCGGCGCCGTATCCATGGCTCGCGCCCAAAACCCCGACAGCGCCAACAGCCAATTTTTCATCTGCAACGCCGACGCGAACTTCCTCGACGGGCAATACACTTTGTGGGGCGAGGTCGAGAGCGGGATGGAATATGTCGACGCCTTGCCCGTCGGCGAGCCGCCCAGCGACCCCGGCAAGATCGTGAAGGCCAGCATCTCCTGATATGGCCGACGCGCCGTTCCAACCGGCAACGCTGATCACCGGCGCGTCGATCGGGGATCGGCGCGGAATTCGCCCGGCAATGCGCGGCGCGGGGCGATCGCGTGGTGCTCGTCGCCCGCCGGGAAGATCGACTGAAAGAGATCGCCGAGGAGATTGGCGGAGCGGAAATCATCGTCGCCGACCTCAGCAAGCCGAAGGCGGCAACGCACGTCGCCGCGGAGGTCATCGTCCGCGGCATGTGGACGCGAACGTTGATCAATAATGCCGGCTTCGGCTTGATCGGCCAGTTCGAGCGGTTGTCGGTTGCCCGTCAGTTGAAGATGATCGACGTCAACGTCAGGGCGCTGACCGACCTGGCCTATGTCGTGTTGAACGACATGCGGCTGCGCGGAGAGGGCGCGATTCTCAACGTGGCTTCAACCGCGGCCTTCCAGCCCGGTCCGAAGATGGCCGTCTATTTCGCGACCAAGGCTTTCGTCCTGTCGCTGAGCGAGGCGCTGCACGAGGAACTGAAGCCCCACGGCGTCAAGGTCAGCTGTCTTTGCCCGGGCCCGACCCGGACCGAGTTCGGCGACGTTGCCGGCTTCGGCGGCAACGGACTGTTCGACCGCGTCGCGATGAGTGCGGCCGAAGTCGTCGCAACCGGTCTTGCCGGTCTCGAGAGCAATCGCGCGGTTGTCGTTCCGGGCTGGATGAACAAGCTGACGGCGGCGAGCGGGCGCTTTGTGCCGCGCTCGGTCGTTCGCAAAATCGCAGGAGCGATCAAATATTGACCAGACCAACCGAAACCGCCTGCGTGCGGAACCGTTGCGCTTCCGGTATGGAGCCCCGGGCCAGGAGAGAAAATGCCTGAAGCAGATACGATAGATCGCGCGACCACACGCAAGGTGCAGGTCGCCAACCTACCGCCGAGCGACAGCGGCCGCGGTTTTGCCCGCTTGCCCGAGAAACTGATGAAAGAGCTCGGCGTCGACGAGGGCGACGTGATCGAGATCATCGGCAAGCGCTCGACCGCGGCGATCGCCGTCCGGCCTTATGGGGAGGACGAAGGAATCGACATCATCCGCCTCGACGGGCTCCAGCGTGCCAATGCCGGGGTCGGGTCGGCCGATTACGTCGAGGTGCGCAAGGCGACGTCCAAGCCGGCCACCCGCGTGGTGTTCGCGCCGGCCCAGCCCAACATCCGGCTGCAGGGCTCGGGCGAAGCCTTGAAGCGCACTTTCGCGCGCCGGCCGCTGACCGAGGACGACGTCGTCGCTACTGCCGGCCACCAGCGGGTCGACGCGGACATGCCCGACGCCGTGCGCCAGATGCTCAACGCACCCGCGTTCGCGCTTCAGGAGCTTCGGCTGGTGGTCGTCACGACCATCCCCAAGGGCATCGTCCACATCGACGGCAAGACCGTGGTCGAACTGCTTCCCGAATATACCGAGAAGGACGGCGAACGGCGCGCCGACGTCACTTATGACGATCTGGGCGGGATGCGCGATACGATCGACGCGCTGCGCGAGATGGTCGAGCTTCCGCTGCGCCATCCCGAGCTGTTCCAGCGGCTCGGAGTCGATCCGCCCAAGGGCGTTCTGCTTCACGGCCCGCCGGGCACCGGCAAGACGCTGCTCGCGCGGGCAGTCGCCAACGAAAGCGCGGCGCGCTTCTTCCACATCAACGGCCCGGAAATCATGGGCTCGGCCTATGGCGAGAGCGAGCGCCGGCTGCGCGAAATGTTCGAGCAGGCGGCCCAGTCGGCGCCCTCGATCATCTTCATCGACGAGATCGATTTCGATCGCGCCCAAGCGCCAGCAGGTCACCGGCGAGGCCGAGAAGCGGCTGGTCGCCCAGCTTCTGACCCTGCTCGACGGGATCGAGCCGAGGCAGAATCTCGTCGTCATCGCCGCTACCAACCGGCCCGAGGCCCTCGATGAAGCGCTTCGCCGGCCGGGGCGCCTCGACCGCGAGATCATCGTCGGCGTGCCGGACGAACCGGGCCGGCGCGAAATCCTCGGCATCCACACCCGCGGAATGCCGCTCGCCGCCGACGTCGATCTCGACGATCTCGCGCGCCGCACCTACGGCTTCGTCGGCGCCGATCTGGCCGCTTTGACCCGCGAAGCCGCGCTCGAGGCGGTCCGCCGGATCATGCCGCGAATCAACCTCGCCGAAGAAACGATCCCGACCGAAATCCTCGACGCTCTGTCGGTTGAATTGCGTGATTTCGACAATGCGCTGAAGCGCGTCCAGCCGTCTGCGATGCGCGAGGTGATGGTCGAGGCGCCGCAGGTCGGGTGGGACGACATCGGCGGGCTCGACGAGCCGCGCGACCGGCTGAAAGAGGGGGTCGAGCTGCCGCTCAAGCATCCCGAAGCGTTCCGCCGGCTCGGAATCCGCCCGGCCAAGGGCTTCCTGCTCTACGGCCCGCCGGGCACCGGCAAGACCTTATTAGCCAAGGCCGCGGCGCGCGAAAGCCAGGCCAATTTCATCGCCACCAAATCATCGGACCTGCTCAGCAAATGGTATGGCGAAAGCGAGCAGCAGATCGCCCGCCTGTTCGCCCGCGCCCGCCAGGTCGCGCCGACGATCATCTTCATCGACGAGCTCGACAGCCTGGTACCCGCACGCGGCGGAAGCTTCGGCGAGCCACAGGTCACCGAGCGCGTGGTCAACACCATTCTGGCCGAGATGGACGGGCTCGAGGAATTGCAGAACGTGGTTGTGATCGGCGCCACCAACCGGCCGACCCTGATCGACCCGGCGCTGCTTCGTCCGGGCCGCTTCGACGAGCTCATCTACGTTGGCACTCCCGATACGGCCGGCCGGCGGCGGATCCTCGCGATCCACACCAAGGGGATGCCGCTTGCCGCCGACGTCGATCTCGAATCGATCGCCCGGCGCTCCGAGCGCTTCACCGGGGCCGATCTCGAGGATCTCGTGCGGCGTGCCGGCCTCACCGCGCTTCGCCGGGGGCTCGATTCGGCCAAGGTCACCATGGCCGACTTCGAGGCCGCGCTGGGCGAGACCCGCGCGTCGGTCACCCCGGAGATGCTCGAAGAATATGAGCAAATCCGCGAGACGCTCAAAAGCGAAGCGACACGTCCGATGGGCGGCATCGGCTTCGTCCTTCCGGGAATGCTTCGATCAAGGCCGGGCGGCAAAGAAGGCAGCTAGCCGCCCCTCGTCACGCATTTGGCGAAATTCGCGGAAACGCGAGATTTTCGTGAGGGCGGCAAGACTCAAAACTTGCCAACGGCAAGCGCATTTGCCAACGGTCGCGCCTTCCCTGCCCCCTTGAAAGTGCAGTCATGCCAACTTCCCACGTGCGCACGCTAAAAGGACCGCGGCGCCGACGCGCCGGCGCGACCGGCGCTCGCCGAGCCCGCAGTGGCAATTTCTGCGCGGCTTCCTGAAACATCCGGTGATGGTCGGATCGATCATCCCGTCGAGCCGGCTGCTGATCGAGCGGATGCTCCGGCCGGTCGACTGGGACAAAACCAAGCTGTTCGTCGAATATGGACCGGGCGTCGGGACCTTTACCCGCGACCTGCTCGATCGGATGTCCCCGGACGCCAAGCTGGTGACGATCGACACCAACTCCGACTTCACGAAATATCTGACCAAATCGATCGACGATCCGCGGCTGATCGCGGTCACCGGCTCTGCCGCCGACGTCGAGCAGATCCTCGCCGAGCGCGGGTTCGGCAAGGCCGATTACGTGCTGTCGGGCCTGCCCTTCTCGACCCTGCCGCCGGGCGTCGGCGATGCGATCGCCAAGGCCACCGCCAAGGTCATCCGGCCGGGCGGCGCGTTCCTGGTCTATCAGTTCAGCCCCAAGGTGCTGGACTTCATCAAGCCGCATTTCGAGAAGATCGATCGCGGCTTCGAGTGGATCAACGTCCCGCCCGCGACCTTGTTCTGGGCATGGCGCGACGACGTCAGGGGACGCGCAGCGCTAGGCGCCGGGTGACGGTGTAATCGAGCGTCGCCACCAGGAACCAGGCGATCCGCCACTTGAGGCGCTGCAGCAAGGTCGCGCGCTCCTTGTACACCGCCGCCGTGATCTCCAGCGAATTGCCGAGCTCGTGCTCGAAATAATGGCGCATCATCTGCGCGAATTCCGGATCGTCGACGCGCAGCATCATCTCCATGTTGAGATAGAGGCTGCGCAAATCGAAATTGGATGAGCCGATGTGGACGACGTCGTCCATCACCAGCATCTTCGAATGAAGCTTGGTCGGTTGATATTCGAAGATCTGCACGCGCTGCTTGAGCAGTCGGGAATAGGTGCTTCGGGCGGCGTCGACGGTCGGCGGATTGTCCGACTTCGCGGGGATGATCACCCGCGCCCGGCCGCGGCGGGCGACCGCGCCGATCCGGTCGAGGATTCCGCCCATCGGCGCGAAATAGGCGACCATCATCTGCCAGATCGCTGGCCGCCGCGAGATCGCGCAGGGTCGCAAGTCCCCAGGGCGACTTCAGCTGCATCGGCCCGCCGTAGAGCCACTGCAGCGGGCCCTGATGCTCGCTGTAGTGGCGCACGACCGAACGCAGCGTCTTGAGCTTCGAATGCGCTGCTCAGCGACCAGGACATCAGGGCGTCGTAATAGGGCACGACGCGCTTTGCCGCCGGTCCTTCGATCAGCAGGCCGAGGTCGCGCCACCCGGTCTCCGTCGATCCTGGCGAAATAGCCGTTCTCGATATTGAACCCGCCGATCAGGATCCGGCTCGCATCCGTCTCGCCGTCGGCAAGCGCCAGCTTTTGATGGTTCCGCAGCAGGTAGCGCCGGCCGTAGGACGGGTTGAAGCGGCAAAAACGCGCGCCGCGCTCGCTGCAGCTCGCGAAAATAGCTCTCGGGCGTGCGGCCGCTGCCGAAACCGTCGATCAGCAGCGAGACTTCGACGCCGCGGTCGATCGCGCGAATGAGGGCGTCCTTGACCAGGGCGCCCGTCCGGTCGGCGGTGTAGATGTAATAAAGCAGCCGGAGCGAGCGTTTGGCTTCGTCGATCAGCTTCATCAGCGCGGCCAGGATCTCGGGCCCCTCGATGATCGGAGTCAGCCGGTTGCCGTCGATCGTGATCGTTCGCGCGCGCTGTTCGGCAACGTCCATGGGCTCGTCTGACCTCCAGGCGGTGAGAACGCAAGGCGGCGGGTACGGGCGCATTTCATTGACTTTGGCGGCCGCGCTTCCTAAGTCGCCGCTCTCCCCCCAACGGGCCTGAAAATGATTTGCGAGGCGATGAATGGCGCGCGTTACGGTTGAAGATTGCGTCGATAAGGTTTCGAACCGGTTCGACCTCGTTTTGTTTGCTGCCCAGAGGGCGCGGCAGGTTTCGGGCGGCGCCGACCTCACCATCGACCGCGACCGCGACAAAAACCCGGTCGTCGCGCTGCGCGAGATCGCCGAGGAAACGGTCAAGCCAAAGGACCTCGAGGAAGCGGTCGTCAGCAATCTGCAAAAGGTGCGGATCGACGAAGAGGATGAGACCGAAGAGCTGGCCTCGCTGAGCGACGCCGCCGAAGCGCTGCGTCTGACGGCCGCCGCTCCGCCGCGCCCGACGCCGTCCGGCGGCGATTACGAGTAAGTCCCACGCGCAGCCTGTCCGGCGGGCAGGCGAGCATGGGGCTCAGCTTAGCTGCTACTCGGCTGCCTGATTGAGCGGAAGGCGTTCGCCTTCCACGTCGATCCACGTCAAATCCTCAAGGCGTAGCTCGCGGCCATCTTGCGAGAGAACGCAGATCTTGCGCACCGGCCTGCCGTCGCGGCGGTCGGCAAGGACCACGCCAGGTTTCCCGTGTCCCCATTCCTCGCCCCATTGGCGAAGCGCGAGCACGACCGGCAGCAGCCCCTCGCCCTTGGCGGTCAGCGCATAGATAACCTTGCGGCGGTCGGACGGGTCCGAACTTCGCTCGAGAATTCCGCCCGCGACGAGCCGCGCCAGGCGATCCGACAGGATGTTGCGCGCAATTCCAAGGCCGGCCTGGAATTCTTCGAAATGCTGCAGGCCGTTGAGCGCTCCGCGCAGGATCAGGAATGCCCATTTCTCGCCGATCAGTTCGACCGCGGGCGGGATCGCGCACGACAATGCCGCTTTCCTGAACGCATCGATTCCGCTCGTGACTCGATCAGCCACCGATCCAGACCCCTCTTCCAGATTCGGATGAAAGCACAAGCGCTTCCTATTGCATAGTTGCAACTTGAAACTTTATTCGACAGCCCCTCGCGTCCTTCGCCGAAGCAGCGCTCTCCTTTCGCGCTTGCACAATGGCCGCGGCGGGCCCCATCTTAAGCGGGTGCTTAGGCAATACGAGCTTGTCGAGAAGGTCCGTTCCTACGATCCCGACGCGGACGAGGGGCTGATCAACCGCGCCTACGTCTTCTCGATGAAGGCGCACGGCGCCCAGGTGCGGGCCTCGGGCGACCCCTATTTCAGCCACCCGATCGAGGTCGCGGGGATTCTCACCGACCTCAAGCTCGACGACCAGACCATCGCCACGGCGATCCTCCACGATACGATCGAGGACACGCTCGCCACTCCGGAGGAGATCGAAAAGCATTTCGGCAAGGACGTCGCCAGGCTGGTCGACGGAGTGACCAAACTCAGCAAGATCGAGGCCCAGTCGGAGAATGAGCGGGCCGCCGAGAATTTGCGCAAATTCCTGCTCGCGCTCAGCGACGACATCCGCGTGCTCCTGGTCAAGCTCGCCGACCGGCTGCACAACATGCGCACGCTCCATCACATCCCGCAGGAGGAGAAGCGCCACCGCATCGCGCGCGAGACGATGGATATCTACGCCCCGCTCGCCGAGCGGATCGGCATGTACGAAATGATGAACGAGATGCAGACGTTGGCGTTCAGGGAGCTCGAGCCGGACGCTTATGCATCGATCACTCGGCGCCTCAAGCAGCTCGAGGATCAGGGCGGCGACCTCGTCAGCCGGATCGGGCTCGGGCTCCAGCTATACCTTGCCGACAACGGCCTCGAGCCGGAGGTCACCGGGCGCCAGAAGCACCCCTACTCGATCTGGAAAAAGATGGCCGAGCGGCACATCAGCTTCGAGCAATTGTCCGACGTCATGGCTTTTCGGGTGATCGTCGGCGATCTTGGCGATTGCTATCGCGCGCTCGGCCTGATCCACCAACGATGGCCGATGGTCCCGGGCCGCTTCAAGGATTACATCTCGACGCCCAAGCGCAACGGCTACCGCAGCCTGCACACCTCGGTCATCCACGATTCCAAGATGCGGATCGAAATCCAGATCCGCAGCAAAGACATGCACGAGCAGGCCGAGCGCGGGCTCGCCGCCCACTGGGCCTATAAGGAAGGCAAGCCGAGCGCCGACCTGCACGTCCCGTGGATCGACGATCTGGTCGAGATCCTCGACCATGCGGAGAGCGCCGAGGAGCTGCTCGAGCATACCCGCATGGCGATGTACCAGGACCGGATCTTCGCCTTCACGCCCAAGGGCGAGCTGATCCAGCTGCCCAAGGGCGCGACCCCGGTCGATTTCGCTTATGCGGTCCACACCGGGCTCGGCGACCGCACCGTCGGCGCCAAGGTCAACGGCCGCGTCGTCCCGCTGCGGACGATGCTCGAGAACGGCGACCAGGTCGAAATCCTGACCTCCGAGGCGCAGCACCCGCAGCCGTCATGGCTGCGCTTCGTCGCCACCGGCAAGGCGCGCGCCGGGGTCCGCCGCTTCGTCCGCCACAAGGAGCGCGAGGAAACGATCGAGCTGGGCAGGAAAATCTACGACGAGATCGTCGCCCGGCTACCGGCCGAGCTCGACAAGGATGCGATGAAGCGCGCGTTGAAGAAGCTCAAGATCGAGGGCGACGACGAGTTGATGATCGCGATCGCGCGCAAGCGGATCAGCGACGAGGCGCTGATGGAAGCGTTGATGCCGGGCTCAGCCGGCGCCGACGTCTCCCCGCGGCCGCTTGGCCAGCGCACGGCGATCTCGATCAAGGGGCTGACTCCGGGCGTCGCCTATCACCTGGCGACCTGCTGCCATCCGATCCCCGGCGACCGCATCGTCGGCCTGAGGCGCGAGGACGAGGAAATCGAGGTCCACGTCATCGGCTGCGACACGCTGGCGAGCGGGATCGACGCCGACTGGCTCGACCTCGCCTGGGGCGAAGGCTCGGACGGTGGCGCTGCGCGTCTGGTCGTGATCCTGCGCGACATCCCCGGGGCGCTCGGCACGATGTCGGGAATCCTCGGCGCCAAGCATGCCAACATCATCAACCTTCAACTGGTCCACCGCGACGGCAACTTCCACACCTTCCATCTCGATGTCGAAGTGCACGACCTCGCGCACCTCCATGCGATCATCGCGGCGTTGCGCGACGCCGAGCCGGTGAGCTCGGTGGAGCGGATCTGATCTTCGGTCGCTGCCGCGCGTGGGCGTCGCCGGCGGCAAGCACTGCGAGCATCACCAGGTCCGACGCGCTGGCGGTCATCGGCGCGATCTGCACCGACCGCTCGAGCCCGAGCATGTAGGGGCCGAGAATGCTTTCGCCGCCGAGCGACTTCAATAATTTGGTCGACAGGCTGGCCGACTGCAGCCCCGGCATGACGAGGATGTTGGCTGGGCCGGACAGCCGCGAGAAGGGATAGAAGCGCTTCTGCATCTCGGCATTGAGCGCGACGTCGGGCGCCATTTCGCCTTCATATTCGAAATCGCATTTGAACCCGTCGAGCAAAGTCACCGCGCCGCGCAATTCCTCGATGTGAACGCCGGGGGGATTGCCGAACGTGGTGTAGCTGATGAACGCGACGCGCGGATCGAGCCCCATGCGCCTGGCGAAAGACGACGAGCGCATCGCGATGGCGGCATATTGCTCGGCGGTCGGGCGCTCGGTAACCGCGGTGTCGGCGATCAGGATCGTGTGGTGACGCCCGACGACGACGTTGATCCCGAACGGGGTCGCCCCGGGCTCGTCGTCGATCACCGTGCGCACCTGCTTCAATGACTGGCTGAACGGGCGCGTCGTGCCGGTGATCATCGCGTCGGCCTCACCCAGCGCGAGCATCGCGGCGGCGAAGTAATTGCGGTCCTGGTTGACCATCCGCTCGATCTCGCGGCGAAGCAGCCCATGGCGCTGGTGCTTGGCGTAGATAAATTCGACCGCACGGCCGACCAGCGGCGAGTTGCGGCTGTTGAGCACCTCATAGTCCTTGGGGTTTTCGACCCCATGCTCCTTGAGCATGTCGTAGACGTCTTCGCGGCCGACCAGGACCGGAGTGCCGTAGCCGCCGTCCTTGAACGCGATCGCCGCGCGCAGCACGTTGGGCTCCTCGCCCTCGGCGAACAGCACGCGCTTGGGATTGGCGCGTGCCGCTTCGTAAGCAAGGCTCATCACGCCTACGGTCGGATTGAGCCGTGCACGCAGCTCCTGGCGATAGGCGGCGAGGTCAGCGATCGGTTTTTGGGCCACCCCGGTGCGGACCGCGGCTTCGGCGACAGCCGAGGCGACGACCTCCATCAGCCGCGGGTCGAACGGCGCCGGGATGATGTAGTCGCGGCCGAAGCTCTGCGCCCGCCCGCCATAAGCCGCAGCGACCTCTTCCGGGACCGGCTCGCGGGCGAGCGCGGCGAGCGCTTCGGCGGCGGCAATCTTCATCTCCTCGTTGATCGCGGTGGCGCGCACGTCGAGCGCGCCGCGGAAGATGAACGGAAAGCCGAGCACGTTGTTGACCTGGTTGGGATAGTCCGACCGGCCGGTGGCAATGATCGAGTCCGGCCGCACCGCCATCGCGTCCTCGGGCCGGATTTCCGGATCCGGATTGGCCATGGCGAAGATGATCGGCTCCTTGGCCATCGTCTTGACCATCTCGGGCTTGAGTGCGCCCGCGGCCGACAGCCCGAGGAACACGTCCGCGCCCTTGCAGGCGTCGGCCAGCGTCCGCGCATCGGTGTCGGCCGCATGCGCCGACTTCCACTGATCGAGGTCGGTGCGGCCTTTGTAGATCACGCCCTTGCGGTCGCACATGATCACATGGTCGCCCTTGACGCCCATCGCCTTCATCAGCTCGGTGCAGGCGATCGCAGCGGCGCCCGCGCCGTTCACCACCACCCTGATGTCGGAAAGCTTGCGCCCCGTCAGGTAGCAGGCGTTGATGAGGCCCGCCGCGGTGATGATCGCCGTCCCATGCTGGTCATCGTGGAAGACCGGGATGTTCATCCGCTCGCGCAACGTGTGCTCGATCACGAAGCAGTCGGGGGCGGCAATGTCCTCGAGGTTGATGCCGCCGAAGCTCGGCTCGAGCAAAGCAACCGCGTCGATGAATTTTTTCGCGTCCTCGGTCGCGACTTCGATGTCGATCGAATCGACGTCGGCGAAGCGCTTGAACAGCACCGCCTTGCCTTCCATCACCGGCTTGGCGGCGAGCGCGCCCAGATTGCCGAGACCCAGGATTGCGGTGCCATTCGAGATGACGGCAACGAGATTTCCCTTGGCGGTATAATCGTAGGCAGTGCCGGGATCTTTCGCGATTGCCAGCACCGGCACGGCCACGCCCGGCGAATAAGCGAGCGCAAGGTCGCGCTGCGTCGCCATCGGCTTGGTGGCGATGATCTCGATCTTTCCGGGCCGTCCGCGCGCGTGATATTCGAGCGCTTCGGCTTCGGTATATTTGACGTGGCTCTCGGACATTTCGAGGGGCCTTAGCCGAGGTTCGTGACATCACCAATCCGGAGTCGCGTGGCGGCAGCCGAGCGGCTACGAATTCCTGCATGGCCCGAGCCGACGCTCCGACCCCGATGATGCAGCAATACCGCCGCCTAAAGGACGAGGCCGGCGATGCCTTGCTGTTCTACCGGATGGGCGATTTCTTCGAATTGTTCTTCGACGACGCGAAGGTCGCGGCGGGGTGCCTCGACATCGCGTTGACCACGCGCGGCGAATCGGGCGGCGAGCCGATCCCAATGTGCGGCGTGCCGGTCCATTCGGCCGAGGCCTATCTGGCGCGGCTGATCCGCGCCGGCCACCGGGTCGCGATCGCCGAGCAGACCGAAAGCCCCGCCGAGGCACGCAAGGCGCGCGGCTCGAAAGCGCTGGTCGAGCGGGCGATTGTCCGGCTGGTCACTCCTGGAACGCTCACCGAGGAGGCGCTGCTCGAGCCGGCTGCGGCCAATTGGCTCGCGGCGGTCGCCCAGGCGGGCGGTGATTGGGCACTAGCCGCCGCGGATATCTCGACCGGTCGATTCGAGCTTGTCCTTTGCGCGCCCGGCGAGCTCGCCGCCGAGCTTGCGCGCCTGTCGCCGTCGGAAGTCATCGCCGACGCGAGCATCCCGGGAATCCCTACCACCGCGGGCAAGGGCGGATTCGACAGCCTCGCCGGCGAGGCCGCGCTGAAAGACCGCTTCGGCCTCGCGACGCTCGACGGCCTGGGCGCGCCCAGCCGGGCCGAACTGGCCGCAGCCGGCGGGCTGCTTTCCTACCTCGGCGCGACCCAGAAGGGTGCGGGGATCCTCCTCGACGCACCGCGGCGGATCGCCCGCGCAAGCCACATGGCAATCGACTCTGCCACCCGCGACAGCCTCGAGCTGGCGCGGGCAGCTCCGGGCTCGGCGGCGGGCAGTCTGCTCAGCGAGATCGACCGCTGCCAAACCGCCGCCGGGCGCCGCCTGCTGGATGAAGACATTCGCGCGCCACTCACCGACAAGGCCGGGATCGAGGCGCGGCTCGCGCTCGTATCCTGGCTGCACGAGGATGCGATCCGCCGGACAAAAGTTCGCGGGCAATTGAAGGCAATGCCCGATGTCTCGCGCGCACTGGCGCGGCTCGCGGCGGGCCGCGGCAGCCCGCGCGACCTCGCCTTGCTGCGCGACGGCCTCGCCGCCGCCGACGCCCTCAAACAGGACCTCGAAAAAGAGGCCGACCGGCCGCACCTGCTCGACGCGTTGCTGCCGCAGACTCGGCGGGCCATGGCGAGCTGGTTGAAAGACTCGCACGCGCACTCGTCGAACTCGCCGCCGATCGACGCGTCGAAGGGCGGCTATATCGCGCAGGGCTATGACGCGGCGCTCGATGAGCTTCGCGAGGCCGCATCGAACGGCCGCCGGGCCATCGCCGCGCTCGAAGCACGCTATCGCGATTCGACCGGGGTCGGCGGGCTCAAGATCCGGCATAATTCGGTGCTCGGCTATCATATCGAAGTCTCCGCCCGGAGCGCGGACCGGTTGATGGAGCCGGACAGCGGCTTCGCCCACCGCCAGACCCTCGCCGGGGTGGTGCGCTTCAATTCGCCCGAGCTGCACAAGGAGGCGAGCCAGGTCGTCGAGGCCGGCTCGCGCGCGCTTGCCGCCGAGGCCGCGCACGCCGAGGAGCTCACCAGCCTCGCGATTGCGAGCGCCGCGCGGATCACCGCGACCGCAGAAGCGGTGGCGCGGATCGACGTTGCCGCGAGCCACGCCGAGCGCGCGGCCGAGGGCGGCTGGACGCTCCCGCAGCTGACCGACGAAGCGTGCCTCGAGATCGACGCGGGCCGGCATCCGGTGGTCGAGAGCGCGCTCGGCGAGACGGGCGAACGCTTCGTCGCCAACGATTTGTCGCTCGGCCCCGCGGACCGGCTGTGGCTGATCACCGGCCCCAACATGGGCGGCAAGTCGACCTTCCTCCGCCAGACGGCGCTGATCGCGGTGCTGGCCCAGGCCGGAAGCTTCGTCCCCGCCGCGCGCGCCAGGGTCGGCATCGTCGACCGCCTGTTCAGCCGGGTCGGGGCGGCCGACAATCTCGCGCGCGGGACGCTCGACCTTCATGGTCGAGATGGTCGAGACCGCCGCGATCCTCGCCCGGGCCAGTCCGCACAGCCTGGTGATCCTCGACGAGATCGGCCGCGGCACCTCGACCTACGACGGGCTCGCGATCGCCTGGGCGGTGGTCGAGGCGATGCACGACGACGTGCGCTGCCGCACCCTGTTCGCGACCCATTATCACGAGCTGACCCGGCTGGCCGGACGGCTCGATTGCCTGTCGCTCCATCACGTCCGCGCGCGCGAATGGAAAGGCGACCTGGTGCTCCTCCACGAAGTCGCCGAGGGCGCCGCCGACCGCAGCTACGGGATCGCCGTGGCCAAGCTTGCGGGGCTGCCTCCCACGGTGGTCGCGCGCGCGCGCTCGGTCCTCGCCAAGCTCGAAGCGGGCCGCGACGCGACCGGCGGGATCGCCGCGGGCCTCGACGATTTGCCTTTGTTCGCGGCCGCTTCCGAACCCGAGCACGCGCCCGATCCGGTCGCCGCCGCGCTTGCCGAGGTCGAGCCGGACAAGATGAGCCCGCGCGAGGCGCTGGAAATGCTCTATCGGCTGAAAGCGATCGCGAGCGAGCGATGAGCCTGTTCGACATCGAGAACCGGCGCGCGATCATCGATCGGCGCACGCTGACCGAACGGATCGCGGCCGTCCGGCCGGGCAAGAAGCAGACGGGCGAAGTGTCCGCGATCCTGCGCGAGGTGCTCGAGGCGGGCCGCGCCGAGATCGGCCGGCGCCTGACCGAAGAGCCGGGCCGCGGCCGCGCCGCCGCGCAGGCCACGTCCTTCCTCCACGACCAGATCGTCCGCCTCGCTTACGATTATGTGACCCAGCGCGTGCTTGGCGGGCCGATCGGCGGCGAGGTCGCGCTGGTCGGCCTTGGCGGGACCGGCCGCGGGGAGATGGCGCCCTATAGCGATTTCGACCTGATGGTGCTGACCGCCAACACGCCCAGCGCCGACGCCAAAGCGGCCGCCGAAGCCATCCTCCATTTGCTGTGGGACCTGAAACTCAAGGTCGGCCACTCGGTCAGGTCGACCAGCGAGCTTATCGCGCTCGCCAAGAAGGACATGACCATCCGCACCGCCTTCCTCGAAGGCCGCTGGCTATGGGGCGATGACAAATTGTTCGAAACCGCGATGCGGCGCTTCCGCAAGGAGGTGGTGGCGGGAAGCGCGGCCCAGTTCGTCGCCGCCAAGCTCGCGGAGCGCGACGAGCGCCATCTCAAGATGGGCGACAGCCGCTATGTCGTCGAGCCCAACGTCAAGGACGGCAAGGGCGGGCTTCGCGACCTTCACACGCTCTATTGGATCGGCAAATATGTGCATGGCGTCGAACGCCCCGCCGACCTCGTCGGCGCGGGCCTGTTGACCCCAGCCGAGTTCCGCCGCTTCGAGCGCGCCGAGCGCTTTTTCTGGTCGGTACGCTGCCACTTGCACATCGCCGCCGGCCGCGCCGAAGAGCGGCTGAGCTTCGAATATCAGCCGCGCATCGCCGCGATCATGCATTACGCCGACCGACCGGGAAAATCCGCGGTCGAGCGCTTCATGCAATTCTACTTCCTCAATGCCAAAACGGTCGGCGATCTGACCGGCGTGTTCCTCGCCCAGCTCGACGAGCAATTGGGCAAGAAGGGTTTCCGCTTCGCCCTGCCGACGCTGCGGCGCAAGCCCAAGCGCCTGGGCGGGTTCACGCTCGACCGCGGCAGGCTGTCGATCCCGTCCGATGTTTTTTTCCAGACCGATCCCGTGCGTCTGCTCGAGCTCTTCGCGCTGGCCGCGCGCGAGCGCCTCGAAATCCACCCGGCGGCGATGCGTGCCGCGACTCGCGACGCGGCGCTGATCGAGCGCAAGATACGCGACGACCCGCGCGCCAACGCTTTGTTCATGGAGGTGCTGACCACGGTCCATTCGCCCGAGGTAGTGCTCAGATGGATGAACGAGACCGGCGTGTTCGGCCGCTTCGTTCCCGACTTCGGGCGCGTCGTCGCCCAGATGCAGTTCGACATGTATCACCACTATACCGTCGACGAGCATTCGATCCGCGCGATCGGCCTGCTGGCGGCGATCGAGCGCGGCGAGCTCAAGCGCGACCACCCGCTGTCGACCGCGATCCTGCAGAAGCAGATCGCCTCGCGCCGCGTGCTCTACGTCGCCGTGCTGCTTCACGACATCGCCAAGGGCCGCGGCGGAGACCATAGCGAGATCGGGGCCGAGATCGCGCTTCGGCTCGCCCCGCGATTCGGGCTCGATCCGGCCGAGACCGAGACTGTGTCGTGGCTGGTCCGCTATCACCTCCTGCTGTCATCGACGGCGTTCAAGCGCGACCTTGCCGACCCCAAGACGATCGAGGATTTCGTACGCCTCGTGCAAAGTCCGGAGCGGCTGCGGCTGCTGCTCGCGCTGACGGTGGTCGACATCCGCGCAGTCGGGCCGGGCGTGTGGAGCGAGTGGAAGCGGACCTTGCTCAGGACCTTGTTCGAAGCAGCCGAGGAGCGGCTTCGCCTGGGCCATAAGCAGCATGGGCGAAGTGAGCTGGTCACGGTGCGCCAGAAGGAGCTGGCGGCCGAGCTCGGCTGGAAAGCAAGCGCGATCCGTGCGCATTCCAAACGCCTGCCCGACAGCTACTGGCTGGCCGAGCCGCTGCCCTGGCAAGTCAGCAACGCCCTCCAGGTCGCCACGGCCGAAGCGCACATCGGCGATGCGAGGCCGAGCGTCATCGCCGAGGACGACCGCGACAGCGGAGCGACCCGGATCAGCGTTTTCACGCCGGACCGCGAGGGCCTGTTCTACCGCATCTGCGCCGGACTCGCCTCGGCCGGCGCCAACATCATCGACGCGCGGATCCACACCACACGCGACGGCATGGCGCTCGACAATCTGCTGGTGCTCGACGGCCGCTCCAAACCCTATCCGGACAAGAAGCTGAGGGGCCGGCTGGTCAAAGCGGTCGAAGCGGCATTGTTGAGCGACGAACCGCCGCCGCTGCCCGCGCCTGCCGAGCGGCCCAAGAGCGCCGCGTTCAAGGTCCCGCCGTCGGTCGCCATCGCCAACCGCGCATCGACCCGGACGACCGTCGTCGAGATCAACGCTCATGATCGCGCGGCTCTGCTGGCCGGACTAGCGAACGCGATCCACCGCTGCGGCCACCGCATCCATTCGGCGCATATCGCAACTTACGGCGAGCGCGCGGTCGACGTCTTCTACCTGACGCGCAGCGACGGCAAAAAGCTAGGCGAGACCGACAGCGAGCAGCTGCGCGAGGCGTTGCTCGACGCCGCCCGCGACCTCGACTGGCGCGACGCCGCCTAGAAGCCGCGCTCGGGTGCCGGTGGAGGCGGAGGCGGTGGTGGCGGCGGCGCCGGGCAGGCGTCGGTCGCCAGGATCACCGAACCGTCCGGGCAAGTCTGCGTCGCCGGAGGCGGCGGCGGCGGTGGCGGCGGGGGCGGAGGCGGCGGAGGCAGCGGCTCACGCTCGAAGCCGAGCCTGCCGCGCAGGGTCACGCCGAACGTCCTTGGCTCGGCGAGGAACTGCGAGAATATCTGCCGGCCGCCCGGGAACGCCGGGTCGACAAACGGAGCGAAGGTGAAGCCCGCGGCCCATGGCGGGGTGGTCGATCCGCCTTGCTGGAACGGCGAGTTGAACGCGACCTGCGCATAGTCCTTGTTGAACAAATTCTGCGCCCACAGCTCGATCGACCAGCGATCCTCGGGGCCCTTGATGCCGATGCGGCCGTTGACGACCGTATAGGATTTCTGACCCTTTTGCGGGAACAGGTCCGAGCCGGTGTTGTAGTCGCCCGAGATGCGCGCATCGACGTAGAACAGTCCCCTCAGCCCGCTTGACCCGATCGACGGGGTCCAGGCCAGCGCGCCCGTCCCGACGGTCCGCGGCGCGTTGGAGATGCGGTGGCCGGGCAATACCCGAAGTGCCGGGCTGAGCGGCGTGCCGTCGTCCCTGCCGACGAGATTGTTGCGGTATTTGGTATTGGCGTAGGTCAGGCCGAGGTTGATCGTCAGATCGCGCATCGGCTTGAAGGTGCCCTCGAGCTCGATACCGGTCGAGCTGACGCCGTAGCTGACGTCCTTACGCGGGCAGGCGCCCGTGCTCGCCGCCGGGTTGATGTTGAACGCCGCGCCGGCAGCGATCACCGGCGGGATGAAGTTCGGGCGATCCCGGATTGAAGCTCTGGTCGCGGTCGAGCCCGTTCAGGCTCGAGCTGCAGCCGTTGATGTTCTGGACGATGAACACCGATCCGTCGAACGTGTTGAGCTGGAAATTCTTGAACTGCTGCCGGAACACCGCGACGTTGAGCAAGATCCCGCGCCGCGAGAATTTGCCGCCGAGCTCGAACGCGTCGACGGTCTCCGGGTCGAACTGGAGGTTGCCGACGAGCGCCTGCGCGCTGCCCAGGCTGGCGAACGAAACGGTCGGAGATTTGAGCGCCGAGCGGTCGAGGTTGAAACCGCCGGCTTTGTAGCCGCGCGAGTAGCTGGCGTAGAGCAGCAGATTCTCGACCGGCTTGAACGACAGGACGCCGGTCCCGGTGAGCTTGCCCTCCGAGCGCTTGTCGTGGATCGACACGCCGTTGAGCTCGGACGTCGAATTGCCCTGGCACGAAAGCCTGAGGATCGCCTCCGACAGCGTGAAAACGGTATTCGCACCGGCAAAGAACGGGCTGTTGGGGTTTGCGAATGGACCGACTAGTGCCTGGTTGGCGACGCAGGCGGTGTTGTCGTTGCCGAAGGTCGCGTTGAGCTTCTTGTTCTCGTGGGTGTAGCGAAGCCCGACCGTTAGATCGATCTTCGGCGTGACGTGGAAAATGTTGTGCGTGAACACCGCCCAGTTGCGGCTGTTCTGCTTGTAGACGTCGAGCGTGCTGCCCTTGTCGTTGATGTGATCGAGATTATCCATCGCCGCCAGGAGGAAGGGTGCCGCCGCTCCAAACACTAACGGGTTTCCGAGTGTCGCTCGGCCGGCTGGGCTTAGGCAAGCGCCGCTCCCCGGAGTATTCGAGGGATTGTAGAACGGCGACAATCCGCCCGGCGACACGATGCGGCAGGTGGCGAAGCGGCCATATTGGTTGCCGAACCTCAGGTTGTCAGTGAGCTTCAGGTCCTCGTTCGCGTAATACGCGCCGACCAGCCAATCGAGCTTGTCTCCGAAGGCGTTGCCGTTAAGCCGCAGCTCCTGGGTAAAGGTTTTGAATTTGCGAGTAGCGCCCGGGGGGTCGCGGAACAGGATGTCGACCGTGCTGTAGTCGATATCGCCGCCCTGACCCGACTTGTACTGCCGGTACGCGGTGATCGAGGTCAGGGTGGCAGCGCCCAGATCGTAATCGACCTGGCCCGAAACGCCCCAATCCGTGGTCTTGCCGGTATAGTCGCGTCCGGGCGTGACCGAGAGGGTGCGGCGGTAGCCCGAATGCAGCGCGTTGAGACTCTGGCCGAGGTCGCGCAAGACGTTGACGATATTGTTTCCGCTATCGTTCGTGCGTGCCGGAACGGCGCCCGGCTGCAGCAACGGATTGGCCACCTCGTTCAAATTGCCGACATTCGAATTCACGCTGTTGTCGACGTAGATCGCGCCGCAGCAGCGCTCCTTGCGCCACGTGTAATCGCCGATCAGCCGAACCGTAAGCTTGTCGTCGGGCTGGAACAGCAGCTGCCCGCGGGTGAAGAAGCGGTTGCGATTGTTGATCGTCGTGTGGTTCGCCGGATCCTTGTAGAAGCCGTCGCGCTTGACATAGACTGCGTCGAGCCGGGCGGCGAGGGTGTCGGTCAGCCCTCCGGTCACCCCGCCGCTCAGGCGGCGAAGGTCGTAATTGCCGAACGTCCCTTCGCCATAGATCTCGGGCGTAAAGCTTGGCCTCTTGGAGATGATGTTGATGAGGCCGGCCGAGGCGTTGCGGCCGAACAAAGTGCCCTGCGGGCCGCGCAGCACTTCGACCCGGTCGATTTCGCCGAGCTCGTTAAGGCCGATGCCCGAACGCGAGCGATAGACCCCGTCGATGAACACCGCGACCGAGCTTTCGAGGCCCGGGTTGTCGCCAACCGTGCCGATGCCGCGAATACGGGCGGAGCCGTTCGCTTCGGTCCCCGTCGACGAGACGAGCAGCGACGGGGCGAGCTGGTTGAGCTGGCGGATGTCGGTTGCGCCGGAGTTCTTCATTTCATCGGCGCCGACGGCGGTCACGGCGATCGGAACGTCCTGAAGGATCTGGCGGCGACCCTGCGCGGTGATGATGATATCGCCCGGCTGCGCGTCTGCCGCGGCCTGGGCGGCCAGCTCAACCGCGGCCTGTTCGGTCGGCGAGGCCGGCTGGGGCTGATTCGGGTCGGTGCTGGGCGGTGCCGTCTGGCCGATAGCGGGTGACGCAACAGTAAATAGCGCTGCCGACAGCAGCCATACCGACTTCCGCATTTTCCTCTCCCCTGCTCTAGACGAGCAATATCTCCGGGGCGGAAACTAATCCCGTTCGCGGGACAAAGGAACCAAGAGCGATTACGGAGTCACAACAATGCTGTGCCTATGCAGCATTATTGCAACACGGGTGTAAGTAAGCGGGTCTTGCTCGGGCTGGATCCCGGATCAGGTCCGGGATGACTTCGCTCGCGGTCACTTCGGCGCGAGCACCATCAGCATCTGGCGGCCTTCCATGCGCGGATGCGCCTCGATCTTGGCCATGTCCGCGGTCTGTTCCTGCACCCGGCGCAGCACCGCCATGCCAAGCTCGCCGTGCGCCATCTCACGGCCGCGGAAGCGCATCGTGACCTTGACCTTGTCGCCCTCCTCGAGGAACTCGAAGACCTTCTTCATCTTCGTGTCATAGTCGTGGTCGTCGATGTTGGGACGCATCTTGATCTCCTTGATCTCCTGCGTCTTCTGCTTCTTGCGCTGCTCGTTGGCCTTCTTCTGCGCTTCATATTTGTAGCGCCCGATGTCGAGGAACTTGGCGACCGGCGGATCCGCGTTGGGGGAGATCTCGACCAGGTCCAGCCCGATCTCCTGCGCCTGCTCGAACGCTTCTCGCGTAAACATCACGCCCAGGTTTTCGCCGTTTTCGTCGATCACCCGCACTTTCTGCGATTGGATGAACTCGTTGAAGCGGGGGCCGGTGAATTGCGGCGGCGTCTGCGGGCGACGCGGATAGGGCGGTGGTATAGCGGAAACTCCAATATCTGTTGCGGACAGGCACGAGTTAAGCGTTCGCGGGCGGGTTGAAAAGGTCGCGGCGCCGCTGCTGAGTCATTTTTGCCGCGACCTGTGTCGGCTGCGCGTCAACGGGTTGAGGCGCCGGGCGGGCGAAGCTAGGCCCAGGCGATGAAGTGCGGCACATTGTTAGTGATCGACGACGAGCCCGCGATCACGAGCTTGCTCAAGCGCGTGGCGGAAGGCTGCGGCTATGACGTCATCGCCACCTCGAACGCCGAGGCCTTCAAGCAGCATGCCCGCGAAAACGACCTCTCGCTCATCTGCCTCGATCTCGCGATGCCCGGCACCGACGGGATCGAGTTGCTTCGCTTTCTCGCCGCCGAAGGTTGCCGCTCCCGCGTGCTGATCATGAGCGGATCGGACCGGCGACTGCTTCATACCGCGCTCCGCCTCGCCGAAGCGCTCGGGCTCGATATCGCAGGGTCGATTCCCAAACCGCTGCAGATCGCCGAGATACGGGCGCTGCTCGACGATCTATGCCGAAGCAGCTGAGTCGCGCAGCCCGGCCGCGGCGGCATAAGCGGGGAGGATGATCGTCGCCGTGGTTCCGACGTTCGGCGCGCTGTCGATCTCGATCCGGCCGTCGTGAAGCTCGACCAGCAGGCGGGCGAGCGACAACCCCAGGCCCGACCCCTCGAATTGCCGCGATAGCGAATCGTCGAGCTGGGTAAACGGCACGAACGCGCGTTCGATCGCGTTCGGGTCCATGCCGATGCCGCGGTCCTTGACCGATACGATGACCAGCCCGGCCTCATTAAGCCGGGCGGCAAGGCGGATCGTGCTTCGGTCGGCGCTGAATTTGACCGCGTTGGAAATGAGGCTGGCGAGAACCCGGCGGATTTTGTGCGGATCGACGTGAAAGACGATGTGGTCGGGCACATCGGTGACGACCTTAATCCCGCGCGAGCCGCACCAGTCGCGGAACGGACTGAGCGCTTCGTCGATCAACTCCGCGACGTCGACCTCGCGCTTGCTAAGGACAGTTTCGCCGGCCTCCGCGCGGCCGATCTCGAGGACGTCCTCGATGATTTGCAGCAGCAGCCGCGCGCTGCCGAGGATGTCGCGCACATATTCGCCGTACTGGGGCGCCGCGAGCGGCCCGAACACCTCGGCGTCCATAATCTCGGAAAAGCCGATGATTGCATTGAGCGGCGTTCGCAGTTCGTGGCTCATCGCCGCGAGGAAGCTCTGCTTCGCGCGTTCGGGCGACGAGTGATAAAGGCCGCCGAGCCCGTGCCCTTCGCCTGGATCGAGGTCGCCCGACCCGGCGCGCTCAGCCCCCAAGCGAATGCCGTGGCGGGCCTCCGCTTCGGCTGGCCGTCGTTCGGCTTTGGCATTCGATGCTGAGGACAAGACGCCCCCCTATGCGCGCCGGAAATCCCGATATGAGCTCTTCCGCTTCCGTAGGCGTTACCACTCGGGGGATAGGTGGTCGCTGGTAAGCGGCGGACAACCGAGTCCGCTTTGGAGCTTCAAAATGGAGTGGGATTCAGCCCCTGAAGGTCGGGCGGGACTGCCTCGTCGGCGATCATCGCGACGGCTTCGTCGAGGCTCATCACCATCTGCTGATCCTCGGAACCGAGACGGCGAAGCGCGACCGTGCCCTCGTCGGCCTCGCGCTTGCCGACGACCAGCAGCAGCGGGACCTTGGCGAGCGAATGCTCGCGAACCTTATAGTTGATGGTCTCGTTGCGGAGGTCGGTCTCGACGCGAATGCCCGCCGCCGCCAGCTTCGCCCCGACCTGACCGGCATAAGCGTCGGCGTCGGACACGATGGTCGCGACGACCGCCTGGACCGGCGCCAGCCAAAGCGGGACCTTGCCGGCATAATGCTCGATCAGGATGCCGATGAAGCGCTCGAACGTGCCGAGGATCGCGCGGTGGAGCATCAGCGGATTGTGCTTCTCGCCATCGGCGCCGATGTAGGTCGCCTCGAGCCGCTGGGGCATGCTCGGGTCGAGCTGAAACGTCCCGCATTGCCAGGTGCGGCCGATCGCATCGGTCAAATGGAACTCGAGCTTGGGGCCGTAAAAGGCGCCCTCGCCCTGGAGCACTTCATAGTCGAGCCCGGTTTCCTTGAGCGCCCGCTCGAGGTCCGCTTCGGCCCGATCCCATTCCTCGTTGCTGCCGATGCGCTCGTCGGGTCGGGTCGCGAGCTTCACCTGGTAATCGGCGAAACCGAGGTCGCGATAAACCAGGTCGAGCAGCGCGCAGAACTCCTTGGTTTCCTCGACGAGCTGGTCCTGGGTGCAAAAGATGTGGCCGTCGTCCTGGGTGAACTGGCGCACGCGCATGATCCCGTGCAGCGCGCCGTGCGGCTCGTTGCGGTGGCAGGTGCCATATTCGGCGAACCGGATCGGCAGTTCCTTGTAGCTGGTGATGCCCTGCTTGAAGACCTGGATGTGGGCCGGGCAGTTCATCGGTTTTAGCGCCATCAGCTCGGCATTGCCGGTAATGACCGGCTTGCCCTCCTCGGTCGAAGGGACCTCGTCGGGGACTACGAACATGTTCGCGCGGAACTTCGCCCAATGGCCCGACCGCACCCACAAATCGGAATCGATCAGCTGCGGTGTCTTGATCTCGTCATAGCCGGCGGCGTCGAGCCGGCGGCGCATATAGGCTTCGAGCTGGCGCCAGATGATCCAGCCCCTTGGGTGCCAGAAGACGCTGCCGTGGGCTTCGGCCTGGAGATGGAACAGGTCCATCTCCTGCCCGATCTTGCGATGATCGCGCTTGGCCGCTTCTTCGAGCCGGACGAGATAGGCGTCGAGCTGCTTCTTGCTCAGCCACGCGGTGCCGTAGATCCGCGACAGCATCGGATTCTTCGGGTCGCCGCGCCAATAAGCCCCCGAGACACGGGTCAGCTTGAACGCATTGGGGTCGAGTTTGCCGGTCGAAGCGAGGTGCGGCCCGCGGCACAGGTCGATCCAGTCCGCCTCGCCATCGCCGGTCTTGTACATTGTGATCGGCTCGCCCTCGGGCAGCTCCATCACCCACTCGGCCTTGAACGTCTCGCCATGGTCGATGAAGAATTGCCGCACGCGAGCGCGGTCCCAGACCTCGCGCACCAGCGGCTTGTCGGCGGCGATGATGCGCCGCATCTCCTCCTCGATGGCCGGCAGCTCTTCTTCGGTGAAGGGGCCATGCTCGGCGGTCGGGGCGAAATCGTAATAAAAGCCGTCGTCGGTCGCCGGGCCGAAAGTAATCTGGGTTCCCGGGAACAGGTTCTGCACAGCCTCGGCGAGGATGTGCGCATAATCGTGGCGCACCAGCTCGAGCGCATCGGCCTCGTCGCGCGAGGTGATCAGCGCGAGGCTGGCGTCGCCCTCGAACGGGCGCATGATGTCGCGCACCTCCCCGTCGACCCTGGCCGCGAGCGCGGCCTTGGCGAGGCCCGGCCCGATCGCCGCGGCGACATCCGCGGGCGTCGAGCCTTCCGGCATCTCCTTCACCGAACCGTCGGGAAGAGCGATCTTGAACATCTTGGTCATGAGCCTCGGCCATGTAGCGAGACACTTCCCACGCCTCAACCGATAGCGCGTGGTAAAGCACACTTGACAGCCTCGCCAGGCACATGTAAAGGATGCTTTACTAACGGATAAGGACACTTGACATGGTACGCACACCTGCCTGGAAACGCTACAACTGGCGTGTCGTCTGGCTCAGCCTGCTTTACGCGGCTTTCCTGATGCTCGCGGTCTACGGCTTCAAGCATCACCTGTGGAGCGGCGGCCTCGCTTATGTCGTCGCGGTTCTCCCGGCGCTTCCGATCATCGGCATCTTCGCCGCGATCGGCCGCTATCTGGTCGAGGAACAGGACGAATATGTCCGCATGCTGATGGTTCGCCAGACATTGTGGGCCAGCGGAATCGCGCTCAGCCTCGCGACCATCTGGGGTTTCCTCGAGAGTTTCGACGTCGTCGGACATATCGATGCTTACTACATCTGCGTCGTGTGGTTCGCTGGTCTCGGCATCGGCGGGATCATCAACAAGCTGACCCTTGGCGAAGGCGGCTGCTGATGGAAAACCGCCTGAAAGTGCTGCGCGCCGAGCGGAACTGGAGCCAGCAGGACCTGGCCGGACGGCTCGAAGTCTCGCGCCAGAGCGTCAACGCGATCGAGACCGGCAAGTACGACCCCTCGCTGCCGCTCGCCTTTCGCATCGCCGAAGTGTTCGCGCTGCCGATCGAGGAGGTGTTCGTGTCGCCCTCCCGGCGCAGCTCGAAAGCGATCTGACCTTCCACCTTTGAAGATAGGAGAATTGCCATGCGCGTTTTCGCATTGATCCTCGCCGCCTGCGCGGCGAGCACCTTGAACTGGTCCGGCCCGGCGCATTCCGCGCCACGGCCGCGAGCGCCGTCGCTGCCGAGGAACGGCTGCCCCACATTTCGGTCCAGTCGATCGGCAAAGGCAGCCCGGTCGTCCTGATCCCCGGCCTGTCGAGTCCGCGCGCCGTGTGGGACGGGATCGCTCCGCAGCTCGCCCAGGACCACCAGGTCATCCTGGTCCAGGTCAACGGCTTTGGCGGCGACGACGCCGGGCGCCAATCTCAAGCCCGGCGTGCTCGCCGGGATCGTCGAGGACCTGCACGGCTACATTGCCTCGCACCACCTCGGACGCGTGCGCGTCATCGGTCATTCGATGGGCGGCCTCGCGACCCTGATGCTCGCCAAGGCCCATCCGGACGACGTCGAGCAGGCGATGGTCGTCGATGCCCTCCCCTTCTTCGCCGTGCTGATGGACCCGTCGGCGACCGCGGCCTCGGTCAAGCCGGCGGCGGAGATGATGCGCGCGAAAGTCGCTTCCGGCTATGGCAAGCCCGCCGATCCGGCGAGCGTCGAGGCGAACGTCAAATCGCTCGCGCTCAAGCCCGAAAGCATCGTGCGGATGAAAGCGCTGGGCCGCGGCCGCCGACCCGCGCGTCACCGCTCAGGCGCTGTACGAGGATCTGACCACGGACATCCGCCCCGATCTTGGCGGCATCACCACGCCCGTCACCCTGATCGTGCCTTGGACCGACGCCCGTTTCGGCGAGGAGCGCACGCTCGCTTTCTACAAGCGCCAATATGCGGCGCTGCCCAAGGTCGAATTCGTCGGCATCGGCGATGCCGGGCATTTCGTGATGCTCGACCAGCCCACGGCGTTCGGCGCGGCGGTCGATGCTTTCGTCAAATAATCGGTCTCAGGCGGCGGCCGGGACCCCGATGTTCACCGTCAGCCCGATCTCGGCCTTCAGCAGCTTCGAGATCGGGCAATTCTTCTCCGCCTCCTCGGCAAGCGCGCGTACCCTGTCCTCGCTGAGGTCGGGAACGTCGGCGGTAAGCGTGAGGTCGGACCGGGTGACCGTGAAGCCCTCGCCGTCCTGTTCCAGCTTCACCCGCGCGGTCGTTTCCAGCCGCGCGTCGGTGATGCCCTCGCGGGCCAGGGCGAAGGACAGCGCCATGGTGAAGCACCCCGCGTGGGCCGCCGCGATCAGCTCTTCGGGATTGGTCCCGGGGCCGTCCTCGAAGCGGCTCTGGAAGCCGTAACGCTGATCCTGGAGCACGCCCGATTGGGTGGTGAGCGAGCCTTTGCCGTCCTTGCCGGTGCCGTCATAGCGCGCCGTTGCGGAACCGAGTGATTGCCATCCTACTTCTCCTTCTTGAGTTCAGGCTTCGGCGCCCGCGAGCGCTTCGTCGATTATACTTTCGGCTCTGAGGAACAATTGGGTGTCGACGATGACGCCCGAGGCCGCCGCATTCTCGCGCACCTGCTCGGGCCGCGAGGCGCCGATGATCGCCGAGGCGACGTTGGGCTCGCGAAGCACCCAGGCGAGCGCGAACTGCGGCATGGTCAGCCCGGCTTCCTCGGCGATCGGCTTGAGCCGCTGGACCGCGCGCAGCACGTCGGGCTGCATCAGCCGGTCCATCCAGCCGCCCATCTCCTCGCTGGTCGCGCGCGTGCCCGGCGGCGGCGGCTTGTCGGGATCGTATTTGCCGCTGAGCACGCCCTGGCCGAGCGGCGACCAGACGATCTGCGAGATGCCGTTGGCCGCGCACAGCGGGATCACCTCGTCCTCGGGCTCGCGCCACAGCAGCGAATATTGCGGCTGGCTCGAGACGAACTTGGCGAAGCCGCGGTCCCCGTGAGATCGAGCGCCGCCTGGATCCGGTCCGCCGGCCATTCGGAAAAGCCGATGTAGCGGGTCTTGCCGCTCTCGACCGCGCGGGTCAGCGCCTCCATCGTCTCCTCGAGCGGCGTCTCGGTATCGTAGCGGTGGCATTGGTAGAGATCGACATAGTCGGTCCGCAGCCGCTCGAGCGACGCGTCGAGCTGCTTTTCGATCTGCGCCCGCGACAGGCCGCGATCGCTGTCGCTCATCGGGAAATAGACCTTGGTCGCGAGCACGTAGCTGTCGCGCGCCCGGCCCTGCAGCGCTTCGCCGAGGAACGTCTCCGCCGCACCGCGCCCATAGACGTTGGCGGTGTCGATGAAATTGATTCCCTGGTTGAACGCCTCTTCCAGGCAGGCGCGCGCCTTGTCGGCTTCGACTCCGACCCCGTAGGTCAGCCACGAGCCGAGGGAGATTTCGGAGACTTCGAGGTCGCTGTCGCCGAGCTTGCGGTATTTCATGTCGAAGGGCCTCCTCGCGCTGGCTCAACAGCCGGTGCAGACGGACGTTCCTCCGTTCGCCGCGCTTTAGGAATGGAGCCGCGGAATCGGGAATCCCGGGCTCGGCGAAACTCGAACGCTCCCGGCAAGAGCGAGCTTGCGCGATTCGGCGGGCTCGTGAAGCGGGATTCCGTTGTAGCTGAGCTGGGCCGTCGCCCAGGCGTCGCCGGGCCTGCCGCCGATGATGTGCGCGTTCATGCATGCTCAGCGCCACGCCGCCGAAATTGCCGGTGACGGTGAAGGTGAACTTGAGCTCGATGCACGGGCACGAGCCGATGGTCACCGCGATCACCGGCTCGAGCGCGCGGCTGATTTCGTGCGCGCCCAGCTCGATCACCGAGCGCTCGTCCGGCGGGTGCTTGGCCGGATCGGCATAGTCGGAGAGCTGCTGGGCCGTGGCCCAGGTCTTGGCGAACACCGTGAAGGCATCGCAATCGAGCGCGGACTTGAGCGCATTCTCGAGCTCGGTGCCGACATAGTCCCAGGCGAGCTTCATGCAGCCGATGTCCTCATTCTCGGACAAAGTCTTGCGCGCTTCGTCGCCGACCCGGTCGAGCCGCTCGGGCAGCAGGTCGCTCATCTTCACGGTCATCAGCTGTACTCGAGCCGGGTGCGGATCGAGACCCGCGGCGCGGCGAGCTTGATCGGGCTGGTCGAAGACGTGCCCGCCTGCTGGTCGAGCCGCGGCTCGAGCGACAAGGCCGCGCGGGTCCGGGCGAGGCGCGCGCGGCGTTGCTGGACCGACCAGCCGCCGCCGGCTGCGGCCACGCCAAAGCCAAGCAAAGCGAGCGGCCACCAGCGGCTGAGGCGGCGTGGGTCGCGGCGGCGGCCGATAGGCGGCGACTTCACGTCCGCGAAGGTCGGCGGCGGCTGCGGTAGCGGCGACCGCCGTGCGGTGCCGGAGCCGACGGCGGATCGGCAATCGCGGTCACCGTCGGGTCGGTCGACGGCCGGACGCGGCCGGCGCGGGACGCGTCGTCTCGGGCGGCGGAGGCTTAGCGGCTGCGAAGCGGCTTAGCGCGAGCGCGGCGGCCGGTTTTTGCGTAGCGGGCCTTGCCGGCGTCGGCTGGCGCCGTGCCGGCACAGGCTCGGGATTGAGCTCGGGGTCGGGCGGGGAGCTCGGCTCGGGCAGCGGCGGGGCGACAGCGACCGGCGGCTCCGGATAATAGGTCGGCGGGATCTGCGCTTGCTGGCGCTCCCACTCGAGCCGTTCGCGCTCGCGCCGCTCATGCTCTCGCCGCCTCTCCTCTCGGGCCCTGGCGCGGCGGCATCCAGCGCGTCCTGGACGACGTCCCGGATGACCTCGCCGGCCGGCGGCCGCTCTACTTCCTGATAGGGATAATTGGGTGACGGCGTCTGCGGCTGCCCCTGCGTCTGCGCATAGCCCGGCGCGGCCGCCAGTGCCGCCGCGATCATCGCCGCTATCGCCGAACGGATCATCGACTCCTCCCCCGGCCGAGCCGGCGCATCACCGGCTTTTTGTCCGCCGCTGTCAAGCGTAGAGCCGGCGCGGCATGCCGGAAATTGCCTTTCTCGATCTACCCGACGGCCGCCGCATTGCCTATCGGCTTCGCGCCGGCGCAGCGACCGACTCTGGTCTTTTTCCCCGGCTATGCATCGGACATGGAAGGGGCCAAGGCGCTGGCGCTCGACGCTTTCGCCGAGCGGCGCGGGATCGCGATGCTGCGCCTCGATTATTCGGGCACCGGATCGAGCCCCGGGGATTTCGAGGACGGAACGCTCGAGAAATGGCTCGAGGAAAGCCTCGCCGCCGTCGACCGGCTGACCGAAGGCCCGCTGATCCTGGTCGGCTCGTCGATGGGCGGGTGGATCGCGCTCCACCTTGCCTTGCGCCGCCCCGACCGGGTCCAGGCGCTGGTCGGGATCGCCGGCGCGCCCGACTTCACCGACTGGGGGCTGCAACGCGGCTCCGGCGAGCATCACGGCACGCTTTCCGGTAGTCGGGCCAGCGGCTGCTATCTGCTCGGCGGCGAGATCGCGGTCGGATTGCCCGGTCCGGCTGGTCCACGGCGAGGCCGACGGCGACGTGCCGCTGGAGATCGCATTCCGGACCATGCGCGCGCTGCGTTCATCCGATGTGCAGCTTGCGGTCATAAAGGGCGGCGGTCACCGCCTGTCGGAACCGCACGACATCGACGCCATCCTGCGCATAGTCGCCGGCCTCCTGGAGCCCGCCTGAATGATTTTCCTCATCGCCGCCGCAATTGCCGCTGCCGCTCCCGCCGCCGCGCCTCCGCGCCGTCACCGTGCGCCAACCTTGTCAGCGCCGATGCTTTCGTCTGCCGCGCGCTGGCCGCGCAAAGGGGCGGCGACGACGCAGCCGCGGCGGCGGCGTTCGAACAGGCGGCCCTGGCCTCGTCCGACAAGGATCCGGCGACCGCCCATCTGTGGGCGGCGGCGGGCAATATGTGGATTGCGGCGGGCCAGCCGGCCAAGGCCGCGGTCGCGCTCGACAAGGCGCTCGCGCTTCCGGGCCTCGAAGCCGAGCAGCGCGGCGAAGCCTTGCTCGACCGCGCCCGCGCCGCCGAGGCGCAGAACGATTTGATCGACCGCGCGCGCCAAGCTCAACGAGGCCGCGGCGAGCATCTCGGGCGACCCGTTCTACTGGTATTTCTCGGCCGCGCTCTACATCCGCGAAGAGAACAGCCAGGCCGCGCAGGCGGCGATCGGCGGGCGCTGACGCTGCGCTCCGGCCGACCCGACGATCCTGTTCGAGGCCGGGCACGTCGCGCAGTTCGCCGGCGACACGGTCGGGGCGCGCGATTACTGGCAGCGGGCGGTTGCGCGCGATCCGGGCGGGCCGATCGGCAAAGCGGCGCAGGAAGCCGTTGCGAATGCTCCCCGCGCCGCTCACCGTGAAGACCGAACTAGCCGAGGTCGTAGTCGATCGTCGTCACCACGCGCACCTTCTGAAAGGGCGTGCTGCCGCCCGACGAGCTGCAGTCCTCGCAATCCTCGCCGTCGCGCGCGCCGACGGAGAAATAGCCCTGGCTGGCGGTCTTCAGGCGGCCGACCTCGACTCCGCTGTCGCGCGCGAACTGCTCGGCGCTGCGGCGGGCGTTGCGCGTCGCCTCGGCGATCATCTGCCGGCTTGAGGCCGTTGAGCCCGGTGAAGGTGTAGCTGATGTTGCTCCCCGACAGCTCGACTCCGTCGCGCAGCAGCTCGGCCTGGCGGGTGTAGGCGACCCGTGCCTTCATCGCGTCGGTGGTCCTCAGCTGGATCGACCGGCTGACGGTCAGCTTTTGCGGTCCGACCGGCTTGCCGTCGCGGTCGCGCGGCTGCTCGCGGCTCAGCGATCACGTCGCTGTCGGTGACTTCTTCCGGCCTGAAGCCGGCGCGCTGGAAGAAGGCGCGGATGGTGCGCGCCTGCTGGTCGACCGACGCCTGGACCGGGGCAAGCTCCGTGCCGTCGTGGGAAAAGCTGACCGACCAGGTCGCTAGGTTGGCGGTCACGTCGCGCTCCGATACGCCGCGAACGGTGACCGACCGGTGCTCGGCCATCTTGGAGCGCCGGAGGCCATCGCCGAGCGCATAGCCGCTCGTCGTCAGTCCAAACGAAAAAATCGCGACCGCGCCCAATAGGACGACGCGGCTGTCCTGCAACTTCTGGATCATGGAGGTGATGCCCTGCGTTCGTCGTATATGCTGACGACCACCGGGCACGATCGCCGGTCACGGTCGTCGACGAACCGTGCAATTATAGCGATGAGTTGAGTGAGATGAAATGAAAATTTTGCGACCGGCGCCGCCGTCATGCAAAAGCACCGCCACTGTTGTATTTTTCCAACGGCCGTGCCGAGGAGGCTGACGGTGCTCGAAATTGTCGCGGTCCCCGCCTTCGCCGACAATTATATCTGGCTGGTCCACGACGAGGACAGCGGCGAGACCGCCGTGGTCGATCCCGGCGATGCCGCGCCGGTGCTCGCGGAAGCCGGGCGCCGCGGCTGGCCGATCACCCAGGTCTGGAACACCCACTGGCACCCCGACCACACCGGCGGCAACCTGGCGATCAAGGCGGCGACCGGCGCCCCGATTTCCGGCCCGGCCGCCGAGACGATCCCCGGCCGCGACGTCGCGCTGTCCGAAGGCGGCGAGGTGCGCATCGGCGACGCACGTCGGCCGGGTGATCGAGAGTCCCGGGCCATACGCTCGGCCACATCGCCTTGGTCTTCGACGACGACCGCATCGCGTTCGTCGGCGACACAATGTTCGCGATGGGTTGCGGCCGGCTGTTCGAAGGGACGCCGGAGCAGATGTTCGGTTCGCTGCAGCGGCATCGCCGCGCTTGCCCGACGACACCGCGCTCTATTGCGGCGCACGAATATACGCTCGCCAACGCCCGCTTCGCGGCCCACGCCGAGCCCGGCAACCAGGCGATCGCCGGCACGGCTCGACGAGGTCGCGCGAGCTGCGCGACGCGGGCGAGATCACGGTTCCGACCAGCGTCGCGGCAGGAACGCGAAACCAATCCTTTCGTTCGAGCAACGGACGTGGCAGGAGTTCGCGCGGCTGCGGACGCGACAAAGACAGCTTTCGTTCATGAAACGAAGCGCTCAATGATCGAACTAGGAAGACAATTCGCGATGGAGGTCGAAATGCGTGGCATCCCCCTGCTTCTAATCGGTGCGGCGCTTGCATCCTGCACGACCGCGCCTCCGGAGCCGATGCGGACCGCCGACGAGGGCCAGCAGGAATATGAGACACCTGCTCGCCGGCAAGGTCGCCGGCAGTCCGGTCAGCTGCCTGCCGCACTTACCGGTCCGAACGACATGATCAGTGATCGACGAGCGGACGATCGCCTTCCGGGACGGCAGCAGCCGGGTCTACGTCGCGCACATGCGCGGCGGCTGCTGCAACCTCGACTTCGGGCAATTACGCGCTGGTCACCCAGAGCTTCGGCAGCGGCGGGCTGTGCAGCGGCGACATCGCCCGGGTGGTCGACACGGCTCAACCAGATTGACGGTGGGCAGCTGCGTCGTTCGGCGACTTCGTGCCGTATACGCGCCGGCCGGACGCGCCTGACGCTCGCTTATCGCCGTAGAGCGCGTCGAGCCGCTCGCCGTAGACCTTCGAGATCACGTGGCGGCGGATCTTCATCGACGGCGTCAGTTGCTCGTTCTCGATGGTGAAGGGCTCGTCGGCGACGATGAAGCGGCGGACCTTCTCGATCACCGACAGATCGGCATTGACCCGGTCGACCGCCGTCTGAAGCGCGCTGCATGGCAGGTCGGCTGCTTTGGCGATCTCCGGATCGGGCACGAGCAAGCGCGACGAGGTGCGGCCGGCGGTCGCCATAGACCATCGCCTGGGCGATCTCGGGCTGCAGCGTCAGCATCCCCTCGATCCGCTGCGGCGAGACATTGTCGCCCTTGTCGTTGACGATCAGGTCCTTCTTGCGGTCGGTGATGACGATCCGGCCCTTGTCGTCGAAATGGCCGACGTCGCCGGTCGCGAGCCAGCCGTCGCTGAAGCACCCGCGCGGTCTCTTCGGCGTTGCGCCAATAGCCGTGCATGACGAGCTCGCCGCGGACCATGATCTCGCCGTCCTCGGCGATCCTGCACCTCGGTGTTCTTGACCGGCGGCCCGACCGTATCGAGCCGGATGCCGGCGCTCGGCCGGTTGCAGCTGATCACCGGCCCGGCTTCGGTCTGGCCGTAGCCCTGGAGGAAGGTGAGCCCGAGCGATTGGAAGAAGATGCCGACCTCGGGGTTGAGCGGCGCGCCGCCCGACACCCACGCCTTCATGCCGGCCGCCGAACTTCGCGCCGGACCTTGCGCCGCAGCGTCAGCGACAGGATGCCGTCCATCGGCAGGTCCCACGGCTTGAGCCGCCCGTCATACTTGTCGCCGCCGATCTTCAGCGCGCGGCTCAGCAGATATTTCGACAGGCCGCCGCTGCTTCTCGATCGTGCTTGATGATCCGCGCGCGCAGCATCTCGAACAGCCGCGGCACGACGACCATGATCGTCGGCTGCACTTCCTCGATATTGGCGGCGAGCTTCTCGAGGCTTTCGGCGTAATAGATCTGCGCGCCGAGCGCGATCGGGAAATGCTGCCCGCCGGTATGCTCGTAGGCGTGGCTGGCCGGGAGGAACGACAGGAACACCTCGTCGTCCCAGCCGAAATCGGTCGAGATGATGTCGGTCGCAGCCTTCGACATTGTGGAGGATCGCGCCGTGGTGCTGCAGCACGCCGCGCGGCGCGCCGCCGGTGCCGCTGGTGTAGATGATGCAGGCGAGGTCGTCGCGGCCGACGCTCTGCCATGCTCGCTGCTCGAGCGCGTCGACGTCGGCCTCGCCCGCGATCAGCTCGGCCCAGCGATGGACAGTTGACCCAGTCGGGCGCCTGGCCGGCGCGGATGTCCTCGATGCCGATGACGTGATGGCATTCGCTCGAGGTCAGCACCGCCGGGACCAGGTTCTTCGCCAGCTTCTGGGTCGAGACGATCACCGCCCGGGCGCCCGAATTGCCGAGGATATGCGCGTGATCGCGCGTGGTGTTGGTGGTGTAGGTCGGCACCGTGACGCAGCCGGCGGCCATGATCGCCGAGGTCGGCGATCAGCCATTCGGGCCGGTTCTCGCTGACCAGCGCGACCCGGTCGCCGGGCTGCAGCCCGATCCGCTTCAGCGCTGGCGGCGAGCGCCGCGACCTGCCGCGCCGCCTCCGCCCAGCTGATCGAGCTGCCACTGCGCCGTCGCGCTTGGCCCACAGGAACGGCGCGTCGCCCTTCTCCTCGGCGCGCGTCAGGAACATCGAGACGAGATTGTCGAAATGTTCGAGCTGCCGAGCCAAGTTCCCCCCTCATTCGCGAGACCGCCGCGCCTTCGCTGCGCGGATCGGCGCGCGCCGACCCAGCGGCCGTCCACCCATTCGATCGCATTGGCCTTGAAGCCCGGCGCGCAGCGACTCGACCGTCGTGGCCGAGCGCCTGGAGCTGCGGGATCATCGCTTCGAGGCAGGTGCCGCTTCTCGACGTAGACCGTGTCGCCGGGCGCGAAGATCATCGGCAGCGCGATCGCCTGCCTGCGCGCTGCAGATGCCAGTCGATCACGCCGATGATCGCCTTGGCGACCTGGGCGATGATCGTCGCGCCGCCCGCCGCGCCGACCGCGAGCCGGACCGTGCCGTCCGGGCCGTAGACGATGGTCGGCGCTCATCGAGCTGCGCGGCCGCTTGCCGCCCTCGACCCGGTTGGCGACCGGGCAGCCGTCCTTCTCGGGCACGAAGCTGAAATCGGTCAGCTCGTTGTTGAGATAATAGCCGTTGACCATCAGGCCCGAGCCGAAGCCGCTCTCGATCGTCGAGGTCTCCGAAGCGACGTTGCCCCAGCGGTCGACCGCGACGAAATGCGAGGTGCCGCGCTCCGGCTGCCGCAGCCGGCGCGCAGCGACCGTCGGCGCGCCGGCGGGCGTTCCGGCGTCGACGCTGCGCCATCGTCGCGGTCGGGCGAGATCAGCGCCGAGCGCTGCGCGAGATAGGCCGGGTCGATCAGCCCGGCGACCGGCACGCGGACGAAATCGCGGGTCGCCGAGATATTGGTCGCGGTCGGCATAAGCGAGCCGCATCGATTCGGCGATCAGATGCCAGGCGTCGGGCGAGTCGCGGCCCGAGCGCCGCCAGGTCGAACCGCTCGAGCTGCTTCAGGATCGCGAACACCGTCGATCCCGCCCGACGACGGCGGGCCCATGCCGCAGATCCGGTAGCCGCGGTAGGTGCCGCAGACCGGCGGCCGCGCCTTCGCGTCGTAGGAGGCGAGGTCGCCGGCGCGTCATCGGCGACGGATTGTGCGGCGCGCCGCTGACCGTCGGCGACGATCGCCTGCGCGTTCGGGCCGACGTAGAAGCTGTCCGGGCCCCGCGCCGCGAGCTGCTCGAGGAACGCCGCGAGCGCCGGGTTGCGCACGATCGTCCCGACCGGCAAGCGGCTTGCCGTCGGCGCCGTAGAAGATCGCGCGCGCCTCGCGCCGAAAGCGCGCCGGTCGCCGCGATAGCTGGTCGAGCGCGTCGTGCAGCCGCGGCGTGATCGCGAAGCCGTCGCGGGCGAGCCGGATCGCCGGCTGGAACAGCGCCGCCCACGGCAGCTTGCCGTAGCGCTGGTGCGCGAGCGCCATCACCGGATGTTGCCCGGCACGCCGACGCTCTTGCCGCCGGGCATGCGCCTCGTCGAACGCGCATCGGCTGGCCGTCCTTGAAGAACCAGGTCGGGCGTCGCCGCATGCGGCGCGGTCTCGCGGCCGTCGAACGTCACCGGCGCGCCGCCGCGCGTCGCGAATAGACGAGAAGCCGCCGCCGCCGATGCCCGAGCTTTGCGGCTCGACCACGTTCAGCGCGAGCAAGGTCGCGAACGCCGCGTCGGCCGCGCTTCCGCCCTGGCGCAGCATCTCGGCCCCGGCCTCGGCCGCGCGCGGATCGGCGGCGCTGACCATGCCCGGCGTCGCGGTGGCGGCGGATGGGCCGGTGGCGGTGGCGCAGCCGGCGCAGCGGCGACGAGCGACGGCGGCGAAGCGAAGCGAGACGCTAGCGCATCGGCGCGCGGCTACTCGCTCCCGACCGCCTCGGCAATGTTGGCGAAGCCCTCGCGCTCGAGCCGCTCGGCAAGGCCGCGCGCGATGCGCCGGGCGATGCCCGGCCCTTCATAGACCATCGCGGTATAGAGCTGGACCAGGCTCGCGCCGGCGCGGATCCGCTCCCAGGCGTCGTCGGCGTTGGCGATCCCGCCGACGCCGATCAGCGGGATCTGCGCCGCCGCTCGCCGCGCGGAAGTCGCGCAGCGCGTCGAGCGCCAGCGCCTTCAGCGGCGCGCCCGACAGGCCGCCCGCTTCGCCGCGATGCTGCGACTTGAGCGGCGGCCGCGACACCGTGGTGTTGGCGACGATCAGCGCGTCGATCCTGTGGTCGATCGCGGCGCGGACGATCCGCGTCGGATCGCCGTCGCTCGAGATCGGGCGCGACCTTCAGGAAGATCGGCGGGCCGTCGCTCGCGCGCCTCGCCGCACCGCCGCGAGCAGCTCGTCGAGCGCGCCCTCGTCCTGCAGCTCGCGCAGGCCCGGCGTGTTGGGCGAGCTGATGTTGATCGGTCAGATAGTCGCGCGACCGGCGCCATCGCCCGCACGCCCGCCGACATAATCGGCGATGCGGTCGGCGCTGTCCTTGTTGGCGCCGATGTTGACGCCGATCACGCCGTGCCTGTGCGTGCAGTCGCTGCAGCCGCGCGAACGCGGCCGGCTGGCCGCGATTGTTGAAGCCCAGGCGGTTGATCACCGCCCGGTCCTCGGCGAGCCGGAACAGCCGCGGCTTCGGATTGCCCGCCTGCGGCCGCGGCGTGAGCGTGCCGACCTCGACGAAGCCGAAGCCGAGCGCCGAGCATCTGCTCGGGCACTTCGGCGTCCTTGTCGAACCCGGCGGCGAGGCCGACCGGCGATCGGGAAATCGAGCCCGGCGACGCGTCGATCCGCAGCGAGTCGGGAAGGCGCGGCGGCCGGCCGCGCCGGCATCAGCTTCAGCGCCGCGATCGTCGCCCGATGCGCCGTCTCCGCGTCGAGCGCGAAGGCGAACGGGCGGATGAGCGGGTAGAGCGCCACGTGCCGTCCGTCATGCTGACTGGCATCAGCATCCATTCGGAGATTGCACGTCGACTGCGACCCTCGCAATGACGCAGGTTGAGTTTCCGCGCGCAAACGCCTAAATCGGACCGGAAAGCTCCGAATTAGACATGCGCCTGACCCATCTCGCCGATTATGCGGTCGTGCTGATGACCGCCGCCGCCCGCCGCGCCCGCGGGCGCGCGGCTCAGCGCGACCGAGCTTGTCGAGCGAGACCGGCGTGCCGCTGCCGACCGCGCAGAAACTGATGGGCCAGCTCGCCGCGCCGGCCTGCTGACCAGCGCGCGCGGCGCCGGCGGCGGCTTCGCGCTGGCGCGGCCGGCGACGCGAGATCAGCCTCGCCGACATCGTCGAGGCGGTCGAAGGGCCGATCGCGCATGACCATGTGCTCGGACGTCGAAGCGATCACGAATGCGCGCTCGACGCGCACTGCCGGGTCAAGCCGCACATGGGCATCGTCGGCAATGCGGTGCGCGGCGCGCTCGGCGCGCGTCAGCGCTCGACAGCTCTTGCGCTCCGGCGTCCGCCGGAGACGGGCTCGCGCGATGAACGAGGCCGTCAAGAACCGCGAGCTGCAAGCGAGAAGATCGCCCAGGATTACGAATGGGGCTTCTCCTCGGACATCGAGCAGGAGTTCGCGCCCAAGGGCCTGAGCGAAGACACCGTCCGCTTCATCTCGGCCAAGAAGGGCGAGCCCGAGTGGATGCTCGACTGGCGGCTCAAGGCCTATCGCGCCTGGCTCGAGATGGAGGAGGTCGAGCTGGGCCAAGCTCGACATCCCCGAGATCGATTACCAGGACGCTTATTATTACGCCGCGCCCAAGGCGAAGCCCAAGCTCGGCAGCCTCGACGAGGTCGATCCCGAAATCCTGCGCGTCTACGAGAAGCTCGGCATCCCGATCGAGGAGCAGAAGGTGCTCGCCGGGGTCGAGGGCGCGCGCAAGGTCGCGGTCGACGCGGTGTTCGACAGCGTCTCCGTCGCCACCACCTTCCGCGAGGAGTTGAAGAAGGCCGGGCGTCATCTTCCTCTCGATCTCCGAGGCGATCCGCGAATATCCCGAGCTGGTGCAGAAATATCTCGGCAGCGTCGTCCCGCAGCGCGACAATTATTTCGCCTGCCTCAACAGCGCGGTCTTCTCCGACGGCACCTTCGTCTACGTGCCCGAGGGCGTCCGCTGCCCGATGGAGCTGTCAGCACCTATTTCCGCATCAATGCCGAGAATACCGGCCAGTTCGAGCGCACCCTGATCGTCGCCGACAAGGGCAGCTACGTCTCCTACCTCGAAGGCTGCACCGCGCCGATGCGCGACGAGAACCAGCTCCACGCCGCGGTGGTCGAGATCTTCGCGCACGAGGACGCCGAGGTGAAATACTCGACCGTCCAGAACTGGTATCCGGGCGACGCCGAGGGCAAGGGCGGCATCTTCAACTTCGTCACCAAGCGCGCGCTGTGCGCGGGCGACGCGCTCGAAGGTCAGCTGGACCCAGGTCGAGACCGGCAGCGCGATCACCTGGAAATATCCGAGCTGCATCCTGAAGGGCGATGGCAGCGTCGGCGAATTCTATTCGGTCGCGCTGACCAACAACCGCCAGCAGGCCGACACCGGCACCAAGATGATCCACATCGGCGCCAACACGCGCTCGACCATCGTCTCCAAGGGCATCAGCGCCGGCCGGTCGAACAACACCTATCGCGGGCTGGTGCGCGTGCTCCCGCGCGCCGAGAACGTCCGCAACTTCACCCAGTGCGATTCAGCTGCTGCTGGGCAGCGACTGCGGCGCGCACACCGTGCCCTACATCGAGGTCAAGAACCCGACCGCGACAGATCGAGCATGAAGCGACCACGTCGAAGATCAGCGAGGACCAATTGTTCTACGCGATGATCGCGCGGCCTCGACGCCGAAAGCGCGGTCGCGCTGATCGTCAACGGCTTCGCCCGCGAGGTGCTGAAGCAGCTGCCGATGGAGTTCGCGGTCGAGGCGCAGAAGCTGCTGGGGATCAGCCTGGAGGGGAGCGTGGGATGATAACTGCGTTGCTCATCGCCGCGGCCGCGCCGAATCACCGAATGCGCTGATCGAGTATCGAGCGCTCGGCAATGTGGCCATGACGAACTACCGGGTGTGCCTGACGCAGAAGACGGCCGACTATGCTTGGCTCTGGCGAGGCCGCCGGAGTTGTAGTCGATGCGGCCTTTGGCGCCTGCTCTGCTATCCGGCTGGAGCTTGCTGAATTGCCGACGAAGGTCGGCCTGAACATGTCAGCGAGTGTGGTCGAGGCAAACCTTCAGTGGGTCGATGAGCAGAGCGAAGCGTCGCTTGGCTTTGTGTTGGACGTTCGACAGAAGCAATGATGCTTGAGATCACCAACCTCCACGCGACCGTCGCCGACAAGCCGATCCTCAACGGCGTGTCGCTGCACGTGCCCGCGGGCGAGGTGCACGCGATCATGGGGCCCGAACGGCTCGGGCAAGTCGACGCTCGCTTATGTGCTCGCGGGGCGGCCGGGCTATGAGGTGAGCGAGGGATCGGTGACGTTCACCCCCACTCCGTTCGTCCCGAGCGAATCGAGGACCTTCTCACTACCTTCACACGAACGCAGTGGGGTGGATCTGCTCGCCATGCGAGCCGCACGAGCGCGCCGCGGCGGGGCTGTTCCTCGGCTTCCAGTATCCGGTCGAAATCCCCGGCGTGTCCTACCTCCAGTTCCTGCGCGAGAGCCTCAATTCGCAGCGCCGCGCGCGCGGCGAGGCCGAGCTGTCGGGCGCCGAGTTCATCAAGCTCGCGCGCGAGCAGGCGGCGCTGCTCGGCATGGACGCCGAGATGCTCAAGCGCCCGGTCAACGTCGGCTTTTCGGGCGGCGAGAAGAAGCGCGCCGAGATGGTCCAGATGGGCATCATGGACCCGAAGTTCGCGATCCTCGACGAGACCGACAGCGGGCTCGACATCGACGCGCTGCAAAGCCGTCGGCGCGGGCATCAACCGCGATCATGCGCGCGCCCGACAAAGGCGTGCTGCTGATCACCCATTACCAGCGCCTGCTCGACTATGTGAAGCCCGACCAGGTGCACGTGCTATCGCGCGGCCGGATCGTGCGCATCGGCGGCCCCGAACTCGCCCACGAGCTCGAGCGCGAAGGCTATGCGGAGGCGGCGGCATGACCGCGCCCTTCCCCACCCGCAAGCAGGAGGAATGGCGCTACGCCGACCTCGACGCGCTGCGGCCGGTGTGGCAGCAGTTCGCCGAGCCGCTGACGCTCACCGTCGGGCCGGGCGAGAGCTTCGAGAAAGTCTGGCTGCCGGGCGGCGACGACGTGCAGGTGCGGCGCGTCCAGATCGCGCTCGAAGCGGGCGCGAAGGCGCGCATTTTCGTGCTCAACACCGCGCGCGGAATATGGCCGGATCGAGCTCGAGGTCAGCCTCGCCGAAGGCGCCGATTTCGAGCTGTACGCGCGCCAACATCGGCGGCGGCCTGTCGACCAACGAGATCGTCACCAACGTCACGCCACATCGGCGTCGGCGGACGCTCGCGCCAGACCATCCGCTCGCGTGCTCAACGGCAAGGCGGTCGGCTCCTATCTCGGCAAGGTCGAGGTCGCGCGCGGCGCGCAGAAGACCGACGCCGAGCAGTCGGTCAAGGCCATGCTGCTCGACCGCGGCGCGACCGCCAACTGCAAGCCCGAGCTCGAGATCTTCGCCGACGACGTGAAGTGCGCGCACGGCGCGACCGTCGGCGAGCTGGACGCGACGCAATTGTTCTACGCCGAGAGCCGCGGCCTCGACCCGGCGAGCGCGCGCGCGCTGCTGCTCGAAGGCTTCGTCATGGGCCTGTGGGACGAGCGTCGACAGGACGGCGACGCGATCGCGCGACGCCGCGCGCGACGCGCTGAGGAGCGGTCGCATGAACATCGCCGACCCGCATCAACTCGGCGCTCGACGTGCGCGACCAGTTCCCGGCGATCCCGACGGCTGGCACTATCTCGACAGCGCCGCGACCGCGCAGAAGCCGCAGGCGGTGATCGACGCGATCACGCAGGCTTATGCGCGCGATTACGCGACCGTGCATCGCGGCGTCTACGAGCGCTCGGCGGACGATGACCGCGAGCTACGAGGCGGCGCGCGCCGCGGCGTCGAGCCTGATCGGCGGCCAGCCGAACGAGCTGGTCTTCACCCGCGGCGCGACCGAGGCGATCAACCTCGTCGCGCGCGCGCTGCCGAAGGAGGGCCGCAACCGCGTCCTGCTTTCGCAGCTCGAGCATCACAGCAACATCGTGCCGTGGCAGCTCGCCGGCTACGAGGTCGATGTCGTGCCCGCTGACCGCCGACGGCCAGATCGACCTCGACGCCGCCGAAGCGATGCTGACCGAAGAGCATCGCGTCGTCGCCTTCGCGCACGTCTCGAACGTGCTCGGCTCGATCCTCGACGCGAAGCGCGCCGCCGAGATCGCGCATTCGAAGGGCGCGCTGCTGCTGCTCGACGGCTGCCAGGCGGTGCCGCGCATGCCGGTCGACGTCGCCGCGATCGGCTGCGACTTCTACGCTTTCTCCGGCGCACAAGCTCTACGGCCCGACCGGCATCGGCTGCCTGTGGGGCCGCGCCGAGCTGCTCGACGCGATGCCGCCGTGGCAGGGCGGCGGCGCGATGATCGAGAAGGTCACGTTCGAGGAGACCACCTTCCTCGCCGCCGCCGGCGCGGTTCGAGGCGGGGACGCCGCACATCGTCGGCGCGGTCGGGCTGCACGCGGCGGTCGACTGGGTCGAGAGGCTCGGCGCTCGACGCGATCCACGCGCACGAATGCGCGCTGGTCGCCGAGACGCCGCGCCGCGCTGTCGCGCGATCCCCGGCGTCACCCTTTACGGGCCCGAGGACAGCGCCGGGATCGTCAGCTTCAACGTCGAGGGGGTGCATCCGCACGACATCGGCACCATATTGGACGATGCGGGCGTCGCGGTCCGCGCCGGCCACCATTGCGCGCAGCCGCTGATGGACTGGCTCGGCGTCGCCGCGACCGCGCGGGCGAGCTTCGCGGCGCACAGCGACAGCTCGGACATCGAGGCGCTGGTGCGCGGGATCGAGCAGGTGAAGCGGATTTTCGGCATGAACGAGGAACGCAAGATCGAGATCGAGGAGGTCGACGGCGTCGCACCGCCGCCGCGGGCGCGCGTCACGCGCCGACATTCGAGCGCAAGCGCGACTATCTCGCCGGCTTCCTCGCCGGCGAGAAGCCGGCCGAGCCGGCGGGCGGCGCCGGGCGGCGATCTCCAGGCGGCGGTGATCGAGGCGCTGAAGTCGATCTACGACCCCGAAATCCCGGTCGACATCTACGAGCTCGGCCTGATCTACGACGTCGACGATCACCGAGGATGGCGACGCGGTCGTCACCATGACGCTGACCACGCCGCATTGCCCGGTCGCCGAATCGCTGCCCAGCGAGGTCGAGCTGCGCGTGCTGTCGGTGCCCGGCATCCGCGACGCCGAAGTGAAGCTGGTGTGGGATCCGCCGTGGGACCCGTCGAAGATGAGCGACGAGGCGCGGCTCGAATTGGGAATGCTATGAACAAGGAAACGAAACTCCGCGCGCGCCCGGCCGCGATCACGCTGACGCCGCGCCGCGCGAGGCGCGCATCGCCGAGCTGATGGCGCAGCGCGCCCGAGGGCGCGATCGGGGTCAAGCTGTCGACTCCGCGCCGCGGCTGCTCGGGCCTCGCTTATTCGGTCGATTATGTCACCGAGGAGCAGCCGTTCGACGAGAAGATCGAGACCCCCGGCGGCACCTTCTACGTCGACGGCGGCTCGGTGCTCTATCTGGTCGGATCGATCATGGACTGGCGCGAGGACGATTTCGCCGCCGGCTTCGTCTTCGACAATCCCAACGCCAAGGGCGCCTGCGGCTGCGGCGAGAGCTTCACGGTTTGAGCTGAGAGTGCTATTCCTTCGCGCGAAAGGAAGGTGGCGATGCGCCTGCTCATTCTTTCGCTCCTGCTGCTGATCCCGGTCGCTGCGACCGCCGCGCCCTTCGGCCCAGCCAGGGACATGCCGGTCTTCAACCCCAAGGTGTCCGACCGGGCGAACTGTCCGGCGACGTCGCGCTACGAGGCGAGCCGGCGCGGCAAGACGCTCAAGGTGCAAAAGCTGGGCGAGCTGCCCGACGCCGACCTCTACAAGGCGGTCTACCGCACGATTGGCCGGTGCGAAGCGCCGATCATCGTCAAATACGGAGTTGCCGGCCGGTAGCTTCGTCCACCAGCCGAAAAGGGGAATTCGGCCATGTCACGCGCTGCAACGCTTATTTTCGCGATCCTCGCTTATGCGAGTCTTCTTCGCGACCTTCCTCTATCTGATCGTGTTCGTCGGCGACTTCAGCTTCGCCTATCGCACGGTCGACGTCGGACCGCAGGCGCCGGTCGCCGTGGCGGTGGTAATCGACGTCGCGCTGATCGCTCTGTTCGGCCTCCAGCACAGCGTCATGGCGCGCCAGGGCTTCAAGCGCTGGTGGACCAGGATCGTGCCCGCCGCCGGCCGAGCGCAGCGTCTATGTGCTCGCCGCAAGCATCGCCCTGATGATCCTGTTCCTGTGGTGGCGGCCGATCCCGGCAATCGTGTGGAACGTAACCAATCCGCTGTTCAGCGACCTCATCTGGGCGGCATTCTGGGTCGGCTGGCTGACGGTGCTGCTGAGCACCTTCCTGATCAACCATTTCGAATTGTTCGGATTGCAGCAGGCGTGGCTGAACATGCGCGGGCGGCAAGCCCAGCCGCCCAAATTCCGCAAGCCCTTATTCTACAAATGGGTCCGCCACCCGCTCTATCTCGGCTTCTTCCTCGCCTTCTGGGCATCGCCCGAGATGACCGCCGGCCATTTGCTGCTGGCGGTGGGCGTGTCGGTCTACATGCTGATCGCGATCCGTTACGAGGAACGCGACCTAGTCGGCCTGTTCGGCAAGGATTATGAAGATTATCGCGCCAGCGTCGGAATGCTGACGCCGCGGTTCAGGCGCCGAACCTGATCAAAAGGCGAGCGAGAAGCGGATCGCCGCGCCGACGTCGTTCTTCGAATCGCTGATATGGTCCGGCTGACGACGCGCGAACAAGTTCGCGCCGAGCCACCCGTTGCCGCCGAGCACGGCCGACCCGTAGCTCAGCTCGGCGTCGATCTCGCGTCCGCTCGGGGTGAGCGAGAGCCGGCTGAGCGAGCTTGTCGCCGTCCCGGTCGAATAATCATAGGCCGTCGGCAACAGCATGGCGAAGCCGCCGCTCTCGACCCGCAGCGGCTGGGCGAGGCGGAAGCCGACGCGGTCCGAATTTCCGAGCACGCCCCGCTTGGCAACGTCGAACCCGTAGGCGCCGATCTGGAAATTACCGGCGGCAAAGCTGGTCCAGCCGCGGCGCGCGGTGAGGCCAGCGCTCCAGCCGCGGCCGAATTCGCGGCGCGCCTCGAGGTCGAGGAACGTGGTCTGCGACCCGCCGCCGCCGAGCGCGGTTCCCATTCGGCCACCGAGCAGGGTCTGCTTTTCCTCGAGCCGGCTAAAGCCGGCCGAAATCGCGTTGCCGCCGAAGCGGTGGTCGACTGAGATGCTGGTGAAACGGTAAGGCGACCCGAAGGCGCTGGTGCGGATTCCCTGCTCCTGCCAGACGTCGCCGGTCTCGCCAGAGACGGTCACGCCGACCCGGCCAAACTCGCGACGCATGGCGAGGCTGCCATCGCGCTTGGCGGCAAAGCCGGATTCGCCAGCGATGTCCTTGGCGATGAGGAAGCCGTTTGGTTCGGCGTCGCGCAGGCGCCGCTCCATTTCCTTGGCCCCTTCTGAAAAACCGAAGGCCACGGCGGTCTTGGGGTCGAGCCGGGCAATCGCCGATCCGGCCACCAATCGGGCCTTGCGGGCGTCGTCGGGACCGATCCCCGTCTGGTCGAGCGCAAAGCCCGGCGCCAGATCATGGCGCTGCGTAACGGTCATCGCAACGCTGATTGGCCCTGCATTGGCCCACCCGATCTTGGCGTCGCCGAGTAACGCACGGGCTAGCGGCGAACCCTGTGGCGCCTGGCGCAAGGTGGCGGCGAGGTTCAAGACGAACGCGCGGTCATAGCCGTCGAGGATGATTGCGCCGAGCGGCTCGCGCTTCAACGCGTCACCGGCAACCGACGGCATGTCTCCGTTCGAGAAGGTGCTGACAACGGTCTGGCTACCCGCCAGGCTCGTTGGACCGATCGGCTGGAACGCACGGGCGATGTTGAGACGCCCGTGACCGTAGATTAAATCGGTGCCGCTCGCCCCGAGATCGTCGGCGCTCTGAAACAGGATGTTGGTGATCTGCGAGCCCGTGAGATTGGGGAAGGCCTGCGCCAGCAGCGCCACAGCACCGGTGATGGTCGGCGCGGAAAAGCTGGTCCCCGACCAAAGCCACTCTGTCCCGGTTTCGTCGGGAGCCCGGTCGCGATAGCCGAGCGCCATCAAATAATATTGGGCACCGGCACCCGCTCGGTTCGAGAAGGTCGAAATCTGATTAATATTGGTTCCGCCCACGCCGTTGCCGACGCCAACCGAGCCGGCGATGATCACCATTCCCGGATAGCTTTGAGCGGGCGTTAGAGCGAAAGGATCCGGGTTCACGCCCTGAGGCAGGGCGCCGTCGTTTCCTGCCGAAATGACAATGATAATGCCGGCGTTCACGGCGCGGCCGATCGCGGCCATCAGCGTCGGGCCGGGCGCCGACCCGCCGAGCGACATGTTGATGACTCGCACGCCGGCCAGGCGCGCGGCGTCTATTCCGGCCGCAATGTCGGTATCCCAGAACGAGCATTCACCGCTGGCGCAGCTTCCTGGGTCATCGGCGCGCATGTTGACGATCGTCGCATTGAAGGCGACGCCCATCGTATTCACGCCGTTTCGGCCCCCGGCGGCGACCGAGCTCACGGCCGTCCCGTGGCCGCCCTCGTCACTGACCCCGCGGCCAGCTCCAGTTACGTCGCCGCTTGCCGGGTCGATCCTGCCGGCGAACTCGAACAGCGCCGGATTGATGCCCGTGTCGATGATTCCGATTTTGACCCACTGGCCGGTCCAACCGGCGTTGTAGGCCGCGATCGCGTTCGCCGCGACGGCATAGTTCGACGCTTGATACTCCGTTGTGTTGAAGTTCGTGCCAGGCGGAATTGGCGTAGGCGTGGGCGTGGGCGTCGGCGTGGGTGTAGGTGTGGGCGTCGGCGTCGGCGTGGGAGTCGGCGTCGGTGTTGGAGTCGGCGTCCCCCCTTTGTCTGGAGGAGGTGTCGGCGTCGGCGTCGGCGTCGGTGTTGGAGTAGGGGTGGGCGTCGGGGTGGGCGTCGGAGTCGGTGTCGGTGTGGGCGTCGGAGTCGGTGTGGGCGTCGGCGTCGGTGTGGGCGTGGGTGTCGGAGTTGGCGTTCCCCCTTTGCCTGGAGGAGGTGTTGGTGTTGGTGTCGGGGTCGGCGTTGGCGTCGGAGTTGGAGTTGGAGTTGGAGTTGGAGTTGGAGTCGGAGTTGGAGTCGGTGTTGGAGTTGGAGTTGGCGTTGGGGTTGGGGTCGGCGTAGGCGTAGGCCATCCGGTTGGCGCCAGCTGCATGGGATTACCGCCGCCGCCCGCGGTGGCGGAAGTCGCCACGTTGAAGCCGAGCACGATCCCGCACGCGGTGCTTCCCAAGAGCCGTCTGTTCATTGATGCCCTCCGCTCAAGCCGCTGATATACAACGGCTTACTGCGGAACCTATGGTTTAAAAAACCTTTCAATTTCATGAAGATGCAAAAGCCGTTAGGGGCTACGCCCGAATGGACTCTCGCTTTGCCCACATCCGTGACTGGATTTTCGACCTCGACAATTGCCTTTACCCGGCCTCGACAGGCCTGTTCGCGCTGATCGATGAGCGCATGGGCGCATACATCCAGCGTCTGCTCGACTGTGACCCAGTCGAAGCCAGGCGTGTCCAGAAGGCGCATTTCCACGAACATGGGACCACCCTCGCCGGCCTGATGAAGGAGCACGCGATCGACCCTGCCGATTTCCTGGTGGACGTCCACGCGATCCCGCTCGACCGCGTGCAGTATGACGCACGTCTCGCCAAAGCGCTAGCGCGGCTGCCTGGGCGCCGCTTCGTTTTTACCAACGGCGACGCGCCCTATGCGCGGCGAGTGCTTGAGGCGATCGGCGTTCATTCGCACTTCGACGAGCTTCATGACATCCACGCCAGCGATTTCCGGCCCAAGCCCGACCCGCATGGCTATCGGCTGCTGTGCGAGCGGTTCGACATCGATCCGGCCAAAGCCCTGCTGGTCGACGACATGGCCCAGAACCTGGTTCCGGCGAAAGCGCTCGGAATGACCACGGTGTGGGTCGACAACGGTTCCGAGCGCGGCGGCCACGCCTTCGACGAGGCGCTCATCGACATGCGTATCGCCGACGTCGGCGAATGGCTCGGGAGTATTTTGGAGGACGCGCAATGACCGATGCGCTTCGAGCGGTGATCGAGCGCGCCTGGGAAGAGCGCGATTCGATCGGCCCGGCGACCAGGGGTGAAGTCCGGATCGCGGTCGATTCGGCGATCGGCGCGCTCGATTGCGGTGAAGCCAGGATCGCCGAGCAGGTGGCCGGCGAATGGATCGTCAACCAGTGGCTGAAGAAAGCCGTGCTGCTGTCGTTCCGCCTCAATCCGATGGAAGCGATCGCCGGCGGTCCGGGCGGCGCGCACTGGTGGGACAAGGTGCCGTCCAAATTCGCCGGTTGGGGTGAAAAGGACTTCGAAGCGGCGGGATTCCGGTCCGTACCGGGCGCGATCGTACGCCGCGGCGCTTTCATCGCGCCCGGGGCGGTGCTGATGCCGAGCTTCGTCAATATCGGCGCGCGGGTCGGCGAAGGCACGATGATCGATACCTGGGCGACGGTCGGGAGCTGCGCCCAGATCGGCCGCAACGTCCACATTTCGGGCGGGACCGGGATCGGCGGCGTGCTCGAACCGCTCCAGGCAGGGCCAGTGATCATCGAGGACGATTGCTTCATCGGCGCCCGGTCCGAGGTCGCGGAAGGGGTGGTGGTCGAGCGCGGCGCGGTGCTTTCGATGGGTGTGTTCCTCGGCGCGTCGACCAAGATCGTCGACCGCTCGACCGGCGAGATACACTACGGCCGCGTGCCGGCTTATTCGGTGGTCGTTCCCGGAAGCCTGCCGGGCAAGGATGGCGGCCCATCGCTGGCCTGCGCCGTCATCGTCAAGCGGGTCGACGAACGCACTCGCTCCAAGACCGCGATCAACGACCTGCTTCGCGACTGATAAGCTGAGCTTATAGCCGGTCACCGGGCATTTGTTGGCGGCCGCGGCGCCGCAACCCGTAAAACCGCGCGATGAAGCCGATCGATCAGCAAGCGTTTGAGCGCAAGGTGGCGGAAGCCGCCGCACCGGCGATGGGACATACGCTTCCCGATGATTCGTTCGCAGATGAACCGCCGCGACTGGCTTATCCTGATCGTCCTCGCCCTGATCTGGGGCGGCGCCTTCTTCTTCATTGGAGTCGCGGTCCGGCACGTGCCCCCGCTGACTTATGTGTGGCTGCGCCTGTCGATTGCGGCGGCGGGAATGTGGCTGTTCCTGCGCGTCAAGGGACAGCCGCTGGGCCTGCCTCGCGAGGTCTGGGGATCGATCCTGCTGCTAGCCCTGCTCAACAATGCCATCCCGTTCACATTGTTCGGTTGGGGGCAGACCCATATCGCCAGCGGACTTGCCTCGATCCTCAATGCCACCACCCCGATCTGGGGCGTGATCGTCGCCCATTTCCTGACACAGGACGAGCGGATGAGCCCGCGCAAGATCGCCGGCGTTCTGCTCGGCTTCGGCGGGGTCGCGACGATGATCGGCCCGTCCCTGCTTTCCAGCCTCGGCACCAACGCGCTGGCGCAGCTCGCGTGCGTCGCGGCAGCGCTCAGCTATGCCCTGGCGGCCGTATGGGCGCGCCGTTTCCGGCGCCTGGGCGTGTCGCCGCTCAGCGTCACCACCGGCCAGTTGACCGCCGGAGCGGTGATCATGCTGCCGTTCGCGATCTTCGTCGATCGCCCCTGGACCCACGCCTTCCCGCCGCTCAGCGCCTGGGGCGCGATCGTGTCGCTCGCCTTGCTGTGCACGGCGTTCGGCTACGTCCTCTATTTCCGGCTGATCGAGACCTCGGGCGCGACCAACGCGCTGCTGGTGACCTTGCTGGTACCGCCGGTCGCGATTCTGCTCGGCGCAAGCTTCCTCGGCGAAACCCTTGCGCCGCAGGATTTCGCGGGTCTGGCCCTGATCGCGCTCGGTCTGGCGGCGATCGACGGCCGGGTGCTTACGGCTTTGCGGGGGCGCCGGCCTCAGCCAGCAGCTTAGCAGCCTCCGGGCTGGTCCAGTCGAGGTCGCCGACGTAGCGCCACACCTCTTTGCCCTTGGCGTCGTAGAGGATGGTGGTCGGAAGGACCGTATCGGGCCGAGCGCGCGCTGACAGCGCCATCTTGGGATCCTGGTAAGGCGCCGAGATCGCCGACCTTCAACTTGTCGAGAAATGCCGCGACGGAGGCGTGCGGGCCGCTGTCCTGGCTGACCGCGATCACCCCCAGCTGACCGTCGTCGCGATGCGCCGCCGCGAGCTTGTCGAGCGTCGGCAATTCCTTGACGCAGGGCGCGCACCAGCTCGCCCACAGATTGACCAGCACCGGCACCCCGCGAAAATCGGCAAGACTCGATCTCGCCGCCGTCGGGATCGTTGAACGTCGCGTCGGGCGCCGGGCTTGCCCTTGTGGCTCCGGTCCACGCCTTTGACGGGGAGTCCCGGCGCGAGCGCCTCGGCCCGTTGTGCCGGCTCGGCTTGCTGCTTGGCGGGCTCCTGACGGCCGCAAGCCGCGAGCGCGAAAAGCGCACAGGCAATCAATAGCGGCCGGGGCAGCATCGGCTCGCGCTAGCCGCAAGCGCGGCGCTGGCGCAAGCGCGGCTGAGCCGCTAGTCCGGCGTCGATGAAGTCGTCGCGGATCATCGCCTTCGCCGCTGCTGCGCTGCTGGCCGGTTGCGGCAAGGTCGCCGAGCTGAAGCCGGCGCAGGGCCAGTCGCTGCCGGTCAAGCCGCTGATGGCGCGGACGACGCCGAACGCCGACGAGCTGCTGACGCCGCCGCCATACGCCAAGCCCGAGCGGGTCGACGAGCTGGTCAAGCGCTCGCAGCCGCGCGAGGCCGATCCGTTCGACCTGCCGCCGCCGACGGGCGGCGCGGCGCCCGCGCTTCCGGCCGCGACCGAGACGGCAGCCCGCGAGCGAGGACACGGGAGTCGTCACTCCGCCATGAGCCAGCGACGTGCGCAAGGCGGTATTCCCGGTCGCCGGCCTCGGCACGCGCATGCTTCCGGCGACCAAGAGCATTCCCAAGGAGATGATCCCGATCGTCGACCGGCCGCTGATCCAATATGCGGTCGACGAGGCGCGCGAGGCGGGGATCGAGCAGATGATCTTCGTCACCGGCCGCGGCAAGTCGGCGCTGGTCGATTATTTCGACCATGGCGTTCGAGCTCGAAACGACGATGCGCGAGGCCGGCAAGAGCCTCGACTGCGCTCGCTCCGTCGAACGCCCGCTTCGGCGAGATCGTCGCGGTCCGCCAGCAGCAGCCGCTGGGGCTCGGCCATGCGGTCTGGTGCGCGCGCGATATCGTCGGCGACGAGCCGTTCGCGGTGCTGCTGCCCGACGATCTGATGGTCGCCGGGCGCGCTGCAGGCAGATGGTCGAGGCCTGGGAGAAGGTCGGCGGCAACCTCGTCGCGGCCGAGGAAGTGCCCGCCGAGAGGACCAGCAGCTATGGCATCATCGACCCGGGCGCGACCGACGGCGCGCTGACCGAGGTCCGCGGCCTGGTCGAGAAGCCCGAGCCCGGCCGCGGCGCCGTCGCGGCTGGGCGTGATCGGCCGATACATCCTCCAGCCCGAGGTGATGCGCGTGCTCGACGCGCGGCGAGACGCGGCGCCGGCGGCGAGATCCAGCTCACCGACGCGCTGGCCAAGCTGATCGGCACGCAGCCGTTCCACGCGCTCAAGGTCGATGCGGTGCGCCACGATTGCGGCGACACAGGCCGGCTTCGTCATCGCCAACCTCGCGCTCGCGCTCGCGCGCGAGGACGTCGGCCCGAAAGTCCGGGACTTTATCGCGACGCTCTGCGGTAGTCTTACGGCTCCAGCTCGACGTCCCAGTAGAGATAGTCGCGCCAGCTCTCGTGGAGGTAGTTGGGCGGGAAAGCTCGGCCGTGATCCTGCAGCTGCCAGCTGGTCGGGCGGATCGGCTCGCGCTCGATGTGCATGTGCGCCTGCGCGCGGCGTGCGCCCGCCCTTCTGCAGATTGCACGGCGCGCAGGCGGTGGCGACATTCTCCCAGGTCGTCCGGCCGCCCTGGGCGCGCGGGACGACATGGTCGAAGGTCAGCTCCCTGCGCGACGCCGCAATAGACGCAGCGGAAGCGGTCGCGCAGGAACAGGTTGAACCGGGTGAAGGCCGGATATTCGTTGGGCCGGACAAACTGCCGAAGCGCGATCACCGACGGCAGCTTCAGCGCCATGCTCGGGCTGTGCACCTCGCGCTCGTAATGGGCGACGACGTCGACCCGCTCGAGGAACATCGCCTTGACCGCGGTCTGCCACGGCCACAGGCTCAGCGGATAATAGGACAGCGGCGTATAATCGGCGTTGAGCACCAGCGCCGGGCAGCTGTCGGGATGGCGGATAAGGTCGGGATGATACATGCGCGCGCAACAGCCTTTCGTTCGGTCGGTCCGAACTCCAGCTCCCCGGCCCCGTCGCACGCAAGGAGGAGAGGGCGCTCGGCCCGTCTTCCCTTGTTGCCCACCGGATGCCAACCCGGCGTGACACGCCTATGACAGCACTTTCACTCTCAGCGGTCAAGAGTCCTTTCGGCCACAGTCGCGATGATCGTCACCCGGTTCGCCCCTTCGCCGACCGGACGGCTTGCATCTCGGCCACGCCTATAGCGCGGTGATCGGGCATCACACGGCGCGTCGCGAGCGGCGGCGATTCCTGCTGCAGGATCGAGGATCTCGACCCGACCCGCTGCCGGCCCGAGTTCGTCGACGGCATCTACGAGGATCTGCGCTGGCTCGGCCTCGACTGGGACGAGCCGGTCGCTGGTCCAGTCGCAGCGCACCGCCGCTTATGCCGACGCGCTCGACGCAGTTGAAGGCGCGCGGCCTGGTCTATCCCTGCTTCTGCACCCGCGCCGACATCGCCGCAGTCGCTGACCGCGCCGCACGGCGATGCCGCGACCTCCTATCCCGGCACCTGCCGCGGCCTGCCCGACGATCCCGAGCGCCGCGCGACCACGCCGCACTGCTGGCGGCTCGATTCGGCGCAAGGCGCTGGCGCTGGCCGGCCTGCCGAGCTGGACGCGAAGCGGACGGCAGCGCGAATTCGCCGCCGACGCGAGCGCGACATCGGCGACGCGATCCTCGCCCGCAAGGACGCGCCCGCCTCCTATCATCTCGCCTGCGTCGTCGACGATGCGGCGAGCGGCGTGACCCTGGTGGTGCGCGGCGCCGACCTGCGCGCCTCGACCCCGATCCAGCGGCTGCTCCAGGCGCTGCTCGGCCTGCCCGAGCCCGACCTATCTCCACCACCCGCTGGTCGCCCACGCCGACGGCCGCCGCCTCGCCAAGCGCGACCAGGCGCCGACGCTGGCCGCGATGCGCGAGAGCGGCGTCGACGGGCCGCGCGCTCGCCGCCGACCTGCGTCGACGGCAAGCTGCCGCTTGGTTTCGCCTTCATCGAGGCCTAAGAGGCGCGCCATGCACGACCTCCTGCTCATCCTGCTCCTCGCTCGCGCATGGCCGCGACCGCTTACGTCCTCGTCCGCGGCGTGATCGCCATGGCCTCGGGCAAGGACGTCACCGGCGAGCAGCAGCAGAACTGGATGCGCAAGCGCGTCCTGTTCCAGGCGGTCGCGATCGTCATCGTCATCCTGATCCTGCTCGTCGCCAGCGCGTCGAGCCGCTAGGCGCTGGTCAGGCTCAACAAGATCTACACCCGCACCGGCGACGGCGGCGAGACCGGCCTGGTCGACGGCTCGCGCGATTCCAAGGAGCATCCGCGGATGCCGCGATCGGCGACGTCGACGAGGCGAACAGCGCGATCGGCGTCGCCTTGCTGCACGTCGCGGACGAGCGAGCCGCGAGCGATGCTCAGCCGCGATCCAGAACGAGCTGTTCGACCTCGGCGCCGACCTCGCCACGCCCGGCGACGATTTCGACGCCGACGAAATGACGCTGCGCATCGTCCAGCCGCAGATCGACCGGCTCGAGCGCGAGATCGACGCGATGAACGAGCGACTGGAGCCGCTGAGCAGCTTCATCCTGCCCGGCGGCGGCGCTGGCGGCGGCGCATCTCCACCTCGCCCGCACCATCGTCCGCCGGGCCGAGCGCAGCGCGGTCGCGGCATCGCGCCATGTTCCGCTCAACCCGCTGGCGCTGGATCTATCTGAACCGCCTGTCGGACCATCTGTTCGTGCTCGCCCGCCTGCTGGCCAAAGGCGAAGGCGGCGACGTGCTGTGGCAGCCGGGCGCCACGCGCGGCTGACCAAGTGCGAACATTTAGCGAACTTCGGCTTCAACGCGGCACTTCATGGCGACCGCATGGCTCGGCCGGACGCCCGCAAGGCGCCTGGCTGCGCGGCTGTTCGCGACGCGCGCGCTGACGCTCGATCTCGCCGCGCCGCTGTCAGCGACGCCGACGCGACGATCCAGCCGTTCCCCGACGCCTCGCCGGCCAAATGGCACCTCGCCCACACGACCTGGTTCTTCGAGACCTTCGTGCTGCGCGACCATGTGCCCGGCTACCGGCCGTTCGACGAGCGCTTCGCCTATCTGTTCAACAGCTATTACGAGGGCGAGGGCGAGCGGCATCCGCGGCCCAAGCGGGGCATGCTCAGCCGCCCGTCGCTGGACGAGGTGCGCGGCTATCGCGGCGCATGTCGACGAGGCGCTCGAGCGCGCGCTTTGCCCGAGCTTCCGCCGGCGGCGCTCGAGCTGGTCGAGCTCGGCATCAATCACGAGCAGCAGCACCAGGAACTGATGCTGACCGACATCCTCGCGACCTTCGCCGAGAACCCGCTCGAGCCGGCCTATGGCGAGCTGCGCGCGCGGCCCAGCCTGCTGTTGCGCGCCGAGCCGCTGACGCTTGCATCGCGGGCCGCGAGGGCATCGTCGAGATCGGCGCGCCGGCGACGGCTTCGCCTTCGACAGCGAGCGGCCGCGCCACCGCGTCTTCCTCGCATCCGCACGCGATCGCCAGCCGGCCGCGTGACCAACGGCGAATGGCGCGAGTTCATCGCCGACGGCGGCTATTCGACGCCGACGCTGTGGCTGTCCGACGGCTGGGACTGGGTCGCAGCGCGAGGGCATCGCCGCGCCGCTCTACTGGCGCGACGACGGGACCGAGTTCACGCTCGGCGGCCGCCGCGAGATCGACTCGGCCGCGCCGGTCGCCCACGTCAGCTATCTACGAGGCCGACGCCTTCGCCCGCTGGGCCGGCGCGCGGCTGCCGACCGAGGCCGAATGGGAAGAGCTTCGCCGCGTCGCGCCGACCCCAATCTCGGCAACCAGCTCGACCAGCGCCGGCGCGGTCGTGCCGCGGCCCGGCGGCGGGCTGTTCGGCGACGTCTGGGAATGGACCCAGAGCGCCTTCGCTTCCTACCCCGGCTTCGCGCCCGCCGAGGGCGCGGTCGGCGAATATAATGGCAAGTTCATGAGCGGGCAGATGGTGCTGAGGGGCGCGAGCTGCGCGACGCCGCGCGGCCACAGCCGGGCCTCCTACCGCAATTTCTTCCCGCCGGCCGCGCGCTGGCAGTTCACCGGGCTTCGCCTTGCTCGCGACGCTTGACCAGCAGACCGAGGCGTTCCGCGACGACGTGCTCGCCGGCCTGTCGGCGCCACATCCCGGCGGTTCCGGCGCGCTGGCTCTACGACCGCCGCGGCTCGGAGCTGTTCGACGAGATCACCCGGCTGCCCGATTATTATCCGACGCGGACCGAGACCGCGCTGCTCGACGCGATCATGCCCGAGGTCGCCGCGCGCATCCCCAAGGGCGCCGCGGTGGTCGAGTTCGGCGCCGGCTCGGCGACCAAGACGCCGATCCTGCTCGAGGCGATCGCGCCCGGCCGCCTACGTCCCGGTCGACATCTCCGGCGACTATCTCGAGGACAGCGCGGCCGTGGTCGACGCCGCGCTTTCCCGGCGTTGCCGGTCTATCCCGGTGACGGCCGACTTCACGCGGCCGTTCGAGCTTCCCGCAGCCGTCGACGGCGCTGCCCAAGCTCGGCTTCTTCCCCGGCTCGACGATCGGCAATTTCGTCCCGCGCAGCGCGACCGATCTGCTGCGCCAGTTCCGCGCGCTGCTCGGGCGCCGGCGCGCAGCTGCTGATCGGCATGGACCGGGTCAAGCCGGTCGAGCGGCTGATCGCCGCCTATGACGATCCCGAAGGGGTCACCGCCGCAGTTCAACCTCAACCTGCTCGACGCGGATCAACCGCGAGCTGGACGGCGACATTCCGGTCGACGCCTTCCGCCACGAGGCGCGCTGGAACGACATCTTGTCGCGGATCGAGATGCATCTGGTCGCCATGCGCGACGTCGAGTTCACGATCGCCGGCCAGCGCTTCCGCTTCGCCGCAGGGATCGTCGATCCACACCGAGAACAGCCACAAATATGGCCAGCGCGGCGCGCGCCTGCTGCTGCTCGCCGGCGGCTGGACCCCGATCGCCGAATGGAGCGACCCCGCCGGCGATTTTTCGCGAAGTCCTCGCCGAGGCCGAGCCCGACCGCTTCGCGCCGTGATTGCCCGGCGCTGCGGCCACGGCTAAGCCGCGCGTCATGCTGCACGCCCTTTTCCAGATCGCCGCATTACCTCCTGACGATCCTGTTCTGGATCATCATCATCCAGGTGATCCTGAGCTGGCTGTTCGCCTTCAACGTCCTCAACACCAGCTCGGCGGGCGTTCGCGCGTTCGCCAACGCGCTCGATCGGATCACGGCGCCGCTCTACCGGCCGATCCGCAAGGTCATGCCCGATTTCGGCGGGCTCGATTTCTCGCCGATCGTGCTGATCATCCTGATCCAGATCGCTGCACATGTTGCTCGAACGGCGCGGAAAGCAGCCTCGACACTACTACGGCCCATGACCGCGACGGCTGATCGACGGCAAGGCCGCGGCGGCCGCGATCCGCGAGCAGGTCGCCGCAGGCGGTCGCCGAGTTCGAGCAGCGCACCGGCCGCGCGCCCGGGCCTGGCCACCGTGCTGGTCGGCGAGGACCCGGCGAGCGCGGTCTATGTCCGCTCGAAGAACCAGCGCGACCGCCGAGGCCGGGATGGCGAGCTTCGCGCACAACCTGCCCGACACGATCTCCGAGGCCGAGCTGCTCGATCTGGTCGGCGAGCTCAACGCCGACGAGCGGGTCGACGGCATCCTCGTCCAGCTGCCGCTGCCGGCGCAGATCGACGCGACGCGGGTGATCGCGACGATCGACCCGGCCAAGGACGTCGACGGCTTCCACCCGCTCAACGCCGGGCGGCTCGCGGCCGGGCTCGACGGCGCTGGTGCCCTGCACGCCGCTCGGCTGCCTGCATCTGCTCAAGGCGCGAGCTCGGCAGACCTCGCCGGCCTCGACGCGGTGGTGATCGGCCGCTCGAACATCGTCGGCAAGCCGATGGCGATGCTGCTGCTGCGGCGAAAGCGCGACCGTGACCATCGCCCATTCGAAGACCCGCGACCTGCCCGACGTCGTGCGCCGCGCCGACATCGTCGTCGCCGCCGTCGGCCGGCCGGAAATGGTCCGCGGCGACTGGATCAAGCCCGGCGCGACGGTGATCGACGTCGGCATCAACCGCATCCCGACCGACGACGGCAAGGGCCGGCTGGTCGGCGACGTCGCTTTCGACGAGGCGGTCGAGGTCGCCGGCGCGATCACGCCGGTGCCCGGGCGGCGTCGGGCCGATGACCATCGCCATGCTGATGCGCAACACGCTGGTCGCCGCGCACCGCCGCGCCGGCCTTGCCGATCCGGAGGGCCTATGATCGCTGCTCTTGTTGCTCGCCGCCGCGCCGTCGCCACCGCCGTCGATGCCGAGCGCGCTTTCGCCGCCGACGCGCAGCGCATCGGCCAGTGGACCGCATTCGCGCAAATATGCCGACCGCGACGCGGTGATGTTCACTCCGCAGGCGGTGTGGGCGCACGAGTTCCTCAAGGGCCGCAAGGATCCGCCCAAGGCGGTCCGCTGGTGGCCGGCCGACGAGCTATGTGTCGTGCGACGGGCGGACCGCGGTCAACACCGGCCCGTGGATCGGGCCGCGACGGCAAGACGGCACGGCTATTTCACCACCGTGTGGCAGCGCGAAAAGGGCAAATGGCTGTGGGTCTATGACGGCGGCGACGCCCTCGAAGACGCCGATGACGGCGCCCGGCCGCCCGGTCGTTCGCCGCGCATCGTGCGCGACCAAGGCGCCCGGGCGCTCCGGTCATCGCGCCGCCGCCGCTGACGCCCGAAGCAGGCCCGCACGACGCCCGAGGACAATGGCCGCGGCCAATCCGCCGACCAGCACGCTGGGCTGGGACTGGAAGGTCGAGAAGAACGGCGCGCGCCATTTCCGCGTCTTCCTGTGGAACGGCGCGCGCTACGCGCAGGTGCTCGACAACGACGTGCCGGCGCCGACCAATGATCGAGCTGTTCGGGTCGGCGCTGGTCACCTTCCTGGTGATCATCGACCCGCCGGGCTGCGCGCCGATCTTCGCCAGCCTGACCCGCGGCGCGTCGGCCGCCCACCGCCGCGCGATGGCGATCCGCTCGTCGCTGATCGCCTGGGGCATACTGATGTTCTTCGCTCTGCTCGGCGAGCCGATGCTCCACGCGCTCGGCATCAGCCTCGCCAGCTTCCGCATCGCCGGCGGCATCATGCTGTTCATCATCGCCGCTCGACATGGTGTTCGAGCGGCGCACCGAGCGCCGCGAGAAGCGCGCCCAGTCGATCGAGGGGACGCCCGAGGCCGAGGACATCAGCGTGTTCCCGATGGCGATCCCGATGATCGCCGGGCCGGGATCGATCGCCAGCGCGATGCTGTGGGTGTCGCGCGCCGACAGACCCGCTCCAGGTCGCTGATCGTGCTCGCCGCGATCACCGTCGTGATCCTGATGACCATGGCGACCCTGCTCGCCGCCGGGCCGCTGATGCGGCTGATCGGCGAGCGGATCGAAGCGATGATCACCCGAATCCTCGGCGTGATCCTGGCGGCGCTCGCCGCGCAATTCGTGGTCGACGGCCTGAAGCAGAGCTTCCCCGCCCTCGGGTGAGGCGCGCTAGCCGGCCACCTTCCACATCTTGAACGGCGAATTCGGCGGGCAGCGTGACCGGCGTCAGCCACGCCGGGCACCTGGCCGCGCTGCAGCTGCGCGTAAAAGCCCTTCGGCGCTTCGGACATGAAGATCGTCGTGGTCGAGCTGTTCGGGCAGATCAGCAGATAATCGGAGTGATATTTGGCGATGAGCGCGTGCGCCTGCGGCTCGCTGCCGCGGAAGGCGTTCATCACGTCGGCGATCTGCTGGCCGTTGCGGTGATAGGGGCCGGTGACCGAATCGTGATGGGTGACGGTGATCAGCCGCGGCGCCAAGGTCGACGAAGGTGAACACCATGCCCTTGGGCTGCAGCGCGACCGGCCTGATAGCCCCACACGATGTTGCACAGCCGGTTGGCCTTGTCGACCGCGACCTCGCGCGGCGTCGTCTTCTTCGCCGGCACAGAATTGCACGACCAGCGGCACCGACCGCGCCAAGCGCCGAGCAGACGACCCCGACCGTCACGCCAGGACGCGAACCGCCGAGCATTTCGACGCGCTGCAGCAAACGGCGCCAGGATCCAGACGAGCGCGACCGCGCCGGCGACGCGCAGCATCTGCGCCGCCGGGCCGGTGCGGGTCTGCCAGAACAGCAGCAGCGGTCGCGGCCAGCGCCGGGCGCGGCCGCCGCGAGGGTCCGCCGCAGCAGTTCGCGGTCGCCGCGGTTGCGCCACGACCAGCAGCAGCCAGCCGATCGCCCCGGTCACGCGGCAAGCGCCAGCGATCAGCGTCGCGGTCTGCCAGCCGTGGCGATAGACCGGCCGCGCCTCGCGCACGTGGCTCAGCCACAAGCGCTCGACTTCGGGCGACACGCCTTCGAGCCGCTGACAGGCAATGCGGCCACATCAGCGCGTGGAACGCGGCGACGATCAGCGCCGGCGCCGACGGCCAGCGCCAGCCGCCGCTTCCAGTCCGCCGGCGACAGCCACGCCAGGCCGAACAGCAAGGCGCCGCCGAGCAAGGCGTCGGACAGCCACACCGGCGACAAGGCATCGCAAACCGCGAGCCGGTTGGCGTAGGAGGCGAAGACGCAGGAAGCCGAGCGCCGTGCCGCCGCCGAGCGTCACCGCATAGGCCGCCGAGCCGCCGCGCTCGTCGCGGTCGGCGATCCAGAACAGCACCGTCGCCGCCGCCGGCGAGCGCCAGATAGATCAGCATCTCGAGCCCGATCGCCAGCGACAGCGCGGTGGCGATCCCGAGCGTCGATCCCGCCGCGCGCGCGCTTGCGGATCGGCGATCGCCGGCGATCGCAAGCGCGAGCAACGCGAGCTGCCAGCCGTGGTGATCGATCCGCGTCGGGCATGAACATGCCGTTGGTCGATCCGGCGAAGAACAAGGCGAGGAAGGCGAGCGGATAAGCCCGGCGGATCGACCAGCCGCCGGACCGTCAGCGCGACCGAGAACAGCAGCAGCAGATAGGGCAGCATCGGCGCGATCGCGACCGCCAGCGCTCGGCCTCGGCGCCGCCGAGCAGCGGCCGAAGGAGCAGGATCAGCCCGGCGATCGGCAGGTCGACCAGCCGCGACCAATGGATGTTGGCGCCGAACGGCGGGTTCAGCCGATACTGGCGAAGGTCGAACCAGTCCTGGCCGTGGAGCAAGCGCGCGGACCTGGCATCATGCGCATATTGTCGTCGGTATCGCCGAGGCTGAAGAAGCGGATCTCGTTCCAGCGGTTGACGATGAACCAGGCGCAGAACAGCAGCCAGAAGGCGACGACGACCCACTTCCAGTGCCGCTCGAGCAGCTCAAGTCCCCGCTCGGCGGTCAGCTCGTTCTTGCGCTGCCGCATTTTTCGCGGCTCTAGCCGCTGGGCCATAAAGGGCAAGCCGCCCGCATGAGGTTTAATCTGCCAGGTCCCTGATGCTTTCCGACTTTGTCCCCCGAACGCCGCACCGTCATTGCCCAGCTCGCGCGCTTCGTCGTCAGCGGCGCGTTCGTCACCGCGCTCGGCGTCGGCGTCTATGCGCTCGTCGCGCTGGTGCTTCGCTGGCACCCGCAGCTCGGCAATTTCCTCGCTTATGTCGTCGCCGTCGCCACCGGCTATGTGATGCACAGCCAGTGGAGCTTTCGCGGCCACGGCGGCGAGCGGACGCACGCGACCAAGATCCGCTTCGTCATCGTGTCGCTGATCAGCTACGCGCTCAACAGCTTCTGGGTGTGGCTGCTGTTCACGCACCTCCAGCTCGGGCCGCGCGGCGCCGATCGTGCCGATGCTGTTCGTCACGCCCGCGGTGACCTTCGTGCTCAACCGCCAGTGGGTTTTCCGCTGATGGAGCGCGTCGTCTACGAACAGATGGCCGAGCTCGACCAGCGCCACTGGTGGTACCGCGCGCGGCGCGAAGTCCTCGCCGCGCTGATCCGGCGCAAGGCGCAGCCGCCGGCGGACGCGCAGATCCTCGAGATCGGCTGCGGCACCGGCCACAACCTCGCGATGCTCGGCGAATTCGGCCAGGTCGACGCGCTCGAGCTCGACGACGAAGCGCGCGCGGTCGCCGAAAAGCGGCTCGGCCGGCCGGTGATGAGCGCGCCGCTGCCCGAGCTCGAAGGCGTGCCCGAGCGCCATTACGATCTGATCGGCGCGTTCGACGTGATCGAGCATATCGACGACGACAAGGCCGCGCTGAAGTCGATCGCCGAGCGGCTGAAGCCCGGCGGCAAGCTGGTGATGACCGTCCCCGCGCACCAATGGATGTGGTCGGCGCATGACGTCGTCAACCATCACAAGCGGCGCTATTCGAAGCGCGGCGCTGCGGCAGCTGATCGACGGCTCGCCGCTGAAGCTGGAAGCGATCGGCTATTTCAACAGCCTGCTGTTCCCGCTGGCGGTCGCGCGAGCGGCTGGCGTCGAAGCTGCGCGGCAAGGACGACGCCGATCTGTCGCTGCCGCCGACGCCGCTCAACGCCGCGCTCGAACGCGCCTTCGCGGCCGAGCGTCACTTGATCGGGCGCTTGCCCTTGCCGCCGGGCTTGTCGCTGTTCGCGGTCGCGTCGGCGACATAGCCGAGCCGCGCGGCGCGCGCGCTCGCCGCCGGCGATTTCCTGCACGATGTACAGCGGCCGCCGCTTCGCCTCATTGTACAGCCGGCCGATATATTCGCCCATCAGCGCGAGCACGAACATCTGCACCGCGCCGAGCACGACGACGACCAGCATCAGCGAGGTCCAGCCCTGGATGCTGTGGCCCGACGAGCCAGGCGTAGGCGATGTAGAGCGATGAGCAGCACCGAGCCGAGCGACAGCGCACAGCCCGGCATGGCTGGCGAGCTTCAGCGGCGCCGACGAAAAGCCGGTCAGCGCATCGAACGCGAAGCGCAGCATCTTGCTCAGCGGATATTTGGTCTCGCCGGCGAAGCGCTCGGTCGCGGTCGTAGGCGAACGGCACCTGCCTGAAGCCGATCCACGCGACCATCCCGCGGATGAAGCGCGCCTGCTCGGGCATCGCCAGCAAGGCGTCGAGCGCGCGCCGGCTCATCAGCCGGAAGTCGCCGGCGTCGACCGGGATGTCGACCTCGGTCGCGCGCGACAGCAGGCGATAGAAGCCGTGCGCGGTGGCGCGCTTGAACGCGGTCTCGCCGGCGCGGCTCTTGCGCACGCCGTAGACCACGTCGGCCTCCTCGCTCGCGCATCGTCTCGAGCATCTCCGGCAGCAGCTCGGGCGGATCCTGCAGGTCGGCGTCGATGATCAGGATCGTGTCGCCGCGGCACAGGTCGAGCCCGGCGGTCAGCGCCAGCTGGTGGCCGTGGTTGCGCGACAGGTTGACCGCGAGGACGTGGCTGTCGTCGCCGGCGATCCGCTGCATGACCGCCCAGCTGCCGTCGCGCGAGCCGTCGTTGACCAGCACGATCTCATAATCGTCGCCGACCGCGTCGCGCGCCGCGGCGCTCAGCCGCTCGTGCAGCGCCGGCAGGCAGGCTTCCTCGTTGAAGCAGGGGACGACGATCGACAGCCGTCATGGGTGCAGACGATAGAGGATAGACCCGCGGTCCGCGCCAGACCGGCTGCATGTCGGCGACCAGTCGTCGGGTCGTAACGGCGGCACGTCGATCAGCCAGACATAATCGAAATCGCGCGCGCGGAAGCGCGCGCGAGCGACTCGTCGATCGTGCGGTGGAGCGCGATCGCGGCAGCCGTTGCGGCCGGACCAGCTGCGACGGGTCGGCCGCGAAATAGCCGGCGGCGCGATATTTGAGGTCGAGCAGGTTGACGCCCTCGATCAGCCATTGGTCGTTGGAGAAGCCTTCGCGCCGGACGATCGACCATTGCGCCGAGATGGCTGTTGCGCAGCAGCGGCCAGATATTCGCTGCAGGGCATGCCGATCAGCGTGATCACGCGCGCGCCCCGGCGGCATGCGGTCGAGCGCCTCCAGCTTGGCCTGCTGGTCGTTGGCGGCGATCGCCAGGCTGACGGTCGTTGCCGCCGGTCCGCATCGACGAAGAACACAGGCCGAGCGACCGCGAGCACCGTGCGCCGTCCGCCGGTCGCGGCTCGCCGCGGAAGCGGATCGCGAGGAGCGCGACCGCGATCAAATAGGGCACCAGCCGCATGTCGGCATAAGCCGAGCCGAACACGATCCGCGGCAGCACGACGAAGCAGCACGGCAAGCACGATCGCCGAGAAGGCGAGGTTGCGCGAAAGCGTCAGCTTGCGGCTGACCAGCGCGTAGACGAACACCAGCCCGGCGGCGATCAGCGAGCCGATGTCGAACCACTTCCAGCGGTCGCGCAGCGCCGAATAGATCCAGCGCCATTTCAGCTTCCAGTCGAACCAGTCGATGAGGTCGTGCCGCCGTGCGTTTCGCTGCGCCAGACCAGCATGATCAGGATCGGCAGCGCCATCACCGAGGCGTGCAGCGCGGCCTCGATCCCGGCGCGCAACCACGACCGGCCGCGGTCGTGCAGGCGCACCGCCTCGGCCGAAAAGCACATCAGGCCGAGCAGGCCCCAGCCGTAGGTGTGGGTGAAGAAGACGACGAGCGAGATCGGCACGAACAGCCAGTCCGCGAAGCCTCGTCCGCTCGAGCCGGCCGAGCCGCAGCCACAGCCCGAAGGCGAGGAAGGCGAGCGCCACCGACAGCGCGAAATTGACGAAGCCGAACAGGAACGGATAGCCGTAGATGAAGGGCAGCGCGAAAAAGGCGGTCGGCGGAATCCGCCCGTGCACTTCGCGCGCGACCCACAGGAAGCCGGCGGCCGTCAGCGGCGGGATCGCCAGCACGATCAGCTTCACCGCGGGCTCGAGCCCGATGAGCTGGCCCAGCGGCATGACCAGCAGGTCGACGCCAAGATTGCCGATCGCCGCCCAGTGATAGCCGTAATAATGCTGCAGCCACGGCGAGTGGCCGAGGTCGAGCTCGACCCGGTAGCGGCCCATGTGCCCGAACAGGTCGACCAGCGGCGGGATCGGCGGATAGAGCAGCGGCACCGCCGCAAGCGCGGTCACGAGCACCAGGAACCACCGCTGCTCCCACCACCCGGCGGGGGCGTGCCTGATGTGCACGGGATGGGCTGGACTGTTAAGCAATCTGACCTACGGGACGCCAGGAAACCTATGCGCGATAGCACTCAATCGGCGAAATGGAACGGATAGCACTCAGCTCGAACCGGGAGCTTGCCGGACAGATGCTGCGCTATGGCGTCATCGGCATCGGCCTGGCGGCGCTCTATGCCGCCATTTACTGGGCCGGCGCCACCCTCCTCGCGATGCCGGTTCAGCTCGCCAACGGCGCCGGTTTCGTGGCTGCGCTCGTTGCGGGCTATATCCTCCATTCCCAGTGGAGCTTCCGTGGCCACGGCCGGCGAAGCGGCTGGTCGTTGAGCCGATTCCTGGTCGTCAATTTCGCCGGCTATTTGCTCAATTGTCTGTGGGTTTGGCTGATCGTGGACGAGCTGGCCCGCCCGGTCGCGCTGTCGATCGTCCCCATCGTCACCCTCACTCCTCTGTTTACCTTCCTGCTAAACCGGCGCTGGACCTTTGCCTGACGCTTAGTTTTGATTAATTCATTTGATATAGGCGGTTCAGGAGCGTCGGGTGACGCCCTTGGGGGAGTGTTGCGCCGATGACAATTCAGCCGGACAGCGCCTCTTGGACCGAGCAGCTCGCCGCCGAGCGGCGGCCGCGGCACACGCCCGTCCTGCTTTATGGAATCCTCTGCTTCTGCATCGGGTTGATCGCTTATCTCGCCGGCGTTCTGCTCGTCTTTCCGCGCTATCTGCTTGGCCTGCACCAGCAACTCGATGCGCTTGCCGAATGGCTGGTCTGGTATAGCGGCATGCCGATCGTTCTCGGCCTCGGCCTTGTCTTGATCGACCTGCTCTTCTTCCTGACGCACAGGAAACCAGCCGTTCCCGTACGCTACGATCCGGTGCGCACCCGCAAGGTCACGGTCGCGCTCACCGCCTATAATGACGAAGACAGCATCGTCGAAGCCGTCGAGGACTTCATCTCCCACCCCCTCGTCGAGCGCGTGATCGTCGTCAGCAACAACAGCAACGACGCGACCTTTGAACGCGCCAAGGGGGCCGGCGCGATCACGATCAACGAAGAACTGCCGGGATACGGCCGCTGCGTCTTCCGCTGCCTGCGCGAGGCCGTGCGCTATTCGGACACGGATTATGTCGTGCTATGCGAAGGCGACCGTACGTTCCGCGCCTACGATATCGAAAAGCTGCTCGCTTATGCGCCGCATGCCGACGTCGTGAATGGTACCCGGATCGTCGAGCCGCTGCGCCATTATGCGACCCAGCTCAGCACCTTCATGTATTATGGCAATCTGTTCGTCGGGAAGCTGCTCGAGGCGAAGCATCTCGGGCGCAGCACGATCACCGACGTCGGGACCACCTACAAGCTCTGCCGGCGGGATTCGCTGATCCGGCTGCTGCCGCGCCTCGACCCGTCGGTAAACCTGGAGTTCAATGCGCACTTCCTCGATACCGTCCTGGGCCATGACCAGGTGCTGCTCGAATGCCCGATCACATTCCATCAGCGGGTGGGCGTCAGCAAAGGCGGCAACGTCAACAACTGGCGCGGCTTCACCGTCGGCGCCCGGATGATCATCGGACTGCTGTTCGGATGGAAAAGGCTGGCGTGATCGAGGGTTACCACGACACACGCCTTGCTCTCGACCCGCGGCGCGGAGCCGTCTGGAAAGCGCTCTGGCGTTACTATTTCCGTCATCGCATCGGGCCGTCGGATACCGTGCTCGACCTCGGCTGCGGCTATGGCGACTTCATCAACAACGTCATCGCCGCACGGCGTATCGCGCTCGATCTCTGGCCCGGCTTCGAACGCCATTTGCAGAGCTCGATCGAGCCAATCGTCGGCCCGGTCAGCGATCTTTCCGCAATCGCCGACGGCAGCGTCGACTATGCATTCGCGAGCAATCTGTTCGAACACGTCAGCCAGCAGGATTTCGCCGAGACTCTGACGAGCCTCCGCGCGAAGCTCTCGCCGACTGGATCGCTCACCATCCTTCAGCCGAACTATCGATACGCCTATCGAGAATATTTCGACGATTTCACGCATGTCAGCATCTATTCGCACATCAGCCTGTGCGATTTCCTGGCCGCGAACGGGTTCGAGCCGATTGAGGTGCGCCGGCGATTCCTGCCGCTCACCGTGAAATCGCGACTGCCGACCTGGGGACCGCTCATCGGCCTCTATCTTCGCTCGCCGCTAAAGCCTTTCGGCAAGCAGATGCTGGTCCGCGCGCGGCCGGTGCGCCGATGACCGAAGCCTCGCTTGCGAGACCGATGGCCGCTAATAGAAAACAGATCGCCCGCCAGGCCGCCGCTGGCGTGCTCCTTGCTGTTCTGGCCTATCACGCGGTCCTGTTCGCCGTCGCAGGGGTGGCCGCGATCCGTTATCCCTGGGAGCTGGACTATGGCGAGGGGATCGTCTGGCAGCAGATGCGCTGGATCTTCACCGCCCGGGCCTATGGGCCGATCGACCAGTTCCCCGCCATCGTCTTCCACTACCCGCCGCTTTATCACGCGGTAACGGCGATGATCGCCGGGGCGCTCGGCACCGACGAGCTCGCGACGGGCCGCGCGGTCTCGCTGCTCTCCACGGTGGCGGCCGGTATCGCTTCGGCAATTCTCGTCGGCCTGCTTCTCGAAGGGCGGGCCAGCCGTGGGGCTCGCCGCCTCTGGGGCGGCGTCGCTGGCATGCTCGTTTTTACCTACATACCCGTCGTCGCCTGGGCGCAATTGATGCGGGTCGACATGCTGGCGATTGCGCTCAGCCTGTTCGGCCTCGTCGCCGCACTGAAGTCGCTGGAGCGTCCGCGGCTGATTTATCTCGCCTCGCTTCTTTTCGTCGCTGCGGTCTACACCAAGCAAACGTCGATCGCCGCGCCGGTCGCGACATTCGCGGTATTAATCGCTTTGCGTCCCAGGCTCGCGATGCAGGGCATCGCGGCGTGCCTTGCGCTCGGGCTTGCGGTGCTGCTGCCGCTCAGCTGGCTGACCGACGGCGGCTTCTGCCGCCACATCTTTCTTTACAACGTCAACCGGCCCGACCTTGGACGCTTGTGGTGGATCCTCGGCGCCGCCGAGACTCAGCTGGTCTACGTCGGGCTCGCCGGTTTAGTGCTCGTCCGGCGATTGGCCGAGGTTCGTTCTAAATTTCGCGGCAAGGCGAACGCACGTGCAGCGCTTGGCGCAAACACCGCCGGCACACGCTTGCTCATCGCCGCCGCCTATCTGCTGGTCTCGACGCTGATGCTGGTCCTGGTCGCCAAGTCGGGGTCGAGCATCAACTATTTCCTCGAATGGTTCTTCGCGCTCGGGCTCTTTGCGGCAATGGCGCCGAGCGAAGCAACCACTGTCGCGACCGATAAATCCGCGCTTCGAACGGTCCTGGCGGTCGTCGTCTCGCTCGTCCTGGCGGTCGGAGCCGCAGTCGCGACTTTGCCGCGGTCCGACTATGACGCGAACAGTCCCCGCGCACGCCAGCTTGCGCAACTCTCCGCCGAGATTGCGGCTACCGATAAGCCGGTCATCTCCGACGACATGGTGCTGCTGATCCGAAGCGGACGCGAGGTGCTATGGGAACCGGCGATCTTCGCCGAGCTTGCGAGCACCGGGGACTGGGACGAGCGGCCGTTCGTCGAACGAATCCGCAAGCGCGAGTTCGCATTTTTCGTCACTTGGGGACAGCGCGGATTCCGCCGCTTCGACGAGCGCTACAATCCCGCGGTCGCGGACGCGATCGACGCCGCTTATCCGATCACGGAAAAGCGCGCGGGCCTTACCGTTCACAGGCCGCGCCCACCTAACAGCCCGCGCTCGCAAGCCTCGAACCAGCCGTAACCGGCACATTCAAGCGGCATACAGCTTCGAAGGATTAGCTCGTGGCCTTCCAAAGGGGAGACTTCACATGAACACGCTCACGCTTGGCGGTGTTGCGTTGGCCGCCATAGTCACGGCCGCTGCGGCGACCGCACAGCCGGCCGCGCCTCCCGCGCCGCCGCCGGCCCCGCAACCGCAGGTGCAAATCATACGCGTCGAACGCCAGCCGATGCGCGTCCACACCCGCGACGATGTGGTCAAGCACGTCCGCGACCTGTTCGTCCGCCTCGACACCAACCGCGACGGATTCATCACCCGCGAGGAAGCCGGCAGCGGCAAGCTGGCGATGGGAGGCGACACGCGCGAGCGTTTCGCCGAGCGCCTTGCCAGGCGCGACGGGCCCAGGCCCGACCGCGGCACAGCATTCGATCGACTCGACACCAACAAGGACGGGACGATTTCACGCGGCGAGTTCATGTCCGCCAAGCCGCAAATCGAGGAGCGGCGGATGATCGTGATGCGCGAAGGCCCTGGCGTTGAGCCCGGCCCTGCGAAGATGCGCATGCATCGCATGGGCATGGGATTGCATGGCCGGCTGTTCGACATGGCCGATGTTAATCACGACGGGAAAGTATCGCTTCAGGAAGCGACCGATACAGCGCTTCGCCATTTCGACATGGCCGACGCCAACCATGACGGAAAGATCACTCCCGACGAGCACATGCAAATGCGCCAGAAAATCAGGATCGACCGGCATCCCGCCTGACCTAGGCCGATCGTGAACAATCGAAGGGGTCGGCTTGCGCCGGCCCCTTTTTCGTGCAGGGGTGCGCCCCGTTCTGGAGGGGATCATCACCATGTCATTCGCACGCCGCGCCGCTTTTCTCGCGCTGCTATCCTTGCCGGTTGCGGCCGCTCATGCCGACGAAGGCATGTGGACCTTCGACGCCTTTCCCGCCGCGAAGATGAAGGCCGACTATGGCTGGGCGCCCGACCAGGCCTGGCTCGACAAGGTACGCTCGGCGGCGGTGCGGCTGACCGGCGGCTGCTCGGCCAGCTTCGTCTCGGGCGAGGGCCTGATCCTCACCAACCACCATTGCGTCGCGGACTGCCTCGCAGAGCCTTCGACCGCCGAAGGTCGATTACCTCAAGAACGGCTTCACCGCCGTCGCGCGCCGAAGAGAAATTGTGCCCCGGCCAGCAGGCCGAAGTCGTCACCTCGATCACGCGACGTCACCGCGCAGGTGAAAGCGGCGATCGGCAGCGCGACCGGCGTAGCCGCGGTCAAGGCGCAAGACCGCGGCCATCGCCAGGATCGAAAGCGCGGGCTGCCCCGACACGCAAGACCAGCGCTGCCAGGTCGTCACGCTCTACGGCGGCGGCCAGTACAAGCTCTACAGCTATCGCAAATATTCAGCGACGTCCGGCTGGTCTGGGCGCCCGAAGCGCAAGCGCCGCAGTTCGGCGGCGACCCCGACAATTTCAACTTCCCGCGCTACGCGCTCGATGCCGCGTTCCTGCGCGCCTATGAGGACGGCAAGCCGGTCGCGACGCCGCAGCACCTCGACCTGGTCCGCGCGCGCCGCCGGTCGATGGCGAGGCGACGTTCGTCGTCGGCAATCCCGGCTCGACCCAGCGGCTGCTGACCCAGGACCAGCTCGCCTTCCAGCGCGAGGTCGGCGCGCCGATCAACGTTGCGGCTCTATTCCGAGCTGCGCGGGCGGCTGATCGCCGCGATGGCAGCAGAGCCCGGCGCGAGCGCGCGAAGGCAAGGAAGACCTCGACAGCGTCGAGAACAGCCTCAAGGTCTATATCGGCCGGGTGAAGGCGCTCAACGATCCGGCGTTCATGGGCAAGCTCGCGGCGGCCGAGGCGGAGCTGCGCGCCAAGAGCGCGGGCAATCCGGCGATCGGCAACCCGTGGGCCGATATCAGCCAGGGCGACCGCGGCCTATCGCAGCTTCTACCTGCCCTATCGCTTCATCGCAGCCGTCGGGCGACCTGTATCGGATATGCGACGACGCTGGTCCGCGCCGCGGCGGAGCGGACCAAGCCCAATTCCGAGCGCCTGCCGGGCTACAGCGACAGCGCCCTGCCGCTGGTCGAAAAGCAGGTGCTCGACGCCAAGCCGATCTACCCTGGCTCGACCAGCTCAAGCTCGAATGGTGCCTGTCAAAGGCGCGCGAATATCTCGGCGCCGACGATCCGCAGACCAAGCTGCTGCTCGGCAAGGAATCGCCCGAGGGCCTGGCGACACGGCTGGTCACGACGACCAGGCTCGCCGATCCCGCCGTACCGCAAGGCGCTGTGGAATGGCGGCCAGGCGGCGATCGACGGCCTCGAAGGACCCGATGATCGTCTATGCCCGGCGGCTCGACGCCGCGCTACCGCCAACTGCAGGACGCGCTCGACGAGCGCTATCTGGGACCGGTGACCGCCGCCCAGGCCAAGCTCGCCGATGCCCGCTTCGCCGCTTATGGCGACACCATCTATCCCGACGCGACCTTCACGCTGCGCATCAGCTACGGCAAGGTCGCTGGGCTGGACCGAGCGCGGGCAGGCGGTGCCGACCCGCACCGATCTGGGCGGGACCTTCGACCGGGCGACCGGCGCCGATCCCGTTCGACCTGCCGCCGGCATTCGTCGCCGGCGCGGAGCAGGATCGATCCGAAGATCGTCTATGATTTCGTCACCACCAACGACATCATCGGCGGCAATTCGGGCTCGCCGGTGATCGACCGTCAGGAGCGGTGATCGGCGCCGCGTTCGACGGCAACATCCACAGCCTCGCCGGCAATTACGGCTATGACGGGTCGCATCAACCGCACGGTCGTCGTTTCGACCGCCGCGATCGAGGAAGCGCTGGAGAAGATCTACCCGGCGCCCGCGCTGGTCGCCGAGCTCAAGCGCTCGTAGGCTCGAGCGCTTTCCTGCGCGATTGGGCGCGCGGCTTCTTCGCCGCGGGCTCGGCCGCGATCTCGCGATACCGCCGTTCGGTTTCGACCATATAGTCGCGGGTGATCGGAAGCGCGGTGCGGTCGCGGATATACTGGACCTGGTAATTGCAGGCCGCGCCGTTCTCGAACATCACGATCCCGCCGGCGAGATAGAATTCCCACATGCGGAAGAAGCGCGCGTCGTACATGGCTTCGATCTGCGGCACGCGCCTTGGTCGCCCGGTCGAGCCAGTGGCGCAGCGTGTAGCGCGTAGTGCAGCCGCAGCATTCTCGACGTCGCTGGCGATCAGCCGCGCCTTCTCGCTCGCCTCGGACATCTGGCTGACCGAGGGCAAATGATAGCCGGGGAAGATCCACTTGTCGGTGAACGGATCGGGCCCCGCCGAGACCTCGCCGAGCTTGCCGATCGTGTGCAGCAGCATCACCCCGTCGGGCTTCAGCAGCTTGCGGCACTTGGCGAAGAATTCGTCGTAATGCTTGGCGCCGACATGCTCGAACATGCCGACCGAGACGATGCGGTCGAACGTCTCGTCGACCTTGCGATAGTCGATCAGCTCGAACTTCACATGGTCGGCAACGCCCGCGGCCTCGGCGCGCTCGCGGGCGACCTTGAGCTGGCGCTCGGACAAGGTGATGCCGAGGACGTCGACCCCGGCGACCTTGTGCAGGTAGAGCGCCATCCCGCCCCAGCCGCAGCCGATGTCGAGCACACGCATGTCCCGGCTCGAGCGCGAGCTTGGCGGCGATATGCGCTTTCTTGTCGGCCTGCGCCTGCTCGAGGCTGTTGCCGGGGTCGGTGAAGTAAGCGCAGCTGTACTGCTTGTCGTCGTCGAGGAAGAGTTCGTAGAGCTCGTCCTTGAGGTCGTAATGGTGGCGCGACGTTGCGCCGCGCGCGCCTCGGGTCGTTGCGCTGGAAGAAGCGGGCGAGCCGCTTCTTGCCCCGCGACAAAGCTGCGCGGCCCTCGCCTTTTTCTTCCCACCGGTTGGAGCCGACGATCAGTTCGAGCAGGTCGAGGATGGTCCCGTCCTCGATGATCACCCGCTCGTCCATATAGGCTTCGCCGATCCCGAGCCGCGGGTTCTTGACGATGTCGAACGCGACCTTGCGGTCGGTGAAGCGGACGGTGAGATGCTTGCCGCCGCCCGGACCGACGGTCTGCGGCGGCTTGCCGGGCCGTTAAGCGTGATGCTGCCCTTGGTCAGGAGCTTGTCGACCAGCCTGCCGATCAGGGACATTCCGCCTCCATTACGCGGCCCGCCGCCGCTTCCGCTCCGCCGCAGTCTTCAACTGCCCGCAGGCGGCGTCAATGTCGCGCCCGCGCGGGGTGCGCACCGGCGCCGAAATCCCCGCCTCGAACACGATGTTCGAGAAGGAGCGGATACGCTCGTCGGTCGAGCATTCGTAGGCCGCGCCCGGCCACGGGTTGAACGGGATCAAATTGACCTTCGCGGGGAGCTTATACTTGCGGATCAGACGGACCAGCTCGCGCGCGTCGGCATCGCTGTCGTTCTTGTCCTTGAGCATCACATATTCGAAGGTGATGCGTCGCGCGTTGTTGGCGCCCGGGTAAGCCGCGCACGCCTCGAGCAACTGGTCGATTCCGTATTTGCGGTTCAAGGGCACGATCTCGTCGCGCACCGGCTTGCTGACCGCGTGGAGCGAAACCGCGAGGTTGACCCCGATTTCCTCGCCCGCGCGCGCCATCATCGGCACCACGCCCGAGGTGGACAGCGTGATCCGCCGCCGCGACAGGCCCAGCCCGTCGCCGTCCATCACGATCTTCAGCGCGTCGCGGACATTGTCGAAATTATAGAGCGGCTCGCCCATGCCCATCATCACGATGTTGGTCAGCATCCGCCCTTCGGGCTGGGAGGGCCATTCCCCCAGCGCGTCGCGGGCGAGCATGACCTGGCCGACGATCTCCGCCGGCTCGAGGTTGCGGACCAGCTGCATCGTCCCGGTGGCGCAGAAGCGGCAATTAAGCGTGCAGCCGACCTGGCTCGACACGCACAAGGTGCCGCGGTCGGCGTCGGGGATGAACACCATCTCGAAATCGTGGCCGTCGTGGGTGCGCAAAAGCCATTTCCGCGTGCCGTCGGACGAAACCTGGGCCTCGACCACTTCCGGCCGCGAAATGACGAAGCGCTCGGTGAACCAGCCGCGCTGCGGCTTGGCGACGTCGCTCATCGCGGAAAAGTCGCTGACCCCGCGGTTGTAGATCCAGTGCCAGATCTGCTTGGCGCGAAGCTTGGCCTGCCTCGCATCGAGCCCGGCGGCTTCGAGCGCGGCGCGGATTTGATCCTTCGACCGGCCGATGAGCTCGACCCGGCCGTCGGCGCGCCGGGTCGCGGCCCGCGGAACGGGCACGGGGATCGATCGCACCGGCGATCGGCATCAGTTGGGTATCGGCACTCATGGCGAGGCGCTTATCTAGTTAATGCGGCTGAATTTTGCCAGCGCCCAGGGACGCGCAACGCGCGGCAGCGGCGTCGATGGCGGTCGGAGCGCCGGCGAGCTCATAGCGGTCGGCGAAGCGGCCGCCGCCAACATCGCGCCCCTCGACCCGCATTCCCCCGTAATTGCGAATTGCGGCGATGATCGCCTGTTCCTGCAGCGCGTCGCGGCTCCACGCCCAGCCGTTGCCGGCGACGAGCAGGAAGGGTTGGTCGCCGACGGTCAGGAGCACCGTCGAGCCCGGGCGAGGCAGGTGACTGAGGCGAGCGTGGAACTCGCCCCAGCGGCGGCGGTCGGGAGTGAAGGAAAAGCCCGCGGTCGCCTGGACCTTGCCCTTGGCGGCGATTCGCACTGCCCTGGTTAAAGCGACGCAGGCATTACCGCGGTCGATTGCAGCCCACGCGCGGCCGGCGAACAGGACGGACCCCGCGCCCGACGCCGGGGCCGAAACTGCGATCGCCGCCGCACCGATAGTCGCCAGCAAAGCCTTCATTCTCGCAAGTATTAGCGGGCGATAGACGCGCGGACTACTGCGGCGCTTTAGTTCATATCCGAGAATTAACCGTCCGAACTTGCCGTTTATCCTCCATTATGCCAGCTTCGGCCCGCTCGGTCCCTACGACTCACTTTCAGGGGCTGCCCATGAACCGCAAACTTCCCCACCGTCCCGCGAATCGCGCCTAGAGTAACTGGACGCCTTCACGCGTGTCCGCCGCCGAGATTTTCACCCGCATCGCGGCCGAGCTGGCGTTGTTCGCCGGCGCCGGCTTCCTGTTGGTCGCGGTCAACGACCTGCTCGTCGACCTGATCTACTTCGGCAGGAAAATCTGGCGCAGCCTGACCGTCTACAGCCGCTTCCCGAGCGCCTTCGCGAGCGATCTTCCCGCAAACGGCAAGCCCGGCTTCATCGCGATCCTGGTCCCCGCCTGGGACGAATCTTCGGTGATCGCGCCGATGCTCCGAGCGACCTTGAAGCGCCTCGATTATCCCAATTACACGATCTTCGTCGGCTATTACCGCAACGATCCGGCCACCGCTGCAGCGATCGCCAGCGTCAGGGATGCGCGCATCGAGCCGGTCGAGGTGCCTGCCGACGGTCCGACGACCAAGGCCGACTGCCTCAATCATTTGTACGACGCCTTGATCGAATATGAGATGGCGACCGAAATCTCGGCCAGGGCCGTCGTGCTCCACGATGCCGAGGACGTGGTCCACCCGCTCGAGCTCAGGACGTTCGACCGGCTGATCGACCGCGCCGCGGTCATCCAGCTTCCGGTCCTCCCGCTGCCCGACCGCAATTCGCGTTGGATCGCCGGCCATTATTGCGACGAATTCGCCGAGGCGCACATCAAGGAGCTGGTCGTGCGCGAGGCCGTGGGCGCGGCGATTCCGCTTGCCGGGGTCGGTTGCGCCATCGCCCGGGCGCCGCTCGCCCGTCTGGCTGCCGCGCAGGAGGGACGGCCGTTCGCGGGCACCAGCATGACCGAAGATTATGAGGTGGGATTAAGGATCGGTGCGCTCGGCCTCAGGACGATCTTCGTTCGCATTCCGGCGCGCACCGGCGAGAGCGGGATCGTCGCCAGCCGCGGCCATTTTCCGGCCACGCTGGGCGCAGCGGTCCGGCAGAAGGCCCGCTGGCTCGGCGGGATCGCGCTTTCGGGCTGGGACCGGCTCGGCTGGAGCGGCGGCATAGGCGAACGCTGGATGCGGATGCGCGACCGCCGCGGCCCGTTCGCCGCGCTGCTCCTCCTGGCGGCCTATGCGGCGGCCTTGCTGTGGTCGCAGCTGTGGCTTGCCGAGGCTTTGGGCGCACCGCTTCGCGCCCGCCTCGATCCGGCGCTGATCATGTTGCTGACGATCAACGGCTGGCTGCTCGCCTGGCGGATCCTGATGCGCGCCGGCTTCACGACGTCGGCCTATGGTTGGCGCGAAGGGATTTTGTCGGTGCCGCGGCTGGTGGTCGGCAATGTCATCGCCATGCTCGCCGCCGCCCGCGCGATCTCGCTCCATCTGGGCGGCGGGGCCACGCGGTGGGAAAAGACCCGCAACATCTTTCCGGCCGAGCTTCCCCGATGAGGCCGTCGCTGAGGTTCTTGGCGATCGCCATGGTCGGCTGGGCCGGGGTCCGCGTGGCGACGCTTGGAGCAGTGCCTGGCGGCGCCGTGTTGCCGATCCTCCCGGGACCGCGCGCTGTCCCGCAGCCATCGGCGATCGTTCCGACCGAATTCCCGGCAATCGCGCCGGTGGCGCCGGCAATCCCGCAAGCGGGAAGCGCGATGACCCCGCCGATCGCGATTCAATATGTGGTCGGGCCGGCGCCGGGATTCGCTTCACCGCGGCCACTCGTGGTGCCGGTCTATTACCGCTACCAGGGCCAGGACCCGCCGGTCCATTACGCGAGCTACACGCCGATCCTCCCGGAGCCTCGTCCGAACTTCTATTCGCGCGTGCCCCAACTCGACGAATGGCCGCTGACACAAATCGCCGCGAGATCGATGCCCGCGCGGTCGCAGACCGCGGCGCCGATGCAGACGCAAGCGCCGTCCATCGCCGCGCGGCTCGACCGCATCCAGCTCACCATGTGGGCCATGCTTCGTCCCCAGCAGGGCGCTATCGGGACTCCAAACTCGCTCGCCAGCGGCGGGGCGCTCGGCGGAAGCCAGGCCGGCGCGCGCCTGTTCTACAATATCTCGCCGACGCTCGCGGTGGTGCTTCGCTCGAGCTCCGACGTCGGCCGGCGCGGCGGCGAGGTCGCGGGTGGCATCCGCTACCGGCCGGTGCGGACCGTGCCCGTGTGGCTCACCGCCGAACGCCGGCAAGCGCTCGGCCACTATGGCGGCGGTCGGAGCGATTTCGCCTTGTTCGCCGAGGGCGGAATCTACGACCGGCCGGGTCCGTGGGGCTTTCTCATCGACGGCTATGCACAGGCCGGGGTTGTCGGCCTGCGCACCCGCGACCTGTTCGCCGACGGCGGGTTCACCCTGAGCAAGCCGGTCTACGACCGCTTTTCGGCCGGACTTGGCGTCTGGGGCGGCGTCCAGCCCGGCATTTACCGCATCGATGCCGGGCCGCGGATCACCATGCGCGTGCGCCAAAACATCAAGGTGCATCTCGACTGGCGGCAGCGCCTCGCCGGCAATGCGCTGCCCGGTTCGGGGCCTGCCGTGACCTTGGCAGGGGATTTCTGAACGGCGCCGCTTGGCCGTTCATGTAGTTTGCGGCTAGTCCTTGCTGCGGCAAATGGACATCTACCTTCCCATCGCCGGTCAGTCGGTCAACGCGCTGTTCATGGTCGCGCTCGGCTTTCTCGTCGGCGTGCTGTCGGGCATGTTTGGCGTAGGCGGCGGGTTCCTGACCACGCCGCTCCTGATCTTCTACGGAATCCCGCCGCCGGTCGCCGTCGCGTCCGCCGCGACCCAGATCACGGGCGCCAGCGTATCGGGGGCGATGGTTCACATGCGCCGCGGCGGGGTCGACCTCAAAATGGGGGCGGTGATGATCGTCGGCGGCCTGTTCGGCTCCGCCGCCGGGGCCCTGGTGTTCCGACTGCTCCAGTCGACCGGCCAGATCGATGTCGTGATCGGCTTTCTCTACGTCCTCATCCTGAGCTGGATCGGCGGACTGATGCTCAAGGACGCGCTGGTCGCGCTCGGCTATGTCAGCCCGCCAGGCCCGGATGCGCAAGCGCCGCCGCGCCACAACCGGTGGGTCGCCTCGCTGCCGCTGCGCTGGCGCTTTTACAGCTCGGGCCTTTATCTTTCGCCTCTGGCCCCGTTGGCGCTGGGATTCGTCGCCGGAACGCTCACTGTCCTGCTCGGCATCGGCGGCGGGTTCATCCTCGTGCCGGCGATGATCTATTTGTTCGGAATGGCTGCGCGCGTGGTCATCGGCACCAGCCTGATCATGATCCTCGCGGTGAGCGCCGTCACAACGATGGTCCATTCGCTAACCACCCGGTCGGTCGATATCGTGCTCGCCGCCTTGCTCCTGGTCGGGGGCGTCATCGGCGCCCAATATGGCGCCATCCTCGCAACCCGGACCAAGCCCGACCTGCTGCGCTTGGCGCTGTCGGTGATCATCCTGACGGTCGCCCTGCGCATGGCGCTCGGCCTTGCCTGGCGGCCGGACGAGATCTTCTCGATCGAATATCTGTGAGCTCGCGGACCCTCACCATCCTCGCCGCGGCTTGCGCGCCGATGCTGATCGCTGCGGACAAGCCGGTGCTCGTGCCCGACATTTCGGCGCGCAATATCCAGATTCGCTACAGCTTCACCGGCGCGCAGCTGCTGTTATTCGGAGCGATCGTCTATCCGGGAGGACGGCCCCCGACCGAGCCCGCCGATATCGTCGTCGTCCTGCGCGGACCGGTCCAGCCGATCCTGGTGCGCGAGAAGCAGAAGATTGCCGGGCTGATCTGGATGAATGCCGATTCGGACCGCTTCCGCTCCGCTCCCTCCTTTTATGCGGTCGCCTCGTCAAAGCCCTTGTCCCAGCTGGTCGATGAGCGAACCGCTGCGATCTACGAAATGGGCCTGCACAATCTCCAGCTCTCGCCGGGCGGCGGGGCGCTTCCCGAGAAAGAACGGCGGTTCGAGGCCGGCCTGCTCGACCTTCGGAAACGTGAGGGCCTGTATTCGGAGAACCCGCACGGGGTCGAGATCAGCGACCGGGTGCTCTACCGCGCGACGATCACCATCCCCAGCCAGGTCCCGGTCGGGACTTACACCGCCGAGACCTTCATGATCGACCGCGGCAAGGTGCTGGCGGCGGCGACCAAGGACATCCAGATCACCAAGTCGGGGTTCGAACGCTACATTGCGCTTGCCGCGCGCAGGCACAGCTTCCTCTACGGCCTGACTTCGGTCATTCTCTCGCTCGCGCTGGGGTGGGCCGCGGCGGCCGCATTCAGGCGCCGCTTCTAGCCCTAAGCCATTCTTAACCGCTTTTCGCTAACCCTGCGCTCCCGTTTCCGGAAAATTGGGTGCGTAAGCATATGAACGATCAGCCAAACCTGCGTCAGTTCCTCGACGAAGTGCATAGTTTTGCCGACGACGGCTCGCCCGCGCCCGCGCCTGGCGCGTTGCCGGAAAAGCTCGCGCCGATCGGCAAGGTGATCGAGATTGCCGGCTCCGGCTCGCAGATCTGCCTGGACACCAAGAGCCTGCTCGCCCTGCAGTCGAGCAAGGACCCGTCGGTCGCCATGTCCGGCCAGGTCGGCACCCAGGTGAAGATGGTCGTCGGGGTCAACTGGCTGATCGCCAACGTCCGCACCCTTCGCGCCGACGACAGCGGCGAAGTCGTCGCCCACGTCGACTTTCTCGGCGAGGGCAGCCGCGACGCTTCGGGCAAGATGAGCAACTTCCGCCGCGGTGTGACCCGTTACCCGATCCCGGGCGCCGAAGTGCATGCCGTCAGCACCGACGATTTGCGTTCGGTGTTCGCGGCAAGCGACGAGGCCCATATCGAGATCGGCACCGTCTATCCGACCGACGACATCCGCGGCGCGCTCTATGTCGACCCGATGCTGTCGAAGCATTTCGCGGTCCTGGGCTCGACCGGTACCGGCAAATCGACCTCGGTCGCTCTGATCCTCCACCGCATCTCGCAGCTCTCGCCCGAGGGCCACATCGTGATGATCGACCCGCACGGCGAATATTCGGCCGCGTTCAAAGGCTGCGGCGAGCTGTTCAACGTCGACAATCTGCAGCTGCCCTACTGGCTGATGAATTTCGAGGAGCATTGCGAAGTGCTCCTGACGACGCAGGACGCCGAACGGCAGCGCGATGCCGACATTCTTGCCAAATGCCTGCTCGCCGCGCGCACCAAGGGCAAGGACCTCAGCCAGCTGGGCAAGGTCACCGTCGACAGCCCGATCCCTTATCTGCTGACCGATCTCAACACGATCATCGTCAACGAAATGGGCAAGCTCGACCGGGCCGGCGACACGCTTCCGTTCCAGCGCCTCAAGACCAAGCTCGACGAGCTTCGCGTCGACCCGCGTTACACCTTCATGTTCTCGGGGATGCTGGTGTCGGATTCGATGCCGGCCCTGCTCGCCAAGCTGTTCCGCCTGCCGAGCCACGGGCGTCCGATCTCGATCGTCGACGTCTCCGGGGTCCCGTCCGAGATCACGTCCGTGGTCGTCTCGGTGCTCGCGCGCATGGTGTTCGATTATGCGATCTGGTCGCGGACCGAGGCTCAGCGCCCGCTGCTGCTCGTCTGCGAAGAGGCCCATCGCTACGTCCCCAAGGACGAGCATGCCGACGGCCAGGCGGTCCGCAAGATCCTCGAGCGGATCGCCAAGGAAGGCCGTAAATACGGCGTCAGCCTGGGCCTCATTACCCAGCGCCCGTCCGACCTTGCCGAAGGCGTGCTGTCGCAGTGCGGCACGATCATCTCGATGCGTTTGAACAACGACCGCGACCAGGCCTGCGTTCGTGCTGCGATGCCCGAGGGCGCGCGCGGCTTCCTCGACGCCATCCCGGCGTTGCGCAACCGCGAATGCATCGTCAGCGGCGAGGGCGTCGCGATCCCGCTTCGCGTGCGGTTCGACGACCTTGAGCCTGAAAAGCGCCCCGCCTCGTCCGACCCGAGCTTCGCCCGGCTGTGGCGCGAGACCGGCGACGAGAGCGGCATCATCACCCGCACGATCAAGCGCTGGCGAGGCCACGGCCGCTGAGCCACCGCGGGCGCCAGGCCGCCCACGCCGGACTTGCTGCCCCAGCCCATTGTGATACGCCCTCCGCCTGCATTTCGCGGGGGGCGATTTCCATGATTAATGTCCGGCGTGTCCTTGGTTCGTTGGTCCTCGTCGGACTTGCCACTGCCGGTACGGGCGCGGGCGCGCAGCAAGCGCCGATCGTTCAGCCCGGCGCGCCCGGCCAGCCAACCCAGGCGCTGACACCCCAGCAGGCGATCCAGATCGCCGACACACGCTTTTCGCCCGATGACGTCCGCTTCATGCAGGACATGATCCTCCACCATCGCCAGGCGGTCGAAATGGCGGCGCTGGTAAGGGACCGGACCAACCGCCAGCCGCTGGTCGACGCTGCGCGGCGCATCGACGCGTCGCAGGCCGATGAGATCGCCTTCATGAGCAAGTGGCTGCGCGATCGCAGCCAGGTCGCTCCCGATCCCGCCGCGATGCACGCAATGCACGCGATGCCGGCGATGGCGCCGATGTCGGGAATGACCGGCAATTATGCCGCGATGGGCATGGCGACGCCCGAGCAAATGGCGGCGATGGCCGCCGCCAGGGGCCCGGCGTTCGATCGCCTGTTCCTCGAGCGGATGATCACCCATCATCAGGGCGCGGTGACGATGGCGGAGGGCCTGCTCAAGCGCGGCGGGTCGGCGGCCGACCCGGTGCTGTTCGAATTCGTCAACGGCGTCATTAACGAGCAGAAAGCCGAGATCCGGCGCATGACCGCGCTCCTCGTCGGCCTCGTCGACGACCCCCGCTCGGGCCTGAAGCCGGGCTTCAACGATGCCGGTCAAGCGATCAGCGGCATGCGCCTGGTCGCCTCGCTGCCCAAGCCGACCGGCTTCTTCGATCCGGCAAATCCGGCCGGACTGCCGCTTCCCAAGCCGATCGATCCCAAGAAGCCCGCTCCGGAAAAGAAGCCCGGCAAGGAGGACGACGAGCGTTTCCCGCTGCTCAGCTTCGCCAATACCGACATGGCCTTTTCGGATGACCTGCTGGCGGTCGGCAATTATCACGGCTTCAACCTCTATCGTCTCGCCGAAGGCGGAAAACCGCAACTGATCAGCTCGGTCATCTGCCCGGGCGGACAAGGCGACCTGTCGATCGTCGGCAACCTTCTGATCATGTCGGTCGAACAGAACCGCGGCCGCGTCGATTGCGGGCGGCAGGGAATCAGCACGGACGTCAGTCCCGAGCGCTTCCGCGGCATCCGCATCTTCAACATCGCGGACCGCGTCGCGGCCGATCCAGGTCGGACAGGTGCAGACTTGCCGGGGCTCGCACACCCACTCGGTGGTTTCCGGGCCGGGGAAGGACGGCAAGATCATCGTATATGTCTCGGGCACGTCCCAGGTCCGCAAGGGCGAAGAGCTCGCGGGCTGCGTCGGCGAGGCGGGCGATCCCGGCACCGCTCTGTTCCGCATCGACGTGGTCGAAATCCCCGTCGCCAACCCGTCGCAGGCCCGGATCATCGACCGGCCAGCGGTGTTCGCCGATCCCAAGACCGGCAGCCTCGCCGGCCTGTGGCGCGGCGGCGCGCACGGCGAAGGCACACAGGAGACGAGCCGCACCGACCAGTGCCACGACATCACCGTCTTCCCCAGCCGGTCGCTCGCCGCCGGCGCCTGCTCGGGGAACGGCATCATCTTCGACATCGCCGATCCGCGAAAGCCGCGCCGGATCGACGCCGTTTCCGACCCCACCTTCTCCTATTGGCATTCGGCGACGTTCAACAATGACGGCACCAAGGTCCTGTTCACCGACGAATGGGGCGGCGGCGGCCGGCCGCGCTGCCGGGTCCAGGACCCGCGCGACTGGGGCGCCAACGCGATCTACGACATCGTCGGCGGCAAGCTTCAGTTCCGCACCCACGAAAAACTGCCCGGCGGTCCAGACCGAGCAGGAGAATTGCGTCGCGCACAACGGCTCGATCATCCCCGTCCCGGGCCGCGATATCTTCGTCCAGGCCTGGTATCAGGGCGGCATCTCGGTGATGGATTTCACCGATTCCGCCCACCCGAGCGAAATCGCCTTCTTCGATCGCGGGCCGATCGCGCCCGAGGATCTTGTGCTCGGCGGTTACTGGTCCGCTTACTGGTATCACGGTCGCATCTACGGGACCGAGATCGCCCGCGGTCTCGACGTCTTCGCGCTGACCCCGAGCGCGCAGATGACCGAAAACGAGATTGCCGCGGCGGCGCTCGCCGACCAGGGCAGGACTTTCAATCCGCAGCAGCAGTTTCCCGTCAGCTGGCCCGACCACCCGGTCGTCGCGCTCGCCTATCTCGACCAGCTGCAGCGCAGCGGGGCCGTGGCGCCCGCCGACGTCGTCGGGCTTGCGCGGTGCACTCGCCGCGGCGCGGTTCGGACGTGGACGCAAAACGGCGCAATCCGGCGCTGGCCTCGCAGATCGACGGATCTCGCCAGAGGCCTGAAGGCTCCGGCGAGCGCCGACGCCGCCACCAACGGCCGCGAGTCTGCTTTGCGCAAGACGCTATCGGGAATTACCGCGCAGCTGCGCTGAGGAAGCCGCTCAGGCCTTTTTGACGCCGACGCTGAGCAGGGCCTTCAGCCGTGCCTTGACCGCTTCGGCTGCGCCGGTGTCGGCAACCTGCACGCTGGCGAAGCGAACCGCCAGCGGGTTGATCGCCTCGCCGTTGCGCCGAACCTCGTAATGGAGGTGCGGGCCGGTCGACAGGCCCGACGAGCCGACATAGCCGATCAGCTGGCCCGGCGCGACATAGGCGCCGGGCTCGGCGACGATCTGAGCTCATATGGGCGTAGACCGTCATCAACCGCCGGGGTGGGCGATCTTGACCTCGCGGCCGTAGCCGCCGGCCCAGCCGGCAGCAGCGACCTGCCCATCCGCCGCCGCGACGATCGGGCTGCCCCAGCTGGCGCCGAAATCGACACCCGCGTGGAAACGGGAGAAATGCAGGATCGGATGGTAGCGGTAGCCGAAATATGAGGTGATTCGCCCGGCGACCGGCCAGGCCATGCCCGAAGAGACGACCGGCGCCGGATTGTCGGCACTGGCGGCGTCGATCCACTTGGCCTCGCCGCCCGCGGTCCAGCGGACGAGCTGCATCGGTTGCGCCGCCGCGCGGCTCAGCCCTGCATAGAGCAGGCTTCCGCCGCGGCCCGCGAGCACCAGGTCGAAGCTGTCGCCTGGCGCCACTTCGCCGACGTCGATCTCGGTCGCCAGCGCGGCGAGATATTGCGCCGCGACGTCAGGCGATGCGCCGGCCGCGCGCAGCGACCAGTAAAGGCCGTCGCCGACCCGGCCGCGGATGCGCAGCGGTCCGGTTGACGATCGAGCCGGCTTCTCGGGGGCGGGCCGAGCTTCGGGCGCCACAGTCCGTTTGGGCGCGAAGTCGAGCGGCTTCGACCGATTCAGTCGCCGCCATCCGAAGCCCGGTCGCGCCGCCGCTCGACAGCGGGCGATACCCAGCGCCTGCCATTGCATCTGCTCGTCGGCGCGCATGTCCTGCGGCTTGGGCAGCGATGCCCATGCAACGCCGCTGCACAGCAGCGCCAACGCGCCCGCCGCCTTCCAGCTCGGACGCGGCAACGCGGGCGCGAACGTGCGCGCGCTCGTTCGTCTGCCGAACGCCGCCTCCGGCCTGGGTTGAACGGTCAACACAAGACCCGGTGTCGCGAATCAAGGTTAAGACGGACTTAAATCAGCGTCGAATGGAGCCTTGCGCTTCGCTGGCGTGCTGCCACATTCATGCCAATGGCGCCGCGTTCAGACGCACCGGTCCGGGCGATCCTCGGGCCTACCAATACCGGCAAGACATACTTGGCGATCGAGCGGATGTGCGGCCATTCGTCGGGCATTATCGGCTTCCCGCTGCGCCTGCTCGCGCGCGAGGTCTACGACCGCGTCGTCGCGATCAAGGGCGACGGCCAGGTCGCCCTGCTGACCGGCGAAGAGCGGATCGTGCCTCCCAAGGCGCGCTATTTCCTGTGCACCGCCGAGAGCATGCCCGTCCCCAGCAGCGACAGCCGCCACGACGGCGAGTTCCAGCGCGATTTCGCCTTCGCCGCGATCGACGAGGCCCAGCTCGGCATCGATCCCGAGCGCGGCCACGTGTTCACCGACCGGATGATCCGCGTTCGCGGCCGCGAAGAGACGTTGATCCTCGGCTCGGCCACGCTCAAACCGATCATCCGCGAGCTCCTGCCCGACGCCGAGATCGTCAGCCGCCCCCGCTTCTCGACCCTTCGCTATGCCGGAAGCGTTAAGTTGTCGCGCCTTCCGCCGCGCTCGGCAGGTCGTCGCTTTCTCGGCCGAGCAGGTCTACGCGCTGGCCGAGATGCTGCGCCGGTTCAAGGGCGGCGCGGCGGTGGTGATGGGCGCGCTGTCGCCGGCCACCCGCAACGCCCAGGTCGCGATGTTCCAGCGCGGCGAGGTCGACTATCTCGTCGCCACCGACGCCATCGGCATGGGCCTCAACATGGACGTCACCCATGTCGCTTTCGCCGGCCTCGAGAAGTTCGACGGCCACCGCGACCGCCGGCTGACGATCGCCGAAATGGCGCAGATCGCCGGCCGCGCCGGACGCCACCAGCGCGACGGCAGCTTCGGCACGCTCGGCCTCGCCGGCGATGACGGCGCCGCTTTCAGCGACGAAGAGATCGCCGCGATCGAGGAGCATCGCTTCCGCCCGCTCGACTTCGTCTATTGGCGCAATTCCGACCTCGACTTCGCGGACGTCCAGGCCCTCATTCGCAGCCTCGAGACAAAGAGTGACGATCCGTTGCTTCGGCCGGCCCCCGAGGCGATCGACCTCGCGGTCCTGCGCCAGATCGCGCAGGATCCGGCGATTGCCGCCAAGCGCGGCGTTCAGGCGCGGCGACTGTGGGCGGCGTGCGGCCTTCCGGACTTCCGCAAGGTCGGGCCGATGCACCATGCGCGCATGGTCCGCCGGCTGTTCAGCTATATCGGCGAGGGCGGCCACGTGCCCCACGAATGGTTCGCGGCGGAGGTCGCGCGGCTCGACAACATGACCGGCGACATCGAGGCGCTGGCCGACCGCCTCGCCGGCATTCGCAGCTGGGCCTATATCGCGCACCGCTCCGACTGGCTCGCCGAGCCGGCCAAATGGGCCGAGCGCACCCGCGAGGTCGAATCGCGGCTTTCGGACGCGCTTCACGACCGGCTGACCCAGCGCTTCGTCGACCGCCGCACCGCCGTGCTGGTGCGCGATATCGGCGCGCGTGGGTCGGATGCGCTGCCGGTGACGGTTGCCGCCGACGGCGAGGTCAGCGTCGGCCCGGAACCGATCGGGCATTTGACCGGCTTCGACTTCAGGGTCGATCCGTCCGCGCGTCTCGCCGACAAGCGCCTGCTTCTCGCAGCCGCCGAGCGGCGCCTGGGCGACGAGCTCGAGCGCCGGGCGCAGAGCCTGCTCGAGGCGCCCGACCAAACCTTCGCGCTGATCGTCGACGACAGCGGCACGGTGGCGGTCGGATGGCATGGCCAGGTTCTCGCGCGCCTCGCCGCCGGGCGATCCTTACTCGAGCCGGCATTGCGCACCGCCCGGGCGCTCGACCGCCTGTCGGCGCAAAGCCGGGCTGCCTTGCGTGCGCGCCTCGAAACCTGGCTCGACACGCAAATCGACCGGCACCTCGCGCCGCTCACGAAACTGACCGCCGCGGCGACCGATTCCAACAGCACGCCCGGGGTCCGCGCCCTGGCCGCGATGCTTGCCGACGCCGCCGGAGTGCTTCCGCGCAAGGCGATGCTCGGCGCCATCGCCCATCTCGAGCACGCCGACCGCAGCGCGCTTCACAAGCTTCGTGTTCGGCTCGGGCCACTCGACGTCTTCGTCCCCGCCATGCTCAAGCCCTCGGCTCAATATTGGCGCGGCGCCTTGCTCGCGGTGCGCTCGGGATCGCCGATGCCCACCCTTCCGCCGGCCGACGCGGCCATGCTCGGGGCCGAGGCCGATCCGCGCGGCGCGGCGCTGGCGTTCCGTCGCCTTGGCCGCGAGTGGATCCGGGTCGACCTCGCCGACCGGCTTGCCAGCCACGCGCGCAAGGTCCGATCGGCCGGTGGCGCCGACCCGGTCGACGCCGAGCTCGCGACATCGGTCGGCCTCGGCGAAGACGCGCTCGCCCGGCTGATGGAGGAGGTCGGCTTCACCCGCGCAGGCGATGCCTGGCGCTGGCGTGGGCGCAGGCCCCCGCGCGGCGATCGGCGCGCGTCGCCGTCCCATGCCTTTGCGGAGCTGGCCAAGCTGAAGACAAAGTGAGGATCGACCGCTATCTCCACTGCATCCGCCTGGTGAAGAGCCGCTCCCTCGCCCAGGCGCTCATCGACGCCGGCCACGTGCGCGTGGACCGAAAGCGCGTCGCCAAGCACAGCGAGGACGTGCATGTCGGGTCGATCATTGCGCTGCCCCTGCGCGGCCAAGTGCGTGTGCTCCGGGTCGTTAGCCTGCCGCTTCGGCGCGGGCCCGCGGCCGAAGCGCGTGCCTGCTACGAGGAGCTGGGAATTGACGCCGCTTTGCCGCGGGCATAGCGAAGCGGCCAGAGGGAGCCGCGCTACATGACCTATGTCGTCACCGACGCCTGCATCAAATGCAAATATATGGATTGCGTCGAGGTCTGCCCGGTCGATTGCTTCTACGAAGGCGAAGTGATGCTGGTCATCAACCCCAACGAGTGCATCGATTGCGGGGTGTGCGAACCCGAATGCCCGGCCGAGGCAATCCTTCCCGACACCGAGAGCGGGCTTGAGAAATGGACCGAGCTCAACTCCGAATTCGCCTCCCAATGGCCGAATATCACGCGCAAGAAGGACAGCCCCGCCGACGCCGACGAGCACAAGGGCGAGGAGGGCAAGTTCGACAAATATTTCTCGCCCGATCCCGGAGCGGGCGACTAAGTCTAATAGATACTGACGCACTGTTTGCACCGGGATTACTGGTTTGAGCTGATATTAAGGTGAAGAGGGGAGACTCACCGGGACAGAAGGGAAATTGAATGAGCGTCGCGGCACTGACCACTGCGTTGGCAGTCGCAGCTGCGACCGTACCCAATGGCGACGCACCAGCGTCGGCTGCTTCATTCAATTTCAGAGTCGGCTGCGATAGGTCGGAACCCGCTGGAAGTCGCACCCGAAGCCGGGTCTGAGGTTCTGCCGTTTGTATTGGCCCAATCCACGGCACCGCCACAGTCGACGGTACCTGCCCAGTCAACCGAGACGGCAAAGTCGACCGACCCGGTTCAGTCGACCGAGCCCGCTGCGTCAGCGCAACCTGGATCCCCGGCTCCGGCCCCGGCCGGCGGACAGAAAGAGATTGTCGTCACCGGGCGCCGAGCGAGCCCGGACGACCCGCTCGAGGACCTCAACTCCGCATCGTTCCAGGTCGTTCAGAGCGTCGACAAGGCAATCGTCGCTCCGTTGGCGTTCGCCTACGAGGACGTCGTGCCCCGCCCGATCCGAAAGGGCCTGCGCAACTTCCTCCATAACCTTGGCGAACCCGTCGTCTTCCTGAACTTCATGTTGCAGTTGAAGCCGGGCAAGGCAGCAGAGACGTTGGGACGCTTCGTAATCAACACGACGATTGGCGCCGCCGGCTTGGTCGATGTCGCGAAGCGAAAGCCATTCAACCTGCCCCACCGCCGTAACGGCTTCGCCAATACGCTGGGCTATTATGGCGTGAAGCCGGGACCCTATTTCTATCTCCCGCTTATCGGCCCGACCACCCTTCGCGATTTCATCGGTAACCGGTTGGATCTGCTTGTCTTGCCCATCGCTATTGGAAACCAGTTCAGCAGGCCGGAATATGCGCTCCCTGTCGCGGGGCTCAGCGAACTCAATAACCGCATCGAGTTCGACGACGAGCTGCGCGAGATACGGGCGACGCGCGATCCCTATGTGGCCGCGCGCTCCTATTATTTGCGGAGGCGGCAAGCTGAAATCGACGCGCTCCATGGTCGCGGCAATGGCACCGTTCCGATAACCGTGCCGGCTCCAGCTTCAAGCCATTCCACGCCGGCGCCGACGTTGCCCGCACCTGCCCAGAATCCTCTGCCAAGGCGTTAGCGCCGCCTGAGCAGTTCCTCGACGATCGCGTCCGCCGCTTCCTCGGCGTTCATCGCCATCGTGTCGATGCGGATTTCCGGGCTTGCCGGCTGCTCGTAGGGGCTGTCGATGCCGGTGAAATTGTCGAGCTCGCCGGCGCGCGCCTTGGCGTAAAGGCCTTTGGAGTCGCGCTTCTCGGCCTCGGCCAGCGGGCGTATCGACGAAAATCTCGATGAACTCGCCCTCGGGAAGCATCTCGCGGACCATTTCGCGCTCGGCGCGGAACGGCGAGATGAATGCGGTCAGCACGATCAGGCCGGCGTCGGCCATCAGCCGCGCGACTTCGCCGACGCGGCGGATATTCTCGATCCGGTCGGCCTCGGTGAAGCCGAGGTCGCGGTTGAGGCCGTGGCGGACATTGTCGCCGTCGAGCAGGAAGGTGTGCCGCCCGAGCGCGACCAGCCTTTTCTCGACCAGATTGGCGATGGTCGACTTGCCGGCGCCCGACAGGCCCGTGAACCATAGCACGGCCGGTTTCTGACCCTTCAGCGTGGCATGCGTTTCCCGGCTGACGTCGAGGTGCTGGCGATGGACGTTGAGCGCCCGCCTGAGCGCGAAATGGAGCATCCCGCAGGCGACGGTCGCATTGGTCAGCTTGTCGATGAGGATGAAGCCACCCAAGAACGCGGTTGGGGCTCGATCCGTCGGCTTCGAACGGCTCGAACGTGATTTCGCGGTCCGTCGTGACCTGCGCCACGCCGATCGCATTGAGCCCGAGGCTCGGCGCGGCGAGGTGCTCGAGCGTATTGACGTTGATCTCATACTTCGGGTGCTGGACCGTCGCTGTCACGGTCTGGGTTGCAAGCTTGAGCCAATAGCCGCGGCCCGGGATGAGCTCGTCCTCGGCCATCCACACGATCGCGGCCTCGAACTGGTCGGCGGATTGAGGCGGATCGGCCGCCGCGGCGAGCACGTCGCCTCGCGAGCAGTCCACGGCGTCGGCCAGGGTCAGCGTGACCGACTGGCCCGCGAAGGCTTCCCCGAGGTCTCCGTCGGCGGTGACGATGCGCTCGACCCGCGTCACCCGGCCCGACGGCAGGATCCGCACCTCGGCGCCCGCCGCAACGCTCCCGGCGGCAATCTGTCCGGCGAACCCGCGGAAGTCCTGGTTCGGGCCGATTGACCCATTGGACCGGCATCCGGAATGGCTTGGCCGCATCCGCCGCCGCGTCGAGCGGGACGGAGTTGAGATAGTCGAGCAGGGTCGGCCCGTCGTGCCACAGCATGGCCGAGCTTCGCGCGGCGACATTGTCGCCGCCCAAGCCCGAGACCGGGATCGCGGTCCAGTCGGTAATCCCGATCTGGTCGGCGAAGCGCCGGTAGTCGTCGCTGATCGCCGCGAATGCAGCCTGGCCGTAATCGACCAGGTCCATCTTGGTCACCGCCAGCGCGAACCGGCGGATGCCCATCAGCCGCGCGAGATAGCTATGCCGCTTCGTCTGGGTGAGCACGCCCTTGCGCGCGTCGATCAGGACCACCGCCGCCTCGGCGCTCGAAGCGCCGGTTACCATGTTGCGCGTATATTGCTCGTGCCCCGGAGTGTCGGCGACGATGAACTTGCGCCTTGCGCTCGCAAAGAAGCGGTAGGCGACGTCGATCGTGATCGCTTGCTCGCGCTCGGCCGCGAGGCCGTCGACCAGCAGCGAATAGTCGATCGCGCCGCCGCGGCTGTCGGCCTTGAGCGCGGCGAACTCGTCGTCGGCGACCTGGCCGGTCTCGTACAGCAGGCGCCCGATCAGGGTCGATTTGCCGTCGTCGACACTGCCGCAGGTGATGAAACGCAGCAACTCGGTGACGGCCGGATCTGGAGGGCGGCTCAAAAATAGCCCTCCTGCTTCTTCTTCTCCATGCTGCTGGAGCCCGCGTCGCGGTCGATTGCCCGTCCCTGACGCTCCGACGTCTTCGAGGCCTGCATCTCGGCGATGATCTCCTCGACGCTCGCGGCGTCGCTCTCGATCGCGCCCGAGAGCGGATAACAGCCGAGCGTGCGAAAGCGTACCTTGCGCAGCTTGGGGGCCTCGCCGCCGAGCGGCAGGCGGTCGTCGTCGACCATCAGGATCAGCCCGTCGCGTTCGATCGTCTGCCGCTCGGCCGCGAGATAGAGCGGAACCACGGCAATCCCTTCGCGCTGCACATATTGCCAGACGTCGAGCTCGGTCCAGTTGGACAGCGGGAACACGCGCAGGCTCTCGCCTTTGGCTTTACGCACATTGTACAGCGACCACAGCTCGGGCCGCTGGCGTTTCGGATCCCAGCGATGATTGCGGTCGCGGAAGCTGAAGATGCGCTCCTTCGCGCGGCTCTTTTCCTCGTCGCGCCTGGCCCCGCCGAAGGCGGCATCGAAGCGATGCCTGTCGAGCGCCTGCTTGAGCCCTTCGGTCTTCCACAGATCGGTGTGCAGGGGGCCGTGCTCGATCGGGTTGATCCCCTGCACCTCGGCGTCGGGGTTCTTGTGGACGATGAGCTCGATTCCCGGCTCGGCGGCCAGGGCATCGCGGAACGCGTACATGTCCTTGAACTTCCAGCCGGTGTCGACATGGAGCAGCGGGAACGGCAGCGGCCCCGGAAAGAAGGCCTTTCTCGCCAGGTGCAGGAGGACCGACGAATCCTTGCCCATCGAGTAGAGCAGCACCGGCCGCTCGGCCTCGGCGACCGTTTCGCGCAGGATGAAGATGCTCTCGGCCTCGAGCCGGTCGAGCTGGGTCAATCGTCGCATTTCGCTTGTCAGCGTTAGGCAATCCACGCGCGGGAGCAAGCGTGGCGTCGAGTGTACGAATTCACGCCCGGTCAATCTTGGTGCAATGAAAGAGCACCACTAAGCTGCGCGGGGATCGCAGCACATCCAATCCGACCCAGGAGATTCAAATATGCATTACCGCACGCTTTCCATCATTGCCGCCGGCGGCGCCGCTTTGACGTGCGCCTCGGCCCAGGCCCAGGCCCCGGCTGCTCGCGCGCCTGCCGCGGTGCAACCGCTCCCGCGGACCGAAGTCACGCAGAAGCTCGATGCCGAGTTCAAGTCGCTCGACACGAACGGCGACGGCAAGCTGACCAAGGCCGAAGTGCAGGCCGCGATCCAGAAGCGCGCTGCGGCAATTCAAGCGACGCTGATGCAGCAGCAGAAACAGGAATTCGACAAGCTCGACACCAACAAGGACGGCCGTCTGACGCTCGCCGAATATCAGGCCGGAACGTCGATCAAGCCCAAGGATGACGCCGCCGACATCCGCATGGGCCAGATGGATGCGAACAAGGATGGAGGCATCACCCCCGCCGAGTTCCGCGCCGCGACGCTGTCCCAGTTCGACAAGCTCGACACCAACAAGGATGGCGTCCTCTCGCCCCAGGAGCGCCCCGCGGCCCCGACCAGGTAGAGTTCTGGCCATGGAAAAAGGGCGGCGCCGAAGCACCGCCCTTCCCCTTTGACTTTCCGGTCTCGGTCCCGGCGCGCCAGCGGCGCGCCGAGTCTCGAAACTACCAGCCGAACGTAAAGCCGGCGCGGGCGCCGAACCTTCCGTTGTGGTTGAAGCCGGAGCCGATGCCGGCGTTGAACGCCGCGCTCGAGCCGACCATCGCGCCCAGGTTGATCGCCGCGGCGACCTGGCTGCGATACAGGCCAACGTTGCCGGTCAGGTTGAAGGTCTTGTCCGGCAGGAACATCGCGCCGCCCATGGCGATCGCAACCGCGGTGCCGCCCGACGCGCGCCGGTCGGTACGGTGGATGCGATTGGCCAGCAGGATGTCTTGCGCCTGGAGGTCGGCGACATCGTTCTGCAGGGTGGTGATGTTGTTATTGGCCGCGAACAATTGCGAGCCGTTGACCGCCTCGGTCGAGGTGGCGCTCAGCACGGCAGCATTGACGCCGCTGATCGTCCGGCCGCCGACGTTGACCTGGTTGGCCGCGGTGTTGACCGACCCGGCGCCGAGGGCAACCGAATTGGCGAACGCAGCGTTCGACGCGCCGTTGCCGATCGCAACGCCGGTCGTCCCGGATGCCTGCGCACCGTTGCCCAGGGCCACCGAGTTCGCCGTGGCGTCCGTGGCGGCGCCGATGGCGATCGCATTGACGCCCGACACGTCGGCGCTGGCGCCAATCGTGATCGCGTTGGTAAAGTCGGCAGTGGCGCTTGTACCGATCGCAACCGAGTTCACGCCCGAAGCCGTGCTGGAGTTGCCGAGCACCGTCGCGCCGTTTGCAGTGGCGTTGTTGAAGGCGCCAACCGCCGTCCCTTGCGCGCCGTTCACGGTATTGCCGTCACCAACGGCCGTTTGTCCGTTGAACGCGCCGGTCGAGTTGTGCGAGCCCACGATCGTCGAGTGATCGGCGAGCGCCGCTTCGGAGTTCACGGGCCCCACGACGACCGAATGCAGGCCGGATACCGCTGAATTGATACCCACCGAGCCGCCGCCAGAGCTGATGACGCCCTGGCCAATAGCAACTGCGCCAACGGCCGTGCCCGACGCATTAAATCCAACCGACACGCTGTTGACGCCGGCCTCGGCAGCACCGCCGACGAAACCCGCACCGGCGCCAATGTTGGTTGAGCCAGCACTCAAGAGCGGTGTAGACGGGCCGGCGGTCCAACCCACCGACGTCTGATTGTCCGACTGAGCGAACGCGGCGTTGCCGACCGCCGTCGCATTGATCGCGCCGACAGTCGTTGCCGCAACGCCGCAAGCCGTGTTGCTAGCAACAGCGCCCGTATTTCCCTGCGCGGGATTGGCGATCGTGGCCGGAGCGGTGAACGTGCCGCAGGTCGCGCCCTGAGCCGACGCTGCCGTCGGCGTGAATGCAAGTGCGGCACCCAGCGCAACCGCCGAGCCCGAAAGAAGGATTTTGGTCCGTGTCATTTCATCTTACCCCTTGTTTGTGGGAAACCCGTTGATCCAAGAAAGCTCGCTTATTCTCCACGCTCGCCGGCCGGCGGAGGCGGCGGCGGAGGCGGTGGCGGTGGTGGCGGACAGACATCCGTCGCCAGGATCACCGAACCGTCCGGACATGTTTGCGTCGCAGGCGGAGGCGGCGGAGGCGGCGGAGGCGGCGGAGGCGGAGGCGGCGGAGCCGCGCCACCCCAGGCGAGCGTAATGCCGGCCCGAGCGCCGAGCGTCCCGCCCCTGTTGAACCCGTAGCCGACACCTGCATTGAAGGCGAAGTTCGGACTGATCAGCGCGCTGAGATTGAGCGCGGCGGCCCATGCCTTTTGATAGTAGCCGGCGTTGACGTTCAGGTTGACGGCCTTGTTCGGCAGAAACGCACTGCCGCCAAGAGCGATCGCGGTCGCCGTGCCCGCAGACGCGCGACGATCCACGCGGTGGATCCGCTCGCCGAGGAGGATGTCCTGAGCCTGGAGGTCGAGCACGTCGTTCTGCAGGTTGGTAATGTTGGTGTTGGCCGCGAACAATTGCGAGCCGTTGACCGCCTCGGTCGAGGTGAGGCTTATTGCACCAGCATTGACGCCGCTGATGGTCCGGCCGCCGACGTTGACCTGGTTGGCCGCGGTGTTGACCGACCCGGCGCCGAGGGCAACCGAGTTGGCGAACGCAGCGTTCGACGCGCCGTTGCCGATCGCAACGCCGGTCGTCCCGGATGCCTGCGCACCGTTGCCCAGGGCCACCGAGTTCGCCGTGGCGTCCGTGGCGGCGCCGATGGCGATCGCATTGACGCCCGACACGTCGGCGCTGGCGCCAATCGTGATCGCGTTGGTAAAGTCGGCAGTGGCGCTTGTACCGATCGCAACCGAGTTCACGCCCGAAGCCGTGCTGGAGTTGCCGAGCACCGTCGCGCCGTTTGCAGTGGCGTTGTTGAAGGCGCCAACCGCCGTCCCTTGCGCGCCGTTCACGGTATTGCCGTCACCAACGGCCGTTTGTCCGTTGAACGCGCCGGTCGAGTTGTGCGAGCCCGCGATCGTCGAGTGATCGGCTAGCGCCGCTTCGGAGTTCACGGGCCCCACGACGACCGAATGCAGGCCGGATACCGCTGAATTGATACCCACCGAGCCGCCGCCAGAGCTGATGACGCCCTGGCCAATAGCAACTGCGCCAACGGCCGTGCCCGACGCATTAAATCCAACCGACACGCTGTTGACGCCAGCCTCGGCAGCACCGCCGACGAAACCCGCGCCGGCGCCAATGTTGGTTGAGCCAGCACTCAAGAGAGGCGTAGACGGCCCGGCGGTCCAACCCACCGACGTCTGATTGTCCGACAGAGCGAACGCGGCGTTGCCGATCGCCGTCGAATTGATGGCGCCGACAGTCGTTGCTCCAACGCCGCAAGCCGTGTTGCTAGCAACAGCGCCCGTATTTCCCTGCGCGGGATTGGCGATCGTGGCCGGAGCGGTGAACGTGCCGCAGGTCGCGCCCTGAGCCGACGCTGCCGTCGACGTGAATGCAAGTGCCGTACCCAGCGTGATGGCCGAGCCAGCGAGAAGAAACCTCATACGCATCTAGAATCCCCTTGTTTGCCAATCCTACGATCGGCGGTGGCGCCATCCCCAAGACTCTCGAGCCGCGCCTAAGCACAACTCTCGGGTCGCCCGAGCAGGGGACGATTCCACCGTGGCACAACGCCTAGCATGGAGGCTCGCATAGGCAAACCCAATTTGTGAAGGAATATTAATCGGGCGCGGAATCAGGAACTTAGTTGCGCAAAATCAACAGTTCCGAGTTCACTTGCGCGATAGGGTGGCAAGGATGCAACGGTCTGCTAGCTTCCGACCACGATTCTTTTGGGGAGGCGTTTGAGTGAAAATGTTTCGAGTGTTCGGTGCGGTCCTGCTCACGGCAGGCGCAGCTCTGGGGGGGCCGGCCCTGGCACAGGTGGCGGCTACTCCGGTGCCGCGCACGGAGTTCATCCAGGTGATGGATACCGAGTTCAAGCAAATGGACGCGGACAAGAACGGCATCCTGACCAAGAAGGAAATCGAGGACTTTCAGCGCTCGACGTCGATCCTCATCGCCCGCCAGCGCAATGTCGCCTTGTTCCAGGCGCTCGACAAGGACAAGAACGGACAGCTGACCCCGGCCGAATTCGCCAATTTGCCGATGAACGTGCCTCCGCCCAACCCGGCTCCGGTCCTTGCCCAGACCGACACCAACCGCGACGGTCAGATCACCATGGTCGAATATCGCACCGGCAAGCTGGCGAGCTTCGACCGGATGGACGCCGACAAGGACGGGATCGTCAGCGTCGCCGAGATGAAGGCTGCCGGCCTGATCAAGTAGGTATGGCGATGGCAGCGCCGCGCTCCGCTGGACGTCGTTCGAGGACGAAATGATCTCAGCGAGCATCAGCCGTGAGCGGGACGGCGACAAGTCGAAACTCGCGGTCGCTCAGGCCGTGGCGGCGCTGCGCGCAGGTCAGCCAGAAGATGCCGAGCGAATTCTTCGCTTCAGGCTTCTTGAGAGGCCGGACGACATCGGCGCACTGTCCAAGCTCGGCGACATCCTCGTCGAGCAATTCCGCAATGCCGAGGCGATCCTCGCCTATCGACGGGCCCTGGCGCTCGCGCCCGACGCCGACCAAATCCGGTTCGCGCTGGCGCAAGTTCTCGGACGGGAGTTTCGGCCGAATGAAGCGCTGCGGGAAATCGAGGCGCTGGGAACCCAGTCGCGTTCGGGTTTCAACACAAGCGCGCTCGAGGCGGCATTGCTGGGCCAGATCGGCGAGCATGAGCGCGAGCTCGCGGTCTACAAAAGGCTCGTCGCCACATTTCCGCGCAATGAAATTGCGTTGGTCAACTACGGCAATGCCCTGAAGACCGTTGGGCGAACGGCCGAAGCGATCCGGACGCTGCGCCGAGCGATCAAAGTGCGTCCGGCCTTCGGATTGCCTTACTGGTCGCTCGCGAACCTCAAGACTTTCCGGTTCGACAATCGGGATATCTCGGCAATGCGCCGCGCGCTCGAAGCCAATCCCGCCGAGGCCGATGCCGTCCATTTGCACTTTGCACTCGGGAAGGCCCTGGAGGACCGGGGCCAGAGTGAGGAGTTGTTCAGACATTATGCGGCGGGCAACCAAATCCGTGCGTCCAGGTTGGCTCCGGCCCAGTTGGACGTGACCCCGCAAGTAGATGCGGCAATCCGCACGTTCACGAAGGGGTTTTTCGCTGCGCACAAGGGCACGGGTTGCAGCAAGCCGGACCCGATCTTCGTCGTCGGGCTGCAACGCTCGGGATCAACACTGATCGAGCAAATCCTGGCGAGCCATCCGCTGATCGAGGGCGTGGCTGAGCTGCAGGTCCTCGATCAATTGTGGTTAGGCCTGGGCCGAGCTGGGGCCGATCCGTTCGCTGCCGTGGCGAAACTTTCGCCTGCTGCGCTTCGAGATCTCGGAGCCGAATATCTCGATCGCACCCGTGCCTTTCGCCTGACCGACCGTCCCTTCTTCGTCGACAAACAGGCAGGCAACTGGCTCAACATCGGCTTCATCAAGCTCATTCTTCCAAACGCCAGGATCATCGACACCCGGCGACATCCATTGGCCTGCGGTTTCTCCAACTTCAGGCAATATTACGATAGCGGCGTGTTCTTCTCCTACAGCCTGGAGACGATCGGCCGCTGCTACGCCAACTATCTGCGGCTCATGAACCACTTCGACGATGTCTTGCCGGGCACGGTCCGTCATGTGCTCAACGAACGACTGATCGATGACCCGTCCGGCGAGATCCGCGGCCTGCTGGAGCATGTCGGGGTGCCGTTCGACGAAGCTTGCCTTGAGTTTCACAAGACCAAGCGAGCGGTGCATTCGGCCAGCTCGGAGCAGGTGCGGCGGCCGATCAACCGCGACGGCGTCGATTATTGGCGGCGCTACGATCCCTTTCTCGGGCCATTGAAGGACGCGCTTGGCGACGCATCGGAGCATTGGGACAGGCTTTCAGACTGAAGCCGACGCCTTGATCAAGTGGCGCGTGCAGGCCGGTCCGGAGACTGCCGGCAACGACACGCTGGCGCCCCCGCGGGCGCGCGCCTAAAGACGACTCTTCCCGGGGAGCTCGATCGGAGCTGAGAGGCGGCATCCGGCCGCGACCCGCTGAACCTGATCCGGTTAGCACCGGTGGAGGGAGAGAGAAGATGGGCGACGTCCCAGCCAGAACCGAACTCAAAGTCACCACCGGGCCGATCCGCGGCTCTCGCAAAATCCATGTCGAAGGCCGCGACGGCATTCAAGTCGCGATGCGCGCCGTCGACCTCGAACCCTCGTCGGGGGAGCCGCCGGTTACGCTCTACGACACCAGCGGGCCGTACACCGATCCGGAGGCGCGGATCGACATCATGGCCGGCCTGCCCGAGCTTCGCGCCGGCTGGATCCGCGAGCGCGGCGATGTCGAGGAGGTCGCCCAGCGCGAGATCCGCCCCGAAGACAACGGCCATCTCGGCCCGGACCGGAGCGGCGGCGTCGCCCCCTTTCCTCGCGTACGCAAGCGCGTGCTTCGCGCGCGCGCCGGCAATAACGTCAGCCAGATGCACTACGCGCGCCGCGGCATCGTCACCCCCGAGATGGAATATGTCGCCATCCGCGAGAATCTCGGCCGTGAGGAGTTGTTCGTCACCCGCGATGGCGAGGATTTCGGCGCATCCATCCCCGATTTCGTCACGCCCGAGTTCGTCCGCGACGAGGTCGCCCGCGGCCGCGCGATCATCCCCAACAACATCAACCACCCCGAAAGCGAGCCGATGGCGATCGGCCGCAATTTCCTGGTCAAGATCAACGCCAATATCGGCAACAGCGCGGTCGCCAGCGACGTCGCCGCCGAAGTCGACAAGATGGTGTGGGCGATCCGCTGGGGCGCCGACACGGTTATGGACCTCTCGACCGGCCGCAACATCCACGACACCCGCGAATGGATCGTCCGCAACTCGCCCGTGCCGATCGGCACCGTCCCCATCTACCAGGCGCTGGAGAAGGTCGGCGGCGTCGCCGAGGACCTGAGCTGGGAAGTCTACCGCGACACGCTGATCGAGCAGGCCGAGCAGGGCGTCGACTATTTCACCATCCACGCCGGGGTGCGCCTGCCCTACGTCCCGCTGACCGCGAAGCGGGTCACCGGGATCGTCAGCCGCGGCGGCTCGATCATGGCCAAATGGTGCCTCGCCCACCACCGCGAGAGCTTCCTCTACGAGCGCTTCGACGAGATCTGCGAGATCATGAAGGCCTACGACATCGCCTTCTCGCTGGGCGACGGCCTCCGCCCCGGCAGCATCGCCGACGCCAATGACGAGGCGCAGTTCGCCGAGCTCTACACTTTGGGCGAGCTGACCAAGGTCGCGTGGGAGCACGACGTCCAGGTGATGATCGAGGGCCCGGGCCACGTGCCGATGCACAAGATCAAGGAGAATATGGACAAGCAGCTCGCAGGTGTGCGGCGAGGCGCCGTTCTACACCCTCGGCCCGCTAACCACCGACATCGCGCCCGGCTACGACCACATCACCAGCGGCATCGGCGCCGCGATGATCGGCTGGTTCGGCACCGCGATGCTTTGCTACGTCACGCCCAAGGAGCATCTCGGCCTGCCTGACCGCGACGACGTCAAGGTCGGCGTCGTCACCTACAAGCTCGCCGCCCACGCCGCGGACCTGGCCAAGGGCCACCCCGCGGCCCGCGCCCACGACGACGCCTTGAGCCGCGCCCGCTTCGAGTTCCGCTGGCGCGACCAGTTCAACCTCTCGCTCGACCCCGAGACGGCCGAGGCGTTCCACGACCAGACGCTCCCGGCCGAAGGCGCCAAGACCGCCCACTTCTGCTCGATGTGCGGCCCCAAATTCTGCTCGATGAAGATCAGCCAGGAAGTCCGCGACTTCGCCCGCCTGCAAGAGCAAAACCCCTCTCCCCTCGCGGGAGAGGGCGACTCGCCTGCGGCGAGCGGGGTGAGGGCGGTGGAGAACTCACTCGGAACCGCCGACGCCGACCCGTCCGCCGAAGCCTCGGCGAAAGCGGAAGCCGGAATGGCCGAAATGAGCAAGCGCTTCCACGACGAAGGCGGCGAGCTTTACGTGCCGGCGGGGGATTAAGGAACTCGACCGCGCGACCGCCATGCCGAGGGTCGAAGGACGGGGCGGCCAATGACCGCCCCGCCCAAATTCACAGGACGCGGTAGTAACTCGCGGCTTGTTTGTGACTTGAGGGGCTTTTCGCGAGGCGTTGCGAATCCCAGGCATATGCATCTAGCTGACCGTCGAAGAGCGGCGCGGCCTTCTCGAGCTTCTCGAGGACCGTCCGGTCGATGTCATCAGACGCCCAAACGACCTTGCCATCTTCGATTTTCATCAGCGCTGACAGGCCTGTGACGAACGGGATGATCAACGCGTCTGGATACTTCCACTTCATGTCTTTCGACGAGCGCTGGAAGAAAGGCGTAACCGGGCGGATCCCCGTGTAACCCGAGGCGTCCTTTTCCTCAGCTTTGAGCTGCTTCAACTTCTCCGGGTCATACATCTTGACCACATTGCGCCGCCCGAACTTATGGCTTCCGTCGTTATAGAAGCGCGGAAACTTCTCGTAGATGAGGTCATACAGGCGGGGCAGATCGCCGGCGATCTGCAGGCAGGACTCGATCGTAGGATGCTTGAGCTGGCGCGCCTGACCAGCCTGCCCCCCAATTGGCTCGGTCACTTCATTCGATTCCATCAAAGTCTTGAACTTGTCGGAGCATTCGCCCTTGTTCCGATAAATGTTCTGCGGCAGCACGGAGATGTCGAACGGCAGCAACTTCTCTTCGTTCGCAAGGTTCAACGGAATCCAGGCGAGCGCGACGATGTCGCGGACGGAGATCGGTTTCGCTTCGTGTTGCTCCACCACACCCGGCTTCCATTCGACCCTCTGGCTAAGCTCGGGGGGCAGGGCTTCTTTGAGCACGTCGTAGAAGCCCAGCTTGTTCTGGAAGGCTTCAGTCTTAACCTCAGTGTTAGCGTTACGCGCCTGCGAGATATCAAACGCAGCGCGATCAAATGCCTCCTGGTCGGCTTCGTCATTTGATCCCGGGTAGAGCAGTTCGACGGAGACCAAGTCCTCGGGATCAAACTCCAGTTTGTCGATTTCCTTGCGATGGGTAGCCCATGCCTGGTCGAGCTGTTCCCAGGTCCTGATCCGCTTGGTTTCCTTTTCATCCAAGATTTGCCCCAGGACGAAAAGGCCGATGGCGAAAAGGTTGTGGCCGCCGTCCAGGACCCCGTCCACGAACTCCTTTTCAAAAACCACGCGGAAGCGATTCCGCTGCAGTTCCTCCACCTTGTGGGAAGAGATCAGAAGGCCTTTCGACTTGAAACGGAATAGCTCGGCGGTGTCATTGAGCGTGCCCAAAATGCCTTCAATGATGGCATTGCGCTTTGCACTGCGGGGGTTGGGGGCCAATGCCTTGCTGTCGAGGATCGGCAGCAGCTGGCTGATGTTCACGAACCCGATAGCCCGGCGAATTGAATTTTCATCGCCGCTCGGCTGAACGGATACGTGGGTGAACTTCAGAATAAACGTAGACATAAAAAAAGTCCCTTTCGATATTCGAAAGGAACAAGCATCGTTCGAAGCACATAGCGCCCGCGTTGGGGCCATCCGATTTTCGACCGAAACCTGCTCCAGGTTTCATTGTGGGGCTTCTCAGCCCCAGCTCCGCGCGCTTTTCAGCACGCTTCTGCAACAATCGGGTTGGTGGCTCGGAATGTCAAGGCGCCTCCGCCTGCAACTAGCTTCTCCCCAACCGCACCAACGCCTCATCCAGCGCCTGCAAAAACCTTGACCGGTCCGCCTTGGCGAACGGCGCCGGCCCGCCGGTCACGCCGGCGCAGCTGCGCAAGTCCGCCATGATCGCCCGCGTCGCGATTGCGCCGCCGATGCTCGCGCTGGTGAATGGCTTGCCGCTGGGACCGATCACGCTCGCGCCCATCTTCAGGCAGCGGTCGGCGAGCAAAATGTCGCCGGTGATCACTACCGTCCGCGCGTCCGCCGCTTCCACGATCCAGTCGTCCGCCGCGTCGAACGCGTCCGAGACCACCACGCGCTCGATCAAAGGATGCTCGGGCACGCGGATGCGCTGATTGCTGACCACCGTCACCGGCACGCCCCGCCGCCACGCGACCTTGTAGATTTCGCCCTTCACCGGGCAGGCGTCGGCATCGACCAGGATTTGGGTTGGAATCACATGCTCCTCTTGGCTATCGCCGACGGATGTATGCCCGCGACGTCCCGCCCGGCACCACCTTCTACCACGGCACCAAGGCCGACCTTGCCGTCGGCGACCTGATCGGGCCGGGCTTCGGCAGTAACTTCGTCGAGCGGACACTGCGCCACATCTATTTCAGCGCGACGCTGAATGCGGCGACCTGGGGCGCGGAGCTGGCCCGGGCTGACGGGCCAGCTCGGATCTACATGGTCGAGCCGACGGGCCCATTCGAGGACGACCCCAATCTCACCGACAAGAAATTCCCGGGCAATATCACCGCGTCCTACCGCAGCCGCGATCCGCTGCGCGTTACCGGAGAGGTCAGCGATTGGCAGGGCCATACGCCCGAAGAGCTCCAACAGATGAAGGACAGCCTGGCGCGGCTGAAGGAACAAGGCGCCGACCACATCATCGATTGAATTGCTGCCCGCCTTCCAAAAACACTTTCCTATTTGGATTTCGGCTGCTCGATCCTGATCGATGCGCCGTGCCGAGTCGCTACCGCCCCAATTCCCTCAAACCCGCAGTCGGCCGCGTGAATCCACGCCGTCAGTGCGAACATTGGGAACTTTCACCCGACCGGCACGGTCAGCATCGTGACTCTTGGAGCGCCATGCTATCCGTTGATCGAATCACACGGACATCAGGATAAGAAGTGGCCGAAGAGGAAGAGGGCGTCCTGGTTCCCGGGCGCGAGTGCGGCGAGTGCGCCGTCTGTTGCACGCACCTGCGGATCGACGACCCCGAGCTGCACAAGCCGGGGGGCATACGCTGCATCAATTGCCCGGCCGGCGGCGGCTGCGCGATTTACGAGGCACGGCCGAAGTCCTGCCGGACGTTCTTCTGCGGGTGGCGGCGGATCGGCTATCTCGGCGACGAATGGCGTCCGGACCGCAGCGGAATCATGATCCAGCCGGGCGAGCTCCCGCCGGGCTCCCCGTACAATGTCGCGATCGAGTTTCACGTGACCGGCTCCCCCGCCGTGCTGGAAACGCCCGGCTTCGCCGCGGCGGTCGCCCAGTTCATCGGTTACGGGGCCGCGGTGTTCCTGAACGTCCCCCGCGATCCGGGCGTGACCGACACCCAGGCGCTGCTCAACGACGTCATCGGCGATGCGCTCGCCGCCCGCGATCTGGGAGCGGTGCAGGCACTGATGCGCGCGCTGTACCAGCACTTGCGTTCGGTGCCGGTCGAGCCCGCGGATGCGTCGCGTTCGATCCATTGAACGCTTCGTTTCGCTGGCGTTCACAAAGGTTGAGCCGAGTTGATTAGAGGGTTCAGCCGGGCAACGCGGAACGGAGCCTGCCGTTCATTCGTCAAGCCGAACCCAAAGGAGAAGATTCATGAAACGCCTGCTCATCCTGACCGCAGCCACGGCCGCGGCAACCATCGCCGCAGTCGCTCCGGCCAATGCCCAGCGCTGGACCGACCGCGGCTGGCGCACCGTCGCCTACACGCGGGTCGACGGCCGCGACACCGACACCATCCGCCTGCGCGGGCATATCCGCGAGCGCGCGATCCGCGTCTGCGCGATCAACCAGCCGCTGAACCTGCGCGATTTCGACATCCGCTATCAGAACGGCGGGCAGCAGGACGTCAATACGCGCGCCGTGATCCGCGCCGGCACCTGCACCCGTGCCGTCGATCTGCGCGGCGGCCGCCGCGACATCGCCGCCGTACGGCTGCGCTACGCGCCGATCCTTCGCAGCTGGCAGCGGCCCTACGTCCGCATCCAGGTGCGCTAACCTTTAAAACCGCGCTTGCGGTGACGGCGATTCGCCCGCAGGAGCGCGTCCATGGAGATCAATCCCGACCTCGACGTGGACGCGCTCGCGGGCGAATTGGCGCGCGATCGCCGGCTGCAGATCCGCGACATCTTCGCGACTGAGACCGCCGAACAGATTCATGGCATGCTGGCGGCCGAAACACCGTGGTGGCTCGCTTACAATGTCGGGGACCAGGTCCAGCAGCTGTCGCCCGAAACGCTGGCGCGGATGCCGGCCGGGCAGATCGAGCAGATCCTCGGCGAAGTCGTCGAGCGCGCGCAGACCCAGTATCAGTTCGTCTATGCCTTCTATCCGATCATCGGCAATTATTTCAGCCCCGACCCGAAGCCGCCGATCACCCAGCTGTTCCGCTTCCTCAACACGCCGCGCGTGCTCGACTGGCTGCGCCGGCTGACGGGGCGCGAGGACGTGAAGTGGGTCGATGCACAGGCGACGCTCTACCAGTCGGGGCATTTTCTGAAGTCGCATTCGGACAAGGACAGCACGAACTCACGGGCGGCCGCCTATGTGCTCAACTTCACGAAGCTGTGGGAGCGCGACTGGGGCGGTTACCTCCAGTTCTTCAACGAGGATCACGACATCGAGCTCGCGCTTCGGCCGATCTTCAACGCGATGAACATCTTCCTCGTCCCGACCGATCACAGCGTCGGGATCGTGTCGCCGTTCGCTTACGGCGACCGGCTGTCGGTCACCGGCTGGCTTCGTACCGATTCCCCGCCAGGGCCGATCGCGCCGCTCGAGAACGGCTAGCTGTTCTTGAGATTCTCGAGCCCGCGCACTCCGCCCTTCTGCGACGGGTTGGCGGCGATGGTTTTGACCTTCGCTTTCTTGGGCTTACGCGCTTCCTTGCTCGATCTCATTTGGCCCTTGGCCATGGCTGCTCTCCTGCTTGAGCTTTGAGCATAGCCGCTCCGGCCGCGATGTTGATAGCCCTCGAACGAAGACCGCCGCCCGGTCGGCCCGGACGGCGGCATTCGCCTTGCGAGGGCGGTCTACCTAGGTGCGTTCGATGGGCTCTTCCGCCGCGTCGGGCAGGCCCGCGTCGGCATCGACCGGAGCGGCAGTACCCGCCGCGACTTCGCGGTCGCGCTGCTCGAAGAAGGCCGCGCGCTTGAGCCGCTTTTTGAGCGACTGCGACGGGTTGTCCGGGGTCGGGCCGCACTTGGCGCGCTCGGTCCAGCTTTCGAGCTCGACGCAATCGCCGGTTGCGGCTGCGTGACGAGGCCCAGCGGCTTGAGGGAGGGTGGTTTGAGGGAAGGCCGACATCGGCGGCGCGACGATCGCCGGTTGCTGGTCGAAAATCGGGTCGTGCCTTGGCGTTTGCTCGAGCACTAACTCATCGGGCTCGGCCGCCGCCGGCGCGATCGGCTGCTTATCGAAGATCGGGTCGTGCGACATCGGCTCGACATAATCGTACTGGGCCGCCTCTTCCTCCTCGAGCCGCAGTCTGCGGCGGCGTCGCATGGCAATCGCAGCCGCTGCCAGAGCGACCAGAGCGAGCGCTCCGCCGCCGAGCAGCAGCTCGTTCTGGTTGAGCTGGAACGTCGGCTCAGCGGCCGCAGGCTGCTGAGGAGGCGCCGCGGGCTGGGCGCTCAGGTCGACGACCGGTGCGGGTTTGGCGGCGGGAGCTGGCGGCGCTGCCGATGGAACCGCCGCCGCGACAGGCGCGGTGGTGGCGGTATGCGTCGTCGCCTTGCGGGTCACTGTCCGGGTTGCCACCGGCGCGGGCCTGACCGGAGCCGCCCGCGCCGTGCGTCTGGTAGTTGTGCGCCTCGTAGTGGTCTTTTGCGTCGAGGTTTGCGTGGCGTTTGTGGTCGGGGCGAGCGGATCGGGGGTCGCTACGGGCTCAGCCGGTGCGGGAGTTGGCGTCGGAGTGGTCGTGACAGGTTCGGTCGTGACAGGCTGGGCCTCCTGCGCGACGATCTGGGTTGAAGAAAGCGCCAAAACCGCGGCAATCGCGGCAGCGCCGGTTCGCGCATAAAGCTGGGTTCTAGTCATCATGCCGAAACAACACTTCAGAGCGGGCGAAGCCCCATGATTATCGCCCATGTGCGCCGCCGGGCCGACAGGACGAATGAGGGTGATGATCTAGGTGATTGACCTCTTCTCCTACGGAACCTTGCGGCAGCGCGAGGTCCAGCTCGCCACGTTTGGGCGCGAGCTCGATGGCGAAGATGAGCTTGCTGCGACCGACGCCTACGAAGACGACGCTTATTCGCGAGCGGAAGTGGAATTGGAATCGGGCCGGCGAGCCTGGGCCTATGTCGGCCCGCCGCGCTGAAAGGACTTACTTCCGACCGGTGCGGCCAGCCGGGGCGATGTCGGGACGCGTCCACGAACCGAACGCCACGGCGGCGGCGCGGGAGGTGGTGGCCGGCTTTTGTGCCTGTGCCGGATAGCCGTGGACCCACGATCCGCCGTAGCCAAAGGTCATCAACGGCTTGAATTCGGGCCGTCTATCGGTGGTGATTGGCGCCCCGCCGTCATCGCCGAGCAAGTAATAGCGCCCGCCGAGGCGCACGATCAGCACGGTGATCGGTCCGCCAACCTTGTCGCGGCCCATGGTCAGATAGAGGTCGCGTGTCGAAAAGCCGAGCGCACGGAGCGCCTGCATCTTGACGATCGCACGATCTTCCATGTCGCCGGCGCCATGCTCGAGCGTCTCCGCCGCGCTGGCCCAATAATCGTGCTGACCCCATTCGGTTGCGTCCGACATCCAGCGGATCCGCTGGTAGACCGCACCCTGGATGTAAGAAATCTTTTGTTCGGGAGTCAGCCTGAGGGCCGGCGCGATCAATGCCCGCATGCGCGGATCGTTGAAATCGTCGCGCCGGGCGCGTTCCCAATCGTCGTAATAGCGCACGGCCTTGACCGGCAAGGTCAGCGTTCCGAAGAGGCTGGGCGCCGCCGCGGTCGCAGGTTGCAGGTCGGCCGCTCGGGCCATCCCCGACAGCAAAGCGAGGCAGCCTGCGATACCGGCCGCGCCCAGCATTACCCGTATCAGAACAGGATGGCTCATGATTCCCCCCAGAGGCGCGCTCGCCCCAGCCGACAGGAGGAATCATCGATCGGCTCCGTGCGGAAGGTGATGGTAAACGCGAAGTCAACCGTCAACGGCGAGTCGTTTCGGATGCGCGACGAAACGAGCGAGAGGCGCGAAAAAGGGCGCCCACTTTGCGGTGAGCGCCCTGTCATGGCGTGTCCTTTCCCTAAGGATCAGTAAGCGTTGCCGGTGTTGCGGACGGCATCGGCCGTATTGTCCCCGGCGTTACGGACGGCGTCCGCCGCATTATCGGCGTTGGCCTCGACATTCGCGGCCATGTTGTCGCCGGCGGCTTCCATATTATCCGCCACATTCTCGGCGTTGGCCTCGATCTGGTCGGCCTTATTCTCGGTCGGGCTTTGATTGCAGGCGGAGAGACCGGCAAGGCCGATGGCGACTGCAAGCGTGGTCGTGATCTTCATGAACTTACCCCTGATGTGAATCGGACAGCCGACGCAAAGCGCGCGAGCGGCGTAACGGTTCCGAGGGGCAACTCGATTAATGTTTGAGCGAGCGGACCGCGGCCAGCGTTTTTGCGACATGCTGGCTGAAGTCGAGGTCGTCGTGGACCATGGCGATCCGCCCGCTCCGGTCGATCACATAAGACGTGCGCGTCGTCAGTCCCGGATGGGCGGCCCAGGCGACGTCATAGGCCTTCTGGGTCGCCGGCGTCGCCGTCGCGACCGGGAAGGCGCTGCGGCAATGCTCGACCGAGAATTTCTTGAGAACGGGCAGATTGTCGGCCGACATGCCAATGACTTGAGCGCCCGCCTTCCTGAAGTCGCCGATCGCGTCGCTGAACGCATGGGCTTCGGCGGTGCAGCCCTCGGTGAATGCCTTGGGGAAGAAATAGAGGACGACCGGGCCCTTGCGCAGTTCGTCCCTGAGATGGAGCTTGAACGGTTTGCCGCCGACTGCCCCATTGGTCACGAAATCGGGAGCTTGAGCCCCTTTGGGCAAAGCGCCCTGAGCCGGGACGGCGATTGCCAGAGCGGCGAGACCGATCAGAAGCGTGCGCATGGCGAATCTCCTTGCCGCGCAGGCCCTATCGCAGCCGCGAGCGGTGCGCCAGCGTCCGCGAAACTCTCAGCGGACGGGCGCCAGCCAGCCAGTTAGCAGGTAAAGCAGGATCATGACCGGGCCGGTGATCAAAGTCGCGACGACAAAGCCGAGGCGGACGACAAGCGGGTCGACACCGGTGTAATCGGCCAGGCCGGCGGCGACGCCCATGACTTTGGCATCGCGCCGGTTGACCAGGAAACGTCCGTTCATTTGGGTATTCCTTGTTCGAAGCCGAATCAGGCGATCGGAACCGAGGTCGCGGCCGACACGAACAGCAAAGCAGTGATGAAGGCACCGGCGAACAGGGTCGCGGTCTGGCGGGCAGTGGCGAACGAATTGAGCATTTGAACTTCCCTTTTGAATTTGTCCGTGACCCGACCATCGGGCCACGCCTCCTTCAGTGCAGGGACCGTGCCAATTCGAAAATTGCGTTGTTTTTCAGTGGAAGCGCTGCACGAGACTCATAAATGCTGGTGGTAGCTACCGGAAGTTGGGAAAAATTCCCACGCCGGTCCGAACCATTCGCTAGCTGGAGGTCGTGTTCCCGCACGCCAGGAACAGGAACGCCGGGGCGGACCTCGTTGGGCTGGCCGGGGCGGCCCATCGGCGTGCCCTTGCCGAACTTGGGGACGTCCTCTGGGGCTGGCCGCCGAACGGGTTGAGCGGAGTCCATCGGTTCCATGACTTCGGACATGCGCTCTATTCCTTCGCGGCTACCCCCATGCCCTCGCGCTGGAAATCCTCGGTCGTGGCCTCGTCCTTATGGTCCGGATGGCGCGGCCTTGCGGCCTTGCGCAGAGGCGCCGGCTTGGCCTTCTTCGGACTCTTTCGGGCCATCGATCGTTCCTTCCCGACGAACAGCGCGGAACGCACGCGGTTCCCATTCGTGGCCTCCGCGCGGCGCGGTTTGCGGCGAGTGAGGCACGCTCCTACCTAGGGACGATGGCGGGACAAGCAAGCCAACGAAAGACAAGGGGCGGCCTCGGCGCGCTGTGGCGGTTCCTGCCGTTGCTGTGGCCAAAGGGAGAGGCCGAGCTCAAGGCGCGGGTCGTCCTCGCCGTCGTCCTCGTCCTGCTCGGCAAGGCGGCGGTGCTGGTGATGCCGTTCGCCTACAAAGCAGTGATCGACGGAATGTCGGGCCGGCACACGCCGTTCGCGATCATAGCCGGGCTGGTCGCCGGCTATGCCACCGCCCGTTTCGCCGGCGTGCTGTCGGACAATCTGCGTAACGCCTTGTTCGAAAAGGTCGGCCAGAACGCCGCCCGAAGGCTCGCCCGGCAAGTCTTCCGCCACATCCATGATTTGTCGCTGCGCTTCCACTTGGAGCGGCGCACCGGATCCCTGACCAAAATCGTCGAGCGCGGGACCAAGAGCATCGACATGATGCTCTATTTCCTCCTGTTCAACATCGCCCCAACGCTGATCGAGCTGACCGCGATCTGCGTGATCTTCTTCGTGAAGTTCGGACCCGGCCTCGTTGTCGCGACCCTCGCGATCGTCGCGATCTACATCACCTTCACGAGGCTGGTTACCGACTGGCGCGCGCAGCTTCAGCGCCAAATGAATGACGTCGACAACAAGGCGATCGGGCGCGCCGTCAATTCGCTGCTCAACTACGAAACGGTCAAATATTTCGGCGCCGAGGAGCGTGAGGCGAAGCGCTACGACGAGGCCATCGGCGCCTTCACCCGCGCTGCGGTGCGCAACGAAGTGTCGCTCGCGTGGCTCAACATCGGCCAGTCTTTCATCACCAATCTGATGCTCGCAGGGGCCATGATCTTCACCGTCTGGGGCTGGACCCAGGGCCGCTTCACGCCAGGCGACGTGGTGCTCGTCAATTCGCTGCTGATGCAGCTGTTCCGCCCGCTCGACATGCTCGGCTGGGTGTACCGCTCGATCCGCCAGGGGCTGATTGACATGGAAGCGATGTTCGACCTGCTCGACACGCCCGCGGAGATCGTCGACCGGCCGGGCGCGCAGCCGCTGCATGTCGCCAAGGGCCGGGTCCGGTTCGAAGATGTGCACTTCGGCTACGAACCCGGACGCGAGATCCTGACCGGCCTCGACCTCGACATCGCGCCCGGCACGAGCTGCGCCATCGTCGGCCCCTCGGGCGCGGGTAAGTCGACCATCGCCCGGCTGCTCTACCGTTTCTACGACCCGCAGGCGGGGCGGATCACCATCGACGGCGATGACATATCCGACGTCACCCAAGCGAGCCTGCGCTCGGCGATCGGAATCGTCCCCCAGGACACGGTGCTGTTCAACGACACCATCGGCTACAACATCGGCTACGGCCGCGCGGGGGCGACGCAGGACGGCATCGAGGGCGCGGCTAAAGGCGCCGCGATCGACCGTTTCATCGCCAGCCTTCCCGAGGGCTACCAATCGATGGTCGGAGAGCGGGGGCTCAAGCTGTCGGGCGGCGAGAAGCAACGAGTTGCGATCGCCCGCACCCTGCTCAAGAATCCGCCGATCCTGGTGCTCGACGAGGCGACCAGCGCGCTGGACAGCCGCACCGAGCAAGCGATCCAGGAGACGCTCGATCGCGTCGCCGAAACGCGCACCACGATCATGATTGCGCACCGGCTCTCGACCATCGTCAATGCCGACCAGATTATCGTCCTCGACCAGGGCCGGGTTGCCGAGCGCGGGACCCACGAGGAGCTGCTCGACAATGGCGGGCTGTACGCCGACCTGTGGTATCGCCAGGCAGCGGAGCAAATACTTGAAGAGACCGCGCAGGCGGCCGAGTAAGGGCATCAACCGCGGGGCGCTCGGTCCGCTTATCCAGCAGAGACCATGACCGAACCGCACGCGATCCTTAAACAGACCTTCGGCTTCGACCACTTCCGCGGCGTCCAGGAGCAGGTGATCGGCCGCGTGCTTGCCGGCGAGCACACGCTTGCGGTGATGCCGACCGGCGCCGGCAAGTCGCTCTGCTACCAGCTTCCGGCGCTCATCCGCGAAGGGACCGCGCTGGTCGTCTCGCCGCTGATCGCGCTGATGCACGACCAGATCCGAAGCGCCGAGGCGATCGGGCTCAACGCCGCGTCGCTGACCTCCGCCGATGCCGACCGCGACGCCACGGTCCGGCGCTTCAATGCCGGGGAGCTCGACCTGCTTTACGTCGCTCCCGAGCGCGCGACGGGCGAGCCGTTTCGCCGTCTCCTCGATGGCGCGCCCCTGGCGCTGATCGCGATCGACGAAGCGCATTGCGTCAGCGAATGGGGGCACGATTTCCGGCCCGATTATCGCAAGCTTCGCGGACTGCTCGATGCGCATTCGAATGTTCCGCGCCTCGCCCTCACCGCCACCGCCGACGCGCGCACCCGATCCGACATCCTGGCGCAGCTGGGAATCCCGCAGGACGGACTGGTGATCGCAGGCTTCGACCGGCCCAATATCCGTTATCACGTCCGCCATCGCGAACAGACCGGCAAGCAGCTGCGCGAGTTGCTGGCCACCCAGCCCGGGCCGGCGATCGTCTATGCGCCGAGCCGCGACAAGGCCGAGAAGATCGCCGAGGCTCTCGGGAGGGCGGGCCGGCCGTCAGCTCCCTATCATGCGGGCCTGGAGCCGCAGGTGCGTGCCCGCAATCAGGCGGCGTTCGTCAACTCCGAAGAGATGGTGATCGCCGCCACGGTCGCGTTCGGAATGGGCATCGACAAACCCGACGTGCGGATCGTCGCCCACGCCGCGATCCCCAAAAGCATCGAGGCTTATTACCAGGAGACCGGGCGTGCCGGACGCGACGGCGAGCCGGCCGAGGCGTGGCTGTTCTGGGCGGCTCAGGATTTCGCCCGCGCCCGCCTGCGCATCGAGCAGGAAGTCGAGTCCGGGCGCCGCGCCGGCGAGCGCGAGCGGCTCAACGCGCTGGCGGCGCTGGTCGAGACGCCGGGATGCCGCCGCGCCATCTTGCTTCGCCATTTCGGCGAGGAACCGCCGGAAGCCTGCGGCAATTGCGACAATTGCCTCGATCCGCCGCAGACGATCGACGCTACCGAGGTCGCGCGCAAATTGCTGTCGGCTTCGTTCCGCACCGAAATGCGCTTCGGGGTCGGACATTTGACCAAGGTGCTCGGCGGCGACGACAGCGAAAAGGTCCGCAGCTTCGGCCATCACCGGCTGTCGGTGTTCGGGATCGCCACGCCCGACGAGCTCGCGCTCATCCCACCCGTGTCGCGCGCTCTGATCGCACGCGACGCACTTCGGGCAGATGCCTATGGCGGGCTCAGCTTCGGTCCCGGCGCCAGGCCGATTCTGAAAGGTGAGGAAAGTGTCACCATCGCGGTCCCGCCGCCGCGCCGCAAAGGCCGCCGGCGCGATCGGCACGAAGGCCCCGCCGATCCGCTGTTCGACGCCCTGCGCGCGGCGCGGCGGGAAATCGCCGCGCAGTCGGGCGTGCCGCCCTATATGGTCTTCCACGATTCGACCCTGCGCGAGATTGCCGCTGCGAAACCGCGTGATCTCAGCGAGTTGGCGAAAATCCAGGGCGTCGGCGCGGCCAAGCTCGAACGCTATGGCGAGGCGATGCTCGCGGTCCTTTCGACCAACGGCTGATATTCAGGCTTGCGTAAGCCAAGCGGCGGTTGGAGAGGTCCAAACCGTCTTTGAGCAGTCCCGGGGAAACAGATGATCCGCAACATTCTTCTCGCAACCGCCGCGCTTGCGGTCGTCACGCCTTCCGTTTCCGCGGCCGCACCGCACAAGGCCGCCGCTTCCGCCACGCTCCCGGCGTCCAACCCGTTCGCCCAGCCGAGCACCCTACCCTTCCAGACTCCCGATTTCGCGCGCATCAAGGACAGCGACTATCTTCCCGCGCTGCTCGCCGGGATTGCCCAGCAGAAGGCCGAGGTCGCCGCGATCGGCAACCAGAAGGCGACCCCGACTTTCGAGAACACGCTCGCCGCGCTCGAGAAATCGGGGCTGTTGCTCGAACGCGCAAACCTCGCCTTCCAGGCGGTGAATGGCGCGAATACCAATGACACGCTGCAGGCGACCGATTCCAAGGTTTCGCCGCTGTTGACGCCCGGATTCCAGCCACCCGGACTTCATCTATCTCGACGCCAAGCTGTTCGGCCGGGTGAAATATCTCCACGACCACCAGGCGGAGCTCGGCCTCAACCCCGAACAAGCCAAGCTGCTCGACGTCCAGTACAAGCAGTTCGTCCATGCGGGCGCCGAGCTGCCAGCCGCCAAGCAGGCCCAGCTCAAGGTGATGAACGCGCGCCTGAGCACTCTCCAGACCGACTTCACCCAAAAGCTGCTCGCCGCCGCCAAGGCGGGCGCCCTTCATGTGACCGACAAGGCGGCGCTCGCGGGCCTGTCGGATGAACAGATCGCCGCGGCGGCCGAAGCCGCCAAGGCGCGCAAGCTTTCGGGTTATGTGATCCCGCTGATCAACACCACGCAACAGCCGCCGCTCGAATCATTGAGAAGCCATTCGACCCGCCAGGCGCTGTTCGAAGCGAGCCTCAACCGCGCCGAAAAGGGCGACGCCAACGACACGCGCGCGCTAATCAGCGAGATCGCCCAGCTGCGGGCGAAGAAGGCCGCGCTGTTCGGACAGCCGAACTGGGCCGACTATACGCTTTACGACCAGATGGCGAAGGACCGGGCAACCGCGGTCGGCTTCCTCGACCGCCTGGCGCCGGCGGTCTCGGCCAAGGAGCGCACCGAAGCGGCCGACATCCGTGCATTTGCCGCCGCCCAGGGGGCGAATTTCCAGGTCACTCCAGCTGACTGGAACTTCTACGCCGAGCAAATCCGCAAGCAGCGCTTTGCGGTCGATAGCGATCAGCTGAAGCAATATTTCGAGTTCAACAAGGTGCTCGAAGACGGCGCCTTCTACGCCGCCAACCAGCTCTACGGACTGACGTTCAAGGAGCGGAAGGACATTCCGACGTGGAGCCCGGACATGCGGGTGTTCGACGTCATCGACCAGGATGACAAGCCGCTCGCGCTTGTTCATGATCGACCCGTGGAAGCGGGACAATAAGAACGGCGGCGCGTGGATGTCGAACCTGGTCAACCAGTCCTATCTCCGCGGCACCAAGCCGGTCATCTTCAACGTCGAGAACTTCAGCAAGCCCGCGCCCGGGCAGCCCGCGTTGGTCAGCTTCGACGACGTGACGACCATGTTCCACGAGTTCGGCCACGCGCTTCACGGCATGTTCGCCGCGCAGACCTACCCGACGCTGTCGGGCACCAGCGTCGCTCGCGACTTCGTCGAGTTCCCCTCGCAGTTCAACGAGAATTGGGCGCTCGATCCCAAGATCCTCCCGCACTACGCGGTCCACAACAGGACCGGGCAGACCATCCCGCAGGATCTGATCGACAAGGTGCTCAAGGCGCGGACCTTCAACCAGGGCTACGAGGTCGGCGAAACGCTCGAAGCCGCGCGGCTCGATCTCGACTGGCATTCGCTTGCCGCCAGCGCGGCCCGGCAGGACGTCGACAAGTTCGAGGCGCAGGCGCTTGCGAGCGGCGGGTTCGACACCGCCGACGTTCCGCCGCGCTACCGCTCCAGTTATTTCCTTCACATCTGGAGCAACGGCTATTCGGCGGGATACTATGCCTATGCCTGGACCCGGATGCTCGGCCAGGACGCGTTCAACTGGTTCGAGACAGAACGGCGGGCTGACCCGCGCCAACGGCCAGCGCTTCCGCAACATGGTCCTGTCGCGTGGCAACACGCTCGATTATGCCGAAATGTACCGCGCGTTCACCGGCCACGATCCGAGCATCCAGCCCTATCTCGATTATTACGGGTTCTCGGGTGGAGCGAGCCCGGCGCCGCCGGCTCCCGCTGCTCCGGCCGCAGCGCCGGTGACTCCATCGCCGACCGAACGAGGACATTAAAGCCATGATCCGCCAGCTCGACGACAAGACTTTGATTAGCGGCCAGATCGCTCCGCACGAGGTCGCCGAGCTCGCGGGCCAAGGCGTCACCATGCTGGTCAATAACCGGCCCGACGGCGAGGAACCGGACCAGCCGCTTGCTTCCGACATCGAGGAAGCAGCCGCGGCCGCGGGCATCGGCTACCGCTTCCTGCCGATCTTCCGCGGCATCGGCCCGGCCGATGTCGAGACCATGCAGGAGGCGATCCGCGAAACCGGCGACGGCAAATTACTGGCTTTCTGCCGCTCGGGCACGCGCTCGGCGCTGACCTGGGCGCTGGCGATGCGGGACGAGGGCGCGGCCCGCGAGGACGTCGAGCAGCGGGTGACCGAGGCCGGCTTCAACATCGACCCGATCTCGCACCTGCTCTAGGGCTTGTAGTCCTTGAGGACCGTTGCGCGCCTCTTCATATTCCTCGTCGAGCACCATCAGCCGCACCGGCCGACCATCGCGCCGTCGGAATAGAAATTGCTCTGTGTGTCGAACAGGACGGCGTCGGAAGCCGTCGGCTTTCGAGAAAGGTTCGCGCTAGCTCGGCCTGATAGGCCCAGTTGAAACGCGCGGCTTCGACCAGCCCACTCACCAGGGCACCACGTCGCCGGCCGCGATTTCGTCGGGACGCGGCGCCCGGCCGAGAATCGCGTTGCGGTGCGGGAAACGGCCGAAGCGCTCGATGATGTCGCGGTGCTTCTTCGCAAAGCCGAGCGATAGTCGTCGCCGAGCTCGCTGAACAGCAGCAATCCGCGATTCTGATCGCCGAGATTCTCGCTGTGCTCGAACGGCATGTAGAGGAAACACCGCTCGTCGCGCTCGCAGCTCCTCGTCGAAATCGCGGTCGACCGCCGCCTTCGCGACCGCCAGCGCCAGATGATCGGTCGCGAACTGGTCGGCGTGGCCGCGGAACATGTTGCGCGGGAACTGGTCGAACAGGATGACCGCGGCAAGCGCGCTCAGCGGGTCGCCGAGGAAGCTCTCGACCGGCAGTTGGCGCTTCTCGGCCCACAGCTTGAGGAAGCCCTGGCGGATCCGATGGTCGAGCTCGGCGTCGCTCTTCCACCACTGCGTCGAATCGAGCCCGAACCAGAATTTGAGGACATCTGGCGCGCCAGTCGCTGCCTGCCCTGGGCTCAAGCCGCCGTTCCGCCGACCGTGAGCCCGTCGATCAGAAGCGTCGGCTGGCCCACGCCCGCCGGCGATCGACTGGCCGCCCTTGCCGCACACGCCGATCCCCGGATCGAGCTCGAGATCATTGCCGATGCCCTTGACCCGGGTCAGCACCGTCGGTCCGTCGCCGATCAGGGTTGCGCCCTTGACCGGCTCGGCGATCTTGCCGCCGCGGATGCGATAGGCCTCGGTGCAGGTGAAAACGAACTTGCCGCTGGTGATGTCGACCTGCCCGCCGCCGAAGCTCTTGGCGAAAATCCCGTCCTGGACCCGCTCGACAAGCTCGGCGGGATCGTCCTTGCCGGCGAGCATGAAGGTATTGGTCATGCGCGGCATCGGCGCGTGGGCGAAGCTTTCGCGCCGGCCGTTGCCGGTCGGCTCGACCCCCATCAGCCGCGCATTGAGCCGGTCCTGCAAATAGGACTTCGAGGATCCCGTCCTCGATCAGCACGTTGCGCCGCGTCGGCGTGCCTTCGTCGTCGATGGTCAGCGATCCGCGCAGCTGGTTCGATCGCGCCGTCGTCGACCACGGTCACGCCGGGCGCCGCGACCCGCTCGCCGATGCGGCCCGAGAAGGCCGACGTGCCCTTGCGGTTGAAATCGCCCTCGAGCCCGTGGCCGACCGCTTCGTGAAGCAGCACGCCGGGCCAGCCGGGACCAAGCACGACCGGCATCTCGCCGGCGGGCGCGGCGACCAATTCGAGGTTCACCAGCGCCTGCGCGAGCGCGATGTCGATCGCCCGGCTCCACTCGGCTTCCTCGAACAGCCGGCCGTAGAGATAGCGGCCGCCAAGGCCATGATAGCCGGTTTCGCGGCGGCCGTTCTGCTCGGCGACGATCTGCACGCCGAGCCGGACCAGCGGCCGCACGTCGGAGGCGACGAAGCCGTCGGCGCGGACGATGTCGATCACGCTCCAGCTCGCGGCCAGCGCGACGCTGACCTGGGCAACGCGCGGGTCGCGGGCCCGCGCTGCGGCATCGATCCGCTCGCACAAGCGCGACCTTGTCCGCGAACGGCATCAGCGACAGCGGATCGTCGGCGCCGTACATCGCCTGGTTGGTGCGCTGCGGCGGCGCGGCCGGCGGGCCCTTCGCCGGATCGAGCAATTTCAGGGTCGCGGCGGCGCGCTCGATCGCCGCCTCGCTGATCTCGTTGGCGTGAGCGAAGGCGGTCGTCTCGCCGGTCACTCCGCGAAGTCCGAAGCCCGACGAGGTATGGAAGTCGGCGGTCTTCAGCCGGCCGTCGTCGAAGCCGAACGACTTCGCTCGCGCTGTACTGGAGATAGAGCTCGCCATCGTCGCACGCCGCGAGATGCCTCGCCGCAAGCCGCCGCGCGCCGTCGGGATCGAGGCTGCGATAGAGAAAGTGCCGGGGGTCGGCGCCGGTCATGCTGCCTGGTCGTCCGCGGGTCCCCCGATGAGCACGAAGCGGCGGTCGCAATAGCCGCACTCGACGAAGCCCGATCTCGGCGTCGATCCTGAGATAGACGCGCGGATGGCCGAGCGCCGGCGCGACCTCGCCCGAGCCGTCGCATGCGACCTCGACGGTTGAAACACGGATGATCTCGGGCGGTTCGATGGCTCTGCATCGTCGCCGAGGTAGCAATCGGGATGCGCGGGTTCAACCGAGCCTCGGCTTGTCGCTGGTGCGGCCCGCTCCTATGCCCGCGCGCTTATGGACGAGCCCGCGATCCGCATCGAAGCGCTGTCGAAGACCTATGCAGGGCGGCAAGCGCGCGCTCAACGAGGTCAGCTTCGACGTTCCGCGCGGGCAGATCTTCGGGCTGCTCGGCCCCAATGGCGCGGGCAAGTCGACCCTGATCAACATCCTCGCCGGGCTGGTCGTGAAGACCGGCGGCAAGGTCGATCATCTGGGGCTTCGACATCGACCAGCATCCGCGCAACGCGAAGCGCTCGATCGGCGTCGTGCCGCAGGAGATCATCTTCGATCCCTTCTTCACGCCGCGCGAGACGCTCGAAATCCAGGCCGGCCTGTACGGCGTTCCGCCGGCCGACCGGAAGAGCGACGAACTGCTCGCGGCGATGCATCTGACCGACAAGGCCAATGCTTATTCGCGCACGCTGTCGGGCGGGATGAAGCGGCGGCTGCTGGTCGCCAAGGCGATGGTCCATTCGCCGCCGATCCTGGTGCTCGACGAGCCGACCGCGGGCGTCGACGTCGAGCTTCGCCGCCAGCTGTGGGACTATGTGCGGCAGCTCAACGCGCAGGGCGTGACGATCGTGCTGACCACCCATTATCTCGAGGAAGCCGAGGAGCTGTGCGACCGCATCGCGATCATCCACCACGGCCGGGTGATCGCCAACGAGCCGACCCGCGAGCTGGTCGTCGCAAGGCGCAGGAGAAAGCGGTCGTCGTCACCTTCGACCGCGACATCGCCGAGGTGCCGACCAACGCCTGCTTCGAGAATATCGCGCTGATCGACGAGCGCACGCTCGAGATCACCTACCGCAAGGACAAGGTCAACGCCGGCCAGGTGCTCGCCGCGCTGACCGCCGACGGGCTCGCGATCGTCGACGTGTCGACCCGCGACCCCGACCTCGAGGACGTGTTCCTGAGCCTGCGTCTCGGCCGACCAGGAAGCGGCGTGAAGCTCGACCGCCGACGTCCTGATCGTCGGCTCGGGCGCGGCCGGGCTGACCGCGGCGCTCAACCTTGCCGAGACGCACAAGGTCGCGGTGATCGCCAAGGGCGCGCTCGGCGACAGGCGCGACGCGCTGGGCGCAGGGCGGAATCGCCGCGGTGCTCGAGGAAGGCGACAGCTTCGAGGCGCATGTCAACGACACGATGATCGCCGGCGCCGGGCTCAACGACCTTCAAGGTCGTCGAGCATGTGGTCGAGGCGGCGCCGCGCGCGATCCGGCATCTGATCGAGCTCGGCGTGCCGTTCGCCAGCGAGGACGGCGCGCTGCACCTGACCCGCGAAGGCGGGCACAGCCACCGCCGGATCGTCCACGTCGCCGACGCGACCGGCTATGCGATCCAGCAGGCGCTCGAAGCCGCCGCGGCGAAGCATCCGAACATCACGCTCGTGCCCGACATGGTCGCGATCGACCTCGTCACCGGCCGCCACGCGACGCATTTCTCGACCAGCGGCGCGGTCCACGGGCTCTACGCCTACAACCGCAAGAAGAAGCGGGTCGAGACGCTGACCGGCCGGGCGACGATCCTCGCCACGCGGCGGCGCGGGCCGCGCCTATCTCTATTCGACCGCGCCGCGCGGAGCGACCGGCGACGGGATCGCGATGGCGTGGCGGGCGGGCTGCCGCGTCTCCAACATGGAGTTCATGCAGTTCCACCCGACCTGCCTCTACAATCTCGCAGGTCAAGAACTTCCTGATCACCGAGGCGGTGCGCGGCGAGGGCGGGCAGCTGAAGCTTCCGCCCGGCGTCAAGGGCGGCGGCAAGCGGTTCATGCCGCAGTTCGACGAGCGCGGCCGAGCTCGCGCCGCGCGACATCGTCGCCCGCGCGATCGACCATGAGATCAAGCGCCTCGGCCTCGATTACGTCCACCTCGACATCTCGCACCGCGAGCCGGATTTCGTCCGCGCGCACTTCCCCAACATCTACGAGAAGCTGCTCGGCCTCGGCATCGACATCACCAAGGAGCCGATCCCGGTCGTCCCGGCGCAGCATTACACCTGCGGCGGCGTGGTCGTGGACCTCGACGGGCGCACCGACGCGCCGGGCCTCTATGCCGCCGGCGAAGTCACCCAGTCGGGGCTTCACGGCGCCAACCGCCTGGCCTCGAACAGCCTGCTCGAATGCCTGGTGTTCGGCGAGGCGGCGGCGAGGCACATCGCGGCGAACTGGGACGATCTGCCCGACGTGCCGGAAATCCGCGCCTGGGACGAAAGCCGGGTCACCGACAGCGACGAGGAAGTCGTGATCGCCCAGACCTGGGGCGAGATCCGCCGCTTCATGTGGAATTATGTCGGCATCGTCCGCACCACCAAGCGGCTCGAGCGCGCCAAGCACCGCATCGACATGCTGCGCCAGGAGGTGCGCGATTATTACGCGCACTTCCGCGTGACGCCCGACCTGATCGAGCTGCGCAACCTGGTCGAGGTCGCCGACCTGATCATCCGCTCGGCGCTCGTCGCGGCACGAAAGCCGCGGGCTGCATTACACGCTCGATTATCCCGAGCTGCTGCCGGAGGCGAAGGACACGGTGCTGGTGCCGTAACCGTTGACGACAAAGGGGGAACGAAATGCCGGTCGAACTCAAGATCTCTCGGCGCTCGGCGCGCTGCTGCTGTTCGTCCACATCTTCACCGCGACCCGGTTCAAGACGCGCGCAATATGGCCGCCAGTGGAACGTCGGCGCGCGCGACGAGACGCTTCCGGCGCCCAACCCGATGACCGGCCGGACGATGCGCGCCCAGGCCAATTTCCAGGAGACCTTCCCGATCGCGATCGTCGCGCTGCTCGGCGTGGTGATCGCCGGCCGCACGAGCCAGTGCGACCGCGCTCGGCGGCTGGATCTGGCTCGGCGCGCGGGTCGTCTATCTGCCGCTCTACGCCGCGGCGTGCCGGTGATCCGCACCGTCGTTTGGACGATCAGCATCGTCGGCCTCGGCATGGTGATCTGGCCGCTGCTGTCGGCTGAGCCGCCCGGGGGGTCACAAAGTGGGCGTCCGTTGGGGTCTCACGACGCGGCCCATCGCGACTGCAGGCGAGCTCTCACGGACGAACGCGGATAATCGTCTTCCCCGGGTGTCGCTCGGTCGGGTTGAAGGCGGCGACGGCATCGTCGAGCGTCGCGACGGTACCGATGTTCGTCCGCAGCCGTCCGTCCCGCACCCGCTGGACGATCTCACCCAGTTGAGCGCGATCGGACTCGACGACGAAGTCGATCGCCAGGCCGTCGGCGGGCCGCGCCTCGGACGGCCCGACGATGGACACCAAAGTTCCTCCGGCTCGAACCAGGCGCGCGGACCGCTTCCCGATCTCGCCGCCGATGAGATCGAACACCAGATCGACTTCGCCGACGTCTTCCAGGGCCTCGTTGTCGAGGTCGACGAACTCGTTCGCGCCGAAGTCGAGCGCCGGCTGACGGTCGGCGGCGCGTCCGGTGCCGATCACATAGGCGCCGAACTCACGTGCGAGTTGCGTCACCATCGACCCGACCGCGCCGGCCGCGCCGTGCGCGATCACGCGCTGCCCCGCCTGAAGGCGGCCGTGCACGAACAGTCCCTGCCACGCGGTCAGGCCCGAGATCGGCAGGCTCGCGCCCACCGTGAAGTCGACGTCGTCCGGCAGCGGCGCGAGGTTGCGTGCCTCGACGGCCGCATACTCCGCCAGGGTGCCGTCGCGATACCAGTCCGTGAGGCCGAACACCCGCTGTCCGACCGACAGCCCGGTCGTGCCATAGCCGAGGGCGGTGACCACTCCGGCCAGCTCGTGCCCGGGGATCGACGGCGTCCGGTCACGGTCGAGGCGATCGGTCCAGGTCGAGGGCCACGTCAACTCGGTCTCGACGAATCCCGACGCATGAACCTGCAACGACGACGTCGTTGATCGCTGCCTGCGGCTCGGGCCGCTCCGCCAGCTTCATCCCGGCCGTTCCCGCGGCCTGGTCCGTCACCACGATCGCCTTCATCGTCCACCTCCTCATGAGTAGTAGGTCATGGAGCGTGACGACGAATCACCCCAATGTCCGTAATGGGTCGAAAACGGCCCTTCGGATGCTTAACTTCCGACTAGCTTCCTTCCCGCCGCCACCCTGCTAAACCCGCGCCTTCATGTCCGAAACCGAAACGACCGAAGCTCCGCGGCCGACGCCCAAGCGCCGACCGCCAGCCCCACCTCTATCTCGTCGACGGGTCGAGCTACATCTTCCGCGCCTATCACCGGCTGCCGCCGCTGACGAACCGGCACGGCCAGCCGGCGGGCGCGGTCTATGGCTATACGACGATGCTGTGGAAGCTCGCCGACGGGCTCAACAAGGCCGACGGGCCGACCCACATGGCGGTCATCCTCGACGCGTCGGAGCAGACGCACCGCAACGAGATGTACGACCAGTACAAGGCGCACCGGCCGCCGCCGCCCGAGGATCTGGTCCCGCAATTCCCGCTGATCCGCGTCGCGACGCGCGCCTTTTCGATCCCGTGCATCGAGAAGCGGGGCTGGAGGCCGACGACATCATCGCCTGCTACGTGACCGCGGCGAAGGAGGCCGGCTGGCGGGTGACGATCGTCAGCTCCGACAAGGATCTGATGCAGCTGATCGACGAGGATGCCGGGCATCGACATGCTCGACACGATGAACGACCGGCGGATCGGGCGCGAGCGAGGTGCTCGAGAAGTTCGGGGTGCCGCCGGAGAAGGTCGGCGACGTGCTCGCGCTGATGGGCGACAGCGTCGACAATGTGCCGGGCGTGCCGGGGATCGGGCCGAAGACCGCGTCGCAGCTGATCCAGCAATATCGGCGACCTCGAGACGGTGCTCGCCTCGACCGACCAGATCACCAAGCCCAAGCTCAAGCAGTCGCTGATCGACCATGCCGACAATGCGCGGCTGTCGCGCGAGCTGGTGCGGCTGGTGTGCGACGCGCCGCTGCCCGAGCCGCTCGAGGATCTGGCGCTCAAGGGCATCCCGCCCGAGCCGCTGCAGGAGTTCCTCGAGGACCAGGGGTTCAAGACGCTGCTCAACCGGATGATCGGCGGCGGCGGCGCGGCGCAGACCGGCGCGACGGTGCGCAATGACGTCATGGCGGCGATGGAGCCGAAGACGCCGCGCCGCCGCCGGAGCCCGAGAAGATCGAGGTCGACCGGTCGAAATATGAGACGGTGACCGACGAGGCCGCGCTCGACCGCTGGATCGCCGAGGCGACGGCGCAGGGCTATGTCGCGATCGACACCGAGACCGACTGCATCGACTGCATCATCGCCAGGCTCGCCGGGATCAGCCTCGCGACCGCGCCGAACCGCGCCTGCTACATCCCGGTCGGCCACAGCGGCGCCGACCTCTATTCGGACGCGCCCAACCAGCTGCCGCTGGAGCTGGTGCTGGCGAAGCTGAAGCCGCTGCTCGAGGACCCGGCGGTCCTCAAGATCGGGCACAACCTCAAATACGACTGGGTGATGTTCGACAAGGCCGGGCATCGACGTCGCGCCGGTCGACGACACGATGGTGATGAGCTTCGACCTCGATGCCGGGCGGAGCTTCGGCCACGGCCTCGAGGAGCTGGCCAAGCTCCACTTCGACCACGAGTGCATCCCCTTCAAGCAGCTGTGCGGGACGGGCGCGAAGCAGATCACCTTCGACAAGGTGCCGCTGGGCCCGGCGACCGAATATGCGGGCGAGGATGCCGACATCGCGCTGCGGCTGTGGCTGCGGCTGAAGCCGCGGCTGGCGCAGGAGAATGTGACGCGGGTCTACGAGCGGGTCGACAAGCCGCTGGTGCCGGTGATCGGCGCGGATGGAGCGGCGCGGGATCAAGGTCGACCGCGACTATCTGGCGCGGCTGTCAGCCGGAATTCGCCGCGAGACATCCAGGCGCTCGAGGAGCGGATCTACGAGGCGGCGTGCGGGCCGTTCACGATCGGCATCGCCGCAGCAGCTCGGCGAGGTGCTGTACGAGCGGCTCGGCCTGAAGGGCGGCCGCAAGGGCAAGAGCGGGCAATATTCGACCGACGTCAACGAGCTCGAGCGGCTCGCGGCCGAAGGGCGTCGACTGCGCGCCGCTGGTGCTCGACTGGCGCCAGCTGACCAAGCTCAAGTCGACCTACACCGACGCGCTGCAGGCGCAGATCAATCCGGAGACCGGCCGGGTCCACACCAGCTTCTCGCTGACCGGCGCGCAGACCGGGCGGCTGTCGTCGAACGACCCGAACCTGCAGAACATCCCGATCCGGACCGAGATCGGGCGCAAGATCCGCGACGCCTTCGTCGCCGAGCCGGGCTACAAGTCTGCTGAGCGCCGACTATAGCCAGATCGAGCTGCGGCTCGCGGCGCACATGGCCGACGTGCCGCAGCTCAAGGAGGCGTTCCGCGAGGGCGACGACATCCACAGCCTGACCGCCGAGGAGCTGTTCGGGACGGGTCGACCGCGACACGCGCAACCAGGCCAAGACGATCAACTTCGCGATCCTCTACGGCAGCTCGGCGTGGGGCATCGCCGGGCGGCTCGGCGTGCCGAAGGAAGAAGGCAAGGCGATCATCGACCGCTATTTCGAGCGCTTCCCCGGCATCCGCGCCTTCATCCACAGCACGCTGGCGTTCGCCCGCGAGCATGGCTTCACCCAGACCCTGTTCGGGCGGAAGACGCATTTCGAGCCGAACATCCGCTCGCCCAACCCGTCGATCCGCGCCGGCGCCGAGCGCGCGGCGATCAACGCGCCGATCCAGGGCACCAGCGCCGACCTCATCAAGCGCGCGATGGCGCGGATGGACGATGCGCTGGCCGAGGCCGGGCTCGACGGACGTGCGGATGCTCCTGCAGGTCCACGACGAGCTGGTGTTCGAAGTGCCCGACGGCCGCGAGGAAGAAGCCGCGGCGGTCATCAAGCGGGTGATGGCCACCGCCGCCGAGCCCGCGATCAAGCTCGACGTGCCGCTCGACGTCGAGGTCGGCTGGGGCGAGCATTGGGGCGCCGCGCATTGAGCGACGCCGAGCGGATCACGCCAGCCGCAGAGCGACGCGCCCGACGCCGACATGGCGACGCTCGCGCGCGGCGGGCGGCTCAACATCTTCGGCTTCGTCCTTCGGCTGGCGGCGCGGCTGCCGTTCCTGTTCATCGGCGGCCGGATTTACGGCGCCGGCGGCGCTCGGCCGCTTCGCTTATGCGGTGCTGGTCGTCGAGTTCGCGGCGCAGCTCGCGGCGCTGGGCCTGAGGCGCGGGCTCGCCCAGCTGCTCGCCAACGCGAAGAAGCCGCAGGCCTGCGTCGTCGCCGACGCCCTGCTGGTCGCGGCGATCGGGTCGGCGATCGGCATGGCGATCCTGATCGCTTTCCCGAAGGCGATGTATCCCGACGACAGCCCGTCGCCGGGCATGGACCGGCTGCTGGCGATCACCGTGCTGGCGATCAGCCTGGACCGACATCGCGCTGGCCGCGCTCGCCTATCACCACGACGTCGGCGTCGACCGTCCGCGCGCGCTCGATCGTCGAGCCGTGGACGATCAGCATCGTCGCCTTCGTCTGGGTCGTTCATCTCGACCGAGCGACGGGCTGATCATCGCCTACGTCTTCTCGATGGTCGCGGCGCTGATCGCGGCGCTGATCCCGCTGGTGCGCTGCTACGGCATCCCGCACGGCTGGAAGCCGGATCTCGCCGACGGCCTGGCGGACGGCTCGCCGCAACGTCCCGCTCGCCGCCGCCGACACGGTCGAATGGGCGTCGCGCCGCATCGACCTCGCGGTGCTCGGCGCGTTCATGCCCGCGAACTTCGTCGGCATCTATTATGTCGCGCAGCAGGTCGCGACCCTGCCCGCCAAGCTGAAGACCAGCTTCGAGCCGGTGCTCGGCCCGGCGATCGCGCGCAAGCTCGCGGTCGGCGACCGCAAGTCGGTCGCCAAGCAGGTGCGGCAGGTCGACCTACTGGATCATCGCCGCGCAGCTGCGGGATCGCGCTGGCGCTCGGGATTCCGGGCCGCGCGGTGATGGGCCTCGTCGGATCGGGATTCACCGGCGGCACCGCGATGCTCGGCTTCCTGCTCGCCGCCGAAGTGATCGCGGCGACCGCGGTCGTCAGCGAGGCGGCGCTGATCTACGTCGCGCGCAAGCGCAACATGCTGATCAGCCTCGTCATGCTGGCGATCGAGGCCGGGCTTGCCGCGGCGCTGATCCTGATCATGAGGGACGAGGGCCTGCCGCCAAGCCTACCAGGCGACCGGCCCGGCGATCGCCTTGTGCGTCGCGCTCGGCTTCGCCTCGATCGCCAAGTCGTGGCTGCTCAAGCAGGAGCTCGGCGCGCCGGTATCGGGCTGGCGCTGGAACATCGCCTGGGCGGCGGCCGCGGGCGTGGTCGTCGGCGTTCCCGTCGCGCTATTTCCTGCCCGCAGATGCTGGCAGCTGATCGTCGGCGTCCCGGCGATCCTGGCTGCGTTCGGCGCGGTGCTGTGGACCAAGGGCTTCGGCCCCGAGGACCGCGAGCTGTTCCGGCTGAACAAGGCCGACGTGCGCGAGCTGCGCGAGGCCGAGGACGCCGTCGAGCGCGCGACCAGATCGAGGACGATATCGTCTAGCTTAGTGCCGGAAGTGCCGCATGCCGGTGAACAGCATCGCGAGGCCGGCCTCGTCGGCGGCGGCGATCACTTCGTCGTCGCGGATCGATCCGCCGGGCTGGATCACCGCGGTCGCGCCGGCTTCGACCGCGGCGAGCAGCCCGTCGGCGAACGGGAAGAAGGCGTCGGAAGCGACCGCTGAGCCGACCGTGCGCGGCTCGGGCCAGCCGTTGGTCTCGGCCGCCTCGCGGGCCTTGGCGGCGGCGATGCGCGCGCTGTCGCGGCGGTTCATCTGGCCGGCGCCGATGCCCGCGGTGGCGCCGTCCTTCGCATAGACGATCGCATTCGACTTGACGTGCTTGGCGACGGTCCAGGCGAACAGGCAGTCGGCGAGCTCCTGCTCGGTCGGCTGGCGTTTGGTCACGCATTTGAGCTGGTCGCGCGTGATCGATGCCATTGTCGCGGTCCTGGACCAGGATGCCGCCGGCGATGACCGCCATGGTCTGGCCCGCCGCGCGCCGGGTCGGGCAGCTCGCCGGTCAGCAGCAGGCGCAGGTTCTTCTTCTTGGCGAAGATCGCCTGCGCCTCCTCGTCGGCGTCGGGCGCGACGACGACTTCGGTGAAGATCTCGGTGATCGCTTCGGCGGTCGCGGCGTCGAGCGGCCGGTTGGTCGCGACGATCCCGCCGAACGCCGAGACGCTGTCGCAGGCGAGCGCCTCGTTCCACGCCTCGAGCAGCGTGCCGCGGGTCGCGACGCCGCACGGGTTGGCGTGCTTGACGATGACCACCGTCGGCGGCGCCGTCGCGGAACTCGGCGACGAGCTCGAGCGCGGCATTGGCGTCGTTCAGATTGTTGTAGCTGAGCTCCTTGCCCTGGACCTGCTCGGCCTGGGCGATCGCCGTGCGCGGCCGGCCCGACCGGAACGTAGAGCGCGGCCTGCTGGTGCGGGTTCTCGCCGTAGCGAAGCGGCATCTTGAGCTTGCGCGGCGAAGGTCCAGGTCGCCGGCCAGCGCTCGCCCTGGTCGGCGAAGGCGAACCATTGCGAGATGGTCGAATCATAGGCGGCGGTCAGCGCATAGGCCTTGGCGGCAAGCGTCTTGCGCAGCTCGAGCGAGGTGCTGCCGCCGTTGGCGTCGAGCTCGGCCAGCAGCGCCGCATAGTCGGCGGGATCGGTGACGATCGCGACATGGGCATGGTTCTTGGCCGCCGAGCGCACCATCGACGGGCCGCCGATGTCGATATTCTCGATGATCGTGTCGCGGTCGGCGCCGCTCATCACCGTATCGAGGAACGGGTAGAGGTTGACGACGACGAGATCGATCGGCGCGATGCCATGCTCCTCCATCGCCGCCGCATGCTCGGGATTGTCGCGGACGCCGAGCAGGCCGCCGTGGACCTTCGGGTGGAGCGTCTTGACCCGGCCGTCCATCATCTCGGGGAAGCCGGTAAGTTCGCTAATGTCGCGCACCTGCGACGCCAGTTTCGCGCAGTTTCGCGGCCGTGCCGCCGGTCGAGACGATCTCGACTCCGTGCCGCGCAAGCCCGGCCGCAAGCTCGTCGAGGCCGGTCTTGTCGGAAAGCGAAATCAGAGCCCGGCGGACGGGAACGAGGTCGGTCATTCGATCTTCCTGATTAGCTCGTGCGGCGGAATTGCCAGCCGATCTCGCCGCCGAGACGCCGAGACCTCGCCGACGACTGACCAGCTGGGCGGTTCGGTGCGGCTGGCCGCGGCCGTCGATCCACAGGCTGTCCTCGATCGTCAGCATTCCGCCGCGGCAACGGAAATTCCACGGCGGAGCGCCCTTCGAGCGAAGGATCGCCCCCATGCCGTCGGCGGTCGCGGTCGACCTCGACTCCCGGCGCGAGGTGGAAGCGCACCGCATAGCCGGCGGAATCGCGGATCTTCTTGCGGCCCCTGGCCATCAGCTGGTCGGCGCCGCGCAGCTCCTTGCCGTCATTGCCGAGCATCAGGCTGCGCTTGTGGATGAGGCCGAAGGCCCGGACGTAGCCGTCGTGGCTCGCCTCGAGCCGGCTCGCGTCATTGTCCTCGCTGCGCTCGATGGCGACATCCTCCACGCCCTTGCCGAGCGAGCCGTCGGGCAGGATGTTGGTCGAATTGGTGTCGGCGAGGACGAGCGTGCTGTGGGCGGCAGTCGTGCGCAGGCCCTGGACAAGCTCGCCGGGAAGCTCGGTCGGGAGCGGGCCGGGGCCGCCGCAATTGACGACCAGCCGCTGGGTGCCGTCGGACATTTCGAAGGCCAGGGTCGAAGCCGAACCCCGGTCGCGACATTTTCTGCGGCGGCGGCGGCGCCGCATCGAGAATGACCACCGTCCCGAGCGCCGACAGCCGCTGATAACCCCAGCCTCGCGCCTGGCGCAGCGGGCGGGCGCGGATGCCGCAGCCTTCGACCAAGGCAGTCAATCGCGATGCCTCGCCCGGGCCGCAGCCCTGCCAGCTCGAGAGCGCGCCGTCGCCCAAGTGACGCCATGAAGCGCGGCCAGCGCCGCCGCCGCGGCAGCCTCGATCGTGTCAGGCAGAGTCTGCTTGGCGGCGAAATAGCAGGCGCGCAGGAGCGCCATCCGGTCGACCAGCCGGACCTGCTCGAACGGCGAACGGCTGACGAGGCCGCCGTCGTCGAACTGGGCGGCGGCGAGTGCCCGGGCGAGCCCGGCCTCGCCGCGCGCGACGCGCGGAGACTCCGCCCTGGACGAGCAGCCCGGCGGCGATCACTCCGCACCAGGCCGTGATGCGCTCAAGGCCAGCGGGCGCCTTGTCGGCGCTGGCATCAAGATGCCGCGCGCCGCGCGCGAGCGTGTTGAGCAAGGCCGATCGGTACCCGCGTCGCGCGCTCGACAGGATGTAGGGCGCATAGGCCGCCCAGAAGAGGATGCGCTCGCCCCACAAATGCGGCGCCCAGGCATCGTCGATGCGCGTGCCATGCGCGAGCAGCCAGCGCCCGACGACCGCCTCGGACAGCCGCGCGCCTTTCTCGCGCGATGCGGCCGCGGCCAGGTCGCGAAGCCACGAGAAGCCCTGAAGCTGCTCGGCCAGCGCGCCCTTCGCGCCAACTTGACCGAAATCGAGATCGCCAAGCGAGAGGGTGTCGCTGCCGATGGTTAGCCGGCCCGCGAGCAGGCTGTCGCCGCGCTGGCGATCGCCCTGGACATGATCGCGGGGCACCGCGACCAGCTTTAGCGGCTGGCGCGAGCGGCCGAGCCGCGAGAGGAGCGAACCGCGAGCGAGCTTACGGACGACCTCGCCTTCGTCCGCCGAACCATACGCGTTCACCCCTCGCCCCTGAGCGCCCGGATGTTGTCGGCATAATGGCTCGGGCCGCCGCGGAAGACCGCGGTCCCGGCGACCAGCACGGTGGCGCCGGCGCTGACCGCCTGGCGCGCGGTTTCGGCGTCGATCCCGCCGTCGACCTCGAGCTGGATATCGAGGCCCTGCTTGGCGATCCGCTCCGCGATGGCCTCGATCTTCTTGAGCTGGCCGGTGATGAACTGCTGCCCGCCAAAGCCCGGGTTGACGGTCATCACCAGCACCAGGTCGAGGTCCTCGAGCACATAGTCGAGGGCCTTGGCCGGAGTCGCCGGGTTGAGCGAAACGCCGGCCTTCTTGCCCAGCGCCTTGATCCGCTGGACGGTGCGGTGGACGTGCGGGCCCGCCTCCGGATGGACGGTGATGTTGTCGGCGCCGGCCTCGGCGAACGCATCGAGGAAATTGTCGACCGGCGAGATCATGAGGTGTACGTCGAAAGGCTTCTTGGTGTGCGGGCGAAGCGCCTTCACCACGGCCGGGCCGATCGTCAGGTTGGGCACGAAATGGCCGTCCATCACGTCGATGTGGATCCAGTCGGCGCCCGCTTCGTCGATCGCCCGCACGTCCTCGCCAAGCTGCGCGAAGTCGGCGGACAGGATCGAGGGCGCGATGAGCGGCATGGCTCCGATTAGACGGGATTAGCCGCGGCGGACAAGGCGCGCCATGAAGAAGCCGTCGAGCCCGCCCTGATCTTCAAGCAGGCCGGGCAGGATGCGCACCGAGCCTTCGGGCGATGGCGTCACGAAGTCGGGCACCGCCGGGCCTGCGCGGTTCGACCACAAAGTCGGGATTGCCGGCGAGGAAGTCGGCGATGACCTTCTCGCCTTCTTCGGGCTCGAGTGAGCAGACCGAGTAAACCAGCCGCCCGTTCGGCTGAAGCCACCGCACCGCGCGTTCGAGCAGCTTCGACTGGAGCTCGGCATTGTCAGCGATGATCGAAGGGCGCGCCCGGTAGAGCACTTCGGGATGACGGCGAAATGTCCCCGTCGCCGAGCAGGGCGCATCGAGCAGGATCGCATCAAATTGGCGGCCCGGTTGCCATACGAGGGCATCCGCCTCGACCAGCTGGGCTGTCAAATGCGTCCGTTCGAGGTTCTCGCGCAGTCGTTCCAGGCGCGCGGCCGATGCGTCGACCGACGTCACGTTGTGCCCGGCCGCGGCGAGCTGCATCGTCTTGCCGCCGGGCGCCGCGCAGAGATCGAGCACGTCAGCTGCTTGTGCGGGAATCAGCCTCGCGGGCAGCGACGCGGCGAGGTCCTGCACCCACCACCGTCCGTCGCCGAAGCCGGCGAGGTCGGTGACCGAGGAGCTTTCGAGCCGAACGTGCCTCGGCGCCAGCGAGACGCCGCCTTGCGCAGCCGCATAGGCTTCAGCTTCCGCATCGTCCGCGAAGCTAAGGTCGAGCGGCGGGCGGCGGACGATCTGGCGGCCCGCGGCGTGGACAATTTCCTTGCCCCAGGCGGCCCGCCAGCGGTCCTCGACCGTTTCAGGAAGCCGCGGCTCCTCCGCCGCATGGACTCCCCGCCGAAGCAGCGTGCCGAGGACTCCGTGGACCAGGCGCCGCGGCCCGCCGTCGACCAGCGGCAACGCAGTCGCGACCACCGCGTGGTCGGGCGTGCCAAGGCCGATCTTCTGCGCCAGCGCCAGCCGCAGCACCGTCCGCGCCTTGGAATCCTCGGGAAGGCGCTGACGGGTAGAACCATCGATCAGCGCGTCGAGATCAGGCAGGCGGCGTAGCGTTTCCCCGACGATCGCAATGGCCAGCGCCTGATCGGGCGGCGGCAGGCCGCGCGAAGCCGACGCCGCGGCTTCGAGCGTCTGGCCGCGGCGAAGCACGCCATCGAGCATCCTCAGCGCCGCCTGGCGTGCGCCGAGCCCTTCGACCCTTGGCACCTCTAGACCGCCTCGGCCTTTGGCGGGCGCGCCAGCAGTTCGTCGAGGATTTCGCCGACCCTGGCCTCGCCGGCGAGCAGCCTTTCGACCGCGGCGACGATTGGCATGTCGACGTCTTTTTCCCGCGCCAGCCGGGCGAGAACCGGAGCCGTGTGGGCACCCTCCGCCACCGTCCGGCGGTCCGCCAGCAGCTCGGCTGCGGGCCGGCCCTCGCCGATCCCGCACCCGAGCGAGAAATTGCGCGAGCTGCTCGAGGTGCAGGTCAGCACCAGGTCGCCAAGGCCCGACAGGCCCGCGAGCGTTTCGGCCCGGGCTCCGCAGGCGACGCCGAAGCGGGTCATTTCGATAAAGCCGCGAGCGATCAGCGCCGCCCGCGCATTCTGTCCCAGTCCCGCGCCCTCGACCACGCCGCAGGCGATCGCGAGCACATTCTTTACCGCCCCGCCGATCTCCGCTCCGACGACGTCGTCGGTCAGATAGGTGCGAAATGCCTGATGGCCGATGCGCTTGCGCAGAGCCTCGCCGATCTCCCGGTCCGCGCAAGCCAGAGTAACCGCCGTCGGGAGGCCGGCCGCAACCTCGTGCGCGAAAGTCGGCCCGGACAGGACCGCGATCTCGCCGCCGGGGCAGGCGTCGCGGGCGACGTGATGCAGAAGCTCGCCAGTGCGCTCCTCGATGCCCTTGGAGCACAGCACCATCGGCCGGCCGCAGCGGGGGGCACGTTCGAGCACCGAGCGCATGTGCTGCGCCGGAGTCACCACCAGCCAGGCGTCGCAGCCCTCGAGGTCTGCCAGATCGCTGGTCGCGGAGATCGAGGGCGACAGCGCGATTCCAGGAAGGAAGACGGGGTTGCAATGCTCGGCGTTGACCGCGACCACGACCTCCTCTTCCAGCGCCCACAGCAGAGTATCGCCGCCGTGCGCAGCAACCGCCTGCGCCAGCGCGGTGCCCCAGGCGCCGCCGCCGATCACCGCGAGGCGCTCGATCTTCACGCCTTGACCCCTGCGCCGCGCACTTTCTCGGCGCTCTCGTCGAGCGGCCAGCGCGCCCGCGCCGGAGCGTCGAGCTGGTCGACGAGCCCGGCCGCGAGCCGCTCGACGCCGGCCCAGGCGATCATCGCCGCATTGTCGGTGCACAGCCAGGCGGGCGGGACGCTGAAGCGGCGGCCTTCATCCGCGGCGAGCCGGCCAAGCGCCGTGCGGATCGGCTGGTTGGCGGCGACCCCGCCGGCGACGACCAGCGCCGGCGCGTCGGTCTTGCCCAGCGCGAGCCTGGTGCGGTCGACCAGGCAATCGACGACGGCCTGCTGGAAGCTCGCGGCAATGTCCTCGCGACGATAGTCGCCCGAGACGACCGCGCGCTGGACTGCGCTCTTGAGCCCGGCGAAGGAAAAATGCGGCTCGGCTGAACCGAACAGCGGCCGCGGCAGCGGGACAGCGGCCGGATTGCCGGTCGCGGCCAGTTCCTCGATCGCCGGTCCGCCGGGATAGCGGCAGGCCGAGCAGCTTGGCGGCCTTGTCGAAGGCTTCGCCGGCGGCATCGTCGATGGTCGTTGCGAGGCGCCGGTAATCGCCCACCCCGCGCACTTCGAGCAGCTGGCAATGGCCGCCCGAGACGAGCAGCAGCAAATAGGGAAAGCGCAGGTCCGGATCGACCAGCCGCGGCGATCAGCGCATGGCCCTCGAGATGATTGACGGCGACCAGCGGCTTGCCGGCGGCGAGCGCCAGCCCCTTGCCGGCGAGCAGGGCGACCATCACTCCGCCGATCAGCCCCGGTCCGGCGGTCGCCGCGACCGCGTCGACGTCGTCGATGGACAGCTTCGCGTCGTCGAGCACCCGCCGGATGAGGTCGGGAAGGATCTCGACATGCGCGCGCGCCGCGATCTCCGGCACCACCCCGCCGTACGGCTGGTGGGCGCTGTTCTGGCCGACGACCGCTTGCGCGAGGACTTGCCGGTCGCCGGTGACCAATGCCGCCGCGCTGTCGTCGCAGGAAGATTCAAGGCCCAAAACAATCATTTCGCGCCCGGCCCTTTGCCTGATCCGCGCCTCATGCACTAGGGGTGCGCCATGCAAGGGCTCAAGCTCGGAACTCGCGGATCGCCGCTCGCTCTGGCCCAGGCGCGCAAGGTCGCCTCGGCAATCGAGGCCGCGCAGCGCTGGCCCGACGGCTATGTCGAGCTGGTCGCAATCACCACCACCGGCGACAAGGTTCTCGACAAACCGCTCGCCGAGATCGGTGGCAAGGGATTGTGGACCAAGGAGCTCGACAAGGCGCTGATCGCTGGTGAGCTGAGCTTTTGCGTCCATTCGATGAAGGACGTCGAAAGCGTCCGACCCAAGGAAATTCACATCGCCGCCGTCCGCCCGCGCGGCGATGTCCGCGACCGGCTGATCGGCGCGGACTTGATCGACCAGCTCAAACAGGGCGCCGTCGTCGGCACCTCGTCGAAGCGCCGGGCGGCGCAGCTGCTGCGTATCCGCCCCGACCTGAAGATCGTGCCGCTGCGAGGCAATGTCGAAACGCGCATCGCCAAAGTCCAGTCGGGCGAGATCGACGCAACTCTGCTCGCCTCGGCCGGCCTCAAGCGGCTCGGAATCGAAATCGGCACCTCGATCCCCACCGAGATCCTGCTTCCCGCCCCCGCCCAAGCCATCATCGGCATGGAGTGCCGGACCAACGACACCGAGACGCAAAGCGTGCTGTCGACGGTCAACAATGAGATCGCTTACGCCTGCGTGATGGCCGAGCGCGCCTTCACCCGCGCGCTCGGCGCAACCTGCGCGTCGCCGGTCGCGGCCTTCGCGGTGCTCGAGGACGGCGACCTTCGAATGCGCGCGCAATTGTTCAGCGAGGACGGCAGCGAGATGGTCGAGCAGCGCGCCGTGTTCGACTGCGGCGACGACAAGACTCCGGCCAGCCTTGCCCGCGAGATGCTGGCCAGGGCGCCCGAGTTGATCCGGAGCCTGTTCGCGGCGGAATGACCCGCGTCGTCGTCCTGCGCCCCGAGCCCGGCGCAAGCGAGACCGTCGCCCGGGCGGCCGAGCGCGGCCTCGACGCGGTGGCGATGCCGTTGTTCCAGATCGAGCCGATCACGTGGCGCGCCCCGGATGCCGGGCAGTTCGACGCTTTGCTTTTGACCAGCGCCAACGCCGTGCGCGTCGGCGGGCCGGGCTCGCGGCGTTGCGGGACCTTCCCGTCCACGCGGTCGGCGAGGCGACCGCGGCAGCCGCGCGCGAGGCTGGGTTCGATGTCGCAACCGTCGGCTACGCCGGAGTGGAGCGGCTCGTCGGCGCGCTCGACCCCAAGCTTCGGCTATTGCATCTCGCCGGCGAGCACGGGGCCGCATTATCGCGGCCGGTGAGTACCCTCGCCGCTTACCGCTCGCAGCTGGTCGAGCCGCCGGAAGAGTTGGGACAGGCTGAAGGAGCAATCGTGCTAGTTCACTCTCCGCGCGCGGGCCGCGCCTTCGCCGATGCCGCAGATCGCCTGGGCCTCGATCGCGCATCGATCCAGATCGCCGCGATCAGCGCGGCCGCTGCAGAAGCGAGCGGCACGGGCTGGGCCAGGATCGAATCCGCCGAGCGGCCAACGGACGAAGCGCTTCTGGCCCTCGCCCAGCGGCTGTGCGACAAGGGCCGCGGGCAATGAACGGGAGCAGGGCCACAAGCGGCATGGGCTGGAGCGCGCGACTGCTCGTCGGGTTGGTGCTGATCATCCTCGGCGCCGCCGCCGCGACCTGGGCGCTTGCCCATTACCAGCCTGCGGCGCGCTTCCTCGGGGTCACCAGCCAAACAGCCGCGCCGCCGCCGCAATCGCGGCCGCCGGTTGCACAGGCGCCCCAGCCGCGGGCCGCGCCCACACCGGCGGAGCAGCCGCGCTTGTCCGACCTGGAAACGCGGCTCACCCGAGTCGAGAATGCAACGCGCCAGGCGCAGGGGTCGGCCGGGCGGGCGGATGCGCTGGTGGTTGCCTTCGCCGCACGCCGCGCGATCGATCGCGGAGTGGCGCTCGGCTATCTCGAGCCTCTGCTGCTCGAGCGCTTCGGCCCCCGGCACGAGCAGGCGGTGGCGACAATCGTCACGGCTTCGCACCAGCCGGTGAGGCTCAACGAGCTGATCGCCGAATATGACCAGCTCGGCCCGATGCTTCGCCGCGGCGGTACGCAGGAAAGCTGGTGGAGGAGCATTCGCCGCGAATTCGGCTCGGTGGTCGAAATCCATCGCGCGGACCGGCCCGCGATCAATCCCGACGCCCGCTATGCCCGCGCCGAGAGGCTGCTTTCGGCCGGCGAGGTCGATCAGGCCTTGGCCGAGACCATGCGCCTTCCCGGCGCGCCGAGCGCGTCCGCCTGGGTCGCCAAGGCCCGCCGCTATATCCTCGCCCACCGGGCGCTCGACGAGATCGAATCGGCCGCGCTTCTCGGCGGCCCCGACATCGGCCGCTAGGCTCCGCCAAAAGCCTCTTGGCAACGCGACTCGACAATGCGAATTCTTAGGCCTCGGCCGCACAGCCAGGGTTAAGCCGGCGCGTGCCAAACAACTGGAAAGCAAGCGGGAAGTCTCAAGGAGTAGGGGGTCATGACGTCACTGGAGAAGCGTCTGGGGTTGGGGCTGGCGTCGGCCGCGATGCTTCAGGTTTCAGCGGCCGCGGCCGTTCAACAAGTCGCTCCCGCGCCGCCTCCGGTCGCGCAGCCCCGCCCGGCAATCCAGGCCCAGGCCCCAGCTTTCCTTCGCGGCCGGGTCAACGATCTCGGCCGCAGCTTCAATGGACGCGTCGGGATCGCGGTCAGGTCAGTCGACGAGGGCTGGACGATCGGGTGGAAAGCCGACGAACTCTATCCCCAGCAGAGCGTTAGCAAGCTGTGGGTATCGATTGCCGCGCTCGACGCGGTCGACCGGGGGCGAGTGAGGCTTGACGACCGGGTCAGCCTGACCCGCGACGACATCACCCTGTTCCACCAGCCCATCGCCGCGCTGATCCGCCAGAACGGCGCCTACACAACGAGCCTTGCCGACCTCATGTTCAAGGCGATCACGACCAGCGACAATACCGCCAACGACAAGCTCATGCGCTCGATCGGCGGGCCGGGCGCGGTGCGCGAAGTGATCGAATCCAGGGAGCTCGGCCGGATCCGCTTCTATAACGGCGAGCGCGCGCTCCAGAGCAAGATCGCCGGCCTCATCTGGACCCCGAGCTATTCGATTGGAAACGCATTCTACCAGGCGCGCGACGCCCTCCCGCTCGGCCTGCGCCGGGCGGCCTTCAACCGCTACGTCGAGGATCCGTACGACGGCGCCGCGCCGAGCGCGATCGTCAGCGCGCTGGCCCGGCTCAAGCGCGGCGAATTGCTGTCGCCTGGGTCGACCCAGCGGCTGCTCAACATCATGGGCAACACCAAGACCGGCGCGAACCGCCTGAAGGGCGGGCTCCAGCCGGGCTGGCGCCTCAGCCACAAGACCGGGACGGGCCAGGTGCTCGGCGCGCAGCAGGCGGGCTATAACGACATCGGCATCCTGACCGCGCCCGATGGCCGCAGCTACGCCGTCGCAGTGATGATCAAGCTGACCTCGGTCCCGCTGCCGACGCGAATGGCGCTGATGAACAATGTCGTGCGATCGGTCATCGCCCAGCACGAAATGCGGTTCAGCCCTGTCGCTTCGCGCTGACCCCAGGCCGGCCGCCCGCCTCTCCGAGGTGGCCGGAGTGCAGCGCGTGCCAACGCGCGAGCTGGAATTGTTCATCGTCCGCGGCTTCCTCGATGCGCAAACCTGCGCGGCGCTGGTCGAGCGAATCGACGAGCGGCGGCGGCCGTCCGAGATCGCCGACGACCTCGGGATCGCCAATTACCGAACCAGTGAAACGTGCGATCTCGACGGGAACGATCCGCTCGTCGCCGATGTCGACCGCAAGATTCGCGAGCTGCTGGGCCTGCCGCCGGAGGCCGGCGAGCCGCTCCAGGGCCAGCGCTACGCGCCCGGCCAGGAGTTCAAGCCGCATACCGACACCTTCGAGCCCGGCGGATATGATTTCTATGTGCACACCGCCGACAAAGGTCAGCGCACCTGGACCGCGATGATCTATCTGAACCAGCCCGAGGACGGGGGCGCGACCCGCTTCAAGACCATCGGCAAGACCGTTCAGCCCGAGACCGGCAAGCTGCTGGCGTGGAACAACCTGCTGCCCGACGGCCGGCCCAACCCGGCCACGCTCCACCAGGGGATGAAAGTGCGCCGCGGGACGAAATATGTGCTGACGAAGTGGTTCAGGGAGCTGGGTTAGGGGGACCCGATGGTCTGCCGCCCCTCGCTTTGCTCGTGCGCTCCGGCGCCAAGGCATGCCCCCGGCATGCCAGCGCGTGTCGCCCCTCGCTTACGCTCGTGCGCTCCAACTCGTCGGCATGCCCCCGGCATGCCGGAGTTGGAGCGGGCGAAGGGATTCGAACCCTCGACCCCAACCTTGGCAAGGTTGTGCTCTACCCCTGAGCTACGCCCGCTCTCGAGCTAACGCCGGGCGCAATCGAGCGCTCCCGGCGGAGGTGAGGCGGGCGCCTAGCATGGCCCCGACCCGTCCCGCAAGGCCGCTTGTGGCGGCCCCTTTACCCGCCCATATGGTCCGCCGGGCAGGCATTTGAAGGAGCGTCGGCAGCCGTGGCAACCGTGGGCCTGACAGAGGCTGAGCGCGAGGCGATCGAACGGCTGGAGAACGAGGTCATCCATCCCTCGATGACCGCGCTGGTCATTCTCGATTTCTGGTCGGACCGTTCGCCGGCGAGCAAGCAGCTTTCGCTCGCGCTCGAAAAGGTCGTAGCGGAATATGCCGCCAAGGGCGTCGCCCTCGTGAAGATCGACGTCGACAAGGACAAGGCGATCGCGGCGCAATTCCGCATCCAGTCGATCCCGACGGTCTATGCGATCCACCGCGGCCAGCCCGTCGCCGACCTCACCGATTTCCGCACCGAAGCGCAGTTGAAGCGCGCGCTCGACCAGCTGCTGGGGCAGCTCAAAATCGGCGCCGAAGGGACCGCGCCCCAGGCCGAGATCGAGCCCCTTCTGGCCATGGCCGAGCAGGTGCTGAGCGACGGCGACGCGCCGCGCGCGGTATCGATCTTCCGCCAGATCCGCGACATGGCGCCGGACGATCCGGCGGTCATCGGCGGCCTCCTTCGGGCGTTGGTCGCGGCCGGCGAATTGGACGAGGCGCGGCAGATTTTAGGCGCGCTGCCGCCCTATCTCGCGAAGAAGCCGGAGATCAGCCGGGCCGGCGCCGCGCTCGAGCTCGCCTCGGCGCCCGCGGTGGACACCGACGCGCTCGAAGCCAGGCTCGCGGCGAATCCGGACGATCATGAAGCGCGGTTCGAGCTTGCCGCGGCGAAAAGCGCGGCCGGCGACCGCGACGGGGCCGCCGACGCGCTGCTCGAGATCATCGGGCGCGACCGCGAGTGGAACGAGGGCGCGGCCCGCGCGCGCTTCCTCCAGCTGCTCGAAGCGCGGGGCCTGGGCGATCCGTGGTCGAGCGCACAGCGCCGCCGGCTATCGGCCCTGCTCTTCACATGAGCCGCAAGCTCAGGATTCCGATCTTCCCGCTGTCCGGGGCGATCCTGTTCCCGCGCGGGCAGCTGCCGCTCCACATCTTCGAGCCGCGCTATCGCGAAATGGTCCAGGATTCGATCGAGGGTGCGGGGCAGATCGGGATGATCCAGCCGCTCAATTTCGACGACGACAATCCGCCATTGTACAAGGTCGGCTGCGTCGGCGACGTCGTCGGAGTCGAGGAGCTCGAGGACGGCTGCTTCAACATCGTGCTGCTGGGGACCAACCGCTTCCGCCTGCTCCGCGAGGTCGAGGTCGACGCGGCTTATCGCTGCGCGGAGGTCGACATCGAAGCGTTCGACGACGGCGATCCGCCGCCCCTACCGCTGCTCCAGCGCGCCGAGGTCGAACGCGATGCGCAGCGGCTAGGCGATGCTTTGGGACTTGCCGTCGACTGGGCCGCGGTCGGCCGGCTCGACGACGAAATGCTGGTCAATGCGATCGCCCAGGTCGCGCCGTTCGACATCGGCGCGAAGCAGGCGCTGCTCGAGCAGCCGACGCTCACCGGCCGCGCCGATCTGCTGGTCCAATTGATGCAGTTCCATCGTGCTGCGGTGAACGGTGGAGTCGAGATCGAACCGACGCTTCAGTAGTTAGATGGGGATGCCTCGAAGCAGCAGCGGGAGCTCGCCGCTGGTTCCGCGCGCTTCGTTCATCAGCCGGTTGCGGATGGGCGAAACCCGCCCGACCAGGCCCATCCCGAAGCGGCGGATCGCCGAGGCGGTCTTGCCCGGAACGCCGTAAATCCGGGTCAGGCTGTCGGTCGCGACTGCTACCGACAGTGCGTCCAACGCGCGCCAGCGCTGGTAGCGGTCGAGCAATTGCCGGTCGCCGAGATCCATGCCGAGCCGCGCTCCTTCGACCAGCACCTGGGCGAGCGCGGCGACGTCGCGGAAGCCGAGGTTGAGACCCTGGCCGGCGATGGGATGAATGGCGTGGGCGGAGTCGCCGGCCAGCGCCAGCCGCCTGGCGGTCATTTGCGCGGCATGATGGAAACCAAGCGGATAGGACGAGCGCGGAGCGAGCATCGCGACCTTACCGAGGAAGCCGCCCATCGCGGCCTGCGCTTCGGCGGCGAAATCATCGTCGCTGAGCGCCAGCCAGCCGGCGGCGTCGGCTTCCGGCACCGACCACACGATCGCTGAACGATGCCCGCCCCCATCGTCGGTCATCGGTAACAGTGCGAACGGCCCGCCTGGATAAAAAATCTCATGGGCGACATTTTCGTGCGGGAGTTCGTGACGGACGACCGCGACGATCGCCTTGTGCGCATAGCGCCAGTGCGCGATCCGGATCCCCGCCTCCTCGCGCATCGGCGAGTTGCGTCCGTCGGCGGCGACCAGCAGCGGCGCGGAGAATTTGCGCCCGTCGGCCAGGGTCATGGTGACGGCGTGGTCGCCGCAATCGACCTCGCTCATGCGCGCCTTCCACAGGATCCACGCATCGCGCCCGCTTTCGGCCCTGGCGCGGAGGGCAGCGCGCAAATGCCGGTTCTCGTGCATCCAGCCGAGGGGCTCGTCATCGTCGGGCTCGAACTGCAGCCCGCCGGGCTCGAGACCGTCTGCGACCGAAATCCGGCGGATCGGGCAGCCCGGTTCGGGCAAATGGTCGGCGACCCCGATCGCTTCGAGCATGCGCATCGAGCTCGACGACACCGCGCTGGTGCGGCCGTCGAACGCGGCATCGGCCCGCTGCTCGGGGTCGGCGGGGTCGACGACCACCGCCGACACTCCGCTCGAATCGAGCGCCGAAGCGAGTGCGAGGCCGATCAGCCCGCCGCCGAGGATGATCACGTCCGCGCGGTCCATCGCGCCGCCCTAGCCGCGGCGCGCAATGACGCCAAGAAGTTCGCTTGACCGCGGACTCCGCGTGAGGGATTCTAGGGGCTCGAACAATCCGGGGGTTGGGACATGGCGACCGTTGCAGCGCGCGCTCCCAAGCGCGACCTTGCGCCAGACTGGCGCGACGCGCTGCGTGCGTCGGTGAAACGCCTGGCGCTAAGGACTTGGGGCGCGCTGCTGGTCGGCATCGGTCTCGCCGGAGCGGTTGCGCTCGCCACCCACAGCCCGAACGATCCATCGCTCAGCACCGCTGCGGGCGGCCCGCCGAGCAATTGGCTGGGCAGCGGCGGCGCCTACGCCAGCGATGCGTTGCTCCTCCTGTTCGGGCTCGGGTCGATCCTGTTCCTCCCGGTGATCGCGATCGCGGGCCTGAGAATGATCCGCCTCGAGCCTGCCGGCCGGATCGTTCGCGGCCTTGTGTTTGCGGCGATCGGCGCGGTGCTGCTCGGGATTTCGCTCGGCCTGACCAGCGGTTCGGCGGTGTCCGGGCTGCCCGGAGGGTGGGGCGGAGCGCTGGGTCTCGGCGGAGCATACGGCATCGACAGCGCGATCGGCCTCATTGACAATCCCTCCGTCGCCGGCCCCGTCCGCTTCGCCGCGCTGTTGTTGTTCGCGCTAAGCGGCCTGACGCTCGGCTATCTCGCGCTCGGCCTGACGGCCGAGGAGAAGGGCTGGCTGGGCGGTCTGCTGAGGCGCAGCCCGCGCGAACGCCGGGCACCACCGCGGGCCACTGAACTGCGCGAAGAGCGCGCAAGCCCCGCCGCTCCGCCAAGGTCGCGGCCGGCGGTCGCGGTCGCCGAGCCGGCGCGCCCGGTCGCGCCCGCGGGCCGTATGCAGAATCGCCGCGCCGGGGCCCAGCCAAGTCTAGCGCTTGGCGACAGCTTCCAGCTGCCTGGCCTCGAGCTGCTCGCAAGGGCACCCGAGAAAGGCCGCCAGCAAATCGACCGCGCGGGGCTTGAGCGCAATGCCCGACTGCTCGAATCGGTGCTCGAGGATTTTCATGTGCGCGGCGATATCGTCGAGGTTCGCCCCGGCCCCGTCGTCACCATGTACGAGCTCGAGCCGGCGAGCGGAATCAAGGCCAGCCGAGTGATCCAGCTTGCCGACGACATCGCCCGCAACATGTCGGCGCTATCCGCGCGCGTCGCGACCATCCCGGGGCGCAGCGTGATCGGGATCGAGCTGCCCAATTCCAAGCGCGAGCCGGTCAGCCTCAGCGAGCTGGTGGGGAGCCAGGCGTTCGAGGACCAGAACATGGCCCTTCCGCTCATTCTGGGGAAGAACATCGCCGGCGACCCGGTCATCGCCGACCTCGCGCCGATGCCGCATTTGCTGGTCGCGGGAACGACCGGATCGGGCAAGTCGGTCGGCCTCAACTGCATGATCCTGTCGTTGCTCTACCGCTACGGCCCCGACGCCTGCAAACTGATCCTGATCGATCCCAAGATGCTCGAACTGTCGATGTACGACGACATCCCACACCTTTTGGCGCCGGTCGTCACCGAGGCGAGCAAGGCGATCCGCGCGCTCAAATGGACCGTCGAGCAGATGGAAGAGCGCTACCGGATGATGGCGAACCTCGGCGTGCGCGCGCTGCCCAGCTTCAACGCCAAGGTGCGCGAGGCCAAGGCCAAGGGGGCCAAGCTCGGCCGCCGCGTCCAGACCGGGTACGACGCCGACACCGGCCAGCCGATCTACGAGACGGAGGAGCTCGATTACGAAGTCCTGCCGCAGATCGTGGTGGTGGTCGATGAGCTCGCCGACCTGATGATGACCGCGGGCAAGGAGGTCGAGTTCCTGATCCAGCGGCTGGCGCAAAAGGCGCGAGCCGCCGGAATCCACCTGATCATGGCGACACAGCGGCCGTCGGTCGATGTCATCACCGGCGTGATCAAAGCCAATCTGCCGACCCGAATCAGTTTCCAGGTGACGAGCAAGATCGACAGCCGGACGATCCTTGGCGAGCAGGGCGCCGAACAGCTGCTGGGCAAGGGCGACATGCTCTACATGCCCGGCGGCAAGCAGATCATCCGGGTCCACGGGCCGTTCGTTTCCGACGAGGAGGTGCGCTCGGTCGCCGAGCATTGGCGGAGGCAAGGCGTGCCCGAATATGTCGAGGCGGTCACCGCGGAGCCCGAGGACGGCGGCTATCTGTTCGACGGCCAGCCGACCGGCGAGGACGATGCGGAAACCCAGCTCTATCGCAAGGCGATCCAGATCGTCGCCGAGAGCCAGAAGGCTTCGACCTCCTACCTCCAGCGGCAATTGCGGGTCGGCTATAACAGCGCCGCCCGGTTGATCGAGCGGATGGAAAAGGACGGTCTGGTCGGCCAGCCCGACCACGTCGGCCGCCGCGAAGTCCTGATCGACCCCGAAGGCCATCCGATCTGACGCGCAGACCCTGAACGTTTCGGAACCTCAAGGTTCAGTCGGCATTCAACGCCGAAACGCCAGTGCCGCGTGCAAATCCCGGGAGTTTTTCTGAAGATGACCTTTTCGACCACCTTCGCGCGCGCGCTGATGCCGGTTGCGATGCTCGCCGCGGCCGCACCGGCGGCGGCTGCGCCGGAGTCGGCCGACCTTGCCAAGCTGAAATCCCATATTTCGGCCGTGCAGACGATGACCGCGAATTTCGTCCAGACCGATGCCAAGGGCCGCTCGGCGGCCGGAACGCTTCAGCTCAAGCGGCCGGGCAGGGTGCGGTTTCAATATGGAAGCGGCGACCTGCTGTTGGTGGCCGACGGCAAGCGGCTGTACTTCCTCGACTATCAGGTAGGCCAGAAGAGCAGCTGGCCGCTCTCCAGCACGCCTCTGGGCCCGCTGCTTTCCGGTTCGCCGGACTTCAACGGCAAGGCCCAGATTCTGCCGAACAACGACGCGCGAATTCTTGTCGCTCGAGCGAAGAATACCGCTTACGGTCAGCTGACACTTGCCTTCCTGCGCAGTGCGTCCGCGCCCGGGGGCCTTCAGATGTATGGCTGGACCGCGATCGACGCGCAGAACAAGCGCACCACGGTCAAGCTTTCGAACGTGCGCTATAACATCGCCGTATCGGACAGCGCGTTCACCTACGCCGAACCGCAGAAGCGAAAGCGCTAAATTAAAAAAGTTTCACATTGCGACCGTTCATCGCAATGTCAGGAGCGGGTCCCTAAATAGGTTTCAATTCCGCAACTTGCTTGGGGTTTCCCCCTGTTACCCGGGCACCGCGGGATCCCTTGCGTGACGAACGCTAGGCGGCCCTCGCTCCATGCCCCCGGAGCGGGGGCCTTTTTCTTATCGAAGGGGACAGGGTAAGCGGGGCCCGTGACTGTTCGGCTGAAAATCGCATCGTGGAACATCAACTCGGTCCGCGCGCGCCCCGCGCTGGTCGAGCGCCTGGTCGCCGAGCAGCAGCCGGACATCCTGTGCCTCCAGGAGACCAAGGCCAACAACGACGTATTCCCCGCCGAGATGTTCACTCGCCTCGGCTACATCCATCAGCAATTGAACGGCCAGCGGATGCACCATGGCGTCGCAATCCTCAGCCGGGTGCCGCTGGGCGATCCCGGCACGCACGACTGGCAGGACAATGGCGAGGCCCGGCACATCGGCGCCCGGCTGCCATGCGGGATCCGGCTCGAGAATGTCTATGTGCCCGCCGGCGGCGACACGCCCGACCGGACGATCAACCCGAAATTCGGCCAAAAGCTCGACTTCATCGAGCGGATGACGCGTTGGTCGGAATGCCTCAGCGAGCCGACCTTGATCGTCGGCGATTTCAACGTCGCGCCGCTGGAATGCGACGTCTGGAGCCACAAGGCGCTTGTGGGCGTCGTCAGCCACACGCCGATCGAGGTCGAGGCGCTGACCAGGCTCCGGCAAGCACACGACTGGATCGACATCGGGCGCCGCTTCGTCCCGGCTCCCGAGCGCTGCTTCACCTGGTGGAGCTATCGCTCGCCCGACTGGACGCGGAACGACCGCGGCCGCCGCCTCGATCACATGTGGGCATCGCCCGAGCTTGCGCCGCATTTGGTGGCCCACGACGTGCTCGAACCGTGCCGGGCCTGGGAGCGGCCGTCGGACCACGTGCCGCTGATCTGCGAGCTCGAAATTTGAGCGACTCGGTCGCCCGGGCGATCGCCGCGCTTCGGACCGGGCGCCCGGTCACGATCGGCGGCGACAAGCCGATCGCGGTGCTTGCGGTCGAGACCGCCACGCCCGAGGCGCTCGATCTGCTCGATCCCGAAGGAACCGCAACCCTCCTGATCAGCGGCGAGCGGGCGGCGGCGCTGGCGCTGACCAACATGCGCGAGGCCGCGGATCCCGCTCAGCCGGTGCTGGTCGAGCGCGAACCATGGCTCGACGCGGAGGCCGCGCTTGCGCTCGCCGATCCCGGCCGTGACCTGGACCGCGGGCCCATCGGACCGCTTCATCCGCTTGCCGCCGATTGCACCAAGGCTGCCGCCGCGGCAGTCGCACTGGCCCGCAGGGCCGGACTGCTCCCGGCGCTGTGGCTGATCGATTCGGCACAAGCTTCGACGGAAATCTCGGTCGCCGACATCAACCGGCCCCCCGAGGTCGACCTGGTTGCCCGTGCCAGGCTTCCGCTCGACGGACTGCCCGATACGCAGATCGTCGCCTTCCGCGCGTCCGACGACGGGCAGGAGCATGTCGCACTGGTGATCGGCGCCTTCGGCGGCGAGCCGGCCCTGGTGCGCCTGCATAGCGAGTGCCTGACCGGCGACGTGTTCGGCTCGCTCAAATGCGATTGCGGGCCGCAGCTCAAGGAAGCGCTGAAGATCATCGGCGCGAACGGCGGCGGGGTCCTGCTCTACCTGCGCCAGGAGGGCCGCGGGATCGGCCTTGCCAACAAGCTGCGCGCCTATGCGCTCCAGGACCGCGGGCTCGACACGGTCGAGGCCAACCGCCGCCTGGGCTTTGCCGACGACGAGCGCGACTATGCCCATGCCGCCGCGATGCTGCGCGCGCTTGGGATCGAGAGCGTGCGCTTGCTGACCAACAATCCGGCCAAGGTCGCGGGCCTTGAAGGCGCGGGGATCGCGGTGGTCGAGCGAGTGCCGCATCACATGCCGGCCAATCCGCACAACGCCGATTATCTCGCGACCAAGCGCAAGAAGAGCGGTCACCTACCCTAGGCCAAGAAGCCGGCTGACCTCGTCGAAGCTGTGCGCGACCTCGGCGACTCCGAGCGCCTTCAGCACATCCTCATGGCCATCGAGGCAATGCGAGCCAGCCGCGAGCCCGATAACCCGGGCGCCGGAAGCGAGGGCGCCTTTCGCCCCGACCTCCGAATCCTCGATCACCGCGCAATCTTCGATCGCGACGCCGAGCTGAGCCGCGGCGAACAGATAGAGGTCGGGCTCGGGCTTGCCGCGTTCGACATGCTCGCGCCCACTGTAGACATGGTCGCCGAACGCGTCGGCCAGGCCGAGATGGTCGAGGTGGGCGTGGAGCCAGCGCGTCGAGCTCGACGAGGCGACCGCCCTGGGCAGTTCGGGCGGGAGCGAGCGCACGAACTCGACCGCGCCGGAGACCGCGCGAACGCCTTCCTGAAGCACGCGGACGGTCTGGGCCTTGCGCCGCTCGTGGAACTCCGGCGGCAGCGGACCGCCGACCCACTCTTCAATCGCGTCGAGAAACTGCGGTCCGCTGTAGCCGACGAATTGCTTGATTGCGTCCTCGACGCTGGTCCGGTGGCCGAGGTCGGTCAGGAGCTCGGCGAGCATGCGGTTGCCCTCGAATTCGCTCTCGAGCAGCACGCCGTCGAAATCGAAGATGATCGCTCCGCGTCATCAGTCTTCGAACAATGCGGTGCCGACCCGCACCGCGGTCGCGCCGAGCATCACCGCGGCCTTGTAATCGCCCGACATGCCCATGCTGAGGCCGCTTAGTCCGTGGGCATCGGCGAGCTTCGCCAGCAATGCGAAATAGGGCGACGGCTCGAGTCCCAGCGGCGGGATCGCCATCAGCCCGGCGAGCGGCAGCGGCGAACCGCGCACGGCCTCGACCATCTCGCCGACCTCGGCGATCGCGCAGCCGCCCTTCTGATCTTCCTCGCCGATGTTCACCTGGACATAGACCGCAGGGAAACGCCCGGCCTTTTCGGCCTCGGCGACGAGCGCGTCGAGCAGCGAGCGGCGGTCGAGCGAATGGATGACGTCGAACAGGCGCACCGCCTCGCCGGCCTTGTTCGACTGCAGCCGGCCGATGCCGTGAAGCCTGACCTCGGGATGGCGGGCGAGAAGCGGCGGCCATTTGGCCAATGCATCCTGGACCCGGCTTTCGCCGAAGTCGCGTTGCCCCGCATCGATTAGCGCCTCGATCTCGTCGGCAGTCCGGCCCTTGCTGACCGCGATCAGCTGCACGTCCCCGGGGTCGCGGCGCGCGGCCTTCGCCGCGGCGGCAATTCCATCGAGGATTTGCGCTCGGCGATCTGCGGCGGTCGGCATGGCGCGGCTATAGGAAGGCGCTGCACGCGCCGCCACTGTTCAGAGACTGAAGAAAGGCGTCAGAACTTGAAGGCGGTTCCGACGTAGACCGCCTGGCTGTCGCGGCGGTCATCCTTGAGCGCCGGCACCTTGTCGATCTCGTAGCGGACGCCGCCGGTCAGCGCGATGCGCCGCGACAGCGAATAGGATCCGCCGACGTCGAGCGAATAATTATCGCCCTTGCGCAGCGCCGAAAGAGCACGGCCATCGCTGCGATCGGCGCCGACCGCGACCCGGCCGGTAAAGCGCTTGAGCGAATAGCTGACGCCAACGACCGCCGATTCGCGTCCGCCGAGCGCCGAGTCGGCATTCTTGGTCTTGGAAACGTCGCCGGCCACGGCGAAGCTCCTCCATCCGACCGCGACGCCCAGATTATAGGTCGAGGGAGCCAATGCCGTCACCGCCGATGCCGGGCTGGCATCCGCGTCGAGCGACTGGATCGCTCCCGGGGTCGCGGTGCGCGCCCGGATCGCGACGCGAATCTGCGACGGACGGCCCTTGGCCGCTGCGGGAGTGAACTTGAAATCCGTCAGCGCCAGCGGACGGCGGGCGAACGCGGCGGCGAGCCGCGGATCGCCGTTCGCGGGCGTGAAGGATGAAATCGGATTGAAGCTGAGCGAAACGGCAGGGGGCCGCTTCTTGGCTGTCGAACTGCTCGCGGCGAAGGCGGGCGACAGCACAAGTCCGACCGCGGCAATCGCCGCAGCGCCCTTTGCTACCATCGATCCACGACCGGTCCGCACGTGCAAGAACTCCCTGTTCGTCCGAGTCGATATAGCTAGTCCAACCTGAAGGTTCCATGAGCGGAATCGATTCATTTCGCCCCTGTTGCCGACTTAACACATTATTGTTCATCGGCGGGACAGCTTGCCCGGGGCCATTGACTATCTATAACGCCGTCAAACCCAAGTCCTGCCTTTCAAGGATCGCCGATGCCTCGTTCGCACATTGCCGCTGTTGCCTTCCTCGGTCTCGCCATCGCTACCTCGGGCTGCGCGAGGAACCGCACGCTGCCCAGCCAGCTGGCTCCATCGAAAATGACGACCATCGGAGTCAACGGCTATTTGTGGAAAGCCGCGGTCGATACGGTCTCGTTCGCGCCCCTGCTCCAGGCCGACGTCAGCTCGGGCGTGATCATCACCGACTGGTACGCCAACCCGCGGGCCCCGGGCGAGCGGGTCAAGCTCACGGTCTCGATCCTCGACCAGGATTTGCGCGCCGACGCGCTTCGTGTCGCGGCCTCGCGCCAGGTTTTCCAGAACGGCATCTGGATCGATGCCCCGGTCGCCGGTGCGACGGTGCAAAAGCTCGAGGATATCATCCTGACCAGAGCCCGCGACCTGCGCCGCGCGTCAGTCCGCGGCTAGAAACGCTCATGCCATGACCGGGCGCTTCGACCCGAGCACGGCCGATCGGCGTTGGCAGGCGCGCTGGGATGAGCAAGGGTCCTTCGTTGCCGACAGCGGCAGCAGCAAGCCCAAGACCTATGTGCTCGAGATGTTTCCCTATCCGTCCGGGCGCATCCACATGGGCCATGTGCGCAATTACACCATGGGCGACGTGCTTGCGCGCTACCGGCGGATGCAGGGCATGGAAGTGCTCCACCCGATGGGCTGGGACGCCTTCGGAATGCCGGCGGAAAATGCTGCGATGGAGCGCAAGGTCCACCCCGGCGAATGGACCAGGGCCAATATCGCGGCGATGCGCGAGCAGTTGAAGCAGCTTGGCTTCGCGCTCGACTGGAGCCGCGAGCTCGCGACCTGCGACCCGGACTATTACGGCCACGAGCAGGCGCTGTTCCTCGACCTGTTCGACGCCGGTCTCGTCTACCGCAAGGAAAGCGAGGTCAATTGGGACCCGGTCGACATGACCGTGCTTGCCAACGAGCAGGTGATCGACGGTAAGGGGTGGCGCTCCGGGGCGCCGGTCGAGCGCCGCAAGCTCGCTCAATGGTTTCTCAAGATCACCGAGTTCGCCGACGAGCTGCTCGAGGGGCTGCAAAGCCTCGACCAATGGCCGGACAAGGTTCGCCTGATGCAGGAGAATTGGATCGGCAAGAGCCGCGGCCTGCAGTTTCGATTCCGCCTCGCCGAGGCGATCGACGGGATCGACGAGGTCGAAGTATTCACGACGCGGCCGGACACGATCTTCGGGGCGAGCTTCGTCGCGATCGCGGCAGGTCATCCGATTGCCCGCGCGGTCGCGGGGCGGGATCCCGAAGGCCGCCGAGTTCATCGCCGAATGCCAGCGTGGGGGCACCAGCCTCGCCGAGATCGAGGCGGCGGAGAAGACCGGCTATCGCACGTCGATCGAGGCAATCCATCCGCTCGACGAGGACTGGCGGGTGCCGGTCTATATCGCGAATTTCGTGCTGATGGACTACGGCACCGGTGCGCTGTTCGGGTCGCCCGGCCACGACCAGCGCGACTTCGAATTCGCGACCAAATACGGGCTGCCGATCAGGCGTGTGGTCGCTGGCGAGCGTCGAGGAGGCCGCGCAACCAATGGTGGGGGAGGCCGACGTCATCACGGGCGTCGCCGTCAACTCGAAGTTCCTCGACGGCATGACGACCGACCAGGCGATCGCCGAGGTCATCCGCCGCGCCGAAATCGCCGGCTGGGGCCAGGGCACCGTCCAATACCGCCTGCGCGACTGGGGCGTTTCAAGGCAGCGCTACTGGGGCACTCCGATCCCGATCATCCACTGCGAGAAGTGCGGCGCGGTTCCGGTGCCGCGCGACCAGCTGCCGGTGGTGCTTCCCGAGGACATCGAGTTCGACAGGCCCGGCAACCCGCTCGACCGCCATCCGACCTGGAAGCACGTCGATTGTCCGGCTTGCGGCGGCCGCGCCACGCGCGAAACCGACACGCTCGACACCTTCGTCGATTCGTCCTGGTACTTCATCCGCTTTGCGAGCCAGCCGCCGGACCGGCCGTTCGACCGCGCCGAGGCCGAGGCGTGGCTGCCGGTCGGCCAGTATATCGGCGGGGTCGAGCATGCGATCCTGCACCTGCTCTACTCGCGCTTCTGGACCCGCGCGCTTCAGCACATGGGCGAGATCGATATCGCCGAACCTTTCAAGGGCCTGTTCACGCAAGGCATGGTGACGCACGGCACCTACCGCGCCGGCGACGGCAGCTGGCTGAGCCCCGATGAGGTCCGGCGCGAGGGCGACGACTGGATCGAGATCGCCAGCGGCAAGCCGGTCACACTCGGCCGGATCGAAAAGATGTCCAAGTCGAAGCGCAACACCATCGATCCCGAGCCGATCCTCGCCAAATATGGCGCCGACGCGGTCAGATGGTTCATGCTGTCCGACAGCCCGCCCGAGCGCGACCTCGAATGGTCCGAGGCCGGCATCGAAGGCGCCGGGCGCTTCGTCCAGCGCGTGTGGCGGCTGGCCTCGGCCAAGACCGAAGCGGAGGGCGAGGACGAGCCGTTGAAGCGCAAGCTCCACCGCACCATTGCCGCGGTCGGTGAGACGATCGGGGACCTTCAGTTCAACAAGGCGGTCGCGCACCTCTACGAGCTCACCAGCGCGATCGAGAAGGCCCCGCCCTCCGCCACGCGCGACGAATTGGTGCGAACGCTCATTCAGCTGATCGCTCCGATGGCGCCGCACCTTGCCGAGGAATCCTGGGCTTTGCTCGGCGGCGAAGGAATGGTCACCGACTCCGCCTGGCCGAATTTCGACCCGGCGCTGCTGGTCGACGACCAGGTGACCCTGGCGGTCCAGGTCAACGGCAAACTGCGCGACACGCTGACTGTTCCGCGCGGCCTGACCGAAGGAGGAGGCCGAAGCGCTCGCCCTGGCATCCGACAAGGTACAGCGGCAATTGGCGGCGCCGCGCCACGCAAGGTCATTGTGGTTCCCGACCGGCTGGTGAATATCGTCGCATGACCCGGCGCCTTGCATCTCTGCTTGCACTCTCGCTCGCTGGCTGCGGACTTCATCCGCTCTACAGCGGTGGAGGGGCCGGAAGCGTCGCCGCGACCCTGCGCACGGTCGAGGTGGGGCCGATCGAGGGCCAGGTCGGCTGGCTGGTGCGCAACAAGCTGGTCGACCGGCTGGGCGCGACCGGCACGGCGACTCCGCAATATCGGCTCGACGTGAAGCTCGACGACAATATCACCGGCTTCGGCATCCGCGGCGACCGCGCCGCCACGCGCGAGCGGCGGACGCTTCGTGCGCGCTACCAGCTGGTCAGCATCTCAAGCGGCACGGTGGTTCTCGACGCGACCGCGGGATCCGATGCGGGAATCGACGTCGTCAGCTCCGAATATGCGACCGTCGCCGCCGAGCAGACCGCGGCCGAGCGATTGTCGGACGTCGTTGCAGACCAGATCGTCGCCCGGCTCGGCGCTTATGCGATGTCGGCCGCCGACGAAGTGAAGGCATCCAAGTCGTCGATCGGCCGCGCCGTCGACCAGCCCGCCGCCAATGTCCGCTTCTATTTGTTTCACGGTCCCGACGACGCCCAGTCGCGTGCGCTTGGCCAGCGGCTGATCGAAGCGCTCAAGGCGAGCAAGTTTGCGCTCGCTTCGGGCGGCGGTAAAGGCCGACCCCGCCGTTCTCGCCGACGAAGCCGGGGCGATGAGCCTGTTCGGGGGACCGCGCGCGATCTGGATCGAGCCGGCCGGCGACGAGATCGCGGCGGGCGTCGAAGCCTTGCTCGAGACCAGTGCTTCTGAAAGCCCGGTCGTCGCCATCGCGGGCGCATTGCGCAAAACCTCGGCCCTGCTCAAGCTGGCCGAAGCCTCGCCCAATGCCGTGGCGTTCGCGGCATACCCGCCCGAGGGCGCCGACGCCGAGCGAATGGTGATCGATGTTGGCCGCCGCTACGGCCTCAAGCTCGGCGCTCAGCTGGCCGCCCGGATTGCGGAGTCCTCGGGCAACGACCAGGCGATCGTGGCGCAGGAGCTGCAGAAGTTGGCGCTTTACCTCGACGCCTCGCCGCACAGCCCCAAAGAGCTCGACCATGACGCGCTCGATGCGGTCGGCGCCGATCTTCACGAGGGCGATGTGGCAAGGCTGGCCGATCTCGCGCTGTCAGGAGAAATCGCCGAGGTGGCCGACGAGCTTGTCGCGGCTTCCGGGCGGTGTGGAGGCGATCCCGGTGGTTCGCGCATTGCGGCGGCGATTGCTGATGTTGGCGCCGGCGCGGGCGCGCATGGAGCGCGGCGAATCGCGCGAAGCCGTCATGACGTCACTCGGCAAGTCGCTGTTCTGGAAGGATAAGCCGCTAGTCGACAAGCTTTTGTCGCAGTGGGATGCGAAGGGTCTTGCGACTGCTGCGGAGCGCGCGGGCAGGCTCGAGCGCGAGCTGATCTTCAGCGGGGCCCCTGGCCCCGAAGCGCTTGGTGAGGAGCTGCTGGCGATCGCCCGCGCCGCGAGGCGGCGCTAGATCGGCTCGCCCGACAACCGCTGACAGATCATGTCGAGCTGCTCGAGGCTCGAATAATGAAGCACGACCGTTCCGCCCGCGCCTTTGTGGACGACCTCGACCTTGAGGCCGAGCATGTCCGCGAGCTGCCGTTCCAGCGCGGCAAGGTCGGCGTCGACCTTGCGCGCTTCGGTAAGGACGAGCTCGCGCGGGCCTTTCCTGGCTCGCTTGGCCCTTTCCTCGGCCTGGCGCACCGACCAGCCTTTGGCGATGATTTCGGCGGTCAGCGCCTCGGGGTCCGGGGCTGTCGCAACGGCCCGCGCATGGCCCATGCTGATATCGCCTCGCACTAGCGATTGTCGGATTGCCTCAGGAAGTTCGAGCAATCTCAATAGATTAGCAACATGGCTTCGCGACTTGTGGACGATCTTGCCAAGCTGTTCCTGGGTGTGGCCATAGAGGTCGATCAGCTGCTTGTAGGCATCGGCTTCTTCGATTGCGTTCAGATCCTCGCGCTGGATATTTTCGATCAGCGCGATCTCGGCCGTCCCTGAATCATCGATATCGCGCACAATCGCCGGGATCGCGTGCAACTGCGCGCGCTGGGCCGCGCGCCAGCGCCGCTCGCCGGCGATGATCTGGAACCCGTCACCGTCGGGCCGCAGCAGGATCGGCTGGAGCACGCCGCGCTCGGCAATCGATTCGGCAAGTTCATCGAGCGCCTCTTCGTCGAACCGCATCCGCGGCTGGCGCGGATTGGGCCTGATCCGCGCGATTTCAATCTCGCGGACGCCTTCGGCCGGCTCGCCTGCCGTCGGTGTCCGCGCCGCTTCGCCCAGAAGTGCCGACAGGCCCATTCCGAGCCCCTTGGCCGGACGCTCGGCGCTCATGCCGCCTCCGCCAACTGGGGCAGGCGGCCGATGAGTTCGCGCGCAAGGCGAATATACGCTTCCGACCCCGCGCACTTGAGGTCGTAGATCAGCGCCGGCAGGCCGTGACTGGGCGCTTCCGACAGCCGTACGTTGCGCGGCACGATCGATTCGAACACCACATCGCCAAGGCAGGCGCGAACGTCGTCGGCGACGGCCTGCGAAAGATTGTTGCGCCGGTCGAACATCGTCAGCGCGACGCCCAGGATCGACAGCGACGGGTTGAAGGCGAGGCGAATGCGCTCGACCGTCGTGAGCAGCTGGCTAAGCCCCTCGAGCGCGAAGAACTCGCATTGCAGCGGCACGAGCAAATAGCGCGCCGCGACCAAAGCGTTGACTGTCAGCAGCCCGAGCGAGGGCGGGCAGTCGATCAGGCAAATGTCCCAGCGGCCCTGCGGAGCGGCGGCGAGCGCCTTGTCGAGGCGGTGCGCTCGGTCGCTCATCCCGACCATCTCAATCTCCGCGCCCGACAAATCAACGGTCGCAGGAAGCAGGTCGAGCCGGGGGACGCGGGTCGGGATGATGCTCTGCGCCACGCTCGCCGACCCGATCAGCACGTCGTAGCTTGTCCGCTCGCGGACCGATGCCCCCACCCCCAGGCCGGTCGAAGCGTTGCCCTGCGGGTCGAGGTCGATCAGCAGCACCCGCGATCCGATCGCGGCGAGCGCGGTCGCGAGGTTGATCGCGGTCGTGGTCTTGCCGACCCCGCCTTTCTGGTTCGCGACCACAATCCGGATCATCGTCTTTGCCTCCCCCGGACCCCGCTCAACACCAGGATGGTCGATTCCGGATCCGTGATGCTCGCCTCCAGGCACGCTTCACACTGCCAGTTTCGGCGTGCGTCTGCCAGTTCGGATTTGGCATTCCGGCCCTTGGGAAGCACCCAGATTGTGCCGGGGCGCGACAGATGATGACTTATCCCCAAAAAACGATCGAGGGGCGCCACGGCGCGGCCTGTGATCACGTCGAATCGGCCGCTGACGTTTTCGGCTTTCGCGCGCTCGACCGTGGCGTTGAGGCCAAGCGAATCGACCGTTTCCCGGAGGAACTCCGCGCGAAGGCGCCGCGGCTCGACCAGGCTCACCGGGCCTTGCACGAGGCAGGCGACAATGATCCCGGGCAGCCCCGCTCCCGATCCGACATCCACCCAGGACGCGCCCGATGCCGGCTCGAATCGCGCGAGTTGCGCCGAATCGAGGACGTGCCGCTCCCACAAATGCTCGATGGTGGAAGCCGAAACGAGATTCTGTCGCTCGTTTTCCCGCTTCAGTCGTTCCGCATAAACCTCAATTCGCTCATATGCTTCACGTGAAACGGGCTGCCCGGCGGCCCGCTCCAATGTTTCACGTGAAACAATCGAGTCCTTCACGCAGCCTTGCGGGCGCTCGCGGCGACGAACAGCGCGGACAATGCGGCCGGGGTCACTCCCTGCACCCGGGATGCCTGGTCCAGAGTCTCCGGCCGGGCTGCAGCCAACCGCTCGGCCATTTCGTTCGAGAGGCCGGGAATCGCGGAATAATCGAGCGCCATGGGGATCGCGATCCGCGAGTCGTGCCGCACGACTTCCCATTCGCGCTGCTGCCGCTCGACATAGGGCCGATAGAGCGCGTCCGCCCGCCCCTCCGCGGTCTCGGCCCAGCCACTGCTAGAGCAGAGGGCGAGGTGGAGGTCGATCTGCGCCCGCCGGCGCTGCGAGACGCAGTCCGCGGCGATCGCCGCCTCGCCGAGCCGCGTGGTGGCATTGTCGGCTCGCAGCGAAAGGCGGTATTCGGCGCGGGCGGTCATCATCCTGTACGGCTCGCTGACCCCCTGAAGCGTCAGATCGTCGATCATTACGCCGATATAGCTGGTGCGCCGGTCGAACCGCGCGTCGGGCAGGTCGAGCGCGCACGCGGCCGCGTTGAGACCGGCGACAAGGCCTTGCGCTGCGGCCTCCTCATAGCCGGTGGTGCCGTTGATCTGGCCGGCGAGGAACAGGCCGGCGATCTCGCGAACCTCGAGCGTCGAGCCGAGCCGCCGCGGATCGACATATTCATACTCCACCGCATAGCCGGGTCGGACAATCTCGGCCCGCTCGAGTCCGGCGATGCTGCGCACGAACGCGGCCTGGATATCGGCGGGCAAAGAGGTCGAGATGCCGTTGGGGTAGACCAGCCGGTCGTTCAGGCCTTCCGGCTCGAGGAAGATCTGATGACCGTCGCGGTCGCCGAACCTTTTTACCTTGTCCTCGATCGACGGGCAGTAGCGCGGCCCGCGGCCCTCGATCGCTCCGGCGAACAAGGGCGAGCGGTGGAAGTTCGCGCGGATGACGTCATGGGTTCGCGCATTCGTCCGGGCGATCGCGCAGCGCAGCTGCGGTGGGCAGACGCCCTCATCGACCGCCGACATGGTCCACGGGTCGTCGTCGCTCGGCTGTTCCTCGAGCCGGGCCCAGTCGACGGTCCGTCCGTCGAGCCGCGGCGGGGTGCCGGTTTTCAGCCGCCCCTGCCCCAAACCGATTTCGCGGATCTGCGCCGCCAACGCGTTCGAAGCGCGCTCCTCGCGCCGCCCGCCATCGACCACCTCCTCGCCAACGAACAGGCGCGCGTCGAGGAACGTGCCCGTAGCAATCACCAGAGCGCGGCAGGAAAGCGTGCTCGATCTCGTCTGCAGTCCAACGACCCGGCCCCGCTCGACAATCATGGCCAGGGCCTCATCGACGATCACTTCGACCCCGGCTTCGTTCAGCAGCTCATCGACCGCCGCACGGTACAGCGCGCGGTCGGCCTGGATCCGCGGGCCCCAGACGGCTGGGCCCTTGCTGCGATTGAGCATCCGGCGGTGGATTGCGGCGCGATCTGCGGCGCGCGCCATGAGCCCATCGAACACGTCCAGCTCGCGCACCAGATGGCCCTTGCCGACCCCACCGATCGACGGATTGCATGACATTTGTCCGACGTCCTCGGCGCGAAAAGTCAGCAGACCGACGCGCGCGCCGCGGCGGGCCGCGGCAGCCGCGGCCTCGCAGCCGGCATGGCCGGCGCCGATGACGAGCACATCGTACATATCAGTGCCCATAGCGATGTTTCACGTGAAACGCAGCGCTACTTGCCGAGGCAGAAGCGGCCGAACAAAGCGTCGAGCAGGTCTTCGACTCCGGCGCGGCCGGTCAGGCGGTCGAACGCATTGCGGGATTGGCGCAATTCCTCGGCGACGAGGACGTGTTCGTGGCCGGCTGCCGCCGCGGACAGGGCGATCGCCGCTTCGCCAAGACGCTCGGCCTGCCTGCGATTGAGGGCGATAGCGTCCGAGGCGGGCAGCAGCGACGCGGCCTCGCGGCCTGCCATCTCGAGCAGCGCCGCGATGCCCTCGCCAGTCACGGAGGACAAAGCAATCGAGCCTTGGGGTGCGGATTCGCGGCCGGGCAGATCCGACTTGGCGTGGACCTTGATCAGCCGCCGATGCGCCGGTGCGTCCGCCGGATCGCCGAGCCAGACCAGCACATCGGCCGACTCTATCAACTCTTGGGTCCGTTCGACGCCGATCGTTTCGACGACGTCCCCACCCTCGCGCAGACCGGCGGTGTCGGTCAGCAATATTGGAATCCCGTCAAGCGCCAGCGGGACCTCGATATAATCGCGCGTGGTCCCCGGAATGGCGGTGACAATTGCCCGATCTTCCCCAGCTATTGCGTTGATAAGGCTAGACTTCCCGCCATTTGGCGGTCCGGCGACGACAATTCGCACGCCGTCTTTCAACCGCTCCATCCGCGGCCTCGCCAGCCATTGCTCGAGCTCCCCCGCCAACGCCGCGCAATCGCGTTGAAGTGCCGGATCGACCTCATCGCCCTCGTCATAATCGATTTCGCGTTCGGCCCGCGCGGACAGGCCGAGCAGCGTGTCCTGCCATTCCCCGATCTGTTTCGTGAGGCCGCCCTCGGCAAGCGCCAGCGCTGCCTTGCGCTGGCTCTCGGTCTCGGCCTCGATCAGATCGGCCAGGCCCTCCGCCTCAGTCAGGTCGATACGGCCGTTCTCAAAGGCGCGCCGGGTGAACTCCCCCGCCCGCGCCAGGCGCAAACCTTCGATCGACGCCAGTGCATCGAGCAATGCGTCGACCACCGCACGGCCGCCATGACATTGGAACTCCATAACATCTTCGCCAGTTGAGCTGGCCGGACCGTCGAATCGCAGGACCAGCGCCTCGTCGAGCAACTCGCCGCTTTGAGGATGCCTGATCTCACGCACCGCGGCCATGCGAGGCTCCGGAAGAACTCCGGCGATGCGCTCGCCCGCCTTGTGCGCATCGGGGCCACTCAGGCGGATCACCGAGATCGCTGCCGGCGGCCGGCCGCTCGATAGCGCGAAGATGGTATCCAATGCTGTCAGCCGAAGATCGGGGCGATGTGCGGCGCCACATGGTGTGCGCCCTCCCAGATCATCTTCAAGGCGACCCACAGGATGACCAGGAGGCCGACCCAGGCGATCCAGCGGTAGCGCTCGATGTAGCGGGCGATGAAGTTGGCCGCGATGCCCATCAGGATCACCGACAGGATCAGGCCGAACACCAGTACCCAGGGATGCTCGCGCGCCGCGCCGGCGACCGCGAGCACGTTGTCGAGGCTCATGCTTACGTCGGCGACGGCGACTCCCCATGCTGCGGCCGCGAAGCTCTTCGCCGCTGCCGTTCCGGAACGCTCGTCGCCGACGATCTCCTCGGAACCCGCGCTCTCCCCCTCATGCCGAAGCTCGCGCCACATCCGCCACGCGACCCACAGCAGCAGCAGGCCGCCGGCGAGCACCAATCCGACGATCTGCAGCAACTGGGTGACGATGAGCGCAAATGCGATCCTCAGCACCAGAGCGGCGAGCACGCCGATCATGATGACGCGCTTGCGCTGCTCGGCCGGCAGGCCCGCGGCGAGAGCGCCGACGACGATCGCATTGTCCCCGGCCAGAACGATGTCGATCATGATGATCTCGAAGAAAGCGGTTATCGCTTCCGGGGTCAGGAGACTGGCGAAATCCATGCCGTCAGCCCTAGTCGAGGCCGAGCACGCTCCTCAAGCCCAGCACCTGCTCGCCGCCGACCCAGCCCTCGTAAATCATGCTCACCGCGACATAGAGAATGACCGCGAGGCCGACATAATTGATCCAGTGATAGCGATGGATCAGGCGGGCGACATAATTGGCCGCAAAACCCATGAACAGCACGGAGAAGCTAAGGCCGATGAATAACAAGGCCGGATTTTCGCGCGCGATCGACGCGACCAGGAGCACGTTGTCGAGGCTCATCGAAAGGTCTGCGATGGTGATCTGGATCGCCGCCTGAAGCAGCGTCTTGGTCCTCGGCGGGCCTTCGACTGCCGCCGTCTCCGGATCGTCCGCGATGGTCACCTTCGAGGGCGAGCGCATCTCCTGGACCATGTTGTAGGCGACCCACAGAAGAAGCAGCCCGCCGGCGAAGATCAGGCCGGTGACCTTCAATAGCTGGGTCGCGATCACAGCGAAGGTGACGAGGAAGACCAGCGCCATGCCGACGCCGAAGATCAGCACCTTCTTGCGGTCCTTGGCCGGCAGGCCGGAGGCGAGCGAGCCCATGATGACGACATTGTCGCCGGCCATGGTCAGATCGCCGATGATGATCTGGCCGAGCTTGGCCAGGCCCGCCGCGGTGAAGATCGCCCCGAAATCCATGCCCTGAAGCATGGCGACGCCTATTGGTTCATGCTTGCGAAGAAGTCCTCGTTGGACTTGGCGTCCTTCATCTTGTCGAGCAGGAACTGCATCGCGTCGACGGTGCCCATCTGCATCAGGATCCGGCGCAGCACCCACATCTTGGTCAGCGTACCCTGGTCGACCAGCAATTCTTCCTTGCGGGTGCCGGACTTACCGACGTCGAGCGCCGGGAAGATGCGCTTGTCGGCAACTTTGCGGTCGAGGACGATTTCCGAATTACCGGTGCCCTTGAACTCCTCGAAGATCACCTCGTCCATCTTCGAACCGGTATCGATCAGCGCGGTGGCGATGATCGACAGCGACCCGCCCTCCTCGATGTTGCGGGCGGCGCCGAAGAATCGCTTCGGCCGCTGCAGGGCGTTGGCGTCGACGCCGCCGGTTAGCACCTTGCCCGACGACGGCACGACGGTGTTATAGGCGCGGCCGAGGCGGGTGACCGAATTGAGCAGGATCACGACATCCTTCTTGTGCTCGACGAGGCGCTTGGCCTTCTCGATCACCATTTCGGCGACCTGGACGTGACGCGATGCAGGCTCGTCGAAGGTCGAGGAAATGACCTCGCCGTTGACCGAGCGCTGCATGTCGGTGACCTCTTCGGGACGCTCGTCGATAAGGAGCACGATGAGGAACACCTCGGGGTGGTTGTCGGTGATTGCCCGCGCGATGTTCTGCAACAGGACGGTCTTGCCGACGCGAGGCGGCGAAACGATCAGGGCGCGTTGGCCTTTGCCCTGCGGAGCGACGACGTCGATCACACGTGCGGATTTATCCTTTATGGTCGGATCGGCGGTATCGAGCGTCAGCTTCTCGTCGGGATAAAGCGGGGTCAGATTGTCGAAGTTGACGCGGTGACGAACCGCCTCGGGATCGTCGAAGTTGATCGCGGACACGCGGGTCAAAGCGAAATAGCGCTCGCCCTCCTTGGGCCCGCGGATCTCGCCTTCGATGGTGTCGCCGGTGCGCAGCCCGAACCGGCGGACTAGCGACGGCGCGACATAGATGTCATCGGGGCCGGCAAGGTAATTGGCCTCGGGCGAGCGGAGGAAGCCGAAACCGTCGTTGAGAACCTCGACAGTTCCTGATCCCATGATCTCGACGCCGTTTTCGGCCTGGACCTTGAGGACCGAGAACATCAGGTCCTGCTTGCGCATCGTCGATGCGCCCTCGACGCCCATCTCCTCGGCCATTGCGACGAGCTCGGCGGGGGTCTTTTTCTTCAATTCTTTCAAATGCATGGATAGTCTTTTCTTGGGGAGTTTGGCTCAGGCTTCTTGGGAATAAGAAAGCTTGGAATCGCGGCTGGAACGCCGCTTTTGGGAGGAACGGCCGCCGGCGGAAGTGAGAACTGGCCGGGGAGCCTTCGCGGTTGCGAGGTATGTATCGCCGGGCCGCCTGTCAATCGACACTGTTCCACCGACGCGCCAGGGCGTTCAAAAAGCCTTACAAGAACGCGCTCGGATTTGTTCCTTGTCTACGTCCTGTTGTTGAAGGATAGATGGCTGGGTCAATTCGACGGGGGACACCACATGAACAATTACACCAGTTTCGGCCTTCCTCAGATCATCGGCCTCATCATCGCAGCGGCGATTGCCTTCTGGGTGTACCGGGACGCCGAATCGCGCGGGATGAGCGGCATCGGCTGGGGCATCTTCACCTTCCTCCTGTGCATCATCGCGCTTCCGGTCTATTTGATCATCAGGAAGCCCAAGACGGGTGGGACCGTCTGAACCGTCGATCGGCGCCCGGCTTCTGCTGCTGGGCGCCCTCGCCGCTTTCGCGGCAATAGACAATAATCCGCTGGTGCGGCTCGAGGCGCGGCTGGGCCTGTCCCCGTCGCCTCTCGAGCGCCTATTCGGAATCCGCGGCTTCTTCAGCGGAATGACCGAGGCGGCGCATCGACTCACCAGGCTGGACCTAGTCGGCGCCGGCCAGGCGAACATCCTCGTCTTTCCGGTCCTCGCGGCAGCGGCGGCCGCAATCCTGCTGTGGCGTTGGCCCAAGCTCCGCACACGCAATCAGGAGCTCGCCTTCTTCGCTATCGCCATCATCGGAACGGCAATCAACAATATCGTGCCGGCGGCGCTATCGTCCTAGAACGGACGCACGATCACCAGCACCACGATCAGCGCCGTCGCGATTCCCGGAATCTCATTGATCATGCGAAGCTGCCGGCCCGAAAGCGGCCGCTCGCCCCTGGCCAGTTTCTTGCCATAGCCGCCGAGCCAGCCCTGATAGGCAGTAAGCCCGACGACCAGCGCGAGCTTGGCGCTGAACCAGTGCGCGCTCCACAGGTCGAGGTTGAAGGCCAGCATTAGCCCGAGGATCCACACCAGCAGCATCGCGGGCGTCAGAATGATCGAGCGCACCCGCGCCTCGCGCTCGATCCAGGCGCGGTCCTCGGGCGATCCGATCGCGGTCTCGTGGTGGTAGACATAGAATCGCGGCAGCAGGAACAGCCCGGCCAGCCAGAAGATCACGAAGGTGACGTGGGCCGCCTTCACCCACGGGTAGGCAAGGCCAAGGAAGCCGGTCAGGTGAAGCGCGCTCATGCGTTCCCCTTAACCGATGCAATCAGCTCTTCAACATGGGCGATGGGCGTGTCCTGGAGGATGCCATGGCCGAGATTGAAGATATGCGGGCGCCCAGCGAGCACTTTGAGGATTCGCGCAACCGATGACCTGAGCGGCTCTCCGCCGGCGACCAGCGCGAGCGGATCGAGATTGCCCTGGACGGGCATGCCTTTGGGTAATTCCTTGTCGGCCCAGGCCGGATCCACGGTCTCGTCGAGGCCGATCGCGTCAACCCCGCTTTCCCGGGCGTAAGCGCCAAGCTTGCCCCCCGCGCCTTTGGGAAAGCCGATTACCGGCACGCTTGGGTGCCTCGCTTTCAGCAGCGCGACCAGCCGCGCCGTCGGGGCGATCACCCAGCGCTCGAACTCTGCCGGAGCGAGGCTCCCCGCCCAGCTGTCGAACAGCTGGATCGCTTCGGCTCCGGCTTCGACCTGGCCCGACAGATAGTCGAAGGTCACCTCGCCTATCCGCTCGATGATCGCGGTAAATTGGCCGGGGTCGAGATAGGCAAGGCGGCGCGTCTCGGCCTGGTCGCGGCTGCCTTGCCCAGCGACCATGTAACTCGCGACGGTCCATGGCGCTCCAGCGAATCCGATCAAGGTTTTGTCCGGCCCTAGCCTTTGTTTGACCTTTGCGACCGTCTCGTAGATCGGGTCGAGCCGCGCCGGGAACGCCGCCAGATCGTCGAGGGTGGCCTGCACCAGCGGCGGCGTCAGCCGCGGGCCCTCGCCAGCGACGAAGCTGAGGTTCTGCCCGATCGCGAACGGAACGATGAGGATGTCGGAAAACAGGATCGCCGCATCGAGATCGGGAAATCGCTCGAGCGGCTGAAGGGTCACTTCGGCGGCCGTGTCCGCATCGTAGACGAGCTCGAGGAAGCTCCCCTTCTCTTCACGAAACTTCCGATATTCAGGCAGGTACCGGCCGGCCTGGCGCATCAGCCAGATCGGCGGAGGGCCGCGACGTTCACCCTTGAGCACGGCAAGCAAGGGCTTGTTGCCCTGGGTCAAGGAATCGTCGCCAGGGCCCACCCTCTTCTCTCTCTTATAGATATTTATTCTAGGATTGATGTTGTGATTGGCCGCTGGGTTGCGGGGTTTAGGCGCGGCTTCCCGATTTGCCAACAATCGGGCCGTCATCTTGCACTAGCAGGGACCGCGAGTTGCGCGCTTTGGCTCCCGCTATCCACAGGCTGGGGGCGAAAATCATCCCCGGGGATGAATCTTCGAACAAGCGCGAAGCAAATGACTGGAACCCGCGGTTGAGGCTGTCCCCAGCTTCGCGCTAGGCCTCAGGCGGTGCTTTTCCACAAGGTTGTGCAGTGATCCTGATCCTCGCCTCGTCCAGCCCAATCCGCAAGGCGATGCTCGATGCCGCGGGCGTCGAATGTGAAGCCGCGAAGCCCGACGTCGACGAGGCCGAGCTGAAGCCGGGGCTCAACGATGCCCGCGAAATCGCATCGCGGCTTGCCGAGGCCAAGGCGGTGAGCGTGCCGGGCGGCTGGGTGATCGGAAGCGACAGCGTCGTCAGCGTCGAGGGACGGCCGTTCGACAAGCCGGCGGATCGCGAGCAAGCCGCCGAGCATCTGCGCTTTTTCTCCGGCAAGGTCATGGAACTGACCAGCGCGGTCGCTCTTGCTCGTGGAGGAGTGCTCGACTGGAGCCACGCAGATACGGCGCGACTTCATGTCCGGCGGCTGTCCGAGGACTTCATCCAATCTTACCTCGATGCCGAATGGCCCGAGGTCGGCTATTGCGTCGGTGTGTTCCGGATGGAGGGCCGCGGCGTGCAATTGTTCGACAGTGTCGAGGGCGACCATTTCGCGATTCTCGGAATGCCGCTGATCCCCCTGCTCGGCGCGCTGCGCGAACGCGGATTGATCGACGCGTGAAGAAGATCGCGCTCACCGGCTCGATCGGCATGGGCAAGTCGACGGTCGCGAAGATGTTCGAAGCCGCCGGTGTTCCAGTGTTCGACGCCGATGCCGAAGTCCGCCGCCTTCAAGGTCCCGGCGGCGCGCTGGTCGAGCGCATCAGCGAGCGCTTTCCAGGCACGGTCGAGGGCGGAATCCTCGACCGCGAAGCGCTCGCTCAGTTTGTCCTCGACGATCCGCGCCGGCTCGCCGAGCTCGAATCGATGGTCCATCCTGAAGTGCGACGGGCGCGCGAGCGATTCCTCGTGGAGCATCGCGATTCGCCGGCCGCAGTGTTCGAGATTCCACTGCTGTTCGAAACCGGCGGCGAAGGCGTTTTCGACACAATCATCGTCGTCTCGGCGCCGCTCGAAGCCCAGCGTGAGCGCGTGCTCAAGCGCTCCGGAATGACGGCCGAAAAGCTTGCTGCAATTCATGCCCGCCAGGTCCCCGACGAGGACAAGCGCGCGCGTGCCGATTTCGTCATCGACACCGGCGGCGACCTTTCCACAACTGAGCGTCAGGTCACAGATATTCTCGCTTGCCTCGGACTCGCCGCGGGCCGATAGATTCTCTCGTGCGGGAAATCGTTTTCGATACAGAAACCACCGGCCTCAATCCGGCTGGCGGCGACCGCATGGTCGAGATCGGATGCGTCGAGATCTTCAACCGGATCGAGACCGGCCGCCACTTCCACGCTTACTTCAATCCCGATCGGGAGATGCCGAGCGAGGCCGAAGCCGTGCATGGCCTCACCACGATCTTTCTGTCCGACAAGCCGCGTTTTTCCGAGCGCGTGGGCGAGCTGCTCGATTTCCTCGAGGATTCGCCGCTCGTCGCGCACAACGCCGGCTTCGATTTCGGCTTCCTGAATTTCGAGCTCGCGCAATGCGGCCGCGGGCCCGTTTGCCACAGGCGAATGGTCGACACCCTGACCCTCGCCAGGTCCAGGCATCCGGGCGCGAAACACAGCCTCGATGCCTTGTGCATGCGCTTCGGGATCGACCGCAGCCACAGGGTCAAGCACGGCGCCTTGCTCGATGCGCAATTGCTCGCCCAGGTCTATGTCGAATTGACCGGCGGACGGCAGATCGGGCTCGGCCTGGTCACCGACGCCGCGTCGCTGAATGGAACTTCTCAGGCTGCTGCGATCAGGGTGCGGGAGCCGCGCCCGCCGCGCCCGCACTTTGCCGGCGCGGAGGAACTCGAACGCCACCGCGCGTTTATCACACGGCTGGTCAATCCGCTGTGGGCGCGGTTCGCCGGGGCTGGTTGACGGGGGCAGAGGCACGGTCCTAAGCGGCCGTCGCAACGCGAAGGAGCTGCGCAACGTGGACGTCAGGGTCGCGGGCCATCAGGTCGATACCGGAGAATCGCTGCGCGAGTTTGCCGCGCAGCGCATGGCTGACATTACCGAGAAATATTTTTCGCGGAGCGTCGGCGCCAACGTCACTTTCGGGCGCGGGCCGAACAACGATTTTACCTGCGACATCGTCGCCCCGGTCGTTCAGGGAGTGGTGCTCAAGGCCTCGTACAGCGCGCGCGAGCCGCAGATGGCGTTCAACGGCGCCGCCGACCGGATTGAAAAACAGCTTCGGCGCTACACCAATCGCCTCAAGGACCATAAGGTCGACGAGGACGCCGTGCCGTTCGTCGAAAATGCCGGCTACACGATTTTCGCGGCCGGCGAGGAAGCATCCTTCCCGACCATCGTCGCCGAAACCCGCGTCGATATCCCGGAAACCAGCGTCTCCGACGCGGTGATGCTGATGGACCTCAGGAACACGACCGCTTTGCTGTTCAAGAATTCGGCGACGGGCGAGTTCAACATGATTTACCGCCGTGAAGACGGCAATATCGGCTGGGTTGAGCCGCACACCGACTGACACCATCTCCACTTCGCTCCGGCGTGCCGGATGCATGTTACGAGTAAAACCGATGCACCTCTCCGAATTCATCGATTTCGATGCGATCAGCACCCGCCTTTCGGGCGGCAACAAGCGTTCGTTGCTGCAGCAACTGTCAAATATGGCCGCGCAGCGGCTTGGCGTGGATCAGGCGACGATCCTCGCCAGCGTGACCGAGCGCGAGCAACTGGGCTCGACCGGCCTGGGCCAGGGTGTCGCCATCCCGCACGGCAAGCTCGAGGGCCTGACCCGGATCTACGGGCTGTTCGCGCGCCTCGCCGAGCCGGTCGATTACAAGGCCATCGACGGCCGGCCGGTCGATCTGGTGTTCCTGCTCCTGTCGCCGCCCGACGCCGGAGCCGAGCATCTCAAGGCACTCGCCTCGGTCAGCCGTGTCACCCGGCACGGCCCCACGCTCGACAAGATGCGCGGCGCCCGCAGCCGCGATGCCCTGGCGGCGGTGCTGATGGCGGCGGATGAGCGCGACGCAGCCTGAGCCCGCCAGCCATTGAGCAGCGGCCGGCTTCCGGCCCGGCTCGAAGTCGCCAGCCTGGTCCGCCGGGCGCAGGCCGCCGGCGACTTCGCGACTGTGATTCGAAGCGGCGATCCGGAGAGCGGTACATTGCTCCTGATCATCACCAGCCGCGGGCGGCATTTCGCGTTCCTCGAGCGCGTCCTGTCGGCGTCCGGCGCCTATCAATGGCGCGCTGCGGGGCCTGGCGAGTCGGCACAATTGGCTGAAGTTCCCGAATTCCTCGCCAAGCGCGCACGGTTCGACCCGGACCTTTGGGCGATCGAACTGGATATCGCAGACCCCGAACGGTTCATCGCTGAAACGATCGGTTTGCCTTGACGGTTGCCGTTCGTCTGGGGGAAACCCGGTCGGACAACAAGAGCGGGGGGCATTCCGCGCAGTAGATGCTGGGGAATGCCACGCGAGACGGGGTACCACACGGCCGAATAGCGGAAGTATCCGCGAGTTAAGTATTTCGGTTGTTTCTGTGGTGCACCGCAGTTCTGCGGATTTTCATGTTGACTTCACTTCGCTCAGCGATGGTCATTTGTGCTACGCTCGTGACGATTTCGATCGCGCCGGCACAGGCGGACCCCGGCGCTGAGCCGCTGATCCCGGCAACCAGCGCGAGCCTCCCCGAAATTCGGGTGCCCGAACTGCTCGATCCGAGCGGCGAGGCGGAATTGGCTCAACCCATTCAGCCGGCCGACGAGCCCGACATCCAGGTGTCGCAGACCCCGGCTCCGAAGGCCGCTGCAACCGGCAACCTTGGCGACATGGTCACCCAGTTCATGGCCTCGCAGCCCGGGACGCGCGAACTCGAATGCCTCGCCACCGGAATCTATTTCGAATCGAAGAGCGAGCCGCTGCTCGGCCAGCTCGCGGTGGGCAAGGTCATCGCCAACCGTGCCAAGTCCGGCGGACGGTTCCCCTCATCCTATTGCGGCGTGCTGTTCCAGCGCGGCCAATTCTCGTTCATTCGCGGCCGCAACCTGCCGTCGGCGCCGCGTGCCGGTCGCCAGTGGCAGACGGCGGTGGCGATCGCCCGGATTGTCGATGCGGGCCTGAAGGCCTCGGCAGCCGAGAGCGCCTTGTTCTTTCACGCGCGCCGGGTGTCGCCAGGATGGCGGCTGAAGCGCATCGCGATGATCGGCAACCACATCTTCTATCGCTAGCGGGTGACGAATAGAGCCGCGGGGCCGCTGGAAAGCGGTCCCGTTTCGTTCTACGCCTTGCCCTGTGGCCACGCAGCTCGATTCTCTTTGTTTCACCGACGCTCCGCCGATCGCGGCGGAGGTCGCGCGCGGGGTGACTCGGCTGTTCTGCCGCCAGGACCTGTTCGCGATCTGCGAGATGCCGCTTCCCAACGGCCGCCGCGCCGACATGATGGCGATCGATTCCAAAGGCGGGCTCACCATCGTCGAGATCAAGGTCGCCAAGGCCGATCTTGTCGGCGACGGCAAATGGCTCGACTATCTCGACTATTGCGACCGCTTCTACTGGGCGGTGCCGCCGGCGCTGGCGGCGATCTGCGAGGGCGAGCGCTTCCTCCCCGGTGAAGCGGGCCTGATCATCGCCGACCGCTATGATGCGGTGGTCGCGCGGGAGGCGGCGCACCGGCCGCTGGCTCCGGCCCGGCGCAAGGCCGAGCTGCTTCACTTTGCCCGCCGTGCCGCGCGGCGCCTGGCGGCGCAAATCGACCCGACGCTGGGCGAGGGAAGCTAGCGCGCGCGCTGTGGCGGGCTTGGGCTTTTTGGCCTCGATCAGCTTGAGGATGTCGCGCGAGCGATTGTCGCGCGCGGCATAGTCACGCGCCGAATAGCCGGCGGCATTGTCGGTCTTGTCGGGATTTGCCCCGACCGTCGAGCAATGCCCTGACGATCGCGGTCTCGCGCTGCTGGACAGCAACGATCAGCGCGGTTTCGCCCATTTTGTTGGTGCCATCGACCTTGGCGCCTTCGCCGAGCAACCAGGCGACGCCTTGCCCGAAACCGGACCGGGCAGCGGTGATCAGCGGCGTATTTCCGCCGCTTCCGGCGGGTGTTGGGATCCGCGCCCTTGTTGAGCAGGAAAGCCGTATAATCTTCGTCGCCGCGGCCAACGGCGATGATCAGCGCAGTGTCGCCCTTGCCATCCTTGACATCGATCAGATTAGGGATGGGCGGAGAGTAGCCTCGGTCGCCTTGTTGCCGTCGCGGGTCGCGGATCGCCTCGACGAATTCGCTGCCGGAATCGACGCTTTGCGCGACGGCCGGCGCAGATGCTGCGGCCAGCGCAATTCCCCCGATTGCGAACTTTAGAAACTTCATGGACTTAAGCCCTGGACACCCCGCTTGATCGGCACCGGATAGCAGAGCATGGGTGGCCATGTCATGAATGGAAGCACGCCTTTCTGGGAAAAGCCGCTGACCAGCCTCGACCGCGGCGAGTGGGAGGCGTTGTGCGACGGGTGCGGACGCTGCTGCGTGCACAAGCTCGAGGATGACGAAACCGGCCTGCTCTACCCGACCAACGTCGCATGCAAGCTGCTCGACCGCGCGAACGGCCGGTGCCTCGATTACAAGCATCGCATGAAACGGGTCAGCGATTGCGTGAAGATCGACCGTAAGAACCTCGATCGTCTCGACTGGCTGCCCGAGACTTGCGCTTACCGCCTGCGCGCGGCCGGCAAGCCACTTTTCGAGTGGCATTACCTGATCTCTGGAAGCCGCGAGACGGTTCACGAAGCCGGGCAATCGACGCGCGGCTGGACGGTCAGCGAAGAGGATGCCGGTGAACTCGAGTGGCATGTGGTCGAACGCGCGCTCTGACGCGCTGACGTCCGGCCTTCCGGTCCCGATCGAAATCCGCCCGGTGCGCGGCGCGCGGCGGCTGCGCCTGCGCTACGACGAGGTCCGGGGCGTGCTCAAGCTCACCTGCCCGTTGCGGACCAGCCGGCGCGCGGCGCTGGCGTGGGCGCTCGATCAGCGCGACTGGATCGACGCCCAGGTCGCCCGAGCCGTGCCGGCCGAGCCGTTTGCGCCGGGGGCCGTCGATTCCGATCACGGGCCGCGACACGCGGCTGGTCTGGGCCGAGGACGAGCCGCGGGCCGCCGCGCCTGGCCGATGGCGAATTGCGCTGCGGCGGCCCGCGCGAAGGGTTCGCGCGGCGGATCGAGCTATTCCTCAAGCGCCTCGCGCTCGCGACCATGTCCCCCGAAGCCGCGGAATTTGCCGCGGCGGCCGGAGTTGTAGTGGCCAAGATCAGCGTCGGCGATGCCGGCACCCGCTGGGGAAGCTGCTCGTCGCAGGGACGGATCCGGCTGAGCTGGCGCCTGATCTTCGCGACGCCGCAAGCGCGCCGCTACGTGGTCGCACACGAGGTCGCCCATCTCGTCCACCTCAACCACGGTCCTGAGTTCAAGGCGCTCGAAGCGCGTCTGTTCGGACCCGGTCTCGCGGCGGCCAAGGCGAGCCTAAGGCGCGAAGCCCCGCGGCTGCGGCGAATCGGCCGGTGATCGCTGCTCTGCCGGCGGCGGTTGGGGTGCCGGCTGGCGCGGCTGGGGTTGGGGCATCGGCGTACCGGGCGGAAAGGCCTGGTCGAGCTCCTGCTGGGTCGGCTCGCCGGTGCCGTCGGGGCGGACCATCGGCGTCGGCGCGCCCGGCTGCTGAGGCAAAGGCATAGGCAAAGGGTTGCCGTTCGCGTCGACCAGCGGGACGAGCCCGTTCTGATCGACCGAGCTGTCGCCGAACATTTCTTCCTCGGGCGTCAATTGCCAGTCGGGCATCGGCACCTGGGTTTCGAACCCCTCGACCGGCCGCCGCGCCACCGCGACGGTCATGAAATCGTGGAACGCCCGCGCCGGAGCGGTGCCGCCCTGCAGCCCGCGGATCGGCCGGGCATCGTCGCGGCCCATCCACACGCCGGTCGTCAGCCCGCTCGAGAAGCCGATGAACCAGCCGTCCTTGTTGGAGGTCGTGGTCCCGGTCTTGCCGGCGACGGGCCGGCCGATTTGCGCCGCGCGGCCTGTACCGGTCAGCACCGCCGATTGCAGCAGGTCGGTCATTTCGGCCGCGACCCAGGGCGCGACCAGCACCCGCTCTTCATCGGCCTCGCGCTGGTAGAGCAGCCGGCCGTCTGCGGTGACCACCTTGCGGATCGCGTAGGGGGTGATCGCCACGCCCCTTGTTGTTCACCGCGGCAAACGCCCTGGTCATGTCGATCAGCCGGACGTCGCTGGTCCCCAGAACCATCGACGGATAGGTCGAGATCGGGGTCGAAATCCCGAACCGGCGAGCCATGTCGGCGATGGTCGAAAATCCCAGCTGGGCGCCGATCTTGGCGCTGATCGTGTTGATCGATCGCGAAAATGCCTCGCGCAGGCTGACCGGGCCGAGATTGGTGCGGGTCGAGTTGCGCGGGCTCCAGCCGCCGATCGTGATGGGCTCGTCGACGATCGTGTCGGTCGGCTTCATCCCCAATTCGAGCGCGGTCAGATAAACGAACAGCTTGAAAGCCGAGCCCGGTTGGCGCGTCGCCTGGGTCGCGCGGTTGTAGATCGAATCGACATAGTCCCTGCCCCCGACCATCGCCCGGACCGCGCCGTCGCGGTCGATCGCGACCAACGCGCCCTGCGCGCCTGGCGGGGCGTTGGCCTGGATCGCGCGGTCCGCGGCCGCCTGCATTCCGGGATCGAGCGTGGTCCACACGTCGATCGGCTCGGATGTCGCGTCGATCAGCGTATCGAGCTGGGGCAGCGCCCAGTCGGTGAAATAGCGGACGCTGTTCTGCCTGGCCGCCTTCTCGATCCGGATTTGGGCCGGATCGACGCTTGCCGCCGTGGCGTCGGAAATGAAGCCGTTCTTGGCCATCGTCTGCAGGACCACGCCGGAGCGCGCCCGCGCCGCCTCGACGTCGGCGGTCGGCGAATAGTTGGACGGCGCCTTGACGAGGCCGGCGATGATCGCCGCTTCGCCGAGGCTCAGATGGTCGGCGCCATGGCCGAAGAAAGTCTGCGACGCGGCATCGATGCCATAGGCCCCGCCGCCGAAATAGACGCGGTTGAGATAGAGCTCGAGGATCTGGTCCTTGGAGAATTTCCGCTCGAGCGCGAGGGCCAGAACGCCCTCCTTGATCTTGCGCGTGAAGCTGCGGTTGTTGGTCAGGAAGATGTTGCGGGCCAACTGCTGCGTGATGGTCGACGTCGCACTGACCCGGCGCTTGTTGGTGACGCCCGAGACGATCGCACGGCCGATGCCGATCGGATCGACGCCGAAGTGGCTGCGGAACCGCCGGTCCTCGACCGCGATCATCGCCGCTCGCATTTCCGGCGGGATCTGGTCGTACGGAAGCCAGCGCCCGAAGCTCGGCCCGACCGACACCAGGACCGCGCCGTTAGCCGCGCGGACGCGGATCGTCTGGCCCAGGTTCGATCGCTTCTGGAGGTCGGAATAGGCCGGCAGCTGGGTGTAAGCGACGGTCACGAGGATCGCGAGCACCCCAAGGCCGAGAAGGCCCGCATAGACGAGCCATTTGAGCGCTGTCACGATGGGCGAGCGGCCGGAGGCGGCGGAGGGCGTGCGGGCCATTCAGCGCTGGGATAGAAACTCAGCGCGGGCTCGACAATAGCTTCTGGAAACAAGCTGATCCTCGTTGCTGGCTGGCCGCCTTGGAGGGAGCAACGTTACCCCGCGATTAACCCTGTTTTAGCCTCTGCCCAATAGAAGCGGCGCCATGTTCCGGGCGATTGCACTCATTACCGCTGCGATTGCGGTAATGGCAGGCGTGGTCGGGCCGCGCCCGGCGGCGGCGCAATGCCGCTTGTGCGACGCTCCCCAGACGAGCCGCGCCGAAGGCTCCGACAAGGGCGCGATCCGGGTCGAGGTCGAGACCAGCCTCAACTTCGACCGGCTGATCCTGTTCGGCAGCGGCAGCGGCTCGGCGCAGCTGCGTCCCGACGGGTCGGCGAGCACGGCCGGTGCGGTCACGGACATCAGTCCGCGGGCAATGGTCGGGACGGTCACTCTTCACGGCGAGCCCGGGCGCAGCGATCAGGATCGATCTGCCGCGGCGGATCGTGCTCCATTCGCTCAGCGGCGGCGAAGTCAGCTTCGACGACGTGGCCAGCGATCTGCCGTCGATGCCGCGGCTCGATTCGATGGGGAATCTGACATTCCGCATCGGCGGACGGCTGACGGTCAGCGGCGACGCCGACGGCGATTATCGCGGCGACCTGCCGATCACCGCCGACTATCTCTGACGCTGCGTCACTCCAAAGCGGACCGATGCCTAACGCGCCGTTAACCATGATCCGTGAGGGAAGCCGTAAGCGAACAAGGTTAATGGCAACGTCACGGATGGCCCGGCCGCGTGCCGGCCAGGGCATTTGAACCAAGTGGGGAAACGAACAGATGACCAAGATCCTTCGTATCGCCGTCAGTGGCGGCACGGCCGCGGCGATCGCGCTGGGCGCGACGCCCGCGCTGGCGGTCGGACCGAACCAGAATGCGACGGCGACGCGCGAAGATCGTCAAGCCGCTGACCCTGAGCTGGGTCCGCGACCTCGACCTCGGCACGATCATCCTGTCGGGTGCCGGCACCTGGTCGGGCGCCAACGTCGGGATCAGCCGCGTTCGGCGTTTTCGTCTGCGCCAACGTCAACACGACTTGCTCGGGCACGACGCAGACGGCGCAGTACAAGATTACCGGCACCAACAACCAGGACGTCACGATCACCGCGCCGAGCGTCACGCTGACCAACCAAAACGACGGCGTCTCAACGCTCGTGATGGTGGTTGGAAACCCCGGCACGGTAAATCTCGGCAATTCGGGCGCCGCGGGCTTGATCTTCGACCTCGGCGGCCAGATCACGGTCGCCTCGACCACGCCCGAGGGCACCTACACCGGGACATTCAACGTCACCGTCAATTATTAAGCCTGGGGGGAAGGTCGTGCGCTACCTGCCCTGCAAGGGCTTCGTTGCAATCGCGATTGGGGCTTGCGGTCGCGCTGGCCGCGGCTCCGGCGCGCGCGGCACCGTCGGTCACGGTGCAGGCGAACATCGCCAAGCCGTTGACGCTCACGTGGGTCCAGAACCTCGACCTCGGAACGATCGTTCTCGGTCCGGGGAACTGGTCCAACGCGACGGTGGCGATTTCGCGGGCCGGCGTGTTCAGCTGCGCGAACGCGAACGTCACCTGCACCGGTGCGGCCACGGTCGCGAAATACAATGTCAGCGGAACGAACAATCAGACGGTTCGACATCAGCGCTCCGAACGTCACCCTCACCAACCAGAACGACCCGACCCAGCACGCTTGACGCTGGTCGTCGACAGCCCCGGCTCGCTCGTCCTCACCAATTCGGGCCAGCCCGGGACCGACTTCCCGCTCGGCGGGTCGATCGTGCTGAGCTCGAGCACTGCCGGTGGAACCTATTCGGGCACGTTCAACGTCACCGTCGACTATTGAACCGCCCAAACGCGACATTTTTGGCACATTTCAGCGGGTTCAACGGTCATGGTTGACCGAAAATAAACCATTCCGGACCAAAGAGGAGGTGATCGCTCCAGACCGGAGCAAAGTGGGGGATCACCATGATGAACCGCCGGACCCAGTCCGTCCTTGGCGTGCTTGCCGCGCCGCTTCTGTTCGCCGCCACGCCCGCGCAGCGCCGGCATCGGCGACCTGCTCGTCGCTCCGACGCGGATCGTGCTCGACGGCCGCAAGGGCGCCGAGGTCATCCTCAACAATATCGGCGAGGAGCCGGCGACCTATCGCATCTCGGTCGAGTTCCGCCGGATGACCGAGGACGGCGGCCTGGTCGACGTCGCCGAGCCCACCGCCGAGGACAAGGCCGCGGCCGACATGATCGTCTACGCCCCGCGGCGCGTCGTTCTGGCGCCGCACCAGCCGCAGGCGATCCGCATCGCCGCCCGGCCGCCTCAGGGCCTGCCCGACGGCGAATATCGCGTGCACATGCTGTTTCGCGCGATTCCGCCGGCCAACCCGGTGGTTCCCGCGTCGGCGAGCGAGCCGGCCAAGGGCGTGCGCTTCCAGCTTACGCCCGTCTACGGCGTCACCATTCCGGTCATCGTCCGGCTCGGCAACCTCCAGGCGCAGGCCGGGATCGCCAACGTCCATCTCGACAAGAAGGACGGCAAGCCCGCCGTCGCGCTCGATCTTGAGCCGCAAGGGCGACCGTTCGACCTTCGGCGAGGTCCGCGTCCTCCAGCCCGGAGTCAAAAACCCGGTCGCGGTGCAGAAGGCGGTCGCGGTCTACAAGGAAATCGGAGTCCGCCGGGTCCTCGTCCCGTTCGACGCCGCTCACCAGTCCGGAATCTCCGGCCCGGTCACCGTCCAATATGTCGAAACCTTCGACGACGGCAGCCGCGTGCTGGCCGAAACCCAGGCGGTGATTCGCTAGGGGCGGCCGGAGCGGGAGCCACAGCTCATGGCCGGCGGCCGCAAATGGCTGCGCAAGGCGGCGATGCTGCTGGCGCTGTGCGCCGGCGGCGTTGCCGCATCCACGCCGCCCGCCGGCAAGCGCCCGCTGGACCGCGGATCCGGACGAGCAGTTCCTTCTTGACGTCAACATCCGCCAGCTGAAGCTCGGCGACGGCGTTCGCGCCTACAACACGCCCGAAGGCACATGTGTCGTCTTAGGCGACTTTCTGACCGCGCTCGATGTGCCCGTGAAAGTCGATCTCGCGGCCAGGAAAGCGAGCGGCTGGGCATTCAAGGAATCGAACCGCATCGCGATCGATTATGGCGGGGGAACCGCGAGCTATGGCGGCAAGAGCGAGCCGCTCGCTTCGGGAACGGTCCGCGAAACGCCCGACGGCTGGTGCGTCCAGACCTCGGCGCTGACCCGCTGGTTCGGGATCGGGGTCAAGCCGGTCACGTCGGGCGCGGTGCTGGTGCTGGAATCCGAGGCCAAGCTTCCGGTCGAACTCGCGATGGAGCGCCAGGAGCGGGCCAAGCACCTCCACCCGGCCAGCTTCGACCTCAAGAGCCTGCCCCAGGTGCGCCTGCCCTACCGCATGTGGCGGGCGCCGGCGCTCGACTTCGTCGTCAGCGCCGGGGTGACCTACCGCGCCAGGGACGGAATGCGGGTCGATCGCCAGAGCTCGGTCTATGCCGCGGGCGAGATCGCCGCTCTGTCCTACGACGCGCAGCTGACCACGACCCAGAAGGGCATTCCGAGCAACTTGCGGCTGCGCGCTTACCGTTCGGATCCCGACGGCGGGCTGCTCGGTCCGCTCAAGGCGACCCATTTCGGCTTCGGCGACGTCGAAGGTTTCGACAGCAAGCTCACCGGCTCGGCCGCGAGCGGCCGCGGCGCGGTCATCACCAACCGCCCGCTGACCACCCAGGCGGCGTTCGACCGCACCCGCTTCGAAGGCGATCTGCCGAGCGGCTGGGAAGCCGAAATCTACCGCAACGGCGAGCTTCTCGGCTTTGCCAAGTCGGATTCCAGCTCAACGCTATGTGTTTGACGACGTTCAGCTTTTGTACGGCGAGAACGAGATCGCAATCGTCGCTTACGGCCCCCAGGGGCAGATCAAGACCCGCCAGGAGACGATCGACGTCGGCAAGGACAACGTCCCCGCCGGCAGGACCTGGTACTGGGCCGGGTTCAATCAGCCCGGCAAGGACATCTTCACCCTCGACAAGCCTCCGGACGGCTCGCAATCTGCCCAAGGCGCAGGCGACAGCCTCGCTCGAGCACGGGATCGACGAGCGAACGTCGGTCGGCGTGCTCGCGCGCATGATGCTGATCGACGACCAGAGGCTGACCTTCGTCGAAGGATCGGTCCGGCGGTCGGTCGGCTCGGCGATGGTCGAGGTGTCGGCGGCGCGCGATTCGAGCGGCGGGCTGGCCGCCCGCGCCCAGATCCTGGGCAAATTCGGCCCCGTGAACGTCAACGCCGAGGCGCTTCTTGCGAACGATTTTCATTTGCAGGACTCGGGCAAGCAGAGCATGCGCGAGGTGCGCGCTGCGCTCGACGCGCCGCTCCGGCTCGGCCGATCGGTCTTTCCCGCCCATGCCGAGGTCCATCTCACCGATCGCAGGGACGGCATCGAAGCAGCTCGACGCCGCGGCGCGGCTGTCGGCCAATTTCGACCGCTTCAATCTCGGCGCCGAAGCGCGCTACCAACGGCAATATCTCAAGTCGGCGAGGGCGCCGCCGGGCGAATTCACTCTCGACATGATCGGAAGCGGCCATATCGGCGCCGTGCGGCTGCGCGGCTCGACCACGTTCGACGTTTCGCCCAAGGCGCGATTCCGCCAGGCCGAATTGTCGGCTTACTGGTCGTCGTCCGAAAATGCCGACTGGGAGGGCGCGCATCGCCTACGACGGCCAGGACCATCGCGGGCGGCATGCGGATCACGCACATCCGGCGGTTCAATACCATGGGCGTCGCGCTGACCGGCGAGGCGGCGACCGACGGCTCGGTCGCGGTCGGGCTCAACCTCAATTTCTCGCTCGACGCGCGGCACGGGATCACCATGTCGCGCAGGCCGCTGGCCGGCGCCGGGGTGGTCCACGGCCTGGTTTATCGCGATCTCAACGACAATGGCGTTCACGATCCCGACGAACCGCTCGAAAAGGGCGTGCTGATCACGACCGGGACCAAGCTCGCCGAGCGGCCCGACCGACGCCAAGGGCTCGGTCACGATCGGCGGTCTCAGCGCATTCACCCCGGTCGCGGTCGGGATCGATGCGACCAGCCTCGAGGATCCCATGCTGGTCCCCAAGAAGGCGCTCCAGGTCGTCGTTCCCCGGCCCGGCGTTCCGGCCGAAGTGCAGATCGGGCTCGTCGGCGGCGGCGACATCGAAGGCGCGATCGTCAAGAACGGCGGGCTCGGCTTCGAAGGCCTCGATCTCGAGCTGGTCGACGGAACGGGCAAGGTCGTCGCCACCGCGCGCACCGATTTCGACGGCTTCTTCCTGTTCGAACGCGTGCCCTACGGCAATTATCAGGTTCGGGTGGCGCAGACCTCGGCCAGTGGCGGCGAGGATCGCGGCCGATTTGGGCACCAGCGCCACTGTCACGGCGGACAAATCGGTCGCTGCGGCTGGGCGCGATCCACGTCGTGTCGGCGCCGAATATCGCATCGGCGGAAGCCCCGGCTGCCGGGCACTGACCCGAGCACAATGTCCAACATGCCCCGGTCCGAGCATGTCGGTTGATGGTGCGGTCGAGAAGAACTCGAACTTCCACGGCCTTGCGGCCACAGCGACCTCAACGCTGCGCGTCTACCAGTTCCGCCACGACCGCACGTCATGAGATGAGCCGGCGGATGGGCCGCCGTCACTGGCACGGCGGCGCGTCTAGCAAAGCCCCCAAAAGCGCGCAATGCGTGCCATCGGGGGACAAAGGTTAAGACACTGTTTACCATTTGGCGGGGCAGGCGTTACGCCTGTGCCATGCTTCTTCTCGCTGCAGCCGCCGCCATCGCCGCGTCCGCCCAGCCGCCCGCAGCGGCCCGGTCGCGCCAGGGTGCAGGCCCGCGCGACGATCCGCATCCTGTCCGGCGCGACGTCAGTTTCGGTGAGGCCCGGGAAGGTGCGAAGGCGCCGAGCGCACCGTGATCGATCCGCGCCGAAGGCTCGGCACAACCTGCTAAGCTAATAGAATTCCAGTAGAAATTCAGGCGCGTGGGTCGCCCAGGCTGATGGTCAGCTCGTCCCCGCCCGAGGGAACGTTGACCTCGGCGCTGTTGAACGATGCGCTCGCGCCGGGAGCGAGGGTCGGCGCCGGCGGCGCGATCGTCCACGAATAGATCACCTGCCCGCTCTTGGTCTTGAGCCGCGCATAGATCGGCGGCACCGAATGGCTCGCCGCGGTCGGATTGACGACGCGCCCGGCTACGGTCAGCAACTCGTTGCCGCTGGCGAGCTTCTGCCGATCCATATGGGTGGTGACCAGGGTCAGCGGCGTGGTGCCGGCGTCGGCCAGGCCCAGCCGGTGCTTCCATTCCACCGGGGCGAAGAACCAGAAGGCTGCGGCCGCGGCGGCGATCAGGATCAGCACGATCAGGATCGCCAGGACCGGGCTGCGGCGCCGCGGCTCGCCGTAATCGCGGTCCGCGAACGGGCTGAAATCGTCGTCCGGCTGTGCCTCGGGCGCCGGCGGAGCATCATAATCCGCAGAAAAGCCCGCCATCACATCGACCGGCGGATAGGCTTCCTGGGCTATCGCCTGGGCGCCGGGATCTTCGGCCACCGCCCCTTCGACCACCGATTCCTCATACGCGCGCTCCTCGGCCTCGGGGCCGGTGCTCGGGTCGATCATCGCTGCTTCGGCGATGCTCTCATTCTCTTCCGCCGGCTCGGCCGCTTCGGCTTCCGGGCCAAGAGTGAGCTCGCCCGCAGCTTCAGGATCCTGGTGCCAGCTGTGCTTGCACGAAGCGCAACGCACCTGCCGCCCCTGGGGCGGGATCGCGCCGTCCTTCACCACATATTGCGTGCTGCAATTGGGGCAGGTGAGGATCATTACAGCAAAAGCCCACTTCCGTGACGGTCAACGCAGGGTAAACAGGAATGCGCCGCATATGGCAAGGAGTTGACCTTGCCCGGTTGGTGGCGCGGAGCGGGAGGAAATTCAACTGTCGGCAATCGTCGAATTCGACAGCGTCGGCCTGCGCTACGGCACGGGCGCCGAAGTGCTGCGCGACCTCGACTTCCGCCTCGCCAAGGGTGGCTTCTATTTCCTCACCGGGCCCTCGGGGGCGGGCAAGACCTCGCTGCTCAAATTGCTTTATCTCGCGCAGCGGCCGACGCGCGGGCGAATCCGGCTGTTCGATGAGGAACTGACCGATGCCGAGCGCGAGCTCCTGCCACCGTTCCGCCGGCGCATCGGGGTCGTGTTCCAGGACTTCCGACTGATTCGGCACCTCTCCGCATTCGACAACGTCGCTCTTCCGCTGCGGGTCGGCGGGCACGCGCGAGGAAGAAGTCGAAGGCCCGGTGCGCGAGATGCTCGCCTGGGTCGGCCTTGCCGACCGCGCCAGCGCCCGTCCTCCGACGCTGTCGGGCGGTGAGCAGCAGCGCGTCGCCATCGCCCGGGCGGTGATCAGCCGGCCCGAGCTGCTGGTCGCCGACGAACCGACCGGCAACGTCGATGCCGAAATGGCAAGGCGCCTTATCCATCTGTTCACCGCGCTCAATCAGCTCGGGACCACGGTGGTCGTTGCGACCCACGATGTCGGCCTGATCAGCGCCACTCCGGGCGCGCAGATGATCCGCCTCGAGAGCGGCTCGATCGTCGATCGCACCGGCGCCCTTCGCAACCCGCCAGCCGCGCCGGGCGCGACATGATTTTCGATTGGATGCTCGCCTCGCCGTCCGAACGCCGGGTGCTCGGAGCCCGCCCGCTGCGTGGCCCGACGCCGTGGGTGATTGCGATCATGACCTTCTCGATGATGCTGGTCGCCGCGGCCGGGCTTGCCCTGTCGAACACCGCTTCGACCGTCGCGAAGGGGGTCGAGGCGCGCTATTCGGTTCAGATCCCCGACGGACGCCGCGGCTTCGAGCCGGTGCTTCAGGCAATCCGGACGAGCCCCGGCGTGACTTCGGCGGAGGGTGTCCCGGAAGCGGAGATGCGGCGCCTCCTCGGACGCTGGCTCGGGCCAGCCGGAGCAAGCGCCGACCTGCCGGTACCGGCGCTGGTGACCTTCGACGTCCGCCCCGGCGCCGACCTCGGCGCGATCGAACGGCGAGTCCAGGCGTCCTCGCCCGGGGCGCGGCTGATCGCGCACCGCGAGAGCCTCGGTCCGCTGGTCAGGTCATTGAGGGCGTTGCAATGGCTGGCGTTGACGCTGGTGCTGCTGCTCGCAGGAGCGGCTGCAGCAGCGGTCGTCCTCGCCGCTCGGGGAGCGCTCGATACCCACCGCTTCACCATCGAGGTGATGCACGGCATCGGCGCGACCGACCATCAGATCACCCGCCTGTTCCAGCGCAAGATCGCGGTCGATGCGCTCACCGGAAGCCTGATCGGAGGAGCCGTTGCCGCATTCGTCCTGGCGCTGCTCGCGGCAAGCGCATCGTTTGCCGGAGAGCTGACGGGCGGGGCCTCGCTGGCGCCGGGCGATCTGGTCCTGCTTGCTCTGGTGCCGATCGCGCTGACTGCGCTTTCGACCTGGGTTGCCCGCACAGCTGTTCTCGCAGCATTGCGCCAGACCCTATGATCGCCCGCGCCGCCTCGCTTCTCGCCATTTTTTATGCGCTTGGGTTCGTCCTGTTCGCCTTCACTTTGGGCAAGCCTGCAAACTCGAACGTGCCGGCGACCGACGCGGTGGTTGTTCTGACCGGTGGCAGCGGCAGGATCGAACACGGCATCGGGGTGCTTCGCGAACATAAGGCCAAGCGCATGCTGGTCGCGGGGGCCGACCCTTCCGTGACCAAGGCGGACATGGCCCGGCGCCTGGGCGATGGGAGCCAGGCGCTGCTCAAATGCTGCGTCGATCTTGGCACCGAATCCGTCGACACCCGCTCCAATGCCGAGGAAGCGTTGCGCTGGCTCGCCAGGCACCATTTCACTTCGGTGCGGCTGATCACCAGCGACTGGCACATGCGCCGCGCGCGCTACGAGTTCGGCAAGGTGCTCGGCGATAAATATCAGCTGGTGACCGACGCGGTCCGCACCGAGCCGAGCTTCATCACCTTGTTCGGCGAGTATAACAAATATCTCCTCCGCCGGCTGGCCGTGTGGGCCGACATTTGATCGCGCTCCTGCGGTCGTTGCTGTTCGCTGCGATCTTCTATCCGGCGACGGTCCTGTGGGTGCTCGCCGGAACGGCGGCGAGCCTGTTTGGGCGTCGCCCGACGCTCAAGGTAGTACTCAGCTGGGTCGATATGCATCACTGGCTTACGGGGAAGGTGCTTGGCATCCGCTCGCGGGTCGAAGGCGTGCTCCCGAAGGGCGCCTATCTGTTCGCCGTCAAGCACCAGTCGATGTACGAGACGCTGGAGATGGTGCGGCTGACCCATCTTCCGGTCATGGTGATGAAAAAGGAACTGGCCGACATCCCGCTGTTCGGGTTCCTCACCCGCCAATACGGCGTGATCCCTGTCGAGCGAACCGCGGGCGCCAAAGCGCTGCGTGCAATGGTTGCGGCGGGCAAGGAGGCGATCGCGTCGGCGCGGCCGGTGATCATTTTCCCGGAAGGGACGCGCGTTAGGCCGGGCGAAGCTCCGCCTTTGAGATCGGGCTTCGCCGGCCTCTACCGCGCACTCGGATTGCCGGTCGTGCCGGTCGCGGTCGACAGCGGGCGGCTGTGGGGCAGGGGCCTGGTCCACCGCAGCGGCATCGTGACCTTCAAGGTCGGCGACACGATCCCGCCCGGCCTCAAGCGCGAGGATGCCGAGGCGCGGGTCCATGCCGCGATGAACGCGCTGGAACTAGCTCCTGAGGCGAGCGCCTAATTTCCCGGCGGCGTCGACGATGCGCCTCGAGATCGCACCGATCTCCTCGTCGGTGAAGCTTTTGTCGAGCGGCTGGAGCGTCACTTCGACCGCGAGCGACAGGCCCTCGGGCGCCTCGAACCGGTCGAACAGCCGGGCGCCGGTAATCGCCGCCTTGTCGCTCCCCCGGATCGCTTTCACCAGGGCCTCGCCCGCAAGATCGGCGGGAACCACGAACGCGAAATCGCGCGTGATCGACTGAAGAGCAAGCGGGGCGAAGGCCGGGCGCGCTCGCTCGATCGAGCGCAATTCCGGGATGGCGTCGAGATAGATTTCCGCCGCGACTGCGCCGGCTGGAGCTTCGACCAGCTTGCCAAGCCCCGGATGGAGCTCGCCGAAGCGCGCGACGATCGTCTTTGGCCCGAGCCCGAGCTTGGCCGATCGCCCGGGATGCCAGTTTGGGCCTGCGTCCTGGATCACCTGGAGGCTGGCGACCGGCGCCCCCGCCGCGTCGAGGAGCGCCAGCACTTCCGCCTTTGGATCGAACGCGTCGAAGGTTTGCGCCTTGCCGGTCTGCCAGCTGCGAGGCCGCTTCTCGCCGGCCAGCAGGAGCGAGAGCGTCGGGTGCTCGGCGTCACCCAGATAACGGCGGCCGATCTCGAACAGCCGCACCGATGCGGCGCCGCGGTCGAGATTGCGGCGCGCGGCGGCGATCAACCCGGGCAGGAGCGACGGCCGCATGACCTTCATCTCTTCGCTGATCGGATTGGCCAGCCGCCATTCGCTGCCGCCGAACGCATCGGCTTCGGCCTCCGAGATGAAACTCCAGGTCACTGCTTCGTCCAGGCCGCGCGCGGCCGCCGTCCGGCGAATTCTCCGCTCGATCAGCTGCGCTCGTGTCGCCGTCGGGTGAGCGACCCCCGGCTCGCGCTCGAGCGCGGTCGAGGGCACTTTGTTGTAGCCGTGGATTCGCGCGACCTCCTCGACCAGGTCGGCTGGGCCTTCGACGTCACGCCGCCATGTCGGGATGGTGACGTCCGCGCCGTTCACCTCGAAGCCGAGGCTTTCGAGGATCTCGCTTTGGCGGGTTTCGGGGACATCGATCCCGCCGAGCTTCTTCGTTCGGTCATAATCGAAGCGGATCATGCGGCGTTCGATCGGCGGATGGCCGGCGCGGACCTCGGCCGACGGCTCGCCGCCGCAGATGTCGAGGATCAACCCGGTGAGGATGGCAAGCCCATCGTCGAGGAATGCAGGATCAACTCCGCGCTCGAACCGGCTGCGGGCGTCGCTGGTGAGCCCAAGCGCCTGGCCGGTTCGCGCGATCCGCTCGGGCGTGAAATAGGCGATCTCGAGCATCACGTCGGTTGTCGCTTCGCTAACGCCCAAATCCTCGCCGCCCATGATCCCGCCGATGTCGTGAACCTGCTTGTCGTCGGCGATCACCGTCATGAAGGGCTCGAGCGTGTATTCCTTCTCGTTGAGAGCGAGCACCTTCTCGCCGGCCTTGGCAGCGCGCGCGGTGAGGCCGCCGGCCAGCCTGGCGATATCGTAGGCATGGGCGGGTCGGCCATGATCGAGCATCACATAATTGGTGATGTCGACCAGCGCCGAGATCGGCCGCTGGCCCGCGGCCTTGAGGCGGCGCTGCATCCAGTCGGGTGAGGCGCCGTTGGTCAGCCCGCGGATTGCTCGGCCGAAGAAGGCCGGACAGCCCTCGGGATCCTCGATGCTGACCGGAACGGGGCACGGAAGGCTGCCCTCGATCTGCGGGATTGCCAGCGGCTTCAGCCTGCCCATGCCGGCTGCCGCCAGGTCGCGGGCGATCCCGCGCACGCCCATGCAATCCTGGCGATTTGGGGTGACCGCGACATCGAACACCGGATCGTCGAGCCCGGCATAGGCCGTGAACGGCGTGCCGACCGGCGCGTCGCCCGGAAGCTCGATGATCCCGGCATGATCCTCGCCAAGCTCGAGCTCGCGTGCCGAGCACATCATCCCGCGGCTCTCGACCCCGCGGATCGCCGCGACTTTCAAGGTCATGTCGCTGCCGGGGATATAGGCGCCGGGCGGTCCGAACACGCCGAGCATTCCGGCGCGCGCGTTGGGCGCTCCGCACACGACCTGAACCGCCCCCTCGCCCGCGTCGATGGTCAGCACCTGCAACTTGTCGGCCTGCGGATGCTTGTCCGCGGTGAGCACGCGCGCGACCTTGAACGGTGCCAGCGCCTCCGCCGGGTTCGACAGCTCCTCGACCTCGAGCCCGATATTGGTCAGCTTCTCGGCGAGGTCCTCCGCCGAAGCATCGGTCTCCAGATGCTCCTTGAGCCACGACAGCGAGAATTTCATGCGCCAACCCCGCCGGACAGCGTCGGCACGTCGAGCGCGCGGAATCCATAGTGCTTCAGCCATCGCAGGTCTGCGTCGAAGAAGGCGCGCAGGTCATCCATTCCATATTTGAGCATCGCCAGCCGATCGATCCCGCAGCCGAAGGCGAAGCCCTGCCATTCGTTCGGGTCGAGGCCGCAATTGGCGATCACTCTGGGGTGGACCATCCCCGACCCAAGGACTTCCATCCACCCTTCGCAGCCGCCGACGACCCGCCGGCCCTTCTCCATCGACCAGCCGACGTCGACCTCGGCAGACGGCTCGGTGAATGGGAAATAAGAGGGGCGCATGCGGATGATGATGTCGTCGCGCTCGAAGAAGGCCTTGAGGAAGGTCTCGAGCGTCCAGCGCAAATGGCCAAGCGTGATGTCGCGGTCGATTGCGAGGCCCTCGACCTGATGGAACATCGGCGTGTGCGTCGCGTCGCTGTCCGACCGATAGACCCGTCCGGGCGCGATGATCCTGAGCGGCGGCGGCTGCACTTCCATGGCCCGGATCTGCACCGGCGAAGTATGCGTGCGCAGCACGCGCGGCTCTTCGCCCGGACTGCGCGGCTCCAAATAGAAGGTGTCCTGCATCGCCCGCGCCGGGTGGAATTCGGGCATGTTGAGCGCTGTGAAATTATACCATTGGGTCTCGATCTCCGGCCCCTCGGCGACCGAAAAGCCAAGGTCGGCAAAGATTTCGGCGAGCTCGTTCATCACCTGGCTGACCGGGTGGACCGTGCCGACGACCGTATCCGGCGCGGGCAGTGACAGATCGATCGTCTCGGTCGCGAGCCGGCGTTCGAGCTCGGCCGCGTCGAGCGTCGCCTTGCGCTCGGCAATCGCGGCGGTGACGGCCTCGCGCAGCGCGTGGACCTCGGGCGCCTGTGCGGCGCGGGCCTGCGGGTCCATCGACCCCAGCGACTTGAGCCTGGCGGTGATTTCACCCGATTTTCCGAGCAGTCTAACGCGCAGCGCCTCGACCGCCGCAAGGTCGCCCGCGTTCCGGATTTCGTCGAGGATGTCGGCGGCCATGCCCGGCTCTAGCCGCGCTGCGGCGCAAAATGCAAAGTCCTGTGCTACGGTCGCGCCGCGATGAGCGATTGGCCCGAGCTAAGCCCCGAACGAGACCACGAGACTTTGACCTTGCTGCATCTGGCCGCGCAGATGCTGGGCAAGATCCGCGTCGCCCATGCGCCGTGGATGAATCACGGCTGGCACGTCGCACTCCAGCCCAATGCGCGCGGCCTCGCGACGCTGCCGACCGAGGCCAGCGACGGCCGGACTTTCACGCTGACGCTCGACCTTTGCCGCCACGCGATCGTGATGTGGGCGAGTGATGAATCGCGCGAAGAGCTTCCGCTCAACGCCGGCAGCGTCGCCGCGCTCCATCACCGGCTCATTGCCTTGCTCGACCGCCACGAACTGCCGTCGACCTTCAACGGCATGCCCAACGAGATCGAAGGCGCGATCCCGTTCGCCGAAGACACGACGCGCCGGGAATACGACCGCAATTCGGCTGAGCGGCTGCGCGAAGCGCTGGCCGCGATGATTCCGGTGTTCGCGCGCTACCGCGCCGGTTTCGCTGGCAAGGCCAGCCCAGTGCAATTCTGGTGGGGCGGCTTCGATCTTGCCGTCAACGTCTATTCCGGCCGAGAAGCGCCGCCGCATCCTGGCGGAATGCCGGGCCTGCCCGACCGCATCACGCGCGAAGCCTACAACCGCGAAGTCATCAGCGTTGGCTTCTGGGCAGGCGGCGCGGCACCGGTCGAGCCGATGTTCTACAGCTACATCTATCCGGCGCCAGAGGGATATCGCGAAGCGAAGGTCGCTCATGGCCGCTTCGACGAGACGCTCGGCGAATTCGTCCTGTCTTATGCGCAAGTCCGCGCCGCGGACAATCCCAAGGCAATGCTCGGCGAGTTCCTGGAATCGGCCTATGTCGCGGCGGCCGAACTCGCCAAATGGGACCGCGCGATGCTCGAGCGGGAGCCAGTCGCGCCCTAGCGCGCGGGTTGGATGATCAGCACGTGAAGGTCGCGCGCCGGCCGCCAGTTGGCGTGCCGCACCTCATATTGCGTCGGGCCAATCTTCTTCACGCCAGTCTCGCAAAAGCTGACCAAATTGCCCGGCTTGCCCTTGTCGACCACCAGCCGGAAGCTGCCGATCGGTGAGCGCCAATTGGCACCGGTGGTGAGGATGTAATCGATCCACGTGTCGGGCATGCCCGGTCCATTCGTCTGGTCCTTCCGGGACAGGCGATCGACCGCCGCGAGGAACTCGCGGCCGATGCAATAACGCTTGATCATCTGCCGGCTGTCGCTCGTTGTCCGGAATTGCTTGAAGGCGATTGCGCTTTCGACGCTGCCGCCGACGCCGGGGACGTAATTATGCTCGATGGCCAGGTCGCGCCCGGCCGGGAAGCGCTGCCGCCACCACATGCTGTCCTTGACCGTCCACAGCGGTATGAGGTGGTGCTTCATCCCTTGGCCGGTGTTGCCATATTCCTCGTCGCCGGCGAGCCCGAGCTTGACCAGACGAGCCTTCTGCGCCGGAGCTAGCTGGTCCATCGCCTTGGTCGCGTCGTTGATCGAATCGGGTGCATTCGGGACCTTCAGCTGGCCGAGCAGCGCGGTGTAATCCTTGCCCTTGATCACCGCCTTTCGCTCGAGCCTGGCGGTAATCGGCCGGCCCGCCACGCGAAGTTCTAAAGTCCGACGGGTAACCGACGTCGCCGCCATATTCCTCGCCAAGGTCGCGGTCCGGCATCGGAAAGGCGACGATCGTATCCACGTCGCGCGGCGTGCGGTTGCGAAAGACGTAGCGGATCCGGATCCGGTCGGCCGAAACGAACAGATCCTCGGAGACCATGTCGACGGCATCGGTGCGCTGAAGCACCAGGCCGCCCGCGCCGCTGCTCGCGGTCGTGTCGTTTGCCAGCGCCGAAGTCGCGAGCACAAGCCCCGCTCCGAAAACGATGATGCTGCGCATGGCGTTGATCCCCCGCCGTCGTTCTACGCTCGCCCGCGCCCAAGAAAAAGGGCGCCAGGATTGCTCCCGGCGCCCTTCTCTGTTCGTGCCTGAGATGGCCTAAGCCGCCTTCTTCTCCAGCGCGCCCTTGGCCTGGGCGATGATCGCGCTGAAAGCCTCGCCTTCGTGCATCGCGATGTCGGCGAGCACCTTGCGATCGAGATTGATGCCGGCGAGCTTGAGCGCGTGGATGAACTGGCCGTAGGTCAGGCCCTCCGCGCGCACCGCGGCGTTGATGCGCTGGATCCACAAAGCGCGGAAGCTGCGCTTCTTCACCTTGCGGTCGCGATAGGCGTATTGCCCGGCCTTCTCGACCGCCTGGCGGGCGATGCGGATGGTGTTCTTGCGGCGGCCGTAATAGCCCTTCGCATTGTCGAGGATGCGCTTGTGCTTGGCGCGGGTGGTTACACCCCGTTTGACGCGTGCCATGTTCCGGCCTCCTTACTTCAGGCCGTACGGGGCCCAGGCCTTCACGCGCGCCGTATCGGCGTCGGCGAGAATTTCTGTGCCGCGGTTCTGGCGAATGTACTTGGCGTTGTGGCTGATCAGCCGGTGGCGCTTGCCAGCGACGCCGTGCTTGATCTTTCCGCTCGCGGTGACGGTGAAGCGTTTCTTCACCCCGCTCTTGGTCTTCAGCTTGGGCATTTTCGTCTCCTTGTGGGTCCTTCGCTTTCGCGAGGACGACGTTTTTCGAACCGCCTCGGCAGCCCTAACTGGCCGGGCCATTCGGTTTTCCAATAAGTTGGAAGCGCGCGCCTATAGAGGCAGCGTCGCCATCAGGCAAGATCAGTCGCGGCGGGCGGCATCGCTGGTCATGATCTGGCGGCCGAAGATCATGCATCCCAGCACGAACCACGCGGCCAACGCAAAGAAGCCGGCGATCACCGCTGCCAGCCAGCGAATCCAATGCGGGATCAGCCAGGCAGCATAGGTGATGCCCGACAGAGCGAGCACCATCGCGCCGATCTTCAGCCAGTCGACCAGCTTGAAGCCGGGGAACTCCGTCAGCTCCTCGATCGGGTCGGTTGGCAGGAAAATGTCCGGGCCCTGCGGATCGTAAAGGACCAGCCCGTGGATTCTCGCGAGCGCAGTGATGTCCGCGAGAATTCGGTCATCGCCGCCCCAGCTGATGCTGAGATCGAGCAGCCGTCCCGTGTTCTCGGGCCCGTCGGCCCAAGGCGCAGTCCCCGTTTCCGGATCGAACGGCCACTGCGCGAGCAGCCGATCCAGCATGATGCGCAGGTCCTCGCTCGGCTCGAACGCGCTATCGTCCTCGCGCTCGTACCACGGCTCGAGCAGCAGTTTCGCCTCGTCGGGATCGTCCGTGATGGGCGCCTTCCACAGGACCAGCGTCATGCTCATCGTTGGTTCTGCCGCCTCAGTCGAACAGGCTCGACACCGAACTTTCGTCGGCGATCCGGCGGATCGCCTCGCCTAGCAAAGGGGCGATGGTCAGGCGGCGGATTTTGCCGTCCTTGGGGTCGGGCTCGCCGCTCCAGATCGTGTCGGTGACGACCAGCTCGCTCAATTCGGACTTGGCGACGCGCGCCGCCGCCGCGCCCGAGAGCACGCCGTGGGTCGAATAAGCGAACACTTCGGTGGCGCCCTCCTGTTTTAATGCGGCGGCTGCATTGCACAGGGTTCCGGCCGAATCGACGATATCGTCGATGAGGATGCAGGTGCGCCCTTCGACCTCGCCGATGATGTTCATCACCTCGCTCTCGCCAGCGCGCTCGCGGCGCTTGTCGACGATCGCCAAAGGAACGTTGCCGATGCGCTTGGCGAGGCTGCGCGCGCGCACCACGCCGCCGACGTCGGGCGATACCACCAGCAGCTCGCGGTTGGCGAACCGCGCCTGGATGTCGGCGGCGATCACCGGGGACGCGAACAGATTGTCGGTCGGGATGTCGAAGAAGCCCTGGATCTGGCCGGCGTGGAGATCGATCGAAAGCACCCGGCTGGCGCCGGCGACGGTGATCAGATTGGCGACGAGCTTGGCCGAAATTGGGGTGCGCGGGCCCGGTTTGCGGTCCTGGCGGGCGTAACCGAAATACGGGACGACGGCGGTGATCCTTTTGGCCGATGCGCGCCGCAGCGCGTCGATGCAGATCAGCAGCTCCATCAGATTGTCATTCGCCGGATAGCTGGTCGACTGGACCACGAACACGTCTTCGCCGCGGACATTCTCGTTGATCTCGACGAAAATCTCCTCATCGGCGAAGCGCCGGACGCTCGCTTCGGTCAGCTCTATCTCGAGATAGTCGGAGATCGACTTGGCTAGCGGCAGGTTGCTGTTTCCCGCGAGCAATTTCATCGCACCGATCCCCCAAGGACTTCCTCGCCTTAGCGACCGACCCGCTCTGCCGTAAAGGCACGTCCTGAGCGCGACGAAGGATTGCCGGAGCGCAGCCGTGCGTTAAAGGCGAGCGCAGCATGACCGACCGCCTAAAGATTGCGTTCGCCCAGATGAACCAGCGGGTCGGCGATCTCGAGGGCAATGCCGCCGCGATGCTCGACATGCGGCGGCGCGCGGCAGGGGCCGATTTGCTGATGTGCCCGGAACTTCAGCTGACCGGCTATCCGCCCGAGGATCTGGTGCTCAAGCCCGAGTTCGTTCGGCGCACGATGGAAACCGCGGAGAAACTGGTCGAGGCGACGATCGAGCCGGGACCGGCAATGCTGATCGGGACCATCGTCGCCGAAGGCAGCCTCAACTACAATGCCATGATCCTTGCCGACGGCGGCCGGATCGTCGGCCGCACGCTCAAGCGCGAGCTGCCCAACTACGGCACCTTCGACGAGAAGCGAGTCTTCGCGTCGGGGCCGTTGCCCGAGCCGATCGAGTTCCGCGGCGTGAAGCTCGGAGTTCCGGTCTGCGAGGACATCTGGCAGGAGGTGGTGTGCAGCCATCTCGCTGAAGCCGGCGCGGAACTGCTGCTGGTGCCAAACGGCAGCCCTTATGAGCTCGACAAGGACATATTGCGCGAGAAACTGGTGCGCTCGCGCGTGGTCGAGACGGGGCTTCCGCTCGCCTACATCAACCGCGTCGGAGGTCAGGACGAGCTGGCGTTCGACGGCTCCTCGTTCGTCATGCATCCGGACGGTGAGCGGGTCGTGCAAATGCCCGATTGGGAAGAGGCGCTGCTGGTCACCGACTGGGTTCGCGCTCCCGACGGCTGGCGGTGCGAAACGCGCTGCGAGCATGAGCTCGATGCCTTTCCGGCGGACGTTTATCGCGCGATGATGGTTGCGCTCCGCGATTACGTGACCCGCAACGGCTTTCCCGGCGTGATTCTCGGCCTGTCGGGCGGGATCGACAGTGCCCTCTCTGCCGCCGTCGCGGTCGATGCGCTCGGGCCCGAGAAGGTGTGGGGCGTGATGCTGCCGTCCAAATATACCAGCGACGAGAGCCTCGAGGACGCCCGCGAGTGCGCCCGCCTTTTGGGCTGCCGTCATGACGTCGTCTCGATCGCGCCTGGAGTCGATGCGCTCGACGGCATGCTTCCGCAGCTGTCCGGCCCGGCCGCCGAGAACGTCCAGGCGCGGCTTCGGATGGTCGCCTTGATGGCGCTCTCCAACGCCCACGGCCAGATGCTGCTGACCACCGGCAACAAGAGCGAGATGTCGGTCGGCTATGCGACGCTCTACGGCGACATGGCCGGAGGCTATTCGGTACTCAAGGACGCTTACAAGCTGACGGTGTTCGCGCTGTCGCGGTGGCGCAACCAGCACCGGCCCGAAGGCGCGCTTGGCCCTGACGGACCGGTGATGCCCGCCCGCGTGATTGCCAAGCCGCCCTCGGCCGAGCTGCGTCCCGGCCAGAAAGACGAGGACAGCCTGCCGCCCTACGCCGTGCTCGACCGAATCCTCGAAGGTCTGGTCGACAAGGAGCTGAGCGTAAGGGAGGTGGCCCAGGCGACTGGCGCGGACATGGCGCTCGTCGCCGACATCGAGGCCAAGCTGCTCAAGGCCGAATACAAGCGCCGCCAGGCACCGCCGGGGGTGAAGATCGGCAGCCGCAATTTCGGCCGCGACCGCCGCTACCCGATCAGCAACTTCTTCCACACCGGTCCCGACGTGAAGCTGCCGCGATGACAGTCGTGACCCGCTTTGCGCCGTCACCGACCGGCCGCCTGCACGTCGGCAATATCCGCACGGCGCTGCACAACTATCTCTTCGCGCGGAAGCGTGGCGGCAAATTCATTCTCAGGATCGACGATACCGACCGCGAGCGCTCGACCATGGAATTCGATGAGGCGATCCGAGATGACCTTGCCTGGCTTGGGCTGGTCCCGGACCAGATCGTCCGCCAGTCGGAGCGCTTCGACCTCTACAGCCGGGAGTTCGAACGGCTGAAGTCAGCTGGCCGCGTCTATGCCGCTTACGAAACGCCCGAGGAGCTCGAGCTTCGGCGCAAGGTGTTGCTCGGCCGCGGCTTGCCGCCGGTCTACGAGCGCCCGCCCGAGGGGGTTGCCCCGGCGCCCGAAGGCCGGGCGCCGCACTGGCGCTTCCGACTCGATCACGTGCACCCGATCGTGTGGACCGACCTCATTCGCGGCGAGCAGAAGTTCGATCCGAAATTGCTCAGCGACCCGGTCGTTCGGCGCGAGGACGGCAGCTGGCTCTATCTGCTGCCAAGCGTGATCGACGACGTCGATCTCGGCGTCACCCACGTGGTCCGCGGCGAGGACCATGTGTCGAACAGCGCCGTCCAGATACAGATGTTCGAGGCGCTCGGGTCTCCGCCGCCGGCCTTTGCGCACGAAGCGCTTCTGGTGGCGGCAGAGGGGAAATTGTCGAAGCGGCTCGGCTCCTATGGCGCCCCGCATTTGCGCGAGGAGGGTGTCGAGCCGATTGCCTTGCTCGACGTGCTGGCGAGGATCGGGACTTCGCAGCCGGTCGAGCCCATCGCCGACATCGAAGCGCTCGCCGCGGATTTCGACTTTTCGATCTTCGGCCGCGCTCCGGCCCATTTCGACCCGCACGAGGTCGAGCTGATCAATGCGCGCCTGCTCCACAACCTGCCCTATTCGGACGTCGCGGACCGGTTGCCCGGCGGCGCGACCGAAGCGGATTGGCTGCTGCTCCGGCCCAACCTCGAGCGATTGTCCGATTTCGGCGGTTGGTTCGACGTGCTTCACGGCGAGATCGAGCCGCCCGAGCTCAGCCACGACGAGCGGCTGGTCGCGCGCGAGGCGGCCGCGGCTGCAGAAGCGATCGAATGGGCCGACAGGCCGTGGCGCGCACTGACCGAGCAGGTCAAGGTTTCGACCGGCAAGAAGGGCCGCGAGCTGTTCCACCCGCTCCGCCTCGCGCTGACAGGACGCGAGAGCGGGCCCGAAATGGCGGGGCTGGTCGAGCAGATGGGGAAGGCCCGCGCGCTCGAGCGCCTGAACGCCGCCGCGCGCCGATAGCCACGAATTCTCGCAAGCGTCCGATTTTCCGGCTTGGCGGACGGCATGTTATGATGTAACATTGCGCTCATCCAAATTGCGTGAAGGAGGGGTATAATGCTCGCTTACGCCGCCAGTCGTCCGATCGTCGCCGACCGCCCGTCGAGCCCCAGCACCTTGTTGGTCGTGATCGGCCTTCACGCCGCGGTTCTCGCGGTAGTGATGAGCGCAAAATTGGATTTGCCAGGGCGGATCCTGAACCCGCCGATCGGCGTCGAGTTAATTCCGACGCCCAAGCCCCCTCCTCCGACACACCAAAATCCGACCCGGCCTCAGCCCAACGAAAGTCAGATCGACCACACAGCCTCCGTCGTGCCAATCAAGGTGCCCGGCCCGGTTGCCGTTGACCAAACCCCCGTGGATCCGGGCCCGACCGTCGGACCTCCGACCTTTACGGTCCCCGATCCGCCGCGCCCGGTCGAGCTTGCGCGGAGCGAAGCCCGGCTCCTCACCCCGGCCTGGGACCTCAAGCCACCCTATCCGGCCTCGAAGATTGCCAGCGAAGAGGAGGCCGTGCTCCAGCTCCGGATCACCATCGACGAGCGCGGACGCGTGATTGCGGTCGAGCCGCTAGGGCGGGTCGATCCGGCATTCCTCGAGTCGGCCCGGCGCCACCTTCTCTCTCACTGGCGCTATAAGCCGGCGATCGAGGGCGGACGCCCCGTGACGTCGTCGATGGTGATCAGGCTTCGCTTCCAGCTCGACGGCTGAGGCGCGGCGCCACTGGCGGTCGCGCGCCGACCGCCCTATCTTTGACCCATGTCGTGGTTCCCGCGCCCGGTCAGCCCTTGGGCCGCCATCGCCGACCTTCGCGCTTTCATGCGCCAGCGCAGCCGCGAGCAGGTGATCGGCGGCGCGCTCGCGGTGCTGGTCACGGCGATCATCGTCATCGAATTCCTGGTCGATGCCAAGATCGGCACAGCGCCGCCGCCGCAGGTGGTCGAGGTCGAGCTCTACGCGCCGAACCGGACCGACGCCGAGATCGTCGCCGACCAGAAGAAGGACCAGGCGGCCAAGGACGCCGCGATCAAAGAGCGGCAACGGCAATTCCAGAAGCTCGAGAACCAGCTCGGGATGTAGAGTCCCGACCGCCGGTTCATGGCCGAGGCGGTCCGGCTGGGCGAGGAGTCGCGCGGCCGCAGCGCCCCCAATCCCAATGTCGGCTGCGTGATCGTCTCGCCGGGTGGCAAGATCGTCGGCCGCGGCGCCACCGCCGCCGGGGGCCGGCCGCACGCCGAGGCGATTGCGCTGGAGCAGGCCGGGCGGCGCGCAAAGGGCGCCACCGTCTATGTGACGCTCGAGCCCTGCGCGCACGCCAGCGAGCGCGGGCCGGCCTGCGCCGACCTGTTGATCAAGGCGAAGCCGGCGCGAGTCGTGGTCGCGCTCAAGGACCCCGATCCGCGCACCGCGGGCAAGGGCATCAAACGTCTGCGCGCCGCGGGGATCGACGTGAAGCTCGGCGTCGGGCGCGAGGACGGCGAAGCGATCGCTCGCCGGCTGGCTCACGCGAATGAAGCTCGGCCGCCCGCGCGTCACGCTCAAGCTGGCGCTGTCGATCGACGGCAAGATCGCGCTTGCCGTCGGGCGAATCGAAGTGGATCACCGGCGAGGATGCGCGCCGCCACGTCCATCTCGAGCGCGCCCGCAGCGACATGATCCTGGTCGGGCGCGGGACCTATCTGGCCGACGCTCCCAAGCTCGATGTCCGGCTGCCGGGGCTCGAGGAGCGGTCGCCACGGCGCGCGCTCCTGACCCGCGGCGACGCGGTCGACGGCTGGGAAGTGCTTGATTCGTCCGCAGGATGTGCACCGACTTCATGACGTCAACGACCTGCTGGTCGAGGGCGGATCGGCGACCGCCACCGCCTTTCTCGCGGCCGGCCTGGTCGACCGCATGCTGATCTACCGCGCGCCGATCATCGTCGGCGAGGGCAAGTCGTCGTTCGGCTATGTCGGGCTCGACGCGATCGCCGACGCCCACGGCCGCTGGCGGCTGGTCGACGAGCAGCGGCTCGGCGTCGACCGGCTCGAAGTTTACGAGCGGGTGCGGGGCGGCTAGGCGGCGGCCATGTTCACCGGGATCGTCACCGACGTCGGAACCGTGACGAGCGCCGAGCAGCGCGGCGACCTGCGGCTGCAGATCGCGACCGGCTACGACCTCGATACGTCGATCTCGGCGCGTCGATCGCCTGCTCGGGCGTCTGCCTGACCGTGGTCGACAAGGGCGACGACTGGTTCGCGGTCGATGTTTCGGGCGAAACGCAGAGCCGCACGGCCGCAGGGCCTGTGGCGCGAAGGGGCCAAGCTCAACCTCGAGCGCTCGCTGCGCATGGGCGACGAGCTCGGCGGCCATATCGTGACCGGGCATGTCGATGCGGTCGGCGAGGTCGTCGAAGCGCGCGTCCGAGGGCGATTCGGTCGCGAATCGGCGTCCGCGTGCCGAGCGAGCTCGGCGCCGATGATCGCGCCCAAGGGCTCGATCGCGCTCGACGGCGTGTCGCTGACGGTCAACGAGGTCGACGATCGCCGACGACGGAACGCGCTTCTCGGTCAACATCATCCCCCACACGGCGCAGCAGACGACCTTCGCCGAAATCGCCGCTGGACGACAGCTTAATGTCGAGGTCGACGTGCTCGCCCGCTATATCCAGCGGATGATTGCCGCTCGCGCACATTAGGAACAGATTTGTTCCTTCTTTCTATCACATTGCAATGTGATATATGAGCGCCAATGAGCACCACCCTGATCGAGCAGCTGAAGCGCAATCATCGACACCGGCGAGATCAGCCGCGCCGGGCTCGCCCGCGCCGCCGGCCTTCATCCCAACAGCCTGCGCAAACTCGGCGCTGCCGACTGGAATCCGACCGCCGACACCCTGGGCCGGCTCGAAAAGCTGATCCAGCGCGGCGACGGCCGAGGTCCTGGTCGGCAGCCGAGGCGATCATCGACGAGGCGCGCAACGGGCGGATGTTCATCCTCGTCGACGACGAAGCGCGCGAAAATGAGGGCGACCTCGTCATCCCGGCGCAAATGGCGACGCCCGACGCGATCAACTTCATGGCCCGGCACGGCCGCGGCCTGATCTGCCTCGCGCTCGACCAAGGACCGCGCCGACCAGCTCGGGCTCGAGCCGATGGCGCGCACCAACCGCAGCCGCAACGAGACCGCCTTCACCGTCTCGATCGAGGCCAAGGACGGGATTTCGACCGGAATCAGCGCCGCCGACCGCGCGCGCACCATCGCCGTCGCGATCGATTCGGCCAACGGACCCGAAGCGCTCGTCTCGCCCGGCCACGTCTTCCCGCTCGTCGCGCGGCCCGGCGGCGTGCTGGTCCGCGCCGGCCACACCGAGGCCGCGGTCGACGTCGCGCGGCTCGCCGGTCTCAACCCCAGCGGCGTCATCTGCGAGATCATGCGCGAGGACGGCGACCATGGCCCGGCTCGACGATCTGATGGATTTCGCCCGCGCCCACGGCCTCAAGATCGGCACCATCCGCGACCTCATCGCCTACCGGCTGAAGAAGGACCACATGGTCGAGCGGGTCGCGACCAGCGCCTTCACCGCGAGCAGCGGCGCGCAGTGGCAGGCGCAGGTGTTCCGCGACAAGGCGAGCGGCGAGGAGCAGCTGGCGCTGGTCCACGGCACGCTCGACCCGGCGCAGCCCGGTGCTGGTCCGGATGCACAGCCTCGACCTGTTCGCCGACGTGCTCGGCGAGGCCGGGCCGCGCTCGGGCGCTGCTCCAGGGCGCGATGCGCGATGATCGAGGAGGAAGGCTCGGGCGTCGTCGTCGCGCTCCACGCCGCGGCGCCGGGCTCGCTGTCGCGCGCGATCGACCTCGCGCTCGGGCAAGCCGGCCGAGGCCGGCGATGCGGTGCGCGGCTACGGCACCGGCGCGCAGATCCTCGCCGCGCTCGGCATCCACGACATGATCCTGCTTGACCAACACCCACCATTCGCCGGTCGCGCTGTCGGGCTACGGCCTGGCGATCGTCGAGGAGCGGCCGATCGAGCTGGCGGCAACTAGATGTCGACCATCCTGCTCGTCGAGGCGCGCTTCTATCCGCACCTCAACGACATGCTGCTCGCCGGCGCCCGCGCCGCGATCGAGGCGGCCGGCCACAAGCACGAGACGCTGACCGTTCCCGGCGCGCTCGAGCTTCCCGGCGCGATCGCGCTCGCCGCGCGCAGCGGCCGCTTCTGCGCCTTCGTCGCGCTCGGCGTCGTGATCCGCGGCGAGACCTATCATTTCGAGGTCGTGTCGGACGAAAGCGCGCGCGGGCTGATGGACCTGACGCTGCAGGGCTTCGCCATCGGCAACGGCATCCTGACCGTCGAGAACGAGGCGCAGGCGATCGTCCGCGCCGATCCCGCGCAGGGCGACAAGGGCGGCGCACGCCGCGCGCGCCGCGCTCGCGCTTTACGAGCTGCGCGAGCAATACGCGCCGTAATTCGTCGTCCTGAACTTGTTTCAGGACCCATTTTCGTGAAGGGCGCCGCGTCTCCAGCATGGATGCTGAAACGAGTTCAGCATGACGGGAGTGTAGTGACCCGCCATCCCCACCGTTTCGCCTTTCCCGCCGTGCTGGTCGGCAGCTGCTGCGCTCGCCTTCGGGCCGTGGCTGGTGCGGCTGTCCGGGCGTGGGCCCGGTCGCGGCCGGATTCTGGCGGCTGGCGCTCGCGCTGCCGTTCCTGTTCGTGATCGCCGCGATGACCGGCCAGCCGGTCCATTGGCCGGGCCGCAAGCTGGCGCTGCTGGTCGCCTTCGCCGCCTTCTTCTTCGCCGCCGACCTCGCCGCCTGGCACGTCGGCATCCACATGACCAAGCTCGGCAACGCGACCTTGTTCGGCAATGTCTCGAGCTTCGCCTTCGCCGCCTGGGGGCTGTGGCTGGCGCGGCGCTGGCCCTCGCCGCTGCAGGCGACGGCGCTGGGGCTGGCCGCGCTCGGCGCGGCGCTGCTGATGGGCAGCAGCTTCGAGCTCAGCCCGCGCCACTTCGCGGGCGACCTGCTCGCGCTGTTCGCGGGCCTGCTTTACACCGGCTATCTGATCGCCGTTCAGCGGGCGCGCGGCTCACTCAAGCCGCTGCCGCTGCTGTTCCTGGCGAGCGCGTTCGGAGCGGCGATGCTGCTGCCCGTGTCGCTCGCGCTCGGCGAGCAAGTCATTCCCGCACGACTGGACGTACGTGCTGCTTCTGGCGCTCGGCAGCCAGGTGATCGGCCAGGGCCTGCTGGTCTAGCGATCGGCTACGTGCCGCCGCTGGTCGTCGGCCTCGCGCTGCTGACCCAGCCGGCGATCTCGGCCTTCGTCGGCTGGATCGCCTATGGCGAGACGCTGTCGCCGCTCGACTGGATCGGCGCCGCCGCGATCGCCGCCGCGCTGGTGCTCGTGCGCCTGCCCGAGCGGGGCTTGCGAACGCCGGTCGACCAGCCCAGTTGACCGGCATGGAGTCGCCCAGCCCACTCGAACAGCTGCGCCGGCGAGCTGGCGCTCGCGGTCGGCGAGAATGCGGTGTTCGACGGCTGGACCGCGCAAAGCGGTCGATTCGGCCGCCGCCCAGCTCGGCATCGATCCGGTCCAGGCGCGGCTCGCGATGCCCAAGACGCCAGGCGGCGATGATCGACCTCTACATCCAGGAGGTCGACCGGGCGCTCGAGGCCTGGTTCACGCCCAAGCGGCTGGCGGGGATGAAGATCCGCGAGAAGATCCGCGCCCTCGTCTGGCGCCGGCTCGAGATCATGGGCCCGGCGCGCGAAGCGGTGCGCCGCGCGCTCGCGATCCTCGCCATGCCGCAGAACTTGCCGCTGGCGCTGCGCATCGTCTGGCGCACGGCCGACCTGATGTGGCGCATCGCCGGCGACACCAGCACCGACTTCAACCATTATACCAAGCGCATGACGCTCGGCGCGGTCTACGGCTCGACCCTGCTCGCCTGGCTCGACGACCAGAGCGAAGGCTGGAGCGACACCGCCGCCTTCCTCGACCGCCGCATCGACAACGTGATGGAGTTCGAGAAGTGGAAGGCCGAATGGCGCGGCTCGTCCGAGCGGCGGCTCAGCCTCTCGCGCTTCCTCGGGCGGCTGCGCTACCCGCCGCGCTAAGCGGCTATTGATAATCATTCGCAGAAGGCTAGGCCGCGGCCATGCCGCGCCGTCTTTCCTGCCTTTACAATCTTGTTTGCCGGACTCGGCCATACCGGCTTCCGCGTCCGCAGCCGACGGCTGACGTCCAAACCGCCTGGCGGCTGCTCGATTATGTCGCGGTGGATTATGGCGGCGCGGTTCAGGGCGGGAAGATCGTCAGCGCTTCCGAATATGCGGAGATGCGCGAATTCTCCGGATCGGTGGCCGAAAAGATCGCGTCGCTGCCAAACCAGCCGGCCAAAGCCGAAGCTGATTGGCGAAAGCGCGCGATTCAGAACCATGGTCGAGCGCAAGGCTTCGCCTGCTGAGGTCGCATCTGCGGCCCGCGCACTGGGCGCGCACCTTCTCTCCGCTTATCCCGTACCGCTCGGTCCCAAGCAGCCGCCCGACCTCTCGCGCGGCGCGCAGCTCTTCCAGCAGAATTGCGCAAGCTGCCATGGCGCCAAAGGCGATGCGCAAACCGCCATCGCGCAGCAGCTCGACCCGCCGCCGATCGCCTTCGCCGACCACGCCCGCGCCAGCCAGCGCAGCCCGTTCGCACTCTACCAGGTCATCAATCAGGGCCTCGAGGGCACAGCGATGCAAAGCTTCGCGCAGCTGCCCGACGCCGACAAATGGGCGCTGGCCTTCGAGGCCAGCCGCTTCGCCTATCCCGAGATCTTGGAGCGGCAAGGCAAAAGGATCTGGGACAGCGACCCGGCGGTCAGGAGCAAGATTCCCGATCTGAATGCACTGAGTTCCTTGTCCGAAAGCCAGTTCTCGAAGCAAATCGGCCCCGATAAGGCCGGACCGGTGATCGCTTACCTGCGGGCGCATCCCGAGGCGCTGGTCGCGCAGACCTCCTCTCTCGCCATCGCTCGCGCCCGGCTCAATGAAAGTCTTGCCGCCTATCGCGCCGGAAACCGCGACCAAGCGAAGCGCCTGGCGCTCGCCGCCTATCTCGACGGCTTCGAGCCGGTCGAGCCGATGCTGAGCGCCCGCAACGCCACTCTGCTGGCCAAGGTCGAGCAGGAGATGGGGCAGCTTCGCGCCGGCATCGCGGCCAATCGCGACCCCGATGAGATCAGCGCGCAGGTCGCTCAGATACAGTCCTTGTTCGATGAAGCGGAAACTACGCTCGCGCCGGACCAGGCGAGCAGTGCGTCCGCGTTTCTCGGCGCGTTCACGATCCTGCTCCGCGAAGGCCTCGAAGCCCTGCTCATCGTCGTCGCGATGCTGGCGTTCCTGAACAAGGCCGACCGGCCGGAACTCACTCGCCCCGTCCATGTCGGCTGGACCAGTGCGCTCGCCGCGGGTGTGCTGACCTGGTGGGTCGCGACCAGCCTGATCACAGTGAGCGGCGCGAGCCGCGAGCTGACCGAGGGCTTCGGATCGCTGCTTGCAGCCGCCGTTCTGTTGTTCGTCGGCATCTGGATGCACGGCAAGGCGCAGGCCGGTCAGTGGCAGCGCTACATCCGCGAGAAGCTCCACAATGCGCTGGCGCGCGATTCGGCGCTGGTTCCTGTTCTCGCTCGCCTTCATCGCCGTTTATCGCGAGGTGTTCGAGACGATCCTGTTCTTCACCGCGATGGCAGCGGAGGGTAGTGTCGCCAGCCTCGTCGCGGGCGGCCTCGCCGGGGGCGCAGTGCTGGCGGCAATCGCTGTTGCCATGCTGCGCTTCAGCCGGCGCCTGCCGATCGGCAAATTCTTCTCTTACAGCTCTGCGCTGGTTGCAGTCCTGGCCGTGGTCCTGGCCGGGAAGGGCGTGGCCGCGCTTCAGGAGGCTGGCCTAGTCTCGATTCACCCGCTCGCCGCGCTGCCGAGAATCTCCCTGCTCGGCCTGTTCCCGACTCTGCAGGGAATCATCGCGCAGATCGTCACGCTGGCGGCGTTGCTTCTGGGCTTCGCGTGGAATCGCTGGTCGTCGAGGCGGCTGGCCCCAGCGGCCTAGGACTGGCGCCGCGCACGCTGCTGCTTTATCGCATTCCCGAGCTGGAATGGAGACGGATATGGCGGGCGTGAACAAGGTGATCCTGGTCGGCAATCTGGGCGCGGACCCGGAGGCGCGATCGCTCAATAACGGCGGCGAGGTGGTCAACATGCGCGTCGCCACGTCGGAAAGCTGGAAGAGCGGGACGGCAAGCGCCAGGAACGCACCGAATGGCACAATGTCGTGATCTACAACGAGAACCTCGGGCGGGTCGCGAAGAGCTATTTGAAGAAGGGCTCGAAGGTCTATCTCGAAGGGCAGATCCAGACCCGCAAATGGGCCGACCAGTCGGGCAATGACCGTTATACGACCGAGGTCGTGCTGCAGCGTTTCCGCGGCGAGCTGGTGCTGCTCGACAGCCGCAGGCGGCGGCGGTGGCGCGCGGCGCCTTCAACGACGACTTCGAGGACGCCGGCGGCGGCGCCGGCGCGCGGAGCAGTCGCGGCCGCAGCCGGCGGCTTTCGACACCGACCTGGACGACGACGTTCCGTTCTAGGAGCTGTCGCGTCCGTCCCTGAGCTGGGCCAGCACCGCGAAGGGGCTGGCTTCGCCTTCGGTCAGCACTCCGGCTTCCTTGAGCGCGGCGTCCGCGCCGGCGCTGCGCGGAAATGGATCGAGCGCCAGCGCCAGCGTGTCGGCGATCGCCGCGCCCAGGTCGATCGTGCTGCCGTCGTGGAACACGACGTCGCAATCGGCCTTGCCGAGCTCGATCTCTTCCTCCGATCGGCCCGACTTCGGGCTCGGGCATGAAAACGAGCTCGAACGGCTCGTCGACATGCGCCGGCACCGGCTCGCCGGTGATCACGCAATCCTGGTCGAGCGAGGCGGCGACCCGGCCCTCGGCGTGGATCACCCGGCCTTTGCGGTGAAGCATCGCCCGCGCCTCCAGCCGGTCAGCGCCTGCAGCCCGAGCCGCTGGGCGACGGCGTCGCGCTCCGCCTCGTCGGCGGCAAGCTCGAACAATTCGCCGTCGCGGATCTGCTCGATGCGGACATGATGGGCAAAGCTATCGGTCACGAAAGCTGTCCCTTCGATCAGCGCCTGGTCGGAAGCCCTGTCGAGCTCGCGACCAGAACTCGCGAAGTGCGGCCGCGCCATGATCCAGTGCATCGGCTGCGATCTCGCCTCCATAGACGCTTGCATGCGCGGCTTCGACCCAGCCGCCGCCTGCGACCGCGCCGCGCCACATCTCGACGCGCCGCGCAGCGCCCGAGACCAGTTTGCGCACCGTGCGCCCGAGCTTGGGATCGCCCAGGCCCATCTCGCGGTGCTCGGATTCCATGACCTCGACGAACCGCTCGGTCAGCGCGACCGACGCTTCGATCCCTCGCGTGCCGCCGCGCTCGAGCCGGACGATGACCAGCGCCGCAATCGTCGCCAGCATCGCGAACCGCCCCTCGATCGTGTCGGGCACGCGGCCTTCGATATACCAGTGGCGCGCCCGCGCTTCGCGCGTGACCGCAATCGAACAGAGGGCGCCGCGGAATCGGGGCGAGCCGTTAATCCTGGAAGCAGGGAGCGAAGCATATGGTCGGTTCGGGCTTGGAGGATCGAGGCTTGCGCCTCCGCATAGGCCCAGCATATTGAGGCGGATCGCCCGGCAGGCAAGTGCGGGCGAAGAGAGGTTCAAGAACGGCATGAAGGTTTCCAAGGTCTCGCCGGCCGTTATCGCGCGCCGCGCTGCTTGCGGGCTGTGCCGGCGTCCAGGCGCACAAGGGCGCGGTGGTCGACCCGCAGCTCGCAAGCGCGATTCAGCCCGGCGTCGACAATAAGGAATCGGTCGAAAAGACGCTCGGCCGTCCGATCGTTCGCCGGCCAGTTCAACGCCAGCGACTGGTATTATGTGTCGCGCGACACCAACCAGTTCGCGTTCCGCAACCCGCGGGTGAGGGAGCAGACGGTCTATCGGGTCAGCTTCGACCCGGCCGGCAATGTCGTTGCGGTGCAGAAATCGGGCAAGGAGATGATCGCCAATCTCCAACCGTCGCGGCGCATGACTCCGACTCTGGGACGCAAGCGCAGCTTCTTCGACGAGATTTTCGGCAACATCGGGTCGGTCGGAGCGGCAGGGCCGGCGAGCCCGCAGGGCTACTGACCTCCGATCCGGCGGCCGCCGCTTCCTAGACGCCGCCGTTTGGCCTAATCCGCCGCTCATGACCGCGACCCCCGCCGGCATGACCTATGCCGACTATCTGAAACTCGACCAGCTGCTGGGGGCGCAGCAGCCGCTGTCCGACCTCCACGACGAGATGCTGTTCATCGTCATCCACCAGACCAAAGAGCTGTGGATGAAGGAAATGCTGCATGAGCTGGTTCTCGCCATCGATCTGATCGGCGAGGACCGCTTCGCCGAAGCCTATAAGGCAATGGCCCGGATCGGCCGGATCCAGGCGGTGATGACCTTGTCGTGGGATGTGCTCTCGACCCTGACTCCGGTCGACTATATGAAATTCCGCCACGTGCTCGGCACCAGCTCGGGGTTCCAGTCGGCGCAGTTCCGCGAGATCGAATATCGCCTCGGCCTCAAGGACCCGGCGTATCTCGAACATTATGACGAGGGCACGTCCGAGCGCGCCCGGCTTCACGTCGCGCTCGAGGAGCCGAGCCTTCGCGAAGCGGCGACCGACGCGCTGAAGCGGGCCGGGTTCGATATCGGCGACGGGTCGGTGGAGGATCGCGCGGCGGCCTGGCTGCAGGTCTATCGCGACGCCGACCGCTGGTTCGAGCTGTACGAGCTGGCCGAGAAGCTCGTCGACATCGACGACGCGCTCGCGATGTGGCGTCACAAGCATGTGCTGACGGTCGAGCGGATCATCGGCGACAAGCACGGCACCGGCGGCTCGGCGGGCGCGGCCTATCTCCGCTCGACACTCGACAAGCGCGTGTTCCCTGAGCTGTGGGCGCTGAGGACCGATCTTTGAGTTTCAAGCGGCTGTTCAGCCGAAGTCTGGCCGCAAATCCCGAGCGCCTGCACTTCGCCGCGCACAGCCATCATCTGTGGCCTGACGCCAGCTTCGACGGCCAGGTCGAGGCGTGGAACGACGCCGCCCGCCTGGCCGACACCAAGTGGGACAAAGTCCTCGATGAGGTCTGGCCCGAGGCCCAGGCGAGTGTCGCCCGCGAGCTTGGCAGCGGCGCCCCCGATACGATCGTATTCGCGTCCAGCACCCACGATTTCCTCGTCCGCCTGGTCACCGCCGCGCCGCGCCGCGAGCCCGGACCGCTCAGGGTTCTCACGACCGATGGGGAGTTCCACAGCGCACGGCGGCAGTTCGCGCGCTGGGCGGAGGAAGGTTGGATCGCGCTCGACCAGGTCGCCGCCGAGCCGTTCGACGATTTGTCCGACCGGTTCCTGGCGGTCGCGCAGGCCGGCGAGCACGACTTCATTCTCGTCAGCCAGGTGCTGTTCGGCAGCGGACGAGTGTTCGAGCGAGTCGAAGAGCTCGCGGCGCTTGCCCGTCCCGGCGGCCCGTGGGTCGTGATCGACGGCTACCATGCGTTCATGGCGCTCGACCGACCGTTCGGCGCCGCCGCGGCCGGCTCGGCTTTCTACCTCGGCGGCGGGTACAAATATGCGATGTCGGGCGAGGGCTGTGCGTTCCTCCATGCGCCCCCGGGTTATGGCGAGCGGCCCCCCGTCACCGGCTGGTTTGCCGAGTTCGAGGATTTGACCCTGCCTCCCGGCAGCGTGGGCTACGCCAGGGACGCGCGCCGCTTCATGGGTGCGACCTTCGACCCCTCGGCGCTCTACCGGTTCAATGCGGTCCAGCGCATGCTTCGGGAGAATCGAGCTGACGACAGCCGCCGTCGCGGATCATTCCCGCTTGCTCCAGGCCCAGCTGCTGGACGGCATCGGTGCAACGCCGCTGGGTGAGGCCGAGCTTCTCAATTCCCTCGGCGGGGGGCCGCATGCGCGGTTCCTCGCCTTCCGCAGCCCGCTCGCCCAGGACCGGTATTCGCAGCTGAAGGCGCAGGATTGCATCACGGACGTTCGAGGCGACGTCCTGAGGATCGGATTCGGGCTGTATCAAGACCGAAGCGACGTCGAGCGGCTGCAGGGGCTTCTCGCTCAGCTTTAAGTATCTGAACAACAAAGAAATCTTCAGTTCATGCCGGGGCGGTAGGATGCCTGCTTCAATCGCCGAGCGGTGGAACGGTGAGGGCCACTGCCCGTTTACAGGCACTGAAGGAGATTTCTCATGACCAGGCTATTCCTGGCGGCCGGCGTCGCGGCGCTGGCGATCACGGCCCCGCTGGCGGCGAAGCCCGGCGGCGGTGGACATGGCAATAACAATGCCGAAGCCCGGCCGGGCGGCGGCGGCGGCGGTGGCGGTCAGGCGCAGAAAGCGCAGCGCGGCGGTGGCGGCGGCCAGGCCCAGAGTTTCCAGCGTCAAAGAGGCGGTGGCGGTGGCCAGGCCCAGAGTTTCCAGCGTCGCGGTGGCGGCAGGGCCTTCCAGGTTCAGCGCGTCGAACGTCAGGGCGGCGGCCAGCGCTTCCAGATGCAGCGCCAGCAGCGCGCCCAGCGATTCGCTTTCCAGGAGCGTGGCCGCGGCCACGGCACCAAGGCCGCCCAGGTCGATCGCGGCCAGCGCATGCGCAACGTTGAGCGCCAGCAGGTTCGCGGCAATGCCATGCGCAATGCCGAACGCCAGCAGATCCGCGGCAACCAGATGCGTCAGGCACAGAACCGGTCGTTCGAGCGCCAGCAGCTGCGCGGCAACCGCATGGAGCAGGTCCGTAACAACCAGGCCTTCCGTAACGAGCAGCGCGGCAATCGGTTTGAGCGGGCCCAGAATCGCGAGACAATTCGGAACGAGTTTCGGGCCAACCGGATCGAACAGCTGAATAACGGCATGCTGGTGCGCGATGCGCGTCTTGGCAACCGACAGATTCGAACCGAGGATTTCCGCGCGAACGCGCGCGGCTATGGCGTCGGCGGCTGCCCGCCGGGTCTGGAATCGAAAGGCTGCATGCCTCCAGGACAGGCAGCGAAGCTCCTCGGAGCGCCGATCTCGACGGCGGCGAGTCTCGCGGGCCTGAGCGCGGTGCCGCTGTCGGCGCAGTACCTCTATCCGGACACCAACGATTATTATTATCGTTACGGCGGCGACTATCTGTACCGGGTCGATCGCAGCTCGAGCCTGATCGACGCGCTGCTGCCGCTCGCATTCGGTGGCTATTCGCCGGGCTCGTACCTGCCCAATTATTATATGGGCAGCAGCTATTTCCCGTCCGCCTACGGGTTCAATAACTACGGGTTCAATAGCTTCTACCCGGCGAGTTATGGTGCCGGCTATGGCTACGGATACGACAATCTGTGCAACCGCTACGTCAACGGCACCATCTATCAGGTGGATTGTGTCACCGGGATGATCGTGGACGTGATCCCGCTCTACGCCGGCGGTTATGGTGTCGGGCAGCTACTCCCGACCGGCTACGGCTATTACAACGTGCCGTACCAGTATCGGGACATGTACTACGACACGTCCAACTCCGGTTATTGGTACGCGCCGGGCGCGATCTATCAGTACGATCCGTCGAGCAGCATGATCACGTCGGTCGCGGCGCTGCTGTCGCCGGGCTTCAACATCGGCCAGCCGCTTCCGCTCGGGTATGACGCGTACAACGTTCCTTACGGCTATCGGTCGACCTACTACGACACGCCGACGGCCTGGTACCGTTACAACAACGGCTACATCTACCAGGTCGACCCCACCACGCAGCTGGTGACGGCGATCGTCGCATCGATTTTGACCTAGTTGCGTTAAAACTGATCCAGCAATGGATCGTGGATGGCCCGGCAAGCGTTGCCGGGCCATTTCGTTTGAAGACGACATTAGGAGAAGGTCATGAAGACCCAGGCACTCACGCTCGGCCTCGCGGCGGTTTTGCTGGCCGCCGGCGGCTGCGACAATAAGGCGGATGGAAACCGCACCAATGCCCAGACCCCCGAAGCCCAGAAGGCGGCCGGCACCAAGACCATTGCCGCCGGAATGGCGCAGGGCGGCAAGTTCATCACGGCTGCGAAGGCCGCCGGGCTCGATCAGACCCTCGCCGGCGCGGGCCCCTATACGGTGCTGGTTCCCGACGACGCCGCATTCGACAAGGCGCCGGCAGGAACGTTTGACGCCAAGCCCGAGAACCGGCCGGAGCTTACCGCGGTGATCACCAATTTGATCCTGCCCGGAACCGTGCTCGTCGCCGACATCGACAAGGCCATCGACAGAGGCAAGGGCAAGACCGTGCTGCCGACCTTTGGCGGGGGCACACTGACCGCCACCAAAGAGGGCGGCAAGACGGTCCTGACCGATGCCAAGGGCAACAAGGCGACGATTACGAAGGGCGACGAGCAATATTCGAACGGTGTCGTCCACCATGTCGATGCCGTCCTGATGCCCGCCAAGGCGGCAGCGCCACCGGCCAAGGCCGACCAATAGCCGCAATCAGCCACTGGAACCCGCGAAGCGGCTCGCTATAACAGGCCCTCACGCGTGGGTTGAGGGCTGGTGAGCGATGAAGGCGACGATTGAACGGGCGACACTCCTGAAGAGCCTCGGCCACGTTCAGTCGGTCGTGGAGCGCCGCAACACCATCCCGATCCTGTCCAACGTGCTCATCGAGGCGCGCGATGACGGTTCGCTCAGGCTGATGGCCACCGATCTCGACCTGCAGGTCGACGAAAGCGTGCCCGCCAACGTCACCCAGGCGGGCGCGACCACGGTTTCGGCGCACACCTTGTTCGACATCGTCCGCAAGCTGCCCGAGGGCAGCCAGGTCGAGCTGAGCGCCGCCGAAGGCAAGATGCAGGTGAATGCTGGGCGCGCCCGCTTCAGCCTGTCGACGCTCCCGCGCGACGATTTCCCAGTGATCGCCGAGGGCGAGCTGCCGACGCGGTTCGAGCTGCCCGCCGCGACCCTTCGCCAGATCATCGAAAAGACCCGCTTCGCCATCTCGAGCGAGGAGACTCGCTATTATCTGATGGGCATATTCCTCCACCTGATCGACGATCAGCTGCGCGCAGCGGCGACCGACGGCCACCGGCTCGCGCGAATCACCGTCGCCAAGCCCGACGGCGCCGACGGCATGCCGGACGTGATCGTGCCACGGAAATGCGTGGCGGAGCTCTATCGCCTGCTCGAGGAGGTCGAGGGCACGGTCGAAGTGTCGCTGTCGCCCACCAAGGTCCGCTTCGGTCTCGGCAGCGCGGTGCTGACCAGCAAGCTCATCGACGGCACCTTCCCGGATTACAATCGGGTGATCCCGACGGCCAACGACAAGCTCCTCAAGCTCGACCCCAAGAGCTTTTCGGCCGGCGTCGACCGGGTCTCGACCATCGCCTCGGAAAAGACCCGCGCGGTCAAGATGAGCGTCGATCGCGACAAGGTGACGTTGTCGGTGACCTCGCCCGAGAACGGCGTCGCGACCGAGGAGGTGCCGGCGGATTACGGCTCCGACGTGATCGAGATTGGCTTCAACGCCCGCTATCTGCTCGATATCCTCAGCGAGATCGACGGCGACGTTGTGGAGGTCCACCTGGCCGACGCGGCCGCCCCGACCCTGCTGCGCGAGAACGACAAGTCGAACGCGCTCTACGTGCTGATGCCGATGCGGGTGTGAGCCGCAAACATTAGCGGCTAAGCCGCTGCGCGTGCCCGTTTCCCGCCTAGCCCTCACCGATTTCCGCTCCTACGCCTCGGCGCTGATCGAGCCTGGGCGCGGCTTCGTTCTCCTCAGCGGCGAGAATGGGGCGGGCAAGACCAACATCCTCGAGGCCGTGTCGCTGCTCGCACCCGGGCGCGGCCTTCGCGGCGCCGCCCTGGGCGAGATGGCGCGGCAGGGCGGCGACGGTGCCTTCGCAGTCGCGGCGCGCGCCGGCGAGACCGACATCGGTACCGGCACGCTCGCCAGCGCGCCCGAGCGCCGCCAGGTCCGGATCAACGGCGCCCCCGCGGCGGTCAACTCGGTTGGCGAGCTTTTGGCGGTGCTATGGGTGACCCCGGCGATGGACCGGCTGTTTACCGGCCCCGCCGGCGAGCGCCGCCGATTCCTCGACCGGCTGGTCCTCGCGCTCGAGCCGACCCACGCGCACCATAGCGCGCGCTACGAAGCCGCGATGCGGGCGAGGAACAAGCTGCTCGTCGAGGATGGTCCCGACGAAGGCTGGCTGGCCGCGCTCGAAGCGCAAATGGCCGAGCATGGCGCGATGGTTGCCGAGGCGCGCGCCCGTACCGTCGCCGCGCTCGAGGAGCGGCTGGCGAGCGCGCCCGCGGACGAATTCGCCCGCGGCGCCATTGCGCTCGACGGTTGGGACGGCGGCGATCTCGCCGCTTTGCTCGGCGCCAACCGCGCCCGTGACGCCGCCGCCGGACGCGCGCTCCTTGGACCTCACCGGCAGGATCTCGCGGTCTCCCACCGGCTCAAGGGTATGTCCGCGGCGCGCAGCTCCACTGGCGAGCAGAAAGCGCTGCTGCTCGGCCTCGTCCTCGCCCATGCCGAGCTGGTCGCCGACCGCCGCGGCGAACCGCCGATCCTGCTGCTCGACGAGGTCGCCGCCCACCTGGATCCCAAGCGGCGCGCGGCGCTGTTCGATCGGCTCGAAGACCGCGGTCAGGTGTGGATGACCGCGACCGAATCCGCTCTGTTCGACGGCATCGGCAGCGCCTCGCGCTTCGCCGTCAGCCCGGGGCAGATTCAGCCCGCCTGAATTCGTGCGCGCACGCGCGTACGCGCGCGTGACTTTTCGCCGCTAATCCCTATATCTGGACTATGGCAACCGACCCCGACAAGAACGGCCCAAATCAGGGCAATTACGACGCCGAGAGCATCAAGGTCCTCAAGGGCCTCGATGCGGTGCGCAAGCGCCCTGGAATGTACATCGGCGACACCGACGACGGGTCGGGCCTCCACCACATGGTGTTCGAAGTCTCGGACAATGCGATCGACGAGGCCCTGGCCGGCCATTGCGACCGGATCGTGATCACCCTGAACCCCGACGGCTCGGTCAGCGTGGAGGACAATGGCCGCGGAATCCCGACCGGCATCCACGCCGGCGAAGGCGTGTCGGCGGCCGAGGTCATCATGACCCAGCTCCACGCCGGCGGAAAGTTCGAGAACACCTCCGAGGATAATGCGTACAAGGTTTCGGGCGGGCTTCACGGGGTCGGCGTGTCGGTCGTCAATGCGCTCAGCGAGTGGCTCGAGCTGACGGTCTGGCGCGAGGGCGAAGAGCATTTCATGCGCTTCCGCCACGGCGTTCCCGAAAAGCCGCTCAAGGTCGTTGGAAAGACCGACAAGAAGGGCACCCGGGTGACTTTCCTGCCGAGCCCCGAGACGTTCAAGATCGTCGACTTCGACTTCGAACAGCTCGAGCACCGCTACCGCGAGCTGGCATTCCTGAACTCGGGCGTTCGGCTAGTTCTGGTCGACGCGCGCCACGCCGAGCGGGTCGAGCATGAGCTCTATTACGAAGGCGGGATCGCGGCGTTCGTCAAATATCTCGACCGTGCCAAGACGGCACTGTTTCCCGAGCCGATTGCCATTTCCGCGGTCCGCGACGGCATCGGCATCGACGTCGCGCTGGAATGGAACGACAGCTATTACGAGAATGTCCTGCCGTTCACCAACAACATCCCGCAGCGCGACGGCGGCACCCATATGGCCGCGTTCCGCGCCGCGCTGACGCGCACGATCAACAATTACGCCGACAAGTCGGGGATGCTGAAGCGCGAGAAGGTGACGCTGACGGGCGAGGACATGCGCGAAGGCCTGACCGCGATCGTCTCGGTCAAGCTGCCCGACCCCAAATTCTCGAGCCAGACCAAGGACAAGCTGGTGAGCTCCGAAGTCCGCCAGCCGCTCGAAAGCCTGATGAGCGACAAGATGAGCGAGTGGCTCGAGGAGCATCCCGGCGACGCCCGCTCGATCATCCAGAAGACGATCGACGCCGCCGCGGCGCGCGAAGCGGCGCGCAAGGCGCGCGAGGCGAGCCGCAAGTCGGTCATGGGCATCGCCTCACTGCCGGGCAAGCTCGCCGACTGCCAGGAGCGTGATCCGGCTTTGTCCGAACTGTTCCTAGTCGAGGGTGACAGCGCCGGCGGCTCGGCCAAGCAGGGCCGCAACCGCCACAACCAGGCGATCCTTCCGCTCAAGGGCAAGATCCTCAACGTCGAGCGCGCGCGCTTCGACCGCATGCTCGGCTCCAAGGAAATCGGAACCCTGATCCAGGCGCTGGGCACATCGATCGGCCACGAGGAGTTCAACCTCGAGAAGCTGCGCTATCACAAGATCGTGATCATGACCGACGCCGACGTCGACGGCGCCCACATCCGCACTTTGCTCCTGACGTTCTTCTTCCGGCAGATGCCCCAGCTGATCGAAAACGGGCACCTCTTCATCGCCCAGCCGCCGCTCTACAAGGTCGCCCGCGGGCGCTCCGAAGTCTATTTGAAGGACGATGCCGCGCTCGACGATTATCTCGAGGAGGCGGGGCTCGAGGGGCTCGTCCTCGACACGTCCGAAGGGCAGCGCAGCGGCAGGGATTTGAAAACGCTGGTCGACCATTCGCGCCGGATGCGGGTGCTGATGCGCTATGCGCCGCGCAAATACGATCCGGCGCTGATCGAGGCGCTGGCGATCAATGGCGGCCTCAAGCCCAATCTCGACAAGGCCGGCAAGGCCAAAGCGATTGCAAAGGTCGCGGACTGGCTCGGCGCCGGCGACACCGAGGCGGAATGGTCGGGCGAGGTTTCGGCTGAAGGTGGCTATCTGCTCAGGCGGTTGTGGCGCGGAGTGACCGACGCGCACATCATCGAGCCGAGCTTCCTGGTATCCGCCGAGGCACGCAAGCTCGACACGCTCGCCAAGGCGCAGGCGTCGGCATACGCCAAGCCCTCGGTCCTGAAGACGCTCAAGAAGGGCGCCGCCGCAGCCCAAGAAGAACCGCTTGTCCCGAGCGAAGTCGAGGGACGTGTCTCGACTTCGCTCGACACCAACGGAGATGTTGAGCAGGCCGAGGCCGAAACCAAGGGCAAGCCGGTGCCGATCACCCGGCCTTCGGAACTCCTCGAAGCGGTGCTCGCCGCCGGGCGCAGGGGCCTTTCGATCCAGCGCTACAAGGGGCTGGGCGAAATGAACGCCGAGCAATTGTGGGAAACCACGCTCGACCCGGCCAACCGATCGCTGCTTCGGGTCGAGGTCGCCCAGGCCGACGTCGCCGACGAGATTTTCACTCGGCTGATGGGCGACGTCGTCGAGCCGCGCCGTGAGTTCATCCAGGACAATGCGCTGAACGTCGCCAATCTCGACGTCTAGGAAGAATACACTAAGGGCGGCTATTGACGCTGGCGTGAGCAGCCCACCGACCCTCACCGTCGCAAGCTACAATATGCGAAAGGCGATCGGCCTCGACCGGCGCCGTGACCCGCACCGCGTGCTCGACGTGCTCCACGAGATCGATGCCGACATCGTCGCGCTGCAGGAGGCCGACAAGCGCTTCGGCGGGCGTGGATCGGCGGTGCCGCACGAGCTGATCGACACCCACGGAGTCTACAAGCCGGTCCATCTGGGCGTGCGCCACAAGCGTATGCTCGACAGGGCGCGCAAGCACACCGACCGTCTGTTCAAGGTCAACACCCGCAACATCGGCTGGCACGGCAACGCGATCCTGGTGAAACGGCACATCGGCGTGATCGATTGCGCCGCGCTCGACCTGCCGACCCTGGAACCGCGCGGCGCGGTGATGGCCGAGCTGCTGGTCGGCGACCGGCCGCTGAGGATCGTGGGCATGCACCTCGATCTCTCGGGGCTTTGGCGCAAGAGGCAGATGCGCGCGATTCTCGAGGCGGTCGCCGAGCGGCCGCAGAAAATGCCCACGGTGCTGATGGGCGACACCAACGAATGGCGCACGGTCGCCGGATGCTTAAGGGAGCTGGAGCCCGATTTTCACATCGCTCCGACCGGCCCAACCTTCCATGCCCAGCATCCGGTCGCCGCGCTCGACCGGATCATCGTCCACAAGGACCTCAATATCGAGGCATCGGGCGTGCACATGAGCCATAACGCGCGGCGCGCCTCGGACCATCTACCGATCTGGGCGCGGCTGTCGGGCTAGCCGGCGATCTTTCTTAGGCGCCGCCGCTGGATCGACGAGCCGATCCCCATCGATTCGCGATATTTGACCACGGTCCGGCGGGCGACGTCGAACCCGCGCTGCTTGAGCAGCGCGGCGAGCGCGTCGTCGCTGAGGATTTCGGTTTCCGCTTCGATCAGCTGGCCGATCGCGTCTTTGACCGCCTCGGCCGCGACGCCGCCCTCGCCTTCGGCCGAAGCCACCCCCGAACCGAAGAAATATTTGAGCTCGAAGAGGCCGCGGTCGCACAGCATATATTTGTTCGAGGTCACCCGGCTGACGGTCGATTCGTGCATCTCGATCGCCTCGGCGACCTCGCGCAGAGTGAGCGGCCTCAGACCGGCGACGCCGCGCTCGAAAAAGCCTTGCTGCCGCTTCACGATTTCGCTCACAACCTTGACGATCGTCCGCGCCCGTTGGTCGAGCGCCTTAACCAGCCAGTTGGCGCTGGCGAGGCATTCGCTGAGCCAGGCTTTCGATTGCCTGTCCTGCGGGCCGCTTTTCAGCTCCTGATAATAGCGGCGGTTGACCAGGAGCCGCGGCAGGGTCGCCTGGTTCAGTTCAACCGCATAACCGCTGCGCAGCGCGCGTACAAACACGTCGGGCGTCACGTCCTCGGCTGCGCTGGCCATGAATTGGCAGCCTGGCTTGGGATCGTATGCGCGAAGCTCGCGGATCATGTCGGCGAGATCCTCATCGTCGACCCCGCAGATTCGCTTGAGATCGCCCGTGCGGCCCTTCGAGAGCAGGTCGAGGTTGTCGATGAGCCGCGCCATTGCCGGGTCGTAGCGGTCGGCGGCCTTGGCCTGGAGCGCGAGGCATTCGGCCAGCCAGCGGGCGCCGACTCCGGCGGGTTCGAGGCCCTGGACGATCGCCAGCGCCCGTTCGACCGCCATCAGCGGCGCTCCGGCCGACTCGGCGATGTCGGCCAGCGGAACGGTCAAATAACCAGTCTCTTCCAGCATCTCCGCGATCAGCCGAGCGAGGTCGCCCTCTTCGCCCCCCTGTCCGTGGAGCTGATCGGCGAGATGCTGGGCGAGCGACGCCGCGGCATACTCGACGCGCTCGAAATCGAACGCCTCGTCGCTTCCGCTGGAGGTCACGACATCGGTGAAACTGTCGGTTTCGAGCGCCTCGGCATTCCAGTCCATGTCGAGCGGCCGGTCATCCTCGGCCTGGGCCATGATCAGGTCGTCGGCGCCAGGATCCTCGGGCGTCTCATTGCTGTCGAGTGGCGGCTCGTCCGGTTCGCCCGGTGCTGGCGCGGGGTCGCGCTCGTCGTCCTCGCCGCCGCTTGCCTCGAGCAACGGGTTCTTGGAAATCTCCTCGGCGATGAAGGCTTCGAGCTCCAGGTTGCTGAGCTGCAGCAGCTTGATCGCCTGGGTCAGCTGGGGCGTGAGCACCAGCGACTGGCTTTGGCGGATGCTTAAGGACGGTCCGAGCGCCACGGCCGCCGCCGCTAGAGCGCGAAGCTCTCGCCGAGGTAGAGGCGCCGGACCTCCTGGTCGGCGACCAACGCTTCGGGAGTGCCCTGGAACAAGACCTGGCCGTCGTAGATGATGCAGGCGCGGTCGACGATATCGAGCGTCTCGCGGACGTTATGGTCGGTGATGAGCACGCCGATGTCGCGCTGCTTCAATTCCCGCACCAGCTCACGAATGTCGGCGATCGAGATCGGGTCGATGCCGGCGAACGGCTCGTCGAGGAGCATAATCGACGGCTCGGCCGCGAGCGCACGGGCGATCTCGCAGCGCCTGCGCTCGCCGCCCGAAAGCGACATTGCCGCCGCATCGCGCAAATCGACCAGACCGAATTCGGTCAGCAGCCTTTCGAGGATGTCGCGGCGGGCGTGGCGGTCGGGCTCGTCGACCTCGAGCACCGCCATGATGTTCTGCTCGACCGTCATCCCACGGAAGATCGACGTTTCCTGCGGCAGGTATCCCAGGCCAAGGATCGCGCGCCGGTACATCGGCAAATCGGTGATGTCATCGCCGTCGAGGATGATCCGGCCGCTGTCGGGCTTCACCAGCCCCATGATCGAATAAAAGCAGGTCGTCTTGCCCGCGCCATTGGGGCCGAGCAGCCCGACGACCGCCCCGCGGCGAACGTCGAGCGACACGTCGTGGAGCACCGCGCGGCGGTCATAAGCCTTGGCGATCGAGCGGACCTCGAGCCCGCCCGTGGCTTGCTGGGCCTCGCTTCCCGGTCGCGCGAAGGTTGCCGCTTCGTTCATCGTCTTATTGCTGTGTTTTCTGGGGGACGGTGAAGTGCCCGGTGACCCGGCCGCCGCTTTGGTTGACGCCCGCTGGACCGCCGTCGATCACCGCGCGGCCCGAATCGAGATCGATCACCAGCCGCGAGCCGTTGACCTGGTTGGCGCCGCGGTTGAGCTGGACGTCGCCGATCAGCGTGATCAGCCGGCGATCGAGATCGTAGACCCCGAACTCGCCCTTGGCGGTCTCGGACGGGCTTCGCACAGTGACTCCGCCGGCCGCGTCGAGGCGCCGGATCTGCACTCCGCCCGAACTTGAGTAAGCGACCGTGAGCCGCGCCGCGTCGAGCGTGAGCTCGGCTTGCGTCACGTGGACGTTGCCGGCGAAGATCGCGCGGTCGGCCCGATCCTGCACTTCGATCCGGTCGGCGCTGACGTCGACCGGCGCATTGCGGTCGTGGCCCTTGAGCGCCGAAGTCAACTCCTGCTTCTGCTGGGCGAGCGCCACATTGGCGATGAGCCCCGCCGAGGCCGTTGTAAGAGCAAGTGCAAGAATGGTGCCGAATGCGCGCATCACCGTCATCTGACCGCCCCTTGCACGATTTTCAAGCGAGCCCCGCCGCCGAGCACGACAGTCCGGCTCCCGAGGTCGGCCTGGAGATTGCCGGCCTGGAACTGGCCGAGCCGCATTTGGCCCGCGACCGGGCCCGCGCTCGCCAGCTGGCGAGACTTGAGGTCGACTCGGACGTCGCGGGTCTCGAGCCGGTAGCCGTCCGGGCCGACCACGCGGACCGGGCCATTCACGTCGACCTTTTGCGAATCGAGGTCATAGCGGCCCTGGTTGGCGAGGATCATCAGCGGCCCGTTGGCGAGCGCGAGGCGGGCGAACATCCCCTCGATATCGACCACCGGCACCTCCGAGCTGTGCTGGATCGCGCGGTTGGCGGTGATCTCGAACTTTTGGCCCTTGTCGTCGGCGCCGACATAGCGCGCGATCTCGACCCTCATCCGCTCGGGAGCGTTCTCGACCTTTTTCTTGTCGAGGATGAAACTGACGTCGCCATGCTTGTCGAGCGGCGCCAGCATCAGGACCGCGATCAGCACTCCGACCGCGCTCGGCAGTAGAATCTTCGACCAGCGCACGATGCTGTCATGCGCGCTTCCCGGCACTGCCCAGCGCTGCTTGACGACGCGCTCGCGAATCGCAGCTTCAGACATCGATCGGTTCAGCCGTCATGCGCGAAGATGTCCTGCTCGGCCCAGCCCGCGATATCGAGCAAAGCGCGCGCGGGGATGAAGTCGAAACAGGCCTGGGCGAGCGCGACGCGGTCCTCGCGCTCGAGCCGCTCGTCGAGCCTTTCCTTCAAGGCATGGAGGTAGCGCACGTCGCCGGCGGCATAGTCGCGCTGCGCCTCGGATAGGTCGGCGGCGCCCCAGTCGCTGGTTTGCTGCTGTTTCGAAACGTCGATGTTCAGCAGCTCCTTGATGAGGTCCTTAAGGCCGTGCCGGTCGGTGTAGGTGCGCACCAGGCGCGAGGCCGTGCGAGTGCAGTAAAGCGGGGCCGCCACAATCCCGAGATAGGCCTGGATGATGCCGACGTCGAAGCGGGCGAAATGGTAGAGCTTGAGGCGGTCGGAGTCGCTGAGAAGGCTCTTGAGGATGGGTGCCGAATAATCGCTTCCGCGCGCGAAGCGGACGAGGTGCTCGTCGCCCTTGCCGTCGGACAATTGCACCAGGCATAGCCGGTCGCGGCCCGCGACCAGGCCCATGGCTTCCGTGTCCACCGCGATCGGGCCGTCAAAAACGACCTCTGCCGGCAGGTCTTCCTCGTGGAAATGAATCGCCATTCGTGCTCCGTTTCTTGGGGCTTGGCCATGCTTTAGTCTCCCACCCGCTTGGTCTGCCAGCCCCCCAAAAGATTCAGTGGGGTGGAGCCAGCCATATTTTTCATGTAATGCGGCGGTCGGTGCGTGAGTGGGACACGTGCCGTGACCGGTTGCGCTCAGGGCCCAGCGCGTTGGTACTATGTTGTTGTGGGCACACGGAAGTTTGGACGGGCATGGGTTTCGACAGAGGGCGCAAAGGCGACCGCGGCGCGCGCGGCCGCGATAAACGTGACGGTTTCGGCGAAGAGACAATCAGCGAACCAGGCGGATTCCAGGAGCGCGGCGGCTACGGCGGCCGGGGCGGCTTTGGTGACCGCGGTGGGTTTGGCGGCGGTGCCGGCGGTGGTGGTGGCTATGGCGGCGGCGGAGGCGGTGGCTTCCGTGGCGGTGGCGCTGGTGGCGGCGGCGGTTTTCGAGGCGGCGGGCGGTGGCGGAATGCCTCCGCAGGTCGTGGGCGAGGCCAAGGGCATCGTCAAATTCTTCAATCCGCAAAAGGGTTTTGGCTTCATCGTCCGCGATGACGGCGGAGAGGACGTGTTCGTCCATATCTCCGCAGTCGAGCAGGCCGGTCTGACCGACCTGGCCGACGGTCAGCCGCTCGAATTCACTCTGGTCGATCGGGGTGGACGGATATCGGCGACCAACCTTCGGATCGAGGGCGAGCCAATGGCGGTCGAGCGCAGCGGCGGCAGTGGTGGTGCCGGCGGTGACCGCGGGCCGCAGCGTCAGCTGACCGGCGAGAAGGCCAGCGGCACGGTCAAATTCTTCAACGCGATGAAAGGCTTCGGCTTCATTCAGCGCGACGACGGGCAACCCGATGCGTTCGTCCACATCTCGGCGGTCGAGCGGGCTGGAATCCCGACGCTCAACGAGGGCGACCGGCTCGAATTCGAGATCGAGGTCGACCGGCGCGGAAAATATGCGGCGGTGAACCTTCAGCCACTGACCTGATTTCCCTTTTCTGGGGGCGAGAGGCGCCCGTCCGGTCAAGCGCCGGGCGGGCGCTTTTTCATTTCATCGGGATCGGCTTGCCTTGGACCATAACATAGTCGACTGCGCTGCACCGCAGCCGGATCGGTGAGCGGGTCTCCCTCGACTGCAATCAGGTCGGCAGACTTGCCCGGGTCAAGCGTCCCGGTCTCGCCCGAAAGACCCATCAGACCGGGCCCGCCCTTGGTCGCGGCGATCAGCGCGTCGCGCGGGGTCATTCCGCCCTTGGTCACCATCAGCGCGAGCTCCTTGGCCGCGTCCTTGTGCGGCGCGACGGCGCTGTCGGTGCCGAGCGCGATCTTCACGCCGGTCCGGTAGGCGAGGTTGAGGCCGCGGCCCCATACCGCGAATGTCTGCTGCGCCTTGGCTTCGGATTCGGGCGCGAGCTTGCCGGTGCCAATCAGCCCCTGGACACCGCTGAAGGCCAGGAGCGTCGCCGAATAATAGGTTCCGTGGGCCTTCATCGCCTGCGCGCCGGCGGAATCGAGGAACGTGCCGTGCTCGATCGAATCGACGCCCGCCCGCGTCGCCGCTTCGATGCCGCGAGCGCCATGGGCGTGGGCTGCGACCTTGAGGTGCATCGAATGGGCCATGTCGACGATGCGCCTTCATCTCGGCGTCGGTGAAATGCTGCTCGAGGCCCATCGCGCCGGGATCGAGCACGCCGCCGGTGGCCATGATCTTGATCACGTCGACGCCGCGGGACCCCAGTTCGCGGACGACCTTCTGGCATTCCTCGACGCCGGTGCAGACGGCGGGGCTGAGATGCGCATCGTCCACGGCCCTGGCTAGCTCGGGCGGAAGGCCGGTGGCGTAGTCGGCGTGCCCGCCGATGATCGACAGCGGATCGCCGGAGACCTTGATTCGTGGACCGGGAAAGCGGCCTTCGGCGATCGCGTCGCGCACGGCGATGACGCCGGCCGTGTCGCCGCCAAGATCGCGCACCGTCGTGAAGCCTGCGCGCGCCATTTCCAGCGCATGGGTGAGCCCCAACGTGGTGCCGTAAGGGACCGAATATTTGATAGTGTAAGTGGAATACCATGGCGTTCCGGCCGTTTGGTTCAAATGGACGTGAACGTCGGTCATGCCCGGCATTACGGTGCGGCTGCGCTCGTCGACGATGATCGCTCCGGCGGGCGCGGTGAAGCCGCTGTCGATGCGGGCGATCCGTCCGTTCTCGACGATGACGGTCGAATTGCCCCGCGTAGGCTGAGCGGCATCGACGATGAGCCGTCCGGCCTGGATTGCGTAGGTCTCGGAATTGGCCGCGGTCGCGGCGACTAGCGCGGCTGCGCCCGCTAGCAGATATTTCAGCATTGAGGACCCCTCTCTCAGGCGAGCGACCCTAGCGCCGTCGCGGCCCGCTTCAAGTTACCAGTGCCTTCAATGTTTCAATGCGGTCGGCTTCCTCGGCCGGCTTGTCGGTGCGGATCCGGCTGATCCGCGGGAAGCGCATCGCAAGGCCCGACTTGTGGCGGGTGCTGGTGTGGATGGAATCGAACGCGACTTCGAGCACAAGGCTCTTTTCGACCTCGCGCACCGGGCCGAACCGCTCGACCGTGTGGCCGCGGATCCAGCGGTCGAGCCAACGCAGTTCCTCGTCGGTGAAGCCGAAATATGCTTTGCCAACGGGGAGCAGCTCGCCCTCTTCGGTCCAGCAGCCGAACGTGTAATCGCTGTAATAGCTTGAGCGCTTACCCGACCCGCGCTGGGCGTACATCAGGACGCAATCGGCGATAAGCGGGTCGCGCTTCCATTTGTACCACAGGCCGGCGCGGCGCCCGGCGACGTAAGGGCTGTCGCGGCGCTTGAGCATGATGCCCTCGATCGCGACGTCGCGGGCGTTGGAACGCAGGTCCTCCAGCTCCTCAAAACTCGCCGCGTCGATCAGCTGCGAAACGTCGAACCGCTCGGCATCGAGTTGCCTGGCGAAGCCCTCGAGCCGTTGGCGCCGCTCTGTCCACGGCAGCGCGCGCAGATCCTCGACCCTGTCGTACAGGATGTCGTAGAGCCGGACGAAGGCGGGATAGCTCCCGAGCATCTTTTGCGTGACGTTCTTGCGGCCGAGACGCTGCTGAAGCGCGTTGAAGCTCGCCGCCGCGCCGCCGTGAACGTCGGCGAGGCCCTGATCCCGTCCGCGCACGAGCAGCTCCCCATCGAGCACGCCTTTGGTTCGGAACGCTCCGGCAACGTCGGGAAAGCTCCCGGATATGTCGTCGCCGGTGCGGCTGTAGAGGCGCGTCTCACTGCCGGCATGGACGAGCTGGACGCGGATCCCGTCCCACTTCCACTCGGCCGCATAATCGTCGAGCGAGACCCTGGTCTCGTGGAGCGGATGGGCGAGCATGAAGGGACGGAAGACAGGAATGTCGCGGGCGATCGGCTGTTCGGCGCGTCCCTCCGCCCATTCGAACAATTCGGCGAATGGCGGCTTTAGGCCGTGCCAGACCTCTTCGACGGCATCGAGCTCGAGCCCGAATGCCTGGGCCAGCGCCTGCTTGGCGAGCCGGGCGTTGATCCCGACGCGAAGCTCGCCGAGCGCCAGCTTGAGCAGCGCGAACCGCCCCGACGCGTCGAGATGGTCGAGCATTCTGGCGAGCGCCCGCGGCGCATCCAGCTTCGAGGCGGATCGCAGCTGCTCGATCGCCTCGCTGATGCTGATGGTCGCATCGTCGACTTCGGGCGGCTCCCCCGCTGGCGTGGGCCACAGCAGGGACACCGTCTCCGACGTGTCGCCGACATAATCCCGGCTCATGTAGAACAGCACGGGATCGATCCGTTCCTCGACCAGGCCGCGGATCGCGGCGGGCTTGACGTGCGGGATGTCGAGCGTGGCGGTGAGCGCGGCGAGGCCATAGCCGCGGTCGGGATCGGCCGTTTCCTTGAGGTAATCGCCGATGAGCTTGAGCTTGGTGTTGCGCGAGCGCGTGTAGACGAGGTCGTCGAGAAGCTGCGAGAAAGCGCGCATTCACGCCTTCAATGCACGAACGCCCTTAGAGTGTCGAAATCCTAGTGCAGGCGGATCGCGAGCGCGGCGAGGATTGTCGTGCAATCGCGCGGGCTATGGCTGTCGAGCGCGTCCTGGGCCCGTTCGAGGCAGGATTGCATGGCGAGGCGATGGCCGGGCAGAAGCGCCAGCTGCGAGGAGTAGCGCGACACGCTTTCAAGCGCGGCGAGGCCGTGTTCGGCGGCAAGCTGCCGGATCGCATCCATGCGGGCATAGAGGTCGAGTGGCGAGAGGCTGGGTGCGGCGTCGCGGATTTCGGACAGGCGCTGGCCGACCTGGGCTCTCACGAAATCGATCGGATCGGTCGCCATCTTCGCCTCCTGATTGAAGGCAAAGTCTCGCACTTTAGTTAAGGGGCCGTTACGACCTTGGCTCGGTTGACAAATCGGCCCGGTGCGTCATTGGCGCCACAACTTGGGCGGCACACTGCCGCCTTTATCTTTTGTGCCTGGGAATTTGCGATGGCCAAGCCGGCAACCGTCAAGATCAAGCTCGTCAGCTCCGCCGACACCGGCTTCTTCTACGTGACCAAGAAGAATCCGCGCAACCAGACCGAGAAGATGAGCTTCCGCAAATACGACCCCGTAGCGCGCAAGCACGTCGAGTTCAAAGAAGTCGAAGATCAAGTGAACCGAGCGGCATAGCCGCGAGGGACTCATCCCCGCGAAGGCGGGGATTCACATCAATCCGAGGTCTCCTCGCCTCCCGCCTCGTCGGGGCCCGGTGCACCGATTTCATTGTTCTCCGTGCCCTCGTCGGGGGCGATCTCGCCGTCGTGACCATGCTCCAGCAACTGGTCCACTGTCTGCGCGAAGCGCATCACCGAGATCGGTTTCGACACATAGGCTTGTGCGCCCGCGGCCCGGATCCGTTCCTCGTCCCCGCGCGCCGAATAGGCCGTCACAGCCATGATCGGCACGTCGGCGAGCTGATCGTCGGCGCGGATCAGCCGAATGAGGTCGAGCCCGGTCACATGGGGCAGCTGGATATCGGTGATGACGAGGTCGGGGGAAAATTGATGCGCCGCATCGATCGCCTGGCGGCTGTCGGTGACTGCTTCGGGCTCATGGCCATGCGCCGCGAGCAGGTCGCAGAACAGCTTGATGTTGAGCGCATTGTCCTCGACGATCAGGATCTTGGCCAAAATGCTTCCTTCAACTGCTGCGGATCAACCGTAAGCGATGCGCCCCGAGACGCCAAACGATCCCCACGCGCTCGGCCTGGCGGCACTTGCCGCCACGCTCACCGACGAACGGCGCGCCCACCGGTTCCTGGACCTGACCGGAATCGGGACAGATGCGCTTCGGCACAGGGCGGACGACCCTTTCTTGCTCGCCGCCCTGATCCGATTTCTCGAGGCCTATGAGCCCGATTTACTGTCCGTATCGGAGCAGATTGGCGTAAAGCCCGCCGCGCTGACCGAGGCCCGGGAGCAGCTTGAGCGAGGAACCGCATGACCAAGACCATCCTCATCACCGGCGCGACAGCGGGCTTTGGGCACGCAGCGGCCCTGCGTTTCGGCAAGGCCGGCTGGCGAGTGATTGGTACGGGGCGCCGCGGTGATCGCCTGCGCGCGCTTGCCGATGAACTCGGCGAGGGGTTCCTTCCGCTCGAGATCGACATGCGCGACATTGCAGCAGTCCAAACCCTCGCACAGCTCGAATCGCCGTGGGGCGAGATCGACCTGCTGCTCAACAATGCCGGCCTCGCGCCGCCCATGGCGGGCCTACCCGACACCGACTGGGACCGGATCGAAGCGGTGATCGAGACCAACATCACTGGGCTGGTCGCGCTGACTCGGGCGCTGCTGCCCAGGCTGATCGGGCGCAAGGGCGCGATCATCAATCTGGGATCGGTCGCCGGCACCTATCCCTACAAGGGCGGCGCTGTTTATGGCGGCACCAAAGCCTTCGTTCATCAATTCTCGCTCGATTTGCGCGCGGATCTGGCCGGCACCGGCGTTCGTGTAACCTCGATCGAGCCGGGCATGGCCGAGACCGAGTTCACCTTGGTCCGCACCGGCGGCGACAAGGAAGCGTCGGACAAGCTTTATGCGGGCGTGAACCCGATGACCGCCGACGATATTGCCGACACCATCTGGTGGATCGCCAACCTGCCGCCGCACCTCAACATCAACGCGATCGAACTGATGCCGGTAAACCAGAGCTTCGCCGGGTTCACGGTCCACCGTCAGGGTTGATTCCTCCGGCGCGCGGTGCTTGGGCCCGCGCATGAACATCGACCAGCGCCTCTTCGAACTCGGGATCGTCCTGCCCCAGCCCGCCGCGCCGGTGGCGGCCTATGTCCCTGCGGTAGAGCATGGCGGGTTGCTCCACATTTCCGGCCAGATCAGCTTCGCCGAGGACGGCAGCCTGATCCTTGGCCGCCTTGGCGAGGACCTCGAGCTGGACGACGGAATCGCGGCGGCGCGCCGCTGCGGAGTGATGCTGCTGGCGCAGATCAAAGCCGCGCTCGGCTCGCTCGACCGGGTCGAACGGATCGTCAAGCTGGGCGTGTTCGTGAACAGCGCGCCCGCATTTACCGACCAGCCCAAAGTCGCGAACGGTGCTTCGGAACTGATGCAGGAGGTGTTCGGCGAGGCCGGACGCCATGCCCGCAGCGCGGTCGGGGTCGCGGTTCTTCCGCTGGGCGTGGCCGTCGAAGTGGATGCGATCGTCGCGGTCCGCTCCTGACCCACGGGACTCGATCCCCTTGGCCCGGGCCGGCCGGATTCGCCCATCGCGGGTTGCATGAAGGCGTCGCAGTTCCCTGAAAACAGCCTGGTCGCTTTCGCCGCCGCGCTCGAACTCGGCGCCGGGATCGAATGCGACCTGCGCCTGACCGCCGATAACCGGATCGTCGTGTTCCATGACCGCGACGCCTGGCGGATGTGCGCGCAGCCCGATGAAGATTGGCGAATCGACGCTGGCGGAGCTCGGCCGGCTGAGCGTCGGCGGCCATCCGATCCCGACGCTGGAAAGCCTGCTGACCCTGGTCGCGGGGCGAGTCCCGCTGCTGCTCGAAGTGAAGGTCGAACGGCGACATCTGGCGCTGGGTGCCCGCGCTGCGAGCGGGCCTTGCGGATTATGCCGGCCGCTTCGGCGTGATGAGCTTCGATCCGCGCGTCCCGCGGCTGCATGAAGACCAACCTGCCCGGGGTCCGGCGCGGGCTGATCGTCCGCGACCGCTATCCACCGCTGCGCCGCAACCTGGCGATCGCTGGCTCGCCTCGCCGCAATTCCTCGCGGTCGAGCGGCTGGCGCTCGGCAAGCCTTGGGTCGAGCGCATGCGCCGGCGAATGCCGGTCTACAGCTGGACGATCCGCACCTTGGAGCAGCGCAGGCAAGCCGAGGTTCATGCCGACGCCCTAATTTGGGAAGCCGATGGCCGACCGTGAAATCGGAGATTGTCGCGAAGATCGCGTCGGGCGTGGCGGGGCTCAATGCGCGCGCGTGGGACCGCCTCGCCGGCGGCGATCCGTTTCGTCAGCCATGCCTTCCTTGCCGCGCTCGAAGATTCGGGCAGCGTCGGCCCCGGCACCGGCTGGACGCCCGCGCCGATCCTGATCGAGGACGATGGCGCACACATGGTCGCCGCGGCTCCCGCTTATCTCAAGGCCCACAGCCAGGGCGAATATGTGTTCGACCATGGCTGGGCCGAAGCGTGGGAGCGGGCCGGAGGCGAATATTATCCCAAGCTCCAGGTCGCGGTGCCCTTCACGCCGGTGCCGGGGCTGCGGTTGCTTGGGAGCCGCCCGCAGCATCTGCTCGCCGCGATCGAAGGCGGTGACCGCTCAGAACGAGATGTCGTCGGCCCACATCACGTTCATCGACGAGGCCAGGGCCGCCGAAGCCGAGCGCCGCGGATGGCTCATCCGCGAGGGCATCCAGTATCACTGGTTCAATCGCGGCTATGCGAGCTTCGACGATTTCCTCGGCGCGCTGACCAGCCGCAGCGCAAAGCGATCCGCAAGGAGCGGGCCGCAGGCCCGCGACGGGCTGCGAGTTCGAAGTGCTGCGCGGCGGAGCGATCGGCCCGGCCGAATGGGATGCGATGTGGAATTTCTACCAGGACACCGGCAGCCGGAAGTGGGGCCACCCCTACCTGACCCGCGAATTTTTCGATCTGATCGGCGAGACGCATGGGCGACAAGCTGCTGTTGTTTCTTGCCTACCGCGGATCGCAGCCGATCGCCGGCGCGCTCAACTTCATCGGGCCGGACGCGCTCTACGGGCGTTACTGGGGATGCACCGAAGAGGTGCCGTTCCTCCACTTCGAGCTTTGCTATTATCAGGCGATCGAATGGGCGATCGATCATGGTCTCGCCTGCGTCCAGGCCGGTGCGCAAGGCGAGCACAAGCTCGCGCGCGGCTATGAGCCGGTGATCACCCGCTCGGCGCATTTCATTCCCAACCCCGGCTTTCGGGCGGCGGTCGCCGAGTTCCTGGGCGGCGAGCGCGCCGGCAATCGCGACCGAAGCCGAATGGCTGCGCGAGGGCCTGCCCTACCGTTCGTCCTCGCCTGAATAGATCGCGACGAAACGGCCGGCCGAATCGGCCATGCCGCGGTACATCGCGGGCGTCGTGAAGCCCCACGCCGCTTCGCCCGACGGGCGAGACCGCGATCAGCCCGCCTTTGCCGCCAAGCGCGGCGATGTCGGCGAGCACGCCATCGAGCGCCTGCTGCAGTGGCTCGCCGCCGATTCGCACGCGCGCGGCCAGTTCATGGGCCGCTGCGGCGCGGATGAAATATTCGCCCGATCCAGTCGCCGACACCGCGGCGGCGCGATCGTCGGCATAGGTGCCGGCGCCGATCAACGGCGAATCGCCGACCCGGCCCCAGCGCTTGGCGGTCAGCCCGCCGGTCGAGGTCGGCGACCGCGACATGGCCGTCAACGTCGAGAGCGACCGCGCCGACGGTGCCGTATTTGACCTCATCGTCGAACCCGCCTTCGCTAAGCAGCTGATCGAGCTGGCGCCGCCGCTCGGGAGTCTCGAACCAATGGTTGTCGACCTGCTCGAGCCCGGCCTCGCGCGCGAAGTCGTCGGCGCCGTCGCCCGGACAGGAACACGTGCGGGCCGTGCTCCATCACCAGCCGCGCCAGGCTGATCGGCGCGCGCGTCGTCCGCAGCCCGGCGACCGCCCCGGCGCGGCGGGTGCGCCCGTCCATGATCGCCGCATCGAGCTCGATCACGCCCGACGCGGTCAGCACGCTGCCACGCCCGGCGTTGAAGCAGAGATCCTCCTCGAGCACCCGGACCGCAGCCTCGACGGCGTCGATGCGCACTTTCGCGCTTCGACAAGGATCGCCGAGCCGGCGGCCAGCGCCGTTTCGAGTCCGTCGCGGGCGCATTTCTCGGTCTCCGGATCGAGGGTGCCCGGGCGCATCGATCCCGCGCCGCCATGGACCACCAATCGCCAGACTTGTTCGGTCATCGCGCGCCCATAGCCGCCGGCCCGTTCCGATTCCAGTTGACGGCTTCGGCTGTGCATATTATTCTGATATCAGATTTAAGGGAGGCAAAATTGGCCAACGACAAAGTCATTGCCCTGACGGCAACGAGCGAGCGGCCGGCATCGACGGTAAGCGGCTATGTGATGCTGATCGCTGCTGCTGCTGGCGATTCTCGCCGACGTCTACGCGATCAGCACACTGCCCGAAGGTCCCGGCGGAACGTTCAACGTCGTGACGCTGATCGTCTCGACCGTCGTGTTCATCCTGGTGATGCCGGGCTTCTACATGCTCCAGCCCAACCAGGCCGTCGCGATCACCTTGTTCGGCGATTATCAGGGGACCGACCGAGTCACCGGCCTGCGCTGGACCTGGCCGTGGATGGGCAAGAAGAAGCTGTCGGTCCGCGCCAACAACTTCATTTCCGAGAAGATCAAGGTCAACGACCTGCGCGGCAACCCGATCGAGATGGCGGCGCAGATCGTCTGGCGCGTGGTCGACACCGCCCAGGCGCTGTTCGACGTCGACGATTACAAGCAGTTCGTCCGCGTCCAGGTCGAAGCCGCGATCCGCACCATCGGCTCGCGCTATCCCTATGACGATTTCGAGCATCAGGAGGTCACGCTTCGCGGCAATCACGACCAGGTCGGCGCCGAGCTTCGGACCGAGCTTCAGGCGCGCCTTGCGGTCGCTGGGATCACGATCGACGAATGCGGCTTCACCCATCTCGCCTACGCGACCGAAATCGCGGGTGCGATGCTTCGTCGCCAGCAGGCGCAAGCGATCGTCGCGGCGCGCCGCACCCTGGTCGACGGCGCGGTCGGAATGGTCGAGATGGCGCTGGCGTCGTTGTCCGAAAAGAAAGTCGTCGAGCTCGACGACGAGCGCCGCGCGGCGATGGTCTCGAACCTGATGGTCGTCCTGTGCGGCGAGCGCGACACGCAGCCCGTGGTCAACACCGGAACCTTGTACACCTAAGGCCGGGCGGTGAGCGGCGAGCGCAAGGCCTATCCGCTTCGGGTCGATCCCGCTTTATGGGCGGCGGTCGAGCGCTGCGCCGCCGCCGACCTTCGCAGCGTCAATGCCCAGGTCGAATGCCTGCTGCGCGAGGCGCTCGGCGCGCGCGGCGTGAAATTGAAGGCGCCGGAACCGCGCAAGCGCGGGCGTCCGCCAGGGAGACATAAATGAGCGACGATGGCCCCGAATGGTTCGCGCCCAAGCGCTTCGGCTATGGCGCGGGACTGCCGATCCGTGGCAGGGCTGGGCGATCACGATCGGCTTCCTCGCGATCTCGATCGTGCTCGCGCTCCTGTTCGCACAACAGGCCCCTCCTGTTCATCGCGGCGGTGATCCCGATCACCGCCACCTTGCTGGTGATCGCGGCCAAAACCACCCGCGGCGGATGGCGCTGGCGCTGGGGCGAGGACGACTGAGCTAGCCGACCGAGAGGTCGCGCTGCTGGTTGACCAGCCGCCATTCATCGAGGTCGCCCAGCATGGTCCGTGCCGCTTGCTCGGTGAGGTCGGCGGCGCGGGACAGGTTGGCGTTGCCGCGCAGCTCCTGATCGATCTGCTTGAGCGTATCGGAGGTCGCCATCGACCGCAGCGCGTCGCCGCCGAAATCGCCCTGGAAGCGAATCCCGAACACCGCCGTGGCGAGCGCCGGGAAGCCGGCCGAAACCAGGGTGAACCAATTGCCCCAATCATTGACGAAGGTCGAGCCCAGCGTGAGCCCGACCAGGGTGGCGATCGATACGATGAGCGTCGCGAAAAACAGCGCGGTGCCGATCTGCTCGAGCCGATGGTCGAGCAGCTCGATCTGGCGGGCGTTGCGCTCGTGATAGCTCATCTGCGGCGCGACTTCATGGTCGGCGACAGCCACCGCGAGCTTCACCGCAGTCGCCCGGTCGATCGCGCCTGACGGGCAGCCCATCGCCCGCCAGATCCCGGCGGCATACCAGTCGATCCAGCGCAGCGGAATCGGGTTGGTCGCGGTGCCCGGCGGGTCGGGTGATGCGATCCCGAGCAGCTTGAGGCTACGCATCGGCCGGAGCCGTTCGGCCAGCTGGCGATAATCGAGCCACCTTCGATGCCATTCGCTGCGCGACCCGACATAGGCATTGAGGATGACCGCGATCGTGACGAACATCTCGGCCGCGGCCCATTGCAGCTTCAAATGCGGCGCCATGAATGCGCTAAGGCCCATGCACACGGCGACTCCGCCCATCACGAACGCGAAGATGTGTCCGCTGCGGTAGGTTTGCGCTAGGTACGTCGCCAGCCGGTCGGCCCAGCAATAGGCGTCTTCAAGCACTCCGATCGGCGCGTCGATATTGTGCGCGATCGCGCATCCCTGGCGAAACTGCTGCCACTCGTCGCGGTTCATCTGGTCGGCGTAGGTCACGTTGAAGTCGCGCGCCTTGAGACGGCGAACACCCGCGACCATCAGCAGCAATGAATATTCGAGCCGCGCCCGGAACCGGTTCAGCCGCTCCTTGAAGAAGCGGTCGAGGAAATGCTTCTCCTGCGGGTCGGGCGGGGGCAACAAAAGTCCTCTTAGCATGATGTCGACATCGTCGCCGTCGAGCGATCGCTCGACGGTCGGCTCGTCCATCACCGTCACCACCGTCGGGTCGAACGCAGCCCATAGCACCCGCGTCCGCGCGTCGGGCTCGGGCGGGATGTGGATGACCGCGGTTCCGCGCGTCAGCGCCAGCTGCACGACCTCCGCGGTGCCTCCCCGGCCGCGTGGGGGCAGGCCATCCCAGACCGCGATCAGTATGTCGCAATGCGCAACGGTCGCCCGCCCGGTCATCACATAAGCGTCGACTGGGTTGTCTAGTTCGCCGGGAAGCTCGAGGACGCAGGTCGCGCGCTCGAGCAGTTGGTCGAAGCGCTCCCTTGCCGCATCGTTAGCGAGGGTCTCGCGATACTCCGCGCGCTGAAAGGGGAGCACCGCCTGAAGCTCCCATCCGCGCTCCAGCGCGACCTCGGCGGCAATCTGGTCGGCGCCGTCCGCGACCGGCGATACGAACCGCAACTTCTGCGGGTCGCCGGCGAAGCAGGCGCTTTCCATGTAGAAGAGCTCGGCGCCGGCATCTTCAATCAGGTTGAGGACGTCGGCGATCCGCGACCGCAGCGCCGGTATGCTGCCTTCGGGCAGCACCTCGACGCGGTGGCCCGTTACTCCGACGCTAAGGACGAAGGGCGGCCGCGGGGGGCCGGACTGACGGACCGGTCCCGTCGTTTCAGTTGCGATCGATGGCTGCATTCACGCGCGATTGAACACGGGGCCGGTCGCAAAGCCCGCAACGAGCGCGAAGATAGTCACGACGATTAGCCGCCGCCATTGTCGATGATCGGGTCGACGGACGGAACCCCAGGCTCATTGAAATGAAGCGAATAATTGAGTTTAACCGGGCCGCCCTGGTTCAAGTCCCAGAAGACCAGCGTCTGTTTATTGTGTTTATCGGTGAAGACGATGGGACCGAGGATTTGGGTCGAATTGATGCCCGGCTGCGGTGTCAACTTCGAGCCCTCCCATACAGTAAGGCCGCCCGGATCCTTGAAAGTCGCTGTGGAACCGTCGATGTCCACTACGAACATCGTCGGTCCGGTGACGTTGGCGGTGAGCTTTGTTTCCGCGGTTTTCGGGTTCTCTTCGGGGCCGCCGTTCAGCTTCACCTTCCACTCGGTCCCCTTCCACTTGAGCTGAACCGTTTGGGTTGGCCCCTGCTGTTTTGGATTACCGCTAGTTCGCATCTTCGGACCGCCGCAGCCGGCAACGAGCAATGCCGCGACAGTTACGGTAGCGATCGTTTTCAGGCGCCGTGTCTTGCCTTCCAGCTTGGTCGCAAATATCAGGCCATGCATCACCATTCTCCCCCTATTGTTATCCTTCGTCAGGTCAGGCCGCACCACCGCCGCCATTATCGATGATGGGATCGCATTCCGCCGTCGACCCATCCGCCGCGACGAAGTTGAGCTGATAGCGCAACTCGCGCGCATCGCCGCTATTCTGATTGACCGTCGATAGCGTGTCCGCCACGCAGCCGGTCACGCCGATCTGGTCGGAATTAATCCCCTGTGGCGGGGGGCATGGGCTGTTTTCACCCACGTGAATCGGATTGCCGGTGTCGAACTGCAGGCCTTTTCCGCTGTGATCTTGAAGCCTGAAATCGATCGCGTGGGCACCGCTGTCTTTGTCGAGCTTGAGCCGTGCATGTTTTGCTTTCACGCCGTCGACCTCGAACTCGATCCCACCGCCGTCGCTCAATGTCGCACGGATCTTCACGTCCTTGGATTTCACGTCCGCTCTCCTGTCACATCTGTGTTCGCGCAACGGTGTACTTGTAGCCCATCTCCGCGAGTTTGCCCTCCACCGGCCGCGCGTCCGCAATGCGGTCGAGGCGCCGGTAGATTTCAGCACGTTCGCGCATTTCGAAAGGGCGCTCGCCGGAGACAGACGGCAGCACGGCAAGCGCAGCCTGCCAGGCGGGGGTTGCGCCAACTCCGTCGCCGGCGCTTCGCCGCATGTCGCCAAGTAGCCGATAGGACTTGCCAAGCATATAGCGGTCGGCAGGCTGGTCGGTTGTCTTAACTGTCTTTGCGATCTCCACTGCCCGTTCCGAAGCGCTTACAGCATCGGCTTTCAATCCTTCGGCATGGGCCAATTGCGCGCGGACCATCCAGCAGTCTCGCAAGCCCGCGCGCCATTCCGGTTGATTGCCGGCTTTCGCGAGGAGGCGACCAACAACGCTACAGGCCGCTTCGTTTGTTGCGCGAGCCTCGGGCAGCGCGCCGGTTCGGAGAAGGAATTCGGAAAGGTCGTTCTTTGCCCTTGCTCCGAACCAGAGCCATTTCGTGTTGTCGGGTTCGATCTGTGCTAAGTGATCAGCTTGGGCAACGGCGGCGCGCATATGCTGAAGCGCCAAGTCCATTCGGTCCTGAAATGCATAGAGTTTGCCCAAGGCTCGCTCCGCGGGAATCAGCCGATACTGATAGTTCACATCCTGGGTGCGATTGGCGAGCCGCGTCAGCAGATCGACGTTGCGGAGCCGGAGCGCGATCGCGCTGTCGAGATGACCCGCATCCATCTCGGCATCGGCATACCAGGCGATCGATTCAACTAGGGATTGTTGATAGTCCCTGTTGTTCGGATCGGCGGTCGCGAGGGCGTCGATCATCCGGTAAGCCTGCGCCCACTGCGTGGCGGCTTCGTTGAAACGACGCCGCTTCGATAGCACCGTAGCGAGATTGGCGTCCGCGTTCTGAACCTCCATTCGCCATTTCATATTGTCCGGAGCGAGCTCGACCATACGGTCGGCGAGCCTCTTGTATTCACGAAATGCCGCCTCGGCGCTGTCGATCTGGCCGCGCCTCATTGCGATGTCCGCGAAGTAGAATTGATTCTGCGCGTGATCGTACAAGCGTTGCGGATCGTCGGGATTGCGCCTTATCGCTTCGGCGGTGCCGGCCGAAGCTTCCCCATACAATCGCGACGCGCCGTCGAGGTCGCCGCGAAGGATCGCGACTTCACCCATCAGGCTGAGCGCGCGCGACCGTTGCATGAGCGCCGCATCGGACAGCTTGGACGTATCCAGCTTTTGATAATAAGCGAGCACCCTGGCGCCGACCCCGTCGAGCGCGTCTAGCTTGCCGATCGGTTCGAGCTTGTCCTTGAGGTCGCCGAGCATGAAGCCGATCAATCCCTCGGCTTCGCGGCGTTGGTCGCGCGCGGCGTCGCGGGCCTGGATCGCGGTGATCGCCAGCCCGCTGGTCACCGTCATCCCCAGTATCGACGCCGTCGCAAGCCATGCCAGCCGCCGCTGGCGCCTGGTCTGATCGCGCTGGACGAGGTCGTCGAGCCCGATCCCGAGCATGCCCGCGACCAGCCTTAGGAAACCCATTCGCCGGCCGTCGCCGGTCTCGCGCAGGTCCGCAGCGAGCGGCTCGGCTCGCCTGCCGGTCGGGCGCCCGCGGCGGTCGAATTTCTGGCGCAGCGCCGGCGGAAAGCATTCCTCGTCCTCGCGCCCCGCGATGTCGCTTGCGAACGGCTCGCCGCTGGCGATCGCCGCGAGCACGCAGCCGTCGGGCCGAGCCCGCTTGAAGGTCTCGATTTCGGCGTTGGTCCACTGCGATTTCGCCGCGTCGGGCGAGCACAGGACGATCAGATATTGCGACGAAGCCAGTGCCGCGGTGATCTCCTCGCCGAGATCGTCGGCCGCTGCGAGCTCGTGACGATCGCGGAAGATCGGGCGAAGCCGCTTGGGGATTACGCCCATTTCGGTCAGGCGCCCGGCCAGGCCGTGGGGAACGTGGAACTCCTCGAGCTCGTCGTGGAGCCAGTCGGCGATATCCTTGTCTTTGTGGCTGTAGCTCAGAAAGGCGAAAAAGCGGTGACGGAAGCGCGGCCTACGGGGCACGGCCGTCCCTTCGTGGTCGGGCGCCCCATCATTGGCCGGCAATCGGGCAACCTTCGGCATTGCCGCCCCCGCTCTACTCCCCGTTAAGCTCGTTAACACAAGAGGATAAGTCTAGCGACTCTTCTCGGGCGCGGTTTTCCCCGGTCGCCGAAGCGCCTATATGCCCCTCCATGTCATCCATTCGCCCGTGGCGAGATATCGATCGGCGGCAAGTCGCGCCAGATCATGGTCGGCTCCGTCCCGGTGGGCGGAGACGCGCCGATCAGCGTCCAGACCATGACCAACACGCCGACCGAGGACGCGCCGGCGACGATCGACCAGATCCGCCGCTGCGAGGATGCCGGGGCCGACATCATCCGCGTGTCCTGCCCGACGGCGGAGAGCACCGCGGCGCTCAAGGACATCGTTCGCGCGGCGAGCGTGCCGATCGTCGCCGACATCCACTTCCACTACAAGCGCGCGCTCGAGGCCGCGGACGCCGGCGCCGCCTGCCTGCGCATCAATCCCGGCAACATCGGCTCGGAAGAGCGGGTGCGCGAGGTGATCGCGGCTGCGCGCGCCAATGGCTGCGCGATCCGCATCGGCGTCAACGCCGGAAGCCTCGAAAAGGACCTGCTCGAAAAATATGGCGAGCCGTGCCCCGAGGCTCTGGTCGAAAGCGCGCTCGACCATATCCGCATTCTCGAGGACCATGGTTTCCGCGAGTATAAGGTGGCGGTCAAAGCGAGCGACGTGTTCCTCGCCGTCGCCGCTTACCAGCAGCTCGCGGATCAGGTCGATTGCCCGCTCCACCTCGGCGTGACCGAGGCCGGCGGCCTGATCGGCGGGACGGTCAAATCGTCGATCGGCATCGGCTCTTTGCTGTGGGCCGGGATCGGCGACACCATCCGCGTCTCGCTCTCCGCCGAGCCCGAGGAAGAAGTCCGCGTCGGCTATGAAATCCTCAAGAGCCTCGGCATCCGCAGCCGCGGCGTGCGCGTCGTCTCCTGCCCGAGCTGCGCGCGCCAGGGCTTCGACGTCATCCGCACGGTCGAGGCGCTCGAGGAGCGGCTGCAGCACATCAAGACGCCGATGTCGCTGTCGGTGCTCGGCTGCGTCGTCAACGGCCCGGGCGAGGCGCGCGAGACCGACATCGGGATCACCGGCGGCGGCAACGGCACCCACATGGTCTATCTGTCCGGCGTCACCGACCACCACATCAAGGACGGCGACATGATCGACCACATCGTCGACCTTGGTCGAAGCCAAGGCCGCCGAGATCGAGGCGGCGGCGGACCGCGAAGCGACCCTCGACGCGGCCGAATAGATTTAGGCTTTTTTCACGTTCCGGGCGCAACTCGCGCCATGGGCAAGCTGTTGCTGATCCTGTTTCTGACCGGCGCGCTCGCCACAGGCCTTGCCGCGGCGAATTCCGAGCCGCCGCTGCTGATCGACTCTTCGCCGACACCGACGCCGACCGCATCTCTCGACGACGCCGACTAGGCTGCTAAGCGCGGCGCGTGAACCGCGTCGCCCAGCATCCCGTCCAGGCCTTCCTCGGCGCGCTCGCTGCGGATCGCGCTGTTCTCCGGCATGGACGCGGTGATGAAGGGGCTGGTGCTGGCGATCGGCACCTTCGCCGCCATGTTCTGGCGCAACCTCGTCGGCCTCGCCATCTCGCGGCGATGCTCTATCTGCCGCGGCGCCGCGGCTGGCCGTCGCGCGCGACCATGCGCATCCACATCGGCCGCGGCGTGCTGTCACGGTCATGGGCTTCCTGTTCTTCTGGGGCATCGGGCGGGTGCCGCTGGCGCAGGCGATCGCGCTGGCCTTCATCGCCCCGCTGATCGCGCTCTATCTCGCCGCTGTGATGCTCGAGGAGACGATCGGCCGGCGGACCGTCGGCGGCTTCGCTGATCGCCTTCGCCGGAGTGATCGTGATCTTCATCGGTCAGGCGCGCGGCCGACCTCGGCCGCGACGCGCTGATCGGCAGCGTCGCGATCCTCGCCTCGGCGCTCTGCTATGCGGTCAACATCATCCTCATGCGCCGCCAGGCGCTGGCCGCCGAAGCCGCTCGAGATCACCTTCTTCCAGAGCGTGACGGTCACGCGGTCCTGCTGGCTGCGTCGTGCCGATCGTGGGATTGCCGCTGCCGGCCTGTCGACCAATGGCCGTGGATGCTGCTCGCCGCCGCCCTCGCGATCGGCTCGTCTGATCTTGCTCGCTGGGCCTATGCCCGCGGCCGAAGCGAGCTATCTCGCGGCGACCGAATATAGCGGCCTTCCTGTGGGCGGCGCTGTTCGGCTGGCTGATCTTCCGCGAGCCGCTGTCGCTCCTTCACCGCTCGCCGGCGCGGCGCTGATCGTCGCCGGCTGCGTCCTACGGCGCGCGGCGCAGATCGGCGCTCCGCTCGAGGCGGCGCCTAGGCCGACCCAGACTTGATCGCCGACGCGGTCCTAGCGCCCCGCGCCCGAGCCGAGGACATTGATGGTGAAAGCGAGCACGCCGATGTTGAACGCGAAGGCGGCGAGGCAGTGGATGGTCACGATCTTGCGGATGTGCTGGTCCTTGATCACCACGTCGGAGGTTGCAAACGCCATTCCGCAAGTGAAGGCGAAATAGATGAAGTCCCAGTAGAGCGGCTCGCTGGTGCCGGGGAACATCAGGCCCGACCCGCCGGCGTCGGGCTTCATGTAGGCCAGGTGCGCGTAGTGCAGCGCGTAAATCAAATTGCTGACCAGCCAGGCAAGCGCGAGCGTCAGGATGATCAGGACCTTCGTCTGCGGCTGCGGATTGTGGCCGACCGATTCGGCCGCGATCGCCACGAACAAGGACCGCCATGATGATTCCGGTGAGCGCCAGAAGCAGGAGGCGGTTGGCGTCATTTTCCAGCGCGTGCTGGCGGATATCCTTCGTCTGTGCCCGCAGCGAGATGCACAGCAGCAGAAGCAGCGCCGCGAGTCGAAGCCCGCCATGATCCCGAGCGGAAGATTGTCGAGCAGATTCAAATCGGTACGGCGACGATCAGCGTCGCGAGGAACGCAAGGAAGCGCGATGGCATGATCGTGTTGCCGATGGTGCGCGGCTTCGTCATGGCGCGTGAGCGTAACGATTGCGGCGGTCCAGTGAAAGGAAATTCATGCCGTGGCTGTGGGTGATTGTCGGCGGGGTGTTCGAGGTCGGTTCACGACCTCGCTGCGGTTCGTCGACGGCTTCAGGAATTTGCCGTGGACGCTCGCTTTCCTGGTCTCGGTCGCGATCAGCATGGCGTTGCTCGAGCTTGCGTCGCGGCTCGATCCCGATGGGCACCGCTTATGCGGTGTGGGGCGGGATCGGCGCCGTCGGCACGGTGTCGTCGGCATCCTGTGGTTCCACGAACCGTCGAGCACCGTCCGATGCTGCTGATCCTCGCCATCGTCGGCGCGATCGCCGCTGAGGCTTATCGCGTGAGCGGCTCGAGGTGCGGCGCGATCGGCGGGACTGTCTTCGATCGCGCGATAGAATTTCGGCGTCGGGAACGGCCCGCGCGCCTGCTCGTAAGCGTAGCCGAGCGAGAGCAGCAGCGCCTCGCTCCACTTGGGCCCGATGAAGCTCAAGCCGACCGGCAGCCCTTTGACCAGGCCCATCGGCACGGTCAGGTGCGGATAGCCGGCGACCGCGGCCAGGCTCCCCGCGCCGCCGCCCGAAATCTGGTCGCCGTTGACCGCGTCGATCTTCCACGCCGGCGGCATGGTCGGGCCGATCAGCGCGACGACGTTATTGGCCTTGAGCAAGCGATCGATGCCGTTCGGCCCCGCCGCACGGAAGCTGATGTGCGCGCGCTTTCTTGTATTTCGGGTCGCCGAGCCCCTTGGTCTTCTCAGCTTTCTCGAACGTCTCTTGCCCGAATAGCGCCATCTCCTGCGTCATGTGGGCTTTGTTGAACGCGATCGCGTCGGCCAGCGAGCGCACCGCTATCGGCGCCGGGCTTCCCTTCAGATATTTGGCGAGGTCGGCCTTGAGCTCGGTCAGGAGAACGGTGAGCTCGTTGTCGCCGATCGCCTTGTCGTCGAACTTCTTGATCTCGACCAGGGTCGCGCCGCGCTCGCGCAGGATCGCCAGCGCGGTGTCGAACGCGGCATCGGTGCCGAAGCCCGAGGCGAAGCGCATCACCCCGATGCGTTTGCCGCGGAGCGAATTGACGTCGAGCGATGCGGCGTAATCGCGCTTGCGCTTGTCGGCCTCGGCCGTGGCCGCGATCGGCCGGGTCGCTTCCGGCGATCGCACTCAGCAGCTCAGCGGCTTCGCGTACGCTCGCAGTCATCGGCCCCGCGGTGTCCTGGCTGTGGCTGATCGGCACGATGTGGGTCCGGCTGACCAGGCCCACGGTCGGCTTCAGCCCGACGATGCCGTTGATCGCCGCCGGGCAGGTGACCGATCCGTCGGTCTCGGTCCCGATCGCGAGGCGCACCAGGCCAGCGGCGACCGCCGCGCCGCTGCCGCTCGACGACCCGCACGGGTTGCGGTCGATCGCCCACGGGTTGTGGACCTGGCCGCCGAGAGCGCTCCACCCCGAGATCGAGACGTTCGAGCGGATGTTGGCCCATTCGCTGAGGTTGGTCTTGCCCAGAATAACTGCTCCGGCCGAGCGCAGGCGCGCGACCAGAGGCGCGTCGCGGTTGGTTACGTTGTTGGCCAGCGCGAGGCTGCCGGCCGTCGTCGGCAGCGCGCCGGCGATCTCGATATTGTCCTTGATCAGCACCGGCTGGCCGGCGAGCGGCCCGCGGAAATTGCCCGCGTCGATCCGCCGCGCCTGATCGATCGCGGTCGGATCGACCGCGATCACCGAATGGAGCTGCGGGTCGATCCGGGCGATGAGCTCGAGCGCCATGCGGGCGTTGGTTTCCGCCGGCGGCGCTGCGCCGGCTGCCGACGCTGCCCCAATGGCCAGCGCACTGGTGACGATCAAGCGACGCATTCAAGCCCCCTTCCTGCCGATCAGCGCGGCGCGAGCAATGCGTCGAGCGTGCCCGGCCCCTTCCCGACCTTCTCGAGACGCGGATAGCGCAGGCCGCCATGCCAATCGAGCTTGATCGTACGGTAGACGTCGCCGTCGTGGACGAGCAGCTCGGGCGCCGGCCCATTGCCCGCTGCGGCCTTGAGTCGCGTCTTTGAGAGCATCCGGATCGAAATCGCGGCCATTGACGGCGGTGATCTGCGAACCGGCGGTAAGCCCCGCATTGAATGCGGCGCGAGTCCCACAGCACGCTCGAGATCTTGCCGTCATTGCCGACGACCAACCCGCCCGAATAAGTCAGGTCGCTGTTCTTGCCGGCCTTCTCCGCGCTCTTGATCCACCCGGTCGGTTCGGCGGTGTAGACGAGCTTGTAGCCGCCGTGGTTGATTCCCTCGAGCGGCGGCTCGGCGGCGACGATCGTAGACGTGCCGCTGCAAATAACCCCGCCAGTCATAGGGCTGGACTTGGCTCAAGGTCGCGACGACATCGTCGAACGTGTAGGTGAACTCGCCCCAGTCGCGGTCGCGCATGCCGTAGAAGGCCTTGGCGAAATCGTCGATCGAGTGCTTGCCGCCCGACTGCTGGCGGATGATCCGGTCGACGTCGATCCAGATCAGCTGGCCTTCGCTGTAATAATCCTCGCTGCGCTGCCAGCTGCGCCACGGCTGCGGCGCCCGGCCGGCGGCGGTCGGATCGTTGGTCGTGTCGACCAGCGGCCGCCATGCGCGACCTGGCGTTCCCGTGCTGTAGGTCGCAGCGGTTGCGGCAATCGCGTCGAGCGTATCCCGCTTCGACAGCATTCCGGAACGCGCGCCAAGCACATAGCCCCAGAATTGCGTCTGCCCCTCGTAGACCCAGAGCAGCGACCCTTCCATCGGCACCGTATTGTAATCGGGCGTCCACAGGTCCGCCGGGCGGCGGTACTTGCCGTCCCAGCTGTGGGTATATTCGTGCGGCAGCAGATTGCGCTCGCGCAGCTTGTTCTCCCAGTCGGTGAAATAACCCCGCCGAACGCCGTCTTCGGAGCTTCGGTGATGCTCGAGCCCGTTGCCGCCGAGATTGTTCGAGATGGTGAGCAGGAAATTGTAATGGTCGTAATGCTGCGCGCCGAACGTCTTGACGGCCTGCTCGACCAGCCGCTTGTGCGCGGCGATCTGTTCGGGGTCGCGGCGAGCTCGGCCGGGGTGTCGCCGATCACATCGAGGAACACGTCGTTGCTGAGCGGAATCTGGCGATAGTGGGCGCCCGCGATCAGCGGTGAATCGACCAGGATTTCATAGCTCGTCACCGGATAATCGAAGCGGCCGCCCGCTTGCGCGCTCGGGCGGAGCGCGGTCGCGACCTTCCACCCGGCCGGGACGATCACCGACGCCTGCACCGGTATCTGCCGGACGTAATAGCCGGCCGGATACATGGACAGCGACAGCCATTGGATGCTCGACATGTCCGGAGTCATGACGGTGCGGCCCTGGTTCTCGGCCGTCGCGGAAACGTACTGGAATTCGACTTCTACCGCGGAAACTCGCTCCGGAACCGTGACATGGAATGCGAACACGTCGAGCGGGTCGCGCACCCACTTCAGCGGCTGGCCGTTGGCGGTCACCCGGATACCCGTGACATTCTTGATGTCCCCGCGGGGGCTGTGGCCGCCGGGGACCCACTTTGGGTAAAGCAGAACGAGATCGCTGGGGCCCGTCACGGGCACGCGTTCGTGGACACGGAAAATTCCACGCGTGACGTCGGTGGCGTCGACCGTCAGCTGCACTGTCCCTGGGAACGGAATGTCGCGCGCTGCCGGCACTCGGGTGGGCTTTGCATAAGCCTCGGGCTTGCTGTTGAGCGGCGGGACGAGCTGCGCCGCGGCGGCGCCGGTGAGGCAGGAGGAAAGGATCAAAGCCAGCGCGGCACGGCGCATCGGACGCATCTCCATGAGCTGAAGGACGGAGGCATCGGTCTAGCTGGAAAAAGCCATGGCGTAACGCGGACACCATCCCGTTTGTCGGAGGGTGGCGGCACTTTGTCGAAGGTCAACCGCGTTGTCACCCTCCATTCAGTTGCCGGCGGGATAGGCCCATCCATGAGCTTTCGACTTTCCATGACCCCGCTGCTTCTCGGTGCAGCTTTCTTCCTGCCGGTCGATGGCGCGTCTGCGCAGGTTACGCCTTCGACCGGGGCGCAGCCGCCGGCCCCGACCACCACGACGGGCGCGACTTCCCAGCCGGTCGAGGAGAATGGCGACGAGGAAGAGATCGTCGTTACCGGCCAGCGCGCGCGAGGCTCGGTTGTCGGCGACATTCCGCCCGAGAAGACGCTCAACGCGGGCGACGTGCGCGCGACTGGCGCGACCAACATCACCGAACTACTGGCGGCGCTCGCGCCCGAGATCGGAAGCTCGCGCGGGCGCGGCGGCGGGCAGCCGGTGGTTCTGCTCAACGGCCAGCGGGTCTCGGGCTTCCGCGAGCTCCGCGACATCCCGACCGAAGCGATCCAGCGGGTCGAGATCCTGCCCGAGGAGGTCGCGCTCAAATATGGCTACCGCGCCGACCAGCGCGTGGTGAACATCGTCCTTCGCCAGCGCTTCCGTTCGACCGTCGCCCAGCTCGCCGCCAACACCGCGACCGAGGGCGGCTACGTCGGCGGCAGCGCCGACCTCACCCGGCTGATGATCCAGCGCAACGGCCGCACCCAGTTCAATCTCCATGCCGAGGGCAACGGCATGCTGACCGAGGACGAGCGCGACATCCGCATCAGTGCGACCGCCGCCCGGCGCGACCGTCGACCAGGCGCTCGCCGCGCGCTCGCTCATCGGAAGGCGGCGCGACGTCCGCGGCTCGGCGACGTTCAACCGCCAGGTGTTCGGCAACGTCTCGGCGACTTTGAACACCGAGGTCGAGCATATCGAGGGCCGCAGCCTGATCGGGCTCGGCGACATTTTGCTCGAGCCGCTCGCCCGCAACACCAGCAGCGACAGCGCACATGCCGGGGTGACGCTCAACTGGGACAAGGCGCAGTGGCATTGGAACGTCGTCGGCAACGCCGACTGGGACCGCGACCTCACCCGGACCGAGCGCGACGATGCCTTCCCCAACGACCGCGCGCGCGAGACGCACACCTCGGGCGACTTGACCGGCGACCGCCAACGGGACGTTGTTCAAGCTGCCGGCCGGCAATGCCGCGACCACGCTTCAGCTCGGCGTGGCGTCGCAGCATCTCGACAGCAGCCGGCGCAGCGCGTCGGACTTCAATTCCACCTCGCTCGGCCGCACCACCGGCACCGCCTCGATCAACCTCGATTTGCCCGATTTCGCGCCGCAACCGCGATTTCAGCGCGCTCGGCAATCTCACCCTCAACGCCAATGCCGAGCTCGATCAGCTGTCGGATTTCGGCTCGCTGACGACGATCGGCGCGGGCCTGAATTGCTCGCCGGTCGATCGCCTCAATTTCATCACCAGCTGGACCCGCGAGGAAGGCGCTCCGACGATCCAGCAGTTCGGCGACCCGGTGATCGAGACCCCAGGCTCGCGGATCTTCGACTTCACCACCGGACAGACCGTGCTGGTCAACGCGACCACCGGCGGCAATCCCGACCTGCTCGCCGACCGGCGCAACGTGGTCAAGCTCGGCGTCAACTGGCAGCCGTCCGCCAAGACCGACCTCAGGCTGCGCGCCGATTACGTCCACACGACGATCCAGCAACCCGATTTCGAACATCTTCGTGACCGAGGCGATCGAGGCGGCCTTCCCCGAGCGCTTCGTGCGCGATGCCGTCGGGCACAGCTGGTCAGCGTCGACCTTCGCCCGGTCAATTTCGACAGCTCGCAGCGCGACACGCTTCGCGCTCGGCTTCGACTTCACCAAGCCGCTGAAGTCGCGGCGGCCGTCGCAAGCCGTCATCGATCAGATGCGCGCCGCAATTCGGCCGGTCGCGCCGGCGGAGGTCGCAGCGGGTCGAGCTCAGGCCCGCCGCCTGAGCGGAGCGGCTCCGTCCGCCGGCGGCGACGTGGCGGGCCAGGCGGTGGCGGCGGCGGCTTCGGCGGCGGGCGCGGTTCGGCGGGGGCGGCGCGCTTCGGCGGCGGCAACCGCGGCCGGCATCCAGTTCTCGCTGACCGACACCATCACCTTCGTCGACAAGGTGACGATCCGTCCCGGGCGTGCCCGAGCTCGATTATCTCCACGGCGACGCGGCGGGATCGACCGGCGGCACGCCGCGCCACGCGGTCCAGGCGCAGGCCGGCTGGTTCAACAATGGCCTCGGCGTGCGCGCTCAGCGCCAACTGGCGCAGCGGGACGCGGGTCGACAGCCTGACCGGCGACAATCTCCATTTCTCGCCGCTCGCGACTTTCGATCTGCGGCTGTTCGCCAACCCCGGCGACATCCCCGAGCTGGTGGTCAAGCATCCGTGGCTGCGCGGCACGCAGGTGCGGTTCGAGGTCACCAACATGTTCGACGCCAAGCCCAAGGTGCGCGACGCGGCCGGCAACGTGCCGCTCGAACTACCAGGCCGACCTGCTCGACCCGCTCGGCCGCACGGTCGGCATTTCGATCCGCAAATTGTTCCTGCCCCCGCCGAGCTTCTTCCGCCAGCAGCGCGAGCAGCGCCAGCAGCAACGACGCCGCCAGCGCGAAGGCTGATTCCGCATTTCGCAGAAATGTGCTTTAGCGCGGCGCAATGACGCCGGTTCAGCCCGTTCGGGGCACGCAAAGCCTGCTTGGAGAAGACGCCGACCGCCTGGCCGCGGTGGTGGCGCGCGTTCGATCGCGTGCGCCGGCTGTTCGGCTTCAAGCGGGTCGAAGTGCCGACGATCGAGCCGACGCAAGTGTTCGCCCGGACCATCGGCGAGACCACCGATGTCGTCGCCAAGGAAATGTACACGTTCGAGGACCGCGGCGGCGAATTCGATCACGCTTCGGCCCGAGTTCACCGCCGGAATCTGCCGCGCCTATTTGAGCGAAGGGTGGCAGCAACATGCGCCGCTGAAGGTCGCGGCCCACGGCTCGGCGTTCCGCTACGAGCGCCCGCAGAAGGGCCGCTTCCGCGAATTCCACCAGCTCGACGCCGAGATCATCGGCGCCGCCGAGCCGCAGGCGGACGTCGAGATCCTGAGCCTCGGCCACCAGCTGCTGCGGGAGCTCGGCATCGCGGATGGCGTGACGCTCGAGCTCAACACGCTCGGCGATCCCGAGACGCGCGAGGCTTGGCGCGAGCGCGCTGGTCGATTATTTCCGCTCGCACAAAGGCGAGCTGTCGGAAGACAGCGTCGCGCGACTGGAGCGCAATCCGCTGCGCATCCTCGACAGCAAGGACCCGACGCGACCGCGCGATCTGTGCCGAGCGCGCCGAGCGTCGACGAATATCTGACCAGCGAAGCGTCCGATTTCTTCGCCGCGGTGACCGCGGGCGTCGATGCGGCGGGCGTGCCGTGGACGCGCAACGCCGCGGCTGGTGCGCGGCCTCGATTATTACCGCCACACCGCGTTCGAGTTCGTCACCGACCGCCTCGGCGCGCAGGGCACGGTGATCGCCGGCGGCCGCTACGATGGGCTGATCGAAGCGCTCGGCGGCCCGCCCACGCCGGCGGTCGGCTGGGCTGCGGGGATCGAGCGGCTGGCGATGATGATCGAAGCGCCCGCGCCGCGAAAGCCCTGGACGTGGTGATCGTGCCGCTCGGCGATCGGGCGCGAAGCCGCTGGCGCGAAGGTATTGGCGCGATCTTGCGGTCCGCGAAGGCGTCGCGACGCCGACATGGCATTCCGCGGCAACATCGAAGCAAGCGGCTCGAGCCGGGCCAATGAACGCGGGCGCGCGCATACGCGCTGATCATCGTGTCGACGACGAGCTCGACCGCGGTCGAAGTCGCAGCTCAAGACATCTGGCGAGCGGCGAACAGCGAGCCGGTCTGCTCGACCTCTTGGCCGGCGCTCGGCCGGCATGACCCAAATCTCGTCGGAACGGATCGCCTCGATCGAGGCGCGCAAGCACGAGCTTGCCGAGGCGATGTCGGCGCAGGACCTGTCGCCCGACGAGTTCGTGCGCCTCAGTCAAGGACTATGCGGCGATCGAGCCGGTCGCCGCCGCGGCGCGCGAGGTGCGCCGGCTGCGCGCCGAGCTCGAGGTGCTTGAGCGGATTGCTCGCACGACCCGACCGCCGAGCCCGAATTGAAGGAGATGGCGGCGGCCGAGGCCGACGAAATCCGCCACCGTCTGCCGCAGGCCGAGCGCGCGCTCGCGATCAAGCTGCTGCCGCGCGATTCCGCCGACGAACGCGCCGCGATGCTCGAGGTCCGCGCCGGCACCGGCGGCGACGAGGCGGCTTTGTTCGCCGGCGACCTGCTGCGCATGTACCAGCGCTACGCCGAAGCGCAGGGCTGGCGCTTCGAGCTGATCTCCGCCTCGCCCTCCGAGATCGGCGGCTACAAGGAAGCGATCGCCTCGATCAACGGGCGCGGGCGTGTTCGCCAAACTGAAGTTCGAAAGCGGCGTCCACCGCGTCCAGCGCGTGCCCGTGACCGAAAGCGGCGGGCGCATCCACACCTCGGCGGCGACCGTCGCGGTGCTGCCCGAAGCCGAGGATGTCGACGTCCAGATCGACGACAAGGATCTTGCGCATCGACGTCTACCGCTCGTCGGGGCCCGGCGGCCAGTCGGTCAACACCACCGACAGCGCGGTCCGGATCACCCACTTGCCGACCGGCCTCGTCGTCATCCAGCAGGACGAGAAATCGCAGCACAAGAACAAGGCCAAGGCGCTGAAGGTGCTGCGCACGCGCCTGTTCGAGCTGGAGCGCGAGCGGCTTGCCAGCGAGCGCGCCGGCGCGCGCAAGTCGATGGTCGGCTCGGGCGACCGCTCGGAGCGCATCCGCACCTACAATTTCCCGCAGGGGCGGGTCACCGACCACCGCATCAACCTGACCCTGCACAAGCTCGGCGAAGTGCTCGAGGGCCCGGGCCTGGGCGAGATCGTCGATGCGCTCGCGTCCGAGGACGAGGCGGAGCGGCTCGCCGGACTCGACGAAGCGTGAAGCACGTCACCCGCGCGCTGGCCGATGCCGCGCGCCAGCTCGAGCCGACCAGCGACACGGCGCGGCTCGACGCCGAGCTGCTGATGGCGGAGGCGCTGCACATCGACCGCGACAAGCTCATCCTGTCGCCGCCCGACCGCGACGGTGCCCGACCGCTTCTGGACGATGGTCGAGCGCGGCGCCAGGCGGGCGAGCCGGTCGCCTACATCACCGGCCGCCGCGCCTTCTGGAACATCGAGCTTCACGTCGGCCCCGGCGTGCTCGTCCCGCGGCCCGACAGCGAGGTTCTGATCGCCTCGGCGATCGAGCATTTCGAGGGCACCGACGGGCCCGCGCGGATCCTCGACCTCGGCACCGGGCCGGGAACGCTGCTGCTCGCGGCGCTCGATCTCTGGCCCGAGGCGACGCGGGATCGGCGTCGACGTCTCGCGCCAGGCGCTGGCTTACGCGTCGGCCAACGCGCGGCGGCTCGGCTTCGAGCCGCGGGTCAAATGGCTGCAGGGCGATTGGGCCGACGGACTCGCGCGAGACGTTCGACCTCATCCTGTGCAACCCGCCCTATGTCGCCGACGGCGCCGAGCTCGGTCCCGGGGTCGCGCGAATATCGAGCCCGACGAGGCCCTGTTCGCCGGCGAGGACGGGCTCGACGCCTATCGCGCGCTCGCCCCGCAGCTTCCGCGCCTGCTCGAGAAGGGCGGCCTCGCCGCGGTCGAGATCGGGCTTCGGCCAGGCCGAAGCGGTCACCGAGCTGCTCGCCCGGGACGGGCTCCAGGCGCGGGTCGCGGCCGATCTCGCGGGGCGTCCGCGCGCCCTGCTGCTAACCTGGGTTTGAACAAAATCGCTTGGCATCGGGCGTTCGCGCCACTACATCAGTGATCAGGGCCGGGAATGCTCCGAAGTCAGAGCATCCTGTCCCAACCCCCGACGCAATCGGCCGTTCATTTCGCGCATTGCATGCGCAGACCGGAACGAGAGGGTCGGAGCCGCGCCGCCGATGTCCGATCGGGCGCCGCTTCCCTCAGGCCAAGGGGGCAACTCTTCTTTGTTAGGGAAGTGAATTTGATCAACAATCGTCAGGGCGGCCGCAGGCGCGGCCGTGGGGGACAGCGGGGACCGAACCTCGGCGGCCAGCCGGGGAACCGCCAGGACAACCGCCAGCGCGGCAACGCCGCCCAGCTGCTCGAAAAATACAAGAGCATGGCGCGCGACTCGCAGCTCGCGGGCGATCGCGTCCAGACCGAATATTATCTGCAATATGCGGACCATTATTTCCGCGTCCTCAACGAGAACCGCGCGCGGTTCGAGGAGCAGCGCCCGCGCGCGCGACGATTCCGAGGACGACGAGGGCGACGACGAGCAGCTCGAGGCCGCGCGAGTCCGAGGACTCGGGCGACGACGCGACCGAGCGCGTCGAGCGTCAGGATCGTGGCGACCGCCCGGATCGCGGCGACGCAGCGCGACCGCCGTCCGCGCGAACGCAACCGCTACGACGGCGACGACCAGGCAGCGCGCCGACCGGGACGAGGACCGCGCGCCCCGTCGCGGCGGGTCGAACGGCGGCGATGACGACGACGCGATCCCGCTCGACGTCCTGCCGCCGGCGATCGGCGCCGATGGTCCGGCGACGACCATTCGCCAATGACGAGCCGAAGAGCCCGCACGCGGGCACCGCACGTCGCCGCGCGCGCCTCCGCGTCCGCCGCCGACGACGACGACGAGGTCGCTCCCGCCGCCTAGCCGGTATTCGACGCACCATTCACCCGGAATTAACCGGCGCGGCGATTTGCTTGGCCGATGCGGGGTTGACGCTTGCGTCAATTGTAACATCGTCCCCGTAAGGCTGGGCCGGGGAGGTGGTGCATGCGTAATTTCGTTCTGCTTGTGTGCCGCACTCTCGCGTCGCGAGTTCTGCGCTTCGCCCAATCCGCGCTCCCGCCGCCCTCGCAGACCGCGCAGGGCGACGTCTCGGTCACCATCTACAACAACGATCTCGCGCTGGTCCAGGACAAGCGCCAGCTCGACCTCCCCGCCGGCCGCACCCGCCAGGAATTCCCCGACGTCTCGGCGCAGATCAGCCGCGAGACGGTGACCCTTGCGGGCGCGGCGTCGGCATCGTCGAGCAGAATTTCGATTTCGACCTGCTCTCGCCCTCGGCGCTGATGCAGAAGGCGGTCGGGCAAGACGGTCACCCTGGTCCGCACCAATCCCGCCACCGGCGCCGAGATGCGCGAGCGCGCGCGGATGCTGGCCGCCAACGGCGGCGTCGTCATGCAGATCGGCGACCGGATCGAGGTGCTGCGCGACGACGGCCTGCCGGTGCGGGTGATCTTCGACCGGCGTGCCGCCGAGTCTGCGCGCCCGGCCGACCCTGTCGGTGACCGTCCAGAGCGACGGCGGCGGCCGCCGGCCGGTGACGCTGACCTATCTGACGCCCGGGCTCGGCTGGGCGGCCGACTATGTCGCCTTGTTCGACGAGGCCAACGGCCGGATGGACGTCCAGGGCTGGATCACGCTCACCAACAACAGCGGCACGCCCTATGTCAACGCCTCGACCCTGCTCGTCGCCGGCGCGGTCGGCCAAGCGCCGCGACAACCGCTACGGCTATGAATATCGTCGCCGCCCCCGCCTCCGCCGGGCCATGACTCGCGCCGGGCACCGAGACCGCCGACCGCGAGCGGCTCGGCGATTTCTATCTCTATCCGCTGCCCGAGCGGACGACGATCGCCAACAACCAGACCAAGCAGGTCAGCTTCCTCGACGTCCACGACACGCCGGCCGCGCGCGCCTATGAATATCGCAATGGCTGGCTGTCGACCAGCGACCAGCCGCTGAGCGCCAACACCGTGCTGCGCTTCTCGAGCTCGCGCGACAGGGGCTCGGCGATGCGCTGCCGGCCGGCACGGTCCGCGTCTATCAGCGCGACGCCCGCGGCAATCCGCAATTCGTCGGCGAGAACGCGATCGGCCACACGCCGATGGGCTCGGAGATCGGCCTCGCCACCGGCCAGGCGTTCGACGTCAAGGTCCGCCCGATCGTCGAGAGGCGCGAGCGCATCACCTACGAACAGTGGCGGCAACCGAAAGTTCCGGATCTGGAGAACGACGGATCCTATCCGGCAAGTCGAACGGCCGTTGACCTGGACTATTGGCGCACGCGGATGCGCTACACTGCTCACCAACGCCGGCCCCAAGCCGGTCACCGTCGATCTGCTCCAGGGCGGGCTTGTCGTGCGACACCAGAGTGATCGTCAGGAAAGCCTGCAGTCGGAGCGGCTCAGCGCCGACGAGGTGCCTGGCGCGTGCCGGTCCCGGCCAACGGCGAGGCCATCGTCACCGCGACCTTCGACACGCCGCTACTGATCGCGGTGCGCCCGCTCGCGCTCCTGATGGCGGACTGGCCATTTCGGCCGGGCTTCGACGCCCAGGCGATCGGTCACCTCGCCCGCGCCCGACCGGGTCGCGGTCACCGTCTATCGCGACGCCGACCGCGGGCTGGAGCCGCTCAACCTGCAGTGGCTCGACGGCTATGCCCTGGTCAGCGAGACCCGGCGGGTCCGCCTCCCCGCCGGCGAAAGCGAGCTGCGCTTCGAAGGCGTCACGTCGGGATCGTGCCGCAGAGCGCGATCGTCACCGGGCTCGGCGAGGGCGTCCTCGAGCACAACCGCGACGCGCGGCTGCTCTCGCCCGGCGCCCTGCTCGACGCTCGCTCGGCGAGCGGCTGACCTTCGCCGCACCTCCCGCGCGACCGGCGCAGGTGCGCGACCAGGAGGCGATGGTCCGAGCGAGCGCCGACGGCGTCGTGCTGCAGACCGCCGAGGGGTTCGAGGCGCTGCGCTGCACCGGCCTGCCCGAGACCTCTGATGGCGCGCCAAGTGCCGGCGGGCCTGTCGGCCAGGCCGACCCTGTCGGTGCGGGTCCGCAGCCCCAGCCGGTCGAGCGCGACGTCACGCTGTCCTACCTCACCAACGGTTTCGACTGGCAGGCCAATTATATCGCCGAGCTTGTCGCCGGACGGCGACCGGATCTCGCCTGTTCGCCTGGCTGACGCTCGCCAACGGCGACGAGACCAGCTTCGCCGACGCCGACACCCAGGCCGTCGCCGGCAGGCTCAACCGCGAGCGCGTCCGGGTCGCCGCAGGGCGAGGCGCAGGCCGATCGCCATCACGCTGCTGGCCGCAGGGCACGACCAGCGACATTCCCGACGCGATGGCCGCAGCTGGTCCGAGGACATCGTCGTCACCGGCAGTCGCGCATACGCTCGCGGCGCCGCCGCCTCCGCCTCCTGTCCGCCGAGCGCGAGCGCGATGCGGCGAGATGCATGGCGCAGCGAAGAGCGGCTCGGCGACGTCCGGCTCTACCGGATCCCGGATAACCGTCACCGTCGCCGCCAGGTCGCAGAAGCAGGTAGCGCTGATCAACCAGCCGTCGGTCAAGGTCGAAAGCATCGTCCGCCTGCGGACCGAAGTCGGCGACGATCGAAGCCGAGCCGCTCGAGCGTGTGCTGGTCACCCGCAACGACCGGCGGACGGGCTCGGCCTGCCGCTGCCGGCGGGCAAACTCGCGCTGTTCGGCCGGCGCAATGGCCGCCGCATGCTCATCGGCGAGGGCAGAATCGACGATCACACGATCGGCGAGAAGGTCGAGATTTCGGTCGGCCACCGCCACCGGCGTGCGCGCCCGCCAGGAGCAGCTGTCGGGACAGCGACCCCGATATGGGTCGCCTGACCCTGACCAACGACTAGCCGCGACCGCAGATCGCCGAGATCGAGCTTCCGCTCGACCTACCGCGGCGTGAGCGTTAGACTGGTGAAGCGGGACGGCTGGATGCTGTGGCGCGTCGCGGTCCCCGCGAACGGCACCGCGAAGCTTACCTACCGCCTATCGACGATCAGGGCTGGATCGACGGCGCGCGGGCGGTGCTCGGCGTCCAGCGCGACGAAGGTGAACAGCCCTTCGGTGACCTTGACCTCGGTCGCGCCGAGGTCGCGGTTGGCGATGACTTCGATCCGCACGCCCATCGACGTGCGGCCGACCCGCTCGACCTCGGCATAGACCGAGATCAGGTCGCGCAGGTGGATCGGCGCGATGAACTTCATCGCCTCGATCGCGACCGTCGCCACCGGGCCCCTCGCCCGGCGCGAGGCGACGATGCCGGCGGCGATGTCCATCTGGCTCAGCACCCAGCCGCCGAAGATATGGCCGTTGGCGTTGATGTCGCTCGGCCCGGGCATGACCCGCAGGACCGGCATTCGCTCGTGGTCGGTCATTCGTCGTCACTTTCCTTGTGGATGTGCGGGGCCGCGGCGTCGTCATGGCCGCTCGACGAGCTCAGGAAGACCAGGGTCATCAGCCCGGTGCCGAGCAGCACGGTCAGCCCGACGCCCAGCGCGGTCGCGATCAGCATGTGGACGTGGACTCGTCGGATCGCCGCGCGCGACGAGCACCACCGCGACCGCCGCGATCACGATCGAGAGCAGCGCCAGCAGCCGGAAGATGCGCAGGAAGCGGCGCATCAGCGCATGGCGTCGGGACCGGGACCGGGTCGGGGCGATCCGGGCACGGCTTCCCTTTGGCCGCGCCGAAGTGGGACTATCAAGGCGGACAAGCGGCGAGTCCCGAGGAGACGGCATGACCATCGCAGCAGTGCTTCGGACCAAGGGCAGCGAGGTCGAGACGATCGGCGCCGACGAGCGCCTGTTCGATGCGGTTGCGACGGCTCGGCGAAAAGCGGATCGGCGCGCTTGCCGGTCGTCGAGGGCGGGCGGATCGCCGGCATCATCTCCGAGCGCGACGTCATTTATTGCCTGCGCGACCATGGCGCCGAAGTGCTCGACTGGCCGGTCGGCGCGGGTGATGAGCTCGCCGGCGATCACCGTCGACGCCCGACAGCGACGTGCTGTCGGCACTGGCGCTGATGACCCAGCGGCGGATTCGCCATTTGCCGGTCGTGGAAGGCGGCCGGATTCGCGGGATCGTCTCGATCGGCGACCTGGTGAAGTATCGGATGGAGCGGATCGAGGCCGAGGCCGAGGCGATGCGCGACCTATATCCAGAGCGCCTGATAGCGGCCGAACGAGATTTCAGTGGCTTGCGGCCTTGAACCGGGTCGGCGAGCCCCTATCTTGAGTGAAGTGCCGACGATGCGCTGAGGCGTGTCGGGCGGCGAACTGCAACAGATATTGCAAAAAACGCGGTTGACGCCTGGGGGGCCCCCCATATATGGCGGCTCCAGCAGCGGACGCGGCCTCGTAGCAGGTCGGCGTTCGTTTCGCGCCTCTTCTTGGTCGGTACAACCGATGCCCGGAACATTCGAACCGGGGGAGGATGCGCGTCGGCTCTTTGACATTGTCGGTTTAGATGAAGGGACATGTGGGCGGCGGCCCGGTCTCCGATAGCCTCTGGGTATCGGTCGGTCGGTCAAATTTATGCCGTTCCTTAATGGATCCGCGTCGAAGCTTGCTTCGGGCGAGGAGCTCATATGTCTCAAAAACGCAAACACACCAGATTGTGATTTTTGTGCAGGAACGGCTCCCGGAGATGCCGGTCTTGCTTCTCGGTATTCCACCGGGGGTCGATCGTACATCAACTTGAGAGTTTGATTCTGGCTCAGAACGAACGCTGGCGGCATGCCTAACACATGCAAGTCGAACGAGACCTTCGGGTCTAGTGGCGCACGGGTGCGTAACGCGTGGGAATTTGCCCTTGGGTACGGAATAACAGTTGGAAATGACTGCTAATACCGTATAATGACTTCGGTCCAAAGATTTATCGCCCAGGGATGAGCCCGCGTAGGATTAGCTAGTTGGTGAGGT
>CAVWER010000004.1:0-6532 GCA_963754215.1 uncultured Alphaproteobacteria bacterium
GATAGGCAGAGCCTTCGTCGCCGACGGGAAGGTTCGGAGGACTCGCGGCTGGAGGATTGCATAGCCCTCGATGACACGCCGCCTGGCTGGGTCGACGACCGGCTGGTTCAACGGATGCGCCATCTTGCCGATCAGCCGCCGCACCGTTCCGGGCGGAGCCTCGTATCCGCGTCCAGGGTAACGACATAATGGACGCCGTCGGGCACCGTCGGCGGGCACCCGTCGAGGCTCAGGAAGGTCGTGTCGCGGGCGCCGCGCAGCAGGCGGTTCAGCTCGTGCAGCTTGCCGCGCTTGCGTTCCCAGCCGATCCACAGGCGCTGGCTCTCGTTCCACACGCGCCGGCGATGCAGCAGCAGGAACCTGTCGCCGCCGGGGGCCGGCGGGTGCCGGCGGTTCAGGCGGGCAACGGCTTCGATCGCGGTCTGCAGGAGCGCGTCGTCGCCCTCGACCGTCTCGCTTGCAGCATCGGGCCAGTCCGATAGCAAGGCGAACTGAATCTCCCCGCTGATACTTGCGAGATGATGGATTTCCAGTCGCTCCACCTGCTCGATGATCGCTTCCGGCCGGGTCAGCAGGGTCGGCACCACGACCAGAGTGCGCAAATGGAGCGGCACTTCGCCGCGCAGCTCCAGACCCGGGACCTGTGTCGCTCCGAACCGGCGCGTCACCTCCTGGTTGACGAGCGCCACCGCGGAATCGATCGCAGGCACCGCGCCGAGCAGGCCGAGCACACCGAGCAGGATCCAGTCCACGCTCGCCTCGACATGGAAGATCACCGGGAAAGCGAGCAGGAGCAGGGCGACGAGGGCGCCGGCGCCGGCATAGCCGCCGACGCCGAGCGCGCGATAGGCGCGGCTTGCGACGGTCGAGAAGGGCGGACGAAAACCCAGAGCGGCCTCAAACGCCGCAAGGCCCTCGGCGGTCAGATAATAGCCGGGATCCTTGTGGCGGCGTTCGGTCGCTGCGGCCGCGGCCTCGATGGCGCGGTTGGCGACCTCCATCTCGTCGAGGCCAGACCCACGGGCGAGCTGCTCTACCGCCGTGCGGTAGAGGTTGCGGGTCGCAAAATCCATCTTCGCGAAGTCGCAGCCCTTGGCCAGCACGGGGTCGACCAACGACACGCGTTCGAAGATGACCGACCAGTCGACATCGGAGATGTGCCGCATGCTCGTTATGATGTTGCGAACCGTGACATTGGCCGCGATCTGCCTTTGCTGTTCGTCGTGGATCGCGCCGTCGGCCGTCCGTTCCTCCGCCGCCAGCCGTTCGTCGAGCCGGCCGAGCATATCGGTGAAGACCGGGCTTTGATCCCTCAGCCGGTGAATGAGCTGGACCACGAGCGCGTCGGACGGCGCCGCCGGCCCGAGCTCGTCGACGAGGTCGTTTTCCGTCTGTCCGGAACCGCCGCCGCCGCCGAGCAGATGATCGGCGATCGCATCGGCCTTCCGGCGCTCGTCGCGGCTGTAGACGATACGCTCGGCGATCCGCCTCAAATTCTCGACCAGGATGATGCGCAAGGTGATCGCCGAGGCCCATAATTCGCCGATCGTGAGCGGCTGCTCCTCCTGATAGGCGTGGATGAAGGCGCACCAGGTATCGACATCGAAACGGCTGTCGGTGTGCGCGACAAACGCCCAGACGAGGCCGAACACCCTGGGAAGCCCGGCGAAGGGACCGTCGGCGAGCTTGGGCAACTGGCGATAATAAGCCGGCGGGAGATCCAGCCGAACTTCGCGAATCTGGCGCTCGACGAGATAGAAATTGTCGATCAGCCATTCGGCGGCCGGGGTGATCGCGGCCTTGTCGTCCACCGCCGCGCAGATCGACTGGTAGGAGTCGACCAGGCTCGCTTCATTGGCTGCCAGGCGGTCAAGCAGCGGGCTTCCCGATTGGCGATAAGGCTTGACAGTCTGGGCGCGGGCCAGGCTCCGCGCATGCTCCTCCATCCGCTCGGCGCTCGAGAGCTCTTCGCGAATGGCCGCCGTGTCATTCCACGGCAGCGGAGGCGCACGCTTCAAAGCCCGGCCAAGGAAAGGCGCCAGGGCAAAGCTCAAGGACAGAGGCTCGGCAATTGCGAAATCAAGGCATGTTCCTTCAACGTTGGTGGGCACTGGCCGCCCGGCATGGGCGCTGACGGCCGGGACCCCAGAACTCGCCCCGTCTGAATTGGACTGCCGTGTGCCCGGAAGGGTTCCCCAAAGAGGCGGAACCGGCAGTACCCGGCTATCTGGCCTTGCGGAAGCGTTCGCTTCCCCTTCTGGTCATGACGTGCGCGCGAGCCTGTTGCGCGGTGCGCAGTGCCGCCGATCGTCGCGGGACGATGGCTGCCGACTTCTCGACAAGGCTCGCCGTCAGGCTGATGTCGATGCCGACCAGGGCCCTGGACACGGGACAAGTCGTCCTGGCGACCTCCGCATGGGCGGAGAAGCCTTTCGGATCCAGTCCCGGGACGTCGCCCTCGGTCTCAAGGCCGATATGGGTGATCGCGAAGCCATTGCCCGATCGCTCGATGCTGACCTTCGCGGCCGTCCTGATCCGAGTCGGGGTGTAGCCGGCTTCAGTGAGGAGCAGGGACAGGGCCATGGAAAAGCAGCTGGCATGGGCCGCTCCGAGGAGCTCCTCGGGATTGGTGCCTGGTTCCTCCTCGAAGCGCGATCCGAAGGAATAAGGCCCCTCGAAAGCGCCGCTGCCCAGCCTGACGCAGCCGCCGCCGTCCCGCACTCGTCCATGCCATTCGGCCGTTGATGTCCGCACAACCATTTCACTGCTCCTCATGCATGCGATGGCCCCGGGCGTTCCCAGATCCATCCAGGTGGGTCGCTCGCCGGAAAGGATTCTTCCGAGGCTTCGTCGACCGGATTGTCCCTTGCGGCCGGATTCCGGTCACCGAGGCGCTGCTCCAGGCGGCGCCGCACCTCGTCCAATATCTCTGCATGGGTGCCCGAGAGGTGACGCTCAAGGTCATCCTCGATCTCGAGGACGCATGCGCAGATCGTTCGGGCGACCGCTTCGCGGACATGATCGTCAAGCGGCCGTCCGGGCGCCGCCCGGTGCAGCTCCAGCGCTCTTTCAGCGGCGCGCTCGACCTGCTCTGGCGAGATGGGATCGCCATATTCGCTCATCCCGCAATCCCCTCGGCGCCGAACCCGGCGCCAGGCTGGACGGATGGGCGCGCCGGCCGCTCGCACAACGCCCGGTCGAAAGGAAGATCGCCCGACAAAAGGCCGCCGAGACCGGGGCCGAGCAAGCGCTGCAGACGCCGCCGCGCGCGCAGATGCCTCGTCTTGACGGTGGCCGCCGGAATGCCGAGCCTGTCGGCGACCTCGCTGACTTCGAGCTCCTCGATCTGGCGAAGCACGAAGACCGTGCGGAACGGCGCCGGGAGCTGGCTGATCGCGTCAACCACAATCTGCCTGATCTGCCCGCGCGCGGCCGCATGTTCGGGTGACTCGGACATCGAGCCGCGCATCAGCATTTCGCGATAATCGTCCAGGACGGGAACTTCACTCTCCTCGAGCAGGGATCGGCGCCGCCTGGCGGAGCGGGCATGAGCCAGCGCATTGTTGGTGACGATGCGGGTGAGCCAGGTGGAGAGCGAGGATCGGCCCGCGAAGCTCCTGATCGCCGCGAACGCCTTCAGATAGGCGCTCTGCACGGCGTCCTCGGCATCCTCGCTGTTGCGCAATATCTGCCATGCGGCGCGAAACAGCCGCTGGTTATTGCGCCGCATGACGAGGCGGACGGCTCCGGCGTCGCGACGTGCGATATCTGCCGCAAGCTCGAGGTCGGAGCGGCTTTCGTAGCGAAGTTCGGCCAGCGCGCTCATTTGGTGCCGCCGAGCCGGGCGACGGAGCGGACGACCGCCCGCGCATTCGGGAGAATCCCATTTTCCGCCTTTCGGCAGGCCGGATCCGAGAAGACGCGCAAGCCGCCAGGGCAGCGCACCGCAACTCCAATGATCTTGTGCCGAGATTGGACCGCAAAACACACGGACACGATTGCCTCCAGTTCAATAGGCGCCTCGCTGACGAGGCCGCCGTCAAGCCGACGCGACACAGGGGCCGGGACCAAGCCCGGCTCGTTCAATTCTGTCGTGAAAGGCCGCGAAGGCCTGGTGTCGCAACAGCGATCGGGAGATGTCCCGTCGCAGCGAAGGCGCCCTAAGCCGCCGCTCGTTGACTATCGAGCGAGACGGCCCAGAGCCTGGAAGCGTGCGGTGCTGCTGCCCGGATGGATTTCAGAACGTCGAGCTTTTGAAAAACTGATCATTGCGCCTTCAACATGGTTCCGATCGCCCGATCTTCAAGGATCGCTTTCTACCTATACTTGAACCGGGGCTTCAAAACCTTCCTTGCATCGCGCCTAATCTACCTGCTATTCTATCGTGGCAAATGAATATTATTGAAGGTTGGAAGCAAAATTGTTGATTTCATTGCAGTGCGGCGGCCCGCGCGAGATGGCGACATGACCGGCGCGCGCATAAGCCCGCTGGCCGGCAAGCTCCTCGATCCCACCCGGCTGATCCGACCCGCCGACCTGATCGGAGCCTATTTTTCCGGCGTTCCGGATCCGTCGGAGCTATCGCAGCGCATCCATTTCGGCACCTCGGGCCATCGCGGCTCCGCATTCCGCAATTCCTTCAACGAGCCGCACATCGTGGCGATCGCCCAGTCGATCTGCCTCTATCGCAAGCAACATGGAATAGGCGGCCCGCTGTTCCTCGGCATCGACACCCATGCCCTGTCCCGACCGGCCTTCGTCACCGCGCTGGAGGTGTTCGTCGCGAACGACGTCGCGGTGATGATCGACGCCGATGACGGCTACACGCCGACGCCCGTAATTTCGCACGCCATTCTCGCTTACAATCGCGGGCGTACGAGCGGACTTGCCGACGGCGTGGTCCTCACTCCGTCGCACAATCCGCCCGAAGATGGCGGCTTCAAATATAACCCGCCGACGGGCGGGCCGGCCGATTCGACCGTCACCGGCTGGATCGAGGCCAATGCCAACCGGCTGCTCGAAAGCGGGACAAGCGACATCCGGCGCGTCCCATATGAGCGCGCCCGCCATTCGCCCTCGGTTCACCGCCACGATTATATGGGCCATTATGTCGGCGACCTCGCAGGCGTCATCGACCTCGAGGCGGTCCGGGACTCGGGACTGAAGCTTGGCGTCGACCCGCTGGGCGGCGCGAGCGTCCGCTACTGGGGCGAGATCATCGGCCGGTACGAACTTGGCGGAGAGGTGGTCGAGGACAGGGTCGACCCGACATTCGGCTTCATGACTGCCGACTGGGACGGAAAGATCCGCATGGACTGCTCGTCGCCCTTTGCAATGGCGCGCCTCATCGGCCTTCGCGATCGCTTCGACCTCGCGGTCGGCAACGACACCGACGCCGACCGTCACGGCATCGTCACTCCGGCGGGCCTGATGAAGCCCAATCATTATCTCGCCGCAGCGATTGCCTATCTGTTCGATCACCGCCCGGCGTGGGGCGCGCGCTGCGGCATCGGCAAGACGATGGTGAGCAGCGCGATGATCGACCGCGTTGCAAAGCGCTTGGGCCGCAGCCTCGTCGAGGTCCCGGTCGGGTTCAAATGGTTCGTCGACGGGCTGCTCGCCGGCGCACTCGGCTTCGCCGGCGAAGAAAGCGCCGGCGCATCGCTGCTGCGCCGCGACGGGTCGGTCTGGACCACCGACAAGGACGGCATGGTGCTCGCCTTGCTGGCGGCCGAGATCAAGGCCTGTTCGGGTCGCGATCCAGCCCAGCTCTATGACGCGTTGACCCAGGAGTTCGGCGAATCCTGGTACGAGCGGATCGACGCACCGGCGACCCCGCAGCAATCAGATGTGCTGCGCGCGGTCTCCACCGAGCGGATCCGCGCCACGCAGCTGGCCGGCGAGCCGATCAAGGCCAAATTGACCGCAGCGCCTGGAGACGGCGCCGCGCTCGGCGGGATCAAGGTCTCCGCTGCAGGCGGCTGGTTCGCGGCGCGCCCGTCCGGAACCGAGGCGATATACAAAATCTATGCCGAAAGCTTTCGCGGCGCCGACCATCTTCGCCAGATCCAGCAGGAAGCCCAGGTGATCGTCAGCAGCCTCTTCGACGAAGAAGAGGCCGCGGCCGACAACAAGGCACCAGCCGAACTCGCCCCGCACGAATAGCCCGCCGCCCCGCCCTCGTCGGGAACTCTTCGTCGTCCCAATCGATCGAAGGATTTGGTGATGCCGACAACGCCCAAGCCTGCTCAGCGCAAGTCTGCCGCCAAGGCGAAGCGGCGGGAACGCGCCTCGCCGGACGCGGAACGCAAGCAACGGCAAAGCGATCTTCTTGATGAAGCTCTGCTCGAGACATTCCCGGCCAGCGACTCCGTGAGCATCGGCCGGGTCAAATAACCGTTCGCAAGTCGACTACGACGGCAAAGACAGGATCAGGAGACCGTCATGCCCACGCCCAAGCCGCTCGAGAACGTCCCGCTCAGCGACATTGCATAGGCTCGAGCTACGGAATGCGCCCAGGTCAGGAAGCAAC
>CAVWER010000005.1:0-285183 GCA_963754215.1 uncultured Alphaproteobacteria bacterium
GGCACCATCGTCTTCACCACGCCCGACGGCTTCGGCAGCGTGGCGATCAACGGCACCGTCGTCACCGGCAACGGCCAGACGATCGCGGGCCAGTTCGGGACGATCACTATCACCGCCTACAACCCCGCAGCGGGGACCATCGGCTACAGCTACACGCTGAGCGACAACACCAGCGGCGATGCGACCCAGGACGTCTTTGCGGTCGTCGCCACCGACCAGGACGGCGACACGGCCACCGGTTCGTTGACCGTCCACATCATCGACGACGTGCCGACGGCCCGCAACGACAGCGGTTCCCAGGCGAGCCAGGATGCGGCGGTCACCGTCAACGTCATCAACAACGACACGCCGGGCGCGGACAGCGTCAATCTGACGAGCGCGGTGGCGCTGGTCACCGGCTCGCTGACGGGCCACGGCGCGGTCGTCTACAACAGCAACGGGACCTTCACCTACACGCCCTCGGCGGGCGAGGACGGGACGGTCACCTTCCAGTACCGGATCACCGACGGCGACGGCGACACGTCGGTCGCGACGGTGACGATCACCTTGCTCCCCGACGCCGTGCCGACGATTTCGGTCACCGGCGACCAGAGCGTCAACGAGGCCGGGCTTCCGGCGCGTGCCGGCGAGTCCGAGGGCTCGGGCGAGGCCGCGGCTGCGGCGGTCAACAACGACCCCAGCGAGACGGCGGTCGGCGACGATCAACGTCACTACCGGCAGCGACACGGTCGCAGCGCTGTTCATCAACGGCGTCAACGTGACTGCGGGCGGCACTGTCGACACGGCGGCCGGGGCTCCTCACGGTGACCTTCTCGGGCGGTGTCTACAGCTACAGCTACCTGCTCCAGGACAACACTCTCAACACTGCCGGGTCCACCGACACGTTCAATGTGACGGTCACCGACAACGACGGCGACACCGCGACCACCAGCCTGGTGATCACGATCGTCGACGACGTGCCGACCGCGCACAACGACAGCGGCACCCAGTCGGCGGAGAATGCCCCGATCACGGTCAACGTCATCGCCAACGACGTCCCTGGGGCGGACAGCGTCAGTCTGACGACCGGCGTTGCGCTGGTTGCCGGGTCGAGCACCGGAACCGGGACCCCAGTCTACAATAACGACGGGACCTTCACCTACACGCCTGGCGCAGGCGAGCAGGGGACGGTGACGTTCCAGTACCGCATCACCGACGGCGACGGCGACACGTCGGTCGCGACGGTGACGATCACGTTGCTGGCGGACTCGACCCCGACGGTCGGAATCACGGGCGACCAGAGCGTCGACGAGGCCGGGCTTCCGGCGCGCGGCTCCGAATCCCAGGGTTCGGGCGAGGCCGCGGCTGCGGCGGTCAACAACGACCCCAGCGAGACGGCGGTCGGCAACATCAACATCACGACCGGCAGCGACACGCTTGCGAGCCTGATCGTGGGCGGTATCGACGTCACCGCCGGAGGCACCGTCAACGGCGCCAGCGGCGTGCTTACGGTCACTCACAACGCTGACGGCACGTACAGCTACAGCTACACGCTGAGCGACAACACCACCGATGCTGCCGGGGTCGAGAGCGACACGTTCAGCGTCAAGGTCACCGACAGCGATGGCGACACCGCGACCACCAGCCTGGTGATCAGCATCGCCGACGACGTGCCGACCGCGCACAACGACAGCGGCACCCAGTCGGCGGAGAATGCCCCGATCACGGTCAACGTCATCGCCAACGACGTCCCTGGGGCGGACAGCGTCAGTCTGACGACCGGCGTTGCGCTGGTTGCCGGGTCGAGCACCGGAACCGGGACCCCAGTCTACAATAACGACGGGACCTTCACCTACACGCCTGGCGCAGGCGAGCAGGGGACGGTGACGTTCCAGTACCGCATCACCGACGGCGACGGCGACACGTCGGTCGCGACGGTGACGATCACGTTGCTGGCGGACTCGACCCCGACGGTCGGAATCACGGGCGACCAGAGCGTCGACGAGGCCGGGCTTCCGGCGCGCGGCTCCGAATCCCAGGGTTCGGGCGAGGCCGCGGCTGCGGCGGTCAACAACGACCCCAGCGAGACGGCGGTCGGCAACATCAACATCACGACCGGCAGCGACACGCTTGCGAGCCTGATCGTGGGCGGTATCGACGTCACCGCCGGAGGCACCGTCAACGGCGCCAGCGGCGTGCTTACGGTCACTCACAACGCTGACGGCACGTACAGCTACAGCTACACGCTGAGCGACAACACCACCGATGCTGCCGGGGTCGAGAGCGACACGTTCAGCGTCAAGGTCACCGACAGCGATGGCGACACCGCGACCACCAGCCTGGTGATCAGCATCGCCGACGACGTGCCGACCGCGCACAACGACAGCGGCACCCAGTCGGCGGAGAATGCCCCGATCACGGTCAACGTCATCGCCAACGACGTCCCTGGGGCGGACAGCGTCAGTCTGACGACCGGCGTTGCGCTGGTTGCCGGGTCGAGCACCGGAACCGGGACCCCAGTCTACAATAACGACGGGACCTTCACCTACACGCCTGGCGCAGGCGAGCAGGGGACGGTGACGTTCCAGTACCGCATCACCGACGGCGACGGCGACACGTCGGTCGCGACGGTGACGATCACGTTGCTGGCGGACTCGACCCCGACGGTCGGAATCACGGGCGACCAGAGCGTCGACGAGGCCGGGCTTCCGGCGCGCGGCTCCGAATCCCAGGGTTCGGGCGAGGCCGCGGCTGCGGCGGTCAACAACGACCCCAGCGAGACGGCGGTCGGCAACATCAACATCACGACCGGCAGCGACACGCTTGCGAGCCTGATCGTGGGCGGTATCGACGTCACCGCCGGAGGCACCGTCAACGGCGCCAGCGGCGTGCTTACGGTCACTCACAACGCTGACGGCACGTACAGCTACAGCTACACGCTGAGCGACAACACCACCGATGCTGCCGGGGTCGAGAGCGACACGTTCAGCGTCAAGGTCACCGACAGCGATGGCGACACCGCGACCACCAGCCTGGTGATCAGCATCGCCGACGACGTGCCGACCGCGCACAACGACAGCGGCACCCAGTCGGCGGAGAATGCCCCGATCACGGTCAACGTCATCGCCAACGACGTCCCTGGGGCGGACAGCGTCAGTCTGACGACCGGCGTTGCGCTGGTTGCCGGGTCGAGCACCGGAACCGGGACCCCAGTCTACAATAACGACGGGACCTTCACCTACACGCCTGGCGCAGGCGAGCAGGGGACGGTGACGTTCCAGTACCGCATCACCGACGGCGACGGCGACACGTCGGTCGCGACGGTGACGATCACGTTGCTGGCGGACTCGACCCCGACGGTCGGAATCACGGGCGACCAGAGCGTCGACGAGGCCGGGCTTCCGGCGCGCGGCTCCGAATCCCAGGGTTCGGGCGAGGCCGCGGCTGCGGCGGTCAACAACGACCCCAGCGAGACGGCGGTCGGCAACATCAACATCACGACCGGCAGCGACACGCTTGCGAGCCTGATCGTGGGCGGTATCGACGTCACCGCCGGAGGCACCGTCAACGGCGCCAGCGGCGTGCTTACGGTCACTCACAACGCTGACGGCACGTACAGCTACAGCTACACGCTGAGCGACAACACCACCGATGCTGCCGGGGTCGAGAGCGACACGTTCAGCGTCAAGGTCACCGACAGCGATGGCGACACCGCGACCACCAGCCTGGTGATCAGCATCGCCGACGACGTGCCGACCGCGCACAACGACAGCGGCACCCAGTCGGCGGAGAATGCCCCGATCACGGTCAACGTCATCGCCAACGACGTCCCTGGGGCGGACAGCGTCAGTCTGACGACCGGCGTTGCGCTGGTTGCCGGGTCGAGCACCGGAACCGGGACCCCAGTCTACAATAACGACGGGACCTTCACCTACACGCCTGGCGCAGGCGAGCAGGGGACGGTGACGTTCCAGTACCGCATCACCGACGGCGACGGCGACACGTCGGTCGCGACGGTGACGATCACGTTGCTGGCGGACTCGACCCCGACGGTCGGAATCACGGGCGACCAGAGCGTCGACGAGGCCGGGCTTCCGGCGCGCGGCTCCGAATCCCAGGGTTCGGGCGAGGCCGCGGCTGCGGGCGGTCAACAACGACCCCAGCGAGACGGCGGTCGGCAACATCAACATCACGACCGGCAGCGACACGCTTGCGAGCCTGATCGTGGGCGGTATCGACGTCACCGCCGGAGGCACCGTCAACGGCGCCAGCGGCGTGCTTACGGTCACTCACAACGCTGACGGCACGTACAGCTACAGCTACACGCTGAGCGACAACACCACCGATGCTGCCGGGGTCGAGAGCGACACGTTCAGCGTCAAGGTCACCGACAGCGATGGCGACACCGCGACCACCAGCCTGGTGATCAGCATCGCCGACGACGTGCCGACCGCGCACAACGACAGCGGCACCCAGTCGGCGGAGAATGCCCCGATCACGGTCAACGTCATCGCCAACGACGTCCCTGGGGCGGACAGCGTCAGTCTGACGACCGGCGTTGCGCTGGTTGCCGGGTCGAGCACCGGAACCGGGACCCCAGTCTACAATAACGACGGGACCTTCACCTACACGCCTGGCGCAGGCGAGCAGGGGACGGTGACGTTCCAGTACCGCATCACCGACGGCGACGGCGACACGTCGGTCGCGACGGTGACGATCACGTTGCTGGCGGACTCGGTCCCCAACCCGAGCAATGCGGTTGCGAGCGTCGATGACGACGGACTGTCCGGCGGCAATACGCCGGGCGGCACGGGCGACATCGACGCGACGACCGGGTCGAGCCCGGCGAGCGCGACGGAGACGGTGTTCAACGGCGCCATCAGCGTCAACTTCGGCAACGATACCGGAACGGTCGACTTCTCGAACCTCAACGGGACGTTCGTGATCGTCGGCACCGAGCGGATTGCGCTGAGCTGGAACGCCGGCACGCACATCCTGACGGGCACCGTTGCGCACTTCGCGGCCGATCTGACGACTGTGCAGGCGCGCGATGGAACTCCGCTTTTCACCGTCAACCTCGCATCGGGCGGCGCCTACACCGTGACGTTGCTGGACAATGTCCTGCACGCGGCCGGCGGCAACGAAACGAGCACGACTGTCGACCTTTTCTACCATGCAGCCGACAGCGACGGCGACTCGAGCAATGCCGGCAAGCTGACGGTCACGTTCAACGACGACACGCCGAACTCTCGGCACCGTGCAGAGCCAGCAGACCGACAACAACATTGCGACTACGCCGGCCGTCGGAACGCTGCACTTCGCTCCAGGAGCAGACGGTGCGGGCTCGACGATGACGATTACCGCCGACAACAGCGGCATCACGTCGGGGAATCACAACCTCGTGACCTTCCAGGCTCCGGGCAGCAACGTGCTAACGGCCTATCAGGACTCCAACGACAACGGTGTGTACAATGCGGGAGTTGATACCGTCGCGGTTTATACGATCACAGTGAACCCGGGCGCAGGAACGTCGGGCCAGTATGTGTTCGACCTGCTCACCCCGCTCGATACGACGACGACACCGATCGACATCGGCCAGGGCAGCTCGTTCGGCGCGGGACCGTCGTCGAGTATTATCGTGCACGACACGCCGACGAATCAGGACCTCGTGTTTGTCACGGCCTGGTCGGGAGCGGGAGTCGGCGGATTTACGCCGGCCGAACAGACATTGTGGCTGGCGGGGAATGAACCCGACTGGAATCAGGAGACCGACGTCAACGGCTCGACCCAGGGCTGGGGCCGCGGCAACAACAACTTCGACGCTGGCGAAATCCTGCGCTTCGATTTCGGAACACTCGACGATTACGACGCTCAACAAGCGCCGGACGGCCCGTACGTGCCCCCCCCGGCAAGCATCGTGAATGTCAGCTTCGCGACGTTCACCTTCTTCAACTTCAACGATGCGGCCGACCAGCTCGAATTCGTCGCGCACTACACCAACGGGACGACGCAGAACTTTGTCCTGCACGGAGCGGACAACCCGACGTCGCTGACGATCACGGCGCCTTCAGGGTTCAACATTGCCTGGATCGATGCGTTCGAACAGGGCGGCTCGATCAAGCTCAACCTGGCGACCGTCGGCGTCAACTCGACGACGATCGATGAAACGATCAATGCCACGGTCCAGCTGACCGACGGCGACGGTGACACCACCTCGACCGGCGCGTTCAGCATCCACGTTGCGACCGGCCTCGCGCCGGACGGTCCGGTCCTTCCGGTCGTGCTCGACCTTAACGGCGACGGGGTGCACTTCCTCGGCACCGATGCCGGCGTGCACTACGATTACGGCAACGGCTCGGTCGCGACCGCCTGGGCGGCTCCGGACGACGGCATCCTCGTCCGCGACGCGAACCACAACGGGACGGTCGACAATGCCTCCGAATTCGTGTTCGGATCGGGCAGCGTCACCGACCTTGCGGCGCTCGCGGCGTACGACACCAACCACGACGGACAGCTGTCTTCGGCGGATGCCGACTTCGGCAGCTTCGCGGTGTGGCAGGACGCCAACAGCAACGGTGTGGTCGATGCGGGCGAGATGAGTTCGCTCACCGCGCGCGGCATCACCAGCATCTCGCTCAGTTCCGACGCCATCGCCTACAGCGCTGCTGGAGGTGATGTGCAGGTCGCCGGTTCGGGCAACTTCACCTACGCCAATGGCTCGACCGGCATCCTCGCCGACGCGTCGTTTGCAACCGGCAACCGGAGCGAGGTGGCGAGGACGACGCCCGCCAACGATGGCAACACGGCGATCCTGGCGGCGGCACTTGCCGCGGCCGGCCTGGCCGCCGAGGGCGCCTCGGCCTCGACCAAGCATGCGGACGGTAACGGCGAGTTCGCACTCGAGCTCTGTTGCCGGGGTGCACAATGAAGCGCTCGCGCCAGTCGCACTCGATCTGGCCGGCGGTTCGGTAACGGCAGCCAGCTTCGTCGAGCAGGGCTCGCGGGCGTCGCAGGAGGCAGCGGAGGCCAAGAGCTCGCCGAATGCTTCCGACGAGGGCCAGGCGCATTCCGCGGACAACTCGGCGCGCCGCGCAGCCACAGGCGCCGACCGAATTGCTCCAGGGCACTGATGCCCCGGCGCACAACGAGGTCGTCGCTCAGAGTCCGGTGACAGCGGCAGCGGTCGCGATGCCCGCGCCAGCGGTGGCCGGTGCTGCCCATAGCGGGCCGGTGCAGGGCAATGAAGTTGTCGCCCAGGTGCTCGTCGACGCGCTTCACGGCGGTGGCGGCGGGACCATTGAGGCGCTCGTCAATGCATTGCCGAATGGCGGCGCATCGGCGGCCGAAGCGCTGGCAAGCCACATGGCGGCCGGCGTTTCAAACGGGGACACGGGCGTATTTGCCGGGTTCCAGGGGGGGCATATTGCCCTAACGATGGAGTCCATGATGGTTCATCAGGACGCCGTCCCGGCACACGCGTAACAAGTGTAAGCGAGAGCGCGGGGTTTCCACCGGTGGACGGTGGGGACCCCGCAATGACCAGAAGGGGGTATTATGAAGAAGAAGCACTGGACGATGATCGTTCCCGGGGCGGTGCTGCTTTGTGCGACACCGGCATTCGGCGTGGAACTGCGCGACGCTGTCCAAGCGGCGCTCTCTACAAATCCTGAAATCCGGCAGGCGGTAGCCAATCGGCTGGCGACCCAGGAAGAACGGGTTCAAGCAACGGGGTTGTGGTATCCCCGCATTTCGGTCGAGGGCTCGGCTGGCGTTCGCAGCCTGCGCAACCCGACCCGCCGGTCGATCGGCCTTGCCGACCAGACCTTGTGGCCGATCGAAGGCGATTTGATCGTCGATCAGCTGCTGTATGACAGCGGCGGCCGCGAGGCCGAGATCCGCCGTCAGGCATCGCGCACCGACGCCGCCGCAGCGCGGGTCGAGGAGCGGTCGGAATATGTCGCCCTCAACGTTTCGCGCACCTACATCGACTATCTGCTCCAGCAGCGGCTGGTCGCGATCGCGCAGGACAATGTGACGTTCCACGAGCGGCTCGTCGGTGACCTCCGCGAGGGCGTTTCCAAGGGCTCGATCAGCATCGCCGATCAGCAGCAGGCCGAAGAGCGGCTGCAGGCCGCGCGGGCCCGGGTGACCGAGGCGCGCGAGGATCTCGACACCGCCGGCATCACCTTTCGCACGCTGACCGGAATCCCGGTCGACGCCGTGTCGATGCCGCCGGATCTGTCGCAATGCATGCCTCCGACGCTGGAGGAAGCCGCGGCAGCGGCGCGGCAAAATAATCCGCGAGTGCAGGAGGCGATCGCCGACCTGTCAACGGCGCGCGAGGACATTCGCGCCGCTCGGGCCAAACTTGGGCCGCGGTTCAATCTCGAAGGCCGTGCCCGCGCCGGGCACGACATCGACGGCTTTGCCGGCCGGACGACCGACCTGCAGGCGCTCGCCGTGCTTCGCTGGGACCTCTACAATGGGGGAATCAAGGAAGCCAACGTCCGTGAGCAGCAGCATCGTGCCGATGAGGTTCACGGGCGGCTGTTCCAGGTGACCCGTGCGGCCGAAGAAGACAGCCGGACGGCATGGAGCCGGCTGGTGAACCAGACCGCATTGGTCAATGAGCTGGAGGCGCAGGCGAGGATCGCCGACGACGTGCTGCTTTCCTATCGTGAGCAGTTCAACATCGGCCGGCGCTCGCTGCTCGACGTGCTCGACGCCCAGAATACGCGTTACAATGTGCAGGAGCGGACCGAGACTGCGCGTCTCGCCAAGCTCTATGCGCAATATCGCGTCCTGGCGGCGTCCAACCGGCTGATCGAATGCCTCAACGTTCAGATGCCCATTGCCGCCGTGGGCGACCAACGCGCCCGGTATCATGTCAACCCGATCCCACCCGCGGACCTTGAGGAAAACAGTGTTCCTCTGCCCGCGATGGGGCCGGCCACGGCAATGGCCCCGGCGGCAGCCATGCCGCCTCCGGTCGAGGCTGCGCCTCCGGCCGAAGCTCCGCCTCCGCCGCCTCCGGCCGGCGGCGAGCGCGGCAACTGAGAAGGTGAGGACGGGCAGTGAGTTTCATGCACTGGCTTGATGCGGATGGTTCGCGTGAACTGGATCCCGTCCTCGACTGCCTAACCTACCTCGCGCGCGAGGCGGACCGGCCTTCGTCGCCGGTTCTCCTTCGCGCGGGCCTTGCCCTTGCCGACGACGGCACGCTGCCGTTCCACCAGATCGAGCCCGCGCTCGAGCAGATTGGAATGCGCACCGAGCCGGTCAGCCGGCGACTGCGCGGCTGGCCGTCGTCCAAGACACCGGCGGTCCTCGAGCTTGCCGACAACCGGGCAGCGGTGCTGCTCGAAACCCGCGAGGCCGACGGATTGCTCTACGCGCCCGGCCTGGCCGAGCCGCAGTGGGTCAAACTCGCCGAGCTCGAGCCCGTCTACACGGGCCGCGCGGTCGTCGTCGAAACCGACCCGACCCGGGAGCGCGAGGGCGAGCGGCCGTGGGATGCGGCCAAGCGCAGGCACTGGTTCTGGGCTGAAGTGTGGAAGGTCCGCAAGGAATTCTGGCCGGTTCTGCTCGCCGCGCTGGTCGTCAATCTGCTCGCCTTCGCGATGCCGCTGTTCACGATGAACGTGTACGACCGGGTCATCCCGAATAAGTCGGTGTCGACATTGTGGGTGCTGGGCTTCGGAGTGGTCCTGGCCCTGGCGTTCGATTTCACTTTGCGGGTCGCTCGCTCGCGGCTGATCGACGAGGTTGGACGCAGGCTCGACGCCAAGCTGTCGCAGAAGCTGTTCGAGAAGGTGATGAACCTGCCGATGGCGCTGCGCGAGGGCAGCACCGGCGCGTTTGCCCGCAGGGTCTCCGAATTCGAGATGGTGCGCGACTTCTTTGCCTCGACCACGGTGGTCCTGGTGGTCGATGTCACCTTCCTCGTCCTGTTCCTCGGGCTGATCACCATCCTCGCCGGATGGCTGGTGTTCGTGCCGATCGTCGGCATCCTGCTGATGCTGATTGCAGGCCTCAGCCTGCAGCGGGCAATGGGCCGCGCCGCGCTCGACGCGCAGGCCGACGCCAGCCTGCAGCATTCGGTTCTGGTCGAATCGATCGCCGGCGCTGAGACTCTCAAGGCGGCGCGTGCCGAAGGGCAGATGCTCGGACGCTGGCGCCGCTATTCATCGATGTCCGCCGCGACCAGCGAGCGGATGCGCCGGCTGACCGCGATTGCCGTCAACCTTGCCAGCGTCTCGCAGCAATTGATCAGCATCGGGCTTCTGGTCGGCGGTTTCTATCGCTTCCAGGAAGGCGAGATGACGATGGGCGCGATTATCGCCATCATCATGCTTTCGGGCCGTTCGCTTCAGCCGGTCGGCCAGCTGGCCTTCCTCATCACTCGCGGCAAGCAGGCGTTTGCGACGCTCGATTCGCTGCAGCGGATGATGGAAGTCGACGATGAGCGCCATGGAGCGATGCGCAGCATCGTTCCCGAGATCCGCGCCGGACATATCGAGTTCCACGACCTGTCGTTCCGCTATCCCAGCGCTGGGCGCGATTCGCTTGTCGACCTCAACCTCAAGGTTGGTCCCGGCGAGCGGATCGGGATCATCGGCCGTGTCGCGTCGGGCAAGTCGACGCTGGGCCGCGTGCTCTGTGGGCTTTACGCGCCGACCGAAGGCGAGATGCTTGTCGACGGCCTCGACAGCCGCCAATACCATCCGCACCAATTGCGCGATGCCTTCCGCTTCGTCGGCCAGGACGCCGAAGTGTTCAGCGGCACCGTGCGCGACAATCTGATGCTCGGCGCGGCCAAGGCCGACGACGCCCAGCTGATCGATGCGGTGGTGCGCTCGGGCGCGGACATCTTCCTCTCGCGCGACGCGGCGGGATTCGACCTTCCGGTCGGAGAGCGCGGATCGCGCCTGTCGGGCGGCCAGCGTTCGCTGCTGGTCCTCGCCCGCGCGCTTGTGAGTCCCTCGAAGCTGCTGTTCCTCGACGAGCCGACTGGTTCGATGGACACCCAGACCGAGCTCTATTTCATCGAGCATTTGAAGACGGCGCTCAGCCCCGACCAGACTTTGATGGTCGCCACGCACCGCCACAACATGCTGTCGATCCTGACCAGGTTGATCGTAATCGACGGCGGAAAGATCCTCGCCGACGGGCCGCGCGACGAAGTGCTCAAGCACCTCACCGACAGGGCTGCCGCCCAGAAGAGCGCCCCGGCTCCGAAAGAGCAGCAGTCGTGAGCGGGCTGACCCTCACCGCCCGCCGTTTCTATTTGCGCTTCGCGGGCCTGCGCATCGAAGCGCTGGCGTTCGTCGCCTTGGGTTTGGTGGTCGTCGGAGCGACGTTGTTCAGCCTGCTTCCGGCGCGCGACGCGGCCAATGCATCGACCGTGACCTTGCAGATCACGCAGGCCAAAGCTGCGCAGCTGATCGACGCAACCACCGGCGATGCCGCCAATCAGATGCAGGCGGTCGGCGAGCAGGCGCGGATGATCAATGCCGCGCTTCCGTTCGCCAAGGGGCCTGTGAATGTCGCCCACCCGTTCGCGATTACCGGCAACAGCGCGCTCGACCAGCGGCGCGCTCTGCTGTGTCTGACCCAGGCGGTCTACTATGAGGCCGGGTTCGAGCCGGCCGACGGCCGCCGCGCGGTCGCCCAGGTTGTGCTCAACCGGATGCGCCACCCGGCGTTCCCCAAGTCGGTGTGCGGCGTAGTCTATCAGAACAACGGCCGTATCTGTCAGTTCACCTTCGTGTGCGACGGCTCGCTGTATCGTTCCCCGGCGCTCGGCGCCTGGCAGCAGGCCGAGCAAATCGCCCGCGCCGCGCTCGCCGGCTATGTCGAAACGCGTGTCGGCGAAGCAACCCACTATCATGCCGACTATGTCGCACCGCGCTGGGCGCCGCTGCTGTCCAAGGTCGCGGCAGATCGGCCAGCACATCTTCTATCGCTGGCCCGGCGCCTGGGGACAACCGGCAGCGTTTAGCGGCCGCTACATCGGCGAGCCGCGCGATCCGCTCTCGATGCGCCCGTCGCCGCAGATCATCGCATCGCTCGCCGCGGGCGATCCGGCGCTCGCCCAGGCGGCCGGTCCGCCGATCCCGCGCGCAGACAACGACGTCGGCGGGTTGCTCGATACGTCGAAGGGCTGGACGCTCAGCATTCCGGGCCCGGATGACGGCGACAGCGCCGCAGCGGCGCTGGTCGCGTCGCAAGAGCGCAAGGCCGAGCCCAAGGTTGCAGCCGCCGATGTGCCGGCCGTGATCGCCAGCCGCTAGTTTTAGAGTAAGGTTCAATCATGGCCACGCTTCCTTTCGTCGGACCCGCGATCAAGCACCGCAAGCCGATGACCGGCTCGCGGATGATCATAGTGGCGACCTCGGCGCTGTTCGCGATCTTCCTGCTGTGGGCGAGCCTCGCGCAGGTCGACGAAGTCACGCGTGGACAGGGCAAGGTGATCCCGTCGAGCAAGCTGCAGGTGATCACTGCTTCGGAGCCGGCGACGGTGAGCCTGATCCTCGTCAAGTCCGGTCAGCAGGTGAAAAAGGGAGAGCTGCTGGCACGGCTCGATAGTCCCGAGAGCCGGCAGGTCGAGGCCGAGAACCAATCGCTGCAGGCGCGCTCCTCGCGCCTGACCGCCGAAGGAACGGGCCAGAAAGTCGCCTGCACCGGCTCCGACTGCGCGGGCGAGCAAGAGCTTCGCTTCGCGCGCGAATCGGCGCTGCGCAGCAAGATGTCGGCAATGGCGGCTGCCGCCGACCAGGCCCGGCGCGAAGCCGGCGAAGCGGCGGCGACGATCAGTAGCCTCCAGGGCAGCCTCGCACTCGCCCAGAAACAGGTTGCGATGCTCGAGCCGCTGGCGGCGAAGAACATCGTTCCGCAGACGGACCTTCTGGACAAGCGCCGTGAGGTCAACGACCTGCAGGGCCGGATCGCCGCGGCACGCGAACAGCAGGGCAAGGCCATGGCGGGGGTACGCGAAGCGCAGGCGCAGTCCGCCCAGGCCAATTTCGAATTCCGCCAGTCGGCGCTCGACGAACGCAGCCAGCTGTCGGCGAAGATCGCAGTCAACGAAGAGACATTGCGCGGCGCCCGGGGGCGGGAATTGCGCTCGCCTGTCGACGGCATCGTAAACGACGTTCAGGTGACGACGGTCGGCCAATATGTGCAGCCCGGCCAGAAGATCATGGAAGTTGTGCCGCTCGGCGACAAATTGCTTGTCGAGACCCGCGTGAAGCCGAGCGACATCGCCTTCATCAAGGTCGGCGACCGGGCACTGGTCAAAGTGACGGCCTACGACTTCTCGACCTACGGTGGGCTCGACGGCCGAGTCGTCCAGGTATCGGCCGACTCAATCTATGACGAGGCCGAGAAACAGGCATATTTCACTGTCATCGTCGAGACCGGTCGCAGCTTCCTGACGGCAAGCGGCCATCGCTTGCCGATCACGCCGGGAATGATGACCGACACCCAGGTCATCACCGGGCGCAAGTCGATCCTGACTTATTTGCTCAAGCCGGTGTTGAAGGCGAGAAGCGAGGCGATGCGCGAGCGCTGATCGGCAGCGTCGGCCGCCGGGATGAGCTCGGGCTCATCGCTGGCGCTCGCAATATTCATCGGAGCCGCTTTCACGCGATAGCCGTGGGTCCAGCTGCCGGTCGCCGCGAAGGTGAGCACCGGGCGGTAGTCGCTGATGCTTTCGCTATCGAGCAGCCGGTCCGAGCCGTTGTCGAGCACGTACATGTGGCCCGATGCGCGGACGACGAGGAGCGCATGGTCGGCGCGGCGCACCAGATCCTTGACGATCACCAAATAAAGGTCGCGGTCGGAGATTCCGGCGCGGCGCAGCATCTGCAGCTTGGCGATGGCGAAATCCTCGCAATCGCCGCGGCCGCGGGCAAGCGTGTCGCTTGCGGCGGCCCATACGTCGGGCCGGCCGTACTGGACCGAATCGTCGACGAAGCGGACGCGCTTGTTGACGTACCAATTGACCGCCTCGAGCCGCTCGACCTTGTCCTTGCCGCGAAGCGTGTCGGCGAAGCGTGCCGCGGTCCCGCGGACCGGCGAATATTCGACCTTGTGCCAGCGCGCGTCGAGCGGCGTGCGGCCGACGCGAAGCGCGACGGTCCCGAAAACGTCGGGGCGGCCGTTTACGACCCCGGGACTGACCATGGGGCGATCGCGAAACACAGCCGAAACCATCGGCCGGTAGGACAGCGAGGCAGGTTGCATCGCCGGCTGGCTGATTGTTCGGGCCGGCGCGGCAAACGGCCGGCCGCTCTGCTGAGCTTTCAACGCCTCGAGCGCGCTCGGACCGCCGAGGATCGCCTCGGTCTTGCTAAACGACTGCGCCGCGGCTGGCGAGGCGAATGAAACCGCTGCAGCGGCTCCGGCGAGCAGGCTGACAATGCTCGGTGCGACGGACTTTTCCATGTCGGGGCTTGTCGCAGGACAAGGCGAAGGCACGGCTAAGGAGCATGGTTAAGCGACTGCTAACCCAACGAATAATCCGGTCCGAAGCGGCTGGAACCAGATGCCGGATTGGCGTGATCGCGCGCTGCGCCGGATCAGCCGTGCCCTAACCTCGATCAGCATAGTGAACCCATGGCTGTTGGAAACGTTGGCGGGGGCGGAGGAGTCGGACGATTGGGAGCTGATAAATGCCGATGACCAAAACAACGGGTGCGAAGCGCGGATTTGCCGCGATGGACCCTGCCAAGCAGCGCGAGATCGCGAGCAAAGGCGGCAAATCGAGCCACGGTGGGGGGCGCAAGGCCAGCGTTAGCCGCTGACCTGCTGATCCTCCTCCCAGGGGCGGGACGCCGGAGGCCGCGCTCAGGGTAGCGCTGCCGCGTTTCCCCTCCGGCGTCCCGCAGACTGCGCACACCGCAACCGCTCCGGCGCCGTCGCGTTGAATTGGCGCGATGTACCGGTCGGACCTCAACGCCAAGGACAAAGGCGGCGCAATCGCGGCGGTGATCGCGATCCACGCCGCGCTGCTGTTCGGCTCTGCTGCACATGTCGGGCCGGGTCGACCTGCCGATCCGCAAAGCGTGCTGCGGGTGTTCGACATCGCGGCGTTGAAGCCTCCGCCGCCACCTCCGCCTCCGCCGCCGCTAAGTCAGCAGGCCAAGCCCAAGGAGAAGGAAGGCGGGTCGGCGCCCAAGAACATCAAGAGCGAGGCGACGCCGGTCGTCGCGCCCAAGCCGAGGATCGTGACCCCGCCGGCACCGCAGATCGCCGTCACGGAAACTCCGCGCCAGGGCGCTGCGCCGACGCAAGGGCGCTCCGACGTGCGCGGTCCGGGCACCGGCGCGGGCGGGGTCGGGAACCGGCACCGGCAGCGGCGCCGGCGGCAACGGCCCGGGCGGCGGCGGGACGGCGGCGTCGCTGATCCGCCGCGCCTGCTCACCCCGGTGCTGAGCGGCCGCGACTTCGCCAGGACCTGCTTCGGTCATGGCCGCGCGGCGGCGACGTCTTCATGCGCCTTCGGGTCGACGCGCGCGGCTACTGTCAGCGAATGCACGGTCGTCCGCTGCGAGCGGTTTCAGGCGATCGATTCGGCGGTCTGCAACCTCGCGCACGAGCGGCTTCGCTTCCGTCCCGCGCTCGACCGAAGCGGCCAGGCGGTTGCAGGATGGTTCGGCTACGCGCAAGCGGCTTCGCGATATTGGACGGGGACGGGCAATGATCGAAGCCGAATGGTGGGAATATGATTCGCTCGACGAGCTGGCCGACGCGGTCGCGGGCGACGTCGGGTTCATCATCGAAAGCGCGGTCGACGCGCGCGACGCGTCGCTGATCGCGGTTCCGGGCGGCACGACCGGCGCCGGCGATCTATCCGCAAGCTCGCCGCGCAGAAGCTGCCGTGGAAGCGGGTCACGATCATCCCGACCGACGACCGGCTGGTGCCGATGGACGAGCGAGCTCAGCAACGTCCGCGCGATCGCCAAGACGTTCCTGCCGACCGGCGCGCGGGTGGTCCCGATCGCGACCGACGATCGCCGACTACAGGCTGGCCGGCAATTCGGCCGACGCGCGGCTGCAGGACCTGCCGTGGCCGCCCGACCTGGTGTGGCTCGGCATGGGCGAGGACGGGCACACCGCCTCGATCTTCGCCGGGCCCGACCTGCAGGACGCGCTCGATGCGCCCAAGGCCCGGCGCGCGGTCGGCGTGATGCCCGATCCGCTGCCCGACGAAGCGCCGGTCGCCGCGCGTGACCCTGACCCGCGCCGCGATCCTGTCGGCGCGGACGATCCTGATCACCATCACCGGCGACGAAGAAGCGCGAGCTGCTCGAGCAGGCGATCGCCGACGGGCAGAGCTCGAAGCTGCCGATCGGCCGCGTGCTCGCCGAAGCCGAGCAGCCGATCGACATCCACTGGTGCCCGTCCGTCGCAGCGACCGTAGACTTCCTTAACTGATTCGAGCCGCTGCCCCTCAGACACCCCAAGACACCCTAGACTTCCTCCAGCGGCCGGCCCGCGGTTTCCTTGAGGAACAGCAGCGAGACGACCACCGAGATCGCGGTGAAGACGACCGCGTACCACAGGCCGTCGTAGATATTGCCGGTGATCGCGACCAGCGCGAAGCTGGTGACCGGCAGGAAGCCGCCGACCCAGCCGGTGCCGACATGGTAGGGGAAGGACATGGCGGTGTAGCGGACGCGGGTCGGGAACATCTCGACCAGCGCCGCGGCCTGCGGCCCGTAGAGCGCGGTCGCGGCGACCACGAACAGCAGCAGGATCGACGATCAGCAGCGTCATGTTCGCCTGCGCCGGGATCGGCGCGCCTTGGGATAGCCGGCGGCTGCGAGCGCGGCGCCGATCGCGTCGCCGGTCTTGGCCTTCAGCGCCTTGAGGTCGGCGCCGGCCAGGCCTTCGCCGCCGCGATCGGCACGCGTCTCGGTGCCGACGACCACCCGCGTCTGCGCCGTCGGCCGAAGGCCGCGTCGTGAAGGAGATGCCCTTGGTGACGAGCGACGCTCTTGGCGATGTCGCAGGCGCTGACGAACTTGGCGGTGCCGACCGGGTCGAACTGGACCGAGCAGGTCGCCGGGATCGGTCTCGACGACCACCGGCGTCGCGCTGCTGCGCCGCGACCAGCGCCGGGTTGGCGGCGTCGGCGATCCAGTGCGAGCCGGGGAAATAGAGCGACCAGCGCGAGCAGCATTCCGCCGACCATCACCGGCTTGCGGCCGACGCGGTCGCTGAGCCAGCCGAAATAGACGTAGAGCGGCGCGCTGACGACGGTCATCACGATCAGCAGCAGGTCCTTGGTCGCGCTCGGGCAGCGCCGAGCGACCGTTCGAGGAACACCTGCATGTAGAAGAAGGTGAAGTACCAGACCGCGCCCTGCGCGCACATGATGCCGAAGAAGGCGATCAGCACGCGCTTGAGGTTGTCGCCGTTGGCCGAACGCTTCGCGCAGCGGCGCCTTGGTCACCTCGCCCTCCTCCGCAGCTTGGCGAAGTGCGGGCTCTCGGCGAGCTTGGCGCGCATCCACACCGAGATGGCGAGCAGGACCGACCGAGACCAGGAACGGAATGCGCCAGCCCCAGGCGGCGAACGCATCCTCGCCGATCGCGGTGCGGGTGGCGACGATCACCAGCAGCGCGGCGAGCAGGCCGAACGACGCCGACGACTGGATCCAGCCGGTCGAGGCGCCGCGCTTGTCGTTGGGCGCATGCTCGGCGACGTAGATCGCCGCGCCGCCATATTCGCCGCCGAGCGCGATGCCCTGCAGGATGCGCAGGACGATCAGCAGCGCCGGGCCGAGCGCGCCGGCCTGGGCGTAGGTCGGCAGCAAGCCGATGAGGAAGGTCGCCGCGCCCATCAGGCTGACGGTGACGAGGAACGCGCCCTTGCGGCCGAGCCGGTCGCCGACGACGCCGAAGATCAGCGCGCCGAGCGGCCGGAAGGCGAAGCCGGCGGCGAACAGCGCGAGCGCGGCGATCAGCGCCGGCGTCGGGTCGAGCCCGGCGAAGAACACCTTGGAGATGACCGGCGCGAGGCTGCCGAAGATGAAGAAGTCGTACCATTCGAACGCGGTGCCGGCGGACGAGGCGATGATCACCCGCGCCATCGACCAAGGCTTTCTGTGCGTGTTGCTCGGCTATGCTCGCCATGAAGCTCTCCCTCGAGCCGAAGGGATAGCAGCGCCGGCGCGTCAGTCCAGCTTGCGGATCACTCCGTCGACGTGGGCGAACGTGCATGCCGAACTTGCGCGCGATGACCGTGTTGTTGAGCGCTCGGCCGCTCGGCTGCAGCTCGAGCACCTGCTCGACCTTGAGTCCGCCCTTCATCGTGTAGCGGATCGTCGCGCCGTGTCCCGCTGACGGCGATGTCGACCGGCCCGGTCGCATCGGTGAGCGTGCCGTTGAAATGGTTCGGGCCGGCTTCGCGCATGACCCATTTGCGCGTCGCGCACCGGCTTGTCTGTCTTCGTGCACGGTATCGATCAGGACGAACTCGCCGTGCCGTCCGTACCGCCGACGCTGTCGACGATCAGCTTGCGCTGGGCCGTGGAAGACGATCTTGATCACATTGTCGCCATGGCGTCCGGCCGGTGAAGAAGGCGATCATGTCGAGCTTCGGCGTATCGGGGCGGCCGGCGGCGCCGCGGCGCAAGGCGACGATGGCGCGGCCGCGGCGAGCCTCACTGCCGGCCCGCGAGCAAGCGCATCGACGACGCTCGGGTCGGCGAGCGTCGAGGTGTCGCCGAAGCCGTCGGTCGCGCCCTCGGCGATCTTGCGCAGGATGCGGCGCATGATCTTGCCCGAGCGGGTCTTGGGCAGCGCCGGCGTGAACTGGATCTTCTCCGGCGCGGCGAGCGCGCCGATGTCGTGGCGCACTTCCTGGATCAGCTCCTTGCGCAGCGCGTCGTCGCCTTCCTCGCCGGCGTTCAGGGTGACGAAGGCGTAGATCGCCTGGCCCTTGATGTCGTGCGGGATAGCCGACGACCGCGGCCTCGGCGACCTTGGGGTGGCGAGACCAGCGAGCTTTCGACCTCGGCGGTGCCGATGCGGTGGCCGGAGACGTTGATCACGTCGTCGACCCGGCCGGTGATCCAATAATAGCCGTCCTCGTCGCGGCGGCAGCCGTCGCCGGTGAAATAGAGGCCGCGGATAGGTCGTGAAATAGGTCTCGAAGAAGCGCTCGTGGTCGCCCCAGACGGTGCGCATCTGGCCCGGCCAGGAGGCGGCGATGCAGAGGTTGCCGCTCGCCGGCGCCTTCGAGCGACTTGTGCTTCGGCATCGACCAGCAGCGGCTTGATGCCCGGCAGCGGCTTGGTCGCCGATCCGGGCTTCATCGCGGTCGCGCCGGGGAACGGGCGAGATCAGGATGCCGCCGGTCTCGGTCTGCCACCAGGTGTCGACGATCGGGCAGCGCCGTCGCCGACCACGCGCCAATACCATTCCCAGGCTTCGGGGTTGATCGGCTCGCCGACCGTGCCGAGCAGGCGCAGCGACTTGCGGCTGTGGCGCTTCACCGGCTCGTCGCCCTCGCGCATCAGCGCGCGGATCGCGGTCGGCGCGGTGTAGAAGATGGTCACGCCGAGCCGGTCGACGGTCTCCCAGAAGCGGCCGAAGTCGGGATAATTGGGAACGCCGTCGAACATCACGCTGGTCGCGCCGCATCATCAGCGGGCCGTAGACGACGTAGCTGTGGCCGGTGATCCAGCCGATGTCGGCGGTGCACCAGAAGATGTCGTCGGGCCGGTAGTCGAAGATCCAGTCGAAGGTCGTCGCCGCCCACACCGCATAGCCGCCGGTGGTGTGGACGACGCCCTTGGGCTTTCCGGTCGAGCCCGAGGTGTAGAGGATGAACAGCGGGTCCTCGGCGTTCATGATCTCCGGGCTCGCAGTCGGTCGCGAGGCTGTCGCGCACGTCGGAATAGCGAGATGTCGCGGCCGTCCTTCATCGGCACGTCGGCGCCGGTGCGGGTGACGACGATCACGGTCGGCACGTCGCGCTGCTCGAGCGCGGTGTCGACGTTGCGCTTCGAGCGGGATGCGCTTGCCGCCGCGCACGCCCTCGTCGGCGGTGATCACCGCGCAGGCGTCGCAATCGGCGATGCGGCCGGCGAGGCTTTCGGGCGAGAAGCCGCCGAACACCACCGAATGGATCGCGCCGATCCGCGCGCAGGCGAGCATCGCCGCCGCCGCTTCGGGGATCATCGGCATGTAGATCATCACCCGGTCGCCGCGCTTGATGCCGCGCTGCTTCAGCAGGTTGGCGAAGCGGCAGGTCTCTTCGTACAGCTCGCGATAGGTGAGCGTGCGGCCGTCGCCGGGCTCGTCGGCCTCGAAGATCAGCGCGGTGCGGTCGCCATGCTCGGCGAGGTGCCGGTCGAGGCAATTGACCGACAGGTTGAGCTCGCCGTCGGCGTACCAGCGGATGTGGAAATCGTCCTCGTCGAACGACCAGTCGCCGGCCTGCGTCGGGAACTTGTTCCAGGTCAGCCGCCGCGCCTGGTCGAGCCAGAAGCGGTCGGGATCGGCCTCGGCGAGCGTCGTTGAAGCTCGGCAAGCTCGTCGCGGGCCGATGCGGGCGCTGAAGCCTTGCGGGAACGGGATGGACCGCTTCGCTCACAGACCCCGGCTCATGTCGATCACGAAGCGGTAGCGGACGTCGTTCTTGAGCAGCCGCTCATAGGCCTCGTTGACCTCGTTCATCTGGATGAACTCGACGTCCGGATAGATGTCCTTGGCGGCGCAGAAATCGAGCATCTCCTGGGTCTCGGGAATGCCGCCGATCGCCGAGCCGCCGACCGCGCGGTTCCACCAGATGAGGTTGGAGCCGACGAAGCCCGGCATCGGCGTCAGCGCGCCGACGATCACCATCCGGCCCGAGCGGCCGAGCAGCTGCAGATAGGCGTCGATCTCGTGGCTGACGGGGATGGTGTTGAGGATGAAGTCGAAGCGCGTCGCCGCCGCCTCCATCTGCTTCGGCGTCGGTCGAGATGATCACGTCGTGCGCGCCGAGCTCGCGCGCGTCCTCGCCCTTGCTCGGCGTGGTCGTGATCATGGTGACGTGCGCGCCCATCGCCGCGCCGAGCTTGACGCCCATGTGGCCGAGGCCGCCGAGGCCGACGACCGCCATCTTCTTGCCCGGGCCGACATCATATTGGCGCAGCGGCGAGTAGGTGGTGATGCCCGGCGCACAGCAACGGCGCGACGCGGCTCGACGTCCATGCCTTCGGGCACCTTCAGGCACGAAATGGTCGCGGACGACGATATGGTCGGTGTAGCCGCCCTTGCGTGATCGTGCCGTCGTGATAGTCGGCGCTGTTGTAGGTCTGGACGCAGCCCTTGCGGCAGAACACTTCCCAGCCGTCGAGGCACTGGTCGCACTCCATGCAGCTGTCGACCATGCAGCCGACCGCGACCGTGTCGCCGACGCGGTGGCGCGTGACCTCGTTGCCGATCGCGGTGACGGTGCCGACGATCTCGTGGCCCGGGATCACCGGATAGCGCGTGCCGCCCCAGTCGTTGCGGCAGGTGTGGAGGTCGCTGTGGCAGATGCCGGCGTAGGTGATCTTGATCGCGACGTCGTCGGGCCGAAGCGCGCGGCGCTCGAACTCCATCGGCCGAAGCGGCTGGTCGGGCGCGTCGGTGCCCCAGCCCTTGGCGGTGGTCGGCTCGTTCGTGGCCTCCGGAGTGTTCGCGGGTTGCGGTTCTGCGGTCGTGGCCATGACAGCCTCCTATCGTGATCGTTCCAGTACGCGCCTGGCCTGCACGAGGTGCGGGCGATCGACCATTTTGCCGCCGACCGACAAGCACGCCCGCGTCGGGCTGTGCCTCGAACGCGGCGACGATCGCCTCGGCGTGGCGCGACGTCGTCCGTCGACGGCGTGAAGGCGGCGTTGATGATCGCGCACCTGCGCCGGGTGGATCGCGAGCTTGCCGGTGAAGCCTTCGCGGCGCGCGGCCTCGGCTTCGGCGCGCAGGCCCGTCGTCGTCCTTGAAGTCGGCGAACACGCCGTCGACCGGCTGGACTCCGGCGGCGACCGCGCCGGCGAGGCACAGCGAGCGCGCCAGCTTGTAGGTGAAGCTGAGCTCGCCGTCGGCGTCATATTTGGACGACGCGCCGAGCGCCGCCGACAGATCCTCGGCGCCCCAGCTCATCGCCGCCAGCGGCGACTTCGGGTCGCGATAGGAGAGCAGGCCGAACAGGCTCGCCGCGGTCTCGGTGACGATCGCGTGGATCGGGATGTTGCCGGTGCGGTGCGCGAGCTGGGTGACGTCGGCGCCGCTTTCCGCCTTGGGCAGGACGATGCCGTGGATGTCGGCGATGCCGATGAGCGTCGAGGTCGTCCTTGTGATACTCGCTGCCGAGCGGGTTGATCCGCACCCACCATTGCGGGCCGTCCGAGCGCTTCGGCAGGTCCTTGAGGATCTCGCGCGCGGCGGCCTTCTGCGCCGGCGCGACGCTGTCCTCGAGGTCGAAGATGATCGCGTCGGCGTCGCTGTCGAGCGCCTTGGCGATCTTCTTCTCGCTGTCGGCGGGGACGAACAGCCAGGAGCGGGGCTCGTTCATTGCGGGCTTCTTCAGAAGCAGCGCGGTGCGGGTGCATTCGCACACCAGCTCGTCGCGCTGGTTGAAGCTGCGGTGCGCCCAGGTGACGATGCCGGCGTTGGGCCGCGACTTGCTCTCGCGCACCGCGATGCACTCGCTCTCGCTGCGCAAGCGTGTCGCCGGCGAACACCGGGTTGGGAAAGACGAGCTTGTCGTAGCCGAGGTTGGCGACGAGCGTGCCGAGCGTCGTGTCGGCGACGCTGACCCCGACCATCAGCCCGAAGGTGAAGAGCGAGTTGACCAGCGGCTTGCCGAATTCGGACTTGGCCGCGGCCTCATGGTCGAGGTGCAGCGGCTGCGGATTGTGGGTGAGCGTCGAGATCAGGACGTTGTCGGTCTCGGTGACGGTGCGCGTGATCGCATGGGCGACGCGGTCGCCGACCTGCCATTCGTCGAAATAGCGTCCTGGCATGGCTGCTCTCCTAGGCAGGCAGCAGCAGCTCGGCAACCGCCTCGGTGATCGCGGCGCCGTCGAGGCGGTAGGCGGCGTAGAGGTCGGCGAGGCTGCCGGTCTGGCCGAACTTCTCGACGCCGAGCGGCGCGACGCGCTGGCCGAGCACGCCGCCGAGCCACGACAGCGAGGCGGGCGCGGCGTCGGCGATGGTGACGAGGCCGGCGCCGGCGCGAGCTGCGACAGCAGCTGCTCGACATGGCTCGGCTCGCGCCGGCCCGCCCAGCGCGCGGCCTGCGCCGCGGTCCAGCCGCGGTGGAGCAGGTCGGGCGAGGTGACCGCGAGCAGGCCGAGGCCGGGAATGTCGGCGCTCAGCTCCTCCCAGGCGGCGAGCGCTTCGGGCATCACCGCGCCCATCGCGACGATCGCCGCCTCGGCGTCGGGCGCCGGGCTCGCGCAGCCAATAGCCGCCGGCGAGCGCGCCTTCGCGCCAGCTGTCGTCGGTGCGCTCGACCTGGCGCGATCGCTGCGCGTCGACAGGCGAAGATAGGTGCTTTCGCCGTCCGGGTCGTCGATCAGGCGGAAGGCCTCTTCCATCATCGCCGCGAGCTCGTCGGCGAAGGCCGGCTCGTAATGGCGCAGGCCCGGCTGGCCGAGCGCGATCAGCGGCGGGTTGATCGACTGGTGCGCGCCGCCTTCGGGCCCGAGCGTGATGCCGCTCGGGGTCGCGACGAGCAGGAAGCGCGCGTCCTGGTAGCAGGCGTAATTGAGGCATCGAGGCCGCGGGCGATGAACGGGTCGTAGAGCGTGCCGATCGGGAACAGCCGCGTCGCCGAACAGGTCGCCGGAAAGGCCCGCCGCGGCGAGCATCAGGAACAGATTGTTCTCGGCGATGCCGAGCTCGATATGCTGGCCCTTGTTTGCTGCCGACCATTTTTGTGCCGATGCAATCTTTGCCTTGGCGAAGACGTCGGCCATGTCGCGTCGCGGCGGAACAGGCCGCGCTGGTTGACCCAGGCGCCGAGGTTGGTCGAGACGGTCACGTCGGGCGAGGTGGTGACGATCCGGTCGGCGAGCTCGCCGCCGGCCTTCGACAGGTCGAGCAGGATCCGGCCGAACGCGGCCTGGGTCGATTGCTCCTCGCCGGCCGGCGCCGGGATGTGCGGGGACGGCGACGCTGCCGAACGCCCGCGGCGCGCTTCTCGCGGGCGATGCGGCTGCTTGTCGATCAGCGCCTCGACGCCGGGCCGGGCATTGTCGCCGACGCCTTCGAGCGGCTCCCATTCCTGGCCCTCGCGCACGCCCATCGCCTCGCGCAGCGCGGCCATCTGCGTCGGGTTCATCAGGCCCGGCGTGATTGTCCTTGTGGCCGGCGAAGGGCAGGCCGTAAGCCCTTGATCGTCCAGGCGATGAACAGGGTCGGGACGTCGTCCTGCGCCGCGTCGAACGCCTCGACCAGCGTTTCCATGCAATGGCCGCCGAGGTCGGTGAACAGCGACGCCAGCGCGTCATCGTCATGCGCCTTGAGGAACGCCGCCGCGGCCTTGCCGAGATCGGCCTCGATCCGCGCCCGCCACGCCGCGCCGCCCTGGTAGTGGAGCGCCGACAGCTCGGCGTTGGGCAGCGTCTCGAACCAGCTCTTCAGCTTCGGATGTTGCGTCGAGCGCCGCCTGCAGCCTCTTGCCGTAGCGCAGCTCGACCACGCGCCAGCCGCAGCTTTTGAAAATCTCGTCGAACCGCTCGAACATGCGGTCGGCGCTGGTCGCGTCGAGGCTCTGGCGGTTGTAGTCGACGATCCACCACAGGTTGCGGACGTCGTGCTTGGCGCCCTCGATCAGCGCTTCGTAGATATTGCCTTCGTCGAGCTCGGCATCGCCGATCAGCGCGACGAAGCGGCCGCGGTCCTGCCTCGTCCATCCAGCCGTGCGCGGTGAGATAATCCTGCACCAGGCTGGCGAAGAGCGTGATCGCGACGCCGAGGCCGACCGAGCCGGTCGAGAAATCGACCGGGATCTTGTCCTTGGTCCGGCTCGGATAGCTTTGCGCGCCGCCGAAGCCGCGGAAATTCTCGAGCTGCTCGCGCGATCTGCGAGCCGAGCAGATAATGGATCGCGTGCAGCACCGGCCCGGCGTGCGGCTTGACCGCGACGCGGTCGTTCGGGCCCAGCGCATGGAAATAGAGCGCGGCCATGATCGCGCGTCATCGACGCGCAGCTCGCCTGGTGGCCGCCGACCTTCAGCCCGTCGGCGCTGTCGCGGATGTGGTTGGCGTGGTGGATGGTCCAGGCCGACAGCCAGCGCAGCCGCTCGTCGAGGATCTTCAGGGCTTCGATGTCGGTGGTCGCGGGCTTGAGCATCGGCGCCGCCCTAGCGGCTTGCGGGCGCGGCGGAAAATCCTAGGCCGCTTCGGCCTTGTCATGCTCGGCGTCGAACCGCGCCTGCGCCTCGTGGATCGCGCCGACATTGTCCATCGCCCAGTTGGCGAGGCCGCAGATCGGCTTCTGCAGCGACTGGCCGAGCTCGGTCAGCTCATAGTCGACCCGCGGCGGGATGGTCGGGGTGACGGTGCGGTTGACGAGGCCGTCGCGCTCGAGGTTGCGCAGGGTCAGCGTCAGCATGCGCTGCGACACGCTCGGGATTTCGCGCCGCAGTTCGTTGAAGCGCTTCGATCCGCTCGCCGAGCGTCTGGACGACGAGCACGGTCCATTTGTCGCCGATGCGCGACAGCAGGGTGCTGATCGTGCGGCACACCGGGTTGCTCGGGTCTTTCATCGTCCTGTCTCCAGTCACAGCGGTGTTCCCACACCACAAATTTGTTCGTTCGGCCACAAAAAAGTGCGTTCTTGCGGGCGATTCGCTGGTGGTTATTTAGGGTGCCTCGGTAACAAATCCATACCAAGGAGGCAATAGTGACCATCCTGCATATCGACAGCAGCATCAACGGCGACGAGCAGCGCCAGCCGCGAGCTTAGCCGCGTCGATCGTCGACCAGGTCCGGCGATCGAACTGGGGCGAGGAGGTCGTCTATCGCGACCTCGCCGCGAATCCGCTGCCGCACCTGACGCTCGACGCGTTCGCCGACACGACCGCGCTCGACGAATTCCTCGCCGCCGACACGATCGTGATCGGCGCGCCGATGTACAATTTCACGCTGCCGACCCAGCTCAAGGCGTGGATCGACCGGATCGTCATCGCCGGCAAGACCTTCCGCTACTCGGAAAACGGTCCCGAGGGCCTGGCCAACGGCAAGCGGGTGATCATCGCGGTGGCGCGCGGCAATGTTTATTCGGGCGAGGCGCCGGCAGCCGCGCTCGAGCATCTCGAGACCTATTTGCGCGGGCGTGTTCAACTTCATCGGCATCGAGCCCGAGTTCGTCGTCGCCGAGGGCCTGGGCATCAGCCCGGAGCAGCGCGAGACCGCGATCCGAGCAGGCGCTGGGCGAAACCGTCCGGCTGGCGGCCTGATCATGGCTACCGCTTCCGTTCACGCCCCTGCTGCTGACAGCGCGTCCGGCGCCGTGACTTCGCCGGACGCCATCGCCCTCGTCGGCCGAATCCTGATCGCAGCGATTTTCGTCCTCTCGGGCGCCAGCAAGATCACCCAGCCTGCGGCAACCATTGCCTATATGACGGCCGCCGGGCTGCCGGTGGCGCCGATCGGGCTGGTCGTTGCCGCGCTTATAGAGCTGGGCGGCGGGATCGGACTCATCCTCGGCTACCGTACGCGGCTCGCGGCGTCGGCGCTGGCGCGTTTGCGCTGGTCACCGCGTTCGTGTTCCATTCCGACTTCTCGGATCAGAACCAGTTCATCCATTTCTTCAAGAATGTCGCGGTGGCGGGCGGTCTTCTGCAGATCGCGGCCTTCGGCGCGGGCCGATTGAGCCTCGACGCGCTTCGCGGGAGATCGGCCGCCTGACAACGCAATTGGCGGAGTTGCTTCCCCTCCACTCCGCCACCCGCGGCCGCAGCACGCGGCGGCCGCAACCAAGAGCCCCGGCGCCTCGGTTCATCCCCCTCCCGAAGCGCCGGGGCTCTTTTCATGTCACGCTCCCGCCGCTCGCACGTTGATCGCGGGTGAAAGGACCTGCCAATGACCGAACTCAAGGAAGCCCAGCGCGACCATATCGACTGCGACAAGTTCGCTTTCCCCAAGGAGCGCAAGGAACCGATCCACGACGCGGCGCACGTCCGCAACGCAATTGCGCGCTTCAACCAGGTCGAAGGCGTCAGCGACGAAGAGCGCGACTCTGCCTGGCGGCGGATCAAGGCCGCAGCGAAAAAGCACGGCGTCGAAGTCGACGAGAAGAGCTGGCGCGAGATCGGGAAGAAATAGCGGCGGCACAGCACTTGGCCGGTAGACGGTTCAAAATGGATGCAATTCCGGTCGGCTGGATAAGCCCGGTATAACCACTCGCCAATGCGCTGGTCGCCTCGCTATTCCTGACCTGGTGACCCGTCCGCGCGTGGACATCCAGCGCTTCGCATCATAGCATTTCCCAAGGGGGAAGCGGCTATGCTGTCATATGCCTGCGCAATGTGCCTTGCGGTCCTGGGCGCGCCTGCGGCCGCGCAAGAGGCAAAAGTCGGATCGCTCGAGGTCGTCGAGGCCGGCACTTACACCCGCCGGGTCGTCTCCACGAAGCGTGATGCCAGCGGCGTGGTTCAGAATCTGGTTTCCAATCCAGGGCTCATCCTGGCGACGACGAGAATTCCGGCGCGGATCGGTGTCAGTTTTGGATTTCGATACAAGGTCACCGGAACTCCTCCCGGCAAGACCATCACCGTGCGCAAGGAAACCCATTATCCAGCGCCCGGCGCTCTGCTTCCCGGTGCCAAGTCGCGATTGATGGTCAATTCCCATCAATCGACCGTCCGATTGGATACCATCCAGTTCAGCGGCTACATGATCGCCGAACCGTGGGAGAGGATTCCGGGCAAGTGGGTGTTTTCCTTCTGGCTCGGTGACCGGAAGCTTGGCGAGCAGGAATTTACGCTCGTCGCCGAGTGACCGGAATCAGGCCGAGAGCAGCCGCAGCGGGTTTTCAATGTAGCCCTTGAGCGCCTGCATGAAATTGGCCGCGTCCCAGCCGTCTACCACCCGATGATCGCAGCTGAGCGACAGGTTCATCCGCTTGGCGAGCTCGATCTCGCCCTCCCTGACGACGACCTTCTCCTCGACTTTGTTGACCGCGAGGATCGCCACCTCGGGCCGGTTGATCACCGGTGTCGAAGTGATTCCGCCCATCGGTCCGAGGCTCGAGATCGTGATGGTCGAGCCCGACAGCTCCTCGCGCGCGGCCTTGCCGGTCCGGGCGGCTTCGGCGAGGCGCACGATCTCGGATGCGAGCTGCCACACGCTCAGCGATTGGGCGCCGCGGATGACCGGCACCATCAGGCCATTGGGAGTCTGGGTGGCAACGCCCATGTCGACGGCGCCGTGGCGGGTAATGACGTTCGCCTCATCGTCGTAAGTCGCGTTGAGCATCGGCCATTCGGCGAGCGCGCGCGACATCGCAGTAATGAGGAAGGGCAGCAGGGTCAGCTTTGGGTTGGAGCCGCGATCGGCGTTCATCATCGCGCGCGTCTCTTCGAGCGCGTCGACGTCATACTCCTCGACCAAAGTGAAATGCGGGATCCGGCGCTTGGCCTCAGCCATGTTCTCGGCGATCTTGCGGCGAAGGCCGACGACCTTGATCGTTTCGTCGGCGCGCGGCGCCGCGGTGCCGCGGACGGAGACGGTTCCCCCGTTGTAAAGCAGAAAGGCGTCGAGGTCGGAGTGGCGGATGCGGTCGGACGAGGTCTTCACCTCGCCGAGGTCGATGCCGAGGTCGCGCGCGCGGGCTCGTACGGCGGGAGAGGCGAGGCCTTTCGCACCCGCAACCCCTGTCCCGTTCGTGTGGAGCGAAGTCGAGACACCTTCCTCCGCTTGGCGTCCCTCGACTACGCTCGGGACGAACGGTTTTGGTTTTGGCCTCCGCGCCTCCTCCTCCTCAACTTTGGTGACGGGCAGCTCCTTGGCCATCTCCGGCGTCGCCTGCACCGCGCCATCGCCGAGGGGGCGTTCATCGATGCTGTCCTCGACCGGCTCCGCGGCGCGGTCGGCGCCGGCGGTTTCGATCACCGCGAGCACCGAGCCAATTGCGACCTGGTCGCCCACTTCTCCGGCCAGTTCGACGACCTTGCCGGCTACGGGCGATTCCATCTCGACCGTCGCCTTATCGGTCATCATGTCGGCGAGCTGCTGATCCTCGGCGACCTCGTCGCCGACCTTGACGTGCCAGGCGACGATCTCGGCCTCGGCAATACCTTCGCCGATGTCCGGCAGTTTGAATTCGTAGCGAGCCATCAGTCAGCCATGACCTTTTCCAGCGCGCGCTTGAGGCGCTTCGGGCCGGGGAAATAGGCCCATTCGTAGGCGTGAGGGTAGGGTGTGTCCCAGCCGGTCACGCGCTCGACCGGCGCCTCGAGATGGTAGAAGCAGCGCTCCTGGACGAGGGCGCTGAGTTCGGCCGCAAACCCGGAGGTCCGCGGCGCTTCCTGCGCGATCAGCACGCGGCCGGTCTTCTCGACCGAACGCTCGATCGTCTCGATGTCGAGCGGCACCAGGGTGCGCAGATCGATCACTTCGGCGTCGAGGCCCTGATCCTCGACCGCGGCCAGCGCGACATGGACCATCGTGCCGTAAGCGAGGACGGTGAGGTCGTTGCCCTCGCGGACGACCGCCGCCTTGCCAAGCGGCACTGCATAACGGCCCTCGGGCACTTCGCTCGCCGGATGCTTCGACCACGGCGTCACGGGACGGTCGTGGTGGCCGTCGAACGGCCCGTTGTAGATGCGCTTGGGCTCGAAGAAGATCACCGGGTCGGGGTCCTCGATCGCAGCGATCAGCAGGCCCTTGGCGTCGTAGGGGGTTGAGGGGACCACGACCTTCAAGCCGGCAATATGGGTGAAAAGGCTTTCGGGCGACTGGCTGTGCGTCTGGCCGCCGAATATGCCGCCGCCATAGGGCGTCCGGATGACCATCGGCATGGTCCACTCGGCCGCGGTGCGGTAGCGGATTTTGGCGACCTCGCTGACGATCTGGTCGTAGCCGGGATAGATGTAGTCGGCGAACTGGATCTCGACCACCGGCTTCAGGCCATAGGTCGCCATTCCGACTGCCGTGGAGATGATCCCACCTTCGCTGATCGGGGCGTCGAACACGCGGGTCTTGCCGAACTCCTTCTGCAGCCCCTCGGTGACCCGGAAGACGCCGCCGAAATAGCCGATGTCCTCGCCGAACACGACGATGTCCTCATCGGCGCGCATCGTCACCTTGTGGGCGTCATTGAGCGCCTGGATCATGTTCACTACCGGCATCAGCCACCGCCCTCGGACAGCGCCTGGTCGCGCTGCTCGGCGAGATGCCAGGGCACTTCGGCATAGACGTCGTCGAACATGGAGCCGATGTCGTCCTTGCCCTGTTCGGGAAGGATCCCGAGCTTCTCGGCCTCCTTCTGCGCGGCGCGGACCGCGGCGTCGGCCTCAGCGATCATTGCTGTGTGCCGATCCTCGTCCCATTCGGCGATCGCGATCAGGTGCGCCTTGAGGCGCTCGATCGGGTCGCCCAGCGGCCACGCCTTGGCCTCGCCCGCCGGCCGATAACCCGATGGGTCATCCGAGGTTGAATGGCCCTCGGCGCGATAGGTGAAGAACTCGATCAGGGTCGGCCCGAGGTTGGAGCGTGCGCGCTCCGCCGCCCAATTGACCGCGGCATAAACCGCGAGCGCGTCATTGCCGTCGACGCGCAGGCCCGCGATGCCATAGCCGACTGCACGCTGGGCGAAGGTCGCGCGCTCGGCTCCGGCGATCCCGGCGAAGCTCGAAATCGCCCACTGGTTGTTGACCACCGCGAGCACGACCGGGACGTTGTAGACCGCGGCGAAGGTCATCGCCGAGTGGAAGTCGCCCTCCGCGGTCGCGCCGTCGCCGATCCAGCCCATCGCGATGCGGCTGTCGCCCTTGATCGCGGCGGCCATCGCCCAGCCGACCGCCTGCGGGAATTGGGTGCCGAGGTTGCCCGAGATCGAGAAGAAGCCGTGCGCCTTGTCCGAATACATGATCGGCAGCTGGCGGCCTTTGAGCTTGTCGCCTTTGTTCGAGTAGATCTGGCACATCATCTCGGTCAGCGGATAGCCGCGCGCGATAAGCAGGCCCTGCTGGCGGTAGGTCGGGAAATGCATGTCTTCGCGATCAAGCGCGGCCGCGGCGGCGACCGCGATCGCCTCCTCGCCGGTGCACTTCATGTAGAAGCTGGTCTTCCCCTGCCGCTGGGCGCGGTACATGCGGTCGTCGAACACGCGCACCGTGACCATGTCGCGCAAAATCCTGCGCAGGGTCTCGGGGTCGAGCTTGGGGTCCCACGGGCCGACCGCGCTTGTGATCGTCGCCGAGGACGCGGACGAGGTGGGTCGTGAGCGGGTGGGTTTCGGCCGCGGGAGCCGCGACATCGGGCCGCGGCGCACTGCCTGCCGCGGGAATTTTCAGCGAGGAGAAATCGGGCGAGTCGCCGGGCCGGAACGGCGGCTCGGGCACGTGCAGCGCGAGCTTGGGCGCATTCCGGCGCAGGCTGGGGTCCCGATTACTCATTGAAAAGCGACGCTCATGTCCTCTCCCGCGCGGCGCTTAAACCCAACTCCGCGTGGCGGCAACTCTCGAAGTCAAGCTTCCTGGACATTATTCACTTGACATACCAAGTGCCGCTCCTCTAGAAGAGGGGAATGACGAAGCTAACCGACAAAATCTTCCACAACGAAGATGCCGCCCGCGCTCCACTTTGAGCGCATCCGCTGGCCCCAAGGCCGGTCGTGCCCGCACTGTGGCGTCGTGGACAATTCGACCCTCTTGAAGGGCAAGATCTACGCGTCCCGGCCTCTACAAGTGCAAGGCGTGCCGTAGGCCGTTCACCGCCACGATGGGAACGATCTACGAGCGGTCACACATCCCTCTGCACAAATGGCTCCTCGCCACGCACTTGATGGTGTCGAGCAAGAAAGGCATTTCCGCCGCGCAGCTGCACCGCAACCTTGGCTTCGGCTCCTACCGCACGGCCTGGTTCATGGCCCATCGTATCCGCGAAGCGATGAAGTCCAGCGACACAACCCCGATGGGTTCGGGCGGTGGCGACGTATTCGCCGACGAAACTTACTTTGGCCGCGACCCCGATCGCCCGTTTAGCCGCATGGCGGTGCGCGTCACATGAATCAGATCCTCACTCTGGTCGATCGCACAACCGGTCGCTCGACCTCGATCGTGTTCGATGGAACGATCACCGTCGCCAACATAACGCCGGTTCTCGAAGCCAATATCTCGAAGGACGCCCGCCTGCTCACCGACGACGCGCGGCACTACCGCATCCCCGGCAAGGGCTTCGCTGACCACGGCTACGTCGCCCACACTCGCGGCGAATATGTCAGCCGCGACGACCCCTCGATCACGACGAATCAGATCGAAGGCTTTTTCGGCATTTTCAAACGCGGAATGCGCGGAATTTATCAGCATTGCGGCAAGCAGCACTTGCACCGTTACCTTGCTGAATTCGACTTCCGCTACACGAACCGCGAGGCCACCGGCTGCAATGATACAGAACGCGCCCGAGCGGTGCGTTGCTGGCACCGTGGGGCGTCGGTTGATGTATGCTAGACCTGATCTCGCAAGGGCGTAGCAAGCCCTACGGCAAAGGCCGGAAGGCGCGCTGGAAGCCTCGACGTTAAGAGGCGACCGGACGCCCCGGTCTTCGCCCAGGCTTAGGCTTGGGGTGCGGCTTCGGCTTGGTGTTCAGCATCCGCCTGCACAACCTCTGGCCCCTACGCTTCGCCGCAATCGATCATTGAGATCGTCGATCGGCACCGCGACCGGGGGATGCCTAGCCCGGTGACCTCGGACGTGCTTGGACGGGCCGGGATTCCCGACAGCCTCATCCCGCGCACTATCCAAGCGCTTCAGTCGCTCGACCTGATCGACAAAGACGGCAACATCACCGAAATGTTCGAGAGCATCCGGCTCGCGCCTGAAGCCGACTATCAGAACCGGCTTCAGGCATGGCTCAACTCTGCCTACGCCGATGTGCTGGCCTATGTTGACCCGGCCAACGACGACGAGACGAAAATCCGCGATGCCTTCCGCAATTATCGGCCCATGGGCCAGCAAGGGCGGATGGTGACCCTATTCGTGCGTCTTTACGCCGCTGCCGGTGTTCGCGCCCCGAAGGCTGCGCCGGCCAAATCCGCTTCGCCACGGCCACGGGCGGTGTCCAATCGGTTGCCCGCCGTGCGCCGTGCTACGCCCGCCAAGACCCCAGCGCAGGCTTACCACGCCCTCAGCCAGCGGGGTGCCCGCACCGATCGAGGGTCTTCTCGCCACCCTGCCGAACGAGGGCGACGGATGGACGCAGGACCGCCGGGACAAGTTCGTCAAGACGTTCGAGGCAGTCTTGGATTTCTGCTTCCCGATTGTCAGCACGGCGCTGGTGCCGACTGACGATGCCAACGGCGGAGGACAGCCTATGAGATAGGGTCACGGTCAGCACGCCGAGAGGTGCCAGAAACGAAAACGGGCGACCCGAGGGCCGCCCATCCCGTAACCCACTTCCAGAGAGGCGCGCGCGCCTTCGGAACGGGTCGCCGTAGCAAGCAGCCGTTTCGCACACGCCCCCTCTGGAAGCAACTTTTGTGCTATCCGGCCACTTGCCGGATCGCGACCATTGTAGCCGAAGGAAAGACAATGCCCGAACGCGTTCGAGAGAGAGACCTGGTTATCCCGGCGCTGCGCGCCGCGGCCGCAAACGGCGGCGAGATCACCACAACCCAGTTGATCGATGTGCTGACCGATGAATTCGAGCCGAGCGGCACCGACGCCGAAATTCTGGAAGGTCGTAGCGACACCTACTTCAGTCAGAAGGTGCGGAACCTGATCAGTCACCGGGAGACCGGAACAAGCATGTTCACGATGGGGTATGCGGAATATCACGCCCCGAGCGAGGCCATCCGCATCACCGATGCGGGCGCAGCGTTCCTGGATCAGGTTCCCGAGTAGCGAGCCTTATAGCCGGGTTCGAACCACCTCATTTCGGTTCGTCCCGGCGCATCCTTATCCCAGACGAACCACGCATAGGCGGTCGTTCCCGACCCCTTTTGAACCGCGTTGGCCGGGTAGAAAGTGATGCGCTCGCTGAAGATCCAAACTCGCGACGGCGGGTGCTTGCTGAAGATCGTTCGTTGTCGGTTCGCGCCCTCTAGGAAAGCGAGCCGAAGCAAGAGCGCGAATTTTCGATCGGCCTTCGCGAGGCCGGAACGAACGAAGCCCTCGGCGCTATTGTAAGGAGGGTTGGTGACGATGTTGGCCGCCCTTCTATCGGCGGTCAGAAAGTCGACCCCGGCATCGCCGTAGCCTCGATCGTAGAGGTCGGAGCTGGCAACCCGGTTTCCGTAAAGCTCGAGGACATCAGACATGGCCCCATTGCCGCAGGCGCTTTCCCAAATCTCGCCGTCGAATTTCTCGTTGTCGGCAAGTGCATGCGTGGCCCAGGCTGGCGTCGGGAAATAGTCAGGGCCGTCGAGGTCGGCGAAGCGCTTCATCGTCGGCTTGAAACCGCCGTTGAGGTTGTAGCTCATATCCATGGGAAAAGTGTAACAGAATCAGCTGCTTACGCAACGTATGGTAAGTGATTCTAATGACTCGATATTCCTGCCGCAGCGCGTATTCGGGGCTGAGAATGGTCAAGCCACCGATCCCGCCCGACCTCTCCCACTGTGCCGACTGCGGCAAGGTGATCGGGCCGCACAAGGGCTGGTTCGGGCCGGAGTGTCAGTGCGGAAAGCCCATCGGCAACGCGCTTCGAGGCGCACATGGCGCGGGGACGAATGCCCGCCGGAACTCGACTTCCGATCGGATTAGCGATAACCCTCCCTCGAAAGGGGAAGGGTCATGCTCGCTGCTCTAGTCACGGTGGTGCTCGCGGCGGTCACCGCAATTTCGGTCATCGCCTACCGACACCCCAAGGGCTACGCCAAGATTTACAGGGTGATCTGCGAGGCCCTGCTTTGGGCCTTCTTTGCCATTGCTGGTTTCGGTGTCGGGGTAGCTGGCGCACACAAAATGCTCATTCCCTACATTCAACCAGGGAAAAGGGCGGTGGCGGCAAATGAAATAGCTAGCGTAACTCCCGACCCAATCTGGACGTTTTTAATCTTTCTGGCGATCTTCAGCTTCTTCGCCTTTCTCTCCCCGGCTACCGCAAATTCTCGAGCACGATCCCGACGACAAGATAAAGCGCTAACACGTAGGCAACGCTGAGCGCTATTTCGCGGGCAAGCTGGCGCGCTGGTTCAGACTGCATTGGCTACCCTCGTGGTATCTTAACGAATAATGTCCAGCTTCCTTTACATTGACGGTCGAAGCGGGGCGAGGGTAGGGCGCGCGCATGGCTGAAAACGACGATACCTCCCTTGGCGACACCCCGCCCGACCGGCTCTCGCTCGATCCGCGCAGCGACTATTTCGACGAGGCGCTGCTGAGCCGCGGCGTCGGGATCCGCTTCAACGGCCAGGAAAAAACCAACGTCATCGAATATAGCGTGTCCGAAGGCTGGATCCGCGTCCCCGCGGGGAAGAGTCGTGACCGTTTCGGCCAGCCGATGACGCTCAAGCTCTCGGGAACCGTCGAGCCTTATTATGAGCGGGGCGCCGAGGACGAAGACGGCGAGGGCGTTGCTTCCGACGGATAAGACGGAACGCGGCGGCGCTTGTCGCGCCATTTCCTGAACGCCCAGCCGCCCAGCGCCAGTGCCGCAAGCGCGGGAATGCTGCGCCGCGCCAGCGCGGCCGCGCCATAGCCCAGGATCGCGCCTTTGACGCCCTTGTTCGGACCGGCGATCTTCTCGCCGCACCTGCAAGCTTGCCGAGCATAACAACGCCTCGCCCAAACGCTGTCCTCGTTCGACGCTCCGGGCGTGGGCAAGGCATCCTTTGGCGAATCTCACCAACTCTTGGTTGGCAAAACTTCCCATTTCACCCGGATTGCCCATGTTTTTGGTAGTTTTCAGGGATTGGCACGATCCTTGATTAGGTAAGGGTATCGCTCCGCAGCAAAACCAGGGGCGAGAAAAGGGAGATTTGAAATGTCGTCGAAATCGTCTTTCACCCGCACTCTGGTCGCCGTCGCCGCGGCAATCGTCATGAGCACCGTCGCCGTCGGCGCCGCAGTCGGCCCGGCACAGGCGCTCGCCAATCCCTCGAAAGTCACCCTCAATGCCTGAACTTGAAATCCTCGAAGCCAAGGTTCCAGTCCGCACGCCGGTGCTGGTGAAGGAGCCCGAGACCGCCCATGACTTCGGGCAGTCGCGGCTCGCTCCGATCGCCACCTGGCTCAGCGGCCCAGTCTTCAGCCGGGCGCGTGACATTTTCGCCGCCAACATCACCGAGCTTCTCGACCGGTCGGAAGACCCGGCCAAGATGATCCGGATGGTGATCCTGGAGATGGAGGAGACCCTCGTCGAGGTTCGCGCCACAGCGGCCCGGTCGATCGCCGACATCAAGGAAATGCGCCGCGCCTGCACCCGGCTCGACGAGATCCAGAGCGACTGGACGGCCAAGGCCGAGCTCGCTCTCAGCAAGGATCGCGACGATCTCGCCAAGGCCGCGCTGCTCGAGCGCCAGAAGGCGACCGAGATGGCGGACGATCTCAAGGCCGAGATGGACCAGATCGAGCAGTTGCTGCGCAATTATGAGGCGGACATCGCCAAGCTTCAGGGCAAGCTGCGCGAAGCGCGCGCCCGTCAAAATGCGATCGCAGCGCGGTTCGAAAGCGCGGTCACGCGGGCCAAAGCGCGCGAAATCATGCACGGCAGCCGCACGCAGGAAGCATTCTCCAAGTTCGAGCTGCTCGAGCGCCGCGCCGATTTCGCCGAGGGCCGCTGCGATGCACTGGGCATCACCAGCCTCGAAGACGAAATTCACGAGCTGAAGGACGCCGAGGCGGTCGACAGGGAACTCGACGCCATGAAGGCCGCGCTCGCGGCCCGTCACCACTAAGGGAAGGGGAGCGGCAATGACCCGCAAGATTTATCCATACTCGCTCGACAGCAAGGACGCGAAGATCGCCGGCGTGTGCTCGACCCTGGGCAAAAGGTTCGGGATCGATCCGACGTTCATCCGCATCGCCTGGGTCGCGGTCCCGCTGTTTACGCCGATCGATTTCACGACGGCGATCATCGCCTATGCGATCGTCGGCATCATCCTCGCTGTCCAGAAAAGGCGCGCGATGACCGGGGACCGGCGGATGAGCGATTTCGACCGGATGGAAGAGGTTTCGAAACGTAAACCGACCGTTCACGCGATGCGCACCGAGCTCGACGAGACCGACCGCCGGCTGATGGCCATCGATCACCACATCAACACCCAGAACGACGAACTGGCGCGCGAGATCGAAAAGCTCCGCCAGCCCGAGGAGGAGAAGTGATGGATATTCTTTCGCTCGGAATGCTCAGCACGAGCATCATCCTCGGCCTCGGCGCCGCAGGCTGGGCGGGTCTCAAGGCCTGGAATGGCTGGCTCGACCTCAAGCGTTTCGAACTGACGCATGACTCGGCCGACCGAACGCTTCCACCGGCGACCGGCCGGATCGAGCTGGCCGACCTTCGCGAGCGGGTCCGAAAGCTTGAAGCGATCGCTGCGGGTATCGATATCTAGTGCCGCACGCCGCCATGCCCCCAGCATGGCGGAACGACACTACCCCCGGAGGCGCACTCTCTCCCCAGGTGCGCTTCCAAGAGGCGGCTCGGCTTCCTCCGGCCGCCTCTTTTCGTTAGGCGGTCGCTTCGCTTCTCGGATGTCCTCAGGACGACTCCTGCGATGCTCGCTCCCTTCGGCCGGACCGCCCCTTTCATGGTGCGCGCAGGTGCGGAAATCCGAACCGGTCCGGTTTGGCGTGGTTACTGCGCCACAGTCGCCCATTTTTTGAATCAGTCATTGAACTATCGCAGTCTCCGAAGCATTGGAGCTCCACCATTTGGCCGCGCGCCAGGCTCGGCGGCGCCTTGTAACAGGAGCTTATTCACAATGATTGCAGTCACTTCTCGCGCCCGCTTGCTGGCGGGCGCCGCGCTCGGTCTTGGCTTGACGACGTTCGCGGCTCAGCCGGCCTGGGCAACCTGCACGATCGCCGCCAATGCCGTCACCTGCGCCACGACGACGACCACCAACACGACCAACGCGGGCGCCACGCCGGCGTCCGATCGCAATTATCCGGTTAACACGTCGGGGGGCAATTTTACCGGGACGGTTAACACGGGCGCGGTGGTCGACGGTTTCGGCCTTGCCTTCACCAACACGGTCGGCGGTGCGAACGCGCTCAACGTCGTTAACGACGGTACGATCCAGATTAACGCCGGCAATCTCGCGAGCGCGGGCGGCTCGGCGGCGCTGAACGTCACCGCCATTGGCGCAACTGCAGTCAATTACAGCGGTGCGGGCAATATCATTAACCTGGGCACTGCGGGCCACGGCCTGTTTGTGTCTTCAGCAGGCACGGGCAATCTTTCGGCCAACGTGGGCGGCAATGTCACTTCGGCCGCCGGCGGCAACGGCATTTACCTTTTCAACAGTGGGACGGCTGGAAACATCCAGATCACGACGACTGCCGGAAGGACCATCACGGCCGACTTCGTGGGGGTCCTGGCTGATGCAAGCAACCCTGCGACGACCGGCACGGTCCAGGTCACCAACAACGCCAACATCGTCGGCCTGGTTGCCAACGGACTCGATTTCGGCATCGCCGCGTAATCAGCCGGTTCCGGCTCGTTGACGATCGCCAATACGGGCGCGATCGGCAGCGCGACCGACCGTATGATCACCAATGGTATTCTCGGCCAAGTCTCCAATGCCTCCAACACGGCCGGTCTGAGCATCACCGGTACTGGAGCCATCTTCTCGGTCGGTAACGGCATCGGGGCAGCCAACGCGGGCACGGGCGCGACGATCGTCAATTACACCGGCGCGATCGACACGACGGCCGGTGCCGGCATCGTAGCCAGCGGCACAACCGGCGCATTGTCGGTAACCAGCGGGGCGATCACGGCGGTCGGCGGCGACGGCATCACGACGCTGACCACGACTGGCAACCAGACCATCACGGTTGGCGGCAACCTCGTCAGCGATGATGATGGCGTGGATGCCGTCTCGACTTCGGGCGCCATCGCGGTCACCACCACCGGCGGCGCGGACATCACCGGCGCCAGCGACGGCATCGTGCTCACCACCACCGGCGCAAAGACGGTGACCATCGGCACCGGAAGCGTCGTCACCAGTCCCGGCGAGGCGATCTCGGCGAGCGGCGGATCGACGCTCACCGTCAACAACTCGGGTACGCTCGGTGCGGCTGGGGGCATCGCGGTCTTCACCGATGGCGTGACCACGACTGCGATCAACAATCTGGCCGGCGGCGTCCTGAATGGCCGCGTCGACCTGTCGAATAACGCAGACACGGTTACCAATGCCGGAACCTGGAATCTCGCCGGCGCGCAGAACTTCCTGGCCGGCGCGGACCTCATCGCCAACCAGGCTACGGGCACGATCACCGTCGCAGCCGGTTCGACGTTCAACGGGCTGGAGACGTTCAACAATGCGGGCACGCTCACTGCCGCATCAGGCCTGACGTTCGACGGCGGCGCGACGTCGCTCAACAACACCGGGACGCTCAACCTGACCGGTGCCTTGGATCTCGGCGCCGGGGCGGACGTCTTCGCCAATACCGGAGCGGGCATCCTCAATCTGACGGGCAACGCCAGCCTGGTGGGTGTCGAGACCTTCACCCAGTCGGGCCGGATCAACCTCAACACCTTCACCCTGGCAGGGACGGGTGCGTTCGTGAACGCCGCGGGCGGCGTCGTCGACACGAGCGGCAATGCGGCGCTTGCGGGCTTCACCTCGCTGAGCAACGCGGGAACTATCGACCTGGCAGCGGGGACGTTCACGGTTCCGGCAGTGGTCTTCACCAACACCGGCACGATCCTCGCCGATGAGGGCGCCTCGACCATCACCGGCCAGACGAGCTTCGCCAATTCAGGCACGCTTGATCTTCAGGATGGCGCCGTCGGCGACGTTCTGACGATCAACAGCGCGTTCGTCGGATCGGGCGGATCGAACCTCTTGATCGACTTCGACGGGACCACGGCCGACCAGCTGGTGATCGCCGGCGCGGCTAGCGGTGTGACGACGGTCAACCCGACCTTCGTGGGTGGCAGCTTGATCAACCTCGGCGGCGTCCTTGTCGTCGATACCGTCAGCAGCCCGGCGACCGCCTTCGTCCTCGGCACGGTCACCGGCGACACCCCGCTGGTCGATTTCAGCCTCGTGCAGTCAGGCCAGGACTTCTTCCTGGTCTCGGCGCCGACTCGTGCGGCGTTCGACCCCATGGCAGTTCCCGGCCTGGCGACATCGCTGTGGTACCAGAGCGCCGACGAAGTCATCGCGGAAACCCGCAAGCCGGCGACCACGGTCGGCTTTAGCTTCTGGGGCGACGGCTATTACAGCCGTGACGACTTCGGCGATCATGATACGACGACGATTGAAGGCGTTGCATTCGACGTTGACAACGATCTGGAGACCAAGCGCCATGGCGTCCAGGCCGGCGCCGACTACGGCTTCGGCGGCGGCCGCATCGGCCTGACCGGCGGATATGCCTGGGCCAAGGCGGACAGTGATTTCGACCTCGGGCTCAAGGCCAAGGGCTGGAACATTGGTCTCTACGGCCAGTTCGGCGGTATCACCGGCTTCCACGGCGAATTCCTTGCCAAGTATGACCGCTACAAGGCCAACTTCAGCGACGGTGCGTTCGATGGCTTCGACTTCGATATCCGGCAGACCGGTATCGACGGCGCTCTCGGCTATCGCTTCGGAATCGGCGGTGATGCCAATCTCGACGCCAATGTCGGCCTCAGCCACGTCCGCAGCTCGATCGACGACATCGACGCGTTCGGCTTCCACTACGACATCAGCAAGGTGACCTCGACCCGCGGCCGAGCCGGCCTCCGGGCGACGTTCGGCGGCAGCTGGGCGCCCTACATCTCGGGGACGGTCTACCGCGAGTTCAACGGCGACGGTAAAATCGACTTGTTCGATGGTGGCGACACCTTCGGACTCGACACCGACGGCAAGGGCACCTGGGCGCGGCTCGAAGCCGGCATCAGCGGCAATGACGGTCCTGGACCGATCCTCGCCGCCTGGGGCGACCTCGGCGACAAGCATGGCTTTGGTATCCGGGCCGGCTGGCGTCTCGGCGGCCGGGTTGCCGAAGTGGCTCCGCCGCCTCCGCCGCCTCCGCCGCCGCCGCCTCCGCCGCCACCTCCGGCGACGCAGACGTGCCCGGACGGATCGGCGATCCTGGCGACGGACAATTGTCCGGCTCCTCCGCCTCCGCCTCCGCCGCCGCCACCGGCGCCAGAGCGCGGCTAACCGGCCGGTTGAGCTAGCACACGAAGCACACGGAAGAGGCGGTTCGGTTTCCCCGGACCGCCTCTTTTCTTTGGCCGTTGATCGGCCGCCGTTTCTCGTTGAACTTCGAACAGCTGTGGGATTATCGGCGGCTCGCCGGAGCTGAGTTGGATTCGGTCCCGGCCAAGCGTCGAATTGGCCCAGCGCAGCGTACCATCGCAATTCTCATTGAGGAGCCAGACAGATGACCGAGAAGCCCGTTAGCGTTGTGCTTGTCCACGGCGGGTTCGTGGATGGCTCGGGGTGGCAAGGCGTCCACCAGATCCTGACCAGCGAGGGCTACGAGGTAATCGTCGTCCAGAACCCGACGATCGCGCTGCAGGACGACGTGACCGTGACCAGGCGCGCGATTGCCGAAGCGAAGCATCCGGTTGTTCTCGTCGGACACTCCTACGGCGGCGTCGTCATCACCGAGGCCGGAAACGACCCCAAGGTGAGCACCCTCGTTTACATCGCGGCCTTCGCTCCCGATTCCGGCGAGTCGGTGGAAACGCTGATTGCCAATCCGCCTCCCGGAGCCCCGGTTCCGCCCATCCTTCCTCCCCGGGACGGCTTCCTCAAGCTGGACAGCGCCAAATTCGCCGCTTCGTTCGCGGCGGACGTCGAACCTGGGCTCGCGCAATTCATGGCGAACTCGCAGGTGCCGTGGGGCCTCGAGGCGCTGGGCGGGAAGGTGACCACGCCGGCGTGGAAGTCCAAGCCGAGCCATTATCTGGTCGCCAGCGACGACCATATGATCCCGCCGCCGGCACAGCGGCAAATGGCGCAGCGGGCCGGGGCCCGGGTAACGGAGACGCCCGGCAGCCACGCGGTCTATGTGTCCCATCCCGAGGAAGTGGCCAAGGTGGTCGAGCAGGCCGCGCTGGCGCCGGTCGAATAACTAGTAGTTCAATCGCGCGCTGAGGCGGATGTCGCGCCCGGCCAGCGACGCGAAATCCTTGAGCAGGCTGGTGCTGCGCCGCGCGTCGACGTCGAAGATGTTGTTGGCCTGAAGCGCCAGCGTCAGCGCGGGGTTGGCGGCGAACGGGTGCCAGTCGAGCCCGGCATTGACCATGGTGTAACCGTCGGTCTCGGTCTCGAGAGGGGCGGTGCGGTTGTGCGCGAACGCCTTTTCGATCTCGAGGCGACCGTCGAACTGGCCGCGCGCGGCGGTGATGCCGGCAAGGACTCTGAACGGCGGAATAAGCGGCGCTGGGCCGAAATTCCTGATCGTCGCGTGCACGGTGTCGCTGATCAGATAGCCGCCCCAGTCGATGCCTCCGAACTTGCCGAACTTGGCGTCGGCATCCAGCTCGAAGCCGTAATAATTCGCCGGGGCTTCCTGGAACAGGAAGAAGGGCAGGCCGCTATCCTCATCGGTTTCGCCGGTGAAGTTCGAGAAGATGAAATTGGAGAAGTGGCTGTAGAAGAGATTGCCGACAAGGTGCACCGGGCCGATCGTGTGATGGAGGCTGCCTTCGAACGAGAGGCTTTTTTCGGGCTTCAGATCGGGATTGCCGATTTCGAATGATTCACTGCCGCCGTGCGGTCCGCCGGCAAACAATTCCTCGATCGACGGCGCGCGCTCGGCATGGGAAACCGACAGCCCGATCCGCCATGTCGGCGCCACATCGTAGCTCGCGCCAAGCGATCCGGACACGGTCGTGAATTGGCGCGACAAATCGGGGTTGCCGACCTGCGCGTCGGCATCGGCGCTAAGCTTGCTCGAATTCGACACGCGCCCCGGCCTCGAGCCGCAGCGGCCCGCGGACCAGAGTCTGGAGCGTGAAGATGCCGGCCTGGCGTTGCTTGGCGTCGGGCAGGAACTTCTCTGCGCCGACGAGGTGGACGTTTTTCTCGACATATTGGACGCCGCTCGTGCCGCCCCAGCCCGAACGGTCGGTTTGGACGAGATCGAGGCGGCCTTCGCCACCCTTGCTGAAGAAGCTCGTATCGACTTCGCCCTCGGGGGTCAGCTCGTCATGATGGTATTTGGCCCAGCCGCCGCGCAGGCGCACCTGGCTGAACACACCGGACAGCGGGACTTCGGCCCGAACATCGTAACGCGTCTGGTGCGCATCGATCGTCGGCTGTTCGAAATCCGCCCCCTCGCCGGCTTCGAGCGGGAAGCGGATCGGAACGCCATATTTCGTATCGTGGTGGCTGATCGAAACGCCGATATTGAGCGCGCCGTCGACATAACCGAGACCTCCGGCATAATCGTCGGTCCTGGACCTGGAGTTGGGCAGCTTGCCCTTGAGGTCCGCAAACGCCTCGACCAGCGGATCCCCGCTGGCCAGCGCCTCACGCCGTGCTTGCGGAGAAAGGACGAAACCGCCGATCTCGAGGTCGTCGGTCTTCGAATAACTGCCGTCGGCATGGAACACGAAGTGCCCTGCGAACGGCACGTCGACCGCGAGGTTGCCCGAACGCTCGTTCGCGGCGCTGCCATATTGGAGAATGCCGTCGACGCCGATCGCATTGGTCGGCAGGTGACGCGGAATCCGCAGGTCGATGACATTGACCACGCCCCCGATCGCGTTCGATCCGAACAGCAGTGCCGCCGGCCCGCGCAAGACCTCGATTCGTTCGGCGGTCAGCGGGTTGATCGCGACCGCGTGATCCTGGCCCGCGGTCGACAGGTCGAAGCTGCCGATGCCGTCGGTCAGTACGCGGACGCGCTCCCCGGTGAGGCCGCGCAGAACCGGGGTCGACGCGGTCGGCCCGAAGCTGCTCGACGACACGCCGGGCTGCCGGGCAAGCGTTTCGCCGAGGCTTGGCCTGACTTCGTGGGTGAGCTCGGCTTCGTTCAAAACCGAAACGCCCCCGAGCACGTCCGCAGTCTCACGCTTGATGCCGGTGACGATGATCGCGCCCTCGTCGTGCTGATCGTGATGGGCGGCTTCCGCGTTGCCAGGCACCGGGGGGGCGGCCTCCTCGGCGGTCGTGCTTTCCGCACCTCCTGTTTCGGCGGCGGACACGGTTGGGCTCGAATTGTTCCGCTGGACGGCTTGTCCCGCGGCGGACGTAAAGGGGAAAGCGGCCGCCGCCGTGGCGAGGAGGATCGTGCGGTTCATTGGAAGCCCCGTGTTGAGACGTTGTAACACCTCGCTAGAGCCGATGTTATATTATCGCAACATAGGCTTCGGATGAAATGCCGTTCATTTTCGACGAGCGGCGGATTTGGAAGTTCGGCAACCGCTCGGCTAGGTCGCCGCAATGGGCGCCGGCCATTCGCACGATTGTCACGCAGAGCCCCGCGACTTCAGTCGCGCGTTCGCGCTCGGGATCGCGCTCAATGTCGCGATCGTCGTGATCGAGGCGACCTACGGCTTTCTCGCGGATTCGATGGCATTGATCGCCGATGCCGGGCACAATTTGTCCGATGTGCTCGGGCTGGTCGTCGGCCTGGCCGGCTTGCTGATGGCCAAGCGGGCGGCGTCGCCGCGCTTCACCTACGGGCTCAAAAAGGCATCGATCCTTGCCGCCCTGATCAATTCCCTGTTCCTGCTGGTCGCGGTCGGGGCAATCGCCGCCGAGGCAATCCGCCGGCTGTTCAATCCGGTTCACGCCGAGGCGCAGACCATGATCTGGGTCGCGACGGTGGCGATCGTGGGCAATGTGCTGACGGCCATGCTGTTCGCGCGCGGGCGATTGCGCGATATCAACGTCCGCGCCGCATATCAGCACATGGCCGCAGACGCAGCGGTGTCCGCAGCCGTGGTCTTCGCCGGGTTCGTCATCCTGTGGACCGGCCAGCAGTGGGTCGACCCGGTGATGAGCCTCGCGGTCGCGGTTGTGATCCTGTGGGGCAGCGTCGGATTGATGAAGGAGTCGGTCGGGATGTCGCTGATGGGCGTTCCGAGCGGGATCGATGTCGACGTGGTCGAGCTGGAGCTGGCCGGGCTCGATGGCGTCGAGACCGTGCACGACCTGCACGTCTGGCCGCTGAGCACGACCGAGACCGCGCTGACCGCGCATCTCGTCGCGCCGGATATCGACTCCACCGACGACCTGCTGGCGCGTGCGCGAACGATGCTCCACGACCGGTTCGGGATCGAGCATTGCACGCTGCAAATCGAACGCGTCCACCTCGAAGACACGCGCTGCTGATGAATGTCACCCATCTCGAATGCTCGCTGACCGGCGAGCGCCATGAAGCCGCCCAGGTCCACAACCTGTCGCGCGCCGGCAAGCCGCTGCTGGTGCGCTACGATCTCGAAGCGGCGAAGTGCACGCTCACCCGCGACAGCATCGCCGCGCGTCCGGGCGGGATGTGGAAATGGCGTGAGCTTCTGCCGCTGCCCGAGGGCTGCGAACCGGTCAGCCTCGGCGAGCCAGAAACGCCGATCGTCGCGCTGCCGGAGACCGGTGGTCCCAACCTGCTGGTCAAAGACGAAGGGCGCCTTCCGACCGGATCGTTCAAGGCCCGGGGCCTGGCGATGGCGGTGACCATGGCGCGGCATTTCGGGATCCGCCGAATCGCCATGCCGACCAACGGCAACGCCGGGGCCGCGCTCGCGGCTTACGGGGCGCGGGCGGGGATCGAAACGATCGTCATCTGCCCGGCCGAGACGCCCGAGATCAACGTCAACGAGACCGCGGCCTATGGCGCGCGGGTCTATGTCGCCGACGGGCAGATCGACGAATGCGGGGCATTGGTGGGGAAGGGCGCGGCGCAGGGCCTGTGGTTCGACTGCTCGACCCTCAAGGAGCCCTACCGCCTCGAAGGCAAGAAGGTGATGGGGTTCGAGCTCGCCGAGCAGCTCGGCTGGCAACTGCCCGACGCGATCTTCTATCCGACGGGCGGCGGCACCGGCCTGATCGGGATGTGGAAGGCGTTCGACGAGCTCGAGGCGATAGGCCTGATCGGGCCGGAGCGGCCGCGGATGTATGCCGTTCAGGCCGAAGGCTGCGCGCCGATCGTCCGGGCGTTCGAGAAGGGCGACGAGTTCGCCGAGCGCTGGGAACATGCGACGACAGCCGCGACCGGCATCCGCGTGCCCAAGGCCGTCGGCGATTTCCTCATCCTGCGCGCGGTGCGGGAAAGCGGCGGCGCGGCGATGGCGGTTTCCGAGGAGGCGATTCTCCAGGCGGTCGACGACGTCGCGCGCGACGACGGTTTCCTTCTCTGTCCCGAAGGCGGCGCGGTGCTCGCCGCGTGGCGTCAGGCCCTGGGTCAGGGCATGGTCGGCAAGGACGAGCGCGTGCTGCTGTTCAATTGCGCCAACGGTAACAAATATCCGCTGCCCGACCGGTCGCAAAAGCTGACGCTGGCCGAGGCGGATCCCGCCGAGCTGACTGCATAAAAGTAAACCCCGGCAACCGAAGTTGCCGGGGTCCCATGCTCCATTTCCCGAAAGATTTGGAGCACGGGATAACAACGGTCCGGCCTCACGGTTGTTCCAGCTCGCATGGCAAAAAAATGACGGCCTTGACGAATTCTGTGGATAGCTCTGTGGGCAAGCAGAATTAGTGCTGCACTTGCAGGTTTGTAAGCGCCTCGCTTGGACCCATGTTCGCGTTCAGGTGGGCCATGATCCAGATGGTTCCGATCATGACCAGGAAGACGATCAGCACGCCGAAGGCGAGCGCGAGCACGTTGTTGGTGTTGTCCGGCCCGCTGCTGATGTGGAGGAAGAAAACCAGGTGGACGCCCATCTGGGCGATGGCGAGGACGACGAGCCCAACGGCAACGCCCGGCCCCCACAGGACCGATGTCGAGGCGACCCAGAAGGCGATCCCGGTGAGCAGCAGCGCGAGCCCGAGCCCGATGACGTAGCTCAGCGTCTCGCTCACCAGGCTGTCGTGCGGCGAACCCGGCGCGACGTTCAAAAGGTTCGTGTCGTCTTGGGTCATGGCAGTGTCCCGATCAGATAGACGATGGTGAAGATGGCCACCCAGATGATGTCCAGGGCGTGCCAGAAGATGCTTAGGCAGAGCAGCCGCCGGACGATGCCTTCGCGAAAGCCCTTGGCCCAGATCTGGGCCATCATCGTCCCGATCCACAGCAATCCGGCGGTGACGTGCGCTCCGTGGCAGCCGACCAGGGTGAAGAATGCCGATAGGAAGGCGCTCCGCTGCGGTCCCGCGCCCTCGCCGATCATGTGCCTAAATTCGTAGAGCTCGATGAACAGGAAGACGGCGCCGAGCAGGCCGGTGACAAGGAGCCAGCCCTGGGTCCAAGCCATGTGCTTGCGCTTGGCGGCGATCATCGCGAGCCCGCAGACGAAGCTCGACAGCAGCAAGGCGACGGTCTCGATCGCGACCAGATTGCGGTCGAACAGCTGGTTGGTGGTGGGCCCGCCGTCGGTCGCATGGACCAGCGACGCGTAGGTTGCGAACAGGGCCGAGAACAATACGATGTCGGACAGGACGAACAGCCAGAACCCGTAGGGCACGACAATGCTCTTCGACTGGGGACCGCGGTGGCCGAGGCCCGTATCCTCCGATCCGCCGTGAGTCAGGCCGATCGCGGCAGCTTCCGTCGCCGTCATGTCGATTGGCTCAGGTTGTGGAGGTGCTCCATGCGGATGCGGCGCCGCTCGCGTGCGTTCTCCCTGACTTCCTCGAGAGGGATGATGTGTTCGTGCTCGTCACGCCAGGCGTACCAGACGAAAACCGCAAAGGCGCCGACGAGGCCGACGATCGCGAGCCACCAGATATGCCAGATGACCGCGAAGCCGCAGACCGAGGCGAAGAAGGCGCAGATCACACCCACCGGCGTATTGAGCGGCATCTCGATCGGTTGGTAATCGGGCTCGTCGATCAGCTGGTCCTGCTTGATCGCGGTCTGCTTGCGAAGCCAATAGGCTTCCTCGCCGTGGACGTCGGGGAGCACTGCGAAATTGTAATGCGGCGGGGGCGACAGGGTCAGCCACTCGAGCGTTCGGCCGTCCCACGGATCGCCGGTCACGTCGCGTCGCTGCTCTCGGGTCTTGATCGAATAATAGAGCTGCCAGACCGTCAGCACGATCGCGAACAGGATGAACACCGCTCCCACCAGCGCGACGATCATGTACGGCTGCCAACTCGGGTCATCGTAATGCTGCATGCGCCGCGTCGCGCCCATCAGGCCGAGCATGTAGAGCGGCATGAAGGCGAGATAGAAGCCGATGAACCAGCACCAGAAGATCGCCTTTCCGATGCGTTCGTCGAGCGTGAATCCGAACGCCTTGGGGAACCAGTAGGTGTAACCGGCCATCACCCCGAAGACGACGCCGCCGATGATCACGTTGTGAAAATGCGCGACCAGGAACAGGCTGTTGTGAAGCACGAAATCGGCGGGCGGGATGGCGAGGATGACTCCGGTCAGCCCGCCGATCACGAACGTGATCATGAACCCTATCGTGTAGTGCATCGGTACGCTGAAACGGACGCGGCCGCCGTACATCGTGAACAGCCAGTTGAAGATCTTCACGCCGGTCGGGATCGCGATGAGCATGCTGGCAATGCCGAAGACGGCATTGACGTCGGCTCCCGCACCCATGGTGAAGAAGTGATGGAGCCAGACCATGAAGGAGAGGATGCAGATCGCGAGCGTCGCGAAGACCATCGAGCGATAGCCGAACAGCGGCTTGCCCGAGAAGGTCGACACGACCTCCGAGAAGACGCCAAACGCGGGCAGTATCAGAATGTAGACTTCCGGATGCCCCCAAACCCAGATCAGGTTCATGTAGAGCATCGAGTTGCCGCCGCCGTCATTGGTGAAGAAATGGAAGCCGAGGTAGCGGTCGAGCATCAGCAGCGCCAAAGTCGCGGCCAGCACAGGGAACGCGGCGATGATCAGGAGGTTCGAGGCAAGCGCCGTCCAGCAGAAGATCGGCATCCGCATATAGCTCATGCCTGGCGCGCGAATCTTGAGGATGGTGGTGACGAAATTCACCCCGGTGAGCAAAGTCCCGACGCCGGAAATCTGAAGCGCAACGAGGTAGTAATCGACGCCGACTCCGGGCGAAAATGCGGTTTCGCTAAGCGGCGGAAAGCCGAGCCAGCCGGTGCGCGCGAATTCGCCGACGAACAGGCTGATGTTGATGAGCAGGGCGCCCGATGCGGTCAGCCAGAAGCTGACGTTGTTCATTGTCGGAAAGGCAACGTCGCGCACGCCCAGCTGAAGCGGGACGGCGAAATTCATCAGCCCGATGATGAACGGCATGGCCATGAAGAAGATCATGATCGTGCCGTGGGCCGAGAAAATCTGGTCGTAATGCTCCGGCGGCAGATAGCCTTGGGACTGGCCGACCGCGACCGCCTGCTGCGCGCGCATCATCATCGCGTCGATGAAGCCGCGGACCAGCATCACGATGGCCAGGACGACGTACATGACGCCGATGCGTTTGTGGTCGGTGGAGGTGATCCACTCGCGCCACAAATAGGGCACGTAGCCCTTGAAGGTGACCCAGCCGAGCACCGCGACGATCGCCAGCAGGACGACCATGGAGCTGATCAGCGGGATCGGCTGATCGAATGGAATCGCGGACCAGGTCAGCTTGCCGAACATAATCAGCCTCCCGGCGGCGTTGCGGACGCTTGCCGCGATGGCGGGGCAGTCTGCGGAAGATGGAGCCGCGGCGCGCGATTGGCGACGACTGCGTCGAACATGCCGGCCGCGACGGCGCCGTAGGTCATCGGCTTCACATAGCTGCTCGGACGCGACAGTTCGGCATAGCTGCGGCCGTCGAGCGCCGGTCCCTTGCCGCGCGCGCTTTGAGCCCAGGCGGCGAACTGCCGCGGCGGGACGGCATGGACCTTGAAGCGCATGCCCGAGAAACCGTCGCCGCTGTAGTGGGACGACAGCCCGTCATAAACGCCCTGCCGGTCGGCCTGCAGGTGCAGGCGCGTGGTCATTCGCGGCATGGTGTAGATCATCGTGCCGAACCGGGGGACGAAGAAGCTGTTCCAGACGGTCGCCGAAGTGAGCCGGAAGCTGATCGGGGTGCCGGCGGGAACGACGAGCTGGTTGACCGTCGCGATTCCCTGGTCGGGGTAGATAAACAGCCATTTCCAGTCGAGCGAGACGACCTCGACCTTGAGCGGCGGAGCCGTGGATTGGAGCGGCTTACTTGGATCGAGGTCGTGGCTGCCGATCCAGGCGATGCCGCCGAGCAGGATGACGGTGAGCGCCGGAATCGACCACACGACCAACTCGATCGCGCCGGAATATTCCCAGTTCGGAAGGTACTCCGCCTTCCTGTTGCCGCGGCGGAACCACCAGGCGAAGGCGATTGTGGCGAGGATTACCGGGACGACGATCGCCAGCATGATCGCGGTGGAGTTGATGAGGATCAGCTTTTCGGCGTTGCCGACCGGCCCAACCGGATCGAGCACGCCGCCGCACCCCGAGATCGGCAGCGAGGCTGCAAATACCATAGCCCTGCGGCGTCGAGAGTCGGCCATCGCCCCCTCCTCAGGCGGCACTGATACGTTCAAGCGCCGCGGTCAACCGTCCGATGCCGGAGAAATGGCCAGCTCGACGGCGTCGCACCAGGCCGGTTTCGCGTTACCGAACTTTCATGAAATGCACGCGCTCGCGAAAGCCGCCCGGCCGCACACGTAGCCGGTGGAAAAGCGTTCGACTCGCCTTGGCTCCGGTGCCTTCGCGGTTGCCGCGATTGCGATATTGATCGTCGCAATCGCAGCTGTGGCTTTGCCGTCCGCCCACTCGCTGTTCACGCGGGAGTTTTCGCATCGCGAGCAAACTCTTGCACGTCATGTAGACGAAGGGATCGGCGCCACTGTCGAGCGGCTCGACCCGGCAACTGCACGCAGCCTCGGCGTTCCTCCGGGCACCGCGGGACTGGTCGTCACGAGCATCGCGAGCGGAGGGCCGGCGGCGCGCGCCGGGATTCAGACCGGAGACGTCATCGTCGAGATGGAGCGGCCGGTGGAATCCATGAAGGACCTCGCGGCGGGGCTCCGAAAGACCGATAATGTGCTCACGGTCAGGCTGAACCGGCATGGCCGATCTGTTATAGCGCTGCTGCCGGTGGGACAGCCTGCCGCAAAGCCTGCGCGCTTCGAAGAGGAGGAGTGACGATTGGCCAGGAAGATACTGGTCGTCGAGGATGACGAGACCACTGGCGACTACATCGCCAGGGGCCTGGACGAAAATGGCTATTTGGTGGATCGGGCGAATAACGGCCGCGATGGCCTGTTCCATGCCACCGACGGCGATTACGCGGCCGTCGTTCTTGACCGGATGTTACCGGGAATGGACGGCTTGGCGGTTCTCGCAGCGATGCGCGCGGCCGGGCTCGAGACGCCAGTTATCATTCTGTCTGCGCTGGGCTCCGCCGACGAACGGGTGAAGGGCCTCAATGCGGGGTCCGACGATTATCTCGTCAAGCCCTTCGCATTTTCCGAACTTCTCGCGCGGCTCGAGGCATTGCAAAGACGCGGTTCGATTGCGCGCGAACCCGTGGTCACGTCGATGACGTGCGCGGATCTTACGATGGACTTGCTCACGCACCGGGTTGAACGTGCGGGACAGCGTATTTTCCTGCAGCCCCGCGAATTCAGGCTGCTCGAGTGTCTCCTGCGCCATCAAGACAATGTGGTTACCCGAACGATGATGCTCGAGGAGGTCTGGGATTACCATTTCGACCCGGGTACGAACGTCATCGACGTCCACATTAGCCGGCTTCGCAAGAAGATCGACGAAGGATCCGACGTTCCGTTGCTGCACACCGTTCGCGGCGTCGGCTACATGCTGAGCGCAACGGCTTGAGCGCACGCGGTGCAATTCGGATGCCGCGGTCCCAAGCGGCGCGCTTCGTCCTCCTTTGCCTTCTGTTGACTGTCCTGACTGCCGGACCGTCGCTCCTTTTTGTCTATCACCGCACTAACTCGCTGATCCGCGATCGCATCGTCAGTCGCATCGACGATCGGGAACGCAATCTCTTGTACGGCTACCGCACCGGAGGCATCGACGGTCTCGTCCGTTCGATTGCAACCGAGGAGGACACGGGCATCCTGCAAGGCGGAGTGATCCTTCTTGCGGGGCCGTCCGGCGAACGGATGATCGGCAATGTCGTGTCCTGGCCTCCCACGCTCCGCGAACCCACGTCCTGGCGCGAGATTCGCCTCTACACGCAGGGGATGTCTCGACCCGCCTTATATGCCGTGAGGGTTATCCATTTTCCCTCGGGACATTGGCTTTTGTTTGGAACGAACCTCGAGGCCCGCGAACGGACACGCGCGTCGCTGGCCGAGGCTCTCTTCGCAGCTTTCTTCATCGCCATTCCCGCCGGTCTTGCGGCGGGCTTTGTCCTCCACCGTTTCACCAGCCGCCGCGTGAGCGCGATCGGACAGATCGCGAACCGCATTGCCGCGGGCGACTTCAGCCAACGTCTCGACACCTCGGGCGAGGGCGCGGCGTACGAGCAGCTCGGAAATTCCATCAATGCGCTGCTGGCGCGCATTGAAGTTCTTGTCGGTGAATTCCGTGTCGTCACCGATGCACTGGCGCATGACCTGCGTTCGCCGTTGATGCGGATCAAGGCCGGTCTCGAGAAGGCTTCGCGCGAATGTGAAGACGACGCCGCGCATGATGCCTTCGCGGCGATCTCGAAGGAAATCGACGGAATGATGCGCTTGATTTCCTCGACGCTTGAGATCGGGCGCACCGAAGCAGGGATCGGGCGCGAGAACTTTACCCGCTTCTCTCTCGGCGATCTCATCCAGGGTCTGTGCGAGATGTACCAGCCCCTCGTGGAAGAACGTGGCTTCGAAATCGACGCCAAACAGGCCGGCGAAATATCCTTCTACGGCAACCGCGAGCTGATCGGGCAGGCCATGTCCAACCTCATCGACAATGCGCTGAAGTACAGCGAGCGCGGCCGGATAGAGCTCGGTGTTGATGAGACGGATTCTGAAATCCGCTTGTGGGTCGCGGATAATGGTCCCGGCATCCCGAAGGACTCCCGCGACAACGCGATGAAGAAGTATAGCCGGTTGGATGAAGCTCGCACCATGGAAGGGAGCGGTCTCGGCCTCCCGTTGGCCCGCGCGGTTGCGCGCCTGCATGCCGGAGAGCTCGAGCTCGAAGACAATGGCCCGGGGCTTCGCGCTGTCCTGCGCCTGCCGAAGCCCATCGAAACTGACGCCCGCGCGGACTGACAAACGCGGCGCAAACTTACCGAAACGTCATTTTTTGAACGCCGGTTGGATAGGTCCGGGCCACTAGAAAGACCAAGTCGGCCGCGCGGAGCCCCCTGATCTCCCCCCGCCCCCGCCCCCAGGCGATCCGCGCAGCCGACAACCGCAAAACTCAGTCGCACCTATGGAGACTGGACATGCGTGTCGGATTTATCGGTATCGGTCATATGGGCCGCGGCATGGCTCTCAGTCTGGTTCGCGCAGGGCAGGAGCTGACCGTCTATAACCGTGACCGAGTTCCGGCGGACACGCTTGGCGCGCAGGGCGCCACGGTTGCCGACAGTATCGCCGACGCCTGCAAAGGCGAGGTTGTGTTCACCATGCTTTCAAACGACGAGGCGGCCGAGGCCGTCACGCTTGGTGCTGGCGGGATCGTCGACAGCCTGCCCAAAGGCGCGATCCACGTTTCCTCCAGCACGATCAGCGTCGATTTGTCGGAACGGCTGGCGGCCGCACATTCGGCCGCCGGCCAGCGCTATGTCGCCGCGACGGTCCTCGGCCGGCCAGACCGCGCCGAGCAGGGCCAGCTGTTCGTCATTGCCGCCGGCCCGGCGGACGCGATCGCCCAGATTCGGCCGTTGCTCGACGCCATCGGACAGAGCACGACCGAGTTCGGCGACAAGGCGAGCAACGCCAACCTCGTGAAGCTGAGCGCCAATTTCCTGTTCGCAACGGTCTTCGAGTCGCTGGGCGAGGCGATCGCGCTGATCGATCGGGGCGGGATCGACAAGCAAAATTATGTCGATTTCCTGACTTCGACCATGTTCGGATCGCCAGCCTACAAAGTGTATGGGGCGCTCGTCGCGGCCGACGAAGAACCGCCGGTCGGGTTTGCCGCGCCGCTGGGCTTCAAGGATATCCGCCTGGCGATCGCCGCCGCGGAGAAATTGAAGGTCGCGATGCCGTTTGCGAGCGTGTTGCACGACCGCTTCGTCGAGCTGCTCGCGACAAGCGGCGAAAACCAGGATTGGTCGGCTGTTGGACGGATGGCGCTGCGCGATTCCGGGCAGCCGATGGCCGCCGAGCCGGTGTTGGCAAACGCATTGATCAAATGAGGATGTGCAGCGTTTGAGCTGCGCGCACTCTTTGCAGCGTATCGGCGGCGCCTGAAGGAAGGCCGTCCTGTTCTCCGATTTCCATGAGGGAGACCACGCTATGGCGACGAGAAACAGCCGGGTCGACGATGGTCCGAGGTTGCTCCATCCGGGCCTGATCGCGGCCGGCGCCGCACTTCTGATCGGCGCGCTCGTGACCGACATCTTTTATTCGCAGACCGCCGACATGCAGTGGGCGAATTTCTCCGTCTGGCTGATCACGGCGGGACTTATCCTTGCGCTGGTGGCGGGACTTGCGCTCGTCCTCGACCTCGTACTCGGCCGCGCTGGGCGCGTCAGCTGGGTCCATCTCGCAGCTCTGGCCGGAGCGGCGTTGCTGTCGCTGCTCAACGTCTTCGTCCACAGCCGCGACGCCTGGACATCGGTCGTTCCGCAGGGGCTCATGCTCTCGGTCGTCGTCGCGATTTGCCTGCTGATCATCGGCTGGCGCGGCTGGAGCGTAGCCGCTGTCCGCACTCCGGCGAGGGGAGATCGCTCATGACCCGCTCGTCATTGCTCAGCCTGTGCTCGCTGTGTGCGCTTGCGGCCTGCGCGCCGCAGGGCGGGGACCCGAGCAAGCAATATGGCGCGAACCCCTATCTGCCCGAGCCCCAGCAATTTGTGATGCCGCCGATGAGCGTGCCGCTCTACGTCGGCTGGAAGGCGGGCGAGACGCCCACCGTTCCGCGCGGGCTGCAGATCCAGGCGATCGCGACCGGCTTCATGCACCCGCGCATCGTCTACCCGCTGCCCAACGGCGACATCCTGGTGGTCGAAGCCAATGCGCCGCCGACCGTAAATTTCCGGCCCAAGGATTACCTTACTGGTCCGGTCGTCAATCGGGCCGGCGCAGGCGCCGCGGGCGGCAACCGCATTACCTTGCTGCGCGACGCCAATGGCGACGGGAAGCCGGAGTTGCGCACGATCTTCTTGGATCGCCTGAATTCGCCGTTCGGGATCGACGCTGGTTGGAAACACGCTGTACGTCGCCAACACCGACGGGATCATGGCCTTTCCCTATACGCTCGGCGAGACCCGCATCACGCGGCCGGGAGTGAAGCTGACTGACCTCCCCGCGGGGCAGATCGATCACCACTGGACCAAGTCGCTCGTCGCCAGTCCGGACGGATCGAAGCTCTATGTCGGGGTCGGATCGAACAGCAACATCACTGAGAACGGGCTCGACGTCGAATATGGCCGCGCTGCCATTTACGAGGTCGATCGCGCGACCGGCGCCAAGCGCATTTACGCATCGGGCGTTCGTAATCCGACCGGGGTGGCGTTCGAGCCGCAGACCGAGAAGCTGTGGGCGATTGCCAACGAGCGCGATGAGATCGGCCCCGACCTGGTGCCCGATTACCTCACCTCGGTGAAGGACGGCGGCTTCTACGGCTGGCCCTATAGTTATTATGGCCAGCACGTGGATATCCGCGTTCATCCGCAGCGCCCGGATCTCGTCGCCAGGGCGATCCCGCCCGACTACGCGCTGAGCTCGCACGTCGCGCCGCTCGGCCTGACCTTCAGCGCGGGCCAGCGGCTCGCACCGGCGCTGGCCAATGGCGCATTCATAGGCGAGCACGGCAGCTGGGACCGCAGCCCGCTCAATGGGTACAAGGTCGTGTTCGTGCCGTTCGCCAACGGGCGGCCGAACGGCCCGCCGCGCACGATCGTGAACGGCTTCCTCGCGCGGGACGGCAAGTCCGTCCACGGCCGGCCGGTCGGCGTAGCCATCGATCGTACCGGCGCGTTGCTTATCGCCGACGATGCCGGAAACACCGTTTGGCGCGTCAGCGCGGCGCGGCGATAAGGGACGCGTCAAATGGCGCGCCCGGCAGCTCCACGGGCTGCCTCGGCCGCGGTTTCGAACATCCCTCAGTGTCCTCCAAACGCGGCTGGTGCCGGATGCAGGAGTCGAACCCGCGACCTTCGGTTTACAAAACCGCTGCTCTACCAACTGAGCTAATCCGGCCCATCCACGCCTCTGCTTTATAGCACGCCGAAGGTCCAGCCTTCGCTCCGCGCGATCTGGGGCGTGAGGCCCTCGGGTTCGAAGGCGCGGGGCTCGCTATCGGCCAGCGCCCTCATCCCCGCTGCTGTGACCAAAGCGTCGGTCTGGTGGTCGTTGGGTTCGAACCGAAGGCGTGTTGGCGGCGACCCAAGACCTTCGAGCGCCATGTTCAGTGCCGCGCGGCTGCGGAGCTTCGATCCCGGCATTCCGGCGCGACGCAGATAGATGCGCGTGTAGATCTCGACCACCGCGCTGCCGCTTTCGGGCAGCGGGTCCATCGGCCAGATCGCGACCTTGCCGTCGAGCCGGTGGAGCAGGCGCATGCCCGAGAAGCTCGCCTTGGCGACTTGGGCCGCGCCGATCGGGTCATAAAGGGTTGCGGTCTTGCGTGCGCCCTGGCGATTGAGCGCCTGCTCGCATTGACGGAAGTGCACGAAGCCGGCCTTCAGGCCCGTCGGTGATGCCGAAATAGAAATGCCGGCGGTGGGCGATCTCGAGGAAGCTCGCCGCGCCGAGGTCCTCGTCGGTGCTCAGCGTGTCGACATAAGCCCAGAACTCGCGGGCGGTCTCGGGAACGCTGGGCTCGCCGGGCAGATATTCGCCGCGTTCGACTATCGGCGGCGCGAAGCTGAAGTCGAATCCGAACAGGGTCGGCTCGCTCGACGCACGCTTCAGCAACCATGCAAGCACTTCGCAGCGCGACCAGACGTGGTCTGGGCGGATCAACCGCGGCGGTGCGTCGCCGCGCGCTTCTGCGATCGCGATGCCCTTGTGGCGGCGGCCTTTCGCGCCCGACCAGTCGATCGCGATGTAGCTTGCGAATTGAGGCGTCATTGCGAGCGCAGCGAAGCAATCCAGCGGCGCCTGGATTGCCGCGTCGCTCCGCTCCTCGCAATGACGGGAAAGCTCACTTGCGCTTGCGCGGACGCGCCGGCGGCTTGGCGGCGGTCCAGGCGTGCGAGCGTTCGATCATCTCCCTGACCCGCTCCGGGTCGGGGCTGTCGTAGCGGACCAGGACCGCCGGCCCAGCCCTCGTAATGCGCGGTTTGCCAGATAGGTCTCGGGCTCGGTCGCCTTCAACATCTCGACCGTATCGAGGTCGATGGCGATGCCGAATGACGTCAGGTCCTCATGGCCCGTATAGAGAAAGGCGCGGCCGTTCAGACCTTCACCGCGGGCTTGCCGTAGCTGGTCGACAGCTCAGTGCCGGGCAGGGTCAGCGCGAAGGCGACCGCTTCGTCGAAAGTCATCGCTCCGTCAGACCAAAGGCGGCTGGCTGTCCTCGCTCGGCGCGCTGCGGATGCGCTTGGGCGGCGGAGGCGCAGCGCGCGAACCGACGATCCGCGCTGCCCAATGTTCGGCAATCCGGCCCGCGGCCTCGCGCCCACCAAGACCGAATGCCAACGCGGTCGCCACGGCGGCCGAACCGAGAATCAGCCCGAAGGCGAGGATCACGATCTGGTCGGCGAGACCCATGAAGGTGAGGCCGATCGCGGTGAACAGAGCGATGATCGCATAGCGGACGAGCGTCTGCGCGAACCCGCCCTCGCCCGTTCCGCTGCCAACCAGCTTGGCAATGACATTCGAAAGGAAGATGCCGGCGACAATGATCAGGGTTCCGAAGATCACTTTGCTGCCCAGCGCGGTCACCTGGGCGAGAAAGATCGCGACATCGTCGCCGCCTACGCTGCCGCAGAGCTTCGATCGACGCGCCAAGGATGAGCGCGATCATGGCGATGTTGGCCAAGATCCGTGAGGCACTCGCGTCCGCAGGGAGAATCGCCGGTCGACCGGATCGCGTCATCGAAGCCGGTCGGCGGGAGGATCGCCTCGATGAAAGTCTTAAGAAAACGCGCAGCGATGAAGGCGATGCCAACCCACAAGGCAGCCGTCAGAACGTTTGGAATTGCTGCGAGGATTTCGTTCAGCATCGAAGTCGCCGGACCGGAGATCGCCTCGATCCCCAGCACCTGGAGCGCGGCGATGGCGACGGGAATGATGATCAGCGCGAATACCAGTACTCCGGCGGCGCGCGCGAGGCTTGCGCGTGTCGCTCCCGGCGCCGCGCCGGGCGGGACGGCCTCGGGATCGGTGCGGACGGTGCCCGCGGTATCGCCGATCCCGATGCGCGCCAGCAGCCCGTCGACATTGGCTGCGATCAGCATCGTTTCGACCAGCTGCTTGACGATCCGCGCCAGGATCAGCCCGACGAAGAACAGCAGGCCGGCGCCAATCAGGCGCGGCAGGAAGGCGAAAATCTCCATGGTCAAAGCGTTGATCGGCGCGAGGATCTGGCCGATCCCGAGAAACTTGAGCGCGGCGAGGATGCCGACCAGCCAGATGAGCAGCTTGGCAATTACGCCGATCTGATATCCGACTGTTTCGCCAGGCTTGCCGGTGACGTGCTTGCGCAGGGCGGGTGAGCGGTCGATCGCCTTCTGGATCACCCATTTGGCCGCGCGCGCGACGATCCACGTCGCAACGATGATCAGCAATGCGATGAGGACCCTTGGTCCCCACTCCAGCACCTGGGCCTGCCAGTAGGCGCTCGTGTCGTACATGTCCGCTGCTCCCTGTTCCGCTGATCGATCAACCCGCGTCGGGCCCGCTTTGTTTCAGCTCTTCGCGGCGCTTTTCCCAAAATTCGAGCCGCTCGCGGATCCGCGCCTCGAAGCCGCGGTCGCTCGGCTCGTAGAAGCTCTGCGGGTCCATTTCCTCGGGCCAGTAATCCGCGCCCGAGAAGCCGTCCTCGGCATCATGGTCATAGGCATAGCCCTTGCCGTAGCCGATGTCCTTCATCAGCTTGGTCGGGGCGTTGAGGATGTGTCTGCGGCGGCATCAGCGAGCCGGTCTCCCTCGCGCTCCGCCAGGCCGCTTTCTGGGCCATGTAGGCGGCGTTCGATTTGGGCGCGGTCGCGAGATAGAGGCAGGCCTGGACGATCGCCAGCTCGCCCTCGGGCGAGCCGAGGAAGTCGTAGCTGTCCTTGGCGGCGAGGCATTGCACCAGCGCATTGGGGTCGGCGAGGCCGATGTCCTCGACCGCGGCGCGGATCAGGCGGCGGAGCACGTAGAGCGGCTCCTCGCCGGCGACCAGCATCCGCGCGAGATAGTAAAGCGCGGCCTGCGGGTCCGAGCCGCGGAGCGACTTATGCAGCGCCGAGATGAGGTTGTAATGGCCCTCGCGGTCCTTGTCGTAGACCGGCACCCGGCGGTGGAGCAGCTCGCGAGCTCGGCGGGGTCGAGCGGCTCGTCGATCTCGATCGAGAACAGGGTCTCGGCCTGGTTGAGGAGGAAGCGGCCGTCGCCGTCGGCGCTGGCGATCAGCGCCTCGCGCGCCTCGGGCGTGACGGGCAGCGGCCGTCCTTCGAGCGCCTCGGCGCGGCGGAGCAGCTCCGCCAGCGCTTCGTGGTCGAGCCGGCGAAGGATCAGCACCTGGCAGCGCGACAGCAGCGCGGCGTTGAGTTCGAAGCTCGGGTTCTCGGTGGTCGCGCCGACCAGCGTGACCGTGCCGTCCTCGACATAGGGCAGGAAGCCGTCCTGCTGCGAGCGGTTGAAGCGGTGGATCTCGTCCACGAACAGCAGGGTCTGCTGGCCGGCCTTGGCCATCTGCCGCGGCTTCGGCGAACACCTTCTTGAGGTCGGCGACGCCCGAGAAGACCGCCGAGATCGCGACGAAGCGCAGGCCGACCGCATCGGCGAGCAGCCGCGCGATGCTGGTCTTGCCGGTGCCCGGCGGCCCCCACAGGATCATCGAGGCGAGCTTGCCCGCCGCGACCATCCGCCCGATCGCGCCGTCCGGGCCGGTCAGATGCTCCTGGCCGACGACTTCGTCGAGCGAGCGCGGCCGCAGCCGGTCGGCGAGCGGCGCATTGGCGCGGCGCCGCTTCGGGCGGCCTGGCCGGGACGTCCTGGTCGGCAAACAGGTCGGCCATTGCGCCGGCAAGATAGGGAAAGCGCGGCGAAATTGCACGTTCGGCGCTTGCCTAAGATGCAGCTAAGATATATCTTAGACACATCAAAAGGAGAATATATGACACGACATCATCACGGTTGCGGCCCGCGCGGGCGGGTCGAGATCAGTATCCCCGAGGGCCTGATGGCGATGCGCGGCGGGCGCGGCTGGCAAGGCAATTGGGGCCCGTTCCATTTCGACTTCGGCGATGGCCCGGAAGGCTGGGGCGGACGCCGCGGCCGCAGGGCGCCGGATGTTCGAATCCGGCGAGCTTCGGCTGGTGCTGCTCAAGCTGATCGCCGACGAGCCGCGCCACGGCTACGACCTGATCCGCGCGATCGAGGAGCTGACCGGCGGCGAATATGCGCCGAGCCCGGGCGTCGTCTATCCGACGCTGACCCTGCTCCAGGACATGGGCCTGATCGAGGAGGCCGCAGGCGAAGGTCCGCGCAAGCCGTTCCAGGTGACCGACGAGGGCCGCAAGCATCTCGAGGAGAGTGAGGAGGAGGTCGAGGCGCTGTTCGAGCGGCTGCGCGATCTCGCGCCGCGCGAAGGCAGCCAGCGCCGGGCCGGCGATCGGCCGGGCGGTCAAGAATCTGATGACCGCGCTTCGCCACCGCATCGGCCGCGACGGGCTCGACGACGAGCTGCTGCACGAGATCGCGGCGCATCCTCGACGAGGCCGCGCAGCGGATCGAACGGATCAAGTGATCGGTCGAGCTACCGCCCCGTCATCCGCGCCAGCCGCTGGCGCTTGATGATCGCGTGGCTGGTAGACGCGAAGCACGGCCGAGTTGATCGGGTCCCAGTCCATCGTCTTGGCGAAGGCGAGGCCGGCCTCGCCGTGGCGGCGGCGCAGCTCGGGGTCGCGCGCATAGGCTTCGAGCGCATCGGCAAAGCCGTCGATGTCGCTGGCGTCGACCAGGGTGCCGGTGACGCCGTCGCGGACCAGGTTGGTCGTTCCGCGTCGCGTCGGCGGCGATCACCGGCAGGCCGCAGGCCATCGCCTCCAGCGTGACATTGCCGAACGCCTCGGTGATCGACGGATTGAGAAGCACGTCGGCGCTGGCGAGCGCGCGCGCGAGATCGTCGCCGGTCATGTTGACCGGTGAAGATCGCGTCGGGCAGTTGCTGTTCGAACCACGGCACTCGCCGGGCCATCGCCGATGACCAGCACCCGGTGCTTGATGCCGCGATCGATCGAAGCGCGTGGATGGCGTCGGCAAAGACGTCGAGGCCCTTTTCCATCACCACCCGGCCGAGGAAGGCGACGACCATTTCGTCGTCGGCGATCCCGATGCGAGCGGCGCCACTCCATGTCGCGCCGGTCGGGGTTGAACTGGTCGCGGTCGACCCCGCGCGACCAGATCGCGATGTCGCGGTTCATGCGCTGGGCGCGAAGGATCGCCGCGGTCGATTCGGCCGGCGCCACACCACCTCGCAGCGGCGGTAGAGCCGGCGCAGGATCGCTGCGCACCGCGGGCTCGAGCCACTGCAGATGGTAATAAGCAAGGTAGGTCTCGAACCGCGTGTGAACCGAGGCGACTGCTGCGATCTTGTTGCGCCGGGCCCAGCTCACCGCGCGGTGGCCGACGATATCGGGGCTGGAGACGTGGACGACGTTCGGATTGAATTCGGCGAGGTCGCGCCGCACCCGCGCCGGCAGGGCGATGGGCAGCCGATATTCGGACCGGCCGGGGATCGGGACGCAGGGCATCTCGACCAGGTCGCCGGTCGGCGGGAAGGCGGGGTTCTCGACCGTCGGCGAATAGACGCGCACGTGCGACGCCCTGGCGCAGCAGATAGCCGACCAGCCGGTTCAGCGCCTGGTTGGCGCCGTCGCGGACATAATTGTAATTGCCCGAAAAGAGGGCGACGCGGAGGTCGCTCGGTTGCACGGCGCGGCGCTGTAGGGGTTTCTTGGTGAGCGTCAAAGCCGGTTTGCCGCCGATCGCCCGGCCCGATGCGCGGCTGTTCATCCTCGGCAGCCTGCCGGGCGACGCCTCGCTCGCCGCCGCGGCGCTATTATGCGCATCCGACGAATCAGTTCTGGCGGCTGCTGGGCGGCGCGATCGGCGAGGATCTGCAGGCTTCGCCGTATGACGAGCGGCTGGCGACGCTCGGCCGCCGCGGCATCGGCTTGTGGGACGTGATCGCCTCGGCGAGCCGCAGCGGCAGCCTCGACCAGGCGATCCGCGCTCGCCCAGCACAATCGGATCGCGCAGCTGCTCCACGAATTCCCCGAGCTCACGCGCGATCGCATTCAACGGCTCGACCGCCGCGGCCGTCGGGCGCAGGCTGATCGGCGAGCCGCCGCCGCATCTGCAGCTGATCGACCTGCCGTCGTCGAGCGCGGCCAACACCCGGCCGTTCGCCGACAAGGCGCGCGACGTGGTCGAGGCTTGCCCAATTCTGCCGCGCCCGCGCCAAATTGAGCAGGCACATGATTCCCGAGACTGACGACGAATCCGAAGCCGAACAAGAGACCTGTCGATGGTCGACGAGGCGCTGGTCGCCGGCACCATCGCCAACACCAACGGCCTGCTGGTGATCCTCGCCAAGCTGGTCGCCACGCGGCGTGTTCGACCGCGCCGATCTGCAGGCCTTCTCCGACAGCTATTCCAAGCCGCTCGACCATGTCGGAATGCGCGAGAACGAGCTGGTCAGCCAGATGCAGGACCAGATGGAATCGACGCTCGCCGAGCTGATGCGCTATCTTGAGCGAGCGCGAACGCGACGACTGAAGGGCCCGGCACTCCAACTCGCTGGAAAATACCCCGCGATCGCCGTAGACGGCCGTCGTGCGGCAGTCTCGCATCATTGTCGCGGCTTTCGCCTGCGCGCTGTTCCTGCGGCTTTGGGTGCCCGCGGGATGGATGCCAGCGCCGAGCGGCGGCCCGTTCGCGATCGCGCCCTGCGTTGCCGCCGCGCCCGCGCAATTGGCCACGGCTGCGCATCATCATGGCGGTACGCACGAGGATCCGGCGCACAAGGCCCAGCATCAGGGCGATTGCGCCTTCGCGCCGCTGGGCACCGGCTTCGCCGCGTCCACGTCGCCGCCACAGCTGCCGGCCCCCATCCGCGCGAACGATATCCGCCATCGCCACGTCACGACGCCCTTCGCCGCCACCGGTCCGCCGGCGCTTCCGCCGCCCGCCCGAGGACCGCCCGCACTCGCTTGAGACCGTTCGTCCGGAACTCAATCAGGTGAGAGTCACATGCCTTTTGTTGATGCCTCCGAGGCGGGGCAGCCGCCGGCCATCGTGGTGGTCGGCACGCGCGAGGCCGCGCACCACAGCGCGAACAGTAAGGAGAGCGCCGATGCGGAGCAGCTGCGCACGACGACCAATGTGCGCAACACCGAAGACGCGCTGCGCTATTTCCCCAGCCTGTTCGTGCGCAAGCGCCACATCGGCGACACCCAGGCGCCGCTCGCGACCCGGACCTCGGGAGTCGGCGCCAGCGCGCGCAGCCTGATCTATGCCGACGGCGTGCTGCTTTCGGCGCTGATCGGCAACAACAACAGCTTTGCCAGCCCGCGTTGGGGAATGGTCTCGCCCGAAGAGATCGAGCGCGTCGACGTGCTCTACGGCCCATTTTCCGCGCAATATCCGGGCAATTCGATCGGCGCGGTCGTGAACATCACGACGCGCATGCCCGAAAAGCTAGAGGCGTCGGCGACCGTGGCGGGCAATCTCCAAACCTTCGACCAATATGCGACCCGCGGCGATTATCCGGCCTACCAGCTCGCCGGTACACTCGGCGACCGAATGGGGCCGTTCGCCTGGTTCCTCTCCGCCAACCAAGTCGACAGCAAAAGCCAGCCGCTCGCCTACGTCACGGTGGCTAAGCCGGCTTCCACGTCGACGAGCGGGACTCCGGTGACCGGCGCGTTGGATCGCCTCAACCGCACGGGCTCGCCGATCTTTGTCATCGGCGCCGGCGGTTTCGAGCACCAGAAGCAGGACAATTTGAAGCTCAAGCTCGGCCTCGAGCTGCCGAATTCGATGCGGCTGACCTGGCGCACCGGCCTGTTCCTCAACGACACCAATTCGCACGCCGAGACGTACCTCAGGAACGTGGCCAGCGACGGTGTCTTTTCGGGCTCCGTCAACATCGATGGCCGCGCCGTGAGCATCCCGGCGAGCGCCTTTTCCAACCAGGTCTATCGTCTCGACGAGCGGCACTGGATGCACGCCGCGACTTTGGAGCAGAGCACGGACAAGCTGTTCTGGTCGCTCGTCGGCTCGCTCTACGATTACGCCAAGGACGACCAGCGCATTCCGTCGACGGCCCTTCCGGGCGCTAGAAGCGGCGGAGCCGGCTCGATCCTGCGCATGGGCGGGACCGGCTGGCGGACGCTGGATTTCCACGCCTTCACTCGCTCTACGGGCACGCATCACCTTCACGGCGGCGGCCATTACGACCTTTTCACCCTCAAAAGCCGGCGTTTTGCCACCGCCGACTGGCACAGTGGTGACGCTGGCGCGCTTCAGCAGGAATCGCGCGGGCACACGCGCACGGTCGCTTTGTGGGCCGAGGATGAATGGTCGCTCGCGCCGGAATGGATGCTGACCCTGGGCGCCCGCTACGAATGGTGGAAGGCCTATGGCGGCCGCAATTTCGCACTGGCGCCGGCGCTCGACGTCGTTCAGCCTAGCCGCACGGCGCAGGGCGTTTCGCCCAAAGCGTCGCTGCGCTGGCAGCCCGTGGGCCCCTGGACCGTGACTCTGTCCGGCGGCCGCGCTTTGCGCTTTCCGACCGTCAGCGAGCTCTATCAGGCGGTCACCGTCGGTCCTGTGCTACGCTCGCCCGACCCGAATCTCAGGCCCGAGAAAGCCCTGTCGGCCGAGCTTGCGGTCGAACGCCGCCTCGGCGACCAGGGCCGCGTCCGCCTGTCCCTGTTCCACGAGACGATCACGGACGCGCTCATCTCCCAGTCGGCGGCATTCCCCGGAACGACCACGCTCGTCAACTTCGTCCAGAACATCGACAAGGTCCGCACCAATGGCGCCGAGCTGGTGGTCGAGAAGCGCAATTTGCTCCCGCGCTTCGACGTCACGGGAAGCTTCACCCTCGCCGATCCCAAGATCGTCTCCGATCCGGCATTCCCCGCAGCCGAGGGCAAGTTGATTCCCCAGGTGCCGCGCCGCCGGGCAACGATCGTCGCCACCTGGCGCCCCGACGACCGCCTCGCTCTGACCGCTGCGGGGCGTTACTCGAGCCGCTTGTTCGGAACCATCGACAACAGCGACACCGTGGGGCACACCTTCCAGGGGTTCGCGGGCTATTTCGTCGCCGACACGCGAGCCGTCTATCGCTTCGCTCCCAGATGGAGCATCGCCGCGGGTATCGAGAACCTCACGGACAAGCGCTACTTCCTGTTCCATCCATTCCCGGGCCGGACGTTCACGGCGGAGCTGCACTGGGCGCTTTGATGCACCCACAGCAGCACCGCGCGCGATGATTGACTAGGGCGCGATCAGTCCACATATGGCGCCTCCGCTTTTAGCAATGGCCCCTTCGTCTAGCGGTCCAGGACGTCGCCCTCTCACGGCGAAAACACGGGTTCGAGTCCCGTAGGGGTCACCAGAGACGCTGTTCCATAGCGTCCCATGCCGTCCCAAGGCGCCGATTTTCCCTCTGTAAATCAGCTGTTTCGAGGCGGGACAGTGTCCCATGCAATCCCACTTGCCGCCGAGTGTCGCTGGGCGCACCAATTGAAAGACGAGCTACCGAACGACAATCTCAGTCTCTGACTAACAGCGACATGGATGTTCGCGTTGAGGAAGGCAGGCGTGACTCGGGATTATGTGGTCAAAGCGCGTCCTTGCACCATGCCTGGACCACGCGCTCGGTCAGCGCCTCGCAATCGCCGCCGGCAAAAGCGAAGGATTCCGCAAGTGCCGACTTGAGCTCGGGCGCGAGTGCATCCTGGAGACGGCGGCGGGCGCGCAAGAGTCGTGTCTTGACGGTCGCGGGCTTGAGATCGAGAGCCTCCGCGGTTGCTTCGACCGTCATTCCCTCGATTTCACGGAGAACGAAGACTAGCCGAAATCCCGCAGGCAGCGCCGAAATCGCTTCTTCCAGCAATCGCCGGACCTGTATCCGCGCGACCTCGGTTTCAGGCGAAGTTCCGCTTGTTGATCCACGCATGAGCTTTTCCCGGTAATCATCGAGAACGGTGACCGAAGAACCGTCCAGCTGCGCCCGCCGGCGGTTCGCTGCCCGCCTTCGTCCAAGCGCCTCGTTGATGACGATGCGCGTCAGCCAGGTGGAAAGCGACGAGCGGCCCTCGAAACCGTCGATCGCCGCAAAGGCCCTGAGGTAAGCGGTTTGAACCGCGTCCTCGGCGTCGGCCCGATGTTTCAGGATGCTCCACGCGGCACGAAACATTCGCTGGTTGTTGCGCGTGGTGACGAGGCGAACGGCCTGCGCATCGCGCGCGCCTATCAGCCTGGCCAGGTTCACATCGTCCATGGCTTCATAGTCGAGTTTTGCCTGCGCGCTCACGCGTCCAACTCCTCTCTGGCCGCCTCAGCAGCCTCCATTGCAGCCGATCAATTCCATCAGCTCCCGTCGCAGCTCCGGATTTTCCCTGAACTCGCCGAGCCAGCATTTGGTGACCATCGACACACCATGCTGATTGACGCCTCGGGTCGACATGCAGGCGTGACTCGCCTCGATAATGACTGCAACGCCCCTGGGCTTCAGTGCTTCGTCGAGCGCGCGCGCAATCTGGCTGGTCAGCCTTTCCTGGAGCTGAAGCCGTCGCGCGAACGCATCGACGAGCCGTGACAGCTTGGAGATGCCGACCACTCGTCCGTCCGGGCGATAGGCGACATGAGCCTTGCCCATGATCGGCGCCAGATGATGCTCGCAGGTCGAAACGACAGGGATGTTTCGCAAGAGCACCGTGTCGTCATAATCATCGGCGTCGGTGAAGACGCGGCGGAGCAGCTCGGCGGGATCGACCGCATAGCCGGAGAACCATTCGCCATAAGCGCGAGCAACCCGCGCGGGCGTGTCGCGCAGACCCTCTCGATGCGGATCGTCGCCGGCGGCCGCGATGAGAGTTCGCACCGCCTGCTCGATATCCGATCGCCTCGGCCAGACCGGCGAGTGTGGGACATCCACGCATTCGCAATCGATCTGTTCGATGGGGCCTTCGACAAATTCCACGGGCACCTCCCTTTACCGGTTCACCCCATTGGATGACGGAGTTTCGGGGAGGTTCCCGCGCGGTCACATGCAGGCGCCATTGGCTGCACGCAGGATGACCGGCCGGTGCTGGCCGGACTTTCTCAGTCGCCAGCCTTCAGACGTCCGGCTCCGGCTGTTGCAAGGCCGATCCGGTCAGGCCCAATCGCGCACGAGCTCGTTCGGGGCTTCGCGCGGCGGCGCCGGACTTTGCTCAACGTCGACGATGCGCAAAGTCCGCGGTCGCCCGTCGGGGCAGGGCCAGTCGATCGACTGACCGGCGCTGAGGCCGATCAACCCCGCGCCCACCTGCGAAGCGATGGACAGCGAGCTGCGCTCGATGTCGGCGTCGGCGGGCAACACGATCTGGACACGCCGATGCACACCCGTGCTTTCGTCGACGAATGTGACGGCCGAGCCAAGCGTCGACGACATCGCTGGGGAGCTCGTCGCGCGAATGGACTTCCGCCCGATCGATTTCGTCGAGCAGCATTTCGGCGACCTGGGGAGCTGTCGCTTCCAGCCGCATCGCCTGGCTGGCGATCAGGGCATAGTCGGTTTCGGAAATATGGATCGGCGGCTTCGCCGTTCCGGAGTGCATGTTCTTTTCCATTTTGGGTCTCACGAATGCGGGCTGAGTGGGATGCCGTGCGCGCGCCGATCAGCGCGGCAAAGGACATCGGTTGCTTGGTTGGAAGCCCCCAGACCCGCCGAGCGATTGCTTCCGGGGTCTGGGGCTAGGCGCCCGCGAGCAGCTGGCCTGAATGAGCGAGAAATCGCCTGAATGATGGCAAGCTGTGCATGAGTTCAAGATGGGGTCCCGGCCGATGAGCTTTCAACTCATCAGCCCGAATTGCGGAGGGCAGTCGCGATCGCGAATGAAGGCCAGCCTGTCGTCCGGCGTGAGCGCTTCGGGGCCGTATATCCGTCGGGGCATTCACGCGGGGATTGCTCCTGTCAGAAGCGGGTGCCGGCCGGCCTTGTTCCGAGTTTGGTTCGCACTCGTGATCACAGGCCGGTCGGCCGGTCGAGGCAATGTTCGCGGGGGGACGCACACGCGCTCGACCACAACTGCTTTCACCCATTGGATGATCGCGGACGCGAAGAGGTTCCGCGATGCTGTCGAAACATTGGTGTCGAACGGCCGCAAGTCGCGGAGACTTGTCTGGTCATATCAAATCATTTGCTTGAAAGGCTTGATAAAATTCGTTTGCCGACGGGCCGCAAACATGGTTCCGCGCTCCAGCGGCGACCTCCCTGGCACTCGAGCTTCATGCACGCTCATCGCGCGCGTTCATTCGATCGGGGCGAACGGGTGCCGCTCGGGAAATGCGGATGACGACTCGGGAAAGCGAAGCGGAAACTCTTGCGGCATTGCTTGCCAAGGTGCGGGCTTGCAGCGCTTGCGCCGACGCTCTGCCGCTCGGTCCGCGGCCGATCCTGCAATTGTCCACGAGCGCAACCATCCTCGTCGCAAGCCAGGCTCCAGGATCGAAAGTGCATCAGACAGGCGTGCCCTTCTCCGATGCGTCCGGAGACCGGTTGCGCGAATGGATGGGCTTGTCGTCGGATGAATTTTACGACGAAAAGAGGGTCGCCATCATGCCGATGGGCTTCTGCTATCCCGGTCGCTCGGGTGGCGGCGATGCTCCTCCGCGAGCGGAATGCGTGCATTTGTGGCGCGACCAGCTCCTGCGGCTGCTTCCGGCCGTGCGCCTCACTTTGCTCGTCGGAAGCTACGCTCAACAGCATGTCCTCGGGCCGGGGGCGATCACGCCGCGGGTCAGGAACTTTCGCGATTATCTCCCGGACTATTTCCCGCTTCCGCATCCGTCGTGGAGATCGAGGATGTGGGAAGAAAAGAATCCATGGTTTCGCGCGGACGTGCTCCCGCAACTTCGGTCTGCAATCGAATGGGCTCGAGCCAGCGGGCATTGAAACTCTCGGGAACCTGACGGGCTGGCCGGCATCAAACGACTGCCATCCATTCACGAGGCAGGAGACCATCATGATCAACAAGCTCGTCCTTTGCGGGGCCTCCGCCTTGCTCATGCTTTCGGGTCCGGCCGTCGCCCAGAAAGCGGCCGCTCCCAATGACGCCCAGATCGCCCACATTGCCTATACGGCCGGCCAGCTCGATGTGGACGCGGGCAAGCAGGCCCTCGCCAAATCGCACAACAAGGCCGTGCGATCATTCGCCGAGACGATGGTTCGCGACCATGGCGCCGTGAACGAACAGGCGCTGGCGCTGGTGAAGAAGCTTAACGTCACTCCGCAGGACAATGCGACGAGCGAGGCGTTGACCAAGCAGGCCAGGGAAAAGGCTCGCGAGCTCGGCAAACTCAAGCGGCAAGCGCATTCGACCGCGCCTACATCCAGAATGAAGTTGCGTTTCACCGGACCGTGAACGGCGCGCTGAAGACAGTGCTGATTCCGTCCGCTCACAATGCCGAGCTCAAGTCGCTCCTCGAGACGGGCCTCACCCTGTTCCAGGAGCACCAGAAGCATGCCGAGCAGCTTGCGACGAACCTGCGGTGACGGTGCGAAGGTTCCTTCCCGTTCGACCACTGTCGCTTGCAGTAGCGGCTGCCGTCCTGGCTTTGCCCCCAGCCAGCCCGGCGGCAGCCGCACCCAGGGTGTACACGATCGTCATCGACAAGATGAAGTTCGGTCCCGTGCCGGCGGGAATTCGTTCCGGCGATACGATCATCTGGGTCAACAGGGATTTTCTCAAGCACACGGCGACCGCGCGTGACAAAAGCTTCAACCTGGAGCTGCCCCCGAGGACCAGCGGAAAGACCCTGATCAGGCATTCGGGGACGATCGCTTTCTACTGCATCTATCATCCCGGAATGACGGGGTCGCTGAGTGTCGCAAAATGAGCGGGCGGGTGCTCGCTCGCAACGCCTCGACCTGCAGCGCGCTCGACCTTCGCGTGACGACGATGGTTTCCAACCGGTGACAAGATGAGATGAGCACGACCTGCCGACGCACTTCATCTCGAGCCGCGCAAGGCGCATGAGCGCGGAGCATCATGCCGACCACAAGCCGGGCTTCTTCGTCCGCTGGTTCATGTCGACCAACCACAAGGACATCGGCACGCTCTATCTGATCTTCGCGATTTTCGCGGGCGTGATCGGCGGCGCCCTCTCGGGGATCATGCGCTGGGAGCTGATGGAGCCCGGAATCCAGGTCCTCAACCGCGCCTGGCCGATCGGCGCCGGCACCGCGAACTTCGACGAATGGACGCACCACTGGAACGTGCTGATCACCGCGCACGCGCTGATCATGATCTTCTTTACCCTGATGCCGGCGATGATGGGCGGGTTCGGCAACTGGTTCGTGCCGCTGATGATCGGCGCGCCCGACATGGCGTTCCCGCGCATGAACAACATCAGCTTCTGGCTGCTGGTCCCTGCGTTCCTCCTGCTGCTTGGGCTCGACCTTCGTATCGGGCGGAACCGGCGCTCGGCGCTGGAACCGGCTGGACGCTTTATGCGCCGCTCTCGACCTCGGGCTCGACCGGGCCGGCGGTGGACATGGTCATATTCTCCATCCATCTCGCCGGCATCAGCTCGATCCTCGGCGCGATCAACTTCATCACCACCATCCTCAACATGCGCGCGCCGGGCATGTCGCTGCACAAGATGCCGCTTGTTCGTCTGGTCGGTGCTGGTCACCGCCTTCATGCTCCTGTTCTCGCTGCCGGTGCTCGCCGGCGCGATCACCATGCTGCTGACCGACCGCAATTTCGGCACCGCCTTCTTCGATGCGCGGCGCGGCGGCAACGTCGTGCTCTACCAGCATCTGTTCTGGTTCTTCGGTCACCCGGAGGTCTACATCATGATCATCCCGGGCTTCGGGATGATCAGCCAGATCGTCTCGACCTTCAGCCGCAAGCCGGTGTTCGGCTATCTCGGCATGGTCTATGCGATGGTCGCGATCGCGCTGATCGGCTTCGTCGTCTGGGCGCACCACATGTTCACGACCGGCATGAGCGTCGACGAGAAGATGTATTTCACCGCCGCATCGATGATCATCGCGGTTCCGACCGGCGTGAAGGTGTTCAGCTGGATCGCGACCATGTGGGGCGGATCGCTCACCTTCGAAACCCCGATGCTGTTCGCGATCGGCTTCATCTTCCTGTTCACGATCGGCGGCGTGACCGGCGTCGTGCTCGCCAACGGCGGCGTCGATAATTACATGCAGGACACTTATTATGTGGTCGCGCACTTCCACTATGTGCTGAGCCTCGGCGCGGTCTTCGCGATCTTCGGCGGCTTCTATTACTGGTTCCCGAAGATGAGCGGGCAACATGTACAACGAGCTGCTCGGCAAGGTGCACTTCTTCCTGATGTTCATCGGGGTGAACGTGATCTTCTTCCCGATGCACTTCCTCGGGCTCGACGGAATGCCGCGGCGCATCCCCGACTACACGCCGGCCTTCGCCCAATGGAACAACGTCGCGTCGATCGGCTACATGATCACGATCGCCGGGGTCGCGATCTTCTTCGTCAACCTGTTCTGGTCGCTCGCCGCCGGCAGGAAGGCGCCGGCCAATCCGTGGGGCGAGGGCGCGACCACGCTCGAATGGACGCTGTCGAGCCCGCCGCCGTTCCACCAATTTTCGACACTGCCGAAGATCGACTAGGACCCTTCAATCATGGCTCGCATATTGCCGGCTGCGGATAAGCGAGCACCCTCCCCTGAACCCTGGCGGCAGGAGTCATCGAGGCCGCCTCGACGCGGCCCTTTTCCATCAGGTGAAGCACTTCGCGTCCGTGCAGCAGCAGATAGTCGGCGATGATCCGCCGATGACATCTCCACCAGACCGCTTCCGCGCACATCAAGGCGCATCGAGCTGTGCTCGCTCAGCTTCAGAAGCTCGGCGCAGCCCGACGTCGAACTCGGTGGACATCGCGAAGTCGGCATAATTGTGGAAGCTGCGGTTCTGCCAATATCCGTTCACTTGCGGCGGAACGGACTTCTGGCGGGGGCGGCGGCCGCCGAGCTCCGAGATGGGCGTGTAGGCGATCTGGAATTCCGCCAGTGATCGGGGCAGGGTTTCGGCATTATATTGCGGGTTCGTTCGCGAGCGGCGGATGCTCCGGACGTCGATCACCAATTCCGCCCTGGCCGTCTCGAGGAGCTGCACAAACTCGGCGATCGGTCGTGTCGAATGACCGATGGTATAGACAGGCAGTAGCTGGGCCTCGCCGCTTTTCATTCGCAGTGCGCCCCGGTGGACGGATCACGGCAGCGCCCGTGCAGCGCCGGAAGTCCGCCAGGCCTCTTTGTGCGGCGCTCGATTTTAGTATGCATTTTCTTGCTGGAAACGCGCAATTCTATTCGTTTGCATGTTGCGTAACGAAGAGCCATCTCCGGAGATGCTCCTGGAGCAACCGACCTCCCCACAAGCTCCAGGGCAGCAGGAGATCGGAAATGAAACTCGGCGGCCACATGGATTATCACGGATCGCGCGCCTATGCGCCGGAGCCCACCGCGGCGGCGGGAAGCTGGGTCAAACGCCTTGGCGGCCGGCTCGCTGCCTGGGCGCGTCAGAAGCTCGAACTGGTGCTGAGACCTAGCGCCGAGCAGGCAGCCGAGACGGTCTGGCTCGTTCACGGCAATGAGTGGCACTTCTCTCTCCTCGGCGCCGGCAGCGACAGGAAGCGTCGCCGCGCCGTCGCACCCTGTCCGTTTCCGGAAGGTGAGGCTCGAACCGGCCGGCCGATTGGATTTCGAGCCGATAGTGAGTGAGCCGGATTTTCTCGCTCGAGGATTGGCCGGCCGTCCAGCGAAAGTCGCAGCGCTCGGTCAGTCGAGTTCACCGGTCATTGGAATGCTCGCTCTTTCCGAGAATGACGTCCTTCAGCACGAGAGCATCGTTGTGGACCTCGTCCCTGGCCGAATAGACGAGGGTGATCGGACCCTCGCGGGCGCGGCGGCGGAGATCCTTCAGTATCTCCGGATGCCGGGCGAGCTCCGCGCGGTAGCGACGGCGAAACTCGTCCCAGCGGTCGGGGTCATGGCCGAACCATGTGCGCAGCTCGGCGCTCGGCGCAATTTCCTTGATCCATTCGTCGAGCCCGGCTTCCGCCTTGCTGACCCCGCGCGGCCACAGGCGGTCCACGAGGATTCGCGTGCCGTCGGCTTTCTCGGGCGGCTCGTAGGCGCGCTTAAGCCTGACATTCGAAGCGGCGATCGAACGGGTCATGACTCAGGCGGCCTCCGTAAGCTTGCGGGCAGCCGGTCGGCCGTCTCCGGACCTGCCGATCGCGCGCTCGAACTCGACTTCGGCGAGGAGCCCTTCGTGATCGCGGTGCATCACTGCAACGGCCTGCTTGCGGCCTTCGCGCAGATAGCTGATCGTGCAGTCGCGCTGCTCGATCGAGCCGTCGATCACGATCTCGTCCCATTTCTCCGCATGCCCGACATAGGCGATTCCGAAGTCGTGCTGCTCGGTCCAGAAGAACGGGACCGCATCGAACGGTTCACGGCGCCCGAGCATGTTGCGTGCCGCCGTCTGGCCCTGGCGCTCGGCGACGACGAAATGCTCGACGCGGATCGCTTCGCCGCTGTGCGGATCCGGCCAGCGGGCGATGTCGCCGGCGGCGAACACGTGCCGGGCGCTGGTCTCGAGGAACTGATCGACCAGCACTCCGCGGTCGATGGTGAGCCCGGCCTGTTCGGCGAGCGCTGTCGCCGGACGCACGCCGATTCCGACAACGACGAGGTCGGCATCGATCCGCTCGCCATTATCCAGCGTTACGGCATGCTCGTCGATCGAGACCGCGGTCCGGCCGAGGTGGAACGTCACGCCATGCAGTTCGTGGACCGAGCGGATGAACGATCCAAGCTCGGGGCCCAGCACCCGCGCCATCGGAATCGCCTCCGGACCGACGACATGAACCTCGAGGCCGCGCGCGCGCAGCGACGAAGCGACCTCGAGGCCGATGAAGCTCGCGCCGATGATCACCGCCCTGCGGGCCTTTTCGGCCTTTGCGATCAGCGCGCGGCTGTCGTCGAGCGTGCGCAGATAATGAACATGGTCGAGGTCCGCGCCCGGAACGTCGAGCTTGACCGGCTCGGCGCCGGTCGCAAGCAGAAGCGCGCCGTAACTCAGGCGATTGCCGTCGGCGAGTTCGATTGCGCGTTGCCCGGTGTCGATCCGGGCGACGCGCGTGTTCAAGCGGACATCGATCCCGTTTTCCTGATAGAAGTCCGCGGACCTCAGCAGCGCCCATTCCTCGGATGCCCGGCCGGCCAGATAATCCTTGGACAGGTTGGGCCGATCGGCGGGAAGGGCCGCATCGGCGCTCAGCATCGTGATCGGCCCCGCATAGCCTTCGTCGCGAAGCGTTTCGGCAGCCATGTTTCCGGCTGGGCCGCCGCCGATGATCACGACGGATTCTGGCAATTGAGTCGAGCTGAGTGTCGGCCGCGACTGGCGCTCGAGTCTTTCCCGAGCATAGGCAATGCCGTCGCTGACCTCGACGCGCCAGCGGGGCAGCGGATCGCGCGCCGGCGCCCGCAGGACTTCGCCGCTGCGCAGGTTGAAGCAGGCATGATGCCAGGGGCAGCGGATCGTCTCGCCGACGATCACGCCTTCGGCGAGCGGCCCTCCATAATGCGTGCACTTCGCGCCGACGGCGAACAGTTCCTCGCCGCGGCGGACGAGGACCACCGCCTGGTCGTCGACATGGCCTTTCAGCATGTCCCCGTCCGCAATTGCGGAGAGCTTCACGCCGAGACTGAAGATCGGGTCCTTCAAGCTGCGTGTTTTCGGCGCTCATTTCATCCTCCAAAGCAAATCCCGGCGCACAGTCGCGCGCCCCTGACCCCCATTGGATGCAAAACAGGACCGCCGGGTGCCCGCATCGCGGCCGGCGAGCCAGCTCTCGTCTAAAAGACCACGCTGCCAGACGACGACTGCCAGGCGAGCATTCGCCACTCACCGGAATGTCACTTCGACGTCGCACGCGAAGTCGCTCGTCCGGTTGCCGATTGAGATAATGCTCCTTGTCGAAGACCTCCCCGGCGCTGTTGATGTAGATGAGCTGCTCATGGACAGCGGCGCAAGCACGTCCGGGTCATTCCGCCGCGTCGCCTCAATGCGCAGCCGTTCGAGCTCACGCACGGTCTTGAGATCGTCCGTTTCGAGTATGGTGAGCATTGGCGGAGACGATTGCTCCGCCTTCATCCGCCCAGCGATCGAGCTGGTCCCACGCATCGGCGGCGATTGGCGGCCGCTCCTCGTGCACCGGAAAGAACAGGTCGAATGAGGTGCCCTGGCCGACAGCGCTGTCGATCGTCACATAACCGCCGACCTGTTGCATCAATGCCTGGACCTGCGGGACTCCGAGGCCCGTTCCGCTGTCGCCCTTGGTCGTGAAATAGGGATCGAAGATCCGGTTGATGACCGCCTGCGGCATGCCTGCGCCCTGGTCACGGACTCGAACGCGGACATAATCGCACGGGCGGCCCAGGCTCATTCCCCGGATCGCCGTCGTGCTGATCCGGATCACTCCGCCATCCGGCATGGCGTCGCGGGCATTGACGACAAGATTGAGGATCGCAGCGTTGAACTGCGGCGGATCGACGAGGCATTTTGGAAGATCGGACGCAAGTTCGAGGATCACGCGAATGCCTGATCCGGCGCCATACTTCAGAAACATCCTCAATTTTTCGAGCAGGGCGTTCACGTCCTCGGGACCCGCCTTCAGCTCATGCTGGCCGGCGAATGCGAGAAGGCGCGAGATCATTTTCAGCCCGCGCTCGACGCCGTCACTCGCGGCGGCCAGTGCCGCGGCCAGCTTCGCGGGGTCTCCTTTATTATCCTCGGCGACCCGGAGGCCGCTCGCGACAATTGCGAGGATGTTACGGAAGTCGTGAGCGATGCCGCCCGTCATCTCTCCCAGCGCGCTGATCTTCTGGACTGCGCGCGCACTGCGCTCGCGGCGCAAGCCGTTTGCAGGGACGAAGGGATCGATGACCGCCGCCGTCGATTTCTGCGGATCGGCAGACCTGGCTTCGGCAGCTGGCGGCATGGCGGCGACTCCCCAACGGAGCCGGTGCCTGCGAGGGTCTGGTTGGTTCGACTCCGGATCTTGGAATGCGCCTGTATTTCAAAAAAGGCGAACGCATTTTATTGTTGGATAACAATCCGAATTTTGTTGTATCGAGCCTTCAGCACAATGCGGGCGTTCGTGGCGCCACATGAGCGAGGCGAGACATGGACATCAACGTCGCGCGAACCTTCCTCGAGGTCGTGAAAACCGGCAGTTTCGTCAGGGCTGCGGCCAACCTCAACCTGACCCAGACCGCGGTCAGCGCCCGAATTCGCGTTCTGGAGCAGAACCTCGATCGCAAGGTGTTCGTCCGCAACAAGGCCGGCGCCCGGCTGACTCCGGCCGGCGAGCAGTTCTTCCGCTTCGCCACGTCACTGGTCCAGGTGTGGGACCGTGCGCGTCGCGCGGCGGCCGTCGCGCCCGGACGCGAGACGTCGTGACGATCGGCGCGGAGCTCAGCCAGTGGAATCCGTTGATGCGGCACTGGCTGGTGTGGATGCGGCGCGAGTGTCCGGAAATCGCGATCAGCGCCTATATCGATTCAGCCGAGCGATTGATGGAGCAGGTCCAGGAAGGCTCGCTGGACGTGGCGATCCTTTACGCCGCTCCGGTTCGCCCGGGCGTCGTTGCCGAATTGCTGTTCGAGGAAAGACTGGTGCTTGTGAGGACCGCGCCGAACTGATCGTCCATTGGGACCGGAGGATCATGTGGATATCGATTGGGGAGAGGATTTCGCGGCCAGCTATCATGCCGCATTTCCGGACTTCGGACCCGGCGTCGTTTCGATCAGTTATGGACCGCTGGCGCTCGAATATATCCTCGCGCAAGGCGGCAGCGGCTATTTCCGGATGGCGGCGGTGCGGCCCTTCCTCGAGGAAGGCCGTCTGGAGCTGGTGCCCGAAAGTCCCGAATTCTCTTACTCTTCCTATCTGGTCTACTCCACCCGGGCCGATGAAAGCGTGATCGCGCAGCGTTCGGCACGGCCTGCATGTCGCAGCCGACATGCTCGCGTCGCCGGCGCGTTCCTGAAATCAGCGGTTTCGCGTGACGATCCGTGATGCATGTCGGGTAGTCCGGCCCGAAAGCCCCTTGGTCGCCAGTCTGCTCCGGCGAGCGGATCGCTCGCGGAACCTTTCGGGCTCGCCTGAGATCAACCTGAGGCCTTTGTGACGAGATGGCTTGTCGCATTATCGGAAGAATTTGAGCCTCAAGATGCAAACACGCGGGGAACAGATGCTCGCGCTCAGGCGCGCCCGCCTCGCAGCATCCCCTCCTTTCCTGAGAGGCGGGTTTCGGCCTTTCTTTTTCGGCGGAGCGGCATGGGCGGTCCTTGCACTCCTGTTGTGGCTCGCGGCGTTGAGCGGGGCGATCGCATTGCCCTCCGCGTTGGATGCGCTTGCCTGGCACCGGCACGAAATGTTGTTCGGCTTCGTCGGCGCCGTGATCTGCGGGTTCCTCCTGACCGCCATTCCGAACTGGACAGGACGGCTGCCGATCGCGGGCACGCCCCTCGCGGCGTTGTTCGGATTCTGGCTTGCCGCGCGCCTCGCGCTTTTGTTCTCGGGCGTTTCAGGCATTGCGATCGCATTTGTGCTCGACGTCGGATTCTACATTCTTCTCGCCGGCCTGTTCGCTCGCGAAGTGGCATCGGCCAGGAACCGCAATCTGCCGATTGTCGGCCTGGTGCTCCTGTTCGGTCGTCGCCAACGCGCTCGACTATGCGGGCGCGGCCGGAATACTGAAGGATACGGGAATTGGCTATCGCGCGGGCATAACGATGGTGGTCCTCATGATCTCGCTCGTCGGCGGAAGGATCGTGCCGTCTTTCACGCGCAACTGGCTGGCCAAGCGATGCGATCAAGGGCCGGCTTCCGGGACAGGCGACCCGGTTCGACTTCGCTGACGATCGCGGTCACGGCCGCGGCAATGATCGCCTGGACCGCCTTGCCGCATGACCGGTTCGCGGGAGCGATCCTGATCCTCGCCGGGATCCTGCAGGCGATACGCCTCGGCCGCTGGCAGGGCGTCAGGGCCGCGGCCGATCCGCTGGTGCTGATCCTGCACGTCGGTTACGCGTGGGTGCCGATCGGGCTCGCGCTGCTTGGTGCCTCGATCCTCAGCCCGGCCGTCCCGGCATCCGCTGCCATTCATGCGCTCACGGCCGGGGCGATGGCGACAATGATCCTGGCGGTGATGACGCGCGCGACGCTCGGCCACACCGGGCGCGAGCTCAAGGCCAATGCGCCGACCATTTTCCTGTACCTGCTCGTCACGCTCGGAGCCGCGCTTCGCGTCGCTGCTCCGTTCGGTTTGTTTGATTACATGGCGCGGGATCGAGCTTGCCGGACTTGCCTGGGCGGCAGCGTTCGTCATTTTCCTGCTCACCTACGGCCCGATGTTGATCCGGCCGCGCGTTGACGGTCGGTTGTGACCGGTACGCGGTTTCACGTGACGAGCAAGAACGTGCGTCGTGGGAAGTTGCGGGTGTCGTAAACGAGCTGTCCAACCAGTTCGTTGTAATCACCCCAGGTCGCGCATGAATGCGAGCCAACTATCTTTGCCGACGCTCCTTGATCCGCAACGGCGGCGAGCCATATCGAAGGTCATGACTGGGCATTCTCAGTTTGGACGGTCGCAGCTCCATCCCGAGAGCAGCACCGCACGACTCTAGGCCCTTGGCGCCCGCCCGCTGAGGCGGGCCGCGCCTGGGGCGTTCTCCTCATGAACCGCGCTTCGCTTCGCAGCGGGCGCTTTTCCTGAATTTTCAGCAGACGAGCGGCTTGCAGCTGCGCCTGTCAGTGCGACCGGCGCGCATGCGGTCGCTCGTCAGGAGACGAGTTGTGTCTACGCAGCGTTTTGCCGTCGAGTTCGATCGGCGTGTCGTCGGAATAGCAGTGCGAGTTCCCGGCGGATTCATGTTCTTCGCCTCGGATGACGATTTCGAACAACTGGATGGAGAGCTCTTCCCTCGAGCGCGAGCCATCGCCCGGCGCCTCGAGAAAGTCTCGAAGCGAAAGGGCGTGACGATGCGCGCTCCGAGTGAGGCTTTCGCGCCTGGCGGCTTCCTGATGCCGGTCAAGTCTCGCCAGCATCCTCAAGATCGCATTCAAGGAGAATGGAAATGAACGCGCACGCCAGCCGCGTCGAAGCCGGTCCCTGGCCGATAGACGCGTGAACGGGTGGCCGCACTGCTCGGGCGCTATCCGGACGTGTCGAAAGACGAGAATCGAGCGATACTCGAATTCATGAAAACCGGGCGCCATCTCGACATCGGACTGCTCACTTCGAACGAAAGTCTGCGGCCCAAATTGGATGCCTTCATGGAGGATCATAAAAAGCATTTCCGAGTGAGCTTCGGAGAAGCGGCGGCAGTCGTCGCAATGATCGCCGCATTCCTCCTCGCCGCCTGGCTCTTCTGGGAACTCATCGGTCCCAACGCCTTCTAGGACCCTGGAGACGTGGCGGTCCGGATCGCACCGGACCGCCCTCGCATCGCAAGTGCTGGGCTATCTTGCCAAGCGTTTGAAATATCGGCCCAAGACCCCACATTGGAGATATGCACAGGATGGCACAGATACACCCCGGGAGCAGCACGGCGCGCCCGCCGGCCCTCGGCCGGGTGAATTCCCGCGAGCCGTAGCCGGCCCAGGGCTTTACAGAAGAACGATTTCGCAGATGCCAGGCTGACGAACAGTCGGCCGCCGCACTCGTTCGCATCCGGCTCGCTCCCTTCAAGGACGAGCACCATGTTTCAGGATTTTGCTGCAAGACAATTTGCATTCAGCCAGGTGGAGGCGCCGCGGCGGCCCGCTGTGGAGGAAGCCGCCGAGCTGATCGACCGCTATCCCAATCTCAGCGAGATCGAGCTGGCGCGGCTGATCAACCTCTATCGCGGCTTCTCGGCCCTCAATTCCGCGCTCATCATCTCGGACCGGAGGCTGGGTTCCAAACTTGACCGCTTCTGCGGCGACCACCGATCGAAGCTCAGGGCTCCGTTTCGCCAATATGCGGCGCTCATACTCTATGGAGTGCTGACGATCGGCGCTGTCATCTGGGCCTGGGCTGTCGCTTCCTGATCCGGGCGGGTTGCTCCCGCTGCCAACGCGCTACCCGCCTCGGTTGGCCGCAGGAGTGACTCGCCAGATCGTGTTCGAAAGATCGTCGGCGACGATCAGGGCGCCGCGCGGGTCGACCGTGACGCCGACCGGTCGGCCGCGGGTCTTGCCGTCCGCCCCCAGGAAGCCGGTGACGAAGTCGACCGGCGGACCGGCGGGGCGGCCGCCGCGGAAGGGCACGAAGACGACCTTGTAGCCGACCGGCACGCTGCGGTTCCAGCTGCCATGCTCGCCGACGAACACGCCGTCGGCGAACTGCGCGCCCATCGCCGGCGTGGAGAAGGCAAGGCCGAGCGCCGCGACATGCGACCCCAGCGCATAATCGGGCCGGATCGCCGAGGCGACCTTCTGCGGATTCTGCGGCCGGACGCGCGTGTCCACGTTCTGGCCCCAATAGCTGTAAGGCCAGCCGTAGAAGCCGCCTTCGCGGACCGCGGTCAGATAGTCCGGGACGAGATTCGGACCGATCTCGTCGCGCTCGTTCACCACCGCCCAGAGCTGCCCGCGTCCCGGGCTGGATGGCGAGCGCCGTGGGATTGCGAAGGCCGGTCGCAAAGGGCCGGTGCGCGCCGGTTTGAGCGTCCACCTGCCACACCATCGCCCGGTCGGTTTCGGCCGTCATGCCGCGTTCGGTGATGTTGCTGTTGGAGCCGATGCCGACATAGAGAAAGCGCCCGTCGGCGCTGGCGGCGAGCGACTTGGTCCAGTGATGGTTGATCGCCGACGGCAGGTCCGTGACCTTGACCGGCGGACCGCTCGCGCGGGTCTGGCCGTCCTGGTAGTCGAACCGCACCAGGGCATCCTGGTTGGCGACGTAAAGACTGGTTGCCGACGAGCGCGAGCCCATACGGCGCGTTGAGATTGTCGGCGAAGACCGTGCGTCCTTCGTAGATGCCGTCACCATCGCTGTCGCGCAGCAGGGTCAGACGGTTGCCGCCCTTGACCGGGCTGGTTCCCTTGCGCCTTGATGATAGGCGGCAATCACGTCCTTCGGGCGTCAGCTTCGGCGCGCCGCCGCCGCGGCCTTCGGCGACCAGGATGTCGCCATTGGGAAGAACGAGCGTCTGGCGCGGGATCTGCGAGATCGGTGGCGATGGCGCTGATCGTATAGCCTTGCGGCACGGTCGGCCGCTGATCGCCCCACTCCGCCGGGTTGGCGATCTTCATCGTCGGGCAGAAGCCGCGCTGAGGCTCCGGAAGTTGCGGATCGGGCCGTATTGCGGCGGTTCCGGATCGCTGCCGCAGGCGGCCAGCAGGACCGACAGGGCGGCAGCGAGAGCAGACGCCGGCGCGCCTCATTGTCGTCGCTCCCGCGCGAAGGGTGGAGAAGCCGAGCCAGGTTGCGGCGATCGCGAGCAGCGGCGACGATCGACCGAAAGGATGAGGGCCGTCCGGCATGCTCGCCCAGGCGTCCTTGGCGTGAACGAGCGCATTGACGAAGCCGAGGATCCAGGTCGCCAGCAGCAGCAGAAAGTAGATGATCGGCCGCTGTCCGCGCGCGATCGGCGCGGAGCAGCTCGATGAGCGCCCAAAGCAAGCGCGAAGCCGCCGAACACCAGGCCGCCGACGAGCAGCCAGGAAGCGAAATTCTTCCACTGCATTTCGTAGCTGGAAGCATATGCAATGTCGCTGAGCAGGACGCCGAGGAAACAGTGAGAACGGTTCCGGCCAACAGCACTGCGTGAAGCGGGTGAGCGGTTTTTGATGGCTTACGTCAAAGGGCGCGCGAACAGGCACGGCGGCTCCCTCTCGCTTCGGCAGCGGGCCCGGGGTGATAGTCGCGAAAGTGTGGCCCGGAGACGTGCCAGTGGAAGTTCTTGCTTTTGAGATAGAGCGCGAAACTGTCGGCGAGGATTGCGTTCAGGGCCTCTGCAACGGCGTGACGGAATTCCGTTCAAGGCCGGTCGGAGTCTCGAGCGGCTTGGGCGTGGGCATTGACGGTCTCCTGATCCTGTGAGGCACCTATCTGTCTTGCCGTCGTAATCGATTTGCGAACGGTCATTTGACCCGGCCGATGCTCACGAAGTCGCTGGCCGGGAATGTCTCGAGCAGAGCTTCGTCAAGAAGATCGCTTTGCCGTCGCTTGCGTTCCGCGTCCGCGAGGCGCGTTCCCGCCGCTTCGCCTTGGCGGCAGACTTGCGCTGAGCAGGCTTGGGCGTTGTCGGCATCACCAAATCCTTCGATCGATTGGACGACGAAAAGTTCCCGACGCCGCGGCCCAAATGCGGAATATTCGATGCGCCGAATGCGGGCCGACCAAGGCCATCGGGTGACCCGATACTGTGCTTGCCTGATCAGGCAAGGGCGGGGCGCAGCGCTCCTGAACGGTGCTGGCTCAGCCCTAAGGCTGGATGCCTGGGATGATCGACAATAGCATATTCATGCGCGACTGGCTCGGCATCATTGACTTCACCATCAACGGGAGCACTGGCTGCGTCGCGCAACCAGATGGACATGATAGGTTGCGTGCTGTTGAGCAGCGTCACCGGGATTGGGGGCGGGTACGGTGCGCGACGTTCTGCTCGACAAAAATCCGATCTTGTGGGTCGAGAAGCCGGCAGCATTTCGCGGTCTGCATCGCAATTTCGCTGCTGCTGTTCATTCACCGGGGCACGTGGTGCGCAGCGGCTTTCGTCTGATCCTGCTGGTTCGATGCGATAGGGCTCGCCCTATTCGCGACCGTGGGCGCCGATCGGGCGATCGGCGTCGGCGCAGCGTCGCATCGTAGCGGTCGATCATGGGCGTCATCACTGCCTGGTTCGGGGGCATAATCCGCGATGAACTTCAGCCAGCAGCGTTCAATCATCTTCGACGCGCGAAATGTATGTGACTGCGGAGATGGCTGGAGCTCTTGCCTATGTCGTGCTGATGCAGTCGTCGAACGCGCCGCGCTAAGCTGGGGTCATTACGGGAAGTGTTGGCGGGTTTTTCGTCATCCGGGCGGGCGCGCTCCGCTGGGGGGGCTCTGCGTTCAGCCGCGATACCAGCCGAGGCCGCCCCGATGTCGTTGACGGGCGACGGATCAGTCTGATCCTTCTGCGGCGTCGCCAGTATGTCGGGCTATTCGTGCGGGGCGAGTTCGGCTGCTGCCTTGTTGTCGGCGGCCGCGGCCTGTTCTTCGCCGAAGAGGCTTCCGACGATCGCCTTGGCGTCCTGCTGGATCTCGCGCAGATGGTCGGCGCTTCGAAAGCTCTCCGCATAGATCTTGTAGATCGCCTCGGTGCCGGACGGCCGCGCCGCGAACCAGCCGCTTGCGGCGGAGACCTTGATCCCGCCGAACGGGGCGCCGCCTCCAGGCGCGGCGGTCAATTTGGTCTCGATCGGCTCGCCCGCAAGCTCCGTCGCGTGGATCCGGTCGGCGGAGACCTTGCGCAGCACGTCCGCTTGCTGCGGAGTCGCCGGGGCATCGATCCGCTCGTACCAGGATTGGCCGAACTCCCGCGTCAGCCCGTCATAGACCTGGCCGGGATCGCGGCCGGACCGGGCCTTGATCTCGGCTGCCAGCAGGCCAAGCGCCATGCCGTCCTTGTCGGTGGTCCAGACCGATCCGTCGCGGCGCAGCAGGGATGCGCCGGCGCTTTCCTCGCCGGCAAAGCCGAGCGCGCCCGTAAACAGCCCGTCGACGAACCATTTGAACCCGACCGGGACCTCGACGAGCCTGCGGCCGAGGCGCGCTGCGACGCGGTCGATCATCGCGCTGCTCACCATCGTCTTGCCGATCCCGCAGCGCGCTTTCCCACGCCGGGCGGTGATCGAACAGATAGGAGATCGCCGCTGCCAGATAATGATTGGGCTTCATCAGCCCGCCCGAGGGAGTGACGATGCCGTGGCGATCGGCGTCGGTGTCGTTGCCGACCGCGAGGTCGAAGCGGTCGCGAAGGCCGATGAGGCGGGTCATGGCGTAAGGCGACGAGCAGTCCATCCGGATCTTTCCGTCCCAATCGGCGGTCATGAAGCCGAATGTCGGGTCGACCTTGTCCTCGACGACCTCTCCGTTGAGGCCGTACCGGTCGATGATCTCGGCCCAGTAGCGGACGCTCGCGCCGCCGAGCGGGTCGAAGCCAAGCGCCAGTCCCGATTCCCGGATCGCCTCCATGTCGATCACGCTGGCGAGGTCGCCTACATAATGGCCAAGATAATCGTGGCCGCGAACCGAGGGCGAATGCCGGGCGCGCTCATAAGGGACGCGACTGACGTCGCTGAACCCCGCTTTCGAGCAACCGGTTCGCTGTCGCCTCGATCCAGCCGGTCACGGTCGAATCGGCCGGGCCGCCGGTCGGCGGGTTGTACTTGAAGCCGCCGTCTTCCGGCGGATTGTGCGACGGGGTGAGGACGACGCCGTCGGCGAGCCCGTCGGTGCGGCCGCGATTGTAGGCGAGGATCGCGTGCGAAATGACGGGCGTCGGGGTGTAGCCGTCGTCAGCGTCGATCATCGTCACGACCTCGTTCGCGACGAACACCTCGAGCGCGGTGACGAAGGCCGGCCGGGAAAGGGCATGCGTATCGATGCCGAGGAAGAGCGGGCCGTCTATTCCATGTCGCCTGCGATAGAGGCAGATCGACTGGGCGATCGCCACGATGTGCGGCTCGTTGAACGAATTGCGGAATGCGGAGCCGCGATGACCCGAGGTGCCGAAATGGATGCGCTGCGACGGCTGCGACGGATCCGGAACGCCGGAAAAATAGGCACCGATCAGGTCGGCGGGTCTGATCAGCTGGGCGGGATCGAGGAGCTTGCCGGCGAGCGGGCTGATGCGCGCGCCGGTCATGCCGCGATCCGGCGATGGCCGCCGAGAGCTGAGCAATAACATCAACAATTTTGATCTCAACCTACAATAATATTCATTTGCTAGAATAGAATAGCAGGTAGATGATGCAGGACGCAAGGCAGGTTTGGGATCGCCGATCAAAGCATCCGCAAACCGTTGTCCTTGAAGATCCGAGCGATCGGAACCATGTTGAAAGCGCAATGGTCAGTTTTTCAAAAGCTCGACGTTCTGAAATCCATCCGGGCAGCAGTACCGCACGCCTCTAGGCTCTGGGCCGTCTCGCTCGATACTCAACGAGCGACGGCCTAGGGCGCCATTCGCCGCGACGGGACATCTCCCGATCGCCGTTGCGAGCACCGGCCTTCGCGACTTTCCACGAAAGAATTGAACGAGCCGGCTTGGTCCCGGCCCGGTCGGTCGCGTCGGCTCGACGGGCAGCCTCGTCAGCGAGGTGCCCATTGAACTGGAGGCAATCGTGTCCGTCTGTTTTGCGGTCCGAAGCTCGTCACAAGATCAATGGAGTTGCGGTGCGCTGCCGCGGCGGTTTCCGCGTCTTTTCTTCCGATCCGGCCTGCCGAAGGCTGGAAAACGGGATCATCCCGAATGCCCGAGCGGTCGTCCGCTCTGTCGCCCGGCTCGGCGCTCCGGCATGAGCGCGCAGGCCGACCTTCGCTATGAGAGCCGCTCCGATCTCGAGCTGGCGGCCGATATCGCGCGCCGCGATTCCGGGGCGGTGCGCCTCGTCATGCAGCGCAACAACCAGCGGCTGTTTCGCGCCGCATGGCAGATATTGCGCAATCGCGAGGATGCCGAGGACGCGGTGCAGAGCGCCTATCTGAAGGCGTTCGCGGCGATCAAGAGCTTCGCGGGCCGATCCTCGCTCTCCACCTGGCTCACCCGCATCGTCATCAACAATGCGCTGGCTCATGCCCGCTCCGCCAGGCGGCGGCGAGCGTTGCTCGAGGAGAGCGAAGTCCCGATCGTCGACGATTATCGCGAAATGCTGATGCGCGGCTCGATGTCCGTGTCGCCCGAACGGGCGGTCGCGCGCGGGCAGATCAGGCAGAATGATCGACGACGCGATCAACCAGCTCCCGGCGCCGTTCCGCGCGGTCTTCGTGCTTGCGCCAGATCGAGGAGCTCGACGTCGGCGAGGTCGCCGAGACGCTCGGCATTCCGGCGGCCACCGTCAAGACGAGGCATCTGCGCGCGCGGCGGCGGCTGCAGCGCCTGCTCGGCCCGGGCCTCAGCGGCGCCTTGTCGGGCAAGTTTCCTTTCGACCGGGCTTCGTGCGAGCGGCCGGCGAGCCCATCCGTCCGCCTCGCGCCGGTTTCGGCGCCGCAGGGGACGATGGCATGAGCGAATATGGCGATCCCATCTCGCCCGAGCAGATCGAGCTGCGCCGTCGAAAGGGCGCTCGACCTGCGCCGGGCGCGCGCCCGAACTCCCGCTCGACGACCATGTCCGCGAAGCGGTCGCCCAGACGATCTGCGCATGCGTGCTCGAGATCGAGGATGATCTGGAGCGCCACCTGTCCGGCACCCATGCCGGGATATTGGACGAGGTGAGGCGCCGGGTGGAGCAGCGCCTCGGCGACCGCGGCTCCGGCCGCAAAGGACAATCCGGTCGACGAAGCCTCGGAAGAATCCTTCCCGGCCAGCGACCCACCCGGATGGATCTGGGAACGGCCCGGACCACCGCATGCAGGAGGAGAAGTGAAATGGTTGTGCGGACATCGACGGCGGAATGGCGCGGGCGCGTGCGGGACGGCGGCGGCTGCGTCAGCCTCGGCAGCGGCGCTTTCGAGGGCCCTTATTCCTTCGGGTCGCGCTTCGAGGAGGAACCGGGAACCAATCCCGAGGAGCTCCTGGGCGCCGCCCATGCGAGCTGCTTTTCCATGGCCCTGTCGCTGCTCCTCACCGAAGCAGGCTACACGCCGACGCGGATCAGGACGGTCGCGAAGGTCAGCATCGAGCGATCGGGCGATGGCTTCGCGATCACGCATATCGAACTGGTGACGGAAGGCGAGGTCCCGGGACTGGATCGCGAGCGGCTTCTCCGCCCATGCGGAGGCCGCCAGGAGCGACTTGCCCGGTGTCGAAGGCGCTGGCCGGCGTCGACATCAGCCTGACGGCGAGCCTTGTCGAGAAGTCGGCAGGCATCGGCCCGCGACGATCGGCGGCACTGCGCACCGCGCAACAGGCTCGCGCGCACGTCATGACCAGAAGGGGAAGCGAACGCTTTCGCAAGGCCAGATAGCCGGGTACTGCCGGTTCCGCCTCTTTGGGGAACCCTTCCGCGCACGCGGCAGTCCAAATCAGACGGGGCGAGTTCTCGGGTCCCGGCCGTCAGCGCCCACGCCGAGCGGCCAGTGCCCACGAACGTTGAGGAACATGCCTTGATTTCGACAATCGCCGAGCCTCTGTCCTTGACCTTTGCCCTGGCGCCTCTCCTTGGCCGGGCTTTCAAGCGCGCGCCTCGCAGCCGCCGTGGAACGATACGGCGGCCATTCGCGAAGAGCTCTTCAGCGCCGAGCGGATGGAGGAGCATGCGCGAAGCCTGGCGCTCGCCCAGGGCCGTCAAGCCGCACCGCCAATTGGGACACCCGCTGCTCGACCGCCTGGCGGCCAACGAAGCGAGCCTGATCGACTCCTATCGCTCGATCTGCGCGGCGGTGGACGACAAGGCCGCGATCACCCCCGCCGCGGAATGGCTGATCGACAATTTCCATCTCGTCGAGCGCCAGATTCGCGAAGTGCGGCTGGACCTTCCGCCGGCTTATTATCGCCAGTTGCCCAAGCTCGCCGACGGTCCCTTTGCCGGGCTGCCGAGGGTGTTCGGGCTGGTCTGGGCGTTCGTCGCGCACACCGACAGCCGCTTCGATGTCGATACCTGGTGCGCCTTCATCCACGCCTATCAGGAGGAGCAGCCGCTCACGATCGGCGAATTGTGGGCTTCGGCGATCACCCTGCGCATCATCCTGGTCGAGAATCTGAGGCGGATCGCCGAGCGCATCGTCTACAGCCGCGACGAGCGCCGCAAGGCCGACGCGATCGCCGATCATCTGCTCGAGCGCGCGACGGCCCCGGACAAACGGAAGACGATCTGGTCGACCGAGCTCGGGCCGCGAAGCGCCGTCCGACGCGCTGGCGCTCCAGCTGATCCACCGGCTGAGGGATCAGAGCCCGGCCCTTCACCGCCATGCTCGGCCGGCTCGACGAACGCCTGGCGGCGGACGGACGGACGAGCCGACAGCGCCATCCACGACGAGCAGCAAAGGCAGATCTCGGCCAATGTCACGGTGCGCAACATCATCACCAGCATGCGGCACATCTCCGACGTCGACTGGTCGGTCATCTTCGAACGCGTCTCGCTGGTCGACCCCGTGCTCGCCAAGGGCTGCGATTTCGCGAAGATGGATTTCGCGACCCGCAACCTCTACCGCACCGCCGTCGAGGAGCTCGCCCGAGGGTCCGGCCTCGACGAGCTGGAGGTCGCGAACCGCGCCGTCGAGGCCGCGGCCGCAGCGACCGAGCGCCGCCGCAAGGATCCGGGCTATTATCTGACCGCCGAGGGCCGTGCCGGCGTTCGAGGCCGCCCTGGGCTTTCGTCCGTCCTTCTCGACGGTCGCGAGCCGCGCCTATCGCGCGCTCGGCGTCGGCGGCTATGCCGGCGCCGGCGCCCTCGTCGCCTTGCTGCTGCTCGGCTTTCCCGGTCCTCTTCCATGTCGAGGCCAGCGTGGACTGGATCCTGCTCGGCGTGCTCGGGCTGCTCGGCGCGGTGCCGGCGATCGATTCGGCGGTGGCGCTCGTCAACCAGGGGGTGACGCGCCGGTTCGGCGCCACGCAGGTCCCGGGTCTGGAGCTGCGCGGCGGAGTGCCCGCCCATTTGCGCACTCTGGTGGTGGTGCCGACCCTGCTGACCCGGCCCGAAGCCATCATCGAGCAGGTCGAGCGACTGGAAATCCATCATCTCGCCAGCATCGGCGGGGAGATTCAGTTCGCCTTGCTCTCGGACTGGCCCGATGCGGCAAGCGAGACGGTCGAGGGCGACGACGCGCTCCTGCAGACCGCCGTCGAAGCCATTGCCCGCCTGAACCGCCGGCACGCGCCGGCGCCCGGCGGCGACAGGTTCCTGCTGCTCCATCGCCGGCGCGTGTGGAACGAAAGCCAGCGCCTGTGGATCGGCTGGGAGCGCAAGCGCGGCAAGCTGCACGAGCTGAACCGCCTGCTGCGCGGCGCCCGCGACACGACCTTCCTCAGCCTCGACGGGCGCCCGCCGACGGTGCCCGAGGGCGTCCATTATGTCATCACCCTGGACGCGGATACGAGGCTTCCGCCCGACACGGTGCGGCGGCTGATCGGCAAGATGGCGCATCCGTTGAACCAGCCGGTTGTCGACCCCGCCAGGCGGCGCGTCATCGAGGGCTATGCGATCCTCCAGCCGCGCGTCACCCCGAACCTTCCGGTCGGCGACGAAGGCTCGGCCTATCAGCGCGCATTCTCCAGCCCCAACGGCATCGATCCTTATTCCGCCGCCGTTTCCGACGTCTATCAGGATCTGTTCGGCGAGGGTTCCTATGCCGGCAAGGGCATCTACGCGGTCGATGCCTTCGAGACCGTTCTCGCCGACCGGGTTCCGGACTCCACCTTGCTCAGCCACGATCTGTTCGAAGGGGTGTTCGCCCGCGCCGGCCTTGCCTCGGACGTCGAGGTCGTCGAATCCTATCCGGCCCGCTACGACGTCGCCTCGCTGCGCTACCATCGCTGGGCGCGCGGCGACTGGCAATTGCTGCCCTGGATCCTCGGCTGGAGCGCGCTTCTCGGAAAATCCCGGCGTCTGCCGGCGAGGATGCCGGCGAGCGGCCGCTGGAAAATGGTCGACAATCTGCGGCGGTCGGTCACGCCCCTGACCTGCGTGCTGGCCTTGCTGGCGGGCTGGGCGCTGCCGTTCGAAGCGGCGCTGGTGTGGACGCTCTTCTTCCTCGGGACGATCGCGCTTCCGAGCGTGTCGCCGGTGCTGGCGTCGGCCGGGGCCCGTCACCCGGGCATCCGCGCCCGCGTCCACTTCGCCAGGGTCCTTTCCGATCTCGGCGGCGCGCTCTCGCAGGCCCTGCTGATCGTGACTCTGCTCGCGCACCAGGCCTGGCTGATGGCCGACGCGGTCATTCGAACCCTGTTTCGACTGTTCGTCACGCCGGCGCAATCTCCTGCAATGGACGCCGGCGGCGCAGGCGACCATCGGCCCCGATCCCAGCCTCGGCGCTTATTACCGGTGGATGGCCGGCGCGGTCGTCACCGGCGTGGTCGCGCTCGCCGGGACATGGCTGTTCGGCGACCGGACCGTCTATCTGGCCGCTCCTTTCGCTCTCCTGTGGATCGCGTCACCCGCCGTCGCGCGCTGGGTGAGCCGGCGATCGAGCGCGGTTGCGGAGCATGCGGCGAGCGAGAGCCGACCGGCGCGCGCTGCGGCTGATCGCGCGGCGCACCTGGCGCTACTTCGAGACCTTCGTCACCTCCAGCGACAACATGCTTCCGCCGGACAATTTCCAGGAAGAGCCGTCGCCGGTTCTCGCCCGCCGCACCTCGCCGACCAATCTCGGCCTCTATCTCCTCTCGACGGCGAGCGCGCACGATTTCGGCTGGACGGGCGCGCTCGACACGATCGAGCGGCTCGAGGCGACGATGGCGACGATGGCGAAGCTCGAGCGATATCGCGGCCATTTCTACAATTGGTACGATACGGAAAGCCTCCGCGCCCTCGACCCGCAATATGTCTCTTCGGTCGACAGCGGCAATCTCGCCGGACATCTCATCGCGCTCGCCAACGCCTGCCAGGATTGGTGCGAGACGCCCGCTTGAAGATGCGAAGCGCCTCGCCGGGATCGTCGATGCGCTCAGCCTCGTGCGGGAAGAGGTCGAAGCGCTGCGGGACCGCCGCCGCACCGAAACCGTCACCTGGCGTCAGCTCGACGAGTCCGTCGCGCATCTCTTCGCCGAGGCGTGCCGCGTTCCGCCTGACGGCGAAACTCTCGCCGGCCGCCTTGCCGCGCTTGCGGGACCCGCCGAAATCCTCGTCGATCTCGCCAGGGCGTTCGCGATCGAGCGGGGCGAGGATGCTTCGGACATCCTTTTCTGGGCTCAGGCGGTCTGCCGGTCCGTCGCCAGCCACCAGCGCGACCTGGCGTCCGTCCGACGATCTCGCGGCCAGATTGTCGGCCATCGGCCGCGCGGCGCGGGAAATGGCATTCGCCATGGAGTTCGGTTTCCTCCTGAACGAGGAGCGCCTGCTCCTTTCCGTCGGCTTCGTGGTTCGCGACGGCGCGCTCGACGAAAGCTCCTACGACCTGCTGGCCTCGGAAGCGCGCCTCGCGAGCTTCATCGCCATCGCCAAGGGCGACCTGCCGCGCGCGGCACTGGTTCCGGCTTGGACATGGCGTGACGCATGTCCGCGGCGGCGCGGCCTTGCTGTCCTGGTCCGGCTCGATGTTCGAATATCTGATGCCGTCGCTGATCATGCACGCGCCGACCGAAAGCATTATCGGGCGTACCAATCGCGCGATCGTCCGAAGACAGATCGAATATGCCAGGGCCCTGGCGACGCCCTGGGGCATATCCGAGTCCGCCTACAACGCGCGCGATCTGCAGCTCACCTATCAATATTCCAACTTCGGCATTCCGGGGCTCGGGCTGAAGCGCGGCCTGGGCGAGGACGCCGTCGATCGCGCCTTATGCCACCGCGCTCGCCGCGATCATCGACCCGGTCGCCGCGGCGCGCAATTTCACGCGGCTTGGCGGCCGACGGCGCGCGCGGCCGCTTCGGATATTATGAGGCGCTCGACTTCACGCCGCGCCGATTGTCGGATGGGCAGAAGGTCGCGATCGTTCGCGCGTTCATGGCCCACCATCAGGGGATGACCATCGTCGCCATCGCCGACGCCTTGCTCGGCGGGATGATGCGAGAGCGATTCCATGCCGAGCCGATCGTGCGCGCTGCGGAGCTGCTGCTGCACGAGCGCATGCCCCGCGAGATCGCCGCTGCGCCGTCATGGGCGAGCGACGCGAAGCCCCACAGGAGGATCCGCGAGCTCGAGACGATCGGGCGGCTGGCGGCAGGCCGACCCGCATGCCGCGTCTCCGGCCACGCATCTCCTCTCCAACGGCCGCTACAGCGTCATGCTCACGGCGGCCGGGTCGGGCTACAGCCGCTGGCGGGACCTCGCGGTGACCCGGTGGCGCGAGGACGCGACCTGCGACGACTGGGGATCCTATATCTATTTGCGGGACGTCGAGAGCGACCGATTATGGTCGGCGACCTACCAGCCGACGAGCGCCCGGCCGGATCAATATTCGGTCGCGTTCAGCGAGGAGCGGGCGACATTCTCGCGCCAGGACGGCGATCTCCATACGACGCTCGAGGTGGTCGTCTCGACCGAGGACGACGCCGAGGTTCGTCGCCTGACCATCACCAACAACGGCGAGCGGACGCGAGACATCGAGGTCACCTCCTATGCCGAGATCGCCATCGCCCCGCAGGCGGCCGATGTCGCCCATCCGGCCTTCTCCAAAATGTCCGTCGAGACCGAATATGTCGCGCGCTTCGGCGCCATCCTCGCCACGCGCCGCCGCCGCTCGCCGGACGAGCCGGAAATCTGGGCCGCGCATCATTCGGTCGCCTCGGGCGAAAGCGTGGGAAAGGCGGAGTTCGAAACCGACCGCGCCCGCTTCCTCGGCCGGGGGCTCGGCGTTCGGACTCCGGCCGCGGCGATCGACGGACGCCTTCTGTCGCGATCGACCGGAGCGGTCCTCGATCCGGTCTTCGTCCTGCGCCGGCGGGTCCGCCTCGCGCCGGGCGCGGCCGCGCACATCGACTTCTGGACATTGGTGGCCGAGTCCCGGGAAAAGCTGCTCGACGCCGTCGACAGGACCAACGACATCAGCGCGTTCGACCGGGCGGTCACGCTCGCCTGGACCCAGGCGCAGGTGCAGCTCCATCATCTCGGCATCGACCGGGACGAGGCGAGCGAGTTCCAGCGTCTCGCCGGGCATCTCATCTATGCCGGGCCGTCGCTGCGGCCGTCCTCGGAAGTGATCATGCGCGGCGCCGGACCGCAATCCGGTCTCTGGCCGCAGAGCATCTCGGGCGACCTGCCGATCATCCTGCTGCGCATCGCGAACATCGAGGACATCAGGATCGTTCACCAGCTGCTGCAGGCCATGGAATATTGGCGGACCCGCAGGCTCGAGGTGGACCTCGTCATCCTCAACGAACGGGCTTCCTCCTACCTTCAGGACCTGCAATCCGCGCTCGAGACCATCTTGCGCACCAGCCAGGCGTGGCCGCCGGCGTCGGCGGAGGGCGCGACGGGACAGGTGTTCCTGCTGCGCGCCGATCTCCTGCCGCCCGAAACGTGCGCGTTGCTGGCGTCGGCCGCGCGCGTTCGGCTGACGGGCGACGGCGGCGGGCTTGCCGAGCAGCTCAATCGCATCAAGGAGCCTGTCCGTCCCCCGCGCGCGGCAGCGCAAGCTCTTCCATCCGGAGCGCGCAGCCGCCGGCCGCCGGCCCCGAGCTCGAGTTTTTCAACGGGATCGGCGGATTTGCGGAAGAGGGAAGGGAATATGTCGTCACCCTCGGCCCCGGCCAGTCGACTCCCGCGCCCTGGATCAACGTCATTGCCAACCCGGGCTTCGGATTTCAGGTGTCGGCGGAAGGCTGCGGCTTTACCTGGTCGGTCAACAGCCGCGAGCATCAGCTGACTCCCTGGTCGAACGATCCGGTTACCGACCGCCCGGGCGAAGCCATTTACCTGCGCGACGAAGAGAGCGGCGAGCTGTGGTGCCCGACCGCACTGCCCATTCGCGACGATCTGGGCGTCTATGTCGCCCGGCACGGCTGGGGCTACAGCCGGTTCGAGCATGAAGCGCACGGCATCGAATCGGAGCTGCTGACCTACGTGCCCGTGGCGGACCCGATCAGGATCGCGCGCCTGAAGCTGCGCAACACCACCGATCGGCCGCGGCGGCTGTCCGTCACGAGCTATGTGGAATGGGTGCTCGGCACGTCCCGCGCGGCTTCGGCGCCATTCGTTTCGACGGAGATCGATCCGGTCCTCGGGGCGATGTTCGCCCGCAATCCGTGGAATCGCGGCTTTCGCCGGGCGCGTCGCCTTTCTCGACCTTGGCGGCCGGCAGACGAGCTGGACCGGCGGACCGCCGCGAGTTCATCGGCCGCAACGGCTGCCTGTCCGATCCGGCCGGCCTCGCCGGAACTGCGCAGCTTTCCGGCGCGGTCGGGGCGGGGCTCGATCCGTGCGGCGCGATGGGCACGACCGTCGAGCTGGCGCCGGGCGCGGAAACCGAGATCGTGATCCTGTTCGGCGACGCCGACGGGCCGGAACAGGCCGCCGCGCTCATCGCCCGCTATCGCGATGCGGATCTGGACGCGGTGCTGGCCGAGGTCCGCGAGCAGTGGGAAGGGCTGCTCGGCACGGTCCAGGTCAAGACGCCCGACCGTTCGATCGACATCATGCTCAACGGCTGGCTGCTCTATCAGACGATCGCCTGCCGGCTCTGGGCGCGTTCGGGCTTCTACCAGGCGAGCGGCGCCTACGGCTTTCGCGATCAGCTCCAGGACGGAATGGCGCTCGCCGCTATCCGTCCGTCTCTGACGCGCGAGCATCTGGTCCGCGCCGCCGGCCGCCAGTTCGCCGAGGGCGACGTCCAGCATTGGTGGCTGCCGCATTCGGGCCAGGGCGTGCGCACGCGCATCTCCGACGACCGGGTCTGGCTTGCCTTTTGCGTCGCCCATTATCTCGAGACGACCGGCGATGCCTCGCTTCTCGATGAGGCCGCGCCCTTCCTCGAAGGGCCCGGCGCTGAAGGAAGGCGAGGATGCCAGCTTCTTCGCCCCCACCGTCTCGGACAGAACGGCGAGCGTCTACGAGCATTGCGCGCTCGGCCTCGACGCGAGCCTTGCGCGCGGCGCCCACGGGCTTCCCCTGATCGGGGGCGGCGACTGGAACGACGGCATGAACAGGGTCGGGGAGGGGGGCAAGGGCGAAAGCGTCTGGCTCGCCTGGCTTTCGCACATGTCCCTGACCGCCTTTGCGGCGGTGGCGAAGTCACGCGGCGATGCGGCGCGCGCGGCGAAGTGGCGCGACCAGGCTTCGGCGCTGCAAAAGGCGCTCGAGCGCGAGGCCTGGGACGGCGGCTGGTATCGGCGGGCATGGTTCGACGACGGCACGCCGATCGGCTCGCGCGGCGAGCGACGAATGCCGGATCGATTTCGATCGCCCAGTCCTGGGCGGTCATGTCGGGAGCCGCCAATCCCGAGCGCGCGAGCCGGGCAATGGCGGCGGTCGAGCGCGAGCTGATCCGCGGCGATGACGGCCTGGCATTGCTGTTCACCCCGCCGTTCGACCGGACGGACCACGATCCCGGCTACATCAAGGGATATCCGCCCGGCATTCGCGAAAATGGCGGCCAATATACCCACGCCGCCGCCTGGTCGGTCATCGCCTTGGCGCGGCTCGGCGAAGGAGCGAAGGCCGCAAGCCTGTTCTGGATGCTCAACCCGATCAACCACGCCCGCAGCCGCTCGGACCTGCGCCGCTACAAGGTCGAGCCTTATGTCGTCGCCGCCGACGTCTATTCCGCCGCGGATCATGTCGGCCGCGGCGGCTGGACCTGGTATACGGGCTCGGCCGCCTGGCTGTACCGCGCCGGAATGGAAGAGATATTGGGTTTGCGCCTGACCGGCTCGGCGCTCCATCTCGACCCCTGCATTCCGGAGAGCTGGCCGGGCTTCGAGGTCACGCTCCGCCGCGGTTCGACGCGTTTCGACATCCGCGTCGACAATCCCGAACGGTGTCGCAAAGGGGATCGCATCGGCGCGGATCGACGGAACCGAGATCGCCGAGCGGCCGCTTCGGCTTCGATCTGCCCGAGGACGGCAAGAGCCATGAGATCCTGGTCGTCATGGGCTGAAGCGATGTCGAATGGCGGCTGTTAGACGATATGCCCAATCGGACTCAACCTAGATCGGCGAAGCCGCTTCGCGAATGCCGGCGATCGCCTCCGCATAGTCGGAGGCGCCGAAGATGGCCGTTCCAGCGACGATGACGTCGGCCCCGGCCGCGACCGTCGCACGAACCGTGTCGACATTCTGGCCGCCGTCGGCTTCGATATGCGGAGCGAGGCCGAGCTCCGCGCAGCGCGCGCGAAGCGCCGCGATCTTCGGCAGCGTCTCGGGCAGGAAGGCCTGGCCGCCGAAACCCGGATTGACGGTCATCACCAGGATGATGTCGGCGAGATGGAGGACAGGGTCGATCCACAGGATCGGCGTCGCCGGGTCGATCACCACGCCCGGGCGGCAGCCGAGCTCGCGCACGCGGCTCAGCACCCGATGGAGGTGAATGGTCGACCCGGGCTCCGCCTGGACCAGCAGATGATCCGCGCCGGCGCGCGGCATAGAGCTCGAGCGAGCGTTCCGGCTCGACCACCATCAGATGGACATTGAGCGGCTTCTTCGTCACTCGGCGCACCGCCTCGACCACGCCCGGTCCGAAGGAGATGTCCGGAACGAACCGGCCGTCCATGATGTCGAGATGGATCCAGTCCGCGCCCGCCGCATCGACCGCGCGAACTTCTTCGCCCAGCCGCGTGAAGTCGGCGGCGAGGAGCGATGGCGCGACGAGCAGCGGCCGGCTCATGCCCGGGCAATTCTCGGGCGAACGAAACGGGCGATGGCATCGGCCACTCCGCCCTCTTCGTTGGTCGTGGCGATGGCGTTCGCCGCCGCCCGCACGCAGGCGGGCGCCTGTCCCATCGCCACCGACAGTCCGGCGCGGGCGAACATCGGAAGATCGTTCGTCATGTCGCCCAGTGCCGCGACCTGCGTCAGCTCGACTCCGAACGCCTGCGCCAGCGCGGCAATCCCGTCGCCCTTGTTGGCGAGGCGATGGGTGATATCGAGATAATAAGGCTGGGAGCGCGCGATCGTCGCGCGCGCGCCGATCATCTCTTTGGCCTGCTCCTCCAGCCGCCGGAGCAGGTCATGATCGTCGCTGACCCCGACAATCTTGTCGATGCGCCCGTCGAGCCCGGCGAAATCGGTCCGGATCACCGGCTCGACCGCGGCGGCGAGCCGCTCGCGCGCGAGATGGGGATTGTCGAGGCCGGCGACGAACCAGGCTCCGTCGGCATAGACCCAGCGCGCGACGCCCGGCCTGTCGAGCAATCGCAGCATCGCCGCTGCGTCGGCGCGCCTCGAGCCGGTGAGCGAAGCGGATCGTGCCGTCGGAATCGAAAAGCGTGCCGCCGTTGAATGCGGCCAGGGGACCGGTGAGGCGCAAGCGTTGCGGCCAGCTCCAGCATGCCGCTCGGCGGGCGCGCGCTGATCAGGGTGGTCGGCACTCCGGCCGCCGCCAAAGCGAGGATCGCGTCGCGATTGGCCTCGGGCAGGCTCTTGTCGTCGCGCACCAGCGTCCCGTCGATGTCGGACACCAGCAGCCGGATCGCTTCGGCAGGAGGCTCGACCGGGCTCATGCTTCGAGCGAATGCCAGGCGCGGCCGTCCCGGGCGAGCAACGCGTCGGCCGCTTCCGGCCCATTGCTCCCCGCCTTGTAGCTCTGGGGCCGGCCTCGGCCGCGGCTCCAGGCATCGAGGATCGGCTGCACGGCCGCCCAGGATGCTTCGATCGCGTCGGCGCGCTGGAACAGGGTCTGGTCGCCGATCATCATGTCGTAGAGCAGGGTCTCGTAGCCGGTGAGCCTGCCCAGCTGGAAATGGTCGCCGTAGCGAAAGTCCATGCTGACCGGCGCGGTCTCGACGGCCGGCCCGGGCAATTTCGCGAGGAAATCGAAGCTGATCCCCTCGTCGGGCTGGATCCGGATGACCAGGCGGTTGGTCGGCAGCTGGTCACGCCGCCATGGCGGAACAAGGCGCATGGAACCGGCCTGAACTGGAGCACGATCTCGGTGTCCCGCCGCGCCATCGCCTTGCCCGTCCGCAGGTAGAAGGGCACGCCCGACCAGCGCCAGGTGTCGAGGCACAATTTCATCGCCACATAGGTTTCGGTGCGGCTCTTCGGATCGACGTCCGGTTCATCCGAATAGGCCGGCTCGCGGCTCGCCGCCGACGCGTCCGGCGCCATAGCGGCCGCGCACGACGTTCTTCTGCACCTCGGCCGGCGAGAGCTTGCGGATCGCCTCCACGACCTTGGTCTTTTCGGCCCGGATCGCGCTTGCGGCGAAGCTGTTGGGCGGCTCCATGCCGACCATCGCGAGCAGCTGGAACAGATGGTTGGGCACCATGTCGCGCAGGGCGCCGGTCGCGTCGTAGAACTTGCCCCGCCGGCCGACGCCGACGGCTTCGGCGGCCGTGATCTGGACATGGTCGACATAGCGGCGGTTCCACACCGCTTCGATCATCGGGTTGGCGAAGCGCGCCACCATGATGTTGCGGACCGTTTCCTTGCCGAGATAGTGATCGATCCGGTAGATCTGGGTCTCATCCACCAGCTTCAGCAGGCTCTGGTTGAGCGCTCGCGCCGAGGCGAGGTCGTGGCCGAACGGCTTTTCGATCAGCAGCCGCCGAAATCGCCCCTCAACCTCGTCGAGAAGGTGATGCGCCGCCAGGCTTGTTCGCGATCTCGCCGAAAAAGTCCGGAGGCGTTGCGAGGTAGAAAGCGGCATTGCCCGGTCCCATGCGCGCGCCGAGCGCCCGATAGGTGGCGTCGTCACCGAAGTCGCCTCTGAGATAGGCGATCCGCCCGCGCAGCTTCTTCCATCCGGGATCGCCGGCATCGACGAACTCGGCCAATGCGTGGCGGAGCGCTTCGTCATCGAGATCCTGCTTGCCGATGCCGAGGATGTTGAGCCCGTCGGTGATCAGGCCCTCGCGGCGCAGATTGACGAGCGCCGGCACCAGCAGCCGGCGGGCGAGGTCGCCGGTGACTCCGAAGATCACCAGGGTCGCGGGCGGCGCCGGTTTCGACCCGGCCGCAGCTCATCGCGGGCGTCTCGACATGGCCGCCGAAACCGAAGCGCATGGCCGAGAGCAGTTTGTCGCCGAACGTGGATTCGACCCGGCTGCGATAGCGCGCGTAGAGCGCCGCCGAGATCACATAGGCGGGCACCGCCTCCTCCATCGCGGCGTCGATCGCCCAGCGTCCCTCGCCGCTGTCCGCGACGCTGCCGCTGAATCCTTCGAGATCATGGTCCCTGGCGAGCGCCGCGGCGGTGAGGTCGAGCAGCCAGGAGGAGATGACGCTGCCGCGCCGCCAGACCTCGGCGACGTCCGGAAGGTCGATGGTGAAGCGCTCCTCCTCGGGCAGCGTTTCGGACGCCTTGCCCTTGAGGATGTCGAAGCCCTCGGCATAGGCCTGCATCAGGCCATATTCGATGCCGTTGTGGACCATCTTGACGAAATGTCCGCGCGCCCGGCGGGCCGGCGTGGATGTAGCCGCGTTCGGCGCGATCGTCCGGCCGATCGCGGCCTGGGGTGCGCGCGATGTCGCCGAAGCCCGGCGCGAGCGCATCGAAGATCGGGTCGAGCCGGCGCACGATCTCCTCGCGTCCGCCGATCATCATGCAGAAGCCGCGCTCCAGGCCCCACACTCCGCCCGAAGTGCCGACATCGACATAGTCGATGCCGCGCGCCGCCAGCGACTTCGCGCGGCGGATATCGTCCTTGTAGAAGCTGTTGCCGCCATCGATGATGATTGCGCCGGGCTCGGCAAGGCGGCCGAGCTCCTCGATCGTCGTCTCGGTGGGATCGCCGGCCGGCAGCATCACCCAGAAGATGGCGTCGCTGCCCAGCTGATCGGCGAGATCGGCGAGCGAGGTGGCAGCGGCGGCGCCATCGGGGACCAGGGATGCGATCGCCGCCGCGTCGCGGTCCCAGACGATCGTCTCATGTCCGGCCCGCATCAGGCGCCGCGCGATGGCTGCCGCCCATCCGGCCAAGGCCGATAATTCCGATGCGCATAAGCGAGCCTTTCAATTCTCAGGCGAGGGCCGCGGCGACGAGCCGGCCGATCGCCTCAAGTCCGGCATCCACGTCTCCCTCGATGTGAATGCGCAGCCATGGCCGGCCGCGCTCGGCGAGCACGTCGAGGTCGCCGAGCGCCTGCGCCAGCTGGACGGTCCCAAAGCTCGCCCGGTGGCCGGGAATGGCAAGGTCGGGCTCGGCTGTTCCTGGTGATCTCGAGGAACACGCCGCCCGCCGGCCCGCCTTTATAGGCCTGGCCGGTCGAATGGAGGAAGCGCGGGCCGAACCCGGCCACGGTCGCGACGCGCCGGGCGTCCCGCACCGCGGTCCGCATCGCGCTCAGCGCCGCCTCATGCGCCTCGTTGCGCTCGATATAGGCGAGGAAGCCCAGATAGCCTCCGGGCGTCAGCTGGTCGAACAGCGCCTTGAGCAGCGCCGTCGCGTCGGAGGCTCCGTCGGGCCGCGAAGAAGCTGAGCTGCCCTTCGCGCAGGACCGGCTCGCGCAGATCGAGGCTGCCCGTCCGCTCATAGGCCTCGACGAGGAGGCGGGTCTTCACCTTGGCGGCCTCGACATCGGGCTGGTCGAACGGATCGATGCCGATGATCGCGCCGGCGACCGCCGTCGCGATCTCCCAGCGGAAGAATTCCTGCCCGATCAGGGCGGGCATCGCGCGAGGGTGATCCGCACTACTGGCTGGCCTGCCGCTTCCAGTGCCGCGACCCGCGCCTCGAGGTCGCGATCATCGTCGCCCTTGAGCTTCAGATGGACGAACAGCCGGTCGTCGCCATAAGCCGCCGGGTCGCCGGCAGGCTCGAGGTCGACCGGGAATCACGCCCTTGCCTTGCTTGCCGGTCGATTCCGCGAGCAATTGTTCGAGCCAGGCGCCCAGCGGCCTCAATCGCTCGCTCGGCAAGGATCGTCAGCTTGTTGCGGCCGGCCTTTGCGGCTTCGCCGATGATCGCGCCGAGCCGCATGCCGGGATTGGCCGCCGGCGGAACGTCGGCGCCGCAGGAAATGACCATCGGCCGCGTGGCGGCGAAAAAGGCGGGGACGTCGATGCCGATCGCTGCCGCGGGCACCATTCCGAAGGGCGACAGCACGGAATAGCGTCCGCCGATCGCCGGATCGCCGGCAAAGACATGGGCGAACCCGTCCGTCCTTCGCGATCTTCTCCAGATCCGAGCCGGGATCGGTGACCGCGACGAAGCGTCTCCCGGCTTCGTCCGCGCCGACCGCTTGCTTGACCAGATCGAAGAAATAGGTTCGCAGCAGCTCCGGCTCCATCGTCGAACCGGATTTGCTGGAGACGATGAACAGGGTGCGCGCCGGATCGATCGCTGCGGCGACCGTGCGCGATCTGGCCGGGATCGCTGCTGTCGAGCACATGCAGCGCCGGATGACCGGGAGCGCTGCCCAGCACTCGGCCGATCACTTCGGGGCCGAGGCTCGATCCGCCCATGCCGAGCAGCACGATGTCCTCATATTCCCGCGCTTCGGCGGCGAACTCGCTGAGCGCTTCCAGGTCCACGGCGGCGCCGCGGCCCGCTGCCAGCCAGCCAAGCCATCGATCCTCGTCGCCGCCGGTCCACAATGTCGCGTCGCCGGCCCACAGCCGCCGCGACCAACGCTCGGCGCGAGCCCGTTCAAGCCTGTCCTCGACAAGGCTTTGCAAAGTCTCGGGCAGGCTGGCTTCGAACCCGTTGACCCGGTCGCCGAGCATGCTCGGAGCGCGTCTTCGCGATTGCGCGCGAGCAGAGCGTCGGCGGCATCCTCGAACTTGTCGACGCCCTCGACGACCAAAGCGGCCGTCACGCCCGCGAGATCGAGGCCGAGGCGTTCCGCCTCGGACAGGACCCGGCGCTCGCCTTCGATGTCCGCCGTCAGCGATGGCGTGGTCACGCCATGATCGAGAAACGCCTCGATGGTCTTGGGCGGCATGGTGTTGATCGTGTCGCGCCCGATCAGGGTCTCGACATAAAGCACGTCGCTATAGGCCGGGTCCTTGGTTCCGGTCGACGCCCAGAGCAGGCGCTGCGGCCGCGCGCCCTTGGCCGCGAGCGCCTGCCAGCGGTCGCTCGCGATCAGCTCGAGATAATATTGATAGGCGAGCTTGGCGTTGGCGATCGCGACCTTTCCGCGCAGCGCCGGCAAGCGCCTCGGATTCGGCATCCCCCGCCTTCACCCGCGCGTCGATCGCCTCGTCGATCCTGGTGTCGATGCGGCTGACGAAGAAGCTCGCCACCGAGGAAATGCGCGAGATATCCTCGCCCCTCGCGATCCGCTCCTCGAGGCCGGCGAGGAAAGCTTCCGCGACCGCCTCGTACATGTCGATCGCGAAGAGCAGGGTGATGTTGACGTTGACCCCGCTGGAGGTGAGTTCGCGGACCGCCGGCACGCCTTCCTCGGGTGCCGGGCACCTTGACCATCAGATTGGGCCTGTCGACGGCGGCCCAGAGCCGGCGCGCCTCGTCGATCGTCCCCTGGGTCGAGCCCGCGAGAAAGGGCGAGACTTCGATGCTCGCAAAGCCGTCCGCGCCGTCCAGCCGGTCGTAGACCGGGCGCAGAGCGTCGGCCGCGGCCTGGATGTCGGTGATCGCCAGATGCTCGTAGATCTGGGTGAGGCTCGGCTCGCCCTCGCGAACCAGCGCGGCGATATCCTCGTCATATTCGCGGCCGTGGCCGATCGCCTTTTCGAAGATCGACGGATTGGAGGTGACTCCGGTCACTCCGTCCTCCTCGATCAGGCGCGTGAAGCCGCCCTCGGCGAGGAAACTTCGGTCGAGGAAGTCCAGCCATACCGCCTGCCCCTCGGCCTCGAGCGCGTGCAATCGATTGGCCATCATTCCTTCTCCGCGCTCATCACGCTTCGCGCCACCTTGACCAGGTTGGGCAACCGTGAAGCCGAACCTCTCCTTGAGCTTCGCAAACGGAGCGGACGCGCCGAATGTGCTCATGGTCACGGTCGCGCCGTCGGGCCCGACATAGCGGTCCCAGCCGAGCGAGCCCGCCTGCTCCACCGCGACGCGGGCGCGGACAGACGGGGGCAGCACCGCGTCGCGATAGCTCTTCGGCTGCTGTTCGAACAAAGCCCAGCACGGCATCGACACGACGCGCGAGCGGACGCCCTCGGCGGCGAGCTGTTCGTGCGCGCCGAGCGCCAGCGAGACCTCGCTGCCGGTGGCGAGCAGGAGCAGCTCGGGATCGCCGCCGTCGGCATCGGCAAGCACATAGGCGCCCTTGGCCAGCTGATCGGCCGAGGCGTAGCGGCCGCGGTCGATCGTCGGCAGCTTCTGGCGCGAGAGGATGATGCAGCTCGGCATCCTGGTCCGCGTCATCGCCACCCGCCAGGCTTCGGCGGTTTCGTTGGCGTCGGCGGGCCGGATGACGTTGAGGCCGGGAATGGCGCGCAGCGCCGCCAGATGCTCGACCGGCTGGTGCGTCGGCCCGTCCTCGCCGACTCCGATCGAATCGTGGCTGAACACGAAAATGGTCGGCAGCTCCATGATCGCGGCGAGCCGGATCGGCGGGCGCATATAGTCGCTGAAGACGAGGAAGGTCGCGGTGAACGGCCTCAGGTAGGAAAGAGCCATGCCGTTGGCGATCGCGCCCATCGCATGCTCGCGAACGCCGAAATGCATGTTCCGGCCGCCGTGGCTGTCGCCGCTTCGAGATCGCCCGCGCCCTCGAAGGTCAGCCTGGTCTTGGTCGAAGGCGCGAGATCCGCCGCGCCGCCGACCAGAGCGGACATGTTGTGCGCGATCGCGTTCAGCACCTTGCCGCCGGCATCGCGCGACGCCATTCCCGTGGCATCCGGCGCGAAGTCCGGAATGTCGCGGGCCCAGCCGTCGGGCAGCCTGCCTTCGAGCATGCGATCGAGCTCCTCGGCGAGCTCGGGATGTTCGGCGCGATAGCGGACCAGGGTCTGCTCCCAGGCCTCGCGAAGCGGCGCTCGACCGACCGGCGAGGCTGGCGCGGAAATGATCCACCACTCCGGGCGGCACGAGGAACTGCGAATCCTCGGGCCAGCCGTAATTGCGCTTCGTCTCCCGGATCGCTTCCGCGCCCATCGGATCGCTATGCGCCTTGGCGGTGCCGGCGACCGGCGAGCCCCAGCCGATGACGCTGTCGACGACGATCAGGGTCGGCGCGTCCTCGGTCTCGCGGAACGTATCGAGCGCTCGCGCGACAGCATCCAGATCGTTGGCGTCCGCGACGTGCAGGACATTCCAGCCATAGCCGCGAAACCGCTCGGCCACGCTTTCGCTGAAGGCGAGCGGCGTTCCGCCCTCGATCGTGATGTGGTTATTGTCGTAGATCCAGCAAAGGTTCGCGAGCTTGAGATGCCCGGCGAGCGATGCTGCCTCGCTCGCCACGCCTTCCATCATGTCGCCGTCGCTGCACAAGGCGTAGACGTCGTGGTCGAACAGGATGGCGCCGTCGCGATTGAAATGCGCGGCGAGCCAGCGTTCCGCGAGCGCCATTCCGACCGAATTGCCGCAACCCTGGCCGAGCGGACCGGTGGTCGCTTCGACGCCGGTGGTCACGCGATATTCGGGATGGCCGGGAGTCTTGGAGTCGAGCTGCCGAAACTGCCGGATATCGTCGAGGCTGACCGCCGGCTTGCCGGTATGCCTGCCGTCGGCGTCGATCTCGCGCACGCCGGAAAGGTGCAGCAGCGAATAAAGGAGCAGGGACGCGTGGCCGACCGACAGCACGAAGCGATCGCGATTGGGCCAGTCGGGGCGGTCCGGGTCGTAGCGCAGGAACCGGCTCCACAGGGTATAGCCGACCGGCGCCATGCCCATCGGCGTTCCGGGATGGCCCGAAGCCGCTTTCTCGACCGCATCCAGCGTCAGGGTCCGGATCGTGTTGATCGTGAGCTCGTCGATGGAAGGAGACGCGACGCTCACCTGAATCAGCGGCCATTTCGGTTCTCCGGTCGGGCAGGGCGTCGTTCGGATGACGCGAACCGCGGTCCGATGCGCGTCACGTCGTCTTGTGTCTGCGGGATCGTTCATGACGCGCCGCGGGTCAGCTGGAAGACCCCGTCGCCTCGGCCGACATAAGCGACGTCGATCTCGTCGAGGAACAGGCCGTGCCCGAGCACGCCCGGGGATCGCCGACAAGGCGGAGGCCAGGGCTTCGCGGATCATCGATCGCGCCGAACCGGCAGTCGAGAATGATATTGTCCTGATCGGTCCGGTAGACTGGCGTCGCCCGCCATTCGCAGGCTGACCGTCGCCCCCAAACGCTCGATGCGATCCGAAACGAAGCCGGCCGCGAACGGCAGCACCTCGACTGGAAGCGCGCCCCGGCCGAGCCTGGTCACCTGCTTGCCGGCGTCGACGATCACGATCATGCGCGCTGGCCGCCGCCGCGACGATCTTCTCGCGCAGCATGGCGCCGCCTTTTCCCTTGATCGCGCGCAATTGCGGATCGAGCTCGTCGGCGCCGTCGATGGCCAGATCGAGCCTTGCCAGCGTGTCGAAGGAAAGCACCGGCAGGCCGGCCGCTTCCGCGGCGCGGCCGGCGGCGAGCGACGTTGCGACGGTCGTCACCTTCAGGCCCGCCGCGACCCGTTCCCCGAGCGCGGCGATGGCGAAGTTCGCCGTCGTGCCGGTGCCAAGGCCGACCAGCATCCCGTCCTCGATCTCGGCGACGGCGGCGCATGCCGCCGCTCGTTTGCGTGCCGCGACATCGTCCTGGTCCGGTGGGCAAGTTGCCACGTCGGCTGCTCCATTCCATTGACGGCCCAAAATCGTCTGCATGGCTTGTGCGCCTGTCCGGCAGAAATGCGATCGAGCTCCCGCGCGTTCGCGACTATCGGCCACATCATTCGGGAGAGGCCCGATCAGTTCAGACGGTTGGTGCTGGCGCCATGTCCATTTGACGCTGCGCATCTCGCGAAGTTCCCGACATGGCCTGCATTGGCTACCAACCATCCTTTTCGATAAGCGTTGAGAACGGGCATTCAGCAGGAATGAAAGCATTGGCCGAATTCACGCTTCCCAGGAACAGCAAGATCGAGAGGGGCCGCGAGTGGAAGCCCGAAGAGGGCAAGCGCCTCAAGACGTTCAAGATCTATCGCTACGATCCCGACACCGGCGCCAATCCGCGCTGGGACCGCTACACGATCGACCTCGATAAATGCGGGCCGATGGTCCTGGACGCGCTGATCAAGATCAAGAATGAGATCGACCCGACGCTGACCTTCCGCCGCTCGTGCCGCGAGGGCATTTGCGGCTCCTGCGCGATGAACATGCACGGGCGTAACGCACTCGCCTGCACGACGCCGATCGAAGGCATCAAGGGCGAGGTGCAGATCACTCCGCTGCCGCACCTGGACGTAGTGAAGGATCTCGTTCCGGACCTCACTCACCAATATGCCCAATATGCCTCCATCCAGCCGTGGCTGAAGACGTCGAGCCCGGCGCCCTCGCGCGAGCGTCTGCAGTCACCGCAGGACCGCGCCAAGCTCGACGGCTATTACGAATGCATTCTCTGCTTCTGCTGCTCGACGGGCTGCCCCAGCTATTGGTGGAGCGCCGACCGATATCTCGGCCCTGCCGTTCTGCTTCAGGCCTATCGCTGGATCGTCGACAGCCGCGACGAGGCGACGGGTGAGCGGCTGGATCAACTCGAGGATCCGTTCCGTCTCTATCGCTGCCACACAATCATGAATTGCACGAATGTCTGCCCCAAGGGTCTTAATCCGGCCAGGGCGATCGCCGAGGAAAAAAAGCTGATCGCCGAACGCGTCCTTTGAACGATAAATTTCCGTTTGTGTTTGAAGAGCCAATGCCCGCAACGGGCCGAAAGCAGTCCTTGAGCCGCGAATATCTGCCTTAAAGCTTCGAACGGTCGGCCGGAGTCCACTCCGCCGGTTCGACATCCTTGCGGAGCAATCGAAGCGCCAGGCCCGCGCCGGTGCCGACGGCGATCGCGATCGTCAGATTGCTGGCGACGGTCAGGATCATGGTCATGAAGAACAATACGCGATCCCCCGAGGGCAGCCTCATGCGCTCGGACCAGCGGCTTGGTTCGCTCATCAGCCATGCGGTGACGATGAGCAGGGCGGCCAAGGCAGGCATGGCGAGATAGCCGGCGAGTGGCGCGGCAACCAACATGACGATGAGGATCACTGTCGCATGCACGATGCCGGCCACCGGAGTGCGTCCGCCCGCGCGCACGTTCGTCGCTGTCCTCGCGATCGCGCCGGTCGCCGGAAGGCCTCCGAACATAGGCGAGACAATGTTCGCTGCGCCTTGGGCGAGCAGCTCTGCGCCGGACCGGTGACTGCTACCGATCATACGGTCCGCGACAATTGCGGAAAGCAATGACTCCACGGCGGCGAGGAAGGCAATCACGAAGGCGGACGGCAGGAGCTCGCTGATCCTGGCGATACTGAGATGGGGTATCGACGGTGTCGGCAGCCCGGAGGGCAGCTCCCCGAAACGCGAGAAGATCGTGTCCACCGGCAGGGGCAAGAATGCCGCGGCCGTAGACGCGATCGCAATGACCAGCAGTGATCCCGGGAACCACGGCAGCAGGCGGCGGAGCAGCGCAATGCCGGCGATCGCAACCAGGCCGACGCTGAGCGCCGTCAGGTTCAGCTGATGTCGCGCGGCCCAGAGAGCGGGCAAGCCATGGACCAGATCCGCCGGCACGTGCGCGGAAAGGCCGAGCAGATCCTTGAGCTGACTGACGGCGATGATCAGCGCGATGCCCACCGTGAAGCCTTCGATGACCGGCTCCGGAACCAGCGCGATGAACCGTCCGGCCCTCACGAGGCCCGCTACCGCCAAAATGATCCCGGCGAGAAAAGTCGCAACGAGAAGTCCGTCGTACCCGAATTGAGTGATCACACCTGCGACGACGACGATGAATGCGCCGGTGGGGCCGCCGATCTGGACCCTGCTTCCGCCGAGCAGCGAGATGAGAAGGCCACCGACAATGGCTGTGATCAGCCCCGCTTTCGGCGTAGCTCCCGACGCGATCGCAATGGCGATGCTCAGGGGGAGGGCAACGAGCGCGACCGTCGCTCCCGCCACGATGTCCCCCATCAAGATGCGCCAGGAATAGTCTTTCAGGGTTGTTAGCAGCTTGGGCTTCATCGACCCGCGCTACGCGGACAGGGCACCTCCTTCAACGACGAGCATCAAATAGTCGTCATGGTGTCGATTGCGGACACCGGACTGAGACTTTCGGTGAAACTCGTCTCAGGCGCGCCAAGCCTTGCCGCGCCGTCACTAAGGGATGTTCCGTGGCGCACGTTCCGAACCCGTACCTCGAATTCCGCAAGAAGTATCTGCGGCCGATCGAGAAGCGAGAAAGCCGGTTCAACGACCGGCTGGCCGTCACAATCACCAACATCGTGGGGACGATGTGGTGCGCCTATGCGTTCGCCGGTCTGGCGCTCATCAGTCTTCCAGCGGCAGTCAGAGGGGGCACCGCCACGCTCGTTGCGTGGATGGCTCAGACCTTCCTCCAGCTCGTTCTGCTGTCGATCATCATGGTCGGCCAGAAAGTCGTCGCTGCGAAGTCCGATCGTCAACTGGAGCAGACGTACAGGGATGCCGAGGCATTGTTGAAGATCAGTGACGAGATCCACTGCATCCTCAAGCAGAACGCCGACCTGATGCAGGAGATTAACCAGGTCGTACGAGGCGGAAAGAAGCGGTGACCGACACACTGCGGCCTCGCTTGATCGGAAAAACCCTCGAGGGTTCTGGTCGTAGTCTCCCCTGCAATCTGATAAACATCGAAGCGAGGGGATGCGCGGCACTCAGCAGCTCCCATCCCCGAAGGAAGAAACATGGAAACCGAGCGTGAATCCATCACCCAGATGAGGGTCCGCATGTATCGAGAGGCCCTGGCTCAGCAAAGGGCGGAGAACGAGTTGGCTGAGCGTGAGGCCGAGCACGCGAAGGAGGCGAAGGCGGACGCTGCGAAGGAGCCAGACGAGCCGGACTCCGACCACGCCCATTCGAGCGCGCACGAGGACAGCGACAAGGCCTGAGTTCGTTGGCCGTGGATTCGAAGCGGCCGCGTTCAGCCGCCGCAGGACTCGCGAACGATCAACTCGGTCGGCAAATAGGTCGGCAAATCCTCGTTCCCGGCGTCCAATATACTGGAAACTAGCAGCTTGCCGGCGCGCAACGTGTCCTGGCGAATGGTCGAAAGCGTCGGCGTGCTCAGCCGGCTGAGCAGCATGTCGTCATAGCCCACGACCGAAACGTCCTTAGGGACCTCGATTCCCGCGCGCCGCAACGCGCGGATGGCGCCCAGCGCAATGACGTCGCTGGCAGCGACAATCCCGTCGAACGCGATGCCGCGTCGAAGGAGGCGCATGACCGCGGCGTCCGCCGATTTAAGTTCGAATTCGACCTCGCAGATGAGCCTCGGATCGGTTTCGAGTCCGGCCTCCTGCAACGCCTCGAGGTAGCCGCGCCGGCGCTGCAACGCTTCGGGATCGCTGCCGCCTATGAAAAGGATCCGACCCCGCCCTAGGCGGGCGATATGCAGCGTTGCCCGCCGTCCGCCCAACAGATTGTCCGATCCGATCGAACGATACTTTTGTCCGGGTATGTGCGCGCCCCACAGGATGAACTTGGCGCCGGTCTCGGCGAGCCGGTTGAACTCTTCATGGAGCATGGCCTGCCCGAGGAAGATTACACCGCTCGAGCGGCCCGTGGTGGTTGCGGTAACGAGATCCTCGTAGTTCAACGGTGCGACGTGGCTCACGGTGAAATCGCAGTCACGTTCGCGCGCCGCTTCGCCGATGCTGGCGAGAAGCTCGAGGAAGAAGGGGTGTGAGAGCGGCAGCGGCCGTCCGCGCTGGTTCGGAGTGACAACCGCGATCGACCCTTCCGCACCGATCGGCGCCGACGGCATCGACTGGCGAAACGGATAGTCATGCTCGCGAGCCAGGGCCCAGATCCGCTGCTTTGTCCGCGCGCTGATCAGCGGCTGGTCGTTGAGCGCACGTGAAACGGTGGAGATGGAAACTCCCGCCAGTTTCGCGAGGTCCTCGAGCGTCGTTTTGCTGTTGCTGTTGCCGACCATTGCCATCAGGCTGCTAAACCTTGGGAGCGGTGACCTAGGTCACCGAAGGGAGCGATTTGCAAACCAATAGCCTGACGCGCAGTCCGACCGATATCGCGCCGGCGACTGATCCCGCGCCGGCGCGGGCGCCCAGGCATTCGGCTCGGGCCATCGCCAATATGTGCTGCGGGCTCCTTGGCGTGCAGATCGTCTGGGGTCTTCAAAATGTCGACACCAGCCGCATTTTCCAGACGCTCGGAGCAACCCTCGACGAGCTGCCGATCCTGTGGATTGCCGGGCCGGTGACGGGCCTGCTGGTCCAGCCCGTCGTGGGCCATCTGAGCGATCGCACATGGGGCCCGCTCGGCCGGCGACGTCCGTATATCCTCGCAGGTGCGCTCGTCAGCGCTCTCGCATTGGTCCTGATGCCAAACGTAAAAAGCCTGTGGGCAGCCGTCGTCATGTTGTGGCTGCTGACCGGCGCGACCAACGTCGCCATGGAGCCTTTCCGGGCGCTGGTCGCCGACAGTGTCCCGGAAGAGCAGCGGACGATGGCCTATGCCATGCAGGTGTTCTTCATCGGGGCCGGAGCCGTCATTGCTTCGATCCTGCCCTGGCTGCTTGGGCATTTGGGCGTTGCGAGCGTCGCAGCCCCCGGCATCTTGCCGCCGTCGCTGCGAATAGCATTCGCCATCGGTGCCGTCGGTTTGCTGGTGAGTGTCGGGATCACCGTGGCGACGACCACCGAGCGGCCGCCGGGCGAGCTTGCGGGCGAGCGCGGGGCCGTGCAGCGGGCCGAGTGGGCGACCGACAGCTCGTCTCACCTCGTCCGTCATGGCGGGTTGTGGATAGCGGTGGGCACAGCGATCGCCATCGCTTCCGCGCTCGAGCACTATCCGCGCGAGCTTTACCTGATCGCGGGAGTCTGCGTGTTGCTCGGAGCCGGGCAATGGGCAACCGCCTGGCGTGCCCGCCACGGCGTCAGGCCGACGGGCCTTCTCGAGATCATCGACGACGTTCTCCATATGCCGCCGGTGATGCGACGGCTGGCAGTCGTTCAGTTCTTCACGTGGTTCGGCCTGTTCGCGATGTGGATCTATGTCGTTCCCGCGGTCGCCGAGCGCGCCGGCGCAGGCAACCCTGGCAGCGTCGCTTACAATATCAGCGCCGACTGGGTGGGTGTGATGTTTGCGCTTTACAACGGCGTGGCGGCGGTCGGTTCGTTGCTGTTGCCCCGCCTGGTAGCGCGAATAGGACGCCGTGAGGCGCACTCGCTGTGCCTGCTTTTCGGCGCCGTCGGGCTGCTCGGATTTTCGTTCATCGCCGATCCGCGGTGGTTGTGGATTCCAGCGATCGGAATTGGCTTCGCCTGGGCATCGATCCTCGCCATTCCCTACGCGATGGTTTCCAGCGCCGTGCCGCCGGTCCGGATGGGCGTCTACATGGGCATCCACAACGTGTTTGTGGTGATCCCGCAGCTGGTGGCCACGGCAGTCATGGGGTGGGTCGTTGCCCACCTCTTCGGCAACCACGCAAACCTTGCGCTGGTGCTCGCCGCGGCGACCTTTGGAATAGCCGCCGCGCTCACGCTGACCATCCCCGACCGACACCGCGACTAACCGCAGTCCGGGCGTCTTCGCCAAATGTGGCACGGGCCGCGATCGCGTGTCCATTCGGGTTGGATACAGCCAATCCCGGGCTTGTGCAAATTATTGCATAAACTGCGTTGAGGCACTTATATTTTTCGCCGATAAGTGACGCAATTTGGGCACACTGGTAGATCTCTTTGCCCGCCTGGTGACATAGCAATGCACTGACTTTCCACTATATTCTCAAAAGGCAAAAGAGTTGCTTGCAGAACGTGCAAATTTGCCGCAAATTTCCGCAAGTCAAAGACGCGACCGGCACGAGTCGCTCATGACGGGGCGCCCTTTGCGGGTGCGACAGGAGAGGGGACATTGATGAACGACCTGGCTTTGGGGAATAGCCGTGGGCTGCGCGCGGGCACGTCGCTTTTGGTAATTGCCTGGCTTGGCATGGCCGGTCCGGCCTTTGCCCAGGAGGCCAGTGAGCCTGCGGACCAGCCGGCTCAGACGCAGCAGTCATCAACGCAAGACCAGGAACTCGGCCAAAACAGCGCCGGCCAAGAAGGACGAGATCGTGATCGTCGGCGTGCGACGCGCGCTCGAGACTGCGCAAACGATCAAGAAGAATGCGCCCACGTTCGTCGATTCGATCACCGCTACCGACATTGGCGCGTTCCCTGACCAGTCCGCGGCCGGCGCGATCCAGCGCATTCCGGGCGTTTCGGTCAATCGCCTGCAATCCGCCGACGATTCCACCCACCCCTCGGGCGAACCGACGCAAGTGCTTATCCGCGGTCTTCCGTTCGTCAGGACCGAGTTCAATGGCCGCGACAGCTTTTCGGCGGAACTCGGCGCGCGGCCTGCAGTTCAACGACGTCTCGCCTGAGTTGCTGGCCGGCATCGATGCCTACAAGAACCAGACCGCCGACATGATCGAGGGTGGTCTCGCGGGCACGGTGAACCTGCGCACGCGGCTCCCCTTCGACCAGAAGGGGCTGGTGGTCGCCGGCAACGTGAAGGCGAATTACGGCGACCGCCGGAAGAAATGGACGCCTGAATTTTCCGGGCTGGTGAGCTACAATTTCGACACCGATATCGGCCGCTTCGGGCTGCTTGGCGACTACGCCTGGAGCCATGTCGTGACGCGCACCGAAAGCGTGATCATGGACAAGATCGACTCCTATTGCTCGTCCGGCGCTGTCAGCAGCTTCGTCAACGGCGTCCCACAGGCGATCGTCGGAAGCGACGGCAGCATCCCGTGCACATCGAACCTATTCGGCGGCTCGGACTGGGCTTTCGCGCCTGACGGCATTCGTTATTCACAGGTCGATTACGACCGCCATCGCCGCGGGCTCGCATTGGCGGGACAGTATGAAAGCCCTGAGGGCAACGTCCGGGCGACGGTGCAATATATTAGCTCGAAATATCACAACGCCTGGATCGAACATGCCAGCCACGCAATCCTCGACGGCGGCTATTTCAACACACCGGCTTTCAACCCACGCACCGGCTCCATTCTCGCGGGCTCGAGTGGGCTGACCTTCGGCTCGGACGGCATGCTGACCAGCGGCCTGTTGACGCAAGGCCATGGCAGCTTTTTCGGATCATTCAGCAATAATGTTCAGGACGCGATCAACGGGGGCTCCGCCGTCCCCGGCCTTCCATTTGTCAATGCCTGCGGTTTTCCGCTGGTCTGCGCGACGCTGCGCGACGGGCTTTATTTCCAAAATGAATCCCGCGATTTCGATCACAAAGAGGGCACGAAGGATCTTTCGGGCAACGTCCAGTGGGACATCACGCCGCAGATCCATCTCAATCTCGACGCTCAGCACATCACCGCTTCGACCTTCAACAACGATATCCTGATCGCAACCGGGTCGATGGCGAACTACGACTATTCGACCAACTCCGACGGAACGCCCCAAGTCACCCTGCTGCCCGGCAGCAACGTCAATTACGCGGCGGGCGGCCTTGCCAATCCGCACAATTACTGGATCCCGTTCATCCAGGGCCACGTCGAGGACAATGACGCGCGTGAAAACGCCTATCGGGGCGACCTCCGCTACGATTTCGCGAAGGGGAGTTGGCTCGATTCGCTGAATGTCGGCGTGCGCTATGCCGATCGCCACCAGAAGGTGCGCTATTCGACCTTCAACTGGACCCCGATCGCCGCGAACTGGAACTGCAACGGCGCCGGGTTCAACGCCGACAACACCACGCCCGATCCCACGGCGGCCTGCGATGCCAATTTCAAAGGTTACGGCGCCGGCCTGTTTGGGCCGTACGGCTTCGGCGACCTGTACAACGGAAATGTCTATCCAAATGGCGACCTTGTGTTCGTCAACAACGACGCGCTTACCGATTACCAGCGGCTGATGCAGGGTCTGTCGGGCGTAAACACCAACCCGCCCCTCGCGCCAGGCTATGTGCCGATTTGCGATCGCGCCGGGACTATCGGCTGCTTCCTGCCTTCCGAAATCATGGACCTGCGCGAACGCACCAAATCCGCGTACGCCATGCTCAACTTCGGCGGCGACGACACCACCTTGTTCGGCGGCGTTGGCGTTCGCGGCAACATCGGCGTGCGCGTGGTTCAGACCACCGAAATCGGCAACGGCAGCGTCGGCTTCCCGGCCGCGGACACGCTCAATGCCCTGCCTGCGTGCGCAACTCCACTCGGACCCAACCAGGTCGTCCAACCGCGCTGCTTCCTGACGCCCGACATCCTCGCCTTCGCCAGCGGTGGCGGGACGCCCAACAGCAATCGGCAGAAGTTCACAAACTGGCTGCCGAGCTTCAACGTTCGTTTCGATCTCGATGGCAAGGACTTCATCCGCTTCGCTTATTCGCGAGCGATCTCGCGGCCGGACATCGGACTGTTGCGCAACTTCGTCCAGATCAACGCGCCGGTGATCAATACCGGGCCTGACTCGCCCTACGTCGTCTATAGTTCGCCGACCGCGGCACACATTCCGGCGAACGTGGTCGGGTACAATTTCGTGTTCCCGGCCAATGCCGGCAATTCCGGCCTGCGGCCGATCAGGGCGGACCAGTTCGATCTGTCGTTCGAGCGTTACATGGGCCGAAGCTCGTCGTTTACGATCGACGCCTTCTACAAGCGGCTCACCGACCTGGTCGCGTTCGGCCAATTCTTCCGCAGCTTCACCAACAACGGCTCGACCCAAAACGTGCAGGTGAGCGGACCAATCAACGCTTCGGGCACGGGCAAGCTGTACGGCTTCGAAGCCAATTACCAGACCTTCTTCACCTTCCTGCCCGGCCTGCTCAACGGCCTCGGCATGCAGCTCAATTATACCTACGTGCACCAATCGGGGATCAACAATTCGAACCTGATCACCGCGACCGATGGCGGTGGCGTTGGCGCGGTCGGAATCGGCCAGCCGGCGCTTGGCGGCCAGGGCAATGTGATCAACTCGCACATGCTTGCGGGAATTTCGAAACACACGGTCAACGCTGTCGGGCTATATGAAAAAGGACCGGTTGCGCTCCGCCTCGCCTACAATTGGCGCTCGCGTTACCTGACCCAGAACCTCGATTGTTGCATCGGGCTTCCGGTCTTCCAGAAGGCTGCGGGTTTCATGGACGGGTCGATCCGCTACTCGGTCACGCGCTTCCTCGAGCTATCGATCGAAGGCATCAACATCCTCGGCACGAAGACGGTCTACCAGCAGCAAATCTTCGGGGATTCCCCGCAGAGCCCTGGCGCCAAGCCGGTCTTCATGGATTCGGCGTGGAGCAAGGTCGACCGCAGCGTCAAGTTTGGCGCCCGCTTCAAGTTCTGATGCTATTGCTCCCCCTTTCTCAAGGGAGCTGACCGGTTATGGCGGAGCCACAAGGCAAGTTCCGGGTGGTGATCCTGGGGGGCGGCACCGCGGGCTGGATGACTGCTGCCGGGCTCGTGCGCCGGCTGCCGGGCGATCAATACGATGTCACCCTGGTTGAGTCCGACGAGATCGGGATCGTTGGCGTGGGCGAGGCGACGCTGCCCCACATCAAGCAGTTCAACGACATGCTCGGCCTCGACGAGGCGGAGTTCATGCGCGCTACGCGCGCGACCTTCAAACTCGGAATCGAGTTCCGCGACTGGGACCGCCCGGGCGAGGGCTATATCCACCCGTTCGGCGCCTTTGGTGAGCCGTGGGGCGGAGTCCAGTTTCAGCATCATTGGCTGCGGCTTCGAGCGCAGGGCCGCGAGACCTCGCCGTTCCAGGCCTATTCGCTGGCCGTCGCGGCCGCGCGCGCCGATGCCTTCGCGCTTCCGGACGAAAACCCGGCCTCAATTCGCTCGACCTACTCCTACGCCTATCACTTCAATTCCGGCCTTTATGCTCCGTTCCTGCGAAGCTGGGCGATGGCGCGTGGCGCCGCGCGCATCGAAGGGCGCGTAGCATCGGTCGAACGTCACCCGGAAACCGGCGCGGTCCTGAGCCTCTCGATGCAATCGGGCGAGCGCGTTGCGGGTGATTTCTTTGTCGATTGCTCGGGTTTTCGTTCGTTGCTTCTCGGAAGCGAGCTTGGCGTCGGTTGGGAGGACTGGCGGCACTGGTTGCCGTGCGACCGCGCTCTTGCCGTCCCCTGCGATCATGCGAGCGGCGGGGGGATTACGCCCTACACGCGGTCGACCGCGCGGCCTGCCGGCTGGCAATGGCGCATCCCGCTCCAGCATCGGATCGGCAATGGCTACATTTTTTCGAGCGAGTTCATCTCGCAGGAAGCGGCCCAGGAAGTGCTGCTCGCCAACCTCGACGGCGCGCCGCAGAACGAGCCGCGACTGCTTCGTTTCACCCCCGGCCGCCGAAACGTGGCGTGGTCCGGCAATTGCGTTGCCGTCGGTCTCGCCAGCGGCTTTCTCGAGCCGCTCGAATCGACCAGCATCTTCCTCATCCAAGCGGCGGTCGTCGACCTCATCGACCTGATGCCCGCGCCCGGCCCCGACCGCGCGATCGACCCGCGTCTGGCCGATGAATTCAATCGGCTGACTACCATGCACTACGAGCAAATCCGGGACTTCCTGATCCTTCACTATGTCGCCAACCGGCGCGAGGGCGAACCTTTGTGGGACTATCTGCGGGCAATGCCGTTGCCCGACAGCCTGGCGCACAAGATGGCGCTGTTTCGGGCTCGCGCGACGGCTCCCGAATATCAGTTCGGCTTATTCTCGCGGGACAGTTGGCTATCGGTTTTGTTCGGCCAGGGGCTTTCGCCGCTGGGCCACGATCCGTTGGCCGACAGGTTCGACCTCGATCTGATCGATTCTAAATGCGCCGACTTCAAGAGCCGCGTCGACGGTGCCGTCGAAGCAATGCCATCCCACAGCGATTTCATCGCCGGCTATTGTGCCGCGACCGAGAGCGTCGCGGCATGAGTGGGCCGGTACGCGAGGTCGTGATTGTCGGGCGCGATGCCGATTTGTGGCTGACTGCGACGGCAATTTCCGAGGCGCTCGGGCCGACCGGCGTTGAAGTGACGGCCATCGAGCTTCCGAGCCGCCTTGGACCGGCTTCCGCCTACGCCACCTTGCCGGCGATCGAATCGCTGCACGCAAGGCTTGGGCTCGACGAGACCGAACTGCTCCGCACGAGCCGGGGAAGCTTTTCGCTCGGCTACAATATCGTTCGTCCGGACCACGCGCCCTTTTTCGTGGCACACGGCGCCTATGGAGCGGCGATTGGAGGCGATGACTTCTTTCCGTTTTGGGTGAAGGCGCGCCGGTTCGGGCTCGCCGCGGAGCTCGAGGATTTTTCGCCAACCGCAATGGCGGCGCGACATGGCCGGATCCTGCTTCCGGATGAGGAAACCGAGGCGTTCGGCCGAACCGATTACGCCTATCACCTGCCCGCGATCGCCTATGCCGCGATGCTCAAGAGCCAGGCGCGGCGGCTCGGCATTGCGATGCACCAGACCCTCGATGTTTCGGTCCGGGTCGACGGAGACATCATCCGCTCCATCCGACCCGATGGCGGAGAACCGATCGCGGGCGATCTATTCATCGATGCGAGCGGACCCGACGCGGTCCTGTTGGGCGCCGCTCTCGGGGTCGGCGCAGAAGATTGGCGCGCATTCTTCCCGTTCGACCGCCGGCTGACGGCGCTGGCCCAGCGCTTCGCCTCGGTGCCGAGCTATGCCGAGCTTCGAATCTCGCCCAATTGCAGCACGGCTCTTTATGCGACCCAGGCGGCAACGCACGTGACGCATGCTTGGCGCGCGAACGGCGAGGATGACGAAACTGCAGCGGGGTCGGCAGCCGCGGCATCCGGGCTCACTCTTGCCGACATCGAGATCCATTCGAGCGCACCGGCGATCCGCGACCAGGCTTGGAGCGGCAATTGCGTCGCGATCGGCGCGTCGGCCTGCGCCTTCGATCGGCTGCTCGACCTCGATTTGCACTCGGTGCAGCTGGGGATCGTCCACTTGTTATCCCTATTTCCGACGACCAGCACGGCAGGGGCGGAGCGCGCCGAATACAATCGCATCACACGTTCGCTGTTCGAGCGGCTTCGCGATTTCCAAGCTGCGCTCTATTTGCCGGCCGGCGCTTCGGTGACGATGCCGGCGACCCTTAAGCACAAGGTCGACGCGTTCCGCGCCCGCGGGGTGATCGCGCCGATGGAAGACGAAACGTTCACGCCCGATCAGTGGCGTGCCTTGTTCACGGGGCTCGGCCTGGTGCCGGAAAGCTGGCCGCCGTCGATCGAACTCGACTTCGCCTGAGCAAATGAAAGATGGATTTCGGCAAATCCTGGGCTTCGTCAGCTCCAAGGTGCTCGAGCAGCCCACGCACGACCGCTACCTTGCCGACATCGCTTCAACCGGCGCGCAATGAACGCCGCCTCCACATTCCCGGGGGCAGGTTCGCTGGATGCGCTGCCGCCGGTCGCAACCGCGAGCGTTTCGAACGCCCAGGACGTCGAGGAACTGCTCGTCCACGGCGAACCGGTCGTGCTGAAGGGCGCGGTCGCGCATTGGCCCGCTGTCGCGGCTGCTGCGCGCGGGCCGGCGGCGCTCGATGCCTATCTCAAGGAAAGGGACAGCGGCGCGCCGGTCCCGGTGATGGAAGCGCCGCCGTCGAGCAGCGGCCGGTTCGGATATGCCGCCGACCCGCGCGAATTCACCTTCACCAAGCGCATGCGTCCCCTTGGCGAAACGCTCGATCGGATTGCGCATGCCCGTACCCATCCGACGGCCGGTTACCTCGCGATCCAGATGCTGCCGCTGGATTCGCAGATGCCCGCGCTCCTTCGCGAGAATGCGATGCCGCTCGTTCCGGCCACTGCCCGCCCGAAGCTGTGGCTTGGCGGTCCGGTCAAGACGCAGATCCACAACGACCGCGATCACAATCTCGCTTGCGTAGTCGCCGGCCGCCGGCGCTTCGTCCTGTTCCCGCCCGAGCAGGTCGCCAACCTCTATATCGGGCCGCTCGACAATCCTCCGCCGTTGTCATTCGTCGACCCGGAAGCGCCCGACTTCGATGCCTTTCCGCGCTTCCGCGAAGCGCTCGCCGCGGCCAGGGTTGCGCAGCTCGATCCCGGCGATGCGCTGTTGATGCCGCGATACTGGTGGCACCACGTCACCTCGCGCGATCCCTATAATGCGATGGTCAACTATTGGTGGGGAGGCAGCCCTGCCGGTCTTGGCGACCCGCACGATGCGTTCCTGACCGCCTTGCTGGCGCTGAAGTCGCTGCCCGCGCGGGAGCGCGCCTATTGGCGGGCGATGTTCGACCTTCACGTGTTCGGCGAGGACGGCGCCGCGCACATTCCAGCGCAGGCGCGCGGCTTGCTCGGCACGATGACGCCGTCGCTTCGCGCCGCTCTGAAGCAGCGCCTCAGAGCCGCGGCGCTGAAATCATAATCGGAGCACATCGGGTGGGGACAGCGACCAGAATGAGGATTTTGAAGGCTTGCGCGGTCGTCATCGCCCAAGGGGTGGCGGTCGCGACCGCTGCGCAAGCGGCCGGGGTGCAACCGGCGGCATCTGCTCTCGCCGACGGTATCGCCCGGCTACCCGGCGGCGTCGAAGCGCGGCAGGGCCGCGTGCTTGTGCGCGTCACGGCGCTAACCGATCAGATACTTCGGGTTCGAGTGGCGCGGGACGGAGCGCTGCCCGAGGATTCCAGCTGGGCAGTGCTGCCGGGAATGCGGGCCGGCCGCGTGGCCGTCACCCCGATCGAAAATGGCTTCGCGACCGGTGCGCTCCGGGTGACGATCGATCCCGCAACGCTCGCCCTTACGGTGGGCGATCGCTCCGGCAAGGTGATCGTCGCTGACTCCGCCTCGCCCATTTCGCTCGACGGACGTGCATTCACACTGCGCAAGTCGCTTCCGCTTGGCGAGCATATCTATGGGCTCGGCGACAAGACCGGCGGAACGCTCGACCGGCGCGGCAAGAGCTTCGTCGATTGGACCACCAATTCCTACGGCTTCGACAGCTCGACCGACCCGATTTACAAGTCGATCCCATTCTTCGTTTCGGTAGGCGGGGCCGGCGGAAGCTACGGAATCCTGCTCGACAACAGTTGGAGAGCCTTTTTCGATTTCGCGCACGCGCAAGCCAACACCCTGTCGATGGGCGCGCCCGACGGGCCGATCGATTATTACGTGATCGCCGGTCCGGCCCTGCGCGATGTCGTCCGCCGCTACACCGACCTTACCGGCAAAGCTCCGCTGCCGCCGCGGTGGGGGCTCGGTTACCAGCAGTCGCGCTACAGCTACATGTCGGCTGCCGAGGTACGCGAACTTGCCGCCAGGCTGCGAAGCGACCGGATTCCCACGGACATTATCTGGCTCGACATCGATTTTCAGGACCGCAACCGGCCCTTCACCGTAAATCAGAAGACATTTCCGGACCTGAAGGGTCTCGCCGGCGAGCTCAAAGCCAAGGGCGTCAAGCTCGTGGCGATCACCGACCTCCACATCGCCGAGGCCCCGAACCAGGGCTATGCGCCCTACGACAGCGGAGTCGCCGGCAACCATTTCGTCCATGACGCCCGCGGTGCGATCTATGCCGGAAAAGTCTGGCCCGGGCAGTCGGTCTTTCCCGATTTCACGGACGCCAAGACACGGGCGTGGTGGGGTACCCACTATAAGGCGTTCGTCGAGGCCGGAATCGCTGGCTTCTGGAACGACATGAACGAGCCCTCGGTGTTCAACGACATCGGCACCATGCCGATCGATGTTGTCCACCACATCGACAGCGACGACTTCGGCAGGCGCGATGCGACCCATGCCGAGATCCACAATGTTTACGGCATGCAAAATGCCCGCGCGACCTACGACGGGTTGATCGCGCTGCGACCCACCGAGCGCCCGTTCGTGATGACCCGCGCGAGCTACGCCGGCGGCCAGCGTTACGGGGTCACCTGGACCGGCGATAATTCATCGACCTGGGCGCATCTAAGATTGATGGTCCATCAGCTGATCAATCTTGGCTTGTCGGGCTTTTCCTATGCCGGTGCGGACATCGGCGGCTTCACCGGGGGGCCAAGCCCGGAACTGATGACCCGCTGGTTCGAAATCGGCGCATTCACGCCGATCTTTCGCGACCATTCCGAGAAGGACAAGCCTCGCGCCGAACCCTGGGTCGACGGCCCAGTCCAGCTCGCGATCCGCCGCCGGTTCGTCGAAGAGCGCTATCGCCTGATGCCCTATCTCTATGCGCTCGCCGACCTCAATGCGCGCACGGGCGACCCGTTGATGCGGCCGGTTTTCTATGACTATCCCGAGGCCGCGCAGGCGCCTTGCGACCAGTCGATGACCTTCACGCTCGGCGCCGCGCTGCTGATTGCCCCGCCGCCCAAGATGGAATCGCCGCAGCGCTACGACGTCTGCCTGCCCAAGGGCGCCTGGTACGATTATTGGACCGGCAAACTTGTCAACGGATCGGCGCCAATCTCCGAAACGCCGAGCCTCGAACGCCTCCCGGTGTTCGTCCGCGCGGGCACCATCCTGCCGCGCCAGCCGCTGGTCCAGAGCACCTCGGAAACGCCCGCGGGCCCGCTCACCCTCGATATCTATCCGGGGCCGGACTGCGCCGGCACGCTGTATCTCGATGACGGTCATTCCACGGCGTTCGAGAAGGGCGACTATCTGCGCCAGACGGTCCGCTGCTCGGTCGGCCAGCGCGGCAATCTGACGGTCACTTTCGAGCCTCGCGAAGGCCGCTTTGCCCCGTGGTGGCGGAAGATCGCCGTCATCGTCCACGACCGGCCGATGGGCTCCCGCGTCACCAGTCCGAAAATGCGAATAGAAATGAGCCGCCGTCCGGCGGCGGAGGCTCTCGAATTTGAAATTCCGGATCCGCGAAGCGGCGGAACGATCTCAATCGGAAGCTGACAGGGCGTTGCTACTCTGCCGGGACGGGCTGGGCATCGGCAGGGCTGCCGGCTTTGGGCGCTGGCTTGTCCAGACGGAAGCAGCGTTTCACGAACACGAAGAACAGGGGCACAAAGAAGATCGCGAGAAAGGTCGCCGTCAGCGTTCCGCCGACGACGGCTCGGCCGATCGCATTCTGGCTGCCCGCGCCGGCGCCGCTGGCGAGCGCCAGCGGAAGCACGCCGAACACGAACGCAAAGCTGGTCATGATGATCGGGCGGAGCCTCAGGCGCGCGCCCTCGACTGCGGATTCGACGCAGCTCGCTCCCGCGCGCATCCGCTCCTCGGCGAACTCGACGATCAGGATCGCGTTCTTGCAGGCGAGGCCCATGGTGGTGATCAGCCCGACCTGAAGATAGATGTTGTTGTCGAGCCCAGTGAGCTTGGCCCCGAGCAAAGCGCCGACGATGCCGAGGGGGACGACGAGCACCACCGCGAGCGGGATTGTCCAGCTCTCGTATAGGGCGGCGAGGCAGAGGAAGACGATCAGCAGCGATAGGCCGTAGAGTGCCGGCGCCTGGCCGCTCGACTGCTTCTCCTCATAGCTGAGGCCGGTCCACTCCAGCGCGGTGCCGGGCGGAAGCTTGGCCGCCATTTCCTCCAACGCCTTCATCGCTGTGCCGGTGCTGGTGCCGGGCGCGGGTGAGCCCTGCAGCTCGAGCGACGGCTGACCGTTGTAGCGCGACAGCTGGACCGGGGCATTCGCCCATTTGAGGTTCGAGAAGGCGGTGAACGGCGCCATGCTTTTCCCGTCGGAACCGCGCACGTAGAGGTCCGACACATCCTCCGGCTGCAAGCGGTAAGGCTCGTCCGCCTGGACATAAACCCGCTTGACGCGGCCGCGGTCGATGAAATCGTTGATGTACGACCCGCCCCATGCCGAGGAGATGGTCTGGTTGATCTGGCCGATGTCGAGCCCGAGCGCGCGCGCCTTGTCCTGATCGACATCGACATTGAGTTGCGGCGCATCCTCGAGGCTGACGGGGCGAATGCCGACGATGCGCTTGTCCTGCATCGCCATGCCGAGCAGCTGATTGCGGGCCGCGACCAGCTTGTCGTGGCCGATGTTGCCCTTGTCGACCAGCTGGAGGTCGAAGCCGGTAGCATTGCCAAGCTCGAGCGCGGCCGGCGGAATGAAGGAGATGATCAGGGCGTCGCGATATTGCGAGAAGGCGCCGGTCGCCCGGTCGGCGATTTCCTTGGAGCTATTGGCTTTGCCGTGCCGATCTTCGAACGGTTTGAGCGGAAGGAAGGCGATGCCGGCATTCTGGCCCTGCCCGGCGAAGGAGAAGCCGCCGACGGTAAACACCCCCTCAATGTTCTTGCTCTCATTCTGTTCGAAATAGTGGCGGGCATAATCGAGTGCGGCATCGGTCCGCGGCAGGGTCGCGCCAGACGGCTCGGCGACGAGCGTGAACACGGCGCCGGTGTCCTCATCGGGCAGGAAGCCGGTCGGAAGCTGCCAGAAGAGCAGGCCCATTACCGCGACGATGGATAGATAGACGGCGGCGGCTCGCCTCACGCCGCCGATCGTCGCCCGGACGCCGCGCTCGTGGATGCCGCGGGCGCGGTCGAAACGCTCGTTGAACCAGTTGAAGAAGCGGTCGAACAGGCCGTTGCCCGTGTGCTTCAACGGGTCGCCGGGCGGCAGAATGGTCGCGGCGAGCGCCGGCGTCAGGATCAACGCGACCAGCACCGACAAGGCCATCGCGGAGACGATGGTCAGCGAGAATTGGCGGTAGATGACGCCGGTCGATCCGCTGAAGAAGGCCATTGGCAGGAACACCGCGGACAGCACCAGTGCAATGGCGACCAAAGCGCCGGAGATTTCGTCCATCGACTTCTTGGCGGCTTCCTTGGGCGGACATCCTTCCTCCTGGATCAGGCGCTCGACATTTTCGACGACGACGATCGCGTCATCGACCAACAAGCCGATCGCGAGGACCATTCCGAACAGGGTCAAAGTGTTGATGCTGAAGCCGGCGACGGCCATCACCGCCAGCGTTCCGAGCAGGACGACCGGAATCGTGATTGTCGGGATCAGGGTCGCCCGCCAGTTCTGAAGGAACAGGAACATGACGAGGAAGACCAGGACCATAGCTTCGAACAGGGTTTCTACCACCTGCCTCAGCGACAGCTTCACAAACGGCGTGGTGTCCCACGGGTAGATAACCTTCACGTCCGATGGGAATTGCTTCGAGATCTCGGCAATCTTGGCTTTGACCTCGGCGATTGTCTTGAGAGCGTCGGCGCCCGGAGCAAGACGGATCGCGGCGGCGGTCGCCGGATGGCCGCTATATTTCGCGCTGAATCCGTAGATCTCCGACCCGAGCTCGATCCGAGCGACATCGCGCAGCCGCACGACCGAGCCGTCCTCGGATGTCTTCAGGCGGATGGTGCCGAACTCCTCGGGAGTCTGAAGGCGCGACTGGACGGAGACGGTGGCGTTGAGCTCCTGCGTCTTCGGAGCGGGCAGGTTGCCGATCTGCCCGGCCGAAACCTGCGCGTTTTGCGCCTGCACGGCCGAGGTCACGTCGGCCATGGTCAGCTGGTAGCTGTTGAGCTTCATCGGATCGACCCAGATCCGCATCGCATATTGCGACCCGAACAGTTGGAAGCTGCCGACGCCGTTGATTCGGGCGATGGGCTCCTGGATCTTGGAGGCCATCATGTCAGCAAGGTCGTTCTGGTCGTGGGAGCTGTCGGCCGAATAAAGACCTGGAACGAGCGCGAAATTGGCCGACGATTTCTCGACCCGCACGCCCTGGCGCTGAACCTCCTGCGGCAGGAGGGGGAGCGCGGCCTGGACCTTGTTGTTGACCTGTACCTGCGCGGTATCGGGGTAGGTGCCCTGCTCGAAGGTCAGTGTCACCGTGACCTGGCCCGACGACGAGGATTGCGACGAGAAATAGCGCAGATGGTCGATGCCCTGCAGCTGCTGCTCGATGATCTGGGTCGTCGTCTTGTCGAGGGTCGTGGCGTCCGCGCCTGGGAAGACTGCTGCGACGCTGATCTGGGGCGGGGCAAGCGCCGGGAATTGCGCGATTGGCAGCGAGCGAGCCGACAGCAATCCGAACAGCATCACCAGGATCGCGAGGACCCAGGCAAAGATCGGCCGGTCGATGAAATAGCGCGACATGAGCCTGTCAGCGGCCGCGTTGCAGTTCGGGCTTCACCGGCATTCCCGGACGCACCAGCGGGCCGGCGTCGACGATGACCTTCTCGCCGGGCTTTAGGCCGCCGGTCACGACCCAATTGTCGCCGACGGTGCGATCGGCCTGGATGACACGGAGCTCGGACATGTTCTTCTTGCCCACGACCAGCACCGTCGGGCGGCCACGTTCGTCGCGGCTGACCGCGCGCTGCGGCACCAGGATTGCGCGCGGTCCGGACGCCTTGGGCCAACCGGCCCCGGACGAACATTCCCGGCAGGAGCAGGCGCTGCGGATTGGGGAAGACCGCGCGGATGGTTTGCGAGCCCGTCGCCGGATCGACGGTCACGTCGGCAAAGCTCAGCGTTCCGACCTCAGGATACGTCGAGCCGGTCTCGAGCATCAGCCGGACCGGCGCGCGATCGTTCGACACCTGGCCGGCGAGCGTCTGCTCGCGCAGGCGCAGCAGGTCCGAGCTCGACTGCTGAATGTCGACGTAGATCGGATCGAGGCGCTGGATCGTGGTCAGCGCATTTTCCTGCCCGGATTGGACCAGCGCGCCGGTGGTGGAAATCGACCGCCCGATGCGGCCGGAGATCGGGGCCCGGATCATGGTTCGGGCGAGATCGATCTGCGCCGAGCGCAGCACAGCCGCCTGCGCCTGGACATCGGCCCGCGCAGAGCCCGAGGCGGACAGGGCATTTTCGTAGAGCTGCTTCGAAACGAAGTCGCGTTTGACGAGCTCGGCGTAGCGCCGCACCTGGCCGTCGGCGGCGATGGTCGAGGCGCGCGCTCGGGCGAGCGCGGCGCGGGCATTGGCAACGCGTGCTTCATAGGTGACCGGGTCGATCCGGTAGAGCGGCTGGCCGGCGCGGACATAATCCCCCTCGGTGAACAGGCGGGCGCGAATGATCCCGTCGACCTGCGGCCGAACGTCCGACGTCTCGTAGGGCGCTGTGCGGCCCGGAAGTTCGGCCGTGAGCGTCACCGGCTGCTCGCTGACGACGATCACGCCGACCGGCGTGGGCGGGGGGGCTGGTTGAACGGGAGCCGGGCGCGGATACAGGAACCAGACGGCAATCAGCACAATGGCGACGGCGAGCGCGGCAAGCGCGATTTGTTGTGCGAGAGGACGGCGACGGACACGAACCCAAAGCGTCTCGTGCGCAGCGGCTTGAGGTTGATGGTCGTTCACGCCTGTCTCGCAGAGGCCGGATAGCGGGCAGCATAGATTAGAACGGCCACTTCAACCTCCCTGAATGGTCGGAGCATCACGCTGACAGGGCCGCCGCCTCCAGCGAGTGATCGCTATCGGCGGACCGACTGGCCGTTGCCTTCACATCGGCAATGGCTGAAGCGATATCAACCCCGGTTCGATAAAGTCGGAAGAGACAACCCGCCTAGACCGGCGGGCATTGGCTGGCGAGCGTGGCGTTGCCGCCCTTGGCAACATAGTGCACATCGCACAGCGGGGCGGTCTGCAGCAGTGAATCGCCGCCTAGCGCCTGGTACACGTCGACCCGGTTCTGGGCGGCCATCAGCTTCGTCTGGACCAGGATCTGTTGCACTGAATAATATTGCTGCTGGGCGACGAGCAGGTTGAGATAGGCGTCGATCCCGGCCCGGTACCGTTGCTCCTCGAGCATATAGACGTCGGCGGCGGCGGCTTGCTGACGGGTGGTCGCGGCGAGCTGCTCGTCCATCGTCGCGCGCCGGGCGAGCGCGTCGGCGACTTCGCGAAAGGCAGTCTGGACCGCAAGCTGATAATTGGCGAGGGCGGCATTGCGCTGGGCCTCGGTCAGCCGGACGTTGGCGCGGCCGGCGCCGGCCTGGAAGATCGTGTAGGCGGCGTTGGCGCCAGCGCTGAAGCCGAATGCGCCGCCGGTGAACAGGCTTGCCGAGCGCGCTGCTGGCAAATCCGGCGAGGCCGGTCAGCGTGATGCTTCGGAAACAGCGCAGCCCGTGCCGCGCCGATGTCGGCATTGGCCGAACGCAGCTGATATTCGGCCTGCAGCACGTCGGGGCGGCGCAGCAGCACATAAGAGCTCACGCCGGCGGGGACGTCCGCGATTGTCGCTCCCGCTTCGTCGATCGAGCCGGGCAGGAGGCTCGGGTCAATCGGCGCTCCGACCAGCAGTTGAAGCAGGTTGACGTCCTGGGCGACTGCGGTTCGCTGCTGGGCAAGGTTCGCCTGTGCCTGCGCCATCGTCTCAATCGCCTGGCTGAGATTTGTGCGCGGAACGATGCCGCCGTCGAGCTGTTGCCGCGTGAGGTCGACGCTCTTGCTCGTGCTCTCGACGGTCTGGCGAGCGATCACCAGCAGGCTGTAGTCCGACGCGTAGATGAGCCACGCACTGGCGATGTCGCCGACCAGGGTCAGGCGGGTCGCGCGGGCTCCGGCCTCGGTCGCGAAATATTGCTCGAGCTGGGCATGGGTGAGCGACCGGATCCGGCCGAACAGGTCGAGCTCGAAGCTCGGGACGCTAAGGCCCGCCGTATAGTTCGCGACGATGGTCCTGCTGGAACCGCCGCTCGACCCCGAGCCTGAGCCCGAGCCGGATGAACTCGAGCTGCTCCTTTCGCCGGTCACGGTGACGCCCGCGGCCGCATCGAGCTGCGGGAAAAGTTGCGCGCGCTGGATTCGATATTGCTCGCGCGCCGCCGCGATGTTCGAAGCGGCGGCCATCAGATTGCGGTTGTTGACCAGCGCCTGTGCGATCAGCGTCTGCAGCCGGGGATCGCGGAAAACCTGCTTGTAGGTCACGGTGGGCAGCGCCGCTTCCGACTGGGCCAGATAGGCGTCGCCGGCCGGCCACGACGGCGGGATCGCGGGGTCGGGCTGGCCCAGCCTGGGCTCCATCGTCGCGCAGCCGGCGGCGAGGAGGGCGACCAAGGCGGTCAGCGCGCTTCATGCCTGGGCCTCGCCCCGGCGGCGCAGCCGCTCGCGGATGGCGCCTCAGGCCGTCGCGGACGCTCGCGCCGGACGAGCACGAAGAACAGCGGGATGTAGAACACCGCGAGCACGGTCGCCGTCAGCATGCCGCCGATCACCGCGGTGCCGATCGCGATCCGGCTGTTGGCGCCGGCGCCGGTCGAGATCGCGAGCGGAAGGACGCCGAAGATGAACGCGAAGCTGGTCATCAGGATCGGCCGAAGACGGATGCGCGCGGCTTCGATCGCGGCCTCGATCACGCGCTTGCCTTGCTGCTCCGCGCGCTCGGCGAATTCGATTCATCAGGATCGCGTTCTTCGCCGTCAGGCCCATGGTCGTGATCAGCCCGACCTGCAGATAGACGTCGTTCTGCAGGCCGCGCAGCGTCACCGCGAGCATCGGCACCGATCAGCCCGAGCGGGATGACCAGCAGCACCGCGATCGGGATCGACCAGCTCTCGTAAAGCGCGGCGAGGCACAGGAAGACGACGATCAGCGCGAGCCCGTAGAGGATCGGCGCCTGCCCCGACGACAGCTGCTGCTGGTACGACTGGCCCGCCCAGGCGACACCGACGCCCGGGATATTGCGATGCGAGCTTTGAAATCTCCAGTCATCGCCTGGCCCGAGCTTTGGCCGGGCGCCGGATTGCCCTTGATATTCGTAAGCCTGGATGCCGTTGAAACGGTACAGGCTAACGGGCGCGATGCTCCAGCCGGTCTGCGCAAACGAGGCGAACGATACCATTCCGCCCTGGTTGTTGCGCACCGACCATTGGCTGATGTCGGACGGCTCGGAACGATAAGGGGCATCGCCCTGGACGAACACGCGCTTGACCCGGCCGCGGTCGACGAAGTCGTTAACGTAATTGCCGCCCCACGCGGTCGACAGCGTCGCATTGACGTCGGCGGGGTCGATTCCAAGCGATGAAAGCGTCGGCTGGTCGACGGTGACCTTGAGCGTCGGCGTATCGGGCAGCTGGCTCAGCCGGACCTGCGACAAATCTGGATCGGCGTTTGCGGCGCGGAGCAACTTGTCGCGTATCGCGGCGAAATTGGCCTGCGGCATGCCGCCCGTGTTCTGAAGCTCCATGGTGAAGCCGCCGGCCTGTCCGAGGCCGCGGATCGACGGTGGGATGAGCGACGAACACCTGCGCATCGCGGAAATCCGCGGAACGCAGCCGAGGCGCGCTGGACGATCGCGTCCGCGCTGTTCTGGGATCCTGGGCGCTTGCTATAGTCGGCGAGGCTGACGAACGCCTGGCCGGTGTTCTGGCCGCTCGCCCCCTGGCCGCCGCCGGCGACTGTAAAATATTGACCGACGTTCTTCTTTTCCGGCCCGTTGAGGAAATAATCCTCGATCGCGCGCTGAACCTGCCTGGTCTGGCCCAGCGTGGCTCCTGGCGGCAGGCGATATTGCACCTGGATCGCGCCCTGGTCCTCGGTCGGAACGAAGCCCGTCGGAAGCCGGGTGAACAGCAAGACGAGCGCTACGCAAGCGGCGGCATAGATGCCCAGGAACAGCCATTTGCGGTCAACCACTTCGGAGACGTGGTCGACATACCATTGGATCAGGCGTTGGAAGCCGTCGTTGAACTTGATGCGCGCGCGTTCGATCGCGTGTGCGACCACGGGCACCTTTCGACCGAGCCAGCTCTCGTCGATCGTTCCGTGGGTGCGCCGAAGTACTGTCGCGGCGAGCGGCGGGGCTGAGCGTCAGGGCGATGAACACCGACAGGGCCATCGCCGACACGATCGTCGCTGAGAACTGGCGGTAGATGACACCCGATCGAGCCGCCGAAAAAGATCATCGGCAGGAATACCGCGGACAGCACCATCGCGATCGCGATCAGAGCCATCTGGATCTGGTCCATCGACTGGATGGTGGCCTCGCGTACCGTCAGCTCGGGCTGCTCGTCGAGGATTCGTTCGATATTCTCGACCACGACGATGGCGTCGTCGACCAGCAGGCCGACCGCCAGCACGAGACCGAACAGGGTCATGGTGTTGATCGAAAAGCCCAGAATAGCGAGCACACCGAATGTGCCGAGCAAGCACGACTGGAATGGCGATCGCGGGAATGATGGTCGTGCGCCAGCTTTGCAGGAACACGAACATGACGAGGAGCACCAGGAACATCGCCTCGACCAGCGTCTTCACGACCTCGTTGATCGACAGCTTGATGAAGTTCGTGGTGTCGTAGGCAAAGGCATATTCATAGCCCGGCGGCATGTTTTTCGACAGGTTGGCGACCGTTGATTTGACCAGCTCGGCGGTTTTGAGCGCGTCGGCGCCGGGAGACAGGTTGATGCCGATTCCGGCGCCCGGATGGCCGTTCACACGGCTGACGACGGAATAATTCTCCGCGCCCAGCTCGACCCGGGCGACGTCGCTGAGGAGAACGCGCGCGCCCGAAGGGTCCTGCTTGACGATGATGTTGCGGAACTGATCGGGCGTCGACAGCCGCGACTGCGCCGTGACGGTTGCGTCGAGCATTTGCGTGTCGGGCTGCGGGACTCCGCCGACCTCGCCGGCCGCGACCTGCGTATTCTGCGCCAGGATCGCGGCGGTAACGTCGCTCGGCATGGAGGCTGAACCGCGCGCAGCTTGGCGGGATCGAGCCAGATCCGCATCGCATATTGCGAACCGAACACGTTGGCATTGCCGACGCCCGGCAGCCGGCCGATTTGATACTGGAGGTTGTTGACCATCCAGTCACCGACATCGACATTGGTCGCCCGGTCGGTGGTGTCGGAGACGCCGATGATCAGCAGCAGGTCGGGATTCGATTTGGTTACCCGGACGCCTTGTTGCTGGACCTGCTGCGGCAGGCGCGAGATCGCCGCCTGGATCGCATTCTGGACCTGGACCTGGGCGATGTCGGGATCGATGCCCTTTTGGAACACGGCATTGATTGTGACCGACCCGCTCGAGCTCGATGAAGAGCTGAAATAGAGCATCCCATCGACACCGGTGAGCTGTTGTTCGAGCACTTGGGTAACGCTGTTCTGGAGCGTATCGGCCGACGCTCCCGGATAAGACGTGTTGATGTTGACCTGCGGCGGGGCGATGTCGGGATATTGGGCGACCGGCAGCTGGGTGATCGAACCGATCCCGACCAGCATGATGATGATCGCGATCACCCAGGCGAAAATCGGGCGATCGATGAAAATCCTCGACATGCGCTAGCCGCCGCCGCGCCGGTTCGCGCCCATTTTCTTGAGGACATCGGGCGGCGGAGCCTTGATGCGCTGCGGGGCGCTTTGCGGCACCGGCTTGATGGCGGCGCCTGGAGTGAGGTTCGCCATGCCTTGCGTGATCACCTTCTCGCCGGGCGCGAGGCCGGCGGTGACCACCCAGAAGGCGCCTTGCGTGCGGTCGGCGGCTACCGTGCGCTGAACCGCCTTGTTGCCGGGCCCGACGATCCACAGCGTCGCATTGCCCTGCGGATCGCGCGACACGGCCTGTTGCGGCACGAGGAACGCCGAGGTGTCGAGCGCCTGCGCAAACTGGGCCGTTACGAACATACCCGGAAGTAGAAGTCCCTGTGGATTGGGAAAGCGGGCACGGACGGTCACCGTGCCGGTGGCCTGGTCGACCACCACCTCGCTGAACTCGACGGTTCCGGTGAACCCGTAGTCCGCTCCATTGGGCAGGTTGAGACGCACCTGTGCCGTCGTCGGAATCGCCCCGCCGTGGGCGAGCGCCTGGCGCAGCGCAAGCAAATCCGCTGCCGATTGCTGGATGTCGACATAGACCGGATCGAGCCGAGTGATGGTCGTCAGCGCATTGGTTTGTCCGGACGTAACCAGCGCGCCTTCGGTGAAAGCCGACAGGCCGATCCGCCCGGTGATCGGGGCAGGCACTCGGGTCCAGCGCAGATTGACCTGCGCGCTGCGCAGCGCGGCGGCATTCTGCGCAATTGCGGCATTGGCGACCCCCGCCTGCGCGACAGCGTTGGTATAGTCTTGCTTGGCCACGGCCTGCGTCTCGACCAGCGGTCGGAGGCGCGCGACCAGCGTTCTCGCGGCCTCGGCATTGGCGCGGGCGCTTTGCAGGTTGGCCGCGGCCTGCGCCGCCTGCGCCTGATAGATGCTGGGGTCGATTTGGTAGAGGGTCTGCCCCTGGCGCACGATCGAGCCTTCGCGGAACAGCCGGCGCTGGATCACGCCGTTGACCTGCGGCCGGACATCGGATGTCTGATAGGCGGTAACCCGGCCGGGCAGATCCTGGACGAGCGGCGTGCTGCTCTGCTGAATGACGACATAGCCGACCTGGATCGGGCCGCGGTTCCGGCCCTGGGCGTCATTCGACTTCGAGCAGCCGCCCGCTGCCACGAGGGCAGCCGCTGCCGCGACGATAAGGACTGGTCGAATCAACCGCACTGGAGGCCTCTAGGGAGGCGCGGCGTCCTCCTCAATTCAATTTGATCTAGACTTGCGTTCACGTTCGAATGTGGTGCTAGGACGCGCCGATAAGGCGGTCGCGATGGAACCTCACATGAACGAAACGCTGTCCGGGCTCGAATTGCGCTCCACTGTGACCGGCGACGGCCAGCTTCGGCTGGAGCTGATCGAAGCCGCGATCGATCCGCCCGGCCCCGACGAGATCGTCGTCAAGGTCGAGGCGACGCCGCTCAACCCTTCGGACCTCGCACTGCTTCTGGGTCCCGCGGACATGGAGACGCTGGAGGCGGGCGGCACCGCCGACCGGCCGACGCTCACCGCCGCGATCCCGGCGTGGGCCATGGGCGGCATGAAGGCCCGCCTCGACCAGCCGATGCCGGTCGGCAACGAAGGCGCGGGGACGGTGGTGCGCGCGGGCGAGAATGTCGCCGGCCTGCTCGGCAAGCGCGTCGGCATGGTCGGCGGCGGAATGTATGCGCAATATCGCAAGATCAAGGCTCGCGACGTCATCGTCCTTCCCGACGATGCGAGCGCGGCCGAAGGCGCGTCGATGTTCGTCAATCCGTTGACCGCGCTCGGTTTCGTGGAGACCATGAGGGCCGAAGGTCACACGGCGATCGTCCATCTCGCCGCGGCCTCGAACCTCGGCCAAATGCTGAACCGCCTCTGCCTCAAGGACGGGATTCCACTGATCAACATCGTGCGCAGCGAAGCGCAGGCGACGCTCCTCAGGGACCAGGGCGCGAAGCATGTCCTCGACAGCACCGCGCCCGATTACGAGGCCTCGCTTGCTGCGGCGATCGAGGAGACCGGAGCGACCATCGCCTTCGACCCGATCAGCGGCGGGCGCCAGGCGGCGCAGATATTGAGCGCGATGGAGCGCGCCGCGGGCAAGCAAATGAAAACCCACTCGCGCTACGGCTCGGACACCTTCAAGCAGGTCTATATCTACGGCGTGCTCGACCCGTCGCCGACGGTGCTAGACCGCTGGGTCGGCTTTTCGTGGAGCGTCGGCGGCTGGCTGCTGAACAACTTCCTGCAGAAGGCTGGGATGGAGACGGTGATGCGCCTGCGCCAGCGGGTGGTCGACGAGCTCAAGACCACTTTCGCGAGCCAATATACGGCGACCATCTCGCTCGCCGATGCGCTGAAGCCGGAATATGTGCGGGCCTGTCATCGCAAGGCGACGGGCGAGAAATATCTGATCGACCCGAGCCTCTAGCGGCGGCGCAAATGGAAACGGCGCCCCCCGCGAAGTGGAGCGCCGTTCCCGATTTGCTGGCTAACCTGACTTAGAGGGCGACGTTGAGCGTCGCCGAGAAGGTCCGCGGGCTGCCCACCGCATAGTTCGGGTTGCCGCCGGCATTGATCTGCGTCGACAGGTTTCCGAAGTAGAATTTGTCGAACAGATTCTGAAGGTTGAGCTGAAGGTAGGTGCCCTTCGTGTGGATGATGGTGTCGAGCCCGATGCGCGCGTCGAGGTCGACCACGCTGTAGCCCTTTACCTTCACGTCGTTGACGTCGGTCGCGAAGCGCGCGCCGACATGCTTGGCCTGAACACCGAACGAGAACGGCCCGATGTCATATTGGGCGCGCCCGCCGAACTGCCACTTTGGCGTTTCGGCGACCATCTTGCCCTTGGTCGGAGCGCAGGTGATTGCGACCGGGTCCGACGCAGTCGGCGCCGTGTCGCACAGGAGCAGGCCCGCAGGCGGGGTGACGATCGGGAAGAGAATTGAGCCGAATTCGACGTTCTGCTTGAGCTCGGCATGGATATAGCTCGCGAGGGCCAGCAGCATTAGCGGACGCACCGGTCGAACAGCGACGCTGGCGTCGAAGCCGTAGCTGTTGACCTTGCCGACGTTGCGATCGATCGAGATGCCGAGATCCGGGTTGAATGAGGTCACGATCCGGTTCGTGTAATCGATCTTCCAGGCAGCGATCTGCGCCTGGACTATGCCTGTGGTGTAACGCGCGCCAAGGTCGAACGCGTTGGTCTCCTCCGGCTTCACCAGGACGATCGGCGCGTTGTAGAGATTGTCGGTACGCGGGGCGGAGAAGCCTTTGGCATAGCTTCCGAATACGCTGATTGCATTGGTGAAATTGTAAGTGAAGCCGACGTTCGGGAGGATCTTCCCGTACTTATAATGCGCTTTGAATGGCGCGTAGACGAAATTGTACTGGGCGGCGATACTGCCGGTCGGCTGGGCCGGAATGGGATCCCCCAGGTTGACGAAGATCGGGATCGAGAAAGCCGGCGCCCCCGGGACGTTAACGATCGGTGAGCCCCGCGGCAGGATTGGTTCGTCGGTGCAATAAGCAAAACCGTTCGTCTGGATCGGGCAGTGCGTGTTGAGGTCGCGCTTGAAGAACGGACGGCGGACGCCGACTTCGACGCGCAGCTTCTGTTCGAAGAACTTGCCGATCCATTGGCCCGCAATCTGGTTAAGCAGGGCGGTCGAGGTACGGTCGCGCTGCTGAATCTGGAAGCCCGATGAATTGAGCACCGGCGTCGCGTTCCGACCGCCAAATGGGCTTTCGGGATCGCCGCCGGCATCGAGGAAACCCCATTCGCCGGTCTGGCGGTGATGTGCGCGATCAAGGGTGTAGGCGACGCGGACGCGGTGATCGGGGCTGATGTCCCAGATCAGCGAGCTGGTCAGCCCGATGCCGGTGGGTGTTGGTGTTGTTCGGCGTGAAGAAGCGAATGTTGTCGAGCGAGTCGCCATCGCCGTTGAAGTCCATGCCGGGCCCGCCTGGTTGGCGCCCTTGGCCCGTCGGCTGTTCTCCTCAAGCACGGTCGAGCCGCCGCCGTTGGCGAGCACATATTGGAAGCTCGGGTCGACGGTCAGGATCAGGCCGTCAGTCAAGGTGAAGCGCGACTGGCCGCGGATGTTGCCGGTGTTCGACGGGTTGATCCGGACGTTGTAGTAGTTGACGCAGCTCGATGCGTTGAGCGGCTGATTGTGCAGTGTTGCCGAAGAGGGCCGGGGCGTTGGGCCCGGTACCATTCGACACCCGTGACCGCCGTTGTCGTTCTGCCGGACGCCGGCGAGCGGGACCGGTCCTGGTTGCAGTGATCGAGGTTCTCGAAGTGCATGACCTGGTTGATCTGATCGTGGTCGAAATAGCCGATCTTGATCGGGTTGTCCGCAGTCGCATCGGCGTTCGTGGATGATCTCCGTCGCACCAGGGACATTGAGGAAGCCGCGCAAGTCGCTGCTGCTCGGGTTGCGGTAGAAGTTATTGCGGTTGCGGTTGTAGTGGCCGGCGATCGAGATGAAGTCGCCGTTCGAGCCGAGCGGCTGATAGATGCGGGCGTTGAACTGCGTACTTGTTGATCTCGCCCGCGCCCTTGAACTTGTCGTTCACTGCATGGCTGGCCGAGAGCCACGCCTTGGTTCCAAAGGACGTGAAAGTCGCCGGTGTTGAACATGCCGAACACGCGGCGGTAATCCCAATCGCCGAGCGAGCCCGACAGGCGCGCGCCCATCGCGCTGGTGGGGATGATGGTGCGGTAGTTGACGGTGCCGCCGGCTGCCGATGCGGTCGGCGAGTCGACGTCGGTCACGCCGAGGCCGACGTTGACCTGCTCGATCAGCTCGGGATCGAGCTGCTGGTTGGAGAAGATCGCATAATTGCCGCTGTCGTTGAGCGGAACGCCGTCGAAGGTCAGGCTGATGCGGTTGCCGTCGAAGCCGCGGATGCGGATGTTGCCGCCCGAGCTGCCGTAGGGGTCCGAGTTGGTGAAGTTGACGCCCGGCACGAGGTTGATGACGTTGAGGATCGTCTGGCCCGGATGCCTGGCGGTCGATCAGCTCCTTGGTGATCACCGCCTTGGCCTTGGTGGTGTCGGGAATCTGGACGCCGCCGACATTCTTGGTGCGGGCGCCGGTAATCACGATCTGCTCTTCGGTCGTGACCGTTCCGGTCGATTGGGCGTAAGCCGCCGCCGGCATGAAAACGGCGGACGAGCAAAGAAGCACTGCAAATTTTTTCACGGAAAAACCCCCCGGCGGAAAAAGCAAAGGAACTATGGAATACGGCGCGGCTAGAATGGCCATAAGACAGTTTTGTGACAGCCGTTAACCCGGGCCCGGCGAATCCGTTAAACCGTTGCCTTTTGAACACGCTTCGGTTCTGTCACCACGCCGCAACTCGCTGGCAATTCGGCATTTCCCGGTGAGTCAATGACGCCGGGCAACAGTTTCTCACGGCCGCTTGTCGAGGGTCTGTCCGATGGCCACGAAACCGTAGACGAAGGGCGGCACGAGCAGCGCCGACAGAACGACCTTGGCGATCATCTGGCCGAGGATCAGCTCGGTGATCGGGAACACGCCATAGAAAGCGACGGTGATGAAGATGAACGTGTCGACGATTGGCTGACAGGATGCTGGCGATGGCCGAGCGAAGCCACAGCAGGCCCTTGCCTTCGCGCGCCTTCAGCCGGCTGAAGATGGTGACGTTGAGGAAGGTCGAAACGCCGTAAGCGAGGATCCCGGCGAGCCAGATGCGCGGGGTTCCGCCGAGGATCGTATCGAAGGCGGACAGCCGCTTGGGGTCCATGTCGGGCGAGGCCGGAATGTGCAGCACGACGATGCTGAGGATCATCGACACGATCATCGGCACGAAGCCGAATCAGCACCAGCCGGCTTGCGACGGTCGTCGGCCGTGCAGTTCGGCGACCGCGCTCGAGGTGACCACGAGCAGCAGGAAGGCGAAAATCCCCGCCTCGACCGCGAGCGGCCCGAGCGCGACCTGCTTGTTGCCGAGCACGCCGGCGATGCGTCACCATGCCGCCGTAGAAGATGGCCAATGCGAGCAGCGACAGCGGTGGAGCGGCGGTTTGCGGCGCGCGCGCGGCGGCCTCGACTTCGACTGGTCATGGGCAAGAGGCGTAACGGCTTTGCGCGTCCGCGTGCAAGCCGCGCGTTGACCGCCCTTGCACGGCGCGGCTAGCGACGCGTGCGGTGACTTCCGCAGGTCTCGATGTTGTGGCGATCGGAGACGCGATCGTCGACGTGATCGCGACCTGCGACGATTCGTTCATTGCCGAGCGCGGGCTGACCAAGGGCTCGATGCGGCTGCTCAGCACCGCGCGAGGCCGACGATCTGTACGCGGCGATGGGACCGGCGCGCGAGATCAGCGGCGGCTCGGCGGCGAACAGCATGGCCGGGCTCGCCGCGCTCGGGCTTCGCGCCGGCTTCATCGGCCAGGTCGCAAACGACCAGCTCGGCGAGATTTTCGCGCACGACATGACCTCGCTCGGAGTGACGCTTCGAAACCACGCCGCTGACCGGCGGGCCGCCGACCGGCCGCTGCCTGATCCTGGTCACGCCCGACGCCCAGCGGACGATGAACACCTCGCCCGGCGCGAGCCACGAGCTGACCCCCGAAGCGCTCGACGAGGAGCAGATCCGCTCGGCCGCGGTGACCTTCCTCGAAGGCTATTTGTGGGGTCCGGAGCGGCCGCGCGCGGCGATGCTGAGGGCGGCCGAAATCGCCCACTCGGCCGGACGTACGGTCGCCTTCACTTTGTCCGAAAGCCTGTGCATTCCCGGCCGCCGCGAGGGCGTCATGGGGATGATCGACGCAGGCACGGTCGACATCCTGTTCGGCAACGAGGACGAGGTCCGCCATCTGACCGGCTGCGACGAACTCGACGATTGCATCGCCGCAGCTGTCGCTGAAGGTCGCCGACGCTGGTGGTCACCCGCGGCGCGGCGGGGGCGGTCGCGATCGAGGCGGGAGAGCGTGCCGAGGTCCCGGCGGCGCCGGTCGCCAAGGTCGTCGACACGACCGGCGCCGGCGACCTGTTCGCCGCTGGCTTCCTCGCCGCGCGCTGCCGCGGGCGAGCGCTCGAGGCGTTGCCTCGACGCCGGATCGCTCGCCGCGGCCGAGGTCATTTCGCATTTCGGCGCCCGGCCCGAAGCCGACCTGCGCGCGCTGGTGCGCCTGTGAAGCATATCGCGCGCCTCGCCGTCTATTGCGGGTCGGCGAGCGGATCGCAGCCGGTGTTCGCCGAACGCCGCCCGGGCGACCGCCGAGGCGATGGTCGATGCTGGCGTCGACCTGGTCTATGGCGGCGGCCGGCTCGGGCTGATGGGGTTGATCGCCGACCGCGATGCTCGAGCTCGGCGGGCGGGTCTATGGCGTGATCCCGCAGGCTCTGGTCGACCTCGAGGTCGCGCATACCGGCGCTGACCGAGCTCGACATCGTCGCCAACATGCACGAGCGCAAGGCGCCGATGACCGACCTCGCCGACGCGTTCCTGGCGCTGCCGGGCGGGATCGGCACGCTCGACGAGCTGTTCGAGGCGTGGAGCTGGAACGCGCTCGGCTATCACGCCAAGCCGTTCTGCCTGCTCAATGTCGACGGCTTCTGGGACGGGCTGATCGAGTTCATCGACCATGCGACACAGAGCGGCTTCCTGTCGCCAGCAGCGGCGCGCCCAATTGCTCGTCGCCGACGAACCCCGACGAGGCCTTGAAATTGCTGGACGAAGCCGCCGCAGGCGCTACGCAAGGCATGGTCTGGTAGGGCGGGGAGAGCCTTCAAGGTGCTGAATCAAAAGCTGCTCGGCGTCGCCGGGATCGTCGCCATTCTCGCGCTCGCCTGGCTGGTGTCGACCAACCGCAAGGCGATCCGCCTGCGCGTCGTCGGCGCGGCCTTCGCGCTCCAGGCCGCGATCGCCTTCCTGGTGCTGTGGACCAGCTGGGGCCGGGCCGCGATCCAGTGGCTGTCGTCCGGAGTGTCGCCAGCCTGCTCGGCTATGCCACCAAGGGCACCGAATTCCTGTTCGGGCCGAGCGACGCGAACCCGCTCGCCCATACCTTCGCCATCGCCGCTTTGCCGGTGATCATCTTCTTCGCGAGCCTGGTCGCGATCCTCTATTATCTCGGGATCATGCAGCGGATCGTCCGCTGGGTCGGCGGCGCGATCGGCTGGGTGACCGGGATCAGCCGGGTCGAATCGCTCTGCTGCCGCGGCCAACATCTTCGTCGGCCAGTCGGAATCGCCGCTGGTCGTCCGGCCCTATCTCGCCGCGCTGCCGCCTTCGCGCCTGTTCACGGTGATGGTGGTCGGCATGGCCGGCGTCGCCGGGACCATCCTCGCCGCCTACGCCAGCCTGCTCGGCGAGCGCTATCTGCCCTACCTGCTCGCCGCGGCCTTCATGTCGGCGCCGGGCGGCATCCTGATGGCCAAGATGATCATGCCCGACGACCCGCGCGGACACCGACGCGGTCGAGGACCACAAGGTCGAGGTCGCCGAGACGTTCGAGGAAGGCGAGCAGCCGGCCAACATCATCATGGCCGCGGCGGCCGGCGCGCAGACCGGCGTCAAGCTCGCGGTCGCGGTCGGCGCGATGGTGCTGGCGTTCGTCGCGCTGGTCGCGCTCGCCAACGGGCTGCTCGGCGGGCTCGGCAATCTGGTCGGCATCCCCGACCTCAGCTTCCAGCGGCTGGTCGGCTATGTGTTCGCGCCGTTCATGTTCCTGATCGGCATTCCGTGGAACGAGGCGCTGACCGCCGGCGGCCTGTTCGGCACCAAGCTGGTCCTGAACGAGTTCGTCGCCTTCATCGACCTCGGCAAGATGGGCGCGGCGATGCTCAGCGACCGCAGCCGGGCGATCGTCACCTTCGCGCTGTGCGGCTTCGCCAATTTCAGCTCGATCGCGATCCAGATGGCGGTGACCGGCGGCCTTGCCCCGAACCAGCGGCCGGTGATCGCCAGGCTCGGCCTGCGCGCGCTGCTCGCCGGCTCGCTCGCCAATTTGATGAGCGCGGCGCTGGCGGGGCTGATGATTCCGCTAGTAAAACTCGCGCCATGGCTACGCTTACCGACGACCATATCGCGTCCGTCTCGCTGATCGACGCCGACCGCGACCCCGACGCCTTTGCCGAGAAGCTCGGCAGCAGCTTCGAGGAATATGGCTTCGCGATCATCGCCGATCACGGCATCCCCGACGCGCTGATCCACCGCGCCGAGGAAAAGGCGAAGGCGTTCTTCGCGCTGCCCGACGAGGTGAAGCGCAAGTATCTCATCGAAGGCGGCGGCGGGCAGCGCGGCTACACGCCGTTCGGGATCGAGACCGCCAAGGGCGCGACCGCGTTCGACCTCAAGGAATTCTGGCACGTCGGCCGCGACCTGCCGCCCGGCCACCCGTTCCGCGACCACATGCCCGACAATGTCTGGCCGGCCGAGGTCGCGAGCTTCCAGCGAGACGTTCCTGGAGCTTTACGCGGCGTTCGAGGACTCGGGCCTCAAGATCCTGAAGGCGATCGCCCGCTTCCTAAAGATCGACGAGGATTATTTCATCGACACCGTCCGCGACGGCAATTCGGTCATGCGCCTGCTCCACTACCCGCCGATCCAGGGCGAGCCGGGCAGCAACGTCCGCGCCGGCGCGCATGAGGACATCAACACAATCACGCTGCTGCTGGGCGCCGAGGAAGCGGGGCTCGAGCTCTTGACCCGCGACGGACGCTGGATTCCGGTCGCGCCCAAGCCCGGCGAACTGGTCGTCAACATCGGCGACATGCTCCAGCGGCTGACCAACGGGCGGCTTCGTTCGACCACCCACCGCGTCGTCAATCCGCCGCCCGAGCGGCGCGGCAAGTCGCGCTACTCGATGCCGTTTTTCCTTCACTTCCGATCGGATTTCACTGATCGAGGCGCTGCCCGGCACCGTGCCCGAGGGCGAGCAGCCCAAATGGCCGCCGATCACCGCGAACGATTACCTTCAGGAGCGGCTGCGCGAGATCAAGCTGGTCTGAATTGAAGCGGGTTCTTCCCCTCGCGACCTTCCTTTCGGCGATGACACTCATGTCAACCGAGGCTCACGCCTACTGCGTTGGAGATGATCAGACGCACCCCGCCGTGCCATATTATTACTCTGTGCCGAAGGAGTTTGGACGGGCAAGGTTCGTCATCGAAGGGGTCGTCACAAATGAGACTTGGATCGGCGACGACGGCAAGCCGAAGCGCCTGTCGCCGCTTAACTCTCGTGAGAAACGGCCGTGGGGTTTGGCCGCACCTTACAGGGGGGGCCTGGTATGACATCGGGGTGACGAAGACGTTTAAAGGTAAGCCGTCGCTGCGACTGCGGCTGTTCAGCGAAAACTCCACCGCTCGCTTCTGGCTCAACAAGGGCGAGCGATACCTGTTTTTCGTGACCGAGGAGCCGTTCGACGCGCCCATTGGCCGTGCACTGACAGCGGACACCTGCGGGAACTCGGCAAGGGTCAACCGCGCATTATTGCAGAAGGTTCAGTCCCTCGCCCCAGGCCATTGACCTGCAATTTCGCCTTCCACTGAACAGACGCAATCACATCCAAATCGGACCAGACGTTTCTCGCCAAAACGGTGGCTATCGGCCCATCATCCGCCACTGGCTTGGGGGCCAGTCGCGATGGGCTTGGCCGATAACGGACTCCCGCATTCCCGCGATCATTCCGAGCGCAAGGCCGATCGGGTTGCGGTCAACGCCGAGGTCGCGCTGCGGCGCCCGGGGCAAAATCACTATCGCGTCCGCGCCTATGATGCGTCGCCGCTGGGCTGCAAGCTCGAGTTCGTCGAGCGGCCCGAGCTCGCCGAGCGGGTGTGGGTGAAGTTCGACGGGCTCGATGCGCTTGAAGGGCAGGTGTGCTGGGTCGACGGCTTCGTCGTTGGAGTCGAGTTCGTCCGGCCGATGTACGCGGCGGTGTTCGACGCGCTGGTGCCGCGCCTGCTCTAGGGCGTCGAACTCCGCGAGATTTGCCGGCCCGAAGCCGCGTGGGATCAGCTCCGAAATCGCATAACGCTCGACCGCCGAACAGTCGCCGCTGCCGCACAGAATCTCGACGTCGAGGCCGCTGAGCTGGGCCGCCTCGAGGATCGCCTGCCGGCACCCGCCGCACGGCGTGCAGACGACATCGCCGATGCCGCCGGCCACCGCGATCCGCGCGACCTTGTCGAGCCCGAACTTGTGCTGTGCGGCGGTAAGCGCGCTCTGCTCGGCGCACAGGCCGAGCCGGTAGCAGGCATTTTCCATGTTCGCGCCGGTGACGACTTCGCCATCGACCGACTCGACCGCGCCGCCGACCTGGAATTGCGAATAAGGCGCATAGGCCTTGGCCGCGGCGACGCGGGCTAGCGCGACAAGCTCTTCATCTGTCATCGATCTGTCCTTATGCGCGGCAAGGTTGCGCCCGCAACCTCGACGGAGTCTGCCTGCATGAAAATGTCCCCTGCGCTCGCGGTTCTCGCCGCATTGCTCGCCGGTTGCGCTACCCGAACGCCGCCGCCGCCCGTCCCGGCCGCCGTCGCCGCGACTGCCGAGCCGGTCGAAGTCCAGATCCTCGCCATCAACGACTTCCACGGCAATCTCGAGCCGCCCAAGATGTACATCGAGGCGAGCGGGCCCGATGGCGCGCCGGTCAAGGTTCCCGCCGGCGGAGTCGCTCATCTCGCCAGCGCGGCCAGGACCCTGCGGAAGGGTCATCCCTATTCGGTCACCGTTTCGGCCGGCGACATCATCGGCGCCAGCCCGCTCGTTTCCGCGCTCTACCTCGACGAGCCGACGATCGCCGCGATGAACCTGCTGGGGATCGAACTGAATTCGGTCGGCAACCATGAGTTCGACAAGGGGACGCGCGAACTGATCCGGATGCAGATCGGCGGCTGCGAAAAATACACCAGCCGGCAGCCCTGCGCGCTCGATCCGTTCACCGGCGCGAGGTTCAGCTTCCTCGCCGCCAATGTCTTCACCGGTGACGGCAAGACCTTGTTTCCCGCGACCGCGATCAAGCAATTCGGGCCGATCAAGGTCGGCTTCATCGGAATGACGCTCAAGGGCACCGGCGCAATCGTCACTCCCGCGGGGGTCGCCGGGGTGACCTTCGCCGACGAGGCCGACACCGCCAACGCTCTGGTTCCGCAATTGAAGGCGCAGGGCGCGGACGCGATCGTGATCCTGCTTCACCAGGGCGGGCAGACCACCGGCGGCTACAACGACAAGAGCTGCCCCAATCTGACCGGCGACATCCTGCCGATCCTGGCCAGGCTCGACCCGGCGGTCGATGCCGTGATCTCCGGGCATACCCACCGTTCGTACATCTGCGAGTTGCCGCGCAACGGAGCGCACCCGCTGCTGCTGACCAGCGCGGGAAGCTACGGCACGCTGATCAGCGACATCCGCCTGACTTTCTCCCCCGATCGCCATCTGGTCGGCCAGCGCGCCGACAATATCATCGTCCAGGGTGAGCCCTATTCGACGGCGCTCGGTACAGTCCCGATCGCTTCCTCCTTTCCGGTCTTTCCGGCCGACCCCGAAGTCGGCGCGCTGGTCAGCCGCTACGCGGCCGCTGCGGCCCCGCAGGCCAACCGGGTCGTCGGGCATCTGTCCGGGCCAGTCACCAAGGCGATGACCCCCGACCGCGAGAATAGTGCAGGCGATTTCCTCTCCGACGCAGCGCTCTACGGCGGCCGCGCCGCCGGAGCGCAGATCGCCTTCACCAACCAGGGCGGAATCCGCGCCGACCTGATCCCTGCAGCCGACAACGGCGTAACCTACGGCCAGATCTTCTCGGTCCAGCCGTTCGGCAACGATCTGGTCATCCTGACCCTGACCGGCGCGCAATTGAAGGCGCTGCTCGAGCAGGAATTCGAAAGCGGCAAGAACACGCCCGACAAGCCGACCATGCTGCTGCCAAGCAAGGGCTTCTTCTATTCCTACGACGCACGGCGCGCCTCGGGCAGCGCATCGTCGAGATGCGCCTCAATGGCAAACCGATCGACCCGGCGGCGCGCTACCGAATCGCGATCGGCAGCTTCCTTGCGACGGGCGGCGACAATTTCACCGTCTTCAAGCAGGGCACGGACGTGACCGACGTCGGCGTCGATCTCGACGCGACCGAGGCCTATTTGAAAACCAATCCGGCGGCCCCCAGGCTCGGCCGGATCAAGAACCTCAACCCGGCTCCGCCGCCCGGAGGCGACGATTAGCGCAGCGGCGGCTCGTCGAAGCTGCGAGCTTGCGGCTGTGGAGGGCGTCGCCTTCGCGCTTCAGCAAGCGCGAGCGCCTCGATCCCGATGCGCAGATGCTGGCTGATCGCGCGCTCGTAGAAGGCGTTGGCCTGGCCGGGCAGCTTGAGTTCGCCGTGGAGCGGCTTGTCCGACACGCACAGCAAGGTCCCGTAGGGCACCCGGAAGCGATAGCCCTTGCGCCGCGACGGTCGCCGATTCCATGTCGATCGCGACCGCCCGGCTCTGGTTGAAGCGGCAGCGACGAAGCGGTGTAGCGAAGCTCCCAATTGCGGTCGTCGGTGGTGACCACCGTGCCGGTGCGAAGCCGCGCTTGACGCTGTCCTCGTCCTCGCCGGTGACGATCATGGCCGCGTCGAACAACGCCTTCTGGACCTCGGCGATCGCGGGGATCGGGATTTCGACCGGAAGCACGTCGTCGAGCAGATGGTCGTCGCGCAGATAAGCGTGGGCGAGCACATAATCGCCGATCGTCTGGCTCGGCCGCAGGCCGCCGCAATGGCCGATCATCAGCCACACCTCGGGGCGAAGCACCGCGATATGGTCGCAGATCGTCTTGGCGTTGGACGGGCCGACGCCGATGTTGACCAGCGTGATCCCTTGGCCGTCATCGGCCATCAGGTGATAGGCCGGCATCTGGTGGCGGCGCCAGCGGCCGGCGGCGATCTCGGCCTCGGCATTTTCGAGCTCGCCCGGTTCGTACAGCGCGCCGGGCACCGACAGCGCCTTGTACGCGCCGTCCTTGCGGCGCAGCGCGCCGATCGCGAAATCGACGAACTCGTCGACGTAGCGGACATAGTTGGTGAACAGCACGAAATGCTGGAAATGCTCGGCCGGAGTGCCGGTGTAATGCTGCAGCCGCGCCAGGCTGAAGTCGGTGCGCGGCCCGTCGAACAGGGCCAGCGGCCGACAGTCGTAGCGGCATGAACGGCCAGACGCCGTCGGCGACCTCGTCGCCGATGTGGACCAGCTCGTTCGACGGGAACCAGCGCGACAGCTCGGTCGTGCTGATGTTGCCGACCTCGATCCCGCTGTCGTCGATCACATAGGGATAGGGGATTTCGCTCGCCGACCGGCCGACCGAAACGTCGACCCCATAATCGTCGATCAGATGCTGGAGCTGGACGGCGAGATAGTCGCGGAACAGCGCGGGCCGGGCGATGCTCGAGGCATAGCAGCCCGGCTGGTTGAGTCGGGCGAACGCCCGCGTCGGAGATTGCGCGGGCCGCGGCATGCTTGGATGATATTCGATCCTGAGCTCGGGGTAGGCAAAGCAGCCCTGCCGCGCGCTTGTCGGAGTCGGGGAGCTCGCCGCGCTCGATATAGGCCTTGAGCGCCACGCGCAGATTGGCGACCGATTCGTCGAAGATCGCGCAAAGCTGGTCGACGATTGCCTGGACGGATTGAGCCTTCAGCATTCGGGCCCCGTGTGGAGCGCCGAGCCGCGTCGCGCAAGCGGTTCGGGCACTTGCGTGATGCGGCGGGCGAGCCAGTGGTCGACGATCTCGGCGATGCGGCCGGCGGCGCGGCCGTCGCCATATGGAAAGGCACGCAGCGACATTGCCGCCTGTGCGAGGGGGTTCGACAGGAACCGCCGGGTCTCGGCGACGATCGCCTCGGTCGAGGTGCCGACAAGGCGCATGTTGCCCGCGACCACGCCCTCGGGACGCTCGGTTTTTTCGCGCAGGACGAGGAGCGGCACCCCGAGCGCGGGCGCTTCTTCCTGAATTCCACCCGAATCGCTCAGGATCAGGTCCGAATCGCGCATTCGTTCGACCAGCTCGAAATGGCTGCAGGCATCGATCAGCGATATCCCGGGAACCTGGCCGAGCAACGCGCGCATCGTGCGGCCCACCCGCGGGTTGGGATGAAGAATGACGTCGATCTGGGCGATCCGGTCGCGCGCCAGCTCGGCCAGGGCGGCGGCGATCGACTGAAAGCCATGGCCCCAGCTCTCGCGGCGATGGCAGGTAACCAGGATTTTGGGCGTTGCGCGGTCGTGGACCTTGGGTGACGGCAAATTTCGTTCGACCGCGAGCAAGGCGTCGATACCCGTATTTCCGGTGACATGGACCGTTCCGCTTACCCGCTCGCTCGCCAGATTGGCCGCGGCCAGATCGGTCGGCGCGAACAGCAGCGCGGCTTTGGCATCGATCGCAGTGCGATATTCCTCTTCCGGCCAGGGAAGCTCTTTGTCGTACGTTCTAAGCCCCGCTTCGACATGCGCGACCGGGACGCCGGCGGCAAAACCGCCCAGCGCCGCGCCGAGCGCGCTCGACGTGTCGCCCTGGACGATCAGCAAATGCGGAGCGGATACGAGCAAGTTGCGAACGGCCGATACGACCTTGCGGACGTGGACGTGCGGATCCTCTTCGCCGGCCAGCCCGAGATTGACCAGCGGGAACTCACCCAGGCCGAAATCAGCCCGATCGAGCGCCTCATGCTGCCCGGTGACAATCAGGCTCGGCCGCAAACCGCGCGCGGTGAGCGCGTGGGCGACGGGCGAGAGTTTGATTGCTTCGGGCCTGGTGCCGATCACCAGCCTGATGTCGGCGACACCCAGACTTCCCCCTAGCTCGGCCCCGCGACAATGCCTCCGTTATGGAGCGTTCGCAAGCGTCTCTAGTTCAGGGAAAAAACCGCGCCGTGCGGAATTGCTGGCCCGCTGTCGCCATGCGGCCACGAAATGCGGTCGAAGGTCACGGCGAAGGTCCGGTCGAGAGTCAGCTTGCCGGTCCGCCGATCAATCCGCGCCATCAGCAGCTTCGACTGGAGCTTGTCCTTGCCCCCGCTGATAATGATCCGACGCCGATCGGGAGCCAGTGAAATCCAGTGGGGACTTTCGCCCTTGCCAAGAGTTAGCCGGTCGACGACGCGCGGCCGCGAGGGGTTCGACATGTCGACGCTAACAAGTCCCGGCAGGCCAGTATCAGTCTGCACCCAGAACTTGCCTGATACGACCGGAAGCGCGCATTGGCCGGTGCCGAAGTCGTAGATGAACTCCGCGCTTGGATGATCGCTGTCCAGGCCGACCATCCGGTAAAGGCCGCAATTGAAGGTGTTCACGATGACCGTCCGCCCGTCCGCCAGCACGCGCGGTTCGGCGGAATCCTGTTGCTCCTTGCCGCGCGGTCCCGGTGGAAGGGGGATGGTGTTGAGCAGCTTGAGGTCCGACAGGCGCCAGAGCTGAACGGTTTCGGCCACGCCCTTACTGTGCATGTCGCTGGTGGTCGTGACGACCCGGTCGAGGCGCGGGATGATCGCGAGGCTGTAGGCGCGAATAAAGCTATGCGCGGCAGGATCGGCGGCCGAGGAGGTGCGAATCACGCGGCCGTCGGGCGCGATTTCAGCGAGTCCGCCGGGAGTATCGTTGTGATGATCGCCCATCTGGTAAGTGGCGAGGACGTTGCCGTTGGGAAGCCGGACGAAGCTGTGCGCATGCATCAGACCGTTCGCATCGCCAAAGCTGCCGACAACTGCCGGTTTGAGCGGATTGTGGAGGTCGAAGATCCAAGTCCGCCCGGCCGCAAAGCCGTTTGCGAACAGATGTCCGCCGAGGGGCATTTGGTGCTCGGTGTGGTGTGCTACGCTGTTTTTGGTCCCAGTGGCGACGGTTGCCAAAACCTTGCCGGTCGCCGCGTCGAGCACAGCCATGAAATCGCTCTGCTGCCCGTCCGCGTCGGACGCCCATACGAAAAGATAGTCTGGCCCAGGGCGTGCGCTTGCCGTGCTTAATGACATCGCCAATGTCAGCGCGACCAGAGCGCGAAGGCGCATTACCCCCATGCACAAAGCGTCGCACGCACCCCGCGGCGACGCAACCGTTAGCGGAAGTTGTCGGCGTAGGCCTGGAGCTTGAGGCGCACGGGCGGCGTCGGGACGAGGTGATATTGGAGGCCGCGCTTGTCGCAATAAAGCGATCGCCGCCTCTTTGGTCGGGAAGGCGATTCGAACCTGCGGGTTGGTATCGCTCGACCCGTTCCATCCGGTCAGCGGATCGGGGCGGACCGCGTCCTTGCGCTCGAACTCCAGCAGCCAGCGGCCGCTGTTGGCCTTGCCCGACTGTGTCGTCCGGCGATCGAGCTCCGAAATGCGCGCGATGGTCATGCCGGGGCGTTGGCAAAGACCCGTACGCAAATCAAGCCGATCTAATAAGCCCGCGCCACCGCGAACTCGACCGCCTCGGTCAGCGCCGCCTTGGCCTTGCTCGCCGGGAACGGAGCCAGCGCGTCGATCGCCCGGCGGCCGTAATGGCGCGCCCGCTCGATCGTGTCGGACAAGCGCGCCGCTCGTGCGAAGCAAGCGCGATCGCATGGGCAAGGTCGTCGTCGGCGACCCGCTCGCCGGCGATCGCCGCGCGCCAGAACTCGCGGTCGTCGGCGCTCCCGCGGGCATAGGCGAGGATCACCGGAAGGGTCATCTTGCCGTCGCGGAAGTCGTCGCCGACGCCCTTGCCCATGGTCGCTGCGTCCGACGCATAATCGATCACGTCGTCGGTCAGCTGGAAGGCGATGCCGAGATTGCCGGCCGAAGCTTTCGAGCGCCAGCTCGGCGTCCTCGTCGGCCTCGGCGACGACCGGCGACGACGCGGCAGGCGGCGGCGAACAGGGCCGCGGTCTTGGCGCTGATGATCGTCGAGATATTGCTCTTCGTCGGTCTCGATCCGGCGCTGCGCGGTCAGTTGCTCGACTTCGCCCTCGGCGATCACCGCCGACGCGTGGCTGAGGATTCGCAGCACCTTGAGGCTGCCGTCCTCGACCATCAGCTCGAACGCGCGGCTGAACAGGAAATCGCCGACCAGCACGCTCGCCGGATTGCCCCAGATGAGGTTGGCGGTGCGCTTGCCGCGGCGCATGCCCGAACCGTCGACGACATCGTCGTGGAGCAGGGTCGCGGTGTGGATGAACTCGACCGCGGCGGCGAGCTTGTGGTGGCGCGTGCCGGGATAGCCGAGCAGGGTCGCGCAGGCGAGCGTCAGCATCGGCCGCATGCGCTTGCCGCCGCCGGCGATCAGATGGCCGGCGAGCTCGGGGATCAGCGCGACCTTGCTCTGCATCCGCTCGAGGATGACGGCGTTGACGCCGTTCATGTCCGCCGCGATCAGCGCCGATCAGCGGGTCGAGCGAAGGCTCGCGTTTGGCGCCTAGCGGATGGACGGTCGCGGTCACGGCCGCCGCCCTAGCCGGGCAGCGGCCGGCTTTTCCTAGCCGCCTACCAGACGTGGACGCGCTGCTCGGGCGGCAGGTACATCTTGTCGCCGGGCTGGACGTTGAACGCCTTGTACCAGGCGTCGACGTTGCGGACGACGCCGTTGACCCGATACTTGGCCGGGCTGTGCTCGTTGGTCAGCAGCTGGGCGCGCAGCGCGCCTTCGCGCTGCTTGGTTTCCCAGCTGTAGCCGTAGGCGATGAAGAAGCGCTGGTCGCCGGTCAGGCCGTCGATGACCGGCGGCTCGCCATGCTGGGCGACATAGTTGCGATAGGCGGCATAGGCGACTTCGAGGCCGCCGAGATCGCCGAGGTTCTCGCCGAGCGTCAGCTGGCCCTTGATGTGGACGCCCGGGAATCGGCTCATAGCCGTTGTATTGGCTGACCAGCTGGTCGGCATGCGCCGTGTAGAGCTTGGCGGTGGCCGGGCTCCACCAGTCGCGCAAGCTTGCCGTGCGCGTCGAACTTGCGGCCCTGGTCGTCGAAGCCGTGGCCGATCTCGTGGCCGATCGTCGCGCCGATGCTGCCGTAGTTGGACGCCGGATCGGCGTTGGGATCGAAATAGGGCGGCTGCAGGATCGCGGCCGGGAAGGTGATCTGGTTCTGCGTCGGGTCGTAATAAGCGTTGTTGGTCTGCGGCAGCATGTCCCACAGCGCGCGGTCGACCGGCTTGGTGATAGCGCGAGAGCAGCAGCTTCCACTCGAACTCGTCGGAGCGGATGGCGTTGCCGAGCAGGTCGTCGCGCTTCACCGTCGAGCGACGAATAATCGATGTATTTGACCGGGTGGCCGATGCGCGGGTCGAAGGTCGCGAGCTTCTCGAGCGCGCGCTGCCTTGGTCGGCGCGTCCATCCAGCGTGTTGGTTTCGATCTTTTCCTTCAGCGCGGCGCGGATGTTGGCGATCAGCTCGTGCATCTGCCGGTCGCTTTCCGGCGGATAATGGCGCTGCGACGTAGATCTGGCCGACGCCTTCGCCGAGCGCGCCGTTGACCAGGTCGACGCCGCGCTTCCAGCGGTCGCGCTGCTCGGGCACGTCGCGCAGCGTCTTCGAATAGAAGTTGAACTGGGCGTCGTCGAACGCCTTGGGCAGATATTGGGCGTTGCCGCTGACGAAGTGGAAGGCGGTCCAGTCCTTCCAGGTTTCGAGCGGTACCGATGCGAACAGCTTCGCCTCGCCTGAATCGCGCTCTTCTCGCAGCAACGACGAGCTTGGTGACATCGCCGAGGCCGGCTTTGGCGAGCGCGCGGTCCCATTCCAGCTGCGGCGCGAACGCGCGCAGCTGGGCGCGGGTCATCGGATTGTAGATCTTCTCGACGTCGCGGCTCTGTTCGGGGGTCCAGTGGATCTTGGCGATCTGCGGTCTCGAGCGCGATGATCCGGTCGGCCTTGGCCTCCGGCGTCCGCGATCCCGGCAAGCTTCTGAAGCTGGACGATATAGTCGCGGTAGGCCTTGCGATAGGCGTCATATTTCGCGCCCTTGAGCAGATAATAATCGCGGTTGGGCATGCCGAGGCCGCCCTGCGCGGCGTAAGCCGAATAGTGCGTCGGGTCCTTGAGGTCGGCGAAGATCGCAACGTTCGACCGGCGAGGCGAAGCCACGGTTCGGCGAACAGGTCGACCAGATCGCCGCGGGTCTTGGCCGCCGCGATGCGGTCGAGATAGGGCTTCAGCGGCGCGGTGCCGAGCTTCTCGATCGGCCGCTTCGTCCATCCAGCTGGCGTAGAAGTCGCCGATCTGCTGGCCGAGGCGGCCATTGGCCGTCGGATCCTTGGCCATGGTCCTCGACGATCGCGCGGACGTCCTTCTCGATCTGGTCGTTGAGCACGGAATCGATGCCGGCGAAGGTGCGGTCGGCGGCGATCTCGGTGCGCTTGACCCAGCTGCCGTTGACGTAATCGAAGAAATCGTCGCCCGGCTTCACCGCCGAGTCCATCGCCGGCGGGTCATAGCCCCAGGTGCCGAAGGCCGGCTTGCCGCTGCGCGAACGCCGGCGCGGAAATCGCCAGGAGACTCGCGCTCGCGAGCGCCAAGAGCTTGTGATGTCATGGATTTTAACCCCTCCAAATCGACGCGGGAATGCCCGAGCGGACCGGGAACGCGCAAAGCTTTTCGACCAACGGCTGGCTCCGTGCGAGCAATGAGCGGCAGCGGAACTGCCGGCGGCCGATCGACGGCTGCTCATCCGGCAGGGAAGACTAAGCCGCGCCAGCAGCCCGCCCAGGTCCTCGCTCTCCTCGAGCGTGATGCGCGCCGCCGTAGATTTCGGCGACGTCGCGCACGATCGCGAGGCCGAGCCCGGTTCCGGGCTTGCCGTCGTGTCGAGCCGCGCGCCGCGGTCGAAGATCGCCTCGCGCTCTCCATCCGGAATTCCCGGACCATCGTCCTCGACGGCGATATCGACGAAACCCTGGCCTGCGGCTCGACCGTGACGAACACCCGGCCGCCGCCGTATTTCGCGGCATTCTCGACGAGGTTGCCGAGCATTTCGTCGAGGTCCTGGCGCTCGACCCGGACCTCCGCTCCGTGATCGCCGGCGATGTCGACCGTGACATCCTCGTACAGCCGGTCGACCGCGCGCTCGACCGCCTCGAGGCTCTCCCACACCGTTGTCGCGGGCGTGGGCCGAGGCGCGCCGGCCGATCGCCCGGGCGCGCGCCAGATGGTGATCGACCTGGCGGCGCATCAGCAGCGCCTCGCGGCACACGGTGTCGGCAAGGTCGGCGGTCGTGGGCGGTCGCGGCATTGGTGATGACGGTGAGCGGCGTCTTCAGCGCGTGGGCGAGGTTGCCGGCGTGTCGGCGCGCTTCCTCGGCCTGCGCCTCGCTATGCGCGAGCAGCTGGTTGATCTCCTCGGTCAGCGGCCGGATTTCGCTCGGGAATTCGGGCCCGATGCGGGTTTCTGCGCCCGACCGGATTGACGCCACGTCACGCCGCACCCGCCTCAGCGGCCACAGGCCGTAGAGCGTCTGCAGCGCGACCAGGATGAGAGGCCCACGCCGAGCGCGGTGAAGCTCCAGATCAGGGTCGAGCGGAGCCTTCGGATCTGGTCGTCGAGCGTCTCGCGCGACTGGGCGACCTGGAAGCGCCAGCGGACCTGCGATCCGGGCAGGATCGCGTCGCGTTCGGCGATCCGCAGCGGCTCAGAATTATCCGACGCAGAGAATTCGCTGCTGTCGTAGAGATGCGGCTTTGACGTCCACATGGGCACCGTTGACCCGCAGCCGCCGGTCCCACAGCGAGCGCGACGGAAAGGTGTCGGCGCCAACGCCGCTGATCTGGAAATAGAGACCCGAATAGGGCTCGACGAAGCGCTGGTCGGCGGGCGGGCGGCTGAAGCGCACCTCGCCGTCGGGCCCGATCTCCGCGGCTCCGATCATGCGCCTTGAGGATAGTGTCGAGCTGGGTGTCGAAATTGGCCTCGAGCGATCCGGGTCAGCACGCGGTCGAGGGCAAAGCCGCCGGCTAGCAGCAGAACGATGATCCACAGCGCCGCGATGCCGATCATCCGCCGGGTGAGCGAGCCTGTGCGCCGGTGCCGAATCCTTGCGCGTGGCGGGGAGGGCTGGACGCTCTTCCGCCGCCGTTGCCGGGGCGGCTTGGTCGTTCAACTAACGGGTTCCTCGAGGCTGTAGCCGAGCCCGCGGATGGTGGTGATCACGTCGGCCCCGAGCTTCTTGCGGATGCGGGTCACGAACACTTCGATGGTGTTGGAATCGCGGTCGAAGTCCTGGTCGTAGATGTGCTCGATCAGCTCGGTGCGGCTGACCACCTTGCCCTTGTGGTGCATGAGATAGGACAGGAGCTTGTATTCCTGCGCGGTGAGCTTCACCGGCTCGCCGTCCTTGGTCACCTTGCCCGAGCGTGTGTCGAGGCGGATGTCGCCGGCATTGAGCTCGGAGCTGGCATTGCCGGAAGAGCGGCGGATCAGCGCGCGCAGGCGGGCGATCAGCTCCTCGGTCTGGAAGGGTTTGGCCAGATAATCGTCGGCGCCGGCGTCGAGCCCGGCGACCTTGTCCGACCAGCTGTCGCGGGCGGTCAGGACCAGCACCGGCATCTTGCGCCCTTCCTTGCGCCAGCGGTCGAGCACGGTGAGGCCGTCGACCTCGGGCAGGCCAAGGTCGAGGATCACGGCGTCATAATTTTCGGTCGAGCCGAGATAATGGCCGTCCTCGCCGTCGGTGGCGAGGTCGACCGCATAGCCCGCGCCCTCGAGCGTCGAGCGCAGCTGCCGCCCGAGATTGGGTTCGTCTTCGACGATCAGGACACGCATTGTTGGGCCTCTGGAGCCGTTCATGTTCGCCTCGTCAACCCGCGTTGCGTCAATCGGTTGCTTAGCCGGAACGAGTTGGTGCGAGTGGATTGGCGAGGCTCAGGGCCGCGAACGGCGGATGATCCGGCCGCTCTGGCCGTCGACGTCGACCCAGATCACGCGGCCGTTCTGCATGAATTTCAGGCGATAGCTGCCGCCGTTGATCTCCGGCCCGAGATAGTCGGCGCCGCCCATGAACGGCATGACCCGGCGCTCGATCTGCGGAAGCGGCATCGAGCGGCCCTGCTGCGTATCGCGGAATGCGCGGTCGGCATCGCGGGTCGGCCGCTGCTGGTCGGACTGAACCTGGCGGCCGGAATCTCGGCGGGGGGAATCGGGGCGCGGCCGGGCGTCCGCGGGGACCCCGGTCAATGAGGCGGCGACAATGGCCGCCAAAAGGACGCGATACATGCTCATTAGCGACTCTTGTCGGCGGGCTTTCTAACACAAGGCATTGAATGCGTTATGAATGCGCGTGATGGGCCGCGTTCAGGTCGGAGAGTGACGCGAATCCGCGCTTTGCGCTAGTGGCCCGCAATGGCCGCGCCAATCCTCTCCTACGAAGACCTCGGGCTGATCCAGGGCGAAGGCTGGCTGTTTCGCGGCCTGACCGTCCATATCGGGGCCCGCGACCGGCTGGCGCTGATCGGCCGTAACGGCGCCGGCAAGACCACCTTGTTCAAATGTCTCGCCAGCATGATCGACCCCGACCAGGGCAAGCGCACGATCGTCCCAAGGACAAAGGTCGTGCTGCTCGAGCAGGACCCGTCATGTCCGGGTTCGACACGCTCGCCGATTGGGTGGCGCACGGACCGGACGCGCCGCAAGCGCATGAGGCCGCGGCAATCGCCGACCAGCTCGGTGTCGATCTGTCGCGGCCGGTCGCCACTGCCAGCGGCGGCGAGCGGCGGCGCGCCGCGATCACCCGCGCACTGGCCCAAGGGCCCGACCTGCTTTTGCTCGACGAGCCGACCAATCATCTCGATCTGGCCGCCATCGAATGGCTCGAGGATTGGTTCAAGCGGTTCACCGGGGCGTTTATCGCCATCAGCCACGACCGCACGTTCCTGACCCGGCTGACCAGCAGCTGCCTGTGGCTCGACCGCGGCACGCTCAGGCGCGCCGAGATCGGCTTCGGCGGCTTCGATGCGTGGACCGAACGGGTTTACGAGGAAGAGGCGCGGGCCGCCGAGAAGCTCGATGCCAAGCTGAAGCTCGAGCTGCACTGGCTGCAGCGCGGAGTGACCGCGCGCCGGCGGCGCAACCAGGGGCGGCTGGCGAAGCTGCACGAGATGCGGGCGCAACGCGCCGCGATGCTTGGCGCGGCAGGAACCGCGAAGCTCGCTTTGGCCAAGGACGACGTACGCTCGAAGACGGTGATCGACGCCGAGCATGTCTCGAAAAGTTACCCCAAGAATCCGTTTGTCCCGAGCGTAGTCGAGGGACGCGTCTCGACTTCGCTCGACACGAACGGAACCGGGGGACGAACGATAATCAAAGACTTCACCCTGCGCATCCAGCGCGGCGACCGGATCGGAATTGTCGGACCCAACGGCGCCGGCAAGACCACTTTGCTCAACCTGCTCACCGGGGAAATCGCCCCCGACAGCGGCACCGTGACGCGCGCGAAAACGCTGAGCGGAATCGTCATCGACCAGCAGCGCAAGCTGATGGAGCCGGGCAAGCGCGTCCGCGACGTGCTCGCCAATGGCGGCGAGTGGATCGACGTCCGCGGGCACCGGAAGCACATCAAGGGCTATCTCAAGGAGTTCCTGTTCGCGCCCGAGCTCGCCGACGTGCCAATCGGGTCGCTGTCGGGCGGCGAGCGTTCGCGGCTGCTGCTCGCGCGCGAGTTCGCGCGCGAGGCCAATCTGCTGGTGCTCGACGAGCCCACCAACGACCTCGATCTCGAGACGCTCGACCTGCTCCAGGAAGTGATCGCGGACTATGACGGTACGGTGCTGATCGTCAGTCACGATCGCGATTTCCTCGACCGCACGGTGACCATTACGCTTGGCCTCGACGGCTCGGGGCGCGTCGACGTCGTCGCCGGCGGCTACGAAGATTGGGTGCGGCAGCGGTACCGCGCGAAGAATCCTCCCCGGGACGGGGAGGGGGACCGTCGCGCAAAGCGCGATGGTGGAGGGGGCGTCGTGCAGGTCTCCAAATCCCCTCCGACAGCGCTTCGCGCTGCCACCTCCCCGCCAGCGGGGAGGGGAAAGCTCAGCTACAAGGACCAGCGCGATTACGATCGGCTTCCGGCAGAGATCGAACGCCTCGAGGCGGAGGTCGCGGCCGACGAAGCCGCGCTCCACGACCCCGACCTCTACGTTCGCGATCCCGACCGCTTCGGGCTGCTGACCGAGCGCATCGCCCGCAACCGCGCGGAGATCGAAGCGGCCGAGGTGCGCTGGCTCGAAGTCGCTGAGCTGGCGGAAGCGATTGCCCGCTAGCGGATCGGTTCGCCCAGCGTGAGCGCGCGGATGAAGCGCACCGGCGGGGAGCCGTGGCTCAGCGCCGAATCGTGGAATTTGCGCAGGGTGAATCCGGTGCGCTTCTCGGCCGCTGCGCGGAAATCGCGCCATTCCTGGTAGCCGACGAAATAGACCGGCAGCTGGGCCGAGCTTAGCTGCATCCGCACCCATTTGCCGGCCGCTTCGCGTTCCTGCTGGAAGGCGGTCCTGGTCATCAGCTCCATTGCCTGGTCGCGGGTCATTCCGCCGACGTGGAAGCCCTGGTCGAGGATCGCATTGACCGGTAGGCGCATCTGGAACTTGTAGTGGGCGAGCAGGTAGCGCGGGTCGCGATCGAGGTAACCGGCGTCGGCCATCACGTCCTGGCCGTAGCACGCCCAGCCTTCGACCATCGGACCGGACTGGAAGAACGCGCGCAGCCGCGACTTGTAGAGATTGGCGTGCGCGATCTGCAGCAAGTGGCCGGGCATTGCCTCGTGCAGTGTCAGCTCCTGCATCACCCACTTATTGTATTCGCGCAGGTAGGAGGCCGCCTGTTCAGGCGTCCAATCCGCCGGGATCGGCTCGACGACGTAGAAGCCGCGCTGATCGCTCTCGAGCGGGCCCGGCATGTCGGCGTAGGCCCCGGCCGTGCCGCGCGCATATTCGGGCATCTCGATGACGTTGAAGCTCGCCTTGGGGATGCCGACGAGGTCATGATCCTTCACGAACGCCTCGGCCTCGGCGAGGTCGGCGCGCGCGTCGGGGATCATTTCGCGTGACGGGGCGTCGGCGTTGATGATCGCGAGGCCGGCTTCGATCACCGCCTGCTGCTGCTCGGGGGTCGGCTTCGCCGGTGCCGCAGGGGCGCCGGCGCGCCCTTTGATCATGCCCGCGGCGACCGTGTACATCTGTGCGCGCAGCCGAGCGATGTCGCGCTCGGCCCGCGCTCGGATTTCCTCGCGGCCGAGCGGCGAGTTGAGCGCGAGGCGCAGCTTCTCGTCGTAGAGCGCGGCGCCCAGTCGTTCATTGCCCCTGGCGCGCGGCACCAGCTCCTTGTCGAGCCACGACTGGTAGTCGGCGACCGCGGCCTTGGCCGTCGCAGCGGCGCGATCGAGCCGCGCGTGGTCGGCGGCCGGCAGCGCCGCCTTTTGCGCGACGAACCCGTCGATCAGCGAAACGAGCCCGGCATTCTGCTTGGCGGCGGTCTGCGCGTGGATGAGCGGCACCCGCGCCGGGACCAGCGCCGAGCGCGCCTGGCGGAGAAACAGCGGCAGCGCCTCCATTCGCCCGATCGCCGAGCGCAGCCGCTCGGGCAGCGGCGCGAACTCGCGCGACGACAAAGTGAAGAAGGCCGTGCCCGCGCTGTACGCGTAGGTCAGCGGATCCCATGCCCAGTCCTGCAGACGGTCGTTGCTGAACAAGAGATAATCGAGCTGATCCTTGAGCAGGATCGCATCGACCTGGTGTTCGCGAGTGAGCTTGCGGGTGTCGAACCTGGCAAGCTCGGCAAGCGACTGCTCGGCAAAGGCGCGGCGCGCGGCGCGGCCGGCCGCGGACGCGTCCGGCAGAAGCGCGTCGTAGCGATGATCGCCAAGCTGGGTCGCGCCGACTGGATCGCTCTTCAGGAATTGGTCGACCACGCGGTCGCCGAATGCGGTGAAGCGGGCATCTTCGCTGGAAACCGAGGCCGCCGGGTGGGCTATCGCGGGTGACGAAACGGCGGCAACGCCGATCGCAAACGAAAGCAGGATACGCATCGAAAGCCCCCTCGGTGATCCCGCCGAAGGCTGTGCGAGGTGACGCTGATTGTCCAGCGGCCGCCTTGCCGTCAGTCGTTCAGGCCGAGAGCCGATATTGTTTGAGGAGATCGTAGAGCGTCGGGCGGCTGATCCCCAGCAATTTGGCGGCGCCCGAGATATTGTTCTCGGTCCGGCTCATCGCCTGCCGGATCGCCTTGCGGTCGGCGACCTCCCGCGCGGCGCGAAGGTTGATCGGCACGGGCTCGGCCTCAGCGCGGCCGGGCAGGTCCAGGTCGTCGGCGCCGATGCTGCGGCCGTCGGTCATGATGACCGCGCGCTTGATGCGGTTCTCGAGCTCGCGGACATTTCCCGGCCAAATATAGCTATCGATCGCCGCCAGCGCGTCGGCGGACAGCGACTGGACCTTGGGGTTGAGCTCGCGCCCGAAGCGATTGACGAAGTGCCGCGCGAGCAGGACCGAATCGCCGCTGCGCTCGGCCAGTGAGGGGATCTTCACGACGATCTCGGCGAGGCGGTAATAAAGGTCTTCGCGGAAGCGGCCTTCGGCGATCATCGCCTCGAGATCCTGGTGGGTGGCGCACACGATCCGGGTGTCGACCGCGATCGGCTGGCGCCCGCCGATGCGCTCGATCACACGCTCCTGCAGGAAGCGCAGAAGCTTGACCTGCAACGGCAGCGGAATGTCGCCGACCTCATCGAGGAACAGGGTGCCACCCTGTGCCAACTCGATCTTGCCGACGTTGGACTTGACCGCTCCGGTGAAGGCGCCGCGCTCATAGCCGAACAGCTCCGCCTCGAGCAGGTTCTCGGGGATCGCCGCGCAGTTGATGGCGATGAACTCGCCCTTGCGGCCGCTTTTCTGGTGGACGGCCTGGGCGAGCAGTTCCTTGCCGGTGCCGCTGGCGCCGAGCAGCATCACCGAGACGTCGGCGCTGGCGACGCGCTCGATGGTCTTGGCGACCTTCTGCATCTCCGGCGCCGCGGTGATGATCGAGCCGATGGCGGCGGCCTCGGCGCCGGATTCGAGCCGGCGGTTCTCGTCCTCGATCGCGTGCAGGTGGAACGCCCGAGCGACGATCAGCCCGAGCTGGTCGATGTCGACCGGCTTTTTGTAAAAATCGTAGGCGCCGAGCGCGATCGCTTTCAATGCGCTTTCGTGCGCGCCGTGGCCGGTCGCGACGATGACCTTGGTGTCGGGCTTGAGCTTCAGGATATCCTCGAGCGCGGCGAACCCTTCTTGCGTGCCGTCGGGGTCGGGCGGAAGGCCGAGGTCGAGCGTCACGACCGCGGGCTCGTGCTGCCGAAGCGCCTGGATCGCCTGCTGGCGGTCGCTCGCGCAGACCACTCGATAGCCGTCATACGCCCATTTGAGCTGGCGCTGGAGGCCCTCGTCGTCCTCGATCACGAGCAGCACGGGAAGTTCGGTTTCGTCGGTCATGCGCGTTTCCGTACAGGCTCAGCCGCCGGTTCGGCGACCGGCAGCAGGATTGTGAAAGTGGTGCCGCGTCCCGGGCCGCTGTCGAACTCCGAGCCGGCCGCCCATGGCGACGACCAGGGATCGCGCCTCGAATGCGCCGATGCCGAAGCCGCCCGGCTTGCTCGAAGCAAACGGCTGGAACAGCCGATTGCGAACGAAGTCGCCGTCCATGCCGACGCCTTTGTCCGAGATGCTGATCTCGACAGTCGTATCCTTGCTCGACACACGCATGGTCACCGGAACATCGGACGAGCAGGATTCGACCGCATTCTGGAGCACGTGGCCCAGCGCTTGTTCCAACGCGACTCCGTCGGCCAACGCCCACAGGTTGGTATCGCCGAGCAGCCGTACTTCATGATCGCCGCGCTTGGCCGCGATCGCCGCGGTTAGGACAGGCCTTAGCGGCAGCGGCTCGACGCGCTGGACGCTGGCTCCGGCGTGGGGCGACAGGCGCGCGAGCAGATCGTTCATCTTGCCGACCGACGCCTTTAGCGTGGCGATCATGTCGGACCGGAATTCGGGATTGTCCGCGTGCCGCTCGGCGTTGCGCGAGAGCAAGGACAATTGGCTGACTAGGTTCTTGATGTCGTGAAGGATGAAGGCGAAGCGGCGATTGAATTCCTCGAATCGCTGCGCATTGGACAAGGCCTCCTGGCCGTGCGCTTCGGCAAGCGAGCTTGCGGCCTGCCGGCCCGCGGCGCGCAACAGGTCGAAGTCCTCCCAATCGAGGGGACGGCGGTAATCGGGCGCGGCGAGCAGCACGATCCCGACCAGCCGGTCGTGGTGGATCAGCGGAATCCCGGCCCACAACGCGCGGTCGTCGAGCATCCAGTCGAGCACCGGCAGCGCCTTGTCGGCCGAATCCGCCCAGCCGTGACGCAAGCCCTCGAACTCGACGATCCGTCCGCTTTTTTCGAGCGCGTTCCAGAAATTGGTCTCGCGCTCGATCTCGCCCGAGGGTGGGTTCGCAGCGGGCCAGTTCCACGCCGCCGCGGTGCCGATCGCCCCGCCGACGTCGCTGACCAGCAGCAGGCCGCCGGGCGAATCGACGACATCGGCGAAGGACTTGACAATGCGATCGCCGAGGGGCGCGGCATCGGGAGCCGAGCGCCCAAGCGTATCGGTGAAGCGGAGCCATTCGGTGCGATAATCGTAGCGGTGCTCGAACAGGTGCTTGGCGAGCTTGACCTTGAGCCACCCGCGCGCCCACGACGATATGGCCACGGCGCTAACGCCGGTAATCATTGCGACGAGCACGACAGCCGTGCTCGCCGAAGCCCAGTCCCAATGGCTGCGCCGGAACGCCGTAGCGAGCCCTGCCATGGTCGCGAGGTAGATGCAGATGCCGAGCAGCGAGAGCGACTGGAACGTCGCCGCCCGCGACAGCTTGACCCGAAGCGAGCTCTTGAGTCCTCCGGTCGCGGCAAACAAAGGCGCCGTCAGCGCCATGAAAGCTCCGCGCAGCTGGAACAATTGGTCGACGCTCGGAGACCCCGATCCCTGCAGATAGGCAAGCGTCGCGAGGTTGAGGTCGTAGCCCCACATCAAGGTGAGGCCGAGCATCGGACCGCGGATGCGCAACCGGCTTTCGGGCGCGGCCTGGCCATAGACATTGTGAACCAGGATGAGAGAGCCGGCCGACGTCGTCACCCGCAGCAGGCTGCCGGTCGTCAGGACGTCGTTGAACTGGGCGGTGGTCAGGGGCGAGACGAACACCAGCGCGCTGAGCGCAAAGTGCAGGCCGATGGACAGCGCCACTGCCGCGAACACCAGGCGAAGGCCGCTCAGTGACGTTCCCCGAATACCGCCCGACATGTCGTAAAGCAGCATGACCCAGAGGAGATTGCGCAGCGTCCCGAAGGTCATCGTCATCGGGTCGGTTCGGCCCCATACCGCGGCGACGACCGCCCAGACCGCGGTCCCGGCACAGGCGGCCAGCAGCAGCTTTTCCGGGCGGTCGGCGCGCGAGCGCGAACGCCACACGACGATCGATGCGAAAGCGCACGCCGCGAGCGCGTAGCTCCAGAAGGCGATCAGCCCATTCACGGGCGGCCAGCTGTCAAATTCGCCGACATGTGCCCCTGTGTCGCTAAACTTTACAAACAAGTGGTGAACGCTTGCGCGATTGGCGCATTGAGAGCAGCAGCCCCACGCGCATCAAGGAGAGCCGGGATGATCGACAAGCGGCCCATCGGCGACAGCGGAATCGGCGTCGCGCCCCTCGCGCTTGGCGGCAATGTGTTCGACTGGACCGCAAGCGAGGCCGCGAGCTTCGCCGTGCTCGACGCTTTCGTCGATGCCGGCGGCAATATGATCGACACCGCCGACGTCTATTCGGCCTGGGTCCCGGGCCACAAAGGCGGTGAGAGCGAGGCGCTGATCGGGCGCTGGCTGAAGCGCGATCCGTCCAAGCGCGAGAAAGTCGTGATCGCGACCAAGGTCGGGTTCTCGGCCGGGCTCGCGCCGGAATTGATCGGGCCGGCGTGCGACGCCTCGCTCGAGCGACTCGGGGTCGACACGATCGACCTCTATTATCAGCACAAGGACGACGACAACGTGCCGCTGGGAGCGTCGCTCGGCGAGTTCGAGTCCCTGCGCGAACGGGGCAAGATCCGAGCGATCGGCATTTCCAACTTCACCGCGGACCGCGTCGACGAAGCCGCCGCGACGGCGCGGCGCTGCGGCTACATGCCGCCGGTCGCGCTCCAGCCGCTGTACAATATGGTCGAGCGCGATCGGTTCGAAGGCGAGCTGCGCGACGCGGCCATTCGCAACGGGCTTGGCGTCTTTCCTTACTTCAGCCTCGCGAACGGCTTCCTGACCGGAAAATATCGCAGCAAGGCCGACCTTGGCAAAAGCCCGCGCGGAGAACGCAGCGCCGCCTATCTCGAAGGCAATGGCTTGCGGGTGCTGGCTGCGCTCGACGAAGTCGCGGCCGAGACCGGAGCCGCGCTTGCAACGATCTCGCTGGCCTGGCTGATGGCCCAGCCCGCGGTCACCGCCCCGATCGCCAGTGCGACGAGTGTCGATCAGTTAGCCGAGCTAACCGCCGCGATGCACCTGACGCTGACGCTCGACCAGATCGCCCGCCTCGACGCGGCCAGCGCGGAAGCGGTGCCGGCATAAGGGCTTCCAAGATGATCGGGGGCCTCTCGCCATGACCCATGACATCGTTCAAACTTCCGCCGCGGACACATTGCCGCCTTTCGACCCTGCGACGTTCTGGACGGAGTTCCATCACGACGATGTCGTTATCGAAGGCGTGCGGTTGCATTTCGTCGAAGGTGGCAGCGGTGCGCCGATCCTGCTGCTGCCCGGCTGGCCGCAGAGCTGGTATGCATGGCGTTACGTGATGCCGCTGCTGGCCAAGGCCGGCCGGCGCGTGATCGCGCTCGACCCGCGCGGAATGGGCGATTCCGATCGGCCCGCCGCCGGCTACGACATGCGCACCGTGGCCGCCGAGCTTCATGGTTTCGTCGAGGCGCTGGGACTGACGGACGACGGGCCTGTCGACATCGCCTGTCACGATCTCGGCAGTTGGATCGGTTATTCCTATGCGGCCGAATGGCCGGGCCACGTGAACCGGCTCGCCGTATTCGAAGCATTGCTGCCCGGCATCACGCCGCCGCCTCCGGTCGGCATTCCCTCGGCGGAGGCGAATGTGAAGACTTGGCAATTGGCCTTCAATCGGCTCGATGACCTCCCGGAAATCCTGCTGCGGGGACGTGAGCGGGAGTTTCTGACCTGGCTGTTCAGGACCAAATGCGCTCGTCCCTGGACGATCACGCCGGCGGATCTCGATGAATATGTGCGGGTCAACGCCGCTCCCGGCGCGGCGCGCGCGGCGCTTTCTTACTACCGCCAAAATCTCGGACCTGATGGAATCCCGGAGACTCGCGTGCGCGCCCAGCGCAAGCTCCCCATGCCGGTACTCGCTTTCGGCGCGGATGCGGGAGTCGGAGCATTGGTTCTCGACACGATGCGGCCGATCGCGCCGGATGCGCGGGGCGGTGTGTTTGCCGGCTGCGGGCACTATGTGGCCGAAGAAGCCCCCCGCGCCGTCGCCGAGCAAATCATCAGCTTCATGGGCAAATGAGCGCGGCCGCGGGACCGTCTAGCTCTTCCTCAGCACATCCAGCGCGGCAATCGTCATCGGCTCTGTAGCGGTAGAGGTGGGTGGAAAGCGAACATAAGGATGCAATTGGACGCCCCCGCTTTCCATTGTTTGCAAAGCAGGGCAGGTTGTCGCCAATCGTGCGCGGGGGCGCCGGTGCAATTCTCGATCCTGGAAGCGATAGGAGACTTCAATGTTCCTTCGCCGCATCGTTCAGAATCTAAAGACGCAAAATTGGACGGCAATCTGGCTTGATCTGCTGATCGTCATAATCGGCGTGTTCATCGGCACGCAGGTGTCCAACTGGAACCAGGATCGGAATGAGAGGCGCGAGACTGCGCAGCTGCTCCACGAACTTAAGCCCGCATTGACTAGCTTCACCGATTTCTTCGACGCGGCCAAAATCTATTACGCGACGACCCGCGCATTTTCCGACCGTGCTTTCGCGGGATGGCGGGGCGACCCGTCAGTCAGCGACGAGCAGTTCGTAATCGCCGCCTATCAGGCCAGCCAGATCTACACCCTGGGACTTAAGGGAGAGACCTGGACGTCGATATTTGGGGGCGACCGCCTGCGCGAAATCGAAAATGCCGACGTTCGGCGCGGCCTGACCACGCTTATGACTGTCAGCTATGACCAGATCGACGCAGTAATCATCGACACATCCTACCGCGAGGACGTGCGAAAGATAATCCCGGAAGATATTCAAGATGCGATCCGCGCCAATTGTGGGGACCAGCGCATCCCCGAGCGGCCGCCAACGGTCCGCCTGCCGGAGACTTGCGATCTTGCCTTGGCCGACGCCAGATTTGCAGCCGGCGCAGCCGCGCTTCGTGCGCGGCCTGAACTGGTCGGCGAACTGCGCTGGCATCGCGCCGCTGCTGAAGCATTCTTGGGCGACTATGAGACGATCGATCAGCTAGTACGACCGCTTCAGCGCGAAATCGACAAGTCGGCCGATTGAATATTGAGCAATGGGCCGAAACCGACGGTCGTCGTCTAGCTCTTCTTCAGCACATCCAGCGCGGCAATAGTCATCGCCTCGGTCGCGGTCGCGATCACCGTTTCGGCATCGGGCGCCCAGAACGGGCTGTGAAGCGAGGGCAGCCGCGTCGTGTCGCCGCCGACCGCGTCCCACTTCGCCTTGGGCACGCCGCCGACCCAGAAGAGCGTCCCTTCGACCGACTGGTCGCCCAGCCAAAACCGACCCACATCCTCGCCGACCATCAGCGGCGGCAGGATCACCGTTCGGTCGGTTCCAAAATGACTTCGGAACAGATCGAGGGCGCGGTTGGCCAGCTTTTCGGTGTTGAACGTCGCGGGCGTGTACTGGTTGTCGCGGATGGTGACGATCGGCATGCGGTCGTCGGGAACGCCAGCCGCGATCGCCTCGCCCCGCGCGATCCGCGCGATTCCGTCGAGCAGAAGCTTGCGCACTTCGGGCTTGTAGCTGCGGACGGTGAGCTGGAGCTTGGCCTCGTCGGGGATGACATTGCTTCTTGAGCCTCCCTGGAAACTTCCGACCGTCAGCACCGCCGGCTCGAGCGGGCTTTTCTCGCGGCTGACGAGGGTTTGAAGCGTCACGACGATGCGGGAAGCGAGGACGATCGGGTCCTTGGTCGTTTGCGGGTTCGCGCCATGGCCGCCGACGCCGCGCACCAGGATGTCGACGTTATCCACGTTCGCGGTCGTGTAGCCCGGCGTCACGCCGATCACTCCCGCGGGCAGGCTGGCCAAATCGTGGAAGGCGAACACGGTGTTTGGCTTGGGGAAGCGGGCGTAGAGCCCGTCGTCGAGCATCGCCTTTGCACCCTCGCCGGTTTCTTCGCCCGATTGCAGGATCATCACCAACGTCCCGGACCATTGGCTTTTCATCGCCACGAGGCGCCGGGCTGTGCCGATAAAGCTGGCCAGATGGGTGTCGTGCCCGCACGCATGCATGACCGGCGTGGACGTGCCGTCGCGCAGCTTGCTGGTAACTGTCGAGGCGAAGGGCAGGCCGGTCTGCTCCTTGACCGGAAGCGCGTCCATGTCGGCGCGGATCATGAGCACCGGGCCCGGCCCGTTCTTCATCACCGCGACGGCGCCGGTGCGGCCGACTTTCTCGGTCACCTCAAAACCGAGCTTGCGCATTTGCGGAGCGAGCAGGGCAGGCGTGCGAATCTCCTGCATCGACAGCTCGGGATGGGCATGGAGGTCACGGTAGAGCGCCATCAGCTCCGGCATGTCGGCGTGGATCGCGTCGGACAAAGCGGCGGCTGCGGCGGGGGTAGGCAGGGTCATGACGGCAAGTGCCAATAACGAAGGCAACCGCATCAACGCACTCCCTGGGATGAAGGCACCAACTCCATCACGTCGAGCTGCAATTCGAAATGCGGCCGCGGCATGACCAGGCGCCAGCGGTTCGGTCCGATCCGCTCGACGAAGCCGGCTATGTCGCGGGTTTCGTCCTGGCCATATTGCAAGGCCCGCTGCTCGTCGCTGAGCACGAGGGTGCCGAGGAACACCTGGCGCATCGCATCCCCCGGAAAGAGTAGCCCAACCGGGCGCTGCGAGCCGTTGAGCTTGGCGAAATCCTGGAGGTCCCGATCGGCGCGGACCCGGCAGGTGAACGCCGGGTAGCTCACATAATCGAGCATCCCGGTCGCTTTGGCGCCGAGCTTGATCACGCGGCAACGGTACGTGCCGTTGGGGATCGGCCCGCCGCCCAGCGCCGAGTCCGGATCGAGCAACGCCCCTTCGCGCGCAATTTCAGCCGAATGGCCGGCGAGACGGGCGGCGCCGACCGCTCCGGTGAACGTCTTGCGCCAATCGCGGAGGCGCTCGCGGTCGTCGGTGGTCACGACCTGCCGCCAGTCGCGGTTCCATTCGGAGATCATTGCCGCCGGCTGGCGGATCTCGGTGCAGGCGGTCAGGATCAAGCTAACGGCAAGGAGAGTGGCCATACGCATCTCCTGCGAGCCTAGGCCGCGGTCCAGCCGCCGTCGATAGAGAGGTTGGCGCCGGTGATCGACCTCGCTTCATCGCGGCACAAATAGACCGCGAGCGCCGCGACCTCCTCGGGCGTGACGAAGCGCTTGGTCGGCTGGGCGGCGAGCAGCACGTCGTTCATCACCTGCTCGCGAGTCATGTTCCGGGCTTTCATGGTGTCGGGAATCTGCTGCTCGACCAGGGGCGTCCAGACGTAGCCGGGCGAAATGCAGTTGACGGTAATCCCGCTGGTCGCAGTCTCGATCGCAACGGTCTTGGTCAGGCCCGCGATCCCGTGCTTCGCCGCCACGTAGGCCGACTTGTTGGGCGAAGCGATGAGGCTGTGCGCGCTCGCGGTATTGACGATGCGTCCCCAGCCTTTGGCCTTCATCCCCGGAACCGCGAGCCGGATGGTGTGAAAGGCCGCACTCAGGTTGACGGCGATGATCGCGTCCCATTTCTCGGGCGGGAAATCCTCGATCGGGGAGACGTGCTGGATGCCGGCATTATTGACCAGCACGTCGGGACCGCCGAGCTCGCCGGCGCAGCGCTTCATCATCGCCCCGATCGCGGCCGGGTCGGACAAGTCGGCGCCGTCGTGAACCGCGCCGAGTTCGGTGCAGATCTCCTCGATCTCCTCCTGCGGGCCGAATCCGTTGATCATCAGCCTCGCGCCTTCGGCGGCGAGCGCACTGGCAATCGCCAGCCCGATGCCCGAGGTCGATCCCGTGACCAGAGCGACTTTGCCTTCGAGAATCATGAGGCCCGCAATGACGGTTGCGCAGCCAATTGCAACCGGTGCCGAAGTTGGAGCATTGGGCGGCCGAGGAGACAGGCGATGCGGCTGGGCGACGAACCGGAAAGCAATAATTTCGAGGATCGGACCGGGCAGAGCGGCGGTCTCGGTTTCGGCGGCGGCGGGGGCAGCGCGCTCGGCTGCCTGCTCCCCCTGGTCGCGAGCCGGTTCGGCATCGGCGGCATCATCGTCCTCATTATCGGCTATTTCATCCTGAGCTCGCTCGGCGGGCTCGGGGGCGGCGGTGGAGTGATGCCGGGCACGGGAACGCAGCAGGCGCTGCCCGCCGGCCAGTCGACGCTCAGCCCCGAGATGCGCAGCTTCCTCGTCCATGTGCTCGGATCGACCGAGCAGACGTGGGGCGAGATTTTCGCTAAGTCCGGCGCACGCTACCAGCCAACCACCCTGGTCGCCTACACGCAAGGGACTCAGACGGCCTGCGGCTATGGCCAGGCGGCGGCGGGGCCGTTCTATTGCCCGAACGATTCCAGGATCTACGTCGATCCGGCTTTCTTCAACGAGCTGTCGCGGCGCTTCGGCGCCCCCGGCGACGCGGCTGCAGCCTACGTCATCGCGCATGAAGTCGGGCACCATGTGCAGGATTTGCAGGGCACCCTTACCCAGGCGAACCAGCTCCAGGCGCGAGCGAGCAAGACCGAGGGCAATGCGATCCAGGTGAAGATCGAGCTCCAGGCCGACTGCTATGCCGGGGTATGGGCCGCCAATGCGCGCGATGCGCAGGGGTCGATCCTCGAAGCCGGCGATGCCCAGGAAGCGATGCGGGCCGCCGAAGCGGTCGGCGACGACACGCTCCAGAAGCAGGCTCAGGGCTATGTCGTGCCCGATAGCTTTACCCACGGCAGCTCGGCGCAGCGCACCGCCGCGTTCCAGAAGGGGCTGCAGTCCGGCGACCCGAAGGCCTGCGCCTCTTAAGATTCAAAGACCCGACCGCGAAGGGGGAGCGCGGCCGGGCCTCCGATTTTGGCCACCCCGGGCAGGGAGGCCTTTCAGCCTCCGCTAGCGGGGAGGCTCGATCAGCTATCGCCTGCTAGCGATAGGTGCCCTCGAAGCTGCGATCGAGAATTCGGTCGCCCATTTCGCCCTGATCCTGGCGCTCAAACAATGCGCGCCCGCGGCTTTCGTCGCGCCAGCGCTGCTTGGCCTGGTCGCCGGTACAATCGAGAATCGCCTTATCGCCCTCGACCCTGCCGAGGTCCGCGACGCTCAGCGAGTGGTGGACGCCGCCCGATTCCGGATCGGACTTGGTGAGGATGATGCGATCGCCGGCGATGCAATCGACGATTCCGACGTGGGTGTCGTCGCTGCCGATGACCTCCATATGCTCGCGGATCAGGCCGAGCATCTGTCGCTTGGCCATCCGCCGCTGCCGCCAGCCCGAGAAATCGTCCTCGAACCGAGCCTGGTTCTCGCGGCGATACTCCTCATAGTCGCGGTCGAGGTCGTCGATTTGGCGGCGGCGCCAGTCGTGGTAGTGCGGATCGAGCTCGCGTCCGCTGCTCGGGCGGAATTCGTCGCGGCCGCGCGGCTCGCGCTCGCGCCAGCCGCGGCGGGGCCCGCGTTCGAAATCGCCCGGGCCGAAACCGCCGCGGGCATAGCCGCTCGCGGCGATGAACCGATTGTCAGGCCCACGCCCAAAGTCGCGCTCCGGCTCGCGCTCGAAGCGGTCGCGGGCATAGAAACGGGGTCGCTCGTCGCGGCTCCAGCCGCGATCGCGGCCCTCGAAGCGCTGGTCCTCGCGCCGCCGGCTTTCAGCTTCGTCGTCGCCAAACCATGAGGCGATCTCATCGCCCGCGCGCTCGAAGAATCCGCGGTCTTCCGGACCACCGCGAGACCGCGTGTCGGAGCGGTCGTCACGCCACCGCGGACGGTCGTCGCGATTGTCGTTGCGGTCATGTGCCATGAGTTTCCTCCACTGGGTTACGCAGACCGGAGAAACCCCGGCCAGTTGGAGGAAAAACGAATCGGCTGGCACAGCCGTTCCTTTTGAACCGCTTGATTGGACCGCCAAATCGGTAGGCCGAAGCTCTGCCGGGACGGGCGATTGCAAGGGGGGGAAAGCGCGGCTAATGAGCCGCCTCCACGCCCGGCCCGATCCCATCGGGCCTCGTGATTTCGCTGGGGCGCGGGGCTGTAGCTCAGATGGGAGAGCGCTGCAATCGCACTGCAGAGGTCAGGGGTTCGATTCCCCTCAGCTCCACCAGCCTTCGCCCTCCGGGCTACGGCTGGTGAACCAGCCTCGACGATCGTGTGGGCGAAGGCTGTCCGCCGAAGCCCGCAGGGCGAAGGAGGGCCGTCTGAACTACGTCTACATTCTCCAAAGCATCAGCCATCCGGAACAGTTCTACACAGGCCTTTGTGCTGATGTTGAAAAGCGTTTGGCCGCTCATAATTCCGGTCAATCGTCGCACACGGCGAAGTTCAAGCCCTGGCGCCTCCTGTCATCACATTATTTCGCGGATCCGAGCACCGCGGCCGCGTTTGAGCGATACTTAAAAACTGGCTCGGGCCGGGCGTTTGCCGGAAAGCGCCTCAGAGGCCACTAACTTTGCTAGCCTATCAGTCCGCGGGATTCCCGGCGTCCATTACGGTCGTTTTGGGCCCGGTGGTCGCGCCGCTGACGCTGGCCTGGGTGACCAGCACCGTCGTTCCGGGTTTCATCACCGAGCGCATCCCGGCGACAAACGGCGCGGGCAAATGCATCTGCTCGACCCGCTCGGTGCTGATGACCTCGGCCGGGCCTGAGGCGAGGTCCGCGACCCCGACCTGGATCCATTGCGGGCGGTTGCCGCCGGTCAGGGTCATCACTTGGGACTGGGTGGTTTCCGCGCTGGACCGAGGCATGCGCGCGCCCGATCTCGATCCCGTTGCGCAGCACAACGACCTGCTGGTCGCCGGTCGAAATGATGATCGAGACCGGGCCGGTAGGCGCGGCGTTGGGGTTCCAGGTGAAGGTGCCCTCGGGGCTGAGCGGCGCCGCGGGCGGAGCGGTCACGCCCGCCATGCTCGGCGCAAGCACGCCCGCCGCGGCGCGCTTGACTGGATCCTGGTTGCCGCCGGCGATCACCACCGTGCCGCCCATCGGAGTGACGGTGAACAGCTTCTTGGCGAACTCCATCGGCAGGCGCACGCAGCCGTGGCTAGCCGGAAAGCCCGGCAGGTTGCCGGCGTGCATCGCGACGCCCATCCAGGTCAGCCGCTGCTGATAGGGCATCGGCGCGTTGTCATAGGTGCGCGAGCGGTGGTCGACGTCCTTCTCGAGGATGGTGAACACTCCGGTCGGGGTGGCGTAGCCGGGCTTGCCCGAGGAGATGGTCGAAACGCCGATGCGTACCCCGTTGCGGTAGACCGTCGCGCGCTGGCGGCCGAGGTCGACATAGACCAGCACCGGTCCCTTGGGCGCAATCTGCGGCGCCCACACCCACTGGCCGGGCTTCAATTTCTCGGCCTGCTTGGCAAGCTGGAGTTGGGCCGAGGTCTGAGAGCCCTGCGCCAAAGCCGAAGACGCCGTCGCGCCAAGCAGACAGCCGGCCGCCAGTCCAATCCAAAGTCTGCCCATGCTCACCCCCGTGCGATCGCAGATCCCTAGCATAGCGCCAAATTGCGGCAGCAAAAGCGAGTCCTGTTGTTGACCGACTCGAAACAACAGGAGCACAGCCCCGGCCGGTCGCCCGTATCCCAGCGTGCCAGCATTCTCCCACGGCCGATTTCCGCGTGAATTAGGCGTTTCCCTTTGTAGGCAGGAGAGTGACCATGACCGAATCGCGTCCGCTTCTTGGCCGCCGCCATTTCCTCGCCTCGGCTGCAGTTGGAACCGTTGCAGCATTGCTTCCCTTTAGCGGCGCGCATGCCGCGACCGTGCCGCCCGGCCCGGGCTCGACGGTCAGCGAGCCAGCGCCGGCGCCCGCCGCTCCCGCCGCGACCACCGCCGAGACGGCGATCATCGGCGCCGCCGCCGAACAGAGCGGCGACACCTCGATCCGGCCGTTCAAATATCATGCGTCCGACGCCGAGCTTGCCGAGCTCAAGCGCCGCGTCAAGGCGACCAAATGGCCCGACCGCGAGACGGTCAACGACGATACGCAGGGCGTCCGCCTCGCAACGATGCAGAAGCTCGCCGATCATTGGGCGAACCATCACGACTGGCGCCGCGCCGAAGCGCAAATCTTCTCCTATCCCAATTTCGTCACCAACATCGACGGGCTCGACATCCACTTCATCCACGTGAAGTCGAAGCACCCGAATGCGCTTCCGTTGATCATTACGCACGGCTGGCCCGGCTCGATCATCGAGCAATTGAAGGTGATCGGACCGCTAACCGATCCGACCGCGCACGGCGGGACCTCGGCCGATGCGTTCGACGTCGTCATTCCATCGCTCCCGGGCTACGGTTTCTCGGGCAAGCCGACCGCGCCAGGATGGGTCGTGCCGCGCATCGCCAAAGCGTGGGACGTGTTGATGAAGCGGCTCGGCTACACGCGCTACGTCGCTCAGGGCGGCGATTGGGGCAACGCAATCAGCGAGGTGATGGCGCTGCAGCAACCGCCCGGACTGCTGGCGATCCACACCAACATGTCCGCCACGCTTCCCGAACCGATCCGCAAGGCGCTCCCCGCGGGGCCGCCGCCGGCCGGGCTTTCGCCCGACGAGCAGCACGCCTGGAACCAGCTTACCGAGTTCTACACGCACGGCCTCGGCTACGCGCTGGAGATGAACCAGCGGCCGCAGACGCTTTACGCGCTCGCGGATTCGCCGACCGGGCTCGCGGCGTGGATGCTCGACCATGACATCCAAAGCTATGAATTGATCGCCCGGGTGTTCGACGGGGCGCAAGAAGGGCTGACCAAGGACGACATCATCGACAATATCACGCTCTACTGGCTGACCAACACGGCGGTTTCATCGGCGCGGCTCTATTGGGAGATGCGTAACAGCAAGGCGGGCTTCTTCGATCCGCGCGGAGTGCCGCTGCCAACGGGCGTCAGCGCGTTCCGGTATGAGATTTATCAAGCCCCGGAAAGCTGGGCGCGCACCGCCTATCCGCACCTGGTCTTCTACAAGGCGCATCCGGTGGGGACGCATTTCGCTGCCTGGGAGCAGCCCCAGCTTCTGACCGAGGACCTGCGCGAGACGTTTCGCTCGGTGCGGTGAGCTAGGACGTATGGGCGGCGTCTCCGGACGCTACCCGAACTAGGTGATAAGCACCGCCGCGAAACGGATCTTGCCGACCAGCGCCACCTGATAGTTCACGCGATGGATGATGCCGCCGATGGTGCGCTCTGCGAGGTCCGCCTCGATCCCGGCGAAGAGCGGGTGGAGCGGCGCTGACGTGAATGCATCGGCGCGGCTTTCGTAATGGTGCGGCCGCCAAGCGTCGCAGGCCACGCCGATCACCTTGCCCGCCGGACTGTAGAATGCGGCGACGGCTGCGAAGGGCGCACATTGCTCGACCAGGAATTCCCGCGTGTACTGATTTCCCGGTTCACCCGAGGGCGCCGGTATCGCGTGCCGGGATATCGCATATTCGAGTGGGGCGTTGAGGTCGGGCCGGATGTGCACGGTCTGATGGGTCCAGGGGAAGTTCGGCGGTTCCCCTTCGAAATCTACCACGGCGACGCCGGTGAGCACGAACATGAAGCTCTGGTCGCTGATGTCCGCTGGCGGTGCCTCATTCACGGCCAGCGCGGCGGGCGTGATCATCCAATTGGCGCACGCATAACGATGGGGCTCGAGCATCGGAGACCTCCGGATGCGGAACTATCTCAAATCAGGGGCCGTAGGACAGCACGAAAAGCCGTCGCACAAGAAAAGGCCCCGCGATCGCTCGCGGGGCCTTGGTGTTTTGGGTTAGCTGGGCTCCCGCTTTCGCGGGGATGACGAGGGTTTAGTCTTCGTCATTTCCAGTCAGAAATGCCGGGGCGAACTCGGGGGCGGGGCCGCTGTCGCGGTCGCCGCCGCCTTCACCGCCGCCTTCGCGCTCGCGGCGGGGACCGCGGTCGCCGCGTCCTTCGCCTCTGGGACCACGATCCCGGTCGCCGCCTTCACGGCGCGGTCCGCGATCACGGTCGCCGCCGTCGCGCCTCGGGCCACGGTCGCGGCCGCCACGGCCACGGTCACCGCGCGGTCCGCGGTCACCGCCCTCGCGCGGTTCGCGCGGGGGACGGGTGTCGGGGATTTCCTCGCCGGTCTCCTGGTCGACCAGGCGCATCGACAAGCGGACCTTGCCGCGCTGGTCGACCTCGAGCAGCTTGACCTTCACTTCCTGGCCTTCGCTCAAAACGTCGCGGACGTTCTCGACCCGCTCGTTCCTGATCTCGGAGACGTGCACCAGCCCATCTTTGCCCGGCATGAAGGTCACGAACGCGCCGAAATCGACGACGCTGGCGACCTTGCCGGTGTAGATGGTGCCGGGCTCGGGCTCAGCGACGATGCCGCGGATCCACTGGCGCGCGGCCTCGATCTGGGTGAGGTCCGACGAGCTGATCTTGATCACGCCCTCGTCGTCGATGTCCACTTTCGCGCCGGTCTCGGCGACGATCTCGCGGATCACCTTGCCGCCGGTGCCGATCACTTCGCGGATCTTGTCCTTGGGGATCTGCATCGTCTCGATCCGCGGCGCGTGCGCGGAAAGCTCCTCGCGCGTGTGATCGAGCGCCTTGGCCATTTCAGCGAGGATGTGGGCGCGGCCTTCGTTCGCCTGGGCCAGCGCGGTCTTCATGATCTCCTCGGTGATTCCGGCGATCTTGATGTCCATCTGCAGGCTGGTGATGCCTTCGGACGTGCCGGCGACCTTGAAATCCATGTCGCCGAGATGGTCCTCGTCGCCGAGGATGTCGCTGATCACCGCGAAGTCCTTATCTTCGAGGATCAGGCCCATGGCGATGCCCGATACCGGACGCTTCAGTGGAACGCCCGCGTCCATCATCGCCAGCGAGCCGCCGCACACCGTCGCCATCGACGATGAGCCGTTGGACTCGGTGATGTCGGAAAGAACGCGGATCGTATAGGGGAACTCCTCGATCGACGGCAGCATCGGGTGAAGCGCGCGCCAGGCGAGCTTGCCGTGGCCGACCTCACGCCGCCCCGGAGCGCCGAAGCGCCCGACTTCGCCGACCGAGTAGGGCGGGAAGTTATAGTGCAGCAGGAAGCGCTGGTAGGAGAGACCCTCCAGGCCATCGATCATCTGCTCGGATTCCTTGGTGCCGAGCGTGGTCGTGCAGATTGCCTGTGTTTCGCCGCGGGTGAACAAAGCCGATCCGTGAGTGCGCGGGAGGAACCCGACGATTGCTTCGATCGGGCGCACGGTCTTCGTGTCGCGGCCGTCGATACGGCGGCCGTCCTTGAGGATCGCGGTGCGGACGACGTCGGCCTCGATGCTTTTGACGAGCTTGGCCGCGACCAGTTGCTCCTGCGGGTCGGACTCGGCGAATGCCTCGGCGGCCTTGAGGCGGACCGCGGCGAGCGCGACCTGGCGCTGCTGCTTGTCGGTCAGCTTGTAGGCGGCCTCGACATCTTTGCCGATCAGCGCCTTGAGCTTGGCCTTGATCGCTTCCTTTTCGGTCGACTGGGCGAGCTCCCACGGCTCCTTGGCGGCTTGCTCGGCGAGCTTGATGATCGCTTCGATCACCGGCTGCATCGACCTGTGCGCGAACATGACGGCGCCGAGCATTTCCTCTTCGGAGAGCTCCTTGGCCTCGGATTCGACCATCATCACCGCGTCGCGGGTGCCGGCGACGACAAGGTCGAGCCTGCCTTCGGCGACCTGCGTCTGGGTCGGGTTGAGAATGTACTCACCCTCGTTCGTGAAGCCGACGCGGGCGCCGCCGATCGGGCCCATGAACGGAACCCCGGACAGCGTCAGGGCGGCCGAAGCGGCGATCATCGCGACGATGTCGGGCTCGTTCTCGCCGTCGTAGGAGAGGACCTGCGCGATGCACAGGATCTCGTTGTAGAAGCCTTCGGGGAACAACGGCCGGATCGGACGGTCAATCAGGCGGCTGGTGAGCGTTTCCTTTTCGGTCGCTCCCCGCTCGCGCTTGAAGAAGCCGCCGGGGATGCGGCCCGCGGCCGAGAATTTTTCCTGGTAGTGGACGGTCAGGGGGAAGAAGTCCTGCCCCTGCTTGACCGACTTGGCGGCGGTGACCGCGCAGAGAACGACGGTTTCGCCGAGGGTCGCGAGAACCGCGCCATCGGCTTGACGGGCAACGCGGCCCGTTTCGAGCTTGAGGGTCTTTCCGCCCCACTCGATTTCGACTGTTTTGGTATTGAACATATTTTTTCCTTCACCCCGCGGGCCGGATGCCGGCGGGTTCATCTTTGATGGCGGGCTAGCCGGCCCGCAGCGGTTCGGGGCCTATGATTGCCCCTAAGGCCTCCCGCCGAATTGCGGATGGCCCCGATACGTGAAGGGCGCCGTGCGGGCGCCCTTTGAACTATTTCCGAAGGCCTAGCTTGGCGATCAGGTCGGTGTAGCGCTCGGCATCCTTGCCGCGCAGATAATCGAGCAGCGAGCGGCGCTGGTTGACCAGCATCAGCAGGCCGCGGCGCGAGTGATTGTCCTTCGCGTGGGTCTTGAAATGCTCGGTCAGGTTGACGATGCGTTCGGTCAGGATCGCGACTTGGACCTCGGGCGAGCCGGTGTCGGACTTGCCGCGCCCGTGCTCCTTGATCAGCGCTTCCTTGCGCTCGGTGGTAATCGACATCGGTTGCACTCCTATTCGTCTTCAAAGGTTGAACCCCCGGACGACCCGGAGGCCGTCGGCCGAAGCTTCGACCAGAGCGACCGGACACTCGTCCAAGGTCGCCAGGCAAAGCCCCGGCGGTGCGGGGAACCCGCCAAGCTTCTGTCCATGACGGAGCAGTTGGGCTTGATCGGGGGTGACGGGGAGGGCCGGGATGTCGTCCAGCGCCGCAATCAGCGGAACAACCGCCCCATCGAGTTGCCGCGCCTTAGCGGCTGTTTGCAAAAAGTCCAGTGAAATGGCCTGTTCGAGCGAGAACGGCCCGGCGCGGGTACGCCTTAGATAGGAAACATGGCCCACCGTTCCAAGCGCATAAGCGATGTCGCGGGCGAGGGAGCGGATGTAGGTGCCCTTGGAGACGGTGGCGGAAAGGGTGATGAAATCCTCCCCGGAACGGGGAGGGGGACCATCCGAAGGATGGTGGAGGGGGCCCACCGTCGAGCCGCTTCCAACGTGGGCCCCCTCCACCACGCCGCTTCGCGTCGCGGTCCCCCTCCCCGTTCCGGGGAGGATTTTCAGCCTCTGGATCGTGACTCGCCGCGCCTTCAATTCAACGTCCTCACCAGCGCGCGTTCGATCTGAAGCCCGCTTCCCCCCGATTTTGAGCGCCGAATAGGCCGGGGGGACCTGCTCGATGTCGCCGGTGAAAGCGGGCAGCACGGCTTCGATCTGCTCGAGGGTGGGACGAACGTCGCTCGTCGCCGCGACTGCCCCTTCGGCGTCGAGTGTATCGGTCTCCTCGCCGAAGCGGACGGTGAATTCATAGGCCTTGGTCGCGTCGAGCATGCGGCCGGCGAGCTTGGTCGCTTCGCCGAGCGCGATTGGTAGCACTCCGCAGGCCAGCGGATCGAGCGTCCCGCCATGCCCGACCTTGGTCTTCGGCTCGCCCGCCTCGCGCAGCAGGCGCTTGACGGCCGAGACTGTCTGGGTCGAGCCGAGGCCGACGGGCTTGTCGAGGACGATCCAGCCGTGGAGCATCGTCAGACGCCGATGCCGAAGATCCCCAGCAGGGCTCTCGCGATCCGCTCAACCAGCGGCGAGACGAAGCGGCCTACGACGTCGGCGCGGGGCGAAATTTGCGGAAGGACGAGCAGCAGCACCACCAGCACCAGCAGCGAATAGCGGCCGATCTTCTGGTAGCTGAGCGCCAGCCGCGGCGGAAGCAGGCCCTGGACCACGTGCCCGCCGTCGAACGGCGGCACCGGAAGCAGGTTGAACACCGCGAGGAAGATGTTGATCAGGATGAAGTTGAGCGCGTTGGCGGCGATGAACAGAGGGACGCCGCTCTGCGCTCCGCCGGACAGATAAAGAGTCGCGAACAGGATCAGCGCACCCACGATCGCGAGCAGAAGGTTCATCCCAGGCCCGGCGAGCGCGACCAAGACCATGTCGCGGCGCGGGTTCCTGAGCCGGCGGTAATCGACCGGCACCGGCTTGGCCCAGCCGAACACCGGCGCATGGCTGATCGCGAGGATCAGCGGCAGGATGATCGTTCCGAACGGATCGACATGGCGGATCGGGTTGAGGCTGAGGCGGCCGAGCTGCTGGGCGGTCGGGTCGCCGAGCCGGCGCGCGACTAGGCCGTGCGCCACCTCATGGAAGACGATCGCGATCACCAGCGGCACCAGCCAGGAGGCAATCTGAAAGACGATGTTCTGGTTCATGCGTGTGCTTGTCGCAGGAGCGCTACTTCCGCGCCAGCCCGAGGCTGAGCTGCCGCGCTTCGCCTTCCTCGAGCCGCTCGAAGAAATGGCTTGCGACAGAGGGCGACATAGCGGTCGTTGCCGCCGATCTCGGTCTGCGCCCCGGCGGCGACCGCGTGACCCTCCGCATCGACGCGCAGGTTCATCGTCGCCTTGCGCCCACACTCGCACACCGCCTTCAATTCGATCAGGCTGTCGGCAAGCGCGAGCAGCGCCGCGCTACCTTCGAACAAATTGGCCTGGAAATCGGTGCGGAGGCCGTAGCAGAGCACGGGAATGCCGACCTCGTCGGTAATCCGGCACAATTGCAGCACGTGATCGCGGGTGAGGAATTGCGCTTCGTCTACCAGCACGCAGTCGAGCTTGCGGCGCTTCAGCTCGTCGGCGGTCGCCGCGAACAGGTCGACATCGGGCGAGAAGGTTTGCGCCGGGGCGGAGAGAGCAACGCGGGAGCCGATCGTGCCGGCGCCCGAGCGGTCGTCGTGCGCCGCGGTCCACAGCATCGTCTCCATGCCGCGCTCGCGATAATTGAAATCGGCCTGGATGAGCGTGGTCGATTTGCCCGCGTTCATCGCCGCATAATAGAAATAGAGCTTGGCCACGGCTGTTGCTTAGACGGGCCATTCTTCCTTGAGAATGCTGAACAGCACGGTGTCGCGGACGTGGCCGGTCCAGGTGATGCGGTCGGCGCGGAGAACGCCTTCGCGAACGGCGCCGAGCTTTTTCATTGCCGCCTGGCTGCGGCCGTTGCGCCGGTCGACGCGGAACTCGACGCGGCGAATCCCGCAACCAAACGCGCGCTCCAACATCATGTCCTTGACGCGGCGGTTGAAGCCGGTGCCGCGCAGGTGCGGACGATAATAGGTTCCGCCGATTTCCAGCACCTGACGCGCCTCGTCGATTCCAAGATAGCTCGACATGCCGGCAAGATCGTCGCCGTCGAACAGCACGAAGGTCAGGTTGCGCTTGCTGCTGCGATAGAATTCGATGCTCGCGTCGAATCCGTCCGGGCCGAAATTATTGGCGTAAATCTGCCATATTTCGCCGTCCTCGGCGCACGCGGCCTTGAGCGGCTCGCGATATTCCTCGGCGAACAGCTCGGCCCGGCAATTATCGCCGGTCATGGGCTGAGACAGGCAGTGGATCAATTGCCGGCGGGCTCGAACATCAGTGCGTCGCCGACCTGATCGAGAGTGAGCAACGGTTTCCTGGGCAAGGTCACGGTTTCGGTACGGTCCTCGACGTCGCCTGCCATCGTGCCGGTCGTCGTGACCATTCGCCGAGCCGGATAGTCGACGCTGACCTTTTCAGTCGCGCCGGTATTCTTGATGATCGCGTCCCGGTCGTAACCGATGAGCCGGAGCGCGCCGTCCTGCCAGCGGAATGCAAAGCTGCTCGTGCCCGATCGCCACCCGCCGGCCTCGAGAAACTCGTGCATCTTCACGCGGAGCACGCCCTTGGCGATGCCCACATCATTGAAGCCTGGATCCTGGTTGGGATTGGTTCGCCGCGGGATCAATTTGTGATTGGCGGCGACAAGGTCGTAGCCGCCGCTCCTGCTCCCGAACACGACCACCAGCATCAGCGGGTTGGTGTCGTAGCGCGTCTTCGGATCGAAGGAAGGATGGATGCGGTTGCGGGGGTCGTTCATCCACAGCACCAGGGCCGCGTCTTGAATCCTGTCGCCGTTGAGGTCGCCGACGGCCTTGTCGGTCAGCTTCCACTGCCGCGGGACGAATCCGCCGAGGTCCGCTGAGTGGTGGGGAAGCGCGGGATAGCGAACGATCGGAATCTTCTGGTCGCCGGGCCACTGCGCCAAGGCCGCCGTCGATAACAGAAGCAGCAGGCCCCCCGCGCGCTTCATTCGCTCTTCAGGTCAATGCTCGTCGGGCTTGAACTGCAGGCCGTCGCCCATCTGGGTGAGGTCGACCAGGTCTGTGCTGGGCAGGTTGTAGCGCTTCTTGCTTTCCTTGCTCTTGGCGAGGTTCCCGGTCGTCACTTCCTTGCGGCCGGCCGGATAGTCGATGCTGATCACCTCGGTGTCGCCGGTCTTCTTGATCACCGAATCGCGGTCGAAGTTGACCAGCTTGAAGCCGTTCCCCTGCCAGCGGAAGGCGAACCCCCACCGGCCCACGCGGTAACCGCCCGCGTCGAAGAACAGGTGCATCTTTAGTTTGAGCAGGCCATTTTCGATCTTGATCCCGTCGAATGGCTGTTCCTGGTTCGCGTTCTCGACCCGCGGGATGAACACGTGATTGGCGAGCGCGAGGTCGAATCCCTTCGCGGTGCCGAAGGCAACGACCAGCATGCGAGGATTGCTGTTGAAGCGGGTGGTGGGCGCCCACGGCGGCGAGACCCAGTTCTTCGGATTGTTCATCAGCAGGACCATGGCGGCGTCGGGCACGCTGTCGCCGTTGAGGTCGCCAATCGCCTTGGTCTGGACCAGCCAGCCCTTGGGCACGAGCTTCTCGGCAGTTACCGCGCGCTTGGCTATGGTCGGGTATTTGACCGGCGGGATCTTCAGCGGAGCCGGGTCCTGCGCGAAGGCAGGCGTCGTGGCCAACAGCAGGAGGGCCCCCGCGATCCGCATTACCCGTCGAGGTCCTGGGCGATCTTGGGGGTGCGCAACAGCTGGTCGATGTGGCCGCTTTCGTCGAAGCTTTCGTCGGCGATGAACTTCAGCTTCGCCGCATATTTGGTGCGCACGCGGCGGGCCACCTCGCGCTGGAGAAAGGCCGTGTTCTGCCGAAGCGCCTTCAGCACCGCGCCCTCGTCCTGGCCGAGGAGCGGTTTCACGAACACGGTCGCGTTGCGAAGGTCGGGCGACATACGCACCTCGGTTATGCTGACGAGGTGGCTCTGTAGCACCTCATCGTGAACCTCGCCACGGGCAAGCAATTCGCTCAAAACATGGCGCACCTGCTCGCCGACGCGGAGCAGGCGGACCGAGCGGCCTTCGGGGGTTTCGACGCGGCGCACTTACAATTCTGGGAAAATGTCTTCGATAGAGACATTGAGGGCATCGGCCAGCGCACGCCAGCGCTTCGGATCGGCGCCCTGTTTACCCGCTTCCATTCTCGAGATTGTCGCCACCGTAGTCTTTACTCGCGCAGCCAAATTCTCTTGGCTGAAACCCCTGAACTTGCGCCAAACCCTGAGCGCGCTTTCACCACCAAGAATTCGATCCACGATTTCCGCCGGAATATACTCCTCGCCTTCAAGTCGACGATTCTCAGCTTCCGCGGCAGCGGTTGCGTCGGCTTTGTCTTCGGCAATGTCGACCAGAAGCTCATATTCTTCCACCGGGAGCACGGCCATCTTACGGCCAGCGATTTCAAGAATCTGAGCAGTCATGAGCGTTCCTCGTATGCGCGTGACCGTGGAGCAATGTCGTCGATCCACAGCACGTCATTCTCAATCCTGAAGATCACGCGCCAATCCTGAACTCGCAACCGATATTCAGGACGGCCCTTGAGCGGCTTCAAATTTGCAGCAAGCGCAAGTGGCTCTTGAGCGAGTTCGTCGATCTTCTCCCGAATCAGGCTGCGCTTGTTTGAGCGTAGGAGTGCCCGCGCAGCCGTTTTCGAGAAGCGGATCTCCACGACCGCCTTCTAGCGGAATCGGAAAACTGTTGCAAGATAAATTTGCAGTATTCGCAAATCGGTTACAGCGTCCGCGCGCGCTCCTCGACCTCGAACACTTCGAGATTGTCGCCCGCCTTGATGTCGTTGGTGTCGGTCAGCATGACGCCGCATTCGAGCCCGGCGCGCACTTCGGCGACGTCGTCCTTGAAGCGCCTGAGCGAGCTGATCGTGGTCTTGGAGACGATCACGTCGTCGCGCGTCAGGCGGGCGTTGAGGCCCTTGCGGATCACGCCTTCGAGCACCAGCAGTCCAGCCGCCTTGTCCTTCTTGCCCGCGGGGAAGACTTCCTTGACCTCGGCGCGGCCGACGACCGTTTCGATGATCTCGGGGCCGAGCTCGCCGGCCATCGCGCCCTTGGCCCAGTCGGTCAGGTGATAGATGACGTCGTAATAGCGGAACTCGACCTTGCTTCGCTCGGCGACCTCGCGCGCCTTGGCATTGGGGCGGACGTTGAAGCCGATGATCGGCGCCCCGCTGGCGCTCGCCAAAGTAACGTCGCTTTCGGTGATCGCGCCGACGCCCGAGTGCAGCACGCGGACCTTGATCTCGTCGGTCGACAGGCGGTTCAGCGCATGGACGATCGCTTCGACCGATCCGTGGACGTCGGCCTTGACCACCAGCGGGAATTCCTTGGTCGTCGATGCATGCGAGGCGAACATGTTCTCGAGGCTGACCGGTGCCGAAGTGGTCCGTTTCCGGTCGAGCACGCCCTGGCGGTAGGACGCGACTTCGCGCGCCCGCGCCTCATTTTCGACCACCGTGAACGGATCGCCGGCCGACGGCACCGCCGACAGGCCGAGCACTTCGACCGGCATCGAGGGGCCGGCTTCCTTCACCTGGCGCCCGTGATCGTCGACCAGCGCGCGGACCTTGCCCGAGCTGGCGCCCGCGACGAACACGTCGCCGACGCGCAGCGTGCCGCGCTGGACAAGCACTGTCGCCAGCGGGCCGCGGCCCTTGTCGAGCTTGGCCTCGATCACGGTGGCTTCGGCATTGCGGTCGGGGTTGGCCTTCAATTCGAGGATTTCGGCCTGGAGCTGGATCGCCTCGAGAAGCTTGTCGAGATTGGTCTTCTTGGTCGCCGAGACTTCGACGTCCTGGACCTCGCCGCCCATCTCCTCGACGATTACCTCGTGCTGGAGGAGTTCCTCGCGCACCTTCTGCGGTTTGGCGTCGGGCTTGTCGATTTTGTTGATGGCGACGATCATCGGCACGCCCGCCGCCTTGGTGTGGTTGATCGCCTCGATCGTCTGGGGCTTCAAACCGTCATCGGCGGCGACGACGAGCACCACAATGTCGGTGACGTTGGCGCCGCGCGCGCGCATCTCCGTGAACGCCTCGTGGCCCGGGGTGTCGAGGAAGGTGATCTTCGCTTTGTCGGGCAAAGCGACCTGATAGGCCCCGATATGCTGGGTGATGCCGCCCGCTTCGCCGGCGACCACGTCGGCGCCGCGGATCGCGTCGAGCAGCGAGGTCTTGCCGTGATCGACGTGGCCCATGATCGTGACCACCGGCGGGCGCGGCTGAAGGCTCTCGGGCGCATCGACGTCCTCGGACGAGTCGATGTCGATGTCGCTGTCGCTGACGCGCTTCACCTTGTGCCCGAATTCGGTGACCAGAAGCTCGGCGGTGTCCTGGTCGATGGTCTGGGTCAAAGTGACCGCCATGCCCATCTTGAACAAAGCTTTGACAAGGTCGGCGCCGCGCTCGGCCATGCGGTTGGCGAGATCCTGGACGGTGATCGCTTCGGGCACCACAATGTCGCGAACCTGACGTTGGGTCGGACCGGCTTCCTGATGGTGGCGCTTTTCCTTCTCGCGGGCGCGGCGCAGCGCAGCCAGCGAACGGGCGCGGCTGTCGTCCTCGTCGGATAGCGCGCGGGTGACGGTGAGCTTGCCGCGCTGCCGGTGATCGTCGCGGCCGCGGCTCGGGCGGGCCGGCTCGGGGCGTTTGGGCGCGGGGGCGTGGCCAGGACGGCGGAACCCGCGCTCGGCTTCCTCCTCGACCGGCTCGGCGATTTGCGGTTCGGGCGGCGGAGCTTCGGCCTGCCGCGTCTGTTCGGCGAGCGCTTCCTCGGCCTGGAGGCGCGCCTGCTCGGCGGCATCTTCCTCGGCGCGGCGGTTTTCCTCGGCCCGGCGACGCTCGTCCTCGGACTGCTCGACCTTGGTCCGGTCTTCACGCCGGCGCGCTTCTTCGAGCGAGGCCAGGCGGGAGTCCTCGGCTTCGCGCAGCAGTTTTTCCTGCAGCTCCTTGCGCCGGGTCATTTCGTCCTGGGCCGAAGGCTTGCGCGCGGCAGGGGCGGCCGGCGCTGGCCTGGGCGCAGGAGCGGGGGCCTCGGCGACCGGCTTGGGTGCCTCGGCGGGAGGCGCTTCGCCCGGGCGGCCGAGGATTCGGCGCTTCTTGACCTCGACCACTACGGTGTTCGAGCGGCCGTGGCTGAAGCTCTGCTTGACCTTGCCGGTCTCGACCGTGCGCTTGAGGCCCAGGGGCGGCCGGGTTCCAAGCTTCGGTTTTTCGGTCTGGTCTGCCATTCTAATCCTTCGTCAAATCGTCAGCCGAGCCGGTCCTCAAGGCGGGTTCTCCGCCCTCTGGACCGGACAAGGGGTCAATGAAAGCTCGCCACCGCCCGAGCGCGTGTCGGACACGCGCGGCAGCGGCAGGATCGGTCAGGGCGACGTGTACCACATTTTCGCGCCCCAGGGCCAATGACAACATAGTGCGCGCCTCTGGGAAAATCACCCCCCGCGGCTCGCCTCCGCCGACGCGCCAGGCCTGGTCCATCCGCTTGCGGCCGTCCTCGCTGGAATCCAGCGCGTGGATGAGGAGCCGGACCTTGCCCGACCGGGCCGCGGCCTCGATCCGATCGGCGCCGTTGATCAGATTTCCCGCGCGGGCCTCCATTCCCAGGCGGTCGAGGGCGGTCTTGCGCAGCGCATGCTCGATCCGCTCGCCGAGATTGGTGGGGACCTCGACGTCGTTCGTCTTGAACGCGCGTTGCAGCGCCGCCTTCAGCTTGCCCTTGCCATTGGCTGCGTCGAGCTCGGCGCGGGCGACCCCGATCCACGCGCCGCGGCCAGGGGCTCGCGCGCGAGCGTCCGGCGCGACCTCGCCGCCGGGCGAAAGCGCGAGGCGGATAAGCTCGTCGCGCGTCCCCTTGCGGCGGGTGAGGATGCACGTCCGCTCGGGCACGTGATCTTCGCCATCTTCATTCGAGCGAAGTGGCCTCCCTCTCTTTTTCGTCGGCGGATCATTCTGAGGATTCCGCATCGGCGGCCTCCTCGGATTTTCTTGGCCGGTTCCTCGTCCTCGAACCAGTGGGCGCGGGCGGCCATGATGATCTCGTTGCCCTGTTCTTCGCTGAGACCATAATCGGCGAGGATGCCGCCTTTGTCCTCGGGCCGGTTGCTCGGCTCGCGGCGGCGCGGCTCGACGCGCTTCTTTTGAATGAGCTCGTCGGTGGCGAGGTCGGCGAGGTCGTCGAGCGTGCGGATATTGGCCTTACCCAAGCGTGACCAGCATCTGCTCGGTCAAATGCGGCAGCTCGGCTAGCGAATCCTCGACTCCAAGCTTGCGGCGCTCTTCGCGCGAGGCGGCCTCGCGGCGCTCGAGCGCCTCGGCGGCGCGGCTCTGGAGCTCGGCCGCGATGTCGTCGTCGAGGCCCTCGATCGACGCGATTTCGTCGACCTGGACGTAGGCGACTTCCTCAAGGCTGGTGAAGCCCTCGGCGACCAGCAGCTGCGACAGCGTTTCGTCGACGTCGAGCTCGTTCTGGAACAAGGCCGAGCGTTCGACGAACTCGCGCTGGCGCTTCTCGCTCGCGTCGGCCTCGGTCAGGATATCGATCTGCGAAATGGTCAGCTGGCTGGCGAGCCGCACGTTCTGGCCGCGGCGGCCGATCGCAAGGCTGAGCTGGTCGTCGGGGACCACGACCTCGATGCGGCTTTCCTCCTCGTCGATGACGACCCGGCTGACCGTCGCCGGCTGGAGGGCGTTGACGACGAACGTCGCCAGGTCCTGCGACCAGGGAATGATGTCGATCTTCTCGCCCTGCAGCTCCTGAACCACTGCCTGGACGCGGCTGCCCTTCATTCCGACGCAGGCGCCGACCGGGTCGATCGAGCTGTCGTGGCTGATGACGCCGATCTTGGCGCGGCTGCCGGGGTCGCGGGCCGCGGCCTTGATCTCGATGATCCCGTCGTAAATCTCGGGCACTTCCTGGGCGAACAGCTTTTTCATGAATTCGGGGTGAGCGCGCGACAGGAAGATCTGCGGACCGCGCGCCTCGCGGCGGACCGACAGGATGAGGCAGCGGATGCGGTCGCCGACGCGGACCATCTCGCGCGGGATTTGCTGGTCGCGGCGGATGACGCCCTCGGCGCGGCCGAGATCGACGACGACGTGGCCGAACTCGACCCGCTTGACGACGCCGGTGATGACCTCGCTGGCGCGATCCTTGAACTCTTCATATTGCCGCTCGCGCTCGGCATCGCGGACCTTCTGGAAAATCACCTGCTTGGCGGCCTGGGCGGCGATCCGGCCGAACTCGATCGGCGGCAGCGGGTCGACGATGAAATCGCCGATCGACGCGCCCTTCTCGAGCTTCTGCGCGCCCTTGAGGTCGATCTGCTTGAAATGATCCTCGGGCTCTTCGACCACCTCGAGCACGCGCCACAGGCGCAAGTCGCCGGTTTCGGCGTCGAGCTTGGCGCGGATGTCGTTCTCGGCGCCGTAGCGGGCGCGGGCGGCGCGCTGGATCGCGTCTTCCATCGCCTCGATGACGATGCCCTTGTCGATCAGCTTTTCGCGCGCGACGGCGTCGGCGATGGCGAGCAGCTCGGCCTTGTTGGCGCTGACGGCAGCGGGTGCGGCGGTGGCCATGGTGAATTCAACCTTCCATCTTGATTGCGTCGGCGCCTTCGGTGCTGAGCGGCGCGGTGGCTTTGATGAGCTTGTCGGTCAAGAGCAGCTTGGCCGAAGCGATGTCGGAAAAGGCGACCGCGTAGCGCTTGGCCGTCCTTGTCGGTGAGCTTGACAGTTCGCCCTCGAGGCCCTCGAGGTCCCCGAAAATTGCTTGCGGCCGCCTTCGGCTCGACGAGCGTGATGCGCGCTTCGTGCCCCGCCCAGTCGCGATAATCCTTGAGGCGGGTAAGCGGCCGGTCGATGCCGGGCGAGCTGACTTCGAGCCGGTAACTGCCCTCGATCGGGTCGTCGGCGTCGAGCACTTCGCGACAGACGCCGCGAAATGCGCTCGCAATCGGCAAGGTCGAGCTGGCGCGTGTCGGGCCGCTCGGCCATCACCTGCAGCGTCGGGTCGGACGTGCCGCCGATCATCGCCACGCGCACGAGATCGTAGCCGAGGCTCTTCACCTCGGGCTCGATCAGTGGCGAGACCCGCAACGTCGGTCACTCGAAACTCCGTGAAACTCAAACGCCTCTCGGACCGGAGCCGTGGGGCCCCAGCCTCAGGCATCTGACGATGTCGAGGAGAGAGCCGCGATATAGGCGCGAACGTCCGGGACTCGCAAGGCGAACGTGAAAGTCGTAATCTCGGATCATGATCGTTGCGGCGATCCTGCTCGGCGCGGCTGCCGCGGACCCGATCGCCGGGACGTGGGAAGGCACGTCATTGTGCCAGGTGAAGCCCTCGCCATGCCAAGACGAACATGTGATTTACCGCGTCAGCTGCGCACTGCGACTGGGCGCTACAAGCTCGACGCTTACAAGCTCGTCGGCGGGTCGAGAGCTGTTCATGGGCGCGATCGACCTGATGCTCGAGCCGCGGTGGGTCGGCTGGAGGGAACGATGTGGCGGCACGCGAGGCGGTTACGCCGTGCGGCTCGATAAAAAAGCCGAGCATCTGAGCGGACGGATGATGCTCGCCGACGGAACGCTCTTCCGGCTCATCGAGGTGATAAGCGCTGAAGGCGCGATCTTTCCCGCGGACGCGGACCGCCGGCATCGCGGGGGAAGCGCGCTTTTACACTTCATTTACCATGACGCCCTTAGGCCTCGGTCGATGCTTCAGACCCAGATCACGGCCGCGCCATTCGATCCCGAAGACCTTCACGGCCTGCGCGCCAGGATCAATGCCGAGACCGGCGGCGCCTACGCCGCGTTCCGAAGCAACCTGGAACCGAGCTACGCAATCGTCTGGCGCGATATCGCGGGCGGCTATCTGGCGCTTGCTGCGATCGGCGCGCTCGTTAGTCTCGGCGGGATTGCCGCGGTGCCGTTCGGGGCCGCCGCGGTCGGCTTCACCATCGCTTATCTGCAGCTGTTCATTCACGAGGCCGCGCACTTCGGCCTGGCCGCCGGCCGCGAAACCAACGACTGCCTCGCCAACCGGCTGATCTGCTGGCAGGTCGGAACGGACATCGCCAGCTATCGCGCGACCCATTGGGAACATCACCGCTCGCTCGGCGGTCCGGACGACACCGAAGTGAGCTACCGCAACCGGCTCAGTGCGAGCTTCGTCGCGGCGATGCTGACCGGCGTCCACGCGCTCAGGGTATTGACGGCGCGCAAACAGGCGCCGGCGAGAGTTGACCAAAACTGTTCGGCCGTTGGCCGTCGGCGCTGCGGTTCATCTGCTGATCCTTGCCGGCCTTGTCGCGATCGGCTGGTGGCCGGCAGCGCTGGCCTGGATCGGCGGAATGGCGATTTTCTTTCCGTTCTTCGCGACCATGCGCCAGCTGCTCGAGCACCGCCCGGCGACCGGCGAAGGCGGGAACGCCGCCGTCACGCGCTTGTTCGGCGACGATCCGTTTTCTCGCCTGTTCGGCGGTGCGGGGTTCAATCGCCACATGCTCCATCATCTTGAGCCGCAGGTGTCCTGCACCCGGTTGTCTGACCTCGAGGCGTATCTGATGACCACCAGCGCCAGGGCCGAGCTCGATGCGAGGCGCAGCACCTATTGGAACGCGTTCACCGCGCTGTTGAGGAGCGACCGGCGTGATTAAGCGCAGGGGCCCCACCAACGCCAAGGCGAAATGCCTGGCCTGCGGAAGCTATGACGTCGCTTTCTGGACCAACGCCCGCGACGTCGAATATCACAGCACCTGCGATACGTTCGTCTATGTGCGCTGCGCGGATTGCGGCGCTCTGTCGATCGTCGACGTGCCTTCGAAACGCCTCGCCGAAATCTACCCCGACACCTATTACAGCTTTTCGGACGGCAGGATGAGCCTCGCCGAGCGGGTCAAGCAATGGCTCGACCGGCGGATGTTCCGGCGCCTGTTCGCGGACATGAAGGTGAAAGCCTGTCCGCGCTCGACGTCGGCGGCGGGACCGGCTGGCTGCTGACCCAGGCGCGGGCGATCGAGCCGCGGCTCAAGCACACTGCCGTGGTCGACATCGACGCCAAGGCGCGGGTTGGCGCCGAGAAGCTCGGCCATTCCTCCATCTTGGCCGGGTCGAGGAATTCCGCAGCAAGCGCAAATACGATTTGATCCTGCTGCTCAACCTGATCGAGCAGGTCGACGATCCCGTTGCGGTGCTCACGAGCATGAAGAAGCTGCTCGCGCCGGGTGGCAAGATCCTCGCCAAGACGCCCAACCACGACAGCCTCGACGCGCGGTTGTTCCGGGACAGCAGCTGGGGCGGATATCATTGCCCGCGCCACTGGGTGATCTTCACGCCCGAGAGCTTCGCCGCCGCGATCGAGCGCGCCGGCCTCAAGGTGGACAAGATCGCATTCACGCAAGGCGCGCCGTTCTGGGCGGTGTCGGCGCTCGAATGGCTCGGCCGCAAGGGGCTGGTGCGGATCGACCGCGCGCGGCCGATGTGCCGCCATCCCTTGTTCGGACCATTGCTCGCGGCGTTCGCGGCGCTGGACATGGCGCGCAAGCCATTTGCGCGCACCTCGCAGATGTTCGCCGAGGTCAGCGCCGGCTGAGCTCAACCGCGCAGCGCGCGGTTCTCTTCGCGGACCCGGACGGCGAGAACCGCCGCGTTCAACAGCGTGAACACCAAAGCGATCGGCCACAGCCCGAACACCAGCGGCAGGATCGCGATCTCGGCGGCCACGACCACGTAATTGGGATGGCTGACGAAGCGGTAGGGGCCGTTGCGGACCAGCTGCGCGTCCGGGAAGCACGATAATCCGCGTGGTCCAGCGCGGGCCCAGGGTCGCGATCACCCAGAGCCGGCCCAGCTGGAGAAAAGCGAACAGGAGCAGGAGCGCGCTGTCGACCTCGCGGCCCGGCGCCCACCACCACAGGGACGCGAGCCAGGCGACGTGGAGGCCGACGATCAACGGATAATGCGCCCGCCCTGCCTCGTGCGCGCCGCGGGCGACGCAGGCGGCCGGTGTTGACGTTCGACACCCACAGCTCGACCAGCCGCTGCAGCGTGACGATCAACAGCACTGCGATGGATGCGGAAATCACGCGGCTTCGAGCAGCAGCCCGGCGCAGGTGAAGCCGGGGCCGAAGGCGGTCATCAGCACCCGCTTGGGCAGGCCCTGCTTTATCAGACGTTCGAGCACGAACAGCACGGTCGGCGCGCTCATATTGCCATAGTCGCGCAGCACCTCGCGCTCGAGGTTAAGCTCGCCCTGGTTAAGCTCAAGCGCGGTTTCGATGGCGTCGATTACCTTCACCCCGCCAGGATGGCAGCACAGACGCGAAATGTCAGCGCGCTTAATGCCCATTTCGGCGCACATCCCGTCCACCGCTTCGGCGAGCTGGGCCTCGATGAACGGCGGGATCGCCCGGTCGAACACGACCGACAGGCCGGGATCCTCGACGTCCCAACCCATGATGCGCTGGGTGTTCGGCCACAGCCTCTCGCCCGACGCGACGATTCGCGCGAGACTGTGCTCGCCGCTGGTCACCACTGCCGCGGCGGCGCCGTCGCCGAACAAGGCGGTCGCGACCACCGCCGCCGGGTCGTCGCTGTCGAGACGGATCGAGATCGAGCAGGTTTCAATGGTGACGAACAGCCAGTTGGTTCCGGGTTCGGAGGAAGCCAGCCTGGCCGCCAGCGACAGGCCGTTGACCCCGCCGGCGCAGCCAAGGCCGAACACCGGCACCCGGCGGGCGTCGGCCCTAAGGCCGATCCGCGGCCCGACTCGCGCTTCGAGGCTCGGCGTGGCGATGCCGGTGGTCGAGACGGTGACCACGCCGTCGATCTGGTCGGGAGCCAGCCCGGCCTTTTCGATGGCCGCGCCCGCGGCTTCGGCGAACAACGCCTCGCTTGCCTCGAGATAGAGAGTGTTGCGGTCGTGCCAGCCGTGGCTGGCCATGTACCAATCCTGGGGCGCAACGATGTGCCGCCGGGCAATTCCGGCATTGTCGAACACCCCGGCCAGCCGGTCGAACAAGGCCTTGCGTCCGCCGAACGCTTCTCGCGCACGCGCCTTGGCGTCGCTTTGCTCGATGACGTGCGGCGGGACCGCAGTGGCGAGCGAGAGGAGGCTGCAGGGTTGCATCGACCGCCTATATAGTGGCCCAGGTGAGCAGAAACCCATCCGAGGGTTTACGAGTTACGTAAGGAACTGCATTGATGACCCAGCGCTTAATGCAAGCATTATTGTTGTTTCTGCTCTCCGCGTGCGGAGCGGCTCCGTCCTCGAGCGCCGCCCAGTCTGGCGGTAGACCGTTTGCGATCTCGCCGGTCGCGACCTTCAATTCGCCCTGGGCGATGGATTTCCTGCCCGGATCGGGCGTTGCCAAAACCAACGTCGCGCTGGTCACCGAAAAGGCCGGACGGCTGTGGCTGGTCGATGTGACGACCGGCCGCAAGCAGCAGGTCGCCGGTGTGCCGCAGGTCACGTCGAGGGCAGGGGGGGCTTGCGGAGGTGGTCGCGCATCCGGACTTCGCGGGCAACCAACGGGTCTATTTGAGCTACCCCGAGGCGGGGCCAAACGGCACTAGCGGAGCCGTGCTCGGCTACGGCCGGCTGATCCTGGGTCAGGGCCAGTCCGCGGCTGGACGGCTTTCACGTTATCTGGCGGCAGGAGCCGAAGGTCGGCGGCGGCGCGCATTATTCGGAGCGGATTGCCTTTGCCCCCGATGGGACGATGTTCATGAGTCAGCGGCGAACGCTTTCAGTTCCAACCCGCGCAGGACCCAATAGCGAGCCGTTGGCAAGACCATCCACATGACGCCGAGGGCCAGCCATCGGCGGGCGAATTCGCGCCGGCGGACGGTGCGGCGGTCGGGCAGAGGCGCGCAGCGGCGGGCGCGATTATTGGCCGGCCAGGCGAGCTGGAGCATGGGCCACCGCAACCCTCGGACTCGCTTTCGCACCCGGGGCGGCTGTGGGAGACGGAAATGGGCCCGATGGGCGGCGACGAGGTCAATCTGATCCTACCGGGCCGCAACTACGGCTGGCCCAAGGCGTCCAACGGCAGCAATTACGACGGAAGTGCCGATCCCCGATCACCGCCCGGGCGACGGCTTCGAGCCGCCCAAGGTGTGGTGGAACCCGTCGATCAGCCCGGCCAGCCTCCTGATCTACACCGGCGACCTGTTCCCGCAGTGGAAGGGCGACGCCCTCATCGGCGCGCTGTCGGGAGAAGCACTGATCCACGTCCCGATTCGCGGCGATCAGGCGAGCAAGGCCGACCAGTGGAACATGGGCCACCGCATTCGCGCGGTCGACCAGGGCCCGCGCGGCGAAGTCTATCTGCTCGAAGACGGCGAGGGCGGGCGTTTGTTGCGGCTCGAGCCGGCTCAGGCGCGCCGGTAGCGGAGGTAATAGGGCCGCCGGCCCTCGCGCCGCGATTTGGCACCGTGGCGGGTCTCGATCCAGCCGCCCGGGGGATCGAGGAAGTCCGCCGGCCGCTCGGCGAGCCATTCGAACTGATGGGCGTGGCGGTGCATGACCATCAGCGCCCAGGCCAGATAGACCGGGTCGTCGGTCGCCAGGCGAAACTCGCCGCCGGGCTTCAGCTTGGCCGCGAACAGGTCGACCGGTCCGTCATTGACCATTCGCCGCTTGGCGTGGCGCGCCTTGGGCCACGGATCGGGATGGAGCAGATAGAGGAAGCTCAGCGCGCCATCGGGGATGCGCTGGAGCACGTCGAGCGCGTCTCCTCGCCACAGCCGGACATTCGTCAGATGCTTGTCGCGAATGTGCGCGAGTGCAGTGGCGACTCCGTTGAGGAACGGCTCGACACCGATGAAGCCATGGTCGGGGAGCATGTCGGCGCGGTCGGCCAGATGCTCGCCCGAGCCGAAGCCGATCTCGAAATGCAGCGGACGGTCATCGTCGAAGAGGCCGAGCGCCGTCACCTCCCCCTCGGAGGGCACCGCGATCTGTGGCAGCAGAGTATCGACCAGTTCCTGCTGGCTTTTGCGAAGCTTATGCCCAGTCGACCGCCCGTACAGCCGGTTGAGGGTCAGCGGATCGCCGGGCTTGGTGGAGGTCATTGACCTAAGGGTTTTTGGGCGCGGGCATCGACGAGACCTGGTTGCCATCAACAAGCCACATCCGTGCGTCTGGGCTTGTCATGACAACCAGCGGAATTTTGGAAGTCAAGGAAGTGAAGACATGAATCTCGGTCGGCGTTGGATCGAGCAGATGGGTTACGAAGAACGCCGCGGAGGCGCCTGCTGGCGGCTTTTTGTTCATGGGCATGTCGATGCAGGCCCGGGTGAAATGGCGGATAGGCGCCGCCGACCCATCTGGAGCGATCTCGACCGAGTAGTGTCCGCCTAACGGCACGATGTTCGGATCGGTTGTCGATGTCATGAAGTAAACGATCACCGGCCCGCCGGGCCTTTCCGGCGGGAGGGCCGCCAAATTCGGATGGGACGAGCTGCACAATCCGACCTTCGCCGCGATGAATGCCGCCAAAGCCTTGTCCTTGGCCGCAATCAGCTGCTTCTCGAGCGCGGTTAGACCAACTCGATCTGCTGCGGGAGGACCGCTTTTTACAAGTTTTCGACTGGAGAACTTCGCCCGGTAGACGGCACTCAACTTGGACTTGTCATAGAAAACGAGCTCGGCATCGAGGTCATCGCCGCTGACCACATATCCGCCGGCCTGAGCAAGCAAGCCGGAATAATTACCTCGAATATCGTCGGTGCCGTGCCAGCCGGCCTGATCATAAATGTACAGAAGCTCGCCGCGACTAACCGCCGTTCGCACGGCCGCGGTCAGCCCGGGGCCCGTTGGTGACGTTTGCGCAAGAACCGGGCCATTAGCGACAATCGCGAATGCAGCCATGATCGGCCAATGCGCTCGATGAACCATGTCCGGCTCCTGCCTGACGATCCGGCAAGCTCAAGCTGGCACATCAGACTGGGACTGTCACGGTCAGCGCCAAGCCCTCCAATTGCGCGGGCGGCAAGAAAACGGGCACCAAATGCCCATGCCAAGGTGATATCTGGCCTTGCCGTTCGTGCTGCTGGTCGCGACGCCCGCGCATGCCACGGGAGGTCTTTTCTGCGAGACGGCCGGCGCCAACCCCATCCAGGTCCAGCTGGTGATCGGACACACGGTGGTCTCGCCAGTCGTCCAGGCGCGGCTGACCGACAATGGCACGGAGGTCCCGGTGACGGTTGCGCAGGCATGGCTTGAAGAGAACGAGCTGCGGGTCGACCTCACCGACCCAAATGCCGAGCGGCACGAGCGTCCGCCTTCTCGCGAAGCGCAAGGGTGAGAATTACGACGGTTCGATCTGGCGCGGCGGTAAGCGCCGCTGGGTGCGCTGCGTGGAAAGCTAGGAGCGGCGGATCAGGCCTCGACCGGCAACGCCTCCAGCCCGACCGCGGCCTTCAAATCCTCGACTAGGTCCAGCCGCTCCCATGGGAACAGATCGCCCTCGGGCGTGCGGCCGAAATGGCCGTAGGCGGCGGTCGCTTCGTAGATCGGGCGGTTGAGGCCCAGGAGCGTGCGGATGCCGCGCGGGGTGAGACCGCCGAGCCTGGTGATTCGCCCAATCGCCTGTTCCAGCTGAGCGTCGTCGACGACACCCGTGCCGTGGGTGTTCACGTAGAGCGAGAGCGGTTCGGACACGCCGATCGCATAAGCCAGCTGGATCGTGCAGCGCCGCGCGAGGCCGGCGGCGACGATATTCTTGGCGAGGTAGCGCGCGGCATAAGCGGCAGAGCGGTCCACCTTGGTCGGGTCCTTGCCGGAGAAAGCGCCGCCGCCGTGCGGCGCCGCGCCGCCGTAGGTGTCGACGATGATCTTTCGGCCGGTGAGGCCCGCATCGCCATCAGGCCCGCCGATCTCGAAGCTGCCGGTCGGGTTGATGTGATAGACGGTGTCGTCGGAAAGCAGCCCCGCGGGCAACACGTCGGCGACCACCTTCTTCACATAAGCGTGGAGCTCGGCTTCCTTGTCGCCCTGGTCATAGCCCCTGGCGTGCTGGGTCGAGACGACGATCGCGGTCGCGGCGACGGGCCTGCCGTCATCGTAGCGCAGCGTCACCTGGCTCTTGGCATCCGGCTCGAGAAACGGGGCGGCGCCTGAATGGCGGTCGGCCGCCATGCGCTGGAGGATCTTGTGGCTGTAGGCGAGGGTGGCGGGCATGAGTTCAGGCGTCTCGTTGACTGCAAAGCCGAACATGATCCCCTGGTCGCCGGCGCCCTCGTCCTTGTTGCCCGAGGCATCCACACCCTTGGCGATGTGTGCGGATTGACCATGCAGATGATTTTCAAAACTTGCGGTCTGCCAGTGAAAGCCGGCCTGCTCGTAGCCGATGCGTTGGATCGTGTGGCGCACGACTTGCTCGATCTCGTCGCGCGCACCCGGCGCCCAGCCATGGGTGTCGGAAAATAGCTCCTCGTCATAGGCATCCTTGCAGCGGATCTCGCCGCTGATGACGATGCGCTGCGTGGTCACCATCGTCTCGCAGGCGACCCGTGCTTCGGGATCCTTGCTCAGGAACAGATCGACGATCGCATCGGAAATCTGGTCGGCGACCTTGTCGGGATGGCCTTCGGAAACGGATTCGGAAGTGAACAAATAAGAGCTGCGCATGAGCGGTTGCGGGTCCTGGGATATAAGGAAGTCTTTATATGGCGCGCCCTAGCGGCGAGTGCGGCCCATCGCAATGCCGCCGATCAACAGAGCGAAACCGAGCAGAAGCGGAATGATATTGCCGAAGCGGGCGAAGAGGGTCGGCGGCGCGGCCGGCGGAAGCGATGCATCGATCACGCCCGCAGTTCGCCATCGGAGTGCTTTTACAATGGCGCCGTTGGCGTCGACCACCGCGCTGATCCCGGTGGGCGTCGAGCGGATCACGGGAATCCCTTCCTCGGCCGCGCGGAGTCGCGCCTGGGCGAGGTGCTGCGGCGGGCCCCAGCGTCCAAACCAGGCGTCATTCGATGGGTTGAAGATGAAGTCGGGACGATTGCGCCGATCCACGACCTCGCCCGAGAAGACGATTTCGTAGCACAACTGGAAGCCGACCTTGCCCCATCCCGGCAGCGCAATCGTGCGCGGACCCGGGCCGGCGTTGAAATCGATGTCGCCAGGAGCGAGCCGGGACAGACCGATCGACGACAGCAAAGGCCGCATCGGTAGATACTCGCCGTAAGGCACCAAATGCGCCTTGTCGTAGCGGCCGAGCTCGCGCCCGCCCGGCCCGAGCACGAAGATGCTGTTGGCCGCGCCGTCGATTAGGCGTCTGTCCTTCGAGAACAAGGCGATCCCGCCGGTCAGCAGATAGTCGCGCGGACCGACGAGCGCCGCGGCGCGAGTACGCTCGAACTCGGCAAGCGCCTGATGTTCCCCGCTGCGCGCATCCTCGAGCGGGTCGGTGACGGCGGCCTCGGGCCAGAACAGCAGGCGCGGCTCCGGCCCGGGCCCGGCGGAGAGCGACGCCAGCTTCCGCGCGGCCTCATCGGAATAGCCTTCCCGCCATTTATCCTCCTGCCCGATGTTCGGCTGGATGACGCGGATGGCCCGGGCCACGGTAGCGCCGGGTTGCGGCCTGGGCAGGGAATGCATTGCGAAGAGGACAGCGAGGAGGATGCCGGCGGCCCGCCAGCGCTTGTGCACAAGAAGCCACAGCATCCCGCCGGCGAGCACAACCAGCATGGACAGGCCGTAGGTGCCGATCACGCTCGCCGCATTGAGCAAATGCGTGTCGTCGAGGGTTACGCCGAGCGGGTTCCACGGGAAGCCCGTAAACATTGTCCCGCGCAGCCATTCGGTGATCGCCCATGCTCCGGCGATAACGATGACCAGGGCGATCGGGCGCTCGTCTTTGAACCGCCAGGCGAGGCCGGCCGCGATCGCCGGATAAACCGCAAGATAGAGCGACAGCAGCACGACCGCGATCCAGCCGAGCCACGCGGGCATCGCCGCTTGAAAGGTAAAGGCGGTCGCGATCCAGTTGAGGCCGACGACGAACTGGCCGAGCCCGAACCCCCAGCCGACGGCGAGCGCCTGTCTGAGCGACTTCGAACGCCAGATCAGCTCGCACAGGACGGCGATCGCGAGCGGCATCAATGGCCACAGCCCGACCGGCGCGAAGGCGAAGGCCGACAATGCGCCAGTCAGAAGTGCAACGAGGAACAGCATCGAACCGTCATTGCGAGGAGCGCAGCGACGAAGCAATCCAGAAAGCAGGCTGGATTGCTTCGCTACGCTCGCAATGACAGAGGGGTCTTATGTCTTTGCCACCGTTCCATCTGGCCTTCCCGGTCGACGACCTGGCCGCCGCGCGGCGCTTCTACGGCGGGCTGCTCGGCTGCAGCGAGGGCCGGAGCGCGGACCACTGGGTCGATTTTGATCTCCACGGCCACCAGATCGTCGCGCATCTCGCACCCGACGCAGTGCGGCGCCGCGGGACCAATCCGGTCGATGGCGATGCCGTGCCAGTGCCGCACTTCGGGCTGGTCCTGCCGATGGACGAATGGCGCGCGCTCGCCGAGCGGCTGGAGCGCGCGGGTACCGAGTTCGTGATCCCGCCCACGGTTCGCTTCGCAGGTCAGGCCGGCGAGCAGGCGACGATGTTCCTGCTCGATCCCGCGGGCAATGCGCTGGAATTCAAGGCCATGGCCGACCCCGCGAACCTGTTCGCGAAAGGCTAGGCATAACGAAAACGGGGGAACCGGCTATTTTGCTGGAACCTCGCCTTCGGGCGCATGGAGCCGCACGCGCAGGATGCGGCGCGGGTCGGAATCCACCGCCTCTAGCCGCCAGCCCGACGGGTGGATGACGCACTCGCCGGGCGCCGGGATGCGGCCGGCGAGCAGGAACACGAGACCGCCCAAGGTATCGACCTCATCCTCCTCCCACGTCAGGCGGCGGTCGACGGTCTTGGCGAGCTCCTCGAGCTCGATCCGCGCGTCGGCTTCCCACAGCCCGTCTTCGAGCAAGGTGAGCATTCCGGCCTCGGCCTCGTCATGCTCGTCCTCGATGTCGCCGACGATCTCCTCGACGACGTCCTCAATCGTCACCAGCCCTTCGGTGCCGCCGAATTCGTCGACCACGATGGCCAAGTGCGTGCGCTCGGCGCGCATCCGCGCGAGCAGCTCGATCACAGTCATCGATTCGGGCACGAACAGCGGCTCGCGCATCAGCGCAGTCAGCGAGCGGTCGCGTTCCGGGTCGACGTCGGCCATGAACACGTCCTTGATGTGGACCATGCCAATCACCTGATCGAGGCTGTCGCGATAGACCGGCAAGCGGCTGTGGCCGGCGTCGGCGAAGGCGCGGACCAGATTCTCGAAGCTGATTGTCGAGGGCACGGCGATGATGTCGCCGCGGGTCACGCATATGTCGCCCGCGGTGCGGTCGCCGAAATGCAGCAGATTGCGCATCATCGTCCGCTCGGACGGGGTGAGATCGCCGGCTACCGGCCGCTGATCTTCCGCCTCCTCGATCGCTTCCTCGATCTGGTCGCGAAGGCTCGGCTCGCTGTCGTCGCCGAACAGCAGATGCCGCATCCCGCGCCACAGCCGCGATCCGCCTTCGTCGTCGTGGTGGGTCGCCATCAGTCCTCGACCCGATAGGGATCGGCGATCCCGAGCCGCTTCAGCGCCCGGCCTTCGCGTGCTTCCATGTCGGCGGCGCCGGCCTCGTCGGCGTGGTCGTAGCCGAGCAAATGCAGGGTTCCGTGCACCAGCAGGTGGGTCGCATAGTTCTCGACGCTCATCCCCTTCTGCGCCGCTTCGGCCTCGCATACGCCGCGCGCAAGCACGATATCGCCGAGCAACAGTTCCGCGGTGGCAACATTTTCGTCCTGCAATTCATAGCTCTCCGCCATCGGGAAGGAGAGGACATTGGTCGGCTTGTCCTTGCCGCGCCACTTGCTGTTAAGCGTGCGGACCTCCTCGTCGCCGGTCAGCAGGACGGAAATCTCGATCGGCCGCCCGGACAGGGTCAGGTCGGGGAAGGCGCTCTCCGCGATGGCGGCGGCGGCGGCCTTGCTCGCAAGCGACTGCCAGGCGCGGCTACTGTCCCATTCCTCGTCGGCGTCGAGGGCGATCTCGAGCATCATCGGCCAGAAACCCGGGAGCCGTTCGTATCGAGCGGAGTCGAGATACGTACGTCCCTCGACGTCGCTCGGGACAAGCGGAGGTAAATCATCATCGGCCCGGCCCTTCATAGGCCTCGACGATGCGTCCGACGAGCGGGTGCCTCACGACATCGGCGGCGGTGAAGCGGACCACCGCGATGCCCTTGACGCGCTCGAGCTTGCCGACCGCATCGGCCAGGCCCGATTTGCTCGGGTCGGGCAGGTCGACCTGTTGCGGGTCGCCGCAAATCACCATCCGGCTACGCATCCCGAAGCGGGTCAGGAACATCTTCATCTGCAGCGGCGTGGTGTTCTGCGCCTCGTCGAGGATGATGAATGCGTCGTTCAAGGTGCGGCCGCGCATGAAGGCGATCGGCGCGATCTCGATCTCGCCCGACGCGATGCGCCGCTCAACCTGCTCGGTCGGGAGCATGTCGTAGAGCGCGTCGTAGAGCGGGCGCAGATAGGGATCGACCTTCTCTTTCATGTCGCCGGGAAGGAAGCCGAGGCGTTCGCCAGCCTCGACCGCGGGGCGCGACAGGATCAGCCGATCGACGCTGCCGCTGATCAACTGCGACACCGCCTGGGCGACCGCGAGATAGGTCTTGCCGGTGCCCGCGGGTCCGAGCGCAAAGATCATGTCCTCGCGCGCCAGTGCCTCCATGTACGGGGTCTGGACGGTCGAGCGCGGAACGATGGTCTTCTTGCGCGTCCGGATCATCACCTTGGGCGCCGAGGTGACCTCGTCCTCGATGATCCCGTCGAGGTGCGGCTGGGCGGCCATGCCGAGCAACGCCTCGACTGCTTCGGCATCGACGTCGTGGCCGTGATCGAGCCGGTTGTAGAGCCCGATCAGGACGTCGCGCGCCCGCGCCGCCGCATCGGGCTCGCCCTCGATCTGAACGCGGTTGCCGCGCGCCGCGATGTGCACGCCGAGGCGCTGCTCGATGGTGATCAGGTGGCGGTCGTAATCGCCGAACAAGGGTCCGAGCAGATAGGGCTGCTCGAACTCGAGTTCGAGGCGGGCCGTGTCGGCAACGGCGGCGAGGTCACGGCGGGCCATCAGGCGGCTTCTTTCCGGCGGACGGCGCCGGTCAGGCTGTTGGGCAGGGCAGCGACCAGCGTGACGTCGAGCATGTCGCCTTGCCGCGCGCCGGTTTCCACGTGGACCGACTGGAGCCAGGGCGACTTGCCGATCATCTGGCCGTCGCGCCGGCCCGGGCGCTCGATCAGGATCCGCGTGTCCGCGCCCACTTTCGATTTGTTGAAGGCGAGACTGTGCTCACTGATCCGGGCCTGCAGCCGCTGCAGCCGTTCGTCCATTACGTCGCGCGGAATCTGGCCCTCCATGGTCGCCGCCGGAGTTCCCGGGCGGGCGCTGTACTTGAACGAATAAGCAGCCGCGTAGCCGACTTCGTCAACAATTCTGAGCGTTGCCTCGAAATCCTCTGCCGTTTCGCCGGGGAAGCCGACGATGAAGTCGCCGGACAGCGCGATGTCGGGGCGTGAGGCACGCATTTTCCGGATTAATCCGAGATATGTTTCAACGTCGTGGCTGCGGTTCATCGCTTTGAGGATGCGGTCGCTTCCCGATTGTACCGGCAAGTGGAGGTAGGGCATCAATTTGTCGATCTCGCCGTGCGCTTCAATCAGGGCTTCGGTCATGTCGGCGGGGTGGCTGGTCGTGTAGCGAATCCGCTCCAGCCCATCGATCGCTGCGAGCGCTCGGATGAGCTCGGCAAGACCGCGCCCGCCCTCCGACCAGGCATTCACGTTCTGCCCCAGAAGTACGATCTCGCGCGCGCCCGAATCGACCAGCGCATGCGCCTCGCCGAGGATGTCCCCCCATGGCCGCGATACCTCCGCTCCGCGGGTGTAGGGCACGACGCAATAAGTGCAGAATTTGTCGCAGCCTTCCTGCACGGTCAGGAACGCGCTCGGGGCCGCGCGGCGGCGCGCCGGAAGCGCACCGAACTTGCTGATCGCCGGCATGTCGGTGTCGACCGGATGGCTGCCGCGGCCTGCATCCGCTATCATCGCGGGGAGCCGGTGATAGGCCTGCGGACCGACCACGATGTCGATCAAGGGCGAACGGCGAAGCGCCTCGGCCCCTTCCGCCTGGGCGACGCAGCCGGCGAGCGCGATCAGCGGCTTCGAGCCGTCTTCGCGCTTGAGGCGGCCGACGTCCGAATAGGCCTTTTCGGCCGCTTTCTCGCGGATGTGGCAGGTATTGAGAACGACCAGGTCGGGATTGCTGCTCTCGCTCGCGGCCGCCATTCCCTGCGCGGACAGCAGCTCGGCCATCCGCTCGCCGTCATAGACGTTCATCTGACAGCCGAAGTTTTTGATTTTGAAAGTCTTGGGGGTCATTCGCCTTGGTCTATAAGCGAGTGCGGAGGCGACGTTAAGCCAAGCCTTTGCGCGATTGATTCGCGCCCCTCCAGCGTCAGCTGCTTGCGGTCGCCGGCGCGGTCGAGCGGGGCGAGCAAGTGGATGGCGACGGACAACGTCCCGCGCCGGCCGAGGATGCGAAGGACGTTGTCCTTGCCCGGTTCGTGCCACCAGCCGACTTCGGCCCGCGCCGCGCCATAATCGATCGCGACCGGACGGATGGCGACGTCCCTGGCCGCGAAATTGGCTGCCTCGAGCAGCGTCGAACGGAACGGCAGCAGATGGGTGCCGGGGCCGGTCGTCGCCTCGGGAAACAAGGCGACCGGCTTGTCGCCCTCGAGCGCCTTTGCGATTGCGACTGCCTGGTCTTTCGCCCCCTTCACATGACTGCGCCTGACGTAGACCGTCGCATTCTGGTCGGCGAGCCAGTGAATGAACGGGTGGCCGAGCTCGTCCTTCGACACGAAGGCGCAATCGGTCGCACCGGCAAGCAGCAGGATGTCGAGCCAGCTGGTGTGATTGGCGATGAGCAGGCTGTGCGGAGCGAGGGGCGCGCCGTCGACCTTCACCCGCGCGCCGATGATCCAGCCCGCGGCGGCGAGAAAGCGCCGCGGCCACGGCGAGCGGCCAGCGAGCGCCTTCGTCAGGAGATGAATCGGCGCACAGAGCCGCAAACAGCCCGAACAGCCCGGCGATGCGCAGCACAGCGCGAGCATTCAGCCGGGCTTGCCCCTGATCAGCGATCGCGGTCGACGGTGACGCCGTACAGCTCCATTCGATGATCGACGAGCCGGAAGCCGAGGCGCTGAGCAATCCGCTTTTGCAATTCCTCGAGCTCGTCGTCGACAAATTCGATCACATTGCCGGTTTCGACGTCGATCAAATGGTCGTGGTGGGTTTCGGACGCCGCCTCGTAACGGGAACGGCCGTCGCCAAACTCATGGCGTTCGAGGATCCCGGCCTCCTCGAACAGGCGGACCGTGCGATAGACGGTGGCGATCGAAATGTTCGGATCGACCGCCGCCGCGCGGGCATGCAGGGTCTCGACGTCGGGATGGTCCTCGCTGTCGCCGAGCACGCGCGCGATCGTTTTACGCTGCTCGGTGATTCGAAGGCCCTTGTCCGCGCACAGGGCCTCGATATCGATTTTGCGGCTCATGGCGACAATTTAGGTAGTCGGCGCCGCCCGGGTCAAAGCCGTGCCTACTTGCCCTTGGTCTTGCGGCGCTTGGTCCCGAGGCCGATCGATTTGGCCAGGGTCCGCCGCTGCTCGGCATAATTGGGCGCGACCATCGGATAGTCGGGCGAAAGTCCCCATTTCTGCCGGTATTGGTCCGGGGTGAGGCCGTAGTGCGTCATCAAATGCCGCTTGAGCATCTTCAGCCGCTTCCCGTCCTCGAGGCACACGATGTAATCGGGCTTGATCGACGAGCGCACCGGGACCTTGGGCTCGGGCTTGGGCTCGGCCGGGGCGGACCGGCCCGAAATGCCCAACAGCGCCGAATGAACGTTCTGGATCAGATTCGGCAAGTCATTCACGGCAACGCTATTGTTGCTGACGTGGGCGGCGACGATGTCCGCGGTCAAGGTCAGCAAAGTGTCTTCGCCGGCTTCATTGTCGTTCATTTTCAAATTCCTGATTCCGAGCATGATGTCATGCAGTCGTTTCCGCCGCATGAGCGACCGGCATATGCCGCGGCAAGTGGCCGCGCAAGATATCGCAAGTTAAAGGTCGCGGGCGAAGGTGAGCGCGTCGAATTGGCTGCCGTCGGGCGCGTGGTAATATTTGCGCCGACGCCCTACCGGCGCGAAACCCGCGGCCCGATACATGGCCACGGCCGGATTTCCATCGCGCACTTCGAGATGAACTCGTTCGACACCGTCCGAGCGCGAGCGTTCGACAAAATTGGTGAGCAAGCTGTGGCCGATCCCGCGCCGGCGGTGGCTCGGCAGAACGGCCAGGAGCAGCAGTTCGGCCTGGCCGGCAACGCTTCGGAACAGGGAGAATCCGATCGGCACGCCGCTGTCGGGATCGCGGGCGAGCATCAGCGAGACGCCGGTCATGGGCAGGATTCCGGCGCATTGCGAACGGGTCCAGGCCTCGCCGTAGCGGTCGCCGAACGCCATCTCCATCACGTCCATGACCGCATCGAGGTCGTCGCCAGTGCCGCGCTCGACGCGGGCGCTGCGCATTCGTGTCGGACTTTCCATCATGCCGCTTGCCTCGGCCTCGCATCGGGCGCGCGGGCATAGATCGGCCGCGGCGGCAGGCTGCGCAGCTGTTCCGGCAGGTCGAGCGCATGCGCGGCGACCGGCCAGGCGTCGCTCGCTTCGCCCCAGCCCCGCGCCCCGACGAGTGCCTTGGCGCCGGTGCCTATGACACGCTCGGCATTGGTCGCCGCGGCGGCCTCGCCGGGCGTCAGGTTGAGAAGTTCGCTCTTCGCCTGCGCTCCGTCGAACTGCTGCACGAAAAGCTCGCCGTGGCCGCCGCTCACCGCGACTGCAACTTCGCCCGGCGACTCGGCGCTCGCAGCGATCAGTGCCAGGGACGACATTCCGCCGACATCGGCGCCCCAGCCAATCGCAAGGCCGTGCGCCGCCGCGACCCCGACGCGGATGCCGGTGAAGCTTCCGGGCCCGACTCCGACCAGGATGCGGTCGGCCTTGCGCCCCTCGAGCAGCTCATCGAGCATCGGTACCAGGCGCTCCGAGTGGCCGCGGCCGATCATTTCGTCTTTGCGCGCGACGCATTCGCCGGCCCCGTCGAACAGGGCCGCGGTGCACGCCGCACTCGAGGTGTCGAACGCCAGGATCATGGGGTGGATAGTGGGCACAGGCGCGCCCGCGCCGCAACCCCTTAGAAATTCAGACCGCTTCGACCGACACCACTTCGGGCACGTAATGGCGGACAGGACTCTCGATTCCGCGCTTCAGCGTGACCGTCGAGGACGGGCAGCCCGAGCAGGCGCCGTGCATCGACAGATAGAGCCGCCCATCCTTGTAGCCCTTGTAGACGATGTCGCCGCCGTCTTGGGCGACCGCGGGGCGAACCCGGGTTTCGATCAGATCCTTGATCTGGTCGATGATGTCGGCGTCGGCGGGGTCGTCATCGAAGCCGGACTCGTCGGCGATGTGGATTCCCGCGGCCGAGCCGGGGGCGAACAAGGGCGCGCCGCTGACGAAATGGTCGAGCAAAGTCTCGATGACGACCGGCTCGAGATCGGTCCAGGAAACAGCCGGCGCTGCGGTCACCGAGATGAAGTCGCGGCCATAGAAGACGCCTTCGACCAGTCCGCTCGAGAACAGGGCCGCGGCGAGCGGCGAGGCCTCGGCGGCCTCGGCGTCTGCGAAGTCGCGGGTGCCCGCGTCCATCACCGTTTGGTCGGGAAGGAACTTCCGTGTCGCGGGATTGGGTGTCTGCTCGGTGCGGATCAGCATGGCCGCGATGTGGCCCTTATCTCCCCTCCCTGCAAGGGAGGGGCTGGGGGGTGGGTGCGAGCGCAGCGAGGCTGCCGACGGCCTCTGCAGTTCGAGCGTTCAACCCACCCCTCAATCCCCCCCTGCTAGGGAGGGGAGGTCAGAAGGGCGGCGCGCCGGCGATGATCCAGCGGGTGATGCCGAGCGCGACGAGAAGGCAGATCACCGCCACCCACCATTTGCCGGGGCGCATCGGCGCCGCCTGGGGATCGAGCGTAGCCTTGCCGGTGATCATCGGCTTGGTCAGGTGCCGGCCGCGCAAGCGAAAGAAGACGATCGCCGCAACGTGCAGGGCGATGAGCGCAAGCACGACATTGAACCACAGTTCGTGAATGTCGCGCGCCTTGTCCGACGTGTCCGAGCTGACCAAAGTGGCCAGCGGGCCGAAGTAGAGGCCGTCAGGATCCTGCGAGATGAGGCCGAGCCCGACCTGGACCGCCACCGCGGCGAGCAGGGCAAGGACGCTGATCGCGCCCAGCGGCGTGTGGCCGATCCCGCTCCAAGCGCCCCGCAAGTGGCCGAGCACCGTCTTTGGTCCGCGGACAAAGCTCGAGAAGCGCGCGGTCGAGCTTCCGACCACGCCCCACATCAGGCGGAACAGAAGCAGGGTCAGGATCGCGCAACCCGACCAGATGTGCCAGTCGGTGTGGTGATTGTGGACCGACCACCAGCTGAACGCGATCAGGCCGGCCAGGAGCCAGTGGACAAGCCGGACCGGCAGATCCCACAGCGGCTGCACGATGCGGCCTGGCTCGCTCAGTGGTGCATCTCCGCCCGATATTTATCGTGGCACGCTTTGCAGGTTCCGCCGAGATCGGCGTAGCGCGCCTTGATCGCGCCCACGTCTCCGCTCGCGGCGGCCGCGTTGAACATTTTGGCCGCACCCTGGAAATTATGGAGCTTGGCGGTGAAATCGGGCCAGTTCTGCCAGATTTCGGGCTTGGCCCCGGTCTTGCCGAGCTCGGGGCCGGTGCCCTTGGGGAACCAGCCCGACGCCTTGCGCGACAGAGCGTAGACTGCAGCGGCGGACGAACGGACGTTGGCGAGGTTGGGCGAGCTTCCGGCCAGCTCGCGGTTGATGGCCTTGGCGTTTTTCCCGATCGTTTCCATGCCCTCATGCCGATCGTGCATGATCTTCAGCGCCTGGTCCCGGCTCGGAGCGGCGGCGATCAGGCCGAATGCAATGACGCTCAACACAGCAACGCGCATAGTCTCTCCTGTCATGAATCCTGTGGTTTCCAGCTGTCGTCGATCATCTTGATGATGCCGGAGAAATCCTTGGAGCCGCCGCCGCGGTCAACAAATCGTTGGTACAGTTCCTCGGCCTCGCCCCCCATCGGCGTGTAGGCGTCGACCGCCTTGGCCGCGTCCATCGCCAGTTTGAGGTCCTTGAGCATCAGCGCCGCGGCGAACCCGCCTTCATAGTCATGGTCGGCAGGCGTGTCGGGGCCGACGCCCGGCACCGGGCAGTAAGTCGTCATCGACCAGCTCTGGCCGGAGGCCTTGGAGGAAATGTCGAAGAAGGTCTGGAGGTTCAGCCCGAGCTTTTCAGCCAGGACAAACGCCTCGCAGGTCGCGGCCATGGTCGCGCCGAGGATCATGTTGTTGCAGATTTTCGCGGCCTGGCCCGCGCCGAGGTCGCCGGCATGGATCACCGCCTTGGCCATCGGCTCGAGGAACGACCGGGCCTTGTCGAACGCCTCGTCCGATCCGCCGACCATGAAGGTCAGGTTCCCGGATGCCGCCGCGGATATCCCGCCGGATACGGGCGCATCGACGAAATCGAATCCGAGCTCCTCGAGGCCGGCGCCAACCTCGCGCGCGGTTGCGACGTCGATGGTCGAGCAGTCGATCAGCAGCGCGCCTTTCTTCGCGTTGGGTGCGACGTCGTTCTCGAACACCGCGCGAACATGCTGCGCGGCGGGGAGCATGGTGATGACGACGTCGGCATCCTTGACGGCTTCCGCGGCGGAGGTCGCGGCGGTGCAGCCGCCCTCGGCCGCGTGCTTCACCGCTTCGGCGACCAGGTCGAAAGCGCGGACCTCGTGACCCGCCTTGGCGAGGTTCGGCGCCATCCCGCCGCCCATGTGGCCGAGCCCGATGAATGCGATCTTCGCCATCACTGCCGTTCCTTATTCCGATACCATGATGCCAACATTGCTCCGAGCAGTGCTGGGATCGCCGCGAAAGGCAAAAACCCGAGGGCATATGTGGCCAGGGCCGAGATTGGCACCCAGTAAAGGAACGCTACTTCTCCGATGACCGTTCCGGCCAATGCGGCCACCCACCAGCGCTTCCACTTTGCCACAATGGCCGCGACGAGCAGGGCCAGGACCATCGCTCCGACGATGAAGGGGCCGGCGGCGTCCAACCTATCGGCCTTTCCAGTTGCCCGGCCGCTTCTCCACAAACGCGGTCATCCCTTCCTTCTGGTCCTCGGTGCCGAACAGCCCGTGGAACAGCCGCCGTTCGAACTTTATGCCCTGCGCCAGCGGGATTTCGAACGCGGCATTGATCATCTCCTTGACCGCGATCGCGGCGAGCGGGGCCATGCCGGCGATCGCCTCCGCCGTTTTCAGCGCCTCGTGGAGCAGGTCAGCGGCGGGGACAACCTTGGCGACGAGGCCCGAGCGCTCGGCCTCGGCTGCGTCCATCATCCGCCCGGTCAGGCACATCTCCATCGCCTTGGCCTTGCCCACGGCCCAGGTCAGGCGCTGCGACCCACCCATGCCGGGCGTTACGCCGAGCTTGATCTCCGGCTGGCCGAACTTCGCGCTGTCGGCGGCGATGATGAAATCGGCCATCATCGCGACCTCGCACCCGCCACCGAGCGCAAAACCGGCGACGGCCGCGATCCACGGCTTGCGGGTCGCGGTGACCTTCTCCCAACCGGCGAAGAAATCATGGCCGTACATGTCGGCGAAACCCTGGCTCTGCATCTCCTTGATGTCGGCGCCGGCGGCGAAGGCTTTTTCCGAGCCGGTCAGGACCAGGCAGCGCTGCGAAGCACCGGCGTCATAAGCCGCGAACGCCGCGATCAGCTCGGTGAGCACCTCGCTGTTGAGCGCATTCAGCGCCTGCGGCCGGTTGAGCGTGACTAAAGTCACCGCGCCGCGCTGCTCGACCAGGATGGTGTTGTACCCGCTCATTGCTCAGTCTCCGGGAAGGGCGTCCATTTCTCCGACGGGGGAAGGGGGGCGAATAATACGTCGAGCATCTCGTCGGTCACTTCCTCCGGCGTCGGCGGGTCCCAATGCGGCGCGTTATCCTTGTCGATCAGCAGCGCCCGAACGCCTTCACGGAAGTCGTGGGTGCGCACGACCCGGCTGGCGAGGGCATATTCGGCCTCCATCTCTTCGGCGAAGCTGGCGCGATGCGCGCCCTCGGCGAGGAGGCGGAGCGAGACCTTGCACGACAGCGGGCTTTTGCGCTGCAGGGTGACGAGCTCGGTCTCGGCCCATTCGCTGCCCTCGGAATCGAGCGCATCGAGGATCTCCTCAAGCCGGTCGGACGCGAACAGCCGCGCGATCGCCGGCAGATTCGCCTCGATCTTGGCGGGTGGGACGATTCCGGCGGCGGCGCCCAGCACGCCGCCGACACGGCCCGGAGCCTTTAAAATCCGGCCGACGAGGTCTTCGAGCGCGTCATGCTCGGCATAATGGGTGGCGAGGTGCAGATAATGACATTCGGCGCCGTCGAGGCGGGCACCGGTCAGCACCATGAACTGGCCGACCCGGCCGGGCAGCCGCGGCAGATACCAGCCGCCGCCGACGTCGGGGAACAGGCCGATCGAGGTCTCGGGCATGGCCAGCCGCGTATTTTCGGTTGCGACCCGGAAGTCGCACGGCAGCGAGATGCCGACCCCGCCGCCCATCGTGATCCCGTCCATGATCGCGACCGTCGGCTTGGGATAAGTGAACAGCAAATGGTTGAGGCGGTATTCGGCGAAGAAGAAGGCCTTGGCCTCGCTCGCGTCCTCCGAGCCGCTGCGCGCCAGAGTGACGACGTCGCCGCCGGCGCAGAAACCGCGGCCCTCGGCATGGTCGATCACCACCGCCTCGACCATCTTGTCCGAACGCCATTTGAGAAGCGCCTCGCTCATCACCTCGCACATCCGTGTGGTCAGCGCGTGGATCGCCTTGGGTCGGTTAAGGCGGATTCGCCCGACCCCCTGCTCGACACTGATCAGGACATCGTCGCTCACTGGCGAAGCAAATCGCGGCTGACGATGACCCGCATGATCTGGTTGGTGCCCTCGAGGATCGAGTGGACTCGTAGGTCGCGCCAGAAACGCTCGATCGGATAATCCTGGAGATAGCCGTAGCCGCCGTGGAGCTGCAGCGCGCGGTCGACCACCGACGATCCGGTATCGGTCGCGAGGCGCTTGGCCATCGCCGCGAACCTGGTCTTGTCGGGCGCGTTGGCGGTGACCTTGACCGCCGCCGCGTAAAGCAGGGTGCGCGCGGCCTGGAGCTCGGTCTCCATGTCCGCGAGCGTGAACTGGGTTGCCTGGAAATCGGCGATGGCCTGCCCGAACTGGTGGCGCTCCTTGGTATATTTGATGGCCTCGTCGAGGCAGCGCTGGGCGCCGCCAAGTGAGCAGGCGCCGATGTTGATGCGCCCGCCGTCGAGGCCCATCATCGCGATCCGAAAGCCTTCGCCCTCGGCCCCGACCCGGTTGGCGACGGGCACGCGGACTTCATCGAAGTTGACCTGGGCAGTGGGCTGCGAATGCCAGCCGAGCTTCTTTTCCTGAGCTCCGAAGCTGACGCCCTTCATGTCCTTTTCTATAACCAGACAGGTGATTCCTTTCGGACCTTCCTCGCCCGTCCGGACCATTGTTACGTAGATTTCATTCTCGCCGCCGCCCGAGATGAAAGCCTTCGATCCAGAAACCACATAATGGTCGCCGTCCAGAACCGCTTTGGTTTTAAGCGCGGCCGCGTCGGAGCCCGATGACGGCTCGGTCAGGCAATAGCTGCCGATTCTGTCCATGCCGATCATCGCGGGGATGTACTTGTCCTTCACCTCCGCCGAACCGAAGCGGTCGATCATCCACGCCGCCATGTTGTGGATCGAGATGAAGGCACTGGTCGACGGGCAGCCGTAGGCCATCGCTTCCATGATCAGCGCCGCTTCCAGCCGGCCGAGGCCGATCCCGCCGCTCTCCTCGGACACATAGATGGCGCCGAAGCCCAGTTCGGCGGCCTCACGGATGGTGTCGCGCGGGAAGATGTGCTTTTCGTCCCATTCGGCCGCGAACGGGGTGATCGCGTCGGCCGTGAACTTGCGCGCCATCTCCTGGATCTGAAGCTGGTCGTCGGTGAGGTCGAACTGGGTCATGCCGCGGGCGCTCTAGCCCGCGAATTCGTTGCCAAGCAAATCCTCGTGGCGGCTCAGTCCGCGCTGTTGGAGGAATTGAGGTCGCTGACGTCGGCGTTATCGGCGCCGCTGATCAGTTCGTTCGACGAGGTGTCGACGCTTTCGTCGGGCGGCAGGGCCTCGATGTCGTTGGGCGAGGCCGAATTGATGTCGGTTATGACATTTTGGTCCGGCGGGGGCTCTCTGCGGCACGCTCCGACCGGCGCGGCGAGCGCCAGGGCAACCAGGACCAGTCGTAAAGCGCGCATCAGGGCCTCCCGGAGCGGATTGTATCGCGGGTGAAACGCTCGGGGCCGATGCGGTATCCGTCAAGCCATGGTCGGAATGTTGAACGCATTCTCCCCGTGCGGGCCGCCATCGGGCCAGCGCTGCGTGACGACCTTGTTCTTGGTCCAGAAGCGCAGGCCCTCCTGGCCGTACTGGCCGATGTCGCCGAAGCCCGAGCGCTTCCACCCGCCGAAGCTGTGGTAGGACACCGGGACGGGGATCGGCACGTTGATCCCGACCATCCCGACATTGACCCGGGCGGTGAACTCGCGCGCGGCGTGGCCGTTGCGGGTGAAGATGGCGACGCCGTTGCCATATTCGTGTTTCGACGGGAGGCTCAGCGCTTCTTCGAAATCCCGCGCGCGGACCATCTGCAGCACGGGCCCGAAAATCTCTTCGCGGTAGCTTTTGAATTCGGGCTTCACATGGTCGAAGAAGGTCGGGCCGATGAAGAAGCCTTCCTCGTGGCCCTGGAGCGTGAAGCCGCGGCCGTCGACCACCAGCTCCGCGCCCTCGTCGATGCCCATCTGGATGTAGCTCTCGATGCGTGCCTTGTGCGCGGCGCTGACCACCGGGCCGTAATGGGCCTCGGGGTCGGTGGAGACGCCGACTCGCAACCCCTCGATCGCGGGAATCAGTTTCTCGCGCAAAGCGTCGGCGGTGTCGTTGCCCACCGGCACCACGACGGGCAACGCCATGCAGCGCTCCCCGGCCGAGCCGAAGGCCGCGCCGGCAAGGTCGTTGACGACCTGGTCGAGGTCGGCGTCGGGCATGACGATGCCGTGGTTCTTGGCCCCGCCGAACGCCTGGACGCGCTTCCCGTTCGCTGTGCCGCGGGTGTAGATGTAGTGGGCGATATCGGACGAGCCGACGAAGCTGACGGCCGCGATGTCCGGATGATCGAGGATCGCGTCGACCATCTCCTTGTCGCCGTGGACCACGTTGAGGATTCCGTCGGGCAGCCCGGCTTCCTTCATCAGCTCGGCGAGGCGCACCGGCACGGTCGGGTCGCGCTCGCTGGGCTTCAGGATGAACGCATTGCCGCAGGCGATCGCCATGCCGAACATCCACATCGGGATCATCGCGGGGAAGTTGAACGGCGTGATGCCGGCGCCGATGCCGAGCGGCTGGCGCATCGAATAGACGTCGATGCCGGGACCGGCGCCGACGGTATATTCGCCCTTCAGCGCCTGGGGGATGCCGCAGCAATATTCGATCACCTCGAGCCCGCGCTGGACGTCGCCCTTGGCGTCGGCGATGACCTTGCCGTGCTCCGAGCTGAGCAGATGCGCGAGCTCGTCCATGTGGGCTTCGATCAGCTCCTTATATTTGAACATGACCCGCGCGCGGCGCTGCGGATTGGTCGCCGCCCAGGCGGGCTGCGCGGCCTTCGCGGCATCGATCGCTTTCTGGAGGTCGGCGGCCGAGCCCAGGCCGACATGGGCCTGCACCTCGCCCTGATTGGGGTCGAACACCTCGCCCTGCCGCTCGCCGCTGGCAAAGCTGGAACCGCCGATGAAATGGTCGATGCTGCGAAGCATGGATACGCGTCCTCGTTAAGTCTTAAGGGGTTGGCGCGCCACTAGACCCGCACTCGCGCAAATGCCAGTTGTGCGCACCCTGGAGGAGAGGTGTAATGCGTCGACTGGCCGCGCTTTCGTGTCTGCTGCTCGTTGCCGCCGCACCGCCGACGCCCGACGCGAAGCTGCGCGCGATCGTCGCGCCGGTGAGCGCCGAGCGGATGAAGGCGACCGTCGAGAAGCTGGTCAGCTTCGGCACTCGGCACACGCTCTCATCGCAGACCGACCTCAAGCGCGGGATCGGCGCGGCGCTCGAATGGGCCCGCCGCGAGTTTCAGCGGAACTCGGCGGCTTGCGGCGATTGCCTGACCGATCGTCGATCCGTCCGAGATGTTCACCGGCCCGCGCATGCCGCACGCCGACGCGGGTCCGGGACATGGTCGCTATCCAGCGCGGGACCGAGCGGCCCAACGACGTGGTCATCATCCAGGGGCATATCGACAGCCGCGTCACTGACGTGATGAACTTCACCGCCGACGCGCCCGGCGCGAACGACGACGGCGTCGGGCGTCGCCGCGGTGCTGGAAGCGGCGCGGGTGCTGTCGAAGCACAAATTCCCCGGGACCATCGTCTACGCGACGCTGTCGGGCGAGGAGCAGGGGCTCTACGGCGGCAAGGTGCTGGCCAATTACGCCAAGGCGCAGGGTTGGAACGTCGTCACCGTCCTCAACAACGACATCATCGGCAATACCTGCTCGTCGGACGGCGTGTGCGATTCAACCCATGCGCGCGTGCTGTCCGAAGGCCCGCGCTCGCAGGGACAGGCGGAATTGGCTGCGGCAGACCCACAGCCTCGGCGGCGAGAACGACAGCCCGTCGCGCAACATCTCGCGCTTTCTCGACAGCCTCGCCGACCGGCTCAAGATCGGGCTCGACGTCCGCCAGATCTGGCGCACCGACCGCTTCGGCCGCGGCGGCGACCATATCCCGTTCCTCGAGCTCGGCTTCCCCGCGGCGCGGATCACCGTCGCGGTCGAGAATTACGACTGGCAGCACCAGGACTTGCGGATCGAAAAGGGCGTCCACTACGGCGACACGATCGATCACATGGATTTCGCTTATCTCGCGAAGGTCGCGAAGCTGAACGTCGCTGCGCTCGCCGCGATCGCCAGCGCCCCGCCGCCGCCCGAGCCGAAGGTCGAGGGGGCGGTGAGAACAGATACCGCGATCGAGTGGAAGCAGGCTCCGGGCGCGGCGAAATACTTGATCCGTTGGCGCAGGACCGACGCGGGTCAATGGGAGCACGCTAAGGCCCGTTGAACGAAGCCGTAGAAGTCGATTGGACTTCGGAACACGGCACGATGATCTGGCACTCAAGTCGCATCGCGCCATTCTAGACGACATCCGCGTCGATGATTGGGTGTTCGGCGTTTCGTCGGTGAGCAAGGACGGGTTCGAGAGCCCGGTTGCCTCCGCGGTACCGGGTGGCGCGTTCAAGCCCTACGTCGCGCCGCCTCCAGCGGAGAAGAAGTAACCGTCATTGCGAGCGGAGCGCGGCAATCCAGAAAAGCGTTGGAGCCGCTGGATTGCTTCGTCGTTTCACTTCTCGCAATGACGGCATAGAGGAGCGAACAATGGCCGGCGGATGGACTCGCGACGGCGCGGTTCAGGACCAGATCGACGATACGGTGAAGGACGCGGTGCTGCGCGCCCGCGCGTTGACGCCGCATCGGCGAGAGCGCCGAGGAATGCGACGATTGCGGCGAGCCGATCCCCAAGAAGCGCCGCGAGGCGCTGCCTGGCGTGCGCACCTGCGTCGCCTGCCAGACCGACGCGCGACAAGGCGGTCACCCACTCGACCATCAACCGCCGCGGCAGCAAGGATAGCCAGCTGCGCTAGCGCTGGTTAGTGCGAGACATGGCCCGACCGCCCCGAACACCGAGAACCCCCCGGCCGGCGCGCCCATCTCGACCATCCCGATCTCCCCGCAATCAATCAGGCAAGCGCGCCATCGGCCTGCCCACCCGCAAGCAGATCCTCGACTTCATCGCGACGTCCGACCAGCCGGCGGGGAAGCGCGAGATCGCGCGGGCGTTCGGGCTGTCGGGGCAGGACAAGATCGACCTCAAGCGCCTGCTCAAGGACATGGCCGACGAGGGGCTGATCGACCATTCGCGCGGGCGCGCGTTCCACAAGGCGGGCGGCGTGCCGAAGGTCACGGTGCTGCGCGTCAGCCAGGTCGACGACAGCGGCCATGTGTTCGCGGTGCCCGAGCAATGGCATGCCGAAACCCCGCCGCCGCGACTGCGCGTGATCGAACGCGGCAACGAGCGCGCTCGGGATCGGCGACCGCGTGCTGTGCGCGGACCGAGGAGCGAGGGCAGGGCTGGGTCGCGCATCCGCTGAAGAAGCTCGCGCGCTCGGCCGAGCTGGTGCTGGGCGTGGTCAAGCGCGAGGGCGAGCGCTTCTGGCTGTCGCCGGTCGACAAGAAGGAGCGGCGCGAGTTCGCGATCACCGAGCTGAAGGACGCCGAGGTTGGCGACCTCGTGCTGTGCGAGGTGACCGGCCGCCCGCCGCGGGTCATCGGCGCGGGTCGACGCCGTGCTCGGCGACCCGTTCGCGCCGCGCAGCTTCTCGCTGATCGCGATCCACAAGCACGGGCTGCGCGCACGAGTTCGCGCAGGAAGCGATCGACGAGGCGCACCGCGTCGCGAAGCAGCCGCTGGGCGAGCGCGAGGACCTGACGCATCTGCCGATCGTCGCGATCGACCCTGAGGACGCGCGCGACCATGACGATGCGATCTGGGCCGAGGCGGACGGCGAGGGCGGCTGGAACGCGATCGTCGCCATCGCCGACGTCAGCTTCTACGTCCGCCCCGGCTGCGAGCTCGACCGCGAGGCGCGGGCGCGCGGCAACAGCGTCTATTTCCCCGACCGCGTCGTGCCGATGCTGCCCGAGGAGCTGTCGGCGGACATCTGCTCGCTGAAGGAAGGCGCAGGCGCGCGCGGCGATGGCCTGCCACCTCAAGATCGCGAAGGACGGCAGCGCTCAAAAGCTGGCGCTTCACGCGCGCGAAGGTTTGCGATCGCTGCAAACATCGCCTACGAGGATGCGCAGGCGGCGATGGACGCGGCGGGCGAGGAGCGGATCGAGGTCTCTTCGCCGACTTGCGTCATGCCGCCGCTCGAAGGCCGCGTTCCGCGGGAGCTGGTCGAGAAAGCGCTGAAGCCGCTGTGGGCCTGCTGGCGCGCGTTGTTCGCGGCGCGGCAGAAGCGCGACCCGCTCGAGCTCGACCTGCCCGAACGCCGGGTGATGCTCGACGAGAAGGGCCGCATCGCCTCGATCGCGCCGCGCGACCGGCTCGACGCGCACCGGCTGGTCGAGGATTATATGATCGCCGCCAACGTCGCCGCCGCGCGCGCGCTCGAGGCGAAGAAGGCGCCGGTCATGTACCGCGTCCACGAAGCCGCCGAGCCGCGAGAAACTGGTCGCGCTCAAGGATTATCTGAAGACCTTCGGAATCGAGTTCACGCTCGGCCAGGTGATCAAGCCCGGCACCTTCAACCGGATCATCGAGCGCGTCGGCGACGGCGACGGCCGCGAAGAGATCATGGAGCAATTGCTCCGCACCCAGATGCAGGCGCGCTACTCGCCCGAGCGGCTCGGCCATTTCGGGCTGGCGCTCGCGACCTACGCCCATTTCACCTCGCCGATCCGGCGCTACGCCGACCTGCTCGTCCACCGCTCGCTGGTCGAGCGCCTACAAGCTCGGCGAGGGCGGGCTGCCGCGCGGCGAGGACGAGAAGTTCGAGCAGATCGGCGAGCAAATCTCGATGCTCGAGCGGCGCGCGATGGAGGCCGAGCGCGAGACCATCGACCGCTATGTCGCGGCCTTTCTCGTCCGACCAGGTCGGGCAGCTGGTCGAATGCCGGATCACCGGGGTCCAGCCGTTCGGCTTCTTCGCCACGGTCGAGGATCTGGGCGGCGACGGGCTGGTCTTCGCGCAGCGACCTCGGCCACGAATATTTCCGCTACGACGAGGCGGCGCGGCAGCTGGTCGGCGAGCGAGACCGGCGAGACCTACCGGATCGGCCAGCGGCTGACGCTGCGCCTGGCCGAGGCCAATCCGGTCTCCGGCTCGCTGCGGTTCGAGCTTCCCGAGGGGAGCTACGGCGGCGCCGCAGCGTCCGCGCCGCGACCGGACCGCGCCAGGCGCGCGCGCGGCCGCCCGGCCAACATCCGCCACCAGTCGAAGCGGCGGCGCTGAGCCGGTTTAAGTCGCCACCGTTTCGTTTGGGGCGTATGGGCGCGTCCGAGCAAGGAGACCCACCATGGCTTACAAAATCGCGATCATCGTCGGCAGCCTTCGCAAGGACAGCCTCAACCGGAAGGTGGCGCGGTCGATCTGCGCGCTTCGCGATGACAATCTCGACTGCTCGATGATCGAGATCGGCGACCTGCCGCTCTACAACCAGGACCTCGACGCCAATCCGCCCGAGCAATGGACGCGCTTCCGCGAAGCAGGTCGGCGCGGCCGACGGCGTCCTGTTCGTCAGCCCCGAATATAATCGCGGCATCCCGGGCGTGCTCAAGAATGCGATCGACGTCGGCTCGCGGCCCTATGGCCAGAGCGTGTTGGACAAGAAGCCGGCGGCGATCGTCACCGCCTCGCCCGGCGCGATCGGCGGGTTCGGCGCCAACCACCAGATCCGCCAGGCGTGCGTGTTCCTCAACATGCCGGTGATGCAGCAGCCCGAGGCCTATCTCGGCCACGTCAGCGACGACAGCTTCGACGAGAGACGGGTGCCTCAAGGACGGGCCGCTGAAGGAGCTCGTCGCGGTGCTCGCTCACGCTTTCTCGACTGGGTGCGATCTGACAATTCCGCTCGCGCAGCTGCTGGCCGAGGACTCGGCGCATGCCGCCAGGCGCGGGAGAAGGCGACCGCCTAGCTAGGTCACCTTGCTGCGATCGCGGAAGCGCGGCTGGTCCCATTCGCGGGTCTCGAGGATGTCGCCCAGGTGCCCGGCCGCGCGCCACACGTCCTCGAAGCCGATTGTAGAGCGGCGCGAAGCCGAAGCGCATCAGGTCGGGCGCCCGGAAGTCGCCGATCACGCCGCGCGCGATCAGCGCCTGCATCACGGCATAGCCCTCGGGGTGGGCGAAGCTGACGTGGCTGCCGCGCGGCGCCGGGTCGCGCGGCGAGGCGAGCCGGACCTCGTCGCCGCAGCGCGCTTCGACCTCATCGACGAACAGCTGCGACAGCGCGCGCGCCTTGGCCTCGACGTCGCGCATCGCGATCGCCGTCGAATGTGTCGAGCCCGGCGTCGAGCGCGGCCAGCGCGAGGATCGACGGCGTGCCGGTGAGGAAGCGCGCGATCCCGTCGGCCGGCCGGTAATCGTCGTCGAAGGCGAAGGGCTCGGCATGGCCCATCCAGCCCTGCAGCGGCGAGCGCGAGCTCGTCCTGCAGCCGCTCGGCGACGAACAGGAAGGCCGGCGCGCCCGGCCCGCCGTTCAGATATTTGTAGCCGCAGCCGACCGCGAGGTCGCAGCCGGTGCCGTTGAGGTCGAGCTGCGATCGCGCCGGCGCTGTGCGACAGGTCCCACACCGTCAGCGCGCCGGCGGCGTGCGCCGCTTCGTTGATCGCCGCCATGTCGTGGATCGCGCCGCTGCGGTAGTCGACGTGGGTCAGGGTCACGGCCGCGGTGTCGTCGTCGATCGCTGCTGCGATCTCGTCGGCCGGAACCGCGTTCAGTTCGAGACCGAGCATCTCGGCCAGGCCCTGGGCGACGTAGAGGTCGGTCGGGAAATTGCCGCTGCTGGGTGAGGATCGTCTTGCGGCCTGGCCGCGCGCGGACCGCGGCGGCGAGCAGCTTGAACAGATTGATCGAGGTCGAATCGGCGATCAGCAGCTCGTCCGGTTTCGCGCCGACCATCGGCGCGAGCTTGGCCGCGACCCGCGCCGGCGCGTCGATCCAGCCATGCCTGTTCCAGCTGGCGATGAGGTCGTCGCCCCATTCGCGCTCGACCGTCTGGGCCAGCCGCCCCGCGGTCTCCGCCGGCAGCGCGCCCAGCGAATTGCCGTCGAGGTAGATCGTGGCGTCCGGCACCCGAAACCGGTCGCGCGCGAAGGCCAGCGGGTCGGCGGCGTCGAGTCTCTGGGCGTCTTCGAGAGTCATAAATCGTCGCGGGCGCCGTAACGCGGTTCATCCGGCAGATCGGCAACGATTTCTGTCGGCGCACCGTAGATCAACCGATACAGTCCGTAGACAATCGACATCATAATGAGGAAATCCACGAACATTAGCCCGCCAAGCTGATGTCCACTCCATGAGTGCGTGCCCGACCAATCGAAGCGCACGATAGCGAAGACGTGCAGCGCCAAAAATGTCGCTACGGCGCCCCAAAACCAACGTTGCTTGCGGACGGGCCAGCAGGCGATGATCAGGATCGCCAGAGTTCCGGCCGATAGGCCAGCAATCCAGCCACGGTCCTCGCCGATAAAAAAGCCCACTAGTAACGTTACCGCGAGCGCCAAGCCTCCGACCACCACTCCCTCAGTTTTGGTCGTCGCAATGAACGGCGTTTTGGGCTTGTCAGTCATTTGGATAGCATGATCACAGCTTCGGCAGGGTCACGCCTTTCTGGCCCATATATTTGCCGGCGCGGTCGGCGTAGCTGACTTCGCACGGCTCGTTGCCCTGGAGGAACAGGAACTGGCACGCGCCTTCGTTGGCGTAGACCTTTGCGGGCAGCGGCGTGGTGTTCGAGAATTCGAGCGTCACATGCCCTTCCCAGCCGGGCTCGAGCGGGGTCACGTTCACGATGATCCCGCACCGCGCATAGGTGGATTTGCCAAGGCAGATCACCAGCACGTCGCGCGGCACCCGGAAATATTCGACGGTGCTCGCCAGCGCGAAGCTGTTGGGCGGGATGATGCACACGTCGGTCTTGCGGTCGACGAAGCTGTTGGCGGCGAAATCCTTGGGGTCGACCACCGCCGAATCGACGTTGGTGAAGATCTTGAACTCGTCGGCGACGCGCGCGTCATAGCCATAGGACGACAGGCCGTAGCTGATGCAGCCCTCGCGCCGCTGCGCTTCGACGAACGGCTCGATCATGCCGTGGCCAAGCGCCTGCTCGCGAATCCAGCGGTCCGACAAAATCGACATTCCGAATGCCTAACGGGCCGGTCGGAAGCCTTCAATTTCGGCCGGATTATTTCTGTGGATGAGCGGCCGATGACGAATTCCGGACTTCTGTCGGACGGCCGTATGATTCGTTCACAATCAATCCACAGCCGTTTGGCTTTGTGCTACATTCGTTCTCGTCGCGTGTGGGGCCGCACCGGCGTAGTGGATTGGTCATGGCAGAAATCGTTCGTATCGCCGAGCCGGAAGGACCGGCCGGAACCCCTTCGCTCCCCCAGAATATCGAGGCCGAGGCGGCGCTTCTCGGCGCGCTGATGATCGACAACCGGCTGGTCGAGGACGTCCAGCTCAAGCTTCGCCCGCACCATTTCTTCGAGCCGCTGCACGGCCGCATCTACGAAGCCGATCCTCCGGATGACCGACGCCAACCGGGTCGCCAATCCGGTCACGCTGCGGCCGCTGTTCGACGGCGACGAGGGGATGAAGGAGGTCGGCGGCCCGGCCTATCTCGCCCAGCTCACCGGATCGGGCGCGGCGGTGATCGGCGCGCGCGATTTCGCCCAGCAGATTTACGACCTCGCCTTGCTGCGCGCGCTGATCGGGGTCGGCCGCGAGCTGGTCGAGGACGCGCTCGACACCAGCGAGGAGGTCGCGCCGCTGGCGCAGATCGAGAAAGCCGAGACCGAGCTTTACAAGGTCGCCGAGGAGGGCGGCGGCCGAGGGCAAGGCGAAGTCGTTCGGCGAGGCGACCAAGGAAGCGCTCGAAATGGCCGAGCGGGCGCTCAACAGCGGCGGCCACCTGTCCGGCATCACCACCGGGCTCGACAGCCTCAACAGCAAGATCGGCGGCATGCACCAGTCGGACCTGATCATCATCGCCGGCCGCCCGGGCATGGGCAAGAGCGCGCTCGCCACCAACATCGCCTTCGCCGCCGCCCAGCGCTTCCTGCGCGATCAGGAGGACGGGATCGAGCCAGACAAGTCGGCCGGCGCCGCGGTCGCCTTGTTCAGCCTCGAAATGTCGGCCGACCAGCTCGCCACGCGCATCCTCGCCGAGCAGTCGGGGATCAGCTCGGAAAATCTGCGCATGGGCAAGATCAGCCAGCAGGACTTCCGCCAGCTGGCGCGCGCCGCGGCCGAGCTCCAGAGCCTGCCGCTGTACATCGACGACACGCCCGGCCTGACCATCGCCGCGCTGCGCGACCCGCGCCCGCCGCCTCAAGCGGCAGAAGGGCATCGGGATGGTCATCGTCGACTATCTCCAGCTGCTCCAGGGCACCGGCAAGAATTCCAACGAGAATCGCGTCCAGGAAATCTCCGAGATCAGCCGCGGCCTCAAGCAGCTGGCCAAGGAATTGAACGTGCCGGTGATCGGCCTGTCGCAGCTCTCCCGCGCGGTCGAGCAGCGCGAGGACAAGCGCCCGCAGCTCTCCGACCTGCGCGAATCGGGCTCGATCGAGCAGGACGCCGACATCGTGCTGTTCATCTACCGCGAGGATTATTACGTGGCTCGCGCGAGCCCAAGGCGCCCAAGGACGACGACGACATCAAGATTGTCGAGGCCTATGCACAGTGGCAGCAGGACATGGGCCGGGTCTACGGCCTCGCCGAAGTGATCGTCGCCAAGCAGCGCCACGGCTCGACCGGCAAGGTCCGCCTCAAGTTCGACAGCCGGATCACCAAGTTCAGCGACGCCGCCGATGACACCTATCTGCCCGAAATGCGCAACTGATGTCCGCGCTCGCTAGTCCCCCGGACTAGCTGCGCGCGATCATGGGGAGGGGGCGAGGGCGCCGGAGCGAATCCGGCGCCCTCATGGCGTCAGCGTCCCCGTTCGGGAGCGACCGTGGCGGGGGCCGCGGCAGGTGGCGCCGCGGCCGGGGCAACCGGCGCTCCCATCCAGCGCCGCATCCAGCCGAACACTTCGTCATACCATTGGACCGAGTTCTTCGGCTTCAGGACCCAGTGGTTCTCGTCGGGGAAGATCAGCAGCCGCGACGGGATGTTGCGCCGCTGGAGCGCGGTGAAGGCGGCGATCCCCTGCGTGTAGGGAATGCGGAAGTCGTTCTCGCTGGTGATCACCAGCTGCGGCGTCTTCCACGCGGTCACGTAATTGACCGGGTTCCATTTCTCATACTCGGCCGGCGCCTCGTAATAGGGATGGCCGCCGTGCTCCCATTCGTCGAACCACAGCTCCTCGGTTTCGTAGGCCATTGCACGGGCGTCGAACACGCCGTCGTGCTGGACGATGCATTTGAACCCGTCGGGCCAGCGGCCCTCGATCCAGTTCATCATGTAGCCGCCGTAGGAGCCGCCCAGTGCGCAGGCGCGATTGGCGTCGAGCTGCGGATCGCTGGCGGTGGCGAAGGCGAGGCCCTTTTGCAGGTCCTCGAGCGGCCAGCCGCCCCAATTCTGGCGGATCGAGTCGGAGAACGCCTGACCGTATCCGGTCGAACCGTGGAAATCGACGGCGACCGCGGCATAGCCCGGCGAGATGAACACGCGCGGGTTCCAGCGGTAGGACCAGCTGTTGGAGAAGGTGCCCTGTGGCCCGCCGTGGACGAGGAAGGCGATCGGCAGCGGGCCGGCCGCGCTCGCCGGTTTCAGAGCCCAGCCCCAGACATTGTCGTTGTTCGCGCCCTTGAAGCTGAATTTGCGGAACGCGACCGGGTCGAGCTCGGCGAGAAGCTTGCCGTTGACGTTGGTCAGCTGCGTCGCCCGGCCGTCGCTGTCGAGGCCATAGAGATCGTCGGGCGCGGCGATGCTGTTCATCGTCGCGGCGATCGCGCCGCCCGGAAGCGCGCGAACATTGGCGTAATGCCCGTCGCGCGTCAGGCGGGTGACCGCGCCGGTCGCGGCGTCAATGCGGAAGATCGGTTGCTCGAGCGTGTCCTCGGCGGTGACCAGCAGGCTCTTGCCGTCTTTCGCCCATTCGATCGAGCCGACCGAGCGGTCCCACGCCTGGGTCAGCGGCCGCACCGTTCCCGACGCGAGATCGCGCAGCATCAGCACCTGGCGGTCGGCTTCGTAACCGGGCCGCGCCATCGCGAAATAAGCCAGCGTCCGTCCATCGGGCGAGACAGTCGGCAGGTTATCGGTCCCATCGTTGGCGTCGGTGAGATTGACCGGCGGCGCGCTGCCGTCGGTCGGCACGGCGAAAATGTCGAGGTTGGTCGACAAGGGCTCGATCCGGCCCGCCTCGCGCAGCGCGAAATAAGCAGTCCGGCCGTCGGGCGAGAGCGCGATCTCCTCGCTTCCGCCGAACGGCTTGGACGGCGTATCGCCCACCAGTGTGCCGGTCAGCGCCGCGCCCTTGCCCGCGAGCCTGCCGTTCGCGAGCGCAAAGCCGAACAGCCGCGAGCGGACGCCCGGCGTCGCCCACGTATCCCAATGGCGTATGAACAGCATGTCGTAGGTGCGGCCGCTGCCGGTCGCGGCTTTGGCCGGCAAACCTGCGCAATCGAGGTCGGCGCAGCGCAAATCGCGGTCGGCCCAGACGACGACATGGTCGCCCGATGGCGACACCCGGAACCCGCCGACGTCGCCGCTGAAACGCGCTGACCTGCACGGCCTTGGCGCCGCGCGCCTTGCGGAACAATTGGTCGCGCTCGCCGACCGGCATCAGGAACCACAAGGACCCGTCGCCGGCGAACATCGCGTCATGGCCCTTCTCGGCACCGGCAATCGGAACCGGCATCGCGCCCTTGGCGTGAGGTCGAACTGGTAGACGCGGTTGACGCGCTTGTTCTTGGTCCAGTCGGTGTCGGAGAGAGTGAACACGGCGGTCTTGCCGTCGGGCGACACGTCGGGCGCGCCCATGCGATGCATCGAGTGCATGTCGGTCGCGGTCATCGGCCGGGCGGTTGCGGGTGAGGACAAAAGCGCGGCGCCGGCCGCGGCGAGGAGGAGCGAGGTGCGGGTCATGACGCAGGCGTAGCAAAGCCACGCGGCTGCGGGAAGTTTTACAGCGGCCGCCCGGTGATCCTCGAGATCTCGCGTTTCACATGTTCGTCGACGAGCCCCGGCAAATGCTCGTCCAGCCATTGCTTGAGGATCGGCTTGAGCATCTCGCGGACCATGTCCTCGAGCGGGTTGACCTGCGCCGCCGCGGGTACGCTCGCGGCGATGGTCGAGAGCTGTTCGAGTGCCTCGCGGCTGTGACCGACGGTATCTTCGTCGAGCAGCGGCGGTCCGAGGTCGACCGGCGGCGCCAGCGGTTCGTCCAGTTCGAGGATGTCGACCTCGCTCTCCTCCGCGGCATCGTCTTCGGGCAGGGGCTCGTCCTCGGCCTCGGGCGGCCGTTCGGAGGTGCGCAATTCCTTCTCCTCCGCGATCACCTTTTTGATCGACGCGAGGATGTCTTCCATCGAGGGTTCGCGGTCGCTCGACTGCATAGCGGCGCGCTATGAATTATTGAGGCGTCGAAGTCACCCCTGGCGTCACTCCCGGGTCGGTCTGGATCGGCCCGGGCACCAGTGGGGCCGCGACCACCGGATTGGGCGGCAGCTCCTGCGGGCTCACCGTGCGGGTGGCGACGGGGTTGTGGCGCGGGTCCATCGCCCAGTCGTTCCAATTGTTGGCGACGCGACGGTAATTGCCGAGCGGGTCGTAGAGCGGACCGCCATCGAGCCCGAGATCGGCCGCTTCGGCCACACCCATCGCGTTGAGCAAGGCGAAGCCGTCGACATAAGCGTCGTGCTTGGCGCGGACCAAGCGCGACCTGCGAGTTCAATAGCTCCTGCTCGGCGTTGAGCACGTCGAGGATGGTGCGGGTGCCGACACTCTGCTCCGCGCGCGTTCCCTCGAGCGCGAGCTCGTTGGCCTGGACTGCGACGGTCTGCGCCTGGATCTGCTTCTGCGCCGCGTCATAGTCGGCGAAGGCGGCGCGGGTCGTCGAGACGACCGCGCGCTCGGTGCCGACCACCTGCTCGAGGGCCTGGCCCTCGAAGGCCTGGGCTTGCCGCGTGCGCGCCGCGGGCAACCCGCCCTGGAAGATCGGGACCCGCGCGTTCAGCCCGATCGTGAGCTGGTTGCCGGTACGGGGAAATCCGTCGGCCGAACCGCCGATCTCGTTGATGTAGGTTCCGCTGAGCACGCCCGACAGTGTCGGCAGCCGCCCGGCTTCGGCGACCCGAACGTCATGGCCGGCGGCGCGGGCCTCGCGGGTGACCGCGATCAGGTCAGGGTTGTTGGCGAGGCCGATCCGCACCGCTTCCTCCGGCGTCGTGGGCAGCGGCGGAAGGGGCGGGGGCGGAGCGAGCTGCCCCGGCGCATGGCCGATCACCTGGCGATAGGTTGCCTCGCTCGTTGCCTGCTGGCCCTGCGCGTCGGCAAGCTGCGACCGGCCGAGCTGGAGCCGGGCTTCGGACTGGGCGACGTCGGTGCGGGTCAGGTCGCCGATCTGGAAACGGTCGCGGGTCGCTTCGAGATTGGTCTCCAGCACCCTGACGTTGTTGGCGTTCAATTCGACGATCGCGCGGTCGCGGATGACGTCCATGTAGACCGTGACCGCGAGCACAAACACGTCGCCTTCGACCGCCCGCAGGGTCGCGCGCCCCGCCTCGACCCGCGTCTGCGCCGCCTTGACCGAATTCTTGACACTTCCGCCGTTGTACAAGGGGTAACTGAGGTCGATCCCGGCCGAGAGCGTCGGACCCTTGCCGCCGGTGTCGAGGATTCCGCTCCGGCTAAGGTCGCGGTTGAGGCCGACGGTGCCGGTTACCAGGGGCCGCCCCGCGGCTTTGGCGATGGCAACGGTCGCATCGGTCGCCTTTAGCGATTCGCGCTGGCCGGTCAGCGTCGGGTTGGTGTGATAGGCCGAGACGAGTGCATCGCGCAGCGTATCCGCTGCGGCGGTGCCGGCCATCAGCGCAGCGATCAGCGACCCTGAAACTAGCTTTCGGAACACTCGGCTCGACCCCCCTTAGAATGTGAATGCACGCGGTCGGGCGAAGCCCGGGAGAGCCGGAGTGCCGGCATCGGCTAGCGAAAGATAGCCAAACGCACCGCCCGATTTGCGGCCCACGATGAGCCGGGTGACGGATCGGTCGAGAAGAGCGGTTCCGAGCCGCCCGCCCTCGTCCAGCTGGTCGACGATCGGGTTGGGAATCATCTCGATTGCGCCGTCGATCAGGATGTGGCGATACGGTGCGCCCTTGCGCCAGCCGGCAGCGAGCGGGCCTTCGACAATGGCGGTTCCAAGCTCGCGGGCGCGCGCGGCGAGCGAGCCTGAACTTTCGAGCGCGACCACGTCGAGACCCATGCGCGCCATCACCGCGGCCGAATAGCCGGTGCCCGCGCCGACGACCAAGGCGCGCTCGCCGGGCCCGGCCGCCATCTGAGTGAGCAGCAGCCCGAGCACCGAAGGCGGAGGGAGGAAGCGGCCGTCCCCAAGCGGGACCGCGCGGTCGCCGTAGGCGAGGGGGCGGGCCTCATCGGGGACGAAGCGCTCGCGCTCGACCTCGGCCATCGCCTCGATGACAAGTCGGATCGGTCACCCCGATCGGCCGCAACTGGCTTTCGACCATCGCCCAGCGGGCGGCAGCAAAGTCGGGGATCGGGGCTTGCACCGTCATAGCTGTTATATGCCAATAATACACCTAGGGTTCAAGGCCGCTATTATCGGCAGCTTCCCGCCGCGCCAACCGCCGTTCATCGAAAGATGGGGAGCGGTTGCGGACTTGACCAGTGGGCGTTGCTCGCGGAAAGGACGGGCCTCTCCTCAAGGCCCGATGGCGGAGTGGTTACGCAGAGGACTGCAAATCCTTGCACGCCGGTTCGATTCCGGCTCGGGCCTAGAATGTGCGCGATTGGCAGCAATACACGGCGAGCGTGAACGACGAGATCCGGGAGACAGTTGTCTCCGATCACACCGATCGGTTCGTGGTCATGAACAATGGGATCACGATGATAGCCCGTGAGCTCCGACAGCTTCGAGCAGATCAGTTCCAGATTGAGGATTTCCAAATCGTCAACGGCTGCCAGACAACCAACGTGCTGTTCGATCAGAAGGGCGAAGCCGGCGACAACATAGACGCTATCAACATACCCCTACGTCTGATCGCGACGCAGGATGAAGGCGTAATCAAAGCGATCATTCGAGGGACCAACAGACAAACGAAGGTGGAAGAGGATCAATTCTTCGCGCTGACCGATTTCGCGGAACAGCTCGAGGATTTCTTCGATGCCTTCCCGGAGCCGCAGCGCGTCTATTATGAACGCCGATCAGGACAATACTCTCGCCGTAACATTCACAATACTCGCATCGTCACTCACCGAAATTTGGTTAAGCTTGTTGCGTCGATCTTCATGGAAACGCCACAGCAGGCGGCGCGGCGGTATTCCTCGCTTCGCGAGAGTGTCGGGCGCGAAATCTTCGCAAAGGGTCACAAACTCGAGCCTTACTACGTCTCGGCGTTTTCGGCTTATAAACTGGACGTGAATTTTCGCACGGGCCGGATCGATACCAAACTTAAGGCAGCTAGGTTCCACATCCTCCTGGCGATGAGGCACTTGGCAAATCCGGCTCCGAAGCCATTCATGAACGCTCGCGAAATGGAACCTTACTGTAAGGTCATCATGGAAAGGCTTTGGCACACTTCAGCCGACGATCTTTGCGCCCAAGCTGCTGCGATTGTGGAGCAGGAGGCCGACAGCAGGTTCACTCGTGATGCCGAGGGTGGATTCCACCGCGATGATATCAGAACTCAGCCCTTTACCGAGGGCGTGATCGCGCGGTGCAAGAAAGAACTGGGCGTTGAAACACATGAACAATGAGCCGGCTTCTCAGAGTATTGCCAGACTGGGGTGGGGGTTCCGATATTTGGCTAACCTTGGGATTCGGTTAGCCAATTGATCTATCTAACTATATGAAAACTAAAGACAATCTACGGTTGGTTCGATTCCGGCTCGGGCCTCCACCCACATTTCGAGACTTAAGTCTCTGTTTTTGTTCGTAAAAGTGTGGCGCAGTTCGGCGCCTTTTCGACGCGGAAACCGTCTCGAGAGACGCGCTGCATGAGCCGATGTCGGCCTGATTGCTGTCGCGGGTCTCTTGAGCCAGAAACGAATGCAACTTTTCGGGAGAACCTGGGCTCGGCATGAAATGTACGCTTTCGACCCATTGCGGGCGTGGGCCCGTCGGCTTTGCTGCGTTTTGTACAAACTAGTGTAAGCTTCACGGCTCATCTCGACTGGGTTCAACGGGGAGCTCGGCCCCATTTGTCGCGTGAGGGTCAGCGATTGGGAGCAGCCGGCCATTGGCGGGTAAGCCTGTGCGCCGTTGCGCTGACGATTGGCTCACGATCGTTTGTCGCTTCGGCCGATCCGTCTCAGCAGGTCCCCGCGCCGGACAATAAGATGGTCACGTCGGCCCTTCCGATCAGGGTACAATCCGGGAAGGAAGGCGAGGCGGCGCCCCAAATTGTGATCACCGGCTCACGCATCCCGCGTACCGATCTGACTGCCGTGAGCCCTGTCACAATCGTCAATGGCGAAGAATTCAAACTGCAAGGCGCGACGAACGTCGAAGACGTTCTCAATCAGCTTCCGCAGGTCAATCCGTCGCAAGGCGAATTCGCCCCTCCCGGTGCAACTGGTGCCGCCACCATCGACCTTCGCGGCCTCGGCTCTGTCCGGACACTTGTGTTGGTCAACGGACATCGCCTTATGCCGGGTGATCCACGCTATCCCGTTCCGGACGTAAACAGCGTCCCGACGTCTATCATCCAACGCGTCGAGGTGCTGACCGGAGGCGCCGCGGCCGTCTATGGCTCAGACGCCGTCGCTGGCGTCGTCAATTTCATCCTCGACACGAACCTCGACGGCCTCAAGTTCGAGGGCCAGATCGCCGGCTATCAGCACAATAACCGCGATCGTTTCGCGCAAGGCCTGCTCGATCAGCGGCAGCTCCCATACCCGAAGGGCAGTGTGCTGGACGGTCGTCGAGCGGATGTGTCCACTGCTCTCGGGCATAGCTTTTTCGACGGTCGCGCGCACGTCACGATTTATGGCGGTTACCGCCAGATTGCCGGAGTGACACAAGACCAGCGCGACTATGGCAGCTGCCCCATCACCGCCAGGATCGTCGCTCAGAGACCGTCGTCCATCGTGGAGTGCGGTGGTCCGAACGTGTCTTATCCCGGGAATTTTTTCGATAATCTCGACAATGTGTACCAGGTCGCGCCCGACCGGACGTTTGTGCCCGGCCTGTCCCGATTCAATTACGCGCCATGGCATTTCATCCAACGGCCAGACAAACGCTACACCGCCGGCGGTTTCGCGAATTTCGATTTTTCCAAGGCGCTTCAGGCATATGCCGAAGTGATGGCGATGAAGGACCGGACATCTTGGCAAGTCGGTCCATCGGGGGACTTCAGGAACACCGAGACAATTAATTGCGACAATCCGCTGCTGTCTAATCAGCAGCGGTCGCTGATTTGCAGGACAGGCAATTTCGTCGGCGAGACCCCAATCCTGGATGGCGATGGCAATCTGGTGAACGTCATCGGCACGCCGGTGCCATTCGCCGATCCGGTAACGGGCGCGACATATTCTCGTGCCTGGCTGCTGATCGCCCTGCGCAATATCGAAGGCGGCTCAATCGAAGACGTTCTTGAGCATAAGAGCATCCGGCTGTTGCAAGGCTTCAAGGGCGACCTCGGGCGAGGGTCTGACTTACGACGCAAGCTATCTGTTCGGCCGCGTCAGTCTTGATCGGCAATATCGCAACAACCTATCGATTTCGCGCCTCGGTAAAGCGCTGGATGTCATTTCCGACCCTTCGACGGGCCAGCCCATATGCCGCTCGGTGATGATCGCGCGGTCCGCTTGGTCCTTCTGCGACCGGTGCGGATCTGGACTGCGTGCCTTGGGACGTGTTCGCGATCGGTCAGGTGACGCCCGAATCCACGGCTTACCTTTCCATTCCCCCATCGATGAGCGGATGGTTCCGGGAGCAGGTTGGAAACGTGAATGCCACCGTCCAGCTCGACCGCTGGGGAATCGGCAGCCCGTGGTCCGACGAAGGCTCGGCAATCAACATCGGCGCAGAATTTCGGAAAGACGGTGTTGAGTTCAATCCTGATGAATTTGCGCAGACGGGCGATATCGCCGGATTCGGCGAACAGGTTTTCCCAATTCACGGTTCGGTCAACACGAAGGAGATTTTCGGCGAAGCGCGGATTCCACTTGTCACCGGCAAGCTCGTGCGACGGCTCGCGTTCGAAGGTGGATTTCGCCGGTCGTGGTACGAAACCCCTGAAAGCAAATTCTCGAGCGATGTTTACAAGCTCGCGCTTGATCTGACGGCCGTCAGCGGCTTGCGGCTCCGCGCAAGTCAGCAACGCGCGATCCGGGCGCCAAACATACTGGAGCTACTCGCTCCCGCTCAGCCCGACTCCTTCCTTAGGGATCCTTGCGCCGGCATTTCGCCCGCAGCCTCGGCGACGCAGTGCGCCCTGACCGGCGTCACGTCCGCGCAATACGGCCATGTCGCCAACGTCAACGGACTGTTTGAATACAATGCGATCATCGGCGGAAACGAAGGCCTTCAACCTGAAACCGCGATCACGCGCACAGTCGGGATGGTCCTCGAGCCGCGTTTCCTGCGCGGATTCAACGCAACAATCGACTGGTGGGACATCAAGCTGAAAGGCGCGATCTCGAAGATCGGCGCGCAAGCCATCGTCGATAGCTGTATCGCCAGTGGAGATCCCATTTTTTGCAGCCGCATCCACCGCGATCCGAACGGCTCGCTTTTGCTCGGTCACGGCTATGTCGACAATCGGCAGGCGAACCTCGGCGGTCTCAAGGTTCGCGGAATTGATGGGAGCGCAGACTATTCTGCTCGCCTGGGCCGGGTGGGTTCGGCAAACTTCGAATTTCGCGGCGCCTATGTTCTGCGCTGGATTGTCGACAATGGCGGGCTTTCGACGCCGTACGAATGTGCCGGCCTGTTCGGCGGCCCATGTGGCATGCAGCCGCGCTGGAAACATACGGCTCGAGCCACCTGGGATGCCCCGCATGGAATAACTCTATCGCTTCAATGGCGGCACATTGGTGGCGTGAAGCTTGCCGCGCTCGATCGCAAGTTCAACCTGACCGATGAAGTCAGCCCGGGGCACACGAACCTGCGACCACAGGACTATTTCGACGTCGCAGCAGTCATCCGGGTTCAGAAGCGGTTCGAACTACGACTGGGGGTCAACAACGTGGTGGACCGCCAACCGCCACTGGTCGTCAGCAATACACCGGCCGGGGATGGACCATATCAACGCCAACACCTATCCTACCTGGTACGATCCCCTCGGCCGGTTTGTTTTCGCCAGCGTGTCCATGAACTTCAAGCCCTAGTCAGTCAGGACTTCAGTGCCGCCAACAATTGGGGGCTGCATTCGCTCTCGGGTTGCCCGATCGGTGCAGAAATCGGGCCGTTTGCCCGTCTCGCGCCAATATTTGATCAGGCCCATGCGGGCAGCCAGGCCGACGAAGCCGGGATCCTGCCGCAGACTTCGCGTGACTGGCGTGAACAGGAACCATGGCTCCAATTGTTGATGATCGAGCGCGGAATTTGCGGCCTCGAGGGCCTGCTTGGTTTCGCCTAATCCCGCCAACATCATGATTTCAGTCTCGCGGGAGATTTTGCCCTCGGTCGGCAGCCTCGCCGATCTTGCGGATGGCTGCACCGGTCACTGCGCGGGGAATGCGCCGCTTTGGCTTCGATAAAGGTTCGCCAAGTCGCAGTCTGGTTGGCGTCGGGGGACGTCTCGCGCTTCCATTGCTTTGATCGACGCAAGGCCATCGGCCGGCTGCTCATAGAAGCCAGCGATGTACTGCTGTACCCGCCGGACGCCCGAATGATTCGGCCAGAGTTGGACCGCCTTTTGAATCCAGGCTCTGGCTGCCGGCAAGTTCCCAAGGTTGGCATAAGCGCGCGCAAGTTGGGCGGTTTTTGGTGCGCCCCATTCATCGGTCGCATGCGCGATCAATTGGTAGGACAGGGCTTCGCGCAGACGCCCGACATTGCTGAGCAATGTGGCCTCGGATGAGTATAATGCGCCAAGCGGCTCCTTTAGGATGCTTTGCGTATTTTATGCCGCGCAGCAACATCGCCTCCTCTCGCGCGATTAAGTCGGCTCGAGCGCCGACAGAATGACATATGCACCAGCATCTGCAGGATCGAGCTTGAGCGTCAGGTTTGCCTCCCTGTCGGGCGGCCTCCTTCATTGCCTGGGCGCGATCAGGAATATCGATGCTTTCGGAAGCCTCTGCATAGGCGGCAGCCAGGACGTCATGACCGAAGGCAAATTCCGGATGACGTGCGACGACGCCTTGCGCACGCTCGATCATTTGGGCCCAGTCGCCTCCGTGCGTGTCACGGATCATATCGTTTGTCTGGAGTAAGGCCGACAAAGCGGAATCGTCGGTCAGAGGCGGATTCGCACTGCGCGCGAAAATGGCCATGTTGACGACGTCGGCAACGCGCGCCGCAACTTCCATCGGCAGGTCTGATGCTTCCCGCCGGTCTCGCTTGAATTCCATCGACCAAAATGCGGCACGGGTTGTGCCATCCTCGATCCGGACGTCGACGATCAAGTTGGGAGCGTCGTCGCGCACGAGTCCCGTCACGATCAGCGCCGGTGCCGGGGCTGGCTTCGCTTGCGGTCCTCCTCCCCGGCCAATACTGTCACAATCTGGCTGTCGCCAAGCTCGTTCACGACCTCGTTGGGAATTCTTCGCGCGAGGGAACGCGCGTCTGCAGAATTGCTCAGCGTTTCGAACGGCTGGACCGCGACGCGAAGCGGATGATGATCGGCGGGCGCGGTCGTGGAACATCCAGAACGCCGCACCCGCCAGGACCAGGATCGCAAGCGCAGCCGCAGCGCCCAAGCGCGAAAGCCGAGACGCCGGATGCCGCCCAGTGGGCTCGACCGCAGGATCGTGCTCGACCAGGCTCGGTGACGTGAGGCGATACCCGACGCCCGGAATGGCCTCGATCGCAAAAGGAGCATCCGGATAATCCGCGGCAAGTTTGCGGAGCTTGCTGATGCAGCGGTAGATGGCGTCGTCGCTGACGGACAGTCCGCGCCAACAGCGGATGACGAGGTCGTCTTGCGAGACGACCGAGCCGCGCGCCTGAGCAAGCGCGACAAGGACCTGCATCACTCGCCGTTGCAGGGTCTGGGAGACGCCGTTCCATTCGACTTCGCACCGGGCGGGCCGAACGCGGAGCGATCCCAGATCGAAATCCGCCTCCTGTGCCAAATCGATGCCGTGCACCCACATGGCGTCTCGCGTTGACTCGTACATCCGGTCCCCGGCCAGCTTTCCTCGGCAGCCACGTCATATCATGCCGCGCAACAGCGACGAAGTCGGACGAAAATCAGGCCAGATCAGGCAGAGATCGGGCCATGAATTTCAGCAACTTAGGTAAGCCTTGTCAACATCGTCTTGAGCCAGGGAGGAAACGGCCATGTCCAGCAGATCAATCAAAGTGACTCAAAAGGTCTTCGCGCGCGTTGGCATATGCCTGCTCGGCACCGCTGCTCTTATGCTGCCCCGTGCCAACGCCTGCCGATGCGAATGCTCCAGTAGTCATCCGCGGCATCCCGAGCACTCCGGCTTCGACCGAGCTGCGCCTCGCCTATCTGGCAAGCTTTCCGGGCGGCTCGCTCGAGCCCTCCGTCGATAAGCTGAACCTCGGCCCGATGGTGCCGGGCGATCCGCTGATCCCGGACTCGAACCCGACAGTTTCGATCAGCCGGACAGGAGCGAGTCGTCGTCAGCATCACCGACCGGTCGGCCTGTCGCCCGACGATCATTCCTGCCGAGAGCATTTGGGCGACGCCGGTCGATTTCGGTCCTGGGATCGGTCTCGCGCATCAGGGCGACGTTCATCGCTCCTGTCGGTCCCTACTCCCGGCGGCGGCTTTGCGATCGGACTGGTCGCCAGGACGGGCGACAAGGATGACCTCGCCACCGAAACCAGAGATCGCGATCACCGTGAATGTGCGGCCGGACCAGTCTTGTCAGGTTCCAAGTCCCGTTCGGGTCGGTTGAGACGACGGAACATGGTTCTGCCGCAAGCGGTCAAGGACGCGATCTTATTCCACGACAGATCCGCAGCCCTTCACGATCGAGCTGACGATCGACCGGATAAGCGGGCAAGGGAACGGCGAAGCTAATGGTCATCGACCAGGTCTTCACCCTCCACTTCACGCTTGCGGACTTCCTCGCCGATGGCGGGCCAATCATCACCGCGGTGGGACCGGGGATTGCCGTGAACGCGAATGGCCCGGCCAGACCGCTTCCGTCCAAGTGCGGGACTTCCGAATCTACACGAACGCCGGCGGATGACCCTGTTTTCAGTCAGCACTTGCTTCGTCGCTGCGCCCGCCGCCGACCGAAATCAACGGCTCCCCGATTTAGGCATCTCTTTGTGAAAGGAACACCCGCCATGGCACACAAGCTTCGGGCCCCCGATCAACGTATCGGTGCTATCAGCGCATTGGCTCTGCCCCTGTGCCTCCTGCTTTCGTCGTGCGGCGGAGGTGGAGGCGGAGGATCGGGCGTCGCGAGCCTGCCGCCACCGCCTGTGACACCGACCCCGACCCCGACACCCGCGCCGCAGTCAATTGTCGTCCAGACCAGCTGGCTCGACTCCGTCGGCACCCGCAATGGCACCTACGATCTGATGGGTAGGCTTACCCTCACCCCGGGCAACGGCAACTCGACGTCATACCGCGCGACGGCGCCTGGGGAGTTCTCCGTAACCGTCGCCAGGCCAAGCGATGCTTTTCGTTACACGCTGAGCGCCCCGGCGGGCATTTTCCCGGGAGGCCTGACGTCGATTGGTCCCTCGTCGCCATCAATCTCCTGGGACTTCAATCTCCCGCCTGCACCGTCATACCCTTATAACAATGTGTACGGAGACTATTGCTGCCAACTTTTCGGTCAGCGCCTCACTGCGTCGCTCAAGGACGGATCCGGCAACACGGCGCCGCCATTTCTCTCCTACGACTTCACACGCGGCTCCGTGTCTTCATTGCAGCCATTGGGTTCGGGCACGCAGCTCAGTTCCACCCTCGATTACGACATCGGATTTTCTTACGTCGCCATGGGCGAATGGAGCTGGAGCGTTGTCGATTTGAACGGCGCCGCGGCAGGCGACTTCGGCAGACTTGCTGTTCGTCAACGGCGATCGCACGCCCGCCGCGGGTATTCCGCTGTCGGGCACCGCAACCTACGACGCGCACACTCTGGCGCTGCAGTCGAACTACACGACACGCGGCATTCCTTTCACGCTAACCGCGGATTTCGGCCAGCACACGATCTCAACGCAAATCGATCAGAATTACCAATATAATGCCGCTTTCCCGACCGGCGATCCGATCCTCGGCATCCATGTCGCCGGAAGCGCGCCATTCAGTAATAATGGAAGCTTCGGCGTTCCGCTGTCCGGAACCGTCAATTACGCCAGCACGAACCTCCCGTTCACGCCACCCGCCGAGCCCGTGACAGGATCCATGGACGGCGCTTTTTTCGGCCCCAATGCCGAACAGGTCGGCGGCACGTTCGCACTGAACCGATCGGGCGGAACTCTGCTGGTGCAGGATGCTTTCGTGGGGCAGCGACCAATTCCTTGAGCGGGGGGCGCGGGGGGGCCGTCTGTGGCGCGACGATCTCACGTCGGCCTCCTCGCAGCGTTGCTCGCTTGCGGCGCCGACCCTTCGGCGGTTCGAGCCCAGCAGGCGACATCCGCATACGAAGCTCAAACACAGCAAGAATTCATTGAGGGAATGACCGCCTACGCGGTGAGGGACTATCGCCGTGCCGAGGTCATGTTCCGCCGGATCCTCGATCGTGATCCGCGGCTGCTGCGCGTGCGGCTCGAATTGGCCCGGACATTGTTCATGGAGAAGAAGGACGAGCAGGCGGACTATCAATTCCGCCTCGCCGCGGCTGAGCATCCGCCGGCGATCGTGGCCCGCAACATCATTCGCTTTCGCGAGGCGATCCGGGCGCGCCGTGCATGGCGGTTCAACTTCGACGTCGGCTTCGCGCCCGACAGCAACGTCAATTCCGCTACCGACAAGCAAACGGTTGATATTTATGGTCTGCCATTCCGTCTCGATTCCGCCGGCCGCGCTCGCTCCGGCACCGGGGTTTTCGTCGGCGGAGATGCGTCGGTCCGGCTAAGCCGCTTCGGGAAGGTTCCGATCTACATCGGAGGCTATGGCCGGTGGACACGTTACGGTGACCGTCGTTTCGAGGACGCCTATGCCGGGGCCGAGGCCGGGCCCGAGTTCCGCGTGGCGGGAGGCCGGTTGCGCACAACCGCCACCGGCCTGATGCGTTGGTACGGCAAACGAGCGCTCGTTAGCAGCGCCGGTGCGCACGTCGATTTCGAAAAGCTCGTCGGAAGTAAATGGACTGTCGGCGGCACGCTGCTGTTGCGCCACAACGATTATTCTCGGCGCACTGACGTCGATGGATGGGATGCGGAGGCACGCGTGTCGCTCAGCCGACCGATTGGGGCAACGACGCTGGGGTTCGCTTACGCCGGTATCCAGCGCAACTGGGCAAACGACCGCGGTCAGGCCTTCTGGCGACAGCGCATTGGAATCGGGATCCTCAAAGAAATCGGCTGGGGCCTGCGCCCGCAGATCACCGTCGATCTTGCTCACCAGGTAGGCGACGAACCTTTAGCGCCGTTCGGCAGGAAGCGCCGCGACTGGCTGCTGCAAGGCTCCTTCAGCATCTACAAGCGCGATTGGAATGTGGCCGGCTTCGCTCCCTCGCTTAGCCTGGCGGTTACCCGCAATCGCTCGACGCTTTCATTGTACGATGAAAAGCGCCTTCGCGCCGAAATGCGCGTGACCAAGGCGTTCTGAAATTCAACTCCGGAAGGTCCGCTTATCAGCTGACGCTCGCGGCCGGCGTCATTGATGGACTGGACTTCTCTTCCGAAGAGAGCGACTCACTTGATTTAGGGGGATAATGGAACCTGTCTCTCTGGTTCGATTCAAGCGTGCTCCTCCACACGCATCGAAGTCCGCAAATCTTGCCTATTCGGAGGGAATTGCGGCCTTCCGGGATCGGCGCCCCTTTTTACCGGAACCATTTGCGGCGGTGCCCACGCCCAGGATCAAGGCGCGATAGTCGCTCACCACCGAACGGCAGGCCTCGAGCCCGTCGTTGAGCTGCTGATTTGCCTTTTCGATCTTCGCCTCGGATTGGTCCGTGGAATTGGGCATTTCGGGATTGGACTTCCTGGCCGCGCTGCCCCTCAAACCCCTGCGAAGAAGTCGAGGTTGCACGACTCATCGCTTCGGTGGACCGCCTCGCTGTTAATGCAGCAACGAAATCACCCCGCCGGGGCGGCGGCTCCGACCATGCGGGCGATGGCGCCCTCCAGCGCCGCCGGCGTGAACGGCTTGAGCAGGATTTCGACGCCGTCCGGGCGATCGGCGATCGCATCGGTCTCCGCATAGCCGGTGATGATCAGGGCAGGGACGTCTGGGCAGAGCTCGCGGGCCTTGCGGATGCATTCGGTGCCCGACACGTGCGGCATGGCATAATCGGTTATGAGCAGGTTGCAGTCGCAACCGTTCGCTTCCAGCACGCGAAGGGCTTCGGCGCCGTCCGCCGCCTGAAACACCCGATGGCCCGAGTCCTCGAGCACGGCGGCAGTGGTGCTGCGCACCTCGGCATGATCGTCGACCAGCAGAATCCTGAGACTGGGAATCTTGGCCCGCCGCCGGGGCTCGGACGGAGCCGCGCGGCGCTGCCGGACCGCCGCCGGAGCCCGTGGCAGCCACAGCTGCGCGGTCGTGCCCCGTCCAAGCTCGCTGTCGAGCAGGAAGGCGCCATTGGATTGCTTGGCGAAGCCGTAGACCATGCTGAGGCCGAGGCCGCTGCCCTTGCCGAATTCCTTGGTCGTGAAAAACGGCTCCATCACCCGCTCGATGACGTCCGATGCGATCCCGGAACCACTGTCCGTGACCGCGAGGCGAACGTAGTCGCCGCCGGCAACTCCGGGAAACTCCTCGGCGCCAACTTCACGGTTGTCCGCGGAAATGGTCACCGTGCCCCCCGCGGGCATCGCGTCGCGCGCGTTGATGATCAAATTGACCAAGGCCAATTCCAGCTGCGACTGGTCGGCAAAGGCTTTCCACACCTTCCGGTCGAACTGCCACTCAATCTTGATCAGCCCGCCGAGCGTGTGCGTGAGGAGGTCCGATACGGCGTCCTTGAGCAAGCCGAGATCGATCGGCTGCGGCTCGAGCCTCTGCCGGCGGGCGAACGCGAGCAGACGCCGGACAAGCTCGCTGCCCTGTTCCGCGGCGCGCTTGGTCATGCCGAGAATTCGGCCCTGCTCCTCGCCCAGGTCTGCCCGGCGTTCGAGCAGGCTGAGGCCGCCGATCACCGCGGCGAGCAAATTGTTGAAATCGTGCGCGATGCCGCCAGTCAGCTTGCCGATCGCGTCCATCTTCTGCGCCTGGATCAACTGGCTCTCGAGCGATCGTTGCTCGCTGATGTCGGTCAGTGTCCCGGCGAATTCGACCGGGCGCCCGTCGGCGTCCCTCAGCAGAACCGCCTGGTCCAGGAAATGCTTGTAGCTGCCATCGGCGCACTGCCAGCGATACTCCACCGCCGACCGCCCGCTCTTCCGCCGCGCTTCGAGCGCTGCAAGGACACGGATCCGGTCCTCAGCGTGAAGGCGATCGGACCAGATTCCCGGTTGTTTGACCACGTCCTCATACCGAAAGCCGGTAATCGCCTCGAAGTCGCCGCTGATATAATTGGGGACGCGCGGGTTGGCGTCATAGGGTTCCAGGTACAGCACCATCGGCAGTGATTGGATGATTGCGGCCTGGCGCTGTTCGGCGCGCCGCAATTCCTGCTCGGCGCGCAGGCGGTCCGTGTTGGCCCGCAGATTGGCGTCCAGCAGGGCCTGTTCGTGGCGTGCCTTGCGCTCGATCTCCTTCGACTTTTCGAACAGGTCGACGAAGACCGCCACCTTGGAGCGCAGGATCAGCGGGTCGACCGGCTTGAACACGTAATCGACCGCGCCCATCGCATAGCCGCGCAAAAGGTGCTCGGCTTCCTTGTTCACGGCCGACAGGAAGACAATCGGGATGCCTTTGGTCTGCTCGCGGCCACGGATGATCTGGGCGGTTTCGTAGCCGTCCATCCCCGGCATGTAGACGTCGAGCAGGATGACCGCGAACTCACCCTTCAGAAGGTGCCTCAGCGCCTCGTCGCCCGACCGCGCAAGGACCATTTCGCCCAGATCCTCGAGCACCGTGGCGACGGCGAGCAGGTTGCGCTCATCGTCATCGACCAGCAGGACTCGCGCGCGTTCTCCCGCCTTCTGCGCGGCGCGCGGCTTACCGGCGACTGAAACCGCCATGGGAATCTCGCCGACCGGCTGCTCCACGGTTATTCCGCCGCCTCCAGCGGGATCTGCGCAACTCGGGCCGCAGCGGCGTCCTGGGCCCGGGCCACCCACACCCGCAGGAGCGCCAGGAGCAGCTCGATGTCCACGGGCTTGGCGATATAGTCGGATGCGCCGGCATCGAGGCATTTCTGGCGGTCGCCCTTCATCGCCTTCGCGGTGACCGCGATCAGCGGCAGGTCGGCGAGCTCTGGCCGGCGGCGGATCTGCCGCATCGTCTCATAGCCGTCCATGTCGGGCATCATGATGTCGATCAGCGCGACATCGACTCCCGGGGTCTGCTCGAGAATGATGATCCCGTCCTTCCCGCGCTCCGCGTGGAGCACCTCCACCTCATGGCTCTCCAGAACGCTGGTCAGGGAGAAAATGTTTCGAATGTCGTCGTCGACGATCACCACCTTGGCGCCGGCGAGCTCGGGCAGGCGCTGCGGCGCCGCGAACTCCGCCGGCTTCTTGCGCCGCCGGGGCTTTTGCTTCGCCGCCTGCTCGCGAAGCGATTGGAACACAGCGATCAGGGCACCATGCTCCGCCGGCTTCACGGTAACTCCGGCTGCGCCCATTCCCATTGCGGCGTCGCTGCGATCGACTCCCGAGATGACATGAATCGGAATGTGGCTGGTATCGGGATCGTGCTTCAACAGGTCGAGCAGGACGAAGCCGTCGATGTCGGCGAGGCCGAGGTCGAGCGTGATAGCTGACGGCTGCAGCTTGCGGGCCATTCCGAGGGTTCCTGCTCCGGCGGTCGAGACCACGCCTTTGAGATCGGCGTCGTGCGCCGCATCGAGCAGGATCGCCGCGAACGTCGGATCGTCCTCGACGATCAGCACGAACGGACCCTTGCCCAGGTCGTCGCGGTCGTCGCTGATGTCGAGTCCGGTGGGCAGCGCTGAGGGGACGACCGCGCCGCTATTGTCGTAGCGAGCGGACGATCCGCCGACCGCGGCCGCCGCTGGGGCGACTTCGAGCGGAACATAGAGCGTGAAGGTCGAGCCGTCTCCCGACTTAGACCGGACCTGCAGCTCGCCGCCAAGCAGTCCCGCGATTTCGCGGCTGATCGAAAGGCCGAGCCCGGTGCCGCCATATTTTCGGCTGGTGGTGCCGTCTGCCTGTAGGAAGGGCTCGAAAATCAGCTTCTGCTTCTCCTCGGGAATGCCGATGCCTGTGTCCTTCACGGTAATCTCGATCGCGCGATCGGAATTGCGCAGGACCGGGTGGTCGCGGCTCCAGCCCTTGTCGGCCAGGCGAGCACCGAACGTAACGCCGCCTTTCGAGGTGAACTTGAAGGCATTGGACAGGAGGTTGAGGACGATCTGCTGAAGCCGTTTCTCATCGGTGCGAATGGCCTCGGGCAGCTTGGTGTCGAACTTGACCTTGAAGTCGAGGTCCTTGTCGGCCGCGAGCTGGCGGAAGGTCCGCTCCATATGCACCTTGAGATTGTGCATCGGCATCTCGCTGACCTCGATCGACACGGTGCCGGATTCGACTTTGGACAGGTCGAGGATGTCGTTGATGAGGTTGAGAAGGTCGGATCCGGCCGAGTTGATCGTTCGGGCAAACTCGATCTGCTTTTCATTGAGATTGCCCTGGGTGTTGTCGGACAGGAGCTTCGACAGAATCAGCAGCGAGTTCAGCGGTGTCCGCAGCTCGTGCGACATGTTCGCCAGGAACTCGGACTTGTATTTCGAGGTCAGCGCGAGCTGCTCGGCCTTCTCCTCGAGCGCGCGGCGGGCCATTTCGATTTCGAGATTCTTCGCTTCGACCTGCTTCTTCTCATTTTCGAGCAGCTGCGCTTTCTCCTGCAATTCCTCGTTGGTCGCGTGCAGCTCCTCCTGTTTGCGAGTGAGCTCGGTCTGCCGCGCCTGGAGCTCCTGGGTCAGGAGCTGCGACTGCTTGAGTAGTCCTTCGGTGCGCATCGTCGCGGCGATCGTGTTCAAGACGATCCCGACCGATTCCATCAGCTGGTCGAGGAAGCTCTGGTGGGTTTCGTTGAACTCGTTGAACGAGGCGAGCTCGATCACCGCCTTGACCTCATCTTCGAACAAAGCGGGGAGGATGTTCACTTGCGCCGGCGTCGCGTGGCCGAGGCCCGAGCCGACGCGGACGAATTCGGGCGGAACTTCTTTCAGCAGGATCGGCCGGCGATCCGCGGCCGCCTGGCCGATCAGGCCTTCGCGCAGCGCGAATTCCTGCTTCAGCTCGTCGGGGCTCTCGGCGCCGTAGCTCGCCACCAGTTCGAGCTTGGTCTCGTCCTCGTCGCGCTTGGTGACGTAGAACACGCCGTACTGTGCGTTCACCAGCGGCGCGAGCTCGCTCATGATCAGGTTGGACACGGTCGCGAGGTCGCGTTCGCCTTGAAGCATGCGGGAGAAGCGGGCGAGGTTGGTCTTGAGCCAATCCTGCTCCGCATTCTTCAGCGTCTGCTCCTTGAGGTTGCTGATCATCTCATTGATGGTGTCCTTGAGCGCCGCCATTTCGCCCGACGCCTCGACGGCGATCGAGCGGGTGAGGTCGCCCTGGGTGACCGCGGTCGCGACCTCCGCGATAGAGCGCACCTGGTTGGTGAGGTTCGCGGCCAGCTGGTTCACGTTGTCCGTAAGGTCGCGCCACAAGCCCGCGGCTCCGGGCACCTTGGCCTGGCCGCCGAGCTTGCCCTCGATGCCGACCTCACGGGCCATGTTGGTGACCTGGTCGCCGAAGGTCGACAGCGTATCGATCATGAAGTTGATAGTGTCCGCGAGCGCGGCGATCTCGCCCTTCGCGTCGACGGTCAGCTTGCGCTTCAGATTGCCTTGGGCGACCGCGGTCACAACCTGAGCGATTCCGCGCACCTGGTTGGTGAGGCGGGTTGCCATCAAATTGACGTTGTCAGTCAGGTCCTTCCACGTGCCGCCGACGCCGGGAACTTGCGCCTGGCCGCCGAGCTTGCCCTCGGTGCCTACCTCACCGGCGACTCGAGTAACCTCGCTGGCAAAGGCGTTGAGCTGGTCGACCATCGTGTTGATGGTGTTCTTCAGCTCCAGGATTTCGCCCTTCACATCGACCGTGATCTTCTTTGAAAGGTCGCCCTTGGCGACAGCGGTGGTCACCTCGGCGATGTTGCGGACCTGGCCGGTCAGGTTGCCGGCCATCAGATTCACGTTGTCGGTCAAGTCCGCCCAGGTCCCGGCGACACCTTCGACCTGTGCCTGTCCGCCGAGCTTGCCCTCGGTACCGACCTCGCGCGCGACGCGGGTCACTTCCGACGCGAAGCCATTGAGCTGATCGACCATCGTATTGATGGTGTTCTTCAGCTCGAGGATTTCACCCTTCACGTCGACGGTGATCTTCTTCGACAAGTCGCCCTTGGCGACGGCCGTCGTCACCTCCGCGATATTGCGCACCTGGCCGGTCAAATTCGCGGCCATCAGGTTGACGTTGTCGGTCAGGTCCGCCCAGGTCCCCGCGACACCTTCGACTTGTGCCTGGCCGCCGAGCTTGCCATCCGAGCCCACTTCGCGCGCGACTCTGGTCACCTCGGAAGCGAACGAATTGAGCTGGTCGACCATCGTGTTGATGGTGTTCTTCAGCTCGAGGATTTCGCCTTTGACGTCGACCGTGATCTTCTTCGACAAATCGCCCTTCGCGACTGCGGTGGTCACGTCCGCGATATTGCGCACCTGGCCAGTCAGGTTCGCAGCCATCAAGTTCACATTGTCGGTCAAATCGGCCCAGGTCCCGGCTACGCCCGGCACCTGCGCCTGGCCGCCAAGCTTGCCCTCGGTACCGACCTCGCGCGCAACTCGGGTCACTTCCGACGCGAAGCCGTTGAGCTGATCGACCATCGTATTGATGGTGTCCTTCAGCTCGAGGATTTCACCCTTCACGTCGACCGTGATCTTCTTCGATAAGTCGCCCTTGGCGACGGCGGTGGTCACCTCGGCAATGTTGCGGACCTGGCCGGTCAAGTTCGCCGCCATCAGGTTGACGTTGTCGGTCAGGTCCTTCCACGTGCCGCCGACTCCGCGCACTTGCGCCTGGCCACCGAGGTTTCCCTCGGTGCCGACCTCGCGGGCGACTCGGGTCACCTCCGACGCGAAGCCGTTAAGCTGATCGACCATCGTGTTGATGGTATTCTTGAGCTCGAGGATTTCGCCCTTCACCTCGACCGTAATCTTCTTGGACAGGTCGCCGCGCGCCACGGCGGTGGTCACTTCGGCGATGTTGCGGACCTGGCCCGTGAGGTTCGTCGCCATGGCGTTGACGTTGTCGGTCAAATCCTTCCAGGTGCCGGCGACGCCTTTCACTCGCGCCTGGCCACCCAGTTTGCCTTCGGTGCCGACCTCCCGGGCGACGCGGGTCACTTCCGACGCGAAGGACGCCAGCTGCTCGACCATGGTGTTGACGACCTTGCCGATGCGCAGGAACTCGCCTCGAAGCGGACGACCATCGATTTCGACCGTCATTGATTGGGAGAGGTCGCCCTTGGCGACCGCGCCAATGACCCGAGCCACGTCCGCGGTAGGCTGGACCATGTCCTCGATCAGCTCGTTGACGGAGCGGACGGCGGAGTCCCAGCCGCCGCGGGCGTTCTTCACCCGGCCGCGCTGGGTGATCTTGCCTTCCTTGCCGACGACCTTGGAAAGACGCTCGAACTCCTGCGTCATTTCTTCGTTGAGCGTGACGACTTCGTTGAAGAGGCTGGCAATCTCGCCGTCGACGCCGTCGGCGTCTTCGGGCAGGCGAATACTGAAATCGCCACGGCGGAGCGCTCGCAGAGCGCTGACAAGCTTGCGGCGATCGATGAAGTCGCGCGGGGCCTGGATGTTCACTTAACTCTCCGTGTGGCTTCTCCCCCCACCCGGTTGAACAAACGCAGCCCCCCGGCCGCTACGCATATTAATTACCCGTTGTTTTAGCTTCTTCCATAAAATTCAACAGGATCAAAAAAATTGGGGATAACGCGGCGTTAAACCGCCCGTCCAGCGAGAGATCCAGCGTGTTGGTGTCCATTGCCATCCGGCGGCCTGCGTTCCTATGCTAACTCAACTGGCAACCGCTTCCTTGGAATGCCAACCGTCGGGGTCGCAATGCGGGTTTCGTTTTACGGTCGATTGGTCGATGTCTTCGGCCGCGATTGCGAGGTCGATGCGGCGACGCCGTGCAGCATCGGCGAAATGCGCGGGCGACTGCAGGCGTCGCGTCCGGAAGAGCAGCTTGGTGACGGGCGGTTGCGCGCTTGCGTGAATGGCGCTCTGGTCAGCGACAGTCACGTTGTAAGGGAAGGGGACACGGTGGAGTTCCTCGCCCCGGTTTCCGGAGGGTAGATTGGCGTTCGAGGCGCGGGTGGAAACAGGTCCTCTGAACCTCGAGCGCGAAACGGCTGCACTGGTTGGCGCCAGCTCCGGAGCCGGGGCCATCGTTACTTTCGTCGGTCTCGCCCGCCGGTCGGCAACCACCGGTGAGCAGGTCGACAAGCTGGTGCTGGACGATCATCCCCGGTTAACTCAGCAATCGCTGGACGAGATCGCCGCTGCGGCGGTCGAGAAGTTTGCCGTTGCAGCCGTGCGCGTGGCGCATCGGTCCGGCACGATCCCTGCCGGCGAGCCGATCGTCTTCGCCGGGGCTGCGGCGGCACACCGGCGCGCCGCGTTCGAGGCGGTCGACTATCTGATGGACCGGCTGAAGACGGAAGCGGTGTTCTGGAAGCGCGAGGAAGGTCCCGGCGGGAGCCAATGGATCGAGCCGACGGATGCCGACCACGCCGCACGCGAGCGATGGTGATGGCCGGGAATCGACGGAGGCCTGACCTTCTATCCGCTGCGGATCGCGGTGCTGACGGTCTCGGACACGCGCACCGAGGAGACCGACAATTCGGGCGCGCTGCTCGCCGAGCGGCTCACCGGCGCGGGCCATGAGCTTGCCGGCCAGGCCATCGTCGCGGACGACGTCGAAGCGATCCGGGCGCAGGTACGAAGCCTGGGCCGACGACGATGGAATTGACGTGATCATCTCGACCGGCGGCACCGGTTTCGCGCCGCGCGACGTCACGCCCGAAGCGGTCAGGCCCCTGTTCCGCCGCGAGATGGACGGCTTCGCGGTGCTGTTCCACCAGGCCAGCTTCGGCACGGTCGGACTGTCCACGCTCCAGTCGCGCGCCTTCGCCGGACAGATCGACGACACGTTCATCTTCTGCCTGCCGGGCTCGACCGGCGCCTGCCGCGACGGCTGGGACCTGGTCCTGTCGCAGGAGCTCGACAGCCGCTACCGGCCCTGCTCGCTCGCGGGCCTGGTGCCGCGCCTGCGGGAGCTCGTCGAATGAGCGGGCTCACCCATCTCGACGACGAGCGGCCGCGCGCGGATGGTCGACGTCTCGGGCAAGGAGGTCACAGCGCGCAGCGCGACTGCCGTCGGCACGCTGACGCTGCTGGCCGCGAGACGCTCGAGCAGGTCCGCGCCGGAACTGCGCCGAAGGGCTCGGTGATCGCACACCGCCGAGCTGGCCGGGATCATGGCGGCCAAGCGCACCGCCGAGCTCATCCCGCTGTGCCACCCGCTGCCGCTGACCAAGGTCGAGGTGACGGATCGAGATCGACGATGGCTTGCCGGGCTTTCGAGTCGCCGCAGAGACGCAGACCGACGGCGTCACCGGCGTCGAAATGGAGGCGCTGACCGCGGTCTCGGTCGCCTGCCTCACCCTGTTCGACATGCTCAAGGCGATCGACCGCGACGATGGTCATCGGCGGCATCGAGGTGACCTCGAAGAGCGGCGGCAAGTCGGGCGACTGGCGCAAGGCATGATCAGCTTCGACGAAGCGATCGAGCTCATCCGCTCGTTCGCAAAGCCGCTCGGAACCGAGACTGTCCCACTCGCGCACGCCGCCGGACGGGTGCTCGCGCAGCCGGTCGTCGCGCGGATCGATTCGCCGCGCGCGGATGTGTCGGCGATGGACGGCTATGCGGTCCGGACCGAAGACCTTCATGAGCTTCCGGCCTCGCTGAAGATCATCGGCGAGTCCTTCGCCGGCGGCCGGCTGGCAGGGGACGGTTGAAGCCGGCACCTGCGTGCGCATTTTCACCGGCGCGCCGGTGCCCGCCGGCGCGGACCGAGTCGTCATCCAGGAAAATGTCCGCCGCGAGGGCGGCCTCGCGATCATCGACGATGCCCCGGGAACCGTCGATTACGTCCGTCGCCGCGGCGGCGATTTCGAGACCGGCGAAGTCCTTCTGCCCGCGGGACGACGGCTGGACGAACGGGCGATCGTCGCCGCCGCCGCTGCCGACCTCGCCGAAGTGGAAGTTCATCGCCAGCCGCGCGTGCATGTGCTCGGCACCGGCGACGAGCTGGCCGAGCCGGGAACCGCGCGCGACCGGGACTATGCCGTTCCCGATAGCGTCTCCTTCGGCGTTGTTCTGCTCGCCGAGCGCTTCGGCGGGCAATGTATCGGCCAGAGACCGGCTGCGAGACGATTTGCCAATGATGGAGAAAGCGGCGGGCGCGGCGATTCAGAGGGCGGATGTGGTCGTTGTCACCGGCGGCGCATCGGTCGGCGAAAAGGATTTCGCCAAGGCGATGTTCGAGCCCGCCGGGCTGGAGCTGGTTTTCTCAAATGTCGCGATCAAGCCGGGCAAGCCGGCCTGGCTCGGCCGCGTCGGCGGGAAGCTGGTGATCGGCCTGCCCGGCAATCCCACGTCGGCGCTGGTTACGGCGCGGCTGCTGCTTGCGCCGCTGATTTCCGGGATGGTGGGCCTGCCGATCGAAACTTCGCTGCGATGGACGTCGGCGAACCTTGCAACGGGCCTGCCTCCGTGCGGTCATCGTGAAACCTTTCATCGGGCCTGCATAAGCGGCGGGGAGGTAAAGGTCCTTTCCTTCCAGGAATCGAGCGCTCAGAAGGCGCTTGGCCGAGGCCGATGTGTTGGTGCGGCAGAAGGCGAATTCGCCGGCGATCCGCGCCGGTGAACGGGTCGAGGTGCTCGCGCTCTAGGTAAACAGCAGCTTGGCTCCGGCGATCGTCAGGACCAGGCCAAGCGTGCGCAACAACCACGGCCGAGGCAGCCGCTCGACCCCGAGCCACGTGCCGATCAGCGCGCCGGCGCCAACCGCGACGAGAAAGATCGGCAACTCGCCAGGCAGATGGCCGACCGACGCGGCGTTGCCTGCAAGCCCGGCGGCGGAGTTGAGGAAAATGAAGGCGGAGACGACTCCGGAAGTGCGCCGCGGCTCCTCCCACGCCATGAGGATGATGAGCGGGCTTAGGAAGATGCCGCCACCCGTTCCGGTCAGTCCGGCGAGCAGTCCGAGCAGTGCGCCGGCCGGCAGCGTGATCGACAGTGGAGGCGCATGTGTTTCGCGATTTGCGAGCGCCGTCGGCTGCCACAACAGCCGCGCCGCCGCGAGCCACAGAAGCACGCCGACCAGCGGCTTGTAGTAGATGGCGGGGAGGTGGATGCCGCCGCCGATGAAGGCGGCCGGGGTCGCGGTGATCGCGAAGGCGAGGACGAGCTTCCAGTTGGTAAGTCCGCGGCTCCAATAGCGCCAGGCTCCGAAACCGGCGACGAGCAGGTTGAGCGCGAGCGCGGTGGGCTTCATCGTCTCGGGGGCGACCGAGAACAGAGCCATCGCCGCAATGTAGGCGGACGCGCCGCCATGCCCGACGCTGGAATAGAGCGCGGCCCCGAGCGCGAACAGCAACGCCAGCGCAATGACGGTCGTCGGGTCCATCCAATTTGGCTATCAGGCGTCCGGCTGCCAAGCTATGCTTGAGTCGCTGGGAGCCGGCCATGGACGATGCCGTCATCGAAGACCCGCCGGCGGAAGCGCCTCCGCCACCGCCACCGCCCCCGCCACCGCCGCCACGACGGATCGCTTACCGCCATCGCCTGCCTACCCGCGTCTGGCACTGGGTGAACGCGATCACCGTGTTCGTCATGATCATGTCGGGGCTGATGATCTTCAATGCCCACCCGCGGCTCTACTGGGGGCAGTATGGCGCGAACTTCGACCATGCCTGGATCAATTTCGGGCCGCGGCCCTTCCCCGGCTGGGCGACGATCCCGTCGAGCTACAATCTCGCCGCCGCGCGGATCTGGCATTTCGCTTTCGCCTGGGTGCTGGTCGTCGGGCCTCATCGCATTCCTGCTGACCAGCCTGTGGAACCGGCATGTGCAGCGCGACCTCGCGCCGACTCCCGACGAGCTCGCGCCGAAGCATGTCTGGCAGGACATCAAGGACCACGCGCGGCTGCACTTTCCGACCGGCGAGGCGGCGCTTCGCTACAACATCCTGCAGAAGATCAGCTATGTCGCGGTCATCTTCGTGCTTCTGCCGCTGATGATCCTGACCGGGCTGACCATGTCCCCGTCGATGGATGCGGCCTGGCCGTGGCTGCTCGACCTGTTCGGCGGCCGTCAGTCGGCGCGCTCGATCCACTTCATCGTGCGCGGCGCTGATCCTGGGCTTCATCGTCGTCCATCTGGTGATGGTGGTGCTCGCCGGACCGATGAACGAGATCTGGTCGATGATCACCGGGCGCTTCCGCGTCCCGCCGGAAAGGAGCGACGCATGATCTCGCGGCGCCGGTTCATCGCCGCCGGCGCATCCGGGCTGCTGCTCGGCGGCTGCGACCAGCTCGACCGCAACCCCAGCATTCAAGGGCGTGCTGCGCTCGGCCGAAGGACTGACGATGCGCAGCCAGCGGCTGATCGGCGGCCGCAACGCCCTCGCTCGCGAATACAGCGAAGCCGATCTGTCGCCGATCTTCCGCTCGAACGGCACGGCAATGCCGGACACGACCGACTATGCGCGGCACCTGTCCGAGAATTTCGCCAATTGGCGGCTGGTCGTCGACGGGCTCGTCGCCCGGCCGCTGTCGATCCCGATCCAGACCCTGCGCGTCATTGCCGCACCGCACGCAGATCACCCGCCACGATTGCGTCGAGGGATGGAGCGCGATCGGCAAATGGCACGGCGTGCAGCTCTCGCGCATCCTCGACCATGCCGGGCTCAGCACGCGCGCCAAATATATCGTCTTCCACTGCGCCGACCGCTTCGGAGCCTGGCCCTATTACGAGAGCATCGATCTGGTCGACGCCTTCCATCCGCAGACCATCCTCGCCTGGGGAATGAACGGGCATTTGCTGCCCGTCCCCAACGGCGCGCCGCTGCGCCTGCGCGGTCGAGCGGCAGCTCGGCTACAAGCACGCCAAGTACATTCAGCGGATCGAGGCGGTCGAGAGCCTTGCGGGAGTGTACCGCGGCAAGGGCGGCTACTGGGAGGATAGCACCGACTATCAATGGTATGCGGGGATTTAGCCGCCGGTGACGCTCATGTGCCGGGATACGGCGGTGCGCGCGGTTTCAATTTGGAACTGGTGCCTTTCGGGCTTGCCGGCGAGCAATTCGTCAAGCGCCCGATCGACGGCCGCCGCGCCGCCCGATCGCAGGAGCTCGCGAAGCTCGACCTTCTGGTCGTGCCCGAGGCAGCCGTAGACGGTGCCGGTCGCGGCCACCCGGATGCGATTGCACCCGGCACAAAAGTTGTTGGTGAGCGGCGTGATGAGGCCGAGCCGAATTCCGAGCCCATCGACCTCGAAATAGCGCGCAGGGCCGCCCGTTCGGGCGAGCGAAGGGATGAGCCGGAACTCGCGTTCCAGGCGTGACCGCACATCGCTCAGTGGCAAATAATGTGCCGTCCGGTCTTCCTCGACCTCGCCCAGCGGCATGGTTTCGATCAGCGTCAGATCATGCCCTTGGGATGCGCACCAGCGCAGCATCGCGGCGATCTCGTACTCGTTGAGCCCTTTGAGCGCGACCATGTTGATCTTGATCTTGAGACCCGCTCTCGCACCCGCCTCGATTCCGCGGAGCACCTGACCAAGATCGCCGTGCCGCGTGATGTGCCGGAACCGCTCGGGGTCGCGGCTGTCGAGACTGACGTTGACGCGCTGCATCCCTGCGCCGCGCAGGACGCCGGCGAAGCGCTCGAGCCGCGTCCCGTTGGTAGTCATCGTCAGCTCGTCGAGGCCGTTGCCAATGCGCTGGCCAAGCTCTGCAACCAGAAGCTCGATGCCCTCGCGCACGAGCGGCTCGCCGCCCGTCAGCCGAATTCGCTTCACCCCACGCGCAATGAAGATGTCGGCTAGGTCGACGATCTCCTCGATGCGTAGCGTCTCCCCGCGAGGAACGAATGACATCGTCTCGGCCATGCAATAGCGGCAGCGGAGATTGCAGCGATCCGTCACCGACATGCGGACATAGCTGATGTGTCGCCCGAAGCCGTCGATCATGTGTCTCGCGGGATTTTTCGTCTCATTCACGGCCTGGGATGCTCCGGCTCAGAAGCCGGTTGCTGCGCCACGCCGCTGGTGCTGTCCAGACATATTCGCGGGCTTGCGCAGGCCGGGGCCGCCACTATCCATGGCGGGCCGAGAAGGGGGCGTTGTGTTCATCCAGGGAGGTCAGCCGGCCACAGGTGCCGACCGCTTCGAGCAGGCCTATAAGGGCATGCGCGCGGATCGCTCCATTCAGTTCAATCTCACGCCGCAACCCCCCGAGCCCAAACCACCGGCGTGGCTCGAGGCGGTCGGCCGGTTCCTTCGGGATTACATCTTCGAGCCGATCGGCAAGGCGCTCAAGTGGATCGGAAGCTTTTTCCCCGATGCGCCCTATGCCCGGATCTTTCTTTGGACGGTCCTTGCGCTGGCGGCCCTGGCGCTCGCCTGGGCGATCTACAACCGGCTTCGCCACGGCGAGTGGCGGCTGAGGCTGCCGCGGTTCGCGCGGGCCACGGATATCGCCGACGAAGACGAGTGGACGCCGGACGAGATGCCGATCCGCCGGTGGCTCGAGGAAGCCGACGCGCTGGCCGGGCAAGGCAAATATGCCGAGGCCATCCATCACCTGCTGTTCCGTTCGATCGAGGATATCTCGAGCCGCCGGCCCAATCTCGTGCGACCGGCCTTGACCAGCCGCGAAATCGCCGCGTCGGAGGCCATACCCTCGCGCGCCGGCGAGTTGTTCGCATCGATCGCACGGCTCGTCGAAAGGAGCCTGTTCGGCGGACGGGCGGTCGGCAAAAGCGACTGGGTCGAAGCGCGCGGCGCCTACACCGATTTCGCGCTCGCCAGGGCCTGGCGCGCATGAGCGAGATCGCGATCGGGAACGCCGAGGCATCGGACGGGCCGTTCAAGCGCGGCGCAATGCTACTGATCGTCACGATCGGCACGCTGGCGTTCATCGCGATGCTCGTGCTGGGGGCCTATGCGCCGGACCTTCGTTCTGGCCGCAACGGGGGCTCGCACGCGCTGTCGAACGCGGCGACGGGATATTCCGGATTGGTTCGTCTCGCCCAGGAGACCGGCCGGAATCCGCGGATCGTGCGATCCAAAGCCGAGCTGAAGACCGAGGATCTGGTCGTAATCACGCCGGAACACGGCTGGACGGACCTGAGTGAAATCCTTGCACAGCGGGGCCCGCGGGCGACTCTCATCGTCCTTCCGAAATGGGAAACGGTTCCGGACAAGGCCAGGCCCGGCTGGGTCCGCGTGCCGGGGCTGCTCCCGCCCATCGATCCGGGGCGGACGCTTGCTCCGTCCTATCTTTTGGACGTGACCCGGACGAAGTCGCGGCACGAGCGCCTCGTCACCGTACAATCGCCGGGAGCCGCAGAGATGCAGTTCTTCGCGCCGGCGGTGGTTCAAACGATCAGCAATCCGAAGCTCAAGCCGCTGGTCACCGATTCGTCGGGCCGAATCCTGCTCGCCCAAGTGGAGAACAATCCGCTGTACCTGCTGGCCGACCCCGATCTCATCGACAATCACGGGATGGCCGACGAGCGCCAGGCCAGGGCCGCGCTCGCCATGCTGGATTTTCTCAACACCACGGACGCGATCTCGATCGCTGTTCGACGTCACGACCAACGGCCTGGGGCATTCGCAAAGCCCGCTCAAGCTGGCGTTCGATCCGCCGTTTCTTGGCGTTACGCTGACGATTTTCGCGGCGCTGCTGCTGGCCGCGATCCACGCGCTGACGCGTTTCGGCTCGCCCCGGCGGAGCGAGCGGGCGATCAGCTTCGGCAAGGCCGCTCTCGTCGACAATAGCGCGGCCTTGATCCGCAAAGCCGGCCGCGAAGGCCGGCTCGGGCCGCGTTATGTCGACGTGATTCGCCAGCGCGCCGCCGCCTTGTTCCGGCTCCCGCTTGCCGAGTCGCCCGAAGTCCTTGATGAACGGCTGGAATCGCTAAATCCGCGGCACAGCTTCGCCGGGCTTGCGGCCTCCGCGAGTCAGGCGCGCACCCGCTCCGAGCTGCTCACCGCAGCCATTTCTCTGCATGATTGGATCGAGGAGGTTCAGAAGTGAAGGTCGACGAGGTTCAAGCGCTCGGAACGGAAATCAGGAACGAAATTGCCAAAGCGGTCGTCGGTCAGGAAGCGACCGTCGACCTGATGCTCGTCGCATTGTTCGCCGGCGGACATATGCTGCTCGAAGGGCCGCCGGGCACGGCCAAGACGCTGCTCGCGCACAGCTTCGCCCAGGCGATCGGGCTCGATTTCGGCCGCATCCAGTTCACGCCCGATCTGATGCCGGCGGACATCATCGGCGCGAACCTGTTCAACTTCCAGACCTCGAGCTTCAGTCTGACCCGCGGCCCGATCTTCACCGAGCTGCTGCTTGCCGACGAGATCAATCGCACGCCGCCCAAGACCCAGGCCGCGCTGCTCGAGGCGATGCAGGAGCGCCAGGTGACGATCGACGGGCAAAGCCATCGGCTCGGCGACCGGTTCATGGTCGTCGCGACCCAGAATCCGATCGAGCAGCAGGGCGTCTATCCGCTGCCCGAAGCGCAGCTCGACCGATTCCTGTTCAAGCAGACCGTCGACTATCCCTCGCTCGAGGAAGAGAAGAAGATCATCGCCACCCACGGCGCGAGGAAGGAGACGATGGAGCCTTCGACCTGGGGCGTCGAGCGCAAGGCGGACTCCAAGCAGATCGCCGCCGCGATGACCGCCGTGAGCGAGGTCCGCCTGGTCGACGAAGTGATCGACTATGTCGCCGCGCTTGTGCGCGGGACGCGCGAGAATCCCGATCTCGAATCGGGCGCATCGCCCCGCGCCGGGGCCATGCTCGCGGGCGCGGCGCGGTCGCGCGCGGCGATCGACGGACGCGACTTCGTCATCCCCGACGACGTCAAGGTGCTTGCCGCGCCGCTGCTTCGGCACCGCGTCATCCTGTCGCCCGCGGCCGAGATCAACGGCCGCAAGGTCGAGGAGATCGTGACCACGATCATCGAGGCGATCGAGGCGCCGCGTTGATCTATCCGACGCGCTCAGCCGTCATCGCGACTGCCGCCGGCGCGCCCGTCGCGCTCGCGGTCGCAGCGGTCGCGCCGGGGCGCTGGTTTCTCGCGCTCGCTTGGCCGCTTGCGGTCATCCTGCTCTGCCTGGTGGATGCGCTGCGTGCGCGCGGCCCAGCCAAGGTGCGCGTCGACTTCCCCGGCCATGCGTATGTCGGGGAGACTCTGGACTGCACCGTGACCGTTGCGGTCGAAAGCCATCCCCGAAGCGCCCAATTCGCCCTGCAGACATCCCCGCTCGTGGCGGTCGAAGATGACGGGCGAGCCAGGATTGCGCTCGATGCGGGCCGCGGCGCCGTGCTTCTGCCGCTCGAAATGATCCGCCGCGGGTTCGCGAGATTCGAGCGCTTGTGGCTGCGCTGGACCGGACCGCTGGGACTTGCCTGGAAGCAGGATGTCCTCGCCGTGGACGGCGCATTTCCAATCCTCCCCGACATCCGCCCGGTGCATGAGCGCGGCGCCGCGATCTTTCAGCGCCATGCGCTCGAAGGCATGATCACCCAGCTGACGCGCGGCGAGGGCTCCGACTTCGACGCCTTGACCGAGTTTCGCCCCGGGATGGACCGCCGGACGATCGACTGGAAACAGTCCGCGCGGCACATGAAGCTGCTCGCCAAGAAATATCGCACCGAGCGCAACAATCAGATCGTGTTCGCCGTCGATAGCGGGCGGCAGATGTGCGAGCCGGTCGCCGGTCTCCCGCGGGTCGACCGCTGCGTCTCGGCCATGCTGCTGACCGCGTGGGTCGCGCTCAAGCTTGGCGACCGCGTGTCGATCCACGCCTTCAATTCACGGCCGCGGTTGTCGAGCGGCCTGGTTTCGGGAAGCGGCGCGTTCACCGAGCTCGAGCGGATCGCGGCGCAGATCGACTACAGCGGGGACGAAACCAATTACACCTTCGCCCTGACCACGCTCTCGGCGAAGCTCACGCGCCGGTCGATGATCATCCTGTTCACCGAGCTCACCGACTCGATCTCGGCGGACTTCCTGCTTCGGGCGCTCAGGAGAATGGTGCAGAAGCATTTGTTGCTGGTCGTCGTCCTGCGCGATCAGGAGCTCGAATCGATCGTCGAGCGCGAACCGCAAACCCCGGACGACGTCACCCGGGCGATCACCGCCGCAACCTTGCTCAAGGAGCGGCGCGTCGTGATCAGCGGCATTCAGCATCTCGGCGTGCACGTCATCGAAAGCGAATATGATCGCGTGAACGAGCGGCTGGTGCAGGGCTATCTCGACCTCAAGCGCAGGAACCTGCTGTGAACGCGCCCTTGGTCCCGCTGGTCAACGCGACCCGCTTCCGCCAGGCGCATGCCGCGGACTGGGAGCGGCTGGACGAGCTTGTGACGCGCCTGGAAAAGCGCTCGATCCGGGTCTTGAGCGACGACGACCTGCTTCAGCTTCCGGCGCTCTACCGGATCGACGCTGTCATCGCTTTCGGTCGCCCGCGACACGTCGCTCGACCAGGCGCTCATCACCTATCTCGAGCAACTCAGCACCCGCGCTTACTTTCAGATCTATGGCGTCCAGACGCCCGCCCACCGGCAGATCGCCCGCTTCTTCGCCAGCAGCTGGCCCGAAGCGGTCCGGGCGATGTGGCGCGAAACTTTGTTTTGCGTGATCCTGACATTTGGCGCCGCGCTCGTCGCTTACCTCCTCATTCGGGGCGACCCCAGCTGGTTCTACAGCATCATCCCTGCCGGCCTCGCGGGCGGCCGCGATCCGGCGGCCTCGGCCGATTTTCTTCGCTCGACGCTGTACGATCCCCAGAAGGACTGGCTGGGCGTCTTCGCCACCTTTCTGTTCACTCACAATGCCCAGATCGCGATTTTCGCCTTCGCGCTCGGCTTCGCCTTCGCCGTGCCGACCTTGCTGCTCATCATCTACAACGGCCTGATGCTCGGCGCCTTCCTCGCCGTGTTTACGGCCAAGGGTCTTGGCCTGAACGTCGCCGCCTGGCTGATGATTCACGGGACGACCGAGATTTTCGCGATCTGCATCTCCGGTGCGGCGGGAATCCGGATCGGAATGGCGATCGCCTTCCCCGACCGGCTGTCCCGAATGGATTCGGTTGTCCGAGCCGGACGGACGGCGGCGACCGCCATGGTGGGGACGGTCATCATGCTGGCGGTGGCGGGGCTGCTCGAGGGTGTTGGCCGGCAAACCATATTGAACGACGGTCTTCGCGCCCTGATCGGCTCGGCCGTGCTCGCCGCATGGCTGGTCTATTTTTACGCCTGGCGGTCGAAGAACCCCGAATATGGCAAGTAGGGCGCTCCCCTTCCGTAATCTCAAGCGCACCTTCGTGACGCCCGAGGGCGTCGACCTCCAGCTCGAGCTGGGCTCGGCCGGAAGCCGCGCCGGAGCCTTCATGATCGACTTCGTCCTGATGACGGTGATCCTCGTCGTCGTCACCATCGCCTTTGTGATGATGGCGGTCCCCGGGGCCCAAAAGCTGCTCGTGATCCTGTGGCTGATCGGCTTCTTCGTGCTTCGGAACGGATGGTTTTCGCTGTTCGAAATGGGCAACCGCGGCGCGACCCCGGGCAAGCGGCTGATGGGCCTCAGGGTCGTTGCCCGCGACGGCGCCAGGCTCACCGGAGCCGCGGTCATCGCCCGCAACGCGATGCGCGAGATCGAAATCTTTCTGCCGCTGTCGTTTCTCGGCCAGCAAACGGCCGAGGGAACCGCGGATACCTTCCTCGTCCTGTTCGCCCTTATCTGGAGCGGCATTTTCCTGTTTTTCCCCTTGTTCAACCGCGACCGGCTGCGGGTCGGCGATCTGGTTGCCGGCACTTGGGTCGTTCGCACCGCCATGCCGAAGCTCGCCGAGGATCTGGTCGGCAGCGGGCAGCGGGCGCGGCGGATCTTTCCCGAAGCCGCGCTCGGTCTTTACGGAATCTACGAGCTGCAGACGCTCGAGCAGGTCCTGCGCAACGAACAGCCCGATGCGATCGCGACCGTCGCCCGGACGATCCGCGAAAAGGCGGGGCTGCCCGACGACGGCGACGATTATGGCTTTCTGTCGGACTATTACGCGGCGCTCTGCGTCCGCCTCGAAGCGGGGATGCTCGTCGGCCGCAGGCGCGAGAGCAAATTCGGGTAGGCACGCCTTCAGACGCGACCGAGGTTCGCCCCCAAGCTGCGATATTGATGCAACAGTGTGCCGCAATCTTTCGACCGGGGAGGGGGAGCATGATTGACATGCCGAGCCGGAAAGTCTTTCAGCGAGACCTTCCGGCCGCGGCGCTGACGCGCTGATGTAACCGGTTACAGGCTGCCACGGGAGAGGGGCCAGTGATCACGATGAAAACCAGGTACCGGCTCGCCACGAGCATCAGCGCAATTGCCACAGCGGTCGCGCTGTCGATCGCAACCCCGGCTCATGCACAGCTTACTACGGCTACGGTTCGCGGGCAGGTCAGCAATAGCGCAGCCGTGGCCCCGGGCGCGACGATCACCGCCGTCAGCGTCGATACCGGAGCGACTGCTCGCGCCGTAGCCGGGGCAGATGGAAGCTACGTACTCACCGGCCTCAGCCCCGGCACCTACGATGTCACCTTCGCGGTTAAGGACGGCCCAACGGTCACCCGCCGGGTGAGCATCCAGGTCGGCCAGACGGCGACGCTCGACATGGATGTCGCGGCGCCGGACAAGGGCACCGAGGAAGCGACGGCCCCGGCCCGCACCGGTGCCGGCGGCGCTATCATCGTTACCGGCCGCCGGCTGGTCGAGACACGGACGTCCGAAATCGCGACCAACGTCACCACCGACCAGATCGATAACCTGCCGCAGGGCAACCGCAACTTCCTCAATTTCGCTCAGCTCGCCCCGGGTATCCGGCTGGTTACGGCCCCAGGCGAGCTTCGGCAGACTTTCGGCGGCGGGGGGGTCGGCCTCGATCCCAACGGCGATCCCTTCGGCGGGCCCCAGGTCAACGTCTTCATCGACGGGGTCAGCCTCAAGAGCAACGTTCAGCAGGGCGGCATCGTCGGCCAGGACGTCAGCGCCGGCAACCCGTTCTCCCAGCTTGCGGTTCGCGAATTCCGGGTCCTCACCTCAAACTACAAGGCCGAATATGAGGACGCGGGAACGGCGATCATCAGCGCCATCACCAAGTCCGGCACCAATCAGTTCCATGGCGAGGCGTTCGGCCTGTGGCAGAACCAGTCGCTGATCGAAAAGGACTTTTTCCAGAAAAAGAACCACCAGCCGAAGAACAAACTGAAGCGCTACCAATATGGCGCCGCGCTTGGCGGTCCGATCATCAAGGACAAGCTGTTCTTCTTCGTGAATTACGAAGCCAACATCAAAGACCGGAACGCCAACGTGGTGCCCGGCACGCCGCAGCCTGGCCAACAGGCGCTGATGGGCTTTAATCCCCAAGACTTCGCTGGGACCTTCGTCAGCCCCTTCCGCGAGCACCTCGGATTCGCTAAGCTGACCTTCCTGCCGACCGACAACAACACGGTCGAGTTAAGCGGCAGCATCCGCAAGGAAACGGACGTGCGCGACTTTGGCGGAATTAATGCCATCTCGCGCGGCACGCATGTCACGAACGACGTCTACACCGCGAAGCTCGAGGACCGGCTCGTCGGCAACGGCTTTCTCAACGAAGCCACCGTCGACTATCTGAAATCAGATCTCGCGTTCGGCGCTTCGAGCACGACCGACTTCGGACTTATTGTATGCAAACGTCATTAATATCGGCGGGCGCGCGGATTTTCAGCGCATCGTCCAGCAAGGACTAACCTTCCGCGACAATTTCAGCCTGACCAATCTCCAGTGGAACGGCCGGCATCTGGTCAAGATCGGCGGTAAGGTGTCGTTCCAGAAATATAAGATTGGCGGGAGCGGCCCCTTCGCGAACCCGCAATTCGAATTCGTCTACCAGCCCTCTCCCGATCCGACTCAAAATCTTGACTTCGGCATTCCCGCGGACGTGAGGTTCGGCGGGGGCAATCCGAACATCTCAGCCAAGACGACGCAGATCGGTCTATTTGTCCAGGATGACTGGGAAGCGAATGACCATTTGCTGATCAACCTCGGTCTCCGTTGGGACGTCGATACCAATGCGAAGAACAACCACTTCGTTACGCCGCAGAAAGCGGTCGATGCGCTCCGCGCTCTGGCCGCCAATGAGCTCAGCCGGCCGAGCTGGTTCAACGTCGACGACTACATATCGACCGGTCACAACCGCAAAATCGACTGGGGCAATTTCGCGCCGCGAATCGGGCTTTCCTATGATCTGAACGCCGACCAGCGCACGGTCTTCTTCGGCGGCTTTGGCCGCTATTACGACCGGGCGCTGTTCCGTGCTGCGGCGGAAGAAAGCCTGTTGACGCAATATCAGCAGGGTCAGCTGTTCTTCTCGGCCAACGGGCTACCGCGGAACGGTCAGCCTACCATCGCGTGGAACCCGAACTACCTGACGCCGGATGGATTTGCGGCGCTGCTCGCCAGCCTCGCCACAAATCCGTTGGCGCCAGGCACAACCGAGTTGCGCGCCATCCCAAACAATCTGAAGACGCCTTATACCGATCAATTCAGCATCGGCGTTCGCCAGAGGTTCGGGATTTTCCGCACCTCGCTGTCGTTCAATCACACCGTCGGGCAGAACCAGATCGGTTATGCCCCGTTGAACAGGGGGCCACACACCGATGCGAGCGGATTCTACATAAACGTCCCGCTGATCAACGGTTACGGCTCCTTCGTGGGAATATCTAACACACGCCGGACCAAATATGACGCGATCTTCCTGACCGTCGACAAGCCTTATTCCAAAGCGTCGGGTTGGGGCGGTGGAATTGCCTACACCGGCGTCCTTCGCTCGAAGGAGAACGGCAACCCCGGCGGCAACGGCTTCAACTTCGATCGCCCCAACATTGCTGCGACCGGGCTTGTCCCCAATGCCGGCTGGGAAAAGCACCGCCTGGTGGTCAACGGAATCGCCGATCTTCCACTCGACTTCCGAGTCTCGGGACTGATCACTTATGGCTCCGGCGCGCCATTCTTCGTGACCGACGCCAACGCGGGCTTCCAGCCGGACGTGATCAAGCTCGGCTACTTCAACCACGTGCCCCATTTCCTGCAGGTGGACTTGCGGCTGCAGAAGCTGTTCAAGCTGGGTGAGGGCCGCGAGTTCGGTTTGTCGTTCGAGGTGTTCAATCTGTTCAATCGGGCGAACTTTGGCGGCGCACCCGGATTCAAGTGCTGCGGAATCGACCCCGCCGTGTTCAGCTTCGGCGTGCCCAACAGCCTGGCGGGACCGCCGCGGAACTTCCAGCTGGGCGCGAACGTCCGCTTCTAGGGCGATCGAGTTCTGATTTCGGCTGGCATTTCGGGGAGGGGGACGGCATCGTCTCCCTCCCTTTTTGTTGGGAAAGCCCCGGTGAAGCCCGAGCTTCTGCGTTTCGGCAAGGACCAGAGCCCAGTCGTGGTGATCGACGACTTCAGCGGCGCGCTCGATCCGATCCTGAAGGTTGGGGACGACCTCGCGCCATACCCTCCGGCCGGCAATTATTATCCGGGCTTGCGGCGCATCATTGTCCAGTCGGACTTCGCGGCCAACGCCTATGTCGAGCGAACTTGCGAGCAGGCCGCCCAATTTATCGCCGGCGCATTCGACGTCGACGGCTTCGATTTGCTCGAAGCGAGCTTTTCAATGGTCACCGCGAAGCCTTCCGAGCTTCGCGCCGCGCAGCGCGCACCGCATTTCAATTCGACCGACCAGAAATATTACGCGCTGCTCCATTATCTGCGTGTTCCGCCGGGTTCGGGCACGGCCTTCTATCGCCAGCGGTCGAGCGGAATCGAACGGGTGACCGAAGCCAATGCGCACATCTTCGTTGGAATTGCGCAGGCCGACGCCACCAGGCTGCGCGCGGAATCTGGCTACGTCGCAGGCTCCGATGAATTCTTCGAGCAGATCGGGGCGGTTGAAGCCGTTCCCGACCGGCTGATCATTTATCAGGGCAGCCTGCTCCATTCGGGCATCATTCCCGATGACATGACATTTAGCGCTGATCCTCGCAAAGGACGGCTTACCGCCAACATCTTCGTTCGCGGCCATTGAAGGAGGCGAGTGTGCGGTCCTCGGGACTGACGAGCCGCTAACCGAGCCAGCCGCCGGTGAATCCGGCGCGCTTTAGGCCGCGGCGGATCGCCGGCACGCGGCGCATGTGCCGCCACACGAAATCGTCGCGGTAATTCGCCGCCTGGAGCAGGATCGGCCCTTGGTCGATGCCGAGATAGTCGGTCGCGACCCAGCCGCGGAGCGGATCGACGGTGCCTGTTTCAACCTTGGCGTCGGTATAGCGAAAGCTCGGATTGAAGCTGTCGGCGAAGCCATATTTGCGGAAGACGTCGGGCTGCTTGAGCAGCGCGTCGGCGCAGGGGATCACGATCTCGGGAGCGAAAGGCAGCGACCCAAGCGCCGCGGTCGGGGCGATGGTGCCGTCGTCACGCCCGTCCGGCTCGCTTTCGGGGCCGCGCGCGGCATAGCCGAAGAAGGTCCGCCTGCGTCCTTTGAAGGGCAGCTCGAACGAGCCAGGGCCATCGCACGCGGTGAGGCCCCACACGTCCTTCGAATAGCCGTCCCAGCCGCTCGGGTTGGCGATGCACCAGGCGCGGTTGGCATAGGTTTCGCGGCGGCTGTTCTCGAAATAGTCGAACCCGGCGGCACGCATCGGGGCGTCGCGGATCCCACGAAAATCGATCCAGATGTGGCTGTACTGATGGCCGAACAGCGGTGCGAAGGCGAGCCGCCGCGTCGGCCCGTCGCCGCGCCAGAATTCTGGGATAAGGCGCGGTCCACCGATCCCACAGGTTCGCCGGCCCCGGATGCGTCGGCGAGCCGAGCGCCAGGATATTGACGAACATGCCTTCGTTATAGCCGACCCAATCGGCGGGGATCAGCGCGCCGCTCACCGGATGCCAGCCCATCGAGATCGCCTTGCGGCCGTCCGAGCGGAAGAAGTTCCAGTCCGCGCGCGCGTAGATTGCGTTCGCGAGCTTTCGGATTTCGGCCTCGGCTGGATCCTTGCGGTCGAAATATTGGCCGGCGAACAACACGCCCATCAGCAATATGGTGGTGTCGACGCTCGACAGTTCGACGTCGCGGTAGCGGACGCCGGTTTCCATATCGAGGAAGTGATAGAAGAAGCCCTTGTGGCCGGTGACGCCGCGCGGCTGCGGCCCTTGCGGAGCCCGCCAAAAGAAACGCAAGTTCGTCAGCGTCAAGTCGCGCGCATCGGCGCGCGAACACCAGCCGCGCTCTATTCCGATCGGGTAGGCGGTGAGCGCGAACCCGACGGCCGCGATGCTCGAGAAGGACGGAGTCGGCCAGCGGTCGGGCACCAGCCCATTCTTTCGATTCACCGTCTCCCAGAAGAAACGGAAGGTGCGGCGCTCGATCTCCTGGTAGGAATCGGGGAGGCGCTTTGCGGCTCCCAGGGCGGGCGCAGGAAAGGCCGAGCCCGCCAGAAGCAGCGACGCTCCACCGAGCAGCTGACGGCGGTCGAGCTCGATCAACGGTTGGGCGTCTTGGCTATGGTTGAAGCGCGCACCACCAGCTCGGGCTCGTGTAGTTCCTCGGCGCCGCCGTCGTCTCCGCCTTCGAGGATTGCGACCAGGCGCTCGATTGCGCGTTCGCCAAGCTCGGCGATCCGCACCCGCACGGTGGTGAGCCCAAGGTGGCTCGCCAGGGGCACATCGTCGAAACCGGCGACCGCGACGTCCTCCGGAACGCGCAAGCCCGAAACGCGCAGCGCATCCAGGGCTCCGATCGCCATCATGTCGTTGGCCGCCGAGATGGCATCGAAGCGGTGACCCCCAGTTATCAGCGCCGACACCGCGGCGCGGCCCGATTCCTCGTAGAAATTGCCCTGGATGACCTCCGTCTGCACGTCCGGATGGCGGGCCGCGGCGCGGGTAAAGGCCGCGGACCGCTCCTCCGCGTCGATGTTGCCGACCGGTCCGGCGATATGGACGATGCGGCGCCTGCCGATCTCGACAAGATGATCGACCACCGCCCGCGCGCCCACGGCATTGTCGAGGCGGATCGAGGGCCGGCTGCCGACCTTCGCCCGAGCGTTGACGAGGATGGCCGGCGTCCCGCGCGGAAGGGCCGTGGCGAACTCCTCGTCATCGAGGTGCGGCGCCATGACGATCAGTCCGTCGACTCGCCCGCGCATTGCCTTGAGCACGGTTTCGGCCCCACCGCTTTGCGCGTGCATGTTGGACAGGAGCAGGAGATAGCCGCGCTCGGTCGACAGCCGGTCCATCCCGCGCACGATCTCGGAGAAGAACTCGCCGTGGAGATTGGGCAGGACCACGCCGATCGCCCCGGTTCGCGCCAGGCTGAGGCTGCGGGCGCCGGCGTGCGGCACGTAGCCGAGATCGTCGACTGCGGCGATGATCCGCTCGCGAGTCTTTTCACTGACGTTGTCGATGCGATTGAGTACGCGCGACACCGATGCCACGGAAACCTGGGCACGGCGCGCAACGTCGCGGATTGTCGCTTCTGCCATGACCTCCCTTCGCCCGACTGCGACCATCAAACTCGCGATAGCGACTGATTGCAAATGGTTCGCGGCTCGTCCATGTAACCGGTTACATATGGCGTCAAGCCGACAGATTTTTGCACGGACAGCACGGCTGTTGCACTGTAGGTAGTCGAGGCGAAGGGGAATCGATGCTGGACACGCGGATTTCGCGCCGAGCTGCCCTGATGGGCGCAGGCGCCGCGGCCGCGTGGCTCGCGAGCCCGGTTCGCGCGCTCGTCCAGGCCGCCGCAAAGCTCCATGTCCCGCCATTCGCCGACGAGCTCATCGCCCGCATGACGCTCGAGGAGAAAGCCGGTCAGCTCAGCTTGATGGCATCGGCTTGGGGCGGCGGCACCGCGCTGGCGCTCAACCCGCCCCAGGAAAATTCGAGCTTCCCGCGCCAGGTCGAGGAGGCTCGGCACGGCCAGCTCACCGGGGTTTTCAACGGCAATGGCGCGCGGATGGCGCGAATCATGCAGACGGCGGCGGTCAAGGAATCGCGCCTCAAAATCCCTTTGATCTTCGCCGCTGACATCATCCACGGACATCGCACGGTCTTCCCGGTCCCGCTCGCCGAGGTTGCCAGCTTCGAGCCGGACCTGGCGCGGCGAACCGCCGCGGCGGCGGCTTTCGAAGCGGCCGGATCGGGCATCGACTGGACCTTTGCTCCGATGGTCGACGTCGCCCGCGATCAGCGCTGGGGCCGCGGGGTCGAGGGCGGCGGCGAGGACGTGCTCCTGGGCCGGCTGTTCGCCGCCGCGCGAGTCCAGGGCTTCCAGGGCGGTGACCTGAGGTCGAACGAACGCCTGCTCGCCTGCATCAAGCATTTCGCCGCTTACGGCGGCGCCGAAGGCGGGCTCGATTATAACACGGCCGACATGTCGGAGCGGACTCTGCGAGAGGTCTATCTGCCTCCGTACAAGGCCGGCTTCGACGCCGGCGCGCTCTCCGCCATGGCGTCGTTCAACGAGATTTCCGGGGTTCCGTCGACCGGCAATCGCTGGTTGATGACCGACTTGCTGCGCGGCGAATGGGGGTTCGAGGGCTTTGTCGTGTCCGATTACACCGGTGATGAGGAAATGATCGCCCACGGCTTCGCGAAGGACGGCCGCGATGCGGCCAGGCTCGCGCTCCTCGCCGGGGTCGACATGAGCATGACGAGCGGCCTCTACCGGATGCATCTGCCGAGCCTTGTGCGCAGCGGCGACGTGCCCGAAGCAGTGCTTAATCAGTCGGTCCGCCGGGTGCTCGCCGCCAAGGCGATGCTTGGCCTGTTCGACGATCCCTTCCGGCGGATCGACGAGAAGCGGGAGCGGTCGCGCTCGATGCTCCCGGCAACCCGCGCGCTGGCCCGCGAGTCGGGACGCAAATCGATCGTGCTGTTGAAGAACGAGGGCGACCTGCTGCCGCTGCCGCGGTCGGGCAAGACGATCGCGCTGATCGGCCCGTTCGCGAGCGGCCAGCACGATTTGATCGGCCCGTGGTGCGTCTATGGCGACGATACCAAGGCCGTCGATCTCGCCACCGGCGTGGGGGCGGCGGTCGCCGACAAATCGGCCGTGATCGTGGCGGAAGGCTCAAAGTCGGAGGAAGCGATTGCCGGCGGCATCGATCAGGCGGTCGAGGCGGCGCGGCGGGCGGACATCGTCATTCTCGCCATCGGCGAATCGCAGAACATGTCGGGCGAGGCGCAGTCGCGCACCGAAATCATCGTCCCCGAGCCGCAGCAGCGGCTCGCCGAGGCGGTCGCGGCGGTGGGCAAGCCGACCGTCGTGGTCCTCAAGAACGGTCGCGCGCTCGCCCTCCAGGGCGCGGTCGCTAGCGCTCCGGCCATTCTCGTCACCTGGTTCCTGGGAACCGAGACGGGCAATGCGATCGCCGACGTCCTGTTCGGCGCCTACAGCCCTTCCGGCCGGCTTCCCGCGAGCTTCCCGCGAGCATCGGGGCAGGAGCCTTATTATTATGCGCACAAGACGACGGGCCGGCCCAACCCGCCCGGGCCGCTCGAGCCCTACAAGACGCATTATCGGGGGGTCCCCAACAGCGCGCTCTACCCGTTCGGCCACGGTCTCACCTACGGGAAGATTGAATATGGCGGTCTCGCGCTGAGCTCCCCGACCTTGCCGATGAGCGGCGAGATCGCAATCGGCGCGCGGATCACCAACCGCGGCAGCCGTGCCGCCGAGGAAGTGGTGCAGCTCTACATCCACGACCGCGCGGCGAGCGTCACCCGGCCGATCCGCGAGCTCAAGGCTTTTCGCAAGGTCGCACTTGCTCCCGGGCAGAGCGAGACTGTCCGCTTCACGCTGCGCGCCAGCGACCTCGCTTTTTATGGCCTGGGCAACAAGCCGGTGGTCGAGCCGGGAATGTTCGACGTGTGGATCGCACCGTCCGCCGAAAATGCCGGGGTCAAGGGCAGCTTCGAATTGAGGGCCTAGAGGATCGCTTCGGCGCTCTCCCGCTTGCGCGCGGGGCGGCGGCCGAGCGGATTGAGGATCATCGCCACGCACGACAGCGCGAGGAATACGAGCGGGACCAGCCCGACGGTGTGGCGCATCGCGCCCAGCGTTTCCACGCTCTGCCGGACGTTGGGGACGTAGCCGGCCGAAGCGAAGCTCCAGCCAAGGATAGCTGTCGCGATCCCGATCGCAATGCGCTGCAGCAAGGCGGCCACTCCGAACACCGTTCCTTCGACGTGAAGGCCCGTCTCGCGCTCGCCATATTCAATGGTGTTGGGAAGCATTGCCCAAAACACGAAATTGAGGCCAATGATCGTAACCTGCATGCCGATCAGGAAGAGTTGCATGGCGCGCACGCCATCGAACTTGATTGCCGCGAAGATCAGCAGCCCGGCCATGCCGAGGCTTGCCGCGATCAGCCACAAGGCGCGCAGCCCGACATGCCTGCCGAGCAGCATCCAGAGCGGAATCGCGATCGCACTCACCAGCCCCATCGACGCGAGCGCAAGCTCACCCGCGCTCGGGTCGTTCAGTAGATATTTGAAATAATAGAGGACCGACTTGCTGAGCATGGTGATGGCGACGATCATCGCCATCATGGCCGCATTGAGCGCGACAAAGGCGCGATTGTGCGCCAGGCTCAAAAGGGCGGCCTTGAGGCTGCCGGGGAGCGGCCGCTCGGGCTGGGTGCCGTCGCGATAGGTGAGTCCGACGACGATCAAGATCGCCGCCCCCGCGGTCGCGAATATGACCGCCGCGGCGAAATAGGATTGCGCCGCGCTCGATCCCGTCAGCCACCGGCCGACGGGCACTGTGCATAAGGCGACCGTGACCGCCGCGGCGGTTCCGAACAACATGCGCATGCCCGCGACGAACGCCCGGTCGCCCGAGTCCGGGCTGATCCGCGCCGACATTGCGAGATAGGGCACGTTCACGCCCGCATAGGCGGTTCGAAAGAGCAGGTGCGCGCCAAGAATGCTCGCGATCGCCCAGCCACCCCGGATCGCCGGCGGCAGATAGGTCAGCGTGAAACAGATGCCGAGCGGAAGCGCGCCGGCGACTATCAGGGGGCCGTAACGCACCCCCTCGCGGCGGCGGTCGATCAAAACCCCGGCGATGAAATTGGCGATCCCGTCCCACACCGACGCGACCATGTAAGTGGTTGCCGCAATCCCGATCGGCAGGCCGATGGCGTCGGTATAATAGAACAGGAGGAAGAGCATGATGCTCTGCCAGTAGAGATTGAATGCAAAGTCGCCGAAGGCGAAGAGCAGCAGTCGTGGTTTGGACGGGCGACCGGCTTCGCTCACAATTCCCCGTTAAAAGCGCATTTGCGGGGAATTGACCACAGGGACTTGCGCTTTACGGACTGGCCGCACCCTTCAATTGCATGAGTCAGTCGCTTGGATACCGAAAATTCGCCTTCTCCCGGCAGCCGAATCGAGCAGGTGCGAATCCTGCTGTGGGTTCTCGTAGCCATCGCCATTGCGGGCGTGGCGGTGATGCTGTCGCTCCCCAAGGCCCCGAACGATAGGCCCGCACTCGTCGAAAAGAGCGGCGGCCCCGGCATCGGCGGGCCGTTCACCCTGGTCGGCGGCGACGGCAAGCCCTTTCCGAGCAGCCGCCTCGCCGGCAAGCCATATGCTATCTACTTCGGCTTCACGCGCTGCGGCGACGTCTGTCCGCTGACCCTTGGCCGTCTGGTCAGATTGCGCGGCCAGGCGGGCGGAGAGGGCACGCTCAACATCGTGTTCGTGACCATCGATCCAGCCTACGACGGCCCCAAAGAAGTCGGCCAATATGCCGGGCTGTTCAATTCGCCGATCATCGGCCTGACCGGCTCGGCGGCGCAGATCGGCCAAGTCAAGAAGCAGTACGGGATTTTCGCGCAGCCCGCGCCGCACCCGATGGCGGGCAAGGAGATGGAGCATTCGGCGACCGTCCTGCTGTTCGACCGCGGCGGCGCGTTCGTCGCGACAATCAATTCGCAGGAACCCGATTCCAGCGCGCTCGCCAAGCTGAAACGCCTGACCGTCTGAGTGGCCGAATATCGTCCCGATCCTAGAATTCTGGAGCTCGGGCCCGACTTTTACGACGCAGTCGAGCCGGCGCGCTTCCCCAAGTGCATCCCACGCTTCGTCAATCACCACTGGGCCGAGCGGGTTGGGCTCGGAAAGGTCGACTGGGCCGCGCATTTCTGCCGCTTCGAGCCGCTGCCGGACAATCTGACGGTGCCGCTGGCGCTGCGCTATCACGGCCACCAGTTCCGGGTGTACAATCCGGACATCGGCGATGGCCGCGGCTTCCTGTTCGCCCAACTTCGCGGACCCGACGGCCGGCTTCTCGACCTCGGCACCAAGGGTTCGGGCCAGACCCCCTACAGCCGTACCGCCGACGGCCGGCTGACCCTGAAGGGCGGGGTGCGCGAAGTGCTTGCGACCGAGATGCTCGAAGCGCTCGGTGTGAACACCTCGAAGACCTTCGCGCTGTTCGAGACCGGCGAGGACCTCGAGCGCGGGGACGAGCCGTCGCCGACCCGCTCGGCGGTCCTCACCCGGCTGAGCCATGGCCATATCCGCATCGGCACGTTCCAGCGGCTGGCGGTCCTCGGCGAGGCTGACAACATCGCCAAGCTCGTTCGCTACAGCCTCGAACATCTCTACGGCGAACCTGGCGACGATCCCTTGCGGCTGTTCGACCTGGTTAGCAACGCGACCGCGACACTCGCCGCGTCCTATCTCGCCGCGGGTTTCGTCCACGGTGTGCTCAACAGCGACAATATCAACATCACCGGCGAGAGCTTCGACTACGGCCCGTGGCGCTTCACGCCCGAATGGGACCCGGCGTTCACCGCAGCCTATTTCGATCATTACGGGCTCTATTCCTTCGCTCGCCAGCCCGAAGCGATCCATTGGGATCTCGCCCAGTTCGCCGGCGCGCTGACTTTGATCGCCGAGCCGGAACCGCTGACCGAGCTGCTCGGCGCGTGGGGGGACCGCTTCGAGGTAGCGTTGACGGACGCGATGCTGTGGCGGCTCGGGGTCGCGCCGGCGAGCAGCGAAGCGGACCGCGCGCTGGTGGCCGCGCTGGTGGCGGCGCTTCAGACGCGCGAAGCGACCATCGACCGTGTCTTCTTCGATTGGCGTGGGGGCCGCGATCCCGGCGCGCAATCCTATCCGTCCGAGCCGTTCCGAGCGCTCGCCCGAGCGCTACGGGGCCGGCAGCGCCCCCAGTCGCATCCATACTGGTCCGACGGCGCGCCATGCGCGATGCACATCGATGAGGTCGAGGCCATCTGGTCGGCGATCGCGGAAGCCGACGATTGGCAGCCGCTCGACGACAAGGTCACAGCCGTTCGCCGGATGGGAGAGGCGATGATGGACTGGCACCGTCCGGGGAACGGTGCCGAAGGACATCATGGCGCACCGACAGCTTGACGAACAAGCGCCGGTGGTGGAGCGCTCGGACGTGGCGAACACATTGATCTCGACCAACCCCGCGACCGGCGAGGAAATCTGGTCCGGCGCGATCGGCGATCCCAACTTCGAGGTCGAGGCTGCGCGCGCGAGCTGGCCGGCATGGGCGGCGCATTCGGTCGCCTATCGGATCGAGGCGGTGCGCCGGTTCGCGAATGTCGTCAGGAAGCGCGAGCCGGAGTTCGCCGAGCTGATCTCGAAGGAAACCGGCAAGCCCTATTGGGAAGCGCGGACCGAGGTCGCGGCAGTGGTCAACAAGGTCGAGATTTCGGTCGAGGCCTATGCGGAGCGCACTCCCCAGCGCAAGCTCGAAGCGGCGCTCGGCAACCGCATCGCGGTGCGCCACAAGCCGCACGGCGTGCTCGCCGTGCTGGGGCCGTACAATTTTCCGGCGCATCTGCCCAACGGGCACATCGTTCCCGCGCTGATTGCCGGCAATACGGTGGTGTTCAAGCCGTCGGAGAAGACCCCCGCGACGGGCGAATTCCTGGTCAACTGCTTCCACGAGGCGAAGATTCCCGAAGGCGCCATCAGGCTGCTGGTCGGCGGCCCCGAGGAAGGCAAGGCGCTGGCCGCCGAGCCGGGCATCGACGGCCTGCTGTTCACCGGCTCGGCGCGGGCCGGAATGGCGCTCCATCGCCAGTTCGCCGACATGCCCCACAAGATCCTCGCGCTCGAGCTCGGCGGCAACAGCCCGCTCGTGGTGTGGCAGGCGAAGGATATCGCCGCCGCGGCGGTCATGGTCGTCCAGTCGGCCTATCTGACCGCCGGCCAGCGCTGCACCGCCGCGCGCCGGCTGATCGTCGAGGACGGGCAGGAGGGGCCATTGCTCGACGAAGTCCTCGCGCTTGTCGACCGCATTGTGGTCGATGAGCCGTTCGCCGATCCGCAGCCGTTCATGGGGCCAGTGATCGACCTCGCCGCCGCCGACCGCGTCCAGGAACAATGGCTCGGGCTGATGATGAAGGGCGGCAAGCCGCTGCGGCGGCTCGACCGCCCGTTCGAGGAGCGGCCCTATCTCACGCCCGCGTTGATCGACGTGACCGACGTCAAGGACCGCCCCGACGAGGAGATTTTCGGGCCCGTCCTGCAGGTCGTCCGGGTCAAGGATTTCGACGCCGCGATCGACGAAGCCAACAATACCCGCTTCGGACTCGCCGCGAGCCTCATCGGCGGCAACCGCGAGCGCTATGAGAAGTTCTGGGCCAATGTCCGCGCCGGGGTGATCAACTGGAACAAGCCCACCAACGGCGCACCGTCGAACGCGCCGTTCGGCGGGCTCGGCCTTTCCGGCAACCACCGCCCGAGCGCATTCTACGCGGCCGATTATGCCGCCTATCCCGTGACCAGCAGCGAAGCGGAAACCGCACGGGCCGCGATCGGCGAGGGCCTGCGCGACCCGAACATGCAGGAAGATTAGTTCCCTAAGCGGATCGCCTTCAGCCTGATGGTTCCGGAGGTCACGGCCACTTTCAGCCGGTTGGTGCCCTGGAGCATGGACAGAGGCGGGACGGGCACCGTCTGCCAGCCGCCGCCGGCTTGAACCGGCAAGCCCACTGGTGTCCCGTCATTGGCCGATAGGGACAGGCTCGCGGGCGCATCGGCCGCTAAGATCAGAATTGCCGCTCGCGGACCGGCCGCTGCCGCTTCGAGCGTGTATTGCATCCACTCGCCGCGTTCGAACGCCGTCACGTAGGGGGTGCCGTCGGGCTCGCGGTCGATGTCGACCCCGTCGTTGCGATAGGTGCGCCCGTCGTTCCACTCGGTTCGCTCGCCGCCCGTGGTGACATGATAATTGGCATCGACGCGGTCGGCATAAGCCACGCCCGGCGGTCCGAGGTCGTAATCCACCGCGGCGATCTCCAGCGCGCCCGCGCCGAGCCGATGCTCGCGGAACGGCAGCGCCCGGTCGGAATGCGGCTGGCGCATCATCGCGTCGACCACGTCGGGATGAACCACATTGTTCGCGAAATCCACGTCGTGGGTCGCGAGTTGGAGCATTGCGGTCCGCGCCTCCGCTGCGCCGGGCCGCGGGCCCTTGCCGGTCAGCCAGTCGACAATCCGTTGCCACCCCGGATTCGGCACGACCTCGAGCGGGTTGTTGAAGCCGAGCTTCTTGAGCGGCCACCACGCCCAGCCGATGTCGTTCGATCTCGGCCAGCGCGATCGCGTCGCGGAACCAGCCGTTCGAATTCTCGCCGCTTTCGCCGAGCCAGATCGGCCGTCCCGTTGTCGTGCGCAATTTGACGATTGCAGCGATCGAGGCGGCGTCGTTCCTGTTCCAATATTTGTGGAAGCTGAGCACCAGCTTGTCGTCCCAATCGGGCGTGATCCCGGCGTAATTATTGCCCCAGCAATTGCCTTCGATGACGATCAGATGGTTGCGGTCGTGCTCGCGGATCGCGGCGGTGATGCGTTTGTAGAGCGCGGCGATCGGGCGGTTGTTCTTGTCGTTGCAGCCGTGGCCGCCGCCGGGTCCGTCGAAGTCCCAATTTGGCTCGTTCACCAAATCGTAGCCGCCGACCCAGGGATTGCCGGCATAGCGCCGTGCGATTTCGCGCCACAACGCGACCGTCCGCCGCTGGTTTTCGGTACTGTCCCACAGCGAAGGTTGGTTCGGGTCGCGGTCGGAGATTGCGAGGTCGCTGCCCTGGCCGCCGGGGGCGGCGTGAAGGTCGAGGATCACCCACATGCGGTTGGCAGCCGCCCAGTCGAGCAGCCGGTCGACGCGGCGGAAGCCGTCCTCGTTCCAGCGGTCGGTGCCCGGCCGGCGCTTTGGGGTCGAGGAACAAGGCATAATGCATAGGCAGGCGCACCGAGTTGAAACCCCAGCGGCCGAGCGCGTCCATGTCCGCCTTGGTCATGTGATGGTCGAGCCAGGCACGCTGAAACTCGTCGACCGTATCCTGGCCGACGAGCTCGGCCAGGCGGCGGTGGATCACATGCTGCTGCCCGAGCTCGCCGAGCTTGAGCATATAGCCTTCCTGGAGCATCCAGCCGCCGAGGCCCATTCCGCGCAGGATCACCGGCTTGCCGTCGCCATCGACGATCTGCGTGCCGCTGGTGCCGAGGAAGCCGGGGACGGGCGCAGCCGCGCTCGCACTGGTCGATGCCAGCGCCGCCAGTCCGAGCAACAGCTGCTTCATCGAGCCTCCACCTGATAACGGTATCGCGACGTTGTGCGGACGATCGGCTCGCGCCGCAAGCCGGCGAGGTTGATGCTGCAGCGCGGCATCGCTAACCGCCACAAGGTGTCAGAGCTTCCCAAAACCTTCGACCCCAAGCGCGATCGAGGAGCGCTGGTACGCGCATTGGGAGGAGCGCGGCCTGTTCCGCCCCGAGCGGCCGGACGCGAAGCCGTGGACCATCGTCATGCCGCCGCCCAACGTCACCGGCTCGCTGCACATCGGCCACGCGCTCGACATCACGCTCCAGGACGTGCTGACGCGCCGCGAGCGGATGCTCGGCAAGGACGCCTTGTGGGTGGTCGGCACCGACCATGCCGGCATCGCGACCCAGATGGTGGTCGAGCGCAACCTCGAGGAGCGCCAGGACAAGCGCACCAACTACAGCCGCGAGGAATTCGTCGCCAAGGTGTGGGAGTGGAAGGAAGAGAGCGGCGGCGCGATCACCCGCCAGCTCCGCCGCCTCGGCGCGTCATGCGACTGGGCGCACGAGCGCTTCACCATGGACGAGGGCTTACCAGCGCGCCGTCACCCATGCCTTCGTCGAGCTGCACAAGCGCGGGCTCGTCTACCGCGACAAGCGCCTGGTCAACTGGGACCCGAAATTCCAGACCGCGATCAGCGACCTCGAAGTCGAGACCCGCGAGGTCCAGGGCAAGTTCTGGACGCTCAAATATCCGCTCGCGGACGGCAGCGGCGCGATCGAGGTCGCGACGACGCGGCCCGAGACGATGCTCGCCGACATGGCGGTCGCGGTTCACCCGGACGACGAGCGCTACGCCGAATTGGTCGAGCAAAGGCGAAGATTCCGGCTACCCGATCACCGGTCGGCTGATCCCGATCATCGCCGACGAGCATGCCGATCCCGAGCTTCGGCTCGGGCGCGGTGAAGATCACGCCGGGCACGACTTCAACGACTTTGAGGTTGGCGAGCGCGCGGGCATCGAGCCCGACGGACATGCTGAACATGTTCGATCATCAAGCGAAGGCGTCGTCCAGACAGCCGACCGCAGAATTCCTCGACGAATTCGTCGCCCTCTCGTGACGCGAGCGGACGCCCGATCGCGAGTCGATCGCTACGAGGCGCGCAAGAGTGGTGGTCGAATTGCTCGAAGCCGAAGGCGCGTTGGTGTCGGTCGAGGACCGCGTGATCCCGACGCCCTACGGCGACCGCTCGGGCGTGGTGATCGAGCCGTGGCTGACCGACCAATGGTATGTCGACGCCGCCAAGCTCGCCGAGCCGGTGCTCGAGGCGACCCGGAAGGGCGACATCCGGATCGTCCCCGAGACGTGGAAGAAGACCTGGTTCAACTGGCTCGAGAACATCCAGCCCTGGTGCGTCTCGCGCCAAATGTGGTGGGGCCACCGTATCCAGCTTGGTACGGGCCATCGCTTGGTGAAGATGGCGACGCAACTCGATCCGCGGCAAATCCAGACGACATCGTTTTCGTTGCCGCGAACGGAGGATACCAAGGCAGCTGAAGCCTACGGTCGCGATCCAAACAACATCAAGCTGTTCGACAGCTCATCAAGCAATCAACTGGAGCTCGCGAGGTATGGGAGACGTCAGTTTTGACGAGATCCAGACGTGCTCGACACCTGGTTCTCATCGGCGCTGTGGCCGTTCGCGACGCTCGGCTGGCCGGAGCAGACCGACGACCTCAAGCGCCACTACCCCAACGACGTCCTCATCTCCGGCTTCGACATCCTGTTCTTCTGGGACGCGCGCATGGCGATGCAGGGCATCGAGTTCATGGGCGAGCCGCCGTGGAAGACGCTCTACCTCCACGGCCTGGTCCGCGACGCGCACGGCCAGAAGATGTCCAAGTCGAAGGGCAACACCGTCGACCCGCTCGGCCTGATCGACAAATACGGCGCCGACGCGCTGCGCTTCACGCTGGCGGCGATGGAAAGCCAGGGCCGCGACATCAAGCTCGATGAGAAGCGCGTCGAGGGCTACCGCAACTTCGCGACCAAGCTGTGGAACGCCGCGCGCTTCCTGCAGATGAACGGCGTCGGCGCGAGCGACAGCATCGCCGCGCCCGCCGCCGAGCTGCCGGTCAACCGCTGGATCATCGGCGAGGTGGTCGAGACGCTCGCCAAGCTCGACCGCGCGTTCGACGAGCTGCGCTACGACGAGATGGCCGACGCCATCTATCACTTCGTCTGGGGCACCTTCTGCGACTGGTACGTCGAGCTGATCAAAGGCGCGTTCGACGAGGAGACCAAGGCCGTCGCCGCCTGGGCGTTCGACCAGATCCTGGTGATGCTCCACCCGCTGATGCCGTTCATCACCGAGGAACTGTGGAACGCGATGGGCGAGCGGCCGTACGAGCTGATCGTCGCCAAATGGCCCGAGCCGGAGGCGCAGGTCGATCCGCAGCGCGAAGGCAGAGATCGACTGGCTGATCGCGGCTGATCAGCGAGATCCGGTCAGCGCGGACGGAGCTCAACGTTCCGCCGGTCGCGCCGAAGCTGACACCTGTTCAGCGATCCGATGCAGTCGGCGATGCGGTCGAGCATCTGGCTCGAACGGCATCGCGCGACTGATGTCCGACGTGGCTCAAGCTCGGCTGAGAATGCGATCCAGACTGGCGTCGTTCGACGGACCAGGTGCCGGCATCAGGTCGTTGTCGACGAGATCACCTTCGCGCTCCCGCTCGAAGGCGTGATCGACCTCGACGCCGAGAAGGCGCGCCTGTCCAAGGCCGCCGAAGCCGCCGAGAAGGAACGCGACAGCCTCGCCGCGCGCCTCGCCAACCCGAACTTCACCGAGCGCGCCAAGCCCGAGGCGGTCGAGAAGGCGCGCGCCGACCATGACGCGAAGGCCGCCGAGGCCGAACGGCTGCGCGCGGCGTTGGAGCGGCTGGGTTAGCTTCCACGTCATGCGAAGGCTGGAGCCCAGACGCAGCGCGAAGCGCTGCCTGCGGCAGCGGGCTGGGTCCCGGCCTTCGCCGGGGAGACGGGAGACGAATGGCAGACGCAGCGGCAACGCAGACACGCGGCGGCGACCTGACCCAGGGCCGATCGGCCACGACCCTGCTCGCCTTCGCGCTGCCGACGCTCGCCTCCTCGATCCTCCAGTCGCTGAACGGCACGGTCAACGCGATCTGGGTCGGCCGCTTCCTCGGCGAGGACGCGCTCGCCGCGACGTCCAACGCCAACATGGTGATGTTCCTGCTGACCGCCTTCGTGTTCGGCTTCGGCATGGCCTCGACCATCCTCATCGGCCAGGCGTTGGGGCCGCAAGGACGTCGACGGCGCGCGGCGCGTGTTCGGCACCGCCGTCGGCGCGTTCCTGCTGGTCACCATCGTGCATCGCGATCGCCGGCTGGTTCCTGTCGCCGGCGATCCTGCAGCCTGCTCGGCACGCCGGGCGACGCGGCGCCGCTCGCGCTCGCCTATCTGCGCGTGATCTTCCTCGCCATGCCGGCGCTGCTGCTGCTGACCCTGCTGATGATGGCGCTGCGCGGCGCGGGCGACAGCCTGACGCCGTTGTGGTTCATGATCGTCGCGGTCGTGCTCGACAGCGGGCTCAACCCGGTCTTCATCCTCGGCCTCGGCCCGGCGCCGCGGCTCGGCATCGCCGGCTCGGCGATCGCGACCCTGATCGCCAATTACGTCGCGCTGATCGGCCTGCTCGTCTACATCTACGCGCGCGACCTGCCGCTGCGGCTGCGCGGGCGCGAGCTGCGCTATCTGCGTGCCCGATCTCGGCGATCCTCAAGACGATCGTCGTCAAGGGCCTGCCGATGGGCATCCAGATGATCGTCATCTCGCTCTCGGCGCTGGCGCTGGTCGGCCTGGTCAACCGCGAGGGCGTCGACACCACCGCCGCGTTCGGCGTCGCGATGCAGCTGTGGACCTATGTCCAGATGCCGGCGATGGCGCTCGGCGCGGCGGTCAGCGCGATGGCCGCGCAGAATATCGGCGCCGGCAAGTGGGACCGGGTCGGCGCAGATCACCCGCGTCGGGCATCGTCTAGTACGCTGCTGATCACCGGCGCGCTGATCGTCGCTGCTGACGCTCGCCGACCGGCCGTGCTGGCCTGTTCATGGGCGGCGACAGCCCGGCGCTGCCGATCGCCCGGCACATCCACGCTGCTCGCGACCTGGAACTTCCTGCTGTTCGGGGTGACGATGGTGCTGTTCGGCACGGTGCGCGCCAACGGCGCGGTGTGGGCGCCGCTGATCATCCTCGCGCATCGGCCTGGTGCCGGTGCGCTTCGGCTGCATCTTCGCGACCTATCAGCTGGCTCGGCGCCGACGCGATCTGGACCAGCTTCCCGGTCAGCTCGTTCGTCAACCTCGCGCTGGCCGTCGGCTTACTACCTGCACGGCGGCTGGAGGAAGGCGCGGATGACGCGTCGAGCGCCGCCCGACGACGACGAATGCACCGAGGAAGCGCAGGCCACGCGCGAGCCCGGCGGCGCGCTCAACCCGGCGGGCTAACGATTCGTCATCCCCGCGAAGCGGGGATCCACGCTATCAAAACGGGTTCCCGCTTTCGCGGGAATGACGATAGAGGGCGCGCATGACCGCTCCTTCCCCTCCCTGCGCATGCGCCGCGGCCGCGTCGAGCCCGTGGATGCGCGCGATGCTCGCCGAGCACCGGCTTCACCCGAGCGACTTCATCTGGCCGTTGTTCGTCTGCGAAGGGCCGGATTGCGAGGAGCCGATCGGCTCGCTTCCCGGCGTCAGCCGCTGGAGCGTCGACCGGCTCGCCGGCCGGGCCCGCGACGCCGCCGACGCTCGGCATCCCGTGCATCGCCTTGTTCCCCAACACGCCCGAACGACGCTGCGCACCGACGATGCGCGCGAGGCGCTCAACCCCGACAATCTCATCTGCCGCGCGATCAAGGCGATCAAGGATGCGGTGCCGGAGATCGGCGTGCTGACCGACGTCGCGCTCGATCCCTACACCGCGCACGGCCACGACGGGCTCGTCGACGAGGCGCGGCAACGTCATCAACGACGACACGGTGAAGATCCTCGTCGACCAGGCGCTGGTCCAGGCCGAGGCCGGCGCCGACATCGTCGCCCCGTCGGACATGATGGACGGCCGCGTCGCCGCGATCCGCGAGGCGCTCGAGGACGCGCGGGCACCAGAATGTCGCGATCATGGCCTATGCCGCCAAATATGCCTCGGCCTTCTACGGCCCGTTCCGCGAGGCGGTCGGGTCAGCTCGGGCCGGCTGAAGGGCGACAAGCGCGGCTACCAGATGGACCCGGCCAACATCGAGGAGGCGCTGCGCGAGGTCGAGCTCGACCTCGCCGAGGGCGCCGACTTCGTGATGGTCAAGCCGGGCCTGCCCTATCTCGACGTCGTCGCCCGGGTGAAGGACGCGTTCGGCGTGCCGACCTTCGCTTACCAGGTGAGCGGCGAGTATGCGATGATCGAGGCTGCCGCGGCGGCCGGCGCGGGCGACCGCGACGCGCTGATCCTCGAGACCCTGCTGGCGTTCAAGCGCGCCGGGGCGACCGGCGTCCTGACCTATCACGCGCTCGACGCGGCGCGGCTGATCGCCGGCTAGCTTCCCAGCCGCTTCTGGATCGCCTTGATGCGTCTCGGCCTGGCGCTGGTCGAGCGCTCCGACCTCGTCGCCGGCGCTGCTGGATCGCGGCGAGGTCGGCCGGCGCGAGCCCGCCCTGCGTCTGGAGCTTGTCGGCGCCGAGCGCGTCGATGTCGCCGAGCGCGGTTGCGGTCGGCGCGCGCGCCTCGATCGCCGCCGACAGCGCTTGCTGCGCCGCGATCCAGCTTTCGCTCTGCGGCGGCCGGCGGCCGCGGCGAGCCGCTGCGCGGCCTCCGCCTGGCCGCGAAACGCCGAATCGCCGCTGTCGCGCCTGGCTCGACCAGCTCGGCCAGCCGCGCCGGCGAGCGCGGCGTTGACCGGCCGGTCGTTCATCGGCCGGTCGACCGGCACGCGCGGGTCGATCGCCTCGGCCGCGCGCGGCGCCAGCGACGGCGGGGTCCGCTCTGCGGAGCGCAGCCGGCCAAGAGGCTCAGCGAAATCAAAGGGAGGAGAGCGGGCGCGCGCATCGCCGCTGAAGCTCTAGGATCGACCCCGCTGGTCTCGCAATCGGCAAGGCTTGCCTCGCTTGTTGCACCCCCCTATGTCGCGCGCTCGCCGTTTCCCGGCGCGCGCCCGTAGCTCAGCTGGATAGAGCACCAGACTACGAATCTGGGGGTCGGAAGTTCGAAATCTCTCCGGGCGCGCCATTCCTCGTCCGTGCCAGCCGGCCCGATGCGCTCGTCGAAAATTCTCGTGAGATCAGGCGGTGGCTGCCATGCCGTTGCTGGTGCTGTCGCCGCAGGCGCTGGCGCGGGCGGCGAAGTCTTCGGCGAGCTTGCCGTGCCAGGCGCGGGCCTGTTCGGTCATCGAGCGCTGTGCCGCCATCCGCTCCTCGACGGCCCTGCGGCGATAGTAAAATGCGTTCAACTCCATGATCCACGCCCCGGGGACGAGACTGTCCCAAAGGGCACATTGACCCCAAACAGGCTAACGAATGGTTACTATCCACAGCGCCCTCCAATAGTGTCCCGGCGTGGAACAGGCTTGTGAGGGAAGCGTGACACAGGCGGACCCATTCACGGATCATCGCTGAAACCTAACGACTCGACGCTCGTTGGGGTCGGCAAATGGTTTCGAAGGAAAGCACCATGCTGAGTTCGATTGAAGTCCCGCCGCACCGCGTTCAATCCGAACGCCCGCGGCTATCACGCCGTCTATCACGACGGCGAAGTCAACCACTGCCCCGGCTGCGGCCGGACCCACTGGCTGATCGGCCGGATGTCGGCCGAGTGCGCGTTCTGCTCGACCGCGCTGCCGCTGAAGGAAGCGCTCGAACCGCGGCCCGGCGCCGACGCCGGTGTTCTGGAGCGGTCGCGGCCGAGCTACGCCGAGCTCAACGCCGCCTGATTTCGCAGCGAAATTCACTTTCGTCTGAGGCATGCGCGCGGGTGTATATCCGCGCGCATGAAAAGACTCGTCTGCCTCGCTCTTGCTCGCTTCGTCGCGGCCGCGCCGGCTTTCGCCGCGGGCGCGTCCAACTTCACCCTCGTCAACGGCACCGGCGGCGCGCTCGGCGAGCTGTCGATCCGCCGCGCCGGGACCAGAGACTGGAAGCCGCTCGGCGCCGCGCCGGCAGCGGGCGCGCGGGGCGCGATCAAGTTCAGCGATCCGGATTGCGCGTTCGATATCCGGGCGACCAGTCGGCGGCTCGGCCCGGTGACCTGGGCCGGGGTCAATCTGTGCGACGTGAAATCCGTGACTCTGAAGCGCGACGCGTCGGCAGGCGCCTGGGTCGACTACGACCAATGAGCGAGGCGCCGGCGCGAGCGGCGCGCGCATAGGGCCCGGCGGCAAGCGCCGGCTGCGGCCGGCTGCACCGAATCGAGCAGCTTCGCCGCCGGCCAGGAACACGACGCCGGTGCAGGCCAGCGCCAGCAGCCAGCCGCCCCAGCCGGGATAGGTGTCGAGATAGTGGCGGCCGCGCTCGACCGCGCCGACCGCGATGGCATAGATCACCAGCCACGCTTCGAAGCGCGTCTTGATCGTGAACAGCCGGCCGATCTTTTTGAGCATCGCCATTCGTTAACGCCTGAACGTCTCATCGCGCAGTTTTGAGCCGATTTGCGCCCTAAGAACAGGGTTAAAGTCGCGGTAAGCTTGCGAATTCGTCCCGTTTCGGGACTGCTCAGGCGAGCTCGGCAAGGTCGAGAGCTTCGAGCAGCGCGGCGCGCGCGCGCTCGATGTCGCGCGATCAGCGCCGGCTGCTGCAGGTCGTCGATGGTGGATCTGCTCGGGCCAGTGGCGCGCGATCGACTTCGGCGATCCGGTCGAGCTTCGCCTCGTCGACCAGGAAGCGCGGATCGACCGTCGCCGGATCGGCGACGACGCGCAGCCGCAGGCAGGCCGGGCCGCCGCCATTGGCCATCGACTGGCGCACGTCGACGACCTCGACCCGGCGGATCGGGCCGTTGCCGGCGACGTGGCGCTCGATCCAGCGCCACACCGACGGCGTCTCGCGCGCCTCGGTCGGCACGATCAGGCGTCATCTCGCCGTCCGGCGGAGTGACCAGCTGGGCGTTGAACAGATAGGAGCGGACCGCGTCGGCGAGCGGCACTTCGGCCGTCGGCGACCTCGACATATTCGAAGCCCGGGCACCAGCCGCTCGCACGCGGCGACCAGCGCATCGCCTTGTCGGCGAACGCCTGCTCGTGCGCGAACAGCACGCGCTCGTTGGCGACCGCGACGACGTCGTTGTGGAAGGCGCCGGCGGCGATCGCCTCCTCCGACTGCTCGGCGAAGATCGTCCGCTCGGGATCGAGCCGGTGCAGCCGCGCGATCGCCTTCGACGCCTCGACATGCTGGCGCGCCGGGAAGGCGCCGCCCGACACGCCATAGACGAAAATCTCGACGCCCGGCTCGCCATGCGCCGGCGCCAGCCGCATGTGATTGGCCGCGCCCTCGTCGCCGAACGCCGGCGGGACCGGGCCGTGGACCGCGAACGGCGTCGCTCGCGAAGGCCAGCCGCAGCTGCGCCAGCGTCGCCGGCCATTCGTGGCTGCGGTGCGGCATGGTCCGCAGATTGGCGACGGTCAGGTGGCACCTGCCGTCGGCCGTGTCGGGCGCGGGCGAGACGGTCGCCGCATTGGCCGCCCACATCGCCGAAGCCGACATCGCATTGGCGGCGAGCGCCGGCTCGGCATCGCTCGATCGTCGTGCCGAGCTCGGCCAGCCAGGCGCGGTCGGGCCGCGGATGCGGCAGGAAAATGCCCTGCGCCAGGCCGAGCGCGAGGTTGGCGCGCATCTTGTCGATGCCCTGCAGCGCCGCCGCGCGCGGCTGCGACACCTGCGCCGGCGTTGCGCGTCGAGGCGAGATTGCCGAGGCTGAGCCCGGCATAATTGTGGCTCGGCCCGACGATCCCGTCGAAATTGATCTCGACGCAGCGCCATCAGCGCGCGACCATCGCGACCGTGTCGCCGACCTCGACGTCGAGCAGCTCGGCCGCCTCGCGGTCGATGCATGACGCCCTTCTTGGGCAGCTTCTTGACCGACGCGCAGCAGGCGCGGAAGTCCTTCAGCCGGCCGGCGGCGAGCAGCATCTTCGTCGGCCCGCCGTCGCCGATCTCGCGCGACCGTCTCGCGTCGCGCGCCTCGCGGATCGTGCGGATCTGGTCGGTCGCGCGCGGTCACGGTCGGGCCGCCGTCGAAAATGTCGACGTAGCGGTCGAAGCACGAAGCCCTCCTGCTCGAGCATCCGCAGCGCCGCCCGGCCGGTCGGGTGCGGCTGGCCGATCACCGCCTCGCGCGCTCGTCGGGCAGCAGCGCGACGTAGATCGGCGTCTTGGGCATCAGGTCGGCGATGAACTGGGTGCCGTGGACGGCATTGAACTCGTCGGCCTCCGGGAAGGTCATGCCGAAGAACGCCCGGCGAGCGCGTCCCAGAAGGGCGCGTTGCCGGCTTCGTCCATCACTCCGCGAAGCTCGGCCAGCGTGCGGTCGCCGAAGCGCGCGCGGTGCTGCTTGATGAACAGATAGCGGCTGCGCGCGAGCAGCGCGCCCCAGCCGCCGGCGCGCATCTCGGGATGGAGGAACAGGCCGCCGACCTCGCGACGAGCCTTCGAGGTCGGTGGTCAGGGTCAGCGTCTGGTTGCGGAAGGTCTTGCCGAGCTCGGGGCTGGTCTGGGTCAGCGTGCTGAGATGATAGCAATAGAAGGGCTGGACGACGCCGACCTGGCCGAACACCTGGCAGGTGCCGCGGATCTTCTCCGGTCTTCGGGTCTTCGAGCACGAACACGTAAAGGTCGTCGGCCTGGCTGTCGTCCTCGCGCGCGAAGACTGTCGTCGCGACCGGGCGAGCTTGGCGACCAGCGTGCCGCGGTCGGCCGGCAGGTTGGTGAAGCCGCCGCCGGTCAGCTTGGCCATCTGGTAGATGGCGCGGAAATCCTCGCCGGTCGCGGGCCGGACGCGGAAGCTCATGCGGCCTCCGCGGCCAGCCGCAGGATGGTCAGCGCCGACAAGGCCGCGCGCTCGCCCAGGCTGTCGACGATCAGAAATTCCTCCGTGCTGTGGATCTTGCCGCCGCGCACGCCCATCGTGTCGACCACCGGCACGCCGCAGGCGGCGATATTGTTGCCGTCGCACACCCCGCCCGACGGCTGCCAGGCGATCGCCTGGCCGAGGTCGGCGCCGGCCTGCTTGACCAGGTCGAACAGCGCCTCGGCCTCGGGCGTCAGCGGCTTGGGCGGGCGGCCGAAGCCGCCGCTGCACCTCGATCGTGCACGTCGTGCTCGGCGGCGACCGCGGCGACGGCGTCGTCGATCGTCGCGCTTGCGCCTCGGCCTCGATCTCGGGCGTGCGCGGGCGCAGGTTGACGCGCAGGATCGGCGAGGTCGGGGACGACGTTGCTCGGGCTGCCGCCCTCGATCCGCGACGGGTTGACGCTGAGGCCCGGCGCGCTTGAGCCGCGTCGAGCCGCAGCGCGAGGTCGGCGGCGGCGAGCAAGGCGTTGCGGCCGTCCTCGGGGTTGCGCCCGGCATGGGCCGAGCGGCCGTGCACGACGATCGCGAAATTGCCGCTGCCGGGCCGCGCGCCGGCGAGCGTCCCGTCGGGCAGCGCCGCCGGCTCATAGGTCAGCGCCGCGCGCTTGCCCGCGCGCCGCCTCGCGCGAGCAGCGCGCGCCGAGGCGAGCGAGCCGACCTCCTCGTCGCTGTTGATCACGACTTCATAGCCGAAGCGGTCGGCGCTGCGGGCTCGTCTCGACCGCCTTGAGCGCCGCGAGCATGACCGCGATGCCGCCCTTCATGTCGGCGACGCCGGGGCCGTTCAGCACGCCGTCCTCGAGCCAGCGCGTCGTCCTGGAACGCGTGATCGGCGCCGAACACCGTGTCCATGTGGCCGGTGAACAGCAGCTGCACGCGGCGCCGTCGGGCCGAACCGTCAGATGCAGGTGCCGGCCGTGCTCGATGTGGACCGTCCGGCCCGGCGCGTCGACCGCTTCGACCGGCGCCGGCTGCTTCGAGCCGCGAGCACGCCCGGCAAGCGCCGCGAAGGCGTCGGCGAGCAGCGTCGGCCATGCGCTCGAGCCCGGCGAGGTTGCGCGACCCGCTGTTGACCGCCGCCCAGGCGAGCACCTGGTCGAGCATCGGCTCGGCCGCGGCGCGCTCGACCGTCTCGTGCTCGGTGGACGACAATTCCCCCATGACGGCCTCCTAGCGAGGCCGCATCGCTAGCGGAAGGTGCCGACCTCGGCTTTGCGGCCCAGCGTCTCGGCGACGCGCTGAAGGCGCCGCTTGACCGTTTCGCCGATCAGCGCCTCCTCGCCGGCGCGGACGTCGAGCCGCACGACCCCGGTCTTCGTGCTCAGCCTGGTGCGCTTCAGCACCGACGCCACTCCGCCCGACAGCCGCTGGCCGAGGCGCATCGCGAGGCCCCAGTCGTGCGCGCGCTCGAGCTCGTCCCCGGTGCACAGCTTGGCGAGCTTGCTGGTCGGGCAATTGGTCGCGGCCGAAATTGGACGACAGCGCCTGGGCCATGATCACCCGGCCGGCGGGCTCGACCGCGACCCAATTGCCGTGCAGCGCCATTTCGACTGCCGCGGTCGGCGCGAAAGCCGGGGTTGGCCTGCCATGCGACGTCGGCCAGCAGGCAGGAGGCGAGGCGAAGCCGGCGCATCGCGGCGGTATCGTCGAACAGCGGCGCGATCCACTCGTCGAGCAGGTCGCCGTGCTGGCCGAAGCGATGCTCGCCGCCGCCGGCCTCGCGCGCCTCTTCGATCAGCGGATCGATGCGCCGCACGGCCGGCTTCAAGTTCGGAATAGAGCAGGCCCTCGCGAATGCCGAAGGTCGAGACGACGAGCTCGTCGGCTCGAGCTCGCGACGAGCAGGTCGAGCATCATCGCGGCCACCGGCGCGCTCGCGAGGCGGGCCGGAGCCGCGGCCTTCGACCATTCGGGTTCGGGCAAGTCCGCCATTCGCCTCAGCTCGCGGACATGGTCCGGGTGCGATGCGATATTGGTGCGTGATCGGCAGCGGGAAATCGGTCGCGAACATGTCGATCCGGGCCAGCGCGCGCCACGAACCGCCGACCATGTAGAAGTCGCGGCCCTTGCCGCGCTCGCGCAGGCCCGATTTCTTGAGCGCCGCCCGCAGCTGCGTCGCGCGCGGCGCGCTCGCCGCTGCCGCTCGCGCTCAGGCGAAGCACGCCCAGCGGCACCGAAATGCCGCGCGAGGCCCGGCCTTCGCCGACGTCGACCAACTCGAGGCTGCCGCCGCCGAGGTCGCCGACGATCCCGTCGGCATCGGGGATGCCGAAAGCACGCCTTCGCCGGCGAGCCGCGCTTCCTGCCTCCGCGCTCAGCACCTCGCAGTCGAAGCCGATGCGGTCGACCTCGCGGACGAATTCGGCGCCGTCCTTCGGCGTCGCGGATCGCGGCGGTCGCGACGCACGCGCGTCTGCTTGACCTTCATGTGGTGGATCAGCAGCCTGAACCGGCGCAGCGCGGCGAGCGCCTTGTCCCGCGCCTCGGGCGATAATTTGCCGGTCTT
>CAVWER010000006.1:0-94267 GCA_963754215.1 uncultured Alphaproteobacteria bacterium
GTGTTGGTCTCGGTGGCGTCGTCATTGACGCCCGCGGCCGCGGCCTCGCCCGAACCTTCGAACTCGCCGGCACGCACCGGGAGACCCTTTTCATTGACCAATTCCGTCGCGTTGACCGCGCCGGCCGGATTGTCCGGCGTCTCGATGACGAGCGTCGGCGGCTCGTCCCGCCTGATGAACTGCCCGATCTCCTCGAACACGGGCGGCGGGAAGTCGAACGCGGTCGGGGGAATCAGGTCGCCGAGCGGCTCGCCCGGATCGAGCGGCGGGACGAAGTCGGCAAAGTTGCCGCCGCTGCTCTGCGGCGTTCCGGCGGCCGGCCGGATTTCGGACTCGATCAGGAGCTCGGCGACGTTCGAGGCCGGGACCTCGACTCCGCCGATCACCAGCTGGGGAACGAACACGGCGCCATCGACGATGACCATCTGCTGACCGTTGGGCAGGTCCACGACCAGATCGCGGCCGACGACATGGACGTCGGTCAGGTCGACGCCGGGAGGCAGCGTGATAAGGCCGTCCGGCCCAGGCACTACCTGCTGGGCGTTGGCGTTGACCTTCACGGCGCCGCCGCCAAGCTCGATCACCAGATCGGCGGTATCGCGGCCGCCCTTGGCGTTGGCGAGAGTGTATTGGAACAGGTCGCGGACGTTGTCCGGCGCGCCCGCATTCGGGGTGTATTTGTAATTGCCGTGGGCATCCAGGGTAAGGACGCCGTAGCGGCCTTCGACATGGAGGTTCGAGCCGGTGTCGGAAGCGTCGGTTCCGCCGGATCCGCGCACCGCGACCACATGGCCGCCCGCGGCTACATCCGCGCCGGCCTTGCCGGACGTGGTGCCCGCACCGGTGATGACGTTGCCGGTCGCCGGACCGTGGCTGCCAGCCGGCAGCAGGTCAGTGTCGTCGCGTGCGTCAGGCGTTCCCGTCGAACTGCTGAACGAGCCAGAAATATCTTCCATGCTACCCACCCCTGCCTTCAACCGCCGCGGCCACGCCGCGAACGGACGATTTCTTCACAACTCGGAACTGGTCTCTTTCGCCGCCAATTCCGTTGAACGAGAACGGTTAATGGCCGCAGAGTCGAAATCCCGCGTACGAAACAGCCAACACCACCCGAGTGTCTTTGGCAAGCTGGGCCGCAAGAGATGAACCGCACATGACGGCATTACAAGTCGATGACAAAAGAATAGATTGGTTAATGATTCAAGTCTCGTGGTCGGTTACGAGAGACTTATTGGTCAATTTGGGCGCGTATCTCGGGCTTTAACGCAAGCACATCGGTTGCGCAGCCATGTATTTGTTTTTCATATTTGTGAAGTCTTGGACGGGCCGCGATGCCCGACACATGGTCCTTCTGCCAACAAATATGGTTAACACTTGTTTAATAGCAGGATTTAGAGACTGCCGTCCGGCACACGCAAAGTGTTGCAAGGCGAAAAGAATCTGGCCGCGCCGCGTCCCGAAACGGGACTAAAGAGTGTCGCCGTGCGCGCGACTCGGCGCGACTCTGGAAACGATGGCCCTGAGTTGCCGCCCTGGCGGAGATGCGTTGGCGGAGCGTGAGCAAAGACTGGCGGAGAGGGTGGGATTCGAACCCACGGTACGGTTGCCCGTACGCCGCATTTCGAGTGCGGTGCTTTCGACCACTCAGCCACCTCTCCGCGGGGTCGGTGGGCGCCCGGCCCGAAGCCGGTCTTACGGTCGGAGGGGCGCTTAGCAGCGCCCCCCAGCCTTGCCTAGCCTCGCCGAGCGCCTAGATAGGAAGCCATGACCCCGCTCGAGCGTTCAACTCCAGTGAACAGCAAGATCAACATGCCAAGCGCGCGTTTCGCGATCGGCGAGGTGGTGCGCCACCGCATCTTCGACTTCCGCGGCGTGGTGTTCGACGTCGATCCTGAATTCGCCAATAGCGAGGAATGGTACGAGGCCATTCCCGAGGCTCTCCGCCCGCCGAGGGACCAGCCCTTTTACCATCTGCTCGCCGAGAATGCCGAGACCGCCTACGTCGCCTATGTCAGCCAGCAAAACCTTGTCGCCGACGACAGCGACGAGCCGGTCGATCACCCGGCGATCGCCGGCATGTTCGAACGCGACGACGGCGGCCGCTATCGGCTCAGGCCCGAGCAGCGGAATTGAGCGAAGGGAGGGTTTGGGCCCCTCCCCTCCCCCTGCCCTAGAAGTTCATCGCGATGCGGCCGTACGCATAGCGGCCGTTGAAGCCGAACGGCGAGAAGATCGAATAGGGAAGGTAGATCTGATTCACTGGGTAGAAGCCGGTTTGCGGCCCAAACGAGGCGTTCACCGTATCGTGCACCTCATAGTCGAAGGTGTTGCGGCCCCGGCCGGCCGAAAAGTCGATATTCCTGCCGCTCAGATCGCCTCGGATGCCGATGGTGCCGACATAGTCGCGCAGGCGGGTGTGGTTGACACTCCGGCGGCCCTGCCATAGGCGGCTCGCTTTCCCGAACGGAGCCGCGCCATTCACCCGGCGCACGCCCGCGCGCGGGAAACGGAAATTCGTGAGGAAAACAGCCAATGTTCGCAGTCGTGCGCACGGGCGGCAAGCAATATCGCGTCGCCCCGGGAGACAAGATCGTCGTCGAGAAGCTCGACGGCGCGGCCGGTGACAAGATCACTTTGGGCGAGGTCCTGCTCGCCGGCGAGGGCTCGAGCCTCAAGTCGACCGACGGGCTGACCGTCGCCGCCGAGATCGTCGCCCAGGCCAAGGGTGACAAGGTGACGGTGTTCAAGAAGCGCCGCCGCCACAATTATCGCCGCAAGAAGGGCCACCGCCAGCAGCACACGATAATCAGGATCGTCGCGATCGGCGACTACAAGGAGCCGAAGAAAGCCGCGCCGAAGCCCGAAGCCGCTCCGAAGCCCGAAGCCGCTTCCAAGGCGGAGAAGGCCGCTCCCAAGGCTGACACCGGCAAGAAGCCTTCTGCGCGTGCGAAGGAAACGGCCGAGGTCGAGGCTGCCCAGCACAAGGCCGGAGAGGTCGTCGGCACCCCGACCGAGAACCCGGCTCCGAACAACGAGGACGCGGCCGGCGCCGACAAGCCGGCGGCCAAGAAAGCCGCTCCGGCCAAGGCCAAGGCCGCCTCGACAAAAAATGCTGCACCTGCTAAGGGCGCGGCCAAGAAAACTCCAAAAGCGAAGTAGTTCGACATGGCACATAAAAAGGCAGGCGGGTCGTCCCGCAACGGCCGCGACAGTGAAAGCAAGCGCCTCGGCGTGAAGAAGTTCGGCGGACAATCGGTCCTCGCCGGCAATATCATCGTGCGCCAGCGCGGCACCAAGTGGCACCCGGGCGACAACGTCGGCCTGGGCAAGGACCATACCCTCTTTGCGCTGACCGACGGCGCGGTCGCATTCCGCGACGGCAAGCTGGGCCGCAAATTCGTGCACGTCATGCCGACGATTACGGAAGCGACTAAATAGGAACGGTCAGAAAGGGACCGTTCCCACCAGGGGGCGGCCCGGACGAGATCCAAGACAGGATCGAGACCAAAGGGAGAAGAGGGAAGCCCCCGGACAGGGGGCTTTTCTTTTAGCCCCGCCCCGAAGGCGCTTTATCGGCGCCTTCTTGATCTTCTCCCGGAACTGTCATCGGACGCTTCTAGCGGCCGGTGCACGAGGAGAAGGACGATGTTCGCACGGACCCGAAGGCTGCTGCTCAGGCCGGGTTTCCCCGAAGACGCGCCGGCGCTTGCCCGGGCGATCGCCGACGAGGCGATCGTGCGCAATCTCGCGACCGCGCCATGGCCTTACCGGGTGCGCGACGCCGAGGCCTTTCTCGCCAGCGCGCGCGACCCGGTCATGCCGTCCTTCCTGATCTTCGAGCGCACCGAGTTGGCCCCGCAGCTGATCGGCTCGTGCGGGCTCGGCCGGCGTGCGTCGGGCGCGGTCGAGATGGGATATTGGATCGGCCGGTCGCATCTGGGGCCGCGGCTTTGCCACCGAAGCGTCGCTGGCGCTGATCGACATCGCCCGCGGTCTCGGCCTGGCGCAGCTCGAGGCGTCGCACTTCCTCGACAATCCCGCCTCGGCGCGGGTGCTCGAGAAGCTCGGCTTCGAGCCGCTGGGGATCATCGCTCCGAGGATCAGTTGCGCGCGCGGGGCCGAAGCGCCGGCGCGCCTGATGCGGCTCGAGCTGGCGGTTGAAGCAGAGGGCGAGGAGGCGCTGGCGGCTTAGGCCGCGCGCCGCACTTTCTTCGCCGGCTTGGGCGCGTCAATCGCGCTCACGTCGTACGCCCGCAGCAGCGCCCGGTCGTCCTCGTTCCACGGGTGGAAGCCGGGCAGGAAGAAATTGAACCACGCGCCCGCGATCTTGCGGAACATTCCCGGCCGCACCCACAGGTACCACAGCAGGCTCGCCCAGGCGCGAAGCCCGGTGACGCCGTCCTGGCGCATCAGCTCGAGCGCGCCGGCGGTGCGGTCGACGAGGAAGTTGCGGGTGACGAACGAGCATCACCTTGGTCTTGAGCTTCAGGCGCTTGCGCCGCGGCACAGTTCCGCGTCGCGAACAGCCAGGTGTCGTAGGCGACGCCCTTGTGCTCGATCTCCTCGCACGCGTGCCAGCGCCACAGCTCGGCCGTTTCATGGTCGGCGCCCTGCGAGATGCCGCGGATTGGCGAGCAACTGGTGCGCGAGGATGGCGGTGAAATGCTCGAGCGCCATGGTCGCCGCGAGGCTGACGATCGGCGGCTTCGCCCGGGTGACGCGAGCCGCTATTCGACCTGCGCCTCGAGCTTCGACAGGTCGTAGCCGGCGTCGGCCGCGCGGCGGTTGAACGCGTCATGCTCGCGGCTGTGGATCGCTTCCTGGGTGGTGAAGCCCTTGATCTCCTCGGCCAGCTTGGGCGGCGCGCCCTCGCGGAAGGCGCGGACGCTCTCGACGAAGAAGGCCTCGCCGGCCGGGAAGGTGGTCGACAGCGCATTGTAGATTGCGGTCGCCTCGACGCGCCCGCCATGCCATAGCCGCGGCGTCGCCGCCTCCGCGCCCGAAGCGCCGGTCGCGCGGCGTGATGGTGAGATCGACGGGAGTCGGCAGAGTGGTCGCGTTCATATGAGCAAGCTAGACTAACTGACACTGATGTCAATACCGCGCAAACGCCTCAAGCCCGAAATCAGCCGGTCCGTCGCATCTGGAGGCGGCGCGCAGCCTGCTGCTCGCGGAGGGCCCGCAGGCGGTGACGCTGAAGGCCGTGGCCGCGAAGATCGGCCGGACCCACGCCAACCTCATCCACCATTTCGGCTCGGCGGCCGGGCTCCAGGCGGAGCTGGCACGCTCGATCGCCGAGCGGGTCACCGCAGCAGATCGCCCGAACCGGTCGAGCGCGAGCGCAGCGGCCAGGCCGACGTGCGCGAGATCGTCGACGAAACCTTCGACGCATTCGAGCAAGGAAGGCGCCGGAGCGCTGGCGGCGTGGATGATCCTCAGCGGCAACCGCGACGCGCTCGATCCGATCTTGAGCTCGATCCGCTCGCTGGTCGACCAGCTGAGCTTCGGCCACGAGGAGCGCCACGTGCCCGAGAGCACGCTCGCGCTGGTCCTCGCCGCGCTCGGCGATTCGCTGCTCGGCGAGGCGATCACCGATGCGCTCGGCCTCAGCCGCGACAGCGCGCGCGAGATTGCGGCCCAGCGGCTGCGTGCCCACCTCGAGGCCCTCAAGAAGGAGCAGCGGCAATAAGCCGTCCCTGAGGTGGCAAATCGGCGCGGCGCGGCCTAACCGGCCCCATGCATTTCCTCGACCAGGCCAAGATTTACGTGAGGTCCGGCGCGGGCGGCCCCGGCGCGGTGTCGCTTCCGGCGCGAGAAGTTCGTCGAGTTCGGCGGGCCCGACGGCGGCGACGGCGGCAAGGGCGGCGACGTCGTGTTCGAGGCGGTGCCGGGCCTCAATACGCTGATCGACTTTCGCTACACCCAGCATTTCCGCGCCCCGCGCGGCAAGGGCGGCGCCGGCGCCAACCGCACCGGCGCCGGCGGCACCGACCTGGTCATCAAGGTGCCGGTCGGGACCCAGGTCCTGGCCGACGACGAGGAGCGCACCCTGCTCGCCGACCTGACCGAGGAAGGCCAGCGCGTGACCCTGCTCGAGGGCGGCCTCGGCGGCCGCGGCAACGCCAGCTACAAGAGCTCGACCAACCGCGCCCCGCGCCAGCACCAGACCGGCATGGACGGCGAGGAAATGTGGGTGTGGCTGCGTCTGAAGCTGCTCGCCGACGTCGGCCTGCGTCGGGCTCCCCAACGCCGGCAAGTCGACCTTCCTCAACTCGGTGACCAATGCCGCGGCCAAGGTCGGCGACTATCCCTTCACCACGCTGCGCCCGCAGCTCGGCGTGGTCCGCCACAAGGGCCGCGAGTTCGTGCTCGCCGACATCCCCGGGCTGATCGAGGGCGCGGCCGAGGGCGCCGGGGTCGGCGACCGCTTCCTCGGCCATGTCGAGCGCACCCGGCTGCTGCTCCACCTGGTCGACGCCTCGGGCGACGATCCGGCCGAGGCGTACAGGATCGTCCGCGACGAGCTCGCCTCTTACGGCGCCGGGCTCGACCTCAAGCCCGAAATCGTCGCGCTGACCAAGGCCGACATGCTCGACGAAAAGCGGCTGAAGAAGATCGCGCGGGCGGTCGAAGCGGCGAGCGGCTCCAAACCCTATCCCGTCTCCGCCCCGCTCGGCGAAGGGCATCGAGCCGCTGCTCGACAAGATCGTCGCAATAGCTCGGGGACGGCGCGCGGCAGGCGCAAGAGGAAGCCGAATCGGAGCGGCCCTGGTCGCCCTTGTGAAAAGCCGCCGCTATGAAGCTCGCGATCACCGGCGGCACCGGCTTCGTCGGCTCGCACCTGATCGAGGCCGCGCTCGGCGCCGGCCATGCGATCCGGGCACTGACCCGCCGCGATCAGCCGCCGCGCGATGCGCTCGAATGGGTTCCCGGCAGCCTCGAGGACCGCGACGCGCTGCGCAAGCTGGTCACCGATGCCGACGCGGTCATCCACGTCGCCGGCGCGATCAGCGCGAGCCGACGCCGCCGGTTTCGAGCAGGGCAATGTCGACGGGACGCTGGCGATGCTCGCCGCGGCGACCGCAGGCGGGGTCCACCGCTTCGTCCACGTCTCCTCGCTCGCCGCGCGCGAGCCCAAACTGTCGCTCTACGGCGCGTCCAAGGCGCGGGCCGAGGAGCTGGTCGAACGCTCCGGCCTCGACTGGGCGATGGTCCGCCCGCCGGCGGTCTATGGCCCCGGCGACAAGGAAACGCTCGAGCTGTTCCGGATGGCCAAGCTCGGGCTGATCGGCGGTGCCGCCGCGCGGCCGGCTGTCGCTGATCCACGTCGAAGATCTCGCGCGGCTGCTTGCTCGCGCTCGCCGATCCGGGCGCGCCTTCCGGCATCGTCATCGAAGCCGACGACGGCACTACGGGCGGCTGGACCCACCGCCAGTTCGCTCGCGCGATCGGGACCGCGATCGGCAAGAAACCGGCGATCGTCCCCGCGCCCGGCCCGCTGCTGCGTATCGCCGCCCACGCCGACCAGCTGGTCCGCGGTCCCAGGGCCAAGCTTACCGTCGACCGGGCGGCCTATTTCTCGCATCATGACTGGGTGACCGACCCCAAACGCGCGCCGCCGCCGGGCCTGTGGCATCCCCGCATCGAGACTGGGCAAGGCCTGGCCCAGACCGCCGCTTGGTACCGCGAACAGGGTTGGCTGTAGCTCGCGGTGGCAATGTCCGCTTTCGACCCATTGCGGACATTAAGACCGGCGCCGGGCACCGTCGTTACGCGATGGGTTCGACATGGTATGGGACGCTACCGCGCTCTGTCACAACCCGGCTCTAGCGCGGCTGAGAGACCGACACGCGCTCCCGCCCATCGAAAGGAGCAAATCGTGGCCTCAACAATTGCTAGCGCCGATGTCGTTCAAACCGTCATCGTAGACGTTCCCGTCACTGGCGGACCGCCACCTGCGCTTCATCGCGGTGAAAGCGACTTGCCATTCGTGCCATATCAAGAGGGCGTCACCTTCCAGCTCATCCAGGTTGACATCGAAGCAGGCTTTTTTGTGGTTCGCGTGCGCGGCGAGCCGGGCAGGACCATCCAGCGGCACAAGCATACCGGCGAGATCTTTGCGTTCACCTCGGCGGGGTCGTGGAAGTACCTTGAGTACCCCGAGATCAATACCGCCGGATCGTATCTCTACGAGCCGGCCGGGTCGGTCCATACGTTGCACTTCCCCGAGACAAACACAGAAATCACTGACGTATCGTTTGTGCTCCACGGAGCCAATCTCAACCTCGATAGTGAAGGCAACGTTGAGTCCGTGCTTGATGCTGGCGCCGCGCTCGCCGTTTATCGTGCCGCCTGCCGAGACAACGGGCTTCCCGTTCCAAATGTGATCGGGGCATAGCGTCCGCTTTCGACCCAAAGCTGCCATTGGACCGGGGTCTGATTTCGGCCCCCCTTGCAGTCGCCAGAACAATCACAGTCGGCTGCTCTGGCAGGTTTCACTTCTTAGGTGGTGGAGGCGGTGGGGCGGTTTTAACGTTCCTAGATTTTAAGTCTGTCCCAGTGGCCGGAGCCCATTCAGTGATAACGCGCCTGGTGGGGGCCACCGAAACAGCCGGTGCAGTGACCGAGTTGTTTAATTGCGGCCCCGTCGAAGCAGCATCCTTTGATTGTGGAGCAGTGTCTGCCCCTCGTCCGTGAGGCCGAACTGGCTTCAATGCGTCGTTCTGTGAAGCCGAAGTGTTTGTGGGGCTTTCAGGTGCAGCGACAAGCGAGCCAGATAACAGCAGGGCGGAAATAGCGAAGCTTGCAACCAATTTCTTCACATTGCGTCCTTTCGCCTCAACGCACCTCAAAAAGCGTTTCTAACGATCGTCCCCAACGAAGCACGAAGAGCCTACAGTGGTTTTATGCGGAAAGCGATTGGCAGTGTCCGCTTTCCACCCATTGCCGACATGGGTCTGTCCCAATTTGAGTTTTTCCGCGCTTGACGGTCGCACATGCCGCCTCAAGCGTTTATATTGCGCGCGAAGCACGGAGGCAGGCATGACCGGCATTCTCGGCAAGTTCCACGTCGAACATGGTGTTCACGGCGCCAGGGTCGTCACCAATTCGCATCAGCTTACGGCCGATTGCACCGATGATCGCGAGATCGACGGCGCGATCCAGATGCTCAAGGACGATCTCGACGCCTGCGCCAAGGCGATGAAGCGCCTGCTGGAGCTCAACCGCCGCGGGTCCATGTTCGAGGGCTGGCCGTCGGGCAAGGACAACGTGCTCGACGCCTCGAACTAGGTCGACCCTGGGCGCCCGACGACCGCCCCATTCGCGCCCCATTGCGTTGCTTAACAGCGGTCGCAACATTAACGGAAAACCGCATGCCCGACCGCCAGCAGACCTACGCCAGAGTCGCCGAGCTGATCACGCCGTTCAACAAGAAGGGCGCCGCGATCACCGAGGCCACGCGCTTCGCCCAGGACCTCGAGTGGGACAGCCTCACCGTGCTCGATTTCGTCGCCACCATCGAAGACGAGTTCGACGTCCTTATCTCGATGAACATGCAGGCGGAGATCGAAACCGTCGGCCAGCTGGTCGACGCGCTGCAAAGGCTGAAAGCTTGAGAACCCCGTTTGTCCCGAGCGTAGTCGAGGGACGTGTCTCGACTTCGCTCGACACAAACGGATCAAGTAGAACCGCATGACCGACCTCCTCTCCAAGTTCGACGACGTCATCGCGCTTCGCCAGAGCTTGCTCGACAGCGGGCACACCGACCCCTTCAACCTGGTGATGGAGAAAGTCGAAAGCCCGACCGTCGCGATCTGCAACGGCAAGCGCACGATCCTGCTCGGCACCTACAATTACATGGGTATGACCTTCGACCCGGACGTCGTCGCCGCGGGCAAGCAGGCGCTCGACGAGTTCGGCTCGGGGACCACCGGGAGCCGCGTCCTCAACGGCACCTATGCCGGGCCACCGCGCGGTCGAGCAGGCGCTCAAGGACTTTTACGCGATGGACCATGCGATGGTCTTCTCGACCGGCTACCAGGCCAATCTCGGGATCATCTCGACCATCGCCGGCAAGGAGGATTACATCGTCCTCGACATCGACAGCCACGCGTCGATCTACGACGGCTGCGCGCTCGGCAACGCCCAGATCGTCCCGTTCCGCCACAACGATATCGAAGCACTGGAGAAGCGCCTCAAGCGGATTCCCGAAGGCGCCGGCAAACTGGTCGTCCTCGAAGGCGTCTATTCGATGCTCGGCGACATCGCGCCGCTCAAGGAGATGGTCGCGCGTCTCGAAAGGACAATGGCGCGATGGTGCTGGTCGACGAAGCCCATTCGATGGGCTTCATCGGCGAGCACGGCCGCGGCGTGGCCGAGGCCCAGGGCGTCCTCGACGACGTCGATTTCGTCATCGGCACCTTTTCCAAGTCGGTCGGCACGGTCGGCGGCTTTTGCGTCTCCAACCATCCCAAGTTCGAGATATTGCGGCTGGTCTGCCGGCCCTACGTCTTCACCGCCTCGCTGCCCCCGTCGGTCGTGGCGACCGCGGCGACCTCGATCCGCAAGCTCATGAACTCGTCGGCCAAGCGCGCGCATCTGTGGGAGAACAGCAAGCGGCTCCATGCCGGCTTGCGCCAGCTCGGCTTCACGCTCGGCACCGATGAGCCGCAGTCGGCGATCATCGCGGTCATCATGCCCGATCTCCAGGCCGGCGCGGCGATGTGGGAGGCGCTTGCTCGACGAGGGCCTGTACGTGAACCTCGCGCGGCCGCCGGCGACGCCCGCCAACATGACCCTGCTGCGCTGCTCGCTGTGCGCCGAGCACACCAGCGACCAGGTCGGCGAGATTCTCGGCATGTTCGCTGCGGCAGGCCGTGCAACAGGGTGCATAGACTGAGCCGATTTGAGGGAACCTTTGGCTTTCCCCAAATAGTTAACGGGGCTAGACTGAATAGATGATGTGGGACGGGGAGGAAGTCCGGTTCGACTGGCGACGCGGCGGCACCGCGATTGCCGGCCTGCTCGCCGCACTCATCCTGGTCGCGATGGTGTTCCTGGTGAAGATCGCCAACGATGCCCGCGAGCGCGCTTTGGCGGCCGAGCGCCATTCCTACGATGTCGCTCTGGTCGTTCGCAACGTCAGCTCCAACGTCTCCCGGTCCGAAGCGGCGCTCGCCCGCTTCGTGCTCGACGAGGACCGGAGAACCGGGGAGGTCTACGCCGCCAACTGGGATCTCGCCGGCTTCCAGATCGGCCAGCTCGCCAAGCTGATAAAGGGCAACACCGAGCAGCAACGCCGGGTCGCGGAGCTTCAGAGCCTTTACAACGCGCGCGGCGGCGAACTCGCGCTCGCCGCCCGCGCCGCTTTGTCGGGCGAGGGCCAGAGCGGAATCAGCTATTTCTACCAGGCAGCCAAAACGGGGACCGGCAAGAAGCTCGACAACAAGCTCGAGGAGATCACGCGGGCCGAGCGCCTGTCGCTTCGACAGCGCATCCAGGAAAGCCTGTTCTCGTCGGCCGAGGCGGACCGATTCACCGATTATCTGAGCTGGCTGGGAATCGTCGTCGGTCTCGGCGCGGTGTTCCTCGGCGTGGTCGCCGTCCAGGCGCTACGCCAGAACTACGCCGCCCGCCGGCACGCTGAAAGCGAGGCCGAGCGCGCCGAGGCGCTTGAATATGCGGTCCGCGACCGGACCCAGGAATTGTGGGAGGCGAACCAGGCACTCAAGGCCGAAGCGGAGGAGCGCCAGGCGGCCGAGGCGCAATTGCGCCAGGTCCAGAAGATGGAGGCGGTCGGTCAACTGACCGGCGGCATCGCCCACGACTTCAACAATATGCTGGCGGTGGTAGTCGGCGGCATCGACCTTGCCCAGCGCCGCCTCAACGGCCCCAGGCGCGAAGTCCTGATGCACCTCAAGAACGCGATGGAGGGCGCGACCCGCGCCGCGGCCCTGACCCGCCGCTTGCTGTCCTTTGCCCGCTCCGAGCCTTTGCTCCCCGAGCGCGTCGACAGCGTCGAGCTGATCGGCGGCATGTCCGACCTGCTCGACCGGACATTGGGCGAGCTCGTCCGCGTCGAGGTCGATCTCGAACGCGACACCTGGTCGACCTACGTCGATCCCCACCAGCTCGAAAATGCCATCCTGAACCTTGCGGTCAACGCCCGCGACGCGATGGACGGCCGCGGGCTGATGCGCATCGCGACCGAAAACATGACCCTCGCTGCCAACGAAGTCGGCGACATCCGCGCCGGCGATTACGTACGGATCAGCGTCACCGACACCGGCTGCGGGATGCAGCCCGAGGTGCTCGAGCGCGCGTTCGAGCCCTTCTTCACCACCAAGCCGGTCGGCAAGGGCACCGGGCTCGGGCTCAGCCAGATTTTCGGTTTCGCCCACCAGTCGGGTGGCGAGGTCGGCATCGAGAGCCAGGTCGGGCGCGGGACCACGGTGTCGATCTATTTGCCGCGGACCGAGGGCGCGGCGGCGCCGGTCCGCATCCATCCGGCCGTCCAGCGCAGCGAAGCCGAGGCGCATGTGCCCGGAGCGCGTATCCTGGTCGTCGAGGACGATCCGCGGGTCCGCGCCGCGACCGTCGGTGCGCTCGAGGACCTCGACTATGAGCCGATCGCCTGCGCGAGCGGCGCCGAGGCGATCGAGATTTTCAACCGCCAGGAGTTCGACCTCGTCATCAGCGACGTGATCATGCCCGAGATGACCGGGCCCGAGCTCATCCGCCATTTGAAGGCGACCCACGACCGCGACTTCGCGGTGCTGTTCGTCACCGGCTATGTCGGCGACGGCGAAAGCGAGGATTTGCGGAGCAACGAGCTGCTGCGCAAGCCGTTCACCGTCGGCGCGCTGGCAAGCGCGGTCTCGGCCGCGCTCGCCCGCCCTAGCGAACCGCCCCGGACCTCAAAAGCCGCGGCAAAAGGCTGATCGCGGCGAGCAGCGGCCAGCGCCGCTGCCACGGCTTCAGCTGGAAGTCGGTCCCCGCGTGGCGGTTGATCTTCCAGATGATGTAGTCCGGACCACCGGCGAAGGTCGCGCTGGCCTTGGCTAGCCGTGGTATCGAATAGAGCTTTCCCTTGAGTTGTTTCCGGCGCCACCAGCGCGCGGCCGCCGCGCGACCTCGAGCCAAAGGCACCTCGCCGCCTGGACCGACGCCGTGTTTCGTTGCGAGAGCCTGCAATGCTGCGAGGCCGAACCGCTGATAGCGCTCGGGATCAGCATCCACGATCGAAGCCGAGCGATCGAGGCGTTCCGCCCGAAGTTCAGCAGCGAATGTCTTGGCGAATGCCGCTTTCCAAAGTCCGTTCGAATCGGCCGTCCCGACGCCCGGAAGGGTCCAATCCAGCAACGTCGCCCCAGCGTCCGCAACGCTGTCGACAATGCGCTTTTTCGAGAGCGGATCGGCACTCCACACCAACCGCGAAGGCTGCGCGAACCGAGCGGCGGTCGACACCGTCCATGCGCCCGGACCGCATTCGTGCGCGAAATCCGCTTCGCTCAGCACCGCATATTTGGCCGCCAGACCACCCTGCTCGAAATAGAAGACGTTGGGCGGGATCAGCTTGTTGGCAAGAGCCAGCCAGCGCTTGCCGTAGGCCGCGCGGTAATCGGACACGATCAGGTAAAAATCGAGCATCAGCCCGTCGAGCTCGCGTTCCCTCAGGCACGAACCGTAGAACAGGACCGCGCGCGAGGCAGGCGCATGCTTTGCCGCGATCGCCTCGGCCATCGCGCTCACCCGCGGATCGACCGGCAGGCTCAGTTCCTCGGCGACCAGCGCGCGAAGCTGCGACATGAAGAGTGGCTTAGGCCGCCAGCTTGACGAACGAAAGCGGGTGCGCGAGCTGCAAGTGGATCGGGCTTCCGGTCACGGCGCGGAAGGTTTCGCCGTCGAGGATGACGTCCGAGCTGTCGCTGTGAATGGTGATCTGATTGGCCCGGCCGAAATGAACTCCGCGCAGGCTCTGCCGGCCGAGGTTGCCGCCCAGGCTGGCCGCGAAGGCGCGAACCAGCGACACCGGCCGCTCCTCGATCGCGACCAGCTTGAGCACTCCGCCGGCCTCCTTGCCGCCAAGTTCGTTCGACAACAGCAGCTTTTCGAGCGTTGTGACCGCGAGCAGCGAAAAGCGGCCGCTGAGATCATTGTCCTCGTCGCGCACCGACACGTTGAGGTGCTGCGGATCGGGCGGCAGGAAGTTCGCCTTGATCTTGAGGAGCATCTTGAACAGCAGCGCCAACGCGGTCAGCACGTGCGCAAGACCGTTTGGCAGTCCCAGCGGATAGATTTTGTCGCGGCAATAGAGCATCGTGTCGGCTAGGCCCGCGCCGCCCATGAACATGCCGATCACCGGCGCTCCGCCGGCTTCGCCGTGACGAAGTGCGATCAGCTCGCGATCGACGATGTAGGGCGAAAGGTCCGTCCGCGCGATCTCCAGAAGCCGTTCGAGCGCCTCGACCGGGTCGCCCACTGCGCCGAGATCGAGCGCGATGAGGTTGGTCTTGCCGCTGGGCAGCACCGCGACGGGCGGAGTGTGGTCGCCGAAATGGCCTCCATTGTGGAGCTCGGTGAGCGCCGCCTGGACGGTGCCGTCGCCGCCGTTGATGACCAGCACCTTGGGCTCGATCCGGGCGATCGTCCGCAAGGCTTCGCCGACCTGGTGCGCGTGCTCGACCTCATAGTGAAAGACGTCGGGGTGCCCGTCGCAATAGGCGCGGATGCGCGGCAGCTGGGCGATGTTCCCGGTCGAGCGGGGGTTCGAAATCAGCGCGATGCGGGTGCGTGAATTCATCGCCGTGACCGGCCCGCGTCAGCCGAGCAACCGCTCGCCGGACCCGCTGGGTCGGCAAATGCGCTTGGACTGACCGGCGTTTTCGACATGATTTCACGAACCGCTTCGCTATAGTCGTCTTGAGCGGTGCGCCCGGGCTTGCCCGCGGGTGCATCCGCCCACATTTGCAATGTCGGCCCGGTTTGCGGCCAAATGATGGTGTTGGGACGACAAATTTGCTCCGCCTGCCGCTCATCGATCGCTATCTCGCGCGCTCCATCGCGGCGCCGCTGATCGGAACGCTGATCCTGGCGGCAATGCTGCTGGTGCTCGAGAAGATGCTCCGCCTGTTCCAATACGTGGTCGATGCGGGCGGTCCCGTCAGCGTCGTGTGGCGGATGCTTGCCAACCTGCTGCCCGAATATCTGTCGCTCGGCATTCCGATCGGGCTGATGCTCGGAATCCTGCTCGCGTTCCGCAAGTTCGCTTTGTCGTCCGAGCTCGATGCGCTGCGCGGGATCGGCATCGGTTACGGCCGGCTGCTTCGTGTCCCGTATCTCTATGCGGTGCCGCTGATGTTCCTGAACCTGTTCATCGTCGGGTATCTCGAACCCTATTCGCATTACCGATTCGAGGGTTTGAGGTTCGACCTCAAATCCGGAGCATTGGGAGCGGCAATCAAGGTCGGCGAGTTCAACCAGCTCGGCCACAGGCTTACCCTGCGCATCGACCGGAGCGAGAACAAGGGAACCCAGCTCTACGGAATTTTTGTCCAGATGGACGAGCCCAGGACGGGGATGACCGTGGCCGCCACCGCCGAGCGCGGGCGTTTCCTGTCGACGGACGATCCCGACACGATCCTGTTCCGGCTGGTCAAGGGTCGCCTGATCCAGGATTCGCCCAAGTTCGCGACCCCGCGAACCTTGTCATTCGACAGCTACGACCTGCCGATCAGCCTGCCGGTGATCGACCAGTTCCGCCGGCGCGGCGGAACCCGGTCGGACGAGCTCTATCTCCATGAGCTGTTCCGCCTCGGCTACGGCGGCGCGGCGCCCGACATCCACCAGAAGCTCGAGGCGCAGGCGGCGCTCAACGCTCGCCTGGTCGAGCTGGTGATGATGCTGATGCTCCCGTTGCTCGCGGTCGCGCTCGCGGTTCCGCCCAAGCGAAGCGCCTCCTCGCTCGGCATCTTCCTCGCGATCGGGATCATCGTCGCCTATCACAAGGTCAACCAATATGCCGAGCTGGCCGGCGCGCACGGCCGGATCGATCCGGTGCTCGCCTTGTGGACGCCTCTGCTCCTGCTATCGGCAATGGTCTGGTGGATGTACCACGTGCTGGCTCATCGTCCGGGCGGACAACCGATCGGAGCGCTCGAATTTGCCGCTGCCAGGACGGTCCGCATGATCCGCTCGCTTCTGCCCAGAGCGACCCAGGCGTGATCAACCTCAACCTGGTCCCGTCGCGCCAGATCGCGCTCTACACCGTGCGGCTGTTCCTGACCCGCAGCCTTGCCGTGCTGATCGCGCTGATCCTGATCCTGATGTCGCTCGATCTGCTCGGCGAGTCCGGCAAGATCCTCGCCGTCCCGGGCAATACCGACGCCGACTTGTGGCGCTATGTCGGCCTTAGGCTGCCGATGCTGGTCTCGCGCTTCCTGCCCTTCTCGGTTCTGCTTGGAACGCTGATCGCCTTCGTCGGCCTCAACCAGCACAGCGAGGTCGTGTCGATGAAGGCCGCGGGGATTTCGGCCCACCAGATCCTGGCACCCCTGGTTTTCGCCAGCGTCGGGATCGCCGCGGCCCTGTTCGCCTTCAATGAGCTGGTGGTGGTCAAATCGGCGCGGGTGGTCACCGCCTGGCAGGACAACGACTACAAGCCGATCCCGCCGGCGAGCGGCACGCTGAGCAACGTGTGGCTTTTGAATGGCGAGGATTTGATCCACGCCGGCTTTGTCGGCGGCAAGGGCGCCACCTTTCATGCCGACAACGTCGCGATCTACGACCGCGGCGGCGGGGTGCTCCAGCGAGTGATCCGGGCCGATCACGCCTATCCGCAGGGACGCGCCTGGCGGCTCGACAATGTCCGGATCTACGACGCCGGGATGAACCTCGTCCGCCGTTCACCGCAGACCACCGCCCTGGAGGGAATCACGCCCGAGCAGCTGACGCTGGCGAAGGTCGATCCGACCGAGCTCGATTATTGGACGCTCAAGGAACGCATCGGCGAGCTGGAGCGGGCCGGGCGGCAGACCGACGAGGCCCGCGCCGGTCTGTCGCACAAGATTTCGGGGCCGCTGTCGACCGTGCTGATGCCATTGCTTGCCGCCATTGCCGCGTTCGGCCTCGCCCGATCGGGTCAGGTGCTGCTTCGCGCCTGCATCGGCATGGCGCTCGGGTTCGCTTATTTCGTCGCCGACAATTTCAGCCTCGCAATGGGCAATGCCGGCGCTTATCCGCCGCTGATCGCCGCCTGGGCGCCGTTCTTCCTGTTCCTGCTGATCGGTGAGACGGTGCTGGTTCGAACGGAAGAGTGAAGTTCTGCGCGCCTTCGGGCGACCAACGAGGGAGTCTCAAAAAATGCCTCAATATGTGATCGAGCGGGAAATGCCCGGCGTCGGGCAACTAAGCGCGGAAGACCTCAAGCATGCGTCGCAGGGCTCCTGCTCGGTTCTCGACGATCTCGGGCCCAAGATCCAGTGGGTCCACAGCTACGTCACCGACAACAAGCTCTACTGCGTCTATCGCGCGCCCAACGAGGATATGATCCGGGAGCACGCCCAGCGTGGCGGCTTCCCGTGCAACAAGATTTCCCAGGTCCACCACACGATCGATCCGACCACCGCGGAATAGCCGCGCGGTCGAGTCCGCCCGCCCTTCATCGCTTCAAAACTCGTTGCTAGAGTCCTGATATGCAAAGGATGCAGGGGCTATATGGCGGACGTTTTCGTCTCCTACGCGCGGATCGATGAGCCGCAAGCCGAGCGCGTAGCCGAAGCGTTGCGCGCCGATGGTTATCGCGCGTGGCGCGACGACGAGCTGCCTGCTCACCGGGCCTATGCCGAGGTCATTGAAGAACGGCTGAAGTCGGCCAAGGCGGTGGTCGTCCTGTGGTCGGCCGAAGCAGCGAAATCGCAATGGGTCCGGGCCGAAGCCGATGCCGCGCGCGAGCTTGGAACTTTGATCCAGGCGACGCTCGACGGCGGCGTTCCACCGATGCCGTTCAACCAGATCCAATGCGCCGTTCTCAGCGACTGGGACGGCGACCGAAACGCGCCCGGCTGGCGCAAGCTGCTCGTCAGCGTGCAGGCGCTCGCCGGGGCGCCGGCAGGCGACAAACCCACCGCGCGCAAAAGCCGACGGCAGCTCTCGGTCTGCGTCCTGCCCTTCGCCAATATGAGCGGCGATCCCGAGCAGGAATATTTCAGCGACGGAATTAGCGAGGACATCACGACGGATCTGTCCAAAGTCTCGGCGCTAGGGGTGGTCGCACGCAACACCGCCTTCACCTTCAAGGGCCGGTCGGTCAACGTCCGCGAAGTCTCCGAGGAACTGGGGGTCAGCCACGTCCTCGAAGGCAGCGTGCGCAAGGCCGGCGGACGGGTGCGCATCAACGCCCAGCTGATCGACGGAGAAACCGGCGAGCACGTCTGGGCCGATCGATACGACCGCGATCTCGACGACATCTTCGCGATCCAGGACGAGATTTCGAAGGCGATCGTCGCGGCGCTCAAGCTCAAGCTGATGCCCGCGGAGAAGAAAGCGATTGAGCAGCGCGGCACGACCAGTGCCGAGGCTTACAACCTCTATCTGCTCGCCCGGCAATATTGGGTCACTGGCAATCAGGGCGATCCGCGCCGCGAAGAGCGCGTCATGCGCATCGCCAGCAAGGCTGTCGAAATCGACCCTTATTATGCGCAGGCCTGGGCGCTGCTCGCGATCGCCCAGTCGAACCTGCGCTACGGCTTCGGACAGCAGGTCGACGACGGCTATGCGGCCGCCCACACCGCGCTGGCGATCGACCCGAGCATCGCCGAAGCGCATTGCGCGATGGCCCGACGGCTCGAGGAGCAGGGACGGCATGACGACGCCCTCGCCGAGCTCGAAAAAGGCCTCAGCCTCAACCCCAATTCCTGGGAGCTCAACAAGGCGATCGCCAATTTCTTCATCTATCGCGGCAGGGTCGCGGACGCGGCCCGGCATTTCGAGCAGGCCGCCTCGCTGATGGACAGCGACTATCACGCATGGGGCATGCTGATGAGCTGCTACCATGGCCTCGGCGACAAGGTGCGCGGAAAGCAGGCGGCGAAGACGGCGCTCGAACAGGTCGAGCAGGTCCTCGCGCAGGACCCCAGCAACGGTGCGGCGATCAGCTTTGGAGTCAGCGCGCTCGCCGCCCTCGGCGAGCTCGACCGCGCGCGCGAATGGATGGACCGCGCGCTGCTGATCGATCCCGACAACCTCAATATGCGCTATAATTTCGCCTGCACCCTGGCCCGCGACTTCGGCGACCGTGACGGCGCGATTCGGATGCTCGAATCCTCGCTCTCGCGGATCAAGGGCTCGCTGGGCAATGCCGACACCGATCCCGACCTCGAATGCATCCGCGACGACCCGCGCTTTCAGAAAATCCTGGCGGACGCGAAGAAACGCCTCGGCATCGAGGGCAAGCCCGGCGGCAAGGCCGCCAGGAGCCCGGCGGCCGCCGGCTAGGCTAGCGCAGCTTCACGATCTTCAATTTGTCGGCTTTGGCGCGGTCCCTGACCAACTCCTCGCTCCGCGTCAGCGCCTTGGCGATTGCGCGCAGCGCCATGCCCTTGCCGGCGAGCAAATGAAGCTTGTGGACCTCGTCCTGCCGCCACGGCTGGCGATGCCGTTCGAACCGTTCCCCCATGTTCAACCCCCTGGTGAGCTAGGGAGCATAGCATAAAAAACGACGTGCGCCCGGCGCCCTAGCGGCCGCCCATGCGCCTGAAGCGATAGCGTCCGTGAACCGGCGCCGCCTGGTAGGAATGCCCGGATGTGCAGGTCACCGTGAACACCCCGGGCGCCCCGCCGGCAACCGTGCTTGAAACCTGGCCGCACGGATAGCCGATCCGGTGGATGGTTCGGGCGACCACCCCCTTCGAGAGCGGCATGCTCGCCGCGACGGCCGTCGCCGGAGCTGCAGCCGCGGCTTGCTCGGTTGCGGCGGCTTGCGGCACGACTGGCTCGGATTGCGGCAGCTCGGATATTTGCCGCTCCAGCTCCGCGAGCCTCGGCGCCGGCTGCGGGCGCGCGGCGCGGGACCGGGCGAGAGCTGGACGCTTTGGCTGTGCCAGCTGCGCGTCCTCCACAATTGGTGGCGGACCCGCGGCCGCGGAAGCCGGAGCCGCCGCGGGATCGGCGACCGTGAACGTCGTTGACGGCGGAAGCGCGAGATTGACCGCCGGCTTCGCCTCGATGCCGTCGCCTGAGTTCCACCCCGCCCATGCGCCGAGGAGGACGACGCCCAGAACCAAGGCGCCCCCCGCAATCGCGGTCCGCTTCCAAGGAACGGCCCCTTCCTCGGCCTCGGCCAGCTGTTCGTCCAACGCGGGGCGAAGATCGCGATCCACACCAGCGGGAGGATCGGGCGCCGGCGCTGCTTGCGGCGGTGCCGCCTGCGGCCAGGGCACGCGAGCGGCCTCTCCCAGCGGCTCCGGACGCGCCAGTTCGCGCAGCGCCGCGGCAATGAACGGCGGCGTCGCTGCGGCCGGCGGTTCCGGCCGATCGAATGGCTCCACCGGCGGCTCTGGCGGCGGTGGGTTGGCAGCAGCCGGCTGCTCGACGGGACTGGCAACGGGCGTCGTGACGGGACTGGCAACGGGCGGCGCGACCGGATTGGCGACCGGCTGCTGGCGGGCCGCGAACGCCGAGCCACCGAAGGAGGCGTGGCCCACGCCCGACCATGCCAGCAATTGCGTCGGCCTGGGCTTCGGCTGGAGGCCGAGCGAGGCATCGTAGGCCAGGCGTTTGGCGGGATCGCGCAAGGTTTCGTGGGCGAGCGTGACCTCGGTCAGGCCGCCGATGCTGTGGGGCCGAAACGCGCCCATTTCCCTCGCGAACGCCTGAGCGATTTCGTCGCCGGTCGCCGCCGGCTTCAGCCCGAGGACCTCATAATGGGTCCGGCGTGTCCTGACTGTGTCGACCATGTGCTGACCCCCGAAGCTTGTCCCGACCCTCAACTGCCGGAACCTTCAGGGTATTTTTAGATGAACTCCAGCTCGCCCACCGCAGGAATCCGGCACTTCGGCTTCAACCGGCCGGCCGATTCGTGGTTTATCCGAAATGAATCAGCCCGACCTCAAACGATCGGGGTGGCGACGGCCTCACACTGCTCCGCCGGTCGATCGGCGTCAGGCTCCTGGTTCGTCTCCGGGGTTGCGGTCTGGTGGATCTTGCCGCCGTCGCCGTGGACACTGGCCGCAGGGCCCAGCCGTTCGAACGGGATGCGTTCGAACGTACCGACCGGCCGGACGATCGTCGCACCGCCGCCAAGCCGGTCGCTGCCGGGCAGCGCGCAGCTCGCCGCGGCTTCGGCCAACAGGATCAAGGCTGATGCGGCGATCATGTCCCGAGCCCTGCTGCAGGCGCGCGAACCCCGCAATGCGCCGGAGTAAGCCTGTCCCGAACCGGGACGAAAAGGGCCGCCCCGGCGGGACGGCCCTTCCTTGTTCGTAAACGGGGAGCCTCCCGGCTTACCCCAGCATCTCTTGCTCTAATTTCTTCGCCATCTCTTCAATATTTTCCGGCGGCCATCCGGGGATGTCCATGCCGAGCCTGAGGCCCATGCTTGCAAGCACTTCCTTGATCTCGTTCAAGGACTTGCGGCCGAAGTTCGGGGTCCGCAGCATCTCCGCCTCGGTCTTCTGGACGAGGTCGCCGATGTAGATGATGTTGTCGTTCTTGAGGCAGTTGGCGCTGCGCACCGACAGTTCGAGCTCGTCGACCTTCTTGAGCAGATAGCGGTTGAGCTGGTTGGTGTCGGCCTGGGTCTCGACCGGCATCGCCGCGGTCGCGCCGATCATCGGCGAAGGCGCCATCCGCACCGCCGCCTCGTCGAAGTGAACGAACAGCTGCAGCTGGTCCTGGAGAATCCGCGCGGCATAGCCGAGCGCATCTTCGGGCGCGATCGTGCCGTCGGTGTCGATGGTCAGCGTCAGCTTGTCGTAGTCGAGCTCCTGCCCGACGCGGGTGTTCTCGACCTTGTAAGCGACCTGGCGCACCGGCGAATAGAGCGCGTCGATCGGGATCAGGCCGATCGGCGCGTCGGCCGGACGGTTGGCGATTGCCGGCACGTAGCCCTTGCCGACGTCGGCGGTCAGCTCGATGTTGAGCGTCGCGCCCTCGTCGAGGTGGCAGATGACGAGGTCGGGATTGGTGACCTCGATGTCGCCCGCGGTCGCGATCATGCCGGCGGTGACTTCCGCCGGGCCGGTCGCCGAAAGGTGGAGCCGCTTGGGCCCTTCGCCTTCCATCTTGAGCGCGATCTGCTTCACGTTGAGCACGATGTCGGTGACGTCCTCGCGAACCCCGGTGAGGCTCGAGAACTCGTGCAGCACCCCGTCGATCTTGATCGAGGTGATCGCGGCGCCCTGGAGCGAGGACAGGAGCACGCGGCGAAGCGAGTTGCCGAGAGTCATTCCAAAGCCGCGCTCGAGCGGCTCGGCGACGAACGCCGCGCGGCGGCGGCTGTCGCCCCCGACCTTCTTCTCGAGGGCGTTGGGCTTCTTCAGTTCCTGCCAGTTTTTTGCGTTGACGGCCATTTTGTTCCCTTGGCAGTTGGGGGCCTAGGCCCCTGTTTTCAAATCTCTTGTTCCCCCGGAAGATGGGTATCCGGCGGACTGTCTTTTAGACCCGGCGCCTCTTCGACGGCCGGACCCCGTTGTGCGGGATCGGGGTGACGTCGCGGATCGAGGTGATGGTGAAACCGACCGCCTGGAGCGCCCGAAGCGCGCTTTCGCGGCCCGATCCGGGGCCCTTCACTTCGACTTCAAGCGTGCGCACGCCGTGATCCGCGGCCTTCTTGCCCGCGTCTTCCGCCGCGACCTGGGCGGCGTAGGGCGTCGACTTGCGGCTGCCCTTGAAGCCCATCAGGCCGGCGCTCGACCAGGCGATCGCATTGCCCTGCGCGTCGGTGATGGTGATCATCGTATTATTGAAGCTGGCGTTCACGTGGGCGACGCCGGCCGTGATATTCTTGCGCTCCCTTCGGCGGATGCGCTGCGGTGCCTGAGCCATTGTTGTCCGTTCCTAATCCCTGAATCCGCTCATCCTGAGTAGCCGCCGAGCGAAGTCGAAGCGGCGTATCGAAGGACCGCGCTTATTTCTTCTTGCCGGCGATCGGCCGCGCCTTGCCCTTGCGGGTGCGGGCGTTGGTGTGCGTGCGCTGGCCGCGAACCGGAAGGCCGCGGCGGTGCCTGAGGCCGCGGTAGGACGCGAGGTCCATCAGCCGCTTGATGTTCATCGCCACTTCGCGCCTGAGGTCGCCCTCGACATTATGGTCGCGGTCGATGGTCTCGCGGATGTGCAGCACCTCCTGGTCGGTGAGGTCCTGGACCCTCTTTTCGGGGCTGATCCCGACCGCGGCGATGATCTTCCTGGCCGTGGTCCGGCCGATTCCGTGGATGTAGGTAAGCGCAACTTCCACGCGCTTGTTGGTGGGGATGTTCACCCCGGCAATACGAGCCATTCTCTACCCTTCTTCAGCTCCACAGGGCGAAATGCCCCATCTCGTCGCTAGAAAGTCCCGCAAACGAAAAGCCGACGAGCGCACGAATGCGCCGCCGGAAACCGGTGAAACGGGATGAGTTGCAAATAGGAATGCACATGAGACGAGTCAAGCTGCGAAGTTGACAGAGTTGACGCTATACATTCGCCCGCGGGGGCTTGCGCCCCGATCACCAAAACAGGGTTAGCACCCAATGTTTCGCAGACCTTCATTTGAAGGCGCCATGACTCGCAAAATCCTACTTTTCCAGCCGAAACGCGTTTGAGTGGCCGTGCAGGAAAAGCGGATCCACCAGCTGTTCGTAGTCAGCGTCACGCTGAAGGGGCTCCACGCGCTGATCGAGATCGCCGGCGCTATCGCTCTCGCCTTGTTCAACACCAATGCGATCGTCCGCTGGCTTTATGCAGCCGGTGAAGGCCGGCCGGACTGGATCGAGGAAACGCTCACCAGGTTCGCGAATACCTTCACCGGCCAGGAACACGATTATTACGTCTGGTTTCTCGCCAGCCACGGGATCATCAATTTGGGGCTGGCCATCGGGCTACTGCGCGGGAAGCTGTGGGCCTATCCCGCGATTTTCGTCGTGCTGACCCTGTTCATCGCCTACCAGCTTTACCGCTTCACATACACCCACGACATCGGGCTGATCCTGTTCAGCGCGCTCGATGTCTTCGTGATCGCGCTCGCGTGGCACGAGTATAGGCTGGTCAAACGACACCTGCCGAACGGCTGATTGCCGTGGGGCCACGCCGCCGATAGAGCCGCCGCGATGCAGCGGATGACCATCGATGGCGGAGTTCCGGAAAACCTCAGGGGCGCCATCGTCGCCCTCGGCAATTTCGACGGCTTCCACCTCGGCCACCAGGCGGTCGTCGGGCGGGCGATCGCGCGCGCTTTCCACGAGCGGCGGCCGGCGATAGTCGCGACCTTCGATCCGCACCCGGTCAAATTCTTCAAGCCCGATTTGCCACCCTTTCGACTGACGAGCCTCGACCAGCGCGAGCGGCTGTTCGCGCATGCGGGCGCCGACGCGATGCTGGTGTTCGAGTTCAATGCCGCACTGGCCTCGATGGACGCGGAGGAGTTCATCGCCGACGTCCTGGCGAAGCGGATCGGGGCCGCAGGCGTGGTCACGGGCGACGACTTCACCTTCGGCAAGGGCCGGGCCGGCGATGTCGCTTTGCTAAAGGCGCTTGGCGAAAAGCATGGGGTGATTGCCGAAGCCGTCGCGCAGGTGCTGATCGAAGGTGTGCGCGTGTCGTCGGGCCGTGCCCGCGAGGCGCTCGTCGCCGGCGAGATCGGGGAAGCGACGCGCCTGCTCAGCCGCGATTATGCGATCGAAGGCGTGGTGCAGCGCGGCGATACGCGCGGGCGCGAGCTCGGCTATCCGACCGCGAATCTCGAGCTGGGAGATTACCAGCGGCCCAAATACGGAATCTATGCGGTACGGGTGACGCTCGATGACGGCAGTGAGCATCCGGGCGTCGCCAGCCTCGGCATTCGCCCAACCTTCGAGCCGCCGCAGGAGCTGCTCGAGGCGCATCTGTTCGGCTTCGACGGCGATTTGTACGGCCGGACCATCGAGGTCGCGCTCCATGCGTATATCCGCGAGGAAAAGAAGTTCGAGGACGTCGCCGAGCTTGTCGCACAGATGAAGGACGACGAAGTAGCGGCGCGGAGGTTGCTGGCGCTGCCGTAAATCCTCCCCGGAACGGGGAGGTGGCAGCCGAAGGCTGACGGAGGGGGCCCACGGTCGAGCCTCGCGACGTGCGTGGGCCCCCTCCACCATTCACTCTCCGGTGAATGGTCCCCCTCCCCGTCCCGGGGAGGATTGATCGGGCGGTTGCGTTTCTCGCGCGCCGCCCGCTAAGGCCCACGCTCCATGGCCGACGCACCGACCAAGACTGATTACCGCTCGACCGTCTTTCTTCCGCGCACCGACTTTCCGATGAAGGCCGGACTGCCGCAGAAGGAGCCGGCGATCCTCGCGCGGTGGGAAGCGGAGGACCTCTACGGCCAGCTCCGCAAGGCCCGCGCTGGACGCGACAAGTTCATCTTCCACGACGGGCCGCCCTACGCCAACGGCGACATCCACATCGGCCATGCGCTCAACCATGCGATCAAGGACATGGTCGTGCGCACGCAGAGCCTGCTCGGCAAGGACGCGCCCTACGTGCCCGGCTGGGACTGCCACGGCCTGCCGATCGAATGGAAGGTCGAGGAGCAGTACCGCAAGAAGAAGCTCAACAAGGACGAGGTCCCGATCAAGGAGTTCCGCGCCGAGTGCCGCGCATATGCGCAGCATTGGGTCGACGTTCAGCGCGAGCAGTTGAAGCGGCTCGGCGTCAGCGCCGACTGGGACAAGCCCTATTTGACCATGGCGAAAGGCGCCGAGGCGACGATCGTCTCCGAACTGTTCAAGTTCGCCGAGAGCGGCCAGCTCTACCGCGGTGCCAAGCCGGTGATGTGGTCGCCGGTCGAAAAGACCGCGCTGGCCGAGGCCGAGATCGAATATGAGGACATCGTCTCGACGCAGATCGATGTCGGGTTCGAGATCGTCGAGAGTCCGATCCCCGAGCTGGTCGGTGCGCATGCGGTCGTGTGGACGACCACGCCGTGGACGATCCCCGTCAACCAGGCGATCGCTTACAATCCGGAGGTCGAATATTTTCTGTTTTCGGATTTCAAAGCCGATCGCCGCTACTTGGTAGCGAAAGAACCTGATCTGCTGGCGCAGTTCGTCGGGCGTCTCACGGGCACAGGATTGAACAATTGGAAGGAGTTCTCTGCGCGATGGCGCGAGACTCCGGAATTGGACAACTTATATCGCTGCATCAATGATGAAACGGATACTTTCGTAGGCTCCGACCTCGCCGGCACCACCGCCCGCCACTCGATGCACAAGCTCGGCGGGTTCTTCGCCAGACCGCGGCCGTTCCTCGCCGGGGACTTCGTCACCACCGATCAGGGCACGGGCCTCGTCCACATGGCGCCCGACCATGGCGAGGACGATTTCGAGCTGTGCAAGGCGAACGGCATCGACCCGGTGTTCGCGGTCGACGCGGGGGGCTTCTACCGGCCCGACTGGCTGTGGCTCGGGGGGCAGGGCAGCGTCATCAACAACAAGTTCAACGCGCCCGACGGGCCGATCTGCTCGGACCTGCGCGAGGCGGGCGCGCTGCTCGCCGCATCCGCCGACTTCAAGCACAGCTACCCGCATAGCTGGCGGTCGAAGGCCAAGGTCATCTACCGCTGCACCCCGCAATGGTTCATCGCCATGGACCGTCCCCTGCCCGCCTCGCATTGCGAGAGCTGCGCCGAGCAGCGCTGGGACAATGAGGGCGGCGCAGTCGAACAGACGCCGACGCTGCGCCAGCTCGCCATGAAGGCGATCGCCGACACTCGCTTCGTTCCGGAAAAAGGCCGCAACCGGCTAGCGTCGATGGTCGAGCAGCGGCCCGACTGGGTGCTCAGCCGCCAGCGCGCCTGGGGCGTTCCCATCGCTCTGTTCGTCGAGAGGAAGAGCGGCGAGCTCCTGGTGGACGCCGACGTGAATGCGCGGATCGTCGCCGCAATCAGCGAGCAGGGCGTCGACGCGTGGGATGCGGAGAATGCTGCCGCCTTCCTCGGTGGCGGCCGAAACCCCGACGATTACGAGATGATCGGCGACATCCTCGACGTCTGGTTCGACAGCGGCTGCACCCATGTGTTCACGCTCGAGAGCGGCCACTGGCCCGAGGAGCGCTGGCCCGCCGACATCTATGTCGAAGGCTCCGACCAGCATCGCGGCTGGTTCCAGTCGTCGCTGCTCGAAAGCTGCGGGACGCGCGGGCGCGCGCCGTACAATGCGGTACTGACCCATGGTTTCACCATGGACGCCAAGGGCATGAAGATGTCCAAGAGCCTGGGCAACACAATCAGCCCGCTCGACCTGATGAAGGAGTATGGCGCCGACATTTTGCGGCTGTGGGCGCTGTCGGTCGACTTCACCGAGGACCATCGGATCGGGAAGGAGATCCTGGCCGGGGTCGGCGACCAGTATCGCAAGCTGCGCAACACCTTCCGCTATCTGCTCGGCGGGCTCGACGGGTTCAGCGACGCGGAGCGGATCGGCGTCGATCAGATGCCCGAGCTCGAGCGCTACGTGCTCCATCTGGCCGCGGAGCTCGACAAGGTGCTTCGGCAGGCCGTGGCCGACTTCGACTTCAATACCTACGTCCGGGCGCTGACCGACTTTTGCAACGAGGATTTGAGCGCCTTCTATTTCGATATCCGCAAGGACGTCCTCTACTGCGAGGTCAATGCCGAGACCGGCGAGCAGACCGACAGGCGCCGCGCCAACCGGACGCTGCTCGACATATTGTTCCACGCGCTGGTGCGGTGGCTCGCACCGGTGCTGGTGTTCACCAGCGAGGAAGTCTGGGCCACGCGCTATCCGGACGAAGGCTCGGTCCATCTGCTCGAATGGCCCGATGTGCCGGGAGTCGATGCCGACGATGCGAAATGGGCGAAGCTTCGCGAATTACGCACCGCGGTCACCGAAGCCATCGAGCCGCTACGCCGCGACAAGGTGATCGGGTCGAGCCTCGAGGCGGAGGTCTGGGTTCCGAGCAGCGAGGAGCCGGACTTCCTGGCCGAGCTGTTCATCACTTCGACAGTTCACGAAGGCGATGAGATCAGGGTGGCGAAAACGACCAATCACAAATGCGGGCGCTGCTGGCGGCATATGCCCGACGTCGCGGCCGACGGCGACCTCGACGAGCGCTGCCGCCTGGTGCTGAATGCCTGACCGCCGCCTTCACGCCTGGCTGATTGCGATCGCCGTCGTGGCGCTCGACCAGCTGACCAAATGGTGGGTCACCGGTCCGCTCGGCATCAATGCCGTCCCCGACCAGCTGGTGCTGACGTCGTTCTTTCAATTCACCTACACCGAGAACAACGGCATTTCGCTTGGGCTACTGAACGCGACCAACCCCGTGGGCCGGTGGATGCTGGTCGCTTTGACCTCGGCCATCGCCATCGGCGTCGCGATCTGGATCGGGCGCGAGAAGAACCGGGTCGACCAGATCGCGCTCGGGATGGTGCTCGGCGGAGCGCTCGGCAATATCATCGATCGGGCTCGCCACGGCTTCGTCGTCGACTTCCTCGATCTGCACTTCGGCGACTTCCATCCGTTTTTGGTATTCAATGTCGGCGACGCAGCGATTAGCATCGGCGTCGTCATTCTGTTGCTGCGCGCGTTCTTGACCCGTAAGGAGCGGCCAGAGGGCACTGACCCTGAGGAGACGATCGAACATGCGTAAAGCCTATGCCGCCGCCCTGCTGGTTGCCGCCGTTTCGACGAGCGGCTGCGCTGCGATGCGCGGGCGTAACACTCCTGACGAATTCGCCGTGGCGCGCAACGCTCCGCTCATCATTCCGCCCGATTTCAGTCTTTCTCCGCCGGTCGCCGGGACCGCGGCGCTGACCGCCGGCGAAGCCCAGCAGCAGGCGATCGACACCTTGTTCGGCGGACCCGCGCCGCGCAGTCTCGGCGAAAGCAGCATGCTCGACGCCGCCGGCCGCGACCAAGCCCAGGTCGGCATTCGCTCGGTCGTCTGGGATCCCGACACGCGCATCGTCGACAAGGGCCCGGCGACTCTCCAGATCCTCGCCGCCCAGCCGTCGAACAGCAACATCGCCTCGGCCCAAACCGGACAATAGAAAGATCGAGCGGACAAATCCTGAAGATGGTTGAAGACACCCTTTCCGCTCGCCTCGTCGAGATCGAATCCATGCTCGACCGCTCTCGCCGCCGCTTCGAGGAGGGCTCGAAGCTGGTCGAGGAAGCGCATCAAATGCTCGGCGACATCCAGCAGGCGCTGCTCGGCAGCCCGCGGACCGTATCGCAGGAGGACAGCGACGAGGCCGCTTCGCGGCTGCTCGCCTCATTGAAAGCCAGCGGCGGCGAAATGCCCGAGACTCTGTGCGGCGGCCGCCTCGCGGTCGACCAGATGCAGCGGCTGATCCGCATCGACGGCCACCCGATCGGAATCACCGAGATGGAATATCGCGTGCTCGAGCTGCTGGCGTTCGCGCGCAATAACGTGGTCACCCGGGCGATGCTGCTGAAGCACCTCTACCGCCGCGCCGACGACCAGCCGCAGCCCAAGATCATCGACGTGTTCATCTCCAAGCTGCGCAAGAAGCTGCGCAACGCCTCGGGCGGGGCCGAGTTCATCGAGACCATCCCGCAGCGCGGCTGGATCCTGCGCGACATCGAGGCGCCGCCGGAGGCCTGAACTCTCTCCCCTTTTGCGGGAGAGGGTCAACTCGCGCGAAGCGCGAGCGGGGAGAGGGGGTGTCTCCTCGCACGCCCCCTCTCCAAGCTGCGCTAAGCGGCAAGCCGCTAAGCTTCGCTATCCTCCCCCGCAAAGGGGGGAGGAACGATTCACCTTTTCTTAGCCCTGTCGGTTTAGCGCGGGGCCAATGCTTCATCTGCTTCCCCAATCCGTGCCCGAGCCGGCGGGCGAGCCCTATGCCGAGGCGGTGGCGCGGCTGGCGGGCATTCGCCATGCGCTCCGGCTCGTCGATCCCTGCGGCGGCGGCCCCGCGCCGGACACCGATAACGATCAGGCGATTGCCTGCGCGTGGAACGAGGCGTCGCACACCAGGCAGCGCCGGTTCGACGCGCATTCGGCAAGGCTGGTCGGAGCGACCGCGGCCGGGCTCGAAGCGCTCCTGGAAGAGCGTCAGAAGGGCCGTGAGCCCAACAAGGAAGCGAGCCAGGCGCTCGTCGATCAAATCCGCCGCGAGCTTGCCCAGGTTTCCCGCCTGATCCTGGCCTAGGCCGGCCGCGTCAGGCCGGGCCTTGGGCTTTCGGCGTCGCCGGGTCGGCGCCATATTCCGCCCAGCTGCCGTCGTACAGGCGCCCCTCGTCGTTGCCGAGAAGGTAAGCGGCGAAGATCAGGCTGGCAGCGGTGACGCCCGATCCACAGCTGGCGACAAACGGCTCGTCGGACTTGATTCCCGCTTCCTCGAACAGGCGCTGGAGCTCGTCGGCGGCCTTGAGCCGGCCGTCTTCGCGATAGAGCGTTCCGAACGGCAGGTTGCGCGCGCCCGGAACATGGCCGGGCGCGACTCCCGGGCGGGGCTCGGGCTCGCTGCCTTCGAAGCGGCCTTTGCCGCGTGCGTCGAGCAGAGCCATTCCGACTCCGGCGGCGACCTGGTCCTTGGTGACGACTTCGCCCGAGCGTTCAACCGCGTCGAACTGCGCATCTCGCGGTCTCGGCTCGCCGCTCTCGGTAGCGCGGCCTTCGGCGAGCCATTTCTGCATTCCGCCGTCGAGGATTGCGACTCGCTCGGCGCCGAAATGGCGAAGCATGAACCAGCCGCGCGCCGCGGTTCGGATCGGCGAATTGTCGTAGACGACGATGCGGTCGGATCGGCCGATTCCGAGCCGTTCCATCGCCGCTCCGAAATCGGAGGCCGAAGGAAGCATGTGGGGCGCGGGGTTCGAAGGGTCGGAGATTTCGTCGATATCGAGGAAGCGCGCGCGAGGGATGTGCGCTTGCGTGTAGTCGTCGCGCCCGCTGCGCCCCGAGGCGGGCATGTGCCAGCTCGAATCGACGACGACGAGGTCGGCCTCATTGAGGTGGCCAGCGAGCCATTCGGTCGAAACCAATGCGTCCATTGGCCAAGGATAGGCGAGCGCGCACGCTCCTGCTAGTTGGCCGCGCGATGGAGACGACCCACCTCGGCAAGCCCAGCGCCCTGCCCGCCTCGCCCGGAGAGGCGGCGCTCGACTATGTGCCCAACCCGCGGCCGGGCGCGCTCTACCTCGTCCGCTTCGCCGCGCCCGAGTTCACCTCGCTGTGCCCGGTTACCGGCCAGCCCGATTTCGCGCATCTGGTGATCGACTATGCGCCGGGGGAGACGATCGTCGAGATCGAAGAGCCTCAAGCTGTTCCTCGGCAGTTACCGCAACCATGCCGGCTTCCACGAGGACGTGACCGTCGGCATCGGCCAGCGGCTGGCCCAGGAGATGAAACCGGTCTGGCTGAGGATCGGCGGCTATTGGTACCCGCGCGGCGGGATGCCGATCGACGTCTTCTGGCAGAGCGGCACGCCGCCCGAAGGCCTGTGGCTGCCGGACCAGGGCGTCGCGCCCTATCGCGGGCGGGGCTGAGCCCTGCGTATCGCCGTCCTCGGCGCCGGTTCGATCGGCTGCTTCATCGGCGGCGTGTGGCAAGCGGCGGGAGTGCCCGTCACCTTCGTCGGCCGGCCGAAGATCGCGTCGGACGTTGCCGAGCATGGGCTGACGCTGACCGATTTCACCGGCTGGCAGGCGCATCTCGATGATGTCGATTACCGGACCGACGGGTTGGCGCTAGCGGAGGCGGACGTCATCGCGCTCACCGTGAAAAGCGGTGCGACCGCCGAGGCCGCAGAGGAGATTGCCACGAACGGGCGCGAGGGCGCGCTGGTCGTCAGTTTCCAGAACGGGGTCAGCAATGTCGACGTGCTTCGTGGCAAGCTCGGCAGCCGCTTCGAAGTCGCGCGCGGAATGGTCGCCTACAACGTCGCCTATCTGGGCGAGGGCCGGTTCCACAAAGGCGTCGCCGGCGACCTCTACGCCGAACGTGGAGCGATCACTCAAGCGCTCGCCGAGGCCGTCGGCTCCGGTCCGGCGGCGCTCAAGCTGTCGGACGACATGCTCGGCCTTGCCTGGGGCAAATTGCTCATCAACCTAAACAATGCGGTCAATGCGCTTTCCGGCCGGACCCTGATCGAGGAATTGAAGCAGCGCGACTACCGCCGCGTATTCGCCGCGAGCATAAGCGAGGGGCTGGGCCTGCTCCGCCGCGCGAAGATCGAAGCGACAAGCGCCGGCGGCGTCAGCCCGCGCCTGCTGCCGCTGGTGATCGGCTCTCCGGACTGGCTGTTCAACCGCGTCTTCCTCAAGAAATGGAAGATCGATGCGAAGGCACGCTCGTCGATGGCCGACGACCTCGCCGCCGGCCGCAAGACCGAGGTCGATTATCTGAACGGCGAGCTGGTTCGGCTGGCCGAGCGGCTGCAGCGCGACGCGCCGGTCAATCGCGCAATCGTCGAGCTGGTCCGCAAGGCCGAAGCCGGCGCGAAACCGCTATTGCCGGCGGCGCTGCGCCGCGAGGCGCTCGGCCGCTAGCGCGGTGTGGCCTCGGTTGGCGGAAACGCCGTGTCCCCGGCAACGGGAGCGTCGGTCGCCCGGTTCTTGGTCCAAAAGTAAAGCGCTGCGATCGCCAGTGAGAACACGATCACGCTAACCCACATGACGGCCGAGTAAGGCTGGATCAGGCCGAAGACATTGGCGCTGTCGGTAGACCCAGCCTTCTCCGCGCCGGCGACCGCGAAGGCGTAAACGACGCCCATCAGGCTCTCGCCGACGATCAGGCCGGTCGCCATCAGGACCCCCATGCGCTCGGCAAACGCCGGACTTTTCGATTGCAGCGCCCAGCGATTGTAGAACCACCCGAGCACCGCGCCGAACGGGATCAGCAGGTCCGCTTCCAGCGGCAGATAGATTCCCATGCCAATCGCGAGCGGCGGCAGATGCAGCCGCTTGCCCGAAGACCGCCTCAGCACTTCATCGACGATCACCGCGACAACGCCGATGATTGCGCCCTGGCGGATCAGCCCCCAGTCGAGGTCGCCGCCGAGCACGCCCTGGGCAATGGTCGAGATGATCGCGGCCTGCGGGGCGGCCAGCGCGGTTTCCTTGGCGCCGGGCGCGCCCTGGAACGTGAAGGCCGTATTCATGAGATCGAGGATCGGGGGAATGACGATCGCGCCGAACACGACGCCGAGCACCAAAGCGACCTGCTGCCGCCAGGGCGTCGCCTCGACCAGCTGGCCGGTCTTCAAATCCTGGAGATTGTTGTTCGAGATGGTCGCGACGCCGAAAATGATCGCGGTGACGAACAAGGCGAAGGCGACCAGCGCCTTGGTCTGGTCCCCGCTGACGCCGGGGAACAAAGCAGCGAGGATCAGCGCGATGCCCAGCACGGACAGGATTCCAACGCCGGATATCGGGCTGTTCGATGCGCCGATCAGCCCCGCCATATAGCCGCACACCGCGGCGATGACGACGCCCGCGATCAGCGTGTAGATGATGCTGAGCGCGATGGTGAGGCCCGGCGCGGCGGCGATCGGCGCCGTATTGCCAAAGGCATAAAGCAGCAGGCCGATCGGGATCATCGAGAGCAGGATCGTGCCGGTAACGATGCCGATCGGAATATCGCGCTCGGTCAACGGCAGATCGGCCCCGCGGCCGGCCTTGCGCTCGCGATTGGCGATCAATGCCGCCCGGATGCCCGCGACGATCGGTCCGATGATCTTGAGCAGAGTCCAGATCGCGGCGACGCCGATGGTGCCGGCGCCCACCATCCGGGCCTTTTGTTTGAACGCCGCGCTGACCAAAGTCTCGAGATCGCCGCCAATCTGAGCGGCGAAGGCAGCGTCCTGGGTCCAGTGGGGCACGATGAAAGCCCAGGTGATCAGCATGCCAATCACCATGGCCGCGCCGACCGCGACTCCGACCAGATGCCCGACGCCGATCAGCGCCATCGACAGGCTGGAGGAAATCGCCGAGCCGCCGGTGCCGACCTTGAACGTCGCGCGCCGCCGTGTCCGTCAGCAGCCGGGTCTTGGCGACGAGAAAGTAAAGCGCCGCGACGATGGTCGATCCGGCGATCAGCACCAGGCCGCGCCGGTTTTCCTCGGCTCCGCCGACGCCGCTGCCGACCTTGAGCACTTCGGCCGCGGCCACGCCTTCGGGATAAGGAAGGTCCGTCCCGGTCACCAGCGCGCGGCGCAGCGGCACCGAGTACATCACGCCGAGGATGCCGCCGATGCCGATGACCGCCACCGACAGCCAGTAGGGAAAGTGGTTCCAATATCCGATCATGATCAGGCCGGGGAGCACGAAGATGATCGCCGACAGCGTCCCCGCCGCGGACGCGATCGTCTGGACGATGTTGTTTTCCTGGATGGTCGCGTCGCGGAACGCCTTGAGCACCGCCATCGAGATCACCGCGGCCGGGATCGAGGTCGCGAAGGTGATGCCGATCTTGAGCCCGAGATAGACGTTGGCGGCGGTGAACACGACGGTGATCAGCGCCCCGAGAATGATCCCGCGGATCGTCAGCTCCTTGATACCGTCACCCGAGCGCAGGGCAGTCGCGTCCCGTGCCATCAATCGTTCTCCCCTTTTACGAATCGACGCGATCGACCGCCGGCGCGGGGGTCGAATGGCGGCGGATCGCGCGCCAACGCCCCTCATCCTTGACCCAGACATCGGTCAGCAGGACGCAATCCTCGATCACACGGCCGAGATATTTGAGCCGCCATTTGGCCTTGACGGTCCCGACCATCACTTGGTCCAGAGCGGTCGCGTCGCGAACATCGAGCTCGATGGTTTCGACGTCGCGCTTCTGGATCGCGTCGAGCCATTCCTCGCGCTTGAGCATGAAAGGCCCGGTCGACCGGGTGCCGATGAGGACAAAGTCGGGGTGGACCAGCGAGCGCAGCTTATCCATGTCCTTGCTGCACAAGGCGTCGCGCCACTCGCGTTCGAGCTTGTCGATCACCTGGCAGTTCTTATCGGACACGTTTCGGACTCCCCGGCGCCTTGTAGGTCCGCACCCGCAAAAAGCGAATCGTCGTGTCGTAGCGGTCGAGGAGAAGGGCCGAACCATTGCTGGTCAGGAGCTGGCCCTTGAACATGGCGCGGCCGAGGTCGTTGGGATGGAAACGGAACAGCAAGCGATGGCCTCGCTCGGGGTTGAGCCGCACCGCGCCGCCGGGGATGGCGTAGACCGGGACCAGCGGCTCGATCGACGTCAGGGTGCGCCCGCCTGAGTCTACGCGGCCGTCGCTGGAAGAGGCGGTCACCAATCCCTTTCCGTTCATGCCCAAAGCGGTGGCGATCGCGTCGACCCGGCCGGTCCAGTTGAAGCTGGACTTGTCGAACGTCATCCACACCTGACCGTTGGGCGCGGGGTCGTCCCGCACCAGCTCGAACGTCGGCCCCCTGGGCATCGGATTGCTGGTCAAGCGGACGGTCTTACCGTCGGACGTCCAGTCGCCCTCGCCTTCTTCGTCTACCGCGCCGTAGGACAGGGCGTAGCGGAACTTGCCGCCCACCTTGAGGTCGAGCCCGCCGGCCACTTCCATCTGGCGGGATTTATAATATCCGGCGAAGGAAGGCGAGGCGGTCGCAGGTGCGGCAACCAATAAAAGACCCGCGAGTTCGATCATCATCATCGGCCCCTCAGTAGCCCCCCGAGAGCGGCTTGATCAACAAGGCGAGCCCGACGCCGATCTTCCGCTCGCAACACGGGTCTGGCCAATTCCATGTCCGTCGTGCAGAAAGTGTCGATAAGGGAGACCTGAACATGCCCGACAATGAGCCAGCCGCAGAGACCGATGTCACCAAGGAATGGCGTGCGACGCAGGGCCAGAAGTCCGCCGCGACGCGCCTTCGCATTTTCGCCGCGATCGCGTGGGTCGTCGCCATCGGCGGCGAGATCGCCGGGATCGTCCTGCTCCGCCAGCACAAGTTCGACCATGGAAACCTCGCGCTGCTGATCGGCCTGCTGGTTGGAATCGCGGTCTTCGCGATTGCCGGCAATTTGCTCTGGAAGGCGGCCAACAAGCAGGATCCAGCGAGCAAGGCCGACAAGGCCAGGTTCCTCTTTCAGAACCAACTCGGTGCGATCATCACGCTGATCGCCTTCGTCCCGCTGATTGTCCTGATCTTCATGGACAAGGACATGGACCCGAAGAACAAGAAGATCGCCGGGGGAGTCGGTGTCGTCCTGGCTATAGTCGCCACACTGATCGGGGTCGAATTCAACCCGGCGTCGGTCGAGCAATACACCCAGGACATGAACAAGTGCGCGGCCGAAATCAAAGCCAATCAGCCGACCACGGATTGTTCACCCGAGGTCGCCGAGCAGGCCAAGGCCATCGCCCAGGATTCGGCCACGGTGGCCGAGGCAACCAAGAGCGCCGCGAACCCCAACGGGCTTGATGTCGTCTACTGGATCGCTCCCGAGAACGGCGCCAAGAAGGCCGCGACGCCGCACGTCTTCCACATCTGCCAGGCTGTGAGCCCGATGCGCGGCAAGACCGTCAATCACGGCTCGGTGACGCAGGCCTATTCGGAGAACGCCACCCGCATCACCAAGCAGATTCCCATGGAGCAGAAGCAGTGCGGGTTCGCCGCCGCTACGCCCGATAAGGCCGCCACCCCCCAAGCGGGATAACAGGCGAAGCAACGCGGCGGTCGATCGGCGGGCTACTTGCCGCTGATGTCGACTCCGACGAAAGCCTCAGGCGAATTGCCGCGCTTGACCAGCAGCAACACGCTTGGCCGGCCGGCCTTGCGCGCGGCCTCGACGGCAGCGATCAACTGCGAAGGGCTGGTCACCAGATTGCCGTTGACCGAAATGATCAAATCGCCGCGCTGGAGCCCTTCGTCCGAAGCGTCGCTACTGGGATCGACGGCGGTGATGATCACGCCGTGCGCGCTGGTCGGCAGATTGGCGGCTCGGGCAAGCTCCGGAGTCAGGGTCGCGAGCGACAGGCCGAGCGCTTTCTGCGGAACGACCGGCGCCGGGGTCGGCGTTCCGTCCGGAGTCGTTGCACCGCCGCCGGTGATCTTGGCGAGCGCCTCCTCGGTCGGCCGTTCACCGACCACGACCTGCACCGTCCGACGCTGACCGCCGCGGATCACATCGAGCTGGGCCCGCGATCCAACCGCGGTATTGGCGATCAGATAGGACACGGTCTGGTCGGGCGTGACCGGCGTACCGTTGACCCGGACGATCACGTCGCCCTGCTGAAGTCCGGCGCGGGCCGCGGGCCCGCCCGCGACGACCGACCGGACGATCTCGCCGGTGTCCTTGGGCAGCCCAAGCGTCGGAGCCAGATTCTCGTCGAGCGGCTGGAGGCCGACGCCGAGATAGCCGCGCGACGGCCGCTGGCCGCGCATCAGCGAGTCGATCACCGGCTTGGCCGCTTCGGCGGGGATGGCGAGGCCGATGCCGACCGATGCTCCGGTCGGCGAGATCAGGGCCGAATTGATGCCGATCACATTGCCGTTCAAATCGAACATCGGGCCGCCCGAATTGCCCATGTTGATGGCGGCGTCGGTCTGGATGTAGCGGTCGTAGGCGCCGATGCCGGTGATCCCGCGATGGAGCGCGGAAATGATCCCGGCAGTGACGGTTCCGCCAAGTCCATAGGGGTTGCCGATCGCGAGTACCCAGTCGCCGACCCGGGACTTGGTGCTGTCGCCCCATTGCACGAACGGCAGGTTGCGCCCGTCGATCTTGAGCAAGGCAAGGTCGGAGGTCTCGTCGCGGCCGACGATCCGCGCCGTATATTCCTTGCGGTCGGTGGTGGTGACGGTGACGCTGTCGACCGTCCCCGTGCCGTTGACGCCCTGGATCAGGTGGTTGTTGGTGACGACATAGCCGTCGGGCGAGATAATGAACCCCGAACCGAGCGAGCCGGCTTCGCGGGTGCGCGGGGCGGCTCCGCCGCCAGTTCCGCCGCCGGTTCCGCCGCTGCCGCTGTCACCGCCGCCGCCATCGGGGCCGACGGGGCCGCCGAACCGGCGGAAGAATTCCTCGAACGGGTCGGCGGTAGCGCGCACCGGCACCCGCTGCTTGGTCGAGATGTTCACCACCGCCGGCGCGAGCTTGGCGGAGAGATCGGCGAACGACATCGGCGCGCCCCTGGGCGCCATCGCCGACGGGGCGTTTTGTGCGACCTGCGCGCCGGCCTGGCCGGTGGCGAGCGAGAATGCCGTGCCTCCCAAAAGGAGGGCCATTGCGACCCCATAGGCGTAGCGCACTTTTCCGGACTCCTTCGAGATCATCGATACTCCATCAATCGGCTAGAGACGCAAGGCGCTAATCGCCCAAAGCATGAATGGCTTTTGAACGGACCTGTTAGCGCGAACGTCCAGTGAATTCCTTCAAATAGTCATTCTGCGGCGACAAAACGATGGTCGTCGGCGCGGGTTTGTTCTGGGCGTCGCCGATGAAGGTCGACCGGTAGCTCTGCATCGCGCGGTAGAAATCGTAGAATTGCGGGTCCTTGCCGAAGCTCGCGGCATAAATGCGCGAGGCCTCCGCATCGGCTTCCGCCTGGATGATCTGCGCCGTTTTATTGCCTTGGGCGCGGATCGAGCGCGCTTCCTGCAGCCGCGCTGTGCGCATCCGCTCGAACGCCGAATCCAGCGGAGCGCCATCCGGCAAATCGGTCTTCTTGATCCGAACGTCGACAATCTGGGCGCCATATTGGCGGGCGATCTTGTTCAGGCCGGCGCGGACATTTTCCATCACGCCCTGCCGTTCGGGCGAGAGAAGCACGGCGAACGGCCGCTTGCCGAGCTCGTTGCGCACTTCCGAGCCGAGAATGGGCTTCAGCTGCTCCTGCAACTGCTGCTCGCTGCGGGCGCGAATGAACATGAGGAGAGGGTCGACGATCCGGTAGCGGGCGAAAGCGTCGACTTCGAGCCGCCGCTGGTCGGTCGACAGGACCTGCTGGCGCTGCATGTCGACATCGAGCACGCGCTTGTCGATCCACACGATCTGGTCCGCGAGCGGGAGGCGGTAGGTGATGCCCGCGCCGGGCCCGCCGATCGGCTGCCCCGGGTTGTAACGATTGAGGATCCGGATCGGCTTGCCGAAGCGCACGACGACCGCCTGCTTGGTCTCCGGAACGATCGGGAAGCTGCTCAATACCAGCGACAATACCAAGACCGCGAGAACCGCGGTCAGGATCGGATGGCGGCGGACATAGTCGGTCATTGTGCCGGCTCTTTCACCGTCTTCTGAACCTGGGGCAAAGGCAGATACGGTGTCACGCCCGGCGCCTCAATGATCGTCTTGTCGACCTTGGAGAGCACTTGCTCCATCGTTTCGTAATACATGCGCCGCCGGGTGACGTCGGGGGCGAGCTTATACTGTTCATAGACCTTGTCGAACGACGTCGCCTCGCCCTGCGACTTGGCGGTCAGCTGGAGCGCGTAGGCGCGTGCCTGGTTGATGTACGACTGGGCATCCTGCTGGGCGGCAGTGACTTGCTTGAAGGCGTCGTTGACCGCATCGGGCGGGTCGGCCTGCTTGATCGCAATACCCTGGATCTGAACGCCCGAATGATAGCCGTCGAGGACCCGCTGCATGTTGTCGGCGACCTGCGCTTCGATGACTCCACGCTTGTCGCCCATTGCGTCGTTGAGGCTGACCTGGGCGACTACCGCGCGCATCGCGCTTTCCGCTACCTGGCGGATGGTGTCGTCGGGCTGGGCGAGCTCGAACAGATAAAGCTCGGGCGTGCGGATGTTCCAGCGTACCGAATAAGCGATGTCGATCAGGTTCGAATCGCCGGTCAGCATCAGGTCCTCGGTGCTGGCCGAGCCGAGGTCGATGCTGCGGATATTCTCGACATCGATCTTCTTCACCCGGTCGATCGGCGACGGCAGAGTCCAGCCGATGCCGGGCCCGAGCGTCGCGCTGTAGCGCCCGAAGCGGGTGACGACCCCGCGCTGCCCCGGAGCGATCGAATGGAAGGACGTGAAAAGCAGCCACAGGACGACCAGTCCGACAACCGCCCACAGAATCAGCGAGCCGCTCCTGCCGGGCAGCCCGCCACCTCCGCCAAAGCGGTCAAAACGGCGGCGGATGAACTCGTCGAACGACCCGGTTTCGCCGGTGCTGACGAGCTTCGGCCGGCCGCGGCGGCGTGGAGTCTCGCCCCACGGGCCGGTTGGGCCAGGCGGGTCCGAAGGGGGTGGTTCGTCGCCTCCGCCGCTCGGTCCCCACGGTCCCTTATTGTCGGCGAACAGGCCGCGGGAGAGGCCGCGCAGCCCTGAAATGATGGTCATGCCGCTATCTATAGGGAGCCACGGCGGCGAAAAACAGTGGCAAGCGCGGCCGCGCTTCCTATGTGCCGCTAATGGCCCATCCAGTGGATCCGCTGACTGACCTGCCGCACGACGAGCGGATCCGTTCGCGCAAGCTGTCCAGGGGCGTGGCGACAATCATTGCCGACGCGAGCGGGCTGACGAAGGCCGATGCCGACGCACTCGAAGAAGAGTTGCGCTCGGCGGCATTGGCCATGCCGGGCGTGAGCGAAGCGCGAGTTGCGATGACCGCAGCCCAACCGCATCGCAAGCTGGTCGCGATCGGCAGCGGCAAGGGCGGTGTCGGCAAATCGACCGTCGCGACCAATCTTGCCGTTGCTCTGGCGCGGACGGGGATCAAGGTCGGGATCGTCGATGCCGACGTCTACGGACCCTCGCAGCCGACCTTGCTCGGCAGCGACGCGAGGCCGACCGCCGAGGGTGACCGCCTGATCCCGGTCAAGGCACATGGCCTCAAATTCCTGTCGCTGGGGCAGCTGGTTTCGCCCGGCCATGCGCTCGCCTGGCGCGGGCCGATGGCGACCGGTGCGCTCGCCAAGCTGATCGAGGCCGACTGGGGCGACACCGAGCTTTTGATCGTCGATCTTCCGCCCGGCACCGGCGACGTGCAGCTGTCGCTGATCCAGCGTTCGCGGCCCACCGGCGCGGTGATCGTGTCGACTCCGCAGGACCTGTCGCTGATCGACGCGCGGCGCGCGGTCGACCTGTTCAACAAGATGAGCGTGCCGGTGCTCGGGCTGATCGAGAACATGGCCATGCTGGTCTGCCCGCACTGCGGCGAGGAATCGCATCCGTTCGGCACCGGCGGCGCCGAAGCCGCGGCGGCGGAAATGAACGTGCCGTTCCTTGGCCGATTGCCGCTGTCGGCAAGCATTCGCGAAGCGTCCGACGCGGGCCATCCGCCCGCCGCCGGCGAAGGCGCGGAAGCCGACGCGTTCGCGGTAATTGCGGCAAAGTTGGTCGAAGCCCTGGAAACACCCGTCCACTGAGCCGTTATGCGCGCATGCCGCTGACCCGCGACGAGGATATTGCCGAGCTGCTGACCGAGGCCCGGACGATCGCCGTGATCGGTGCGTCGGATCGTCCTTCGCGGCCATCCTATGGCGTGATGCGGTTCCTGCAGGACCATGGCTACCGGGTGCTTCCGATCAATCCGCAGATCACCGGCGAGCACGTGCTCGGCGAGTTCGTCTGGCGCGACCTCTCGCAGATCGGGATTCCGATCGACATCGCCGACATCTTTCGCCGGCCCGAGGCGGCGTGCGATGCGGTCGATCAGGCCATTTTCGCCGGCGCCAAGGCGGTGTGGATGCAGCTGGGCGTCATCAACGAAGAGGCCGCGGCACGCGCCGAGGCGGCGGGCCTCAAGGTTGTCATGAACCGCTGTCCCGCGATCGAGATTCGCCGGCTCGGCCTGCCGAAAGTCGAGACAGCCGTCGCCTGACGGCCGCCTCTAGCGAGCTACTTCGTGCCGATCGTGTCGGGATTGCCGTCAGGATCATTGTCAACCGTGCCGCCCGACGCCGGATTCGCTCTGGTAAGCAGGATGCCGGCAAGATGGGGCGCAGCCATCGACGTGCCCGACAGCGTGGCATAGCCGCCGCTCTTGTAGGTCGAGGGGATCGCCGACCCGGGTTCGGCATAATCGACCGGACTGCCGAAGTTCGAATAGGACGCCCACGGATCGTCGGTGTCCGTGGCGCTCGCCCCCTTGGCGAAGGCCGACACCGTGTAGACGTTGGGGCCGTTGGCGCGCGCCGGCGAGTGGTTGGTCGCCGAATCCGACTCGTTGCCGGCGGCAAGAGTGAAGCTCACTCCTGTCGCAGCGGCGTTGACCACCGCCTGGTCGAGGGCCTGCGAGACTCCCCCGCCGAGGCTCATGTTGGCGACGTCGCCGCTATGTCCGTTGGCGGCAACATAATTGACGCCCGCGATCACGTCCGAGTTGGTCCCGCTGCCAGCGTTGTTGAGCACGCGCACGGCAACCAGGGTCGCGCCGGGGCTCACGCCGACCACTCCGATGCTGTTGTCCTTGGCGCCGATGATCCCGGCCACGTGGCTGCCGTGTCCGTTGCCGTCTTCGGGAGAATTTCCGTTCGAGAAGTTGCGGCTGCGCGCCGCGTCGACGTTCAGGTCCGGATGCGAGAGGTTGATACCGGTGTCGATCACCCAGGCCGTGCCACTGCCCGCACCGGTCCCGGTGCCACCGTGCACGCGCGCAACACCCCACGGAACCGACTGCACCGGCTGCGAGCCAGACGGCCTGCCGACGATTCGGAAATCGAACGGACCGCCCTCGATCGCGTCGACCTCCTGGTCCTGCTCGCAATAAGCGATGTTCGAGTTGCGGCTCTTGAGCTGAGCGATCGCGCTTGCGCTCATATGGGCGGAAAAGCCGCGAATGGCGGTGTCGTAGACGTGCCCGAGGCTCGCTCCCGCAGCACGATTGGCTTCGGCGTGCGCGTTCGCCCTGGACACGGCGCCGGCCTTGAACACGCAGATGTAGCTGCCTTCGATCTTGTCTCCAGCCTTCGCAAACGCCGGCGTCACGCCGACCAGCGCCGTCACCGCCGCCGCTGCGGCGAGCAAAGTGAATTTACGCATCGAGAAGCCCCCTCCCAAATCGTCTTGGCCGCCACCTTATCGAATGATTCGGCAGCCGCAAGCGATTGCAACAAAAACGTAATTTCCTCGGCTAGGCAGACGCGACAGTCATCTCCGGGATCAGGATCGTCGGTGCGTCGATCCCGCGCCGGAACTCGAGGTCGGAGCCCGGCTCCATCGTTGCGAACATGTCGATCAGGTTCGAGGCGATGGTGATTTCAGCGACCGGCTCGGCGATCTCGCCATTGCGGACCATGAAGCCGGTCGCCCCGCGGCTATAGTCGCCGGTGACCGGGTTGGCGCCCTGGCCGATCAACTCGATCACCAGCACGGCCTCGGGGAAGGCCGCGAGCAATTCCTCGCGGGTGCGCGGGCCCGCGGCCAGATAGAGGTTGCTGGGGGCCGCGCTCGGAGCGCCCGAAACGCCGCGCGACGCATGGCCGGTCGGCTCGATGCCGAGCTGCCGGGCTGAAGCGCTTTCGGCGATCCAGCCCGGAAGCATGCCGTTTGCGATCAGCTCCTTCCGGGCGACCGCCAGCCCTTCGGAATCGAACGCGCGCGAGCGCAGTCCACGTGGGCGCAGCGGATCGTCGATGATCGTCACTCCGGGCGCGAAGACCTGCTGCCCGAGCTTGTCCTGCAGGAAGCTCGTCTTGCGCGCGACCGCGACACCGGCGATCGCCCCGGCGAAATGGCCGAGCAGTGAGCCGGCGACGCGCGGGTCGAACAGCACCGGATATTTGCCCGCCTTGACGCGCTGTGGGTTGAGCCGGGCGACGGCGCCCTCCCCTGCGCGGCGGCCGATCGCCTGCGCCGGATCGAGGTCGTCGAGGTGGCGGGCGCTGTGCCAGTCGTGATCGCGCTGCATCGCCGAGCCTTCGCCCGCGACCACAGCCGCCGATACGCTGTGACCGGTCGCGCGGTAAGCGCCCGCGAACCCGCCCGACGTCGCCAGCGCGACGACCGCTGCCGACGCGCTCGCCCCGGCACCGCTGGAGTTGGTTACGCCGGGGACCGCAAGCGCCGCATTCTCCGCTTCCAGCGCCCGGGCTCGAAGCTCGGCGGGGTCAGGCTCGCGCTTGTCCTGCGAATCGAGGAACGGCAGCTGGCCGCGCATCAGCAGCCCCTCCGGAGCCAGCCCCGCATAAGGGTCTTCCGGCGCTTGCTGCGCCATCGCCATGCAGCGGTCGACCAGCAGCGCGAGCGCCTCGTCCGACAAATCGGAGGAGGCGGCGGTCGCCGAGCGCTGGCCGGCGAACAGCCTGACCCCGATCTCCTCCCCTTCGGAACGGCTGACGTGATCGAGCTCGCCGAGGCGCACCTGAACGCCTGACGAGCGCTCGCCGATGTAGAGCGTGTCGGCCGCGGTGGCGCCGGCCGCGATTCCGCGCTCAACGAGGGACTCGGCGATGCGGCGGGCTTGGTCGGGTGAACGCATGGCGGATCGCCTAACGCGCGGTGAGGCCGACGACCAGCATCGCGAGAAAGACAAGGAAGCCGCAGGTGCGGTTGGAACGAAACAGCTTCAGCGCGAGCTCGCCGTCGCGCGGGTCGGCGCGCAGCGCCTGGTTGGCGAGATGGAGCGCGGCCGGGGCCAGGGTCAGCAGCGCCAGCCGGTCCGCTCGCACCATCCAGATCGCCGCGCCCCACAGCAGCAGCGCCAGCGCATAAGCGATCGCGATTCCGAGCGGCGCCTTGTCACCAAGGCGGCGGGCGCTGCTTCTCACGCCGACCAGCGCGTCGTCCTCGATATCCTGGATCGCGTAGAGCGTGTCGTAGCCGATCACCCAAAAGATGCTTCCGAACCACAACAGCAACGGCGTCCACGACAAGCTTCCCGTGACCGCTGGCCAGCCGGCCAGCGCGCCCCACGAAAAGACCAGACCAAGCCACGCCTGCGGCCACCAGGTGATGCGCTTCATAAAGGGGTAGGCGGCGACGGGCAGGATGCTGGCGAGCGCGACGGCAGCGGCGGTGCGGTTGAGCTGGAGCAGGACGACAAAGCCAATTGCGCACAGTGCGCCGATCAGCAACCATGCCGATCGCACCGAAACGCGGCCGCTGGCGAGCGGCCGCAGCCGCGTGCGCTCGACCTTCCGATCGAGCTCGCGGTCGACGATGTCGTTGTAAACGCAGCCGGCGCTGCGCATCGCGAACGCGCCGAGCGCGAGCCAAAGGAACAGGTCCCAGCGGCCATCGACGCCGGCCAAGGCGACCGCCCACGCGCCCGGCCAGTAGAGCAGCCAGGTGCCGATCGGCCGGTCGAGCCGCATCAGCGACGCGAACGGGCGAAGTCGCGGCGGCAGCGCGCCGATAAACCCGCGCCGCTCGCTGTCAGGAACAATTTCGGCTGACGCAGTCACGCGACCCATTTGGCAGTCCCTCCGAGAGTGCTCAAGCGGCGCGTCCCTGTGTCACGTGCAAATGAACCCGGCAGCGGATTCTCGAAATGGGACCGCTGCAAAAATAACGAGCGCGGGACGTTATGTACTCGAAGCAATTGCGAGCCGTGCGGCCTATGAATAACAGGAAAACAGGCGACGAACAGGGCGTATTTCGAGAAACGCTTATTGGAGACTCTCGATCTCGTCGGATCGGGCCGCGAACGCCAAGGAGACGATCGGCTTACCTTCGCGCATCGCTTCATTATTGTGAGCTGCTTCAACTTCCGAGGCGGACCTTGCCGCCAATCGATCCAAATCGGCCCCGCGCCCGGTAGCCGAACCGCAACGCGGATTGCCCCGCTTTCCAAGATGCGACAGTAGGTCCAGGTCCTGACCGATGGTCGACTGACGCAAGAGGGGGAAGGCGATGAACTCGACACTTGCCGCATTGTTGGGTGCCATTATCGGAGGCCTGTTGTCTGTGGTCGCGTCGTGGCTCGCCCAGCAAGTCCAGTCCAAGTCGCAGTGGCTGACGCAGGAAATCGCACGCCGACAGCTCCTGTACAGCGAATTCCTCGATGCGGCGGTCTGCGCTTACGCCGACGCCTTGCAGCACGATCAGATCGACACGAACGCGGTTGCCAAGCTCTATAGCGAAATGGGCAGGATGCGGCTGAATTCCTCGGAGCCCGTCCTTCTGGAAGCCTACAAGATCATGCACAGGATTCTGGCCGCCTATAAAGACTCCAACCGGACCTCGTCGGAGGTTGGGGAGCTCCTTTCGAGTGACGCGATCGACCTCTATTCGGATTTTTCCGATGCGTGCCGCGCGGAGCTCCTGCAGCTTCAGCCGCAACGATTCCGCAGGAACTCTCCGCTGAGCTTCCGGCCGATGCCGCGGATGGAGGTTCCCGAAGGCTGATGCGGCTTCCCATTAGGCCTACGTGACTATGCCCGCGACGCCCGCCTGGCCGCCCGAAGAGCCTGCCGCGCCTGTTCGTACGGCAGCCGCTGGGCGAGGGCGCACAGGTGGAACTGGATGCCGCCCAGGCGAACTATCTCGGCAACGTCCTGCGGCTGAAGGAGGGCGCGGAGCTACTGACGTTCGACGGCAGCTCGGGCGAATGGCTCGCGCGCATTGCCGAGGCAACCAAGAGGCGCATGGCGCTCATCGTCGAGCGCCGAACGCGCGAACCCGAAACGATCCCCGACGTCTGGCTGGCATTTGCGCCGGTCAAGCGCCAGGGCACGGACTGGCTGGTCGAGAAAGCGACCGAGCTCGGCGCCGCCAGGCTGATCCCGGTGATGACCCGGCGGACGGTGGCCGAGCGGGTCAAGCTCGAGCGCCTGGAAGCGATCGCCATCGAAGCAGCGGAGCAATGCGGCCGGACGGTCCTGCCCGGGATCGGCGAGCCAGCGCAGCTTCCAAAGCTGCTCGAAACACGAGAGCCCTCGCGAACGCTCTATTTCGCCGACGAAGGCGGCGGCGAGCCACCAGCGGACGCCTTCCGCCTAGGCCCAGCCCTGATCCTGACCGGCCCCGAGGGCGGCTTCACCGGCGAGGAGAGGGCATTGATCCGTGCCGCGGTCAATGCCGTCCCCGTTTCGCTTGGCCCACGCATCCTTCGCGCAGAAACCGCAGCCCTCGCCGCGCTGGCCGCATACATGGTCGTCGCCGGCGACTGGCGCCCGCTTATCGGCCGATAAGGTGGAATCGCTGGCGCGGCCCACTCGGCGCGGCTAATCGCGCCCTCGAATGACCCAGCGCACGGATGAAGGCTATTCCCGACCGGTCGAGGGCCGCGAGGATCTGCTGTCGATATTCGCCGGCGGCGAGAAGCCGCAGTCCGATTGGCGCATCGGCACCGAGCACGAGAAGTTCGTCTATCGCTGCGACGACCACCGCGCGCCGTCGTGGGAGGAGCCGGGCGGAATCCGCGATCTCCTGCTCGGCCTGACCGAGTTCGGCTGGCGGCCGGTCGAGGAACACGGCAAGGTGATCGCGCTGACCGGCCCCGACGGCACCGTCAGTCTCGAGCCCGCGGGCCAGTTCGAGCTTTCCGGCGCGCCGCTCGAGAACCTCCACCAGACCTGTTCCGAGGCCGCCCGCCACCTCGAGCAGTGCAAGGCTGTCGGCGACCGGCTTGGGCTCGGCTTTCTCGGTGTCGGAATGTGGCCCGACAAGACCCGCGGCGAGCTGCCGGTCATGCCCAAGGGCCGCTATGCGATCATGCTCCGGTACATGCCCATCGTCGGCAATCTCGGGCTCGACATGATGCTCCGCACCTGCACCATCCAGGTCAATCTCGATTACTCGTCCGAAGCCGACATGGTGAAGAAGTTCCGCGTCGGGCTGGCGCTTCAGCCGGTCGCGACCGCGCTGTTCGCCAATTCACCATTCACCGAGGGCAAGCCCAACGGCTACAAGAGCTTCCGCAGCCACATCTGGGAGGATACCGACCCCGACCGGACGGGGATGCTCCCATTCGTGTTCGAGGACGGTTTCGGCTACGAGCGCTACTGCGACTACATGCTCGATGTGCCGATGTATTTCGTCTACCGCGACGGCCAATATATCGATGTCGCCGGACGCAGCTTCCGCGATTTCCTCGAAGGCAAGCTGCCCGAGCTTCCAGGTGAGAAGCCGCGGCTTTCGGACTGGACCGACCATCTGTCGACCGCTTTTCCTGAAGTGCGGCTCAAGAGCTTCCTCGAGATGCGCGGCGCCGACGGCGGCCCCTGGAGCAAGATCTGCGCGCTGCCCGCTTTGTGGGTCGGGCTGCTTTACGACCAGGAGGCACTCGACGCGGCGTGGGATTTGGTCAAGCATTGGGACATCGGCGAGCGCGAGCGGCTCCGTCATGAAGTCCCCAGGTTGGCGCTCGATGCCGTTACTCCGGACCGCGCGTCGATGCGCGATTTTGCGGAGCGCGTGCTCGACATCGCGGCCGGCGGTCTGACCCGGCGGGCCAGGCTCGGCAGCGCCGGCGACAACGAAGGGGGCTTCCTCGATCCGTTGCGCGAAGTCGTTGCAGCGGGCATGACACCCGCCGATCGCCTGCTTGCCAGATATTACGGCCCGTGGAACGGCGACGTGTCCCACATCTACGAGGAATTCAGCTTCTGATGGACGTACAGACGAGCGAGCGGCGCAGCTATTATCCCCCGATCGAGCCTTACAAGACCGGCATGCTCGACGTCGGCGACGGGCACAGCCTGTATTGGGAATCGTGCGGCAACCCCGCCGGCAAACCGGTGGTGTTCCTCCACGGCGGCCCCGGCGCGGGAATCAGCGAAGGCCACCGCCGCCAGTTCAATCCCGACAAATACAACATCCTCTTGTTCGACCAGCGCGGGAGCGGCCAGTCGACCCCGCACGCGAGCCTCGAGAATAACACGACCTGGGACCTGGTCGCCGACATCGAGAAGTTGCGGGAAATGGTCGGCGTGGAAAAATGGCAGGCGTTCGGCGGCTCCTGGGGCTCGACGCTGGCATTAGCCTATGCGCAGACCCACCCCGACCGGGTGACCGAGCTGGTGCTTCGCGGTGTCTTCCTGTTCCAGCAACATGAGCTCGACTGGATGTACAAGGAGGGCGGCGCGTCGCAGCTGTACCCCGACAAATGGGACGAGTTCGTCTCGGTCATTCCCGAGGCGGAGCGCGGCGGCGACCTCATCGAGGCATTCGCCAAACGGCTGACCGGATCGGACCCAGCCGAGCAGCTGAGCGCGGCCAAGGCGTGGAGCAAATGGGAAGCCGATATCGTGACCCTGCTTCCGCACCCCGAGGTGGTCGAGGAATTCACCGGTCCGGACAAGGCGATCGCCATCGCCCGGATCGAGAATCACTACATGGCCAACAACGGCTGGCTCGAAGAGGGCCAGTTGCTGCGCGACGCGGGCAAGCTCAAGGGCATCCCTGGGGTTATCGTCCAGGGACGGCACGATTGCTGCACCCCGCCGATCGCCGCCTGGCAGTTGAAGAAGGCGTGGCCGGAGGTCGAGCTCAACATCGTCCCCGACGGCGGGCACCTCTACAATGAGCCCGGAGTCCTCGACGGCCTGATCCGCGCCACCGACAAATTCGCGGGCGCGTGAGATTTTGAACTAGGCTTTCTCCCCGAACCGCTGAATAGAAGCGGGGCTGTAAGCAGTCGTGGATTCGGCGGGGCGCCGAGTCGCCGAAAATTCCGGGGGGATTTCCGATCATGCGCGATCTTTCGTCGTCGATTTCCGTCATCGCGCTCGCCAGCGCGTGCGCCTTTGCAACGCCGGCGGCGGCGCAGGCGACAGCAGAACCCAGTCCTGGCACCGCAGCCGCGGCTCCAGCCGAGGGCGTCGGCGAAATCATCGTCACCGCGCAGCGGCGCTCGGAGAACATCCAGAACATTCCGGTTTCGGTCGGGACCGTCGATGCGCAGGAACTGGCCGCGATCAACACCGGCGGCGCCGACATTCGTGGCCTCTCCGGACGGGTGCCGAGCCTCAACATCGAAAGTTCGTTCGGCCGCACCTTTCCGCGCTTCTACATCCGCGGCCTCGGCAATACCGATTTCGACCTCAACGCGTCGCAGCCGGTCAGCCTGGTCTATGACGACGTCGTCCTCGAAAATCCGATTCTCAAGGGCTTCCCGGCCTTCGACCTCGACCGCATCCAAGTGCTGCGCGGGCCGCAAGGGACCCTGTTCGGACGCAACACGCCCGCGGGTATCGTCAAGTTCGACACGGTGCGCCCCGGCAATGGCCGAAATTACGCGAGGGTCAGCTACGGCACTTATTCGACCATCAATGCCGAGGCCGGGGTCGGCGCGCAGCTGGGCGACACCGTCGCGGTCCGGCTATCGGGCCTGTGGCAGCACCGAAACGACTGGGTCGACAATGTGGACGAGCCGGGCAAGAACGATCTCGACGGCTACAACGATTACGCATTTCGCGGACAGATCCAGTTCAAGCCGATCGACGCGCTGACGCTACGGCTCGTGGGACAGCTGCGCCACCTCAACGGGAATGCACGGCTGTTCCGGGCCAACACGTTCCACACCGGGTCCAACCGCCTGTTCGGCGTCGACGGCGGGGACTTCAAGCGCGATCAGGTTCGCCTCGACGGCACCAACTTCCAGAGGCTCCGCACCCAGAATGTCGCCGGCACGGCCGAATATGATTTCGGACCAGCCACGCTCTATTCGGTGACGAGCTACTGGCACGGCAAGCTCGAAAGCCGGGGCGATATCGACGGCGGTGACCTCACCGGACCGGGTTTCATCCCGTTCTTCGCCGAAAGCCAGGATAGCGTCCCGAGCCTCAAGCAATTCACGCAGGAAGTGCGCGTCGCCTCGAATAACACTGGGGTCGGCCTTGGCTACCAGGCCGGCGTTTTCTACTTCAGCGAAAATCTCAAAATTGAGAGTTTGGACTTCGGCCCTCCCCTCGACCCAAGCCTTTTTCCACCCCCTACTTTTGGCACGCCAACCGCACCGGAACCTACCGCCGTCGTCAACCAGCACCAGGACGCGAAGTCGCTCGGCATCTTCGGTTCGCTCAACTACAAATTCGCGAGCGGCCTGACGCTGCAGGCCGGGGCACGCTGGAACCACGACAAGAAGAAGCTCGTCGCCGATCGGCTGTTCGATGTCCGCCCGGGCTTCATTGGAGGGGGACCGGTCGGGCAGACAACGACGCGCGTCCGTGCGAGCAAATTGACCTGGGACGTGAGCGCGCTCCAAGAGGTCAATCGCGACGTGAACCTCTACGCTCGGATCGCGAGGGGCTATCGCGCGCCCGCGATTCAGGGCCGCATCCTGTTCGACCGCGACGTTTCGACCGCAAAGCCCGAGAACACGATCTCCTATGAAGCGGGCATCAAGACATTGCTGCTCGACCGCAAGCTGCGGTTCAACCTTGGGGTATATTATTTCAAGACCAAGGACCTTCAGCTGTCAGCGGTGGGCGGCGGCACCAATGCCAACCTGCTGCTCAATGCCGACGCAGTGAAGGGCCACGGGCTGGAGGCAGAGCTGGAGGCGCGCCCGGTGCAGGGACTGACCTTGACCAGCGGCGTCAGCCTCAACATCGCCAAGATTCATGACCGGAACCTGACCGTCGAAGTCTGCGCGGCGCCATGCACGGTGCTCAACACGTTTGCCGTTCCGAGCGTCCCGTTCGATCCGGGCGAGGTCTTCATCAACGGCAATCAGCTTCCCCAGGCGCCAAGGTGGACGGTCAATTTCACCGCCGGCTACGAACATCCGCTCGGGCCGGGCGACATCTATTTTTACACCGACTGGTACTATCGTTCGAAAATCCAGTTCTTCCTCTACAAGTCGGTCGAGTTCAGCGACGACCATCTGGTCGAGGGCGGCGTCCGCGTGGGCTATAAATGGGACCGGTACGATGTTGCCGGCTTCGTCCGCAACGTCACCAACGACGAGAGCGCAGTGTCGGGGATCGACTTCAACAACCTCACCGCAATGGTCAACGAGCCGCGCATCTGGGGAGTCGAGCTCGGGGTAAAATTCTAGCTCACTCGCCCGGGTGATAGGTCCGCTCGGTGTGGCCCTGAAGCTGGTCGGGATAGAAATAGACTTCGCGCAAATTGCCTGACGCGTAGCGCTGGGCTTCGTCATTGAAGTGGGGCGAGGCCGGATGGCCGCTCTCGCCGCCCGCGGTGACCGCTCGGGCGCGAACGCGCTTTCCGAACTCGACCACCGCGACGAAGCTGTTGCCGGAAGTGCCGTACCATTTCTTCGTGCCGGGCTTCGGGCCCGCGCTCGACGAGGCCAACGAACCGTAAACGCCCCAGGCGAACGGGATCGGCGTGCTCGGGGCACTGTCGCTGAACGGCTGGTCGATCGCGCCCGAGATTCGCTGGAACCGGTTGACCTCGCCCCACGGCACTTGCCAGCTGCCAAACTCACGGGTGAGCCGGTCAGCCGCGTCGCTCAGAGCCTGCAGCTTCTGATCGGCCGTGGTGTCGCTCGAAAGGCGCATCATCTTTTTGTTATTGGGTTCGTCGGCAGGCGCATTGAGCGCCTTCAGCAGCGCGTCTCCCCAGAACATCGCCAGCGTCTGCGCTTGCGATTGCGCGCCCCAGCGATAATCCCAGTCGCGCAGCAGCGCGATAGGGCTGGAAAGCCGCTGTCGCCGAGGGTCGCTTTGCGGCAACGAATCGAAGGCCTGGACCAGCGGCGGGATCAGCACGGCGAAGCCCGGCTGATAAGGATCGAACGCGGCCGATTGCAGCCGGTCGAGAGTCCAGCCGCGGCTTCCGGTCAACAGCTTCACCACGTGGAGTCCGCGAAAGTTCTCACCGAACATGTCCATGTACTTTGGAAAACGCCGTTGGTCCGGGCTGAACGCGCCGGCCGCCCGGTACGGCCACGCATTCGTGTTCTGGACCCACCCGGTGGGGGGCATGATGGAGTTGGGCAGCTCGGGGAGCGAATGAAGCGAGCCCCAATCGCTTCCCGGGTCGCTGCCGTCGACCGGCTTGGTATAGTCGAAACGCTCGCTGCGCCGCGGGACGAACTGCGGATGGAGGTAGGCAATCTCGCCCTTATCGTCGGCAAAGATTGTGTTGTTCGAACTGTTGGCCTTGAGCTGAGCGACGCGCATATAGGATTCAAGATCGCTCGCCTTGGTCCTCGCGTAGCTTTGCTCGAGCGCCTGGACCGGCCGGTCCATCATCTCGAAGGCGATCCACCGGGCGCCCTCTGAACGAACGATCGGACCGTGGTGGGTGCGATACGTGGTGAAGCTACGCGAACCCAGACCGCCGTTCGCCAGCCGGTAGCGAATGGTCACCGGCCGAACTGCCAGGACCCGGCACTCGCGCCCGTATCGGTAGCAGGAGGTTTTTCCGCGGCGCTCGATCGTTTCGGCGAATTCGTCGACGTTATCGACGCCGCTCGACGCATGCATCCAGCCGGCGTGAGCGTTGAAACCCTGGTAGACGAAGAACTGGCCCCAGGTCGCCGCGCCGTAGACGTTGAGGCCCTCGTCGCTGGTCACCTGCTGTTCGGCCCGGAAGAAGAAGCTGGTGTGTGGGTTGATCAGTAGCAGCGACGCGCCGCCCGCGGTCAGTGACGGAGCGATCGCAATGCCGTTTGAACCTCGCCGCTCAAGATCGTCATCCCGGACTTGATCCGGGATCCATGAACACCGGGTGCGACAGGTCGAATAGGCCGTGTTCATGGATGCTGAAACCAGTTCAGCATGACGGTTAGAGCCATAGAAATTCCGCAGCCCATTGAGGTCGATGCGCTCGATGTCGCCGCCGATACTGCCTTCGGTAAAGCTCAGCGCCATCCATGGCTCAAACCGCCTGAGCACGCGCGGCTTCACCTCGGGATGCGTGGCGAGAAAATAGTTCAGCCCGTCGGCCCACGCGTTCATCAGCGTCTGCATCGCGGCCGGGCTGTTCGCATAATAGTCCTTAAGCTCGGCGTCGCTAACGAAAAGCCGCGCGCGCAGGTCCTGCCAGACCGCTTTTTCGCCCTCGGCCTCGGCGGTTCGCCCGAGTGCGGTCAAATAATTGGCCTCGATGCGCGGGAAGTCGTCCTCCGCCTGGGCGTAGATCATCCCGAACACCGCGTCGGCATCGGTCGGACCGCGGACATGGGCGATCCCCCAATCGTCGCGGACGATCGTTATGCGCGCGGCTTCGGCTTTCCACCGCGCCTGTTCGGGCGGCGAAGCGGCGGTGATGAGGAAGAGGAGCGGAAGGAAAGCCGCGGACGAGAGCTTATGCATCCGGCAAGGCTTGCTTCGCCTTGCCCCAACCCGCAAGCGCCTTCGAGCCGGCGCGGTCCAGCAGTTCGTCCGCATCGCGGACGCCGAAATGGTGCCCGCTCTCATACTGGTCGAGCTCGTCCCAGGCGACGGGGGCCGCCACCGGCGCACCTTCGCGGGCGCGCGCCGAATAAGGCATCACCGCCGTCGCGCCGCGCTGATTGCGCAGCCAGTCGAGGAAGATGCGGCCCTTGCGCTGGGCCTTGCGGATGTTGGCGGTGAACATCTCCGGCTCGGCCTCGGCGATGGCGCGGCTGAAGCGCTCGGCGAAGCTCTTGACCGCGGCCCAGTTCTTCGACGCATCGAGCGGGACGACGACGTGCACGCCCTTCCCGCCGGTGAGGAGGGGGAAGCTTTTGAGCCCGAGGCCCTCCAGCAGCCCGCGCAGCAGCACCGCGGCATCCTTCACCGTGTTGAAATCGAGCCCGACGTCGGGATCGAGGTCGAAGACCAGCCGGTCCGGATATTCGATCCTTCCGACCCTGCTGCCCCAGCCGTGGAACTCGATGGTGCCCATCTGGACGCACGCGAGCAGACCCTTGATGTCGTCGAAATAGAGATAGTCTTCGGTGTGGCCGTCCTTCTCCTTGATCGGAACGTGCTTGACGTGCGGGCCGAAGGTCCCGGTGTCATGCTTCTGGAAAAAGCCCTGGCCGGCGGTGCCCTGGGGATAGCGGATCACGGTCATCGGCCGCTTCGCGGCATCGACCATGATCAGCGGCTCGATCGCCGCATAATAATCGGCGAGCTCGCCCTTGGTTACGCCGACGTCGGGGTAGATCACCCGGTCCGCGCTGCTGATTTCGATCCCGAAATCCGCGGCGGTCGCGGCGCTTTTCCGTGCGGTGCGCTTCACCGGCTTCTTCTCCGCTTGGCTAAGGTGCTTGGGCACCTCGCGCACGACCTCGGACGCCGGCTTGTCCTCGCGCAGCGCGATGAAGCTCGGGTGCCGAAGGATGCCGTCATCGGTGAATTCGGAAAAGGCGATCTCGGCGACGAGCTTGGGCTTGATCCAGTGGGCGCCCTTGCGCTCGGCGCGCGGCACCTCGACCGGCGCCTTGTCGACCGCAAGCGGCTCCATCCGCTCCATCAAATCCTCGATCAGCTGCCCGTCGAAACCGGTGCCGACCTTGCCCACATAGGTGAGCTTGCGCTTGTCGCGCGCGGCCAGGAGCAATGAGCGGAAGCCCCGGCGCTTGTCGCTTTCCGACCAGCCGACGATGACGAATTCCTGCCGCTGGATGCATTTGACCTTGAGCCAGTTGCGCGTGCGCGTGCCGCTGTAGGTCGCGCTCGCCTTCTTGGAGACGATGCCCTCGCCGCCGGCCTTGCAGATTTCGCGGAACAGCTCCTCGCCGCGGCCGATCACATGATCGCCATAGAGGATCGGCGGGTGCGCCCGGTCGAGCAAGGCCGCGAGCCGCGCCTTGCGCTCGATATTGGGAAGCTTGCGGATGTCCTCGCCGCGGTCGACGAGCAGGTCGAAGGCATAGAAGGCCAGGGCCGCGCGGCTGCTGTCCTTGAGCGTCGACTGCAGCAATTGGAAGCTTGGCTTGCCGTCGTCGTCGAGCGCGACCGCCTCGCCGTCGATCAGGCAGCCAGCCGGCAGCTTCGCCGCAGCCTTGACCAGCGCCTTGAACTTGTCGCTCCAGTCCTTGCCGTTGCGCGTCCATGCGGTGGCAACTCCCTCACCCACCGCCAGTTCGAGCCGATAGCCGTCATATTTATATTCGTGAATCCAGGAATCGCCCGTCGGCACCTCATCGACCAGGGTTGCGAGCTGCGGCGGCTGGAACCGCGGCGGCGCCTTGCCCGCCGTCTTCTTCGCTTTCCCCGTCTTCCGCCCAGCGGCCTTGTTGGAGTGCCAGACGTCCTCGCCCGACGCGATCTCGGCCATGGTCCGGCCGGTGGTCACGCTGGTCACGCAATCGTCGACCAGCGCATCGCCGTGCGCGGGGTCGGCATATTCGTCGGTGACCTTCTTCAGCATCCAAGGCTCGCCGCGCTCGCCCGGGCGAGGCTTGAGGCGGAACAGCACCCACTCGCCCTTCATGCGCTCACCCTCGAGCGTGAAGTGGAGGTGCCCTTCCTCGATGGTCTTGCTCGGGTCCTTGCTCGGCTCGGGGATCCAGCGTCCCTTGTCCCACAGCATCACCGTGCCGCCGCCATATTCGCCCTTTGGGATTGTCCCTTCGAACCCACCATAATCGAGTGGATGATCCTCGACGTGCATGGCGAGGCGTTTCTCGTTGGGATCGAGGCTCGGGCCCTTGGGAACGGCCCAGCTTTTGAGCACGCCGTCGAGCTCGAGCCGGAAGTCCCAGTGCAGCCGGCTCGCTGCGTGCTTCTGGACGACGAAGCTGTCGCCCTTGCCCTTGAGCTTGCGCCCGCGCGGCTCCTTGGTTTTCGCGAAGTCGCGCTTGCGGTTGTACGTCTCGATGTCGAGCGCGCCGCGCTGGGCCATGGCTTATGCTCGCTTGCGCGCCGGGGCTTCCTTCTTCGCCGTCTTGGCGGGCGCCTTCTTGGCCTTCTTCTCGTCGCCGAGGCTCTTCTTCAGCGCGGCCATCAGGTCGATCACGTTCGAGCCCTTTGGCGGCGCTTCGTCCGGCTGTTCGATGATCTTCTTACCCTTGGCCTTCTGCTTCTTCGCGATCAGCTCGTGAAGCGCGTCGACGTAACGGTTGTGGTAGTCTTTTGGGTCGAACTCGCCGGCCTTTTTCTCGATCAGCATCGAGGCCATGTCGAGCAGGTCGGCGTCCGGTTTGTGATCGCCAATGTCGCGGAAGAAACCTGACGCCTTGTGCACTTCGTCGGCGTAGCGCAGCGTCTCGAGCAGGATGCCGCGTCCGCAAGGCTTTAGCGCAACCACATATTCCTGGCCGCGCATCGCAAGCTGGCCGACGCCGACCTTGCGTGCCGCCTTCAGCGCGTCGCGCAGCACGACATAAGCTTCCTCGGCGAGGTCGTCGGCGGGCACGACATAATAAGGCTTGTCGAAATAGGTTCCGTCGATGTCTTTCTCGTCGACGAACTGGACGAGATCGAGCGTCTTGCGGCTCTCGAGCTTGACGCTTTCGATCTCTTCGGGGTCGAGCAGGACATATTGCCCCTTCTCGACTTCGTAGCCTTTGACGATTTCGTCGCGGTCGACCGGCCCGATCCCGGGCACGACCTTTTCATATTTGATGCGCTTGCCCGACGGCTCGTGGATTTGGTGAAACTGGATCTGCGCACCGCTCTTGGTCGCCGGATACAGCTCGACCGGTATCGACACCAAAGCGAGCCGAATTTGACCCCGCCAGATTGGACGCGCCGGCATAAAAACCTCCTGATCAGGGCAATTCAATCATTGCGCCCGCGAGTCGTTCCCGCACTTTGTCGTTGAAACATGACGATTTTAGCAACCCTACGAAGTTAACGACGTCCCCGGCGCGGGCCGCGAGGTCGACAATCGCCGACCCGCAAATGACTCCCGCAGCGCCCGAATCGAGTGCCGCCCGGACGTGCTCGGGCGCCGAGATTCCGAAGCCGAAGACAGGCGGCGGAGCACCGGCTCGCCGCAGCCGATCGACCAGGCCGCGATCGAACTGTCCACCCGCGTGAGTGCCGGTGATGCCCGTCCGGCTGACGCAATAAGTGTAGCCTTTCGAAAGGCTTGCGATACGCTCTAGGGCGGGCTGCGGAGTGTTCGCAGCGGCGATCAACACGAGGTCCAGTCCGGCCTGATCGGCCTCACGCACGAAGGGCTCGGCTTCGAGCGACGGCACGTCGGCGATGAGCAGGCTGTCGGCTCCTGCCTCGGCCGCCTCGCGCATGAATCCGACCCGGTTCACGACGAGATTCGCGTAGGTCAAAATTCCCAGCGGAATATGCGCATGGCGGGCCCGAAACTGGGCGATCAGCGCAAAGCAGCCCGCGACTCGGACCCCCGAATCGAGCGCGCGGTTCGCCGCGGCCTGGATCACCGGCCCGTCGGCGACCGGGTCCGAGAAGGGGATTCCGACCTCGACCATGTCGGCGCCGCCGGCGACGACGTCGTCGAGCAAACGCGCGCTGGTCTCGAGGTCCGGATCGCCGAGCATCAGGAATGCCCCAAACGCGCCCTCCCCACGCGCTGCGAGCCGATCGAACATGGCAGCGTAGCGGCTCATGCGAGTAGGCTTTGTGCTTGGGCCACGTCCTTATCTCCCCTGCCGGACAGGCCGACCAGGAGGACGCTGTCCGGCTCGGCCTCGGCCACCTTCAACGCATGCGCGAGCGCGTGCGCGGATTCGAACGCGCACAATATGCCTTCGCTTGTCGCGAGCCGCTTGAACGCGGCGAGCGCCTCGGCGTCCGTTGCTCCGACATATTCGGCGCGGCCGCTGTCCTTGAGATGCGCATGCTCCGGCCCGACCGCGGGATAATCGAGCCCGGCGGAGACCGACCAGCTGTCGGCGACCTGCCCGTCGTCGTCCTGCAGCAAGTAGGTCTCGGCGCCGTGAAGCACGCCGGGCCGTCCGCGGAGCAGGGTCGCGCCATGCTCCCCGCCATCGAGTCCGCGCCCGGCCGCCTCGACCCCGATCAGCCGCACGTCGTCATCGAGGAAATCGGCGAACAGCCCGATCGCGTTCGATCCTCCGCCGACGCACGCGATCGCGGCATCGGGCAAGCGCCCGAGCTGCTCCTGAATCTGCGCCCGCGCCTCACGGCCGATCACCCGCTGATATTCGCGCACCATGGTCGGGAACGGGTGCGGCCCGGCCGCCGTGCCGAGCAAGTAATGCGTGGTCTCGAAGCTCGCCGACCAATCGCGCAGCGCTTCGTTGATCGCATCCTTGAGCGTCCGGCCGCCGCTCTCGACCGGCACGACGCGGGCGCCCATCAACTTCATCCGAAAAACGTTGAGCTCCTGCCGTCGGGCGTCGTCGGCGCCCATGTAGATGACGGTCTCAAACCCGAGAAGCGCGCCGGCCATCGCGGTCGCAACTCCGTGCTGGCCGGCGCCGGTCTCGGCGATCAGGCGGGTTTTGCCCATGCGCTTCGCCAGCAGGCCCTGAGCAAGCACCTGGTTGGTCTTGTGCGCCCCGCCGTGGAGCAGGTCCTCGCGCTTTAGAAAGATGTTGCCGGGAAGGTTTCGGCAGCGCGTCAGCGGAGTCGGACGTCCGGCGTAATTGGCGAGCAGACCGTTCAGCTCGGCGGTGAAAGACAGGTCGTTCTGCGCGTCGAGGAATTGCCGCTCGAGCTGCTCGAGCGCCGGCACCAGGATTTCCGGCACATAAGTCCCGCCGAAGCGGCCGAAGCGTCCGCTCAGGCGCATGCAAGCATCCGTTCTCGCGCGGCAGGACGGAGCGCATCGAACAGTGCCGCGACTTTTTCGCCCGACTTTAATCCGGGTTTGTCCTCGACCGAGGAGCAGAGGTCGATTGCGTAAGCGCCGAGGCGCTGTGCCGTGCGCGCATTTCCGACCCCAATGCCGCCAGCGACGAGCGCGCTCGGCAGGTCAGGATGGTCCTCGATCAGCGACCAATCGAAGCCTCGGCCAGTCCCGCCGTCCCCATTGTCGAATAACAGCCGGTCGCCGCCGCGCGCGGAAAGCAGGTCGCGGCCGACACTGAGCGCGGTCCAAATTTCACTATCGTCATGCAGGTGGCTTCGAAGGGCTCGGATGTCCTCGCCATCATAATCTCCATGCAACTGCACCGCGTGGAGACTTAGCGCCTCCGCCGCCTCGGCAACGGTCGCAAGCGGCACGTCGCGAAACACGCCGACCGGAAGCATCCCGGACTTGCGCGCAAGGCCGGCCAGCGGCGCGGCTTCGAGTGCCGTGACATGGCGGGGGCTGCCAGGCACGAACACGAAGCCGGCGAATGCCGCTGGCCGGGCGGCGCGCATGTCGGCGCCGCAGTTCAATCCGCATAATTTGGTGCGTCCAAAGACGAGCTCGCGCGCAGCCTGGGCGGGGTCGTCGGCCCGCATCAGCGACGAACCAACGAGGAAAGCGTCGACGAACGGTGCGAGCCGCTCGACGTCACCGCGCGCCGATATGCCGGATTCGGAAACGAGAAAGCAGTCGGGTGCAAAGGCGGCGAGACGCTCGGTTGTCGACAGATCGACCGAGAGGTCGCGCAAGTCGCGGTTGTTGATGCCGATCAGGCGGGCCCCAATATCCACTGCGCGGCGCATCTCGCGCTCGTCGTGAACCTCGACGAGCGCGTCCATTCCGAAACGGCGAGCCTCGACGATCATCTGCCTGGCCGACGCATCGTCCAGCAGCGCGAGCATCACGAGAATCGCATCGGCTCCGGCGATCCGGGCCTCGGCCACCTGGCGCAGATCGACGAAGAAGTCCTTCGCCAGGATCGGCCCGTCGAATTCGGCCCGGGCCGCAGCGAGGTCGCGGAGCGATCCGCCGAAGAATGCGGAATCGGTAAGGACGCTCAGGGCATCGGCCACGCCTGCATAGCCGCGCGAGATCCGCGCTGCATCGGCATCGGCCCGGATTGCCCCGGCCGAGGGCGAAGCGCGCTTGATCTCGAGGATGAAACGGGCGCCGGGGCGGGCCAGGGCGTCGGCGAGGCCGAACTGCGTCGGCCTGGCATGGGCGCGCAGCGCATCCAGCGCCATACCGGCGTAGCGCGACGCCAGCTCGGTTCGCTTTGCCGCCGCAATTTCGCCAAGTACGCCCCGCGGATCAGCCACGGCTTGCCTCGATGAAGCGATCGAGCACCTGCTTCGCCCCGCCCGAGGCGATCGCGTCGAGCGCCATGGCGACCCCGATTCTCAGGTCCGGCGCCAGTCCGGCCGTCATCAGCAGCGCGCCGGCATTCAGCGCGACCACCGACAGGTCGGCCGCGCGTCCATGACCGTCGAGCAGATTGGCGAGATGGCGTGCATTCTCCCTCGGCGATCCACCCTTGATCTGGTCGGCCGACGTGCGCCGGAGGCCCGCTTGTTCGGGGGTGATCTCGATCTCTTCGAGTTCGCCGCGGCCGAGCCGGATCGCCTGGGTGAATCCGTGGAGCGCGACCTCATCGAGGCCCGAGCCATGGACGACCAGCGCGCGATCGACGCCCAGCGCGCACAAGGTCTCGGCGATCGGCCGAAGCGTCGCGGGGTCGGCGACGCCGAGCAGCTGCACATTCGGCCGCGCCGGGTTAAGGCAGGGACCAAGCAGGTTCATGATCGTCCGGGTCTTGAGCGCCCGGCGCACCGGGCCCGCGTGGGCGATGCCGGGATGATAGAGCGGCGCAAGCAGGAAGCAGAAACCGGTCTGGTCGAGAATCTCCCGCGATTCGAGCGCGGTTAGGTCAAGCCGGGCGCCAAGCGCCTCGAGGACGTCGGCGGACCCGCATCTCGATGTGAACGAACGGTTGCCATGCTTGATCACGGGCAGCCCGCAGGCGGCAGCGACGAGGCCGGCGGTGGTCGAGACATTGATCGAGCCCGAGAAATCGCCGCCCGTGCCGCAGCAGTCGGCGAACAGGCTATCGGGTCGCGGAAAAGGCCTCGCCGCGCTGCGCAGCGCCATTGCCGCTCCGATCAACTCTTCGGACGTCTCGCCCTTGACTTGCAGGGCAACGAAAGCCGCGGCCATCAACGGGTCGCTGAGCGACCCTTCGACGATGCGGCGGAACAGGCACCGGGCAGCAAAACGGTCGAGATCGTTCCCGTCGAGCAGGCTCGAGATCGCGGGATCGGCATCCGGTTCGGCGGGCGCCGCTGCCGCCATGTCGCCGCGGCAAACGGATAGTAACTGGGTCATGGGAACTCACCTGAAACAAAAAAGCCCGCCGGAAGGCGGGCGGGCAATCGATGATCGGTGCTAGTCGATCAGTCGCGCCATCGCGCCGCAATAGACTGCTCGCGCCACCACGTGCGAGCAGTCGAGATCGTGGCGAGGATGTTCAGGTGCCTCATCGAATTGCCTGCTAGGCCAAGCGCTTGACGAGCGTCAAGCTTGCTGACGGTCAGGTTGACGCGGCTCCGCCTGCAATGGCATTGCCTGCGGTGCGCGCGGGCGGGTGTAGCTCAATGGTAGAGCAGAAGCCTTCCAAGCTTACGACGAGGGTTCGATTCCCTTCACCCGCTCCAAAATTTGATCGCGCGGGGCGCGATTGAATTTTGGAGCGCCCGAGCGGCAGCGAGGGGCGACCGGCACTTCGATATTTGGAGCGCGTTGACACACCTATGTCGCGCCGCCACATGGCGCGCCTGCTCGCCATGCTCGCCAGTTCCCCGGACTGGCTACGCGTGACAAGCCTGGAGAGGTGGCCGAGTGGTTAAAGGCAGCAGACTGTAAATCTGCCCGCGCAAGCGTACGCTGGTTCGAATCCAGCCCTCTCCACCACCCGTTTTGCTCCAAAACGGTTGGAATCGCCTGAAACATGGCGAAAGTTCATAAGATATCATAAAGTAATTCGAGACTTGCTGCTCGGGGGGCACGGCTATTATGGCCAATTTGGGGATTGCATTGCAGGATTTGGATGGTGCGCCTGGATTTTCTCCGCCGCCCCAAATGAGTGAGCCGGACGACGTAATTTCGCTGCGCGTCGCGCGGCTGACGGCCGGCCAGCTCGACTGCCTGCGGCTGGTGAACGATCATTTGTCGTCGAAGGAGATCGCGGCCCACCTCGACATCTCGCCGCACACCGTCGACCAGCGCATCCGCGGCGCGCTCCATATCCTTGGCGTCGAACGCCGCAGCCAGGCCGCGCGCATCGTCGCTCGTTACGGCGGCGAATATCAGCGTTTGATACATCAACCACCGCACATTGAGCGGCAACCTCACTCGGGCCACCCAGAAGCCGCGATCGGCTATCAGATTCGGCACGCTGATCGCGCAGGGGAGGCCGAGGGAGTCGGCTTCGGGACCGAGCAACCGACCGTCGCTTTCGCGCCTTCCCTGCAATTGCCGTTCGCAACGAGGAGAAACCCCCGGAATGAGATGAGTGTCGGTCAGAGGCTGTTCTGGATCGCAACGATCGCGATCGGAGCGGCGTTCTCGGCGGGCATGTATCTCGCCGGACTCGAAAGCCTCGCCAGGCTCCTTAAGAGTTAAGCCCGACTCTCAGATCGGTCCGACAGCCACCCGGCGCTTATGCGTCCGGGAAAGGAGCACCATGCGCAAACAGATGATCGAGAATGCCGCTTATGAAGTCGCCACCCAGGTCCGCACGGTCGAGGACAGCATCGAGGCGGCGCTTGGCGAAATCGCCGAGCTGCAGTTGAAAATGGTCAATGCCCGTTCAGTCACGGGCGCCGGCTTCGCCAATTCGCATGCGGCCTTCGAGCAGCTTGTCGCTGCAACGAGCGGCCTGGTCGCGGCGCGCGGCGGGATCGCCAATTGCCACGTCGCGCTGGTCGAAACGCGCAAGTCGATTCCGGGCCTGCGCACGGTCAGCTTCGGCGACAGCGATTGCCCGCCAGCCGAGGGCCGCGCCGACCTTCGCATCGTCGCGTGAAGGCACCCGTTGACCGCGGTCGCTCAGGCGTGCTGCGGTTGATGACAGACCATGGCACCTAATTTTTTTCGAATCCTGCTTGCTCTCGTCGCGCTTTACGCACTTTTGCGTGGAAGGCGCGACGAGCGGCAGGTCAGTGTCGTTATGATTCTGGGCCTGATCGCGAGCGAACTCGTCCTCCCGCCCATCCGCGAGCGATACGAGGGGATCGAAACGAAATTGATGCTGGTCGACCTGTGCGTGTTCGCCGGGTTCCTTTGGGTTGCGCTGCGATCCGATCGATTCTGGCCGTTATGGATCGCCGGACTCCAGTTGACGGCAATCCTCGGGCACATCCTCAAGGTCATCGACGTCCAACTTTTTGCCCGGGCCTACGCCGCTGCTTTGTTCTTCTGGGCTTGGCCGATGGTGATCATCCTCGCGATCGGCACGTGGCGTGCCAACCGCCGCGATCGGCGGGAACGGAGCACGACACCAGCCTGATTCACCAACACGGGTTGCGGCCGGCGCGGTCCATGCGCAATGGGGCCGCATGGCCCGCAAACGCTCGCATCACCAGCACGGCACGCCCAACCGTCCGCGCTTCTGGGGCCGTCACGCCGTTGCAGCCGCGCTCGACAATCCGCGGCGGAAGATCCTGCGCGCATGGGCGACGCGCGATGCGGCCGCGGCGATGCAATTTGCCAAGGAGGTTGCGGTGACATTCGCCGACGTCGCCGACCTCGGCCGGCTGGTTCCGGGCGATGCTCCCCACCAGGGCGTGGTGGTCGAAGCCGAACCGCTCGAGGAGGTCTGGCTCGACGAAATCCTGGGCCGCGCGGGAGAGCGTGCCGTGCTGCTGGTCCTCGATCAGGTCACCGATCCGCATAACGTCGGCGCGATTCTGCGCTCCGCCGCCGCGTTCGGGGCGATCGGGATCGTTACCCAGGACCGCCACTCGCCACCGGAAAGCGGGGTCGTCGCCAAAGCCGCGTCAGGAGCGCTCGAGCGCATTGCGTGGGTGCGCGTGGTCAATCTCGCGCGGGCGCTCGAGGAAATCGGAGAGGCCGGCTTCTGGCGAATCGGCTTGACCGGCGATGCCGAAACGGAGCTCAAGGACGCCCTCGGCCCCCCGCTGGTGGCGCTGGTGCTGGGCGCGGAAGGCCCCGGATTGCGACCGAACACGCGCGAGCATTGCGACGCTCTGGCCCGGCTGCCGATTACCGGCGCGATTGAAAGCCTGAACGTGTCCAACGCAGCCGCGGTCGCACTTTACGCGGCGAGCCTCAGGTGATGGTTCGGACGAGGAAGAGCATTAAATCTGCTGTTATCGCCCTCGCCGAGCGCGAGCCGGCCTTCGCCCGGGTCGTCGAAAAGTTCGGAGTTCCCGAGCCCCGCACGGGCGAGCCCGGCGCACAGACCTTGCTTCGGACCATCGTCGGACAGCAAGTCAGCGTCGCTGCGGCGCGGTCGATGTGGGCCAAACTCGAGGCCGCGTTCGGGTCGCCGCCCGACCTCAACCTGCTGCTTGCCGCCAGCGACGAGGAATTACGCGCGGCCGGAATGTCACGGCAGAAGTCCGGCTATATCCGTAGCCTCGCGGGACTGGTTGTTTCGGGCGATCTCGACCTCGATCATCTTCCCGCTGACGATGAGGAAGCGATTGCCCTGCTGACCCAGATCAAGGGCGTCGGTCGTTGGTCTGCGGAGATATATCTGCTGTTCGCGGAAGGGCGGGCCGACGTGTTCCCCGCCGGCGACCTCGCGGTAATGGTCGAGCTCGGGCGGCAGCTCGGCCTTGCCGACAGGCCGAGTGAAAAACAGCTGCGCGAACTTGCCGAAGCGTGGCGGCCGTACCGGGGAGCCGCGGCTGTGCTCGCCTGGCACAGCTACAACAGCAGCGTCCTCTAAGACTTATCGCCTGACGGCGATTGGGAGCGGACGGACGCCAAGACCGGTGATCTGGCGCGGCTTCCCCAATTGAAGCGGACCGAGCTTGTCGCCGCCGGTGTCGCGGCCGACCAGGTAGCTGGCTGACGTCTGGGCGTCGCCGCCGGTTCCCCGGTAATGGACGTTGAAGGCGACCACCGGGACATAGACCTGATTGCCCCCCAGCTCGACCATCCGGATGTTCGAGCGTTCGACGACGATCGAATTGCGGATCGACAGGCTCTTGAGCGGTGCGATTCCGGGAATGCGCTCGCCGGGACCCGCCGGATTGGCGAAAAAGGCCGCGATATCCTGCTGCTGCGTCGGGCCCGCGTTGAACAGGCTGACCTCGACCAGCAGGTCGCGGGCGGCGCTGCTGCCCGAGTTCAACATCTCGATGTCGAAATGAATCACGACGCGGCCGGCTTCGATGTCGCAGGCGAGCGGGGTGAAATTGAGGTCGACCCAAGGCCGCAGGCGCGACGACACGACGCCGGTCGGCTTGGCCACGCCGGCCGGCTTGGGCGGCTCAGCAGGGGAATGGTCAGTCGGGGGAAGCCATCTGACCGGGACATGCGAGGGTTGTGGCGGAGGCGGAAGCGCCGGCTCTGGCTCGGGCGCCGAAAAGTATTCGAATTGCGATCCGTCCGCGAATGCGGCGCGGGAACGGCGCCGCCACAGCAGCAGCGCCGCACCGCCGCCGAGCACTGCTGCCAGCATCAGCCAGACGAACATTGGCGGCCCCCCGTTCGTGGGCGTCGGTGCGGGGGATTTCAGCGGCCGGGGCGAATCCTGGCTGGGGCAGCTCGGGAGCCGACGTCGCGGGCGGCAAAGCGACCGATTGCGTCGAGGATGCCGCGAGCGGGGCGCGCGGCTGCGCGGCCGGAGCAGCCGATCCACCAGCCGAAGGCGAAGGCGATCGCGGCCTCGTCTGCGCGCTGCGGACCGGGCCGGACTCGGCTGGCGGGGCCGGCGCGGTGCGCACAGGTCGCGGCGCGGGAGCGCTCGTCGATGGCGGCGCCGCAGGCTGCTCCGCAGGCCTGGTGACCGTTCCCGGAAGGCTGAAATTCTGAAGCTCGCGCGGCCCGATCGTCTCGGGCTGGGGCGTGTTGGACGTCGCCGCGCTATTGCTTTGCGCGTGCGCGGGCGCCTGGCCGAGGGCCAGTCCCGCCGCCAATATTGCCAACCCCAGGCGCAAACCCGCTCTCATCGCCTCCCACTCATGCCATGAAACGCGCCGCTTGCGCGCGCGTGGGGCCACCCATGGCCGCCGCTGTCGCGGTCTTCAAGCACAAGCTGGATGAACGAACCCGGACTCGGGCTTAGCGGGCGTCGACCAGGACGAGCTCGCTATCGTCTTCGGCGGCAATGCTGACCTTGTCCTCGCCGGTGATCGCGACGCCATCGCGCGCCCCTGCCTCGACCCCGTTCACCCGCACCTTGCCGCTCGGCACCAGATAGAGGTGACGGGTCGGATCGGCGGTGAAGTCGATCGTGTCGCCGGCCTTGACCGTCGCTCCGAGGATCCTTGCGTCGGCGTTGATGGTCAGCGCGCCGTCGGCTGCGTCGCCGCTGGCGAGCAACTGGAAGCTGCCGTTCCGCGCGTCCTTTGGGAAGGGCATCGCACCCCACGCCGGCGCTGCGCCCGGCTTGTCGGTCTCGATCCAGATCTGAAACAGGGTCGTCTGCTCGTCCTCCAGATTATATTCGGCGTGCACGACTCCGGTCCCCGCGCTCATGACCTGGACGTCGCCGGCACCGGTGCGGCCCTTGTTGCCCAGCGAATCCTGGTGGGTGATCGCGCCCGTACGGACATAGGTCACGATCTCCATGTCGCGATGCGGGTGCGGCGGAAAGCCGCTCTTGGCCGCGATCTGGTCGTCGTTCCAAACGCGGATTGCGCCCCAGCTCATGCGCTGCGGATCGTGGTAATCGGCGAAGGAAAAATGGTGGCGGGCATTGAGCCAGCCGTGGTCGGCGTGGCCGAGGCTGTCGAATTTGCGGATGTTTATCATGATCTGCGAAATGGCGGTTCTCGGCGGTCCTTCAAGTGTCAGCGATGTGACTTCCGGCTCCCTCGCGGCGATCGCCATGCTCGCCTGTCCCCTGGACAGGCTGTGCGTGATTGTCGGCTTCGGATGTCCCCCGGACATCCTGCAGGCGACAATGGTGCCCAGGAGAGGACTCGAACCTCCACGCCCTTGCGAGCGCCAGCACCTGAAGCTGGTGCGTCTACCAATTCCGCCACCTGGGCACGGGGCGTCAGTCGTTCAGCAGGTCGGCGCGCTTAGGGGCGCCCGGCCTGCCTTGTCAATCTAGGAACCCAGAGGCTATCGCGCCAGCCATGATCGAGCGCTTCGAAGAGCTTGTGACCGTCTTCGGCGGCGATGGATTCATCGGCCGCTACGTCTGCGAATTCCTGATGCGGAGCGGGGTTCGAATCCGGGTTGCCAGCCGCGACCCGCGCAATTCCTATTTCATCCAGCCGCTGAGCCAGGTCGGCCAGCTCGGCGTCGTCAGGGCCGACGTCAGGAACCTGGCCAGCGTCAAGCGCGCGATCGAGTGCATCGAGCGCGGTCGTCAACCTGACCGGCGTGTTCGGCCGGCAGATGTGGGGTGTGCACGTCGAGGGCGCGGGGAACGTCGCCAAGGCCGCGCGGGAGGAAGGCTGCGCCGCCCTGGTGCACATCTCGGCGATCGGCGCCGATCCCGAATCCGCGTCGAATTACGGGCGGACCAAGGCCGAAGGCGAAGCGGCGGTCCGCAAGGCCTTCCCCAAGTCGACGATCGTCCGCCCGTCGCTGGTGTTCGGGCCCGAGGACAAGCTCACCAACCGCTTCGCGGCGATGGCCCAGCTGCCGTTCCTGCCCGGTGATCGCGGCCAGGCGGGCCTTCCAGCCGGTCTATGTCCGCGACCTCGCCCAGGCGATCGCCGAGGCCGCGCTCGAGCCCGGGAAGCATGGCGGCAAGACCTATGAGATCGGCGGTCCGCAGGTGCTGACCATGATCGAGCTGCATCGGGCGATCCTCGCGATCACCGGCCAGAAGCGCGAGATCGTCCCGTTGCCCGACCTGTTCGGAAGCTTGCTTTCGCGCTTCGGCTGGCTGCCCGGCGCGCCGCTGACCCGCGACCAGTGGCTGATGCTCGGCCAGGACAACGTCCCGTCGGGCAAGCTGCCCGGCCTCGAGGCGTTCGGGATCAAGCCGACCCCGCTCGCCGCGGTCGCCGAGGAATGGCTCAGCCGCTTCCGCAAGGGCGGCAAGCACGCCGGCCGGCGAATTCATTTGACCGCCGCCTCCTGAGACTCGACCCCTAGCCGATGCCAATCCTGCTGATCGCGATCATCCTCGGCATCGTCGAGGGAGTCACCGAATTCCTGCCGGTCTCCTCGACCGGCCATCTGATCCTCGCCACCGAGCTTCTCGGCTTCGACGCGCGAGAAATGGGCGGCGTTCAACGTCATCATCCAGCTGGGCGCGATCATGGCGATCGTCGTCCTCTACTGGCGCACCTTCTGGGCGGTGCTCGAAGGCCTGTTCAAGAATCAGCCGATGTCGTGGCGGTTCGTTCGCAACATCCTGATCGCCTTCCTGCCTTCGGCGATCCTCGGCTTCCTGCTGATCAACAAGATCGAGGCGCTGCTCGGCAACGCGGTGGTCGTCGCGGTCGCGTTCATCGTCGGCGGGGTCGCGATCCTGGTGATCGAGCGGCTGGTCAAGAACACGCCGATCGTCGGCGTCGCCGAAATGCCGCTCAAGACCGTGATCGGCGTCGGCCTGATCCAATGCCTGTCGATGATCCCGGGAGTCAGCCGCTCGGGCGCGACGATCATGGGCGGTCTGTCGCTGGGCGTCGAGCGGCGCACCGCGGCCGAATTCAGCTTCTTTCTCGCCATTCCGACCATGTTCGGCGCGACCACGCTCGAGCTGGTCAAGCATCACGACACGCTGATGGCGGGCGCGAGCGGCGTCGGCTTCGGGACCGTCGCGGTCGGCTTCGTCGTCAGCTTCGTGGTCGCGATCGTCGTCGTGAAGGCCTTCGTCCACTATATTTCGCGCCACGGCTTCGCGCCCTTCGCCTGGTACCGGATCGTCGCCGGGGCGGTCGCTTTGGTATGGCTGCTCGCGCGCTGATTTGCTAAGGCCTGAGAGGCCAAGTCATTCAAAGGCTTGAGAAAGAGGTTCGACTGATGGCCCTGCTTATGATCGCCCTGCTCGCAGTTCAGCCGGCCGATGCGCCCGCCGCTGCCGCCTCCGCCGCGTCGTCCAGCTGCCGCCGCAGCTCACCGACCCGGCGACCGGGGACAGGCTCGCCGATGCGATGCAGGCGATCTCGCGCGCATTCCTCAACCTGCCCGTCGGCGAGGTCCAGGCTGCGGTCGAGGGCCGGCCCCCGACGCCAGCCGACAAAAGGTTGACGGTGCGCGAGGTCGCGCGCCGCGACGACCCAAATTTCGACCGTAACCTCGAGCGCAAAATCGCCGAGGCCCGGCCGAAAATCCAGGCGAGCATGCGGGCGCTCGCGACCGCGCTACCGCAAGTGATGCAGGGAATGCGCCAGGCCCGCGAGGCGATCGAGCGCGCCGCGGCCAACATGCCCGATCCGAATTACCCGAAGCGCTAAATCCTCCCCGCTCGCGGGGAGGTGGCAGCCGCAAAGCGGCTGACGGAGGGGGTCTGGAGACCTGCGCGCCGCCCCCTCCCCCATTCACTCTTCGGTGAATGGTCCCGCTCCCCGTCCCGGGTGAGGATTGCCGCGTCCGCTCACCCCGCTAAAGCTGCCGCTTCATGTGGCAGCTCTTCCAGTTCCCGCTGTGCCCCTTCTCGCGCAAGGTCCGCCTGGTGCTCGCCGAGAAGGGCGTCGGCCACGAGCTGGTGCGCGAGAATCCGTGGGAGAAGCGCGACGAGTTCATCGACCTGAACCCTGCCGGCGAAACCCCGGTGATGGTCGAGCCCGACCAGGGCGTCACGATCATCGGCAGCCAGCCGATCGTCGAATATTTCGACGAGACGGTCGATCGCATGCCGATGATCCACGGCAATGCGACGCTCCGCGCCGAGATCAGGCGGATGACCGAATGGTTCGACCTGAAGATGTATCGCGAGGCGGTCGAGCCGATGATGAACGAGCGGATGCGCAAGCGCCTGGTCAGCCGCGAATCCCCCGACACCCGCGTGCTGCGCGAGGCGATGCGCATCGCCGGCGAGCATCTCGACTATCTCGATTATCTGCTCGACCACCGCCGCTGGCTCGCTGGGCCGGGCCTCAGCCTCGCCGACTTCACCGCCGCCGCGCATTTGAGCGTGATGGACTATCTCGGCGCGCTCGACTGGCGCGGCCACAAGCAGACCAAGGACTGGTACGCGGTGATGAAGTCGCGGCCCGGCTTCCGGCCCCTGCTCGGCGAGCGGATGGAAGTGATCGTCCCGCCCGCGCATTACGACAAGGTGGACTTTTAGGCGCTCAATACACTCTCGGCTTGGGCTTGATGTACTGGATGTCGTTGGTGAGCGTATGTTCGTGGACCGGGCGGTAGTCGATCTTCACCCCGCCGCCCTTGCCGCCCCAGCCGTCGAGCCAGGCGAGCGTGTGCTTCATCCAATTCTTGTCGTCGCGCTCGGGATAATCTTCCTGCATGTGCGCGCCGCGGCTTTCCTTGCGGTTGGCGGCGCAGTGCATCGTCGTCACCGCCTGGGCGAGGAGGTTGTCGAGCTCGAGCGTCTCGACAAGGTCGCTGTTCCAAATGAGGCTGCGGTCGCTGACCCGGACGTCGGCCATGCGCGCGAACACCTTGTCGACCTTCGCGACGCCCTCGGCGAGCGTGCGGTCGTTGCGGAACACACCGCAATCCGACTGCATAACACGCTGCATCTCGAGCCGGATCTCGGCGGTCGGGCTGCCCCCTTCGGCGTGGCGGAACGTGTCGAGGCGGGTAAGCGCGAGTTCGCCCGCGCCCTCGGGCAATTTCTCCTGGAGCGCGTCGCGCTTGATCACCTCGCCCAGCCGTTTCCCGGCGGCGCGGCCGAACACGACGAGGTCGATAAGGCTGTTCGAGCCCAGGCGGTTGGCGCCGTGGACCGAAACGCACGCCGCCTCGCCGACCGCGAACAGGCCCGGCACGACCGCGTCGGGATCGCCGCCTTTCGGCGCCACCACCTCGCCGTGATAGTTGGTCGGGATGCCGCCCATATTGTAATGGACGGTGGGCGCGACCGGGATCGGCTGGCGGGTCAAATCGACCCCGGCGAATGTCATCGCGGTCTCGGTGATCCCGGGCAGCCGCTCATGCAGGATCTTGGGGTCGATGTGGTCGAGATGAAGCCAGATATGGTCCTTGTGCTCACCGACCCCGCGGCCCTCGCGGATTTCGGTCGCCATCGAGCGTGAGACGACGTCGCGGCTGGCGAGGTCCTTGGCGTGCGGGGCGTAGCGCTCCATGAACCGCTCGCCCTCGCTGTTGGTCAGATAGCCGCCCTCGCCTCGCGCGCCCTCGGTGATCAGCACGCCGACGCCATAGACTCCGGTCGGATGGAACTGGACGAACTCCATGTCCTCGAGCGGCAGGCCGGCGCGCAGGACCATCGCATTGCCGTCGCCGGTGCAGGTGTGGGCGCTGGTCGCGGTGAAATAGACGCGGCCGTAGCCGCCGGTCGCAAGCACCACCGCCTGCGCGCGGAAGCGGTGGATCGACCCATCGTCGAGGCTCAGCGCCATGACTCCGCGGCAGACGCCGTCCTCCATGATCAGATCGAGCGCGAAATATTCGATGAAGAAGTCGGCGTCGTGCTTGAGGCTCTGCTGGTAGAGCGTGTGGAGCATCGCATGGCCGGTGCGGTCGGCGGCGGCGCAGGTGCGCTGGGCCGGCGGCCCCTCGCCCATGTTCTGGGTCATCCCGCCGAACGCGCGCTGGTAGATCAGACCCTTCTCGGTGCGGCTGAACGGCAGCCCGGCATGCTCGAGCTCGTAAACCGCCTGCGGCGCCTCGCGGACCATATATTCGATCGCGTCCTGGTCGCCGAGCCAGTCGGACCCCTTGACCGTATCGTACATGTGCCAGGTCCAGTGATCCGGCCCCATGTTGCCGAGCGCCGCGGCGATCCCGCCCTGCGCCGCGACGGTGTGGCTGCGGGTCGGGAAGACCTTGGTCACGCAGGCGGTTCGGAGGCCCTGCTCGGCCGCACCCATGGTCGCGCGCAGGCCGGCGCCGCCCGCTCCGACGACGACCACGTCATAGACATGGTCGACGATCTGGTAGGCGCTCAAGCTGCCGCCCCGAAGGCGATCCGCCCGAGCGCGAACAGCGCCAGCGACCCCCCGCCGACCGCGAGGAACAGGAGCAGGGTGCTCAGCGCGAAGCGGTTGCCCTCGTCATGGACGTAGTCGTCGACGACCACCTTCATTCCCTGCAGGCCGTGGAGAAAGCCGACGACGATCAGCAATGCCATCGGCACCGCGCCGCTCGCCCCGCGCAGCCATTCGACCAGCGTCTTCTGGTCGAGCGCGGGGAGCAGCAGAAGCGAGGCGACAAGCCACACGCCGAGCAGCAGCAAGGCGATGCTGGTGGCGCGCTCGGTCAGCCAATGCTCGCCACCCTCGCGCGCCGACCCGAGGCCCGCGACCTTGGCCAGCGGGGTCGAGCTTTCGCCGGCGCTCATGCCCGGCCTCCCAGCACATAGGCCCACAACGCGGCGGTGAGGACCACCGATCCGACGATGGTCAGGACTGCGAACCTTTTGTTGACGCCGAGCTCGAAGGCCGCGCCGGTGTCCATCACAAGGTGACGGATGCCGGACAGCAGATGCTGGAAGAACGCCCAGGCCAGGCCGACCAGGACAACCAGCCCAAGCGGGTGGTTCGCCGCTTTGGCAAATTCCGCATAGGTCCCGGCGCCGCCGGCGATCGCGATCAGCCACCAGGTCAGGACCGCGAGCCCGACGATGGTCAGTCCCGCGCCGGTGATGCGGTGGAGGATCGACACCGCCATGCCCGGCCCCCAGCGCCAGACGGTGAGGTGCGGGGAGAGCGGGCGTGGATGTGCGGCCATCGAGCCGGGTTCCTTAAAGCTGGTCCGGAGCAAGAGGCTCGCGCCGGTGCCGACCGCTTAGGGCGGCGCTTCCGCAGAGGCAAGATTCGAGCCGCCCGCCTAACCCGGTCTTAACCATTATCCGTCAAGAGCAATGGGACGGCCCGGAGAGGGCAAGCGGGATTGAATGGAGAGCGATTGATGAGCGGCGACACTTCGCAGCTGCAGCGGCTGACCGACGAGCAGGTGAACGCCCGCCTCGCGGCCTATGCGGACAACGGCCGCTTCGAAACCAATCTGCACTGGCTGTGGGAACAGGCCGGGGACTTGATCGAAGAGGTCTCGCGCACCACGCTGGGGGAGCAAGCGGTCGCCTACGAACAGGAGCGCTTCAACCGCAAGGTCGATTCGGACTGGGTCCGCAACGTCGCCGAATACGGACTTGCGATGCATGTTTCCAGGGCCAGCGTGCCCCAGTTCGTCGCGGCGACCGCGGCGGCCTCGAAGGAGCTGCTGCGCCGCTTCGACGAACGCTTCACCGAGTCCGAGGATCGCATCCGCGCGCTCGACACCTGGTTCCGGGCGCAAAGCGTCTGCGAAGACGTGCTTCTCGCTCAGATCGCGCTTCTCGAAGCCGATGAAGCGGCCGAGCGGCGCGGCGGCGAAAGCGTCCAGTTCGAGCAGCGCGTCGCCGATCTGTTCCGCTCCAGCGCCGAACAATCCAAAGCGCTGACCGACCGCACCCGTTCGACCGCATCGTCGGCCCGCGGAATGCTGGGCAAGACCAGCGAAGTCGCCGCTGCGGCCGAGCAATCGGCGGTCGCGATGCGCGAGGCCGCTCAGACCGCGGCCGGGCTCATCCGCGCGATCGAGGACGCACGCTCCGAGGTCGAGGTCGCGGCGGGAGTCGCAGTCCGCGCCGGCGAGCAGGCGTTCCAGGCGGTCAAGGTCAGCCAGGCGCTGTCGGCCCACGTCGAGGCGATCGAATCGATCCTCAGCCTGATCCGCGACATCGCCGGACAGACCAACCTGCTGGCGCTCAACGCCACCATCGAAGCGGCGCGCGCCGGCGATGCCGGCCGCGGTTTCGCGGTCGTCGCTCAGGAAGTGAAGAGCCTCGCTTCGCAGACGGCGCGGGCGACCGACGACATCACCACCAAGATCACCGCGATCCAGCAGGCAACCAAGCAGACCGTCGAAGCCAATGGCTCGATCCAGGGCACGGTGGAGGAAGTCCAGAACTCGGCCGACCGCATCCGCCAGGCGATGGAGCTCCAGGCGCAGACCGTGACCATGATCACCGCCGCGGTCGACGAGACTGCGCTCGCCGCCGATTCGATGAGCTCGACCATCGCCGCGATCCGCACCGATACCGAAAATGTCGCCAAGGACATCGACGAGGTCGAGCAGGGCTTCGGCCGCTTTTCCGAGCAGATCGCGACCTTCAAATCGACCGCCAAGGCGTTCGTCAGCGGCATCGCCGCCTAAATTCCTCCCCGCTCGCGGGGAGGTGGCAGTCGCGTAGCGACTGACGGAGGGGCGTTTGGAGCCCTGCACACCGCCCCCTCCACCACTTCCCACAGACGCCCTTGGCGTCTGAGCTTGCGCTCCCCCTCCCCGTCCCGGGGAGGATCGGTTAAACGCACCCCATGAACATCCTCATCACCGGCGCGAGCCGCGGTATCGGCGCGGCTGCTTATGCCTTGCTCAAGACCCACGGCCATGAAGCACGCGGTCATTCCACGCTTGGGAGCGACGAACTGATCGCCGGCGACCTCGCCAACCCGGACGCACCGCGTAAGATCTGGGAAACCGCGCTCGACGAGCTCGGCGGGCAGATCGACGTCCTCGTCAACAATGCCGGAATCTACGAAGCCGTCGCCGACAATGCGACCGACGAGGAGTGGCACGCGGCCTGGAACCGGACGCTGAGGATCAACCTCGAGGCCGCCGCCGACCTCAGCAAGCTCGCCGTCTCGCAATTCCTCGACCTCGGGATCCCGGGGAGGATCGTCAACATCGCCAGCCGCGCCGCCTTTCGCGGCAATTCGCCCCAGCACTGGCATTACGCGGCGTCCAAGGCGGGCATGGTGGCAATGACCAGGACCATCGCCCGCGGCTACGCGTCCGAGGGAATCCTGTGTTTCGCGGTCGCGCCCGGCTTCACCGTGTCGGAGATGACCGGGGAATATCTCGCCGGCCGCGGCGGGGCGAAGATCGTCGCCGACATTCCGCTGGGCCGGGTCGCGACGACCGACGAGGTCGCCGAGGTGATCCGCTGGCTGGCGATCGACGCTCCGGCGTCCGCCACCGGATCGGTGATCGACGTCAACGGGGCGAGCTATGTTCGTTAGCCTGGCGTTCCTTGCCGCCGCCGCCCAGCTCAATCAAATCGTCATTCCACTGCAAAAGCCGCCCCCGCAGATCGAAAAGCCGATCGCCCCGATCGAGACCAACGGTCCGCTGTTCGCCGCGGCCTGCAAGGATTGGGACGAGTGGGACAAGCCGGCGCCGCCGGTCCGGATCCACGCCAATACCTTTCTGGTCGGGACTTGCGGGATTTCGGCGATACTCATCACCGGGAGCCAGGGCCATGTGCTGATCGACGGCGGGACCGAGGCGGGCGCCGACCTGATCGCGGCCAACATCCGCAAGCTCGGGTTCCGGCTCGGCGATGTGAAGATCATCCTTCAGAGCCATGAGCACAACGACCATGTCGGCGGAATCGCGCGGCTCCAGCAGCTGACCGGCGCGCAGGTCTATGCCTCGCCGGTGGCCGCCAAGGTGCTCGCGACCGGCGTGGCGAATGCGGCTGACCCGCAGGCGGGCATGCAAAAGCCCTTCCCCGCCGTCCGTGTCGATCGCGTGATCGAGGATGGTGGGACGGTGCGGCTCTTCGACATCCTCCTGACCGCGACCGCAACCCCCGGACACACGCCGGGAGCGCTCACCTGGCACTGGGAGAGCTGCAAGGGCGGCGTCTGCCGAACCATCGTCTATGCCGACAGCCTGACGCCGGCCAGCCGCGACGATTATCGCTTCAGCGATCATCCGGCTTACCTCGCCGCCTTTCGCGCCAGCATCGCCAAGGTCGCGGCCCTCGACTGCGACATCCTGCTGACGCCCCATCCGTCCGCCAGCGACATGGTGCGCCGGCTCGCGCTCGCGAAGGTCGACAACCCCGGCGCATGCCGGGACTATGCGGCGGGCCTGACCAAACAACTCGACGAACGGCTGGCGAAGGAGGCCGCGGCGAAGTGAGCTGGCGGGTCACCGTGCCCTGCACGCGCGCGCAGGGCGAAGCGATCGCGGAGATCGAGCTTCCCGAAACGTCCAATTCGCCGGTGCTGGTCGCCGACGAACCCGACGAGGGCCGCCCCGACGAGTGGCTGATCCACGCCTATTTCGATCATGAGCCGACCGCCGAGGATTTGGCCGAGGTCGCCCGGCTGGGCGGCGGCGCTGCGCAAATCGAGGCGCTCGGCGAAGCAGACTGGGTGACGATGAGCCAGGCCGGGCTCCAGCCGATCCGTGCCGGCCGCTTCTTCGTCCACACCCCGGCCCACCGCCGCGGCATCCCGGCCGGAGCCACTCCGTTCGAGATCGACGCCGGCCTCGCTTTCGGCACCGGCCAGCACGCGACCACCGCGGGCTGCCTCGAGCAGCTGGATGTTCTTGCCGGCAACGGTTGCGAATTCACAAACATTGCCGACATAGGCGCGGGCACGGGTCTGCTCGCATTCGCGGCGCTAAGCCTTTGGCCAGGCGCCAAATGCATCGCGACCGACATCGACCCAGTGGCGATCGACGTCTCGCGCGACAACGCCGCGATCAACGGCGTGACGCTCGGTCATGGCTCCGGCGAGCTGCTGCTCGCGGTCGCCGACGGGATGAACTCGCCCCTCCTCGCGGCCCGCGCGCCGTTCGACCTGATCGTCGCCAACATTCTTGCGGGGCCGCTGGTCGAGCTCGCGCCCGATTTCGCCAAGGCGCTCACGCCCGGCGGAACGGTCATGCTCGCCGGCCTGCTCGACACGCAGGCCGATGCGGTGGCCGCAGCCTACGAAAAGCTCGGCCTCAGCCCCGTTCTCCGCGGCGCGGGGGAGTGGCCGGTGCTGATGCTCCAGCGGCCGGCTCGGCAACACCCAATTGCCACAGCATGAAGGCGTAATATTCGCCCCGCGAGCGATATTGCTCAAACCGGCCCGACTTGCCGCCGTGCCCCGCTTCCATGTTGATCCGGAACACCAGCGGATTGGTGTCGGTCTTCATCGCCCTCAGCTTTGCGACATATTTGGCCGGCTCGTAATATTGGACCTGACTGTCCCACAGGCCGGTGCCGACGAACATCGCAGGATAGGCCTGGCGGCTGATCTGGTCGTAGGGCGAGTAGCTGAGCATATAGTCGTAATATTGCCGCTCGGCGGGATTTCCCCATTCGTCCCATTCGTTGCTGGTCAGCGGGATCGACGCATCGAGCATGGTCGTCACCGCATCGACGAACGGGACCTGGGTGATGATCACGCGATAGTCCTGCGGCGCCATGTTGGAGATCGCGCCCATCAGCAGGCCGCCGGCGCTTCCACCCGAGGCCGCGACCCGGTCCTTGGCCGCATAGCCGTTTGCGACGAGGTAGCGGGTGACGTCGATGAAGTCGGTGAAGGTGTTCTTCTTGTTGAGCAGATGCCCGGCGTCATACCAGGCGCGGCCCATTTCCTGCCCGCCGCGGACATGCGCGATCGCATAGACCATGCCGCGGTCTAGGAAGCTCGGGACGATCGATGAATAGGCCGGGTCCATCGAGAGGCCGTAGCTGCCATAGCCATATTGCAGCATCGCCGCGGTGCCGTCGCGCTTGAAGCCCTTGCGATAGACCAGCGAGACGGGGATTTTCGTCCCGTCGCGCGCCGTCGCCCACACCCGCTCGGTCACATATTGCGACGGGTCGTAATTGGGCGCGGGCGTACGCTTGAGCACCGTGCGCGCACCGGTACTGGCGTCGACCTGGTAGGTAATTTCCGGCGTCGTTAGCGAATCATAGGTGTAGCGCAGCTTGGTCGCGCTGACTTCGCGATTGTCGCCGATCTCCATCGCGTAGGCAGGCTCGTCCGACACGACGTCGCTGCTGCGTCCCGAATTGCTGAGCATGCGGATGTGCTTGTTGCCGCCGGCGCGCTCTTCGATGGCGACGAAGCTGTCGAACGGCTTGAAGTTCTCGATGAACACCTGCGGGTTGTGCCGGACAAGGTCGCGCCAGGCAGCGCGGCCGCGCGCGGCATCGGCGTCGGCAAGCTCGACCAGCTTGTAGTTCTTCGCTCCCTCGGCGTTGGTGCGGATGATCCAGCGGTTGCCCACATGGTCGGCTTCGTAGCGGAACTCGCGCTCGCGCGGTGCCAGCACCGACCATTCGCCCGGGCTCGCCGCGCTGGTGCAGCGCTGCTCGTTGCTGACCGTGCTTTGCAAATAGATGCAGATGATACTTGTCGTCGCTGGTGCGGCCGACGCCCATGTAGAAGGTGTCGTCCTTCTCCTCATAGACCAGCTTGTCGGACGCGGCGGGGGTCCCGAGCACGTGCGCCTTCACCCGCTTGCTGAGCAGGGTCACCGGGTCCTTCTCGACATAATAGATCGTGCGATTGTCGTCGGCCCAGGTGAGGTTCGGCTCGACGTTGGCGACATCGTCCGCAAGCGTCTGGCCGGTCGTCAGGTCCTTCACCTTCAGCGTGTACTGGCGGCGGCCGACCGTATCGAGCGCGTAAGCGAGCAGGCGGTTGTTCTGGCTGACGGCGCGGTCCCCGACCGAGAAGAAGCCATGGCCCTTGGCCATGGCCGGCTCGTCGAGCATCACCTGCTCCTTGGCCTTGAGGCTGCCGAGTTTGCGGGCGACGATCGGATAATCCTGGCCGACGTTGAAGCGGGTGTAATAAGAATATCCACGCTCGCGCACGGGGACGGACGAATCGTCCTGCTTGATGCGGCCGATAAACTCCGAATAGAGCTTGTCCTGGAGCGGCTTGGTCGGCGCCAGCACCGCATCGGCATAAGCGTTTTCGGCGTTGAGATAAGCGAGCATTTCCGGGTTCTTCCGGGTGTCGTCGCGCAGCCAGTAATAAGGATCATTGCGGTCGACCGGGCCCTTTACGACATGCGGCTTCTGTGCCGCGACGGGGGGAACCGGCGCCGACTGGGCCAAAGCGCCTGCCGAAAACCCGGCCAGCCCCGACGCAGCGGCAAGGGCCGCTCCAAACATCCAACGCTTCATGTGAAAGCTCCCGCCCCTTCGAGTTCGCGCAGCCTAGCCAAGTTCGGCGACGATGCGAGCCCAATCTTGCTCGCCGATCACCCGGATTCCCAATTCCTCGGCCTTCTTGAGCTTGGAGCCGGCGCCGGGACCGGCGACAACCAAATCCGTCTTCGCGCTGACCGATCCCGCCGCACGCGCACCGAGCCGCTCGGCCTGCGCCTTGGCCTCGTCGCGGCTCATGGTCTCGAGGCTGCCGGTGAACACGATGGTCTTGCCGCTCCATTCGGTCTGCTTCGCATCGCTGACGAACGGCCTCGGCGTGACCTCCGACAGCAGATCGTCGAGCACCTCGCGGTTGTGCGGCTCGTGAAAAAAATCGACCAGCGCCTCGGCGACGACCGGGCCGACCCCTTCGACGGCGGCCAGCTCGATTTGAGCGTCATCCGCCATCGCCACGCGCCGCAGCTCCTCGATCGTGCCGAAGCATTTGAGCAGGTCGCGCGCGGTGACGATCCCGACGTGGCGGATGCCGAGCCCGAACAGGAAGCGCGGCCCATCCGGCTCGCGCTTAGCCTCGATCGCGGCGAGCAGATTATCGACCGATTTCTCCTTCCACCCCTCGCGCCCGAGCAACTCGTCGCGGTGCTCGTGCAGCCAAAAAATATCCGCGGGCGAATGAAGCCAGCCCAGTTCGATGAACTCGGCGATCGACTTCTCGCCCAACCCTTCGATGTCGAGCGCGCCCCGCGAGACGAAATGACGCAACCGCTCGAACCTTTGCGCGGGGCAGATGAGACCGCCGGTGCAGCGGACATCGACCTCGCCTTCTTCCGCGACCGCCTCGCTGCCGCATTCGGGGCAATGGTCGGGAAAAACGTAAGGCTCGCGCGGCTCGTCGCGGGTCAGATTTTCGACCACCTGCGGGATGACGTCGCCGGCGCGCTGGATACGCACGCGGTCGCCGATCCTTAAGCCCAGCCGCGCGATCTCGTCGCGATTGTGCAGCGTGACATTGGCGACGATCACTCCGCCGACACCCACGGGGATAAGGCGCCCGACCGGGGTGAGCTTGCCGGTGCGGCCGACCTGGATGTCGATCGCCTCGAGCGTCGTCTCGGCCTTCTCGGCGGGGAATTTGTGCGCGAGGCCCCAGCGCGGCGCGCGTGCGACAAACCCGAGCCGCTCTTGCAAATCGAGCCGGTCGACCTTGTAGACGACTCCGTCGATGTCGAACGGCAGATCGGCGCGGGCTTTTTCGATCGCGCGATAGTGCGCGAGCATCGCGTCCAAATTATCGCAGCGGACGAGAAGGTCAGTGACCGGAATTCCGAAGCTCTGGATCCGCTTCATCGCCTCATACTGCGTGTCCGCCAGCGGTTCGGAGATTTCACCCCAACCGTGCGCGAGGAACCTCAACGGCCGCGAGGCGGTGATGCCCGGGTCCTTCTGGCGAAGCGAGCCGGCCGCGGCGTTGCGCGGATTGGCAAAGATCTTGCCGCCCGCCGCCTCCTGTCGCTGGTTGAGCGCCTCGAAGTCGACCTTCGACATGAACACCTCGCCGCGCACTTCGAGGACGTCCGGCGCGCCCGGAATGCGCTGCGGAATGTCGTCGATAGTCCGCGCATTGGGGGTCACGTCCTCGCCTACCGCCCCGTCCCCGCGGGTTGCGGCAAGCACCAGCTCGCCGCGCTCGTAACGCAGCGAACAGCTCAGCCCGTCGATCTTGGGCTCGGCAGTCATCGCAATGAAGGCGTCGGGCGGCAGGTTCAAAAAGCGCTTCAGGCGCGCGCCGAACTCGGCGACCTCTTCTGTCGAAAAGGCATTGTCGAGACTGAGCATCGGCCGCGCGTGGGCGACCTTGGCCAGCGCTCCGGTCGGCGCCGCGCCGAGCCGCTTCGACGGTGAATCCGCCCGCGCGAGTCCGGGGAATCGCGCTTCTAGCTCGCGGTTCTCGCGCACCAGCGCGTCATAGTCGGCGTCGGAAATCTCCGGCGCATCCTGGTCGTGGTAGAGCGTATCGTGCCGCGCGATTTCCTTCGCCAGCCAGGCCAGCCGTCCGGCCGCGTCGGCTTCGGTCAACGTCTCAGCCATGCCCGCTGAACAATTCCTCGAGCAGGTTGATGAAACTGGTCCACGACCGCTCGGCGGCGAGCGCGTTATAGGCGACGCCATCGAGCCCGATCATGTGCGCGTTCGGGTTGGTGAACCCGTGGCCGACGTGACCGTAGGCGTGGATCTGCCAGTCCGCGCCCGCTTCGGTCAGTTCCTTGCCGAGCGCGACGACCATGTCGGGCGGGACCATCGGGTCGTCCCACCCGTGGAAAGCGGCGACCTTTGCCTTGATCGGCTGCGGAGGAAGGCCGGGCGGGTCGAACAACGCGTGAAAGGCGACCGCCGCGGAGATGTCCGCGCCGCTCCGCGCGGCATCGAGCGCGCACAGGCCGCCGAAGCAATAGCCGGCAACGACGATGCTCTCGCGCTCGACTTCGTCCAGGCCCCGCGCCTGCTCCAGGATCGCGAGCAGCCGTCGCCGGAGCGCCGCTCGGTCCGACTTCAGCCGGGTCAGCTCGCCGAACATCTCCTCGCGCGGGTGGCCGCGGAACTTCTTGCCGAAGATGTCGGCGACCAAGGCGTTGTAGCCGAGCTCGACGAGCTGCCGGCCGAAGCCGATCTCGAGGTCCGACACACCCATCACCGCCGGGATCAGGATCACCGTGGGCCGCGCCTGGCTATCGCGGCGGCCGACGAACACGTGCTCGAGCTGCTCATCCTCGAATTCAAGCGGGACTGCGCGCTGCTTGCTCATGCGATTTCCTTTGCCAGCTCGGCGAGTTTCGCGACTGTATTCATGTTACGCGCGGTTCCGTTGGCAGCTGCCGGGATCACCAGCCGCGATTGCCCCTGACCGCGCGGGTAATGCACGTAGATCTCCCGCTTCCCAAGTGCCATTCGTTCCCCGTCGACGTTCTTCGCGGCCTTGTGAGCGCCGGCCGGCGGCGCCTCGTCAAGGAAGATCGCAACCGTGAAATTGGCGGGTTCCTCCGAGAAGGGATTGGCGCTCGCGACATCGGCGAGTTCCTTTGCGCTCCGGATCATCACCCCGACCCTCGCGCCCATGTGGTCCGAGATCGCCGACTCGAGTTCGTGCTTCAGACGGCTTTCGCTCTTGTCGCTCGCAAACAACAGATTGCCGCTGGCGATGTAGGTCCTGGCGCGTCCAAGGCCGAGCCCCGTCGCAATCCGCCGCAAGTCCTCCATCTTGAGCTGACGCTTGCCCAGGTTCACACCGCGCAGCAGGGCGACGTAAGTGCTCACGCCGCGTCGAGCAGCCGCGCCGCCTGGGCGCGCGCTTCGTCGGTCACCGATGTTCCGGACAGCATCCGGGCGATTTCCTCGCGGCGCTCCGCCTCGTCGAGCTTGCGGACGGTGGTCCGGGTGCCGCTCTCACCGTGCGATTTCTCGATCCGGTAGTGGTGCGAGGCGCGCGCGGCGACCTGCGGCGAGTGGGTCACGACCAGCACCTGCGATTGCTCGGCGAGACGGGCGAGCCGTTCGCCGATCGCGCTCGCGACCGCCCCTCCGACACCGCGGTCGACCTCGTCGAAGATCATGGTCGATGCACTGCCCGCCTCGGCGAGCGCGACCTTGAGTGCGAGGATGAATCGCGACAGCTCGCCGCCGGACGCAATTCGGGTCAGCGGGCCGAACGGCGCGCCCGGATTGGTCGAAACCTCAAATTCGACACGGTTGGTGCCGCCGGGGCCGGGCTCGGCCTCGCCGATCGACGTTCGGAACTTGGCTGAATCGAGCTTGAGCGGGCCGAGCTCGCCGGCGACTGCGGTATCAAGACGGGCCGCGGTTTCGCGGCGTTCCCGGCTCAGCTGCTCCGCCGCGGACGCATAGGCTTCCCGCGCAGCGCCGAGCTCACCCTCGAGCTCTGCGATGCGCTCGGTCCCGGCGTGGATCGCGGCGAGCTGCTCGCGCATCTGGGCAGAAAGCGGCGCCAGCGCATCGGCCTCGACCCGATGCTTGCGGGCGAGGCCGCGGATGTCGAACAGCCGCGCTTCGGCCTGCTCGAGCCGCGCCGGGTCCAACGCAAGAGCATCCGCGGCTCGCGCGATCTTGTCCTCCGCATCGCTGGCCTCGATCAGAGCCCGGTCGAGCGCCGCCAGCGCCTCGGCGAGTAGGGGATGGTCGGCGGCGCCGCGCTCGATCTTCCGCCCGGCCTGACGCAGGAGCGAGAGCGCGCCGTCCGAGCCACCGAGCAGCTCATCGAGCCCCGTCAGCGACTCCCCGGCCTTGAGGCCGGCCTGCATCGCCGCGCGCTCTTCCGCGAGGCGGGTCTCCTCGCCTTCCTCGGGCGCCAGCCGCTCGATCTCCTCATATGCATGCTCCAGCCATTCGCGGTCGCGCTCGGCCGCCGCGGCCTCGGAGCGGGCCACGGCAAGCTCGCCTTCGATCCGCGTCACTTCCGCCCAGGCGTCCTGGACCTTGCGCGTGTCGAGCTTTCCAAACGCGTCGAGCAAATCGCGGTGGCCCCTGGGATTGAGCAACCCGCGGTCGTCATGCTGGCCGTGGACCTCGACGGCCAGGCTCCCGAGGTCGCGAAGGAGGCCGGCGGGCGCCGGACTGCCGGCGATGAAGGCCCGGCTGCCGCCGTCGCTCTTCAGCGTCCGGCGGGCGACCAGAGGCTCGCCGGCACCCGGCTCGATGCCCTGCTCACGCAGCAGTTCATGCGCCGGATGGTCGCCGGGCAGCTCGATCTCGGCAGAGACCGAGGCGCCGTCCTCGCCAGCGCGCACCAGCCCGGCATCGGCGCGTGTGCCGAGCGCAAGCCCGAGCGCGTCGAGCAGAATCGATTTGCCCGCACCGGTCTCGCCCGTCAGCACGCCCAGGCCCGGCTCGAATTCGAGCTCGAGCCGCTCGACCAGCACGACATTGTGGATGGCAAGCTGCCTTAGCATGCGACGATTCCCCGCCGCTTCGCGCTCACCTAGGTCAGGCCGCCTGCTTCGGGTGCTTTCGCTCGTAGGCCAGGAGCAGCCGGAGCGATTGCCGGTACCAATAGGTGCCCGGATAATTCTTACCCAGCACCGCCGCGGCCTTATAGGCTTCAACCGGTATGCCGAGCTCGAGGTAGGATTCGACCAGGCGCTCGAGCGCTTCGGGCGTGTGGCTGGTGGTCTGATATTTGTCGACGACTTCGCGGAAGCGCAGCGTCCCGGCGAGCCAATTGCCGGAGCGCTGATAGAAGCGTCCGACCTCCATCTCCTTGCCCGCGAGATGGTCGTTGATGAGGTCGAGCTTCAGCCGCGCGTCGGACGCATAGCGGCTCTGCGGATAGCGGCGGATCAGTTCGCCGAACGCATTCGAGGCCTGCTGGGTGGTGGCCTGGTCGAGGGTCACTTCGTCGATCTGCTGATAATAGCTCATCGCGACCAGATAATGGGCGTAGGGCGCTTCGGTATTGCCCGGATGGATGGTGAGGAAGCGGTTGGCCGAACTGATCGCCTCATTGTATTTGCGAGCGAGGTAGTAATTGAATGCGCTCATCACCTGGGCGCGGCGGGCCCACACCGAATAGGGATGCTGGCGCTCAACCTCGTCGAACAGCTTGGCCGCCTGCTCATAATCACCCTGGTCCATGATCCGCTTGGCCGTGGCGTAGAGCGTGTTGACGTCGCGGGCGACGTAGGCGGTGTCGGATCTGGCGCGGTTTCGGGCGCAGCCGGTCGCGGGAAGAATGGCCGCACAGGCGGTGAGCAGGACGAAGGCACGAACAAGCTTGGGCATAGGTCCCTCATTAGCGTGGGGCTTGGGGCAGGCCAAGCATCGGATGACTGGTCGAACCTTGGCCGTGGCTGAACGAAAATCAGGCGGGCTGGGCTTCGGGCGATTCCTTGTCCTCGGCCTTGAGGAACGAATGCGGCGTGACGCCGAGCCAGACGAGCACCGGCGCCGAGATATAGATAGACGAATAGGTGCCGATCAGCACGCCGAGGAAAATCGCGATCGCAAGTCCAAAAATCACTTCCGGGCCAATCAGCATCAGCACGCCGAGCGCGATCAGCACGGTCAGGGACGTGACCACGGTGCGCGCCAGCGTCTCGTTCAATGACAGGTTGAGCAAAGGCAGGATCGCCATCTTGCGGTATTTGCGCAGATTCTCGCGAATCCGGTCGTAGATGACAACGGTGTCGTTGAGCGAATAACCGACGATGGTGAGGAGCGCAGCGACCACGTTGAGGTCGACCTGCAGCCGGGTAAAGGCGAAAAAGCCCAAGGTCATGGCGACGTCGTGAAGCAAAGTAACCAGCGCCCCGACCCCGAACTGCCATTCGAACCGGAACCAGATGTAGATCGCGATCCCGAGCATCGCCAGCGCGATCGCCAGCGCGCCGTCGCGCGCCAGCTCCTCGCTGACCTTGCCCGACACCGTCTCGACCGCGTCCACCCGGGCGCCTGGATAATTCGCCGTCACCAGTTGCTTGACCTTGTCCGCCGCGACATTGGCCGCGGTGTCGGGCCCGCCCGGCTTGGGCAGGCGGATCTGGTAGCTCCTGGGGCCGCCGAATTCTTGGATGCTCGCCTCGCCGAAGCGAAGGTTGTCGACCCGGCCGCGCAACTGCTCGACGTCGACCGGCTGGACGAAGGTCACGCGGATCACCTGCCCGCCGATAAAGTCGACGCCCAGGTTCAGCCCGCGATAAGCCGTGTAGGAGAAGGACAAGATCGTCAGCAGAGTCGACAGGACGACGGCGAGGTTGCGCCACCGCATGAAGTCGATGTTGGTGTTCTCCGGAACGAGCTTGAGGAGCTTCATTGCATTCGCCTCAGATGTGCAGCGCGCGCGGGCGCGTGCGGCGGATCCACAGTGCAACCAGCATTCGCGTGAAATAGACCGCGGTGAAGACCGAGGTGACGACGCCGATCAGCAGCACAACGGCGAAACCGCGGACCGGCCCCGAACCGAAATAGGCCATGATCCCGGCCGAGATGACGTGAGTGACATTGGCGTCGAAGATCGCCCGGAATGCCTCGCGATAGCCGGTTTCGACCGCGTCGATCAGCCGTCGTCCACGGCGGATTTCCTCGCGTATTCGCTCGTTAATCAGCACGTTGGCGTCGACCGCGGCGCCGATGGTGAGGATGAAGCCGGCGATCCCGGGCAGGGTCAAAGTGGCGTTGAAGACGGCCATGGTCCCTAAGATCAGGAAGCCGTTCACGATCAGCGCGATGGTCGCATAGACCCCGAACCGACCGTAAGTGATGAGCATGAAGATGATAACACCCACGGTCCCGATCAGGCTGGCGATCACCCCCTTGTGAATCGAATCCTTGCCCAGGTCCGGCCCAATCGAACGCTCCTCGATCACGTTGAGCTTGACCGGCAGCTTGCCCGACGCAAGCGAAACGGCGAGGTCGTTCGCGCTCTGGACGGTGAAATTGCCGCTGATCTGGGCGCGTCCGCCAAGGATCGGCTCGTTGATGTTGGGTGCCGACAGGATCTTGTCGTCGAGGATGATCGCGAAGGGCTTGTTGACATTCTCCTGCGTCACCCGCCCGAACCGCCGTGCACCGGTCGAATTGAAGACGAGGTCGACGGTCGGCCGCCCGTCCTGGTCATAGCCCTGGCGGGCATCGGTCAGCTGGTCGCCCGAGACCATCACGCGGCGAGTAACCGCCATATAGCCCCCACCTTCGGCCATCGGCAGGGCTTGGCTTCCCGGCGGGGCGCGGCCCTGCTGCACGTCGGTCGGATTGGCGTTGAGGTCGACCAGCTTGAACTCGAGCCGCGCGGTCTGGCCGATCAGTTTCTTCAGCTGATCGGGGTTCTCGACGCCGGGCACTTCGACCAGGATCCGGTTGTTGCCCTCGGTGACAACGGTGATTTCCTTGGTCCCGCCAGGGTCGATTCGGCGGCGGACGACGTCGCGGGCGACACCCATCGCCTGCTTGAGCGCGCGGACCGTTCCGCTCGCCGTCGGAGTCAGCACGATTCGGGTCGAATTCGACGACCTGCACGTCCCAGTCGCGGTTGCCGCTGAGGCCGACGGGCTGGGTCAAGGTGCGAAGCCGTTCGACCGCCGCGTCGACCTGGGTCGGGTTGCGGAGCATGAACGAGAGCCGGCCACCCGCGGTCGAGATGTCCCCGATCTCGATCCTGGGATTATGGCGAAGCTCGGTCGCTACCGAATCCTCCATCGACTGCAACCGCTGCTTTTGCGCATCGCGCGCGTCCGCCTCGAGCAACAAGTGGCTGCCGCCGGCGAGATCGAGCCCGAGGTTGATCTTGGCGTGCGGGGCCCAGGATGGCCATTTGCCGTTTAGCGGCGTTCCGGCGATCAGGCTGGGAATGGAAAAGAAGACGCCGATCGCGACGACCAGCGAAACGAGCCAGACTTTCCAGCGCGGAAATTCGAGCATCAGTCGTTCGCGGGCTTCGCGTTGCTGCCGAGCACCTGGGTCAGAGTGGCCTTGATCACCTTGACCCGCACGCCGCTGGCGATCTCGACTTCGGCCTCGTCATCGGTGACCTTGGTCACGCGGCCGCGGATTCCGCCCGCGGTAATCACGTCATCGCCTTTCTTGACCGCATCGATGGTCGCCCGGTGCTCCTTCGCCCGCCGCGCCTGGGGCCGGATCCACAGCAAATAGAATATGACGAAGACGGCGAGAAACGGGAAGCTCTGGATCAGGACATACATTATTCCGGACGGCTCGCTCGCCGGAGCGGCCTGGACCATGCTCATCGAATAGGACGGGCTCGACATTTTCTGGGTTGAGATCTTTCCGTTGACGGAGTGGTCGGGGCGACTGGATTCGAACCAGCGACCTCCACACCCCCAGTGTGATGCGCTACCAGGCTGCGCTACGCCCCGACTGCCGCCGCCCTAGGACATCCTGGGGATATCCGTCGAGGCGGTGACGCGGCATCTAGGCAGGGCCACCAATCAAGGCAAGGGTGCGGCTGTGGCGCGTCGACGGCGAAAATCGAAATTCGGGGGGTGGACAGGCCGGGCGCTCACTGCCCTGCTTGCGATTCCCACGGCCTATCTGCTCGCGGCACTGATTGGCTCACTGGTTCCGGTCAACGGCGGGTGGACCGAGCCCACGAAGGGCCCGACCATCTATATCGCCGACAATGGCATTCACGCCGACATCATCATGCCGGTCAGCGCCGGAGGGCTCGATTGGTCGCCGCTCATTCCGCGCAGCGATTTCGCCGCCGCGGATCCGAACGCCCGCTGGATCGCCTTCGGCTCGGGCGAGGAGCGAGTCTATCTCAACACGCCGACCTGGTGGGACATCACGCCGCGCACGATCTGGTCGGCGCTGACCGGCGGGCGCCGCGTGATGCACGTCGAATATGTGCCCGACCCCGGCTACGCGGTGCGCGAAATCCGGCTTCGGCCCGAGGAATATCGGCGTTTGTGGGCCGCGATCCGCGCCGATTTCGCGCTCGACGCCCGGGGTCGGCCGCAGCGGATCGCCCATCCCGGCTATGGCTGCTGCGACGCCTTCTACCATTCGCCCGGCAAGGAAAGCGCAATTCGCACCTGCAACAGCTGGGTCGCGGGCTGGCTCCGCCTCGCCGGCGTAAAGGTCAGCGCCTGGCCGCCGTTCGTCCCGGGACTGGTGTGGCGCTACCGGCGAGTTACTTCGACGGATCGATCATCGGCTGGCCCGGCTTGAAGTTGACGTCGCCATTGGCGCGCTTTGCCGCCCGCTCGGCTTCCATTTGGTCGGCCATATTGTCCATTTCGGAGATGGCCTTGTGCATGTCGCGGTCCATCTTCAGCGCTTCCCCGGCCGCCGCTCCAAAGCTGCCGTCGGCCTGCCTCGGGTCGTCCGGCCACAGGCCCGCCGTCGTTCCATAAGCAAGCTTGGGATCGTAAGGCCGGCCGCGAAGAGCGGAATCGATATGCTCGATTATGGCCTTGCGATGGAGGGCCTGGGTGATTCCGGCCGCCGCGCCTTCTCCGCCGGCACCGCAATAAGCCATGATCCGGCTCTTGTCGGTGCCTTCCGGCGTGATGTTGGCTTCGCACATCGTGACGAAACCGTTGCCCCAGCGGACAGTCCCGCTGCCGTCGCCGTTGGCGCTGATGTCCATCGTCCCGAACGGGCCCTTGCCGCTGCGCTCGATCGGCGCCGCGACGAGCTTGTCGTACGCCTGCTGCGGCGTCATCGGATAGACGTTGCCTTTGAAGTCGCACGCGGCGGCGAGCAGGCTCACGGCCGGCACCAAAAACAGCTTGTAGTTCATAGGTTTCCCCTGTTGATCATTGGCCCCGCCCTTCCTCGGCATAGGCCTTGCGGATATTCGCTTCCTCGCGCTTGTGGTCGGCGTCTGCCGCGGCATCCATCTGGCGCGAGATGTTGCCGATATTGGCCGCGGTCGCGGCGGCGAGCGCACCATAGGTCTTGCTCATGTCGAACGGCCGGCCTTCGAGGCGCGAGGCGACCTGCTCGTTCATCGCGGTCAGATAGAGATTGGTGATTTCCCTATGATCCTTCAGCCGCTGATCCATGTTGCCGTACGGGCTCTGGGTCGGCGCGGTGACGGTGACGGTAACGCGCGTCTTGTACGGCTCTTCCGGCTCGAGTTTGGCGACGAACCGCATCACTTCCGATCCATCCTTGGAGAGGATCCACGCAACCGCATTCGGATCGCTCGAATCCACGCTGTGGTCGGGCTCATTGCTCCCGAACACCGGCGGCAGCTCGTCGGTATTGGCGAGGACCGTATGCACGTCCTCGACCGCACGCGGATAAACCACGCCGCCCTTGCCGCATGCGGAGAGGCAGAGGAGCGTGAATGCGGCTGCAATGGCGAGGATCGGGCGGCTCATGTTCCGGGACTAAACCTGCTGAGGTCTTCGTCGTTGACGCTGAACCGGTGTCCGGATTCGAGCCCGCCGCGCTGGATGTTGCACACCGAATCCGATTCCTCGGGCTTGGGGATGCGCTTGGGGTCGAACTTGCGTCCCTCGAGCACCGCACCAATTGCTTCCTCGAGCGCCGGGCGCAACGGCTGGCTGAGCGCAGGGCGCGGGTAGAAATCCTTGCCCGAATAAGCCTCCGTCCCGTCCGGGTCCTTCGACACGTCGATGTCGACCTTTGTCCTGGAGCTGCCGTCAGGAGTCAGGCGGGCGGTGAAATTGAGCATTTCCTGGCCGCTGGAATAGACGTGCCAGGTGACCAGATTTTCAGGAACGCCTTCGGGCACCAGATGAATCAGGATCCCGCATTGCTGCGAGAAGGAGAAATCGTCGAGCGTGTTCTGGGCAAGCCGCGCGTAGGCATCCTTGACGCTAAGGTCATAGACTCCTGGCCCGCGGCTGCAGCCGGAAGCCAGGGCAGCCATCGCCACGATCGCCGCCAAACGCACACTCGCCATGAGGTCCCCCGACCCGCTTTTCCCGACGGCGATAATGCCGCTACAAGGCTCGATTACAACAGTTCTTTTAAGGAATTGTAAGTCCTGGGAGCGGGGCGCTCAGACTATTTGGGTTTCGCTTTGGCGGTCGCGTCGAGCTCCGCGCGGGTCATCGCGATGGTCAGCCCTTTGTCGCCAACGCCGAAGCCCGACAGCCCGAGCTTGGCGCGGACGGCGCCGGTCGAAACGACAACTCCCTCGGCATCCGACGATTCGACCGTTCCGACCGTGCCGCCGTTCAGATCGTACACCGTCGCGCCCGTCTTGATGTCGGCGGCCGTCGCCTTCTTCAGCTTCACAGATTGGGTCTGGGTCGTGGTGGTGGTCGTCTGGGTAGTCGTGGTCGTTGGCGGCTTGGCCGTTTGGGCGGCGGCGGCCATCGGCAGGCCGAATGCCATGGCACCAGCTACAAGGTTCAGATTGGGTTTCATTGGATATCTCCCGCAACAAGGCGGAAGACATAACGAGAGAGCGGGTTCGGGGTTCAGTCCGCTCGGCAGGCCGTTCGTTACGGGCGACGGTGGACGGCCGATCCCGAGTTAAAGCACGTAGCGGCTGAGGTCGGCGTTCCTTGCGATGCTCGACAGCTGGTGGTCGACGAATGCGGCGTCGACAACGAGGGTCTCGCCGCGGCGGTCCTCGGCCTCGAAGCTGACGTCCTCGAGCAATTTCTCCATCACCGTCTGGAGCCGGCGGGCGCCGATGTTCTCGAGCGATTCGTTGACCTCGGCGGCGATGCGCGCGAGCGCCTCGATGCCGTCGTCGGTGAACTCGATGCTGACGCCCTCGGTGCCGAGCAGCGCCTGATATTGCTCGGTCAGGCTCGCCCTGGTCGAGGACAGGATGCGCACGAAATCCTGCTGGGTCAGCGCCTTCAGTTCGACCCGGATCGGCAGCCGGCCCTGAAGCTCGGGAAGCAGGTCGGCGGGCTTGGCAAGGTGGAACGCGCCCGAGGCGATGAACAGGATATGGTCGGTCTTGAGCGGCCCGTATTTGGTCGCCACCGTGGTCCCCTCGATCAGCGGCAGCAGGTCGCGCTGGACGCCTTCGCGGCTGACCGAGCCGCCGCGCACGTCGCTCACCGCGATCTTGTCGATCTCGTCGAGGAACACGATGCCATTGGACTCGGCGTCGGTCAAAGCGGCGCGGTTGATGTCGTCGGGGTCGATCCTTTTGTCGGCCTCCTCCTCGGTCAGGCGGGCGAAGGCTTCGGGAACCTTGAGCTTGCGTCGGGCGCGCGGCTGCTGCCCGGCGAGCTTACCCATCATCGATTTGAGGTCGATGACCTGCGCGCCCATGCCGGGAATCTCGAACGGCATGGCCGGCGCGTCGTCGACCTCGATCTCGACCTCGGCCTTGTCGAGGCTGCCGTCGGCGAACCGCTCGCGAAAACTCTGGCGCGTTGCTTCGCTCGAGCCCTTGCCGGTCAAAGCGTCGAGCAGCTTGTCCATCGCCGCCGTCTCGGCCGCGCTGCGGACCTTCGCGCGCCGCCGGTCGCGTTCGAGCCGCACGGCCTCCTCGACCAGGTCGCGGGCGATTTGCTCGACGTCGCGGCCGACATAGCCGACCTCGGTGAACTTGGTCGCTTCGACCTTGACGAACGGAGCGTCGGCGAGCCGCGCCAGCCGGCGGCTGATCTCGGTCTTGCCGCAGCCCGTGGGCCCGATCATCAGGATGTTCTTGGGCGTGACTTCCTCGCGCAGCTCGGGGCCGAGCTGCTGGCGCCGCCAGCGGTTGCGAAGCGCCACCGCGACCGCCTTCTTGGCGTCGTCCTGGCCGATGATGTGCTCGTTGAGCGCAGCGACGATCGCCTTGGGCGTCAATTTGTCCTGGAGCAATTCGGCCGCCTGTGGATGGTCCCCGCCAAACCGGGGAAGGGGAGAATGATAGTTCATTTGATGGATATGTTGGAGGCGGCGCGCGCCGGTTCAAGCGGTGCAGCGAAAGGTGGAGAAGAAGCGCTTGTGACTGGCGACGATCCGCGCGATCGCCGCCGGGTCCGGCGTCGTGTCCCAGACATCGCGCTCGAACGTCCCGCCGAGAAGAATGCCGTCGCTGCGCGGGAACATGTAACCGAATTCGCCGAGCGCTGCGTAGCGTATCTCGGGCTGCGGCTCGAGGATCGCGAGCTGGCCGCGGATCGGATGCAGCTCCTGATCGCCGAACAGCCCGCGCGAGCCCAGGCCGGTGCAATTGAACACCAAGCTTTCGGGAAGCGATGCGATATCGGCGGGCGTCGCGAAGCGCCGGACTTCGATCTTCCCGCCGGCGAGCTGCACGTCGCGGATCATCTGGCGGAGGTATCGCCCGGTCTCGACGTACATGGTGTCGTAGCGAAGCGCGCTTTCCCACGGAAATGGGTGCTCCGAGGCGGTCAGCATCCGATTGACCGGCGGGAAGTTCGCGATGAGCTGGGCTTCGAGGGTGTCCGTTTCAACATAGGTCGGCAGCCAGCGGATTCCGTAATCGTCGCCGACCATGATCTGGAACCGCCGCCAGCTATAGTCGAGGGCGCGCGCGAACTGCGCCTTGAACTCGCCCGTCGCAGAATCCTCGCGAAACACGGAGAAAGGGTGGAACTGCCCGCCGGCAATGTTCGACGTCGTGTCGGGCGGAAGAGCAGCAGCGTAAATGGTGACCGGGAATCCGGCCTCCTGAGCCAGCCGGGCGGTCGATAGCCCCATCACGCCCGAACCGAGCACGGCGACCGGCCCGCTATGGCCTTGCAGCCCGAGCTCCGTCGCGAGCTTCGAGCTACCCCAGCTCAAGGTGATTCCGCCGCCGCCATGCCCGTAATTGTGCACCAGAGCCTTATCGCCCAACTGCTCACCGCGGACGACGAACCCCGAGGCCCGGTAAGGCCGCAGGCCGGCGACGGTGCGGATTATTCGGTTCGCATCGACATCCACCGGCACCAGCGGCGTGCAGCCGGCGAAA
>CAVWER010000007.1:0-60757 GCA_963754215.1 uncultured Alphaproteobacteria bacterium
TGGTGGGCGTGGCAAGGATTGAACTTGCGACCCCTGCGATGTCAACACAGTGCTCTACCACTGAGCTACACGCCCACCGCCCGCAGGCAGAACCGAGGCATTTAGGGGGCTGATCGAGGGCGCGCAACCCTGCCCCGAGCGCGTCGAACGGCCGTCCGATCAGGGCGCGGCGGCGTTGAATTCCATCGCCTGGAGGCTGAGCGCATTGGTCGGAGCGCGCTGGACCCGCCCGCTGATCCGGCCGTGCGCGCAGGTCCATTCGAACCGCCCCTCCATCGCCGACACGGGCGTCACGGCTTCGTCGCCGCGGCATTCGCCGACTTCTTCCTTGAGCTCCGCGAGCAATGTCTTCCACCGCGCCGGGTCACGATCCATCAGCATGTTGTTGGCGAGCGGCGCGGCGGCGATGTCGCCTTTTGCCCATACCGCCCGCGCCGCCGCATAGGCGCTGGCAAGCCCGGCGCTGACCGGAACCGCCCGGTCGCTGAGGAAGCCAGCCCTGCCCAGCGCAAGCGCTGCACGAAGTGTCGGCAGCGACGCGGCGCCGTAGGTCTTGCTGCTGAAGGCGAACAATCCGATGCCCTTGTCGGGGAGCAGCAGCACCACCGATCCGTAGCCGGGATAGCCGCCGGTGTGGGTGACGACCCGCCCGAGATCGCAATCGTCGACCACCCGCCAGGCCATGCCATAGGCGATCGCGTCGCGGCACGGCGCGCCGCCCGCGGCCGGGTTGCGCATGGCGCCGGTCACGAAATTATCGCCGGTGACGATCTCGCGGACGGTCGAGCGCCTGACCGGCCCGGCGTCGGCTCCGTTGCGCGCCGGCCAGGCCGAAAGCAGGAAGGCGACCCATTTGGCGTAATCGTTGGCGCTGGTTTCGACCCCGCCCATCGCGCCGAACGCGCCGTCGCGCATGTCCGGCTCGCGCACCCAGCCATCGTCCTGCCAGCGGTAGCCGATCGCCCGGCGCTGCGGCGGCGACGCGAGACGTCATAGCCGGTCGAGGCCATGCCCAGCGGCACCATCAGCTCGCGCCGGATATAGTCCTCGTATCGCACTTCCGAGACGTTGCTGACGATCCGCCCGAGGGTCGCATAGCCGAAGTTGGAATATTCCATGCCCAGCCCCGGCGCGCGGGCGAACGGCACGCCCGCGGCGAGCATGGCGGTGAATTCGGCCTCCGGCATCAACTGCTGGCGGTCGCCCCATGGATTGTCCTCGACGAAGCCGGCGCTGTGGGTCAGCAGGTTGCGGACCGTGATCTTGGGGCTGTCGCTGGTGGGATAATGCCATCCGCGCATTCGCGGCACATAGGTTTCGGCCGGTGCGTCGAGCGACAGCTTGCCCTCGTCGCGCAGCTTGAGGATGGCGAGCGCGGTGAACGCCTTGGACATCGAGGCAATGCGGAACAAAGTGTCCGGCGTCACCGGTGCGCGCGTCGCCACGTCCTGCACGCCGCGACCTTTGACGTAGACCAGACGCCCGTCGGCGACGATTCCGTACACCAGGCCGGGGACGTGCGCGGCGCTCTGCCAGTCGGCGTAGATCTTGTCGATTTCGGCAATCACCGGCGGCGGCGGAGTCGCGGCCACGCCCGGCGAGGCCAGGGCAAGGAACAGGCCCGCGAAGACAGCGCGAATTTTCATGAACGCCCCCCGATTAGGGGACCAGTCTAGGTACGAAATGCAATCAGGCCAAGGCGATCAGAACCGCGTCCGGCTAAAGCCGCCCGAGCACGCCCGCTTAGAGGCGGCCGTGCTGGTCCTCGGTCTGGAAGATGCGGTCGACCTCCATCACCAGGTCCTTGAGGTGGAACGGCTTGGACAGCAGCTTGGCTTCCGGCGCCGTCCGCCCGCCCTGCAGCGCGACGGCGGCGAAGCCGGTGATGAACATCACCCGGATCGCCGGATCGATCGCGCTCGCCTTCTGGGCGAGCTCGATCCCGTCCATTTCGGGCATGACGATGTCGGTCAGCAGCAGATCGAAGCGCTCGGCCTCGAGCAGCGGCATGGCCTCGGTGCCGCAGCCAACCGCCTCGACTTCATAGCCGACACGCTGCAGCGCGCGCTGCAGATACTCGCGCATCGACGTGTCGTCTTCGGCTAGCAGGATTCTCGCCATCGCCTCCGACTATGCGCTGAACGCTTGCGATTTGCCAGAAGCGAATGAGCGCTTCGTGCGTTGCAGCGCCTCTATGCAAGTCCTAATCTGGTACGGAATTTAACCGTGACCCGTGACACGCTCACCGCCCCACTCATCCATCCGCCGCGCGGCGGTCTGCCCGTGCTGCTGTCGGTGCCGCACTCGGGCCGCGAATATCCCGGCTGGCTGGTCGACATGGCGCCGGGCGGGATGGCCGCGCTGGCGACCCTCGAGGACCCGCTGGTCGACCGGCTGGTGTGGCGGGCGCTGGCCGCGCGGTGTCGGCGCGGTCATCGCCCGCGCGCCGCGCGCCGCGGTCGACTGCAACCGCGCCGAGGACGAGGTCGACCCGGCGGTGATCGAGGGCCGCCGCCGCGGGCGGGTCAGCGCGCGCGCCCGCGGCGGGCTCGGGATCGTCCCGGCCGCACGCCGCATCACGGCTATCTGTGGCGCCGCGCGATCGGCGGCGCGCAGCTCGAGGAACGGCTCGACCAGGCCCACCGGCCCTATCACCGGGCGATCGAAGACCAGCTCGCGGCTTGCTCGTCGACCGCTTCGGCGGCGCGATGCTGCTCGACTGCCACTCGATGCCGCCGCCGCGCCGACGGCATTCCTCCGATCGTGTTCGGCGACTGCCGCGGCCGCACCGCCGGCTCGTGGGTCAGCGGCGAGGCGCTTGCCATCGCCCGCGCGCGCGGGATTCGAAGCCGGGCTCAACGAGCCGTTCGCCGGCGGCCACGTCGTCGAGCGCCACGGCGCGTCCGGCGCGCAACGTCCACGCGCTCCAGATCGAAATCGACCGGCGCTGTCTATCTCGACCCGACGCTGCAGGATCGCCGGGACCGGGCTTCGACCGCTCGGGCCTTGCTGATCGAAGCGCTTGCGGTCGGGCTCGGCGAATTGCTGCTCGGTCAGCAGTTCGCGACCGCCGCCGAAGTAAGCCGTTCAACGCGTCGAGCGGGTCACCGGCTGCGGGACTGCGCGCGCCGGGCGCCTTGCCCTGCTGCAGCTGGCGCGCGAACACGTCGCGCATCTGCGCCAGCGAGAACAAATGCCCGTAGATCAGCGGCAGCATGCCGTTCTGGTTCATCTTCCTCAACTCGTCGCCGCGAAGCTCGCGCAGCTTCTCTTCGTCGACCATCTGGAAGCCGCGATAGACGAACGGCTGCTCGTAGCCCTCGGGCTGGATCGCGACCTCGCCGTCCATCAGCAGGCCCGACTTCTTGAGTTCCTCCATGAACGCCGACGGTGCGCTGGCCGGCGGTTTCGAACTGCTCGCAGAACTCGAGGATCGCCTTGGTCGCGTCGCTCGGCTGGTCGCCGTCGAACAGCGGCTCGCCGTCCTTGAACTCGCCGACCGCGCCCGAGGTCGGGTCGAAGCACAGCGACAGCTCGTCGCTGTCGGGGCTCAGCCGCGCGAGCAGGAACGGATAGCGGCGGATGTAGGCCGGCACGTACATCGTCGGGTCGGTCGGAGCTTGCCGTCGGCATCGAGGAACACGTTGACGCCCTCGTTCAAGCCCATCAGCGCGATCGGGACCGGAGTGTCGCCGACCGAGAAGACGATCGGGAAATGGCGCTGGGCGAGGCCGAACTCGTCGACGGTCACCGGAATTGCGTGGGTCTGGCCGATCTGCGGCGACTTCTCGATCGGCGCGGATCTTCATCTTGCCGTGCTGGGCGACGTTCGAGGGCTCGATCGCGTTATAGAAAAGCGGCAGACTGATGTTCGGCGCGGCGGTCGCCATGCGGTCATTCTCCTGGGGTCCGGCGTTTCGGACTTCGCCAGCGCCAGTCCTGCCGTGAAGCTGTGCGCGTGGCCTCTATTGGCCTTGGCCGCTTTGCAAGCCGGCTCACGCCCCGCGCTCCAATTCATTGATTGTTCAACGCATCGCTGCGAAGCCCGGCGCTCACAAGCGGGCTTCTGACGTGACTCCGGCGACATTCATCAGCTTCGTTCCGTTGCTGCTCGGCCTGTTCGCGGCCGATCCCGGGGCGATTCCGGTCGACGGTGTCGCGTCTGGTCATCCAGGACGAAGTGATCCTGCGCGTTCCGGTCCGGCCGCGGCCGGCTCGCGCCGCAGTTCGACTGGATCGAGAAGAAAGGGGCCCAAGTGCATCCCCGCAGGAGCGATCCGCCGCGCCTCGCTGTCGGGACCCGAGCAGGTCGATCTCATCCTGTCGGGCGGCGGCCGGGTCCGGGCGAAGTTCGATGAGGACTGCCCCGCGCTCGACTTCTACGGCGGATTCTACCTCCAAGGCCGACGACCATCGCAGATCTGCGTCCATCGCGACGCGGTGCTGTCGCGGATCGGCGGAAGCTGCGAGATCGAGCGCTTCCGCATCCTCATCCCCAAGTTCAGGCACTGAGCTTTCCTTGACTTTTCGGCTTGTCGGCATAGCCGCAGCCATCGCGCGGCCGCATCGCGTGAATGCGGCGCCCCCTTATTTTCCGGATATTTGAATGTCTTTTGCCGATCTCGGCCTTTCCGACGAATTGCTCCGCGCCGTTGCCGACAGCGGCTATGGCGAGCCGACGCCGATCCAGGCCGCGGCCATCCCCGCGGTGCTGATGGGCAAGGACTTGGTCGGCATCGCCCAGACCGGCACCGGCAAGACGGCCGGCTTCGTGCTGCCGATGATCGACATCCTCGCATCACGGCCGGAGCCGGGCGCGGATGCCGCGCTCGCTGATCCTCGAGCCGACCCGCGAGCTGGCGATGCAGGTCGCCGAGAATTTCGAGAAATACGGCAAATACCACCCGCTCTCGATGGCGCTGCTGATCGGCGGCGTTCAGATGGGCGACCAGGTCAAGGCGCTGGAAAAAGGCGTCGACGTGCTGATCGCGACGCCCGGGCCGGCTGATGGACCTGTTCGGCCGCGGCAAGATCCTGCTCACCGGCTGCGAGCTGCTGGTGATCGACGAAGCCGACCGGATGCTCGACATGGGCTTCATCCCCGACATCGAGGAGATCTGCTCCAAGCTGCCCAAGTCGCGCCAGACCCTGCTGTTCTCGGCGACCATGCCGCCGCCGATCCAGAAGCTCGCGGCCAAGTTCCTCAACGACCCGAAGCGGATCGAGGTCGCCCGGCCGGCGACCGCCAACGTCAACATCGAGCAGCGGCTGGTCGAGGTCAGCGCCGACAAGAAGAAGGACGCGCTGCGCGACATCCTGCGCCACGAGGAATTCAAGAACGCGATCGTCTTCTCCAACCGCAAGACCACGGTGCGCGAGCTCGCCACCAGCCTCAAGCGCTCGGGCTTCGCGGCCGGCCAGATCCAGGGCGACATGGAGCAGGCGCAGCGCATCGCCGAGTTCGACCGCTTCAAGAGCGGCGAGATCACCATCCTCGTCGCCTCGGACGTCGCCGCGCGCGGGCTCGACGTCAAAGGCGTCAGCCACGTGATCAACTTCGACGTGCCGTGGCAGCCCGACGATTACATCCACCGCATCGGCCGCACCGGCCGCGCCGGCATGACGGGCATCGCGATCACGCTCGCAACGCGGGCGGACGCCGAAGCGGTCGCGGCGATCGAGAAGCTGACCGGCCTGAAGATCGCGCGCACCGCGGCCAAGGGCGAGGCGAGCGAAGCCTGAGCGCCCGGAAAATCGCGAGCCGGCCGAAAAGCCTGCGACCCGGAGTGCGCCGAAAGCGCGGCGAAGAAGGAACCGCGCAAGGACCGGGCGCCCGCCGCCGACCGCTCGCCGGTGGTCGAGGACATCAGCAGCGACTGGAACGGCCCGCTGCCCAGCTTCCTCTCGGTCCGCGCCGACTAGGCAACATCGTGTCGCTGGAAACGCGGCGCGGCTCGTCCCTAGCTGAGGTCGGGCTCAACCGAAAAGGGACCGCGATGACCGAAGCGCCGAATATATTCTTCCCAAGGTCTGGACCTGGGACGAGCCGAGCGGCGGCCAGTTCGCCAATATCAACCGTCCCGTCGCCGGCCCGACCCACGACGGCGAGCTGCCGGTGGGCAAGCATCCCTTCCAGCTCTATTCCCTGGCGACCCCAACGGGCAGAAGGTCGCGATTATGTTCGAGGATCTGCTCGAGCGCGGCCACCGGGACGCCGAATATGACGCCTGGCCGGTTCGCATCGGCGAGGGCGACCAGTTCGTCAGCGGCTTTGTCGCGGTCAATCCCAATTCGAAGATCCCGGCGCTTCTCGATCGCAGCGGCCCCGAGCCGATCCGGGTGTTCGAATCCGGCGCGATCCTCATTCACCTCGCCGAGAAGTTCGGCGAGTTCCTGCCCGCCTCCGGCCAGGAACGCGCCGAGACCCTGTCGTGGCTGATGTGGCAGGTCGGTGCCGCGCCCTTCCTCGGCGGCGGGTTCGGCCATTTCTTCGCCTACGCGCCGGAGAAATTCGAATATCCGATCAACCGCTACGCAATGGAGGCCAAACGCCAGCTCGACCTGCTCAATCGCCAGCTCGGCCAGAACGAATATGTCGCCGGCCCCGATTACTCGATCGCCGACATCGCGATCTGGCCCTGGTATGGCGGAATCGCGCTCGGCCGCTCCTACCCCGGCGCCGATGAGTTCCTCGCGACGCACGAATATGAGCATCTGGTGCGCTGGGCGAAGCAGATCGCGCAGCGTCCGGCGGTCAAGCGCGGACGGATCGTCAACAAGCTCACCGGCGACGAGAGCGAGCAACTGCACGAACGCCATGACTCGAGCGACTTCGAGCTCCGCACCGAGGACAAGATCAAGGGCCTGGCCCCCGACGAGGCCGCGGCGGTCAAGGACGACGCGATCTAGTTCTTTCCCCCTCCCTGCAAGGGAGGGGTTAGGGGTGGGTGCGAACGAATGGGCTCAATGCCCATGAGTGAGCTTCTTCAGCGGCATCGAGCCGCTTCAAATCACCCACCCCCCGGCCCCCTCCCTGCAGGGAGGGGAGTTACTGTCTGCGATACCGCCTCAGGAACTCGCTCGAAAACGCCTGCAACCGCTGACCGGCAATCGCGTCGCGCAGGTCCTGCATCAGCCGCTGGTAAAACCACAGATTATGCTGGGTCATCAGCATCGCGCCGAGGATCTCGCCCGATTTCACGAGGTGATGGACATAGGCGCGGCTGAAGGTCGCACAGGCCGGGCACGGACAGCCCGGCTCGATCGGCTCGCTGTCCTCCGCGAAGCGCGCGTTTCTGAGGTTTAGCGGCCCGTCGGCCGTGTACGCCTGGCCGGTCCGTCCCGAGCGCGTCGGCAGGACGCAGTCGAACATGTCGATCCCGCGCCGCACCGCTTCGACCACATCGTCGGGCTTGCCCACCCCCATCAGGTACCGCGGCTTGTCGGCCGGCAGCATATCCACCGCGAAATCCAGGCAGCCGAGCATCGCCTCCTGCCCCTCCCCGACCGCGAGCCCGCCGACCGCATAACCGTCGAACCCGATCTCGATCAGCGCCTCGGCCGACCGCCCGCGCAATTGTTCGTCGAGCGCCCCCTGCTGAATGCCGAAGATCGCCGCGCTCGCCGCATGCCCGCCACCGCGGTCGAATTCGTCGCGGCTTCGCTTCGCCCAGCGCATCGAGCGCTCCATCGCCTCGGCCTGTTGCGCATGGGTCGAGGTCGTCGGCACCAGTTCGTCGAATGCCATGACGATGTCCGAGCCGAGCAGCCGCTGGACTTCGATCGAGCGCTCGGGCGTCAGCAAATGGCGCGAGCCGTCGAGGTGGCTTGCAAAGGCCACGCCCTCCTCGCTGATCTTGGTGAGCTCGGAAAGGCTCATCACCTGATAGCCGCCGCTGTCGGTAAGGATCGGGCGCTCCCAGCCCATGAACCGGTGCAGCCCGCCGAGCCTTGCGACCCGCTCCGCGCCCGGACGCAGCATCAGATGATAGGTGTTGCCAAGGATGATGTCGGCGCCCGAGGCGCGGACCTCCTCGGGCCGCATCGCCTTGACCGTCGCCGCCGTGCCGACCGGCATGAACGCGGGTGCGCGGATTTCACCACGCTGCATGGCGATCGCTCCGGTGCGCGCGGCGCCGTCGGTCGCGGATATGGTGAATTCGAAACGCGTCACGCCGCGCGCCCTAGCGAAGGAACCAAAGCGTCGATAGTTTCAACCGCAGAGTTTCCATCAATGGGCGAAGCGCGGATGCTCCTGGAATTGATCGTCGCGGCAACCGCCGGCCTCGGCCCGGTGAAGCTGATCTATTGCCACATGGATGAATGTTCGTGGTCGCGGCTGGTGTCCAATCAACTGGTTTCAGCGCAGAGGAACGAGCAGCTTCGGAAGTACGTGGCCTTGGACGGCAGCTCGACTCACCGCGACGGCAATTATCCGGTCCGCTATTCGAAGCGTGTGCATATTGCATGGGAGCGCAAGCCGGTGGCGACCTATGTCCTCTGCTCGCGAGCACGTCCGTCGATCGCATTCCAGGATCGCTTTGACCCGAAAGCCAAGGGCCGATGGTACGCGCACTATCTCGATCTGTTCAGCCTTGCCGGCTACAACACCAGCTCGGCGGTGGTCTACATGGACGCCTGCCATCACATCGACTTCAATGTTGGCGATTCCACAAGGACGCTGAAGAAGCTCGGCTATCGTTCCGGCACGCGGAGCGAGCAGGTCGACCTGACCGGACCGACTGACCTGTTGAAACCTTAGTCAGCTGCAGCAGAAGATTAACGCTGCCGTCACGGGCGCGAGCTAGTGCCGCGGCGAGGTTGCTGCTAGCTCCGGTGCCGCCGTTCCGTCCTATTTTGCGTTTAGCCCACGGATCTATGCCAAGCATTCAGCAATTCGATCGCTTTGCCTTCGTGGTCGGCGCGCCCCGGTGCGGGACCACCGCAATCGCCCGCTTCCTCGCCAAGCACCCCGAGATCGCCTTCTCCGCGGTCAAGGAGCCTCATTTCTTCTCGCAGCACGACTTGCGCGGGCTGTCCACGCAGGACCTCGAACGGACGGTCGAAGAGGACTATCTCCACCGGTTCTTTGCCGGCCAAGGCGCCGAAAGCCGGATCGGCGGCGACGGATCGGTGTCCTACCTCTACACGCCCGAGCAAATGGAAGCGATCCTGCGGCTATGGCCCGAATCGCGGTTCATCGTCGCGGTGCGCGATCCCTTGGCGATGCTTCCGTCGCTCCATCAGCGGCTGATCTACATCGGCGATGAAACGCTGCGGGATTTCCAGGACGCGTGGGCAGCCACGCCCGAGCGCGCGGCTGGCCGAAAGATCCCGCGAAGCTGCATCGACCCACGCTGGCTTCGCTATGACGAGGCGGGGCGGCTTGCGACCTACGTCGAGCGGCTGTTCGCAACGGTCGGAAGGGATCGGTGCCTCGTCGTGGTGTTCGATGATCTCGTCACGGACCCGGCCGGGCAAGGCGCCCGAATCCTCGATTTCCTCGGACTGGAAGCGGTCGATACGATCGAGCTCAAGCCGGCACGATCAACATCCAATGTTCGTTCTCCCTGGCTCCAGCGATTGCTGAAACGCCCGCCCAAGGCGCTGCGCAACCTGCTGGCGGGCAAGCACTTTCATAAGCGGATGAATGGGTCACCCCAGTCCGATGGCGCGGCGTTCGAGGCCGTGATGACGGTCCGCAAGCGCTTGATCAGGTGGAACCGCATTCCCGCGCCCGATCTTTGCGTGCCGCTTCATGTCCAGCACGATATCCGGGCGCGGCTGCGCGATGAGGTCGATCGCCTCGGCGAGCTGATCGGGCGCGACCTCAGCCACTGGCTTCAGCCGGCCGCGGGGAGCAGCAAGCTGGCATCGCCGTACGAATAGAAGCGGTAGCCCGCACCGATCGCGTGGGCGTAAGCCGCCTTCATGACGTCGAGGCCCATCAGCGCGCTGACCAGCATGAACAGGGTCGAGCGGGGCAGATGGAAGTTGGTGACGAGCCCGTCGACCGCCTTGAAGCGATAGCCCGGGGTAATGAAGATCGCGGTGTCGCCCTCGAACGGCCGGATCCGGCCGTCGTCTCCCGCCGCGCTTTCGATCAGCCGCAGGCTGGTCGTGCCGACCGCAATCAGCCGCCCGCCCGAGGCACGGATCTGGCGTTCAGCCGCTCGGCCGTCGGCTGGTCGATCCGACCCCATTCGGCGTGCATGATGTGGCCGCTGGTGTCTTCGGCCTTCACCGGCAGGAAAGTGCCGGCGCCGACGTGCAGGGTCAGCGTCTCGCGTCCGATTCCGCGCTGGTCGAGCGCTTCGATCAGCCGCGGCGTGAAATGCAGCGCCGCCGTCGGCGCGGCAACCGCCCCTTCTTGCCGCGCGAACATCGTCTGATAATCCTCGCGGTCGCGCTCATCGACCGCCGCGCCGCGACGCGATGTACGGCGGCAGCGGCATCCGCCCCGCGCGCTCGAGCAGGAACTCGACCGGCTCCTCGCCGTGGAAGTGAAGCAGCGCCGAGCCGTCATCGGACTTGTCGATCACGGACGCGGCCACGCCTTCGCCGAAGTCGATCGTGTCGCCGACCCGCGCCCGCCGCGCATTGCGCAGGAACGCCCACCACGCGCGCGGTCCCTCGCGCTTGTGCAGCGTCGCGCCGATGCTTGCGTCCCCTCGTCGTCCCTCGAGCTGGGCGGGGATGACCTTGGTGTCGTTGAACACGCAGCACGTCCCCGGGCTCGAGCAGTTGCGGCAGGTCGAGCACGCCGTGATCCGAAATCTTCTCGCCGCGCACCAGCCAGCAGCCGCGCCGAATCGCGCGGCCGCGCAGGCCTCAAGGCAATTCGGTCCCGGGGTAAGTCGAAATCGAAGAGGTCAACGCGCATCCGAGGCCCATGCACCAACCCGCTCATCCTGAGTAGGGACTGAGCGAAGCCGAAGGCCCGTATCGAAGGACGTCCTTCGATACGGTGCTTGCTTACCCGCCGAGGCTGGCGTGGACGATCTTCGTCGGGCTCCGCCGGCGGCTCGCCCGGAGCGATCTTGTCGACCGCGTCCATGCCCGAAATCACCCGGCCGAATACGGTGTAATGGCCTTCGAGATTGGGGTTGGGAACGAACATGATGAAGAACTGGCTGTTGGCGCTGTCAGCCGACTCCGCGCGCGCGGCCGCCACCGTTCCGCGGAAGAACGGCATGCTGGTGAATTCGGCCTTGAGGTCGGGAAGCTCGGAGCCGCCCTCGCCGGTCCCCTTCGGGTCGCCGCCCTGGGCCATGAAGCCGGGAATCACCCGGTGGAACGTCAGCCCGTCGTAAAAGCCGCGCCGGACGAGCACCTGGATTCGCTCGACCTGGTGGGGCGCAAGATCCGGTCGCATCTGGATCACCACCGTTCCGCCGTTCGACAGCTGGAGCGTGAGCTTGTTCGCTGGATTGGCGGCGACCTCCGGGGGCGCGGCGACGCTCGGCAGGGGCGGCACGGTCGGCAGGGGCGCCGTAGCGGCGAGAGCGAAGGCGACAAACGGCAATGCGAACAAGGCTCTAGAGAACATGCACCCTCCCGGTCATGGCCGCCTAGTGAAGCCGCGCTTCTGACGCCAGCGTTAACCGCCGTTCAAATGCCGGCGGACGTCGGCTGCGACCGCGGGCGTCACGAAATTGTCGATCGCGCCGCCATAGCGCGCGATCTCCTTGACCAGCTTGGACGCGATCGGCTGGAGCGACACGTCGGCCATCAGGAAGACGGTCTCGATCTCGTCGTTCAATTGCTGGTTCATCCCCGCCATCTGGAACTCATATTCGAAATCCGCGACCGCCCGCAGCCCGCGCAGGATCGCCGTCGCGCCCTGCGCCTCGGCAAAGTCCATCAGCAGCGAATCGAACTCGACGACATCGATGTTGCCGGAAATGTCGGCGACCTCGCGCCGGACCATCGCCAGCCGCTCGGCGACCGCGAACATCGGCTCTTTCGACGGGTTGGTGGTCACCCCGATGACCAATTTGTCGACCAGGTGCGCGCCGCGGCGGATGATGTCGAGGTGGCCGAGCGTGATCGGGTCGAACGTCCCCGGATAGACTGCGACTTTCACGCCATTCCCCCCTCAATGATCCCGTTCGATGGCGAAGCGGGCGATGGCGCGGAGCAGATCGGCTTCCTCGCCGTGGCTGGCGAGATGCTCGATCGCCTGGCCGACCAGCAAACTCGCCTGCTGGCGCGCGCGCTCCTCGCCCAGCAGCGACACGAACGTCGCCTTTCCGGCGTTGGCGTCCTGGCCGGTGCGCTTGCCCGCCGCGGCCTCGTCGCCACTATGGTCGATGAGGTCGTCGGCGATCTGGAAGGCAAGCCCGACGTTGCGGGCGTAGCCGCGATAGGGCGTGCGGGCGTCGGGCGCGAGCCGGACCATGATGCACGCCGCCTCGACCGCATATTCGATCAGCGCGCCGGTCTTGAGCTGCTGCAGCCGGGTGATCGCGGGCAGGTCGAGCTCGCGGCCTTCGCGCGGCCAGGTCCATCATCTGGCCTCCCGCCATGCCCGCCGGCCCGGCAGCCCGCGCCAACTCGAGCACCAGCTCGGATCGCACCCAGGGGTCGTCGTGGGTCGCGGGATGGGCGAGTATCTCGAACGCCAGAGCGTGAAGGCTGTCGCCGGCGAGCACCGCCTCGGCCTCGCCATAGGCCTTGTGCACCGACGGCTTGCCGCGGCGCAGGTCGGCATCATCCATGCACGGCAGATCGTCGTGGATCAGCGAATAGACGTGGATCGCCTCGATCGCGCACCCGGCGCGAAGCGCGCGCTCGCGGTCAATCGCGAACAGCCGCGCCGCGGCCATGGTGAGCAGCGGGCGGAGCCTCTTGCCGCCGCCGATCGCGCCGTGCCGCATCGCCTGGTAGAGCGCTTCGCGACTGTCCCCGGTCGGAGGCAGGAGGCGGCGGAAGAAATCGTCGACGTCGGCGCGGACCCGGGCCGCTTCGGCGTCGAGTTCGCTCGCCAGCCGGTCGATGATCTCAACCGGCATCGAACGGCTTGACGCCCGCCGGCTTGCCGTCGCCGCCAAACGCGATCTGCTCGATCCGCGCCTGAGCGTCCTTGAGGCGCGCCTCGCAATGGCGCTTCAGCCGGTCGCCCTCCTGGTAAAGCTCGATCGACTGATCGAGCGGCGCTTCGCCTTTCTCCAGCGTGCGCACGATCTCCTCGAGCCGCGCGAGCGCGGCCTCGAAGCTCAGCTGGCTGACGTCGGTTTCAGCAGTGGCCATGGCGGCCGTTTGTGAGCCTCACTCGGCTCCGAATCAAGGCGTGGGCGCGTTCTTGAAGGGGTCGCGGATGCCGGGGACGATCTCGTCGGTGACGGCTTCCCCCTCGGCATTGGCAAGCGCCGCCTCGGCATCGCGCGCATTCTGCTCGCGCTCAGCGCGAAGCTCGTCGATCAGCGCAGCGCGGTCGCCCTCGAAACGCGTATCCTGGAACGCCGGGACGCCCGCCGCCTTGGCCGCCTTGGCGACGGCGGCGTCGAGCTCGCGCTGCGTCGTCAGGCCCAGGGTCACCGGGTCCTTCGGCGTGATGTTGGCCATGTTCCAGTGGCTGCGGTCGCGGATCGCGGCAATGGTCGTGCGCGTCGTCCCGATCAGCTTGCTGATCTGGCCGTCAGTGACGTCGGGATGGTTGCGGATGATCCAGTTGATTCCGTCGGGCTTGTCCTGGCGCTTGGAAACCGGCGTATAGCGCGGGCCGCGGGTGCGGCGCACCGGGTCGGGCTCCTTGTGCATCTGAAGCCGGTAGTCGGGATCCTTCTGGCCCTTCTCGATCTCGTCATGGGTGAGCTCGTTCGGCGCGGATCGGGTCGCGGCCGGTCAGCTTGGTCGCCGCGGTGTCGTCGGCGATCGCCTGGACCTCGAGGATGTGAAGGCCGCAGAATTCGGCGATCTGCTCGAAGGTGAGCGACGTGTTCTCGACCAGCCAGGAAGCGGTGGCGTGGGGCATCAGGGGCTGGGCCACTGGAATCTCCGTTACAAATGAATGTGGCCGCCCCTCACGGAGCGGCCAGCGTTGGCGGCGATGTAGCCCCCCGGCCGCCGCGGAGCAAGGCTGGTCAGAGGGTGATGGGGATATAGTGAGGCTGTCCTTTGACCCGCTCGAGCCAGTCCCTGACCCGCGGATAGAGGTGCAGTTCGAAGCCCGCCTCGGACGCGACGTGGGTGTAGGGAAACAGGCAGATATCGGCGAGCGTCATATGCCAGGCCACGAACCAGTCGCGAGCCTCCAGATGCTTGTCCATCAGCTTGAGCGCGGCAGTCCCCGGCCTCGCGCTTTGCCGGAATTTGATGCTTCTGCGCCTCGGTCAGATTTTCGTGGCCGACAAAGTCCTTCCAGAAGCGCAGCGTGGCGACGTTGGGCTCGTGATTATACTGCTCCCAGAACATCCAGCGCAGCATGTCGGCATGGTCGAACCGGTCGGTCGGGATCAGGATCGATCCGTCGGCGATGAAATAACAGGCCGCATTGCTTTCCGGGATGAAGCGGTCGCCGACCTGCAGCACCGGGATTCGGCCGTTGGAATTGACCTCCCACAGGAACTGCGGCGTCCGCGTCTCGCCCTTCATGATGTCATATTCACGCCGCTCGAGGTGCACGCCGACGCAGGCCGCGGTCAGCCGGACCTTGTAGCAATTTCCCGATGCCGCATATTCGTGGAGGATCAGCTGTTCGGTCACTGTCCGACCTCCAGCACGATCTTGCCGACATGCTCGCCGGCCTCCATCCGGGCATGGGCCTCGGCCGCGTCGGTTCAGCGGGAAGACGCTGTCGATCACCGGGCTTGAGCCTGCCGCCGCTCGACATAGGGCCAGACCGTCTTGGCGATCTCGTCGCGCGACCATCGTCTTGAACTCGACCGATCGCGGCCGCAGCGTCGAGCCGGTCAGGGTCAGCCGCCGGCGCATCAGCTGCGGGATGAGGATCTCGGCCTTCGCGCCGCGCTGGAGGGCGATCGAAACGTGGCGGCCCTCGTCGGCCAGCGCGGCGAGGTTGCGCGGCACATAATCGCCGCCGACCATGTCGAGCACCACCGCGACGCCCTTGCCGTCGGTCAGCGACTGCGCCGCCTCGACGAAATCGCTGGTCCGGTAGTTGATCGCCGCCTCGGCGCCCACCTCGAGCGCCGCGGCGCATTTCTCGTCGGTTCCGCAGGTGACGATGACATGGAGCCCGAACAGCCTGCCGAGCGCGATCGCCATCGTCCCGATGCCGCTGGTCCCGCCGTGGACCAGCACCCAGTCGCCATCGGCGGCAAAGCCGCGCTCGAACAGGTTGACCCAGACGGTGAACAAGGTCTCGGGCATCGCCGCCGCCTCGACCAGCGTGAGCGCCTCGGGAACCGGCAGGCAGGTGCCGACCGGCGCAACGCAATATTCGGCATAGCCGCCGCCAGCGACGAGCGCGCACAACGCGTTGCCCGAGCAGCTCTGCGGCGCCCTTCGCCCGCCTCGACCACCTCGCCGGCGATCTCGAGCCCGAGGATATCGGGCGCGCCCGGCGGCGGCGGATAGAGCCCGCGCCGCTGGAGGATGTCGGGGCGGTTGATGCCCGCGGCGGCGACCTTGATCAGCACCTCGTCCGGCCCGGGCCGCGGCACCGGCCGCTCGACCAGAGCCAGCTCCTCTGCCCCGTCGGGCTGCGGAGCGACCACGGCCAGCATCGAGGATGGGATCGTTGGCCATGAGCGACCACGCTTATTGACTTGAGCCGTTCACGGGTCAACGATTTGCCCACTATGGACCTCGAGGACCTCTTCCCGAGCAAGCCGGACGATCCGCTGGTCGCGCTCGCCAGGCAGGATCTCGATCCGATGTCGATCGAGGAGCTGGGGGAGCGGATCGAGGCCCTGAAGGCCGAAATCGCCCGCGTCGAAGCCCATATCGAGCGCGTCCAGGCCCACCGCTCGGCGGCCGAAGAGCTGTTCAAGAAGTCATAAAGTTACGTCGCCGTTAACCATACGCACAGCATTTCGGCGCTATTCTGGGGATAAGCACGGCCGCGGCTCTTGATTGCCCGCGCCGTGCATATGACATTGTCCTTGAAGCTCGCTGGCTTTCCAGAGGGCGGGGAGTAACGATCTAAATGCCTAGTTTCGCTCGCGAACTCGAACAGACCCTTCACAATGCCCTGGGCGAGGCCAGCCGCCGCCGGCACGAATATGCGACTCTCGAGCATCTGCTGATCGCGCTGATCGACGACGAGCATGCCTCGAAGGTGATGACCGCTTGCGGGGTCAGCCGCGACGAGTTGCGCGCGAGCGTCAAGCAATATCTCGACAATGAGCTTGGCGCCTTGGTCGCCGACAGCGCCACCGATCCGACGCCCGACCAGCGGCTTCCAGCGCGTCGTCCAGCGCGCAATCCTCCACGTCCAGTCGTCGGGCCGCGACGAGGTGACCGGCGCCAACGTGCTCGTCGCTTTGTTCTCCGAGCGCGAAAGCTACGCCGTCTATTTCCTGCAGCAGCAGGACATGAGCCGCCTCGATGCGGTGACCTACATCAGCCACGGCGTCGGCAAGGGCGAAACCGCGGCCGGAGCCGCGCGCGCCGGACGGCGCCGAGGACAAGAGCGAGAAGTCCGACGGCAAGAAGGAAATCCGCGCTCAAGCAGTTCACCGTCGACCTCAACGAAAAGGCCAAGGCCGGCAAGGTCGATCCGCTGATCGGCCGCATGCCCGAGGTCGACCGCACGGTTCAGATCCTGTGCCGCCGGTCGAAGAACAACCCGCTCTACGTCGGCGATCCCGGAGTCGGCAAAACCGCGATCGCCGAGGGTCTCGCGCGCAAGATCGTCGAGGGCGACGTCCCCGACGTACTCAAGGGCGCGGTGATTTACGCGCTCGACATGGGCGCGCTGCTCGCCGGCACCCGCTACCGCGGCGATTTCGAGGAGCGGCTGAAATCGGTCGTCAACGAGCTCGAGAAGCTGCCCGACGCGATCCTGTTCATCGACGAAATCCACACCGTGATCGGCGCCGGCGCGACCTCGGGCGGAGCGATGGACGCCTCGAACCTACTAAAGCCCGCGCTGTCCAACGGCGCGATCCGCTGCATCGGCTCGACCACCTACAAGGAATTCCGCAACCATTTCGAGAAGGACCGCGCGCTGCTCCGCCGGTTCCAGAAGATCGACGTCAACGAGCCGACGGTCGAGGACACGATCAAGATCATCGCCGGGCTGCGCATCTCGTTCGAGCAGCACCACAACGTCCGCTACACGCCCGACGCGATGAAGAGCGCGGTCGAGCTCTCCGCGCGCTACATCCACGACCGCAAGCTGCCCGACAAGGCGATCGACGTGATCGACGAGGTCGGCGCGATGCAGATGCTGGTGCCGCCCTCGCGGCGCAAGAAGGTGATCACGCCCAAGGAGATCGAGGCGGTGGTCGCGACCATGGCGCGCATCCCGCCCAAATCGGTCTGCAGCCGACGACAAGCAGGTGCTCGAGCATCTCGACGCCGATCTGAAGCGCGTCGTCTTCGGCCAGGACCTGGCGATCGAGAAGCTCGCATCCGCGATGAAGCTGTCGCGCGCCGGGCCTGCGCGATCCCGACAAGCCGATCGGCAATTATCTGTTCTCCGGCCCCACCGGCGTCGGCAAGACCGAGGTCGCGCGCCAGCTCGCGATCGATCATGGGCATTCCGCTGCAGCGTTTCGACATGTCCGAATATATGGAGCGCCACGCGGTCAGCCGGCTGATCGGCGCGCCCCCGGGCTATGTCGGCTACGACCAGGGCGGCCTCTTGACCGACGCGGTCGACCAGCATCCGCACAGCGTGCTTCTGCTCGACGAGATCGAGAAGGCCCACCCGGACCTGTTCAACATCCTGTTGCAGATCATGGACCACGGCAAGCTGACCGATCACCACGGCAAGACCGTCGATTTCCGCAACGCGATCCTGATCATGACCACCAATGCCGGCGCTGCCGACATGGCGCGCGAGGGCATCGGCTTCGGCGCGTCGAGCCGCGAGGATGCGCAGGAGGACGCGGTCAAGAAGATGTTCACGCCCGAGTTCCGCAACCGGCTCGATGCGATCGTGCCGTTCAGCTACCTGCCGCCGGCGGTGGTCGCCCGCGTGGTCGACAAGTTCATCCTTCAGCTCGAGCTTCAGCTGGCCGACCGCAACGTCCATATCGACCTCGACGAGGAGGCCCGCGCCTGGCTTGTCGAGCGCGGCTACGACAAGCTCTACGGCGCCCGTCCGATGGGCCGCCTGGTGCAGGAGAAGATCAAGCAGCCGCTGGCCGAAGAGCTATTGTTCGGCAAGCTGGTCAACGGCGGCGAGGTCAAGGTCCGGATCAAGGACAATGCCCCGGCGTTCGAGATCACGCCCGCTGCGCCAAAGGCGACCAAGAGCAAAGCCAAGCCCAAGGCGGACAAGACCGCGAAGAAGACTGCCAGCGGCGCCGCTCCCGCGGCGGAATAGTCGGCTCCAGCCCGGTTTGACGCTTAGATGGATAACGCTCGCCGCAATCTGCTGATCGGCGGAGGTGCAGCCTTAGTACTGGCAGCGTTGGCCGCCGCCAGATGCGCCAGGAGCAACAAGCCGGTCACGAGCCAAGTCTCTCGGTCCAGGCGTCCTCGGGGGCAGCCGAAACCTATGCTCGAGGAAGACATCCGACCAACGCTTGCCCGCCTGGATGCTTGGTACGCGGCCCACCTTCCGCGGAGCCGCTATGTCTTCAATCCTCCGGCCACCGACGAGCAACTGAACGCGTTCGAGCGGCTGATCGGGGTCAGGCTCCCACGGGCCTATCGCGACCTCTATCGATGGCATGATGGCGAAGAGAATGACCGCTGGGGCCACATCTACGGGCTTCCGCTTCTGTCGCTTGATGCGGCCGCCTTTCAGTGGAGGGCGTGGAACCGCGTGCTCGCCGACTTTCACGGCGATCGGTATAAAATTCCGGGTGGCGCCTGGCCCGAGGGAGCGGTCGATCCGGCCTATATCAATCCACGCTGGATACCGCTCACCCATGACGGCTCCGGCAACCACATCGGCCTCGATTTCGACCCCTGGCCCGCCGGGCGAATTGGTCAGGTCATCCTCTACGGCCGCGATGAGGAGGTGAAGGCGGTCCTCGCGCCATCCCTCGGCAGGTTCCTCGCCTGGATAGCGGACTTGCTGGAGAGCGGGAATTTCAGGCTGGATGCGGAAAAGGGCGTGCGGCGGCTGCGTCTGTTTCGATTGAAGGCGCCCCCGGCGGATTCTTTCCACGAAGGAGCGCGTCAACTCCTCGGCGCGCCCGGCCCTTTCTGACCGAAAGCTGCAGGGCCGGGACGCAAATACCGGCCCTTTTCATTTCACTCGGCGAGAAGGCGGGCAGTCGAAGCCGTTCAGGGCTTCTGAAGAAAGTCGCGGACCAGCTTGATGGTGGCGCCGGGATTTTCTTCCAAGATCCAGTGGCCGGAACCGGGGACGACGCCGCCGGTCACATTCTCGGCGCCGGCCTTCATCACGTCCGCCATTTGCGTGAAGAAGCTCTTCTCGCCGCCGAGCGCGAGAATCGGCATCTTCAGCTTGCCGTGCCCCGCGATCCAGGCGCGATTGTCGATCGCGTCCTGATCGAAGGCGTGGAACTGCTCGAAGCCGGAATGCATTGCGCCGGGCAGCGCGTAGAGCTTGGCGTAATGGACCCGCGAGGCCTCCGTGAAATGCCTGGGATCGGCGGAGAAATCGTTCCAGAAGCGGTCGAGATAGATTCGTTCGCGCCCTTTCACGAGCCGTTCCATGTCCGGCCCGCCGAAGCGGAAATGCCACAGCAGCGGGCTCTGGACGATCTGCTCCCACGGACCGATGCCTGGAACCGGAGCGTCGATCAGCACCATCTTGCCGACGCGCTCGGGATGTTTCTCGGCGAAGGCGAAAGCCACCATATTGCCGATGTCATGGGCGACGATGTCGGCACGATCGACCTTGAGCCGGTCGAGGACTCCCGCGACGTCCTCCGCCTGGTTCATCTTGGTGAAGCCGCCGGCTGGGTGGGACGACCGCCCGAGCCCGCGCAGGTCGGGAACAATGACCGTATGATCGCGCATCAGCTCCGCGGCCATCGGCGCCCACATGTCGCCGGTCTCACCGTAACCGTGAAGCAGGACGACCGCGGGCCCCGATCCGCCCACGCGGACGTGGATCATCGCGCCGTTGGCGCTGATCTCCTGCGTGCGGAATGCGCCCGGATAGGGCGGGACCTGCGCCGATGCCGAAACCGCACAAAGCGCGAGCGAAACAGCGGTCGCAGTCGAGAGTATCCGGCGCATGACAACCTTCCGTAATCGAGGGGATGCCGAGTGCCGAACCCACGCAGCGACTTTAACGCGCATTGCGCGGTCATTAGACACGTTACGGCTGTTCCATAAAGGGCTTCGTCAGGCCGGTTCGCCGACCTTCCCGATCGCGTCGAGGCGTACCAGCACGTCGTCCGACAGTTCCAGCTCCGCCGCCGCCAGGTTCTCGCGCAGGTGCGCGCGCGACGAGGTGCCGGGGATCAGCAATATGTTGGGTGACCGCTGCAGCAGCCAGGCGAGCGCGACCTGCATCGGCGTCGCGGCGACCTCCGCCGCGATGGCCGACAGCTCGTCGGACTGCAGCGGCGTGAAGCCGCCGAGAGGGAAGAATGGCACATAAGCAATGCCCATCTCGCTCAGCAGAACGATCAGTTCATCGTCCTCGCGGTGGACCAGATTATACTCGTTCTGGACGCACGCGACCGGCGCGATGCGCTGCGCCTCGTCGAACTGGCGCGTTGTCACATTGCTCAGCCCGAGGTGGCGAATGAGACCCCGGCGCTGCAGCTCCGCCAACACCTCGAACTCGCGCGCGATCGAGCCCTCGGACGGTCCATGGCCGGAGCCCATGAAGCGCAAATTGACCACCTCCATCGCCTCGAGGCCGAGGTGGCGCAAATTGTCCTCCAGACCCGACCGCAATTCTTCCGGAGACATCGCCGGATGCCACGCCTTGTCGGGTGTTCGCCGGGCGCCGAGCTTGGTCACGATCACCAGGTCGTCTGGATAAGGCGACAGCGCCTCACGGATGATTTCGTTGACGACGTGCGGTCCATAATAATCGCTGGTGTCGATGTGATTGATGCCGCTCGCGACCGCTTCCCTAAGCACGGCGATGGCTTCGTCGCGGTCCTTCGGCGGCCCGTAGATGCCTGGCCCGGTGAGCCGCATCGCGCCATAGCCCATGCGGTTCACCTCGCGGTCGCCGAGGCGATAGGTCCCGGCCCTGCCGATGTCGGTCATGTCATTCTCCGATTGTAAGCCCGGCATATCGGTATGCCTTGCCAGCAATTGAAGCTCGGCTGCGACAGGATGGGTGGCCGGAGAGCTACACCGTCACTCCGCGGGGATCGGCCGCGACGTCCCCTTGAACCTGGCGGCTTCCTCCGATCCTCCGGTGGCGTTGCCTTCGCTGTAGCTGTGCGCCCCCGCGCCAGCGAGCTTGCCGCCATCGACGATCAGATATTCCTCGCGGATCGGCCGGCCCTCGAGAAAGCATTCGAGGATCTCGCGCGTGCCGGCGGCATAGCGCGCCTGCGCCGACAGCGAGCTCCCCGAGATGTGCGGAGTCATGCCGTGGTTGCGGCATGGTCCGCCACGGATGGTCGCGCGGCGCGGGCTGCGGGAACCAGACGTCGCCGGCATAGCCCGCGAGATGGCCGCTTTCGAGCGCATCGGCGACCGCGTCGCGATTGGCGATCTTGCCGCGCGCGGTGTTCACCAGATAGGCGCCGCGCTTCATCCGCGCGATCATCGCCGCGTCGAACAAATTCTCGGTCTCGGGATGGAGCGGCGCGTTGATCGTCACGACGTCGCAGTGCGGGACCATGTCCGCCGCGGATTCGTGGAACGTCACGCCCAAGCTCCCGCTCGACCTCGGGCGGAAGCCGGTGGCGATCGGTATAATGCAGGTGCATGTCGAACGGCTTGAGGCGGCGCAGCACCGCGCTTCCGATCCGCCCGGCGGCGACGGTCCCGACATGCATCCCCTCGACATCGTAGGATCGCGATACGCAGTCGGCGATGTTCCAGCCGCCGGCCTTCACCAGGTCCCACGATTGCAGATAATTGCGGACCAGCGACAGGATCATCATCACGACGTGCTCGGCGACACTGATCGAGTTGCAATAGGTGACCTCGGCGACCGTGATCCCGCGATCGATCGCGGCATGCCAGGTCGACATGGTCGGAACCGATTCCCGCGGTGATCGCGAGCTTGAGGTTCTTCGCTTTGGCGATCCGCTCGGCGGTCAGATAGGCCGGCCAGAACGGCTGCGAGATCACGACGTCCGCATCGACGAGCTCACGCTCGAACTCCGAATTGGGCCCGTCCTTGTCCTCGGTGACGACCAGCTGGTGCCCGGCCGCCTCGAGGAATTTGCGCAGGCCCAGCTCGCCGGACACGCTGCCCAGCAACTGCCCCGGCTGGAAATCGATCGCGCTCGGCGTCGGCAGGGTCTGGCCGTCGGGATAGCGGTCGAGCCTGGGCAAATCGTCGCGCGGATATTTGGTCGGATATCCGTCGATCGGATCGTCGTAGAGGACGCACAAAATCTTCGCCATTGGGTCCCTCTCCTGCTTGGGTCCCTGTATCACTTTACGGCTGACTTCACAGCCAGCCGCCCACTGGCTATCGGCCCCGCAACCCATCGCCGACATAGGGGAAAGCCATTGCGCAAATCGAGCTGGTTCGCCGCGACTGCAATCGCTCTGGCCGCTGCTCCGCTCTCCGCGGCGCCGCCCAGCGCCTTCGACCCGGCCCGGCTGTCGAGCCACGTGCAGACCCTGGGCTCCGACGGCTTCGAAGGCCGCGCTCCCGCCACCCGCGCCGAGACCAAAACGGTCGATTATATCATCGGTCAGTTCCGCGAGGCCGGGCTCGAGCCGGGCGGCGACCTGGTCGATGGCAGGCGGCAGTGGACGCAGGCCGTGCCCCTGCTCAAGTCGGACATCGTCGGCACGCCGCGGCTCACCCTCGACCTTGGCAACGGCCAGCGCCTCGACCTGGCGCAGGGCGATCTCATCACGGTTCGCTCGCCGACCAACGGCCAGTCCGCCGTCAACCTCGCCGACGCTCCGCTCGTCTTCGTCGGCTATGGGGTCAGCGCGCCCGAGCGCAACTGGGACGATTTCAAGGGGCTCGACGTCAAAGGCAAGCTGCTGGTCGAGCTTATCAACGACCCCGATTTCGAAGGCGGTGACGGCGATTTCGGCGGCAAGGCGATGACCTATTACGGCCGCTGGACCTACAAGTACGAGGAGGCCGCGCGGCGCGGCGCCGCGGGCGTGCTGATCGTCCACGAAACCGCGCCCGCCTCCTACGGCTGGTCGGTCGTCAAGAACTCCAACACCATCACCATGTTCGACATCGTCCGCCAGAACCCGGCGGCCGAGCATCCGGCGTTCGAAAGCTGGATCCAGCGCTCCGCTCGCCGAGCAGATTTTCGCCGCTTCGGGACTCAATTTCGACCAGGCGAAGGCCGCGGCCAGGCTGCGCGGCTTCAGGCCCATCCCGCTCAAGGCGACGCTCACCGTCAACGTCCAGGCAGCGACCTCGACCATCACCTCGCACAATGTCGTCGGGCTCGTGCCCGGCAAGAAATATCCCGACGAGACGGTCATCTACACCGCGCACTGGGATCATCTCGGCATCGGCAGGCCCAACGCCAGCGGCGATGCGATCTACAATGGCGCGGTCGACAACGGCACCGGCATAGCGCAGCTGATCGAGCAGGCGCGTGCCTTCGCTCGCGGCCCCCGGCCCGACCGCTCGGTCGTGTTCCTCGCCGTCACTGCGGAGGAGAAGGGCCTGCTCGGAAGCGAATATTATGCGACCCACCCGCTCTACCCGCTCGGCAAGACGGTGGCGGTTCTGAACACCGACTCGATGGGCGTCTGGGGGCGCGAAAAGGACTTCACCATCTCCGGCACAGCCAGGCTCGGCCTGCTCGACGACCTGATCGCTGAGGGCAAGCGGCAGGGACGCTTTTTCACCCCCGACCCGCACCCGGAAAGCGGCGGCTTCTACCGCTCCGACCATTTCTCCTTTGCCAAGGTCGGCGTTCCCGCAATCAGCTTCAAACCCGGCAACGATCTCGTGGTCGGCGGCATCGCGCGCGGCGAGGCGCTGACGACCGAATATGCGGACAAGCGCTACCACCAGCCCGGCGACGAATGGTCGGCCGAGCTGGGACTTTCGCGGCATGGCCGAGGACGCGGACCTGCTGCATCGGCTCGGCGAACGGCTCGCCAATTCGCGCGAATGGCCCAACTGGTCGCCCGACAGCGAATTCCGCGCCGTGCGCGACCGTTCGGCGGACGAGCGCAACGAAACCGCTCCGAGGAAGGGTGAACGGGGATGAGTCGAATTGAAGAGGCTTGAGCGGGCGCTCGAAGAGTCGTAGTTCGCCTTTTGTTCCAACCGAGTCGAATTGGAGACGCGAATGGCCGACCTCACCTTCTACACCAACCCGATGTCGCGCGGGCAGACGGTCCGCTGGATGCTCGAGGAGGTCGGCGAGCCTTACGAGACCGAGATTCTCGACTACGCTTCAACGATGAAGGCCGAGCCCTATTTGTCGATCAACCCGATGGGGAAAGTCCCGGCAATCGTCCACAAAGGCAAAGTGGTGACCGAAGTCGCTGCGATCTGCTGCTACCTCGCCGACGCCTTCCCCCAGGCCAACCTTGCGCCGCCGCCGGCCGACCGCGCCGATTACTATCGCTGGATTTTCTTCACCTCGGGCCCGATCGAGGCGGCGTTCAGCAACAAGGCCGCGGGCTGGGAGCCCACCCCCGAGCGCCAGCGGATGTTCGGCTACGGCAATTACGACCTCGCCATCGACACGCTGGAGAAAGCGATCGCGGGCAAGGAATATATCGCCGCCGACCATTTCACCGCCGCCGACCTGTTCGTCGCCGCAAACGTCAATTTCATGCTCGCCTTCAACCTGCTCGAGCCGCGCGAGGTGTTCATCGATTACGCCCGCCGGATGACCGACCGCCCGGCCTACGTCCGGGCCAAGGAAATCGACGGCAGACTGATCGCCGAGATGGAAGCGCAAAAGGCCGCCAGCCCGCAGCCGGCCTAGATTTCACCCTCCCCTCCCTCTGAGGGAGGGGATAAAGGGGTGGGTAGCAAGCGAGCGGGCTCGATGCCCGCGAGTGCGCTTCCTGCACGGCATCGAGCCGCTTCAGAAGCACCCACGCCCATCCCCTCCCTTGCATGGAGGGGAGAAAGGGCGATCTATCACCTGAAGATCACGCGAGCGCCGACCGATAGAGTTTTAGCAGCTCGGCCCAGGCCCGCTCGGCCGCCGGCTCATTGTATGCCTCGCTGCCGGGTACGCACCAACCGTGGTTCGCAGGATAGACTTCAACGACCGCCGGGCGTTTGGCTTTCGCGAAGATCGATTTGAGCGCCTGCTTGGCGTCGGGCTGCTGCTGATCGTCGTTGCGGGCGATCGCGACCACGAAGCTGGCCTTCGTCTTCGGGATCAGCAGGTGCGGGCTGGTCGCGTCCTTGGTCACCAGGCCGCCGCCGTGAAAGGTCGCGACGGCGCGGATTCGATCCGAGCGGACGGCCGCGGTGTGGAACGCGAACGGCCCGCTGAAGCAATAGCCCTGCACGCCCGCACCCTTGCGGCGATTGACCTGCTTCTGCTTGTCGAGGAACGCAATGAACGCAGTCGCGTCGGCATCCACCCTTGCGTCCGTCAGCGTGTCTTTCAGGGCAAACAGTTTGTCGCGGTCACCGGGTTTGTTGAAGTCGATTGCACCGGTCACGATCGGTGCGCGCTTGGTTCGATAGAAGGGGTTCGGGACGAGAACCGTATACCCCGCTCCTGCCAGCCTGCGGCCCATCTCGCGGAAGACGGGCCTCAGCCCGAGAATGTCTGGCCACATCAGCACCGCGGGCCAGGAACCGCGTCCGGCGGGATGGAACAGGACCGCATCGGCCTTTCCGTCGGCAGTCGGCACCATGACGTCGGTTTCGACGACGTTGGCGGCAAGCGCCGCGCCCGGCAGGGCCACGACGGCGGCAGCCGACGACATCGAGATCACGACCGATCGGCGCGTAACCGACGTATCGGCGATAAAGCCCTGATGATTGTCACTGTCACACATCGGCAGGCTCCCTTGGCTAGGCGGATCGCGCCCCTTTCTTTGGTTGCCGTGCTTCGGTCAACCGCTTGGGAAGGCTCGGCTTGCCGTCATCCGACAACAGCACCGCGATCCACCGCGTCCGCTCGAAATAGGCAAAGGCCATCATCACCATGAGGGTCAAAGGCACGGCGAGGAATGCGCCGGTCAATCCCCACAGGGAGCCCCAGAAGGACAAGGCAAGCAAAGTCGCTATCGGGTTGATGTTCTGGGTCTCCGCCTGGAGCCGCGGATAGATGAAGTTGCCGACGATGAAGGCGACCACCTGGATGCCACCGAAAATCACCGCCGCCTGCCACCAGGACTCAAATTGCAGCAGTGCGAATAGCGCCGGGAAGATCGAGCCCACGGTGACGCCGATCATCGGGATAAAGCAGAGCAGGAACAAAAGTATGGTCCAGAACCAGGCGTTGTCGAGGCCGACCGCGAACATCACCGCCGCCGACACGCCAGCGATCATCAGGCCGGTCACCGTCTGGACCCACACGTACGTCTCGATGTCCGCGGAGATATGATCGACGGCGGCCTTGATCGATTCCTTGCCCCCCGACGAGCTCGACAGATTGGCGATCAGCCGGCGCATCCGCGACCGCCCGGCAAGAATGAACCCGAAGTAGGTGACGATCAGAAGCAGCGCCGACAGCGCGCTCTGGGCGCTTCCAAGCGCGCTGCCGGCGAGGTGCGGCACGTTGACCCGGCCCGTCAGCGCCGCGAGGTTGATCGGTTCCTTGAGGCGCAGCGCCTGACCCGCCAATTGCACGGTTTCGTCGATGCGCTGGATCATCTCCGGGCCCTGTGCGACCATCCGTGCCGCGCCCTGCGCGAGGACGTAGATGCCGGCCGCGACCGAGCCGATCACGACCAGCGCGGCGAGCAGCCCCACCGCCCAGCGCGGCGCCCTCGGCGCCCTGTCGGCGATCAGCCGCACTACGGCATTGACGAGGATCGCGAGCACGAAGGCGAGGACCAGCGGGATCAGGACCCCGCGCAGGAAATAGAGGATCGCCATCCCGGCACCCGCGCCGGTGACGCTTTGCGCGATGCGTGGTGGCCGTGAGGTCAAGAGTTGCCTCCTAGGAGAATCATATACGGCGAGGGCGAGCGGCAGTCACATGGAACTGTCCCACACTCGAACTGCCGCACGCGGCGAACCTCGCGGCTCAAAAACATTGACCCATGTAATAAAAGGGTCGCGGGGCAGCGCTAGGGAGAACAACCGTGACTGTCGCAAAAACCGTCGAAATCATTTCAAGCTCGACTGAAAGCATCGAGGCCGCCGTCCGCGACGGAATTGCGAAAGCGTCCGAAACCATCAACGGCATCGAAGGGGCCTGGGTGAAGGGCACCAAAGCCATCGTCCGCGACAATCGGGTCGTGGAATGGCGAGTGACCATCAAGCTCACCTTCGTCGTTTCCTAGCTGCAGTTTTTGTGTGCAATCTTGTTTGACGGGCAGCGGGGACTCCCGCCGCCATCGAACATTCGTGAGGAGGACGATCATGAACATTGAGCAGATGCTGCAACAGACCGATGCGGTCGGCGCGATTTCACGTGAGCTGGGAGTCGATCCAGCCACCGCACAGGCCGGCGCGACCGCTTTGTTGCCCTCGATCCTCTCCGGTTTTCAGCAACCCGCCGCGCCGGCAACGGCGGTCGACGTCACGGGAGGCACGCAAAGCAGCGCCTTCCCGGCCCTGGGCGGCCTTGGCGGATTGCTCGAAACGATCGGCGGTCTGGGCGGCGGAGCGCTGCTCGACAATGCCGTTTCGAACGAACCGACCGAGGTCCACAAGGGCAATGAAATCCTCGGCCAGATCTTCGGGTCGAAAGATGGCAGCCGCGCGGTTGCGGCGCAGGCATCGGCGCAGTCCGGGGTCGAGCCTTCGCTCCTCAAGAAGATGCTGCCGATCCTCGCCATGGTCGCGGGCGGATACGTCATGAAACAGGCGGGCCAGAAAAAGGGCGGACTCGGCGGCGCGATCGGGGGAATGCTCGGCGGCGCCGGCGAGCCGTCCGGATCGCAAGGTCAGCCCGACATCCTGGGGAGCCTGATTGGAGCGGCGGGAAAGTACCTCGGCCGCTGAAGGACTAGGGACGAAGCACCGACGACCAGTCACAAAAAAAAGGGCCGGAGCTTGCTCCGGCCCTTCGTTTTTGCGGGGCTTCCGGCCTAACGGCGGTTGCCCATGAACCTCAGCAGGAACAGGAACATGTTGAGGAAGTCGAGGTACAGGTTGAGCGCGCCCATGACCGCAGTCTTGGCCATCGCTTCGCCATGGCCCGCGACCGCGAAATAGATGCTCTTGATCTTCTGCGTGTCGTAAGCCGTCAGGCCCGCGAAGATCAGCACGCCGATCGCGCTGATCGCCAGGTCCATGCCGACAGACCGTACGAACAAGGCGTTGATCAACATCGCCACCAGCAAGCCGACCACGCCCATGATCAGGAACGTGCCCCAGCCGCTCAAATCCTTCTTGGTCGTATAGCCCCACAGGCTAAGGCCCATGAACGCGGCCGCGACCGCGAAAAAGGTCTGGGCGATCGACACGCCGGTATACGCGACGAAGATCGTCGACATCGACAGGCCCATCGCGACCGCGAAGCCCCAGAACATCGCCTGGAGCGTCGTCACCTGCATCCGCGCTTGCCCGAAGCTCATGATGATCACGAACAGCAGCGGCGCGAAGGTGATGATCCAGCCCAGCAGGCTCGGCTGAGCCACCTGGCCGTTCGCCGTCTGTACGACGTTGAAAGCAGAAGCGAAGAACGGGGAATTCAAGAATAGCAGCGCGACGATGCCCGTTACGAGCACGCCTGAAGCCATGTAATTGTAAACCGACAGCATATAGGACCGAAGGCCCGCATCGCGGGTGACGCTCGGAACGCCAACCGTCGTCGTGGCATTCACGCCAGTCGGGCGCGGGTCGTTCAAATTGTCCATTTCATCTCCTCTGCGAAGGGCAAGGGGGCCCTTCGCTCCCACGAATATATCGTGGATGCGCGGGGGGACTTCAAGGAAAACCGGACACGAGCGGGGTGGCGGCTCGCGTCCCGGTGATTATATCGGGACGGCATGGCCAGGCTTTCGTCCCAATCGCTCCCCGCGGTGACCATCGTCATCGAATGGGAAAATGCCATCGACGTGGAGGACAAATGGACCGCGGCGGCGATGTCCGCGCTCGAGCGCGAGCTTGCCGGCGCCGGCCCGCGCATGGCCGCGAAGCCGCGCGTCATGTACCTCTACGACAAGGGCGCTGTGCCGGCCGGGACGATCGAGCGCGCGCTCGAGACGATCGCTCCAGGGCTGCGCGAGCTCGCTGACGTCGAGATCATCCCGACCGAAGGCCTGACCTATTACAAGCTCAAGAACTTCGGGATTGGCCGGGCAAAGACCGCTCTTGCCATCATGCTCGACAGCGACGCCGCGCCGCAGCCGGGCTGGCTGGAGAATCTGATTGCGCCGTTCGCCGATCCCGAGATCATGGCGGTCGGCGGCTTCACCGTGCTCGGCTACGACGATCTGCTGTCCAAGGCCTTCGCTTTGTCGTGGATTTTCAACCTCGCCGACGAGCGGGACAAGACCGTCAGGCGGCACAAGATCCACGCCAATAATTGCGCGGTGAGGACCGATTTCTTCCGCGCCAATCCGTTCCCCGACCTGCCTGCGTTCAAGAAGCAGTGCGGATTCTGGCTGCGCGACATGGAAGCGCGCGGCGATCATTACCTGCGCACCGCCGACGCGATGACCGTCCATGCGCCGCATCCGGGCTACAAATTCCTCGTCTGGCGCGCGTGGACCATGGGGCTGGACCGCGATTACCAGGCCTTCCAGACCGCCACCCGCTCGCGCCTGGGCCGGGTCGGCTTTGCATTCTCCTTCTTCGGCAAGAAAGTCGGCAAGTCCTGGTCGCGCATCGTCAAGAAGGGCAAATCGGTCGATCTGCCGGTGTGGCAGAGGCCCGCCGCGATGGCGATCACGCTCGGCTTTTATGGAATTGGGCTGGCCGGCGAAATCACGAGCGCGCTGAGGCGCGATTTCGAACCGCTGAAGGCTCCCGAGCCGAAGGTTCGATCGTCCCGCGCCGCCGCTTGAGCCGGCGTTTCGAAAGCTCCCTACCACCGCTCAGCAGCAGGCCCGCGGTCCGGACGGCCCCGAACTCGCGCACCAGCAACCGCGCCCCTTGTGCAGCCTCGCGGTAGCGCCGCCGGCGCAGCAGCCGGAGCAGGTGCCGGGTCAGGTCCTTGGCGAGGCCGCAGCGATATTCCGGCCGCGCCGCATATTGCGGGTGCCTGTGGACCAGATCGATCGTGCTGGCGACGAACGCCTTCTGCTCGCTGATGCTGTCCGGCGACCAATGTTTGGTCCAGGTCACCGCGTCGGTCGACGCGCAATTCGCAACCTCGGTGAGCCGGATCAGGAACTCCATGTCCTGCCGCCGCGCAACGTCCTCGTCGAACATCCCGGCGCGCACCGCGGCCTCGCGCCTGACCGTGATCGACGTGGTCGGCTTCCACAGCTCGCGGGCGAACAAGCGGCGGGCGAATTCCTCATTGCAGGTGACCCGCGGGTTGAGACGCTCGATGCGGTCGCGCTTGGCTTGCGGCGAAGTGAGCTTGACGAAGCTGTCGACCAGGACGTCGAGTTCCGGGATCGCGCTCGAACTCTTCGATTACCGTCGAAAGCTTGTGCGGCAGATAGGTGTCGTCGCTGTCGAGGAAGGCGATCAGCGGGGCGCTCGCACCGGTGATTCCGGCGTTGCGCGCGGCATTGCTGCCGCAGTTTCGACCGAGTTCGACGACGTGCATTCGCGGATCGTCATAGCCGCGCGCGACCGCGACCGTGGAGTCGGTCGAACCGTCGTCCACGACAATTAGCTCGAAGTCGCCAAAGTCCTGCACGAGCACGCTGTCGATCGCCCGCGAAATCACGCCGGCCCTGTTGTACGCTGGGATGATGACGGCAATCCGCGGCAGACCTAACCTCCCGTTCGCCAGAATCATCAATTACTTAACGGCTAAACCCTGCAAAGACTATCGGGGCGGGAATTGATGGACGCGCCCTCCCTCACCGATCGCATCCTTCGCGTCGCGCTGCGCTCCGCCCATCGCCTGCTCAAGCTCGGCTGGTTCGTTCGCCGTCCGCGCACGTTCGGCGCGCATGCTCTGGCCTTCACGCCCGAAGGGCGGATCATCCTCGTCAGGCTGCGCTATGCGTCCGGCTGGAGGCTTCCGGGCGGCGGGCGGTGCGAGCGCGAGGATCCCGAGCATGCGGTGCTGCGCGAGCTTCGCGAGGAGATCGGAATGACAAGTCACGGCGATGTCCGCCTCGCCTGCGAGCTCGAGGAGGCGACGGATTTCAAGCGCGACCTCGCCTCGCTGCTGATCGTCCGCGACGTCCTTTATACCCCCCGCAAATGGTCGTGGGAGGTCGAAGCCGTCACGGAAGCCAGCCTGGACGCGCTCCCAGCCGGGCTTTCGCCGCGAATGGCGAACTGGATCGCGGCTGTTAAGTCACGGATTTAGCGCGCAAATCAGCGTTTCAAATCGGTTAACCAGGCTTGATTGCCGATTGGAAAGCACGTCGGTCCTACGGTGTCCGCTCCAATATTGGGGTCAGACAATGTACGGACGCCCACTCGCATTTGCTGCCGTTGCAGCCATGTTCATCGCCTCGCCGCTGGCTGCGGAGCCGGCGCCGACGGCCAAGCCCGCTCCGGCCAAGCCGGCCGCCGAGCGGCCTGCGCCAACGCTGCTCGCTGCATCCGACGTTCGGCCCGGTGAGACGGCGAAGGTCGAAACGGCTTCCGCGGCCAAGCCTCGGCGCATTTCGCGTGTGACGACTTGCCGCTGCGCCGACGTCCCTGCGCCGCAGAATTAAGCGAAACTAGTTAAGCGCCTCAATGGCGCGCCGCGATCGCGGGCGCGCTCTTGCGCACTACCGCAACGGAGCCGTCGCCGATCGCCGCGAACGCCGCCCAATAGAACGGGTGCGAGGTCTCCGGATCGTCCATCAGTTTCTGCTCCGATAGCCTGAGCGCAGTCGACAATCGGCGTCCCGCTCGGCGCTGAGAACAGGCCCGTGATCAGCCTCTCGGTGGCGTTGTAATCGTCGGGCACCGGCCAGTGGCTGGCGAGCACCGTCCGCCCCCCAGCGCCGACGAATGCGCGCACCAGCCCGTCGAGCTCGACGTCGCCGCCGGTAGCCAGCACCGGCCTCGCGGGTCGCCGCGGTGCTCGCCTTGCTCGCGGTGTCGCAGGCCGAAAGGATGACGAGGTCGGCGTCGAGGTGAAGGTCGAAAATCTCCCGGAAGGTCAGCAGGCCGTCGGAGCCCGACCCGCCGAAGCTGGTCAGCAGCGCCGGCTGCGCCGGGCACCTGGCCTGCGGCGGGGTGACGATGCCGTGGGTGGCGAAGTGGATCACGCGATATTGGTCGAGGTCCGTGCGGGCCTTGACCGCATTGTCGGTGAACGCCTCGCCGGTGACGATCTGGGCGCTCATCGGGTCGCCGCTCTGCTAGCGTGTCGCGCGCGATCTGCAGCTCCTTGGCCGAGATCGGGTGCGCCCAGGCCGCCAGCGGAAGCGAGCAGTCGCGGCCTGTCGGCCGCCGCCAGCGCTGGTTGGCCGGCGCATTGTTGCCGAGGCCGAGATATTCGCGTGGGGCAGCGGCCGCCGGCGCCGAGCGGACGTCGCGGAAGGCGCGCGCCGAAACCGACGGTGGTGACGTCGCGGTCGCGGCCGAGCCACTGCAACCCGCGTGAAGTCGAACAGCGGCGTCGCCGCCGGCCGCGGCGCGCTTGCGGTAGGCGTCGATCCCGGCGTCGCTCGCGATCAGCAGGTTGGGCGGCAGCCGGAGCATCGCCCCGTCGGGCTCGAAGATCAGATGGCGGACGCCGGCGAGCTCGGCGTCGAACGGCTGGAACAGCTGGACGTAGAGCTTGCGCGCCAGCCCGACGTCGAACGGATAGGTCATGTCTCTGGCCGTCCTCGACCGTCGAGATCGTCTCGCGCAGCGAATCGACCTCGCCCTCGAAGGTCCTTGGCGGATGGCGTCGATGCGGACGGCCCGCGCCGACTTCGGCGTCGCCAGCAGCGCGTAGACGCGGTCGCCGACGACCGTCATCTTGTAATAGGCCTCGCCCGCGCGGAGCTGGTTCTGCAGCTCCGACAGCGGCAAGGCTCGCGTTGGAAACCGCGCGGAAACGCGGGAAATCGGCGAGCCGCGACTGGGTCGCGACCTGGTCTTTCTGCGCATCTGTCGAGCGACGCCTCAAGGCATTCATCCGCGTCCGGTCGGCCGCCGCGGGCGGTCGCTTCGAGCCTCGCCAGCTCGAGCCGCGCGCGTTCGATCTGGCGGTCGAGGTTGACCGACTGGCGGAACAGCCGCGACGCCTCGTCGCTTCCGCCGCTCAGCTCGCGCGCGAGGATCGCCTGGGTCTGGGCGACGCCGGGCCGGACGATCACCTGGGTCGCGTCGAACAGGTCGGCGACGGCGTGCGGGTCATTGCCCTTCTTGAGCAGGATTTCGAAATAGGGCTGAAGCACGCGCGCGAGCGCCGGCTGGCTGATCGCCGGCATTGGCCTGGCCTTTGACGATCTCGCGGAACAAGGCCTCGGCCTTCGCCTCCTGCCCGGTCCGCGCATAGAAACCGGCGAGGCGGCCGCGCGCGCTGAGCAGCACCGCGGTGTCGGGATAATTGGCCTCGAGCAGCGCAACGCTCGCCCCGTACAGCCGCTCGGCCTCGGCGACGTTCCTCGCGTCTTCGGCGACCCCGCCCTGGTCGGCGAGGATCTGGGCGCGCATCCAGATGATCGAGGCGACCCGGCCGCCGCGAACGCTGGCGAGCTTGGCGTCGGCCTGAGCCAGGGCATCGCTCGCGCCCGCGAGATCGCCCGACAGCCGCAGCGCGGTTCCGCGCAGCTGAAGCGCCTGGCCGTCGAGGATCTGCGATCTTCTCCTGCGGGCAGGAGCCCGGCGCTCGACGTTCCGAGCCGGCGCGACGCCGGCGATTCGGCGCTGAGGCGCGCGGCGGTCGCGGCGTCGATCACCAGCGCCTTGACGCTGTCGTCCGAATCCGTCGGGCCGGTCGGCACCGGCTTGTCGAGCTCGGCCATCGCGGCCTTGGCGATCGCCCCGGTTGAGCAGGTGCATCGCGCGGTAGTTGCGCAGACTGCCGCGCGACGATCGGGTTCGCCGCCGACCAGCTGGGCGGCACGCGGCCGAACAAGGCGTCGGCCTCGTCGTAACGGCCGAGGTTCGACTTCTGCAGCGCTTCGTTGGCCAGCCCTTCGGCCTTGCCGACTGGCTGTCGCCGCCCTGGCTGACCGAGGCGAAGAATTCCGCCGATTTCGGCATAGCTTCCGGTATTGTTGCGGCGATAGGCCTCGGCCAGCGCCCGCGAGGCGTCGAGCGCGCCCGCCTGGACCCGCGCGAGAGCCGCGGCGTCGCCGACCCCGGTGGTGGCGATCGACAGCTCGCCCGGACAGCGCCTTGTCGGCGACCACGCTGCGCAGGCCGAGCCGGAGCGCGCTGTCGTAGCCGGCAAAGCCTTCGGCCGAATAGAGGATCGCCCCCTTGCGCGCCTGATAGACGCGGTAGGCGACGTCGGCGCCCTTGAGCTTGCAGTCGGTGACTTCGACCGCTCCGAGGCCTTCCAGCGGCGCGGTAGCCGGAGCGCCGCACGCCGCCTGCTCGTCGCGCAAGTGCGGCCAGACGCCGCGCCGGGTCCGGCCCGCTCGCTCGCAGCGCGTAGATCCGGCCCACCGGCACCGCGGCGTCGCGGCAGACGATCGCATAGCCGCGGTCGAACATGCCCGTCAGAGCGCGGTCGGCGCCGAGGCTCTCGGCCGTGCACAAGACGCTCCCGCCGCTGCCGATGCGGAACGAATTCCTGCGCGCTGAGCGGCACTGCTCCGGCGGCCGCGGGAAGGCTGGAGATGGCGGCTGCGGTCAGTACAAGGCCGATGGCGATCCTGCGCATCTTCATTGCTCCTGCTTGTCGGCCGGCGGCGTGGTCTGGGGGCACGGCTGGTCGGGCGATGTCGGCTTGCAAACCTGGGAATCCCACTGGTTGTTGTCGCCGCCGCTGGTCACGCCTTCGTCGACCAAAGCGTCGTCCGACAGGCCGCCGGTGCCGAACAACTGGCTCGACCAGTTTACACTGCCCGATCCGCCTTCCTCGCCGTCGCCGGCGCCATGCTCCCGCCGTCGCTGCCGCCCGCTTGACCCTGGTCGTCGCCGGCCGCCCATTCGATCGTCTCTTCGGGATTGCCCATCAGGTCGACCGGGCCGAGGATGACTTCCGAACCGAAGTCCCGCCGCCGCCGGCGCCTCCGCCGCCGCCGCCGCCGCCGGAGCACCCCGTGTTGATCAAGCACTCGTTGAACTCGGACAGGGCGGTGTATTGCGACGTCGCCTTGGTGAAATCGACCTGGCCGAAGAATGTATTGCCCAGGACGAAAGTGCCGTCGGCGTTCATCTTGCGCCCGTAGGCGACGACCTGGGCCGGCGTGGCGCCGGTGGTGACGACCTTGAGGCCACCGGCGCCGACCGTGATCCCCGCATAGTCCGCGCCGCTGCCGCTGTTCTGCACGAACAGGCTGTCGGCAAGCGACAGCGTCATTCCGCCGGCGACCAGATAGCCCTCGGGAACCGGCGAGGCCCGGGTTGGTTCCGACAAGCGCGTCGCGCCCGGCGAAGTCGACGTTGGCGTTAAGCTGGTCGAGCAGGCTCTGGCTTCCGGCCCAGATATTGTCGGAGGTCAGCGTGAGAAGCCCCGACGGGCGGTCCTCGGCCGCGTTGACCATCGCGATCCCGCCGCCGTTCGCGGTGTTGATCTGGATCGAATTGCCGGCGTTGATCGCCAGGCTGTCGGTCGCCGACGCGCCGCTGAACAGCACCCGCCCGTCGATCAGCACCGACGCGTCGGTGTTGACGACGACGTGGCTGACGGCCGGGTTGGAGGCAAGGCTGCCGTCGATTCCGACGTTATGGACGATGATGTCGGGGTCGGGCCCGCCATTGGCGCCAACGGCGTTGATGACGATCGTGGTTGCCGAAAGGTCGCCGTCTTCGTGCAGCACATATTGCGGAACGGCCGCGGCCGCCGCCAAGCGCCCGTCTGACCGATGATGATCGGGTTGCCGCTCACCGCGTTCAGCGTCAGCAGGTTGGTCACTCCCCAGACACCGAGCGAGCCGCCGAACGGCACGTCGATGTCACTCGAAGTGACGGTGATGGTCGGGACTCCGACCGCGCCGAGGAAGCTGGCGAGGCCGACTGCGGTGAACGTCGCCGTGCCGTCCGCGTCGACGTCGCCGACGGTCGAGGTTGTTGCCGGCGGTGAAGGTGACGCATGTGGCCGCCGTCGAGGTCGCCGGCGGCGATATTGTTGCCGGCGTTGAGCGTGACCGACTGGCCGAACGCGATATTGCCGGTGACGATGTCGTGGCCGGCGCTGGCTTCGACAGAGGTTCCAGCAGTCAGGTTTGCGGTATGCAGGTCAGTCCCCGCGGCGGCCTGGAAGCGGCCGGTCGAGACCGGTCCGGCGATGGTGATCGAGCCACCGGTCGGGACCGGCGCCAGCGGCAGCACCAGCGACACATCGAAGTCGCTGTTGGTCGTGTTGACACCGAGGACTCCTCCGCCCGTCGCAAGCATCGAGGAATTGGCCATGTAGACCTGGCCCGTCGGGGCGGTGGTCACCGATCCCAGGCTGACGTTGCCATGGACGAGCGTCAACAGCAGCGAACCCGCCTGGACGTTGCCGGCAGTGAGGTCGCCGCCGGCGGCAAAGCCGACCACGTCCGCTCCCTGGACGTTGCCCACCGCGATCGATGCCTGCGAATTCAATGCGACCGAGGCCTCGCCGACAGGAGGTAGACCGGGACCCGCAGTGATGCTGCCAAGCGTGATCGCGCCATTGGCGTCGCCATTGACCCGGGTGTTGGCGACGATATTGCCGCCGTTGGCGGTTCCGCCTGCCTCGAACTTGAGCGAATCGGCGTGGACGTCGGCGAAAGCGAAATTCCCGTCCGCCATGAGCTTGACCCGCCCGCCCGCGTTGATGTTGCCGGTGGTCAGGTCGCCGCCGGCGTCGGCGGTGATCGCGTCGCCGGAATTGAGCACGCCCATCACTATGTCGTTGCCGGCGCTGACCTCGATGGAGCTTCCGGCGGTGACGTTGCCCGCGTGCAAGTCGGTACCAGCCGCGGCCTGGAACCGGCCGGTCGAAACCGGGCCGGTGATCGTGATCATGCGCCGGTCGGCACCGGGGCGAACGGGAGCACCCGCGACACGTCGAAATCGCACTCGTCGCAGCCGCCGCCCGCGGCAACGAACATCGAGCTGTCGGCGATATAAACCCGGCCGTTGCTGTCGGTGGTGACAGAGCCGGTGGAGATATCGCCGCTGACCAGCGCCATGAACAGCGGACCGGCGGAGATGTTTCCGGTCGTGAGATCGCCGAAGGTCGCGAAGCCGACACGGCCGATTGCGCTGACATTGCCGACGTCGATCGACGTTTCCGACCCAATTCCTACCGAGAAATCGCCCCCCGCTTCCGGGCCGGTGACTGTGATGTCGCCGAGCGCGATTGCACCCTGGGCGTCGCCGGTCGCCTTGGTGACGGCGACGATGTCTCCGCCGGTGACGGTGCCGTCGGCCGAGAAATCGAGAACGTCGGCGCTGACGTCGCCGAAGACGATATTGCCAAGTCCACCCGATCCATCCGACAGGAGGTCGACAAGCCCGGCCGCCGTGATATCGCCGAGCGTGATATCGTTGAGCGCCTCGGCGTTGACATCTCCGCCCGAGTTCAGGTCGCCGGCAGTGATGTCGTGCCCGGCGAACAGGTTGATCGCCAATCCTGCGCTGAGGTCGCCCGCGATCACGTCATTGTTGGACGACAGGGTGAGCGTCTCGCCGGCCAGCAGGACCGTCGAGGTCACGTCGAGATCGAGAACCGTATGGATCGCGATCACGCGGCCGAGGATATCGAAGCTGCTCGAGAAGCTGTTGGCGTCGAAGTCGATGAAGTCGGCCCTGACGACCGCGGTGTCGTCGACGTCGTTGAGCGTCATCGCGCCGCCGGCGGACGCCTGGAAGTGGCCGGCGATATCGATGCTGGCGCCGCCAAGGCTGTTGATGTCGATGGTGCCGCTGGTGTTGAGCGCGAGGCTGTCGGCAGTTAGCAGGATGTTGTTCAGGCCCAATCCGGAAGAACCCGCCGCCCCCGCCAGAAACCGGCGCCCCGCCGAGGTCGATGGTGATGGTGCCGGTGCCCGGGATGCCGAGCGCGAACAGTTGCCCGACGCCGAGGTCGGCGCTGCTTCCGTCCGAGACCGAGATGAGGACGTCCCCGGCATCGGCCCCGTTCGCCGACGCAGTGAAGGCGCCCGCGCTGAACGTATCCGAAACCAGTAGCTCGGCGAAACCGCCCGCGGAGCCGCCGGCGCTCGAGCCCGTCCCGCGCACGCCCGAAGCGTTGAGGAACACCGCGCCGGTGAGCGCCGCGGCGCCGCCGGTATAGACGTTGAAATAGGTGCCGCCGCCTTCGGCCGACCCGCCGGCGCCCTGCGTCGTGCCGGCTCCGCCGTCGCCGCCGTATGCTGTCGCATCGCCCAGGTAGGACGTGGCGGCCAGATTTCCGGTGACATTGAGTTCGACGAGGCCGCCGAAACCGTCGCCGCCATCCCCGCCCGCGCCGCTCGATCCGACGCCGCCGGCGCCGGCAAACCCGCGCAAAAAGCCGCCGACGACGCCCAGGTTTGCGGAGCCAGCCGAAATGTCGATCAGTGCGTGGCCCGCATGGGCGTCGCCACCGCGTCCACCGATCGCTCCATCGCCGCCGAGACCGCCATCGGCTCCGGCGTGCAGCGACAGGGCCGTCGCCGTCAGTGCCGAGCCTGCGGTCGGCGAGATCAGCTGCGTGAGACTGCCAAAGGCGGTGCCGCCCGCATTGCCCGAGCCAATGCCATTGCCGCCGACACCGACGGCGCTAAGGTCGGCACTGCCGAGGTTGGTCGTCGAGATTCCTGTGTCGCCTGCAAAATTGGCTACAGCCTGGAACGTCCCTCCAAAGCCGCTGCCGCCGGTCCCGGCGAGGCTGTTGCCGCCGACGCCGTTCGCGTCGCCGAACAGCGTACCGGTGACTGTGAGGCTGCCGTAGCGGGTGCCGATTTGCGCGAGACCGCCCAGTCCGTCGCCGCCCAAACCGCCGGATCCGCCCTGCCCGAGGCTGCGCATGGTCACGTCGACGGCTGTGACTGTGCCGCCGACCAGCGGGCTATCGGGATTATCGTCAATTCCGGCGTACAGGCCGGCAGTCCCGCCGAAGCCGTCGCCTCCGGTCCCCGCGATCGTGCCGCTTCCGCCTTGCCCGCTGGCGCTGATCGTCGTCTGACCGGTCAGGGTCAGCAACGCGCCTTCCTGCACGGCGATGGCCTCGACAAAGCCGCCCTGTCCGTAACCGCCGTTGAGCCCGTCCCCGCCGGAGCCGTCCGCCGACAGGGTCAGGTTGTTGATCGAGAGATGGGTTCCATCGTGCGCTTTGACATGGGCATCGCCTGCGGTTGCGTTGCCGCCGTCCCCGGCGGATGAATTGCCGCCCGTGGCATTAGCCGAGACCAGGGCTGAGCTCGTGAACGTCGCCGTGCCCGATCCCGCGGGAAGATCGAGTATCGCATGCCCGCCCTGGCCGTTGCCGCCAGGACCGCTGGGTCGAAGCCGCCGCCCTCAGTGCCGTTCGCGGCTAATTGGTCGGCGGCAAAGGTCGAGGCTGCCGGTGATGGTCGTGGGGGTCGCGGCACCGAAGTCACATCACCGAGATGGGTCGAGCCGCCCGTGCCGTCTCCGCCCGCGCCGCCGTCCGAGTGCATCGCCGCCCACGCCGCTGGTGTCCCGATCAAGATCGAGCCGAGGCTGATTTGCGCCTGTGGCTAACCCTCCGTTTAGCCGCCGTCTGCGACATAATCGAACGTATTGAGGTGCCACCCGTTCCGTGGGTTGCCGCCCGACACGCCGTGCCGTCGCCGCCGAATGCGGCCAAATAAAAAAAATTAAAATTTTTTTTTTTTTTTTTTTTTTTTTTTTTTTTTTTTTTTTTTTTTTTTAAAAAAAAAAAAAAAAAAAAAAAATTAAGCGTCGTACCATCGATCGAGCCGCCTGCCCCAGCAGGAGCGTCACCGTACCGCCTTCGCCATAACCAGCCGCGCCGCCGTTCAAACCGGCGCCGCCGTCTCCGCCTACGCCAAGCGCGCGAAGCGTCAGGTTTCCGAATTCCAGTGCAGCAGTGGCGTCGGTAACCAGGTTCGAGCCGGTCGAGACGGTGATGTCGCCGCCATATCCGGCGCCGCCCGCTCCGCCGGTGCCACCCGGGGCATCGATACCAAAGTCGCCGCCACCGAACGCCGCGATCAACACGTCGCCGTTCATGGCCAGCAGTCCGCCAAGGTCGGTGATCGAGACAGTAACGGTGCCGCCGAAGCCGTCGCCCGCGGTGTAACCCGTTGCGCCGTTGCCGCGGGAGGCCAACTGCCCGCCGTTGAAACTGATCCGGCCGCCGTTGACGGTCAGATCAATGTCGCCCCCAAAGCCGCTGCCGCCGATGCCCGCCGCGTTCGCCGATCCGGCGAATGAGTTCGTGATGGCGACAAGCGCATTGGTGACGTCGATATGCCCGCCGTCTGTGGTAATCGTGATGGTCCCGCCAAAAGCGTCGCCGCCGACCAGGCCGCCATTGCCTCCCGATCCCCCGGAAAAGATGCTGAGGCTCGATGCGGTCGCGTCCGAGGCGAAGGCTTGGAACCACGCGTCGCCGCCAAAGCCCGCTCCGCCGTCGCCCTGCTCGAACAGGCTCGCGCCGCCTGATCCGCCGAGCGCGTTAGATGAGAGCGACAGGTTGCCGAAGCTCGCGCTGCCGGTGGTCGCCCCGGTCGGCGCGAACGAATCGTCAATCAGCCCAGCCTGGGTGAATCCACCATAACCGGTGCCACCGGCGCCGCCGGTCTGGCCCGCACCACCGGCCCCCCCGGTCCCGCCATATCCCTCAGCGCGGACATCGACGTTGCCGAGCGTGAGCTGCGCGCCGTCGACCTGGGCGAGGACATAGGCGCCGCCCGAGCATTCGCCGCAATCGACTCCGCCCTGCCCGTCGCCCCCCGCTCCAGCTGCGTTGTCGCTATTGCCGGCGCCGCCGGTGCCGCCGTGGCCGCTTGCATCGACCAGCGCAAAGCTACCGGCATCCGCGGTGATTGTTCCAGCGGTGGGTACGGCCCCGGGATTCGCCAGCGCCTTGATGTAAGCGGTTCCGCCGCTGCCATAGCCGCCGAAGCCGCCGAAGCCGAAGCTGGCGTCGCCGCCCCATCCTGCAGCAGAAAGCCCGATCGTCGGGCCGAGGTCGATGGTCCCGTCGAACGCATAAATTCCGGCGACGCCGCCGTAGCCCGAGCCGCCGTTGACGCCATTACCGCCGAAACCCTGGATGTTCAGGGTGGTATCGCCGCCAACGGTGATGGACCCGGGCCCGTCCGCGTAAAGGTAGGCGTAGCCGCCCGAACCCGAGCCGCCATATTGCACGGAGCCCGAACCGCTGTCGCCGATAGTCCCTCCAATGCCGCTCGCCTCGAGGTAGACGCCGCCGCCAACTTCGATCGTCCCGGCACCGGCGTGCACGTAGATCAACCCGCCATTGCCGAAGCCGGCATACGTCCCGCTGCCGAAAGTGCCGTTGAAGATGTCGCCGCCAAAGCCGCTGGCGATGGCGTTGAGCGTGCCGGTGACCTCGATGTCCCCGCCGGTGTCGGCGTGGACGGTGATATTGCCGCCGCTACCGCTGCCGGCGTCGGCGCCGATGCTGTCCTGGCCGGTGCCACTGGCCGTGAGATTCATACCGCCGGCCGTGATCAGGCCGTCGTTGAACGCGGTGACGTTGATGGACCCGCCGGAAGCGCTTTGCGCGAACTGCTCGAGCCCCGCATCCGCGGCCGAGAAATAGCCGCCGCCGAGGGCCACATAGGCCGTTCCACCGATGCCGATTTCTCCGTCGTTGTCGGCGCTGATCGTCGCGGCGCCGCCGTGGCCGGGGCTGGCCTGGGCGACCATGGTGACGTCCCCGGTGATGTCCACGCGCCCGAAGTCGTCGGCATAGAGCTTCACCAGCGACGAAGTGGCCGGATTGCTCGAATTCATGAGGAGACCGCCGCCGACCGTCAGGTCGTTGTCCGCCTCGGCTCCAACCGTCACGTTGCCGGTATTGCCAGCGTCATAGGTGTTGAGATTGACGTTCCCGAGAAAGGCGATCGATCCGCTGTCGGCGGTCGCTGTGATGTCGCCGCGGGCGATTCCAAACACGTTTGACGTATAGCTGCCGGTGTCGATGTCGATGCTGGCGTCGGAGGAAATCGCCGTGCTCAACGAACGGGCTCCGGTGGTGTCGAAAATGCTCCACCCGGCCGACAGCACGATCTCGCCGTTGACGACCTGCGCCGCGCCCGCGGGCGTGAATCCCGCGCTGCCCGACAGCAGCATCGTCAGCGCCTGGTTCTTTGGCACCGCGACCATGTAGATGCTGTTGGTTGTCGCCCGCGCCGGTGCTCGCCGGCCCGCCGGTCGCGCCGTCATGGACGACGCCGTTTGTATCGGTCGTGCCAACATCGACCTGGATGTCGAACAGGCCCTGGTTCATGGTCAGCGTGACGTCCTCGCCGGCGACATAGGCGGCGCTGCCGTTGACTCCGATGTCGCCGCTCTGGACCACCCGTGGAGCGACCAGCGCAACGTAGCTGTTTTCCGGATTGGCGTTGATCTTCGCGCCTGGGTCGATGGTGACGCTTGCCGTGCTGTCGGTGCCGCCCACGAAATGGCCGGTGAAGCCGTTCGCGGTCTGACTGAAGCTGACCGGGTCGTTGACCGTCAGCAGCAGGCCGCCGACGTCGAACACCGCGGTCGCGCCGACGACGATTCCGCTGGGGCTGTAGAACCAGACATGTCCGCCGTCGCTGACATTCGCGCTGAGATCCTGGAGCTGGCTGATAACCGTTCCGTTGAGCGCGATCGGACGTATTTGTGACGGAAGGATACGGTTGAGGACGGTGAAGTCGGGAACGGTGTTGGGGTCGTTGGTAAAGGTCGCGACATTGCCGTTGGGCAGGAAGTCGATCGTCCCCGACCCATCATTGTCGCTCGGGATCCAGTTGATCGTCGCGTTCGTGCTGCCGACGGTGATGGTCTCGGTGGTTGGCGAGGTGATCGTCCGGGTCGCCGCGCCGTCCACGGCGATGTTCGGGTTGGGCAGCGTCGGGGTGCCCTGGAAGGCCTGGGCCCGCGCTTTCTGCGCGGTCGTCCCGGCGGTGACGACAATCGCCGCGGCGGCGCAGGACCACAGCAATTTGCGCTTGGTGGTGCGAACCGGGCGGGGTGCGGAAGCTACGCGCATGGGTTGAGCTGTCATCGGAAGCTCCACGGCCAGAGACGGGTGGTCAGCGAGATCAGGAAGCGGGGGTCGGGCTTCTTGTTGTCGAGCCCGACGCGGGTCAGCGGGACCGCCACCGCGGCATCGACGAAGAAGCGGTTCCACGATGCGCGCGCGCCGGCGCCGACCGAGCTCAGCTTGCGCGAGCTGTCGTCGACGAACAGCCGGTCGCGGTTGCCGATCCGCGCATGGTCGAAGAAGGCATAGCCCTCGATGCCCACCGACCGGGGCGAGCGCGGATAGACGCTTCCCGCACGGATCTCGGCCTGCATGCCGATGCCGCGGTCGCCGAGCAGGCTGCCGGGGTCATAGCCGCGCCCGACGGTGTAATTGCCGGCCGAGAACTCCTCGAAGCTGAGCAGCGGGTGCCGCGAATATTGGCCGCGCACGCCGAGCGCGACGGTCAGCTTGGGGATCGGCCGGAACTCGCCATAGCCGCTGGCGCGAACCACCGCCGCGGTCGCGTCGCCCTCGATCCGGCTCGGCGGGATATCGCCCGGACCGAGGCAATCGGCGCCGGCGGGCCCGCAGGAATCGGTCGCTCCGAGGAAATCGATGCCCTGGCGAAGCTCGAGCAGCCCGCTCACCCGCCAGTGCGGCTCGACCAGGCTGTAGCCCGGATCGCGCGCGGCCGCGTCGGTGGCAAGGCGCGCGAATGCCACGCGAAGCCGGTCGCGGGTCAGATCGACATGGTTGAGGTCGACGTCCTGGTTGACGAAGTCCATGCCCGCCGAGCCGCGCAGCGTGTGCGACTGGCGGCGGACGAACGGATAGCCGACCTCCAGCGTGGCCAGCAGCGTCCGTGCCCGAAAGTCGGTGTCGTCGCCGATCGAAGGCCGCGCCCACGAATAAGTGAAGTTGCCGCCGATGGTCAGGCCTTCGGAGCCCAAGCGGAAGTCGTGCCCGAACTGGACCGTGCGCTGCTCCTTGAAGTCCGAGGTCGAGAAGACCGCGAGGGTGGTCCGGTCGCCCAGCCCGGTCAGTCCGAACAATTGCGCGCGCAGCAGTCCGCCCCAGCGGCCTAATGCCTTGGACCCGTAATCCTGAACGTTGAAGTCGACATAGGCGGGCATTCGAACGACCGTGACGTCGCCGATCACCTCGCCCGGCACGGTGCCCGCCGGGCGCAGGGTCAGCCTCACCGTATAGCCCGGAATATCGCTCGCCAGCAGCAGGTAGCGCTCGGCCTCGTTGCGGTTGAACACCGGCTGGTTCGTGAGCTTTTCGAGATAGGCGGCGATCGCATGCTCCGCCCCGGTGGCGTTGCCGCGCACCCGCACCTGGACCAGCTTGGCCATCAGAACCCGGAAGTGCACCGTCCCGTCGGCGATCCTCTGTTCGGGGACTTCGACCGACGCGATATAGCCCGCCTGGCGAAGCGCGGTCGCCGCGCGGTCGCGGATTTCGCAGATGACCGAGACCGGCTGCTCCTTCCCGAGCAGCGGAGCGTAAGCGCTGCGAAGCTCGTCGCCGCTGATCCCTTGGAGCCCGTCGAACACGACGTCGCGCAGGGTGAAGGTAACCGCCGAATATTCCGGGCTCTCGAGGAAGCATGGCGCACGCTCGATCCCACCCTGGACCTCGAGACGGGGCGGCGGCTGCTGCACCGGCCGCGGCTCGGGGCGCGTGACTTCCTCACGAGTCGGCGGCAACGGCGGCGGCGCCTGGGCGCTCGCTGAAGTTGGAATCCCTACGGTGGCGGCGAGCGTCACCACGCCACAAGAAACCGTCCAGCGCCTGCGAAAGGCGCAGCCTTCACGTCCCTTCCCACGCAGCACACGGCCCCCTTTCCACCGTACCGCCCCGAGTTGGCGGTGGGCTGCACGGGGTTATTAGAACAGGTTAACTCCAAGCCGACAAGCGCATGTTAAACCAAGAGGGTTGATGCCTGTGCTCGCGGTTGCGCTAGAGTACTGCGATGCACCGTTTGTTCGTCGCAATCCGTCCGCCCCAGCCCATCCGCGACCTGCTCATCGACGCGATGGACGACAGTCCCGATTTCCGCTGGCAGGACGACGGGCAGCTGCATCTGACCCTGCGCTTCGTCGGCGAGATCGACCGGCCGCTCGGCGAGGATCTGGCCGCCGGGCTCGGCCGCATTCGCGCGCCGCGCTTCTCGATCCGGGTCAAGGGTGTGGGCCGCTTCGAAGCCCGCCGCGCCGGAGCTTTGTGGGCCGGAGTCGAGCCGAAAGAGCCGCTCGCCGCGCTCGCCGCCAAGGTCGAGCGCGTGTGCGTCGGAGTCGGCCTGGATCCCGAGCGCCGGACGTTCCACCCGCATATCACGCTGGCCCGCTGGAAAGGCCGCCGCGGCCACGAGCTCATGCGGTTCCTCGAGCGCCAACGCACCCTCGCCTCCGACCCGTTCGAGGTCGACGCCTTCACCCTGTTCGAGAGCCGCCTCGGCCGCAGCGGCGCACATTACGAGGAGGTTGCCGCTTATCCCCTCGGCTGATCGAGTTGCAATTCGCGCAACCCTCCGTAAGCATTGGCTTTCCGGCGGGGGACGAGCCGTGAATGAACCGGGGCCAGTGACCAGCGACGACGGCCGCGCCGCGCAGCCGGTGTTCGTCAGCTACGCGACCGCCGATCGCAAGGAAGCGCTAACGGTGTGCCAGGCGCTCGAGGCGCGTGGAACGCGCTGCTGGATCTCATGCCGCGACGTTCCTCCCGGCGAGAATTACCAGGAGGCGATCGTGCGCACGATCCGCGATGCCCGCGCGATGGTCCTGGTTTTCTCCGACGCGGCCAACAACAGTGACGAGATCAAGAAGGAGCTGTCGCTCGCTAGCCGCCATCATCTGCCGGTGATGGCGTTGCGTATCGAGGACGTCGAACCGAGCGACGCCTTCGCCTACGAGCTCTCGACCCGCCAATGGATCGATGCGTTCGAGAGTTGGGACACGTCGATCGATTCGCTTGCCCGCCGGATCGACCAGCTATCGGGGCGCGAGGCAGCTCCGGGTCCGCCGGTTGCCAGTCCCAAGACCCGAAGGGACCGCCCGCGAGCGGCTCATCGTAAGCTGCTCCTCACCGGAGCGGTTGTGCTGCTACTCGCGGCACTCGCCGGCGCCTGGCTGTTGCTCCGGCCAGGTCCCGCCGTGGCGCATAGCATGCAGGTCCGGCTGACCGGTTTCCAGCGCCTTTCGCCCGACCTCCCCGCAAGCATGCCGGACGCCATGCGCGACGAGATCATCGCCGCTTTCTCGGAAGACGGAGTGATCGGTGTGTCCACCGCGTCGGCCGCCCCCGTGGGGGATATCCCTTCTTATGCTTTGGGCGGCACGATTCGCACCGACGGAGACAAGGTCAGGGTAATCACGAAGCTGACCAACGAGCGGTCCGGGGCGACGCTCTGGTCGAACGATTACACCTATGACCGGAAACTGGTGTCGCGAGTGCCGCGCTTCGTGGCGGTGGAGGCTGGGAGTATTGTCCGCTGCGGACTCTTCGGCGCGTCGACCTACCCCAAGGCGCTGCCCGATCCCGTCCTGTCCGACTATCTCCAGGCGTGCCAAGGTACGGTCAGGGCTCAGGATCCGGAACGCGGTCTGGATTTCGCGCGCAAGGTTGTGACTGCGGCGCCGAAATTCTCCTGGGGGTGGTCTGTCCTGGCGATCGCCGCCATGGAATCGAAATCCGGCGCAGAAACACAAGCCCAGATCGATGCACTACGGAGCGAAGGGTTGCGAGCTGCCGATACGGCTATCCGCCTGGACCGCACCAATAGCGAGGCATTGGCGACCAAGAGCTCGCTCGTCGATTCTGCCGATTTGCTGCAACGCGAAGCCCTGCTGCAGCGCGCGATGAAGGCGCGACCCCTCGCTTGCGGCTGCGAACATCTCATCCATGGCTATTTCCTCTACGAGGTTGGGCGCATCAACGACGCAATGGCGCAATTTCGCCGTTCGACGGAGGTGATCGCACTGGATCCGGACTCGCAATTGGCCGTCGCCGAGACGCTCGTCGACATCGGGGAAGCGGAGCAGGCCAGGCAGCATTTCGAAGCCGGGGTCGAGCTTTCCTCCGATCCGACGATGCGCCAGCAAGTCGCCCTGTGGTATGCGCCGTTCACGGGCGATTATCGAGCCGCGCTTGAGGCTGCGAGCGATCCGAACCTCCCGTTGTCAGCCAACCTGAGGCAGGCGCTGCTCGCCTCATACCAGGCAGTGCTGTCGAAGGATCCCGCCGCTCGGCCGACAGCGGTCGCCAGGCTCCTTGCGATTCGGCCGGGCACAGCAAACGAATTCGTCATTCCGCTCCTCGGTGCGCTCGGCGCGAACCGCGAGGCCATCAGTCGCGTCGAGGCGGCCGCGGCGCTGCGCAAACCGGGCGCGCGCAGCTATCTGTTCGTTCCTTCCATGGCGGGGGCCTTGCGCGACCCCTCCTTTCCCGCCGCAGCGCAGCGGCTCCGGCTGATCGACTACTGGCGCGCCTCGCACACCCGCCCCGACGTCTGCGCGGCCAAGGGCCCGCCGCCCTTCTGCCGGATGATCTGACCGGTTGCGATTTCGCCGCCGCGCACCCACATCGCTTATGCCGCGTTGACCTGCCGCGGCACCTCACGCTAGACTAGAACATAAACGGAACGAAGCTTATCCGATGCTGACTCATATTTCCGTGCGCGGTGCCCGCGAGCACAACCTCAAGGGGATCGATGTCGACATCCCACGCGAGAGCCTGACGGTCATCACCGGACTGTCGGGCTCGGGCAAATCCTCGCTCGCCTTCGACACCATCTATGCCGAGGGGCAGCGCCGCTACGTCGAGTCCTTGAGCGCCTATGCGCGCCAGTTCCTCGAGATGATGCAGAAGCCCGACGTCGAGCATATCGACGGCCTCTCGCCCGCAATCTCGATCGAACAGAAGACCACTAGCCGCAACCCGCGCTCGACCGTCGCCACCGTCACCGAAATCTACGATTACATGCGCCTGCTGTGGGCGCGCGTCGGAGTGCCCTACTCGCCCGCGACGGGCCTGCCGATCGAGGCGCAACAGGTCAGCCAGATGGTCGACCGCGTCATGCAGTTGCCCGAAGGCTCGCGCCATTATCTGCTCGCGCCGGTCGTTCGCGGCCGCAAGGGCGAGTACCGCAAGGAGCTCGCCGAGTGGCAGAAGGCGGGCTTCCAGCGCGTCCGCATCGATGGCCAGATGTATGCCATCGAGGACGCCCCGGCGCTCGACAAGAAATACAAGCACGACATCGAGGTGGTGGTCGACCGCATCGTCGTGCGCGAAGGCATCGAGCCCCGGCTCGCCGACAGCTTCGAGACCGCGCTCAAGCTCGCCGACGGCCTCGCCTACCTCGACCCGGCAGACCCGCCGGAAGACCCGCGCGGCGCCGAGCGCACCGGAGTCGCCGCGGCGCTCGAGAAAGCCGCCGAGCGCAACGTCCTCGCGACCCACGCGCCCGAGGGCCGCATCACCTTTTCCGAGAAATTCGCCTGCCCGGTCAGCGGCTTCACCATCGCCGAGATCGAGCCGCGGCTGTTCAGCTTCAACGCGCCGCAGGGCGCCTGCCCCGCCTGCGACGGCCTTGGCGAACGCCTCGTGTTCGACGAGGATTTGGTCGTCCCCAACCATGCACTTTCGATCAAGCGCGGCGCGGTCGCCCCGTGGGCACGCTCGCAGCCGCCCTCGCCTTATTACATGCAGGTGCTGGGCTCGCTCGCGCGCGCCTACGGCTTCGACCTCGACACGCCGTGGAAGGACCTGCCCGACGAGGCGCATGAGGTGATCCTGCGCGGCACCCGCGGCCGCCCGGTCGCGCTGCGCTTCGTCGACGGCCGCCGCAGCTACGAGGTCAAGAAGCCGTTCGAGGGCGTCATCGGCAACCTCGAGCGGCGCATGCTCTCGACCGAATCCGCGTGGATGCGCGAAGAGCTGTCGCGCTACCAGAGCTCGCTGCCGTGCGAGGTGTGCGAGGGCGCGCGCCTCAAGCCCGAGCCGCTGGCGGTGAAGATCGCCGGCGAGGACATTTCGATGTCGAGCCGCCGCAGCGTCGCCGACGCGCTCAAATGGTTCGCCTCGCTCCACGAAAAACTGACCGCGACCCAGAACGAGATTGCCAAAGTCATCCTCAAGGAGATCAACGAGCGGCTGGGCTTCCTGCACAATGTCGGGCTCGACTATCTCCACCTCGACCGCACGTCAGGAACGCTAAGCGGCGGCGAGTCCCAGCGCATCCGCCTCGCCTCCCAGATCGGCAGCGGCCTGTCGGGCGTGCTCTACGTCCTCGACGAGCCCTCGATCGGCCTCCACCAGAAGGACAACGACCGCCTGCTCGAGACATTGAAGCGCCTCCGGGGCCTCGGCAACACCGTGCTGGTGGTCGAGCATGACGAGGAGGCGATCCGCACCGCCGACCATGTGATCGACATGGGCCCGGGCGCGGGCGTCCACGGCGGCGAGGTGGTGTGCGCCGGAACCCTCGACGACCTCCTCGCCTGCAAGGGCAGCCTCACCGCGGATTACCTCTCCGGCCGCCGCGAGATCCCGCTCCGCCCGACCCGCCGCAAGGGCTCGGGCAAGTATCTCACCGTCACCGGCGCGCGCGCCAATAACCTGCGGAACATCACCGCCGCCTTCCCGCTCGCCACCTTCACCTGCGTCACCGGGGTCAGCGGCAGCGGCAAATCGAGCCTGGTCGTCGACACGCTCTACCCCGCCGCCGCGCGCACCCTCAACGCCGCGCGCATCCTCGCCGGCCCGCACGACAAGGTCACCGGGCTCGAGCAGCTCGACAAGGTCATCGACATCGACCAGTCGCCGATCGGCCGCACGCCCGCGCTCCAACCCCGCGACCTACACCGGCGCCTTCACCCAGATCCGCGACTGGTTCGCCGGCCTGCCCGAGGCCAAGGCGCGCGGCTACAAGCCCGGCCGCTTCTCGTTCAACGTCAAGGGCGGGCGGTGCGAGGCGTGCCAGGGCGACGGCCTCCTCAAGATCGAGATGCACTTCCTGCCCGACGTCTACGTCACCTGCGACGTGTGCCACGGCGCGCGCTACAACCGCGAGACGCTCGAGGTGAAGTTCAAGGGCCACTCGATCGCCGACGTGCTCGACATGAACGTCGAGGAGGCGGCGGAGCTGTTCAAGGCGGTCCCCGCGATCCGCGAGAAGATGCGCATGCTTCAGGAGGTCGGGCTCGGCTACATCAAGGTCGGCCAGAGCGCGACCACGCTCAGCGGCGGCGAGGCGCAGCGCGTCAAGCTGAGCAAGGAGCTGTCGCGGCGCGCCACCGGCAAGACCCTCTACATCCTCGACGAGCCGACCACCGGCCTCCACTTCGAGGACGTCCGCAAGCTGCTCGAAGTGCTCCACGCGCTGGTCGAGCAGGGCAACACCGTGGTCGTGATCGAGCACAACCTCGACGTCATCAAGACCGCCGACTGGGTGATCGACCTGGGGCCGGGCGGCGGGGTCAACGGCGGGCGGATTATCGCCGAGGGCCCGCCGGAGGCGGTGGCGGCGGAGCCGAAGTCGGCGACGGGGCAGTATCTGCGGCCGATTTTGGAGCGGGCGTCAGTGAAGCCGGTGGTGGTGGAGACGAAGCCGGTGCGGCCGAAACGATCACGGCGCGTCAGCGTGGACGTGGACGAACCCGATCTGATTGCGGCGAAGTGATGGCTGACGACTTCGAAACACTGCTAGCTGAGGCATTTTTTGCTGATCACGCCGAAGTGTTCACACGCCTCGAGAAGGGGCAGAGTAAGCTCGTTCACTACACGTCTGCCGAAAACGGTCTGAAACTCATCCAGGCGCGGACATTTTGGCTGCGAAACGTCAAATGCATGAACGACTATTCGGAGGTGGCGCATGGCATCGACATGCTCGTGCGTGCATTGCGAAAGAACGACGACAAGTTGCTGAACACGCTTGGCGGTGCACTCGATGGATGTGCGCCGGGGTCGCGTGAAATTGCGTTCGGCGCGTTCGACCAGTGGGCGCGGTCACTTCCGTTTGAAGTCTATGTGGGCTGTCTGGCGGAACACGATCCTGATGACACCGTCGGCCTTCTGTCTATGTGGAGAGCATACGGCGGAGAAAAGGGTGGCGTCGCCCTAATCTTCAACCCGTATCCAGTGTTACAGGAAACGCCGGAGCTGCAAGGCATTCTCTGTACCGGTCTTTTACCTTCGGGAGGATCAGTTCGAGACTAAACTCGGGCAAAAGATCGAAAAATTCATTGCGGCCTCAAAGCACGCTAAGGACATCTCCGCGGAATTTCTCGCGAATATGACAGTGCGTTATCTGATCGGAGAGGCCGTCAGCGCCAAGCACTTTGCCTTTACGTGAAGAGCGGGAATTCCGAGTCGCTCTATCTACCCACTATCGACCAGTCCGAGCATATCAAATGCGAGACTGTGTCGGTCCGCGGCGTTCCACAGATTGTTCACCAAATCCCGCTTGAGGATGCACCCGAGAAGGGTCTCCATAAAGCCGATATTGCCAATCTCGTTGAACGCGTGATCATCGGGCCGACTGACTACATGATGCCTGTCTGGTCAGCGTTCGTCAGCGAGCTGGAGCGGGCCGGTGTTCCACGGGCAGATGCCGAGAGTTCGTGTAATCTTCTCGGGCATTCCGTTGCGACTTTCATAGCGTTCGGACCACACTTCAATGACTGATATATGCCGCCAAGCGGTCGATCTGCTGCTCGCGTCCATGTTCAAAACAGGCGACGGATTGCGGTCGTCGTTCATCGTTCAGCAGCCGGGAAAGCCGATCACGTTCAGCGGCTTCGGTGTTGATGTGGTCTTCCGAAGAAAGGAGCTAATCCGAGCCGCCATCTTCGTCAGGCGCGAAGGGCCAGCTTACCTTCGGTACCTTTCCGTCGAAGATATTTCCTCGATGTTACGGGACTTTGTGACGGACAGCTACTGGTGCCTGCTTGACGAGACCTTTTTCAACAAGTTCGACACCTCATACGCAGAGCATCTTTCGGAGTCGAAGAAGGTCGCACTCACGAAGCTTTTTACTGCATCCACAATATTCCACCCGACAGACGAGCTCACAGCGTTTCCGCTCGTGCCCGTGCGCATTGACGAGCCATTTGATGCCGGGCCGTTCGCACTGCTTCCGCCAGAGTCGCTGCTAGAAGTAGTTCCGGCAGAAATTCCGCTGACTGAGATACTTCCGACCCAGTTTCCTCCATTGAAGCGCTGGACTGGCAGAACTGAAACACCGCAAAGTTGGCTGGCAGTTCGATCTCCGCAACTGCAGGTATCACGCAAGCTCAAGGCCGCAATTTTAGGCAGCATCGCGCTTACGCCTCTGCCGCAGTATCGTTACCTCTTTTCCGGTCGCCAGATGTTTGCCGGAGATGCACTCTGGCCGGCGGGTGTCCTATGTCGTTCGGAAATGCGCACACCCCAGCGTTAATGGATGACATCGTGATTGCGGTTGCCGACCACGAATGGTTAGCGACCTTGGGCAAGAAGCTTTTGGCAAGCGACGATGACAGCCGGCGTCAAATTCGCGCCCTGGAATATTTTTATCGAGCTTGGTTCCTGGACGCTCCGGAACGGTTCCCGATCCTCTTAATGGCACTCGATGCAGTCTTCGGCGATGTCGCACATGCAACGCAGGCGCTGATCGACGCAGTACGTTCGATCATCGGAGCCCACATCCCAGAGGCACGATTAAGAGCTCTTTCCGATCTTAGGGCAGTCGTGATCCATGGAGCGGCGCCAGACGTGTATGACGCAAGAAAGTACGTGCGTTACTACGACAAATTTGACGCCGACCCAATTCGAGATTTGGAGCTGATCGCCCAGAGGTGCCTTCGGCTAAGGATTTTCGGGGACGCAATGAAGTTACAAAAAGATCCGCACGCAGCCGTGATTGCCGCCGCGCAAGCAAAAGGCCTTTATCCGAAGACCATAGACCTGCACCAAATACTGCAGGAGTCGTAAGGCTTTAGCTGGGCTACCTCTGCACCAACCGCTGCACCACCCGCCGCAACTCGGCCGGAGTGTCGCCCGCAACCACCTCGACATAGCCAATCCCCGCGCGGCGCAGCGCTTCCTTCTTGACCGCGTCGCGCGCGGCGGTGGCGTGGGCGCCCTTGAAATGCGCTCCACCCTGATACTCGATCGCGTGTAGTGGCTTGCAGTCGGCATCGACGATCAGCAGGTCGACGCGCTTGGCGTTGATGCAGGCATAGGCCGCCGCATCCTCGCACCGCAGGATTTCGCCCAGCGACACCTTGATTACGGTGACAGTGCACCAATTCCTTGGTCAGTGCGGCGGCGCCTGTTGAACCACCATCGGCGCTGCCGGAGCCCCCACCACCATCGGCGCTTGCGCCGCAACCGGCATCGCCAGCGGCACGTCCTCGTCGACGAAGCTCTTGATGATCGTGCCGGCGGGGACCAGCGCGCTCGTGCCGGTCATGAAGAAGCCGGCTGGCAAGAAGACGATTGCGGAGACCGCCACCGCACCGACGCCGCCAGCAACGCCCTTGTCGTCGAAAGCGCCGCTGAGGCGGATCTGCCGTCCGTTCACGGTCACGTAAAGAACGCGCGCCGCCAGGTGACCCGATCTGCCCCACATGCCCTTGTTGCGGGCATCGGTGATCTCACCCATCGCCGGGCTGCCAACCGGAATGACCACGACATTTTGCACCATGACCGCTTCGGCCACTTCGAGATGGAAGCGGTCGCCGACGCGCAGCTTCTTCCGGGCGGTGGTCAGCGCTTGCGAGAGTCTTAGCGGAACCTCGGTCCCGACGCGCAGGACGGCGTTGGCAGTCGCCGGCGCGGAGATTGGGGCGATCGGCGCTGCCTGCATCACATATTGCGGAGTGGCCGGAACTGCCTGGATCACGGGCTGAGGAACGGTTCGCGCCTTGGGCGCTTCGGCTCGACGGGCCTCATCCACCGGCACCCATTTGACGCCCGACGAACTCGGCGCAGCACTTTGGGCCGCGGCAAGCGCGGCCAATACGAAACTCGAAAACATGCTTTTCCTCCCCGTTGCGACTCGCCCTCCGAGCACGAGCGCGGCCGGAAGCTGCCCCAACCCCTTGGATTATGCAAAAAGTTTACAGGCGCCCGCCGCAGCTCGGCATGGTCGGGCGTCTGGTTTGTCGCCCCGCACAGGCGTAGGTTCGCGCTCGCTTAACAGGCTTTCGCCAAGGGAGGACGCCGTGCGCCCGATCATTAAAACAACGCTGTGCGCCCTGGTCGCGGCGGCCGTCGCCGCCCCGGCCTTAGCCGCTTCGTCGAACTATTATCTCAAGCTCGGCGACATCAAAGGGGAGTCGGCCGCCAGAAGCGGCCCGGGCAAGCAACTTGAAATTGAATCCTGGTCGTGGGGCGCGGCCAGCACCGCGAAGTTCGGCGCCGTGGCCGGCGCGCATCGCGATGACGGCGTCAACGGCCCCGCCGTCACCGAAAAGCGGCAGCACGGCTGGGTGACCGTCTCCAAACCGCTCGATCGCGGCGCCGTCCGGGTCAAGGTCAAATTCCCGTGGCTCGAGTGCCAGGTCGGCGCTGCTTTTCCCGACGCCGTGCTGCAAAATGACGCCGGGCGCTATGAGTTCCAGGACGCGATCATCACCGGCTGCGCGCCGGACAGCGTCACCCTCGACTACGCCAAGGTTACGGTGCGCGGCTGGGACCCAGCCACGAAGTAGTGCGATTACGCGGGGCTGCCGATTGGCAAGCGCGACTACGAGGGACGGCCGCGCACTCGGCCGTAGGTCAGGAACTTCACGAGACCGCGCCCCTCGGACCGCCTTCGTAGTTCAGCCCGTCGTCGCCGGCCCCTTCATTGTCGCCACGGCGGCTTCGAGCGTCTTGCGGTCGTTGCCGTGCTGCTTGATCAGGTCCTTGACCTGGTCGTCGGTTAGCCCGTGCTTTTTCCCGAAATAGCGCACTTCGTTGGGATCGCTGGCGGCGACGCGGCTGCGGTCCTGGCTGGTGTTGGACATATCGGATGCTCCTTCGAGTCCCCGCCCGGCGGCGAGAGTCCGCCCTTCCGGCCGCCACCGCAAGTGACATTCGTCAAGGCGCGGCGTTAGCGGGCCACTCGGTAGCGCACGAGCACGCAGCCTTCGCCGACCGTCCGCGTCTCGATCAGCTCGAGCTCGGTGCGGCGGTTCATTGGCCGGAACGCCGGCACTCCTCCGCCGAGCAGCAACGGGTGGATGTTGAAGCCGATCTCGTCGACCACGCCGTCCTCGATCAGCGCCGAGCCGAGCTCGCCGCCGCCCATGACGATGATGTCGCCGCCCTCCTGCGCCTTCAATTCGCGGACGAACCCGGCCGCGTCGCCCCGCACCAGCTCCGCTCCGCCGGTCACTTCCTCCAGCGTGCGCGAAAAGACGTAGGTCTTGACCTGGCCCCAGCTGATCGGCCCGCCCATGCGCAGCGCGAATTCATAGGTCTTGCGGCCCATCAGCATCGTGTCGACGCCCTTGAAGCTCTCGGCGATGAGCTTCTGGACCTCGTCGCTCTGGCGCAGCCAGTCGATTGCACTCCTCGGGGCCGGTGATCAGCGCGTCGAGGCTGCTCGCGCCGCCATAGGTGACCTTGCGCATCCGCTGTCTCCCTTCGTGCGGCGTCAAACGCACGAAACAACTTTCTTCGTGCACTAAGGCGGCTCACCTCACGCCTCGCTACTGCTGTTCCCGATTACCGCCGCATGATAAGCGCCACCCGCGCGCAACGGTGTGTGCGTCACATTCGGCAGGGGAAGAAGCATGAAGATTCTCGCGCATATCGTCGTCGCGGCCGCGCTCGCCGGCGGCATTGCCGCTCCGGCTTCGGCCCAGGTCGAGGCCAATGCCCACGCCCAGGGCGTGATCGGCGACATCATCGATGGGCTGATCGGCAACCGCTATGCGGTGAGCGACCGCCAGGCCATCCGCCGCTGCGGCTGGGCCGCGGTCGACAAGGCCGAGCGGCAGTTCCGCACGCAATTCAGGGGCCGGCGCAGCTTCGCTTATCCCGGCTATCGGGGCTATGTCCGCGTCGCCGCGATCACCGACGTCCAGCGCGGGTTGCTCAACCGCGTGCGGGTCCGCGGCCTGCTCGACACGGGGCGCAACGGATACGGCGGCCGCCACGGCGCCGACCTTTCCTTTCGCTGCGACGCCGATCGCAACGGGCGTGTGACCGACGTGCGGGTCGACCGGAACCCCGGCTACCGTCCGCGCTAGGGGGAATCAGGCGCCCAGCCGCTCCACCAGCAGGTCGAACACCGCCGGGTGTATCGGCCGGGCGTATTTCAGACCCGCGGTATAGCCCGCGACCCAGCAGACCTCGGCCTTGAGCGCTTCGAGGCCGTCGAACTTGACGAGGACGCTCTCGCCTTTGCTCGGCCGCTCGACCAGTTCGACCTTGCACCCGTCGGGCGAGGCGTCGTTGACCATGACCCGGAAATTGGTGTGCCCGAGCCGCCGCAAGGTGACCTCGGCCGACAGGGCGACGCGCTCGCTGCGCCGCGGCCAGTGCTTCTTCGCCTCCGCGGCATCGGGCACGAAGGCGAGGCCCGCCTTGTCGCCGCGGGTCCAGCGCACAACCGCGTCCATCGCCCCGCGCTGGAGCACAGACAGCTTGAGCGCCTGGCCCGGCTCGAGCGTGGCGGAGGTCTCGATCCCGCAGCCCTCGTAGGACAGGTCGAGCAAATGGATTTCGTGGTGGGTCCCGTCGCCCAGGATGACATGGCCGCGCATGCGCACGGGGCGGCGCTCGAGCCGTTCGGCCGGCGCCCTGTCGAATTCGGAAAACGTGGGACCGGCTGCGATTCCCACCAGTCATGCTCCCATAGTGCAGACGCTAATCTACATCAGTGCCGGTAAACGGAAGTTTAACTCACGCCCGCACTCGAACAACCGTGCACATGTTGCTAATTTAGTTTATCGTCGCGCCGGGGTGGGACACAGGAGGATGTCGGCAATGACCAGAAATCGCGAAAATCATGGCTGCGGCCGTGCTGGCCGGCGGCTTGGCCGCTCCAGCCGCGGCACAGGTTTATGGGCAACCCTATCCGCAGACTTATCCGCCGGGCACTTATCCGGGCCAGCCCTATGGTGGCGGTTATCCCGGCCAGCCCTACGGCGGCGGCTATGGCGGCCAGGGCGTCATCGGCAGCATCATCGATGGGCTGATCGGCAATCGCTACAACGTCAGCGATCGCCAGGCGGTCCGCCAGTGCGCCTACGCCGCGGTGCAGCGCGCCGAAAGCCAGTACCGGCCCTATTTCGGCGGCCAGCCCTACGCCTATCAGGGCTATAACGGCTATGTCCGCGTGACCGCGATCACCGACGTCAGTCGCCGGTCCAACGGCCGGGTCCGGGTGCGCGGGCTGCTCGATACGGCGCGCGGCGGCTACGGCGGAGGTGGCTACGGCGGCGGCGGTGGCTACGGAGGAGGTGGCTACGGTAGGGCTGACCTCAGCTTCCGCTGCGATGTCGATTACAGCGGCCGGGTCTACAACGTCGATCTCGACAATTACCGTCGTTACTAGCGGAGCCGGTCAGCGCACTTCTGGGGTCGGGCGGATGACGGCGCAGGCGATACGCGCGCCGCTGTTGCCGCTCGGGTCGGTCACATAATCGTCGGCGGCGGCGTGGAGCACCAGGGCCGCGCCGTCGGCATCGAGCAACACCCCGGCCGGTCCGGGGCCGGTTAGGCTCGCTCCGGTAAGGGTCACGGACTCGCCGAGCGCGCCATTGGCGGCAACGGTAACGTTGGGCAGATCGCCGGCATGCGGGCCGGCGGGATTGTTCATCCCGTGCTTCTTCATCGCCGGGTTCCAGTGCGGCCCCGCGCTGGCGAAGTCGGGCGGGTCGCAGCGCCCGACGGCATGGATGTGGATCCCGTGGACTCCGTGCGGCAGGCCCGCGGCCTCAACCCGGAAGGTCACCCCGCCGGCGGTCTGCCAGGCGCGGACGCTGCCGATGGTCTGTCCGGCGGCATTGACCAGAGACATCGGCTCACCGCCCCGCGGCTCGTCGGTGACGCAGCCGGCCAGCGGCGCGGCGCCTGCCGCGACGAAGGCAAGGCTCACGAAGATCATCGGGCGCATGTGACGCAAACCCCTCACGAGGCAGTTGGTTCAGGTTCGACGCGAACGAGCCTCTGACCTTCGCCGACCTGTTGCCCAGGCGCGGCGGTCAGCTCGGCAACCGTCCCGTCGAACGGCGCGGCCAGCGCATGCTCCATCTTCATCGCCTCGAGGGTCAGCAGCCGCTGGCCCTTGGCGACCCTCTCGCCCTTTTCGACCTCGACCGCCGTCACCCGACCCGGCATCGGCGCTTCGATCTCGCCGTCGTGCGCCCCGTGCCCTGCAACCGTTCCGCGGGAGGCGAGTGCGAATTCGTAGGCCTGGCCTTCGTAGAAGACGACCACGCGATCGTCCTCGTGAAAGCCGGACACCGCCGCCATCGGCTGATCACCGTCCAGGTCCACGGTTCGGAATTCACCGCCATGGCCCAGAGCAACCGAGTGCCGAGGCGCCGAATTCAGTCGGAAGCCCGCCAAATCGATGAGCGGCTGCTCATCGTCAGTCAGTACCGTCGCAATGGATGCCGCGCCCCGCCAGATTGTGTCATCCGGCTCCGGGTCGGGCACGAGATCGACGAGATTGCGCTCGATGAAATTGGTGTCGATCTTCGCCGTTCCAAAGTCCGGGTGCAGCACGGCGTTGAACAGGAAGCCGGCGTTGGTCCTGACGGGCCAGACTTCGATGCCATCGAGGATCGCCGCAAGCTCTCCTATCGCTTCGGCCCGCGTGTCGCCGCCCGCAATCAGCTTGGCGATCATTGGGTCGTAGTAAGGCGAAATTACATCGCCCTCCTCGACGCCCGTCTCGATGCGGCCTTCGTCGCCGAGGTCGAAATGCTCGATCCTACCCACGCTCGGCAGGAAGCCCTTCGCGGGGTCCTCCGCATACAGCCGCGCTTCGATTGCGTGGCCGGTGATGGTGAGTTCGTCCTGGGTCTTCGGAAGCTTCTCGCCCGACGACACGCGTAGTTGCCATTCGACCAGGTCCTGCCCGGTAATCTCCTCGGTCACCGGATGCTCGACCTGGAGGCGCGTGTTCATTTCCATGAACCAGATGCGATCGGGCTTGAGGCCGTCGGACGCGTCGGCGATGAATTCGATCGTTCCGGCATTCTCGTAATTGACCGCCTGCGCCGCGCGCACCGCCGCGCCGCACACCGCCTCGCGCGTCGCCTCGTCCATGCCCGGCGCGGGCGCTTCCTCGATCACCTTCTGATGGCGGCGCTGGAGCGAGCAGTCGCGCTCGAACAGGTGGACGACATTGCCGTGGCTGTCGCCGAACACCTGCACTTCGATGTGGCGCGGCGAGGTGATGTACTTTTCGATGAGCACGCGGTCGTCGCCAAAGCTGCTGGCCGCCTCGCGCATCGCGCTTTCCAGTGCGTCATCGAAGTCCTTGGCGGCATCGACGCGGCGCATGCCCTTGCCGCCGCCGCCCGCGACCGCCTTGATCAGCACCGGATAGCCGACCGCGCCGGCTTCCTTCTTGAGGCGCTTGGGGTCCTGATCCTCGCCGAGATAGCCGGGCGTCACCGGCACGCCGGCGTCGGCCATCAGCTTCTTGGCCGCGTCCTTGAGGCCCATCGCGCGGATGCTGGCTGGCTTCGGCCCGACCCAGATCAGCCCCGCGTCGATCACGGCCTGCGCGAAGTCGGCGTTTTCCGACAGGAAGCCGTAGCCCGGGTGGATCGCCTCGGCGCCGGTCGCCTTCGCGGCCGCGATGATCTTGTCGCCGCGCAGGTAGCTCTCACGCGCCGGGCTCGGCCCGATATGCACGGCCTCGTCGGCCATGCGCACGTGCAGCGCCTTGGCGTCGGCGTCGGAATAGACGGCGACGGTGCGGATCCCGAGCCTCCGCGCGGTGCGGATCACCCGGCACGCGATCTCGCCGCGGTTGGCAATCAGGAGCGACTTCATCAGTCGGGCAGGCAGCGGCCGCTCTCCTCCTGCTCCTTCTCGGACGCGCCATGGACCGAGCAGTAGATCGCCTCGTGGAGATCATCGGCGCTCGGCACGTTGGCTTTGCCGAAATCCGCCACGAACGGATATTCAAGCAGCATCCGGCCGTT
>CAVWER010000008.1:0-80814 GCA_963754215.1 uncultured Alphaproteobacteria bacterium
CTCGAGGCCCGCCCCCAGGCCCGCGAGCACTTTCTCGTTGAAGATCGGCGCCGGAATCCGCGGCGGCCGGCATAGACGACGAGGCGGACCGAGTTCGAGCCGATGTCGATGATCGCGACGGGCTCGGCGTGCTCCGCTCAGGCTCTAGCGGCCGCGGTGGAAGCGCAGCTTGGGAACCTGCGGCCCTTCTTCAGCGCCTGGCCGCGGCCCGACAAGCGACGGGTTGGTCATGAAATAATCGTGCAGGTTGAACTCCTGCGCCGGCCTTGGGCTGGAGCCGCGTGTAGCTGCCGTCGGAGTTGCAGCCGCCAGCTCTGCTCATTGTCGATGAGGTTGGCGACCATCACCTGGTCGAGCAGCTGGGCGTGGACCGTCGGATTCTCGATCGGCAGCATATATTCGATCCGCCGGTCGAAGTTGCGCGGCATCCAGTCGGCCGAGCTGATGTAGACCTTGGCCGTCGCGGTTGCGGCAGCTCGTCGCCGTTGGCGAAGCACCAGATCCGCGCATGCTCGAGGAAGCGGCCGACGATCGACTTGACGTAGATGTTCTCGCGACAGGCCGGGGACGCCGGGCCGCAGGCAGCAGATGCCGCGGACGACGAGGTCGATCGGCACGCCCGGCCGCGCTCGCTTCGTAGAGCTTGTCGATGATCGATCGGGTCGACCAGCGAGTTCATCTTCGCCCAGATGCCCGCCGGCTTGCCCGCCTTGCGCGTTGGCGATCTCGGCGTCGATCAGCGCGAGGAGCTCGGCGCGCATGCTCGTGCGGGCGAGATCACCAGCTGCTTCAGGTTCCTGCGGCTCGAGATAGCCGGTGATGTAGTTGAACAGCTTGGCCGACATCGCGGCCGATCTTCGGCGTCGGCGGTGAAGTAGCTGAGGTCGGTGTAGATGCGCGCCGTGACCGGGTGATAATTGCCGGTGCCGAAGTGGCAGTAGGTGCGGTAGCCCTTCTCCTCGCGGCGGACGACCATCGACACCTTGGCGTGGGTCTTCCAGTCGATGAAGCCGTAGACGACCTGGACGCCGGCGCGCTCGAGCGCGCTCGCCCACATCAGATTCTGCTCTTCGTCGAAGCGCGCCTTCAGTTCGACCACCGCGGTCACCGACTTGCCGGCCTCGGCGGCGTCGATCAGCGCGCGGATGATCGCCGACTGCTTGCCGGCGCGGTAGAGCGTCTGCTTGATCGCGACGACGTCGGGGTCGGCGGCCGCCTGCTGGATGAACTCGACCACCACCTCGAAGCTTTCGTAGGGGTGGTGGACGAGGATGTCCTTGTCCCGGATCGCCGCGAAGCAGTCGCCGCCATGCTCGCGGATGCGCTCGGGGAAGCGCGGGTCGAAGGGCGGGAATTTGAGGTCGGGCCGGTCCTCCTCGACCAGCTGCGACAGGTCGGCCATGCCGAGGAAGCCGCGCGTTTCGGAGATGATCGCGCTCGCCGCGTCGAGGCCTTCCTTGACCACGCCGACCAGGCTGTCGGGCATGTCCGGCTCGAGCTCGAGCCGGACGACCCGGCCGCGCCGGCGGCGCTTGATCGCGGTGCGGAAGTAGCGGACCAGATCCTCGGCTTCCTCCTCGACCTCGATGTCGCTGTCGCGGATGATCCGGAAGGCGCCGCCGCGCAGCACCTCGATATTTGGGGAACAGATAGTCGGTCTTGCGGCGGATCAGCGTCTCGAGCGCGATGTAGCGCGCCTCGTCGCCGGGCATGCGGATGAAGCGCGGCAGGCGTCGCCGGCACCATCAGCAGCTCGCGGACGACTGGTCTTGCCCTTCTTGAGCTCGAAGATCAGGCTCAGCCCGTGGTTGGGGATGAACGGGAACGGGTGCGCGGGGTCGATCGCCTGCGGGGTCAGCACCGGGAAGATCTGCTCGCGGAAATGCTGGTCGAGCCAGGTCTCCGCTTCGTCGTCGAGCGGCTCGTCGCCGACCACCGTGCATGCCCGGCTTCGGCGAGCGCGCGCCTGCAGCGTCGCCCAGACCTCGTGCTGGCTGGTGACCAGCCGGTCGGCCTCGGCGGTGATCGCGGCGAGCTGCTGGGTCGGCGTCAGGCCGTCGGCCGAGCGTTCCTCGACGCCCGAGCAGTCTGGTGGGCCTTGAGGCCGGCGACGCGGACCATGAAGAATTCGTCGAGGTTGCTGGCCGAGATCGACAGGAAGCGCAGCCGCTCGAGCAGCGGGTGGCGGGATTGCAGGCTTCCTCGAGCACGCGGCGGTTGAACGCGAGCCAGCTCAGCTCGCGGTTGAAATAGCGCGGCCCGGCTGTCGCTTTTCGTCGGCGGCGGGCGCGCCTGCGCCGACAGTTGCGAGAGCGTGTCCATCGAGTTCCCAACGATAGTGCCCGAAACGCGTTCAGGCGAGTGGCCCGATACCGCGCGCCGTATAAGCGAAAGCAGGGCTTATTACATTCATGTGACGAACAATGGTAGGTAGCCGCACGAACTCAACGACAGCGGGGAGCAGGACGTGGCCAAGGACAAGAAAAAGAACAAAGCCAAGAAGGGCGCGAAGAGCGATATCGCGGCCAAGGCGGCCAAGCGCCTGAAGGCGATGACCGCCAATCCGATGGTCGCCGACATCGTCGCCTCGGCGCTGGTCGGAGCGGCCGCCGCGCTCAAGGACGCGAAGAAGGCGCGCCAGCTCGCGGCGCATGCCGGCGACGAGCTCGAAACCCTGGCCAGGCAAGGCGCCGAGCGCGGCAATGCAATGTGGCAGCTGGCGCTCGACATCGGCCGCCGCAGCCTCGAATCGCTCACGAGCGACGGCAAGCCCCGTAAGGCCAAGGCCGCCTCCAAGGCAGAAGGCGGCGCCCAAAGCTAAGAAGGCAGCGCCCAAGGCCAAGGCGGCGCCCAAGGCCAAGGTCGCATCCAAGGCCAAAGCAGCGCCAAAGGCGAGGAAGCGTGCTGCCCCCAAGGCCAAGGCGCGTCCCGCAAAGCGACAGCCGGCCGCCCGCCGTTGACAACCCCGGGCCTGTCCACGCAACTGTGCTCGACCTAACACAGGTTAGCACCTCATGACTTCGAGTTGTCCTGCCGCTTTAATCGTGGAAGACCAGCCGTTTGTCGGCCTGGTCGCGTCCGACATATTGCGCGAATTGGGCTTCGAGACCTTCCACGCTTTTGATGCCGCCGCCGCCGCCGAGATGCTCGGCGAGCATCCCGAGATCGCGGTGATGGTCGCCGATGCCGATCTTCCCGGCTCATTGAACGGGCTCGAGCTCGTCCGCCGGGTGGCGCGGGAACGGCCGGATCTTCAGCTGGTGGTCACGTCCGCCGGCAAGACGATCACGCCCGTCGACATGCCCGAGGGCGCGCGCATGCTGCGCAAGCCTTATGCCAGCGGCGAGCTGCGCACCCTGGTCGCGGCGCTGAGCCCTGCTCCAGGAGGTCTGAGCCGGACGCGGGGCGGGCCCGAGCGCTCTGTCACAGATATTCGCTGAACTCGCTAAGCAGCCGCCGGTACAGGTCGCGCTTGAACGGGACGATCAGCTCGGGAAGCTCCGCGGGCTCGATCCACTTCCACTCGCGGAACTCGGGATGCCTGGTCGCGATGTTCACGTCCGCGTCGTTGCCGAGGAACCGCGCCAGATACCAGTCCTGGTCCTGGCCCATCCACTTGCCGCCCCATAATTTGCCCCGCAGCTCGGGCGGCAAGATCATATTTCAGCCGCTCGGGGCATTCGGCGATCCGCTCGACCAGCCGCGGCGGGATGCCGGTCTCCTCCTCGAGCTCGCGCAGCGCGGTCGCCCACGGCTCCTCGCCCTTGTCGATCCCGCCCTGCGGCATCTGCCAGGCCTCGTCGGTATTATCGATCCGCGCGCCGACGAACACCTTGCCCTCGCGGTTGAGGAGCATCACGCCGACCCCGCGGCGGTAGCGGTCGTTGCTTTTTGCCATCAGGCGTCATTGCGAGCGCCGAAGGCGCGCGGCAATCCAAAATCGCAAACTGGCCAAAATCGCGAACTAGATTGCTTCGCTTCGCTCGCAATGACAGACTTGCCTCATGCTGGGGGGACTTCTTGCGGCCGCGGTCGTTGTGACGGGAACCGGCGAGCTCAAGACGTTCAAGGATTGGACCGTCGGCTGCGACAACGGGCGCGCGTGCCATGGGGTCGGCCAATATTCCGCCGAGAACATGGATCTGATTTCGGTTTCCATATCGCGCGGCGCAGGGGCCACAGACGCGCCGAAAATCTGGTTTCGGCTGCAGGATTCGCCGGCGATCGATCTCGCCGCGGACGGCAAGAGGCTTGGCGTGAGTTTCGTCAATGACGAGGAAAATCAGACGGTGGCGGCTGGGTCGGCGGCTCGGGTGATCGACGCCTTTCGCACAGCCGGAAAGGTCGAGCTGGTCGGCGCCGGCGGCAAGGTCATCGGCCAATTGTCGTCGCTCGGCGCTTCGGCGGCCATGCTCTACATGGATGAGCAGCAGCGGCGCATCGATACGGTCACCGCTTTGGTCCGCAAGGGCGCGAAGCCCGCATCGGCGGTACCTCGGCCGCCCGCGCTGCCGATGGTGCGGCGCGCCGCCGGATCAGGCGGTCCACTGCGCAAGCTCACTGCGGCACAGGTCCGCCAAATCCAGCAGGCGAACGCCGAGTGCACCGACGACGACGTTTCCGACAAGGTCGAATACGCCCGGCTTGATGCCCACACGACGCTGGCGATCGTCAACGCGATCTGCGCCAGCGGCGCCTATAATTTTTACAGCATTCCCATTCTGATTCGCGACAACGGCAAGCGCGACGTCGCCAAGTTCGAGGGCCGGGAAGCGGACGACCTGACCATGAACATGACGTGGAAGTCGAAGGAGCGGCTGCTCAATTCCTACTTCAAGGGCCGCGGGATCGGCGATTGCGGTGGCGGCAGCGACTGGGCGTGGGACGGCGCCCGCTTCCGCCTCGTCCGCAGCCGAATGATGGACGAATGCCTTGGCGCGACCGAATGGATCACCACTTTCCGCGCGCGCGTCGTCGATCGCTGACCAAAGAATGGGGCCTAAGTGACGAAGACGGTGGCGAAACTGGCCCGAGAGTCTTAGACTAGCTCGCCCATGGCCACCGCCACCCATCGCCTCACCGAAAAAGAAGCGACCGCTCACCCGCCGCCCGAAGCGGTGGTGGTCCGCTTCGCCGGCGATAGCGGCGACGGCATGCAGCTGACCGGCGGCCAGTTCACTCTGTCGACCGCGCTCGCCGGCAACGACCTTGCGACCTTCCCCGATTTCCCGGCCGAAATCCGCGCGCCGCAGGGCACGACCTTCGGCGTCTCCGCCTTCCAGATCAATTTCGGCTCGACCGCGATCGAGACCGCCGGCGACCAGCCCGACGTGCTGATCGCGATGAACCCGGCGGCGCTCAAGGTGAACGTCGACGCATTTGCGCGAAGGCGGCCTGATCATCGCCGACGAGGGCGAGTTCACGGCGCGCAACCTCGCCAAGGCCGGCTACGAGGCCAACCCGCTCGAGGACGGCAGCCTCGCCAAATGGCAGGTCGTCCACTTCAACATCTCGCAGCTGACGCTCGACGCGGTGAAGCCGTTCGGCCTCGGCAACAAGGAGGCGCTGCGCTGCAAGAACATGTGGACGCTGGGCCTCGCGCTGTGGATGTTCGACCGCGACCGCGCAGCCGATCGTCGACTGGCTCAAGGCCAAGTTCGCCAAGGCGCCCGAGCTCGCCGAAGCCAATATCGCCGCGCTCAACGCCGGCCACGCCTATGGCGAGACGGCCGAGATGGGCGCGCCGTTCAAGCAGCACCATATCGCCGCCCGCGCCCGCCGAGCCCGGCCTCTACCGCACCGTCACCGGCGCCGAGGCGCTTCGCTCTGGGCCTGGTCGCGGGCTGCCAGCTCGCGGGCGTCAACATGTTCTTCGGCTCCTATCCGATCACGCCGGCGAGCCCGCTGCTCCACCATCTCGCGCGGCTCAAGGAGTTCGGGATCACGACCTTCCAGGCGGAGGACGAGATCGCGGCGATCTGCGCGGCGATCGGCGCGAGCTATGCCGGCCAGCTCGGCATCACCTCATCGTCGGGTCCGGGGATCGCGCTCAAGACCGAGGCGATGGGCCTCGCGGTGATGACCGAGCTGCCGCTGGTCGTCGTCAACTCGCAGCGCGGCGGGCCTTCGACCGGCCTGCCGACCAAGACCGAGCAGTCCGACCTCTACCAGGCGGTCTACGGCCGCAACGCCGATTCGCCGGTGCCGGTGATCGCCGCCCGCTCGCCCGCCGACGCGTTCGAATGCGCGATCGAGGCGTGCCGGATCGCGACCCATTACATGACCCCGGTGATGCTGCTGACCGACGGCTATATCGCCAATGCCGCCGAGCCGTGGCGCGTGCCGGACATGAGCGGCTACGCAGCCGTTCCCGGTGAACTTCTTCGACACGCCGCCGGCGGAAGGGCGAGGGCGGTCATGCCCTATGCCCGCGGCGACGGTCTCGCGCGGCCGTGGATCAAGCCCGGCACGCCCGGCCTCGAGCACCGCATCGGCGGCATCGAGAAGCAGCCCGGCACCGGCAACATCGATTATTCGCCCGCCGCCCACCAGGAGATGACCGACACCCGCGCCGCCAAGGTGCTGGGCGTCGCCAATTCGATCCCCGACCAGGACGTCTGCCTCGGCCGCGAGGGCGCGAAGCTGGCGGTGGTCGGCTGGGGCTCGACCTTCGGCCCGATCCACCAGGCGGTGCGCCGCGCGATCGCCGACGGGCAAGGACGTCGCCCACGTCCACGTCCGCCACATCTGGCCGATGCCCAAAAATCTCGGCTGTCCTGCTCAAGGGCTTCGAGCATATCCTCGTGCCCGAGATGAACATGGGCCAGTTCAAGACCCTGCTGCGCGACCAGTATCTGGTCGACGCGCAGTCGCTGACCAAGGTCTCCGGCCACCCGTTCCGCATCGCCGAGATCGAAGCGGCGATCGATGAGCGCGACTGAGGCGCGCGTGAGTCGTGGATCGATGAAACAGATCAACGTCTGGCCGATGGTGATCCTGCTGATCGTCGTCGTGCTGATCGTCATATGGCTGGAGGCGTCGGCTGATGAACGAGATCACACCCATCCCGACCACCACCGCCAAGGACTGGGCGAGCGACCAGGAGGTCCGCTGGTGCCCCGGCTGCGGCGATTATGCGGTGCTGAAGGCCGTGCAGCGGACCATGCCGGACCTCGGCGTCGCGCGCGAGAAGACCGTGTTCATCAGCGGCATCGGCTGCTCGAGCCGCTTTCCTTATTACATGGCGACCTACGGCTTCCACACCATCCACGGCCGCGCGCCGGCGTTCGCGACCGGGGTCAAGCTCGCCAATCCCGAGCTCGACGTGTGGATCATCACCGGCGACGGCGACGCGCTGTCAGCATCGGCGGCAACCACACGATGCACGTCCTGCGCCGCAACCTCGACTGCCAGATCCTGCTGTTCAACAATGAGATCTACGGGCTGACCAAGGGCCAATATTCGCCGACCAGCCGCGTCGGCACGCGCTCGCCCTCGACCCCGTTCGGCTCGGTCGACCGGCCGGTCGACGCCGTGCGCCTTCGCGCTGGGCTCGGGCGCGCGGTTCATCGCCCGCGGCATCGACGTGCACAAGAACCTGCCCGACGTGCTCAAGGCCGCCCACGCGCACCGCGGCGCGAGCTTCGTCGAAATCTTCCAGAATTGCGTCGTCTACAACGACGACGTCTTCGCCAGCTTCACCGAGCGCGACGTCGCCGCCGACAAGCAGCTCTGGCTCAAGGCGGGCGAGAAGATGCTGTTCGCCGGCGGCACCAAGGGCATCGCGCTCGACCGTCGAGCGGCTGCGCCTGAAGGTCGTCGAGGGCGACGATCCGGACGGTCATCGATCCACGACCCGAAGAACCGCGGCGATCGCGCGCATGCTGATCGAGATGCCCGACGGCTTCCCGATGGCGCTCGGCGTCATCTACGAAGACCCGCGCCCGACCTTCGAAAGCGCGGTCGATCGAGCAGAACGCAGGCCGCCGCCAAGGGCAAGACCGCCGACCTCCAGGCGCTCGTCTCCAAGGGCCAGACCTGGATGGTCGAAAAGGAGCCGCACAAGCTTTGATCGCCGCAGGCTAGTTGGACAACCTCACCCACAGCCTGGTCGGCGCGCGTGCTCGGCCGCATGGGGCTCAAGCGCCTGACCCGCGCTTGGCGATGCCGGCTGCTGATCATCTCCGCCAACCTGCCCGACATCGACAGCTTTTTCGCACGCCGCTCGGTTATGAGGCCGTCGAAGCGCATCGCGGCTTCACCCACGGGCTCGGCGGGCTCGTGACCATGCCTCTCTTGGCGTGTCGCAATCATTCTTCTGTGGCAAAGGTTGTGGCCAAGCAAAGAGGGGTCGCGTGAAGGTCGGCGGCACTGCTCCTCGCCTGCTTCCTCGGCGTGCTCAGCCACCGATTGCTCGACTATGCTGACCACCTACGGCACGCGGCTGCTCGAGCCGTTTTCGCATCGCTGGTTCTACGGCGACACCTTGTTCATCATGGATCCGTGGATCTGGCTGGTGCTGATCCTCGGCCTCGAAATGTCGTGGCGGGCCGAGCGGCTCGGCAAGAACTGGACGCATCCCGCCATCTGGGCCATCGCCGCGATGCTCGGCTACATCGCCCTCAACGCTGCGATCAGCCTTCGCGCAGTCGCGCTTACCCGCCCGCTGGTCGAGCGTGTCACCAAGCCGCAGATGATCGATCGCCGGCGAGGTCGCCGCTCACCTTCTGGAAGCGCAAGATGATCTGGCGCGGCGACGGCGTCGGCGGGACCGGGACGTACGACCCGCTCCGGGGCCTCAATCACGCCTGGCTGAATCCGAAGATCACACCGCTCAACCTCGACGACCCGCGGCTCGCGGCGGCCGCGAAGCGCGACAAGCGCGTCCGCGCCTTCCTGTTCTGGTCGCGCATGCCGATGGTCGTACGAGCAGGACGGCCGCGCCTATCTGACCGACCAGCGCTTCTTCGAGTCGGGCCGCGCGTCGAGCTCGGCTTTCCTCATCCCGCTCGACAAGCCGTCTTCGAGTTCATAACTCCGCCGGCATGAGCACGCGCGGCGAGCATCTGGTGCGCGCGGACCGGCGCTTCGCGACCGGCGGCGGACGGCTTGCGCGGCTCATTTCCCCGGCGTTCGACAGGGTTCTCGACGAGATCGACCGCGTGCTTCGATTGCGGCGGCATGGAAGTGACGCTTCCCGACGGCAGCCAGCGCCGCATCGGCTTCCGAGCGCCGGGTGCGAACGCGACCGTGCACATCCGCAGCTGGATGGCGCTGGTCCGCCTGGCCAGCTCGGGCTCGGTCGGCTGGTACAAGGCGTGGGCGCTTGGACGAATGGTCGAGCCCCGACCCGGTCGCCGATCTTCGAGTTATTCTCGGCCAACGCCGTGCCGCTGGGCGACATCGGCCGCGCCAAGGGCGCGTTCCGGTGGATCAACGCGCTCGCCCATCGCCTGCGCGACAACGCGCCGCGCAAGGCCCGCGCCAACATCGCGGCCCATTACGACCTCGGCAACGATTTCTACTCGGCCTGGCTCGACGAGACGATGACCTACAGTTGCGCGCGATTCGAAGCACCGGCGGACTCGCTCGAGCAGGCCCAGCGCCACAAGGTCGCGACCCTGCTCGACCGGCTCGATCTTAAGCCCGGCCAGCGACTGCTCGAAATCGGCTGCGGCTGGGGAAGTCTGGCGATCGAGGCTGCGAGGCGCGGCGCCGAAGTCGTCGGCCTGACACTGTCGAGCGAGCAGAAAGCCTGGGCCGAGGACAAGATCGCCGCCGCCGGCCTCGCCGACCGGATCGAAATCCGCCTCCAGGATTATCGCGACACCGCCGAGACAGTTCGATGCCATCGCCTCGGTCGAAATGGTCGAGGCGGTCGGCCAGCGCTGGTGGGGCGCCTATCTCGATTGCATCGCGCGCAACCTGCGCTCGGGCGGCCGCGCGGCGCTCCAGTTCATCGCCATGGACCACCGCTTGTTCGACCGCTACGCGCGCAACCCCGACTTCATCCAGACCTACATCTTCCCCGGCGGCATCCTGCTCGACGAGCCGCGCTTCGCGGGCCTGGCGGTCGAGCGCGGACTGTCATGGGAGGGCCGCGAAGCCTTCCGCCTCGATTATGCCGAGACGCTCAAACGCTGGCGTGCCCGCTACGACCAGGCGGTCGCGCGCGGCGCTCTCGCCGAGTTTCGGCGAGGCCGTTCCACAATCTGTGGCGTTATTATCTGATGTATTGTGAGGGCGGCTTCAGGGGCGGCGCGATCGACGTCGCCCAGGTGACGATGGTCAAAGCTTGAAGGCGATCTATGACAGGCCGCGGGCGCTCAGCGATGGTCTCGCGGCGATCCGCATGCAGTTTCAGCTGCCGGCCGGTTTCACCTCGGACGCGGAAGCGGCGGCCGAGGCCGCCGCACGGCGGGCGCCGTCCGATCATGTCGACCGCACCACCATCCCGTTCGTTACGCTCGACCCGGCAAGCTCGACCGACCTCGATCAGGCCTTCGCGATCGAGCAATCGGGGAGCGACCTCATCTTCCGCTACGCCATCGCCGACATTGGCTGGTTCGTCGCCGACGGCGGCCCGATCGATAACGAGGCGTGGGCTCGCGGCGAGACTATCTATATGCCCGACGGCAAGATCAGCCTCTATCCGCCGGTGCTGTGCGAAGGTGCGGCCAGCCTCTTGCCCGACGGCGACAGGCCGGCGATCCTCTTCGCGGTGCGCGTGGCAAGCGACGGCTCGACTAGTCTCGACGGTGTCGAGCGTGCGATGGTCCGCAGCCGCGCCAAGCTCGGCTATGCGACGGTCAGGCCAGAGGACTTGCCCGCCGGGTTCAACGAACTCTCGCGGCGGATTGCGGCGGCTGAGGATGCCCGCGGAGCTTCGCGCGTCGATCCGCCGCAACAGCAAGTCGTCGAGCAGGCGGACGGCAGCTTCACTCTCGAATTCCGGCCGATGAGCGCCGCCGAACAGTCGAACGCGGCACTATCGCTGGCCGCGAATCTTGCCATCGCCGATGCGCTCTACCGGCACGGGACCGGTCTGTTTCGGGTAATGCCCGGGCCGGACGATTGGGCGATCCGGCGCCTGCGGCACAGTGCCAAGGCACTTGGGGTGGAATGGCCGAAAACGACGAGCCTCGAAGATCGGCAGCGCGATCTCGACCCAAACGATCCGAAACAAGCTGCCTTCATGCTCGCGATCCGCCGTGCCGGCGCTCACGCGAGCTACGCGCCGTTCCGTGCCGGCGAACGGCCGTGGCATTCCGCGATGCGTGCAACCTATGTCCATGCGACCGCGCCGCTGCGGCGGCTTGCCGACCGTTACGTGACGGAAGCGACACTGGCGGTCGCCAACGGGCGCCCGGTGCCGGATGGTGTCACTGCCGCATTCGGGCGCCTGCCCGACGTGATGAATCGGGCGGAAGCGAGGGCTGGACAGGTCGACAGCGCGGTCCTCGAACTCGCCGAGTCCGTCGTCCTCTCCGGGCGGGTTGGCGAGCGCTTCGCCGGGACGGTTACCGATATCGATAAAAAGCGCGGCGCAAGGATCCAGCTTGCCGATCCGGCGGTGATCACGCGCGTGCCCGCCGACGGACTCGAAATCGGGGCGGCGGTCGCCCTTCGCCTCGACGAAGCCGATCCGTCGCGGCGGCTGACGCGCTTTTCGATCGCTTAGGCATTGCGGCTGACCCGAAAAAGGAGAGGGCGGCTGCGTGGTCGAAACCGCGCAACCGCCCTCTGCCGCTGATCCAAGTGGGATTTACTGGTAGTCAGCGGTCAGATCGAAATTCGCCGAATAAAGAGCTGGCGCCTGGTTCGCGCCGATCGCGAAGTTGCCGCCGACGCCGACATTGAAAATGCCGGTCACGCCAATCGTTCGCGTCGTCGAATTGCCGCTGTCGAGCACCATGCTGTTGACGGTGATCGTGTCGAGCGGGTTCGACTGGCTGATCAGCAGGCTCGGCGCATTGAGGGTCAGGATGACGTCCTGGCCCGAGGTGCCGGCGCCCTGGAAGAGCCCGCGATCGCCCGGATAGCTGGGCACGCCGACGACGCCGCCTGTAACCGTGCGGCCACCGGTGTCGGCGTCGATGTCGACGGTGCCGGCAACGGCGCTGCCGACGACGGTTCCGAAGTCGAGGTCCTGGACACGCGCGAGAGTGAGCGGCTGGACGACGACACCGCGAGCTTCGGCCTGAGACGAAGCCGCCTGAGCGAAGGCCGGCGTGGCCGTCGCGATCGTAGCGGCAAGCGCCGCAAAGCTGAGAATATTACGCATCTTGGTTCCCCATTTGATTGGAAGCACCATTATGGAGGGATCGCCTCAAGACCCTTTGAAAGTTCCTGGTTATTGACGAATTAACCATGTTCCGCAGCAATTGCCGGCCCCTGACTCCGGCAGTCTTCGCCCGTTGCCGCCGATTGATTGCGACCGCGTTAACCATGTCTGTTGAGATGTTTCGGTTGCGGTCCAACCGCCGCCGGACGAACGAGCGCACTTAACCGCATGTTTTCCACCCGAATTGACCAAAAGGGTGGGCTAGGCTTCGACCCGGACCTTCTCGCCTGTCGGCGCATCTGCGAGCAGCCGCTCGACGATCGCCTGCGCCACCGCTTCGGGCGGCTTGACGCTGTCGGGTTCTTCGCCGGGGAAAGCGAGCGCGCGCATCCGCGTGCGGGTCGCTCCGGGGTCGACGATGTGCACCCGAATCCGGCCGGTGTGCGCGGTCTCGTCGGCGTAGGCGCCGAGCAAAGTCTCGAGCGCCGCCTTGGACGAGCCGTAAGCACCCCAGAAGGCGCGCGGTTCGCCGCCGACCGACGAGGTCAAAGCGACGACGTCCGCCCGCTCTGCCTTGCGCAGCAACGGGTCGAAGGCGGCGATCAGCGCCTGGTTGGCAAGCACGTTGAGGCTGAGGATGCGCGAATATTCCTTGGGGTCGATGTCCTGCACGGGGGTCAGGGAACCGAGCATGGCCGCGTTGAGCACCAGCACTTCGAGCTTCTGCCAGCGCTCGGCCACCGCGACCGCGAGCTTGCCGATCGATTCGCCCTCGGTGAGGTCGAGCGGTGCAATGGTGGCCGAGCCGCCGGCCTCGTGAATTCGCCCTTCTACCTCTTCGAGCGCGGTCGTGCTCCGGGCGACCAGCACCACATGCGCCCCCGCCCTTGCGAGTGCCTCCGCCGTGGCGGCGCCAATGCCGCGGCTGGCGCCGGTGACGAGCGCAAGCTTGCCGGCAAAGGGTTTTTGGTCAGCCATACGTTGCGTCATTGCGAGGAGCGCAGCGACGAAGCAATCCAGAAAGGAAGTTGGATTGCTTCGCTACGCTCGCAATGACGATGGAGCGCTGGCCACCAAAGACAGCGGGACGCCTTTGTCCTTTTCGCCCACGTCGGTCAGCATGGTCGGGTAATCGCCGGTGAAGCAGGCGTCGCAGCGCTGCGGCGCGTTCGCGTCGCGCTCGTCGCCAAGCGCCCGATAGAGGCCCTCGATCGAGACGAAGGCGAGGCTGTCGGCGTTGATATAGTCGCGCATCTGCTCGACGCTCATCTGCGCTGCGAGCAGCTTGGCGCGTTCGGGGGTGTCGACGCCGTAGAAGCAGCTGTGCTTGGTCGGCGGCGAGGCGATTCGCATGTGAACCTCGCGAGCGCCGGCGTCGCGCATCATCTGGACGATCTTCATGCTGGTCGTGCCGCGAACGATCGAATCGTCGATGAGCACGATGCTCTTCCCGCCGACCAGCGCCGAATTGGCGTTGTGCTTGAGCTTCACGCCAAGCCGACGGATGTCCTGGTCCGGCTGGATGAAAGTCCGCCCGACATAGTGCGAGCGGATGATCCCAAGCTCGAACGGAATGCCCGATTCCTGCGAAAAACCGATCGCCGCCGGCACCCCGCTGTCCGGCACCGGAACGACGTAATCGGCATCGACCGGCGCCTCGCGCGCCAGCTCGGCGCCGATCGCCTTGCGGACCTGGTAGACCGATTGCCCGTCGGCGACCGAATCCGGGCGCGAGAAATAGACGTGCTCGAACACGCATGGCCGCGGTGCCGCTTTCTCGAACGGGCTGAACGAGCGGATGCCGCTGTCGTTGACGAGGATCAGCTCGCCCGGCTCGACGTCGCGCAGGAAGGTCGCGCCGATCACGTCGAGCGCGACGCTTTCCGACGCGAAGATGGTCGCCTCGCCAAGCTTGCCCATTACCAGGGGACGGATTCCGAGGGGATCGCGGCAGGCGATCAGCCCCTCATCGGTGAGCACGAGCAGCGAATAGGCGCCCTCGACCTGTTTCAGCGCATCGGTCAGCCGGTCGAGCCCGCTCGAATAGTCGGAAGTCGCGACGAGGTGGATGATGACTTCCGTGTCGCCCGTCGATTGGAAGATCGAGCCGCGGCGGTTGAGCGTCCGCCGAAGCTTGAGCGCGTTCGACAGATTGCCGTTGTGCGCGACAGCAAAGCCGCCGCTGGCAAGTTCGGCGAACAATGGCTGGACATTCCTCAGCGCCGTCTCGCCGGTGGTCGAGTAGCGCACGTGGCCGATCCCGCTGCGTCCGGCGAGCTTGCGCACGATATCCTCGCGATCGAAGTTTCCGGCGACGTGGCCCATCGCCCGGTGCGAGTGAAAATGCTGGCCGTCGAAGGTGGTGATCCCGGCCGCTTCCTGGCCGCGGTGCTGGAGCGCGTGAAGGCCAAGCGCAACCAGGCTGGCGGCGCTGTCGGCACCCCAGACGCCGAAGATTCCGCATTCTTCGCGCAGCTTGTCGTCGTCGAATGGATTGGTCGTCAGCATGTCCCCGGGCTCCAGCTGGCGTCTCGAAATCATCATATAGGGTGAGGCGCCGCCTTTGTCGCCTGCCCCTGAACCCAAAGTGAAGGTTTAACCCGCTCAGGCTTTCCAGAGGTTGGGGTATTTGGTTTTCAGGCTGGTCACCTTGGGCCGGTCGTTGACCATGATGTACGGGTTGTACGGGTGGTTGCGCGCGTAATCCTGGTGATAGGCTTCGGCCGGATAGAAGCCGCCGGATTCGATCTTCGTCGCGATCGGCGCCTTGTACACGTGGGTGGCATCGAGCTTCGCGATGAACTGGCGCGCCTGCCCAGCCTGCGAGGCGCTTTGCGGGAAGATCGCCGAGCGATAGCTGGGGCCGGTGTCAGGTCCCTGGCGGTTGACCTGGGTCGGGTCGTGCGCGACCGCGAAGAACACCTGCAACAGCCTTGCGTAGCTGACCTGGGCCGGATCGTAGGTGATCCGCACTGCTTCGGCATGGCCGGTGCGCTCGGTGCTGACCGCGTCGTAGGTCGCGTCCTTTTGCGATCCGCCGGCAAAGCCCGAGACCACGTTCGTGACGCCCTTCACATGCTCGAACACCGACTCCATGCCCCAGAAGCAGCCACCTGCAAGCACGGCGGTTTCGGTACGCGGTGCAGCCGCGGCGGGAGCGGCGAACAAGGCCGCGAGGATGAGGATGAGTTTCTTCATGGCGCCTAGGTAATGTCGCGCCTTCCGCATTTACAGTTGCTGGACGAGCCTGCACTTGCGGCATAGGACGCTGCTGACACGGAGGTCAGCATCCATGCCCACCTATACCGCGCCGGTGCGCGAGACCCGCTTCATTCTCGAGCAAGTGCTCGACATCGGCCGTTATTCGAACTTGCCCGGCTTCGCCAACGCCAGCCCCGACTTGGTCGAGGCGATCCTTGAAGAGGCCGGCCGCTTCGCTGCGGAAGTGCTCGCGCCGCTGAACCGCGTTGGCGATGAGGAGGGGTGCAAGCGCCGCGACGACGGCTCGGTCGAGACCCCGACCGGCTTCAAGGCGGCCTATCAGCAGTTCGTCGAGGCCGGCTGGCCGACCCTCACCGGCCCCGAGGAATATGGCGGCCAGGGCCTGCCCCAGGTCGTCGGCACCGCGGTCACCGAGTACATCCTCTCGGCCAACCACAGCTTCGAAATGTACCAGGGCCTGACCTCGGGTGCGATCGCCTCGCTGCTGGTCAAGGGCTCGGACGAGCTCAAGCAAAAATACGTGCCTACTATGATCACCGGCAAGTGGACCGGCACCATGAACCTAACCGAACCGCATTGCGGGACCGACCTCGGGCTTTTGAAGACCCGCGCCGACCCCAATGCCGACGGCAGCTATGCAATCACCGGGACCAAGATATTCATCTCATCGGGCGAGCACGACCTCGCCGACAACATCATCCATCTCGTTCTGGCTAAAATCGCCGGTGCCCCCGACAACGTCAAAGGCATCTCGCTGTTCGTGGTGCCCAAAATTCTCGTCAACGACGACGGCTCGCTCGGCGAGCGCAACGGGCTCTCCTGCGGCGCGCTCGAAAAGAAGATGGGAATCCACGGCAACGCCACGTGCGTGATGAACTATGACGGCGCCAAGGGCTGGCTGGTCGGTGAGCCGGAGAAGGGCCTCGCCGCGATGTTCATCATGATGAATGCGGCCCGCCTCGGCGTCGGCCTGCAGGGCCTCGCCCAGGGCGAGGTCGCGTACCAGAACGCCGCCGCTTACGCGAAGGAGCGCCGCCAGGGCCGCGCGCTGGATCCCAAGCTCCACGAGGAGGGCGCGAAGGCCGATCCGATTATCGTCCACCCCGACGTCCGCCGCATGCTGATGGAGGCGCGCGCCTACGTCGAGGCGGGTCGCGCCCTGGTCCTGTGGGGCGCGCTGCAGGTCGACCTCTCCGCCGCTCGCCCGACGAGGCCGAGCGCCAGGAGGCCGACGATCTGCTCGGCCTGCTCACCCCGGTCATCAAGGGCTATCTCACTGACAAGGGGTTCGACGCCGCGGTCAGCGCGCAGCAGGTGCTGGGCGGGCACGGTTACATCCGTGAGCACGGCATGGAGCAATTCGTCCGCGACGCCCGGATCACCCAGATCTACGAGGGCACCAACGGTATCCAGGCGATGGACCTGGTCGGGCGCAAGCTGCCCAAGGATGGCGGCCGCGCGGTCCAGAGCTTCTTCCGGCTGCTCTCGAGCGAGGTCGCCGAGGCGTCGCAGATCGAGGCGCTGAAGCCTATTCTCGGTGAGCTCAGCCGCGCGATCGGCGATCTCCAGGCGGCGACCATGTGGCTGGCCCAAAACGCACCGGGCGACCCCGACAATGCGGGGGCCGGGGCCTATGCGTATATGGAGTTGATGGGGCTGGTGAGCCTGGGCTGGATGTGGCTCAAGATGGCCGCGGCATCATCGCGCGCGCTCGAAGGTGGCGACGGGGATCGCGCCTTTCACGAGACCAAGATCGCCACCGCCATGTTCTTCGCGGAGCGCGAGTTGCCGCTGTCGAACGCGCTCAGGAGGAAGATCGAGGCCGGCGCCGCCACGCTGATGAGGATTCCCGAAGAGGCCTTCTAGCGGCTTGCGGGCCGCGCGTGATTGTGGTCCTCTAGCCGCGTTCGGGATTGGGGGACCGGCAATAAATCGCGGCATGGTTGCGTTGGTCGGGATTGCTGGGTTGCTGAGCGCGTGCTCGGGCGGGATCACCCGGACGGTCGATTCCCCGCCGATCGACGTCCGCACCGCGGTCGCCGCCAACGAGAGCTCGCTGACTTTCGTCGACCAGCTGGTCGGGGCAGGCCACTCGGCCGAGGCCACCAACAAAGGCATCGTCTGGCACTTCTTCGTCAACGGCCAGGACTACGCCCGCTATGCCATCACCATCGCCGACAGGCCCGGCGGAAGCAAAGTTTCGGCCTCATTCGAGGAAGTCGACGGCCCGGACAATTCCGCGGTGCCCTTTCTCCGCGACACGGCGCGGGCGGTCAGCAACGAGGTGCTACTGGCCTCGCTCGAGAAGCGGGCGATAAACTACGACAACCTCAAGCGCTCATTGATCGTCAACACCGTGCGCGACCCGACCAAGATCACCGGCATGCAGAAAGCGATCGTCGCCGAGCTCGACAATGCCATGCATGACATTGGCCCGGGCTCGAGCCAGGCGCCCGACAAGCATCACGCCTACGACGAGAGCCAGTCCTATGACAAAACCCCGACTTATGACCGGGGGCGGGTGACGCAGTACGAGGCCGAACGCCGCCGCGAGGAAGCCGACCGCCGCTATGGCCGCGATCGGCGCGATTAGTCCTTCAGCGCGGCGCGGATCTTTTCGGCGATTTCCTCGGGCTTGCCGCGAATGGTGTTGAGCTCGCTCCCGCCGATGAAGCCGACCTTGGACACATTGGGCCCGCTCAGCTGAATCCACGAAACATGTTCGGGGACGATCAGATAATCTCCGAATTGGCACTCCAGCTGGACAAATTTCATTGCGCGAATCCCCTGGCTTTCCAGGAGCCGAACCCATCATAGTCCGCGCCGCATATCAAGCGCTTGGCCGTCTTGAGCCTGCCGCAAAACAATGGAAGACTGATCGAGCTCGAACAGGCATTCGACAGGGGGAAGCAATGCGTGGCAAATTGCGGTTCGCAGTGATGGCGTTGGCGCTGGCCGGTTGCGGTAATTCCCAGACCATCGAGAAACCGGTGGCGCAGGTTCTTTTGACGCTGTCGAGCCTGCCCGGCGACGCGGACGCCATGTCGCTGGCGACCACCATGCCCGGGCACCAGCTACTGGGTCGAGCCGGGCGCGAACAAGGTCGTGTGGCACTTCATGAACCAGAGCGGCGAATACGGGCGCTATGTCGCCGAGCTGAGCGAGGCCGGGGCTGAATAAGACCACGATATCCACTCATTTCGAGGACGGGCCGGCGGCCCCCGACCTGCAAATTCCTCGACGACATCGCGACGATCGCCGGCGATGCCAGCGTCGCGGCGGCGCTTGAGGGTCATGCCGTCGATCGCAGCGGCGTCCAGGCCAAGATCCGCGAGCGCATCGCGAGCGACCCGGTGGCATCGAGGTCGAAGTCAATGGAGACGTGGCCGACGAGATGGACCGAATGGCCCCGCCCGACACCTGCAAGACCGGCACGCCCAAGGAGATGAACAGCTGGGTGTGCCAGAAGCAGTACGAACGGGAAGCTGCGCAGGGGAAGAGCCGCTGATAACGCCGGAGGTCGCCCTTGGGAAACCGCTTCATTTGCGGTTCACCCTGGCGCGACGAAGCGATTGCCGACCGCGACGAATGACGGCCCGCTGCTGCGGCTCCGCTCGTTGATATGGCGATTAGGCTCCATTCATTTGGAAAGGAGACGAGCCATGACCATGATGGGCAAATTCCTGATCGGCGGTGCCGGTCTCGCAGCGCTTGCAGCTGCCGCCCCATCGGCCGCTCAATACGGTTACGCTTATCCTCGCGGGTATAGCAGTTACGGCTACGCACAGCCCTATGGCTACGCACAGCCTTATGGCTATGCACAGCCTTATGCGATGAATACGTCGGCCGCGACTTCTCAGTGCACGGCGGCGGTTCAGAACCGGCTTTACAGCCGTAACGGGCTGGCCGGCATTCTCGGTTCGCTCGTCGGCGCCTACGGCACCACCGGCCGCGTGCTGAGCGTAACGCGTGTCACGCCGACCAGTTCGGGCGTGCGAGTGCGCGGCCTCGCGAGCAGCGGTCGCTACGGTTACGGCTACAACGCGGCCGACCTGTCATTCAGGTGCGACGTCGATTACCGCGGTTATGTCCGCGACGTCGACATCAACCGCCGCTAACGGTCGCTTGAACTAGCTGAAAGAAGGGAGCGCCGGGGTCCCCCCGGCGCTCTTTTCGTGCGGCTAGCGCGCCTCGGTGCGCCGATCGACGTACCACGGGGTGAGCATCTTGGCGTTCTGCCGGCTTTCCTTTTTCGGCGCGAGACGGGCAAGGTCGAACTGCGCCACGAACTGGATTCCGAACTTGCCCGACTGGGCCCAGCGGACGAGGCCCTGGACCGGACCGACGCCGATGATGTCGATCGTCAGGGTCTGGCCCGGCGCTACCGCGACATGGCATTCGACCTGTGCGCCCATCGACCGAGATGTTCCTCAGCTTCACCTCGACCATCTCGTCGTCGATGCAGGCGATCGCGCGGCGCATCAGGCGATGCCGCGGCTCGCGGATGCATTGGTAGCCATCGGCCTCGACGGTGACCGAATTGGCCAGCTTGCGGGCGGTCGCGGCGTCGCCCGGCCGGCCGAAGATGTAGCCCTGGACCATGCTCACCCCGAGCTCGCGGATCAGTTGCAGATCGTCGTGGGTCTCGACGCCCTCGGCGCAGGTGTCCATTCCGAGCGTTTCGGCGAGCGTGACGATGGCGCGGATGATCGCCGCGTTGCGGTTGGTCGGTGGTTGAGGCCGCGCCGCGGACGAAGCTCTGGTCGATCTTGATCTTGTCGAACGGCGCCTTCTTCAAATAGCCGAGCGAAGAATAGCCGGTGCCGAAATCGTCGAGCGCGAGGCGGACGCCGATCTCCTTGAGCTTGGCGAAGGTCTCGTCGGTCGAATCGCCGTCGGCGAGGAACACGCCCTCGGTAATCTCGATTTCGAGCCGGTCGGCGCGAACTCCGGTCTCGCTGAGCAGGTCCGCGACCAGCTCGACCAGCTTGGGCGTTGAACTGGAGTGGCGACACGTTGACCGCGACGCGGACCTGGTCGGGCCAGTTCGCGGCCTCCTCGAGCGAGGTCTTCAAGACCCATTCGCCGATCTTGCCGATCAGGCCCGCTTCCTCGGCCAGTGGGACGAACTTGTCGGGCGGGATCGGGCCGCGCGACGGGTGCGTCCAACGGACCAGCGCTTCGAAGCCCGAAATCTCCTCGCCGGCGGCGCGGACGATCGGCTGGTAGGCGACGCTTAGCTCGCCGCGCTCGATCGCCTGGCGAAGGTCGTTCTCGAGCGACTGACGTTCCGAGGCGTCGCTGTGCATCGAGGGCTCGTACAGGCAGTGCTTGCCGCGGCCCGCGGCCTTGGCGGCGTAGAGCGCGAGGTCGGCGTTGCGGACGAGCGCATCGGCGCTGCTGCGCCCCGGGTCGCCGATCGCGATCCCGACCGACGCTCCGATGGTCACCTTATGCCCTCGATCACATAGGGCCGCGAGACTTGCTCGATCAGCGTGCGCGAAAGCGCCTCGATCAGTCCGATGTCGACGGTTCCGGGTAGAACCGCCTGGAATTCGTCGCCGCCGAGCCGCCCGACCTGGCCGTGGTTGCCCATGACCGATTTCAGCCGCTCGGCGACCTGGCGAAGCAAGGCATCGCCGATCGGATGGCCGAGCGTGTCGTTGACGTTCTTGAAACGGTCGAGGTCGATGATGAACATCGCGCAGCCCTTTTGCCGGTGGGCGGCGTTGCGAAGCGCTTCCTCGAGCGTCTGCCGCATCATCGCGCGGTTGGGCAGGCGGTCAGCGAATTCGAACCGGGCCAGGCGCGAAATCTCCCGCTCCGAGCGGCGCTGCTCGGTCAGGTCGGTGCCAATTCCGCGAAATCCGAAGAACCGACCGCTGTCGTCGAAGATCGGATTGCCCGACAGCGACCAGTGAACGTCCTGGTCGCTCGCCGGGCGAACGACCACGTCGGAGAACGGGAAGCGGGCCGAAAGATGGAAGCCCAGCGTCTTGCGCTCCTCGACAGTCTCGGATGTGCGTGTCGACCGACAGCAGGTCGGTGAACTGGCGGCCGAGCAACGCCGCGGGCTCGCACTGGAAGTCCTCGGCCAGCTGCGCCGAGACATAGGACAGGGTGCCGAGCGAGTCGGTTTCCCAGAACCAGCCGCGGCCGCTGTTCTCGAACTCGTCGACGAAGTTGAGCGCCTTCTTGGCCTGCCATTCGAGCGCGAGGCGGCGGCGCCCGCCCGCAATCGCCTTTTGCGTTACGGCGGTGCTGTAGACGAGCATCGTCAAGGCGAGCGAGTTGATGGCGAAGGAAATCAGCGGATTGCTGGAAAACAGGAGGGTCGCAAGAAACCGCGACCAGCAAATTGACGATGGCCAGGGGCGGGGCTGCGACTGACGGCCATCGAGCGCACGAAGAAACCGGTCGCCATGGCCAGTGTGACAAAGCCGGCATCGCGGAAGTGAAGTCCTCCGGTAGCGGCGCTCGCCAGCATCCACAGCACACCGGTCGCGCCGATGTAGCCGCACATCAGTCGCGCCACGTTGTGCGGGGCAAGCCCGAATTTGCGAGCGATGGATCAGGACCAGGCCGGCGGCGATATCGACCAGCAAAGACAAGCCAAGCGGGACGAAGACCATCGCGAGGATTTCCCAGCTCGCGGGTGGTCGGTCCTGCAACAGCAAGCAGGTTGCGATGATAACGTGGCCGGCGAGCAGCAGCCAGGGAGCGAAGCCCCAGCTGCCAACGCGGCGTTCGATCAGGGTCTGGTCGGCGCTCGAATTCATGATCGCGGACGTCGAAGGTCAGCGCGTCGACGGCCGACACGTGGGCGGCCGTCAGACGTTCGACCTCCTGGGATTTGCCGAACAACGTTCGACGCATAAGATTTTCACCCATTACTCATCGGCGTCCACAAGCCCGCGTGTGCGCAGGACTTAACGTGGATCGAGTTAACGGGGCGGCGAACGAGCGCGGTTAGCGCCGTCTTAAGCAGTCTGCTCCGGCAGGAAGTCGGGCACCGACAGATAGCGCTCGCCGGTGTCGTAATTGAAGCCCAGCACGCGCGGCTTGTCGCCTAGCTCCGGCAACTTCTGCTTGATCGCCTGAAGCGTCGCGCCGGACGAGATTCCGACCAGCATGCCTTCCTCGCGGGCCGAGCGCCGCGCCATCTCCTTGGCGTCGTTCGGATCGACCTGGATCACTCCGTCGAGCAGCGAAACGTCCATGATCGCCGGGATGAAGCCGGCGCCGATGCCCTGGATCGAGTGCGGACCGGGCGCGCCGCCCGACAGCACCGGCGACAGGGTCGGTTCGACCGCGAACACCTTGAGGTTGGGCCAAACCGGCTTGAGCACTTCGGCGCAGGCAGTGATGTGGCCGCCCGTCCCAACGCCGGTGATGATCGCATCGAGTGGGGCATCGCCGAAATCGCGCAATATCTCCTGCGCGGTCGTGCGGCGGTGGACCTCGACGTTGGCTGGGTTCTCGAACTGCTGCGGCATCCACGCGCCTTCGGTCGCGGCGACGATCTCGCCGGCGCGCTCGATCGCGCCCTTCATGCCCTTTTCCTTCGGCGTGAGGTCGAACGACGCACCGTAGGCCAGCATCAGCCGCCGCCGCTCGATGCTCATGCTTTCGGGCATGACTAGGATAAGCCTGTAGCCCTTGACCGCCGCGACCATGGCGAGTCCGATCCCGGTATTGCCGGAGGTCGGCTCGACGATCACACCGTCGGGCTTGAGCTTGCCCGACGCTTCCGCATCCTCGATCATCGAGAGCGCGATACGGTCCTTGATCGAGGCCCCGGGATTGGCGCGCTCCTGCTTGATCCAGACCTCGGCGTTATTGCCGAACAGCCGGTTCAACCGGACATGAGGGGTATTGCCGATCGTCTCCAGGATAGTGGCGGCTTTCATCCCACGCTCTCCTCTAGTTGAACTTCGCGCAAATCGGGTGGTTCGAAGGTTTTTGCAAGGCGCAGCTCGGGAAACCACCACGCCCATAGAACAACTACTCCGATTGCCCCGAGCCCACCGGCGATGACCGAGGCGACTGGCCCGATCAGCGCTCCCAAAAAGCCGGACTCGGTCTCGCCAAGCTCGTTGGAAGCCGAAATGAACAGTGAAGACACTGCCCCGACGCGGCCGCGCATCGCGTCCGGCGTGTAGAGCTGGATCAGCGACTGGCGAACGTAGACCGAGAACATGTCGGCAGCGCCGAGGAGGGCCAGGCAGGCGAGCGACAATGGCATCCAGCGCGACAAGCCGAAAATCACCGTCGCGGTGCCGAAGATCACGACCGCGACCAGCATCTTCGTCCCGACATTGTATTTCAGCGGCCGGACCGAGAAGAACAAGGCGGTCAGCGTCGCGCCGACCGCCGGGGCGGCGCGCAAATGGCCGAGCCCCTCGGGCCCGGCGTGGAGCACGTCGCGGGCGAACACCGGAAGCAATGCGGTCGCTCCGCCCAGCAGGACGGCAAAGAGATCAAGGCTGATGGCGCCGAGCACGAGCCGATTGTGGCGTACGTAGGAAAGGCCTTCCACCATCTGCGCCCACGGGCTCGGCCCGCGCGCGATGGTGGGCCGGGCGACAGGCCCGATCGCGAGCAGCCCGGCTATGGCGATCGCGAACAGGGCCGCGCTGGCGGCGTAGGGTGCGAACGGCGTCCAGGCGTAGAGATAGCCGCCGATCGCGGGCCCCGCGATAGCCCCCGCTTGCCAGGCGATCGACGACAATGCGATCGCACGCGGCAGGATCGGACGCGGGACGAGGTTGGGGGCGAGGGCTTGAAGCGCCGGGCCGGCGAACGCGCGGGCGACTCCGAGCAAAGCCGCCACCGCGTAGAGCGCGAACAGCGTGGTCGTCTCCCGCCAGGCGAGCACGCCGAGCGCAATCGCGCAACCGAGCTCCAGAGCGATCGATGCGCGTGCGATCCAGCGGCGGTCGACCCGGTCGGCGGTCCAGCCGGTAATCAGGGTGAGCGCGAACAACGGCACGAACTGGACCAGCCCGATAATCCCCAAGCGGAACGCCGCTTCCTTGAGGCCCATCGTCTCGCGGGCGATGTCGTAAACCTGCCAGCCGATGACGATGACCATCGCCATTTGCGCGATGGTCGAGGTCAGCCGGGCGAGCCAATAGAAGCGAAATGCAGGGATCCGGAGAGGCTCGGGGAGCAGGCTCACCCGAAGCGCCTAGCTTCCGGCGGGTATAGCGGCAACCGGCTCGCCAGGATCGGGCGAGTCGAGGCCGAACCGGCGGATCAACCACGGCATGGTCAGCCCTTGGACGAGGATCGAGAAAGCCACCACGACAAATGCCGTGGCGATGATCGCGCTGCGCTCGGGGACCGACGATGGGACCGCGAGGGCCAGCGCCAGGGCAAGCGCGCCGCGCAGGCCGCCCCAGAACAACACGTGCTGGTACGGTGTCGGCAGGCGCCAGCGCGAGGCGCTGAACGCAGCCGCGAGCGGATAGACCGACAGGCCGCGGCCGGCGAGCACGAGCAGGATCGCGACCCCTGCGGCGGCCGAGCCGAGCCCGCCGAGCGGCTGGTTGGCGACGTTCATGCCGATCAGGATGAACACGAAGCTGTTGGCCACGAACGCGAAATATTCCCATGCCCAATGGACGCGGTCGCGGCCCGGGCCCGAGAGGAAGCGGATTCCGCCGCTCCCGATCAGCAGTCCGGCCGTCATCGCGCTGATGATTCCGGATGCATGGAATTGCTCGGCCAGCAGAAAGGAGCCGTAAGCGGCGAGGGTCGTCAGCGTGATCTCGACCAGGGGATCATCGGTTCGACCGACGATCAGCAGGATCGCGCTGCTGACGGCAAGTCCGATCAACACACCGCCGCCAAGCGTCCAAAGAAACGTCGGGACGACGCTGGCGGCGCCTGGCGATGCTCCCATGGCAATGGCGGAAAGGACCGCGAAACCCACGGCGGCGACCCCGTCGTTCAGCAGGCTTTCGGATTCGACGACAATCGACACCCGCGCCTGGCAGCGCATTTCGCGGAAGGAAGCAATCACGGAGACGGGATCGGTGGCGGCGATCAGCATTCCGAACAGCGCGGCCCCGATCCAGCTCCAGCCGACGAGATAATGCATGCCCGCGGCGACGACGGCGGCTGCGATCGCAACTCCCAGGAATGCGAGGGTGAGAGTCAGCGGCAGCTCGTCGCGAAAGCGCCGCCAGTCGAGCTGAAGCGCTGCTTCGAACACCAGCGGAGGGAGGAGGATGTTGAAGATCAGCTCGCGCGACAACGGCAGCTCGGGGCTGCTGGGCAGAAGGGCGATGAGGAAGCCGGCGATGACCAGCCCGACAATGTACGGCAGGCCCAGCCGCCGCGTCAGCATCGCGATCAGGCAGGCGACCAGGAGCAGCATGCCGATCGAGGCGAGGGAAACACCGGTCATCGGATCGGCATAACAGGCACTTTCGCGGATTGCAGCCGTTGGTCGATCCGCGCTTGCCGCGCTACTTCGCCCACCCTAGGCACGCGCGCTTCTGGAGGAGAGTGACGTATGAAGCTCGCGTATCTTGCGGTTTCCGCCGCCGCTATCGCCTTGGCGCTGCCTGGCTGCCGGATGTCGAATGCACCGGCCAACGGCAACAACCAGGCGGCTGCTGTGCAGGGCGACTGGCCGGCCTTCGTCAACAATTTCATCGAGGCCAGCTTCCGCGCCAATCCGGGCTTCGCGGTCGTCGCAGGGCCGCCACGAATATGACGGGCAGATCGCCGATCTGTCGCCGGCCGGGATCAGCAGCGAGGTCGACCGCCTGAAGAAGGCGATCGCCGACGCGCAAGGCTTCAGCGACGACAAGCTGACCCCCGAGCAAAGGTTCGAGCGCGATTATCTGGTCGCGGTCGCCAAGGGCCAGCTGTTCTGGATCGATCCCGACCGGCGCCGACCAGCTGCACCACAATCCGGCCTCCTATCTCGGCTACGTCGACCCGTCGGTCTACGTGACCGTGCCCTACGCGCCCAAGGAGCAGCGGCTGAAGTCCTACATCAAGTTCCTCCAGAACGTTCCGCGCGCGGCCGAGCAGATGCGCGCCAACATCCAGACGCCGATGGCGACCAGCTTCGTCGATTATGCCAAGTCGGCGTTCGGCGGCTTCGTCGATTATTATCCGGGCGACGGCATGGCGGCCTGGAAAGGCGTCGGCACGCCCGACGGACCAGCAGGCGCTCAAGGCCGCGACCGACAATGCGGTCAAGGCGATGCAGGACACGGTCGCCTGGGTCGAAAGCCAGCGCGCCGCCGTCGAAGCCCAATTTCGCGCTCGGCAAGGACAAGTTCCAGCGCATGCTCGCCGACACCGAAATGGTGACGACGCCGGTCGAGCAGCTCGAGCGGATCGGCCGCGCCGACCTCGCGTCCAACCAGAAGCTGCTGGGCGAGGCCTGCTCACGCTATGCGCCCGGCGCAGACCATCCCGGCGTGCATGGCTCAAGATGAACGCCAACAAGCCGACAGGGCGGGCCGGTCGCCGGCGCTCGCGCGCAGCTTGCCGGGCTCAAGCAGTTCATCATCGACCATGACATCGTCACGATCCCCGGCCCCGAGGAGGCCAAGGTCGAGGAAGCGCCGCCCTACAACCGGCAGAACTTCGCCTACATCAACATCCCGGGGCCGTACGAGAAGGGCCTGCCGTCGGTCTATTACATCGCGCCGCCCGACCCGACCTGGCCCAAGGCCGAGCAGGACGCGTTCGTCCCGGGCAAGGCGGACCTGCTGTTCACCTCGGTCCACGAGGTGTGGCCCGGCCACTTCCTCAACTTCCTCCACGCCAACCGCTCGAAGGACATGTTCGGCCGGGTGTTCGTCGGCTACGCCTTCGCCGAAGGCTGGGCGCATTACACCGAGGAGATGATGCGCGGTCGAAGGCGTCGGCGGCGGAACCGACGAGACGATGATCGGCCAGCTGTCGAACGCGCTGCTGCGCGACTGCCGCTTCCTCTCGGCGATCGGCATGCACACCGGGTCGATGACCCAGGCGCAGAGCTTCGACCTGTTCCAGCAACCAATGCTACCAGGACGCCGGCAACGCCCGCCAGCAGGCGGCGCGCGGCACCTACGATCCGGCCTATCTCAACTACACGATGGGCAAGCTGATGATCCGCAAGCTGCGCGACGACTGGGCCGCGAGCCGCGGCGGGCAGAAGGCGTGGAAGGCGTTCCACGACCAGTTCCTGAGCTACGGCGGCCCGCCGATCCCGCTGGTCCGCCAGCAGATGATGGGCGGCAAGGCCGAAGCGGTGTTTTAGCGCCTTCACGTTCGCTGTTTGTTCCGCTAAGCTGCGGGCGATGGCGAAGCTCAAAGCCCGATATGTCTGCCAGGCCTGCGGGTCGGTGTCGCACCGCTGGCAGGGGCAGTGCGCCGACTGCGCCGAGTGGAACACGCTGGTCCAGGAATCGGCCGAGGTGTCGAGCATCTTCGCGGCCAAGCATAACCTCCAGGGCGGCGGCCGGGTGGTCCAGCTGGTCGGGCTCGACACGGCCGCGGCGCGCTGCCCGAGCGGTTGCCGAGCGGGATCGCCGAGTTCGACCGCGCCATCGGCGGCGGGATCGTGCCCGGATCGGCGATGCTGGTCGGCGGCGACCCCGGGCATCGGCAAGTCGACCCTGCTGCTGCAGGTCGCGGCGCGGCTCGCGCAAGCTGGGCACGGCGTCGTCTATGTCTCGGGCGAGGAATCGGCCGAGCAGGTGCGGCTGCGCGCGGTCCGGCTCGGGCTCGGCAAGCGCGCCCGTGCGGCTCGCGGCCGCGACTTCGGTGCGCGACATCTTGACCACGCTGGGCGAGGAGGCCGCCGGCGCTGCTGGTGATCGATTCGATCCAGACCATGCATTCGCGACCTGATCGAAGGCGCGCCCGGCACCGTCAGCCAGGTCCGCGCCAGCGCGCAGGAGCTGGTGCGCTTCGCCAAGGAGCGCGGCACCGCGGTCGTGCTCGTCGGCCATGTCACCAAGGACGGCACCATCGCCGGCCCGCGCGTGCTCGAGCATATGGTCGACACGGTGCTGAGCTTCGAGGGCGAGCGCAGCCACCAGTACCGGATCCTCCGCGCGATGAAGAACCGCTTCGGCGGCACCGACGAGATCGGCGTGTTCGCGATGGAAGGCGAGGGGCTGACCGAGGTGCCCAACCCGTCGGCCCTGTTCCTCACCCACCGCGGCGAGCCGGTCAGCGGCACCAGCGTCTTCCCCGCGATCGAGGGATCGCGGCCGGTGCTGGTCGAGATCCAGGCGCTGATCGTGCGGCTTGCGAGCGGCGCGACGCCGCGGCGCGCGGCGGTCGGCTGGGACTGCGGGCGGCTGGCGATGATCCTCGCCGTGCTCGAGGCGCGTTGCGGGCTGAGCTTCGCGACCGCCGAGGTCTATTTGAACGTCGCCGGCGGCTACCGGCTCAGCGACCCGGCGCGCGGACCTCGCGGTTGCGGCGGCACTGGTGTCGGCGATGTCCGAGCGGCCGGTGCCGAGCGAAGCGGTGGTCCTCGGCGAGATCGCGCTGTCGGGCGAAATCCGCCCGGTCGCGCATGCCGGGCTGCGGCTCAAGGAATCGGCCAAGCTCGGATTCGATACGGCCTGGGTGCCAAAGGGCGTGAAGGGCGGCGAGGGGCTGCGTCTCGCCGAATTCGTCAACCTGCGCCAGCTGGTCGATCAGGTGCTGGGGCGCTGATTCAGATTCGCTTGAAGAGATACTCGTGGCCCGGTCCGCAATTCGCCTCGCAGACTGTGAACCCTCGACGGTCCCGATCGAACAGGATGCGCTCGGAACCGTCGCGTGGGTCATTAACGACCTCGCGATTTCGGATCTGAATTCCCCGCGCGAGCTCGGCCTCGAGGCCATACTTCATGAGCTTTAGTTTAAACGGAATTTTCTGGGTCGATGTAATGAGAACTCCGTCTCGAAGTACGATTGGTTCGCAGCAGCCATTTCTATACGAACCATTCATGGCTTGCGCAGTAGGGGCGGCCGGGATTGTCAACCACAACAGAACAGTCGTTAGGAAGATCACGCTGATTTGACAGAGGCGCGTGACCCGCGTCGAGAATGGGGCAAGCTTCTCCAGCGTTGCCAACGTCAGAAATGCGACCAGTAGCAGCAATACCTGGAATGAGGCTCCGTTCTCCCACATGCATTGGTCTTATCTCATGCTGCTGTCTCTGCAATGAGTTGAGCAGACACCGGCTCGCAATGGCGAAAAGAACCCGCTAGCCGAGCCGTCATGACCGCGCTCGACGTCTTCGTGTTCCTGCTGCTGATCGGCGGCGCAGCGATCGGCTTCGTGCGCGGCTTCGTTCACGAGGTGATTTCGCTGCTCGCCTGGATCGTCGCGATCGCGATGCTCAAGCTGTTCCACACGCAGCTGTGGAGCGGGTTTGAGAACAGCTTCGACTTCAGCCCGGCGGCCGCGGCGGTGCTCGCCTTCGCGATCCTGTTCGTGCCCAGCTTCCTGATCGTGAAGCTGCTCGCACGGCAGCTCGGCGGGCGCACGCGCCGTCACGCCGATGCTCGGGCCGTTCGACCGCGTTCTCGGCGGCGGCTTCGGGGCGGTGAAGGGGCTGCTCGGCGCGACCCTGTTCTTCCTCCTCGCCAACCTTGCCACCGACATGGTCTACGGTCCCGAGGCCAAGCGGCCCGAATGGATGGTCAAGTCGCGCACCTTTCCGCTGCTCAACGCCAGCGGCCGCGGCGATCGTCGACTGGGTCGAGGCGCGGCGGCGACCGCGGCCGCAGGTTGAGGGCAATGCGCAATGATCCGCCTGCACGACACGATGGCGCGCGAGAAGCGGGCGTTCGAGCCGGCCGACCCGAGGCCGCATCACCATGTATGTGTGCGGGCCGACGGTCTACGGCCGGGCGCATATCGGCAATGCGCGGCCGGCGGTGGTGTTCGACACGCTCGCGCGGCTGATCCGCCACGAGTTCGGCGCCGATAGCCTGGTCTATGCGCGCAACGTCACCGACGTCGACGACAAGATCATCGCCGCGGCGGAGGCCGAGGGCGTCGAGCCCGCGGTGATCACCGAGCGCTACGAGCGTTTCTACAACGAGGACATGGGCGCGCTCGGCGTCATGCCGCCCGACCTCGCCCCGCACGCGACGGCCGAAATCGCGCCGATGATCGCGATGATCGAGAAACTCATCGACCTCGGCCACGCCTATGAGGCGGAAGGCCATGTGCTGTTTCACGTCCCGTCAGACCCCGATTACGGCGCGCTCAGCCGCCGCGACCGCGAGGCGATGCTCGCCGGCGCGCGGGTCGAGGTCGCGCCCTACAAGCGCGATCCGGCCGATTTCGTGCTGTGGAAGCCGAGCGGGGAGGGCGTGATCGGCTGGGACGCGCCGTGGGGCCGCGGGCGGCCCGGCTGGCACATCGAATGCTCGGCGATGATCGAGCGGCATCTGGGCGAAACGATCGACATCCACGGCGGCGGCCTCGACCTCATCTTCCCGCACCACGAGAACGAGATCGCGCAGAGCATGCTGCGCCCACGGTGGGCAGCCGCTGGCGCGTTATTGGGTGCACAACGGCTTCCTCGACATGGGCGCGGAGAAGATGTCGAAGAGTCTCGGCAACATCGTCGGCGTCGATGAGCTTCTGGCCCAGGGGCATCGTGGAGAGACGCTGCGGCTGGCGTTGCTGTCGGCGCATTATCGCTCGCCGTTGCCGTGGACCGAGGCGCTCATCGCGCAGAGCAAGGCTCGCCTAGATCGCTGGTATGGCGCGAAACGAATACTGAAAAAGCGGCGCAACCCTCGTGTACGAGACGAATTTCTTGATGCCCTAAGAGATGATTTGAACACGCCCCTCGCCATCGCAATCATTGATGAATTCGCCAACGAGGCCCTCCGACTTCGCGAAGCCGCCGAAAGCGCCGTTGGTTCCGCGAAGGACGACCTCATCTACCGGGCCGGGATTTTTGCTCGGCGAATGCTCGCCTGTGGCGAGTTGCTGGGAGTGCTTCGAGAATCCTCGAATGCTTGGCGAACGGGTAGGCGGTTAAAACTTCATGCGAAGCCTGTCCGGTTCAAGCTGAGCGGCCCGAAGATAGACATGCGGATTGCCGAACGCTCTGCGGCGAAAGAAGCCCGCGACTTCGCCGCCGCCGACCGCATCCGCGACGAATTGAAGGCCGAAGGCATCGTCTTGGAGGATGGGCCGGGCGGCACTACTTGGCGCAAGGAATGAACGCGCCGCTGTACACGACCGAAATCCTGCGGCTGGCGGCGTCGCTCGGGGCGCCGCGTGCGCTCGAGCGCGAGGACGGCCGGGCCGAGGCCAGGTCGCCGACCTGCGGAAGTAGTGTGTCGGTTGCGGTCCAACTCGACGAAGACGGCCGCGTCGCGACGCTTTCGCAGACCGTGCACGCCTGTGCGTTCGGCCAGGCGTCGGCGGCTTTGCTCGAGCGGGGCGCGATCGGACGCAGCCGGTCCGAGGTGAAGGACGCGCACGACCGCTTCGCCTTGTGGCTGACCGGCTCCGGCGATGAGCCCGACTGGCCCGGCTTCAAGACACTGGCGCCCGCGCGCTCGCGCAAATCGCGGCATGGCGCCATTTTGCTCCCGTTCCGAGCCCTGCTCAGCGCGATCGATGCGTCAAATGGTTGATCCGGCGCCCATCGTCCCGGGAGGCATCCTGCGCGACGCGGCGCTGATGCTTGGCGTCGCCCTGGTTTTCGTCACCGTCTTCCGCCGCGTCGGGCTCGGCGCCACCCTCGGCTATATCGTCGCGGGGTCGCTGATCGGGCCGTCGGTGCTCGGCTACTTCCGCGACCCGGACGCAGTGCAGCAGGTGTCGGAGGTCGGCATTTCGCTGCTGCTGTTCATCGTCGGGCTCGAGCTCCAGCCAAGGCGCCTGTGGCGTCTGCGCAAGGACATATTCGGTCTGGGTCTGGCGCAGGTCGCGGCGTGCGGCGCCGCGCTCAGCCTGCTGATCTACTGGACGCTGGGTCTTTCGCCCGAAATCTCGTTCGCGCTCGGAATGCCGCTGGCGCTGTCGTCGACCGCGCAGGTGCTGCCGTGGCTGCGCGCCGAGAACGAGCTCAACACGCCGCAGGGCGAGCGCGCCTTCTCGATCCTGCTGTTCCAGGACCTGGCCGTTATTCCGCTCATCACGATCATCGCCGCGATGGCGCCTGCGCCCGACCCGAGCGCGCCGACCGGATGGAAGCTCGTCGCTTTTCACCGTGCTCGCCGTCGCGGGCCTGGTTGCGTTCGGCCGTTTGGTGCTCAACCCGTTGTTTCGGCTGATCGGCCGCCTGGGCGAGCGCGAGCTGTTCGTCGTCGCCGGCCTGTTCACGGTGGTCGGGGCGTCGGCGCTGATGCGGGAGTTCGATCTGTCGGTTTCGCTGGGCGCGTTCGTCGCCGGCGTGGTGCTGGCCGAATCGCCCTATCGCCACGAGCTCGAAAGCGACGTCGAGCCGTTCCGGTCGATCTTCCTCGGCCTGTTCTTCCTGTCGGTCGGGATGATGCTCGATCTTGGCATGATCGCTTCGCGGCCGCTGTTCGTGGTCGGTCTCGCCGCGATGGTGATCGCGACCAAGACGATCCTCATTACATTATTGAGCCGGGCATTCAGCTGTTCGTGGACTCGAAGCTTCCGGCTTGGGCTCCTGCTCAGCCAGGCCGGTGAGTTCGGCTTCGTCCTGTTCGCCCAGGCCACGGCCGCGCAGCTCATCACGCCCGAAGCGGCTTCGCTGGTCAGCGCGGTGGTCACTCTGTCGATGGTTGCAACGCCATTCCTGATGCGGCTGACCGACTGGCTCGAGAAGCGCGAGGAGCGCAGCGGGGACGGGCTCGACGGGCCCGAGCTGTCGCCCGAGACCAGCGCGATCGTCGTCGGCTACGGCCGGTTTGGCCAGACTGTCGCTCAGATGATGCAGGCCAAGAGCATCGGCGTGACCCTCATCGACAAGAGCCCGGCCCAGATCGAGCGGGTCAGCGAATTCGGATACAAGGTCTATTATGGCGACGGTCTCCGGATCGACCTTCTTCGCACCGCCGGCGCCGAGACCGCGAAGGTGATCGCTTTCTGCAACGACAACGAGGGCGGCGAGATGACGCGGGACGCGGTCGCGGCAGTGCTCGAGGCCTTTCCCCGGGCAGCGGTCATGGTCCGCGCGTTCGATCGCGTTCATCTGATCGAACTGGACGGGCTGAACCTCGCGTTTGCCCAGCGCGAGCTGTTCGAAAGCGCCGTGGTGATGGGCAAGGCGGCATTGAGGGCGAGCGGGGTCGATCCGCACGAGATCGAGCGAGTCGAGCGCGAATATCGCCTGCGCGACTGCGAGCGGCTCGAATTGCAGAGCGAGACCGGTGATCTCGGCGCCGCTCTCGAGCGCTCGTTCAGCGCCGACCGGCCGCTTCCCGAAGAGGAAGTCCGCGGCCCGGCCTAGCCCCGCCCGCCGTTCGTCAGAAAATGTTCGAGCGCCTGGATGATCGATTCGACTACGCCCTTATGCTCGCCATTGCCGCTTTTCACGTGGATATGCGCTTCCTGGTAGGACGGGCGGCGCTCTTCCGACAGGCGCTCGAGGGTCGCTTTGGGATTCTGCGTGCGGAGCAGCGGACGCGTGTTGCGCCGCGAGGTGCGCTCGGCGAGGACGTCGACCGGCGCGTCGAGCCAGATCGTGATTGCGCGCTCGTTGAGCAGTTCGCGGGTGCGCGGATCGACGAAGGCGCCGCCGCCGGTCGCGATGATTCGCACCTCGCCCTCGACCAGGCGTGCCACCAGTCGCCGCTCCCCGTCGCGGAAATCCTGCTCGCCGAAGCGTTCATAGACTTCGGCGGCGGAGAATCCCGACGCGTCCTCGATCGCGGAATCGCTGTCGACGAACGGCAGCCCGAGCCGCTTGGCGAGCCGCCGGCCGACCGTCGATTTTCCCACTCCCATCAGCCCCACCAGCACGACCGGCCGGTCGAGGCGTTTAGTCAAATCCGTCACCAGAAGGGCTATACAGCGCCTTTCCGCCTCGGCAAAAGCGCCGGCATGCCCAGAATTGCAGTCCTGATCATCGTCCTCGTCATCATTCTCGGCGGGCTCTGGTTCCTCTCGACCGTGCCCAAGGAGCAACCGACCCAAACGATCGAGGTCGCTGTCCCGCAAGGTGGCAATGCGCATTAAGCCGCTGGTGATTGCCGCAGCGGGCGTCGCCTTGGCGATTCCCGCGCTGGCGCAGCAGGGCGCTCCGGCGGCGCAGCCCGCTCCAGCTCCTCAACCGGCGGTGAACGCGACGTCGCCCGTTTCTAACCAGCCGGCGAGGGGAGGCACGCTGTCGACCGGTCCGGGCGAAAGCGACGTGGTCACGCAAACGCTGACCGCGGACCAGCTGCCTGCGCCGCCGCCGCCCGTCGAATATCCCGCTCACGCTCGCCGCGACCCTTGGGTCGTCGGCCGGCTCAACCCGGCGGCAACCCGCCTCGGACGCGTTCCGTGGGGCGGTGCGAGCGGCACCTTCCTGTCGAGCCTGATGCGCCGCATGGACACGCCGCTGGCGTCGCGCTGGGCGCATATCGCCTTGCGCGACGCGCTGTTGGCCAAGGCCCGCGCGCCCCGCAACGTCAATCCGGTCGACTGGGTCGCCGAGCGCGCCTGGCTGCTGTTGCGGCTGGGTGAGGCCGACGCCGCGAGGATGCTGGTCGCCGGGGTCGATACCGACCGCTTCACGCCCAAGATGGTCCAGGTCGCGGTGCAAAGCGCGCTCGCCAGCGCCGATCCGCCCGGCCTGTGCCCGGTCGAGAACCAGATTCGCTCGGTTGAGCCCAATATCCGCCAGCTGGTCACCGCGATGTGCTCCTCGCTGTCGGGCGAACCGGAAACAGCGGCCGCGCAGATCGACGATGCCCGTCGCTTCGGCCGCATCGGGGGAATCGATCTTGCGTTGGCCGAGAAGGTGGTCGGCGCCGGCGCCAACACCGGCCGGGCCGTGACCATCGAATGGGAACCGGTCGAGCAATTGACCGCGTGGCGCTTCGGGCTCGCGACCGCGACCGGAATGGCGGTGCCGGACAAGTTGCTTCGCTCTGGCTCGCCGCAGCTTCGGGCGTTCCAGGCGCGGGCGCCTTTGCTGACGGCCGACCAGAGGCTCGATTCGGCTCGGGTCGCCGCCGGCCTTGGGGTCTTTTCGGCCCAGACGCTGGTCGATCTTTATTCGACGATCTACGATTCGACTGATCCCAGCGATCTGCCCGGAACCGACGCGTGGCGGTTGCGCGAGGCGTTCGTCGGCAAGGACCGCGACGCCCGGCTGGCGGCAATCCGGCAGCTGCTTGGAAACGACAGGGACCCCAATCTCAAGGAAGCGTCGCGTGCGCTGGTCGCTCGGGCCGCGAGCCTGATCGAACCCGATCCGAAGCTCGAAGCCGACGCGCCCGAATTGATCTCGGCCATGCTTGCGGCCGGATACGACCAAGCGGCAGCGCGCTGGATCCCTGCCGTGCGCGGGATGAAGAACGACCCCGCCGACCGTGTCTGGGCGATGCTTGCGCTGTCCAGCGCGAACCCGCGCGGGCTCGATCTCAGTTACTCGCGGATCACCGGCTTCATCGGCCGCGACAAGAGCCCGGGGAAAGTGCGCAGCGCGCTGCTCGTCGCGGGGCTTGGCGGGCTCGGGCGGATCAATGCCAACGCGGTTGACTCGCTCAACCGCCGTTACGGCCTTGCTCTTGGCCACCGCACGAGCTGGACGAAGCTGATCGACCGTGCCGCCGCGCTCGGCCAGCCGGGAACGGTGCTCGCGCTCAGCGGGACGGGTCTCCAGACGCCGGCCTGGGCGAACGTCCCGGGCGCGCATCTCTACCATATTCTCGCCGCCCTCGAGCGCACCCGCCAGGACTTCACCGCCCGGATGATCGCCGCCGAGGCCCTGTCACGGACGTGACGCTCAAAATGATGACGTCACGGACGTGACGCCCAAAATGACGCCGCGAAGGTGACCGCAGACGATCAAGCGCTGGTCGATAGCTTTCTCGACATGATGGCTGCCGAAGCGGGTGCGTCGCGCCACACGCTTGCTGCCTATCGCAACGACCTCCACCGGGCGGCGGATGCGCTCGGGGTTTCGCTGTCGGCGGCCGGACCGCCGGACGTGGCTAGGCTGGGCGAGCGCTGGGCCGACCTCGCTCCGGCGACGGTTGCGAGGCGGTCGGCGGCGCTCAGGCGGTTTTTCGGCTTCCTGGTCGATGAAGGCTTCCGCCGCGACGATCCTTCCGGCTCGCTGCCCCGGCCGCGGTTCGAAAGGCCGCTCCCGCGGATTCTCGACCAGGCCGAAGTGGCGCGCATGTTCGAAGCCGCCGAGGACCGCGCGGTGAGCGGGGAGGCAGGGGCAGTGCGCAATCTCGCCTTGCTCGAATTGCTCTACGGGTCGGGCCTGCGCGCGAGCGAACTCGTGTCGCTGCCGCGGGCTGCGATTCGCAAGGGCCAGGCCTTCCTGATCGTGGCCGGCAAGGGCAGCAAGGAACGGCTGGTCCCGATTTCGTCGCGCGCCGAGGCCGCGGTTGGACGGTGGGTCGAACATGTGCCGGGCGACAGCTTGTGGCTTTTCCCGAGCGGAAAGAACCACCTCAGCCGGGTGCGGCTGTTCCAGCTGGTGCGGCAGATGGCCGCCGATGCCGGGATCGCACCCGACCGGGTGAGCCCTCACGTCCTTCGCCACGCCTTTGCAACTCACCTGCTGTCGGGCGGAGCGGATCTTAGGGTGCTCCAGTCGCTGCTCGGTCACGCCGATATCGCCACGACGCAGATTTATACCCATGTCGACAGCGCTCGGCTGGTCGAACTGGTCAACTCGCGCCATCCGCTCGCCACTCGGCGTCGTTGACGGCCACCGCTGCTTCGTCCTACCCGCCGCGCCGAATGATTACTTATCTGGATTTTGAAAAGCCCATCGCCGAGCTCGAGACCCGCGTCGCAGAGCTGCGCGAGACGGCGGAGAATGGGTCGATCGACATCGACGCCGAAGTCGACAAGCTCGAGGCCAAGGCCGCCCGGCTGCTTCGCGATACCTATGCCAAGCTGACCCCGTGGCAGAAAGCGCAGGTCGCCAGGCACCCGGAACGGCCGCATTTCAAGGATTACTCGGCGGAATTGCCGACGATTTCGTTCCGCTGGCCGGCGACCGCGCGTTTGCCGACGACCCGGCGATGATCGGCGGCCTGGCCCGGATCGACGGCCGGCCGGTAATGCTGATCGGCCATGAGAAGGGCGACGACACCGCCTCGCGGCTCAAGCACAATTTCGGCATGGCCAAGCCGGAGGGCTATCGCAAGGCGATCCGGCTGATGCAGCTGGCCGACCGCTTCGGGCTGCCCGTGGTGACGCTGGTCGACACTCCCGGCGCATTCCCCGGGGTCGAAGCCGAAGAGCGCGGTCAGGCCGAGGCGATTGCCCGCTCGACCGAGCAATGCCTTGCGCTCAAGGTTCCGATGATCGCCGTGGTCGTCGGTGAGGGCGGGTCGGGCGGAGCGATCGCCATCGCGTCCGCCAACCGCGTGCTGATGTTCGAGCACGCGGTCTATTCGGTGATCTCGCCCGAGGGCTGCGCGTCGATCCTGTGGCGCACGTCGGACAAGGCCGCCGAAGCGGCCGAGGCGATGAAGATCACGGCGCAGGACCTTCAAGGTTTGGGCGTGATCGACCGCATCGTTCTCGAGCCGCTGGGCGGTGCGCACCGCGATCCCGACGCGGCGATCGGGGCATTGAAAGGCGCGATCGTCGAGGAACTGGACGGCTGCAGCGCGCTCGGCCAGCACGAGCTGCTCGCCCAGCGCCGCGCCAAGTTCCTCGCCATCGGCTGAGGATCTTCAGGAACTCGGGTCAGTCATTCTCCGTTCAAAAACGCCGCTCGATATGCGTTTGGGTAATGGAGAAACGCATGCGTAAAGCCGTGCTGCTGCTGGCGGCGAGCGTTGTCGCCCTCGCGCCGGCGAGCGCGCAGGGGCCCCGCTACCTCGACCCGCGCGACGTAGCCGAAGCCCAGCGCCAGAATGCCGGACTGGTCCAGGAACTCGGAGGGGCCGAGACCGGCCCGCGCGCGGCCTATGTCGAATCGGTCGGCCGCCGCGTCGCGGCTTTCTCCGGCCTCGCCAACCCCGGCCAGACGCTTCATTTCACGACGCTCAATTCGCCGGTCGAAAATGCGCTGTCGGTGCCCGGCGGCTATGTTTACGTCACCCGCCAGCTGCTGGGGCTGATGGACAATGAGTCGGAGCTCGCCTTCGCTCTCGGCCACGAGACCGGCCACATCGCGGCCAATCACGCGCATGCGCGCCAGGCCTATGCCCAGCGGCAAAACGTCCTTGGCGTGCTCGGCGCGATTTTCGGCGGGTTCTTCGGCAACGTGATCTCGCAGCGCGCCCAAATGTCCAACCTGAGCTTCTCGCGGGACCAGGAATATCAGGCCGACACGCTCAGCCTGCGGTATATGATCGCGGCCGGCTACGACCCCGCCGGCGGTCCCGGGATTCTCGCCACGCTGGCTCGCCAGGCGGCGCTCGAATCGCGGATGCAGGGCCGGACCAATCGCCAGACGCCGGAATGGGCGAGCACCCATCCATTGAGCGAGAACCGAATGCAGCGCGCGCTCGCCGAGGCCCGGGCGACCGGACGGCTCGGCACCGGGGTGACCAACCGCGACCGGTTCCTGGCCGAGATCGACGGCGAGACCGTCGACGACGATCCGCAGCAGGGCATTGTCGATGGGCCGCTCTTCACGCATCCCGACCTTAGAATTCAGTTCAGCGTCCCGCCGGGCTATCTGATGTCCAACGGCGCTACGGCGATCACGATCAAGGGATCTGCGGGCCAGGCGCAATTCTCAGGGGGGCGGTTTCGCGGCGGGCTCGAAACCTATATCCTGGCGCTGTTCCGCGACCTCGTCGGCGAACGGATGCAGGTCGCAATTCCGCAGCCGCAGCGAACCCTGGTCAACGGCATGCCGGCGGCCTTCACCACCGCGCAGGTCGGAACATCTTCGGGCGTGGTCGATGTCAGCATCATTGCCTATCAATGGGACGCCGAGCACATCTACCATTTCGTGATGATGACTCGGGGCGGAACGGGAATCGGTCCGTTCATTCCGATGGTCAATTCGCTGCGCCGGATCACTCCGGCCGAAGCGGCGGCGATCCGCCCGCGGATCATCGACGTGGTCACGGTCGGCCCGGGCGATTCCGTGCAGTCGCTGGCAAGCCGGATGGCTTACCGCGATTTCAAGCTGGATCGTTTTCTCGTGCTGAATGGATTGGCCGCCAACAGCCGATTGGCGCCTGGTCAGAAAGTAAAGCTCATCGTCTACGGCGCGCGGCGGAGCTAGGCCCCCACCGCCCCGATCAGCTGTTCTGGACTGCGCTGGCGAGCTTGGTCCACATGCCGCCAACGCCGCCACCGAGCGTCGACAGGCCGGCCATCATCGCGATGACGATAAGCGCCGCGATGAGCCCATATTCGATCGCAGTCGCCCCGCGCCTGTCGGCGCGCAGCTTGCGCATGTTCGTCCGGATAGCGATCACGCCACCCTCCTCTGGTCCACGTCCACATTGGATGGTTTAGAGGAAGCTCAGTTAACAAGTCTTATTCGTGACATCGTTAACGCGGAGGCATCCCTTTATCGGCCGGGCGGCGTCCAGGCCGCAAAATGGAGGATTTCGAAGGTCTCGACGGTCCGGCCGTCGCGCCCGGCGGAAGCGAACGATTCGGTCGCGGCCGCCCGAGCGGCCTTGGTGAGCGGCCGGCGTGACCGTTCCTGAAGGACATTGGTTACGCCCATTGCGCGAAGGTCGCGCACCAGGTCGCCGAGCGACGCATAGGATGCCGCGACCCGGTCGACGTCGACTACCGGATCGACGAAGCCGGCCGCCGAGAGAAGGCCGGCAAGCGCCGCCGCCTCGATCCGCGGATGAACATGGGGAACCGACCCGCCCTGGACCGAATCGGCCGCGCGCATCGCCTTTCTGAGCTGGGGAAGGGTGTCGCCGCCGGCGAGCGCGCCGATCAAGAATGCGTCAGGAGCAAGGACGGACCGCAACCCCGTCAGCGCGATGGGAAGGTCGTCGATCGTGTCGAGCGTCCCGATTGAAAGGCAAAGGTCGTAGGTCGCGGAGATTTCCTCGACGTCCACCTGCGCAGCGAACCGTTGCAGCAGTTCCGGCCAGCCCGGTTTGGCGCAGCCCAGAAGCAAGGCGCGCTCGAACCGCCTCGCGACAACCCCGATCCGCTCGAGGCAGTCGGCGAATGCGCGCTCGTGCAGAAAGAAATCGCCGTCCAGGCGGGCGGCGCGCTTGCGGCGTAGCTTCAGCAGCTCGGGATCGAACAGGTCGGGCGGCATCGCCGCGCTTGTGCGCTGGCGGAGCGTGAGCAACAAGCAGCAGGATGCTGGTCGAGGCCATCCGCAACGGCGCGCTTAGCGTGCTCGACTTCGCGCTTCCGCCGCGCTGCGCCGGCTGCGGCGCGATCATGGCGGAAGTGCACACCTTCTGCCCTGACTGCTGGAAGCAGCTCGATTTTCTCGGCGCGGGCGGGTGTGAGACCTGCGGCCTGCCGCTGGAGCTCGCGGGCTCGACCGTCTGCGCCGGATGCCTGGCGCAGCCGCCCCAAATCGCGCGCACGCGTGCCGCGGTCGCCTATGGCGAGCTGTCGCGAGGACTTGCGATCCGCCCGAAATACGGACGAAAGGTCGCGGTCGCCAAGACCATGGCGCGATACATGGCGGCTCTCGTCGGCGAGGGAGATTCGAGCCGGCTGCTGATCCCGGTGCCGCTCCACCGCACGCGCCTGTGGGTGCGCGGGTTCAATCAGTCGCAGCTGGTCGCGAGCGAGTTGTCGCGGCGCTTGCGCATTCCTGCCGACCCGTTCGCGCTTCGCCGCACCCGCCGCACTCCGCCGCTCAAGGGCATGAGCGCGCTCCAGCGGCGCAAGGCCGTAGCCGGCGCCTTCAAGGTCCGCGACAAGAACGTCAGTGGCCGGCAAGACGGTGATCCTGGTCGACGACGTGCTGACCACCGGAAGCACCGCCGAGGCCTGTGCCCGAACCTTGAAGCGCGCCGGAGCGGTTCGCGTCGAGCTGGTCAGTTGGGCGCGCGTTGTGCGTCCGGCGCGGTTCATGCGTTAGGCGGCTGGAATGCCTGTGCGTCGAAATCTACGTAAAAGCGTTCTGCCCTTATTGTTGGCGGGCCGAACATTTGCTCGACAGCAAGGGCGTCGCGTACCGCAAGATTTCGATCGACTTCAATCGCGAGGAGCGGCAGCGGATGATCCAGCGTGCGCACGGCCGGACCACCGTCCCTCAGATCTTCATCAACGACCGCCACGTCGGCGGGTGTGACGATCTCTACGCGCTCGAAGGCGAGGGCCGGCTCGACGAATTGATCGCCGCGTGACCAGGATCGCGCTCTTCCAGTCGAACAGCGGAATCGACCCGGCCGCCAATGCTGAGGCCTTGGTCGGCGCGATCGGACAGGCGGCTGATGGCGAGGCAACGATGTTGTTCACGCCCGAAATGTCGGGCCTGCTCGACCGTGATTCCAAGCGTGCTGCGGGCAATCTGCAGGTTGAAGAGGACGACCCGGTGCTCGCCGCGTGCTGCGCGGCGGCGCGCGAGCATGACATCTGGCTGCACCTGGGCTCGCTCGCGATCCTGGTCGATGACGGCAAGGTCGCCAATCGCGGCTTCGTGATCGACCGCGGAGGCAAGATCCGGGCGCGCTACGACAAGATCCACTTGTTCGACGTGGACTTGCCCACGGGAGAGAGCTGGCGCGAGTCCGCGGTCTATCGCGCCGGCGAGCGCGCGGTGGTGGTGAACGGCACGCCGGTCGGCAAGCTGGGCCTGACGATCTGCTACGATTTGCGCTTCCCGATGCTGTTCGCGCGCATCGCCGAGGCGGATGCGGACGTGATCTCGGTCCCCGCCGCGTTCACCGTCCCGACCGGCCGGGCGCATTGGCATACGTTGCTCAAGGCGCGGGCGATCGAGGCCGGGCTGTTCGTCGTCGCCGCGGCACAGGCCGGGCGACACGAGGACGGGCGTCAGACCTATGGCCACTCGCTGGTCGTTGATCCCTGGGGCGAAATCCTCCTCGACATGGGCGACGAGACAGGCGTCGGGTTCGCCGAGATCGACCTCGCGCGGATCCCCGAGGTGCGTTCGCGGATACCGGCGCTTAACCACCGCCGGCCGATAGCGGACGTAGTGAGCCAATGATCGTGTTCGACCTTATTTGCCTCGACGCATCCTGTTCCGGGGGCGGGACCTTCGAAGCCTGGTTCCGCTCGAACGCCGATTACGAAGAGCAGCGGGAGGCCGGGCTGGTCGAATGTCCGTTTTGCAGATCGACCGGCGTATCCAAGGCGCCGATGGCACCCAACGTCCCGCGCAGGCCCGCTGACAATCTGCTCGCCAAGGTGGCCGCATTCCAGGCCGAGATGCTCAAGGGCTCGCGCTGGGTCGGCGACGAGTTCGCCGAGACCGCGCGCGCCATTCACGGCGGCGAGATCGAGCCCGAGCAGGTCCACGGCAACGCGACGGCCGAACAAGCCAAGGAACTGGTTGACGAAGGTGTTCCGGTCGCTCCGCTGCCGCTCCCGGTGGTGCCGCCGAGCCAAGTCAATTGATTGCGCGCGGCGCAGTGCTTATTCCCGCGCTGGGCTGACCCCGTAGCTCAGCAGGATAGAGCGACAGATTCCTAATCTGTAGGCCACAGGTTCGAATCCTGTCGGGGTCACCAGGCTTTATTTGGAGAAGAGGCGGCCATGGCCGACGAGCAGCCGACCATCCAGTCCGAACGTTCGGGACCGCTCAGCCGGCTGTTCGTCGAGCACCCGCGATCGCTCGGGATGACCTGGGCGGGGCACGGCGTCGGCGCGGTGAAGATCGGAGCGGAGCTTATCGGCGCGGGCTGTGCGGCAATCGTCCATGCCGCGGTGCCTGGCCTGTTTACCGAGACCGCCGGCAGAACCGTGACCCGGATCTACGACCACATCCAGAATCGCAAGGCGGGCGCTGAAAACCCGGAAAACTGGTCGGACTATGAAATCTGACCGGGTGCCGGTCGCGATTATCGGTGGCGGATTCTCAGGGACGATCCTCGCGGCGCAGCTGGCGCGGCGTGGCATCGCCTCGGTCCTGATCGACGGCAGCGGTCGGATAGGCCGGGGCGTCGCTTATTCGACTCGCGAGCCTGCGCATCTGCTCAACGTACGCGCCGAAGGAATGAGCGCCTGGGCCGGCGAGCCCGACCATTTCGCGCGCCTGTTCGAGGCGGAAGGCGGCGATCCCCGCGGATTTGCCGAGCGCCGGCTGTTCGGCCGCTATCTCGGCGAAATCCTCGACGAGGCGGTAGCCAGCGGCAAGACCCGGCCAGTGGATGCGACCGCGTGCAGCGCGGCCCGCAGCGATGGCGGCTGGCAGATCGTGCTCGATAGCGGCGAGCGGATCGACGCCGGCGCTCTGGCGCTCGCTGTCGGCAATCAGGAGCCCGAGGCGCTGAGTGCGTTCACCGGCGTCGGCGACCGCTTCATCCGCAACCCGTGGGGCACCGACTCCCATGCCGCGGTGGCGGAGCTTGCCGCGCTTGGCGGAAACGCGCTGCTGGTCGGCACCGGCCTGACGATGATCGACGTGGTGCTGTCGCTTGATGCGGCGGGGCACCGGGGCCGGATCGTCGCGCTGTCGAGGCGCGGCCTGATCCCCCGTTCGCACGCCGATTTCGAGCCGGCACCGGTGGAGTTGAGCGACGTGCCCCAAGGAAGCTTGCGCGCACTTTGGCGCTGGCTGCGACGGCGCAGCGCCGAGGTCGGCTGGCGCGCCGCGATCGACAGCCTGCGGCCGTATAGCCAACGCCTGTGGCAGGGCCTCGACGGCGAGCAGCAGCGGCAATTCCTGCGCCACGCGCGGCCATGGTGGGACGTCCACCGCCACCGGATCGCGCCCGAGGTCGCGCGGTTGCTTGCGCAGATGGTGGCAGACGGGCGGCTCGAAGTGGTCGCCGGGCGCATCATCTCCGCGCGCGAAAACAAGGACGCGCTCGAAGTCGAATATCGGCGGCGCGGCGCGAGCACGTCCCAGTTGCTGGACGTCGCTTACGCCTTCAATTGCACCGGGCCGCTCCATTCGATCGCCCGGACCCAGGACCCGCTGCTGCGCGGCCTGCTCGACGGCGGGCAGGTGCACGTCGACCAACTCGGCATCGGGCTCGAGGTCGACGACAGGTCGCGCGTCGGCAACCATCTTTGGGCGCTCGGGCCACTGACCAAGGGCCGCTATTGGGAGATCATCGCCGTCCCTGATATTCGGGAGCAGGCGGCCGCGGTCGCCAAGGACATCGAACTGGAGCTTGACGCATGAGCGAACATGGCGACCCCGAGGATGGCGATCTCGTCGAATCCGCACCCGAGTGCGCCGTCCCCGGCGAGGTCAGCGACGCCATCCGGACCTTGATCCGCTGGGCCGGCGACGACCCCGACCGCGAAGGCCTGCTCGACACGCCCCGGCGAGTAGCGCGAGCCTGGCGCGAATATGCCCGCGGCTATGCCGAGGACCCGGCGGTCCATCTTGCTCGAACGTTCGAGGAAGTTGGCGGCTACGACGAGATCGTGCTGCTCAAGGACATCCCGTTCCAATCGCATTGCGAGCATCATATGGCGCCGATCATCGGCAAGGCCTCGATCGCCTATCTGCCGCGCGACAAGGTCGTCGGGATCAGCAAGCTTGCGCGCGTGCTCCACGGCTTTTCCCGCCGCCTCCAGGTGCAGGAGCGGCTGACGGCGCAGGTCGCCGATACGATCTGGGAGCATCTCCAGCCCAAGGGCGTCGCGGTGGTGATCGAAGCCACGCATGCGTGCATGACCGCGCGCGGGGTCAACACGCCGGGCGTCGTGATGACCACCAGCCGGATGATGGGCACCTTCCGCGAAGACGAGCGAAGCCGGCGCGAGGTTCTGGCGCTGATGGGCTATTAGTCCGCCGCGGAAGCGGCGGTGTGCGAGTCGTTGGAAACGGGGGACGGAATGACACTGACTCGGCGGGCATTGCTGGAACGGATCGGCGCGGTCGGCGGCGCGGGCGCGACGCTGGCGGCGATGCAGACACTCGGGCTGACCGTGCCGACTCCGGCATCGGCGGCCGATTTCATGCTTTCACCCGGATCGGGCAGCGGCAAGTCCGTGGTGGTGCTCGGCGCAGGCATCGCCGGACTGGTCGCCGCTTACGAGCTTCGCCAGGCGGGTTACGACGTCACGGTGCTCGAGGCCCGGGACCGGGTCGGCGGTCGCGCCTGGACGCTGCGTCCGGGCGACCAGGTCGTTCAGACCGATCGGCCGCTGCAGCGCGCATCATTCTCGGACGGTCTCTATTTCAACGCGGGCCCGGCGCGAATCCCATCCTGGCATCACGCCATCCTCGGCTACGCCAAGCGGTTCAACGTGCCGATGGAAACTTTCGTCAACAGTCATCACGGGACCAGCTGGGACTTCGGCGGCAAGGTCCATCCCGGGCGGCAGGTGCTGTACAGCTTCCAGGCGCGGATGTCGGAACTCCTTGCCAAGGCGATCGACGTTCACGCGCTCGACGCTGTCATGCCCAAGGACGAGCTCGGCCATTTCCGCGAGTTCCTGCAATTCTATGGCGGGCTCGACGCCAAAGGCGTCGCGGTCGGCCAGCCGAGTCTCGGCTTTTCCGACTGGCCCGGCGCGGGCGACGATCCGGGCAAACCGCTCGACGTCCTGCCGCTTAAGGATATCCTTCCCAACCGCGGCGCAGGGTTTCCTCTGTTCTTCGAATCGATCATCGACATGCAGCCGACCATGCTCCAGCCGGCCGGCGGAATGGATCGCATCGCGCATGCGATTTATCAGCAGGTCAAGCCGAGCGTGCGACTGAACCAGCCGGTCAGCGCCATCCGCCGCGAGGGTGGCCGGGTCCGGATCGAGCACAAAGGCGGCGTCACCCGTGCCGATTATGCCGTGGTTACCCTTCCCGCGAACCTGCTCAGCCGCATCCCGAGCGATTTCTCCCCCGAGAAGAAGGCCGCGCTGCAGAAAGCGGTCTATTTGAAGAGCGCCAAGGTCGCGTTCGAAGCGCCGCGCTTCTGGGAGGAAGAAGGCATTTATGGCGGGCTCGGCTGGACCGATCGCTTGAACGAGAATGTCATTTATCCAAGCGACCGGCACCATTCGGCGCGCGGTGTGCTGATTGGCGCTTACGTCGCCGGCTGGACCCACCAGGACACGCCCGACAGCTTCACCAAGCTGCCGTTCGCCGAGCAGATCGCGATCAGCCGGGGCTCGGTCGAGGCGCTTCATCCGGGCAAATCGCGGCTGCTCGAGAAGCCGGTCGTCGTGAACTGGGGGCAGGTGCCTTATTCCGAAGGCGTCGGGGCACTCTGGGGCGGCGGTCCGGACGACAACAGCCGGCGGACCGGCGCCTATCTCGAGCTGCTCAAGCCCGAGGGCCCGATCGTCTTCGCGGGCGAGCATTTGTCCTATGTCGGCCTGTGGCAGGAAGGCTCGGCCCTGTCCGCGCACCAGGCGGTCAAGCTGATCCAGTCGATGGCCACGGAGCGCGCGAAGGCGGCGGCATGAGCCGTGAGGGCGGCTGCGCCTGTGGGGCGGTGCGCTATCGGCTGGGGCGCGAGCCGATGATCGTCCATTGCTGCCACTGCACGTCGTGCCAGACCGAGACCGGTTCGGCGTTCGCCATCAATGCTTTGATCGAAAGCTACCGCAGTCGAGACGCTTTCGGGTGAACCTCAGCCGATCATGACTCCATCCGAGAGCGGTCGCGGGCAACAGGTCTGGCGCTGCCCCGAGTGCAAGGTGGCGTTGTGGAGCAATTATGGCGGCGCTACCGACATCCTGCGCTTCGTCCGCGTCGGCACGCTCGACGCTCCCGGCGAGGTCGAGCCCGACATCCACATCTACACGCGCTCGAAGCTACCGTGGGTGCGGTTGCCCGACGGCGCGATGGCGGTCGAAGCTTATTACGACAGCAGCCAGGTGTGGCCGGCCGAAAGTCTCGAACGCCGCAAGGCGCTGTTCGGCTAGGCGCTGACTCCGGGAAGCTTTGCAGCGATTCCGGCCCAGCTGTTGGTGTAGATCAAAGCCAGCGGAATGATCGCCGTGGCCACGGCCACCGCATAGCCCGTCCAGGTCGCCGGGTGCACTTTTCCCTGTGTGCGCCGGTCCCAGATGAACAGTGGCGCGTAAAGGAGCGTGGTTCCAGCGAGCAGCTGGATGGTGAAGCCCCAGAAGCTCGGCGGCGCGAGCGGGATGCGGCTGAAGCCCGGTCCGGCGACGAACAATATCGTCGCGCCCAGCATCAGCCGTTTGTGCCACTGCGCCTGCTTGCGGCGCCGCCACGCTTCATAGATCATGAAAGCGAATGCGGGGATCACCGCCAACGGAATCGCGGTCCAGTTGAGGGAATCGGTGAACGGCGGGTGGCTCTCGCGCGGGACCGCCCAGACTGCGGTCAGGTACATCACCGGCAAGAGCAGGATCGCGATCAGCATCGTTATCTTGCCGAGCTTCATGTGCGTCTCGGTCCGGCGCGTCGCGACAAGCTGGGTCTGAAGGATCAGCAGAGCCATCCACAAGGTGAACATCAGACCGTGCAGCATGACCGACGGCGGCAGGGTCGGGTTCGGTCGCGGGTAGGCCGGGACGATCCCCTTCAGATAGAAGCTCGGCGCGAATCCGAGGAACACGACAGCGACCAGGAAAATCGCCATTCGCGAATAGAATTTACGCTCTGACACTTTGCGGTCGGCGGACGGTGCAACGATGGTGGCCATAAACCCCCCGGAATGGCTGGAGAGTTCGGACTCTGATCGAAAATCGGGCGCCGATCAACGATGATTGCGTGACGCTGGCGCGAACGGCGGAGCAACAATAGAAGCGTCACCAGGACAAAGGGGAATTTCGATGCGCGCCTTGAAGCTTGCCGCCTTACTGATCGCAGTCTCCACGCCGCTTGCGGCCAAGCCTGCGGCGCCGCTCAGCGTCACCGCCGCCCTGGCGTTACCGGGCCGCTCCGCCGACAACGTCAAGCTCGACGAATCGCGCAAGCCGGCCGAGGTTCTGAACTTCCTCGGTCTGAAGCGCGGGATGCAGCGTCATCGATCTGTTCGGCGCCAACGCTTATTGGGCCGAGATCATGGCCCCGGTCGTCGGTCCGAAGGGCCATGTGCTCGTGTGGGAGCCGACCCAATTCTACAAAGCCGACAGCCAGAAGGCCTTCGCCGAGTTCAAGGCGAAGAACCCCAACGTGTCGATCGTCGCGACGCCGTTCGAAGCCCCATCGTTGCCGAAGAACTCGGCCGACCTGGTGATGCTCAACCTCAACTATCACGACACCTATTGGCAGAGTGCGAAGTACGGCATCCCGCGGATGGACCCGGCGGCTTTCCTCAAGACGGTCTATGCGGCGATGAAGCCGGGCGGGGTGATCGGCGTCATCGACCATGTCGCGAGCCCCAATACCGACACCCGCGCGACGGTGGAGAAGCTCCACCGGATCGACCCCGAAGTGGTCAAGGCCGACTTCAAGCGCGCCGGCTTCGTGCTCGTCGGGACCAGCGACATTCTGCGCAACCCGGCCGACGACCACAGCCTGCTGGTGTTCGACCCGAAGATCCGCGGCAAGACCGACCGCGCGATCTTCAAGTTCCGGAAGCCGCGTTGACACGCGAAGCCGCCGGCGAAGGCATCGCCGACTTTCCGCGCTTATTGGGCGCTGGCCGCGCTGATCGCCGGCCTCGCGCTCGGAGCATTCGCGCGGCGGGTTGCTGGGCGGTGCCCGCGAAGGCGCGCTGCAGGTCGCGGGCTTCGTCGGCACATTGTGGCTCAACGCGCTCAAGATGACCGTCATCCCGCTGGTCGTCGCTTTGCTCGTGGTCGGCATCGCCAAGAGCGCCGAAGCCGCGCTCGGCGGGCGGATCGCCGGCCGTTCGGTCCTGTGGATCGTGATCGTGTGCACGGCCTCGGCGATTTTCGGGGCGCTGATGATCGTCGCTCCTGACGCATGCTGTTCCCGCTGCCGCGCGGAACCGCGGAAGGGCTGCAGAGCGCGCTCGCCGGAATCGAGCAGAAAGCGGCCGGGCCGATGCCGGGCGTCGCCGACTTCTTCAAGGGCGTCATCCCCGACAATGTGTTTGCGGCGGCGACCAACGGCGACGTCCTCCCGCTGGTCGTGTTCGCGGTGCTGTTCGCGCTGGCGCTGGCGCGAATCTCCGAAGCCGGGCGGCGCACGGTGGTCGGCCTGTTCGAGGCGATCGGCGACGCGCTCCTGGTGATCATCGCGCTGGGTGCTGTGGATTGCGCCGCTGGGGGTGTTCGCGCTCGCCTTCACCGTCGGCTCGGCCGCCGGAGGATCGGCGTTCGCCGGCCTCGGCCATTATGTCGTCCTGATCTCGCTCATCGGGGTTCTCGTCACTCTGGCGGGATATCCGCTGGCGATGATCGCCGGGCGGATCGGGCTCGGCGCGTTCAGCCGCGCGATGATCGCGCCGCAGGCGGTCGCGATCTCGACCCGCTCGTCGCTCGCCTCGCTTCCGGCGATGCTGACCGCGGCGCGCGCAATGGGCGTTCGCGAGCAGGTCGTCGATGTGACCTTGCCGATCGCGGTCGCGCTGTTCCGCGCGACGGGCCCGGCGATGAACGTCGCGGTCGCCTTCTACGTCGCCCACTGGCTCGGCTTCGAGCCGACGCTCGGCCAGATGATCGCCGCGACCGCTGTCGGCGCGGTGATGAGCTACGGCGCTGTCAGCCTGCCGGGCGAGGTCAGCTTCATCAGCTCGATCGCTCCGATCGCGATGGCTCTGGGCGTGCCGATCGCCCCGCTCGGCTTGCTGGTCGCGGTGGAGATGATCCCCGACATCTTCCGCACCGTCGGCAACGTCACGCTCGACGTGGCGCTGACCACGGTCGTCGACCGCGGCCCGCGGGAGACGCCGCGAACCTGAACGCCAGCTGACCTCCGTTCGTCGGTCCGCCGCGCCACCAGCGGCCTTTGTCGGCATGCCGACGATTCAGGCCTCGCTCCCGTCGAGGAGCGCGCGACTTGGGCCGCCAATCGGTCCACCCAGCGATCTGCGACGCGGGGCAACCCCCTCAGCTTCCCCAGCACGCTCCGCGTCGCGCTCAACAAGGGAGAGCGACATGGTCAAGCACCTGATTATCATCGCGGCAGCCGTCGTTGCGTCGGCGCTGATCGTGCCGACGGTCAGCCAGGCTGCCGACCGTTCGTCCGTTCGTGTGTCCTATGCCGACTTGAACCTCGCGACTGGCTTTGGGCAGAACAAGCTCCAGCGCCGTATTGCCTATGCCTCGCAGACTGTCTGCGACACAGGTTTTCCGCTCGATCTCAGCTTCATGCGAGCGGTCAATGATTGCCGCGAGGCGACGATCGCCGACGCGCAGCCGGCATTCGAGGCGGCCGTCGCAAGCGCGCGCCATCCCAGCGTGGAGGTCATCGGCGCCGCGGCGATCATCGTCACTGCCCACTGATGTTCAAGCTTCCGGACGAACTGCCGCGCGCCGATCCCTCCAAGGCGCGCGGCGGTCTTTCTCAGCGGCCGGCGATGCTCCGCACGCGGTCGGAATAGAGCCGGCCGACCGGCTGCTCGGTGCCGTCGCCGAGGCGCGCGATCCAGCGGCCGGACTGATTGCGGGTGAAGCCGGTGATGAAGTCCTTGCGCACGATCGCCGAGCGGTGGAGCCGGACGAACAGCTCCGGGTCGAGGCCTTCCTCGAGCGCGGCCATCGAATGGTGGATCAGCCAGCTCCGGCGGCCGACGTGGAGCCGCATATAGTCGCGCTCGGCCGACACCCGGTCGATGTCGCGCGACGCGATCCGCACCAGGCCGGTCAGGTCGGAGGCCCAGAATTCCTGCAGATGCGCGCGAGGCCGCCGGCCGTCGCGTGGGCCTGGTCTCGCGCCGCTCGAGATAGTCGCGGCCGCGGTCGAGCGCGCGCTGGAGCCGGGCCGGCTCGACCGGCTTCATCAGATAGTCGACCGCCTCGACCTCGAAGGCGGCGACGGCGAACTGGTCGAACGCGGTGATGAAGATCACGGCCGGCGAGCGGGTGCCGCTCGGCCAGCGCGCGGGCGACCTCGATGCCGTCGAGCCCGGGCATGGCGATGTCGAGCAGCAGCAGGTCCGGGCCCAGCGCGTCGGCCATTCGCACCGTGCTTTCGCCGTCGGTCGCGGTGCCGACCAGGTCGATGCCCTCGATCTTGCGCAAGCAGCAGCTGGAGCCGCTCGGCGGCGAGCGGCTCGTCGTCGGCGATCAGGACCTTGAGCGGCATGGTCAGCCATCGCCGCGATCCAGCGGCAGGGTCAGCAGGACCCGATAGCCGCCGTCCGCGGTCGGGCCAAATTCGCAACTGGCGAGCGAGCCGAACCGCGCCGTGAGGCGCTGGCAGACGTTGGCGATGCCGACGCCGGTGCCTTCGACTGCCGTTGGTGCTCCTGGCCTGCGCGGGGCGGCCGCCGCCGCTGTTGCTGACCTCGATCGTGAAGCGGCCCGGGCCCGGCTTCGCGGGCGGCGATCTTCAGCTCGACCTTGTCGCGCGTCAGCGACACCGCATGCTTGATCGCATTCTCGACGATCGGCTGCAGGATCAGGGCCGGAAGGCGGGCGTTCTCGAGCTCCTCGGGAATGTCGAACTCGGCCTTCAGCCGGCGCGGGAAACGGACCTTCTCGATGTCCAGATAGAGCCGCTGCAGCGCGATCTCCTCGGCCAGGCTGATGTCAGCGGTCGCGTCGAGCGTCAGGCTCTGGCGGAAGAAGGTCGACAGCTTGAGGACCATCGATTCCGCTTCCTCGGCGCGTCCGCCGATGATCAGCGACGACAGCGAATTGAGCGTGTTGAACAGGAAATGCGGATTGACCTGGTAGCGCAGCGCGCGGACCTGGGCGGCCTGTGCCGCGCTCTCCGCTTCCGCCGCTCTCCGCTTTGCGCCGAGCGCCTCGGCCTGGGCCTGGTTGGCGAGATAGAATGCGCTCCACGCGAGGAAGAAGAACAGCCAGATGACCGCTGCGTCGAGCGCGAAGCGGATGCGCTTGTTGGGATCGAGCTCGCCAACCTTGGGCAAGGTCATCACCAACGGCTCGCCCGCGTTTCGTTCGATGCGGATTTGGTTGCCCTTCTCAACCAGGACAAACCCCTCGCGCGCCTGGAAGCGCATCTCCTCTTTGCTTTCGCGCAGATAATCGTCGATCAGGATCAGGGTCGCGCCCATGACGAGGGCCGCACCAAGCGAGGCGAGGGCGGCGATCACCGCTTTTCGGCGGATGGTGCCGCCGCGGCCGAAGCCCGCGATCGCGAGATAGATGAGCCCGGTCAGCACGACACCGATGGCGACGACCACCAGCTTGTTGGTCAGCATCGTCCACGGGTCGGTCCCGAGCGACGCTCGGGCGACGACTGTCAGCGCATAAAACAGCCAGAAGCCGAGGATCGATTTAACCGCCAGCGGCCAGTCGCTGAACCGGGTCCGGGCGGCGCCGCGATGGGACATCATTAACATCGTCCCCATGTTGGCTTGAAATCGCAAGCGCGCAACCGCCCGCGGTCCATTGGCAGAACCCCGAGGGCGTCCGGTCGAAAGCGGCGCGGTTTAGCAAGAGGAACGCCAAGGCAGTGCCGCTCGTTCTGTTTGCGCATGGGTCGGTAGAGGAGAGAGCAGGTGAACGACAACAAGCCCGAGGACGCGCCGCCGCCGACGATGCCGCGCGCGCCGGACAAGGAGCTCGAACGCAAGCTCAAGCGCAACCCCGACGACCCGGATGCCAAGGCCGACGTCGGCAGCGATGAATCGATGGATGCGTCCGATCCGTCCTCAGCGACCCAGCCCGGCCAGAAAGACGATCCGGTCCCGTCGTCCGGTTTTCCCGAATAGAATCGGGAACAGTTTCGCAGGCGTCACAAAAACGTGACTGCCGTTGCAATAAATCAACAATCCACAGTTTTAACGTATCTGGTCAATTTCTGGCCTTGCCGACGAGACTCCCCTCTGATTCAATTACATCCGGGGTGGGACTGTGGTTAAGCAAAACGCAACACAAACCGCTGCATGATCCTACCCGGGCAAAAGGAGTTGGGTTCATGATTACGCGGACCAGCCAGCCGGCAAGCGGCGCGATGCTGATCTCGGAGATGAAGGAGTTTGCGGGCTTTTCGAAGGCCACGCAGCGCTACATTCGCCGGTCGCTCGATGTGGCATACGGTCGCCGCGATCCGATCGAATGCTGGGCCCGCGACGAAGGCGAAGCCGCCTCGATCCGCGGCCAGGCCCGCCTTTATAAGCAGCTCGACCACCTGCGCCTGCAGGTTCCCGACGACAGCGGCCTCGACATGATCGAGCCGTTCATCGGCATGCTGATCACGCTTTCCGCGTTCGATCTGGGCCAGGACCGCCTGCCGAACTTCGCTGCCTATCGCTTCCTCTATGAGCGGCTGATCGGCGCGGCTTCGCGGCCGTGGCTGCCGGCGGCGTTCTGCTCTGCCGCCGCACTTCCGCACCTTCATCCGGACCGCCGCCGCACCTTGCTCCAGTCGATCAGCGAGAGCGCCGCGACCGCTCCGGGCTGGTCGAGCCGCGAGCCGGTGTTTTGGCCGGAGTGGGTCGAAAAGGTCGACGTCCAGCAGGCTGCCTAGCCAAGCCGGCCGGTTGCGGATTGGTTCGCGACCGTCTCGAATATCCCTTCCAGCTGCCTCAGCGTTTCCCGCGCATTCCTGTGATGTATGAAGCGGACGCCGTGCGCCTCATAGGCCGCCCGGTGCTTCTCGCGATCGTCGACCAGCACGTCGCCCGGATGCATGTGCTTGTGCTTGTCGCGGGCCATGCATGTGATGATCGGCACGCCCGGGAAATGTTCTGCCGCCCATTCGACCTTTTGCGGCGCCGACCAGCTCCCAGTGGGCAGCCCCGTCAGGATCGTCGGTTTCAGGTGCTTCACCGCATCGAATAATGTTCGAGCGTCCGCCATCTCCGGAAGCGTCCCGAAGAAGTTGGGCGCTTTGGCGAGCCGCTTCCAAAACGCTCCCCGGCCGTGCTTCGCGATATATTCCTTCGGGCTCGCGCCGAGCAGCTCGCGAGCGCCGCGATCGAAGTCGGCGAGGACGCCGTCGGCATCGAGGAACAGGCGCGGCATCGGACCCGCGCTCAGGCCGAAGCCAGGCGATCGACCAGATCGCGCGCGAACTCGGCGAGCGTGTCGTCGCGCGCCCCCATCACGACGATGCGGTCGCCGGGCCTGGCTTCGGCAAGCAGCGCTTCACCGATCGCGGCACGGTCCGGGATATGCTCCGCGTGCTTGCCGTGCGCCCTTACGGCGTCCGCCAGCCAGTCGGAGCCGCGGATCCGCCGAACCGTCCCGCCCTCGTAGACGGGATCGGGCAGATAGAGGCGGTCGTCGGCCGCCATTCCGCGCCCTAGGCTCTCGGCGAGCTCTTCGCCCATCTTGGCGATCGGCCCGAAGCCGTGCGGCTGGAACAGGATCAGCAGGCGCCCGCCTTCGCCCGCATGGAGCGTCGCCAAAGTCGCGTCGATCTTGTCGGGATTGTGCGCGAAATCGTCGATCACCGTCACTCCGGCGGCTTCGCCGATCGTCTCGAGCCGCCGTCTGAGGCCCTCGAACCGCGCGAGCGCATTGATTGCATCCTCGAGTCGCACGCCAAGCGCGCAAGTCGCAGCAACGGCCGCCAGCGCGTTCGACGCATTGTGGCGGCCGGGCACCGGAAGCGCGACTTCGCGGCGTTCGCCCTCGGCCTCGATCGCAAATGAAACGCCAAGGTCGGTGTGCTTCAAATCCTTGCCCATGAAATCCGCACCGGGGGAATCGAAGCCGTAGCCGATGACCTTGTCGGCCGGGACGGTTTCGGACAGCGCGCGAACCTCGGGATCGTCGAGGTTGAGCACCGCCTTGCGCGAGGCATTGAGGAAATGGGCGAACAGCTGGCGGAGCTCGTCCATCTCCTGGTGGTCGAGGCTGATGTTGGTCAGCACCGCGACCTCGGGCCGGTAGAGGACGATCGACCCGTCGCTTTCGTCGACTTCGCTGACGAACAGCTCAGGGTCGCCGACCAGGGCGCTGGCGAACGGCGTCGCGGGGGTGATGAAATTCTTCATCACTGCGCCGTTCATGACCGTCGGCTGGCGGTGTGCGGCGTGGAGGATCCAGCCGATCATCCCGGTCACGGTCGATTTGCCGCTGGTCCCGCCGACCGCGACGCTGCGCTGGGCGGCGTTGAGCAGTTGAGCGAGGAACTCGGGCCGGGTGAGGCGGGTGAGGCCGAGTTCGCGAGCCCGAACGACGTCGGGAACATTGTCCTCGACCGCCGCCGAGGTGACCAGGGTCATGCCCGGCTGGAGGCCCGAGCCGTCCTGCGGGAACAGCTGGATCCCGAGCGAGCGCAGATAGTCGAACTTATGCGGCGTCCGGCCGGCGTCGAGCGAGCGATCGGAGCCCGCGACGCGGCCGCCGGACGCGCGCACGATGCTCGCCAGCGGGAGCATTCCGCTGCCGCCGATGCCGCTGAAGAAGATCGGAGAATCAATCATCGCCGCGGCCCTATTTTGGACCGGCGCAAATGGCTAGTGGCACCGTCGCGCTGCTTGCCCGCCGAGCCGCGGCGCGCCACTCTGGTCGCTTATGATTTCCGTCCCAACCAACCCGGCATTTCACTACGTCGGCGATGCCGCCGCGTGGGTGGCGGCGGGGCTCGCAGCGCGCTGGCAATATAAGAGATGGCCCGAGGACGCGGTCGGATTGTCGAAGATCACCAGCCCGAGCTATTTTATCGCGCTCGGCCTGGGCGCGCTCGTCGGCGCGTGGCTATTCGGATCGGCGAATTCGCTGCGTGGCCCGATCCTTGCGCCGTCGCACAGCATTGCGGGCGCGCTAGCCGGCGGCATCGTGGCGGTCGAGCTGTGGAAGCTCGCCCACGGCGTCCGGCAGTCGACCGGAGGCGCGCTGGTGATGCCGATTTGCGTCGGCATCATCATCGGCCGTCTCGGATGCTTGTTCGCCGGGCTTCCCGATTATACCTACGGCGCACCGGCGAGCCTGCCGTGGGCGGTGGATCTTGGCGACGGAATCGGCCGGCACCCGGTCCAGCTTTATGAATCCCTGTCGATGGCCGCCTTCCTCGCGGTCTACTTGTGCGCGCGCCGCGACAACGCCGCATGGGCCCGCAACCATGCTTTCCACGCGATGATTATCTTCTATGCTTGCCAGCGTTTCTTGTGGGAATTCCTGAAGCCGTATCCGGCGGTGCTCGGTCCGCTGAACCTGTTTCACTTCCTCATGCTGGGGTTGGTCGCATATGGACTATTCTGGTGGGGACGCGACAACGGAGCCGAGCTCCGATCAGCCTGAGCACCCGCAGCGCAAGTCGGCGACCTATCTCTTCCACGGCCAGACCACGAGCCTGTGCGAGACCTGCCTGGAACCCGTTCCCGCGAAGATCATCATCGAAGGCGAAGATGTCTTCTATCTGAAGCGCTGCCGCGCACACGGCGTGCAGAAGACCCTGATCAGCGACGACCTCGATTATTGGCGCCAGCAGAAACTGTGGATCAAGCCCGGTGACCGGCCGCTCAAGACCCAGACGCGCACCGAGGCCGGCTGTCCGTTCGATTGCGGGCTGTGCCCGGACCACGAGCAGCATAGCTGTCTCGCGATCATCGAGATCAACGAGGCGTGCAATCTCGCCTGTCCGGTCTGCTTCGCCAATGCGACGGACATCCACGGTAGCCATCGTCCGCTGGACCAGATCGAGCGGATGCTCGATGCCTTGGTCGAGAGCGAGGGCGAGCCGGACCTGGTGCAGCTGTCCGGCGGCGAGCCGACCATCCATCCGGACTTCTTCGCCATCCTCGACGCAGTGAAGCGGCGGCCGATCCGCCACGTGATGATCAATACCAACGGCGTGCGCATCGCCCAGGACCCGGCGTTCGTCGAGCGGCTTGCGAGCTATGCGCCGCGCCTCGAAGTCTATCTCCAGTTCGATTCGATGAACGACGAAGCGCTGGTCGAGCTGCGCGGCGCGAAGCTGAGCCGAATCCGCCGCCAGGCCCTCGAAGCGCTCGAGGCAGTCGGGCTTTCGACGACCCTGGTCGTGGTCGTGAAGCGCGGCGTGAACGACCAGGAGGTCGGCGACATCATCCGCCATGCGCTGACCTGGAATTGCGTGCGCGGAGTGACGTTCCAGCCGGTCCAGGACGCCGGCCGCAACGAGAATTTCGACGCCCAGTCGAACCGCGTCCTGCTCACGCAGATCCGGCGCGAGGTCGGCAAGTCGGGCGTGTTTTCGATGGACGACATGATCCCGCTGCCGTGCAACCCCGACCAGATTTCGATCGGTTATGCGCTGCGCGAGGGGACGCAGGTCACGCCGTTGACGCGGCTGCTGCCGCCGGAGCTCATCCTCAGCGGACCCAACACCATCAGCTACGAGGCCTATCCGGAGCTCAAGGCCAAGATTCTCGACGTCCTCTCGCTGGCGACGGCCCAGGCGAATACCGAGGAGAAGCTTGCCGGCCTCCTATGCTGCCTGCCGCACGCGATGGTCCCTGCGGAGCTGAGCTACGCCAACAGCTTTCGGGTCGTGATCCTGCAGTTTCTCGACCGCTACAATTTCGATTTGGGGACGGTGAAGCGCAGCTGCGTTCACTTCGTTACCGGGGACGGGCAGATCATCCCGTTCGACACCTACAACACCTTCTATCGCGAAGGTGCCGAGGGCGCGGACGTGCTCGCCCGCCACCGCGCGCCAGGGGGGAGTGCATGAAAGAAGTCTTCGGTGGAATTTTGATTGCGGTCGGTATCCTGATTGCCGGCGCAAGCGGCCTTTGCTCCCTCGCCGTGTTGTTCGGCGGCGGCTTCGGGGGCGAGACTCTGAGCATGTTTCCGCTCGTCCTCATGATCGGCGGGATCCCGTTCGCCGCGGGCGTGGGAATCGCGTTCGGAGGCCGCGCTCTGATCCGTAGCGCGCGGAAAGATCGCACTCCCGACATCGGCGATACGTTCGAATGAAGCGCATTGCCGTGGTCGCTCCGAGCTGCCCGCTCAAGCGCGAGGCCGCCGAGCGCGTGGAGGCGATCGCTGCCGAGCGCGGCGACTGCGAGCTTTTCATTCACCCCCAATGCTTCCTTTCAGCCGGCCACTTTGCCGGCACCGATGCGGAGCGGCTCGCGGCGCTCGGCGAAGTGATCGCCGACCCGGCAGTGGATGCGGTCTGGTTCGCGCGCGGCGGGTACGGGTCGAACCGCATCGCCGAGGCTGCGCTCGCCGACCTGCCGGCTGCGGCGCACGGCAAGCTCTACATGGGTTACAGCGACGCCGGTTTCCTGCTCGCCGGATTGCACAAGGCAGGCCTCGACGCCGCATGGGGCCCGATGCCGCAGGATGTCCTTCGCGACGAGGGGGACGCCGCTATCCATCGCGCGCTCAACTGGATCGTGCTGCGCGACCGCTCTGCGCTCGAGCCCCGGCTCCAGCCGTCGGCCATGGCATTCAACCTCACCGTCCTTTCGAACCTGCTGGGGACGCCGCTGGAGCCCGACCTGACCGGCGTCGATCTGTTGATCGAGGACATCAGCGAGCATCTCTACGGGATCGACCGCACCATGTTTCACGTCACGGCCTCGGGCAACGTCCGGCGGGTGGCCCGGCTGCGGCTCGGGCGGGTCGCCGACGTGCTCCCCAACGACGTGGATTTCGGCGCCGACGAGCAGGCGATTGTCGCCGACTGGTGCGCCCGCTCGGGCGTCTCGTTTGGCGGGCGCGCCGACATCGGCCACGACGCGCAGAACAAGGTCGTGCCGTTCGGCCCGGCGCGCCTCTGAGCCGATGATTGCGCTACCCATTGCAAAGGCGCATGACTTGCGCTCTATCAAGAGCGGAACAACAGGAGGGCCTGATGGCACAAGGGACTGGTCGTAAAGCGGGGGGCGGATTGGCCCGCCCGGTTCAACCTTCAGCAGATCTCGCGAAGATCACGGGCAGCGCACCGCTTCCGCGCAGCCAGGTGGTTTCAAAAATCTGGGATCACATCCGCAAGAACAACCTGCAAAACCCGCAAAACAAACGGGAAATTGTGGCCGACGCGACGCTCAAGCCGATCTTTGGGGGTAAGGATCGCGTGAGCATGTTCGAAATGAACAAGCATCTGTCGAACCACCTGAAGTAGAGCCTTCGGGAAGTACGACGACAGGGGGATCCGCTCCGGCGGGTCCCCTTTTTTATGTGACTTAGCCGCGACTCGGCTTGGGCAACCTCAGCCGCGCCATAATCCGTCGAGCTTTTCCTCGGTGACCGGATAGCCGAGGTGCGCCGGGATGGTGATGAATTTCTCACCCCCGCGCTCCTCGATCCACGGGGTCACGGGCTCGATCGGGTGATCGAGGGCGTCGGCCCGGATCGCTTCGAACTCGGCATGCAGAGCGAGCCGCTCGAGGTTGCGCCGGGTCGGGAAGATCAGCCGCGCTTCACCGCGCTCCGCGCGATCGAGCGCGTCCCTGGCCGATAGCCAGTGCGCGCCGGCGCATTCGTGCTCGACTACGTTCGGCGGCCAGTCGCCCGGCGGGCATGGAGTTACGAAGAACATCGTGTCGAACCGGCGCACGGCGTGGAATTTGGGGACCCAGCGCGCGAACGGCGTCAGCGCCCCCAGGTCAAGCTGCAGCCCCTCCCGCGACAGCAAGGCGGCAAAGTCGCCTTCGCGCGCCAGTTCCGACTGCAGCTGGAGAACGGTTTGGCGATCGGGAGCGGGGGTCAGCCCGGCAGGCACTGCGGTTTCCTCGACGGTCTCGCGAATTGCCGCGACCGCGCCCGCATGTTCGCGTCCAAGCCCGGAATCGGCTGCATCAATCCGGCCGCCGGGAAAGACCAAAGCGCCGGCGGCGAATGCCATTCCTTCGCTGCGCTCGACCATCAGCAGCTCAGGCGGGCCGTCCGGGCGGTCGCGAACCACGATCAGTGTCGCTGCGGGGATCGCATCGTCCATGCGCGCGACCTAGGCCGCGCCCGGCCAAAGAAAAAGGGCCGTCGGAACCGCTCCGGCAGCCCTTTTAGAAATCCGCTTGGGCGAGGCTACATGCCGCTGACGTTCTGCTCGTCGGCGTCGGCCGGATTGGTCGTGTCGTCAGCATTGGCCGCATTCTGCGCCTCGAGCTGCTGCTGCTGAGTGCCCAGCGCCTCGGCCTCCGCATTGTTGGCGGCCTCATTGGCGAGGTCGTTCAATTGCTCGGCGCCATATTGATTCATCTCGGCATTATTGACCTGGTCGGCGTTGTTGCGGTTGCACGCGGAGGTCAGCAGCGCCGCCGCGCCTAGACACGCAAAAGCAAGCTTTTTCATACTGTTAATCTCTCCCGGTCCTGAACGATCCGGCACCAGCCATATCCGATGTTTCGCGCTGAACGCCAGCGGCTTTTGCAATGTTCCGCAGGGGGCATTCATTGAGTTTTCATGGCAAATTGCCTATCTAAGGCATGCCGGGCAACCGGCTATGTCGGTAGATGATTGGGTGGAATAGGCATTTCGGACCCGGGGGGCAGTACCCCGGCGCCTCCACCACCAGCAGCGCGAAGGCGAAAAGGTTTCGCTGCTGCTGATGGGGGCGAAATAGGATCGACGAGTGCAATAAAGGCCTAATTGCCGATCGGACCGGGCCACCGTGACGGCTCATTCACACAAGTGCCAACGATAACGAGGCGCTCGCAATTGCTGCGTAACTGACGATCTAACGATCTGAAGTTACAAAGACAAAAGCGCGGTCGGACCCCACCGGGCAACAGAAGGGGATTCCAGCGGTTCGGGGAGCACCGGGCAACAGAAGCTCCCCACCTCTTCCACCTTTCCGCTGCAACATCGGCCCGCTAGTCTCCACACGAGGGGGACGATCATGAATCACTGGGCCAAGCGTCTGTTCGCGATATCCGCGGCGCTGCTGCTGACCGGCTGCCTGTGGGGACCGGGCAAGTTCGCGTCCGACCTGACGGTCAGGAAGGACGGCAGCTTCGTGCTCGATTACAAGGGCGAGGTCGTCCTTCAGTTGCCGCCCGATGCGACCGCCAAACCCGAGCCGTGGAAAGCGGCGATGGCGCGCTGCCGTCGAAGCGGGAAGACCGAGGTCGCCGCGTCAGGCGAGCCTGTCTTTGGAGAGGAAGACGATCCGGTGCGCCCCTGCACGGCCGCCGAACTGGCCAAGCTCAAGACGCAGTTCGAGGCGGATCAGATCGAGAAGACGGCGACCAAGCGCAAAGAAGCCGAAGAGATGGCCAAGGTGTTCGGGATCCCCGGGCTCGATGATGAATCCAACCGCGCCTTCGCGGCCAAGCTGATGAAGTTCGAAGGCTGGCGCTCGGTGACCTATCGCGGGAAGGGCGTGTTCGACGTCGATTACCATTTCGAAGGCCGGGCAACGCAGGACTTCATGTTCCCGATGCTCCCCGACAACGATCTGCTGATCCCGTTCATCTCCATTCGCCACCGCAAGGACGGATCGGTCTTGGTCACTGCTCCCGCGATGACCGGCGGAGCAGGACCGCTCGCCCAGCGCGCCGGCCAGGCCGGACCCGCCTCGATCAAGGAGGGGCCGGTGTCGCGGGCGCAGGGGCGGCTGACCGTGATCACCAACGGCGAGATCCTGACCAACAACAGCGAGGACGGCGCAGCGACGCATCCGCTCGGGCGGCAAGTCCACTGGGACGTCGGCCCGGGGTCGACCAAGATCCCCGAGACTTTGATCAAACTGCAATAACCTGGGCCGGCCGGGTCCCCACCGGCCCGCTATCGCTTTGCGTCATATTGATTTACTCAACCGCCTTTCGCGTGCGCCAGGGGGATACGCTTTCGATGGCGGACATTTTCGTTTCCTATGGCCGGTCCGCCGACGCGCAGGCGCATCAAGTCGCCGAGGCATTGCGCGGCGCGGGCTATGCAGTGTGGCGCGACGACGAGCTTCCGCCGCACCGATCGTACAGCGACGTCATCGAGGAGAGAATCCGCTCGGCCAAGGCGGTGATCGTCTTGTGGTCGGCCGAGTCCGTGCGTTCCCAATGGGTGCGCGCGGAAGCCGATATGGCGCGCGAAGCGGGAACCCTGATCCAGGTCACGCTCGACGGCGCGCTTCCGCCGATGCCGTTCAACCAGATCCAGTGCGCGGACCTCAGTGGCTGGGGCGGGGACACCGGAAATGCCGCCTGGCGCAAGGTCGAAGGCAGCGTCGCGCTGCTGGTCGGCGGTGGCGGCGAAGCCGGGACCGCGGCCGAGACCAAGGGCAAGCCCGCGCGTCGAGTCGCGATCTGCGTGCTGCCGTTCATCAATTTGAGCGGCGACCCTGAGCAGGAATATTTCAGCGACGGGATAACCGACGACATCATCACCGACCTGTCGAAGGTCTCGGCCCTCTCGATCGTTGCCCGCAACACCGCATTCACGTTCAAGGGCCAAACTCTCGATGTCGGCCAGGTCGCGCGCCAGCTCAACGTCACCCACGTGCTGGAAGGCAGCATCCGCAAGTCCGGCGATCGGGTTCGGATCAACGCCCAGCTGATCGACGGCGAGGCCGGCGACCACGTTTGGGCCGACCGCTACGACCGCGACCTCACGGACATCTTCGCCATCCAGGATGAAATATCCAAGGCGATCGTGTCGGCACTGCAGCTCAAGCTCCTGCCCAAGGAAAAGAAAGCGATCGAGCATCGCGGCACCTCGAATGTCGATGCGTACAACCTCTATTTGATGGCTCGGCAGCACTGGATCAGCGGCAACGATGGGGACGTCCGGCGCGACGAGATCGTCGTCCGGATTTGCCGGCAGGCGACCGAAATCGATCCCAATTATGCCAAGGCATGGGCGCTGATCGCGCTCGGCCAGACCGAATTGCATTTCCGCCATTCAAGGGATGAACCAGCGCTCGCGTCGGCCGAACGGGCGCTCGAGTTGGATCCGAGCCTGGCCGAGGCTTTGTGCGTGCAGGCTCGCTATCTCGCGGAGGAAGACGGCAAATTCGACGAGGCAGACCAGCTGATCCAGGTCGCCCTTCGGCTCGACCCCGAGAGCTGGGAAGTGAACAAGGAGGCGGCACGCCTCCTCGGCCAGCGCGGCAAGTTTCGCGAAGCCATCCCCTTTTTCGAAAAGGCCGCATCGCTGGTCGAGGCCGACTACCATTCCACCGGCATGCTCTCGACCTGTTATGGTGCGATCGGCGATGCTGCGGGATTGAAGAGTGCCGCCGAGAGGACGCTGGAGCGGACCCAGCGCGCGCTTGCACAGGACCCGGCAATCGGAGCCGCGCTCGGCTACGGCGCGGTTGCCCTTGCCGCGCTCGGGGAAGCCGAACGCTCCAAGGAGTGGACCAAACGCGCCCTGTTGATGGACCCGGACAATGTCACGATGCGCTGGAACCTCGCTTGCGCATTGTCGGCCCACCTTGGCGACAAGGATGGTGCGATCGAGCTGCTCAGCGGCGTCGTCGACCGCCTTCCGCCGACGATGATCGGCTACCTTCGGCTGGATACCGACTTCGACCCGCTGCGCGACGATCCGCGGTTCGAGGCGCTTGCCTTGGCCGCCGAAGCGCGCCTGCGTGCCGAGAGCAGTGCCGCGGCCGAGTGATCGGCTTTAGCGCTTCCGAAGCTCGTCGCGGATTTCGCTCAGCAGATCGACCTCGCTCGGGCCTGCCGCTTCCTCGCTTTTGCGCATCAGCTTGGTCGCGTAGCGGACCAACAGGAAGATGATGAAGGCGAGGATCAGGAAGTTGATCACGACGGTGACGAACTCGCCCCAGCCGAGCACCGGCGCGCCCGCGGCCTTTAGCGCCGCATAGTCCTTGAGGCTGCCGTGATAGCCGTCTGGCACCGGGCCCAAGAGGGTGAAATAGCTCGAGAAATCGAGCCCGCCGAAGATCGCCCCGATCACCGGCATGATGATGTCTTCGGTGAGGCTGGTCGCGATCTTGGCGAACGCGGCGCCGATGATCACGGCGACCGCGAGGTCGAGCACATTGCCCCTGGCGATGAATGCGCGAAATTCCTTCAGCATGATAGCTCCCTTCTTACGTCGCGTCGGGCCGAAACGTAGCGTATGTGCGCCAGATTGAAAGCCGCGTCTGTATTGCCGGGTTAAGACAGCATTGAAACGATACGGCGGCGCATCTACTTACCGCCACCGTGACGTAGTGGAGGGGACTATGACCTTGGTTCGCCGTTTTGGATTGCTCGCGCCGCTTGCCGCTTTCAGCCTCGCCGGCTGCGGGCTCAACAGCGTTCCGACCGCCGAAGAGAACGTCAACGCCAAATGGGGCAATTTGCAGGCCGACTATCAGCGCCGTGCTGACTTAATTCCGAATCTGGTCGAGACGGTGAAGGGCTATGCCAAGCAGGAAAGCGGCGTCCTCATCGCCGTTACACAGGCCCGGGCCGACGCCGGCCGCGTCCAGTTGAGCGCCGCCGATCTCGACGATCCGGCCAAGGTACAGGCGTTCAACAACGCCCAAAGCCGGCTGACTCAGGCCATCATTCCGCTGCAGCGGCTGCAGGAGGCCTATCCGGACCTCAAGTCCAACACGAACTTCCTCGCGCTGCAGGACCAGCTGGAAGGGACGGAGAACCGCATCAACGCGTCGCGCCGCGACTATAACGAGGCCGTGCAGGCCTATAACACGCGCATCCGCACCTTCCCCGACGCGATCGGCGCCAAGGTCTTCTACGGCGCCAAGCCCAAGGTGCCGTTCGAAGCGGCTGCCGGAGCGCAGGCTGCGCCGTCGGTGAATTTCAACACGACTGGCTGAGGTGACGCGCTTCCTCGCCGTCCTATGGCTGGCGCTGTTCGCGCTTGCCGCACCGGCCGCGGCGCAGCATTTCCCGCCGTTGACGGGCCGGGTGGTGGATCAGGCGCGTCTGCTCCGGCCCGAGCAGGTCGTCGACCTCACCACCAAGTCCGAAGCGCTCGAGGCGCAGACCGGACGCCAGTTCGTAGTTGCAACCGTGAACAACCTCGAAGGCTATCCGATCGAGGACTATGCCTACCGCCTTCTTCGGACCTGGGGAATTGGCCAGAAAGAAGAGGACGACGGGGTCATTCTTCTCGTCGCCCCCAAGGAGCGGAAGGTCTGGATCACAACCGGTTATGGCGCGGGGGCGTTTTTGACTGACGCGATGGCGGGCATCATCACGCGAGAGGTAATCCTCCCGCAGTTCAAGAGAATCCGCCTGACTATGGCGCGCGGGATCACGGCCGGCGCCGACGCGATTATCAAGCAGATGAGCCTGCCACCCGACCAAGCGCAGGCTAATGTTGCGAAAGCAGCGCGGGCGCAGAAGTCGCGTCAAAACGCCAGCCCCGGTTTCATCCCGGTGGTCTTCTGGATGATCATCATCCTGTTCGTGCTCATCCCGTTCGCCCGCCGAGCAAGCGGCCGGCGCTATCGATCGCGCGGCGGCGGCGGCGGAATCAGCCCGTGGGTCGTGTTGTGGGGCCTGAATGAATTGAGCCGGGGCTCGCGCGGCGGCAGTGGCTGGGGCGACAGCGGTGGTTCGTGGGGCGGTGGCGGCGGAGGCGGCGGCTTCGGCGGCTTCTCCGGCGGAGGCGGTTCCGGCGGCGGCGGCGGCGCCGGAGGCAGCTGGTGATGCTTAAGCTCAGTGAAGCCGACCACGACAAGGTCAGCGCCGCGATTGCCGCGGCCGAGGCCAAGTCCAATGGCGAGATCGTCGCGGTCGCGACCCCCATCAGCGATCCCTATCACGATGTTGCCTTGCACTGGGCGGTGGCTGTGCTCATCCTGGTGCTGGCCTGGGCGGCGTGGCGGCCCGACTGGCTGCAATGGTGGTACGCGCGGCTGCTGGGCGGATGGAATGTCGATCCTACCTTGGGAGAGCTGCTCACGTTTCTGATGGTGCTTGCAGTCCTCAAGTTCACCGTCGCGCTTCTGATCCTCAAATACATGCCGCTTCGCCTCGCGCTGACCCCGGCGGCGACCAAGCACCGCCGCGTGCGCCGCCGTGCCGTGACCGTGTTTCGCGCGGCCGCCGAGCGGCGGACCGAGGGCCGCACCGGAATCCTCATCTATCTGTCGATGGCCGAGCGCCGCGCGGAGATCGTCGCCGACCAGGCGATCCTCAAGGTCACCGACGCGCACACGTGGGGCGAGGCGATGACGGCCTTGCTGGTCGAAGTGCGGGCCGGACGTCCGGGCGACGGGATCGTTGCGGCGATCGAGCGCGTCGGCACCGTGCTCGCCGAGCATTTCCCGCGCTCCGCCGGCGATTCCAACGAGATTCCCGACAAGCTGATCGAGCTGTGAATCTCGACGACCTGCCGCCGCCGGAGACCATGTGCGAGGGCAAGTTCGTCCGGCTGCAGAAGCGCGGCAAATGGGAATATGCGAGCCGCACGGGCGGCATCAACGCGGTCGTCATCCTCGCCGAATATGAGGATAAGGTCATCCTCGTCGACCAGCCGCGGGTCGGGCCCGATTGCCGCTGCGTCGAGCTTCCGGCCGGGCTCGTCGGCGACGAGGATCCCGCTGCGACGCCCGAAACGACGGCGATCAAGGAGCTCGAGGAGGAAACCGGCTTCACCGCCGAGCGGGTCGAGCGCCTCGGCGAATTCTACGCCTCGCCGGGCATGCTGTCGGAAAGCTTCACGTTGGTCCGCGCGCACGGCGTCCGGAAGATCGGCGAGGGCGGCGGCGACGACAATGAGGATATCGCGGTCCATCTGGTCGCGCGGGCAGACATTCCCAATTTCATCGAGCAGAAGCGCGCCGAAGGCTTCGGGATAGACGTCAAGCTGCTATTTTCATGAGATTTCTAATCTCCCAACGAGGGACCGCCCCCCCCCCCCCCCCCCTGCTGCCACCTCCCCGCGCGGCGACTGGATTGCGTTCAGCATGACGCGCATGGCCCGTCTCGTCCATCTGTCCGATCTTCACTTCGGCGCACACGACCCGCGGCTCGTCGAAGCGGTCGAGGCGAGCATCGACGAGCGCAAGCCCGACCTGGTCGTCATCAGCGGCGACTTCACCCAGCGCGCCGCGACCGAGCAGTTCAAGGAGGCATGCCGCTTCCTCGAACGGCTTCGCGAAAGCGGCCACGAGGTTCTGGGCGTGCCCGGCAATCACGACATTCCGCTCTACGACGTGCTTCGCCGATTCCTCTCGCCATTGACCCGCTACCGCCGGTTCATCGACGACACCTTGTGCCCCTTCATCGAGCTGCCCGGGGTCGCGGTGCTGGGGATCAACACGGCGCGCTCGCTGACCTTCAAGGACGGCCGCATCAGCGAAGAGCCAGGTCGAGTTCATCCGCGAGAGCTTCGCGCGCACCGATCCGGAGGTCACGCGCGTCCTGGTCACCCATCACCCGCTGTTCGCGATTCCGGCGGGCGAGGGGGTCGAGCGGGCGATCGGCCGGCAGGAGCTGGCGCTCGATGCGATCGAAGCATGCCGGAGTCGACCTCTGCTTGCCGGTCATGCGCACCATGCCTCGGCTCACGACGCCAGCGATCTGGTCGCGCGCTCGGGCGGAGTGCTCGTGGTCCAGGCCGGGACCGCGACCTCGACTCGCGTGCGCGAGCAGGAGCAGAGCTTCAACACCATCGACAGCGTCGACGAGGAGGGCGTGACAATCACCGTCAATGCCTGGAACGGCGAGCAGCTTCGAGCCCGCCGACGCCCAGCGCTACCGATGGCAGGCCGGCCGCTGGCGCATCATTGAGAGTGGAGGAAGCCGGCGCACTAAACGCCATCCATGGCGCTTCCCGCAGACTTCGATCGTCGACGATTTCGTCGCAGCGTGTGCTGGCCGAGGATCTCGGCACCGGCGGCGACGTCACCTCGAATGCGACGATCGCCGCCGACGCGCGCTTCACCGCCGAGATGAATTGCCGCGAGCCGATCGTCGTCGCGGGTCTGGATATTGCGGCGGCCTTCTTCCGCGCGCTCGACCCCGATGTGCGCGATCGAGGAGCTGGTCGAGCGACGGTGAACGAGCTGAAGCCGGGACGGTCCTGATGCGCCTGCGCGGGAATGCCCGAGCGATGCTCGCGGCGGAACGCGTCGGCGCTCAACACGCTCCAGCATCTTTCGGGCATCGCGACCCTGACCCGCCGCTACGTCGACGCGATCGCCGGCACCGGCGCGACGCTGCTCGACACGCGCAAGACCATTCCGGGCCTTCGCGCGCTCGACAAATATGCGGCGCGGATGGGCGGCGCGCACAACCACCGGATGCGGCTCGACGACGGGGTGCTGATCAAGGACAATCATGTCGCCGTGTGCGGCGGTGTCGCCGAGGCGGTGCGGCGCGCCAAGGCGGCGAACACCGGCCTCCAGGTCCAGGTCGAGGTCGACCGGATCGAGCAGATCGAGCCCGCGCTCGCCGCCGGAGCCGACCGGCTGCTGCTCGACAACATGCCGCCGCCGATGCTGCGCGAGGCGGTCGCGCTGGTCGCCGGACGGGTGCCGCTCGAAGCCTCGGGCGGGGTCAACCTCGACACCATCCGCGCGATTGCCGAGACCGGAGTCGATTTCATCTCGGTCGGGCGGATCACCCAGTCCGCGCCCGCGGTCGACATCGGGCTCGATTATTCGTTCGTCTAATTGTTCGCGAGCCGAAACGGTGTTCACCTTCCCGACAGGTTGCGGGGAGCAACGGAACTGGTGAGTTGGGTGCGCGTTCCTGCGCTCGATCCATGACATCTCGAGGAGTATTTCGATGAGGAAACTGATCGCTCTTGCGCTTTCGACCGCTGCAGTGATCGCGATCCCGACCGCCGCCCAAGCGCGCGACCGGCATCACGACGGGGATCGCCATTCGTGGAACGACGGCGGCCGACATCACGATCGGTACCGCAACTACGGCTATCGCAACTACGGCTATTCCTATCCGCGGACAGTCGTTTCGATCGGCTACGGCGGCTATGGCGGCTATGGCGGCTATGGCGGCTACGGCGGCTATGGTTACGGTGGCTACGGCTGGATACGGCGCCGGCTATCCCGCTTACGGGTACGGCGGTTACGGCGGATACCCGACCTACGGCTACGGCGGTCCCGGCGTCTACCCGGCGTATGGCTATGGCGGCTATGGCGGCTATCCGGCCTACGGCTACGGCGGCTACGGCTATAACGCGGCTACGGTTATCGCTGCGGGAACCCGGCCGCGGGCGCGGCGATCGGCGGAGTTGCCGGAGCCGTGATCGGCAGCGCAATCTCAAACGACGGGCATCATCGCTATTACCGCCGCGGCAACAACGGCGTGGGCGGTGCGATTGCCGGCGCGGCGATCGGCGCAATCGCCGGCGGCGCCATCGCATCGGGTAATTGCTGAACCTCTCTCTCCCCGCTGCTTTTGCGGCGGGGAGAAGGCGGGATAATCCCGCTCCGCGGCCCAATGCAATTTATTCGCATCCCGACCGAACCCGCCTTATATGGCGGCGAGTAGACGTCCCTCGCGTCTGGGAGAGTGAATTTGTTCAAGGGGCTTAAGCCCATCCTGTACGCCGGCAAGGAAGTCTGGCCGCTGATCGAAGGCGGCAAGGGCGTGTCGGCGACCAACCATGCGAGCTCGGGCGCGTGGGCGGCTGCGGGCGGCATCGGCACGGTCAGCGCGGTCAATGCCGACAGCTACGATCCGCGAAGGCCGGATCATCCCCCAGATCTACGAGGGCTGACCCGCCGCGACCGGCACGAGGAACTGATCAAATATGCGGTCGACGGCGCGGTCGCGCAGGTCCAGCGCGCCTATGAGATCGCCAGCGGTCACGGCGCGATCAACATCAACGTCTTGTGGGAGATGGGCGGCGCGCAGCGGGTGCTGCACGGCGTGCTCGAGCGAACCAAGGGCCTGGTCACGCGGCGTCACCTGCGGCGCGGGCATGCCCTACAAGCTGAGCGAGATCGCGGCGTCCTACGGCGTCAGTTACCTGCCGATCATCAGCTCGGCGCGGGCCTTCAGCGCGCTGTGGAAGCGCGCCTATCACAAGGCGGCCGAATGGCTCGCCGCGGTGGTCTACGAAGACCCGTGGCTGGCGGGCGGGCACAACGGCCTGTCGAACGCCGAGGACCCGCGCAAGCCGCAGGACCCGTATCCGCGGGTCAAGGCGCTGCGCGACACGATGCGCGAGCAGGGCATCGCCGATACCGTTCCGATCGTCATGGCCGGCGGCGTCTGGCGGCTCGACGAGTGGGACCATTGGATCGACAATCCCGAGCTCGGCCAGATCGTCTTCCAGTTCGGCACCCGGCCGCTGCTGACCCAGGAAAGCCCGATCCCGCCCGAGTGGAAGGCGCGGCTGATGACGCTCGAGGAAGGCGACATCCTGCTGCACCGCTTCTCGCCGACCGGCTTCTATTCGTCGGCGGTGCGCAACCCGTTCCTGCGCAACCTCGAGGCGCGCTCGCGATCGCCAGATCGCCTTCACCAAGGAGCCGATCGGCGACCACCATTTCCAGCTCGACGTCGGCGTCGGCACGAAGAAGAATTACTGGGTGACCAAGGGCGACCTGCAGCACGCGCGCGAATGGTTCGCCAGGGGCTACACCAACGCGATGAAGTCGCCCGACGACACGCTCATCTTCGTCAAGCCAGGCGAGGAGAAGCAGATCCGCACCGACCAGGCCGAATGCATGGGCTGCCTGTCGCAATGCGCTTTCTCGTCATGGGCGGACAATGAGAAGAACTCGACCGGGCGGCTCGCCGACCCGCGCAGCTTCTGCATCCAGAAGACCCTGCAGGAGATCGCGCATGGCGGGCTCGACCGAGCAGAATCTGATGTTCGCCGGCCATTCGGCGTTCCGGTTCAAGACCGACCCGTTCTATTCGAACGGCTTCGTCCCGACCGTGAAGCAGCTCGTCGATCGGATCCTGACCGGCGCGTGATGTTTGTTACGCGTCGTGCTCGCCGCATTGCTGATCGTCGCCGCGCCTGCGCTCGCGCAGGAAAGGCAACCGCCTTACTGGGCCTCGATCGCCAGCGGCCAGGCGATGATGCGCACCGGGCCCGGCCGCAATTATCCCGGCACCTGGCTCTACCAGCGCCGCGACCTGCCGATCCGGGTGCTCAGGACCTATCCCAACTGGCGGCTGATCCAGGATCCGGACGGGACCCGCGGATGGATGCTGGTGACTTTGCTCAGCGACCAGCGCACCGCGATCGTGAGGCCCGGCGATCCGCGCCCGGTCCACGTCAAGCCCGACCCCAATGCCCACGTCCGCTACCTCGCCCGAGCACGGCGCGGTCGGGCGCATCGATCATTGCCAGGCCGGCTGGTGCCGCATCGCCTTCGACAAGCGCGAAGGCTATATCCGCACGTCCGACATCTGGGGCGTCGGCGAGAACGAGGTGGTCGACTAAGGCCGATTTGACTTCGGTTACCGCCGAGGCGCAGCGTTCGATCTCTATTGCTGCAGGGGGGCCGGCGATGATCAGACGAAATGACGATGCGATAGACGTGGGCATGTCGCGCCGCATCTTTGCGGGCGCGGGCCTTGCCACCGCGGGCGTCCTGTGGACGTCGGGCGCACGGGCGCTCGCCGACCGGCCGCCGACCGCGGAATCGGCGATGGGTCCGTTTTATCCCACCATCCATCCCGCCGACGCCGACGCTGACCTGACCTGGGTCAAGGGCCGCAGCGCGCGCGCTGCCGGCCAGGTGATCGAGGTGTCCGGACGAGTGTTCGACGTGCACGGCAACCCGCTTCCGGACGCGACGCTCGAGCTGTGGCAGGCCAATGCCGCGGGCCGTTACGACCATCCGAGCGATCCCGCGACCGCGCCGCTCGATCCGAACTTCCAGGGTTATGCAACCTTGCGGACGGATGCGCAGGGCGCGTGGCGGATCGTGACGATCAAGCCCGGCGGCTATGATTCGCCGATCGGCCATCGGCCGCCGCACATCCATTTCGACATGCGTGGCCCGAAGTCGCGCAATGTCGCGCAGCTGTATTTCCCCGAGGAAGCGGCGGCCAACACCGCTGACATCCTCTACAAGTCGCTCGGTGCGGAGGCCGCCACGTCGGTAGCCACGCGCAACACAAACGATCCCAACAAGTACGTCTGGGACATTGTGATGATGGGGTGATTTCGATGAAGCTTGCAATCGCATTGTCCGCGGTCATGGTCGCGGCCATGAGCAGCCCCACCGACGCCCAGACCCGCCCCGCCGTCGAGCATTTCGGAACTCCGACGCTGAATGGACAGCGGCTGCCCTTCTCGCGAGCCGTCCGCGTCGGCGATATCCTTTATCTATCGGGGGCGATCGGGCGTGGCGCCGACGGCAAGCCGCCCGAAGGCATCGAGGCGCAGGCCAAGGCGACGATGGACGACATCGGCGACACCTTGAAGCTGGCCGGCCTCAGCCACCGCGACCTCTTCCACTGCACGGTGTTTCTCAGCGACATGAAGAACTGGGCCGCGTTCAACCAGGTCTATTTGACTTATTTCCCCGATGGGCCGCTGCCCGCCAGGAGCGCCGTCGGTGTCAACGGCCTTGCCCTCGGCGCCTTGCTCGAGATCGAATGCCAGGCTTACGCAGGGAAGCGCTAGTTCGCGGCTGAGGCCGCCGGAAGAACCTCGATCACGTTCATCATGCCTTTGTCCTCGTGACTGAGGATCGAGCCACGGCATGAATTCTTATTCGTGCCCGGGCATGCGCAGATCCGCCTCCTGCTGCAGCTGCTTGCTGGTCAGCACGGTATCGAGGCGATCGTGCATGTCGGCGCTGATTCGGTACCGATCGGTCATGAAGTCATCCAAGGTCAGCGATGGCGGTCCCTTGAGCAGAAGCGCGAGGATCCGGTCGTGGCGCTGCTGCACCATCGGGCGGATCTGCCGCGCCTGATCGGCCGTCAGCCCGAGGGTTCGCGTGAAGGTGTCCACGGCGTGGTCAACACCTTGCGTGCCCCGATCGCGCGCGATCATCTGCTGGCGCCAGTCGGGTCCGGTCGGCACCCGGAATCCGGCCGCGTGCGCTTGCGGCGCCAGTATCGTGTTCTGCAGTTCGAAGGTTCCGGCACCGGCGAGGGCGGCGACGATCAGGGCGTAAATCGGCTTCATGGTGCATCTCCCTGGGGGCGAGTTGAGACGCTACTGGCGTGATAAGCACGCAAGCTGCCGATTGTCTCGTGAAGCTGAATTCAAGCTGTCGAATTGATGAATTCGCAACCCGCGGCTGCCGCCCGCAGGCGAGGCGTGCCGCGTGCGCGCTAGTCGACCAGCTCCACCGCGATCGCGGTCGCTTCGCCGCCGCCGATGCACAGGCTCGCGACGCCGCGCTTGAGGCCGCGGTCCTGCAGCGCCGCGATCAGCGTCGTCGTGATGCGCGCGCCGCTGGCGCCGATCGGGTGGCCGAGCGCGGTCGCGCCGCCGTTGACGTTGATCTTCTCGTGCGGGATGCCGAGGTCGCGCATGGCGATCATCGCGACGCAGGCGAACGCCTCGTTGACCTCGTAGAGATCGACGTCGTCGACGCTCCAGCCGGCCTTCTCGAGCACCTTGTGCAGCGCCGGCACCGGGGCGGAGGTGAACTTCGCCGGCTCCTGCGCGTGCGCGGCATGGGCGACGACGCGCGCGACCGGCTTCTTGCCGAGCTTGTCGGCGACGCTCTGGCGGGTCAGCACCAGCGCGGCGGCGCCGTCGCTGATCGACGATGAGGTCGCGGCGGTGATCCGCCCGTCCTTGGCGAAGGCGGCGCGCAGCTGCGGGATCTTCGCCGGGATCGCCCTTGCCCGGCTGCTCGTCGACGTCGACGGTGAATTCGCCCTTGCGGCTGACCACGGTCACGCCGACGATTTCCTTCTCGAACCGGCCGCTCGTGATCGCCTCGTTGGCGCGGCGCAGGCTCTCGATCGCATAAGCGTCCATGTCCTCGCGGGTGAACTGATATTCCTGCGCGGCTTCCTCGGCGAAGGTGCCCATCGCGCGGCCCGGCTCGTAGGCGTCCTCGAGCCCGTCGAGCATCATATGGTCGTAGACCGTGTCGTGGCCGATGCGCGCGCCCGAGCGGTATTTCTTCGACAGGTAGGGCGCGTTGGACATGCTCTCCATGCCGCCGGCGACGATCACGTCGGCCGAGCCGCTGTTGAGCATGTCGTGGGCGAAGATCGCCGCCTGCATGCCCGATCCGCACACCTTGTTGATCGTCACCGCTTCGGCCGAGCGCGGCAGCCCCGCGCCGAGCGCCGCCTGGCGCGCCGGGGCCTGGCCGAGGCCGGCGGGAAGGACGTTGCCCATGAACACCTTGTCGACGTCCTCGCCCTTGAGGCCGGCGCGCTCGACCGCGGCCTTGACCGCGGTCGCGCCGAGCTCGGTCGCGCTGACGCCGTGACAGCGCGCCCTGGAAGCTGCCCATCGGCGTGCGGGCGTAGGAGAGGATGACGATCGGGTCGGATGCGGTGGTGGCCATTGGGAATACTCCGGAGTCGGATTGCTGCAGCGCACATAAGGCAGTGGCGCTGCCTTGTTCAAACGCTCCGCGCTCTGCTAGCGGGCGCGGCGAACAGGAGACCCGACAATGTCCGCTGCCGGACTCGATTTCGACCTCGGCGAAATGGCCGACACGATCCGCGAGACGACCCAGCGTTTCGCCGCCGACAAGATCGCGCCGATCGCCGCCGAGATCGACGAGAAGGACGAGTTCCCGGCGCCATCTGTGGCCGCAGATGGGCGCGCTCGGGCTGCACGGCATCACCGTCGAGGAGGAATATGGCGGGCTCGGCCTCGGCTATCTCGAGCATGTCGTCGCGCAGGAGGAAGTCGCGCGCGCGTCGGCCTCGGTGGGCCTCAGCTACGGCGCGCACTCGAACCTGTGCGTCAACCAGATCCGCCGCTGGGGCAATGACGAGCAGAAGCGCAAATATCTGCCGCAAGCTGATCAGCGGCGAGCATGTCGGCGCGCTGGCGATGAGCGAGGCCGGCGCGGGCAGCGACGTCGTCGGGATGAAGCTGAAGGCCGAGCAGGTGCGGGCAACGGCTATCGCCTCAACGGCACCAAATTCTGGATCACCAACGGCAGCCACGCCGACACGCTCGTCGTCTACGCCAAGACCGGCGAGGGGAGCCGCGGGATCACCGCCTTCCTGATCGAAAAGGGCATGGAGGGCTTCTCGGTCGGCCAGAAGGTCGACAAGCTGGGGATCCGCGGCTCGCCGACCGCCGAGCTGGTGTTCGACGATTGCTTCGTTCCGCCGGAGAACATCCTGGGCGAGGAGAATAAGGGCGTCGAGGTGCTGATGAGCGGCCTCGATTACGAGCGCACCGTGCTCGCCGGGATCCAGATCGGGATCATGCAGGCGTGCCTCGACGTCGTCCTGCCCTACGTCCGCGAGCGCAAGCAGTTCGGCAAGCCGATCGGCAGCTTCCAGCTGATGCAGGCCAAGATCGCCGACATGTATGTCGCGCTCAATTCAGCGCGCGCCTACGTCTACCAGGTCGCGCGGGCGTGCGACGCGGGCAGGACGACGCGCTACGACGCCGCCGGCGCGATCCTGCTCGCGTCCGAAAATGCGGTGAAGGTCGCGAACGAGGCGATCCAGGCGCTGGGCGGCGCCGGCTACACCAAGGACTGGCCGGTCGAGCGCTACTACCGCGACGCCAAGCTGCTCGACATCGGCGCCGGCACCAACGAGATCCGGCGGATGCTGATCGGCCGCGAGCTGATCGGCGGTCTGGATCAGCCCCAGATCTTCACCCGCTTGTTCGGCGCCAGGTACAGCTTCTGGCCCGGCTGGACGTTGAACGCCGGGTACCAGGCGTCGAGGTTGCGCACCGTCAGCGCCCGGAAATTGCCCGGCGCGTGGCCGTCGGTCGCGATCTGGTTGCGCAGCGTCGGCTCGCGCGTCTTGGTCGCCCAGGCCTGCGCGAAGGCGATGAAGAAGCGCTGGTCGCCGGTCAGCCCGTCGATCACCGGCGCCGGCTTGCCGTGCGAGCGAGGCCTTGTAGGCGTCGTAGGCCGCCGCGAGGCCGGCGACGTCGGCGATATTCTCGCCCAGCGTCAGCTTGCCGTTGACGTGCAGGCCCGGGAAGCGGCTCATAGGCGTCGTATTGCGCGGCAAGCGCGTCGCCGGCCTGGCTGGAAGTGCGCGAAGTCCGCCGGCGTCCACCAGTTGCGCAGCGCGCCGCTGGCATCGAACAGCGCGCCGTTATTGTCGAAGCTGTGGCTGATCTCATGGCCGATCACCGAGCCGATCGCGCCATAGTTGAACGCCGCGTCGGCATTGGGGTCGAAGAACGGCTTGACCAGGATCGCCGCCGGGAAGTTGAGCGCGTTCTGCACCGGCAGGTTGACCGCGTTGACCAGCTGCGGCGGCATCCACCATTCGCCGCGGTCCATCGGCTTGCCGATCTTGGCGATCTGGTTGCTGATATTCGTACAGCCCGACCGCTCTTCTGGTTGGCGTAGGCATTGTCGGGCGTGATCGTCAGCGACGAATAATCGCGCCAGTGGTCGGGATAGCCGACGCCGACGACGATCGTCTCGACCTTCTTCAGCGCTTCCTGCTTGGTCGACGGCGCCATCCAGTCGATCGCCTCGACGCGCTTGGCGAAGGCGGCCTTGATGTTGTCGACCATGTCCTGGACTTCGGCCTTGGCCGAGGCCGGGAAATATTTGTCGACATAGGCCTTGCCGACCGCGTCCTGGAGCGCGTTGCTGGTCGCGTTGAGCGCCAGCTTGTCGCGCGGCCGCTGCTGCGGCGTGCCCGGCGAGCGCCGTGCCGTTGAAGGCGAAGCTGGCGTCGCGGAACGCCTTGGGCAGGACGTTCGCCTGCTGGTTCGAGCGTGTGGAAGGCGAGCCAGTCCTTCCAGCGTCTGCAGCGGCTCCGAGCCGACCAGCGCCGACGAGCTTCGGGATCGCGTCGCGGATGATAGGCGTCGAACTTCTGGGCGCCGAGCCGAGCTGCGCGGCGCCGAGCAGCGCGCCCCAGTCGATGCCCCGGCGCCTTCTGCTCGAGCTCGGCGCGGGTCCAGACCTGCGCGCCCTTGGCGAAATCCTCGCTCTCCTCGCGCGTCGCATGGGCGCGGGCGATCTTGGTCTCGAGGTCGATGATCCGGCTGCGCGGCGCCTTGCGGGTCGGGATAGCCGGCGAGCTGCAGCAGCTGCGCGACATAGGCCTGATACTTGGTCGCGAAGCTCGGCCATCTTGGGGTCGGCGGACAGATAATATTCGCGCTCGGGCAGGCCGATGCCGCCCTGCATCAGATAGGGCAGCTGCTCGCCCGGCGTCGCCAGCCCCTGGGTGACGAAAATGCCGAACAGATTCTCGGTGTGGAAATTGGTCGCGTTGAGCGGATCGGTGTCGGCGCGCAGCGTGCTGCCGATCGCGCCGCTGAGCTGCTGCTTGTCGGCGATCGCGCGCGATCGCGTCGAGGTCGGCCTTGGCCGGCGCCAGCCCGGCGCGGTCGATCGCGTCGGTGTTGAGATAGGCGTTGTAGTAATTGGCGATCCTGCGCCTCGTCGCTGCTCGGCCGCGGCGTTCGACTTGAGGATCTCGTCGAACAGCTCGCGGGTGTTCTTCTCGCGCTCCTGGTCGGCGATGTAGAAGCCGCCGACGCTCGACCGGTCCGCCGGAATCTCGGTGGTCTTCATCCAACGTGCCGTCGGCGTAGTTGTAGAAGTCGTCGCCGGGCACGACCGACTTGTCCATCCACGCAAGGTCGATGCCGGCCTCGGTGCCGGGCGTCTGCTGCTGGGCCTGTCATTGCCCTGCTGCGTGCTGCAGGCAGCGAGCGCAAGCGCGCCAGCGGCGATCCAGAAAGTCGTGCGGTTCATCCGGCGGTCCTTTTCGCAGTGCTTTGCCAACGCCTGCAGCAGCGGCTAGGCGGGCGGCAGGGCTTTTCGACCAACGGACGAACGACAGGGCATGAGCGCGCCGCGGATCGACAGCAAAATCGTTACGGACGGCGAAGAGTTCCGCGCGCGTGCCGCGCACAACCGCGCGCTTGCCGAGAAATTGCGCGCCGACGTCGCCGAGGCGGCGCAAGGGCGGGACGGAGAAGAGCCGCGAGCGGCATTCGTCGCGCGGCAAGCTTGCTGCCGCGCGAACGCGTCGAGCGGCTGCTCGATCCGGGCTCGCCGTTCCTCGAGATCGGCCAGCTCGCCGCCTGCGACATGTACGAGGGCGAGGTGCCCGGGCGCGGGGATCATCGCCGGCATCGGCCGGGTGTCGGGCGGGCAGGCGATGATCGTCTGCAACGACGCGACGGTCAAAGGCGGCACTTACTATCCGATGACGGTCAAGAAGCATCTCCGCGCGCAGGAGATCGCCGAGGCGAACCGGCTGCCGTGCGTCTATCTGGTCGACAGCGGCGGCGCGAACCTGCCGCACCAGGCCGAGGTCTTCCCCGACCGCGACCATTTCGGCCGCATCTTCTTCAACCAGGCGCAGATGAGCGTCGAAGGGCATCGCCCAGATCGCCTGCGTGATGGGCAGCTGCACCGCCGGCGGCGCCTATGTCCCGGCGATGAGCGACGAGAGCGTGATCGTCCGCAACCAGGGCACGATCTTCCTCGCCGGCCCGCCGCTGGTGAAGGCCGCGACGGGCGAGGAGATCAGCGCCGAGGACCTGGGCGGCGGCGACCTCCATGCGCGCAAGTCGGGCGTGGTCGATCATCTCGCCGAGAATGACGAGCATGCGCTGACCATCGTCCGCGACATCGTCTCGACGCTTCAGCCGCGAAGCGGGGGCCGAGCTCGAACTGCGCGAGCCGCGGCCGCCGGTCTACGATGCCGAGGAATTGTACGGCATCATCCCGCAGGACGTGCGCGAGCCCTATGACGTGCACGAGGTGATCGCGCGGATCGTCGACGGCGTCCGAGTTCCACGAGTTCAAGGCGCTCTACGGCTCGACGCTCGTCTGCGGCTTCGCCCACATCTGGGGCATTCCGGTCGCGATCCTCGCCAACAACGGCATCCTGTTCAGCGAAAGCGCGCGTCAAAGGCGCGCATTTCATCGAACTGGCCTGCCAGCGCCGCACGCCCTTGCTGTTCCTGCAGAACATCTCGGGCTTCATGGTCGGCGGGAAATATGAGGCGGAGGGCATCGCCAAGCATGGCGCCAAGCTCGTGACCGCGGTCGCGACCGCGAGCGTGCCCAAGATCACCGTCCTCATCGGCGGCAGCTTCGGCGCCGGCAATTACGGCATGGCCGGCCGCGCTTATTCGCCGCGCTTCCTGTTCACCTGGCCCAATTCGCGCATCAGCGTGATGGGCGGCGAGCAGGCGGCGAGCGTGCTCGCCACCGTCCACCGCGACGCCGACAAATGGACGCCCGCGCAGGCCGAGAAGTTCAAGCAGCCGATCCGCGACACCTACGAAGCCGAAGGCAACCCCTGGCATGCGACCGCGCGGCTGTGGGACGACGGCATCATCGACCCGGCGCAAACCCGCGACGTGCTCGGCCTCGCCTTCGCCGCGACGCTGAACGCGCCAATCCCCGAGCGAGCGCAGTTCGGCGTGTTCAGGATGTAATGACGATGTTGACGGCACTCCTTTCAATTACCCTGGCCGCTGCGCCCGCTGACAAGCTGCCGCCGGCGCAGGCACTGCCGCCGCCGGATTTCGAGACCGCCGCGGTGCTCGCGCCGATCAACGGCATCTTTTCGGCCTTCGTGGCCGGAGACGGCGCCGCGATGCTGCGTCATGTCTATGCAGACGGACGGGTCACGGCGACCGGCCAAAGGGCAAGTGGCAACGGTCTTCGCCAGCAGAGCTGGGCCGAATTCGCTCAGCGCGTGACGCCCGATGGCCATTTTCAGGAGAGCATCAGCGATCCGGCGATCGAGGTGGATGGCGACATCGCGATGGTGTGGGCGCCGTTCGTCGTCCGGGTGAACGGCAAGGTCAGCAATTGCGGCTTCGACCATTTCGATTTGGTGCGAGAAAACGGGGCATGGAAGGTCATGAACCTGACCTTTTCGTCCCGAATGACGGACTGCCCAGAGTGACTCGCTCAGTTTCGCAATTTCAGGAAGTGGGTTGGTCCATGCTGAAGATATTGACCGCAATCGCTCTTAGCCTCCTGATCACGGCTCCGGTCGTGGCTGCCAAGCCCGCTCGCTGTGCGCCGGTGAGCCTCGCCGTCTCGGGCGGTCCCAAGCCGTTCCTTGCGAAATATAGCGCAAAGTCACCGGCATTCGCTCAGACGTCGGCGAACTTCGCCAAAGCTTATGCCAAGGCGTGCGCGGAGGGGCTACTGAAGGCTCGCCCGTTGATCCCTGTCAACGGAGCCGGCGCCGGGAAGCTGTTCCTGCTCAATGCGCCGGAAGCGAACGTCGCCTCTATCTACGCTGGC
>CAVWER010000009.1:0-5828 GCA_963754215.1 uncultured Alphaproteobacteria bacterium
GATGAGCGGACCGCCCGGGGCAGGAAAGTCGCTGCTAGCCGCCTGCCTGCCCGGCATCCTCCCGCCGCTCCAGCCGTCGGAAGCGCTCGAAGTGTCGATGGTCGCGTCGGTCGCGGGCGAGCTGGGCGGCGGCAAGATCCGCCGGCAGCGGCCGTTCCGGGCGCCGCATCACAGGGCCTCGATGCCCGCGCTGGTCGGCGGCGGGCTGCGCGTGCGGCCGGGCGAGATCAGCCTCGCCCATCTTGGCGTATTGTTTCTCGACGAGCTTCCCGAGTTCCAGCGGCCGGTGCTCGATTCGCTCCGCCAGCCGCTCGAGACCGGCAAGCGTCAGCGTCGCCCGCGCCAATACGCATGTGACGTTCCCGGCGCGGGTCCAGCTGGTCGCGGCGATGAACCCGTGCCGCTGCGGCCACCTCGGCGATCCCGCGCTGGCGTGCAGCCGCGCGCCGCGCTGCGCCGCCGATTATCAGGCCAAGGTGTCGGGCCCGTTCCTCGACCGGATCGACCTTCACGTCGAGGTGCCCGGAAGTCTCGGCCGCCGACCTCACGCTGCCGCCGCCGGCCGAGGGCAGCGGCGAGGTCGCCCGGCGGGTCGCCGCGGCCCGGGCGGTCCAGTCGGAGCGCTACAATGGCGCGGGAGTGCGGACCAACGCCGAGGCCGACGGCGAGCTGCTCGACCGGGTCGCGACGCCCGACGAGCCGGGCCGGAAGCTGCTCGCCGACGCGGCCGCGGCGATGCGCCTCAGCGCCCGGGGCTTCCACCGCGTGATCCGGGTCGCGCGGACGATCGCCGACCTTGCCGGGGCCGAGGAAGTCGGGCGAATCCACGTCGCGGAAGCCCTGAGCTACCGTCGGCAGGCGCCGCGAAATTGAACAATTGCGCCGCCGGATTAGTCCGTTAGCATCGCGAACGTCACTCCGGGGGGAATTGAGATGAAAGACCTGTCACCGATCGCCTGGGCGCTTCGCCCGCTCAAGAGATATGCGGAATTTTCCGGACGTTCGTCCCGCGCCGAATTCTGGTGGTTCTGGCTGTGTGTCATGGTGATCTGGATGGTCGTGTATTTCGCGATGATCGGCTCGCTGTTCAGCGCCGGGATGGGTCAGACCGCACCCTCGGCGGGCATGGTTGGGGCCTTGGGGGTCGTCGGGATTCTGCTGCTCCTGTTCTGGGTCGGGATCCTGATTCCGTCGATCGCGGTGCAGGTGCGGCGGCTTCACGACACCAACCGTTCGGGCTGGTGGCTGGGCGGATTCTACCTGGTCTACGCCGTATATTTCGTCCTGCTGTTCGGCATGCTGGGCGCGCAGATGACCGCGGTGATGGCTGGAGGAGGGTCGCCCGACCCGTCGCAAGCCTTCGGCCCCATTTTCATCGTCACGATGATCGTCGGCCTCGCGATGTTCATCTACGCGATCGCGCTGCTGGTCTTCTACTGCCAGCCGGGGACTGCAGGCGATAATCGCTTCGGCCGCGATCCCTATGAGCCCGGCAACCTCGAGGAAGTGTTCGGCTGATGCTAGAAGTCTCGCCAATCGAATGGGCCGTCCGTCCATTCAGGAAATACGCTGATTTCACCGGCCGCGCGCCGCGCGCTGAATATTGGTGGTTCTACCTGGCGACGGTGGTGGTTCAGATTCCGCTGGGCATTATCGACCGAGCGATTGGCGGTGGCTGGAATCCGCTCTCGTCGCTGTTCAGCCTCGCCATTCTCCTCCCCTGGCTTGCGGTGTCTGTCCGGCGGCTGCACGACATCGACCGGACCGGCTGGTGGCTGGCTGCCTTTTTCCTCCCGTTTGTCGTCATCGTGATTTGGATGGCGGCGGTGGTCGGGGCCAATTTCCCGGGGACGGCGCCAGCGCCGACCGGATCGGTGCTGGTCGGGATGATCGTCGCCATTGTCGCGACGCTGATTTTGGCCATCGTGATGCTGGTATTCATGGTGACGCAGGGGACCGAAGGCCCGAACCGCTTCGGCCCCGATCCCTACGGCCCCGACAGCCTCGAAGAGGTCTTCGCCTGATGTCGCCGATCGATTGGGCGGTCCTGCCGCTGAGACGCTATGCTGATTTCGAAGGACGCGCACCGCGCTCGGAATATTGGTGGTTCCTGCTCTTCCAGTGGCTGGCCTACATCGTCATCGGTGTCTTTTTCGCGATTACCGGCGTCACCCTCGGGGGAGCGGCGATTGGTCCGTTCATCGCGGCGATGATGGCGATTATCCTGGTGATGCTGGCCTTGTTCATCCCGAACCTCGCCTGCATGGCCCGGCGGTTCCACGATCAAGACCTCAGCGGCTGGCTTATACTGCTTTCGTTCATTCCCTACGTCGGCAGCCTGATCATTATCGTATTCATGTGCATCCGCGGCACCGATGGTCCGAATCGTTTCGGCCCCGACCCATTTGGGGACGAGCGCCATCTCGAAAGCGTCTTCGCCTGAAGCATTGCCGCGCGCGACGCGCGTCGCTAGCTAAGCGCGCCACGGCCCCTGTGGCGGAATGGTAGACGCGCTCGACTCAAAATCGAGTTCCTTCACCGGAGTGTCCGTTCGAGTCGGACCAGGGGCACCAACGCCGATGCGCCCGCCTGGGCTGCACAATAGCTAAGGTGGGCGCGTGCTGATCTATTGGGCCCTGTTCGGCTTCTTCGCAGCCGGCGCTCTCATCACCCGGCCGACGCAGCCGGGAGTCCAGATCCGGCACCCCCTCCTGATCGTGGGAGCGATCCTCACCGCCGTGCTGATCGGCGTCAGGTACAAGGTCGGGGCCGACTGGTCGACCTACAACTTCATGTTCCGCTATGCCGCCAACGTTTCGCTCGGCCGGGTTCTTACGCTCGGCGACCCGGCCTACGAGCTGGTCAATTGGACCGTCCAGCAGGTCGGTGGCGCGATATGGATGGTCAACCTGCTGTGCGGAGCGATCTTCACCTGGGGCCTGCTGCGCTTTTGCAGGGCACAGCCCGACCCCTGGCTCGCATTCGCAATCGCGATTCCGTATCTCGTGATCGTCGTTGCCATGGGCTACACACGCCAGGCGGTCGCGCTCGGCATCCTGATGGCCGGACTCGCCGACTTCCAGCGTGGCGGATCGACAATTCGCATCGCCGCCTACGTGGCGGTCGCGGCGCTGTTTCACAAAACCGCGGTGGTCGCCTTTCCGCTGATTGCCCTCGCGAATCCGCGCAACCGGTTCCTCAACCTGCTCATCGCGATCGCGGCCAGCATCGTGCTTTACGACATGTTCCTGGGCGATGCGATGGACCAGTTCATCCAGCACTATATCAAGACCGGCTATTCCTCGCAGGGCGCCGGCATCCGGGTGACGATGAACCTCGTCGCCGCGCTCGCGCTCTGGATCGCCGGCCGCAGGATGCAATTCAGCCAGGCCGAACGGAAACTTTGGCTGAACTTCTCGCTTGCCTCGGTCGGCTTCCTGATCCTGCTGTTCGTCCTTCCGTCGTCGACCGCGGTCGACCGGATGTCGCTGTACGTCATGCCGCTGCAGATCGGGGTCCTGTCGCGAATTCCGCTGGCCCTGAACTCCCCAGTGGCCGGTCGCGCACTGGCTCTCACTTATGCCGGACTGATCGAATTCGTGTGGCTCAACTTCGCCCAGCACTCGCGTTTTTGGGTGCCTTACCAATTCTACCCCTTCTAAGAGGGCATCCGTGAAAGGCCTCATTCTAGCGGGCGGAAGCGGCAGCCGGCTCTATCCGGCGACGCTGACAGTGTCGAAGCAGCTGCTTCCGGTCTTCGACAAGCCGATGATCTATTATCCGCTGGGCGTCCTGATGCTCGCCGGAATCCGCGACATATTGATCATCTCGACGCCCGAGCGATTTGCCGCGATTCGAAGCCCTGCTTGGCGACGGCAGCACCTATGGAATTCAGCTCAGTTACGCGATGCAGGACCAGCCGCGCGGCCTCGCCGACGCGTTCATAGTCGGGCGCGAATTCGTCGGACGACGAGTCCGTCGCCCTAATTCTCGGCGACAATATCTTTTATGGCACCGGGCTTGATCGATCAGGTCCGGATGGCCGCCTCCCAGACCGAAGGCGCGACCGTTTTTGCCTATTCGGTCGAGGATCCGGAACGATACGGAGTCATCGAGTTCGACCGACACGGGCCATGCGACCTCGATTGAGGAGAAGCCCGCCGGGCCGCGGTCGAACTGGGCGGTGACCGGGCTCTATTTCTACGACAACCAGGTGCTCGATATCGCTGCCGGGCTGGCTCCGTCGGCGCGCGGCGAGATCGAGATCACGGACGTCAATCGCGCCTATCTCGGTCGGGGAGATCTTCGGGTCGTTCGGCTCGGCCGCGGCTTTGCCTGGCTCGATACGGGGACGCACGACAGCCTGCACGACGCAGCATCATTCGTTCGAACGATCGAGAAACGTCAGGGTCTGAAGATCATGTGCCTGGAAGAGATCGCGCTCGACCTCGGTTATTTGAACGCCGACGATCTTCGGCGGCGCGCGGACGAACTGGGTGTGACCGATTATGCCACCTATCTCCGGCGCCGCGCGAACGAGCATCAGCGTGCTTGAGACTCGGAGGCTCGAAATCGAAGATGTGGTCGAGATTCGACCCCAGCGGTTCTCGGACGAGCGCGGCTTCTTTTCGGAGGTTTGGCGGGAAGACCGGCTGCTCGAGGCCGGCATCGATGTGCGCTTCGTCCAGGATAATCACTCCCTCTCCAACACGCGCGGTGTTCTTCGAGGACTCCATTTCCAGGTCGCGCCCGCGGCACAGGACAAATTGGTGCGGGTGTCCAGAGGTGCGATTTTCGACGTCGCGGTCGATATCCGGCGAGGCTCGCCGACCTTCGGCCGCTGGGTCGGAACGACACTGTCGGCTGTCGAATGGAACCAGCTGTTCGTGCCCCAGGGCTTCGCCCACGGTTTCGTGACGCTCGAAGATGAAACGGAAGTGCTGTACAAATGCAGCGCGCCATTTGCGCCCGAGCATGAAAGGACTATTCGGTTCGACGATCCGGCGATCGGCATCCATTGGCCGGTCGCGATCGAGACCGTCATTCTTTCCGAAAAGGACCGTTCGGCGCCGCCGCTCGCATTGGTCGATACGGGATTTTAGATGGCTCGCAAGTTCCTGGTCACCGGCGGCGCCGGATTCATCGGCAGCGCCGTTGTCCGGCTGCTGGTCGGCAAGGGCGCCGACGTCGTCAATGTCGACAAGCTGACCTATTCGGGCAATCTCGACTCGCTCCGGGACGTCGCCGACGCGCCCAATTACCGGTTCCACCAGGCCGATATTTGCGATGCCGAAGCGATAGCGGCGATATTCGCATCCGAGCGGCCGGACGCGGTCATGCACCTCGCCGCCGAAAGCCATGTCGACCGCTCGATCGACGGCCCCGCGGCGTTCGTCGAAACCAACGTCGTCGGGACGTTCAAGCTGCTGAGTGCCGCGCTGGTCTATTGGCAGCATCTGGACGGCGACGCCCGCGCGCGATTTCCGATTCCATCACGTCTCCACCGACGAGGTGTTCGGCGTCTGCCGCTCGAAAGCGGCGTGTTCACCGAAGATACGCCCTATGCGCCGTCCTCGCCTTATTCGGCGTCCAAGGCAGCGGCGGATCATTTCGTCCGCGCCTGGCACCACACCTACGGTCTGCCGGTGGTGCTTTCGAACTGCTCGAACAATTACGGGCCGTTCCACTTCCCGGAGAAACTGATCCCGCTGACGATCCTCAATGCGATCGAGGGCGAAGCCGTTGCCGGTTTACGGAAGGGCGAGAATGTGCGCGACTGGCTCCATGTCGAGGACCATGCCCGGGCGCTCGAGCTGATCCTGACCAGT
>CAVWER010000010.1:0-9784 GCA_963754215.1 uncultured Alphaproteobacteria bacterium
ATCGATCGCGACATGGCCCTGTGCGGCCGCCTCGACGATCCACCGGTCGAGCGAAGCTTCGTCGGTTACGGTCTCATATTTCGACCGGTCTACCTCGACCTTCTCCGCGACCGGGCCGGCGGGCTTCTTCGGCTCCATTGCCGCCATGACGTCATTGCGCACCGTCGCGCCCGTCTGCTGCGGCCCGCCGCCGACCATCCGCTGCAGCAGCGTCTTGAACCCCTGGTCCTCGAGGAATTCCTTCAGCGGTTCTTTCGGTATCCCGGTGAGCGCGAGGTCCTCCAGCGGCTCGGGGAGGGGCGCGTCGCACACCAGCCGCACCAGCTCGCGCGACAGCCGCGCATTGTCGGCATGGTCGATCAGCGACTGCTTCAATTTCGGCTTGGCGATCTGGTCGGTGCTTGCAAGCACCGTGTCGAGGTCGCCGAACTGCTGGATCAGCTGCGATGCGGTCTTGGGCCCGATCCCCGGAACGCCCGGCACATTATCGACGCTGTCGCCCATTAGCGCGAGCACGTCACCCACCTTTTCGGGCGGCACACCGAACTTCTCGAGCACCTGTTCGCGGCCGATGCGGCGGTCGTTCATCGTGTCGAGCATGTCGACGCCCGCGTCCTCGTCGATCAGCTGCATCAGGTCCTTATCGGAACTAACGATCGTCACCCGCCAGCCGGCCTCCTTGGCCGCGGTCACGTAGCAGGCGATGATGTCGTCGGCCTCCAGCCCCGCGGTCTCGATGCACGGGATCGAGAAGGCCTTGGTCGCGGTGCGGATCAGTGGGAATTGCGGGACCAGATCCTCGGGCGGCGGCGGCCGGTGCGCCTTGTACCCTTCGTACATGGTGTTGCGGAACGTCTGTTCGGACGCATCGAGGATCACCGCCATGTGCGTCGGCCCGTCGGCCTTGTTGAGCCCGTCAGCGAGCTTCCACAGCATCGCCGTATAGCCGTAGACCGCGCCCGCCGGCTGGCCGTGCCGGTTGGTCAGCGGCGGCAACCGGTGATAGGCGCGAAAGATGTAGCTCGACCCGTCGACGAGATAGAGGTGGTTCGTCGTTCCGGTGTTTGGAGCCTCGTTCGCAGGGGCTTCGGTCGTTTCGGTGTCGGACATGAACGGTCGGGTTTAGCAGGGTGGCGGCGGGAAGGAAGCTAGTCGGAAGTTAGGCATCCGCGCGGCTGTTTTCGACACCCCACGCACGAGGAGGTGGACGATGAAAGCGATAGTGGTGACAGACCGGGCTGAGGGAACAGCCGGGATGACGCTGGTGGAGCGGCCCGAGCCGCAGGCAGCGATAAACGACGTCATTGTTCAGGTTCATGCGTCGGGATTCGTCGGGACCGAGTTAACGTGGCCCTCGACCTGGACCGATCGCCTCGACCGTGACCGGACACCGACGATCCCCGGGCATGAGCTTGCCGGAGTGGTTACCGCCCTCGGCTATGGCACGACGGGGCTGTCCATCGGACAGCGGGTGTTCGGTCTTACGGACTGGTATCGCGACGGCACCCTGGCCGAGTACGTGGCCGTCGAGGCACGCAACCTCGCGCCGCTGCCGGACGATGTCGACTTCACGGTGGGCGCGAGCCTTCCGATCTCGGGCCTGACCGCGTGGCAGGGACTGTTCGAGCACGGACATCTTCGCGCGGGACAGAGCGTCCTTGCGCACGGCGCGGCCGGCGCAGTCGGGTCGATGGTGACGCAGCTAGCACGCGAGTTCGGCGCGAACGTGATTGGCACCGGACGCGCCGCCGACCGTCGGAAGGCGCTCGACTTTGGCGCACACGAATTCGTCGACCTCGACAACGAGACACTGGAGGATGTTGGCCAAGTCGATCTGGTGTTCGATCTCATCGGCGGCGATATCGGGAAGCGGTCCGCGCGGCTGGTTCGACCCGGAGGAAATTTGGTGTCAATCGTCGGGCCGTCCGAGGCGCGGCCTGCCGACGGCCTGGCGGTCGACTTCGTTGTCGAATCCGATCGCGCCCAACTGGGTGAGATCGTTCAGCGAGTGCGGGACGGACGACTGCTGACCAACATCGGCACCGTCGCGGACCTCGACGATGCCATCGCCGCCTTCAACCCAACCGAGCGACGCCCGGGGAAGACGATCATTCGCGTTCGTCCGTGAGGGCCCAGCCCGAGTTTAGGTCCAGGCGTCTTGAAACCATCTCCATTATGGATCGATTGGGACGCAGTTGTTCACATGTTCCATCCCAATGTCGCGAGGTGAACTACGCGACACCCATAATCTCGACGCTCGACGAGGGCAGGCGAGATCAACGAAGCCATTTGTTCGTGGCGGCGACCCTGTATTGGGATGCCGGCTCGGCGCCGGCACGCATCAGGAATATGTCGCGATCCGGCGCTCTCATCGAGACATCCGCCCTACTCGACCCGGGCGCCGCGGTGATTCTCAAGCGGGGAAGCCTCCAGGCCCCCGGTCACATCGCCTGGAAGGTCGAGGGAAAAGCCGGCGTTGCCTTTTCGGCCAATGTAAACGTCGGCGATTGGTTGTCGCGACAAGTGCGCGGCCATCAGGACCAGGTTGACGAGATCGTTTCTACCCTAAGGTCGGGCAAGAAAGCCGGCAGTGCTCCTGACCGGGCGAGCATCGCCAGCGACCCATCGATTGATGCAGAGCTGAAGGCGCTTCGGGCGGACCTCGTCCGGCTTGGCAACGGCCTGGCCGGCGACGCAATCCTGGTCGCGACCCATCCCGAAGTTCAACTGATCGATATCGCGCTTCAGAGGGTCGACCGCATGATCGGACAGCGCGCCTAACCGCAGCTGGATGCCGTCAGCTTCGTGACCTGCGGCGGAGGCGGCCGGCCCGCAACCGATATGGGCCGTTGCTCCCTCTCTGCCGCCGTTCTACAGCGCGGGTCTGGCATGTCGTCGGGGGGCGTGAGCGCATGTTCGGTTGGTTTCAGCGGCTGTTGCCGCAGCGGGGCGACTTCTTCGCATCGTTCGAAGCCCATGCGGCGACGCTCGTCGCCGCCGCCGCCGCCCTCCAGCAGCTTGCAACCAACGGCTGCTCGACGAGCGACATCCTCGCCACGATTCGGGACCGGGAGCACGAGGCGGATGATATCATCCGCCATGTCCTGATTACGGTCCGCAAGACGTTCCTGACGCCGTTCGACCGCGGGTCGATCACCTCGCTGATCGGCGCGATGGATGACGCGATCGACGAGATGCTCGGCGCTGCGCGCGCGATCGATCTCTACGAGCTCAAGGACCTGCGGCCCGAAATGAAGGAGATCGTGAACCTGATCGCGGAGGCCGCGGCCGTGACCGCGGAGGCCGTGCCGCTGCTTCGAAACATCGGCGCCAACGGAACCAGGCTTCACGAACTCACCGGCAGGCTGGTCAGCCTCGAGGGCCACGCGGACGAAATTCATGCCGCGGGTCTAAGGCGCGCTTTTCAATCGGCCCGGAGCGACCCGCTTCAGTTCGCGGTTGCGCGCGAAGTGTTCAAGAATCTCGAACGTGTGGCGGACGCGTTCGAGGACGTTGCGAACGAAATCGACGGCATCGTTATCGATCACTCCTGATGCACGAGCTCGCGTTCCCGCTTCTCGTCGGCTTGATCGTCGTTGCGCTGGCCTTCGATTTTCTGAACGGTCTCCACGACGCCGCGAACTCGATCGCGACCGTTGTCGGCACGCGTTTGATCGGCCCCGTCGGAGCCGTCGCCTTTGCCGCCTTTTTCAATTTCGCCGCCTACTTCCTGGCGCTTCGATGGCCGGAGTTGCACAAGGTCGCCGATACGATTGGCAAGGGCCTGATCGACAAGGATTTGGTGACGCCCGGCGTTGTTTTCGGCGCTCTTGTCGGGGCGATGTTCTGGAACGTCGTGACATGGCTCAAGGGGATTCCGTCTTCTTCGAGCCATGCCCTGGTCGGCGGAATTATCGGCGCCGGAGTGGCGCATTCCGGGTTTAGCGGGGTTCAATGGGCCGGCCTCAACAAGACCCTCATCGCGATTGTGCTTTCGCCGACGCTTGGACTGATCCTGACCATGCTGATTATGCTGGTGACGAGTTGGCTCGGCGTCCGCGCCAGTCCCAGCGGGGCGGAACGCACCTTCCGCGGGCTGCACCTCGTCTCGGCCGGAGCCTATTCGCTCGGACACGGGCTCAACGACGCGCAGAAAACAATGGGGGTCATCGCTGTGCTTCTCTATTCGACGGGCCATCTGCGCGGGAACTTTCACGTGCCGAATTGGGTTGCGCTCAGTTGCTATGCGGCCATGGGACTTGGCACCCTGATGGGGGGCTGGCGCATCATCGAAACGATGGGCACGCGCATCACCAAGCTCAATCAGCACCAGGGCTTCTCCGCCTCGGCCGGCGGATCGATCATGTTGTTCGCCGCCTCCTATCTTGGGATTCCGGTCTCGACGACCCACACCATCACCGGCTGCGTCATCGGCGCCGGAGCGGCCCGCCGGGCCTCGGCGGTGCGCTGGGGGATTGCTCGTAACGTGATGGTCGCCTGGCTGATCACGATTCCGGCATCCGCAGCCGTGGGCGCCCTCTTCTATGGATTAACGACGCTGTTCCAGTGAGCGTCAGACGCTAAGACTAAGGGCGAAATAGGCGATGTGATCGTCGGTATCCGGGCCGGAGCGAACGAAGCCGTGCTGATTCATGTAACCGGCCTCACCGCTCAGCCGTTTCGATAGCGAGACCGAAACCGAAATCAGGCTGCGCATGCGATCGAGCCCGCTTTGCCTTTGAAAGCTGGTCCGATTGAGATTGAAAAACGGCTCGGCGCTCAAGTTGAGCGCCATCTTGCCGTGCAGCGGCAGCGAATATTTGACGTAGGGACGTACGCGCCAGCCGGTCCCGTCCAGTCCGTGGCGCCAGCGCTGCTCGAAGCGCAGCCGTCCACTAAGCTTGCCCCAGCCGAGCTGCGCCAGATTGTCGAACGTCACTTGCTCGCGGGCGCGATGCTCCATGATCGTGAAATGGCCGCCTGCATATTGGGGGTCGTGCGTATACCCGGCCCAAACAGTCACACCCTTGCCGATGACCCGTCCGACAAGCGTGTTCGATTCGATCTCGTAAAGCCCGTTACGCCGGTCGCTGAAACGCGCGACGATTTCCTCGGAGAGCCGCCATTTGTCGCCGAGCTTGGCGGTGGCGCTGGTAACCGCCCAGACTTGTTTATCCGACTGCGCCCAAGCCGTTGATGAACTGAAAACGCCCAGTAGCACCGCGGCACATCGATGAATGAAACTAATCACGGTGCCTGTGGTAGGAGGCTGTCATAAAACTGCAACTTTCGCCCGGGGCAATGGTAAAGCTGCCGCCGGCCTAACCGGCCAACAGCGGCCACAGCACCATGACGAGGCCAATCATGCTGATCGTCCAGATGATGGTGCGGTAGCCGCGAACTCCGGCAATGTAGAGCGGCAGATAGACGATCCGCGCGCCGAGCCAGATCCAGCCGCCGAGCGCGGTCACATTGCTCGTGCGGCCGGCGACCACGACGCCGAGCAAGGCAATGATCGCGATCGGAAATGTCTCCTGGAAATTGGCCTGCGCGCGCATCGTCCGGCCGGTCATCGGGTCGGCTTCGGGCAGTATCTCGTCGCGCGCGCCGACATTCCACTTGCGGCCATATTGCCGGGTCTTGAAGCGCGTGGCGGTGAAAATGTGGACGAACAGCAGCAGCGCGCCCAGCGCCAGGATCTTGAGCTCTATCGGCATTCGTCGGTCCCCCTTTAAATGATTCTCAGCATCCATTCGCTCAGCGCATCGAGCGCTTCGGCCTCGGCGTCCGCCGGCGTCCGGCCGCTTTTCGCCGCGACCTTGAAGCTGTGATCCGCCTGATCGACCAGATGCAAGCTCGCCCGGCTGCCGAGCGCGTCGACGACCGGCCGCAGCAGGTCGAGCCCGGCGAGCGCGTCGCGGCTGCCCGACACGAACAACATCGGGGTTTCCACGCGGCCGAGATGCTCGGCCCGTTCGATCCCGGGCTTGCCGGCCGGATGGAGCGGGAAGCCGAGGAAGGCCAGCCCGCGCACCTTGGGCAGCGGCGCATCCGCCTGCGCCTGCGACGTCATCCGTCCGCCGAACGAGCGGCCGCCGGCGAACAGCGGCAGGTCAGGCGCAAGCCTCGCCGCCTCCGCCACCGCGGCTCGCACCGCTGCGTGGGCGATCTTGGGCGGGTCGGGCCGTCGCCCGCCCCTCTCCATGTAGGGAAACTGGTAGCGCAAGGTCGCGATCCCGCGCGCCGCGAGCCCTTGCGCGTTCGACTCCATCGCGCGGTGCGTCATTCCGGCGCCTGCGCCATGGGCGAACACGTACAGCGCCTTCGCGTCCGCCGGGCGCAGCAGCAGGCCAGAGACGCTCTCCTCGCCGATCGCAATCGTGACTTTCGACGAGTGCATCGGCGTTACGGCACCAGCACTGTGTCCTTCGCTTCCGGCAGCATGTCCGGGAAGTCGAGGGTGTAATGGAGCCCGCGGCTCTCGTGGCGCGACAGGGCCGAGCGAATGATCAGGTCCGCGACTTCGACCAGGTTGCGAAGCTCGATGAGGTCGGGCGTCACGCGGAAGTGGGCGTAATAATCGCGGACTTCCTGGCGCAGCATGTCGATCCGGTGCTTGGCCCGCTCGAGCCGCTTGGTGGTGCGGACGATGCCGACATAATTCCACATGAAGCGGCGGATCTCGCCCCAGGTCTGGGCGATAACGACCTCTTCGTCGCTGTCGGTGACCCGGCTTTCGTCCCAGACGCGGATTTCCGGCACCTCGGGCAGATCGCCGAAGTTCGCCATGATGTGCTTGGCCGCCGCCTCGCCGAACACCAGGCACTCGAGCAGGCTGTTGGAGGCCAGGCGGTTCGCTCCGTGCAGGCCCGACTGAGTCACCTCGCCGGCGGCATAAAGCCCCGGCGCATCGGTGCGTCCGTGGAGGTCCACGACCACCCCGCCGCAGGTGTAATGCTGCGCCGGCACGACCGGGATCGGCTCCTTGGTGATGTCGACCCCGAGCCCGAGCAGCTTCTCGTAGATGTTGGGGAAGTGCGCCTTTACGAAATCCTCGTCGCGGTGCGAGATGTCGAGGTGGACGTAATCGAGCCCCAGGCGCTTAATCTCATGATCGATGGCCCGGGCGACAATGTCGCGCGGCGCAAGCTCGGCGCGCTTATCGAACTGCGGCATGAAGCGCTCGCCGCCTCCCTTGACGCCGGGCGGAAGTTTCAACTGCCCGCCTTCGCCGCGGACGGCCTCGGTGATGAGGAAGTTCTTGACCTGCAGATTGTAAAGGCAGGTCGGGTGGAACTGCATGAACTCCATGTTTGAGGCGCGGCATCCCGCCCGCCACGCCATCGCGATTCCGTCACCAGTCGCGCCGCGCGGCGCGGTCGAATAAAGGTAAGCCCGGCCCGCACCGCCGGTGGCGAGGATCGTCGCTCGCCCGGTCAGGGTCTCGACCCGCCTCTTCCTGCGGTTGAAGGCATACAGCCCGTGGACCGCGCCGCTGGTCGTGAACTGGGCCGCATGGCGCCCGGTGACGAGGTCGATCGCGACCATGTCGGGGACAAGCGTGATGTTCGGATGCTTCGCCGCGGCCGCCTCGAGCGCCTGGCTGATCGCATAGCCGGTCGCATCGGCAACATGCACGATCCGGCGGTGGCTGTGGCCGCCTTCGCGAGTCAGATGGAGCGCGCCATTCTCGCTGGCGAAGGGAACGCCGAGGTCGATCAAATGCTGGATCGCCCGGGGTGCCTGCTCGACCACATGCTCGACGACCTCGAGGTCGTTGAGCCCCGCGCCGGCGATCATCGTGTCCTCGACATGTGCTTCGAAGCTGTCGCCTTCTTCGAGCACCGCGGCAATTCCGCCCTGGGCGCGGGCGCTGGCGCTGTCGCCGAGCGCGCCCTTGGCGATGACCGCGACCTTATGGGTCTCGGCGAGGTTGAGCGCAGCGGTCAGCCCGGCCGCGCCCGAGCCGACGATAAGGACGTCCGCGGTCGGCTTCAGGGCTTCCGGTCGCCGAGACGAGGCTCAGGAACACATCTTCAAGGTCGGGGTCGCGGGTCGATACGTCGACAATCGCGAGTCCCTCGGCGGCAAGGGCGCTCAGCACCTGGCCGGCGTTGACCTTGTCCTTGCGGTAGGTGATCTCGAGCGTGCGTTCGTCGATCAGCGCGATATTCTCGAAGCAGCTGTTGACGGGCACATTGGCGATGTCCTTGTCGAACGTGACGACGACGGCTTTTTCCTGGGCACGCGAGACCAGCTCGCGGGTCGGCTCATTGGCGATCACGCGGCCGTGGTGGATGATCGCAATGCGGTCGCACAATTGCTCCGCTTCCTCGAGATAATGGGTGGTGAGCACGATCGTCACCCCTTCCGCATTCAGTCGCCGCACATAGTCCCACAGCTGCCTTCGCAGCTCGACGTCGACCCCCGCGGTCGGCTCGTCGAGCACCAGGATCGGCGGCGAATGGACCATTGCCTTGGCGACCAGCAGCCGCCGCTTCATCCCCCCCGACAAAGTTCGCGAATAGGCATTGGCCTTGTCGGTCAGATGCATGGCCGCAAGCAATTCGTCGCTCTTCCGGTCGGCCGCCGGAACGCCGTACAGGCCGGCCTGGATCTCGAGCGTCTCGCGCGGCGTGAAAAAGGGATCGAAGATGATCTCCTGCGGGACGACGCCGATCGACCGCTTCGAATTTCGCGGATGCTTGTCGATGTCGAAGCCCCAGATGACGACCTTGCCGCCGGTCTTCACGACCAGCCCGGCGAGGATGTTGATCAGCGTCGACTTGCCCGCACCGTTCGGCCCGAGCAGCCCGAAAATCTGCCCGCGTGGAACGTCGAAGCTGACCTCGTTAAGCGCCAGCTTGCCGCCTTCATAGGTCTTCGACAGCGCTTCGATGCGGATCGCGGGCTCGTCCATAAGCGCGGGGGCATAGGAGCGCCCCGCACAGGCGACAAGCCGACGCTCGGTTGAACCGGCGCATGCCGGTTGCTACCTCGACTGCGATGCAACCGATCGAACCGCCCGAGATCATCCGCGTTTCAACCCTCGAGGTCGCGTGCGACGGCTCGGGCGAAGTCGAGCCCGCGCTCGGCCATCCGCGAGTCTATCTCAGGATCGATCCGGAGATCGGCTTCGTCGAATGCGGCTATTGCGACCGCCGCTTCGTTTTCATCGGGGGACCTGCGGACACCCAGGCGGCATGAGCAGGGCCGACCCGCGACGTTTTCTCTACCGCAGCCTCGATCCTGACGGCGCCCGCCGGCTCGCGGCCAGTAACCTCGCCGCCTGCGACGACGGTGAGCTCTATCTCCAGTATAGCGCCAGCGAAGCGTTCGGTTTCGACGACGGGCGGCTGAAGACTGCGGACTTCCATACCTCCTCGGGCTTCGGGCTTCGTGGAGTAACCGGCGAGACCACCGCCTTCGCCCACGCCAACGAGATCAGCGAGGCCGCGATCGAACGCGCCGCCGCGACCCTAAAATTGCTCGACCCGGCGAAGGGCGCGCCGGCTGCCCCGCCGCAACGCACCAACCAGGCGATGTACGGGGCCGACGATCCGCTGTCGCTGGTGCCGTTTGCTCAGAAGGTCGCCTTGTGCGAGCGGATCGACGCGGCGGCCCGGGCTCGCGACCCGCGCGTCGCCCAGGTCAGCGTGACGCTGGCGGCCAGCTGGAGCGTGATCGACATCGTCCGTGCCGACGGTTTCGTCGCCTCGGACGTCCGGCCTCTGGTCCGGCTCGGCGTGCAGATCGTCGCCGAGCAGAATGGGCGACGCGAAAC
>CAVWER010000011.1:0-7889 GCA_963754215.1 uncultured Alphaproteobacteria bacterium
GTCGGGGGAATAGCCAATGCCGACGACGCGTGGGAGCGGATCATCGCCGGAGCGAGCCTGGTCCAGCTCTATACCGCGATGGTCTACGACGGTCCGGGAATTGCGCGGCGGATCGCGTGCGGGCTTGCCGATCGTCTGAAGCGCGAGGGGATCGCCAGCATCGGCGAGGCGGTCGGGTCCGAAAAGCGCTAGCGCTTCAGGATCAGCACCACGCCTTCGCGGCGAGGGTCGGCGGCGCCGTCAATCCTGCCCTCGCGGATCAGGACTCCGGTCAGGCCCAAATCCTCACCCTGCCCCGGCTTGAGGTCGATCTCGCGCTGGCGCAGTCCCTCGAGGATCGCGGGGGAGAATTTGGTCACCTCGCCGTTGAAGTTGGGGCCGCGCGCGACGAGGTTGGGCGCGGCGAGCGCGTCGGCCATGCTCATGTTCCAGTCGACCGAGGCGACCAGCGACTTGGCGACAAAAGCGAGGATCGAATTGCCTCCGGCCGAACCAATCGCGCCGGCGAACTTGCCGTCGTTCGTAAGCAAGATCGAGGGCACCATCGATGAGCGCGGACGCTTGCCCGGCGCGACAGCGTTCGCGACCGGCCGCCCCTGCGCGTCGACCGGCGAGAAGGAGAAATCGGTCAGCTGGTTGTTGAGGAAGAAGCCATCGACCATTCGGCCGGTGCCGAAGATCGATTTCGACCGTCGTGGTCATAGAGACGACGTTTCCGTCTGCGTCGCGGACGATGAAGTGCGAGGTCCCGGTCGGCTCGAGCGTGTTGTCGGCGGCCATCAGCGGAGCCAGCTCGGGGCGCCCAGCCTCCGGCGGCGGACCCGCGCTCGTGCCGATGAGCCGCGCGCGAGACGCGACATAAGCGACTTCGATCATGCCATTGACCGGCACCTTCACGAACGCCGGGTCGCCGACATATTTGTCGCGGTCGGCGTACATCAGACGGCTGGCCTCGGCGAACAGGAACCAGCTTTGCGGGTCGCCGGGGCCGCGCGCGGCAATGTCCGTGCGGTCGAGCATCATCATCAGCTCGATCAGCCCGACCCCGCTCGAGGGCGGCGGCGGAGCGCACAGGAGATAGACCCGGAACGGGCCGCAAACCGGCTCGCGCCTGATCGGCCGGTAATTGGCGAGGTCCGCCATGGTCATCGCCCCGGCGAGCGGGCCGGCGTGCGTCCGGGCCACGATCTTCGCCGCCGTCGACCCCGCGTAGAGCGCCGCCGGACCCTGGCTCGCGAGCCGGCGAAGAAAATCGGCATAGGGCTTGTTGACCAGCCGGTCGCCGACGTTGAGCAGGCCGCCGTCCGGCTTCGAGAAATAGGCGATCACGTCGGGCTGGTGATTCTCGGCAAAATCGGCGTGGATCATCCGGCTTAGCCGCGGAGAGACGATGAACCCCTGGTCCGCGGTTCGCTCGGCGTCGCCGAACAGGCTCGACCATGGGAGCTTGCCATGCTCACCGTGAGCCAGCGCCAGCATCTTGACCGCACCCGGCACCCCCGTCGCGCGCCCGCTAACGACAGCCGTGTTGAACGGCAGCGGTTGGCCGGCAGCGTCAAGGAACATGCCCGGCGTCGCCTGTGCGGGCGCGACCTCGCGGCCGTCGTAGATCGTGATCTTGCCGGTGCGGGCGCCGAAATAGGTCATGAAGGCGCCTCCGCCGACGCCCGAGCTCTGCGGTTCGACCAGCGACAACATCGCCTGGACCGCGATCGCCGCATCGACCGCGCTTCCTCCGCGCTTCAGCACATTAAGACCCGCCTCGGCGGCGAGCGGGTTGGCGGCGATAACGAACGGATCGCCTGAAGCCGTTGCGCTCGGCGCCGGCCGGGGAGCGGGAGTGGCGGCGCAGGCCGGGAGCGCTGCCAAAGCCACGGCGGCGAGGAACTGACGAAACGGTCGCATGGCGACCTCCGCCTACCACGACGAGTGGCGCTCGCAATCGTTTCCGCTAAGAAGCGCCGCCGGGGAGTAGGCATTTGGCGCGTCAGCTCGAACGATTCGAAAATCTGGTCTCGATGTTCCTGACGCGGGCAGAGGAGATGGGCGACGCGCCGTTCCTGTGGGCCAAGCGCGAGGGCGAGTGGCGCCCGATCAGCTGGTCAGAAGCGGCGCGGCAGGTGGCAGCGCTCGCGGCGAGCCTCAAGCGCATGGGCCTCAAGAAGGGCGACCGCGTCTGCCTGGTCAGCGAGAACCGCCCCGAATGGTTGATCGCCGACCTCGGGATCATGGCCGCCGGCTGCGTCACGGTCCCGACCTACACCACCAATACCAGCCGCGATCATGCGCATATCCTCGAGAACAGCGGCGCCCGCGCGGTCATCGTCTCGACCCAGAAACTGACCAGGAATCTCGCGCCCGCCGTGCTCACCGCGCCCGACTGCCGGCACTTCATCGCGATCGACGAAATGACTCGGACGCAGGTCCCCGACGATACGCAGGTCCATTGCTGGCCCGATCTGATCGCGGGGCCGGCCGACGTTGAGGAACTGAAGCGCGAATTGCAGGGTGTCGGCCGCGACGATCTCGCCTGCCTGATCTATACCAGCGGTACCGGCGGCGCGCCTCGCGGAGTGCGGCAACACCATGGCTCGATCCTCGCCAACCTCGAGGGCGCGGCCGACATCATCTCGACCGACTTCGGCTGGGAGGATGAGATATTCCTATCCTTCCTCCCGGCGAGCCACGCCTATGAGCATACCGGCGGGCAGCACTTCCCGGTCGCACTCGGGGCGCAGATTTATTACGCCGAGAGCCTCGAGAAGCTGGCCGCCAATATCGAGGAGGTCCAGCCGACGATCATGGTCGTCGTGCCGCGGCTGTTCGAGATGCTTCGCGCGCGGATCATGAAGACGATCGAGGCCGGCGGGGGGCTGTCGAAATACCTGCTTTATCGCGCGCTCAAGATCGGCGGCGACAAGGCGCGCGGAGCGCGCAAGCCGTGGGACCTGCCGATGGACGGGTTCCTGTCGTTGACGCTGCGGCGCAAGGTCCGCGCCAAGATCGGCGGACGGCAGAAGGCGTGGGTGTCGGGCGGCGCTCCGCTCAATCCGGAGGTCGGGCTATTCTTCGAAGCGCTGGGGATCACATTCCTCCAGGGCTATGGCCAGACCGAGGCCGGGCCCGTGATCGCCTGCAACCGGCCGAGCGCCGGGATCCGGCTCGATACCGTCGGGCCGCCGGTCAAGAACGCCGAGGTCAGGATCGCCGAGGACGGCGAGATCATGGTCCGCGGCGAGCTCGTCATGCACGGTTATTGGCGCAACGAAGAGGAAACGGCGCGGGTGCTGCAGGATGGCTGGCTCGCGACCGGCGACGTCGGGCATTTCGACGACAAGGGCCGGATCAAAATCACCGACCGCAAGAAGGACATCCTCGTCAACGACAAGGGCGACAACATCTCGCCCCAGCGGATCGAGGGCATGCTGACGCTGCAAAACGAGATCGCCCAGGCGATGGTCTATGGCGACCGGCGGCCGCACCTGGTGGCGTTGCTCGTGCCCGAGCCCGAGATCGCGAAATCAGCCGACCTGCATCAGCGGCTGCAGCGGGCCGTCGACCGCGTGAACGCCGATCTGTCGGTGGTCGAGCGGGTCCGCCGCTTCATCCTCGCCGATGAGCCCTTCACCATCGACAACGAGCAATTGACGCCCTCGCTCAAAATCCGCCGCCACGTGATCGGTGAGGTCTATGGCGAGCGCCTCGACGCGCTCTATCCCAAATAACGCGAGGCGCGGGAGCTTAGTAGGTCCGGGTGCCGACCTTGGTGTAGGGCACGAAGTCGCCGAATGCGCAGCTGCCCACCGTAATGTGGTTGGTCGTGTCGACCACGCGCGCGATGTCGCCGCTGCACAGCCCGCCGCTGCCGAAGCTCTTGGTGACCAGCGCATAGTTGCCGGAGGTCAGGTTCGAACAGGCACCGCGCATATGGGCCACATAGACCCGGCTGCTGCCGTCCCTGAAGGCGATCGTCTGCTCGTCGATCCTGATCATGTCGTCGGCCCGGTAGGTTGGCAGGCAGCTGATCGGATTGCCGGCGACCTTGCCGGCGAGCAGGGTTTCATATTGCTGCTGGCCCTGGGCGGTCCGCATCGGCTGCGGCGGCGCGGTCGTGCAGGACGCCAGCGCCGCGCCGATCAGTAGCAGGGGGATGCCACGCATTTTCACCTCCATCGCGAGTTGAATTCTATATAAAGTCTTGGCGCTTCGTTTCATGAACGAAACCTGTCTTTTGCGTCACGTAGCCGCGCCAATTCCTCCCCATCGGTTGCTCTAACGAACGGATTGGTTTCCCGCTCCGCCGCTACGCTTGTTGGAAGGGTGATTCGTCCCGCTTCGCGCAACTCGCGGACCTCTTCGAGCCGCTGGCGGATCAATTCGTTGCCGGGTTCGGCGGTGACCGCGAACAGGCCGTTGGCGAGCGTGTATTCGTGGCCGCAGTAAAGGGCGGTGTCCGGCGCAAGGGCCGCGATCCGCTGGAGCGAGGCGAACATCTGCTCCGCCGTCCCCTCGAACAGCCGGCCGCAGCCCATTGCGAACAAGGTGTCGCCGACGAACGCGATGCGATCGTCTTCGAAGACCAAGGCGACGTGCCCCAGCGTATGGCCGGGTATCTCGATCACCCGGCCGATGTGGCCGCCGATGCGCAGCGCACTGCCCTCGGACAGCGCAACGTCGCGGCCGGCGATGGTTTCGGCGGCCGGGCCGGACACCGGAGCGCCGGTCGCTGCCTTGATCGCCAGGTTCCCGCCCGTGTGGTCGGGGTGCCAGTGGGTGTTCCAGACCTGGGTGATCGGCCAGCCGCGGCGCTCGGCTTCTTCGAGCGCCGGCGCGGCGTCGCCCGGATCGACCACCGCAGTCTCCCCGCTGTCTTGGTCGCGGACCAGCCAGATGTAATTGTCGGTTAACGCGGGGACCGCGACGACCTCGAGCATCGTTCAGCCTCCTCGGCTCGGCCGTTGGGAAAATGCAACAGTGGCCGCCGTTTCGCATGACTGGACCCTCGAGCGCACGATTCTCATTTCATCTCACTCAGCTCATCGCTATAATTGCACGGTTCGTCGACCGACCGTGACCGGCGATCGTGCCCGGTGGTCGTCAGCATTACGACGAACGCAGGATATACTTCCATGATACAAAAGTTGCAGGACAGCCGCGTCGTCCTATTGGGCGCGGTCGCGATTTTTTCGATTGGACTCACGACGAGCGGCTACGCGCTCGGCGACGGCCTCCGGCGCTCGAAAATGTCCGAGCACCGGTCGGTCACCGTTCGCGGCGTATCTGAACGCAATGTGACCGCCGACCTTGCGACCTGGTCGGTCAGCTTTTCGCACGACGGCACGGAGCTTGCTCCGGTCCAGGCGTCGGTCGACCAGCAGGCGCGCACCATCCGCGCCTTCTACCAGCGGGCCGGCTTCAGGCCGGAAGAGGTCACCGACAGCGACGTGACGCTGAGCCGCGAGCAGGCGCGCGACCGCGACGGCAAGCCGGTCGGACCGCAAAAGCTGACCGTCAGCCGATCGATCCAGCTGAGGACCACCGACGCGATGAAGGCCCGTCTTGCCTATACTCGCCAGGCCGAGCTGCTGCGCGACGGAGTCGAGCTGTCGGGGAGCAACATCAGCTACACCTTTACGGGGCTCAACGGCCTGAAGCCGGAGATGATCGCGGAGGCGACACGCAACGCCCGCCGCAGCGCCGAGCAGTTCGCGCGCGACAGCGGAGTCGAGGTGGGCCGCCTGAAGTCGGCCAGCCAGGGCTATTTCTCGGTAGGTGCGCGGGACGGCGAGGATTGCGAGGACTGCAGCTCGTCGGGCGGCAGCACGCCCTTCCAGAAGGTGCGCGTCGTAACGACGATCGACTACGACCTCGGCTAGTTGGTCTTCACGGTGAGCGGCGCGGGGAGCATTCGCAAGGCTTCCTGTGCCGCTTTGCCGATCGGCCCGGCGGGATCGCGCGCAAGCGCCCGCTGCCAGTAATCGCGCGCGCCGACCGTGTCGCCGGTGATCTGGGCGACGTGCCCGGCCTCGAACAGGATCGTCGGGTCGGCCGGAGCGAGCGTCAGCGCGCGGCCGATCGCGGCCTGCGCGGCCTGGCTGTTCTGTTCGCGGATGTAGAGCGCGGCCGAAAAATACCAGTAAAACGGATCGCCCGAGATGCTCGCCGCGGCTTCGTTGAGCTTGGCTCGCGCAGTGATCAAATCGTTTTGCGCTTCGGCGGCGCGGGCGCGGTCGAGAAGCGCCTCGCCGCGTTGCGCGGCCTGCAGGCCCGGAAGCGCCAGCGCCTTGTCGAGCGCGACCGCGGCCTTGGCCGGCTGATCCGCAGCAATCCACATATTGCCCGCCGCGGCCCACAGGTGGGCGGTGGCCGCGTCCTTGTCCGACGAGGCCAGGGCCGCCTGTTCGAACGCCGATGCCGCGCCGGCGTTGTCGCCACCCTTTTGCGCGGCCAGCGCGCGGCAGATGAAAGCATCGGCGCTGACAAGGTTGGCGCAGGGTGACGGCGCGGAGGACGCGGCCGCGGTTGGGGCGGCGGTGGCAATTGCGGCGGCGATGAGGAAAATCATTCAGGCGGCTCCAGAAGGCCGGCGACTATGCGCAGGATGGCGTCGATGTCGTGCGGTTCCGACAGGCGGTGACCGCCGCCCTTTATGACCGCAAGCTGCACATCGGATGAACGCAGCGCGCGCATGGTCCGGAATGCGATATCCAGCGGCACGTCGCCGTCGGCCTCGCCGTGGACCAGCCGGACCGGGCAATCCACCGCGATCTCGCCGCCAAGCAATAGCAGCCGCTGGCCCGAAAACCGGAAAGCGTCCGTGATGCCGCCGGACCCGCGTTGCAGCCCCCAGTCGGTAAAATCCGGCGCGCTGGCGATCCCGACCAACGCCCGGACCCGATCGGGGCGGCGCAGCGCCAGGTGGAGCGCGATCCACCCGCCCATCGACGAGCCGATCGGGATCAGCGGACCCTCGGTCAGCCGATCGACCGCGGCGAGGCTTTCCTCGAGCCATTTCTCGAGCGTGCCATCCTCGAAATCCCCGGGGCTCGAACCGGTGCCCGAATAATCGAGGCGCAGCATTCCGATCCCCCGCCGCTCGGCCAACGAATCCAGCGCCAGGGCCTTGGCTCCCTCCATGTCCGAAGCATAGCCTGGGAAAAACACCAAAGTCGGCGCGCCGCCCGGGCGGAGCCGGTAAGCGATTCGGCGGTCATCGAGCAGATCGAGAAATGCTATATCGGCCATGCCGCGAGGCTCTACGCTTGACAGCGACGGACAAAAAGCCGGTGATGCGGCGGCTCGGCCGGGGGAGGAGTCATGATCCGTTCGGCGATGGCGGCAATGATCGCGGCGGCACTGGAGGCGGCGCCGGCCTATGCGCAGACGCAGGGGCAGCCGCAGACGCCGTCACCCAATTATCCCTATCAGGAAGTGAAGCGGCCGCCGGCCGGTGAGGTCATCCGCGATGTGGTCCAGGACGCGGTCGATGCAGCTGCGGCCCGGGCCAGAGAGGAGAGGCGGCGAGAGCGTGAGCGGCGCGAACGCGAAAGGCTCGAGTGGGAGCGCCAGCAAGCGCAGATCCCGCCGACCTATCCGGAACCGCCAGTCGCAGTCGCCCAGCCGCTGCCCGAGCCATCGTCTCCGCCCGACCCGAGCTCAATCGCGAGCCCGTGCCGGCACCGGCCCAGCCGACGCCGACAAGGCGCGCTACGCAAAAACCGGCCGCAGCGATCGCGCTAGGCGCTTCGCAGCCAGCGAAGCCTGCGCCGCCCGAGACGGCGCCGCCTCCCGAGGCCGCACCGCGTCCGGCCGTCGACCCCGGCCCGACGGTGACCGCGATTGGCGATCCGCCTTTGGCTCCGCCCGCAGCGGAGGTGCCGCCGCCACCG